>OZ240219.1:0-3211320 GCA_965197645.1 Dehalococcoidia bacterium | reverse complement strand
GGGACTCATTGCGGCCCTTGCCGTTGGCCTGGGCCTGCCCGGACCTGCCGTTGGACGGGGCGGGGACGCGCTGCGGTTGCGGCTGGTTGCCGACCTGCGGCTGGTCGCCGTAGAAAGCGTTGCCGAACTGGACGCCGAAGCTGCGGAACGCCCGCTTCAATCCGTCCGTGACCGCGCCCTTGATGGCCGTGTCGTGGCCGTCGAAGGTCTCCTCCGCCACCGGGTGGACGCCGACATCCGTGCGGGGCAGGGCGCCCGCCACGGAGACCCGCACCGGGGCGCTGTAGCCCTGTTCCACCTTCACCTCGCCGGTCTGGGGGTTGACCGTCTCGATCCGGCGCAGGGTGACGTCCCCGACCAGTTCGTAGCCCCAGCCGCCGTAGCCGAATATCCGGTTGGCCTGGGCGATGACGAGGTGGCCTTCGAGGTAGTCGAAGGACTTGCCGCCGCGCCCCTTGCGCTGGGAGACCAACTCGGAGTCTAGGGGCTGTCCGAGCGCCTGCGTGACGGCGGGCGAGAGCCCGTCCCAGAGCAGGTCGTGCTCGGCGGGGATGGCGGCGTCGGGCTTGTGCCCGTTGCCGTTCCGGGCGGCAATAGCCTGCCCCGTGCTCGACACGGGGGCGGTCTCCTTGTGGACGCCGTTCGCGCTCCCGTTTCCGTTGTTGCTTCCGTTCTTGTTGAACATCTCAATCTCCTTCTTGTGGTGTGTTCCTGTAGCGAATGGCCGATGGGCGGACTCCCCCTATGGGAATCCGTGGGCGGGCGAAGCCCGTCGTGAATCGGGCATAGGACCTCCTGTGCGGCTTGAGTGGGAATGGGCAAGAAGCGGGCCGGGAAGCCCGCCAGAGAGCGGAGCGCGGCAGGCTCCGATAGAGGGAAAGGGTGGGGGGGGTGAACTACGGGCGGGGAAGCCCGCTGGGGAGCGGCGGGGAGCCGCTAGCGGGCGGAGCGTGCCGCCAGGGAGAGCAGGCGGAGGAAGGCGGCCTGTCCGTGAGGGAGGGCCGCAAGCTCGCCCACGTCGCCGACGCCCTGGGGGAGGGTGACGGCGGCGGCCCTGCGACCCAGCAGGGTCAGAAGCCGCTCCGTCGCCTCAAGGCCCGCGTCGTCGCCATCGAAGGCGAGGAAGACGCGGGGGCAGCCCCGGAGGGCCGAGGCGACCCGCTCAACGCCCTGCGTGCCGAGAGCGGCGCAGGATGGGATGCCCCATCCGGTAAGGGCGAGCCAGTCGAACAGCCCCTCGGCCACGACCGCCCAATCAGGGGCGGGGCCGAGACGCCCGAGACCCAGGACCGGCTTGGGGCCGGGGAGGGCCTGGAAGCGGGGTGTCCGGTCGGGATCGACCGCTCGCCCGGCGAGCCAGCGGACGAGGCCGCCTGCCTGCCCCGTACTCGATACGGGGTCGGGGACGACGACCATTCCGGCGAACCGCTCCGCTCCCCGCTCCATGAACAGCCCGGAGTCCCTGATGCGCTTCTCGGAGAAGCCGAGGGACTCCAGGGCCAGCCGCAGCCCGTTGCCCGGCGAGTAGCCGAGGCCCAGGCGGGCTGCGGCGTCCAGGCCGACGCCCCGGGAGGCCAGGTACGCCCGCGCTTCTGAAGAACGCCGGAGCCGTCCGGCGTAGAAGCGCCCCGCCGCCGTCAGCAAGGCGGGGTCCCTGGGAGGCAGCGCGGCGTCCCAGGTCCGCCGCGGTGGGGCTGGACGAGTGGCAGACCGGGGCGCAAGCCCTGGGCTGCCGTCCAGCCGCGCGATGGCCTCCGGCAGCGACAGCCCCTCGGCCTGCTGGATGAAGTCCAGCACGTCGCCGCCGAGTCCGCACCCGAAGCAATAGAAGCGCTCCGAGTCGGCGTACACCGTGAAGCTGCCTTCGACTTCGTCGTGGAAGGGGCAGACGCCCTGGCGGACCCTGCCCCGTCCCCTGAGCCGCACCCCGGCGGCCTCCACCGTGTCGCCCAGCGGGTGCCGGGCCTTCAGCGCGGGTATGTCCACGTTGACCGTGACCATCACGCGCCTCCGGTCAGGGGCCTGAGCCCCCGGAGGCTGCGCCCCGAGACGACCTTGCCCGGCCGCCAGCGCATCCCCAGGACCGCCGCGACCTCCAGCGTCCCGCCGTCGCCGGTGGGAACCAGCGCAGCGGCCCGTCCCGTGCCCTGGCTGTAGACCAGGGCGCCGCGGCCGCCGAACCGCCGCTTCACCAGCTGCGTCCACTCGGAGAAGGCCCACCGAGCCTCCTTCGTCTCCGCTGTCGCCGCGTCCACGCCGGCGAGGACCGCCAGCGCGCCGTCGACGTCTCCCGCCTGACGGAGACGCCGGGCCTCGTGGACGCTCTTGGCCACGCTCGGTATCTCCGTCGCCGATGCCGTCTGCGGCTCCTGCTCCTTGAATCCCATCGCCGCCATGAGCTGGTCGACCAGCTCCTCCAGGCTGCGCCGGGGCCTGTCCACCGTGTCCATCGTCCGATTGCCTGCTACCAGTGTTGCCGTCGTCATCGTGCACCTCCTAAGTGCCCTTGATTTGTTGCCTTCGATCTGCGCCCGCTTGCGGGCAAAGAAGAAGGGCCGCCCCCGGATGGGAGACGGCCCTTGCGTGTTGGGAATGGGTATGAAGGAGCCTGAGACCCCCGTTGTCAGCGTCGAGGCGGCCTGCCTACCGGACGCCGGGGCATGAACCGGCGGAGCAGCAGCGCCCCGATGCCCAGCCCGACGAGGTTCAGGAAGAACAGCTCCACGTCGCCGGTTATCAGCGGCGCCGCAACGACCAGGACCACCGCCCCGGCCACCATGACCTTCTTCCGCTTCCACCACGGCTGCTTCTCAGGGGCCTTGACCGGGGTGTCATGCACCTGTGCGTAGGCCGTCCAGATGGGCAGCCCGATGAGCGCCTCAAGCTCGGTTATCACCACGCCGGCCGAGCAGCCCCCGGTGTGGCACTTGACCTCGATGCCGTTGCCGTCCGGTCGCTGCCGAAACGCCAGCCCGTCCGACTTGCCGCCGTGACAGACCGCCGTCGTCGTCCAGAACCAGCCCCGCTCGAAGCTGACCCGGTGCCCCAGCAGGTTGGCGATCCTGATCGCGCTCGGTCCCACGTACTGTTCCGCCATGCCCGTACCTCCTTCATTGGCCTGTGTCCGTTCCGTTGCCGCCATTCGTTACCTCCTTGCTGATGTGTGTGCCGTTGCCGTTGAACCCGTGACTCCGTTCCGAAGACGCACTCCGCCCACTGACGCATGTCGAACGCGGAAGACGGAGTGGGGTGAAAGAAGACGCAGCTCGCCCAGGGTGGATAGCGTCCGGGTTGGGGAAAGCTGCCTGACGTGAAGCGGCCAGCCTGCTTCTCAGTCGCAGACCGGCGCGTGTCGAAGCTGCGGCATGACTGTCAGACAGCCACGTCGCAGGCATGTGGAGTCGGCCGGGGCGAAAACGCACTCCGACCGACCGGGTGAGGACGAGGCGCAGAAGGCGCTCCGTCCCCGTCGTCCAGCGGAGAAGCGATCAAACTCCATCTCGCCGGACGGGTGCCCAACGGAAGGAGCGATCAACCCCGACCGTAAGACAAGGTGTCCAGCGGATGAAGCGATCAAACTCCAACCGCCAGACAGGTGCCCGGCGGGAGAAGGGCTTATCACTCCAACCGCCGAACGTGCCCGGTGGGAGAAGGGCTTATCACTCCAACCCACCGAACGAGGCCGAGGACGAAGGGCTTATCACTCCGTCGATTCGGCCAACGCTGCCTGCGAAGGGCTTAGTCACTCCGCATCGGCAGCATCCCTCTTGGGCGACCTTTTCGGTGCAGCCCGGGCTTTAGGGAAATGCCCCCAGGTTTCTAGGGCGGGAAACGCTGGAAAAGCCTGAAACTGCATCAATTATTACCGCAGCCGACACCCGATGGAAAGGTCTTTCGTGACCCCCCGCACGAATCACTGCCTTTGATGGCTCTTTGGTGGCTTTTTTCTTGCCGAAAAGTTGCCTCAAACTGCGTGACGCAGAAAGTGGCCCGCTACCGCCCCCACAGCCCGAAGGTCAACCGCCGCAGAAGCTCCCACTTTCTCAGCGCCCTCCGCGTGTCGGAGAGCGCTGTCCTGCGCCAGTTGATCTGCCCGTTCCGAGCGAAGTCCCGCAGCGGCTGTTTCTCCGGCGGAAGCGTCATGCCGTGCTCTTCGAGCAGCGTCAGCTCCATCACCAGCAGACGCTCCTCGGACCGCAGCCACTCAGGGCCACCGCCCCGGTTCGGGTGCGCGTCCCTCAGCTCCCGCCACTCTGCGATGAGCGGCCAGGCCTTACCGAAGACCTCCTCGTCGCCCTCCGCAGCCTCACGGGTCACGAGATCGGGGTACTCCCGCCAGGGCGCGGTCCGCCCCTTCGCCGGCCCGCCCGCCTCGTTCGCCTCCTCCCCCGGGTCCTCAGCGTCGCCGCCCGCTTCGAGCGCCGCCACCCGGCGCTTCAGCTGCGCATGCTCGTCTCTGAGCGCCTTCCCGTCCCCCTGGACTGCCGCGACGCCCTTGCTCAGGTCCTTCGCCAACGCCTCGACCTGTCCCTTCACTTCCTTCAGCTCCTCCTCCAGCCCGTCGTTGCGCTCCCGCTGCTCGGCTGCGGGCGAGCCCCCGCCCTCCAGCAGCGCCTTCTCCAACGCCTGGCGCATCCGCCTGGACAGCCTGCCGTCCTTCAGACTGTTGGTCAGCGTTCTGTAGTCCACGCTCAGCTCCTGGGTCGCCTTCATCACCCCCTTGTTTCGCACCAGCTCCCGCAGCAGCGCCATCAGCCGCAGGTGGTGCACGTCCTCAACGCTCCGGCTCTTCTCGAAGACCGGCTCCCGTGATTTCATCGTCAACGCCTCCTTCCAAAAACCCCGAGTCACCGCCGGGGATTATCCAAGTCCCTCCCGAATTTCCGGCTTGTATGAATCCAAGTCCCTGGGACGCCGTTTTGTCCAAGTCCCCGCCGGAAGGAGGACTTCCCAAAAAGTGCTTCCCGTTTACGTCCTGTAGGGGGGTGATTTACCCCGTTTCAGCTTGCCCACGACCCCGCTTGGCTTTCTGCCACCAACGTCCATTCCCTGTACACCCCAACTACAGCACCAAAGGGGGGTGTTTCGTAAGCCCTCGCAGGGCAGTGCATTCATGCACCCGGTGCAGCTTTGCACCGCCCCATGGGAGGTTCCGAATCGCCATCCGGCTGTACACACTCTTTTGCGGGCGATGCACTCCGATGTATCGCATCAAACCGCATAGAGGTGAACGAGTTGGCGCTGAAATCGAAACTCCGGTCGGCAAGGCGGCTAATATCCCTGGCATCCGCGCTGCTTCTGGCGGCGCTTGTGGCAATCCCCGCAAGCAACATCGCCCTGGCCCAGTCCCCTCCTGACGAGCTGACCCTCGTCAACGCCGACCGGGACTTCGTCGAGCGCAAGGGCGGCGGCGAGTTCGTCGCCCGCCCCCTCTTCGACCGGCAGATCGAGAGCCTCTTCTACGCCGTCCGGGACGCCGACACCGGCGACTGGATAAGCGCCATGTACCGGGTCAGGGGCGGCGAGAAGGAGCGAAGCGACGGCTGGGAGTACTCATGGGAGTACCCCGACCTGGACGAGCACCCCGAGCTCGACCGGGACCGGGCCTACCTGCTGGTCATGCTGGCGGAGTCAGTGGACGGGTTGAGGGGCGACTTCTACGCCGTCATACCCTTCCACGAGCCGGGCCGCATCTGGGACAAGATACTGTCCGCCCTCAACCCCGGACGCTGGGCGAGGGCCTTCGCCGGCTGGGTCATCGAGGGCGTCCACGGGACCCTCTGCGGCGTGGTTGAGCGTGCCAGCGGCGAGGACGCCGACAACTGCCGGAGGGAATCCGGCAGATGAGCGACATCCTCACCGGCACTCCCCCCGACCTCACCTACGCCCACGACCTGGTGCGCCAGGCGTGGTTGGTCGTCTGGGCCATCACGTCGGGCGCGCTGGTGGTGATCCTCGGCTGGATGGGGCTCAGCCTCATCGTCTCCGAGCACCTGGGCCGCCAGCAGACGGGATGGCGGGAGATGGTCCCCCGACTGGTGCTCGGCCTCGTGGCCGCCGCATCGTCCCTCTGGTGGTGCGCCCTGGTCCTGGACGTGGCCGACGCCGTGTCGGGATTCATAGCCGTCTCCCTGAACGTCACGGCGGGCGACCTGCTCCGCTCCACCCTCCACACCCTGATGACCGGCGTGCAGGCCGGGAGCGTGGGCATGGCCCTGCTGCTTGCCGTCCTCTACCTCGTCTACGGCTTCTTCGTCCTCTACGTGATCGTGCAGATGGTTCTGCGCCTGGCGTTGATCGACCTCCTGCTGGCCCTGGCCCCCATCGCGTTGGGGCTGTGGATATTGCCCCACACGGCGGGATGGGGCCGCCACTGGCTCCGTCTCTTCATGACGACGGTGTTCCAGCAGGCCATCCAGCTCATCGCGCTGGCCCTGGGCTTCGGCTTCCTCAACGAGGTCGCCGCCATCGCCGCATTCGAGCCGGTGCAGGACCTGATCTGGAAGCTGCTGTTGTCCCTGGCCTTCGTCTACATGGCGACCCGCGTCCCCTCGATGCTGGGCAACGCCGGGACCTTCGACTCCTGGCTCTCGATGCTCTACTTCGGCATGAACCTGCCCTCGTCGATGGTGCGCGCGGCGAAGACCATCGGGCTGGTGGCGGGCGGAGCCGCCGGAGGACCGGGAGGCATGGCGGTGGGCGCGATGGCGGCCAGCGCGGGCGTTTCGGCAGCCGCCAGCGGCCTCAGCTCGGCGGCCTCGATGGCGACCCCATCGGCAGGCGGAGACGGCGGCGGAGAGCCCCGGAGCAGCGGGGAGTAACGACAAACATGCGAGCGACAGCTTTCGCGTCGATAAGTAAGGCAAAGGGGGAGAAATGTGCAAGTAGCGGGGAGTCATAGAGGCGAGAAGACGAAGAGATGAACGCCGGGGCCGCGAGAGGGCGCCGGCGGCAGAGAGGAGAAAAGGAATGGAGCAACTGACACAGACCATATCGAACCTGGTGGGCATCCTGCTGGGAGTGGTGGGAGCGATAGGCGTCGGCTTCTTCATCTACGGCGCGTACCTGTACCTGACCGCCAGCGGAGCGCCCCACCAGATGGAGCGCGGCAAGAGCGCCATGATGACCGCCCTGGCGGGCATCGTCCTGGCCCTGGTCGCCTACGGCGTCGTGGAGCTGGTGATGAACGCCGTCGTGGACCCGGGAATCGAGATCGACGACGTGCTGCCCGAACCGCAAGCGCCGGACGCGGCAACCCCAACGCCGAACAGCTAGGCGGACGTGAGGAAGGAGGAACAGAACATGAGAGAACACGAGGTACCGACTCACGTCCAGGCCGAGGACCGGGTGCTATTGGGGTTGACCTTTCCGCAGATCGTGGCGGTGACGGCGGTGTGCGCCATTTCCTACGGCGCATACCGCTACGCCCCCGTCGGCCCCTCCGAGGTGCGCATGGCCCTGGCCGTCGTCTTCGGACTCTTCGGCGTAGCGATGGTCGTGGGGAAGATTGGCGGTCGGCGGTTGCCCCTGGTGGCCGCCGACCTGCTGAAGTACCGGCTGGGGGCGAGAGTCTACGCCGGGCAGGTGTCCCAGCTAGTGAGAGCGGAGCCGCCCGCGCCGGCGCAGCCGGTCAAGAGCGGCCCCGGCCCACTGAGCCTGATGGCGAAACGCGCCGGGCGCGGCCTGGGAAGGCTGCGCAAGCGCAGGAAGACCCGCAAGAACAAGGAACGCCGCAACGGGCGGATGCGCTGGTTCGGCAAGCGTAGGGGAAAGGACGCCGGGAACCAGCAGGCCCGCGACCACCGGGCCGCGACGCTGGAGACGAGGCGGAGGAAACCCCGCATGGGCTGGATTCCGGTCGTGGCCCTGGCCGTCCTGATGGCGGCGGTCGCAACCGTCCCCCAGGCGGCCCTGGCCGACGACCACGAGCCCTGGCGGGACGAGATCGACTTCAAGGTCGAGGAGCCGGTCGAAGGACGGCGGATATTCGTCGAGAGGTTGACCGTCTCCGGCGACCGCGCCGCCGTCACATTCCGCGCC
The DNA here is from genome assembly GCA_965197645.1 of Dehalococcoidia bacterium. Taxonomy (GTDB): domain Bacteria; phylum Chloroflexota; class Dehalococcoidia; order Plut-88900; family Plut-88900. The sequence continues at coordinate 3,203,280 of OZ240219.1, read as the reverse complement.
GCAACCGCCCTGGACATCCGGGTGCGGGCCTACGGCGGTCCTGAAGGCACGTGGCTCCGCTTCTGGGGGTCGGGCACCCTGGCGGAGGGGGAGCGCATCGACTACTCGCTCCCCCTCCACGGACCGGCGCCGTCCTTCACCGTCTCGTGGGAGGACACGCTGGGGCAGGCGGGAGCCCTCACGGTCGAACACGACCGGATCCCGTACCCCCTTCCTGCTGTGGAGGGGGAGCTCTGCGACCTTCGCATGACCTCCCTGGGCTGGACGCCCGGAGCGGTCAGCGGGGTCATCGAGTCGGAGTGCGTGTCCGCCGTCGAGGAGCCCATCGAGCTTCAGACGGTGGCCGGGCACCAGAGCGTCACCGAGACGGCCCTGTTGGACGCCCAGGTGACGGCCATCACCGGGACCGTCGCCGCCGCGACCGGAGTGTCGCATACCAGCGTCGCCTTCGTCCCCAACGGCGACACCCGCTTCAGTCTCAGCGTGCCCACGGGCGCGGCGATTCACGCCGTGAGCGTGGACGTGAGCCTGGAGGCGTCCCTGAGCATCCCCATCCCCCCGCTGACCCAGCTCACCCACCACCCGGAGCGGGTCGAGCAGGTCACCAGGACCGTGCACCTCCATCGCCCGGGGGACAGCGACTATGACAGCGAGACGGTGACCGTGACCAACGAGGACGGCACCACGGAGTCCGCCACCGCGACGGCCTACGCCTACGTCCCCAGCGCCACCATCGCCAGGGAGGTGACGGTGGATGTCCTACACAAGGAACACGTGAAGGCCGAGGTGGTGGAGCGCTCGCCCATCACGAGGGCGAGGGGCGAAACACTGGCCCTGGAGTCCGGCGTGGGCAGCGACGACCCGTTCGAGGCCCTGGCGCTGCCGGAGCCTGAGCCAGAAGACCCGCCCGCTGAGCAGGAGTCTGCCGACGGACTGCGGGGCTGGTTCGACCTGCTGGGATGGGAGTGGCCCTGGTGAGGCGCTACGCGACTCTGATGCCTCTCACCGGCGCGGCCCTCATCTTCATGGGGGCCACGCCGGAAGAGGAAGCAATGCTCCACGTCTTCGACCGGGCGCTCACGGCGATGGCCTACGCGGGCGCCGGGCTCGCAGTCTTCGCCATCGTCTGGGCGGGCTTCGTCCTGATGGCCGAGGGAGGCGAGGAGCGCGGCGGAGGCAGGGCAAAGGCCGCCGTCGTCATGGCGGTCGTCGGCCTCGTCCTGGTGCTGTCGGCCAAGGGCGTGGCCGCGCTGCTGAGCAGCGGCCTCGTGGACTTCCCAACCCCATAGAGCAGAGGAGACCACTTCTTTGAAAGAGCTTATTCGACAACTGTTGAGACGAGGAGAGGTTGGGTCGCCGGAGGCGGCCGACGCTCCGCACGAGACGCCGGAAGAGAGGCTTCCGGCCAATCCGCAGAACGCCGAGGCAACGGTCCCGTTCCCCAAGCTCCCGCCCGAGCTGCCCCTGTTCTTCATGCTGTCGCACCTGGACGACGACGGGCCGGTCCGCCTGGACGGCGTGAAGCTCGGCGTCTGCGAGGTGATGGGCCTGGAGCTGGACGAGCCGAAGCTGGGGGCCTTCGCCGGGGCGCTCAACGCCCTGGACTTCCCGGCCCAGCTCCTCATCCGGCAGCACCCGCCCCGCCTGGGAGGGCTGAGGGAGAACCTCAAGCAGGCCCAGCCGGAGGGCCTGCCCCCGCAGACGCGGGCCGCCGCCGAGTCCCTTGGTCGTCTGCTGACCGACCTGGAGGCCCGCGACGGCATCCTCGACCGGCGCTTCTACGCCGTGTGCGAGGCGGCCCGCATCGACGACCTGCGCGGCCTGCTCGCGAGAGCGGGGCTGTCGGTCCACCGGCTGAAGGGCAGGCAGCTCCGCATGTTTTTCATAGCAGCCGCCCTTGGCGGCTCCCCATCCGAGCACGACGAGGAGACGCCGGTCGAGGTGGAGATAGGCCGCCGAGACATGCGCGTCGGAGACCGCCTGGTCCGCTCCCTGCACCTGGGCCGCTGGCCCCGCTCCCTGGCCCCCGGATTCCTGCAAGGGCTGATGGCGGCGGGCGCGCCGATGGACCTTTCCGTCCACGTCGGCCCGATACCGGCGGAGCAGGCGGCGAGGACCCTTGAGTGGCAGAAGGTGCGCTTCGAGTCGGCCCAGTCCCTCTCCTTCAAGCGGGGCCGCACCATGTCGCCCGAGGCGGAGATCGCCCTGGAGGACATCACCCGTCTCAGGGACGAGGTGCAGCGGGGCCGGGAGCGGCTTGTTCCACGCCTCCCTGTCCGTGACCCTCCATGCCAGGGACGAGGCGTCGCTGAGGGAGATGACCCAGCGGGCCAAGGCCCACTTCGCCGCCACCCTGGGCAAGCTGGACAACCTGGCCTTCCGCCAGCGCGAGGGGCTTCTCTCCACGCTGCCCCTGGCCCTGAACGCCGTGGCCGAGTGGCGCAGCCTGGACACGTCCAGCATCGCCCGGCTCTTCCCCTTCTCGCCGCCCGACATGGACACGAGAAGCGGCACCCTCTACGGCATCGACATGCGGGCCTGCTCCCCCGTGGTCTACGACCCCTGGGACGGCACCCATCTGAACGCCAACACCGCCGTCCTCGCCCGCTCCGGCAGCGGCAAGTCCTTTGCCACCAAGCTGGGGATGCTGCGGGGCCTTACCAGGGGAGTGACCGCCTACGCCATCGACCCCGAGGGCGAGTACGCGGACATGGCCCGCGCTGCGGGCGGGCGCGTTCTCAGCCCCGGCGTGCCGGGCGAGGGGATGAACCCCTTCGTCATCGAGCGGGGCGACTCCGAGGAGATGCTCCAGCGCATCGGCAGCCTGAGACGCCTCATCGAGGTGATGGTGGGCGAGAGTCTCGGCGCGGAGCGCCGCGCCTCCCTCGACCACGCCCTGGCGGGCTACTACGCCCGCCCCAGGGAGCGCACCGGCTTCCGTGATTTCTACACATATCTGCGAGAAGACGAGGCGGGTGACGCCGCTCTTGCAAGGCTGCTCAGGCCCTTTGCCACCGGCAGCCTCAGACACCTGCTCTCCGACGAGGGAGACGACCTTCTCGGAAACGAGGCCCTGATCACCGTGTTCGACCTGCACCTCCTGGAGCCGGAGCTGAGGCCCGCCGCCGCGATGGTCTGCACCGAGACGGTGTGGGCCGCAGCCGCCCAGGACCCCAAGCCCCGGCTGCTGGTGGTGGACGAGGTGTGGTCGATCATGCAGCACCCCGAAGGCGCGGCCTTCATGGTCTCGATGGCGAAGCGGGCCAGGAAGCACAGGCTCGGCCTCCAGTTCATCACCCAGGACGTCCAGGACCTGCTCTCCGAGGACACGTCGAGGACCATCACCGGACACTCCGGCAGGGCGCTCCTCCAGAACGCCGCCTTCAAGCTGCTTCTCCAGCAGGACGCCGCCGCCGTAGGCGCGGTCGGCGACGCCTTCGATCTGCCCGAGGACCTCCAGCGCTGGCTCCTGTCCTGCCCCCGTGGAGACGGCCTGTTGCTGGCGAAGGGACACCGCTTCCCCGTCCGCATCGAGGCCACCCCGGAGGAGGCGGAGGTCATCGAGTGGCGGCCCGGACGCCATTAGAGAAAGGAATAACACCATGAAGCTGAACCCGAAGGAAATCCTCTTTGGAGACGGCAGCGACAGGAAGGACCCCGTCCTGCTGGCGGTGACGCCGCCCAGGACGGGGGAGCGCACGCTCCTGGGCGTTGAGAACCTGCTCCAGTCCATCGCCGTCCCCGAGCCCTTCTCCCTGGAGCTGGCCGGGGACATGGACGGCGTGACCCTCATGGCCCGCTGCCTCGACGACCAGGTGGTGCGCGGCCAGCTCTCCGCCCACTACCCCCAGGCCCGCATCCGTAAGGTGGACCCCGGCGACGACCCCCTGCGCCTGGGCGAGGGCGAGCAGGCGTGGTCGACCACGTTGCGGGCCGACGGCCCCGAGTACGTCCCCCTGCGCACCTTCAGGGACGACGACCTGCTTGACCCCGGCTCCGACCCCCTCATCGCCCTCATGGGGGCGCTCTCGGCCCTCAACGAGGGGGAGCGAGTGGTGGCGCGGCTGATGCTGCGCTCCCTGGGACCCGACTGGTCCCAGGTCCACATGGACAAGGCCCACAAGCGGCCCGGCATGGAGCCGAGGGAGCCCGCCTACACCTACCAGACCAAGCCCCTCCAGATGGACGGCATCACGATGGCCGTCCTCGGCATCGGGGCGCTGGCCGCCCTCAAGGGTTACCTGTGGGTGCAGGACGGCGAGGTATGGAAGGCGGCGCTGTTGGGCACGGTCACGGCCCTGGGGCTGGCCGTGGGCGGGTGGGCGTGGCACCGCTGGAAGAAGGCCAGCAAGCGGGTGGAAGACCCTCTGCTCATCAAGGAGAAGGTCTCCCGCATCGCCTTCGACGCCGAGATACAGGTCACGGCGGTCCTGCCCGCCGCGACGGGGCAGCAGCGCGCCGCCGAGCTCCTGGGGCCGGTGGGCGCGGCCTACCGCCACTTCGACAACCCCGCAGGAGCCCGGTTCAAGGTGGACAAGGTGAAACCCGTCGCGCCCGACCCGTCGCTGCTCCACCCGGCAGGCCCAGGGCTGTTCGGGGGGCGCAGCGTCCTGGGAGTCCGCGAGGCGGCCGCCCTCTGGCACCCGCCCGGAGCGGGCGACGAGACGCCCCTGGTGGAGCGCTCCGGCGCTAAGGGGCTCATCCCCTCGGCCAGGGGGATCAGGGGAGGCGCGCTGGTGGGAGACACCACCGCGGGCAAGCCCATGCCCGTCCACTTCCCCGAGGACCTGCTTCGCCGCCACCACCTCTATGTGGCGCGCACCCGCATGGGCAAGTCCACCCTCATGCACCACATAGCCGTCCACAAGATGCGGGAGAAGGCCGAGGGAAGGGACCACGACGCCATCGTCGTCATAGACCCCCACACCGATCTCGTCGACGGCATCCTCGAACACGTCCCCGACTCCCTCACCGACAGGGTGCGCCTGATAGACCTGTCGGACCCCTCCCGCTCCCCCGGCATCAACCTCCTCGACACCCGCGTCTTCGCCGACCGCGACCGCACCGCCGACTCGGTGGTGCGCGTCGCCAAGGGCCTGTGGGAGCAGTGGGGGCCGAGGATGCAGTCCATCCTCGAACAGACGGTCAAGACCCTCCACGAGGCCAACGAGCACCCCGAGACCGACGAGAACGAGCAGCACACCATTCTGGACGGGCTGCGCCTCCTGTCCAACGACCCGTACCGGAACGCCGTCCTGGCGAAGGTCTCCGACCCCTACCTCCTCGAATGGTGGGCCAGGGACTTCGGCAGCTGGCACCGCCAGTACCGCGCCGAGGCCCTCGCCCCCGTCCAGACCCGGCTGTCCTACTACGCCTCCTCCAAGCGGGCGCGGGCCATCCTCGGCCAGCGCCGCTCCACCATCGACATTCGCGAGACCATCCTCAACGGCGGCGTCCTGCTGGTCTCCACCTCCCAGGGGACCGTCGGCAGGGACGTGGCCGCCCTGGTGGGCGCGTCCCTGCTCAACCTCGTGGACGCCGTGATACGGGAACAGGGAAGCGTGTCCCTGCGGGAGCGGCGGGGCGCGCTGGTGGTCGTGGACGAGATGCAGACCATGCCCGGCGTCGACTACGAGTCGATGCTCAGCGAGCTGGGCAAGTTCGGCGCCTCCTTCATCCTCGCCACCCAGAGCCTCGCCAAGCTCGACGACCTCTCCCGCACCATGCGGGACACCCTGCTCGCCAACGTCGGGTGCCTCGCCGTCTTCCAGGTGGCCGGCTCCGACGCCCGCCACCTGGTCTGGGAGCTGGGCAAGGACAGGGTGACCGAGGAGGACATCGTGTCGCTGCCCGTCCACCACTGCTACGTCCGAGCCACCGTCGGCACGGAGCGGATGGACTCCTTCTCGATGGAGGTGAGAAAGCCGGAGAGGGGAGACCGGGACGGGGCGGACCGCATCCGTAGGGCCAGCTCCGCATACACCGTCTCGGCCCAGCAGCTCGCCTTCGCCGAGGCCCAGGGCCACGGGAAGGTGGAGGAGTTCCGCAGGGGAGTCGAGACCCTGAACGAGACCGGCCCGCAGACAGAAGAGAAGAAGACTCCCCACGGCCCCGATAGGTGGAAGCGGACCAGCAGGCGCAAGGCGCAGAGGAAGGAGCGTCCCGATGAAGATCAACGGCAGTGAACGGGAGACGCTCGGCGTCATCGCGTCGTGCCCCTTCGCCGACCGGCTGGAGCTGGCCGCCATGTCCGGCGCGTCGAGGAGCGCGGTCTACGAGGCGGTCGGCGGGCTGGAGGACGCGGGCCTCGTCGCCCACGTGCCCCACGCGGCGGACCTGATACCGCCGACCCGCCGCTACCACCTCACCGCCAGGGGACTGGGCGCGCTGGCCGAGAGCGAGGGCTCCACCCCCGACGACCTGCTGCGCTCCCGCCCCGTCTCCGTCCAGTGGCTGCGCATCCTGATGGACCGGCTCGACGCCCTGGCCGTCGTATACCGCCTGGCCTCGACCGTAGCCGGCGTCGCCCACCCGGTCGGCCTCCGCCTGTACCGGGCCGGTCCCCTCGACGCCGCCATGACCCTTCCTGGCGGGCGGACCGTGGGGATCGCAAGGCAGGGACACGCCGCCGACAGGACGGGCTTCTCACGGCGGCTCTGGAAGCTGCGGGACGGGCCGCGCCCCGGAACGGTCCTCGTCCTGGTCACCGACGAGGTGCGGCTCAGACACGCCCGCAAGATGCTGCCCCGCACCGTGGAGGCGCTGCTGGCCCTGGAACGGGACGCGGCCCTCGCCGGACCCGAGGACGAGGTGTGGCGTCCCGCCGCCTCCGGCCCGCCCGCCAATCTGCGGAACGCCCTGGGGCAACTGGCTCCCGGAGGAGAGCTGCCCGTGGAGGCTAACCCCTCGCAGGCGGACCTGCCCGGCGACGGCGCCCCGGACGCAGACCGCGCTCTGCCCGTCCTTCTCAAACCCGCCGAGAAGCGCGCCCTCGACCTTATCTATGACTGGCCCTGGCTGCTCCGCACCGAGCTGGCGAGCCTGATGGCCGTCTCCGAGCGCCGCGCTTCCCAGCTCGTCAACCCCCTGGAAGGGTTCGGCCTCGTGACCCGGCCCATCGACGGGAGCGGACGACTCGCCCTCACCGACCGGGGCGTGGCGCTCCTGGCCCGTAGGGACCGCACCTCCGTCGCCGTCGCGAGGAGGCGATGGAGCGTCGCTCCCGTGGACGCCGAAGCCCCATGCGACTGGCGCAACGTCTCCGGCGGCAGGAGCCGCCAGCTGCTCAGGAACATCGAGCACACCGGGGCCGTTCACGCCTTCGTCGCCGCCCTGGCGCGGCAGGCCCACGCCCTGGGGTGGGAGCTGGCCCAGATCGACCCGCCCAGGAGCGCGTCGAGGCACTTCAAGCACGAGGGACGGAACCGCTCCGTCAACCCCGACGCCTTCGGCGTCCTCCGAAGAGGCCCGGCCGCCTCGCCCTTCTTCCTGGAGTGGGAGAGGCGAGCGGTGCGCCCCTCGACAATGGCGACGCGGATCGCCCCCTATCTGCGCTACTACTTATCTCACGGTCCCATCGACGACCACGGCGCCAGGCCCTCCGTCCTGATCGTCTTCGACGACGACATCGCCGCCACCAACTTCCTGAGAGTGGCGAGGGACGAGATGGACCGCGCCGGGGTCAGCGTGCCCCTGTGGGTCTCCCACAGCGCCGTCATCGACGCGCTGGGCCCGCTGGGAAGGGCGTGGCGGTCTCCAGGCGACTGGGAGCCCGCCCACGTCCTGCTGGCCCGCTGAACACGCCGTACGGGACGGGAGTGCAGCGGCGGCTCCCGCCCAGTACCGAAAGGAGGTCTTCAACACATGGAACCGGAACGGAACGAAGAACCGAGAGGCCGCCGGAGGCGGGGCGCTCGCTCAACAGTGCGCCTCAACGCCCGGTCGCTCTGGGCGCGGTTGGCGCTGCTGAACCGCTCCCAGAACTGGCTCGCCCAGGAGATAGGGATCAGCTCCGGCTATATGTCCAAGCTGGTCACGGCAGGCCGCGCACCCTCCGGACGCATCCGCAGAAGGATGCTCAAGGCCCTCGGATTCGAGGACTTTCACGAGCTCTTCAAGCTCGATGAGGAGGAGCAAGATGGAGACCCTTAAACAGGTGGCCGGCATCGTCATCGCCGGCCACATCGCACCCTACCTGAGCGGCGTCCTGCCCAAGGACTTCCCCAAGCGCCTCGAACGGCTCTGGGAGGCCAGCGGCCTCACCTGGAACGCCTTCGCCGACGCCCTCGGCGTCGACAAGAAGCGCGTCCACAGGTGGCGCAGGGGCGTCAAGCCCGACGGCGACGGCTACCACGCCCTCGTGAAGCTCGCGGCCCTCATACCGGGGGGCCTCGACATCCTCATGGGGGACGGGTTCCAGATGTACCTCTGGCAGGACTGGGAGGACCGGCACGACCGGCACGACCAGGACGACCAGCAGGACTGACACCCTCATGACCTGCCAGAGCACACATAACGGGAGCGTCCGTCCCGATGTCTTCCCCGACGACTTCCCCCAGGCCCTGGAGCGCTTCAAGGAGGCTTTAGGGATGACCTGGGACGAGATCGCCTGGCTGCTGGGCACCACCACCGCCACCCTGTGGCGATGGCGAAACGCGGGGATCAGACCCAGCACCGACTATCTCCTCGCCATTCAGGACCTGGCCGAGAGCAGGGGACTCGGACACCTGCTTCCACCCATAAGGGTCATAAAGGTGCCCGTCAGCGGTCCGGCGGAAGGCGTCCGGGCCGGATAGACGCGGGGGCCTACGCGGCCCCCGGACAGGACAGCTCCAGGCTTCAAGAACGCTCGCACCGAGGTGCGAAGGGAGCACGACCGACATCAGGAGAACGCGATAGACCGGCGGCTTCCGACAAAGACGATGGGGTGAGCGCAGGGGCCTCGTGCGCCCCGCGATATGGCCGATGGAATAGACCTATATGAAGAATGAGAAGAAACAGAACGGACGGAGGAAGCCCCGCGGCGGCGCCTTTGAGATAGGCGTCATCACGGTCTCTTCCAGGCCCGCACCCGACGCCCGGGACCGCCTGCGCCGCATCATCACCATGATGATCAAGCACGCCGCCAGGGACAGGCAGTCCGAGCCGGTGCGGGACGCCGCCGCGCGGGCTGAAGGCCACGCCGAGGAGCAGGGCTGATGCGTCCCCAGCCTACCCTCACCGTCATCAGCCTGGGCGGGGGCGTCCCGTCCTCGGTCATGGCGCTCATGGCAAACGAGGGGGCATTCGACCGCGTTCCCGACTGCGCCATCTTCGCCGACACCCGGTGGGAGCCCCCCAGCATCTACGAGCACCTGGCGTGGTTGAAAGACCGGCTGAGCTTTCCCCTGCACGTCGTGGACAACGGGCGCAGTCTCCGCGAGGACGTGAAGGCCCTCACCAACCACTCGGGCTCCCGAAACTACGTGGACATACCCGTCTACCTGAAGGGAGGCGACGGGGAGGGCGACGGCATCGGCAGGCGCCAATGCACCGACAACTACAAGATCAGGCCCATACGACGCAGGATTCGGGAGATGCTGGGACTCAGGCCGAGGCAGCGCGTCCCCGCCGGAACCACCGTCGAACTGTGGCTCGGCATCTCTACCGACGAGGCCATACGCATGAGGACCTCCCGCGACCGGTGGATGACGAACCGCTACCCTCTAATCGAGGCTGGGATATCCCGCAGTTACTGCGCCGACTGGTGGGCAGGGGCATACCGAACTGCGAACTTTTCGCTGGGAGGTCAAGCTGCACCGATAGAGTAGGGCTCCTCCAGACTCGCAAGCTCTTAAGGTTTGCCCCCACCATTTAAGGCACTCGAAGCCCGACCCCCTGGACAAAGGCAGCGCGGGACAGGGCAGATGTCTCTACTGTCAGCGCAGACCGCCTAGGCGCTTCATGCTGAACCTCTCTACGTGTACTTTCTACTGCTCTCCTTCTATTGACAGTGTGCACTACAAACAATACATTTGATAAGCTCGCACCTGTCATGACAAGAAGGAACGAGGTGTCTCAGTGATCTCTCAGCGTACCTCCGCCGGACCGACCAACATCCGCGGGGTGGATCAACATCTTTGGCGGTGGCTCAAGGCCCAGGCCGCACTTGAAGGAAAGACAATCGGTCAGAAGCTCAATGAGATTCTCGCCTTCTACAAGGGCCAGGCCGAGACTTCTTGAGCGATACGGTTGCAGTAGTGAAGAGGACCATATGAAAGGGCTGCTTTCAGACGTCTACTCCACACTAGGGCGTTGGCAATGAGATTTGTCGATCTCTTTGCAGGTCTTGGTGGATTCCGTCTTGCACTTGAGCAACTCGGACACGAGTGCGTCTTTGCCTCTGAGGTTGATAGCGAGCTTCAGCAAGTCTACAACCGGAACTTCCCCGAGGGACCTGCGATCCTCGGAGACATTAGACAAGCCAAGGACCATGTACCACCTCACGACATACTGTGCGCCGGGTTCCCTTGTCAGCCATTCTCCAAGTCAGGGACTCAGGTCGGAATGAAGGACAAGACTTCAGGGACACTCTTCCATGAGATTCTGGAGATCCTGGAGGCGCATAAGCCTACGTATGTGATTCTAGAGAATGTTGGAAACTTCGAGCGTCATGACGACGGTCAAACGTGGCGCATCGTCAAGACCAGCCTGCGAAGGCTCGGCTATGACGTCAAGGGAACAGAGCATATAGCCAGTGGTGGTGAAGGGCTGCTCTCCCCACACCATCTCGGGTTTCCACATCACCGAGAGCGCTTCTTCGCAGTAGCCTCTCGTGAGGGCCTGCCCGAAGAGACCTTCCCTCCGAGAAACCGAAGTGCACTCACCTCAATGTCTGCCATCGTGCAGCATAAGGACGACCTGTCCCAGTCCGACTACAGCGAAACACTCATCTTAGACCAGCACCGGCGATGCATCGATCACTGGAACTCCTTCCTCAATGCTCTCCCGGAGGAGAAGGTTGACCTGCCGTCATTTCCCATATGGGCGGATGAGTTTGGTGCACGTTACGCCTACGAAGGGACTACTCCTTGGGCTCAACTGCTCGCTGCGACAGTTGGCCAGACGGATAGCAAGAATGGGAGGGTCTCGTCCCGAGTAAGCTTCGAGGCCTTACCGAGGTACGCACGGACTGAGGCTGTGGAGTTCCCGGATTGGAAGGTTCGTTTCATCAGGTCGAATCGTGACTGGTATACATCGATTCGGAATGCTCTCCCCCAACAGTGGCTGGCTAGCCTTCGTACGTTCCCTCCATCTCTCCGCAAGCTTGAGTGGAACTGTCAGGGCGAGGAAAGGAACCTGTGGAACCACATTCTGCAGTTCAGGCCCTCTGGACTGCGCGTCAAGAGATACCGAAGCTGCCCGTCGCTCGTCGCAATGACAAGCACACAGATTCCAATCCTCGGACCTGAGCAGCGACATCTGTCCAGGGTCGAAGGGCTCCGGCTGCAGGGCTTCGACGATGACCTGTGTGTTCCTGAATCCAGGACGGCGACGTTCAAGGCACTCGGGAACGCGGTACACGTAGACGTTGTGTATGAGATCACCAGGAGACTTCTGCGCGTTGAAGAATCCAGTAAGGGAAGCGCTCAAAGCCCTGTCGCTGTCAGCGCCGGCTAGAGGAGGTCGGATGGTTGCTTCTGAGGGCCAGCTAACAATAGACATTCGACCAGCCGTAAGCGTTTACGCTACCTACAGGCGACTGAGCTATCAGCCGTGGTACGCCATTGCCGAGTTCGTAGACAACTCTACGCAGAGCTACTACGACCATCGAGCGGAGCTGATTGGAGGATACAAGCTCGAAGGAGGCCCCGGCAGCTTACGAGTCGAGGTCGCCTATGACAGCGATAGAAATGCGCTGACGATAGTCGACAACGCGCATGGAATGGAGATGGAGGAGCTCACCAGGGCGGTTGTGCTTGATAGGCCACCCCCAGATCCCACAGGGCGCTGCGAGTTCGGCATGGGGCTCAAGACGGCAGCTTGCTGGTTCGGTACAACCTGGACGATTCGAAGCAGTAAGCTCGGCTCTGCCAGTGAGTACACGGCCCGTGTACACGTACCAGAGCTTGTGGACAGTCATATGGACAGCATTGCCGTCGAGGTGGGACATTCCGCGCCGGAGACCCACTACACGTCTATCACGATCGAGGGACTCTACAAGCCAATCCGGGGAAGAACGCAAGGCCGAGTGAAGGACCAGCTTGGCAGCATGTACCGAGAGGACCTTCGCTCAGGAGAGATCCAGATTCTCTGGAATGGCGAGCCCATCACATTTCAGGAGCCCAGCTTCCTTGAAGAGGACTTGCCAGGCGGGGTCAATAACGTTTGGAGAAAGAGCTTCACCATTGATGTGCCGTGGGAGTCTGAAGGAACGACACTTCGCGCCAACGGCTGGGTTGGAGTGCGAACGCCTGGAAGCCAGCGGGATGCGGGGTTCGCCTTGCTAAGGCGCGGACGGGTCATCGTGGGGGGGCCGGGGGAAGGCTACAAGCCGGCCGAGATTTTCGGCCAGGGCAATACCTTTCGCTCTCAGCGTCTTGTCGGTGAGATCAAGATGGATGCTTGGCCGGTAACGCAAGCGAAGGATGCCTTCGACTGGTCCGGTGGGCTGGAGGATGATTTCATTGAGCAACTGAAGCGAGTCTGCCAAGACTACATGGACAAAGCCGAGGGCTACCGAGAGCGCGGCAAGCCCATCACCCAGCCGGTCATGGAGGTTGTGTCGGAGCCCCTTAGGCAGGTCTTCTCCGACCAGAGGTTCGGCAACGCAGTTCACGAGGAGATCAGACTGCCTGATCCTCCGAAGTCCGCGGAGACGGAGCGCGCCGACACCGAGCTGATTCGAGCTGCCAGCAGTGGTCCTGTCTCGTATCGTCTTGAGGTCGGCGCGGAGGTCTGGCTATTCAGGCTTCACTGGCAAGACCAGCTAAGTGACGCCCACTGGATGCAGCTAAGCGTCCCGCGTGAGAACGAGATTGATGTCTTCCTAAACACTGCCCATCCCTTTCTAGCACCCTACCTAGAAAACAGGGACTCACTTGCCTTGCTTCAGAAGTTTGTCCTGTCCTTAGCCTTGGCCGAGCGCATGGCTCTTCAGATCTCTTCCAATGGACTTGTAAGCCCAAGCGACTTTCGCATGTACATGAACAAGGTACTCAGGCGGGCTGGCGAGATCGAGGTCGAGTATGGTCGAGCCTAGCATGACTATCGGTATTGATCCCTTGTCGACGGCAACGGATCTTTGGGGGCCATCTATCGATGGTGAAGAGATTCAACGCCTGAGGAGCAGGTATCAGGAGCGTGTCGGCGACGACGAGTGGGACGATGTTGTAGAGACTGCCGCATCAATTCTTGGTCGGTGCCCAACTCCAGCGGACAACGATAGGAGAGTCACTGGACTTGCGCTTGGCAAGGTCCAGAGTGGCAAAACCCTCTCCTACACATCTCTAATCGCCCTGGCCATAGACAACGGGTACCGTATAACGGTAGTGCTGGCTGGTACGAAGAACCCCCTCTTGGAGCAGAACTACACCCGGCTGTACAACGACCTGGAAGCTAGGCGCCCGAATCTAACGCCCTTCAGGAACCCAATCCCCCAAGACGCTGAGGTCATTAGAAGCGTGCTTCATGGTGGTGGGCACGCATTGATCGTAGTGCTGAAAAACCGCAAGCGGCTTGAAGATGCAAGGCGGGTCCTAGCCACCTCCGAGCTCAGTGGCTTCCCAACCCTCATCATCGATGATGAGGGGGACGAAGCGTCCCTCAACACCCAGTTCCGCCGCGGGAGACGATCTGCTATCTATGAGAGCATCCTTAGGCTAAGGGCTGCTCTTCGCGTCCACGCCTATGTGGCGTACACAGCAACTCCTCAAGCGAACCTTCTCATATCTGGGATCGATGGCCTCTCACCTGATTTTGGGGTTCTCGTTGAGCCGGGACACGGATACTGTGGCGGAGCCACTTTCTTCGGGTCAGATCGCGATCGATATGTGAGGCCCGTGCCCTTGGCAGAGGCTGAAGACGAGCACGTCTGGGGAATCCCCGATGGCCTCAGGCAGGCCATCGCGACCTTCCTTGTCGGCGGCGCTATTCGACACCGACGCGAGTCCAATGCATGGCATTCGATGCTCATTCACAACAGCAACCTACGTGCCGACCACGAGAGACTCCAGACAGCTGTCCGCAATCTCATTGGGCTTTGGCGTGAGAGTCTCAGCCTTTCGGACGACGATCCCGCTAGACATGAGCTGATATCTCTCATGCGGGCGGCCTATGACGATCTGTGCTCCACGGTACAAGATCCCCCTGCTTGGGAAGAGGTGCTCGAGCAGTTGCGTGACGAGGTTTGGCTCGTCGAGGTGTGGATGGTCAATAGCCTACCCTTGGGCCGCGACCCCATTGGGACACCCTTCAGGCTAAAGAACAACATCCTCGTCGGCGGCAACATGCTTGGCCGAGGAGTCACAATTGAGGGATTAGCGGTCACGTACATCACTCGCCGGGCGAAGAACGAGACAAATGCCGACACCATGGAGCAGCGAGCTCGATGGTTCGGCTACAAGAATGACTACCTTGATGTCTGTCGCATATTCGTAACCTCGCAGCTTCGAGACGACTACACAGAGCTCTTGAGGCATGAGGACGACTTTTGGGAGGCGCTTCGCCGAAACCAGCGGCAACGACTATCCATTCGGGAGTGGCCTCGCATGCTCTCGCTGGATATGAACATGGGCCTAAAGCCAACCAGGTCGAATGTAGCTAGCTATCGGCGATTCAGAGGCGGAGGCTGGGACATACAGAACCGCCTCGTAGAGGATGAGGTCGTCGCTGCACGCAATCTCCAATCAGTGAGGACTTTCTTTGCCCAGCGAGAGGAGACGTCTCTCAAGCGCTTTGGGAACGTCGAGCACCTTGTTGCTGAGGACTGTTCGACTGAAGAGGTCATAGCAGGGCTGCTAGCCAAAATCGAAGCAGAGGGGACCGACTGGGACGCATCCTATACAAGTGAGTACCTGGCACGATTGCTGCTTGCAGGGGTGCTCCCATCTATGGACCTTGTATATATGACGGGAGGTCGAACACGAGAGAGAACCAAGCGGCAAGGTCGCGTGAACCCCATGCAGGGTCGCACCCCGGGCAGGGATCCCCCCGATCCCAGGTTCTATCCCGGCGACGAGAACATCCACGAGGGTCGTGTCCAGCTCCAGGTGCACGTGATTCGAGTTAGCGGGGATGGACTATCCGATCCGGTAGAGACCACAGCGCTCGGCCTTTTTGTGCCGAGCGAGGATCCGCGCTTCGACCTCAGATATGTAGTCCGGGATGACAACCTATGAGGCTCGCCGCCCTTCTATCAGAGCTTAGGGACAGGCCATCTGGCCACGCATTTACTGTTGCTCCCGTACCGGGAAGCTACGGAGTCCTCCTTGGGATTGATATTACCGGTTACCCCGTCCTCTTTGTTGTGGCTGAAGCGGGAGCTCAAGAGCCCCCGCTGCGCACTAACAAGCTCTCTCTCCACATTGGGCAGAGCTACAGCCTGGCCGGCATGTACGACTCCCCGAGGGTTGAGCTGCTGCACGCTCTACGCTGTGAGACATCGGACTCGGCGGATGTGGAGACCTTTCTCTTGCTCGCGGAGGCATTCTTGGCGCGCCATGAGGCGGGAAGGGTAGACCGGCATGCTCTAACTTCGTTCTTCCGCTCTATGGTCCGCCTATTCGCTGTCACGCCAGCCAAAGACCTCCAGGCGGAGAGACGCGGCCTATGGGGTGAGCTGTTCATGATGAGCCGTGTGCAGGGTTTTCGATTCTGGGCCCCCTTCTGGCACAGCGAAGTTGAGAGGCGATTCGACTTCTCTTGTGGCCGCAATCGAGTCGAGGTCAAGGTCACGACGCGACCAGAGCGCATGCACCACTTCTCCCACAGGCAGATATTTGCCACTGAAGGCGAAGAGATAGTTGTTGCATCGATAGTTGCGACCGAGGATGACTCTGGCCTCAGCTTACGGCAGTTGATCGACGAATGTAGGAATGCTCTGCTCGGAACGCCTGACTACCTGAAGCTTGAGAAAGCAGTGCGCCAGGCTGGCATGGAGTCATCAGCAGAGCCTGGTCCAGTAATCGATGCTGCTGAAGCAGAGCAGAACCTCGCCTGGTTCCGTTCGATGGATATCCCGCACTTTCGGGTACCAGAGCCTCCAGGAGTAACAGAGACCCGTTACAAGGTGGACCTCTCAACAGCGCCGAGAGTCACGGCGACGGAGCTAGATGCGTGGTTGCGTCCATGGTGCGCTGTCCCCATTTCAGTGAGTAGGTGAGCGGTGATTCAAGCAGAACGACAGCCGAACAGAGACAGAGCTCTGGGGAGCAGCAAAGAGCTCGCAGCCTCTGTCGTGAGTTGGTTCCGTAGCAATGGGCGAGAGTTCCCTTGGCGGGACACTAGGAACCCGTTCCACATTTTGATAGCAGAGGTCTTGCTTCGGCAGACCCAGGCAGCCAGGGTGGTCAGCCCTTACACCCATCTCGTTACCACATACCCTGACCCTGCCTCACTGGCAGCGACCGATGTCGAAGCTCTGCGTTGGTGGTTTAGACCTCTCGGTCTCGTCCTACGTGCTGACAGACTGGTCGAGTGCGCGCGCCGCTTGCTGCGAGACTACGGGGGACAAGTGCCAGAAGACCTAGGGGAACTGCAATCGCTCCCGGGTATCGGGAGGTACAGTGCCCGAGCGACTTTGTGCATGGCTTTCAATCATCCCCTACCGATGATTGACGAAGGATCGGGGCGTGTTCTGCGGCGTGTACTGGGCTTTCCTAGCGCCGGTCCGGCATATTCCGACACTCGCCTTGCGGAGTTCGCCAATGGACTTCTCCCCCGCCGCCATGCACGCGAGTTCAACTTGGGCCTCATCGACATAGGGTCGGCCTACTGCCGCCCCAATAAGCCCGACTGCCCCAGCTGTCCTCTGTTACGGGACTGCTCCGTCGGCTCTCGTGAGGCCAGAATGCAAAAGCGAGTAGTCTAATGTGGCATGCAACTAACATAGTTCAAGCTGGTCGCCCAAATCCGGGACGGACTGCAACCATGTCACAGAAGCAATTGAACACCCATAAGCGAGGTGCAGATCATGCCTCTTTCTCACACAATTGAGTTTGTTTCCTTAGAGCAACTCTCACTTGACCCCCGTAACCCTCGATTGGGCCTCGGTGCTGCTGAACCGTTGGCTACTCAGGAGCGCGTCCTGGAGCTAATGCGAGGTTGGAACTTGGAAGAGTTGGCCGTCTCATTCTTGGAGAACGGATTCTGGCCACAAGAAGCTGTAATTGTCGTCAAAGAAGGGCTGTATAACCAGCCTGACACACTAGTAGTGGTGGAGGGCAATCGCCGAATCGCTGCGTTGAGGTATCTTCAACGCGCGTTTGACGGCAATCATCCTTCGAGGACTTGGCGCACGCTGGTAGAAGGCGTTACGCCCAGCAGTGAGCTATTCATCCAAATACCCTACATCCTTGCTGACTCGCGCGCAGATGTCATAGCTTACCTTGGCTTTAGGCACGTAACGGGAATCAAGCAATGGGACCCAACACAAAAGGCAGAGTTCATCGCCAGCATGGTAGATGATATGGAGATGTCCTATGACACTGTCCGTAAACAGATTGGAATGCAGACCGATACAGTACGAAGAAACTATATCGCCTACCGCGTTGTGAAACAGATTGAGTCTCTCGACATTGAAGTATCTGAGCAGGGTCTTGAGAGCAGATTTAGTGTGCTCTTCCTTTCCCTTCGGGAAGGGGGTGTTCGATCCTTTCTAGGTATTGACCTAGGAGTTGAGCCCATTGAAGCCAAGGTCCCAGTATCACATGCAATGGAGCACAATCTGTCAGACTTTGCGAGGTGGTTGTTTGGTACGGACAAGCAGCGGCCGCTCTTCGCTGATTCCAGGTACATTAGCAGCTTTGCCAAGATTCTGTCGAATCCTGAGGCTGTCGAGTATCTCAGGTCTTCGCCTGTGCCCAGCTTTGACGTGGCTCTGCAAAAGGCCGGAGTCGAGAATGAGGAAATTGAGACGCAACTCAAAGAGGCCAGCATTCAAATGGAGTTGGCTTTGAGCAAAGTGCATTTGTACGTGCATTCTGAGCCGATTCAGACGGCTATGCTGCGGCTGGCTCTAAACGCAAAGGAGCTTGTATCCAAGTTCCCATCGATTGCTGAGCAGATCGGACTAGGGAAGGGTGACGGTGACAATGCTTAGCCACCCAAGCGATTTCCTGAAGGTTGCTCGTGATCCAGACCTGGAAAACTCCGTGTTTCTTGACTGGCTGGAGGCAACCAACCTGTTCTTGGAGGAAGAACTCTCCCAAACCGACGTCGTCGACCATCTGGTCCAGGAGCAAGTCTTTGAGGATCAAGACAGCGCATCCGAGTTTGTGTTGTCCGCGTGGACGGCTCTCCAGAGACGCATGTCCTGGATGGGATCACACGCTCCCATTGTCTTCAAAGACAGGTGGATGGCCAGAAGGGTGAATTGGCAAGATATTCCTGCCCATAGCTACTGCTTGGTCGTATCGCTCGGGTCCAGATACGAGGACTGGCATACCACATTTGGACCCAACTATGTTGAGCAAGGCAGGCTATTTGAGTCCATCACGAGGGCAGCCATGGAGGCCCGCTTTAGTGGTTGGAGGTTCCTCCAGACAGGATGGAGCACGGATAACACCACCAAGTTGGCTTCAGTCATCGATGAACTGACAGTGGCCATCGATGAACGGAAAGGCAATCCCGATGACTACCTCGATTTGAACGCCAAGGATGCGGGGGTCGACCTCGTGTGGCATCTACGCTTCCCCGATTCCCGTGGCGGTACGCCAGTTTACCTTGCCCAATGCGCAAGCGGAAAGAACTGGGCAGAGAAGGTTAACGAGCCGAACATCAAGGAGTGGGCGAAGATCGTGGACTTTGCAGCTCCTCCCAACAAAGCCTTCTCCCTTCCTTTTGCACTTGATGAGCGAGAGTTGCGTCGCCAAAGCAATCGAGCCGGCGGTCTGTTGGTCGATAGGTATAGGCTTCTGGCACAAGCTGACCCCGAGCTTGTATGGATTCCTGGCCCCTTAAAGCTTGAGTTGATTAATTGGCTTGATGGAAGAATAGCTTGGATCATGAACAAATGAGGGACTCACAGTGACCTTCTGGATTTTCAAGCAATCTGAGCAAGAGCAGTACCCTGACGAACCGGGGCAGACCTATGTTTACGACAATAGACACTCCGTTAGGGTGAAGCCCGGTGACTCCTTTGTGTACCTTGACAAGCGGGGCGGTGGTTACGGTTTCGCGGGACACGGCATTGTTACCCAGGTGTCAACTAGAACCGCCGAAACCACAGAACAAGGCCAATTCAGAGTTAGTCGTGTCTTTACTGCTACACTTGGCGACTTTGTTCAGTACGCTCGTTCGCTGGATATTCGCCCATTTAATGTTGAGGGTAAGAGGAATCGAGCGTCACTGGGGATCACGGATGTGAACAAGTTGGGCTGGTCACGCTCCATAGCACAAGTCAGCCCTGACTTGTTTACAAGTATCATCGAGTTGGCATACCGGCGGCATTGCATAGCGATTGCACCGCCGGACGCTCCAGACTACTCTGTGCCTGATGCTTGGTCATTCGTCAAGAGGAGGCACAGCGTAGAGCGCTTCAAGCAGACAGTGCTGCTGCGCCAAGGCTTTGCCTGTGCAATCTGCGGAACGACACTCAGAGAAGTGCTAGATGTGGCGCACATCAGCAGGTATTCAACTGACGTGAAGAATCGAGCAAATCCCGCCAATGGGATTGGTCTGTGTGCATATTGCCATAGGGCATTTGATGGGGGAGTGTTCCGGCTCTGTGAGAACGGGGTCGTGTCGGTTGCGGAAGGCTTAAACCTCGACTCTGTGGCATTGGCGCACGTGTCTAACCTTTCTACTGAGGCCCGGCTGAAACTTATCAAAAGTATCAATATCGAACTTCTTCGACAGCGACAGTTGGAGGAGAACTGACATTGTACGTTTCGGAATTCGTCCAGAGGTTTGACGCGGAGCCACAGTTTTGGCAGTTCCTTAGGGGCTTGCACTCTGATGACCTGATAGTTGAGCTTATTCAGAATGATTTGGACGCCAATGCATCGCGTACGTCCATCACCTTCACTGCTGACCGACTAATCTGTCGTGGAGACGGTGAACCCGTGACTGAGAACGGCTGGCGACGACTATCCTTTGTCATGGGTGCGGGTGTCGAGGTTGAAAGCAAACGGTTCCAAATAGGAATCAAGAACCACGGCCTAAAGGCGTGTTTCTGGCTCGGCGATGAAATCATTGTGCGATCAGATGGCCTCAGAATGATCCAGACCCTGTACAAGGACGGCTATGACAAGCAGCCATCGCCAGGAACACTTCGGGAGCCGGTCCCGGACGGTAGCGCTCCGCCTATCGGGTGCTCGATTGAAGTTCCTTATCGGAAGCAAGAGCTAGTAATTACGAAGGGTGAAGAATTGACAATTGGGATTCCTGAAGAGAGTTCCCTAGAAGGACTCTTCAGGAATGCATGCGAGCTTTTGCCAGACAGACTGTTGGGCGTAGTTCGTCCTGGACTTCGTGATCAGTACACACTTTCTCTGAGCCACCATGCTCTGGGGTCCGTCGAGATTCATTGGCGAGCCAAGAGAGGACGGACCGTCACTGGCAGAGGCCAGAGACGGTTTGGCGTATTCAGTAGGGAATGTGACACTTCCTCGAAGGCACCCCGCGTTCCTTCAACTGTAATCCACGAACGGGCCTGTGTATTCAGGCTACCGTTCCCTGCGGGAAAGCGGCCAGAGATACCAGACTTCTTCTTTAGGGACAGGAAATCCTTTTTAGCGGAGATAGCGTGGCTCACAGACAAGAGAGGCATGCCTAAGTCAGCCAAAGGAGTTCGGAGGTACCCGATAGGATATGACGGCACTTCGGACGCCTCACTTACCGGCGTGGGCATCCACTTCTCAGGTCCGTACATTTCTGATGCTGGGAGACACGGCACCAGCCATATGAATTCCCTGAACGCCTATATTGACGATGCGTGCAAAGACGCGCTTGTGGATATCATGTCTAGCTACCTGCTCCAACGTCATGGTGGAAGGGCGATGGAGCTCTACATGGCCAGTCCTGGTGATGCAGAAGATGAAACGCTCAATGACCTTGTAGAGCGCACAATCGACAGACGAGCGTTACCACTTGCAGACAGGGTGTCAAAAGTATCAAAGCGCATTAGGCGGATTGCCTTAGGCCCCAGGAAGATATCGGCTGGCACTCTTCGTAGAGTCGTCTTGCCGATGTTCACATGGGATCAAGAGCGAATTGCCCCTCTGCTCTCGGAGATTTGCCCAGGGGAAGAAGACCAAATCAACAGGACCGTTCCTGGCCCTATTTTGAGTTGTCTGGTCAACAAGACGGATGTGATCACTTTTGACGAAAACGATGTTGCCGAACGACTACAGCCTAAACTGGAAGCCAATTACTTTCCTTGGCAGGACAAGTTTGAATGGCAGGCAGCTCTCGGTAACCCATCAGTCGCCAAGGTCTACTTGGATGTCCTATACGAGACTATTCAAAGAGATAAACTGGAATCTGAATCGGAAGTCATACAGAACACCTACCTACCCGACGAAAGGTCTAGGGCACGACCGCTAGTAGGGATGTTCAGCGCTGTAAACCTGCCGCCGAATCTCGGTCAGCAAGAGTATGTGCCCCTCCTCCATCCAGAATTGCAAGGCCATCGCCTTCTGAGGAAGAGAGCATGGAAGCCCAAACCATTCAGGTTAGAGGACTACCTCGATAAAGCCCAGCTTGAGACGGCTTCACTTTTGGAGCGTAAGTCGTTTTGGACTTGGCTCCGCGACAACTGGAGAACCGTTAAGCGGCGACAAACGCTTATACGGACCGCCAACTTCCCAGTGTGGCCGAGTGCCAACGGTAGCCTACTGCCATTGGATAGTCTTTGTGAGCCTCGCAGTCCTCGCGTCGCGTCAGTCATGGGAAACGCAATAGTGCGACCCTCTCGCGAGCTCCTGAAAGTTGGCCTTGTAAGCAGGGCTGGCAGGGGCCGCCTGACTTTCAGGCATACGCCTTCATTTCAGGAGTTTGAGGAATTCCTGATAGAGCATATTGACCGATTTGCCCGTGATAGGAAACTGACCGCTAATGAACGACGTGAATTTCACAAGGTTGAGAAAGATCTTGCCGTCCTTGCCTCTTCTACACCACGGCTAAAGGAATACCTCGGTGAGCTAGATAAAGATTACCGCTGTGCCTTAGATAAAGGCGGAAGCCTGAGAGATCCTGGTGAATTGGTAAGAGATGCAGGGGGGTTGCAGCGTCTTAATTTGCTAGATGAGCACGTCATTGACCGGCCCATTAGCATTTTGGATCGAATCGATGGCTGGAAACCGCGGACTGCTCCCTCTGCGGATCAGATCGTTGACACCCTTCAAGGGGATGGTGCCCGCTTTGATGCACATGTACCGAGGCTTCAAGAGTACGTGAGGCAATCCAAACGCGAAAGCATAGAACCCGTCGGATTGATTGATGTCCCCTGCATTCCGGTAGAAGGGAAACTGCGCTCTCCAAATGAAATTGCGTTGCGAGGAAGTCGCGATTTCTGGGGCGACTGGAAGAT
Organism: Dehalococcoidia bacterium; assembly: GCA_965197645.1. Classification (GTDB taxonomy): domain Bacteria; phylum Chloroflexota; class Dehalococcoidia; order Plut-88900; family Plut-88900. Next base: position 3,180,551 of record OZ240219.1, on the reverse strand, counting down.
ACGTGTGCCAGTGACTGACATCAATGCTGAAACGCAAAGGCTGTACGGACTTGTTGGTGTCGTTGGTGGGACACCCAACTTCAATAGTTCTAGAAGATTCTTCCAGTGGCTAGCATCTCAGGATACTGACGTCGTCGCTAGGCATGCTGATCAAATCCTACGTCATATCAATCATCAATCTGGACCACGTGCATGGAGCGATGAGTTTCCTCAGGTTCCGTTCATTATGATCGAGTCCGACGGAGCCAGAGTACGGCTTGTGACGAAGTCGGATGCTACCAAGACAAGGAGCAAGGTTGTAATCCCTGACTTCGAAGAGCTTGAAGAGGCGATAAGACGGCATCCAACGAGGCGCCCCGTGGAGATGGCGATCGTAGAGAGTCGCCGAGTAAGGGAGCCGGTCACTGCCCACCTACGAGAGCTCGGACTGCGCACTCTGAGCGACTATGTGGGGGACCCAGTAGGGGCAGTTGGCACGGGGAGACAAAACCTACTCCCTTCAAACTTCGATTTTAAGGGGATTCTTGATTCTCTCCAATCTGGTCTGAAGGGAAGGCAGCTACAAAAGCGGCTTGCCAAACTTGACCTTGACACTTCCGAGAGCGCGCTCAGGAGCAACTGGCGTGAACGCCTAGCAAGTGTTCAAGGCATAAGGACTGCGGATTCTGTCACTGCTATCTATAAGCTAGGGCGGTACAGGTTCTCCGTACCAGTATATGGGAAGCTCGACAAAGAGTCCGGTACGCTCTGGATCAGATCAGATACCGACCTACGGGGGGTCTTCTTCGACGTAGTCGCTGAACACGTCTTCGAACTGCCCAAGAAGTACTATGGCTCCGTGCTTGATCAGGCGTACAAGATGGAGATGAGAGAGCGCTATCCTCTGGAGCATTTAGACGGGGTACAACCTCAAGAGGATGGCGAGATTGACGATACCACTAGTCAACATAGTTTGGATTCAAGTCCTTCGGCGACATCAGCTATTCATTCAGTGCCTAAGCCTGACCCGTCGAAAAACATTCCTAACCCCGGTCCCATTCCTCAAGGTGATGGAGTCATCAGAAATGTCAGCAAGCCTAGAAGAGAGAGTAGTCGGCCCCAGTCGGCAGATGAGAATGCTCAAATAGCCGACCTCAAAGAGAAGCAATATGCGTGGCATTGCCAAGCCTGTCTTGCCTGGGCCGAACCCAAAACGCTGGCACCGCTATCGAGCTATGTAGAGGACTCCGAAAACCGACGCCGGATTATGGAAGCGCAACATTGCGATCACGTTAACGCTGGTGGAGCACGCCATGCAGGTAATATCCTCCTGCTATGTCATTACCACCATGGCGCACTTGGCGATGCCGTTACTCGGACTGAGGTCACTAGAGTCTTGGGCCAGGCGAGCAACCGCAGGCTGATGTTCAACTCAGACAATGGCGTGTCCAATTCTATTCAAGGCAAGGTCGTCACTATCCGACCTCCTCAGCGTCAGACCCCAGTGTCATTGTTTTTCACTAGAGAGCACGCAGACTATTGGTTGGCCAAAGCCGCAGAGGAAGGCTTGCTATAACTGGCAGGTTGTCCGATGACTGTGACATTGTTGTGGGCCAGTGGCCATGTGAGCGAGGGCTGTTGACTCCGTTCATTTCAGACCTATGTGTCCTCCCCTGTCACTGACTCTGTTACCGCACATCGCTTTGACCGGACTTTGGCCTGGAGGGTATAATGCGAAGCAGAAGTTGACCCGGCGGTGCGCTAACACCCCGGGTCGTGGCGCCACCTGCGGTAACAGGTGATGCGAATAGATTGTACTACTCGCAGACCCGCTCCCGACAGGAGGCGGGCCTTTTTGCTTTCAGAGGATTCGAGAGAGGAGGAGTCATGGCGAGAACCACCAAGAGGAGGACGGAGGCGAACCGGGCGGCCATCTACGCCCGCGTCTCAGACAAGAGCCAGGATGGGGAGGACAAGACTTCCATCGCCGAGCAGACAGGCGACATGGAAGCCTACTGCGAGAGCAAGGGGCTGACCATCGCCGCGCGCTACCAGGAGGTCGGCAGGGGCTGGTCGAAGAAGCGCCCCGAGTTCCAAAGAATGCTGGCCGACGCCAGGCAGGGACGCTTCGACACCATCGTGTGCTGGAAGTCCGACCGCCTCAGCAGGGGCATGTACCCCGCCGCCGCACTCATGGAGGTCGTCGAGGCCCATCAGATTCGGCTCGAAGCCGTCTTGGACGCCATCGACATGAAGACCTTCGGACTCATGGCGGCCATCGGCAAGATTGAACTGGACAACTTCCGGGAGCGGTCCACTATGGGCAAGCGGGGGACTGCCAAGCAGGGACGGGTGCCCACCGGCGGCCTCCCCTACGGTTACCGTATCGGGGAAGGCGGCAGGCCCGAGGTGGTTGAGGAGCAGGCGGAGGTCGTCCGCCGCATCTTCCACATGTACGTCCATGAGGGAATGAGGGCCTACTCCATTGCCGTGCGGCTGACCGACGAGGAGGTTCCCACACAGACCGGCAAGCTGACGTGGCTTCAGTCCCGCGTGCACCACATTCTGGGGAATGCCACCTACACGGGCTCCTGGGTCTACGGCAAGTACCGCCACGTCGCCACTGAGGACGGCATGAAGGTATACGACCAGCCCAAGGACACCTGGATTGAGATTCCGGTCCCGCAGGTGATCGACGATAAGACCTGGGAACGGGCGCAGAAGCTGAAGAAGCAGCGGAGCACGAAGGCCAGGAGGAACACTAAGGTGCTCTACCAGTTGCAGCATCTGCTGAAATGCGGCGAGTGCGGCCGCAACTTCCATACGAGGTCCTCCTGGACAACCACCAGCGTTCGCAAGGGCAAGGCTTACACCTACGACCTGACCACCCCCCGCCGCTACTACATGTGCAACGGGATGCAGGGTATGCGCCTGCGCTGCCGGGAGAAGCCCTACATCCGGGCGGAGCAGTTGGAGGAGCCGATATGGAGCGAGGTGAAGCGGGTACTCCAGAACCCCGACCTGATCGTCGCCGGTATCGCCACCCTCGATTCTCAGGAGGGCGGCGGAATGGAGGAGGAGATCGCCCAGGCCGAGCGAGACCTGCGAAGCATCCAGATGGAAGAGGACCGCGCCATCAGGCTGTTCGTGTCGGGGAAGATCACCGAGGCCCAACTCGACCTCCAGCGCAGGTTCATCACCGAGCGGCTTGAGAGCGCCAGGGCGAAGCTGGACGATTACCGTGCTCAGGAGGCGAGTGGAACTGAGAAGCGGCGACTGATGGAGGAGGTCCTAGCCTGGGCGAGAGAGTTCGGCCAGGGCCTGGACGAGTTGACCTCCGAGGAACGTCACGATTATCTCCAGATGCTCGTGGAACAGGTCATCATCGACAAGGACAACAACGTGGACATCACGCTGGCTATACCCATCGACGATGATTCCTCAGACCCTGATTCTCCTGACCCTGAGTCCCCTCAGCCTGAGTGCGTGTCAATTGGATCACAAGAATCTTCACCTTGAAGTTCAAGCTGGAATGTTGAAAGATGTCTCTACAGGAGGGCTACCCCTCACATGCCTCGCTTTCTTGGTTCGCAGGAGAGAATCCATCGGGCAGTATGGGCTGGCCTGCTTACGGCCCTAGCAGCCGCGTCGCTACTTTCGTGTGACCTTGGGACTACGTCGAGTCCTGCTCAGACCCCAGCGCCAGTATCTGTAGCGTCCCCAACTCCATCTCCGACGCCAGCCAGCACTCCAACACCGCTGCCCTCATCCACTCCAACCGAAACGCCCTTCCCCACGCGCACGCCTACACTCTCCGCTACGCCAACTCCTACGCTGACTAAGACGTCTACAGCTACACCCTCGGCTATCCCAACGGTTGCTTCGTTCTCTCTCCGAGCCTTCACGAACGGCCGCTGGCTGGAACAGAACAGGCCCACATTGGCGTCAGCCATCACGTCCCTGGTCTGGGTCGCCGATGGCATAGACGATGCCGAACAACAAGCCGTCCAGGGCTTGGTGGACATCGAAGCCTCGGTTGGTTTGGACTCCTATCCTGCCCTCACGGACAAGCCGTGGGTCAGGGATGGCGTGGATGAATTGGAGTCCTCCGTCATTCTGCGAATTCGAGAGCTCGTAGTCCGCAACGAATCTGACGGGCAACTCCTTGTAGGACTGGCATTCTTGGATACACATGGACAGGTCGACGCCGGTGCCGTGGAGCTTCTAGCGGGTATAGCGGCGGACCAGCCGGACCTCTTCCGAACCACCGTCGACAAGCCCTGGGTGGCGGATGGCCTCGGCGAACATGAAATCTTGGTAGTAGAGGGGCTTCTAGCACTTACAGAGAGTAGCGAAGAGGCGGCTCTGCTGATTCTTTCCATGCCCTTCCTGGAAACTGTGGAAGACGTCGATGTGCCACAGGTGGGCGCTCTGGGTGCTCTAGCGTCTCGTGATAGTGACGTGTTCAACGCCGTGGTGGGAAGGACGTGGTTAGACGATGGCTTGGACGAAGCTGAGACTCTACTGTTGCAGAAGCTCGGAGCTATCGCAGACCAGAATCGATCACCCGACTTCTGGATCGCCACCTTCGCTGCTCCCCAGGGGTCGAACCCCTTCATTGAGGACAATCTTTTAGATCAATACGATATCGATGAAAGCGGCACTATCGACCATGCCGAGGTCCTCCTGGCCGTTACCGATTTTTCCTATGCCGACATTACGGAAGACGAATCTATGTACATCGTTACGCTCTATGCGTTCTCAGAAGCTTTCATACAAACCCCTCCGCTAATGGAACTGGTTGAGGCAACCAGTTGGTACCGGGATGGCATCACTGACTTCACTGCAGATCCATCCTACACAGAGTGGAGAGCGCTCGAAGCATTACAGAGAATTGACAATAACAATTCGGAATTGGCTAAAACGATACTGGCATGGTCTTGGATATTTGACGAGCAGCTTGTTATCAATGAAACCAGTATTCTCGAGTATATGCGATTTCTAGACGAGAATGCGCCTGAATTGGCGAGACTCCTACTCCGCTTTCCGTGGTTGGCCGACAACATAGACAGATGGGAGACCAGCGCGGTTGGCCGCCTCTACGAATTGGTTTATTGGAACCAGCCCGATTTTGCCATGGAGCTGGCTGCATCACCTTGGGTGACGGACGGCGTGACATTCTTGGAGGTCTTGTTTGGCATTAACACTTTGAAGGATATAGCGATTTCACCTGATACCGATTCAGCCGATCCTCAGATGGCTAGGAAGATTTTGGGGCTAATCAAGTATCCTCCCGGCGTCCTTGACCTCAGCCTCATCCAATCTCTGGGCAATCTTCGTGAGCACCCCTCATTCAGTGTGCAGACCGGTTTGGAAACACACAACCCAGACCGACTTAATCGCTTGTTTATGGAACCGTGGATCGCTGACGGCTTGGATCGAAAAGAGCGGGTATATCTGATCGCCGCAATTACCTCAGAGGAAGACCGACTCGGCGACCCCTACACCATTGAGACTAAGGCTATAGAACTGCCCCTGGCAGGCCCTGTGAATCTATGGGTGGTGGGTTACCACCAGTTTAGTCCCCAGAACACCCTTGCTACGATGGAACGAGCCGTGAGAGGATCCGAGGAGTTCTGGTCGATTCCATTTCCCGTAGAGAACGTGATCCTCTACGTCTTAGAGCCAGGAACCCGGGGTCGACATATAGGTATCATAATGTTTCTTGATTCGTTTCGTGGGAACGTGGAGGCATCGACCATGTTCCATGAAACAGCCCACTACTATTGTAATGCAGGCCCAGCGTGGTTTAATGAGGGCTGCGCTCATGTAATCAGGGACTTCATTAACAACGATGGGAATATCCCGACCACAGAGTTTCCGGACTATTGTGCAGAAAATGGACTCCAAACTCTTCAAGACTTGAACGATTTGGGAGGTGGCCCATTATGGGACACGTGTAAGTATGCGATGGGCCAGCATTTCTTGTTGAGGCTGCGAGATGTCATGGGTGAAGAAGCGTGGTTATCGGCGTTAAGAGCGTACTTTCTGGAATACGTCCCGGAGGGCTTATACGTTACGACATCTGATAGTCCCGAAGATGAGGATATCTATCACCTGGTTTTGGAACATACGCCACCCGTATTAGTCGAAGAAGTCAAGGGTGTTTTCAAACGGCTGCATGGGGGCCCGTTTATCAGCCAAGAGGGCTAGTCTTGCGTTGGTTATGCGGGAGATACTCCCCCAATTGCTCCCGATCATGTGGGGCCGCTCAAGGCCTAGACAAAGACCGCCCAAACTCAACGAGCGATAATGCGAGCACCTTTCGTGATAGTCCCGATCCTCGTTCTTGTCCTGCTGGTTGCCGCCTGCCAGGGAAAAGCCGGACCCGCTGGACCTGCGGGGCCTCCGGGAGAATCCGCCTCCATAGATGAGGCTGCCATCGCAGACATCATCGAGCAGCAGCAGGCGCAGGCGACCGTACCTCCCAAGTGGGAGCCCGACGAGTACACCAAGTACTTTGTTAAAGCGGCCATCAACAAGTACAACTCGGAAGGTCTCGATGCCACTCTCGCCTACTACAACACCGATGAGAGCATTGATGGCCAGTGGTACATGTTCATCCTCGACGATGACACGATGCTGGCCCACGCCGCCAACCCGGACCTAGTCGGCCGGCCCGCCTCGGAGGCCGTCGGACCTAACGACTATCCCGCCGGAGAAGCGGTAATTGCAGTGGCCGATGAGGATGGTGAATGGTTCAGCTACCCCTTCGAGTACAGGGTCTCGGGCACCGCCGGGACCAAACACTCCTGGATGGTCAAACATGACGGCTTGACCTTTGGATCGGGTTGGTATGAGACGTTAACCAGCAAGCACGACGCTCCAGCATACACGCAGGACTTCGTGGCGAACTCCATAAACCTCTACAACGCCCTGGGCCTGGAAGATACCGTCGCCTACTACAACACCGATGAGAGCATTGATGGCCAGTGGTACATGTTCATCCTCGACGATGACACGATGCTGGCCCACGCCGCCAACCCGGACCTAGTCGGCCGGCCCGCCTCGGAGGCCATCGGACCTAACGACTATCCCGCCGGAGAAGCGGTAATTGCAGTGGCCGATGAGGATGGTGAGTGGTTCAGCTACACCTTCGCTAACCCCGCCACCGGGGGCTTCGAGGCCAAGCACTCCTGGATGGTTGAACATGACGGTATAACCTTTGGATCAGGCTGGTATGAGCAGGCGGCCGGTAAGCACGACGCACCCTCATACACGCAGGACTTCGTGACGAGGGCCATCAACCTCTACACTGCCATCGGCCGCGATGCCACAGTCGCTTACTACAACACAAGGGAGAGCGTGGACGGCCAGTGGTACGTCTTCATCGTAGACGAGAACGGCTACACCATATCCCACCATAACCCGATGTTTAGAGGCCGGGACCCTGCCCTTCGCGTCGATGCCACCGGTTACTTCTACGGTGACGACCTGCTGGGCGCCACCGAGTCGGGACGTTGGGTTGACTACGTGCTGTTGAATCCTGAAACGGGGGATGACCGGCAGAAGCACACTTGGGCAGTGCTCTATGATGGGCTGATATTTGGATCGGGGTGGTATGAAGAGTAGAGGAAAGGATTCCTCTGCACTATCTCGATGGGGCATTCTAAAACAGGCTCGGTATGGTAGGATTACGTCTACCGGCCATCATCCGCCGGCGGAAGTGTCGGAATTGGCAGACGAGCATGACTTAGGATCATGTGCCTTCGGGCGTGTGGGTTCGAGTCCCACCTTCCGCACCAGCTAACATTCATCAAGAACCCTCCAGAAAACCGGTGCAGCGTAGGAAGCTTGGGTACATCCCGGTATATGTAGCCGACCAGAAGGGATAAGAAAATGGAATTCGGATTCGGCGTCCCGGACAGCGGCCCAGTAGCGACTCCCGATAACATAGCGGCCGTCGCCAGGGGCGGCGAGGAGATGGGCTTCGGGCTGATCAGCGTCAGCGACCACCTTGTGATGCCGAAAACGATCGACTCTATCTATCCCTATAACGACTCGGGCGCGTGGCCCGGCGGCACCGATTGCCTGGAGATGCTCTCGACGATGAGCTTTCTGGCAGGGCAGACGTCCAAGGCAAAGCTGGTCTCGGCGGTCATGGTCCTTCCCTATCGAGACCCCATCTTCACCGCCAAGATTCTGGCGACGATTGACGTGCTTTGCAACGGCCGCCTGATACTGGGTTGCGGCGTGGGATGGATGGAGGAGGAGTTCCAAGCCCTGGGATCACCTCCCTTCGAGGAGAGGGGTGCCATAAGCGACGAGTATCTCGCCGCGTTCAAGGAGCTTTGGACCAGCGACAACCCCACCTTCGATGGGAAGTACTGCAGTTTCTCGGACATAAACTTCGAGCCCAAACCGGTGCAGAAGCCGCACCCTCCTCTGTGGGTCGGCGGCGAGAGTCCGCCGGCGCTGCGGCGGACCGCCCGGCTGGGAGATGCTTGGTTCCCCATCGGCAACAACCCCAGATTTCCGGTGGACACGAAGGAGCGGCTGGTAGAATACAGGTCTCGCATACGGGCCAACGCTGAAAAGATCGGCAGAGACCCGGACGAGATTGGCATAGCCTACTATCCCGCCACCTACAATCCGCATGAAGTTGAGAAGGGCCCCGAAGGCGAACGAAGCCTGTTCACAGGCACCCCTCAACAGGTGGCGGACGACATCAAATCCTTCGACGAGGTGGGCGTGCAGACTATGATGTTCCCCTTCTTCGGAGAAACGGTAGACGCCCAACTCTCGGAGATGGAACTCTTCGCCACGAAGATCATGCCCTTGGCCTCAAACTAGCGCAGCTGGAGGGAAGAAATGCTATACGAAATCAGGTCATATATTCTGCAACCGGGAGCGATGCCCCAGTTCGAGAAGGAGTTCGCCGAGGCGTTGCCCCATCGGGAGAAATACTCCAAGCTGGCGGGGTGCTGGCACACGGAGATCGGCCCGTTGAACCAGATCATTCACATGTGGGGCTACGACGACCTGAAACACCGGACCGAGGTGCGCGAGGCGGCCATGAAGGACCCCCATTGGCCGCCCAACGATGGGCACCTGATAGTACAGCAGGAATCGGAGATAATGGTGCCGGCGCCGTTCATGAGCCCCATCGAGCCGGGTCACTATGGACATGTATACGAAATGCGGATGTACAACTGTGCACCGGGGACCATGCCGGAGATCATGAAACGGTGGGGCGAGAAGATCCCCGGGCGGGAGGAGTACTCCAAGTGCTTCGCCTGCGGATACACCGACCTGGGAACCCTTTCCAAGCTGATCCACATCTGGCCCTACGAGAGCTTGGAGGAGAGGGCGCGAATCCGGCAAGCGGCGATCGACGCGGGCGCATGGCCCCCGAATACGGGCGAGTTCATCAACGTGATGCAGAACAAGATCATGGTCCCATCCTCCTTCTCGCCGGCCCACTAGAAGAGGTCGGGTCAATGGCAATATCGTTCTTACGCCTAAGTTAGAAATTGGTAAACAGGTTGAGCGAAGAGACAAATACAGTGCAGGTCCAGGGCTGGGACGAAGACGCCTCCGAGGTGTTCGTCGATCAGGCGGACATCTTCGTGCCCTCCCGGCCGGAGTTGATCGATACGATAACGGGCCTGATACCAGCCCGGCACGACGAGGCCTTCACCGTCGTTGAGTTGGGCGCCGGGGACGGAACGCTGGCCCGGGCCGTTCTGCAGGCCTACCCCAACTGCCGGTACCTGGCGAAGGACGGCTCGCCGATGATGCGCCGAAGGCTGAACGAGATGCTTGCTCCCTTCGGGGAGCGGTTCCAGGTAACCCACTTTGAGCTGGTTGACGACGACTGGCGAGAGGAGCTGCCCGGCGCGTTGCGATGCGTCCTGGCCTCTTTGATCGTGCACCACCTGGACGCCGAGGGAAAGCGCAAGCTGTTTCGGGACATAGCGTCCCGGCTGGAGCCGGGCGGAGCGTTCATCGTGATGGACCTGGCGGAGCCGATGTCGGAAGAAGCCAAGGGCGTCTTCGCCGCGCAGTGGTACCGGGCCGTTCGGGCTCAAAGCATGGAGAAGACGGGCGAGCTGAAGGCTTTCGACTTCTTCCGAGACGACGGATGGAACTTCTATGACGTCGAAGTACCCGACGAGTTCGACCAGCCTTCCAGGTTGGCGGACCAGCTGGTCTGGATGAGAGAGGCCGGGTTCAAAGACGCCGATTGTTTCTGGATGAGGGCCGGTCACGCAGTATTCGGCGGCTGGGCCTAAGAAAGGGAGGTAAGAGATGATTACCAGGTTTGGCAGTCTATTCGCAGGGCACGTGGACATGGACAACGTCGGTCTCGAAGGCACCGCGGTCAACGATAGGTGGTTCTCCGATGATCACCTGGCGACGATCTTCGATAAGACCCTCGCCATGGCAAAGTGCATGGACGATATGGGGTTCGACGTTATCTGGCTGGCGGAGCACCACTTCCAACGGGAGGGCTACGAGTGCATCCCCAACATAATGCTGTTCGCCATGGAGATATGCCACCGCACCAAGAACATCAAGGTGGGGAGCGGTTTCAACATCACAACCATGTGGCATCCGCTGCGGTTGGCCGAGGACTTCGCCATAGTGGACCACCTCACGAAGGGACGTGTGATCTTCGGCGTGGGACGGGGCTATCATACGCGGGAAGTCGAGGTCTTCGGCAACCCCCTGCTGGACCAGGATGCGAACCGTGAGCTGTTCGAAGAGCAGGTGGACCTGATATTCAAGTCCTTCAACGAGCAGAGCTTCTCCCACCACGGCAAGCACTATGAGATCCCGCCCAAGGTCCCCTACCGGGGTTACGAGTTGGAAGAGATCACCCTGGTGCCTAGGCCGCGCACCCTGCCCGTCGATTGCTATCAGCCCGTGGTCAGCGCCAGTCCCAGGGGCTTGAACTTCATGGCCAAGCACGGTATCAAGGCGATCATCGGCGGCGGTGTAGCCCCCGGCGGCGCCAGCGAGAACGTGGCCCGATCCTGGCAGGAGACCCTGGCCCAGCATGGTCGGGAGACGGAGCTGGGAGGTGATAGCGTGTTCGGCTTCTCCTTCCACATCGCCGAGACGGAAGAGAAGGCGATACGGGAAGCGGAGAAGTACTACTTCGAGGACATGAAGATGTTCGCCCCCCTGAACATGGTGCGGGGTCTGTCCGACGAGCAGATCGTGCAGCTGGGCGACCCTAAAGCAGCCCCGGCAGCCGGTCTGCCGGGTATAGAGGGAGCGGCCAAGGCCGGCGAGTGGCTCTGTGGCACTCCGGAGATGATCATCGAAAAGCTCATGCGGGTGCAGGAGCAGTACCCCGGCCTGGAAGAGATTCACGTGGGCCACGGCATCGGCACTCCCCAAGCGGTGATTGTGGAGCAGCTGCAGCGGTTCGGTGAAGAGGTCATGCCCGCGTTCAAGAGCCAGGTGAAAACGGCTGCGACGCCGGGAAGCTAAAGACTAACGCCTTGTCCAATATGGACCCGAAGTACATCCGAAACTTCTGCATAATTGCCCACATAGACCACGGCAAGTCCACCCTGGCGGATAGGCTTCTGGAATACACCGGGGCCATTGCCCCGCGAGAGATGCGGGAGCAGCTCCTGGACGATATGGACCTGGAGCGGGAGCGGGGCATCACCATCAAGGCCAAGGCGGTACGGCTGAACTATCGCAGCAACGGCGGCCAGTCCTACGAGCTCAACCTCATCGATACGCCGGGCCACGTGGACTTCAGCTACGAGGTATCCCGCAGTCTGAGCGCCTGCGAAGGCGCCATCCTCGTGGTGGACGCCTCCCAGGGCATTCAGGCCCAGACCTTGGCTAACGTCTACATGGCCTTGGACCAGGACCTGTACCTCGTCCCCGTGGTCAACAAGATAGACCTGCCCAATGCCGACCCGGACCGGGTGATAGACGAGATCGGGGAGGCGCTGGGGTACTCCCGAGACGAGGTGATTCTCGCCTCGGCGAAGGATGGCCTCGGCACCGAGGAGATTTTGGATGCCATAGTGGAGCGTATACCTCCCCCCGAGACCGATGGCGTGGCTCCCCTGAGAGCGCTGATCTTTGATTCCAAGTACGATCCCTACAAAGGCGTCGTTGCACACGTCCGTCTGTTCGACGGTAGGATCTCCAAGGGAGAGGCGTTGAGGGTCATGTCCAATGGGGTCCGCTTCGAGGGGCTGGAGGTCTCGGTGTTCAGCCCCCGGACCGAGGAAGTCGACGCCCTGGGGCAGGGGGAAGTGGGTGGTGTAGCTACAGGACTGAAAGACGTGGCCCGCTGTCGCGTTGGAGATACCATTACCAGCGATGACACCCCCGCCTTGGAGCCATTGCCCGGATACAGGCCCATGAAACCCATGGTGTTCGCCGGTCTGTATCCCGTCGATACCCACGACTACCCGATGCTGCGAGAGGCGCTGGACAAGCTGACCCTCAACGATGCCTCGCTGGTCTACGAACCCGAAGAGAGCGGGGCGCTGGGTCCCGGATTCCGCTGTGGGTTTCTGGGGCTGCTCCACATGGAGATAGTACAGGAGCGGTTGGAAAGAGAGTACCGGCTGGACCTTATCACCACCTCTCCCAGCGTAGCCTACAAGCTGAACCTGGACACGGGCGGTGAGCGGATCATAGAGTCCCCTGCCGATATGCCGCCCCACCAGGAGATCGAATCGATAGAGGAGCCGTGGCTGGAGCTAAGCATCGTCACGCCGGACAGGTACATCGGTCCGGTCATGGAGCTGGTGAAAGCCAGGCGAGGCGTTTACGCCAAGATGGACTACCTGGGGGCAGGCCATACGGACTCAGTAGCGCAGGGCCAACGACGGGTTGTGCTGGAGTTCGAGATGCCTCTATCGGAGATGCTGGTCGATTTCTACGACCACCTCAAGTCCAGCACCCGGGGGTACGCCACCTTGGACTACACCTTCCTGGAGTACAGGAAAGCACAGATGGTCAAGCTGGACGTCCTGGTAAACGAACAGCCGGTGGACGCACTATCGCTCATCGTGCATTCGGAGCAGGCCTACCACCGGGGCCGGGCGCTGGTCCAATCCCTTCGCAGCCTGATTCCTCGCCAGCTTTTCGACGTGCCCCTCCAGGCTGCCATCGGCAACAAGATAATCGCCCGGGAGACGATAAAGCAGCTTCGGAAGAACGTTCTGGCCAAGTGCTACGGCGGCGACGTTACCCGCAAGCGGAAGCTGTTGGAGAAACAGGCCGAGGGCAAGAAGCGGATGAAGCGGGTGGGCAACGTGGAGATTCCCCAGGAGGCCTTCATGTCCATACTGAAGGTGGGGAAGTAGCCGGTAGCCGTATCGGGTGCCCCGGTACCAGTAATCACTCCCCGAGCCCGTCTCTCAGTACTAACTGAGTGCCGAAAACCCCGTTCGGCCAAACCTGGCTAGATTGCCACGCCCCGACAAAGTCGGAGCTCGCAATGACAACGCCGTCGTTGCGAGCGACGGGGCAGTTGGTCTATTTCTCGGTCATTCTTATCGTGCGTATTTCACGCCGCAGGCCCAGGGCGAGGGTGAACATCGCCATCAGGGCGCCCGCGCCGAAGATTACCCATTCCAGGCTCAGCCTTATCAGCGCACCCGAAGCCGCGATAGAGATAGGCGATAGTCCAACCGTTACGACCATCAGCAGGCTCATCACCCGGCCCAGCATCGCCCGCTGCACGCGGCCCTGAAGCCACGACGTGAACAAGATGTCCACGTGTCCTGCCGTCAACCCAATCCCCAACGCGATGCCCGCCGCCGCCCACATCGCTCCCAGAAACCCGACAGGCATCATGAGCAAGCCGGATAGAGCGGTGAGTATAACGAAGATGGGCCCCAGTCCACGACCCGGTGCGGGTAGTGTACCCGCCAGGACAGCGCCGAGTACCGATCCTCCGGCAAATGCGGAAGTGATGACTCCCAATGCCAACGCGCCTTCCGCAAGCCTAGTATCCGCCAGAATCGGCAGTCCCACTATCAGCGGCCCTTCTATGAGAAGGTCCACCCCGGCGATGAGCAGGAAAGCAGCGAGCATAGCTCCGTCTGCGCCCACGTACCGAAGCCCCTGCCCAATGGACGCCAGCACCCCAGTCCCCTCTACGTCTTTGCTGGATACTTCGGGGCCGGAGTCATTCATTCGCATCAGCAGAAGCATCAGCGCCGAGACCGCGAAGGGGACTACCGCCACGGCGAACGCCAGCCCTATGCCGGTCTTGTCCGCGCTGGACGCGGAGGCCGGGCCGCCGCTGAACAACGCTATGAGGCCGCCGGCCAGCGCAGGGCCTATGAAGCTGCTAAGCTCGGTCGTTGTAAGCACAACGGCGTTGGACTGTCGCAACAGGCCCATAGGCACTATGCGCGGCAGTATCGCAAAATGTGCGGGATAGTAGAAGGAGTCCGTGATTCCCTTGAGTAACGCGAACAGGTATATAAGCCACAGGTAGGTGATATCGGTCAGGATCAGAGCGGCCAGAGATGCACACAGCACAACCCGTATGCCGTCGCTGGTCAGCATCATGATGCGCGGTGAGAACCGATCGACGAGCGACCCGCCCAAGAGCAAGAAGAAGAAAGTGGGAATGTTGCCCACCGCTATGACAAGGCCAATCGCCAGGGGGTCTCCGGTGACAACCAGCACCAGCCAAGGGAACGCAATCAGATCGAACTGGTCGCCGATGGCAGATAGACCTCCGGCCCCCCACAGCAGGCTGAAGTTGCGCGACCTGATCAGTTTCCAGAGGGAAGCTTTTTCGGATTTATCAGTCATCGAGACTTACGTGTCCGTTGATCAAGATCGAGGGCGCAGACCGCCGTCATGAAGCCGAGGGACCGTTGGGTGTTCTGCGCCGGGATGGGGCCAACTCAGTGCATGCTATCCAGAAATTCCCGCAGTCCTCCGCCGATGGCTTCGTCTCTCAGCCCCATCTGTATCGAGGCCTTGATGAGGCCCAGGGGAGTGCCGGCATCGTGGCGGACGGTTTGGAGCTGGTAGGCGTAGAGCGGCTCTGATTTCAGAAGGTTGGCCATGCCATCGGTTAGCTGGAGCTCGCCCAGGGCACCGGGTCTCGTTTCCCTTAGTGCATCGAATATGGCGGGGGTGAAGACATACCGGCCGACGATACCCAGGTCCGATGGTGCATCTTGCAGACTTGGCTTCTCGACCAGCCCGTTCAGCTTGTAGAAGCCGGGCGCTACTTCCTCTTCTGGACTCACGATGCCGTATCCCGACACCTGCTCGGGAGTGACCTTCTCAACAGCGACGATGCTGGCCTCGTAACGCCGGTACAGGTCCAGCATCTGCTTGAGGACAGGCACCTCACCGGGAATGACATCATCGGGAAGAAGGACGGCGAAAGGCTCTTTGCCAACGGCATCGGCGGCGACCAGGATAGCGTGGCCGAGACCCAGCTGCTCCTCCTGTATCACGTACTGCATCTCGGCCAGACTCGATGCCTCTTGGACATCTTGCAGCAGCTCAATGCGGCCTTTGTCCCTGAGCAGCTCTTCCAGGTCCGGGTTGGACCTGAAATACTCTTCGATAGCCCCCTTACCGGTAGACGTGACCACGATGGCTTGAGTGATACCGGAGTTTCCCGCCTCTTCGACCCCGTAGTGGATCACTGGTTTGTCCAAGAGGGGAATCAGCTCCTTGGGCACGGCCTTGGTCGTTGGTAGGAACCGGGTCCCCCGACCCGCCGCTGGGATTACGACTTTGTTGATGAGGCCCATACCGTCACTATATACCGGGCCTCTCGTTGAAATTGGACCGGAGACGAATGGAGGGACTACGCCGCCGTCGTGGATACGGCGTCCTCTTCCGCCCCGCTCTCGTCCAGAAACTGCGAGACCGTGAGGTTGAAGGCATCGGCCTTCTCCATGTGGGGCCAGTGACCGCACCGGTCGAAAATGTGGAGCTTGGCATTTCGGATACGTTCAAGGGCGGCGTAGCCGTGCCTCAGCGGAATGAACCGGTCCTGCGCTCCCCAGACGATCTGCACCGGAATGTCGAGCTCCCCCAGGCGGTCCAACATGATAACCCGGTCCTTCTGGCCCAGCACGTCGACGCCGTAGCGAAGGACCTTGGCGGTGGTGTGGTTAGCGCCGGACATCGCTCGATACCGGTGACACTCGTCGATCAATTCATCGGTAATCAACGAGTGATCGTAGACAAGGCGTTTCAAGGACCACAAAGTCTTCTTCCGGCTCGGCTTTGACAACCGCTTTCCCACTCCCGGAAGACCGGTCAGGCGGAGGAAATAAGCTACCTCTCGACCTAGTCCCGCGCTGCTCACCAGCACCAACCTCCGCACCCGACGGGGCAGGTCCAACGATGCCCTGAGAGCGATGCATCCGCCCATCGAGCTGCCGACTAGATTGACCCGGGAGATATCGAGGTGGTCCAGGAAACCGTCCAGGAACTCCAGCGCGGAGGGCAGCTCGTATCGGCCATCGTGGTTGACCGAATAGCCGTGGCCCGGCAGGTCCGGAGCTATGACCCGATACCGTTGAGAAAGAGGGCCGATGTTCCTGTGCCAGGAATAGACCGAGGTGCCCAGGCCGTGGAGTAGGACCACGGGTTCGCCGGAGCCCGCCGTCACGTAGTGGATGGTTGTGTTTCCAACTTCCGCTTTGAAAGCCTGGGGGCTGTTGTTAGGGTTGACCACCACTCGTTCTTAGGGCCACGCCGTGCCAAAGTCGTCGGCGCAGACCACTTGGCCGGTATAGGACCTGTTGGCAGGATCGGCGAGGTATACGGCCGACGGCGCCACCTCTGCGGGCTCTTTCCATCCCGTCCAATCGGTGTCGGGAGGGAAGGTGTAGAGAGCGCCTTCTGTCTTCACCCTTCCCGGGTCCAGCGAGTTCACGGCGATGTTGTGCTCTTTCAGCTCGTGGGCCAGACCCCGGGAGAACCTGTCGATGGCTGCATCCGCGGCCCCGTAGAGGTGGGTGCCCCCTTCGTAATCGGTGGCCGACTCGGAGCTGATGTTGATAATGCTGCCGCCCCCCTGCTCGATCATGTGGGGGATCGCCTTCTGGCACAGGATAACCGGAGATTCCAGGTTGATCTTTACCATCAGCCTCCAGTGCTTGATTTTCGTGTCGACGACCGGCGTGTGGAGGATGATTGCGGCATTGTTGACGATAACGTCAAGGCGGCCGTAATGCTCCACCACCCGATCGACGAGCTGGTCGACATCATCTTCGTTGCTGAGGTCGCAGCGGATTGCGAGGCAGTCGCCGCCCGCCGCTTTGATCTCCTCGGCGGTGTGGTGGATAGTGCCGGGCAGCTTGCTCTGGTCGGAAGCCTCAGTCCTGGCCGTTACCACCACCTTGGCTCCCTCCTGGGCGTACCCCAACGCTATGGCTTTGCCTATACCCCGGCTGCTTCCCGTGACTACCGTCACGTGGTCTTTCAGTTTCATTTATTCAAGAACCTCATATACGTCGCGGAGCTGCTGGTAGAGCCAGTCGTCCGCGTCTGCCTTCTCTATGGACGAAACCAACGTCTCCGCTCGTTCTCTCCTCTTTTCCGGTGACATGGTGAGAGCGGTATGCAACGCCTGGGCCGTGCCTTCCAGATCGGCCGGGGCCACGGAGAGCGCTCCCTCCGAGAGCTGTTGATGTGCGCCCGCGCCCTCGGACAACACCAGTACCCCGTCCTTCCGGTTAACAATCGGACCCTCTTTGGCCACCAGATTCATGCCATCGATAACCGAGTTGACCATGAGGACGTCGTAGAGCCGCATGGCGGCGATGGCCTGAGTATAGTTGTTTTCGTAGTAGATGGTGATCGGTTGCCACTTTTCGGTGCTGTACTTCCCGTTGATTCGCCCTGCCAGGGCGTGGACCTCGTCTGTGTACCGTTCGTACTGCGCTATGTCGGACCGAGAGGGCACCAGGAAGGCGACAAAATTCACTACACCTCTGAACTGAGGGTGGCGTTCCAGCAAGGTTTCGAAAGCCTGGAAGCCTCGCAGGATGTTCTTGCTGGGATCAATCCTGTCCACCCGTACGATGGTCTTCTCTCCGAAGTGGGGCCTTAGCTGCTGCTCGTAGTCCCGTACTCGGACCGACTCCGCTGTATTCCTCAAGTCCTTGACGCTGATCGAAGCGGGATAGGCTCTGACGCTGGTGGTCCGTCCGTCGTACTGTACCGTCTGGCCTGTGTAGTCGACGGTGGTGCCCGGCAGGAAGTCCTCACAGGTCTCCAGGAAGTTGCGCACGTCCCGGGGCGTCTGCAGACCAACAAAATCGACGGCGCACATGCCTTCGCATATCTCCCGTCTCATCTTGGCGGGGAGCAGCGGCCAGTAGTCGGCGTTGGGCCAGGGGATGTGGGTGAAGTGCTGGAGGACCACGTCGGGCAGCTCCTCACGGATGAACCGCCCTGCCAGGTACAGATGATAGTCCTGCAGCATCACCACGGGCGCTCGCTCCGAGCCCTTGGCCTCTTCGACCACCGCGTCTGAAAATGCCCGGTTCATGGCGACGTATCCATTGTCCCAGGCTTCCTGCACCGCGAGGTCAACGTTGGGCGCGTAGGGAGTGTTCCACATGTAATGCTGGAGGAACCAGAGCAGTGGATTGCAGATCACGTTGTAGTACTGGTGATACGTCTGGCGGGAGGAGTTTATGAACCGGATACTGAGCTTGTGACCAGACAGAGGAGACTTTATTCTTCCCCACGTCGCCTCCTCGCCCACGCGCCGGTCTCCCTCCCCAATGGCGCTGGCTATCCAGGTGAGGCCTTCGTACCGGCACAGGAGGTCCAGCGCCGTCACCAACCCGCCCGCGCCGCGCCTCGCCAGGGGTTCGCCATCGGCGTCCAGATAGTACTCGACTGGTCCCCGGTTGCTCACCAGGACCAAGTTGCGCAGGTCCAGGAGCCGCTCGCAGACAGCTGAAAGAGAGTCCTGCCGTACCGCTTTGTCGGAGTATGAAACTGGCACTTGGCTAACGCTCCCACCTACTTTGGTCCTCGTTCCGCGGGACTGGTTCACGGCGAAGCCGGGGAACATGAACATGGGGAGTTTCGGTAGGTCTCGAAACTGGTGTTCAAGCTCTCGGCCCGGTGGTCTGGCTGCACCACCACGTCCCGGCGCCGCTCCTGTCGGGCATCGGTTCTAGAGGAGGAATGGCCCGATAAATCCAGACTACCAGACACCCTTCGAAAGTGTCAACGTGAGACGGGTTCCCCTGCGTTGACAGTGTGCGTAAGTTTCCATAAAATCGACATGAAGGGCTACCGTACGGGTAAGCCCTATATTGTTACAATTTTCAACCGGGTGCCCCATTGAACAGCGACGAGCTGCGAAACGAATACCTCAGATTCTTCGAGTCCAAGAAGCACGTGGTGCTGCCCAGCTCATCGCTGATTCCCATCGGCGACCCAACCCTGCTCCTGACCAGCGCCGGTGTGGTCCAGATCAAGCCCTTCTTCACCGGGGATGCCGTTCCACCCGCACCCCGCCTCGCCTCCTGCCAGAAATGCTTCCGCGCCACGGACATCGATAGTGTAGGCGATGCCGATCACCTCACCTTCTTCGAGATGCTGGGGAACTTCAGCGTAGCGGACTACTTCAAGAAAGAGGCCATCGAGTGGGCCTGGGAGTTCTCCATCGAAAGGCTGAAGATACCCCCGGAACGGATATGGGCGTCGGTATTCCTGGACGACGACGAGTCCCATCAATACTGGCTGGACATGGGCGTGCCCGCTGAGCGGATAGTCCGGTACGACGAAGCGGAGAATTGGTGGGGCCCGCCCGGAGACGAAGGCCCCTGCGGCCCTTGCACCGAGCTCTACTACGACTTCGGAGAGGAGTACGCCTGCGACAAGCCCGATTGTGGACCGGCGTGCGACTGCAACCGCTTCACCGAGTACTGGAACCTGGTGCTCACTGAGTACTACCAGGACAGAGAGGGGAACCGCACCCTGCTCCCGAACGGGAACATAGATACCGGGATGGGAGTCGAGCGGACGGCCGCAATTCTCCAGGGTGTTACCAACGTCTACGAGGCCGACCCCTTCAAGGAGATCATGGAGTCCGTCTCCCGGCTCACGGGGAAGACCTACGGCGAATCTGACGAGACCGATCCGGCCATGAGGGTACTCGCCGAGCACGGACGCAGCATCACATTCCTCATCGCCGACGGAGTGGTGCCCAGCAACGAGGGGCGGGGATACGTGCTGCGCCGCATTCTACGCAGGGCTGTGACCTTCGCCCGCAAGCTCGGAGTCGAGGAGCCTGTCCTGCCTGAGATCGCCCAAACGGTTATGCAGAAGATGGGCGCCGTCTATCCGGAGCTGGTGCAGAACCGGCAGTTCATTCTGAAAGTCATCGAAAACGAAGAGTCCCGATTTCACCACACCCTGGAAGCCGGTTTGAGTCTCCTGGACGATATTACAGCTGAGGCCGCCAGGAACAAGGTCTCGGTGGTCTCGGGCGCCGACGCGTTCCGGCTGTACGATACCTACGGTTTTCCCGCCGAGTTGACTGAAGAGGTGGCGAAGGAGCAGGGATTCTCGGTGGACGCTGACGGCTTCCGACAAGAGATGGAGAGCCAGCGGCAACGAGGCCGCGCCGCCCAGACCTTCAAGGCCCACCTGACCGAGGGAGAGACCTACGGGTCTCTCGGTCTCGGCGCTACCCGCTTCACCGGCTACGAGGCCATCCAAGGCGAATCGGTAGTAGTCGGGCTGCTGGTGGAAGGCCGATCGGTTGAGAGGGCATCGGAGGGGGACGAGGCCGAGGTCATAACCGTGGAAACGCCTTTCTATTCGGAGGGCGGGGGACAGGTCGGAGACAGGGGCGACGTAAACGGCCCCCAGGGACTGCTTGGGGTGGAGGATACCCAGCTGACTATGCCGGGCCTGATCACCCACAAGGGATCGGTCAAGAACGGTATCATCGCCATCGGCGATCCGGTGTCGATGCGAGTGGACCCAACCCATCGCAGGGATGCGACCCGGAACCACACCGGCACCCATCTTCTTCACGCCGCGCTCCGAAAAGTGCTGGGTGAGCACGTGCGACAGGGCGGCTCGCTGGTGACCCCAAACCGGCTCCGGTTCGACTTTACCCATCCCGTCGGTCTGAGCAGCGCCGAGCTAACCGATGTCAAGAAGCTGACCAATGAGCAGGTACGGGCGGACCTGGCGGTGAGCATCGACGAGATGCGCTACGCCGACGCTGTCGCCTCCGGAGCGCTGGCCTTCTTCGGTGACAAGTACGGGGAAACAGTGCGGGTGGTCGAGATGGGTAACGAGGATCCGTTTAGCTACGAGGTGTGCGGCGGCACTCACGTCGCTTACACCGGCGAGGTATGGTACTTGCAGGTCGTCGACGAGGGCAGCATAGGCTCGGGCTTAAGAAGGATCGAGGCGGTAACCGGGGTAGTGGCCCAGGAGATGGTGGCCGAAAGGTTCGACATCGTAGACTCACTAGCTCGAGACCTGAACACCACACCCGCCGAGCTGCCGGAAAGAATCGCCGCCCTATCTGAGGACCTGGAATCCGAGAGAAAACGGGCCGGCAACCTGGAGCGCGGCCTGGCACGCCAAGAGGCCGAAGAGCTTGTCGGGCAGGTGCAGCAGGTCGATGGAGTCAGCCTGGTGGCGGCCCGCGTCAAGGCACCAAACGTGGAATCTATGCGAGAGATGGGCGACCTTCTGAAGGACCGGTTGAACAGCGTGGTGATAGTGCTTGCATCGATAATCAATCAGCGTCCAATGTTCGTGACCATGGTTACGCCGGACCTGGTGGACAGGGGCATTCACGCCGGCAACATCGCCAAGCAGGTGGCGGCTGCTACGGGCGGCGGTGGGGGTGGACGGCCGGAGTTGGCCCAGGCTGGGGGCAAGGACCCATCGAAGATAGGCCAGGCCCTGGAAGCCGTACTGCCGGCCATCAGGGGCGGAAAGTGCTAAAGGCGGGCATGGAGAGCGGGGTAGGAAGAACGCTGTCGCTGGACGTGGGAGACGCCCGCATTGGCGTCGCCCTGAGCGATGCAACAGGCACCTTAGCCTCCCCATTGGACACCATCAGAGTCAAGACCCGAGACCGGGCTATCCGGCGTATCGTCGAGCTCGTTGGAGAACACCGGGTGGGACAGATGGTGGTGGGACTGCCGGTATCCCTCGACGGTCACATCGGGCCCCAGGCGCAAAAAGTCCGAGATTTCCTATCCGAGCTAGAGGCTATGCTCACCGTTCCCGTCGTCACCTGGGACGAGAGCTATTCCACCTTCGAGGCCGGCGAGATGATGCGTCAAGCCGGCGTCCCAAAAACTCGCCGTAAAGACCTGAGAGATGCCGCTGCGGCTGCTGTGATACTGCAACAGTACCTGGACGGCAGGAACCGACAGGCCCCCCTTCCTTTGACGCCGAGGGAGTAACGGGGCGAGCGTTCTCTCTTGACCAAACAACTCGGCATATTGGGCTACCCTTTGGCCCACTCCATATCCCCGGCTTTTCAGCAGGCAGCCCTGGACCACCTGGGCATAGACGCTCGATACGACTCCTGGCCCACCACCCCCCAGGACCTCCCGAATAGGGTGGAGCAGCTTCGCAGCGATGAGGTGATGGGCGCCAATGTGACCATCCCCCACAAGGAGTCGATCATCCCGCTCCTCGATGAGCTGGATCAGGTTGCCAGCGCGATCGGAGGGGTCAACACGATAGTGAATCAAAGGGGACGGCTCAAAGGCTTCAATACCGATGCTCCCGGCTTCATGCGGGGCCTGTGCGAGGACGGCGCCTTCGAGCCGAGAGGAACAAGGGTGGTGGTGATCGGCGCCGGAGGCGCCGCCAGGGCTGTGGCCTACTCGCTGGCGGCGGCGGAAGTATCGTTCCTGGCCATTGTCAACAGGACACCGGAGAGGGCCCGGAGCTTGGCGAGGGATCTTCGGGCAGCCTTCAAAGACGTCTCTCTGGAGGCCTCGGGGCGGCTTGAACAAGACACCCGCTACGACCTGCTGGTCAATTGCACTTCCATCGGGACCAGGCACAGCGAAACGGAGGGGATGCTGCCCATCGCTGACGACCTGATTCGTGCGGGGGCCTTGGTATATGACTTGGTATATAATCCTTCGGAGACCCGGCTCATCGAAGCCGCTAGAGAGAGGGGCGCCAGGACTGTGGGCGGACTCCCAATGCTGGTCTACCAGGGCGCTGAGGCGTTTCGTCTGTGGACCGGCGTGGATGCCCCGGTCCAAGTGATGTTCGAGGCTGCCAAAGAGGCGCTGGCCTGATGGGAAACCTGAGGTACCTCACCGCGGGCGAATCCCACGGCCCAGGCTTGACCGTGATAGTGGAGGGCGTGCCTGCGGGCTTACGCCTGGCCGAAGACTACATCGCCCGGGATCTCTCGCGCCGTCAGAAGGGCTACGGGCGGGGCGGCAGGATGAAGATCGAAAGGGACCGGGCCCAGATATTCGGGGGCGTTCGTCACGGCACAACCCTCGGCAGCCCCATCAGCCTCTGGATTCAGAACAGGGACTGGGAAAACTGGACCGAGGTGATGAGCATAGAGGCCGTAGAGCAGGAGGCCAAACGTGTAACCCGCCTCCGCCCCGGGCATGCGGACATGCCGGGCGTGCTCAAGTACGGCCAGAGAGACGTGCGAAACATCCTGGAGCGTGCCAGCGCCCGTGAGACCGCGGCGCGGGTCGCGGCAGGCTCAGTGTGCCGCCGGCTCCTCGAGGAGTTCGGGATCAACATACACAGCTCTACGGTATCCATCGGCGAGCACGTTGCCAGGCAATGCGGCCCCATCGACTGGGAGAAGGTGGAGGAATCGCCGGTGAGGTGCGCCGACCCTGAGGCGGAGCAAAAGATGATGGCGGCCATCGACGCGGCGAAGGAGGCGGGAGACACGGCAGGGGGTGTATTTCAAGTAGTCGCCACCGGCGTTCCAGTGGGTCTGGGCAGCCACGTCCACTGGGACCGAAAGTTGGACGGACGGATAGCCCAGGCGATGATGAGCATCAACGCCATGAAGGGTGTCGAGATTGGCGCCGGATTTCATTCCACCACCCTATCGGGCTCCCAGGTCCACGACGTTATCGAGCCTTTCGACGGCTCCAAGGAGAGGGCGTGGAAGCGGGCAAGCAACCACGCTGGAGGGATGGAGGGCGGCATGACCAACGGCGAGGATGTGGTGGTTAGCGTGGCGGTAAAACCGATCTCGACTCTGGCCAATCCCCTACCGTCCGTCGATCTGGACACCGGTGAGAAGATACAGGCCCATTACGAGCGCAGCGACGTGTGCCAGGTTCCGCCAGCCGGCATCATCGGCGAGGCTATGCTGGCCATCGTTCTGGCCGATGCCTTCCTGGAGAAGTTCGGGGGCGATCACCTGGAGGAGACACGGCGCAACTACCAGGGCTTTTTGAAAACGGTCTTTCAGCGCCCCTAGCTGACGTATCTGGGCCCCTGTCGAGAGCCGGGTTCGCGTGCGAACAGTGGACTAGGGTGGCTTGAGTCGGTGGAGGACGGGTAGACTGAAAGGGATGTCGCATAACGTTTTCCTCATAGGGTTTTCGGGCACCGGCAAGTCGGTTGTGGGACGACGGCTGGCCCGTCTCATGAAACGCCAGTTCGTTGACACGGACGACGAGATCGTTTCCCGGGCGGGCCGCCCCATTCCCGAGATCTTCGCCAACGAAGGCGAAGGACGGTTTCGCGCCTGGGAACGGGCCGTTCTGGAGGATGTTTGCCAGAGGGGCAATCTGGTGGTTTCCACGGGTGGAGGAGTGGTACTGGACCCCCATAATCGAAACCTGATGATGGGCAGCGGCGCTGTGATCTGCCTGGAAGCCAAGCCCGCCACCGTGTTCGGTCGGCTCCGCCGGCACATCACCAACGGCGGCTCAGCCAGAGAGCGACCGCTACTGGCGGGCGAGGACCCTCTCAAACGCATCGAGGCCCTGAAAGAGTATCGCCATCCCTTCTATGGCATGGCCGACTGGACAGTCCACACGGACGACCTCACCACTGAGGAGATTATCGATGAGGTTGTCAAGGGGGTTGGGTACGCCAATCGGAGGTTTGAACGGCCCTCCGAAAAGTGGCCCGTGTTCCCCCCTCCATCGCTGAAGGGTTGTCAGTCCGATGCCCCGTACGGCGATGAGATGGGAGCGGCCTTCGCGGTCGATACCGCGTCCGCCAAGTACCCGGTGTTCGTCGGTTGGGGGATTCTGGACCAGTTGGGACGCCGCATGCGAGAGTTGGGCATGAAAGGCACGGCGGCAATCATCGGTGACGAGAAGGTAATGGCGCTGCACAACGATGGAGTGCAAGAGTCGCTGAGAGAAGCCGGCTTCCAGGCGCTCTCCCTTTCCGTTCCCTCAGGCGAGGGCAGCAAGTCCCATGACGAGCTGTGGAAGATCTATGACTGGCTGGTCGAGCACCGGATTGAGAGGGGCAGCACCATCGTCGCCATGGGAGGCGGCGTAGTGGGCGATCTCGCTGGGTACGCCGCCGCCACCTATCTCCGAGGGATCAATCTTGTCCAGGTGCCTACAACACTGGTCGCCATGACCGACTCGGCCATCGGCGGCAAGGTTGCCATCAATCACCCCCAGGGCAAGAACCTGATCGGCGCTTTCTATCAGCCCAAGATGATGCTCGCCGACGTGGGGCTTCTCTCCAGCCTCCCGGCCCGAGAGCTGACCTCCGGTTGGGCTGAGACCATCAAGCACGGCGTGATTATGGACCCGGAGCTGTTGCACCTGTTGGAGCAGGACCACCAGCGGATCAGCGGGCTGGAGCGGGAAAGGACCACCGAGGTGGTCATGCGGAGCGCGGCCCTCAAAGGAAAGGTAGTCAGCAAGGACGAGCGAGAGTCCGACCTGAGGATGATCCTTAACTTTGGCCATACCATCGGTCACAGCCTGGAAGCGGCCACCGGGTACGGTCAGTACCTTCACGGAGAAGCCGTCGCCGTCGGCATGATGGGGGCGGCTATCATCAGTCACAGGGTTGCGGGCCTGCCCCACCAGCAGGTTGAGCGGCTGGAAAACCTGCTGAAGAAGTACCGGCTTCCCACCTCACTGCCCGACGTAAGCGTAGACCGGCTACTCCAAGGGATGACCCTGGACAAGAAGGTGAGAGGAAAAACGCTAAGGTGGGTGCTTGTCCAGGGAATAGGAGAGACTGTCATACGGGATGACGTGCCGTTGGAGCTGGTCCGAGACGTCCTCGCCAAGCTGAGGCGGGCGGCGTAGTAGGCGAGCTGTCCAATGACATCTAGTAGTGGAGCTCCCCGGGTGCTGGTGGTGGACGCGACCCAGAACCTGGGGGGATGGGAGCACAAGACGTCGGCGCGGATATTCCGCTCGATGAAGCTGCGAAAGGTCCGAGTCGAGGGGGACGGTGTGTTGAAGCCCACCTCACCCGAGACCCTAGCCCCACTACTCGAGTCCCATACCTTCAACTGCCTGCTCATCGGTGGCCAAGGCCCGGGGCCGGACGTTGAAGACTCCGCTTTGCTGCATGCCTACCTGGATACCGTCCTGGATAATCGGTCAGTCCAGCTGTTGGCCCTGTGGACCTGCGGCAGTCCCGCTCCACGGATCGAAGAGGAGCTGAAAACAGTCGTGGGCTCCAAGCCTATCCTTCTGTATTCCGAGTCCGATCTGGGGGCCCACGAAGCCTTCGTGTTCTTCAGCCGTTTCTTCGAGGAGCTGGCCCTGCACTGCCCAGACGACATTTCGGTGCCCATGGCCAGGTTTTCCTATCTCAAGACCCGCCACTTCGCCAACGGCAAGATGGAGCTAAGCACGTAAGAGTCCGCCGATAGGGGGCCGCCCGATGATAAGAGTGTCCTTCAAGGCCAGTATAGATTTCAGTGACGAAAGCTGGGGAAAGTTCAAGGACCAATGGACCTTGCCACCGGCCCTGTTGCACTCGACCATCAAGTCTGCGGTGCTGGAAGGTTTCAAGGCCCGGTACGGCCTCGAACCCGATGCTGTCGGCATATTCCCCCCGGACGAAAGGCCCAAAGTGGAGCCCGAGACGGTAGATTAGAATCGATTCACCGGCACAGGAGGAGCAGATGACCCTTCGCAGCAGACTCCACGTCACCAAGGACGAAGCAGTATCCGACCATGGCATGGTCGCGGCCAACCACCCGCTGGCAACCGAGGCCGGGCTGGAAATGCTGAAACAGGGTGGCAATGCAGTGGACGCAGCCGTCGCTACGGCCTTCGTCAGCATGGTGGTGGAACCGATGATGACCTGCATCGGCGGCTGCGGCTTCATGTTGGTCCACATGGCCGCAGAGGGAAAGAGCGTAGTGGTAGAGTTTCCGCCCCGAGCTCCCATGGTCGCCACCGCCGACGTGTACCAGCTGGAGGACTCCGCCATCGAGGAGATAGGCATCCAGAACGTGCGTGGGGCGGAGAACATCTTCGGGTACAGGTCGGCGTCGGTGCCCGGCTCGGTGGCCGGGTTCTGCTTGGCCCACGAAAGATACGGTTCCCTACCGCTGGAGCAGGTCTTGGAACCGGCCATCCACCACGCTGAAGAGGGCTTCGAGATCGACTGGCATACCTTTTACCAGATCGCCTCGGAGATCGACCGGATAGTCAGGTTCCGGGAGTTCTCCTCGATCATGCTGAACAAAGGGTTCCCTCCCAAGATCGGCGACAGACTTGTGCAAAGGGACCTGGCCCAGATCCTGCGGCGAGTCGCCAGGGAAGGCAGGGACGCCTTCTACAAGGGAGAGATAGCCTCGGCTATAGACGAGGACATGCGCGCCAACGATGGGCTGCTCAGCAAGGAGGACATGCAGCGCTACGAGGCTCGCATCGTTGAACCGCTGAAGCTCGACTACCGGGGTTACGAGGTGCTCTCGGCCACGGCTCCCAACGGCGGCATCACCGAGCTGGAGACCCTTTCCATCCTGAACAGCTTCGACATGGGTTCCCTGGAGCACAACGACGTACAGTACCTGCATCTGTTCATCGAGGCGGCTAGACACGCCTTCGCCGACCGGTATTCCCACCTTGGCGACCCGGACTATGTGCCGGTGCCGATGAAGGGGCTGCTCGCCCCGGCGTATGGAGCGTCGATAGCGGCAGGTATCGATAGACGGAGCGCTTCGCTGGAAGACTCTGGTGACCTTCAACCCTGGCTCGCCTATGCGCAAGACCCCATCCACGATCCCTGGCAGTTCGATGATTCTCCCAGGCCGAAAAGTGCCTTCGAACCTTCGGGCCTGACGCCATCGACCAGCACGACCCACCTGGGCGTGGTGGACAGGGACCGGAATATGGTCTCCTGCACTCACACCGTGGCCAGCAGCTCGGCGGTGGTGTGTCCGGGCACCGGCATCCAGTTCGCCAGCGGCATGGTGTGGTTCAACCCTGCGCCCGGTAGAGCCAACTCGATAGACGGGTTCAAACGGCCGCTGGTGAACATGGGGCCGCTCATAGTGCTGCGAGACGGCAAGCCGTTCCTGAGCATAGGTGCGCCGGGCGGGCGAAAGATCATAAGCGCGCTGGCCCAGATAGTGATGAACGTGGTGGACCATGGCATGGGAGTCCAGGCCGCCATCGCCGCGCCCAGGGTAGATTGCAGCGCCATGGACACCCTGTTCGACGACCGCCTGGACGGACCGACTATCGAGGCGTTGAGCTCCTTGGGACACCGGATGGTAGAGGGGGAGAACAACTACCTGCAGCACGCCTTCTCCCGGCCGGTAGGCGTATCAGTCAACCCGGAGACGGGCAGGCTGCACGGCGGCGCAGACGTCCTCCGCAGAGCGGAAGCCCGGGGACTGTAAGTAGATAATTCCTGAGGGACACCCTCAGACTCCCGGCAAAGGGACTTCGCCCTCTTCTTATCTCATGTTATGGGTGCAGGGCCGCGCCCTGACTCTAGCAGGGGCTGCGGGATGTGCCCCTATACACGAAACGTCTCAGGGAGGGCGGGTGGGAAGAACCACCTGGGGTGGGGATGGTCTCTACCGGATCAACGACCAAACCCAGCTAGATTGCCACGCCCCGACAGAGTCGGGGCTCGCAATGACGAAGGGGCGTACCCGGGGAGTCCAGAGGGCTTCCCTCTGGCAGGGGGTTAGGGGGATGTGCCCCCAATATACAAGGTAAACGTCCCAGGGCGGTTGGGAGGGAAAAGTAACACGGGTTGGGGTGGGTTCGTAGCTAGCCGCCGGCTACGGCGGGAACGATGCTGACCTCGTCGTTCTCCTTGATCGAGGTCTTGAGCCCCTCCAGGAAGCGGATATCCTCGCCGTTGACGTAGATGTTGACGAACCGGTGGAGTTCGCCGGCGTCGTTGATAAGCCTCTCTTTGATCCCGGGGAACTGACCCTCGAGGTCACCTATACACTCGGACAGATTTGCCCCAGCGACCTGAACGTCGCTCACACCGTTGGTCATCTTGCGCAGAGGAGTCGGGATCTTGAGGGTAACGCTCATCTAGTAAACCTCCTGGATTCCTTACCGCCAATATCAGTATAAAGTATCTGTCATCCTTCGACGATATCGCCGACTACGGGATCGACGCGTACCCCGCTTTCGCTGACCCAGTCCAGGCCTCGCTGGATCTCGGCTTCCTCGCCCTCGAGCTCCAGTATCACCCAGCCCTGGTTTTCGGTTACGTCCGCCCGGCGGATATTGGTGATCACGTCGAAGTTTTTCCCCAGGCCGTAGATGATAGGTTGGGTAACGAGATTGGGCGGGAAGGTGAACTTGGACCGCATCTTAGCCATTTGATGCTGCTCCCATCGAAATCGTTGCTACAGGTTGCCGTTCATCTGCTCTTCGAAGGAAGCCAGCGTAGGCTCTACGGTCACCTGCTTGACCAGGCTCTGCACCGGCTCTTGGGTCTTGAGCCCTGAGCCGGTGATGTAGGCTACCGTAAGGTCGTTCCGCTTGATGACGCCCTTTTTCGCCATCTGCTTCAGGGATGATATGACCACTCCCGACGCCGTTTCGGCGAAGATGCCCTCGGTGCGGGCCAGCATGGCCATCCCTTCTACGATCTCGGGGTCCGTGGCCGCGGCCGCGTAGCCATCGGTCTCCTCGATGGTCTTCAGCGCGTAGTATCCGTCCGCCGGGTTGCCGATGGCCAGAGACTTGGCCAGGGTGTCCGGCTTCACCGGCTTGACTTCCATCCGGTTCTCTTCGAAGGCAGTAACGATGGGCGAGCAGCCCCGGGCCTGGGCCAGTGCCATGCGGGTCTTGGGAGGATCGATGATACCCACCTCGGCCAGCTCTTCGTAGCCCTTCCATATCTTGGTGTGCAGAGATCCAGATGCTGCGGGTACTACGGCCCAGTCGGGGGTACGCCACCCAAGCTGCTCCGCCACCTCGAATCCCAGGGTCTTGCTACCCTCCGAGTAGTAGGGCCGCACGTTGATATTGGCGAAGGCCCACCGGTACTTGTCGGCCAGCTCGCTGCAAAGCCGGTTGACCTCGTCGTAGCTGCCCTTGACCGCCACCAAGGTGGGTCCGTATATGGCCGCGGAGACCACTTTGCCCAGCTCCAGGTCGGCGGGAATGAAGACGTAGGCCTTGAGGCCTGCTTTCGCCGCGTGGGCGGCTACGGAGCCGGCGAGGTTGCCCGTGGAGGCGCAGGCGATGGTATCGAACCCGAACTCTCGGGCCTTCGTGCTGGCGACTCCCACCACCCGGTCCTTGAAGGAGTGGGAGGGGTTACCACAGTCGTTCTTGAGGTAAAGGTTGTCCAGGCCCAGCTCTCGCCCCAGGTTGTCGGCCTTGAGCAGGGGCGTGAAACCCGTGCCCAGGTCCACTACCTTGCCCCCGTTCACGGGAAGGAAGTCCCGGTAGCGCCACATGGTGTGGGGGCC
Source organism: Dehalococcoidia bacterium (assembly GCA_965197645.1). Classification (GTDB taxonomy): domain Bacteria; phylum Chloroflexota; class Dehalococcoidia; order Plut-88900; family Plut-88900. The sequence continues at coordinate 3,149,686 of OZ240219.1, read as the reverse complement.
GGCCTCGATGCTCTCCCTGTTCACCTTGCGCGCAATGGCCGGGTAGTCGTAGACCACTTCAAGGGGCCCGAAGCAGAACTCACATACGTTAGTCGGCTCCAGGGCGTATTCCCTGGTGCACTCTTTACATTTCAGCGCGGTTGCGTATGACATTTCGGAGCGTTCTAGGAGTGTGACATCCGGGGAGGAGACCCACCTCCTGTCGGGTCAAAAACGGCCTAGATGCTAGCAGAGGGCCAATATATTGTCAAGCAATAGGGCCTGTCTCAGAACCCTGCTTTGAGGGAGTCCAGAGGGAAACTTCCCTCTGGCAGGGGGTCTGGGGGATGTTCCCCCAGCTACAAAACCTTCCGAGGGCGGGCGGTTGGGACTAAGACGACCGTACTTTTGAAACAAGCTCAATAGGGGGCTCAGGGGTTACCGTCCATCGGCCCGTGGCCCTTCTGCAGGAGCTCGACGAACACCCCGTGGGTGCTCTTGGGATGCACCCAGACCATGTCGTCGGCACCGGCCTCCTGGGCCTCCGGGATGCCGGTCACACGGCCACCTTCCGCCCGAACACCGTTCACCGCCCCTTGGAGGCTATCTACCTCGAAGGTTATCAGATAAACGCCCTCACCTCGGGCCTCCAGGAACCTGCCGACGGCGCTGTTTTCGCCGAGGGGTTCGATGAGCTCGATTATCACTTTGACACCATTGCCCAGGTAGGTGCTGCGAAATCCCAGCTCGGCATTGTCGGTGGGCGGCACCATCACCTCGAGGCCGAACAGGTCCCGGTATCGACCGGTGGCCTCCTGTATATCTTTGACTGCAACACACACAAAGCTCAGGTCGTTAATCATGGTCTCCTCCTTGGGTCATCTCGGCGGCTACTATGGCGTAGGCTTTCGCTGCTTGGACTATCTTTTCGAACTCGATCCTCTGGTCAGGCTTGTTGACCTGGTCGCCGGTCAACGGACCGCAGACCACGGTTGGTATGCCTGCCTGCTGAAGGATTGGAGCATCCGACCAGCCGTAGTACGAAGATGGTGCAGTAGCCCGCGGCTCTTCGCCAGTGACCATCTGGCTGGCCTCGCTCGTAACCCGCACAACTCGTTCATCCCGTGATGTCGATAGGGGAACGCGCGGTCCAAAGGGCAGCGGAGAGTGCTCTGTAACCGACGCTTCGATCTCGGGATCGTCTTGCCGCAGCTTCTCTATGACCCGCTCCACGTCTTCGATGACTCCCTCCACCGACATGCCGGGGATACCCCGGACCTCCACGATGGCTTCGCAGAAGGGGGCCGTACTGCTGGGCAACGCTCCCCCCTTTATCCAGCCCACGTTCAGCCTGGGAGGCACCGGCACGTCGGGCTGGGGCGTGTACGTAAGGATGTCATCGTTCAGGGCGCCGATGATTTTCATCATCTTCTGGATGGCGCATACGCCCAACTCCCTGTTCCTCACGTGCACCGGTACACCGTGGGTGGTGACCTTGGCTTGCAGGACGGACGAGTGGGCCGTAAGCACCTGCAGGTCTTTGGGCTCTCCCACCAGCGCGGCATCGGCTTTCACACCGTCTTTGATGGTGTGCTGGGTCCCTATGCCCAGCTTGTCGCACTCGCCGGCCACGAAGGTGATTATCACCTTGCCCTTTTTCACGGCGCCCTTCTCCCGAAGCACGAGAAGAGCTTCCAGCATGGCGGAGTTGGCGGCTTTCATGTTGGAGGCGTCGGAGCCGTATAGGTATCCATCTTTCACGAAGGGTTCGAAGGGAGAGAGGGTCCAGCCAGGCGCCAGTGGCTCCGTGTCCAGGTGGCCGTTGAAGAGGAACGTGGGCCCGGGTTCTTCAGCAGATAGGACGACGTGCACGTTTACCCGGTCATCGATCACGGGCTTGACCTGGACGTCCAGGCCCCATCCCCGGGATTTCTCGGCGATGAACCTGCCTATCTTACCCTCTTCTCCCGAGGGCGAGGGTATAGCGACCATCTCCATCAGCGTGTTCAGAAGTCGGTCCTCGTTTACGCCCTCTGCTAGAGCCTGCCATTGGTCCATGGCTTCCACCTTTCTTATCGAGCCTTGCGTGTATTATCTCAGATTTCGGTCGAGAATCGACCCTATCCGTCGACAAATGGAAGAGGAGCCTTCCGATACTTCGGAAAGCCCCTCCTGAGGTTTGCCCTGTGTCGGCTCCAGCGGATAGAGTCGTCTACCTTAGGCCTCTTCGCCACCGTTCTTCTTGACAGCCTTGACCTTGATCGTCTCCGGTTTGGCGTCTTCCGACTTGGGAATAGTAACGGTCAGGACGCCGTCCTCGAAGGTAGCCTCCGTCTTGGCGGTTGTGAGGTTCTTGGGCAGCCGGACGCTGCGGCTGTAGGAGCCCGAGTGCCGCTCTCGGAGGATGTAGTCTCCCTGCTTCTCTTCGGTGGACTCATCGGCTTCGCCCCTAATGGTCAGGACGTTGTTCTCGATGGAGATGTCCACGTCCTCGGTCGTCAGGCCGGGGAGAGAAGCCTTGACGACCATCTCGTCCTCCGTCTGGTACATGTCCAGGGTTACCCGGTTGTCTTCGAGAGTCAATGTGCGGACCCGGTAAGGTCGGAACAGGGAGTCATCGAAGAACCTGTCGAAAAACCTCTTGCCGTGATCTACGTGGCCGAAGGGATGCCTCCGAGTTAGTGCTTTCATGTTACGTTATCCTTTCTGAACTGTGTGCTTGTAGTTTCGAGCTGGTCGATGAAGCTATGGAGTTTCTATCGCTTTGGCGGCCACCTCCTTTTGCAACTGCTGCTTCATTCCTCTGGTGGTAACAGTATAATACTTGATAATGAGATTGTCAACTAACTAAGGCACTAATCTAATAAAACCATTGACAGATTTACTAGAAGGTTGTATGATAGTCACACTGATAGCCGGTGTACTCCAATGGCTGACAAGAGCTACTACGACATATTGGGCGTTCCCAAAGACGCCTCCGAAAAAGAGATCCAGAAAGCCTTCAGGCGGCTGGCTCGCAAGCATCATCCGGATGTGAACCCGGGGGACAACCAGGCCTCCGAGAAGTTCAAGGAGGTCAACGAGGCCTATCAGGTACTCTCCAACCAGGAGGCTCGTCAACAGTACGACCAGCGAGGGCGCGGTTGGAACTTCGAGGAGTTCTTTGGCAGGGGCCCCCAGTCCTTCAGCTGGACCTTCGAATCGCAGGGAGGCCCCCAAACGAGGGTAGGCCACGGTGCTTTCGATGACATTCTCTCATCGGTGATGAGAAACCGCGGCAGGAGCCCTTTTGGCGAAACGTTCGAGACCCGTCCTGCTCCTTCGGTAGAGCACCCGATAGAGGTGACGTTGGAGGAGGCGTATAGGGGAACCAGTCGGATCATCGAGTATGTCGATCAACGGCCCTGTCCCGCGTGTGCCGGCTCCGGTGCAAGGGGACAGAACATCTGCCCCAAATGCGGAGGAGCCGGGGGAGTCCGCGATCCCAGGAGGCTGGAAGTCAAGGTCCCGGCCGGCGTCGATACCGGCACCAGGGTCAGGATCAGCCCCAGCGGCCAGGAAGGCCGGGTCTCCGCAATCTACCTGGTAGTCGAGGTTAAGCCGCACGGTAAGTTCGTCAGGAAGGGCGTGGACCTCCACGTCGAGGTGCCGGTGCCCCTCGTCGATGTAGTGCTGGGAGGCGAGGTCCAGGTGGAGACCATGAACGGAAAGGTCTCGCTGAAGATTCCTCAGGGGACCCAGAGCGGACGTACCTTCAGGTTGAGGGGCAAGGGTATGCCGGCCCTCAACAAAGACGGCAAGGGTGACCTGCTCGCAAAAGTGAAAGTAGTGCTTCCCAATGAAATGAGCGAAGAAGAGCTGGACCTGTTCAGGCAGCTCAAGAAGATCAGGGAAGGCAAAGGTGAATAGACATGGCCTTTGACGACTGGAGAGCACCGCGCTACGTAATCAGCATTGCCGCACAAATGGTGGGCGTGCACGTGCAGACCCTCAGATATTACGAGAGGGCCGGGCTGATCAAGCCGTCCCGCTCTCAAGGTAACACACGTTTCTATTCGCCCCGGGACGTTGAGCAGCTACGGCGCATCAAATCGTTGGTGGACGATCTGGGAGTCAACCTTGCAGGAGTGGAGGTGATACTCCACATGGCCAACAGGATCAGGGATATGGAAGAGAAGATTCGGGACCTGGAGGCCGAACTGGCTCGGGTCGCGGGTCGCGATCGCCAGGTAGTTGATGCAGAGTCAACCGGAGACGTTGAAGGATAGGGAAGGGGGTAAGCAATGGTTTTCAAACAGGACAGATTCACGGAACAGGCCCAGGAGGTGTTGGCCGCCTCCCAGGAGATGGTGAGAGAGATGGGCCATACCCAGTGGGACGTGGAGCATATTCTGCTGGCCCTATTGCAGCAGCAGGGTGGCCTGACCTTGGAGATACTGGCAAAGCTAGGGGTAGATGCGGACCTCGTGCGGAGCAAGGTCAACGAGGCGCTAGAGAAAGCCCCCAAGTTGGACGAGCAGACCGGCCAGATATACATCACTCCCAGGGTCCAGCAGCTGATGAAGCAGGCCGAGGCCGAGGCCCAGCGGCTCACTGATGAGTACATTGGCGTGGAGCACCTTCTGATAGCGGTTGTAGCTGAACGCACCGGCGATGCTGCAGAGATACTGAGGGCCTTCGCGGTGGACCAGGAGAAGGTGTACCAGGCTTTGCAGGATATCAGAGGGTCACAGCGGGTAACCGATCAGAGGGCGGAGAGCAAGTACCGGGCCTTGGAGAAATACAGCATAGACCTGACGGAGCAGGCGAGAGAGGGCAAGGTGGACCCGGTTATCGGGCGGGACGAGGAGATCAGGCGGGTCATGCAGGTGCTTACCCGTCGTACCAAGAACAACCCGGTGATAGTTGGGGAGGCGGGCGTCGGCAAGACGGCCATCGCCGAGGGTCTCGCCCAGAGAATCGTGGCTGACGATGTGCCCGACTCGCTGAAGGGCAGGAAGGTGATATCGCTGGATATGGCCTCCCTGGTGGCCGGCAGCAAGTTCCGGGGCGAGTTCGAGGAGCGGTTGAAGGCCGTCATGGATGAAATTAAGCGCGCCCACGGCGAAATAGTCCTGTTCATCGATGAGATTCACACCGTGGTGGGAGCGGGCGCCGCCGAAGGCTCCATCGATGCCAGCTCCATGCTGAAACCGGCACTGGCCCGGGGTGAGCTCCAGTGCGTCGGCGCTACAACCCTGGAGGAGTACCGGAAGTACATAGAGAAGGACGCTGCCCTGGAGCGGCGTTTCCAGCCGGTGCAGGTTGAGGAGCCCAGCATTGAAGACACCATCGAAATGCTCAGGGGACTGAAGCCGCGGTATGAGGCCCATCACAAGATCGAGATCGATGATTCGGCGCTGACGGCGGCGGCCAAGCTTGGCGATCGCTACATTTCGGACAGGTTCCTGCCCGACAAGGCCATCGATCTGATAGACGAGGCCTCCAGCAAGCTTCGCATCGATATGGAGAGCGCTCCCGATGAGGTCAAGGGGATGGAGCGAGGGATAGAGGCCCTCGCCAACCAGGAGGAGAGCGCGGCCCAGCTGAATGACTTTCAGAAGGGGGCGGAGCTAAAGGCTCAACGCCTGGCCCTGGAGAGCAGATGCTCCGAGGCCCGCCAGGCCTGGCTCCTCAGCGAGAAGCTGGATGAAGTGGTGGATGAAGGAGACATCGGAGAAATCATATCCAAGTGGACCGGGATACCCTTGACCCAGATCCTCGAGGGCGAGGCGGAGAAGCTGCTCCAGATGGAGGAGCGGCTGCAGGAAAGGGTCATCGGTCAGACGGAAGCCATCGCAGGCGTGTCCGAAGCGATCCGGAGGGCGAGGGCCGGCCTCAAAGACCACAAGCGGCCCATCGGCAGCTTCATCTTCCTCGGCCCCACCGGCGTAGGCAAGACCGAGCTGGCCCGGGCCCTCACCGGATACCTTTTCGACGACGAGGACAACATGGTCCGCATCGACATGTCGGAGTACATGGAGAAGCATACGGTGTCCAGGTTGATCGGCGCCCCTCCCGGATACGTGGGGTACGATGAGGCGGGACAGCTCACCGAGGCGGTCAGGAGGCACCCGTACCGGGTGGTGTTGTTCGATGAAATCGAGAAGGCGCACCCGGATGTCTTCGGCGTCCTGTTGCAGATACTGGAGGACGGCCGGCTGACCGATGGTCACGGTCGAACGGTGGACTTCTCCAACACCGTGGTCATAATGACCAGCAACATCGGCACCATCGAGTTCCAGCAAGAAAGCTTCGGGTTCCGCCAGACCGAAACCACGGTAGCCGACGAGGAGCGGCTCAGGGCAAACGTTCAGAAGGCGTTGAAACAGGCCTTCCGCCCCGAGTTCCTGAACCGGATCGACGAGATAATCGTTTTCCACCGGCTCACCCAGGAGCAGCTCGGGAAGATCGTAGACCTGCTGATGATAGAGGTGCAGGGGCGGCTTCTTGAGAACGGGATAACGGTACAGCTGACGGATGCGGCCAGGTCCTGGCTCTCCCAAAAGGGTTACGACCCCGCCTTCGGGGCGAGGCCGCTAAAGAGGACTATCCAGAGGTACGTAGAGACTCCCATGGCCAGGAAGATATTGGCTGATGAATACATGGACGGGACCGAGGTAATCGTGGACGCCGGCGACGATGAACTGGTCTTCAATGTCGCTGAAAAGGTGGGGGCGGCAGTTCATTAGCCGCGGTGAGAATATCAGGCAGCGGCCCCGTCCTTCTCGGGAAGGACGGGGCCGCTTTGCGTTGCCTGTAAAATAAGGTTTGACACCACGTCTCCCAAGTCGAGTGGGGCGAGAGCTATGATATAATTGCTAACGTCCATGCCCAGCCACGTTGTTTTCGGGCGGGCTTGCTTCTGATAGTGTTTGTAACCCTGATCGACCGTCGGAACTACACCGGACAGGCCGGCGGGACGGTGAGCGGCACTCGAAATTCAAAGGGGGTAGCAGTGTGAGAGACGAGCTCAAGGTGTTCACCGGTAATGCACATCCCAAGCTGGCCGACGACATCTGCAAGTACCTAAGCACACCACTGGGTAACGCCGAGGTGTTCGAGTTCCCCAACGAAAACATCTTCGTAAAGATCCTGGAAAACATACGCGAGCGGGACGTGTTTCTGGTCCAGCCAATCTGTTCGCCGGTGAACAAGAGCATCATGGAGCTGCTCATAATGATCGATGCGGCCAAGAGGGCTTCGGCGAAACGGATCACCGCCGTGGTCCCCTACTACGGCTACGGCCGCACCGATAAGAAGGACCAGCCTCGAGTCCCCATCACCGCTAGGCTCGTCGCCGACATCATTACCACCGCCGGAGCCAATAGACTGCTCACGGTTGACCTCCACGCCGGTCAGATTCAGGGGTTCTTCAACATACCGGTGGATGAGCTAACGGCCCTGCCCATTCTGAGCACTTATTTCGAGGAGAAGGGGCTGGAAGATGTCGTCGTAGTCGCTACGGATGTCGGGGCTGCCAAGAATGCCAGAAAGATGGCCGAACGCATGAACGTGCCCCTGGCCATAGTGGAAAAGAGGCGGGTGGACAACCAGTCCGAGGCCGAGAGTATGAACGTCATCGGTGACGTCGCCGGCAAGACGGCTATAACCCTCGACGACGAGATAGTGACCGGCGGCTCTTTGGTATCGGCTGTAGAGGCCCTGGAAGCCATGGGTGCCAGGGCCGTCTATTCCAGCTGTACCCACCCCGTGTTCGCCGGACGGGCCTCAGAGCGATTGTCCGGCGCCAACATCAAGGAGCTGGTGGTTTCCGATACGGTCCCGATACAGGACGGACAAACAAACGGAAAGGTAACAGTGCTCTCCATGGCACCCCTGTTGGGTGAGGCTATTCGCCGAATCCACGGAGGCGAGTCGGTTGGGGCCCTGTTCGAGTAACGGCACATGGTTTTCAAAATTCTTTCGAAGTTGGCCGGCGATAGCAATGAGCGGGAGCTGTCGCGCCTGGAGCCGGTCGTCGACGCCATAAATGGTCTCGAGCCCGAATTCGAAGCCCTGTCCGATACGGATCTCCGCAATAAGACCAACGAGTTCCGCGCCCGCCTGGACGAAGGCGAGTCGCTGGACTACCTTATCCCCGATGCCTTTGCCGCGGTAAGGGAGGCTGCCAAGCGCACCCTCGGCCAGCGTCACTATGATGTCCAGCTCATGGGCGGTATGGTGCTCCACAGCGGCCGGGTGGCCGAGATGAAGACCGGCGAAGGCAAGACCCTGGTGGCCACCCTGCCCATGTACCTCAACGCGTTGACCGGTCGCGGGGCACACCTGGTAACGGTCAACGATTACCTGGCGAAAAGGGATACCCAGTGGATGGGGCCGATCTATCATCTGCTGGGTCTGACCGTGGCCTGCCTCCAGCACGATACGGCCTATCTCTTCAATCCCGCATCCGAGACGGAAGACCCGTCCCTGAACAACTTGACCCCCGTGTCCCGCCAGGAGGCCTACGAGGCCGACATCACCTACGGCACCAACAATGAGTTCGGGTTCGACTACCTTCGCGACAACATGGTCCAGACCAAGGCGCAAATGGTGCAGCAAGAGCTCCACTTCGCCATCGTGGACGAGGTCGACAACATCCTGATCGACGAGGCCCGGACCCCCCTGATCATCAGCGGCGAGGCGGCTAAGTCCCCCCAGGCCTACCAGACGATGGCCCGCCTCGTGCCTCAGCTCGAACGGGAGAAGGACTACACCATCGACGAAAAGTCCCGCTCGGTATCCCTGACCCAGGACGGGATCACCAGGGTGGAGGCGATGCTCAAGCTCTCCAACCTGTACGACCCCCAGAACTACGCCCTGACCCACTATCTGGAAAACGCCCTGAGAGCTTACGCGGTCTACCAGCGGGACGTCGATTACATGGTCAAGGACCGCGAGGCGATCATCGTCGACGAGTTTACCGGCCGGCTTATGGAGGGGCGCCGCTATTCGGACGGCCTTCATCAGGCCATCGAGGCCAAGGAGGGCCTCCAGATCAAACGGGAGAGCATAACCCTGGCCACCATCACGCTGCAGAACTACTTCCGGCTGTACGAAAAGCTGGCCGGAATGACGGGCACCGCCGTCACAGAGTCCGAGGAGTTCTACAAGATATACACTCTGGATGTGGTGACTATCCCCACCCACATGCCGATGGTAAGAGGGGACCAGGCAGATCAGATCTTCAAGTCGGAAGAGGGGAAATACCAGGCCGTGGTGCGGGACGTAGAGGAGCTTCACAATGAAGGCGCCCCCGTTCTGATAGGCACAGCCTCCGTCGAAAGGTCCGAGCACCTGAGCAAGATGATGACCAAGGCCGGGATCGTCCACCAGGTGCTCAACGCCAAGCACCATGAGCGGGAGGCGATGATAGTGTCCCAGGCAGGCCGGATCGGCGCCGTTACTGTGGCCACCAACATGGCCGGCCGAGGCACGGATATCATCCTTGGAGGCCGCCCCGATGGAAGAGTTCCCCAGGACTGGCAGGATGAGCACGATAAGGTAGTGGAGCTGGGCGGACTGCATATCATCGGCACGGAGCGCCACGAGGCCCGGCGAATTGATAACCAGCTCCGGGGAAGGTCCGGCCGCCAGGGGGACCCGGGTGGGTCCCGGTTCTACATCTCCCTGGAAGACGAATTGATGCGCCGGTTTGGAGGCGACAAGATCAAGTCGATCATGGGTTGGGCCGGCATCGAAGATGACGCTCCCGTAGAGCACCGGTGGATTAACAAGTCGGTCGAGAGCGCGCAGACCAAGGTGGAAGGGTACAACTTCGATATCAGAAAACGGCTCGTCGAGTACGATGACGTGGCCAACAACCACAGGGAGGTCATATACAACCAGCGCCGCCTGATCCTGCAAGAAGCCGACCTGAAGGCCAACATCAAGGAGATGATCGAAACCGAGATCGTTGAAAACGTCTACGGCCACCTCAGCGATGAGCACGGCGACGATTGGGATGTCGAGGGCCTGATCGCCAGTGTCCTGGGCCTGCTGCCTCTGCCTCCGGAGATAAACGCCGAGAAGCTGGCCGAGCTATCCAGGACCGAGATCGAGGAGCTGCTCCTGGAGCGAGCCGAGTCCGTCTATCAAGCCCTGGAGGAGAAGGCCGGGCCCGATGCAATGCGGGCTATCGAGCGGGCGGTCATGTTTCGAAGTATCGATACCCACTGGGTCGACCACCTCACGGCCATGGAGCAACTGCGCCAGGGCATTTTCCTGCAGGCTTACGGCCAGAGGGACCCGCTGGTCGCCTTCAAGCGCCAGGGCCACGAGATGTTCCAGGAGTTGACCGCTCGCATTCGTACGGGAATCGTGAGGACCATCTTCCATATCGACGTGAGGAAAGGGGCAAATGGCCAGCAGGCCGGGCCGGGGCAGATGCAAAACGGGGGCACAAGGATGAAGCCTGCCACGGTGTCCGCCCAGCCGGCTGGAGAAGCCAAACAGGGGACGAGCTCTGTGGCCCTCGGCAAGGTCGGCCGCAACGATCCCTGTCCCTGCGGCAGTGGCAAGAAGTACAAGCGGTGCCACGGTGGGTAGAGGGGGCTGAGCTAATGGGCGGCAGCTGCCGGGAAAAAATGCGCACCTATCCCTAGCCGGGCATGAGAACTGTATGAACAACGCTGAACTGGCAGCCGTATTCAACAACATAGGGGATCTCCTCGAGCTGAAGGGAGAGGTGGTCTTCAAGATACGCGCCTATCAGAAGGCTGCTCGGGCCATCGACCATCACCCCATGGAGCTGGCCCAGATATTCCAGCAAGACGGCGAGAAGGGCTTATCCCAAGTCCCGGGTGTGGGCGCGGCCATCAACAAGAAGCTGCAGGAGCTCTTGACCACCGGCAAGCTGGAATTCTACGAGAAGCTCAAGGCCCAGTTCCCCGAAGGAGTCATCACCCTCATCGATGTGCCCGGCATCGGGCCCAAGACGGCGCTCAAGATCAGCGGTGAGCTGGGCATCTCGACCGTGGAGGAGCTGGAGAAGGGCTTGGAGTCGGGGGCGGTAGCCGGGTTGCCGGGCCTGGGCGAGAAGGCAGCGACCAACATCCTCCGCCACGTCCGCACCCTCGGCACCAAGGACCGACGAATCCCCCTGTGGCAGGCCCTCTCCGTAGTTCGCGAGATCATAGGAGAGCTGCGAAACTGTCCCGGGGTACACCAGCTGGCGCCGGCGGGAAGTCTGCGCAGATACCGAGAGACCATCGGCGACGTGGATATCATGGGCACAGCCGAGGACCCGGAAGCGGTCATCGACGCCTTGGTCGCGCTGCCCGTGGTCAGCGAGGTGCTGGTGCACGGGCCAAAGAAGGCCAGCGTCCTGGTGCACAAGGGGATACAGGTCGACCTCAGGATCGTGGAGGACGATGCATACGGATCTCTAATCCAGTACTTTACCGGCAGCCAGCAACACAACGTCCTGCTGCGGGAGCGGGCCCGGCGGCAGGGCCTCAGCCTCAACGAGTATGGCATCACCGACGTGGAGTCCGGCGAGAGCGAAAAATACGCCACGGAGGAGGAATTTTACGAACGATTGGGCCTCCAGTACATACCCCCGGAGCTCCGAGAGGGATTGGGTGAGATAGAGATGGCTGCCGAGGGGGCGCTGCCCAAGCTTCTGGAGACAGGAGACGTCAAGGGCGACCTACACGCCCACACTACTGCCAGCGATGGCCGGCACTCCCTGGAAGAGATGGCACTATCGGCCCGAGAATCGGGCCTGGAGTATGTAGCCATCACCGATCACTCGGTAGGTAGGGGCATAGCCAACGGGCTCAACGAGGAGCGGCTGCTGGAGCAGATAAATCGGGTTAGGGAGCTGAACAGCCGGATGGACGGCATCGAGCTGCTGACCGGCTCCGAGGTCGACATACGGGCAGATGGGACCATGGACTATCCGGACGCCCTGCTGGAGAAACTGGACGTCGTGGTGGGTTCGGTCCACTCGGCCATGGGCCAGAGCAGCGAGGTAATGACCGAGCGTATCATCAAGGCGATGCACAACCCTCACGTCGATGTAATCGGGCATCCCACCTGTCGATTGATAGGGGGTAGAGAGCCGGTGGAGCTGGATATCGATGCCATCTTCAGGACTGCGTTGGAGACGGGAACGGTCCTGGAGATCGACGCCCAGCCCTCCCGTTTGGACCTGAAGGACAGCTACATCTACAGGTCTCGGGAGATGGGTGTGCCCATGGTGATAGATTCCGACTCCCACGCCGTCGAGCAGTTCGATAACCTTGACCTTGGCGTCTCCATAGCTCGAAGGGGATGGTGCGAGGCGAAGCACATATTGAACACCAAGAGCGCCGGCGAGCTTTTGGCCTATTTCAACAGGCGCCGAGAGCCTGTGTCAGCGGCTACCTAGATGGCGAAGAACAATGCAAAAGACAATGGGCAGCAGCTGGATTCCGGCATGTCTTTCAGCGGTCAGGCCGCGGCCGACGAGGCTGTCCGCCATTTTGGAGAGTCCATAACCAACGGCGAGCACTGGTACGTAGCCCTGCTCGGCGCCGTTCAGCTTTGGACCGCACCGGAAGAGGTCTACAAGGGCCAGCACTACAAATACCTCATAGCTGACGAGGCGTTCGACTGGCTACTGCTGGCCGAGCGGCTGTGCGATTCCATCGATGGGCTGATTCCCCAGGAGGAAGAGGAGCGGCTCCTCTTCGAGACCCGGGCGCCCCTGGAGCTGACCCCCGAGGAGTTTAAACGTCTGGTGGGAAGCGCCAAGTACACCGCCTTGCTGAACTACTGGTACGGAATAGACGTGGAGGGCGCTTTGCTGGATGCAGTTGAAGAGAGCATCCACAAGGAGCGGTTGGCCCGAGGTATGCCCCAACGCAAGGACGTGGGCAACGAGGCTTGCGGCAGGGTGTACGGCGCCTCCAAGACGGACCTGCTCAAGGCGTTCCTCAGCGAGAAGGAGTACGAAGACAACGGGACCCTTTCCGCTATGCAGCTGAAGGAGTTCACCTACTGGCTGTTCAAGTACCGGGTGCTGAAGAACGATCCGGCTCGGGTTGCCAGCGATACGAGGCGGGGCATAGAAAGGTTGGAGTCGATTGCCCGGCAACGGTCGGTAAAGTCGGCCATGCCCTACGAGGACCCGGAAAAGATCATCGATCTAACTGCGAGGCTGTCCTAGCCGTCCCGCCCCACCCCAGGGTTGGTTTGCCGTCCCACCCACCCTTGGACGTTTTGTATATTGGGAGGACACCCCCCAACCTCCCTGCCAGAGGCAGGGCGAAGCCCTGCACCCATAACATGAGAGAAGAAAGGGCGACATCCCGCCCCAGGTTGTTTTGCCCTCCCACCCGCCCTGGGACGTTTTTATTTTGGGGGCACATCCCCCAAACCCCTTGCCAGAGGGAAGCCCTCTGGACTCCCTGGATTCCACCCGCAGGCTCCCCGTCCCCTTGCTCGGATGGGTATTCTACAAACTGATTAGCACTAGCGTGAGGGTCAATAGCACAGGTGTTTGTGTCAACCTGGGGGTTGACACCTAGCACGGAAGCATGTTAGCTTCGTACAAAGGTTCCCCCCCTGATGACAAGAGCCCAAGGGGCTCTCCTCCAATTCAAGGAGGTAGTCAGGGGGGTCATTTTACTCCGCTTCTCCGACTCAGTAGTAATAGATCATTCCGTCTCGAAAGATATCTAACTCACTGTTTATTGCCGGTTCGATCTTGCTGAAGTAGGTACTGTCCTCCCGTTCCCACTTCCTGAACACGGCCCAGCAGCAGTAATCTGCCACTTAAAGCCCATAGTGCGCCCTAGAGTTGTGATGAAGAACTTGGTATCGTCGATACATCGAGGGCATCATCTTCGCAAGAGCGAGCTTGATTGACTTTTCGATGGTTTTCCGCTTGCTACTCAGTGGCAAGTTGTCAGTAATCACAGCCACTTCATCGCTATCCGATCTCAATTGCCGCGGCACTACGAACTTCAGGAGATACCCCAGCATCTCCGGATAGAACCGGTTAGGCGCTCTCAGCGCTGGGCCAATTTTTCGCTTATCCACAATGAGGCTGTCAATCTCGAGACCGTTGAGATTCATGGCTATGATGTCGAATACCCTGTTACGTACATGTCTATTGTCCTCGGAACAATGGAAAACATCGTTCTTCAGACCCACTTCAAGGCAGTCGTATTTCAAGTCGTCAAGTGCGCCAAACCAAGAGAACGGCCTCTTGATACTAATGCTGGTTAGTACGAAGTAGCGGGAGCCCGTAGCAGTAAAGTCTAAATTGCCTGCTTCGTCCAAAAAGATGTAAACATGGTCGCTCACAGAGCGATTATATCGCTTGAACCAGCGTCATCGGAGATCGCAAACGGCAACACTAACCCGCTCCTTGGGTAGCATTCGTGATCAATCCCGCTAGGAAGAGGGCCAGGAGGATGGTCGCGAAAAGACTCAGGCCAGCCGGGCCATGCGCTCCTGGATGCGGGCTTCCCGTTCCTGCCACTGGGCCAGCTTCTGTCGTTCCCTCTCGACCACCTCCACCGGCGCTTTGGACAGGAAGTCGCTGTTGTCCAGTCGAGCCTTGACGTGCCGTGCCCGACCCCGGAGTTCATCCAACTCTTTGCTCAGCCGTTTCCGCTCCGCGTCGAGATCGAACAGACCGGCGATGGGGAGATAGGCCTCGGCGTTCTTGGATACCACCATCACCGAATCTTCCGGCCGCTCCGCCTCCGGGGACCGTAGCTCGAGGGAGCACTGGGCCAGGCTCTCGAGGAACGTCTGGCCGGGGCCGCCGAGCTCTTGTCCGTTGAACAACATGGCTTGTATGCGCCGGCCCGGCTCCACCTTCTTCTCCGCCCTTATGTTCCTGATGCCCCGTACGAGGCCCATTACCAGGTCCGCCCAGCCGTTGGCGATTGGGTCCTGCATGCTTGGGTTGGCCTGTGGAAAGGAGGCTATCATAATCGACTCGGTGAGACCGTTTGCCTCAGGCAGGCCGTCGGTCAGATTCTGCCACAGCTCCTCGGTGATGAAGGGCATGAAGGGATGGAGGAGACGGAGGGTCCGTTCCAGGACGTGCACCAGCACCGGTACCGGAGAGGGCTGGTCGGGCATCTCTCGCATTCGCACCTTGGCCATCTCGATATACCAGTCGCAGAAGTCGCTCCATATGAAGGTCTGGACCTGCTCCTGGGCTTCGCCGAGACGGAACCCCTCCATCGAGCGCTGTGCCGCCTCGATGGTCCCGTTCAGCCGGCCAATGATCCACCGGTCCTCCATGGGGCTGCCTTCCCTCAGCGGAGACCGCCAACCCTCTACCGCGTCCCCTTCGACGGTTGAGAGTACGTATCGAGAAGCGTTCCACAGTTTGTTGGCAAAGTTTCGGCTGGCCTGGAGCTTGGAGGTGCTTAGCCGGCTATCGTTGCCCGGCGCGGTGCCCACCGTCAGTGCGAAGCGCAGGGCGTCGGCGCCGTACTGGGCTATGGCGTCGATGGGGTCCACCACGTTGCCCTTCACCTTGCTCATCTTCTCGCCCTTCTCGTCCCGGATCATGCCGTGCAGATAGACGGTGTGGAAGGGGATTTCGTCCATGTTCTCCATCCCCATCATGATCATGCGGGACACCCAGAAGAAGATGATGTCGTACCCGGTCTCCATGACCGCCGTTGGATAGAAGTAGCGCAGGTCCTCGGTCTCGTCAGGCCAGCCCAGGGTCGAATGGGTCCACAGGGCTGAGCTGAACCAGGTGTCGAGGACGTCGGGGTCCTGGGTGATGTCCTCCGAGCCGCAGCTTTCGCACGAGGTGGGGTCTATCATGGGTACAGTCAGGTGGCCGCAGGCGCCGCAGTACCAGACGGGGATTCGATGGCCCCACCACAGCTGCCGGCTTATACACCAGTCCCGGATGTTGTCCATCCAGTTGAGATAGACCTTGGAGAACCGCTCGGGCACTATCCTGATCCGCTCGCCCCTCACTGCCTGTGCCGCCCTTTCGGCCAGCGGCTCCGTCTTTACGAACCACTGGCTGCTGGCGATGGGCTCGACGATGGTCTCGCACCGTTGGCAGTGGCCTACCGAATGGGTGTAAGCCTCCGTTTTCTCGAGCAGCCCGGACTCCCGCAGCTCCTCGATAAGAGCGGTCCGGCATTCCAGGGGGCTCATGCCCTGGTATCTGGGCCCTGCGTCCTGGGTCATCTTACCCTCGGGTCCGATGACCAGTATCGTGGGCAGGTCGTGCCTCTGGCCTATATCGAAGTCCGCCGGGTCGTGGGCTGGGGTCACCTTCACGGCGCCAGTTCCGAACTCCACGTCTACGGCTGAGTCCGCGACGATGGGAATCTTCCGGCCCAGCGAGGGCAGGTTTACCTCCCTGCCGACCATATCCCGGTACCTTTCGTCGTCGGGACTGACGGCCACGGCCGCGTCGCCAAGCAGTGTTTCCGGGCGAGTAGTTGCAACGGTTATGTGACCGTCCCCATCGGCCAGGGGGTACCGGATGTAGGAGAGGGCGCCGTGCTCGTCGGAGTGCTCTACCTCCAGGTCCGATAGGGCGGTGGCGCAGCGAGGGCACCAGTTGATGATCCGTTCGCCCTTGTAGATGAGCCCCTTCTCATACAGGTTGACGAAGGTGGTCCGCACCGCCCGGCTGGGGCCTTCGTCGAGGGTGAACCGCTCCCTAGTCCAGTCGCAGGAGGCGCCGAGCCGCTTGTGCTGCTCGGTTATCCTGTTGCCGTACTGTTTCACCCACTCCCAAACCCGTTCCTCGAACGCCTCTCGGCCGATTCCGTGGCGGGTCAATCTCTCCTTGGCCAGCTGCCTTTCAACCACCACCTGGGTAGCAATCCCTGCGTGGTCGGAGCCGGGAAGCCAGAGGGTGGGGTCGCCCATCATCCTGTGCCAGCGCGTCAGGACATCTTCGCTGGCGGCGGTCAGAGCGTGGCCAAGGTGCAGCTCTCCCGTGACGTTGGGAGGAGGCATGATGATGACGAAGGGAGTCTTGTCTTGATCGATCTCCGGTGTGAAGTAGCCCCGGTCCGTCCAGGTCCGGTATATACGCTCCTCCACGTCGGCCGGATTGTAGGTCTTGGGTATCTGCGAAAGCTTCTTCGATCTGGTCGTCATAGTGTAGAAGTGTTATCCATATCTGGTCTTGGTCACGGGAGTGCTGGCGTCGTCAATGTATTACCGTCTCCGGCGGCGACGCATGATAGCTGATTCTAACTCCCCAATTCTGAGCGAGTCAATCTAACCGTGAATTCGTTGTGCTATACTCTGAATCGGGCATCCACACACCCGAACATCCTGGCCCGTTCCCCATCGTCCGGCTTGGCGTTATCGACTTGATTTCCGTAGGCGTAGACATAATCGAAATCCACCGTATCCAGGCCGCCCTAGACCGCTGGGGCGAGCGGTTCTTGAACCGGGTCTACACCCCCAAGGAGCGGGAATACTGCCGCAACCGCGTACCCGAGCTTGCTGTTAGGTTCGCGGGGAAAGAGGCGGTAATGAAGGTGCTGGGCACTGGAAACAGGGGCGTCGCCTGGAGAGAGATCGAGATCGTGCCCCTCCGAAGCGGCAAACCCACGGTCCAACTCCACCGCCGGGCCGAGGCAAGAGCCAACAAGCTGGAGCTCACCGAGATAGCCATCAGCCTGTCCCACTCGGAGCAGTTCGGTGTAGCTTCGGCGGTAGGCGCCACTGATTCCCTCCTTTCCCAGAGGTAGAGAATGAAGATCGTCAACAGCGACGAGATGAGAGAGTTGGAGGCCCGGTGCGCCGGCGAGGGGATCTCCACGGACCAGCTTATGGAGAACGCCGGGCTGGCCGTAGCCGAGGAGATCCGCAGCTGGCGGGACGGAGTGGCGGGAGCTCACATCGCGGTGCTGGTGGGCCCCGGGAACAACGGCGGCGACGGCCTGGTGGCCGCCCGGCACCTCCACGACTGGGGTGCCAACGTCTACATTTACCTCTGCACAAACCGGCCCGAGTCCGATCCCAACCTGAAGCCCCTGGTTGATAGGGACGTGTCGCTGGAGCAAGCTCAGTCCGACAAGGGACAGGAGTCTCTATGTCAGATGCTGCGGCTCGCCGACGTCGTTGTGGATAGCGTCCTGGGCACCGGCAAGGCGCGGCCCATAGAAGGGACCCTGAAAGAGGTCTTCGCCGCAGTCAGAGATGCCAGGGCCGGCCCATCGAGGCTGAGGATCGTGGCCCTGGACCTGCCATCGGGGCTGGACGCCGATTCGGGCCAGGTAGACCCTTCAACCCTCAGCGCCGACCTGACGATAACCCTCGGATATCCCAAGGTGGGCCTGTTCACCTTCCCCGGTGCCCAAACGGTGGGCAGGGTAACGGTGGCCACTATCGGGATACACCCCCGCCTGGCTGAGGGGATCACCCTAGAGATGATGACCCCCGAGGGGGCGCGCTCTTCGCTGCCGGACCGTCCCTACGATGCCCATAAGGGCGCCTTCGGCCGGGTGCTGGCCGTGGTCGGCTCCATGAGCTACGTGGGGGCAGCCGCCCTCGCCTGCCATGGGGCTGGGAGGGTGGGAGCGGGCATTGTGACCCTAGCCTGCCCCAAGACCCTCCTCCCCATCATGGCAGCTCAGTTGACTGAGACCACCTACCTTCCGCTTTCCGAATCCGAGCCGGGACTGCCGGGCGACGAGGCCCTCAGTCAGATCACGGACCAGCTACCGGAGGCCAGTGCGCTGCTGGTGGGCTGCGGCCTGGGGCAGGAAAAACGGACCAAGGAGCTGGTGCACCGGCTCCTGCTTCGTGACGGCGCCAACTTCCCGCCGACCGTCGTCGATGCCGATGGCCTCAACGCTCTGGCTGACGAGCCCCGCTGGTGGGAGCGCCTCAACGATCAGACGGTGCTGACCCCTCACCCCGGGGAGATGGGCCGATTGTTGGACCTATCCAACCGGGAGGTACAGTCGGACAGGCTGGGTGTGGCCAGGAGAGCGGCGGAGCAGTGGAACAAGGTGGTGGTGCTCAAGGGTGCTCACACCGTGGTCGCCAGGCCGGACGGTCACGCCAAGCTGAGCCCCTTCGCCAACCCGGGCCTCGCTTCCGCAGGCACCGGCGACGTTCTAGCGGGCGCCATAGCCGGGGTCATGGCACAGGGGCTTTCCCCCTGGGACGCAGCCACCTGCGGGGTTTATCTTCACGGTATGGCCGGCGCCGCGGCCCGAGAGGAGCTGGGCGAGGCCGGCATCCTCGCCAGCGATCTTCTTCCCCTCCTCCCCAGGGCTATCAAAGAGCTCAAAGAGGGCTAGGCGACCGCCCGGTTTGCCTGCCCAATTCCCGCCACTATATAATTGGTTGACCGAATATGCTGCTGGCCATCGACATCGGGAACACCAACATCACCCTGGGCGTCTTTCTGGGGAAAGAGCTGAGGGCTACCTGGCGTATCGCCACTGACGTTCAAAAGCAGACCGACGAGTATTTCGTCCTCCTGAACGGCATGCTCCCGAACCGGGGCATAGAGTTCTCCTCGATCTCCGAGTCCGTGGTATGCAGCGTCGTGCCTCCATTGACGGGTACCTTCGAAGAGCTGTGCCAGCGGTACATGGACCACTCGCCGCTGGTAGTCGGCACCGGGGTCAAGACCGGAATGAAGGTGCTATACGATAACCCCCGAGAGGTGGGAGCGGACAGAGTGGCCGATGCGGTGGCCGCCTTCCACAAGTACGGCGGCCCGGTGATAGTGGTGGACCTGGGCACGGGGACGGTCTTCGATGCCATAACCGGCGATGGTGAGTACCTCGGTGGCGCCATCGCCCCCGGCATGAGCATCGCCGCCGAGGCTCTGTTCGCCCGCACGTCCAAGCTGTCAAGAATCGAGATGGTAGCCCCCGACAGGGCCATAGGACGGAACACAACGACCAGCATGCAGTCCGGCATGATATTCGGATACGTCGGGATGATCGAGGGGCTGGTCAGCCGGTTCCAGAAGGAGATGGGCAACGGGGCGCGGGTAATCGCCACCGGCGGGCTGGCTTCCGTCATAGCCCAACAGACGGGCATATTTCACGCCGTAGACCCGGACCTTACCCTCGATGGACTGCGAATCATTCACGAGATGAACAGGAGCTGACGTGCTGGAGAACAAGCATGTCGTCCTGGGAGTCACCGGCAGCATAGCCGCCTACAAGGCTGCCGATCTGGCCAGCAGGCTCACTCAGGCCGGAGCCCTGGTCGACGTGGTGATGACGGACGGCGCCCAGGAGTTCCTCACTCCGCTCACCTTCCGCAGCCTTACCCACCGTTCCGTAGTCACCAAGCTGTTCGACGCCGACTCCGAGCTGGCGGTGGAGCATGTCGCCCTGGCCGACATGGCGGACGTGGTAGTGGTGGCACCGGCGACGGCCAACGTAATCGCCAAGGCGGCCACCGGACTGTCCAACGATCCGCTTACCCTGGTCCTCCTGGCCACCCGTTCTCCCGTGGTGTTGGCCCCCGCCATGGACGGGTACATGTACGAAAATCCGGCCACTCAACATAATCTGAGCACTCTGATATCTCGAGGGTGGACGGTAGTCGGTCCTGAAGAGGGCCGGCTTGCTTCGGGGCAGGTCGGACAGGGGCGGGTGGCCGCCATCGTTGACATCGTAGCGGCGACCAGGCAGGCTCTGGGTCGCAAGGGAGACCTGGCCGGCGCCTGCGTAGTGACCACGGCGGGAGGGACGCGAGAGGCCATCGACCCGGTGAGGATTGTGGCTAACCGGTCGTCCGGCAAGATGGGGTATGCCCTGGCGGAGAGTGCGCGGGACAGGGGAGCCAGGTCCATCCTCATCTCCAGTGCCACGGGCATACGGCCACCATACGGGGTCGATTTCGTGCCGGTGGAGTCGGCCGAGGAGATGAGGAAGGCGGTGATCGACGCAGTGCCACAGGCCGACGCACTGATTATGGCTGCCGCCGTCGCCGACTACCGGCCATCATCGCCTGCAGACTCCAAGATAAAGAAGAACGCCAAATCGCTGACCCTGGACCTGGAGCCGACGGTCGACATCCTCGGCTCTTTGAAGAACAACGCTCTGGTGAAGGTGGGATTTGCCGCCGAGAGCGAAGACCTACTGAACAACGCACGAAAGAAGCTGAAGGCCAAGGGCCTGGACCTTATCGTGGCCAACGACATCACCGGCGAGCAGAGCGGCTTTGCTTTCGACACTAACAAGGTAACTCTAATCAGCGCAGGGGGTGAGGCTGAAGAGCTGCCTCTGATGCTCAAGTCCCAGGTGTCGGAAGTGGTGCTGGACAGGGTGTCGGGGCTGATCTCCCGGCGATAACGGCGGCGCTGAACCATCCTTGTCCAATCAATAGCTGGCTCACTATCCGAGGACTCCTCAAGTAGAGTTTTCGGGACTCCATCCAAGACTCGTAGGAGATGAAGCCAATGATCCGGCAGGTCGCTACGGTTGCCGTCTATGTAGAAGACCAGGAGAAGGCCAAGGCGTTCTGGCGGGACAAGGTTGGCTTCAAGTGCGAAACGAGCAGTCGATGGGCAAGATCGGGAGCTGGCTCGAAGTCGCTCCCAAGGGCGCCCAGTCCTGCCTGGTGCTATATCCCCAGGCCGCCATGGACGACTGGAGGGAACGAAAGCCCTCTATTCAGCCTGTCTCAGAACCCTGCTTTGAGAGAGTCCATAGGGAAACTTCCCTCCGGCAGGGGGCCTGGGGGATGTTCCCCCAGCGACAAAACCTTCCGAGGGCGGGTGGTTGGGACTAAGACGTCCGTACTTTTGAGACAAGCTCTATCGTCTTCGAGTGCGAGGACGTCCAAGGGACCTATCAGGTCCTCAAGGAGCGGGGAGTTGAGCTCCCAGAGGAGCCGCGTAAGATGGCTTGGGGCACCTACGCGGTCTTCCGGGACCCGGAGGGAAACGAGTTCCTCCTACGGGGCTAGTTGACCTGCGCCGCCAGCTTCTTTACTGCTTCGGCCTCCGGGGTGTCGGAGTCGGCGCCGCTCCATCCCTCGCTCGCCGAGCGAAGGTTGGCCCTGGCCCCGCCCAGATTCCCTTTCCCAGCCTGCGCCTTACTCAGCCAGAAGAGGTCCCTGGCCGAGGGCCTTCGCTTTAGCCTGGCCTCCAGCAGCTTCTCAGCCTTATCGAACCGCTCCGTGTACAGATACGCCTCCAGGAGAGTGTCCTCGCAGACTTCACGCTGGGCATGGCTGGCCCCTATCCGTACCAGCGGGTAGAAGCCGGCGCCGTCGAACAACGGGTCGAGGATGCGGACGGCTTCTTCGACATCATCCTGGGCGAAGGCGGAGAGCGCCTTGATTACGGGCAGGGTGGCCTCAGCAGTGAGGACGTGTCCTTTGTCGGCGTCGCCCTGCAGCCGGTCTATCAGCTGGTTGAGCTTGTCCCAGTCGCCGGCGGTGCCAAATGCCAGTGCCGAGTGCAGGTCTCGGTAGGCCGGTCCGGGCCCTTTCAGGGCTTCCTTGGCCACCTCTACTACGTCGTCGAACTCCACCGGCGGGACCGAGTTGCTGTACAGCTCCCAGCGCCACATGAGGGAGGCGCTGTCGTCCAGGGCGTAGGCGTCGGACGTGACCACAGAAGGCCTGATGTTTTCCATGTAGTTCTGCAGCACCCGCGAGTACTGGCCCTGAGCGAGCTGGAACAGGGCCAGGTGCCAGCTCAGATGGACGTGGAAGGGCGCCCGTCTGTCGTAGGTCTTCAACCACTCCGAAAGATACTGGTCGCCGTCGGTCGCCTCGCCCATCTCGAACAGGGAGTGGGCCACTGAGTGGCAAGCCTGGGCATTGATCGGAAGCAGCTTCAGCGATCGCTCGGCGAGGTCCAGCGCCTCGGCGAACGCTCCTGTTTCGTGGTGAGCGAAGGAGTACATTCCCAGAAAGGCCCAGTCGTCGCTGTAAGCCGACTCGACGCTCTTGTAGAGGGAGAGAAGCTCGTCGGGGTACCGGGGGACGCCGGCGATGCTGCAACCGTAGAACAAGAGGGTAAAGCCCATCTCGTTCAGGAGGAAGTAGTCCCGGGGGTACTCGCCGAGGTGTTCCTTGACCATGGAGTAGCATCCAGGGCCATCGTCGCTCACGTACAGCGCCAAGGCCTCCACGTGCTGTTGCTCCCGGCGGGTCGCATGCTTGGCCAGCGCCCTGGCACGCTCGATGGCGGCCTTGGCCTCGGGCGCCTTGCCCTGAAGGTACAGGATGACAGCTTGGGCGCCGTGCGCGAGGGCAAACCCCTCGTCGGCTTCAATGGCCTGCTTTATCTTCTTACCGCCGCCGTAGTTCCAAGAGATGATAAGGTCCGTTCCTTCCGTGTAGCGCTCGGCGGCTTCCGCTGAGCTGGTGCTGAGGGTGAGGCCGTACCGGTCCGCTATTCCGTTAGAAGTACCCATATCTTGCCTCCATGAATCTATTCAACTCCCCACTGTTTTCGTGACCTTGCGTTTTCCTGCCGCGGCCACCGTTTGACGTTCCGGCTCGGGCGCTCTGAGCCCCTTCAGGACCAGGGCTACGGTTACTCCGGTTAACGCCAGGACCAAGGCGGCGGACGGGAACACCCTTCGGAAGCCGATGGTCCAGGCCAACGAGCCGCCCGCCAGGGGGCTTATGCCCCAAGCCATGGAGTTGGCCGAGTTGACTACGCCAAAGGCCGCTCCCAGGTGCTTTCTCGGGATGATCATGCCCACCATAGAGTTTATCGAAGTAAGCATCCCTCCGCTGAACAGCCCGATCACCGCTGTTACCCCTAGAAAGATAACATAGTTGTGGACGAAAAACTGGGACAGGAAGGCCGCGGAAGCCCCGAAACAGCAGGCTATCAGCACAGCTCTCAGGTTGAGCCGCTCATTGTATCTGCCTATGAACAGGGCGGCGATGCCCGAGGTGAGACCCAGCGCGCCGAACGCGTACCCCGAACCGGTAATGGCCCTGCTGCTATCTGTTATCAGCTGGATGAAGCCGGGTATGACGGGCTGGAGAATCGCCGGCGCCCCCTGAACGATGGCGACCACCGCCAGCGCAGGCACCACCCCCTTGGTGGTTACCACCTCCTTGAGCTCCGCCAGCAGCGAATAGCCCCTGCCCTGACTATCCTGTGCCCTTTCGAACTCTTCAGAGATCAGCAGGAAGACCATCACCGTGACGCCCGCAGCTATACCTGCGGACACGAAATAGGTCGCCCGGAAGCCGACCACGCTGGCGATCATCGCTCCTACCAGAGGCCCGACGGTGAAGGCGAAGAAGACGGCGAACTGGAGCATGCCTACGGCCAGGGGAATGCGGTTCCTGGGCACCACGGAGGCCCCGAGGGCCATGGCGGAACCCACGCTGCCCGAGAGCGCTCCATGCAGTACGCGGATGATCAGGAGCTGCCAAATATTGGTGACCATGCCGTTCAGCATCAGGACCAGCGCTCCCCCGAGATAGGCCCTCAGCAACACCGGCTTTCGCCCGTACCTATCGGCTAGGTAGCCCCATAAAGGGCCAAGAGTGGCCATGGTGAAGGACAGGAACGTAGAGGAAAACCCGGCCCAGAACGCAGCTTTCGCCGGGTCGTTCACCCCCAGCTCTTCCTGGATGAACAAGGGATAGAGGGGAGACATAAAGGACCAACTGCCGGCGATGAAGCTTTGAGAGATGGTCAGCAGCAGGATGTTCTTTCGCCACCTGGGGAGGCGGCGCCACATCAACACCGGGTTTCTGCTTGCTGGCAAACCGGGGGTCACGGCTGCCCGAGACCGCACTCCTCCAGAATTCTGGGCACTTCCTTTTCCCATCCCATCGGCATGATGTGGACCCCTTGGCACAAATCCCTCACCCCATCGATGGTTCGGGCAGCGATCTCGATCCCTTTCTTCACCTTGTCGCCGGCTTTGTCCACCTCGTCTATCAGATGGTCGGGCACGTTGATGCCGGGAATGTTTTCGTTCATGTACCTCGCCATCCTCGCCGACTTGAGGACGATTATGCCGGCCAGAACGGGGACCCCCAGATGGCCGGCAGCCTTCATAAAGGCGGCGAAGACGTCCAGGTCGTAGACCGCCTGGGTCTGGAAGAACCGGACGCCGGCCTGCACCTTCTCCCCCATGCGGGGTATCTCCTTCACGGGGGGAGCGCCGGGGTTTGCCGCGGCGCCGAGGCAGAAATGGGGTGTGCCGTGAAGCTGGTTACCTGCCAGGTCCTGACCGTTTTCCAGATCAATGGCCGCCCGTATGAGGTCCATTACCGTCAGATCGAATACCGGCTTGGCGTCGGGGTGGTCTCCGGTGCCGGCAGGATCACCGGTCAGGCAAAGGATGTTCTCGAGGCCAAGAACGGATGCGCCGAGGAGGTCGGACTGAAGCGCTATCCGGTTTCTATCCCTGCAGGTGAACTGGCAGATCGGCTCGATGCCCCGGTCCTTCAGTATCTTGCCCAGGGCTATCGGGCCGAGTCGCATGACCGAGGCGTTCTGATCGGTTATGTTGACGGCATCGACTGTCCTGAGGTGCTCCAGATCGGCCATATTCCTGGAGATGTCAGTACCCTTGGGAGGGGTCATCTCGGCCGTAACTACGAAGGAGCCCGATTGCAGGGTCTCGGAAAATGTGCTCATGAATATCCAGTCTACCGGCACTCATTATAGCACCGTATTGGGCCCCTCTCTGCCGGTGTTGTAATGGGCTGTTTTCGGATTATGTTACAATTTGCACAAGCCGCAGCGTAGGAAGAGACCGGTGGCAGGCGGCGTTCCGGTAGGCGACCCCACCCCACGTCCGGTGTGCTTAGTTGGTTGATGAAAATTGGGGTGTGCAGAGGGGCAAAGCCCATTGTCTGGGACTGCCTGCTAGGGGGGAGTCTGAGGGTGTCCCTCAGATAGTAATTCCCCCCCCCTTCCTGGCCAGGAAGGGGGGGCAGGGGGATGGTCGTAAGGGTGTTGAAACACCCTGTCATAGGACCTGGAAATGACAGCCGAGATAATCGACGGAAAGAAGATAGCCGGAACAGTGCGGGAGTCGGTTAGACATGAGACCTCCGAGCTGGTCCGCAGTTCCGAGATCACACCGGGGCTGGCCGTTGTCCTGGTAGGCGACGATCCGGCGTCGTCTTCCTACGTCTCGGCCAAAGAGAAGGCGGCCCAGGACGCCGGCATCGACACCGCCACCTTCAACCTTCCCGCTGATACGGGAGAGGGGGAGCTTCTACACCTCATCGATGAGCTCAACGTCTCCCCCAAGTTCCATGGCATTCTGGTCCAGCTGCCTTTGCCCGTGCATATCGACACCATGAAGGTCATCGAGGCTGTGGACCCCCTGAAAGACGTGGATGGTCTTCACCCCACCAACGTGGGCCTGCTGCTTTCCGGCGCTCCCCGCTTCGTGCCCTGCACCCCCGCTGCCGTTCACCACATGTTGCTGGCGGCAGGTCATCCCCCCGATGGAAAGCACGTGGTGATCTGCGGTCGAAGCACCGTCGTCGGCCGGCCGCTGGCGGCTGCCCTGCTTCAGAAGGAGGTGGGCGCCAACGCTACCGTGACCGTCTGCCACACCGTCACCAAGAACCTGCCCGAGATCACCCGACTCGGCGATATCCTTGTGGCGGCCACGGGCAGCCCCCACAGCATCACCGTTGATATGGTCAAGGAAGGCGCCGTGGTAGTTGACGTTGGAATCCACCGGCTGAAGGACCCTATGAGGAAGAGGGGCTACAGGCTGGTGGGAGACGTGGATTTCGAGGGCGTGAAGGACGTGGCCAAGGCCATAACCCCCGTGCCTGGCGGCGTAGGGCCTTTGACTGTCGCCATGCTCCTGGTGAATACGTTGAAGGCGGCCAAGCTCTCCAAGGGTGACGTCCCTGCGTTAAGTGCTCAAGAGGAGCAGACCGCCCCCCGCCATCTGCTGATCACCGGCCCTAGGTGTTCGACCCAGCACACGACCCCGCAGAGAGCCTGACTCGCGCCCCTTCTCCACCTACATTTACCCACCACTGGCCGGCATCCAGTCCGTATCCAACCGCCCCACGGCACGATTAATAATTTTTATAATAAATATTGACAAAATTACCTAGGAATGGTACATTATAGGCGTAAACAGGCATGAAACAGGGGCCAAGGAACCTACGATGAACTCGCCAACCAAAGTAAAAGACCCCTTCGCAGAGCTTATCGAGCTGATCGAGAACTCCCCGGCTGGCACCGCGTCCGTCCGGTCGGGAAATATCGTCAAAGATCCCTCGGAAGAGGCGCCGTCCTATGAGCCGATCAAGGACTACCTGCGTGAGATTGGCGCCGCCGAGCTGTTGACCGCCGAAGAGGAGGTTGTCCTTGCCAAGGCGATAGAGCAGGGAAACTACGCCAAAGAGGCCCTTACCGAGAGTGCTCACAGCTCCGACGTCGCCGATAAGCTGGAGCAGTCGATCACCGTTAGCGAGTCCGCTCGCCGGCGGCTCATCGAGTCCAACCTGAGGCTGGTTGTAAGCATAGCCAAGAAGTATCAGGGCAAGGGACTGCCGCTTCTGGACCTGATCCAGGAGGGTAATCTCGGTTTGATGAGAGCCGTAGAGAAGTACGATTACAGCCGTGGATTCCGTTTCAGCACCTATGCTACCTGGTGGATCCGTCAGGCCGTTATGCGGGCGTTGACGGACCATGGCCACCTGATCCGTCTGCCCGTTCATCTGGGCGAGCTCGCCACCAAGGTGGACAAGGCCGTCCAGTCGATGGTCCAGAAACTGGAGCGCAGGCCCACCGCCGAGGAGGTCGCCACCGAGACCGGGATAGACGTCTCCAAGGTGGAGCGGGTGATGATGGCCTGGCAGCAGGGCATATCCCTGGACCAGCCTAGAGGTGAGAACGGCTTGTTCATAGGGGACTTCATCAGCGACACCAAAACGCCTTCTCCCAGCGACGAAGCATCCGAGCGGCTTCTGAGGGAGGACTTGGACAGGGTGCTCGAAGTTCTCACCCCCCGTGAACGGGAGGTAATGGAGCTGAGATACGGCTTGAGAGATGGCCGGGAGTACACCCTGAAAGAGGTCGGACACACTCTAGGCATCACCCGGGAGCGGGTCCGCCAGATTCAGAGCGGCGCCCTCAAACAGCTTCGCGACTCCCGGATCAAGGACAGACTCGAAGGGTACATCTAACCCCTTTCCTCCCTCCTTCTCCATTTCCTCGAACCCCGCCTTGGCGCGTCCACGCCATCCGCTCGTTGAAAGATTTCGGCTCCATCACATATAATCTGCCGGAATGTCTACAAGGTTCTGTTACCGGATGGATTGCGTGATGAAAGGTAAGACCAAGTGCTGAAGACCCATAGGTGTGGCGAGTTGCGAAAAGAAGACGTGGGCGCCGACGTCGTCCTGGCCGGCTGGGTCCACCGCAGAAGAGACCTGGGGGGCTTGATCTTCATCGAGCTTCGAGACAGGTCCGGCGTTGCCCAGGTGGTCTTCAATCCCGACACATCCTCCGAGGCCCATCAAGTCGCCTCCTCCTTTCGAAACGAGTGGGTAGTCAAGGTCGGCGGCAAGGTTGCTCTGCGTCCCAAGGGTACCGAGAACAAAAATCTGGACACAGGTGAGATAGAGGTCATCGCCCTGGAGCCTGAGGTGCTCAACTCCTCCAAGACCCCGCCCTTCTACATCAACGAAGAGGTGGAGGTCGACGAATCGTTGCGGCTCAAGTATCGCTACCTGGACCTGCGGCGAGCCAGGATGCAGAATAACATCCACCTACGTCACAAGGTGGTCAAGTACATCAGGGACTTCCTGGACAGGGAGGACTTCCTCGAGATAGAGACGCCGGTCCTGATAAAGAGCACCCCCGAGGGCGCCAGGGACTACCTGGTTCCCAGCCGCCTTTATCCCGGCTCGATGTACGCGCTGCCTCAGTCGCCTCAGCAGCTCAAGCAGCTACTGATGGTGGCCGGTTTTGAGAAGTACTTCCAGATTGCCCGGTGCTTCCGGGACGAGGACCAGCGGGCCGACAGGCAACCCGAGTTCACCCAGCTGGACCTGGAGATGAGCTTCATCGACGAGAACGATATCCTCGGCTTGATGGAGTCGCTCTACTCCACTATGGCCGAATCGGTGACGCCCGGCAAGAAGCTCAACAAGCCCTTTCCCCGCCTGCCCTATGCCGACGTGATGGAGCGGTACGGCTCCGACAAGCCGGACCTCCGTTTCGGACTGGAGCTTGTCGGTCTTACCGACCTGGCCGAAAACTCGGGGTTCAAGGTGTTTAGCGCAACGGTCGCGGACGGCGGGATAGTCAAAGGCCTCAGGGCCCCGGGGTGTGCCGGCTACACCAGGAGACAAACGGACGAGCTTACCGAATTCGTCAAGGCTCGCGGCGCGCAGGGCCTGGTCACCATGGCCCTCGAGGGACCTATCGACGACTCCTTCGACCCCCAAAAGGTCCGCTCCATCGCTTCCAGGCACCTCAGCGAGGAGAAGCTGAAGGAGCTGATAGTACGCTTGGAGGGGAGTCAAGGCGACCTGCTGCTGATAATGGCCGGGCCGGAAAAAGTGACCAACACCGCCCTGGCCGCTTTGAGGCAGGAGATGGGCGAAAGGTTGGGCCTAGTAGACCCTGATGAGCTCGCTTTCCTGTTCATCATCGATCAGCCCCTGGTGGAGTGGGACGAGGAGGCCCGAAGATGGGAGTCCAACCATCACCCCTTCACCTCCCCTAATCCTGAGGACGTCAGCCTGCTGGACTCAGACCCCGGTGCGGTGCGCGCCAGAAGCTACGATATGGTCTGCAACGGCCAGGAGCTGCTCAGTGGAAGCATCCGCATCCACAACCGGGAGCTGCAGCAGAAGGTGTTTTCGCTGCTGAACTACTCGGAGGAAGACGCCCTGGCCCGGTTCGGTCACATGCTGGAGGCCTTCGAATACGGCGCTCCGCCCCACGGGGGAATCGGGGCCGGGCTGGACAGATGGGTCGCTATTCTGGCAGGGGAAAACAGCATCAGGGAGACCATCGCCTTCCCCAAGAACCAGGCGGCTATAGACCTGATGACCGATGCTCCGTCACCCGTCGACGCTCAGCAGCTCAAAGAGCTGCATTTGAGACTGCCTGAGCCGTGAGCCGGCTACTTCGAGCGGGCTGATGGCCCCCACGTGCTATAATTCATCACCAATGCATTGAGGTCGATAATTGAAGATCACCGCTGAAAATCTTCCTGACTGCCAGGTAATACTCAACATAGAGGTGGACGGAGAAGAGGTAGAGCACTCGGTCCAGCAGACCTACAAACGGCTGGTGCAGCGGGTAAGAATACCCGGTTTTCGCCCCGGCAAAGCGCCCCGGACGGTCCTCCAGAGCTTTGTAGGCAAGGACGTCCTCCTGGACGAGGCCCTTGATGAGCTCGCACCCACCGTGGTCACCAAGGCCATCGAAGAGCAGGACTTGAACGCGCTCGATAACCCCGATGTGGAGGTGGTGGAGCGAGACCCGGTGAAGCTCAAGGCCACCGTATCACTGAAGCCTATCGTTGAGTTGGGCGACTACAAGTCCATCCGCACCCTCAAAGAGGAGGCGGAGATATCGCCGGAGCAGGTTGAGAACACCCTGGAGGAGATACGGTATCGACGGGCGCCTTGGCAGCCCTCCGAGGGGCCGGTCAAGCTTGGAGACATGGTTACGCTGGATGTGCAAGGGAAGGTGGATGGGAAGACTGTGATAGGTGAAGAAGGCGTGTCCTTCAACCCCACCGCCGGTTCTCCCGAGCCGGTCCCCGGGTTCTCCGAGCAGCTGGAGAACATGACAGTCGGCGAGCCCAAGCAGTTCACCCTGACTATGCCCGAGAGCTACTCGGACAAGGACTTGGTCGGCAAGGAGTGCCTCTTCGAGGTAACCGTCCACGAGACCAAGGCAAAGGAGCTGGCGCCCCTGGACGACGATTTCGCAAAAAGTCTTGGAGACGAGCACGACGACCTGGAGTCCCTGAGAGCAAGCATACGGGAGGACCTGGAGACCCACGCCGAGCACGAAGCGGAAGGGAAGTACGAGGACGCCCTGGTCGAGGCACTGAAAAGCAAGGCCAGCATTCAGGCGCCCCCGGTCCTTCGTGAGAGGGAGATAGACCACATCATCATGGACGAGGCCCGGGCCCTGGCAGCTCGAGGTCTCAAGTACGACAACTACCTCAAAGCCATCGGCAAGACCGTCGAAGAGCTCAGGGATGGCTTCAAGGAACTGGCCGATAAACGTGTCACTACCTCGCTGCTGCTGAACAAGCTGTCCGAGGAGGAAAAGGTCACCGTCGAAGAGAAAGAGGTACAGCAAGAGATCAGGCAGATGGTGGAGTCGGCCGGGGAGAGGGGGCAGGAAGTGAGGGAGCAGCTCCTTAGAGAGGAGGCCCGCTCCTCTGTAAGGCAGTCTATACTTATGAGGAAATCGTTGGAGGCGTTGAAGAGTATCGCACAGAGTGAAGAGCCTCCTTCAGAGCCGGAACAGGCTAACGAAGAAACTACCGAGGAGAAAGGCGATGAACCCAATGCAAGCTGAGAACATCATTCCCATGATCATCGAAAGTGGGGCCAGGGGAGATAGGGCCTTCGATATCTACTCCCTCCTGCTCAAAGAACGGGTGGTATTCCTGGGCACCCCCATCAACGATCAGGTCGCCAATCTGATCGTTGCCCAGCTACTGTATCTAGAGCGGGAAGACCCTGAAAAAGACATCAGCCTCTATATCAACTGTCCCGGAGGCGTCATCAGCTCCGGTCTGGCCATCTACGACACCATGCGGCTGATCCGTTGTGACGTATCCGCCATCTGCATCGGCATGGCCGCCAGCATGGGCACCGTGCTGCTGAGCGGGGGGGAGAAGGGCAAGCGATATGCACTGCCCAACTCCACCGTTCACATGCACCAGCCCATGGGTGGTGCCCAGGGTCAGGCATCCGATATAGAGATAGCAGCCAAAGAAATAGTCCGGCTTCAGGACAAGATCCGCACCATTCTGTCCAGTAACACGGGCCAGGACTACGATAAGATCGCTCGGGACACCGATAGGGACTTCTACCTTACACCTGAGCGGGCCCAGGAGTACGGCCTAGTAGATGAAATTCTGGGTGGAGAGGCCGAGAAGGAAGAGCAGAAGACCGCCTGATCGGGCCGTTTCCTTCTCGGTCTTGAGGTATCATGGCTGACTCAAACAGTTCCAGCACCAACTACACCTGCTCGTTCTGCTCCAAGGGTCAGAACGAGGTCCGGCGTCTCATCGCGGGGCAAGGGATGACCTTCATCTGCGATGGCTGCATTCAGCTGTGCCAACAGCTCATCGATGAAGAGCAAGCATCGTCGGAGAAGTCCCTTTTCATCGAAAGCGCTCCGACGCCCAAACAGCTTTTCGAGGAGCTGAGCCAGTACGTAGTGGGCCAAGACCGAGCCAAGAAAGTGCTGAGTGTGGCCGTCTACAACCACTACAAGCGCATCAACAGCAAAGACGACTCGGATGTGGAGCTGGACAAGACCAACATCCTCATGGTCGGTCCCACCGGATGCGGCAAGACCCTGCTAGCCCAGACCCTGGCGAAGGTGCTGGATGTCCCCTTCGCCATCTCCGACGCTACGACTCTGACGGAGGCGGGATATGTGGGCGAAGACGTCGAGAACATCCTGCTCCGTCTGATACAGGCCGCCGAGTACGACATCGCCCGAGCGGAGCAGGGCATCATCTACATAGATGAGATCGATAAGATAGCTCGTAAAAGCCCGAATCCCTCCATCACCAGAGATGTCACCGGCGAGGGTGTGCAGCAGGCGTTGCTGAAGGTCGTCGAAGGGTGCGTGGCCAATGTGCCACCCCAGGGCGGCCGAAAGCACCCCCATCAGGAGTACCTGCAGATCAACACCAAGAACATCCTGTTTATCTGCGGAGGCGCCTTCGACGGGCTGGAGGACATCATCGAGCAGCGGGTAAACAAAGACGTCAAGAGCATAGGTTTTACGGCGCAGTACGGGGTGCAGAGGGTGCCCAAAGAGTTCGACATGCTCATCGGGCAGGTGATCCCCGAGGACCTGCTGGGCTACGGCCTGATCCCCGAGTTCGTCGGCAGGCTGCCCTTAGTCGTCGGCGTAAACTCGCTGGACAAAGAGGCCCTGGTCCGCATCCTGACGGAACCCAAGAACGCGATAGTCCGGCAGTACGAGCGGATCTTCGAGCTGGAGAACGTCGATCTGGTCTTCAAACCGGATGCCCTGGAGGCGGCGGCCGCCATGGCCGTGCGGTACCAGACCGGGGCCCGAGGTCTCCGCTCGATTATCGAAGAAGCACTTATAGACGTGATGTATGACGTTCCCTCGATGACCAACGTGGCCAGATGCGTCGTCGATGCCGACGTGATCGCCAGAAAACGCCCACCACTCCTCCTAACTACCGAGGGCAAGGCCATCTCCTACGACCTGGGCGAGGGTAAGACAGCCTAGGCCGTTCTGTCCCGTTCTTCTCCGCCGCCGGTTTCCTCTCGTACCAACACGACCCTCCCCCGTGATCCTCTGTCCTGTGATAAAATCGGCCACGCGCCATTTGCGATCAGCCACTTCCAGGGAGGGAAGAATGCCGGACGAGGACATCAGACAACACCTTCTAATCGAAAAAAAGGACCGCATCGCCTACATCACTATGAACCGTCCCGAACGGCTCAACGCCATGACCGGCGCCCACTGGGACCAGCTGGGCCAAACGTGGCTCGATTTGGACGAAGACCCAGACGTTTGGGTGATAGTGATAACCGGCACCGGTGACAAGGCCTTCTGCACCGGGCAAGACCTGAAGGATGTGGCGGAAAAGGGTAGCAGCGAATGGGCCGGTGGAGACCTCACCATTGAACGACCCGTCAAGCGCCCTTCCATTTTCGATCTGGAGATAAGCACCCCGGCCATCGCCGCCATAAACGGCTACTGCGTCGCCGGCGGACTCGAGATCGCCCTCGCCTGCGACCTGAGGGTAGCGGCGGAACACGCCGAGTTCGGGCTTCAGGAGGTCCGTTGGGGAGCGATCCCCAGCGGCGGGGGAGTAGACAGGCTCCCCAGATATATGCCGGTCTGCCTGGCCATGGAGCTGCTCCTGACCGGCGACCGTATCGACGCCAAAGAAGCCCATCGGGCGGGCCTCATCAACCGGGTGGTCCCCGCCGCCGAGGTGATGTCCACCGCCGAAGCACTCGCCCGGAGGATATGTGAAAACGGCCCGCTGGCCGTCCGAGCGATCAAGGAAAACGTCTATCGCGGGTACAACCTGTACTATCGCCAGGCTAGATTGTTCGAGGAGGCCTTCGCGGAGTTGATAAGCACAACCGAAGATGCCCTCGAAGGGCCTACCGCATTTTCCGAGAAGCGTAAACCCCAGTTCAAAGCTCGATAGCACACTGCAAACAGAGATCTTCTGGAGGGACCGATGCCCAAGGTCATATTCGAAGTAAGAGACCGGGTGGCCCGCGTCACCATCAACAGGCCGGAGGTGATGAACGCCCTTGATACCGAAACCTGGAACGCCCTGAGCGAGTCCTGGGAGCGGATCCGGGATGATTCCGATATCTGGTGCGCCATCATAACAGGCGCCGGAGACCGGGCCTTCTCAGCGGGGGCCGACCTCAAGGAGATGTCCCAAAGCCGCGATCACATAGACCAAGGGAACAGCGACCTGGTGCCCCAGCGACGGGCCAGCATCAACTGGAGGACCATGCAGGTCTGGAAGCCGATAATCGCTGCGGTCAACGGCTACTGTCTGGCGGGCGGCTTGGAGCTGGCGATGGCCTGTGACCTCATCATCGCATCCGAGCACGCCTCCTTCGGCTTGGCGGAGGTGACCAGAGCGATACTACCGGGCGGTGGCGGCACGCAGCGTCTGCCTCGATTCATTCCCTTCCGTCGTGCGTTGGAGCTGCTGATAACCGGCAACAGGATCGGATCTGAGGAGGCCCACCAGCTGGGGCTGGTAAACAAGGTCGTGGACCACTCGGAGTTGCTACCGGAAGCCCAAGCTCTGGCGGACAAGATCAACAGCAACGGGCCGTTGGCGGTGCGGGCCATCAAAGAGCTGGCTTACAAGGGAGTCGATATGCCGCTGGAGCAGGGCATGCGTCTCGAGGAGCTTGTATCGAACCGGCTCCGCTTGACAGATGATGCTCGCGAAGGGCCGTTGGCCTTCACGGAGAAACGGCAGGCCCAGTACAAAGGCCGCTAGCGGTCTGTGAGTAGCCGTTCCGGCCTGGCCCCTAGCCGGGCTCACTTGGAAGAAAGCCCAACCCTCTTGACAAGTGGTCCTAACCAACCTAGCTAGATTGCCACGCCCTGACTTTATCGGGGCTCGCAATGACGAAGGTATGGATTCAGGCTAACAACGGCATCAACCCAGGCTCGCCTCGATAGACTGGGTCAGGTCCAAGGGCCTAATGGCCGCGTTTGAGGTCAGGTCTATAGAGCCGTCTGCAACCGACCTGATAGTCTCAACGAGAAGGGGGAGCTCCCTCTTTGCTCCCTCCTCCCGAATGGTTTTGAACAGCGGCAATTCCTCCCCCTCTTCCGCCTGAATCACTTCCGCAGACCTGCCTTCTACTCCGGCCCATAGATTGTCGAACTCGAGCCCGATTATCGGGTAGGTACAGTAAGTCACTATCGGACCCTGGTCCAGCTCCTCCGTCACCAGGTGAATCCTTATGCCGCTGTGGGCGGCTCGCTGGTCGATTAGCTT
Organism: Dehalococcoidia bacterium; assembly: GCA_965197645.1. GTDB lineage: Bacteria > Chloroflexota > Dehalococcoidia > Plut-88900 > Plut-88900. The sequence goes on along the minus strand of OZ240219.1, from coordinate 3,114,029 downwards.
CCAGATTACCTCTTGCCAGGTGCCTTCGGGAGCGCCGGGCGCTGCGGGATGGAGGTTGATGCAGGTGTAATGGTTGCAGAGCTCGGGGCTGAGGATGAGCATATAGCCGGCCAGGACGCACAGGTCGGGGTGAAAGCTGGCCAGTTTGGCGATCACTTCCCGGTCGTAGCGATTGCGCCACTGGTCGCCGGGCCACTCCCGCTTGAACCTGCGAAAGGAAAGGCAGGCCAGGTCCAGACCCAGGCTCTGTACCAGGTCTTGAAACTCGTCGCTGCCCCCGGCCTCGCCGTACTCACGATTGGAGAAAACGAACTCTATACGGGCATCGATGTAGCCGCGGGAGATAGCATCGTTGACGGTGGTGAGCAGGTTACGCGAGCCCGGTCCCCTGCCCGTGGAGAACCAGCCCAGCTTGAGCATCGACGGGGGTTACTCCCAGATCTCGATCTTGAGGCGTTTGTTGCCGGCGTCGGGGCCTTCGCCGTTGATGATCGACTGGTCGCCCGCGGGACAGGCCGACATCGCCACCAGGCAGTCCATCTCGGCTCGCAGGTCTATGTAGTCGCCCTTCCCGCCCGTCGGCGGTAGAAACTGGTAGCGGCCATCCTCATCGTTCTCCACGTTCATGAACATGTTGTTCACGTCGGGCACGTCCTCTGGGGTCAGGCCGTAGGGAGCTATGGCTTCGGCCAGGTTATCGAAACAGTTCCGATGGTATCCATCTACGCCCATAAGCTTGTACCGGAAGGGCGTGCACTTGCCGCCGTTGACCACCCAGTGAGAGCCGACGGTATCCTCGGTGACGGTTAACATAACGTTGATATGGGGCGGTCGAGAGTAGAAGTCCCGGATACGCTTATCGGTGCCGGTGCCCTGGACGCTATTGTAGATGTAGGATATGGCCGGATCGAACGTCTCCCGGTGGTTGTCGGCGTTGAAGACGGCCATGTCGCCCACCTGGGGGCCATCGATCATGATCACCCGCTGGATCTGGCCCCTGTTGACGCGGTAGGCGATGCCCCGCTCCACCGGCACGATCAGCTCCTGTACCAGCTTCTTACCTTCCATGTTCATCTCTCCTGTTGGTTGGCACCTGCTATCTCCGTTTAGCGAATGAGGATTCCTTGAAGAACAAGAGCCTGTTTCTTTCATCGGGGGCTGCGCAGTCTGATGGAGCGCTTCATGCTTTCCTTTTGCGAAGTTCGTTCAGCTCGTAATCCAGCTTCACTATTAGATTGTGGTGGACTCTTAGAATCCCTGGCACTATTTTTGTCAACTTGAATTCTTGGGATTCCTCCGGTGAGAGTTTCACCGTCTCTGTGCCTATCTCGACCCCGGTGATGGTCTCCATTTCCAAGAGCTGGATCATCGTCTCAGCCTCGTCGAGATCGCGGCCAATAGAATCCCTATCTTCCGTAAACGGTGCCTCAGAGTCCAATCCTGCCATCGCTTTATACCTCCCTCATTGTAGTATCATTCTACTAGTTTTCCTCTGCTGTATCTGTGTAGCGAATGCGGGTTGCTCGGGGGGACAGACTGTTACGTTTTTTCTCAACCGCCGCATCGATGCTCCTCTTAGTGCTCTACTCCGCTCATGGGCGATAGAACTTCCCCATTTTATCGAACACGTCATCGAAGAGGAATAGAATGCGGTCGATGTACAGGCCGGCTAACCCCATGCTTGCCGCGTCGATGTTGTCAATAGCGTGGGTCAATGCGTCCCCCGCTCCACGCAAGGCCTCAGCAATATTGTCCATGTCGTCCTGGATGTGGCGGGTGCTCTCGGGCGCGCTGGGCCCAGAGGCGTCGATGCGGTTGGCCTGATCGTAGAATTGGGCGACTACCTCGGCCATGTCCGCTCGCCAACCCTGGTCAAAAACACTGTAAGGATCAGAGTTGACTTGCTCTCCCAACTTCTGAAAGGCATAAAGGCTCGCATCTATGTCAATCATTATCTCGACAACGACGTCGAAGTATGCATCCTCTTCAGGAGCCGGTTCCAATAAAGATATAGGAGTCCGTGTGGGGGTTGGGTAGGGCGTCGCGGTCGGCGTAGGAGTGGCGGTGGGCGTGGGATCAATCTCGGCCGTCGATAGCTGGCACAGTGCATCAAGCTTGTCGGAAGCGCTCGACAAGAACTGCTCAAACAGGTCCATATTCTCATCGATGACGTCCCCAAATCCCGGATCACGGTTATTGACCATGTCAACAAGAGCAGTAGTGGCCTGGGATAGGTATTTCGCCGATCGCTCAAAGTCGTCCTGGACGGGACGGAGCAGTGGTGGTGGCACGAGATCCTCCAGAGCCTTAACAGCGTCCTCGTAGTTGTCGGTTGCCACCTTAGCTCGTACTTGCCAGTCCTCGTCCTGCAACAGGGCTCTATCAGCAGCAGCTTCGCGGTACACCTGTATAATCTGTTGCCCTCTCTTGCCCCATGAGGCGCGAGCGTCTCGTAGCTTAGTAATGTACTTGGATGCTTCCGATGTGTCACAAGGCTTGGGCTCCGGGGTTGGCACCGCAGTCGGAGTGAACGTTGGACTTGGAGTGGGAGACGGGGTGGAAGTCGGCTCAAGGGTAGGGGTTGGCGTCGCTTCTATCACTGGAGCGGTTGTGGCCACGACCTGGGTCGTCAGGGCAGTGGGTGTAGGAGTTAGCTCAGCCGCTTCAGACGCGCAGGCGAGTGTCAACATCGCCACAACGCCTATGATTGTCCAGAATCTTTTCATCTCGTACCCTATGCTCCCAGCAAGGCCAGCGATCAGATGGCTTGTGTAACGGAATCCAGACCTTCCATCAGGAAAAACAAACCTTCTGGACTCCCGCTAAGTGGGGGGCCCTGTAGGACAAATTCTGCCGCGGCTCACCCAAAGGGAGCCGGGCGCCATCCTACACCCGCTCCTGGTACTCGCCGGTGCGAGTGTCCACCTTTACCCTGTCTCCGGGGTTGACGAACAAAGGCACCTGAACGATGAGTCCCGTCTCAAGGGTGGCGGGCTTGGTGCCGCCCTGGGCGGTATCGCCCTTGAACCCGGGGTCGGTATCGGAGATCGCCAGCTCGACGGAAAAGGGAAGCTCCACGTCGATGGGCACGTCGCCGTGGGAGATGATGTCCACTGTCATCCCCTCGATCAGGTAGTTGGTTGTGTCGTCGAGCAGCTCCGTGGTGAGAGGGGTCTGATCGAAGGTCTCCTGGTCCATGAAGATGTAGAAATCGCCGTCCCGGTAGAGGTATTGGGCGGAGCGCCTTTCGATGCGAGCCACGGCGAAGCGGGAACCCGCCTGGAAGGTCTTCTCGGTGGTGTGGCCGCTCTGGAGATTCTTCAGCTTCAACCTCACCTGGGCAGACCCGCGGGCGATCTTGATGTGCTTGTAATCCACGATCTTGTGGAGCTGTCCATCCAGCTCTATGGTCAGCCCTTTTCGCAGTCCGCCCGTATCTATCATCTCGGTCCCTCAGTCCAGCCCTTTGGGCGTTTTTGTCAGTATTCTCGTCTTGCCGTTTTCCAGTACCACCATGTCCTCGATTCTCACCCCGCCCCAGCCGGGCAGGTATATGCCGGGCTCTATGGTGAAGACCATCGATGCGTCCACCGTGTCGTCGGCGTTGGGGCCCACCCTGGGATTCTCGTGTACGGCCAGGCCGATGCCGTGGCCCAGGGAGTGGCCGAAGTTATCGCCGTACCCGGCCTTTTCGATAACACTTCTAGCCAGATTGTCGGCTTCGTGGCCCGACATGCCGGAGGCGACGGTCGCGATGGCCGTAAGCTGCGCCGCCAAGACGGTGTCGTAGACCTCCTTGACCTTGGAGTCGGGTTGGCCGGCTACTACGGTGCGGGTGATATCGCTGCAGTAGCCCCTGACCTTCGCGCCCATGTCGATGACGATGGGCTCGCCTTCCTGTATCACCTTGTCGCTGGGACGGTGGTGAGGGAGGGCGCCGTTGGGCCCCGAGGCCACTATGGTATCGAAGCTGATGCTGTCGGCGCCGTGACCCCTCATCGACTTCTCCAGCTCCCACGCCACCTGTTTCTCCGTCATTCCGGCCTCTATGGCGGGCACTACATCAGCCAGCGCGGCGTCAGCGGCGGCCACGGCGGCTTCGATCTCTTTGAGCTCGACCTCGTCCTTTACGATCCGCAAGGACTCCACCACGTTCTGGGTGGACATGAGCCTTGGTCGCTCGCTGCTATCGATCTCGGATAGTATCTTCTTGATCCGGGTGTACAGAGCGAAGGAGACATCAGCCGCCTCGAAGCCGAGGCGCTTGGGACTCGTAATGGACAACGCCTCCGCCAGCCAGTTCTTGGTCCCCTCCATCTTCACCAGCTGGAAGTTGGGACTCTGGCGCTCCGATTGCTCGAAATAGCGGAAATCGGTAGCGATTAGTGCATGCTCCTGGGAGATGATCAGGTATCCCGCCGACCCGGAAAAACCGGATAGGTAAAATCTGTTCTCGGGTTGGGACACCAGCAAAGTATCCAGCCCGGATTCGTCCAGTTGCCGCCGAAGCCTCTCTAATCTTTGTTCCATTCTCAACCCTTCCTTGGACCGTTGGTCAACTACCTAATCGTTCTCTTTCAACGTCTCCGCCAGGTACTCCAGAGCGAGGATGAAGCCCCGCCAGCCCAACCCGGCGATCTGCCCTTGAGCAATGGGCGCCACCACCGATTTTCTCCTGAACCGCTCCCTGGCATGTATATTGGACAGATGGACCTCCACGATTGGCAGGTCCGCATCGGCGAGGGCATCACGCAGAGAGAGCCCGTAATGGGTCAGGGCGCCGGGGTTGATGATGATTCCGTCGGCCCCTTCCGACTCCTCTTGGAGCATGTCGATCAGAGAGCCTTCGCTGTTGGACTGGAAGAACGTGATCTCTGTCTTTAACTCGGCCGCTCTCTCCTCCAGGGCCCGGTTGATCTCCTCCATAGTGATGGTGCCGTACTGCTCCGGGTCCCGCTTGCCGAGACGGTTGAGGTTAGGGCCGTATACCACCAGGACCTTCATTGCTCCCCCTCGCCGTCGGAGGCCCTGGGATGGGCCTTTGTGTAGGTTTTTCGCGCCTCGGAGGTGGTGAGATGGGTATATATCTGGGTGGTGCTGAGGTTCTCGTGCCCCAGAAGCTCCTGCACGACTCGAAGGTCGGCGCCTCCGTCCAGCATGTGGGTAGCGAAGCTGTGTCTCATGGTGTGAGGATGGACGTTCTGGTTAAGCCCCTCTTTCAGCGAGTATTGTCGCACCATGTTCTGCACACTGCGCACTGAGAGGCGGGCGCCGTACCTGTTGAGGAACAGGGCTTCGGTGTGTTTCTTGGCGACCAGCTTTCCCCGGCCTTGGCCGATGTAGTGCTCCAGCGCATTCAGGGCGGGCTTTCCGATGAGGGCCACCCGTTCCTTGGAGCCCTTCCCCAGGACCCTCACCTCCCGGGCCTTCAGGTCTACGTTTCCCATGTCCAGCCCGACCAACTCGCTTACCCGCAGCCCGGCGGCGTAGAGCAGCTCCAGCAGGGCCCTGTCCCTCAAGGCAAGGGGGGTGTCGGGGTTCGGCGCCTCGAGTAGCCTGCCGGCGTCCTGCTTGGAAAGGAAAGTCGGTGCTTTCTTGTCCAGCTTGGGCATGGAAATACGGGAGACGGGATTGGTTTCCAGCAGCTTGTCCCGGACCAGGAACCGGTAGAAGGACCGGAGAACACTCAGCTTCCGGGCCACGCTGGGCGTATCGTGCCCCTGCTTCACTGATCTGTTGGTCAAGCGCACCCGTCGTTCCATGGCCAGCCAGGCGACGTACCTTCTCACCAGCTTTCTGTCAACCTTGGCCAGGTCTCGTACGCCCTCTCCGTTCAGGAACTCGAAGAAGGGGAGCAGGTCCGTTTTGTAGTTTCGCACCGTGTAAGGCGACAGATGTCGCTCCCACTGCAGGTGTTCGATGAAACTCTTGAGATATTGGTTCACGGGTCTGACGCTCTACTTTATGGAGGGTTGGCTTCGATGGACGGGCAGGACGAGGGGATGAGGATGACTCTAGCCGACGGGGACCTCCACTTTGACCTCTTCCTCCTCTTGCTCGGCGGGCAGATCGGCGATCTTGTATTTGCTCTTGCACTTGGTGCACCGAGCGCCGTCCCGCCCTGAGACCACCAGCAGGCCATCGCACTCGGGGCAGCCCGTTGTAAGAGGTCGCTGGCTCACGGCGTAGCTACAAGCTGGGTAGGTGGCACAGCTATAGAATGTACGGCCCTTCTTGTTCACCTTCTCCACGATGTCGCCGCCGCACTCGGGGCAACTGGCGCCGGTCTTTATCAAATAGGGCTTGGTGTTCTTGCACTTGGGGTAGCCGGTACAGGCGATGAACTTGCCCAGGCGACCCATCTTGATCGCCATCGGGCTGCCGCACTTGTCGCACGTCTCGTCTATCTTCTCCTCTTCTGCGTCCTCCTCCGATCCGGGTATAGGCTTGGTGTTCTTGCACTTGGGATAGCCGGTACAGGCGATGAACTTGCCCAGGCGACCCGTCTTGATCGCCATCGGGCTGCCGCACTTGTCGCACGTCTCGTCTATCTTCTCCTCTTCTGCGTCCTCCTCCGATCCGGGTATAGGCTTGGTGTTCTTGCACTCGGGGTAGCCGGTGCAGGCTATGAACCTGCCCCTTCGACCGGCTTTCACCACCATGGGCTTACCGCAAACGTCGCAGTCCATGCCCTCAGCCTCGTCGGGTATGGCCTCGGCAGCCTTCTTGATCGATTCCTGGAACGGCTCGTAGAATTCCCGAATTACCGGCGGCCAGCTTCGTTCGCCCCGGGCGATCTCGTCCAGCTCCTCCTCCATCTCGGCGGTGAAACCCAGGTCGACGATGTTCGGAAAGTGTTCCTTTAGGAGGCCGTTTACGGTAATGCCCAGGTCCGTTGGCTGGAACCGACCCTTCTGCTTATCTACGTAACGACGGTCCTGAATGGTCGATAGGGTGGGGGCGTAGGTACTGGGCCGGCCTATCCCGTACTCCTCCAGGGCCTTTACCAGCGAGGCATCCGTGTATCGAGGCGGCGGTTGGGTGAAGTGCTGGAGTGGAGAAAGCTTGGCGCAGTTCAACCCCTCCCCGACGGTCAGCTCAGGGAGGTTGCTCTGTCCATCCTCAGCCTTCTGCTCGTCCTGGTCCTCTTGGTAGAGCACCAGGAAGCCGGGAAAAGTAATCACCGAGCCGGAGGCGCGGAAGACGTACGGTTTGTCCGACTTCTTGTCCTTTACCTTGCCGTTCACCGATGGCGGAGCCGCCTTCCTGCCCTCTGCTTCGATGTTTACCGAGGTCGCCTCCACGGCGGCGTTGGACATCTGGCTGGCGACCATCCGCTTCCAGATCAGCTCGTAGAGACGGCGCTGCTCAGAGGAGAGGTAGTCGGCGATAACGCTGGGGTCTCGGTCGGCGCTAGTGGGACGGATGGCCTCGTGGGCCTCCTGGGCGCCCTTGGTTTTTTTCGTGTAGCTTCTCGGAGAAGGTGGCAGGTATTGAGAGCCGTACTTTTCGTCGATATAGGCTCGGATCTGGTTCCGGGCCTCATTGGAGACGGAGGTGGAATCGGTCCTCATGTAGGTGATCAGGCCCACCTGGCCCTCGGGCCCCAGCGATAGCCCTTCGTAAAGCTGTTGGGCGATGGCCATGGTGCGCTTGGCAGTGAACCTCAGCTTCCGCCATGCTTCCTGCTGGAGGGTGCTGGTGGTGAAGGGGGCGGACGGCTTGCGCTGTTGCTTCTTCTTGTCCACCTTGGCCACGGCATAGGAGGCGCCATCCAGGCGCTGCACTATCTCCTCGGCCGATTGTTGGTCCGCTATCGAAAGCTTGCCCTTGACGCCCTTCCGGCTGTGCAGCGCAGCCTTGAACTTGGGTTGGGCTCCCTTCCCCTGCTTTTTCAGATCGGCCTCGATGGACCAGTACTCGGTGGGGACGAAGGCCTGGATATCGGCTTCCCGGTCCGCAATTATACGCAGGGCTACGGACTGCACCCGTCCAGCGGAAAGACCCTTCTCGATTTTCCTCCACAGGAGGGGGCTGAGGCGATAACCGACAACCCTGTCCAGCACGCGGCGCGCCTGCTGGGCGTTTACGAGATCGATGTCAATCTCTCGGGGCTTCTTGAAGGCGCTCTTGATGGCGTTTTCGGTGATCTCGTGGAAGACCACCCGTTTGATCGGAGTATCGGTGATCTTGGAGGCCTGGACCAGGTGCCATGAGATAGCTTCGCCCTCCCGGTCCGGGTCGGTGGCGAGGTAGACGGTGGAGGCCTTCTTGGCCGCATCCGCCAGCTTTTTCACGACGTCCTTCTTCTCTTTGGGGACTTCGTATTTCGGCTCGAAGTCTTTTTCTACATCGACGCCGAACCGGTACTGAGGCAGGTCCCGCACGTGGCCTCGGGAGGCCATCACAACGTAGTCTTTACCCAGGTATCTCTCCAGGGTCCGGGCCTTTGCCGGAGATTCCACTATTACAAGCTCTTTTGCCATGTTGTTTCCTATGCAGTTGCCCGGTAGCTCGCCTGGGCCTCTCGGCTCATGACGTAGTTCATTGGGCCTGTTTGTTTTACTATTCCCTTCAGCTCCATCATCGCCAGGGTGCTGCTCACCGTGGCGATGGGCAGGTTGCAGAGGCGCTGTACCTCGTCGATATGTATGGGTTCGTGAGATATATGGTCCAGCAACAGCGACTCGGTATCGGTCGGAGGCGCCAGCTCCCTCATCTCCATCTGATGAGGCACCATGGTTAGGTTCAGCTCTTCCAGGATGTCTTCGACCCGCGTGACCAGCTTGGCCCCTTCTCGAATGAGCCTGTTGGTGCCCTGGCTTCTCGTCGAAAGGGCGCTGCCCGGCACGGCGAAGACCTCCCGGTTATGCTCCAGGGCGTAATCGGCGGTGATGAGGGCACCGCTGCCATGGTCGGCCTCGATGACCAGGGTACCAAGACAGAAACCGCTCATTATCCGGTTCCGCCGGGGAAAGTGGTCCGCTCGGGGCAGCGTTCCCAGGGGATAGTCGCTTACCAGCGCGCCCTGCTCCATGATCTCCTGGGCCAGCTTCACATGTTCCGATGGGTAGACCATGTCCAGCCCGCAGGCTTGTACCGCTATGGTCCTGCCGCCGGCTTTCAGGGCGGCCCGATGAGCGACGGCATCTATACCCCGGGCCAGCCCACTTATCACGGTGATGCCGTTGTGGGCCAGGTCGGTGGCCAGTATCTCGGTCATCTCCCTGCCGTAAGCGGTGGCTCGTCTCGTACCCACGACGGCGATGGCCCACTCGGTCTCCCCTTCGAGGGAACCTCGGGAGTAGAGAACGGGCGGCAGATCGTATATCTCCTTCAACGGGGCCGGGTATGCCGTATCGTTCCAGGTGATTGCCTTGATTCCGAGCCGCTGCAGAGCGTCCATCTCCGCGTCGGGATCGATCTCACGGCGTTTGGATGTGATGTTGGTAATCGAGCGGCGGTCGAGGCCGGCCCGTCTAAGCTCAGAAGAGTCGGCGCTCCAAGCCTCCTTCAGATTGCCGAAGTGGCCTTCCAAAGCAGTGTACCGCACCCGGCCGATGCCCTTGATGCGGTTGAACGCTACCCAGTATTTGAGATCGTCCATATGAATCGATTCTAACATAGCGGCGGAAAACCGGTACAGAGGCGCGGTGTCATAGCTGTTGAAGCGCTATTTGTTCCCAAGCTGGGTTGCCCTTCGATGCACCTCAGGTTGTATCCGCAGGCTTGTCGCCCCTGGCGAACAGCCTTGACAGTTTGATGCAACACGGGGTGTGCAGCGGGGCGAAGACCCTTTGCCAGGAGTCTAAGGGTGTCCCTCAGAAACTATTTTAGTTTTTCTCCATTCCTCGCCAAGAAGGAGGACTGGGGGATGTTCCCCCAGTTACAAAACATCCCGGGGGCGGGCAGTTGGGACCAAAACATCGGTACTTTTGAGACAAGCTCTGTTGAGAATGGAAGCTGAGACAGATTCGGATGGCGGAGAGGGTGGGATTAGGCAACAAGACTAAATTGGGATTGCACTAGTCTCGTTTCCCACATTTGTTACCACAACAATACACCGAAAGTAAACGTACCAATCAATTACCTGACAAGGCAGGACATCAGGCCTTCGCCCAAGAATGTCACTGGAGTAACTCGACCTGGCTTACGATATGCACCTAGCTGGCGGGCACAGGCGCGGGGGCTCCGTTTGGAGATTCGAGTCCGCTTTACTACTCCTGCACGTATTGAATGGCGAACTTTTCGGTAGGAGGTCCTAATATAAGGACTCGCTCAGGCTACCCCGAATAGGCCCCATGAGCCTCCGGCCCGCAGGGTTGGAGGCTCAGCTTGTTGCGGACTTCCCGCTTTACCCTTGCGGCCAGGCGGTCTTCATTACTCGAGAGGAAGCGTTCCACGGCATTCGGGTCTCAGGCGACGAGCTCTCGAAGCGCCCAGGACATTGCCTTCACCACCATGTCGTCGTGGTCGTCAGCAAGCATCTCGCAGATGCCGAGCATGCGGCGCCGTGGCCGCCACGGGTCTTCACGTTCAGCCAGGTGGTGTCTCGATTGCCAGGAAGGCTACAACCGCGTCTGGATGCTCCCGTCCCAAGTCGAATATACAGGAGTGGATTTCAGGGGTGACTTCGGCTCTGGGAGCGGTGAAGCCCACGCCGAAGAGCACAAAGAGGACAAAAGAGCGGGCCCCGACGTCGTCGGGGCCCGCTCTTTTACGTTACTTTCGGCTATCTGATTAGTTTACTGTCTACCCGGGGCGTCCTCGGTGAGCCATGCACTCAGCCACATGCCGCCTACATCGTACTTTTTCTGAGGGCCGACATTATTTATGTAGTCAGGAAAGGCGTTAGTGACGACGTATGCCGGGAACTGCCACATGTACTGTTTCACAGCCATCAGTCTCTGGATCTCTTTGATTATTTCCCCTCTTGCGTCAACGTCCAGCTCTGCTCGCTGAGCATCGAGCAGTGGGGTGAGCTCAGGATCGTTTACGCTGGCCTTGTTCTCCAGGGAATCGGGATGGTAGAGGCCGAAGAGCCCCTCGTCCGGGTCCAGGCAAACGTGGTTCCATCCGAACATCAGGCCCTCGAAGTCACCAATCATGGTTGTGGAGACGTATTCTGCGTATACCTTCCCCCTGATGGTGACATCGAAGTTGAGGTCGTTCAGCCAGGAGACGATCAGCTCACCGCCGGCCTGGATGCCCTCACCGTATTCACTATTCATGTTCAGGTCCACCGATATCCTATCGCCAATCTCGAATCCCTCGGGGGCTTCTCCGGCATCGATCAGCTCCTGAAGCCCTTCGTTCAGACGGGCCAGGCCGCCCTCGATGTCTCGTACGTAGTTGCCTTCTTCATCCACAGGGTAGTACGCGGCTCCCTCACCCAACTCATCAAGAGGCACGAACCACGGGTGACGAGAGGAGAGTTCGCGCGAGTCGAGCCAGGGGCCTGAGACGACCGTCCAAGCGTCACCACGGTCCACAACCATGGACACGGCCTGCCGTACCTTCTGGTTCATGAAGGGGAAGGTGTCCACGTTCGGAGCGAAGGCGTAGAGCTGGCATGCTGTGTCAGAAAAAGTTCGCAGGTTCTCGACCAACTCCGGGTTGTTTTCGGCCATGATTTCAAGCGTGGGGCCCCAGACGTTCCAGAACCCCCAGTAGGCGCCAGAGCCCGGCTCATCGATCTCACCGGATCTGTACATAGCCTCTCGAGCATCTCTGTCCGGGATGTTATAGGCTTCTATCCTGTCGATGTAGGGGAGGCTCTCGCCGGTTATGCCGTTTTCGCCTCTGAAGTAGTCGGGGTTCTTGACGAAGATCATTTCCACGCCGCGGTCGTGGCTCTCCAGAATAAAAGCGCCAGCTCCGATGGCCGATTCGGCCGTGGAAAAGTCACCGAACTCATCGAGCACCTCCGGCGCCAGGATGGGGAAGAAGGTGTGAGAGGTATAGGTAAGAAAGGCAGCGTGAGGAACGGAGAACTCAAACACGACGGTGTAGTCATCGGGTGCACTGACGTTGGTGACGGGTCCAAGGAGCGCGCGGTTCGGAGCATCGGGGGCCAGGAACTGGTTATAGGAGAAGACCACGTCGTCGGCCACAACTTCCCTGCCGTTGACTGGGAAGATGTCCTGGAACTTGATGCCCCGCCTCAGGTGGAAGGTGACGGTGAGACCGTCTTCGCTCACATCCCAATACTCGGCCAACTCGGATCGGGGGGTAAAGTCGCTGGTGCCCTGCGGGTTCGTCATATCCCATCTGGTCAGGAAGACGTGGATGAAACCGGAGACCATGCCGGCAGCATAAGAGGTGGTCTTTCTCAGATCCCAGGTAGGTGGGTCATCGCCGTAGGTGACTCGGAGCGTGCCCCCGGGAAGTGGCTGCTCACCAACTGCCTCTTCTTCCATCACTTCTTCGACCGGTTCCTCCTCCACTACCTCTTCTTCCATCACCTCCTCGACCGGTTCCTCCTCTACGTCCTCCAGAACCTCTTCAATAGGCTCCTCTCCAGCTTCTTCCACGACTTCGGGTACTGGAGTAGGTGTAGCGTCCTCACCACAGGCCGCTGCTATCATTACTATTACCAGCCCTACGGCCAGTAACGCTGTTAGTGTTTTTCGCTTTGAGATCAATGTTTGCCTCCGTACTGGGACTATTGCAGCTTACCAAGTATCGACATGGTGCCTGGGTTAGGAGGATATGCCGGGGAGAGGGAGAGCAAAATCTAACATGATGCAGACTGTCTGTCAACCAATTCTGGAGCAGATTGCCCATGGGATAGAGAATTCTCCGGAGGCGTTTCTAAGAACTATGAAGGGCGACAATAAAGGTAAACAGTTAGTAAAAGTCTCCGGTTATTAGCACCTCGTTTCCGCCGTCTACGGACGAATCACACATCGTGAGCGGTGTTGTTTTTGGTATTGTCCAGCTTCTAATTACGTTGACACGATAGTAGCGGTATGATAGCTTCGGCAAAACTCAGCACTAGAGTTTAACCCCCTCAACGCCTACCGTTTTATTCTTGCTCGCGATCTTAGGTGTATGATCTAGCTTGGGGAATAGCCGTATGAATTACGCTATCCGTAGAATCTTTCTCATGTTCCCCACCCTCCTTCTTGCCTCTTTCCTTATCGCGGGGATGATCTTCCTACTCCCTGGCGATGTTATAGACATCATGACGCAGGGAGCGATCCGAGGGGAAGACAGAGAATTTGCCGAGAAGAAGTTGGGCCTTGACAAGCCCTTTTTATGTATGGGGATCAAGTGCTTCTGGACCGAGAGCCAGTATATACGCTGGGTTCTGGGCGCTCCCGAGACCGAGGCCCAGGTCTACCAGACCACCACAGGCGGAGAAAGATGGCGCCAGCTCGGTTCTGACACCGTCGAGCCCCTTTCCAGCTCTCACTTTATCGATGACAAGAGAGGCTGGGCAATAGGGAAGAACATTATCTTTGGCACCGCCGATGGAGGAAGGGTATGGCAGAACCAGCACAAGAGTGATCGCACTGTTAACGCCTTAGACTTCGGTGACGAAGATAACGTGTGGGCGGTGGGTGATAAAGGGATGATCCTCCACAGCGATCAAGGCGGAAGCAGGAGGTTTGAAGCCCAAAAAACGCTGACCAGTTGGTTCGACCAGGCCACCGGAACCAGTCAAAAGCTCACGGACGTGGACTTTATCGACCCGGACCAGGGCTGGGTGGTCGGCAACAAAGGCATTATCCTTTATACCTCCGACGCGGGTGAATTGTGGATACCCCAGGGCTCCAGTACTGATGCCGACCTCAAAGGAATAGCTTTCAATGCGGATGGCACCTCCGGTGTAGCCGTTGGAGACAATGGGACAATCCTGTGGACCAGTGATAGTGGCTCAAGTTGGACGCCAGTGGCCAGCAACACCGGCACGTCCTTCAACGACGTTACCTTCTCCGACTCATCTACCGTCTGGGCAGTAGGCTCTGGTGGCACGGTAAGCAAGAGCAGCAACGGCGGGGTAACCTGGTCGACCGGTACCGCAACCTATATTCAGGATGGAGTGGTCGGCGGAACCACCGATGCGAACTTGAACTCCATTCAGTTCGGAACCTCGAACGAAGGGATTGCAGCGGGGGACGGTGGACTTGTACTTTACACGGAGGACGGCGGTGCTTCCTGGATTAAGCGGGATATCATCATAATCAAGGGAGGACGAGGTGGAGAGGAGGAGATCATAGGCCCCATTGGGGACCCTGTCAGGGATGTCAGCATAGGTTTAAGCAGCAGCGGCTCGGCACGGGCGTGGGTTACAACAGAAAACAAGTACTGGAGGTGGGGAGCACTGGGCGGCAATCTTGGTGAGACCTTCGTTGACCGGGTCCCCGTGACCGGGCGAATACTGGATGCGCTGGGCCCCAGCGTTGAGCTCCTGGTGCTCAGCTCCGTATTCGCCATACTCTCATTCCCCATTGGTATAATCTCGGCCATTCGCCAAGACAGCTGGGGCGACTATGCAGGACGAATCGTCGCCATTCTTGGCGTTTCCGTCCCTACTTTTTACATCGCCTCTATGGTCCTGGTGTTTCCCAGTTTATGGTGGGCCTGGGCGCCTCCGCTCCGATACCAATTCTTCTTTGACGCACCGATAGAAAACCTGAAGTTCTTTGCAATTCCTGCCGTTTTATCGGGCTTCCCGCGCATGGCTAGCATCATGCGGATGACCAGAACCCAGATGCTTGAGGTCATGCGCCAGGACTACGTGAGGACTGCATGGTCCAAAGGGCTTCGGGAGCGGGTGGTGGTCGTCAGGCACGGCATGAAAAACGCAATGCTGCCCGTAATAACCATACTGGGTCTCCAGCTGCTCTGGGCCCTCGGCGGGCAAATTATAGTCGAGCAGATATTTGCTATACCCGGCATTGGACGGCTGGGTCTCGAGGCTCTTGTCAGCAGAGACTTCCCGCTGATTCAAGGAGTTACGATGTTCTTCGGGGTTCTGACTGTGTTCATCATGTTGGCGACTGATCTAAGCTACGCGTGGCTGAATCCCAGGATAAGGTACGAGTAACGCAAACCAGAGGCAGATAGGAAAGTCAAACCCACTAAGTGCCCCTGGAGAGTAGAGCATATGGCAGAAAGCGTAGCCGTTAGAGCCGAACGTGGGCCGGAAGAGGAGTTTCGGCGTCGAAGGTCGCTGCCTCTCTACCTGGAGGTGTGGCCCAGACTCCTCCGAACCAAACCCCTGGGCACTGTTGGGTTGGCCATTATTCTGGTGCTCATTATTGGCGGAGTGTTCGCCAACTTTATCGCACCGGAAGGAAAAACCGAGACCCACGCGTACCGCCTCGAAATCGTTCCAATATTAAACCCGGAGACCGGTGAACCCATCATCAGCAGCCTCGGCATTGTACAGACTGACGCTGATATACCTGGGCCTACGGCTTTTGCTATAAAGGCAAAGGACCCTGACGACCGATTCCAAAAGGACTCAGGATTCCCGTGGGGAGTAATGGGGTACGATAATCTCGGTCGGTCGATGCTGAGCCGGGTCATCCACGGCGCTCAGATCTCCATAGTTGTAGGCCTTACGGTCGTGTTCATAGGCACGGCCGTAGGAGTGGTGATAGGGATGGTATCCGCCTGGTTCGGCGGGAAGATAGATAATGCCATCCAACGTGTAAACGACGTCTGGTACATGTTTCCCTATCTGGTGTTGCTTATAGTCATCATGGCGATGCTGCCCGACGACCCACCGATTCCATGGCTTGGTGCTTACTGGTGGGCTATCGGCAAAGTGACGTTCGGATTGTCCATCGGATTTATCCCCTGGGTGGTTAGGATAGTCAGGTCATCGGCGCTGGAGGTCAGGCAGCAGGTGTACGTAGATGCTGCCCTGGCGATGGGAGCATCCAGCCTGCGAATCAATCTGGTATATGTTCTGCCTAACATCATGGCCCCCATCATCGTCCTCGCCACGCTGAACCTGGGCTATGCAATACTGGGAGAGGCGGAGCTCAGCTTCTTGGGATTCGGCATCCCTCCACCCAATCCCTCCTGGGGCGCAATGCTCAGCCGACAGGGTAAGGAGTACTTCGAGACCGCCCCCTGGATAGCCTTCTTCCCGGGTCTGATGGTAACGCTGGTGGTCTTCGGCATTAACATGCTGGGGGACGCCCTCAGAGACCTGTTGGACCCGCGGCTAAGAGGCGCCGGAGGACAGATAGGTTCAGGTGTCGTGGGCAGGTAAACCTGACCCACATTTGATAGAGCGATGCTTTGGCCCCTTGATACGGGTCTGGACCGGTGGGTTATGTGTCGGGGATGGCCCAACCTCTGTCGAGATCGGCGGATTGCCCTGACGATAGCGATCGGAAGGTAGGCCTTACAAGGATACCTGCCCCTGCTCGACGTTCTTGGGAAAGCTTGGTTTGGCTATCGGTGGAACTCTACGGCGATAATCTCTCAACGGCCGCCGGTTAGCGCCTGCTCCAAGTCCGAGATGAGGTCGCCGGCGTTTTCCAACCCGACCGAAACCCGCAGCAAGTCATCCGGAGTTCGGCTCTCTGACCCCTCGATAGACGCCCGGTGCTCGATGAGGCTTTCGTAGCTGCCCAGGCTCGTAGCCCTGGTAAAAAGAGTAGTATTGGCGGCAACCCTGAATGCTTCTTCCCTTCCTCCCAGTACCCGGAAAGAGAGCATGCCGCCGAACAGGTCCATCTGCCGGCGAGCGACCTCGTGGCCGCGGTGACCTTCCAGCCCCGGATAATACGCCCCTAGAACTTTGGGATGGTCGTTAAGGAATCTAGCCACTCTGGTGGCGTTTTCCGAGTGGGCCCTCATTCGGTAAGGCAGGGTGCGGATGCCCCTGAGAACCAGCCAGCAATCAAAGGGGGAAGGGACTGCTCCGGCTTGCCGCTGTATCTTGCCAATCTCTTCGAACAACCCGTCGTCTCGGGCGGACACTACAATCCCTCCGGTTACGTCCCCGTGACCGCCCAGATATTTGGTGGTCGAATGGAGGACCAAATCGGCCCCCAAGTCAAGGCATCTCTGGAGCGCCGGGCTGGCCCAGGTATTGTCGCAGACGCAGGTAATTCCTCGTTGACGGGCGACCTCTGCCATCGCTGCAATATCGGTGATCTTCAAGAGGGGATTCGAGGGAGTCTCAACAATCATGAGCCGAGTGGCGGAATTTATCGCCCGCCGGACTTCATCGATGTCCGCCATGTCGACAAAGGAGGTCTTCAGGTTCCACCGGGCCAGCATCCCCTGAAGTAGACGAGCCGTACCGTGATAGATGTCCCGAGGAGCGATGACGTGATCCCCGGGAGACAGAGCCTGGAAGATACTCATGAAGGCGGCCATCCCTGAACCAAATGCTGAGGCGACAGATCCTCCCTCGAGATCTCGGACGCATTCCTCCAGGAGGGTACGAGAAGGGTTCCCGGAGCGTCCGTACACAAACCCATGCGGGTATGACCCGTCGGCCTCGCGCTCAAAAGTGGTGGACATATGTATCGGCGGAGTGATCGCGCCTGTGCTGGGATCGACGGAGCGTCCGCTGTGAATGGCGATGGTCTCAATATTCATCGTCCCTCCAAGGCAATTGGTCAAATTGCTAATCAGACCTAAGTTCGATCCTCTTCATACGTGCTCCACCAGGCAGAACTCGTTGCCCTCGGTATCAGCTGCTATGATAGTCCGCGTCCGGTACTCCTCAACCACCCGAATCGTCCTGCCGCTCAACTCCTCAATCCTGGCGGCAGCTTCGTCCACGTCCGCACAGTGAAGAAGGTGGTGGTGCCTCTGCCCGTACTGTACTGAGCCTGTCACCGAACCCGGGATCGAGGGAGTCCAGAGGGAAGCTTCCCTCTGGCAGGGGGGCTTGGGACCAAGGCGTACGTCCTCTTGGGATAAGCTCTATGGCCAACTTTTCGCTGAGAAGTCTCGATACAGAGAATACAGCCGGTAAACCTCGTAGGCAATCGCAGGCGGCCCGCCTCCGTGTAATTCCCTGGAGGGGGTTACATCTATGCAGTCCCCTGCAGGGGATACCCCCGGCACCGGGCGCCTCCACACTCGATCGCGTGCATTCGGATCCATCGGACGCAGGGAGGAGTCCATGGCGCTGCAATCGAATCCCAACCCCGTCACAGCGGGGCGCTACTGCCCCTGGCCGCCGCGTTGCTCCTAGCGACGCTTCTAATGGTCTCAACCAGCAACCTAGTCCTGGCCCAGGACCCGCCCGGAGAGGTGGTGCAGCTGGTCAACGGAGAGGAGGACTTCGTCGAGAGGAAGAAGGACGGGCGCTTCATAGCCAGGCCCGTCTTCGATCGCAAGCCCGCCGTCCTCTACTACGCAGTGCGCCATCCCGACACCGGCGAGTGGCTCGCCACCGTGTACGGGGTCCAGGACGGGGAGAAGGAGCTCACTTCCGGCTGGGCAAAAAGGCAACTGGAACATGAACGCTGAAGGTTGCAAGGAGATGGGAACGATAAGACGGCAGGAACTAGCGGGATCCTATTGCGCAAGACAGACGAGGGTCACAGCGGAAGCGTACGGCCGTCTTCCCTCAGCTGTAGGCGTCGTTGATTAGCGTCCGGTACTACCTGGGACACTAAACCCCAGAAGTCCGTCGAATGATTGCGGTGAGTCAGATGCGCCAACTCATGCACGACTACATAATCAATAAGGGCCTGCTTCAGCATGACGGCACGCCAATTGAAACGCAACGTGCCATCGGGTGCGCAGCTCCCCCAGCGCTGGCGCTGGTCACGAATGAGTACATGTGACATCTCTCCACTACCCAGCCTGGGCCACCAGCGTTCCACAGTCTCCGATATCCGCTCGATGGCGCGGTGTCGATACCAGCGGACCACGGCCCTCTTAATCGTTTGGCTACGTTCCTCACCAAGCAGGATCTCCGGCACATCAACCCTGAAGCGCCAGTGGTCGAAACGGATGGTCGCTTGGCCTACATTGGAAGTTTCGACGTGGATGCGGACGTTGCGGCCTAGATAGGGCAATGTCTCGCCGCTCACGAAACGCTTGGGCGCGGCCTTCAGCATCGACTTGGAGGCATGGCCCAGTATCCAGGGGGATCGCTTTCGCACGATGGCCCTTAGTTCACTGTCGGGCGTAGTCATGGGTGCCGCCACGTGAACACCTCCGCCGTCCACGGTTATCTGCACCGTCTTCTTGCGCCGCTCGCTTCGCCGGACCTCGTAGTTAATGGTCGTGTTGCCGTAGCAGACGCTGGCCCCCCTGGTCACTGGCCGCTCCTCCTCTGGGCGAGCTCGACGATTCTACTCGCCAACTCGTCCAATTGGTCCTCGGTGTAGTCGCCGGTCTGTCTGAGTTCCCGCTTGATGTCTCGGCGCATCAGCCGCTTGACTTCTTCATTAGACTGCCAGTCGACGACCCCGTTGTGGCGAACGATCACCGACTCTACCTGTCGCGCAATGCCCTTAGTATCCTCGTCGAACGTGGTTCTGTAGGAGGCTCTCTCTTCACGGACAGCTGTGATTGAACTCGGCTCGTGCGGATCACGGTCGAGTAGTTCGTAGATGGCAAACGATACCGGCGTCAGTCCGTGCTCGGTTGCGATGTCAGCCTCGCTCTTGACCTGATGGTTGAGCGCCGCTAAGCGCCGGCACGCCTCTGCGGAGTCTATCACTCGGTCGCGCAGGTCTTGGATAATCCGCGAAAGTTGGTCTGAGAGTCTCTCGAAGAACACCGGGTTCTCTCCGAGCCGCTCGTGTATCTGCGACCGGATAGCGTGCTCCATGATCGACGCACGCGCCTCGTCATGCGGGAGCCCTGCTACCTTCTGGTCGAAGTCGCTATCAAGGATCGAGACTGGTTTCATCAACGAGCGTACCTCGGCACCGATCCGTTTATCGACCAGCTGTTTTACCTTCGCCCCTATCTCAGTCCAGTCAACATCCGCGTTCTCACGCAGGAACTGTGCTCGAGCGTAGGCGCGTATCTCAGTCAGCCGGGCCAGCCGTTCCACGTACGGCAAGGCGCGCTGGTCAGGCAGGAATCGATCCATGAGACGGGACAGCTGCCGGTAGTCTGCATTGAATCGCTCATAAACGTCTGCCTTGAAGTTCCCTTCGGTCTTGGCATCAGGAGCGAAGATGGTGATGCATGCCCAAGTGTCGCTCAGGTCCCGACCCTTGAAGTGGGACTCTACCCGAACGGCCGCCGCCTCTATTACCGACGCGGGGTTCTCGTCCATCTCCCGCATCGCGTCCTGCACATCCGCCCAATCGAAGGTAGAGAGGGCATCCTCCAGATCGCTGGACACGCCGTGATAGTCCACTACCAAGCCGTAGGCCTTCTCGGTCTCGACTCCATCCAGCTTGTGTGAGAACCGGCGGTTGACTCTAGCGATGGCTTGAAGCAGGGCGTGCTCCCTCATCGCCCGGTCCAAGTAGAGAGCCTGTTCCACCGGCGCATCGAAACCCGTTAGCAGCATGTCCACCACGACCAGGACCTCAGGCTCTCCCTCCGGGTCTACAAAATTGCTGATCATCTGTTCTTGGTCGAGATCACGGGCAGCCCTAAACTCAGGGCCGTCGTTGGGAGCTGCGGTGATGATCGGGTAGGCGTGCACGCCAAAGCTGTTCAGCCGCTCGGCGTAGCGGAGGGCTGCCGCCCGGCTTGGGGCGACGACTTGCGCCTTGAACCCATTGGGGCGGAGCTTAGCCCTAAAGTGGTCTGAGATATCCAGGGCGATCATCTCGATGCGCCGTTCCGCTTCTGCCACGGTCTCCTTGTTGGCGTAGCGACGCTGAATCTGTGCCTGCACTTCCGGCGGCTCGTCGCCGAACATCGCATCGTACAACTTATCCAGTGCCTCCGGCCCCTCGATAGCCAACTCGGGCAAACGTGCCTCGTAGTAGATGGGCACCGTTGCGCCGTCCGCCACTGACTGAGGAATCGTGTATGAGTCGATGATAGGCCCGAAGCGCCCTACGGTGCTGTGCTTGAAGCTCTTCTCTATCGGCGTCCCGGTGAAACCTATCAGCACGGCACGGGGCAGCGCCTTGGACATGCGCCCACCCAGAATGCCGTACTGAGTGCGGTGGGCTTCGTCCACCATAATGAGGACATCTTCCGAGGGATTCAGCACGTCCAGCTCGCCGTTGGGAGTGGTTAGTGCCTCCTCGAACTTCTGGATAGTGGTCATCACCGTGCGGCCTACGCCCTCCCTGAGCACGGTCTGCAAGTCGAGGGGATCCGGCTGGTCCGGCCTCTCTCGACGTCGCCGCGCCCTACGCTCCGACGGTTTAGGGCGCGAGCGGTCCATGCGCTCCGGCGCGGGGAAACCGCAGCGCTCAAAGGTACTGGCGATCTGCCGGTCCAGCTGATTCCGATCGGTGACTACAACGATGGTTGAGTTAGCAAAGCGCGGCTCGCGGCGCAGCTTCGTAGCCAGCCACAACATCGTCAGCGACTTGCCGGAGCCTTGGGTGTGCCAGACCACGCCGCCGCGCTCCTCCGGCTTTCGGCCTGTCAGCAGTCGCTCCACGGCGGCACGCACGGCCCGGCACTGCTGGTAGCGGGGCAACTTCTTCACCAGCCGTCCCCGTTCCGGCTCGTAGACCACGTAGTCGCGCAGCACGTCCAGCAGTGGCGCCGGCGCCAGCAGCCCGACGATGAGCTGCGCCTGGCCCTTGGGTTCGACGCTGAATCGTTGCCGCACTTCGTCGTCGGAGTAGGGCAACACCGACTTCCACTCGAAGTATGCGTTCTCCGGAGCGCCGAGGGCGGCGTAGGACGCAGCGGCCCCACAGTGAGCGACACACAGCAGGTTGTAGTGGAACAGCTCCGGCGCTCCGCTACCGTGCCACTCCGGGCCAGCTTCCTGGTAGCGGCGAAGTTGCCGCACCGCCTGGGACCTCCACACGTCCAGCAGTGACGGCGACTTGGCTTCCATCACCACCAGAGGGATGCCGTTGACGAAAAGGACCAGGTCAGGTATGACCATGCGCTCGTCGTCCTCGGTTCCGCCCGGCTCGTTGCCGCGCCGGACGCGGAACTGGGTGGTAACGACGAACTCGTTGAGGCCGTTCTCCGGGTGACCGAAGTCGAAGAAGCGGACCGTGCGGGTGTTCCGGCCCTGTGGCGCGTCAGTCGTCAGGGGCATGCCGTAGGTGAGATACTCATGGACACGCTGGCTGCGGGCCATGCCGGTGGCGTCGACGTGCTCCAGGTCGAAGATGACGCGGTCGGCCTGCTCCTCGGTCATCCACTCGTTGAGGCGAAGCAAGGCGGCGCTCAGCCGTCCCTTCAGCAGCACCTCCCGCTCGCCGCCCCGCTCCGCCGCCAAGGCGTCCCGGGGCACGTAGGTCCAGCCGAGCCGCTCCAGTAGCACGCGGGCCGGCTCCTCGGCGTGGTTATACTCGTTGAGCTTGGCGGGAGATGAAGTCATGGGGACGGGTGCTCCATATCATCCAAGAGTTTCCTCAGTTGAGGCAGCAGATTGGGGATAGCGTCTTGAACAATAGACCAGATGACGCTGTCGCTGATGTCCAAGTAGCTGTGTGCAAGCTGATTACGAGCTCCCACAATCGCACGCCACGGTATATCGGGATGTGAATCTCGCACGCTGGCTGGAACGTGTGTCGCCGCTTCGCCGATTAGTTCGATGTTGCGCAAGGTCGCGTCGTAAATGAGTGCGTCGGCAACAAATGCCTTCTGGTCCAAACCGTCTGTGAAGGTAAGTACTTTCCCCCCAAACTCAATCATGTCCCGAACGTAGAAGCGCCACTCACGCCCTGAGTGCCCAGCGTCACACATAGATCGCCTCCCTGTCTACGTAGGGTCGAATTTCGTGGCGTAGCTCACGGTCGGTTGCGAGGTCCACTGATCGTCCCAGCAGGTCTTCCAGGTAGAATTGGGCGCCGAAGTATGTGCGCCAATCCGGTGGGCTGGAAAACCGCACCAGGATGTCCACGTCACTCTTATCTGTGGCCTGGTTACGAGCGAAGGAACCGAAGAGGGCAAGGCGAGTTACCCCGAACCGCCTCTCAAGAGTCGGCTTGTGTTTCTTAAGCGTGTTCAGAACCTGGTCTCTGTTCATTGATCTAGCACCTAAGGAGCAGGGCATTCCGAATCTATGGGCGTTCCGGGTGAGGAAATTTTGTCTTCACTTACCCGCACCCGCCCCGTCAGCAGGGCGTCCGCGGCGGAAGTCTTTAGTGTTTGCAGGCCATCCCGCTCCTCCCGTACCCGACTAATGGCGTCGTCCACACTGTCCAAGAGGTTGGCGATCACCTGCTGTTCGGTAAGTGGTGGCAGCGATAGGGAATACTTGAACAGGTCCACACGATTAACCTTGGGGATTCCGGTCCTATCCGAGCAAGTCCGTGTGTAGGCCGCGAACTGTGGGGTAAGGAGAACGGCCGCCAAATAACTCGGTTCAAGAGCCGCGCTGGGTCTTAGCGGATAAATGTCTGCGCTGCACAGACCAGACTCTCTCGGGATGTAGACCTTCATGAGGTAAGGACGAATCTTCGAATAGAGAACGTCCCCTTTGCTGAACTGATACTTGCCACTGATTGCTGCCGCATCGGCAACGGTGCGCCTGCTAATCAATCTACCTGTGCCGGATTCGATGTCATCCGGCGCAACAAACAGGGCGCGTTGAAATCTATTCTCCCTAGGATCTGCCTGTGAGGAAGCCACCTCCGCCACCTTCCCCAGCCGCACCACGTCCCAGCACGCCGGTATGGTCCCGACGCCCGGCGCGTCCTTCCATTCGGTGTGCCGGCCGGGGACGCCGCGGGTGAGCAGCTCGTGGAGTAGTGAATCTCGAAGGCGCTCCGTGGCGGCGATGACGGCCTTGGTGCTCTCGATGGCCTCGTCGATGGAGTCCAACACCGCGGCGATGGCTCGCTGCTCCGGCAAGGGCGGGAGGAGGATTTCGAGCTGTTCAATGTCAGTTCTGCGAATTCGCTTTCGTGTTGTGCCTATAGCCATGCTACCAAACAGACTAAGGCATTTCTCCCAATTGAGAAAATAGGATAGGAATTTGGGATGCAAAGCATCTGCATTAGTGCGAATAATTGCTATATCGACCACAGTGATAGCGCGTAAGGGCAAAGCGGATACATACCAAGTTCTACCTATTGGATCTGGCATGCGCGCCGTGAGGATGTCATCTATGGCAATCTCTGTGCAGTTCAATCGGTCAAAAGTAGCCTGCGTAATCCATCTAAAATCACCGGTCTCGATGAATTCACCGACGCCGATGTTGGATAGTTGCAATAGGCGATAATCGCTTCCTCCTTGGTCCTTGGACTCAATCCAATCTCCATCGTGTATGAAGTCACATTTGTCTCCTAAGCGGACGACCCGCCAGCCGTCGGGGACCTGTGGACTGTGCGGCTTCAATCCTTCCACGCTTGCTACTCCCTCGCGTCCAGCCGGTTGAGCTCGCCGTTCCACCGGATGATACGGTCGTCCCCGGTCAGCAGCTGATGCCCTCCCAGGGCGGTGCTCACGATGATGCGGTCGGCAGGACCGCCGTGAAAGGCCGCCAGGCTGTAGGCGCGGAGTCCTATCTCTCCATCAACGGGGATCTCGATCAGGCCCTGGTCCAGCTGTTCCTGCCGCCACCGGCCCACGTCTTCGGGATACCTTATGCGGCCTTTGTCCCGCAGCATGGCTATCTCCCAGAAAGAGATTGCGGACAGGCCAACTGAGTCGGATTCCCAGCCACGCTGGATTACTGCGCGGGCGATGGGTCCCAGCCTGGAATCACCCGCTCTGAGCCAGAGCGCCGTATGAGTGTCCAGCAGAATCATGGGTTGAGCACCCTGTCAGGATTCGACTCGGCTTCCCACTCGACGTCCAGGGGGGAAACGACGTCGCCAAGAATCTCCAGCTTGCCCCTGTCGATGCCGAAGAGTGTTTTTGGCCGTTCCCGGAAGGGAACCAGCCGCGCTGTGGGATTGCCGTTCTTGGTGATGACAATCTCCCGGCCGGACTCGGCCACCTCATCCATTAGCTTCAGGCATTTGGCCTTGAACTCGGATGCCTTTATGGTCCTGGTTCCCGTTGCCATTTTCTCGTCCATTGCCATCTACATCACACCCCCTTCTGGAATACTCTAACAATATCATGGTCATGACTATGGTCGCATAACTCCTTAGCGATCGTATCCTAATTCCGCCAGCAGCGCGTCCATCTTGGCAACAGCATCGTCTCGACGCCGCTCGGCCTTCCCCAGCTGCGCCAAGGTTTCCTCGACGCTCATCACCTCCACCGGCTCGGTGGTGTCCACGTAGCGGCTGATGTTCAGATTGAAATCGTTCGCCTGTATCTCCTCCAGGTCGGCGACATGGGCGAAGCGGTCAACTTCCTGAAAGGCGCTGTGCGCCTCGACGATCCGGTCGATATGCTCTTTGTCGAGGAAGTTCCGGGCCTTGCCCTGGCGGAAGCAGCCCGGCTGAGCCGCATCGATAAAGAGGACTTTGCCGCGCTTCTCTACTGGCTTAGCCCTGTTCAGTACGCAGATGGCCACCGGGATGCTGGCGCCGGAGAAGAGATTGGGAGCCAGACCGATCACCGCCTCGAACAGGTCGGCTTCGACGATCCCGCGGCGTATCTTACCCTCCGAGCCGCCGCGGAACAGTACCCCGTGGGGCATGACCACGCCCACCATGCCCTGGGAGTTGGTCACACTGAGCATATGCAGCAGGAAGGCCAGGTCTCCCCTGGTTCTGGGAGGGATGGCCCCGTATCGGTCGAAGCGGTGGTGAGGATCGCTGGGCGCAAATTCATGACCCCAATTCTTGAGGCTAAAGGGAGGATTAGCGATGACCCGATCGTATGAAAGGAGCCGTCCTGACATGTCGACCAGGCCCGGCTCTGCGATGATGTCCCCGGCCTCAAGGCGTGCGGACCGAAGGCCGTGAAGCAGAAGATTGAGCTTGCCGATGGCGAGCGTGCCCAGGTTGCGCTCCTGGCCGTGGAGGGCCAGGTTGCGAACGTCGCCGCTTTGCTCCAGAACGTACTGGGCGGTGTATATGAGCATCCCTCCCGAGCCGGCTGTGGGGTCGCAGATGCGCATACCCTCACTGGGCTGGAGCAGCTCGACGATGAGGCGCACGACCGAGCGAGGCGTGTAGAACTCGCCGCCCTTCTTCCCGGCGTCGTCGGCGAATTCGTTGATCAGATACTCGTAAGCGTCGCCGAGGACGTTGTTCCCACCGGCTCCGTCCTCTCGCAGGTTCTCGTCCCGCAGATCCAGGCCGCTGAAGTGGTTGAGGAGGCTGCGGATGATGCGTTCACGGTTGGCTGGGCTACCGAGCTTCGACTCGTCATTCCAGTTGGTGGCCGATAGCACGCCGTCCAGCCTGGGAGTGTTGGCATCCTCGATGGAGTGGCTGGCGATGTTGAGGGTCTCGCCGAGGTTCATGGAAGCGCCTGCCAGAGCCGGCCATCGTGCTGACTCGGGAACGAAGAACTCGTGCTCATCGCGGTCGGTGAGCGCCACGTCGCTGGCCACGCCAGAGGCCAAGGCGTTCTTGACCTCCTCGTCGAAGCGGTCAGACAGCCGCTTCAAAAAGAGGATCGAGAAGATGTAGTTCTTGTAGTCGGCGGAATCGATCTGTCCACGCAGGATGTCAGCGGCCTGCCATAGTTTCGACTCCAGCTCCTGTGTGGTGAGCGGCATCTGCCTTCTCCTTTACTTTGCGTGGGTTGCCGTTTCGATCCTTCGTCCTAGCTCGTTGACTATCGAGTCACGCAGGGTCTCACGTCGCAGCCGTGCCGCCTCGACAGACCTAGCATACGCCGCCTCCGACGCCTCCATGAAACGGGCCACTGCGTCAAGATCTCGGTCCGAGGGCACGGGGAGATCGATCTCTCCCAGGCTCTTGGCCGACAAAGAGCGGAGGGAGGCGGTGACCGTCACGCGCCTTGCTAGCTGCTCCCGGCCATACGCTGAGGTTAGGAAATACCATAGCCAGTGGCCCATACCGGACTCCGGTGCCTTGGGTCGCATTACCAGCACGGTTATCCCCGCAACGGTCCTTGACACGCCGGGAGGCACAAGCGCGATTTGGACCGACCCGGAGCGTGCAGTCACCAATACGTCGAAGGGGCGCAGCAAGTGCCGCTCGGTGCGGACGCCCTGGACAACTCCGACCTCCCGGAGGTCATCAACATCCAGCCACCCGTCATCGCGCAGGTCGCTGCTTTCGACGATCCGCAACTTCCAGTCACCTGCCCGTGTTCCGGCCCCTCGCCCCGCCCGGGCGAGGCCCTGATAGACTTCTGCGATCATTTCTATTGATGGCATCTATTCAAAGTGTAATAGTGGTTTGAATATATGTCAACACGGCTTAACAATTGTTAACTTATTGAATTAGGCTTGCAGGGGTAACGTATGGCACTGAGGAGGAATGATGCCGATCCCGGAATCTCAGCTTAGTGGGTGGTCCCATCACGGCCCCCAGGACTCATCCAAGCGCACTCATGAGGCTATTCGACAGGTGTTGGATGACCACCCGTGGCCTCCTGGTATGGCGTACGACTTCTATTTGCAGGGGTCATACCGGAACGATACGAACATCCGGGGAGACAGCGACGTGGATGTGGTGTTGGAACTGACCTCGGCTTTCCACCACGATGCGAGTGCTATCTCTCAATACGAACAAGAGCTGCTCGCTTCGTCATTCCAGCCGGCCTCCCATAATTGGAATGATTTTCGACGTGAGACGCTTAGAGCCCTCGAAGCTGGGTTCGGCAGCGGCTTGGTGTCGCAGGGCAACAAGTCGATCAAGCTGAAGACAGACCCGCCGAGGCTGGTGGCCGACGTGGTTGTCTGTATGACATACCGAACGTACACCAGCTACTACACATACGTGGAGGGCATTACGTTCTACGCTTTGCGTGACAAGTGCTGGATCGTCAATTATCCGAAAGAGCACTACAAGAACGGTGCTGCCAAGAGTGCCTTCACCTTGGGCATGGGCGTCAGGGCTCCGTCGATGGCTTCCCCTGCCGGGTTGGTCTCGATGAACCCGTGAGCCATGGCCCACCTAAAGACGGTCCTCATCCGTTGACGCACCCTTCGGGCCGTCTCGGGCCTGGACGTCCAGATACGTTTGAGGACTTCCAGCACGTCGCCCCGGTCTATACTGTCCAGCGATGTGTTGCCGAGCTTTGGCATACCGTGACGCTCCAGCGTCTGCATCCAGTTGGCTATATGTCTAGCGTTTCGCCAGCGGGGTTTGTTCTCCTCATGTACTGTGGGGGCAGCTTCCTCGAAAGTCGGCATAGGAGGAGCGTGCTTCTCTGCTACGGGATCGCGGCCGTTAGCAACGGCGGCCCGGTCTTGCGATGCCTTCTCGCGAGCTCTGGCCAGGCTTACCGATGGATATCCTCCCAGCCCAATATCACACCGTCGTCCTTCGATGGTAATTCGCAGGACCCATAACTTCCGTCCCGCCTTGCTGATGTATAGGTTCAGGCCCTAGCTACGAAGCATCTTCCCGGTTTCTTTAGGGCCCGGACTCGCGTCGCCGATAGCTCCATCAGTTCTCCTCTGTAACGAAACGTTCCCACATGAGCTTGTCTCAAAAGTACGGACGTCTTAGTCCCAACCACCCGCCCTCGGAAGGTTTTGTAGCTGGGGGAACATCCCCCCAGGCCCCCTGCCAGAGGGAAGTTTCCCTCTGGACTCTCTCAAAGCAGGGTTCTGAGACAGGCTCACATTTGAGGTGCAATAAGAGGAGATGTATACGGGACGAATGGGGATCGATCAGCGTCGTTTAGCTACGAAATAGGAGCAGGAAGAAACGACAGAAGGTAGAGTTGGCAGGGTTGATGGCGGAGAGGGTGGGATTCTAATTTAGCTATAAATCAGCCGCATTTGCCCATTCGTTCCCACAATTCTTACCACAACAAATTGCGGAAGGGGATTTTACTCGGCACTCTCCGCGGTATGTACGAGCCCCCCGCCCCAAGACATAGCAGGAGTGACTAGACCCGGCTTGGGATACGCACCTAGTTAGCGGGCACAGGCTCGAGGATTCCGTTTAGACGTTCGAGCCCGCTTTAGTACACCTGTACGTACTAGATTGCGAACTTTTCCGTGGGAGGTGTACCTGTAAGTGAATGTATCAATGTATAGGAGAAATCGCAGCGGGTTCTAGTCCAGGAAAGTAGGGGGGGAGGATAATCCGCCCCAGGCTGATCTACGAACCCTTCCCCGTAGATTACGTCTCGAGGCAGGATGGTAACGGAGTTGATCGGGTGTCAGCGCGGGGAGGACGTGCTTGGAAAAACTTGCTTGGATCAATCTTGGGTGATTAACGGTTAAGGGAAGAGCTATCAGTCACGACGCATAGGCTTGAGGCGAGCAATAGAATTGACCAGAGGGTTTCCGATGGAATCAGACCCATCTGCGTGCTCAAATTTGCTGTGACAATGATCGCAGCGGTGGACTCTGTGGGGTGTGTGCGCTAAAGAACCGCTGTCGAAATGGTCAAGACCGCAATTGAGACATTTCATAAAGCGCACCCTCTGGAGCAAGCGGGGAACTACAGACTGCGCCATGTATGTGCGGACCATGTCCTCGTCTAGAGAGATCCCATCAATTTTGAGTGAAGGCACAGTTTCATCAAATGCAAATTTCCCGTGTTTATCGAAAGCGTGAACATGAACACCAGTGTGTCCGCGTTCTTGGTTCTTCCAAAATATTGCAGGATTAGTGCCCCATACTTGCATTCCTCCCGGGAAATCTTTCTGCCGGCATACCAACGGGTCGACAGGTGTCGGTTGAGCAACTAATGCGTCAGGTGGTATTTCGATTTCCGCAAGAGGATTCCCTATTCCATCCCTTACGTCGAAAAAGACCAGCTGACAGTTCCCACAGAGGTGCTTTTGATGAGGGTTGACACTGTACCATCCCTGATCCAAGTGAAGTTTTTTGCAAGCAGGGCACCGAATGCGCTTGATTTGCAGTTTAAAGACTGCAGCTACCATATAATGAATGGCAGCCCGTGCAGTTACGGTTAATGGCTTCTCGTTCTCCTTCCAATTCTTGATTACCACCTGATCAAAATTGTTGTCGACCTCTTTTTCGGCCCCAATCGAATAGCGAGCATGAACGTGCACCCCCTCATCTATAGGTTGGCCAGCTGTGTCAAATACCGGCCTCACTGCTCCCCACAAAGCAACGCTTCCCGATCCCCATTCTTTCATGTCTAGGACATAATTGGCGTTCATGCCGTCCTACCCAAATCCGCTCTCACCTTAAGGTCTTCAAGCCAGTCACGCAGCACAACAATTTGACCTGTGCTCAGTTTGCTCCAGCGACCAATGACCTTTATCGGCCTATCACCTTCTCTGCCCAAGACACTTCGCAAGACTGGGAGGGTTTCTCGACGTCCCAGTGCGATCTCTTCCTTAGACCTTAATGCGATCAGGTTCTTGCCGACGACATAATTCTTGATCCGCCTGTTGAATGTATCGGGATTGTGGGAATCGAGAGGATGTTGGTTTCCGTCAGCGTCAATTACTATGTTTCCCCGCCTTTGACCGTCGCTTTCATAATGCAGTCGAAGTTCGGGAAATCGGTCATAGGCCTCAAGCATTGAAGAGAGCTTTTCCGCTACTTCAAAGCCCCCGAGTACGAGTTGTGAATCTTGTCGGACTTTCCCCGACACCACAAAAATGTGGTCCCCGGGAACGACTCGATCGCGGATGTTCGTCATGCATGCCCCAAGGGTCGGACTATTACCTAGGTAAGGGTCCTCAACATCTTTGCCATGCTCAGGATCGTATCCGGTTGAAGTGATATATATGTAGCCCTTGTGTTCCATAGTTTGACTCCTATTCATCCAACCCTGCCCAATGCAAACTCCGCTTGAGTTTGTTCCCTTGGAAATGCTCAAGAACCCCCTCGTGCTGCAGTCTGCCTACCACTATTCCTGGGCCAATGGTAAGCGCATCAGCGAACGCCTTGATGGAAGCATTCGTGAAGACCTTTCGCTTAATGAACTGGGATAATGATTCCGGGGGAATCAATGTGTCTGCAGCAAAGCGACTGGCTTCTTCTTCAATTTGCTGCATCTCAGGGTCGATAGTTCTGTCTAGAAGATCTTCGCTCGCATTATCCAAGATGAGCATATGTCGCTGTCTATGCAATAGAATGTGCCCCAACTCATGAAAAAATGTAAACCACATTTGATCATCCGTCTTGTACCTTAGGGTGAGCGCAATGAGAGCTCGATGACTTGTAAGCCATCTCGAGCATCCGCTTATTCCGGTTTGTGGAAGTTCCGGTATCCAAACTACAGCAACTCCTGCAGGTGCACATAGCCTTTGTAGTTCAGGTACAAATACTTCAGGTCCCTCCTTCGTCTGTCTGCGTAACTCAGGAATCGCCAATCTAAGCTTGTGTTCGGCAAACGGAGCAGTAGATACTTTGTTGGCTTCCAATTCTGTAGCGCGTAGCCATGCAGAAACTGCCTCCTTAGAGGTCATCTGCCTCAGAGTTTGACGGTAGGCAATTGGGGAGGTCGTCCATACCGATTGCCAGCTCTCCGGAGACGAGACTCCCAAAAAAGAAAGAAGTGCACTCGTTACCGAGGGCTCATCTTCCGACGGCACATCCAAAAACCTAAATCGTTTCATTTCAGCAATAGGGAACCTGTTTGCCCATTCTCTCCAACTCACCAAGTTGTCCATGGCCAATTGACGGGCTTCTATCTCATCATATTTGGTTTGAAGGTTAAGCCAAAAATGCGCGGGCCTGTGAAACACTCTTTCGAATACGAGCGCAGTCGTGGGAGAAATGCGAGCCTTGCCATTACAGATTTCATTTACAGTCTTGGGAGTCAAACCAGTGCGCCGGGCTAATTCGCGCTGAGTCCATGCATTGAACTCCAAGTATTCAGAAACCATCGTGCCGGGGTGGTATCGAGTTGTTTCCATTGGACTGGGCTGCTCAGTCATGGGTATCCTCAATCTTTATAAGCATTACGGCCTGTATGGCTGTCCAGTAGTCTTTGCCACTACGACGATCTAACTCCGATAAACTACTAGCATCACCTGTTGGCCTAAACAAGAGTCTGTATGGATGCTTGCCGTCCATGGAGAAACTGCCAGAAAGTTTACCCTTCAGTTCATGACATCGCTCGGGTCCGGAATAAGGAGGCCAGAAATCTGCCAACGACTCGGCGGCCTCAAGAGCGTCGAGTCTAAGCCTCAACTTTTTGGCCATCTGGATTCCGTATCGCTTAACGCACTTCTTCGGGTCCGCTATGGTTCTCTTTATTTTGTCGTCCATTACATCCACTGGCGATTACCCAATCCGTAAATCTGATATCGGGATAAGGAGTTACCGAACAGGTTATTTTATCAAATGTCACTTGTCAATACCTACGCTCCGGGGGTAGTGCATCAGTTTGACATCTTCCCTGTCGCGGCCCAACCCAAAGTAGGTGAGTACTGATGTCAGGGTGGCGTTTGGTCTGTAGCCAGCAGACCTTGGGTGGATGGTTCTGCGAGATGCACAAGTAGAGGCGGGAGGGCATCAACATCCAAGAAGGTTGCCGATAGGAAACCGATTGATGCTCCAACCTCACGATTGGAGACTCTCCCGCCGACGGTACCATAATGCATCCGGGTCCCTGTCGTCAGTAGGTTCGCGTTGAGAACCGTCGGACTGATACTCCACGCGTTAGAGGCCATTAGTGGACATCCAACTCATCCGTAACCGCCTCGTTGAGGAACTAGCCAACCTGCCGGATGTGACGACTTCTGAGATTCAGAGTTACGCATTGACCTCCGCATTCAAGATGGGTGGCAATGGGGGACGTCTCACGATCTAGCGCGCATGCTGAACAAGATTATTCACTACCAGGACTTTGACCGGGCTTTCGTCCAGCAACCGGAGGGTGACCAAGTTAGGTATGACTCCGTATATCTGAGGAGTAGACGGACTGAGCCTGCGTGGGTAATCAATTTGGAGTCATACTTCGACCACGTTCGCCGCATTGCCTTCGACGAGGTGTTTGTGGGTTGCTACCTCTCGCATCGCTACGCTGCGGCCAAAGTTGTTTGTCAGCACGACAAGGACTTCGACCAGCACTTGCTCTCCGAGGTGGTAGACCGCATGTACGATTCGTTTGCTTTGCTTGGGAAGTTGGTCAGGCGCCGCACCCTCCACGTGCCGTCCCACCGGGTCATCAACAGAAACCTCCAAGTGCACGGGGGCGGTCATTTACTCCCCGGTCCTGTTATGGAACACGTGCCTTATGGACAGATGTTCGCCGAGTATGAAACTGCGGACGGAGCGGCGAGGCACCGCATCGGCCGATCTGAAGTCTACATGGTAGCCGTGCTCCGGCACCCCACTGATGCGCCGAATGGAGAACACGTCTTCTTCAAATTGACCGACCTCCCAACGATGTTCCAGGACCTACGGCAACGGATTAAAACGTAGCGAACAACAAAACGTAGACGCGAGTGATTGCATACTGGGCCCGTACTGGCAGCTGTCCATCAGGCTGGATAGGCCCATTGCAACAACCCGCTGCCAATCCATTGACGACTGCAACCGCATTGAAATGGTCGCTGGCAACGACGGTCTGGGACGAGTGCAGAGATAAACGTAGTTCAGCATTTCTGTAATTTCATCCACATCTCGTTGACGGTAGGCAGAACCGTCAACGAGGCCCGCTTACGCTAGGATCTTCAAACCGAAGAGGAGTTATCAGTCCTCCTTCCACCTCATCGCTTGCTCCAGCATCTCTTGGGCATTGCTGCGGGATACACCGCTGTCGGAGCCGAGCATCTGGCCAAGCTCCGTCACCCTGGCCTCCTCGGTCAAAATCTCCACGGAGGTCACGATTCTGTCATGGCCCGAATGCTTCGCAACTCTGACGTGCCGGTCGGCGTAGCACGCTAACTGAGGGAGATGGGTTACGCACAACACCTGACGGCTCTCGGACAGATCCCATAGTTTCCGGCCCAGCACACTCCCCATTCGACCCCCTATGCCCGCGTCTATCTCGTCGAACACCAGAACCGGAATCCGGTCGGCGCTGGACAGGATGGTCTTTACGGCGAGCATCAATCTGGCTGCTTCCCCGCCGGAGGCGATCCTGGCCAGAGGCCGTGGCGGTTCGCCCGGGTTCAGTGAGATCAAGAACTCGACGGAGTCTATACCCGTGTCGTTGAAAGCGAAGCGCCCGACGTCTTCTCCGTCTGAAGACGTGCAGTCAGAAGCGAAGTCTCCGGTCCCAACCGGCACACCATCCTCCGAAGCTGACTGGCGGATATCCAGATGTACCTGCGTATGATTCAGTGCCAGCCCGGCGACCTCCTCCTCGATGGCGACAGCCAGGCGCTTGGCTGCGTGCCGCCGGGCCTCGGAGAGCCGTCCCGCCAGCCTGCCGACCTCCCCTCGAAGCTCCAACTCCAGGGGCTTCAACTCCTCCGTTCGCTCTTCGCTGCGATACAGCTTCTCCAGGTCTTCGGAGGCTCTCTCAGCGAAGGCGAGGACTTCTTGGATGGTGCTGCCGTACTTCCTCTTGAGACCCGTGATCAAGTCCAGTCGCTCCTCTATTTCATGAAGCCGGGCTGGGTTGTATTCGATGCTGTCACGATAGCTCCGAAGCGTACGCGCTAGCTCGTCTAGCTGATGTGTCAAGGTGTCTACCGACTCACCGTGCGGGCTCATTGAGGGGTCCAATTGCTCCAGCTGGGCGAGGTCTTGGGCCACCTGTCCCATGAGGTCTATTGCCGATTCCTGCCGGTCGACACTATCGTACAGCGCTCGATAGGCATGGTCGGACAGGACGATGATTCGCTCCGCATTGGCGACCTGGTCCCGCTCCAAGGCCAGGTCTTCGTCTTCAGCCAGACGAAGATTGGCAGCGCCGATCTCTTCCACCTGATACCTTAGAAAATCGATCCGTTGGGCAAGTTGCTGCTCCTCGGCCTGGAACTGGCCCAGCTCCCTGCGCATCTCCGTTAGTTGGTGGACCCGCTCCGACACCTGGGCCCGAAGCTGGCCCAGCCCGCCATACCGGTCCAGTATGTCCAGGTGCTCACCTACACGGAGTAGTGACAGGTGCTGATTTTGGCCGTGGATGTCCACTAGGTTTTCGGCCAGAGCGCTCAACATCTTGAGGGGTACGATTCGTCCGTTCACACGGCACGTATTTCGCCCATCCAGGTTGACCTCGCGAGTGAGAATCAACTCTCCTTCGCCGTCGTCAATCTCGTATTCATCCAAGGCAAGGCTGATTCTATGGGCCAGATCGCTGTCGAGCAGGAAGATGCCCTCTACTCGGGACTGGCGTGCCCCGGAGCGTACCATGCCGCCGTCGGCGCGGCCCCCCAGGAGAAGGCTCAGCGCATCCACGATGATGGACTTGCCGGCCCCAGTCTCCCCGGTCAGCACGTTGAAGCCGGGCGCCAACTCCATTTCGAGCTGGTCTATGGTGGCGAAGTTGGTGACGCTAAGGAGCCTGAGCATGACGGTGTTTCTAAACACTGCTTGGCAGGTTGGGTCTTTCGATACTACTCCGTCCCATTACCGAGCCTGGCGCCCTCCGGCAGCATTGACTCGGTGCCGCCTTTGACCATCTATCCTGTCCGATGAAATGCTGCAATCCTCAGGCTTAGACGCAGGTATGAGGAGCACTTACTTGACGACTACAAATCGTGATGCTGTCTCGCCTGTGGATCTCAGACACATCAGTCCACACGAGCGATGACTTCTGGAGAATCGTTGCGTGCATTGTTCACCAGCGTCGAGACCTCATAGACGTCCAAGGCTTCCTTGGTATAGGAAGAGAGGACACCCATGAGGTCGGCGGCGTCCTCAATGCGGTGGTCCAACCAAACTCCCTCTATATCCCGAGACAGGATGACGGGCATCCTATTGTGGATGGGGGAAAGGAAGGCATTGGCTCCGGTGGTGATAACGGTGCAAGAGGGTACTATCTTACCCTGGGGGTCATTCCACGATTCCCAGAGCCCCGCAAAGGCGAAGGGCTCTCCCGACTTCATGTTTATGCGATAGGGCCTCCTGCCCGCCGGTGTTTTTTGCCACTCGTAATAGCCATCGGCTAGAACCAGGCACCGCCGTCTTTTCAATGCATTGCGGAAGGCGGGTTTCTTGGCAACCGTCTCCGCCCGCGCGTTGATCATTCTGGCCCCGATCTTTGGGTCCTTGGCCCAGAAGGGTATCAACCCCCAGCGCATGAAGGTCGCCTCCCGGCCTTCGACATTCCTCACGGTAAGCACCGACTCGGTGGGTGCGACGTTGTAGGCGGGATCGTAGCTGAAGTCGCTGCCGTCGAACTCGAACCGGTGGACCAGATCTCCCGCGTCGGCTATGAGACTGTATCTACCACACATCTGGCTAGTCCTCTCCCCGGATTATACTACCGGCAGGGCGATGCTTCCGCGGCTTATCGTGGCCGACGAAGGCCGAGATATCCGAGATGATGCAGTGCATGGAAGCACCCGCGTAGCCGGTGCTCCAGGATGTCTTGGCGCCCGGATACAACCCGCTCCATTGTTGAACATTGGGATGGCGATGAACGGCGCCACAGAACCGCCTCGCTGCTTGGCCCGAGCCACCGCTGTCGTCCCAATGCCGCCTACAGTGGTCTCGTTCGCCGCCCAATGTCGCCACACTGGACCAACCTGCCTGAACCACTCGATGTTGACCCCATCCGAGAGGCACTCAACCATGGGCCAGTGGTCTTACGGTCCATTCCAGCTCTCGCGCCACCAATCAGCATACCAAGAATGCAAGTCTCACGCTTCTTGCAGCCCGATGCCCAGACAGCTATCGGTCTCCGCCGGTTGGAACGATGCGGACTGCTTCGAACGACAAGGTACGGCTGCGGTGCGACCTCTTACGGCAGTGTGAAGTCGGGGTTCATCAGCGGCGGCTGCCGTTGACCTCACTGATTGCTACCGGGGAGCCGCTGAGTTAACCATTGATTCGGGGTTGGGTGGCCGTTCTCGCTGCGCGTGAAGACAAGGCTGAAACTCCTTTGCAGCGACTGCCTCGGTCTCTCGACCTCCATTAGCGTGGACACATTGTGTTAGGGTCGAGCCCGTCTTCCCGGTTGGTCTCTGTCTTTGCGTGGGAGTAGCGATCGAACTGCTTTACCTGCGCGATCATATCCAAATCGGCTGTCCACAAACACTACCTGTTGCGTGTCGTTTATCTCCCAAGAGTCACCATTAGCATTACAGTACATCTTGCCTCCTCCAATTCCTATGTGTTCTGAAACGGTGCTCCTCAACCGCTCAGATTGGCACAAGATAAACCTCCGCGTTAGGGTCTGGTCCATGAGGATTAGAACGATGCCGGAATACTCGCAGTGGCGCCACCGAATCAAAAGTTCTGTCTACAGTAAGGTTTTGGGTACCAGCCTCAGGTACACGGGTCTCTATGCTTCCCGCGCTGCTCTTAGGCAGCTCGAGTCCAACATGCACTTCGTCTCAGTGGAAGTGTTTTACAAGCAATTTTCCTCAGTCCCAGAAACTGCTCGCCGATTTAGGCCCGGGCATCCTATCCTTCGACCGCCGACACACCATGTCAATGGACAGAGCGCTCGAAGTCGTCGAACTCGCCTACCGATGAGGATTCGGCATACGCTAGGTGCCGGTCAATGGTCTCACTCGCGGCGGGGTCTCTCATGAGTAGGATCATCGCCTGGTTCCCCACTTCCTTGGAGTTCCATTGCCCGTTGGCGAGCAGTGTGGTGGGTCACCACTTCTGGACCGCGGGACGATAACATAGGTTCCTCAACCCGGAGGCGAAACCCCTCAACAATCATTCATTAGTGTCCCCAACCCCAGCACAGGATTGCGCCTTCGTGAGTAATGCCGCAGGTGTGACTGGTGTGACCATGACCACTGCTGATGGCGGTGAACGTTTCTCCATCCGGCGGCGATGATTGCCCGAGTTCATCATTGCCCCAGCACACCGCAGAGCCGTCTGCTCGAAGCGCGCAGGTGTGCCGTTCTCTGCTGCTAATAGCGGTGAATCTCTCGTCATAAGGCGGAGATGCCTGGCCGTCACGGTTAACTCCCCAGCACACGGGAGAGCCGTCCTCCCGCAGTGCGCAAGTGTGGAAGCCTCCGCTGTCTATGGTTTTGAACCTCTCGCCAATTGGCGGCAATGTCCGGCCAGATCCGACATAGCCCCAGCATACGGGAGAGCCGTCCTTCCGAAGAGCGCAGGTGTGAAAGTTTCCACTGCTGATAACGGAGAATTCCTCGTCTTCAGGAGGCGATGCCTGACCGTACTCATTCCAGCCCCAACAGGCCGGAGACCCGTCTACTCTTAGAGCGCAGGTGTGAGCCCAACCACCGCTGCTAATGACCACGAACCTTCCATCTGCAGGTGGTGATGCCTGGCCTTCTCGGTTACTGCCCCAACATACCGCTGCGCCGTCAAGTCGAAGCCCACACGCATGGGACGGACCGCTGCTGATAAACTCAAACTTCTCATCCTCAGGCGGCGATGCCTGGCCACTACTGTCCTTGCCCCAGCAGTATGGATTTCCGCCGGTGTACAGGACACAGTTGAATGCGTAGCCGCTGCTTATGGATGCCGGAATGTCGGCAAATGGGGTTGCGGTAATCTCCAACTTGTAGTCGTCGCTTACCAGGGTGTTAAGGCCTTCGACCTCGATGGTGTATTGGCCAGCCAGCAAAACATTGCCCGTCCAGGAACTTTGAGTGTAAGGGCCGTGACGGACGTTATCCGCGCTTAGGGGTGTTCCTTCGTTATTCAGCAGGCGGTGGGTCAGATAGTGTCGAATGGCAAAGATGTTGACCACACTTGCTGGAGGGTCAATGGTGAAGTGGTATTGGCGCATGTCCCGTGTCGGGTCAGTTCCACATGAACCTGGCAAAACACCTTCGAGTATGATCTTCCCTGAGATGGGCCCGAGTGTCTCAGGCCGACGGCTGCGGAGGTAAGAAGAACCAGCCATGATCTCGTCCGGGAACTCGAACTCGATGCCGTACCGCCCGTTCTTCGCGCTCAGTTCCAGCAAGGGACACTGCTCGTTGGATCACCTGAGTGTGTATTCGCGAATTTCGTAACTCTGGTTGTCGAGAACGATGACTATTTCAGCGGAGGGATACAAGAGTGATTGCTGGTCGAATCTGGCTATAATGACCACTTCACCATCAGTATGACCCACCAACTCAACCTCGACATCATCGCCTGCACGGAA
The DNA here is from genome assembly GCA_965197645.1 of Dehalococcoidia bacterium. GTDB lineage: Bacteria > Chloroflexota > Dehalococcoidia > Plut-88900 > Plut-88900. Next base: position 3,074,790 of record OZ240219.1, on the reverse strand, counting down.
AATCGTGTTCAGCGCGTGGTGCGGGGAGAGTTCACGATACCTCCGCAGAATCTCGCTCTGATTCGGTTCATCCCCATTTACTTCTTGCCACTGCCCTGAACTGTTGTCCCAAAATTCGGCAATAGATTTGTCAGTTAATGGGTAGTGGAAATTGTATTCATGCTCAACGACATAGTAGTGATCCGTTCCGTCGCTGAGGTGTACCCAGCGAGGACCATAGAAGTGAAAATTCGCGACCTCGAAGTTTGTTAGGGTGAACTGTGGGCCGCACTCGGCGCCCGAGCCCGAGACTGAATAGCTGGCAGAATCCGCAGCCTGAAGGCTGACATACGCCTCTTCCAACATTTGCAATGGCGTTAGAGGCACAGATTCGGGACGGTCGAGCAGCTCATCTCTAAGCACCACGAGCTCTCCAACTTCACCCATCGTCATGCCCGGACGAATGAGAGGGTGGTAGAGCAGCCTGACCAGCGCCTCATCCGTGCGATGGAGGTATGTCGGGTCTACCGCTTCGAAATGACCCATGACGCTGGTCTGGTCCAAGTGGCGCCGACGTACCTGAACTAGGGAGTAGAGTGCGTCTTCAAGCATTGCTTCTTCCATTTCACTATCATCTTTCCAGGCCAATGGGTATACGACCATTAGGCCGGAACGAATGACTCCGTCACCTATCGGCCACGAACCGGTGCAGCCTGAGGCCGGATGACACGAAAAGTCAACGGCATCGACCTCGGAAACAGTAGCGCCAACGTGGGCCACGAAGTTCGCGTCCCGTATATCACTGACCCGCTGAACATCGAGATTCAGTACGGGGGAAAACCGAGCAAGCACTTTGTCCAAAGCCATAATATGCTTCTCGTCTCCAGCGGGATTGACCCAGAGCTTGAGAGGCACGTTCGGGTCCCACTTGGTGATGGTTTCCGCAACCCATCCACCACAGCCGATGCCTAGATCCTTTTCCCAGTCCGTGCCTACGGTGGATGTATCGCTGAAGCACTCCCATACGTCCCGCTCCACACCCAAGATTCGGTCCGGTACGTGGACGACAACGGAGTTTTCATTGCCACCGTAGTCAAACGTTAGCACATACGACTCGCCCATCTGCAGCCGCATGATGAGGGTTTCAGCAGAAGGCCCTAGGCCATCCGTTGGCCAGAAGAGAGCATGTTGAGGGCAGGCGCTCGCCGCATTACCCAGCTGGCTGCAGGTGACGGTGATATCATTGACACCCTCGGTACGCAGGGATGGTGTTACTTCCACATTCGCTGTTCCGTCCGACCAGTACCCACCCACCACTACTATTTCTGTGTCCTAGGCCGAGCTCACTGTAGCCCGCTCAGCTACATTGACCGTGACCTTTCCGACGTTGTCCTCCCCCCAGCGGTAGACCTCGTCCAGAGCGCCAGCGAAGACCAAGGTGTCGATCATGCCCTGTGGCATCGCCAGCCTGATCGTGACATCCATGCTGTCGCCGACTTCGAGCGCATCCAAGGTCAGGCTCTGGAAACATCCACCATCGACGCACATGACACCAGCTATCATTTCTTCACTATCTGTCACACCCTCGTTTGCCACTCTGAAATCCATATCGACTATGCCGTCACCATATTGATCGTAACCCACCTGGCGCACCGACTCGATGCTTACGATCAGCTGGACATAGTCGACCTCAACAGTCGTTTCTGTGCTGTTGTTGTCGCGGAACGCTTCAATCTCAACGGTCATTTCTGCGCTGTTGTTGTCCTGGAACGCTTCAATGCCTTCAGTCTCCGCTCTGAGAGTGAAGGCGTATGAACCGGGCGGTATCTCGACGGGTAGCCTAACGACCCAGTTTTCACCCGGGCTCAGCCGCTCGGTCACCACCGTTGCTGCCATCGAGCCCGAGCTTCCATCCGTGTCAGCGGTGTCTTTCGTCAACCAGACCCAGCGAGCGGACAGCACAACCGAGTCTGCGATTAGGTCTCCCTGATTGGTAACCTGGACTTCTAGGACGACGGTTCCGCCGCCTGTGATGACGTGTCTCACCGCAGAAAGTGTGATGTCGGCTGCTTTAACATGTACATCCACGGCCATCTCCGAATCAGCGACCATGAATGCCACTCGGTGATGCCCTGGTGTAAGTCCTCGGCTGAGTTCGAATGAACTGGTCTCCCCTGTCGCAAGAGGGTCTATCATGCTCACTAGTTCACGCTCACCGTCAGCCACCACAAGTTCGAGTTTCACCGGCTCGGTGGCGGGCAGTTCTCCTACATTCTTTACTGTCACTGAGAAACTGGTCTGGACCAGTCCTTGCCCGCCTCCGGTGAACCTCGCGTTAACGCTCTCGACGTTGTACGTTGCAGGGACTGATGTTAGGCTGGGTGTGAATGTTGGGGTGGAAACGTTTGTCGGAGCCGATGGGGGAGCAGGTGTTGGATCCGGTGTGACGCTGGGCTGGGTTGTGATAGTGGGACTAGGGACCGTTCTAGGCGACGGCGTGGAGCTTGGGCCATCAGAACACCCGGCCAGCAGCGTGGCAACAAGTATCGCGCTCACGGCGAGCACACCCATTGGAATGGACTGTGTCATTTGCGCCACTGCGGGAGCTCTGTTCTGTCCATGCCTTCGCCTGTCGAATGCCAAGCGGGCGTCCCCATCGATGGGATGTCTCCTATGATACAACACTGACGTGAGATAGCGGTGATTGTTTGACCACAATAATCGCTGGAGTGTGATCTCGTTCAGAAAGATAGGAGACCAGGGGGCAGGGTTGCAGGGATAGGAGAAAGGGACCAACCTTAGGGTGAGATAAATTAAGGAGGTCCCTTTCATGAGGGTAATAGGTCTACCCAGGCCATTTTATCAGATAGGGAGGTGGGCGAGGGAGGCTGAGAGTGGCGAGTTGAGGGAGAGGATGAGGTGGTTAAGGGTTTTTGGGCGGGGAAGCTGCGAGGGAACTAGGGCTGCCCAGATCAACGCTGTATCGATGGGACAAAGCACTCAGGGAAGAGGGCACGGCAGGCTTGGGGTTGAAGAGCCGGAGGCCCCGGAGGGTGCGAAGGCCGACGTGGGTCCCCGAGCTGGCGAAGGCGGTGCTCAGGACGAAGGAACGGTGCCCCAGGTTGGGGAAAGATAAGTTGGTGGTCCTGTTGAGGAGGATGGGGTGGAGGGTGTCTACGTCTATGGTTGGGAGGATCCTCAGGACGTTGGAGGCCCGAGGGGTGCTAAGGGAGCCTCCCAGAACAGGCATATCGGCCCACAAACGTCGGAGAACCCGGCCCCACTGGGTTCGTAAGCCCAAGGAGTACCAGACCACAGAACCAGGTGACATAGTCCGGGTAGACCCCCTGGACGCGCGTCCCCTGCTAGGGGTGACACTGAAACACTTCACCGCTCGAGACATGGTGTCCCGGTGCGCCGTTGTGGAGGTACACAGCCGGGCCACCGTATCCCTGCCAGCCCAGTTCCTTGAAACGATGAGGCAGCGGTTCCCCTTCCCCATAAAGGCAGTGTGAGTGGACGGGGGCAGCGAGTTCCAGGCGCAGTTCGAGATGGCGTGTAAGGAGATGGGGATCCGACTGTTCGTACTGCCTCACCGCTCTCCCAAGCTCAACGGACACGCAGAGAGGGCTCAGAGGACCCATACCGAGGAGTTCAACGAACTCTACGACGGAGATTTCGAGATCGGCCCCTTGAACCAAACGCACTTGGCATGGGAGCGTATCTACGACACCATTAGACCTCATCACTCCCTGGACGGCATGACTCCTAAAGAGTATCTTCAGCACTACCATCCAAACTTGGTCTCTCCTCATCTGTCTCATATGTACTAAACGGGTACAAAGGGTTGCTGGACCAACCCGCTTGGAAATAGAATACTGGAGTCACACCACTCTGCGGAGCAGGGCTATGCCGTCAGTCACCGTTAGACGCCTCGTATGCTTGGCCAATTCACGTATGCCCCGGGGAAGCTGTGTTGCTGGCAGAGTTCTAGAGTCCGACGGGCGGCCTGGCCCCTGGGTGAGGCCCGTAAGCGGTCGGGAGAACGAAGGCGTGGCTGCAGGGGTGTCCTGCTATGTGGACGGTGGTACACCCAGTCTGCTTGATGTCATGGACGTACCGGTGCTCAACGCGCTGCCGAGGGGTCACCAGCAAGAGAATTGGCTGCTTGATCTTAACCGACGTTGGGCCAAGGTGGGTAGTGTTAGCGTAGCTGATCTTCCCGAGTGGATCGACGAACCCGAAACACTCTGGGTCAATGGGTGTAAGACCAGCCAAGGACAAAATGACAAAGTTAGAGCCTCAGATGCCGACTGCATTGGCAATTCTCTGTGTCTCATCAAGGTCAATCTGGCCATCTGTGTGTTTAACCAATATAACCCCTGGACAGAGTCTAACCGTCGGAGAACGCAAGCCCGTTTTCGATACAAAGGAACGGATCACTGGATGTGGCTTACTGATCCTGGCTACGAGGTGGAATACAAACGGCGCCCCGATGGCACCTATCGGCTTGGCGAATGCTACGTCACCGTCAGTCTAAGCGGAGTGAATGAGGATGGATATGCCTACAAGCTCGCCGCCGCCATCATCAAACCTTGACACTGGAAGAACCTTGAACTCAACACAATATCAGGTATTCACGGTCGGGCACTCTAACCACTCGACTGGGACATTTCTCGAGTTGCTGCGGAAGCATTGCATCGATGAAGTGATGGACGTTCGCTCATCACCATCCAGTCGCTATAGCCCGCACTTCAACTACGAGGTTCTGAGTGCTGCACTAGAAGAAGCAGGAATCAGTTACGTATTCCTTGGTGGAGAGCTAGGTGGCCGCCCCGTAGACCGATCGTGCTATGACGAGCAAGGACGCGTGAGATATGATCGTCTAGCGAACTCCGACTTGTTCGATGATGGCATCAGGCGTGTTGTGCGTGCGGCTGACGAGCGCCGTGTTGCCGTAATGTGTAGCGAAAAGGAGCCCTTAGACTGCCACCGAACGCTCTTAATTGCTAAGGTGCTGGAACAGCGCGGCGTCACTGTCGAACATATCCTCGCCAACGGGAGTGTGGAAGGGTACGATGCCACATTGAATCGTCTAATGGACATTTTCAAATTGCCTCATAACGGTGACTTGTTTCGCTCGCGAGACGAGGTAATTGACGATGCTCTAGCTCGTAGAGCTAGAAAAATAGCGTATGTTGCCGAAGGACCGCCCGCCGACAGCCGGAGGCATGCATTTTGAAAGTCTATACAATTGGCTTTACAAAGAAATCCGCCTCCGAGTTTTTTGAGTCGCTCCGCGAATCCGGTGCAAGACGTTTGGTCGACGTACGGCTGAACAATGTCTCGCAACTTGCAGGATTTGCCAAGAAAAGCGACCTTGAGTACTTTCTCCAAAAGATTTGTCGCATGAAATACGTCCACATTCCTGAGCTAGCTCCCACCCCGGAGATGCTGGCCTCCTACCGCAAAGCGCATCGTGACTGGAAAATTTATGAGCGAGAGTTCCTCGCCCTGATGGATGAACGGCGCATTTCGAAGAAGGGAATAAAGAGGACGATTGCTGATGCGTGCCTGCTGTGTAGCGAGGACAAGCCGGAACACTGCCACCGTCGGCTGGTTGCCGAGTATTTGAACCGCCATTGGGGCGATATCGACATAATCCACTTGGGCTGACAATCTCACTACCGATTAGCCATCACACCCACCTCGAAGCAGGAACCTCGCGATTGATAGACTCGAAGGGCGAGGTGGGGAGTTGAGCTCTGGACGGACAGGACGGACGTGAGGGTCAAGATCACGACTCCCAAATAGTCGGGGACAGGGAAAACAAAAAGCAGCACTGCTGTGCGTTCTGAGCCTTCCCAGATACGCCACGACTGTCCCATGAGAAGCGCCCCTAGGTAGGCAATCACAGCGGTGCCGGCAAGCCTATCTTCCATTTTCTGCATAAGCTCCGCCTGGTTCGTTCTCTATACTTGCTTTTGATTTCAATCGAGTGGCTGAACTAATGGTGGTCGGAAGTCATGCCGAGGTTCCATCAGAAGGTCCCCTGTTGGCGGACTCGGTCCCATTAGCTGGCTCCCTCTTCGGCATCCGGTAGCCGACACGGAGCTGAATGAAGATATAGGCCAGGTTCTCGGCGTCGTCGCCCAGCTTGCGGCGCAGGCTGCTTATCGCAGTGCGCATTGGACGAACGTCGGCATCGCCCTCAAGCTCCCAGACCCGTCTCAGCAGGTGCTCGTAGGTCCACACCCGGCTGCCGCAGGCCGAAACCTCCGCGAGCGTCCGGTACTCCATGACAATCAGCCGGACCGGACGACCGGCGAGGCTAACCCGGCGCTCGGCATGGTTGATGGTCAGGTCGCCCAGCACACAGTGCTGTGACAGCTCGGACGCCTCCTGGTTGCGCAGCGCTGCCCTGATCCTCACCGCCAGTTCCGTGAGGGAGAAAGACTTGACCATTCAGGCAGCGGCTCCAGGGTCTAAGATCCCGGTCCAACGCTATATCGATCGCACGCAGCTGGTATGGTAACCAGCACGCCTGCGATGAAGAGATTTCCGTTATCCTGTAGCGGCGGTTGCTTTCAGACGCCATCAAGTAGAGAAGGATAGGGAGGGCATTGCGGGTTCGTCTCGGCCGCCGGGATTTGTTGCCCATTCCAAGTCTGTAGTCCTGTTTTTTCCTGCTCAGGGGAGTTTCGGGTCCGTTGCCCGCAGGTTTTACTTCAGCCATTAGACAATTAGCGCCCCCAAATCCCAACCGTCATCTTAGGAGCTACCTTGAGCATGTTGCCGCTTGTCTCCCGGACTTCTTCCTTATGGCAGCTTCGCCCCGGTCAAGGGGACCAGCCACTCTCCCTGATAGGCTTCGATTACATCAGGTGGGATGCCGTATTTCTCCCCTATTTGTACCGGGTCGGTCATGCCCAGACGATCGGCCTCGTCGACATCAACCAGGAGGTAGAAAGCAAAGGACGAAGCCTCATAGCGCAAGGCGGCCCTCTTGATGGGGGTAAGGGGCCGCCGGAACTCGTTGCCCTGGGGGTGAGTGTACCAGTGGCCGATGGCATTGGCGATAGACCAGCGCCGGTAGAGCTGGCCTAGGGCCCGGGGAATGAGCAGGCAGCGGCCCGCCACCACGTAGAGGACATCCGGCACGGGTCCCGGCCAGCAACATATCCGCAGGCCGAGGCAACGGGTTACTTTCTCAAGGTTGCCCATCTCCTCGTATGTGAACTGGGACCTCAGGCGCTTGGCCTCCTCCCGTCCGTTCATTGTCACTCTCCTTTAGTATCCTCTTGGTGTATGAATCGAATGAAGGGGGAGATCTCTCTGAGAGCCTCCCTGGACAGCTCTGGGCCTATGGTCCCCAGCAGGAGCACGGGCTCGCGACGGTGAACGGGAGACCCGGTGGGTCACCGTCGAGACAGATACCGAACGATGTACCCAATGGGTCGAAACCACCACTGACGTTCAAGAGACCCGATGGGTGGCGGCCACGGCCCCTGTCTCCCCGGGGACACAGCCACCCTCGACCCCGTAGCCCCGACCCATAAACTCGCACGGAGGGACGACTGCAGCACCCACAACGACCCCGCGGCCCCGACCCACAAACCCGCACTCGGGATGATCTCAGGTACAACTGACTACTTCGGCGCCCGGTTAGGACTTTCCGGGGTCCATGGGTAACTAGAACGATAGAAATAGAAGATCAATGGAAACACCCGTATCCACCAATGAAATGTGGGAGGGCCAATAACTTCATTAGTGCTTAGGAGGCCGCTATTGTCGGCGATCGTGTTGTTGAATCACAGGACAGGTGCTCTTGTAATCCCTCGATTAGCAGTACTGCACTCTGCCCTATAATCCGCTGAGCTTGCAGTAATCGGACAGAGCAAACGAAACAACGCCGCATATATAGACATGCGGTCCGGCTGAAACGTAATAAAGGCTGATAGAAGGGCCTGTGGGAAGGAGATATCGTAACCCGGTATACTTCCCCGTGCCTCCTGTTGGTCTCCAACGGCACCTTCATGGTCTCATCGTCGCGGTTCTTCATCGGATCTTCTCCCTTTCCTGAAATGCAAAAAGGCCGCATATATCGATGGGCGGGGGAGGCCGTAGCAGATAGTGCGACGGTTTCCCCGTGTCCCTGCGGTCAGCACACCCCGCCGACCGATCCCCTTAGAACAGCCTCAGCGTCTGGGGCTGCTGCTGGTCCGCCTCTCCCCCGGCATTCGCCTGGGCCGCCCCCTGCCCGCGCCGGGTCCGGCGCCTGGCCGGGGGAGAGGGTCTGACGTGAGCGGGGTGCTTGGGTCCGTCCTCCCATTTGGCCTAGGCCCTCTCGACCACTGCCAGGGCCTCCTGCGTCAACCCGGATACGTCCAGGTCGTCGAAGGTCTCGATGTGCGGGTCCGACGAGGGCTGCTGTACGCCGATGGTGGCCCTGCCGCCCTTGATGGACACGACCACCTTCAGGTCCTCGGACGGTTGGGCCTCATCTCCAGCGGCTTGGCCCTCGGCGTCACCGGAGCCCTGTTCCTCCTGTGCTGTCTCCCCGCCGCCCTTCGGCTCATCAGGGACCGCATCGTGGGAGTCTTCCTCCTGGACGACCGGGGCAGCCCTGTCGTCCGTCGAGTCGCCAAAGAGACTCTCGGCGGCGCTCGATACGTCCGCGCGGGTTGCTTCCGTTCCGTTCTCGTCAGGCATGGTCTTCTCCTTTCCTTGTTGTTTCTCTTGCTCTCCTTGCGTCAAACCGCTAGGCCGCCATCCGCCCCTGTCTCCTAATCTCGCCAAGGGTCTTCGGTTTCCAGTAGAGGTCGCGGTCCACTGCGGGGACGTCGCCGAACACGGTCGCCTCCGCCAGCTCCGTCAGATCGAAGTAGCCCAGTTCCACCTCGAACCCCTCCACGAGGCCGAAGCAGAGCCCGGTCTCTGCATTCCACTCTGTGATGTACCATGTCCAATTGGTGTAGGGCCTGAAGAGCTTCGCCTTGGCAACTACGGCGTCGTAGTCCTCGACGTTCTCGTTGGCGTAGAGGCCAGGGATCGTGTCCTCGAGCTCTTTCGTCATCAGCTTGTGTCTGCGTAGCCCACTGTGGTTGTCCTGCCACATCGTGGTCGTTCCGTTCTTATCGTTCATGGTTTCTCCTTTCTTGGTCGTTCTCTGAGTGCGTCCACGTGCGCCGATCATTCGACGTAGGTCCCCACGGTCCGCTCCACCGCCTTCGGGGTGATGTAGGTGGGCGTGACGGTACCCAGGTCCATGTCCAGGTAGAGGGCCATGAATGGGCAGGTGCCCGCCACTATTCGGCGTACCACCTGCAGCACTAGCGACGCCATCATTTGGTTGATGGTGGGGTCCTGGTCGGTGAGATCGAAGACCGCCGCGCAGTCCACGTCCGGCGGCCTGGACGAGACCATCGTCAGCAGGTCGGGGCGCTGGAGCGTTGGCGCGGGTGCCAGGTGGCAGGTCTCGTCCACGAAAGTGGGCTCATCCCATGACACCTGGTCGGCGACGTTGCCCACCAGCACCTGTCCCCAGTTGGTGTCGTTGCCCGCGTCGATGATCCACCGTCGAGGGTCACCCGGCAGGCACTCCGCCATGCCGCGCAGTGCGGCGGGGTTCACCTCCTCCCGCTCCAGCGGCGGCGGCGAGATCAGGGAGGCGATGTCGCGGTACACCGGCTCCATCCTCATGGCGTGCTTGAGGGCGCCGGAGAGGACGGCGTGGATGAGATGGATGGTGGCGGGCCCCAAGCGCGTAAGCAGGTTAGTCTCGAAGGCCTGCACGTGGGTGGAGGTTAGCTTGGCAATGGGGATGTCCCCCACTGCCGGAACAATGTACCTATCGATGGCGATGCCATATCGCTCCTTGGTCTGCTTTCAGCGCCGGGGTTCGATCTGCTCCCGGAGCAATCGGTGGAGCCAGTCCCGGAGGGAGACCCGCTCGGCCGGAAGTGTGGCTCCCTAGTCGAGGAGGGTGAGGAACTCCCGGAGCCGTCGCTCGGCCCGAGCCTTGGTGCCCCGGACCGTGTGGTACTTGCGGCGGCGCTTACCGGACGGGTCCCGCCCCAGGTCGATCGTCAATTCCCAGGAGTCGGGGGAGCGCTGTCTAAGTGAGCCTTTCACTTACTTCGGTTGGGCATGACGTTGCGCACGCCATGCTCCGTGTAGACCGCGGTAACGTGGGACTCCCATTTCTCCATGCCCTCTTTCCAGCCGTACCGCCCCTTGTACGTGGCCTTGACTATGTAACCGGCGTCGTTGATCCAGATCGCCCAGTCGTAAATCAGCGGCGGCTCGCTGGTGGTTGGCCAGCTGTTGTCGAATGGCTCGCCGGATAGGGTGGGCACCGTGAACTTCTTGGCGCTCTGATCTTCCACCTTGTCGGTGCTGGCGTAGGCGAAGGCGGCCAGGTTGGGACAGATGCTATCCACGCTCAGAGGGAAAACAAACCTGTTTTTGTAGGCGCCGTAGTCGTGCCCCTTCGTCCAGTTTCCTTCTTCATCGCGGTGGTACACCGTGCCCTCGTAGTACAACTTGGCCTCTTTCGGGCGCTCGTCCCAAAGCATAAGGACATTTTCGCCGGACAGGTGATAATTAAGGGTCCGGGTGATCTCCAGCTTGCCGTCCACGTAAACCTCTGAGTGCAGCAGTATGTCCACGTCCTGCAGCGGCTCGGCTTGGTGGCATGACTGGGCCGCATCGCCGGTGGCCTCCAGATAGTCGTCGCCTGATAGGGCCCACCAGGACAGTCCGCCGGCCAGTGCGGCCACGACCGCCAATCTCAGCACCCACATCCTGTAGCTATTCGAGAGTAACAGGCCCATCGTTGGCCTCCTTTCAGAATCTTAGCGTACCAGAGCCGTGCCTATTCATCCTCGTATCGGTCATGCCATATTTCTATCTGGCTGTGCATGTCCGAGGGTGCATATTCCTTGAGCTCCAACAACCGCCCGGCGGCTTCGCCATCCGTGTACTGTACCTCCCAGCCCACCGCCGCCGGAATGTCTTCTCTGGAATGGTCGCCGACGGTAAAGCTGTAATTGCCGTAAGCGATGACTTTGTGGCGGTCCAGCAGCCCGGTTTCGACGATCAGCCCCGGCGTCGTCTGGGCGGTACCGCCCCTGCACATGGTGCAGATAAAGTCCGGCACTGTCCGGGTTGGGTCGGCGGGCACTACAAACCTGGTAATCGACTCCCTGAACGAGTAGTAGTCCATCTCCCTTATCTGGGCATCGGTCTTGGTAAAGAAGGACAGCGGGGCATCGTGAAGGTCAACCTCCACCGTCATGCTGTCAACGCCGGGTGTCGCCTTCACGAAGAATTTTCCCTGGATGCAATGCTCTGTGGGCGGGAGTAGGTCGACCAGCGCATTACCCATTATGTTCATGCGGAGCTTGTGTGTATATCCAGCCGGATCGTTGACGGTCTTCTTGTAGGTTTCCTTGGATATGACCAGGAGGTCCCACCCATCGGAGCAACGGCTGTCGGCAGCGGGGGCGTCCTCTACAGGGGCGTAGCAGGCCAGGCTGCTGATATCGTTGTTGGGAATCATCGCAAACGAGTCCTCCTGTGTGTTGTTTAAACATCCGTCGAGAAGGTTACCCGCCAGGTAGAGGGATGTGAGGTTGAATCCCGCCAGGACGTGCAGATCCCTCGGTATCGGGCCCGTGAAGCGATTGTTGGACAGGTCAATCGAGGTTGCCTGCCAAAACGCCAGCATTGAACTGGGCAGCTTTCCGGTAAAAGCGTTATTTGATAGGTCCAGGGTCCGCAGTTCGCTGGCCGGGATCTTCCCCGTGCTTATCGTTCCGCCCATGGCGTTGTCGGACAGGTCCAGGTGCTTCAGTGCCGTCAGGTCTGCGAGGGCCGAAGCCAGGGTGCCATCGATACCCTTGTCGCTCAGGTCGAGGCCGGTAATGCGGCTTTTGCCCCCGATGGTTTCGACGGTAACGCCGTCCCAGGCCGAGGACAGGTGTCCGGCAGTGCCCCAGTTGAGATCAGGCGCCGGGTTGGTGCCCTTCATGGCGACGATAGCGGTCAGCAGTGCCCGGCAGTCCCCGCGCAGCTCGTCATTGATTTTCTCTTTCCGGTTCAGGACTGCGATGTTGCGGTCGCAGTCGTCCGCGGTGGGCAGGTTTGGAGTGGGCGTAGGAGTGGGAGTGGGCGTAGGCGTAGGCGTAGGCGTGGGTGTGGGTGTGGGTGTGGGTGTGGGTGTGGGAGTAGGCATAGGCGTAGGCGTGGGTGTGGGTGTGGGAGTAGGCGTAGGCGTGGGTGTGGGTGTGGGAGTAGGCATAGGCGTGGGCGTGGGAGTAGGCGTAGGCGTAGGTGTAGGGATTTCGCAGGTGTTCAGCTCGTTCGTCTGGCCGTAAACCGTGCTGGACAGCGGTCCCCAGCCCTGGCGGTATGTACCGCCGTCCCCATAGGCCCGGACCCTGAAGTGGTAGCGGGTGCCGGGCTCCAGGTCGGCGAGGTATTTTAATGCGTTGGGCCCTCCGGGTACACGCTCTTCTCTGGCCTCTCTGGTCTCCACTCCTTCTTCTCCCCAGATCACACCGTATTGGCTGACGCCACTCATCTCATCCCAAACTAGCAGGATGGAAGTACAAGTGGAGCTGTCGACTTCGACTCCGGTAGGAACTGGAGGAAGGGGACGGACTGGCGTAGCAATGGGGGTGGGGTTGGGAGTGGGAGTGGCCGTCGGTATAGGCGTAGGGATTTCGCAGGTGCTCAGCTCGTTCGTCTGGCCGTAAACTGTACCGGACAGCGGTCCCCAGCCCTGGCGGTATGTACCGCCGTCCCCATAGGCCCGGACCCTGAAGTGGTAGCGGGTGCCGGGCTCCAGGTCGGCGAGGTATTTTAATGCGTTGGGTCCTCCGGGTACACGCTCATCCTTGGCCTCCCTGGTCTCCACTCCCTCTTCTCCCCAGATCACACCGTATTGGCTGACGCCACTCATCTCATCCCAAACTAGCAGGATGGAAGTACAAGTGGAGCTGTCGACTTCGACTCCGGTAGGAACTGGAGGAAGGGGACGGACTGGCGTAGCAATGGGGGTGGGGTTGGGAGTAGGGGTCGACGTTGCCGTGGGCACGGTGGTAGGCACGGTGGTGGATGTTGGCGTTGGAGACGGAACGGAAGTCGGGGTCTGAGTCGGGGGCTGACACCAGGGACAGCGCTCCGTTTCCTCCTGGGACCCCTGGTTATCGTCGTCGGAGTCGGCCAAGACGGTCGCCGCCGTGAAGATGAAGAGGGACGTGACCAGGAGAATGGTTACACTGTAGAGTATCCGAAAGCAGTGGGACTTCATGATCTTCCTTAATGCGACACTAACTGTGCCCCGAAGCTATCCTTCGTCTTGATGGCCTCGTGGTTGTAACCAGGGCTCATTGAGCGCAGTGAGGGCTACCGGCAGGATGGGGAGTCTTTGGCTAAAGGAGGGGGTCATCTATGGTCCTGCTCTGTGGAGTGCTTTGCGGCCAGACGGGCATGGTGGCAGTCGAGGCTCGGCCTAAGGGGATGGTTGGGATCGGTCGTCTTGCGGTCTTTCTCTATAGCAGGTAGTCGCCATTTGAGCGGCATCCACATCTCTCCCGTCTTTGGGTAAAAGCCGGCTCCTATTATACAAGCTGAATATGACTGGTCTGTGACTTTTAGGGCGATTCTCTATGACCTATTGTGATTATCAGTTGGAAATGGCATAATTGCCCCTGTCAGTTCGAAATCCACCCGGTCAAAAGAGGCATAAGTATCGAGCCCTCCACTTACTTTCGAGGTGAAGAGATGAAGCGATTCGGCGAACCCATGCGCGAAACAGAGGCCCTGCGGGAGCGTCTCTCCAGGCTGAGCGAGGCGAGCATCCGCATCACCGAGGATCTGGACCTGGATACAGTGTTGCAGGAGGTGTTGGATGGGGCGCGCTCCCTGACCGGCGCCACCAGGGGATGCCTTCTCGTCCTCGACGAGTCCGCGCAACTGGAGTCGTTCCTCGCCTCCGGCATCACCGAAGAGGAGTACCGGCAGATCTACGCCCTGCAGGGCGGCATGGAGTTCTTCTACTACCTGATCGGGATGTCCGAGCCCGTCAGGGTGGCAGACTTCTCCGCCCATATCGCCTCGGTCGGCCTCTCCGAGGTCGGCCCGCCAGTGGGGCCGGTGAGGAGCTACCTCGGTTCTCCCATCCGTCACAGGGGGAGGCATGTCGGCAACGTCAGCGTGACGGACAAGGAGGGCGGCGTTGAGTTCACCCAGGAGGACGAGGACACGCTGCTGATGTTCGCGTCGCAAGCGGCGATGGCCATCTCGAATGCCCGCAGGCACCGGGACGAGCAGCGTGCCAGGGCCGACCTTGAGACGGTGATGAACACGGCACCCGTCGGCGTGGTGGTCTTCGATGCTAAGACGGGACTCCCCACATCGCTTAACAGGGAGGGGAGAAGGATCGTCGACGGGTTGCGCAACCTGGACCAGTCGGCAGAGCAGCTACTTCAGACGCTGACTTACCGGAGAGCCGACGGGAGGGACATCTCACTGCAAGAGTTTCCCCTGGCGCAGGCGCTGAGCACGGGCGAGACGATTCGGGCCGAGGAGATCGTCATGCAGGTCCCCGATGGGCGGAGCGTCACCGTCCTGGTCAACGCCACTCCCATCCGCTCGGAGGGGGGTGAGTTGGAGTCGGTGGTCGTCACCCTACAGGACATGACGGACCTGGAGGAGCTTGAGCGGCTGCGAGCCGAGTTCCTGGCGATGGTGAGCCATGAGCTGCGCGCCCCGCTGACCTCCATCAAAGGCTCCGCCGCCACCGCCCTGGGTTCGACCACCGACCTTGATCCCGCAGTGGTCCGCCAGTTCTTTCGGATCATCGAGGACCAGGCCGACCACATGCACGGCCTTGTCGCCGACCTGCTAGACGTGGCGCGCATCGAGACGGGCACGTTGACAGTCAACCCCGAACCCGCGGAGGCAGCCGCGCTGGTGGACCGGGCAAGAAACGCCTTCTTCAGCGCAGGGGGCAAGAACAACCTCGACATCGACATCGAGCCGAGCCTGCCCCTGGTGATGGCGGACAGGCTGCGCATCGTGCAGGTACTGGGCAACCTGCTGACCAACGCGGCCAGGCACTCCCAGGAGTCGTCGGTCATCAGTTTGTCCGCCGTGCGGGATGACGTTCACGTTGTCTTCTCCGTCGCCGACGAGGGGAGGGGCATACCCTCCGAGCGGCTGCCCCACCTGTTCAGGAAGTTTTCGAGACTCGACGCCGAGGACCGGGGGGGAGACACGGGCCTGGGCCTTGCCATCTGCAAGGGGATGGTGGAGGCTCACGGGGGCCGCATCTGGGCCGAGAGCGACGGGCCGGGGCTGGGCGCCCGTTTCTCTTTCACGCTTCCAACGATCGGGGAGGCCGGCAGGGACATGGCCAGCAGCATCCCTCCGCTCCCGCCCCGCTCCTCTCGGCGAACGGAGAGGGAGGGAGAGGAACTGGTGCGTGTCCTCGCGGTGGACGATGACCCCCAGGACTTGCGGTACGTCCGCGACACCCTCACCAAGGCGGGCTACGAGCCGATAGTGACCGGAGACTCTGAGGACGCGCTCCATCTCATGCAAGAAGAGAAGCCCGATCTGGTCCTTCTCGACTTGATGCTGCCGGGCACCGATGGGATCGAGTTGATGAAGGAGGTTCTCACGGTAACCGACGTGCCGGTCATCTTCCTGTCCGCGTACGGCCAAGAGGAACTCATCGTCAGTGCCTTCGACATGGGTGCCGTGGATTACGTCGTCAAGCCCTTCTCGCCGTCTGAGTTGGACGCGAGAATCAGAGCGGCGCTGCGCAAGCGAGCGGTTTCAGAGCCATTAAAGCCGTATGTGCTCGGCGACCTGACAATCGACTACGCCGACCGCCGTGTGACGCTTGCGGATCGTCTGGTCGAGCTGATGGCAATCGAGTACCGGATGCTGACGGAGCTTTCGAGGAACGGCGGACGGGTGGTGACCTACGAGAATCTGCTGCGGCTGGTCTGGGGAGAGAAGAGCGGAGGCGACCTTCGGCCCATGCGCACCGTAGTAAAGAAGCTCCGTCGCAAGCTGGGAGACGACGCCGACAACCCGACTTACATCTTTACAGAGCCTCGGGTGGGCTACCGGATGCCGAAGGGGAAGAGGCAGGGGGAGCCGTAGTGGGCCGAGAGGGTGTTTGTGTTAGACCTGAAGACGCTCGCTTCCATCACTCTTGGTAAATCTGAACGTACTCGATTGTCAACTATTCTATGGGAGATTCTGATATAGATAGGCTATTCGGTATGGCACCAACTGTATGTACGCGAAATGCTGGCTAGTGAGGGAGGCAAGACCTTCTCTCTCGCGGAGTTGGCGGTTAGGATACGGGCCTTACTGCGTAGGCCCGGAGGGACCAGAGCCCACCGAATCCCGGACGGTGGGGAGTTGACCGTGGACATCGCCCGCCGGAGGACCATCCAGCCTGAGCATCCACATGCGGTAGCTGTTGGAAAGGAGCACTTTCATTCATCTATTCCATGGGGTTGGGATAGGGTAGAACATTGGCCTCGCCGTGGCCGGAGTTGAGAAGGGTGATGTCGGGCGTGGTATGGGATAAGTCGTCCCACTTGGCCCCCACGAAACGGTAAGTCATCTTGAGGATGTAGCCGTCCTCATCGACCCATATCTCCCAGTCCCGCAGTTCCCTTCCTTCTCCTCCAACCGGCGGATCTTCACTGTACGGCTCGCCGGAGCAGGTTGGGGCAGTGAACTGATTCGTGTTGTCGTCGTCCAGCTTGTCGACACCCGCATAGGTAAAGTTGGCTAGGTCCGGGCAGATGCTTCTGTATTTGTATCCAAAGCCGATGGGATTACAGGAAATTATTGTCTCCCCTGTTTTCTCCCATTTGCCGTCCGCGCGGAGCATGTACATGGCCCCATCAAGGTAGAGCTCTTCCTGTGCATCGATCTCCAGGCTTGTTTCAGTGATCACATGTTATGTTCTCGCCGGAGATGTAGAGGGTGGCGTACCTCTGGTCGACGAGCTTGCAGTCGGCTGCCATAGTGATCAACACGCTTATATCGACTTCCTCAATCGTCTCGGCTTGGAGGCAGGCCCGCTCCCGGGCCCCGCTGGTCTATATGAGGTCTATCGTCTCCGAGTTCATGCCGCGAGCAAGTCCAGGTTGTTGCTGTGGTAGAGGGTGCGGTTCTGGAAGTTGGGCTCTGTCATTCCTCTACCTCTTTCTCACGCCAGTCCGTCCGGACCTTGGGCAGCTGGAATACCCGTACGGGCGGTGGGCGCGGGCCGTGGAGGGGCGCAGGCGGGCCTTGCGCCCTTCTCAACGCCCGGACCACCAGGAACGCCGGCGCCAGGGTCAACCCCAGATGGAACACATCCCAAGCAACCACGTAAAACGCTAGCCCCAAGTCTAAGAGGGTTACTCCCAACCCGCCGAACAGTGCCCTCTCGGCGACGGTAAGTGCCACCCAGTCCCCCAAGAGCAGGACAATAGCCCGCCACGGCAGACCGTCCGTCTCCTTCAGCCGCACGACGCCCCAGACGACCAGAAACGCCCCAGCAACGACGAGCAGATCGATGATGTTGAGCAGCTGCAGGTTGTGGTCCCGTCGTACCCATCGGAGCAGCGATAACGGGTAGGTCAGGTTGGGACCGAGAGCCAGCAGCGTAAAGGGTATCAGCCGGCTGTAGAATCGGCGAGCATAGGCGACAGTGAAGACGAATAGCCCGACACTCACAACGGCGTCGACGTACAACGGCACTCCGTGACTGAAGCGCAATCTCCCGAGTCCGCCCCAATCCGAGCTCGACGCACTCAATACAAAGCAAAACGTCAACATGAATAGCCAGAAGCCAACGACATGTAGCAGGAGCCGCTGCCGCACCCTCACCAGGATGGGAACGAGCACCACCAACGGACCAGCCGCCAATCCATAATCAATGGACGTGGCCCATACGTACCCGTGGTCTATAGACAGCAGGATTATCCGCCCCACCACTGCCGGCACGGCGTAAATGAGGGAGAACAGGAAGGGCACGACAAGCACGACTATGACGGGCCAGCGGTACTTGCGTTGCTGCCTTATGTCCGCCAGGTAGCTAATGGCTCTTTACTCCTGTGGGATGACGGGGCGGCAATGACGTTAGGCTCTTCGTGGCCGGAGAGGGTGACGGTGGTATAAGATTTATCGTTGCCGCCTATCGTGGTAAAGGCCGCCTTGATGATGTAGCCTTCCTCGTCTATCCATATCTCCCAGTCCCAATTCTCCTGTAGGTCTTCATCCTTAGACGGATCGCCGTAGGGCTCGCCGGAGAGGGTGGGGGCCGTGAACTTCTTGGTGTTCTGGTCGTCCAGCTTGTCGTTGCGGCGTAGGTGAAGTTGGCTAGCTCCGGGCAGAGGCTCTTGGTGTTCAGGGGAAGCGTGAAGAAGTCCTCGTAGGCGCCGGTTCTTCCCTTCTTCGTCCACTCGCCGCCCGCAGAACGCTTGTAGAGCGTCCCGGCCATGTAAAGCTCAGCCTCTCCAGGGCGTTCGTCCCATAGGACTAGGGTGTTGTCGCCGGAGACCTGGAGCTCGAGGATCCGGATAAAGTCGGGTTTCTCATCTCGTGTGGACTCCCAGTGCATGAGGGCGTCCACGTCTTGGAGAGACTTGGCCTGCTGGCAGGCCCGCTGCAGTGCGCCGCTGGCCTCCAAGAGATCGTCTTCGCCAGAGAGGGCCCACGAGCTAACCCCGCCGCCCACGGCGACCAGCACGACAACCAGCCGCGGCGCCCACATTCGATAGCTGTTGGATACAAGTACGCCCATCTATCATTGCTCCGGGTTGGGCAGGACGTTCGGCTCGCCGAACCCGGAGTAGAATATGGTCATCTTCATAGTGTGATGGGGCGTGCCTTCTACCTTTGCCGGCACGCTGAGGAAAGATGCCTTAACCAGGTAGCCTTTATCATCTATCCACAACTGCCAGTCCCATTCCTTTTCGGCCTCACCCTGCTGTGGCAAGGCCGTATCGACGATTGTAGGGTTGTACAGGTTCTGAGCCGTTAACCGCTTTGTGGCCTGGCCGTCCACCGTGTCACTGTCCGCATAGGTGAATGAGGCCAGGTTGTCAGGGCAGATATCTTCCGGTCGCACCGGGTAGGTCAAGGACATGCCTTTGTTCTCACCTGTCTTCGTCCAAGGCCCATTGCCTCGGCGTCTGTAACGGGTCCGGTCAACGGTGAGGTGTTCTGACTTTTCGTAACCGTGTTGCGCTTCAGTGACTCGGTAAACATCTTCACCGGACACTTGTATGTACGTGTCCCCGCTCACGGTCTTAACCCCATCTTCCATCACCTCGATGTAGGCCCTCACGTCATAGTCCGTTACGGGCGGCAATTCCTGGCAGGCCTGGGCTGTCACATCAGCGTCGATAAACTCATCATCGCCAGAGAACGCCCACCACGCCAGGCCGCCGCCAAGGGCGGCAAAGGCCAGCACGGCGACAACCGCGATGCGCTTCATCTCTCTCCTTTACTCCTCAGGGTTGGGCAGGATGTTGGGATCGTTGAATCCGGAGAAGAAGTTGGTTATCTTCATGGTGCTATGGAGCGTGCCTTCTACCTTTGCTGACACGCTGAGAAAAGATGCCTTAACCAGGTAGCCTTTATCATCCACCCACAACTGCCAGTCCCATTCCTTTTCGTTCTCCCCCTGTTTGGGCAGGACCGTATCGACAGTCCCGGGATTGTAAAGGTTCTGGGCCGTGAACCGTTTCGTGGCTTGGCCGTCAACAGTGTCAGTATCCGCATAGGTGAATGAGGCCAGGTTGTCGGGACAGATATCTTCCGGTCGGGAAGGGTAGGTCAGGCCCGTGCTGGTGTTTTCTATTAGCGTCTTCCAAGGCCCAATACCTCGGCGATCGTAAACGGTCCGGTCAACGACGAGACGTTCCCACTTTTCATAGCCATGTTGTGCGTCGACGACCATGTGGTGCTCGTTGCCGGACACATGTATATACATGTCCCCGCTCACGGTCTTAACCCCGTCTTCCATCATCTCGATGTGGGACCTAATGTCGTAGTCCGTTACGGGCGGCAATTGCTGACAGGCTTGAGCTGTCACGTTAGCGTCGATAAACTCATCATCGCCGGCGAGTGTCCACCAGGCCAGCCCGCCGCCCGCAGCTACCAGGACGACGGCCAACCTAGCTAACCACATGCGATAGCTGTTTGAAAGTAGCCTGCTCATTTCAACCTCCTATGGATAGGGTATGCCGAACTCATCACTAATCCAGCCCCTTACACGTTCAAGCGCCTCGCCCACCAAAGAGTTAATGATGTGTCCAGTTAGTTCACCGGCCTGGTACTGTAATTTCGTTAGGGCAGGTGGAACACCAATGGTGATAGGAGCGGCCCTGTGTTCCGTGAACCATCGCAACGTCTCATCGTGTACGTGCACGGTCTCCCCTACTGTATACCTGTAGAAACCGCTCAGGTCGAAGCGGTGCTTTTTGTAGTAGCCGCGCTCACCGTAAACGGGCTCCGTCATGATAGTCCCACCCTGGCAAACGGTACAGTCGTTCTCCGCTCTCTCATGGTCGGAGTTCTCGCGGCTTTGCCAGCTGTTCAGGGAGTCGTTGAACTCGGTCAGGGTCATTGCTCCGATCTGTGCAGGCGTGCTGGCGAAGTAGATTAGCTCAGCGCCATATATGTTGACGTTCCACTCCAAGGCGCTTGCCCCTGGCGTAGCCTGCACCTTCATCTTGGCTTGTGTGCAGTATAGCTCGGTGTTAGGAACACGGGGGGCCAGTATCTTAACCTTGATGTAGTGCGTCGAGCCGTCCGAGGCTGTTATGGTTTCGTCGTCACTAAGTTTCGACCCAGGCCTGGCAAAGAGGACCTCGCAGGTGTTACTTGTCTGAACGACGGGAGCGGTGTAGCAGGCCAGGCTGCTGATATCGTTGTTGGGAATCATCGCAAACGAGTCCTCCTGTGTGTTGTTTAAACATCCGTCGAGAAGGTTACCCGCCAGGTAGAGGGATGTGAGGTTGAATCCCGCCAGGACGTGCAGATCCCTCGGTATCGGGCCCGTGAAGCGATTGTTGGACAGGTCAATCGAGGTTGCCTGCCAAAACGCCAGCATTGAACTGGGCAGCTTTCCGGTAAAAGCGTTATTTGATAGGTCCAGGGTCCGCAGTTCGCTGGCCGGGATCTTCCCCGTGCTTATCGTTCCGCCCATGGCGTTGTCGGACAGGTCCAGGTGCTTCAGTGCCGTCAGGTCTGCGAGGGCCGAAGCCAGGGTGCCATCGATACCCTTGTCGCTCAGGTCGAGGCCGGTAATGCGGCTTTTGCCCCCGATGGTTTCGACGGTAACGCCGTCCCAGGCCGAGGACAGGTGTCCGGCAGTGCCCCAGTTGAGATCAGGCGCCGGGTTGGTGCCCTTCATGGCGACGATAGCGGTCAGCAGTGCCCGGCAGTCCCCGCGCAGCTCGTCATTGATTTTCTCTTTCCGGTTCAGGACTGCGATGTTGCGGTCGCAGTCGTCCGCGGTGGGCAGGTTTGGAGTGGGCGTAGGAGTGGGCGTGGGAGTGGGAGTGGGCGTAGGAGTGGGAGTGGGCGTAGGAGTAGGCATAGGCGTAGGCGTAGGCGTAGGCGTGGGTGTGGGTGTGGGTGTGGGTGTGGGTGTGGGAGTAGGCATAGGCGTGGGCGTGGGAGTAGGTGTAGGGATTTCGCAGGTGTTCAGCTCGTTCGTCTGGCCGTAAACTGTACCGGACAGCGGTCCCCAGCCCTGGCGGTATGTACCGCCGTCCCCATAGGCCCGGACCCTGAAGTGGTAGCGGGTGCCGGGCTCCAGGTCGGCGAGGTATTTTAATGCGTTGGGCCCTCCGGGTACACGCTCTTCTCTGGCCTCTCTGGTCTCCACTCCTTCTTCTCCCCAGATCACACCGTATTGGCTGACGCCACTCATCTCATCCCAAACTAGCAGGATGGAAGTACAAGTGGAGCTGTCGACTTCGACTCCGGTAGGAACTGGAGGAAGGGGACGGACTGGCGTAGCAATGGGGGTGGGGTTGGGAGTAGGGGTCGACGTTGCCGTGGGCACGGTGGTAGGCACGGTGGTGGATGTTGGCGTTGGAGACGGAACGGAAGTCGGGGTCTGAGTCGGGGGCTGACACCAGGGACAGCGCTCCGTTTCCTCCTGGGACCCCTGGTTATCGTCGTCGGAGTCGGCCAAGACGGTCGCCGCCGTGAAGATGAAGAGGGACGTGACCAGGAGAATGGTTACACTGTAGAGTATCCGAAAGCAGTGGGACTTCATGATCTTCCTTAATGCGACACTAACTGTGCCCCGAAGCTATCCTTCGTCTTGATGGCCTCGTGGTTGTAACCAGGGCTCATTGAGCGCAGTGAGGGCTACCGGCAGGATGGGGAGTCTTTGGCTAAAGGAGGGGGTCATCTATGGTCCTGCTCTGTGGAGTGCTTTGCGGCCAGACGGGCATGGTGGCAGTCGAGGCTCGGCCTAAGGGGATGGTTGGGATCGGTCGTCTTGCGGTCTTTCTCTATAGCAGGTAGTCGCCATTTGAGCGGCATCCACATCTCTCCCGTCTTTGGGTAAAAGCCGGCTCCTATTATACAAGCTGAATATGACTGGTCTGTGACTTTTAGGGCGATTCTCTATGACCTATTGTGATTATCAGTTGGAAATGGCATAATTGCCCCTGTCAGTTCGAAATCCACCCGGTCAAAAGAGGCATAAGTATCGAGCCCTCCACTTACTTTCGAGGTGAAGAGATGAAGCGATTCGGCGAACCCATGCGCGAAACAGAGGCCCTGCGGGAGCGTCTCTCCAGGCTGAGCGAGGCGAGCATCCGCATCACCTAGAACGTGAACCCCGCCAAGAAGGAGATCGAGGACAATCACTTCTGGCTAGTCGAGCACGACGGCTTGGTGCCCGCTTCCGGCTGACACAATTAGGCGTCCGGGGGGCTGAACCACGTGGCCGGTCCTCGGTTATCCGGTAGACAACAAAGTTCGAACAGATCTACGAGAAGGGTGGCGGGAGCGCCAGTCCCCCGTTCCATCAATCGCTCCCCTGCCTTCGAGTCCCCGCCAGACGGCGCACTCGGAAAAGATGGCCTGGGGCGGCAGCGGTCAGAAAAGCAAAAAAGGCCGCATATGCATCGGCCTGTGGGAGAAGGACGCTATTGTAGCGTCCCTCCCCCCGTGTGCCGTCGTCAAGGTCCGTCCCTTAGAACAGCCTCAGCGTCTCGGGCTGCTGCTGTTGCTCAGTGCCTTCCTCAGCGTCCGAGGTCTGGGCCGACCCCTGCCCGCGCCGGTTCCGGCGTCTGGTCGGGGGAGCGGGCCTCTCGTGCGCCGGATGCTTGGGCGCCTCCTCCCACCTGAGCCTGGCTCGTACGACCACCGCTAGGGTCTCCTGCGTCAGCCCGGCCAGGTCAACGTCGTCGAAAGTCTCGATGTGCGGGTCGAACGAAGGCTGCTGCACCCCGATGGTGGCCCGGCCGCCCTTGATGGACACGACGACCTTCAGGTCCTCGGAGGCTTCGGTTGAGTCTCCTGCGGCCTGCTCCCCGGCGTCATCGGAGCCCTGGCCGTCCTGTTCGGTCTCACCGTTGGAGCCTTCCTCTTCGACAACGGCGGCTTCCGTGTCGTCCGCCGCATCGCCGAAGAGATTCTCGTCTGCGCTCGGGACGTCCGAGCGGGTTGCTTCCGTTCCATTCTCGTCAGGCATGGTTGCTCCTTTCCTTGTTATAAGGCTGCGCTTATGTGCGCCGCTGACTAGGCCGCAATCCCCGACGCCTGCCTCCTGATCTCACCCAGGGTCTGCGGCTCCCAGTACAGGTCGCGCTCCACGGCGGGGACGCCGCCGAACACGGTGACTTCCGAGAGTTCCGTAAGATCAAAGTAGCCCAGTTCCACCTCGAATCCCTCCACGAGGCCGAAGCACAGCCCAGTCTCCGACTCCCATTCCGTGATGTACCAGCGCCAGCCGTTGTAGGGGCTGAACAGTTTCACCTTGGCGACCACGGCGTCGGGGTCGTCCGCGCCGTCATTGGCGTAGAGGGGCGGGATGGTGTCCTCGAGCTCCTTGGTCATGAGCTTGTGCCTGCGAAGCCCACTGTGGTTGTCCTGCCAGATCGTGGTGGTCTTGGTGGTTCCGTTTTCGTTAGACATGGTTTCTCCTTCTCCTTGTTGCTCTCTGAGGGTGTGCTTGTGCGTTGACGGCTAGGCCGATATTTCCCACTCGGAGTCCGGCCCCACGATGCGCTCCACCGCCTCCGGGGTGATGTAGGTGGGCGTGACCGTGCCCAGGTCCATGTCCAGATAGAGGCCCATGAAGGGGCAGGTTCCCGCCACCATGCGGCGCACCACCTGGAGCACCAGCGAGGCCATCATCTGGTTGATGGTTGGGTCTTGGTCGGTGAGGTCGAGGGCGGCAGCACAGTCCACGTCCGGCGGCCTGGTCGATACAGCCGTCAGCAGGTCTGGTCGTTGCAGCGTGGGCGCGGGCAGCAGGTGACAGGTCTGCTCTACGAAGGCAGGCTCGTCCCATGATACCTGGTCGGCGACGTTGCCCACCAGCACCTGTCCCCAGTTGGTGTCGTTGCCCGCGTCGATGAGCCACCGTCGCGGGTCACCCGGCAGGCACTCAGCCATCGCCCTGCGTGCGGCGGCGTTGTCGGCGCAGCCGATGATGAGGCTGTCGCCGTAGTCGACGAGGCCGGGGTAGCCTTGCCCGTTGGGATTGTCGTCGTACTCCCTGAAGGGGTAGACCGAGTAGCCGACCGGCCTTCGGTAGGCCCGCGCCAGCCGGTCGGCCAGAGCCTGGCTCTTGAAGCCGCCCACGTCCTCTGCGTAGAAGTTCTGGCGCAGCAGGTTGTGGGGCTCGACCCGGTCGTGGTCGACCAGGACGATGGTGGCCTCCCGCCCCTGGAAGAGGCGGCAGAGACCCTCGGCGACGAAGCCGCCGGTACCACCGCAGCCCACTACGGTTATCCAGGGATTGTCCAGCAGGAACGCGTTGTCCAGGAGGTAGGGCATTTCAATCACCTCCTTGTTCTTTGATTGGTGCGTCTGGCAATTCCGGCTCGGCGTCGATGAGCCGGACGCCGGGGTTAGGGCCGTCGAACACCTGCGGCCAGTCCAGCGGGGCGAAGTGGCCGTAGACCCCCACGCGCAGGCTCAGCGCTGGCCGGTCGGTGTCGAGGCGTCCGGCGACGCCGTAGATGCGGAAGCCCTGCTCGTCCCGGTCGTCGGTAACCGAGAAGAAGGCGCGGGAGCTTCCGTGGGAGTGGAACTCGGCGACCACCCCGGCGGGGGGCTGATACGCGAGTCTCGTTGCAGTCCCCGCCTGCGGCGGGACCACCAGCCGGTAGGAACGCCCGTCCCAGCGCACGGCGAAGAACCGCTCGGTGTCGGGGTCGTCCCGGAACCAGTGCAGCCCCAGCTCGAAGAGTTGCGACGGGATGGGGCCGTGGGAGAGCTCCACCTTCTCGGCCACGGGAGCGAGTCCCCGAACCTCGCAGGGGGCCACCGGCACGCGGGCTGTCAGGTGGGCGCTCTCGGATTGAACGTAGAGGCCGCCCGATCCCAGAACGTAGTCGAAGCCGATGCCGTGGGCACCGGTCAGCCCGTCCTCGTGATTGACGAGATAGCCGACCGGCGCCGGTCGGTCGGACGCGGCAGGCCCGCCGCTAGCGGTAGCCATAGCCCCGTCTCCCCTCGGAGACCGCCATGGCGTGGGCCACCGTGCACTGGGGAACAAGGTCCTCAACCGGGTACTCAGTTGTTCCATCTATCTCCTCCCATAGCGCGTGCAGGTTTTCAGAGTGCTTCTTCGAGCGGTTGTGCGTGTCTCCGGTAAGGGAGAAGTAGGACTGGAAGAAGGACTCGGGTATCAGTCCCACCTCCTCGGGGAACCGGTGGCTTCCGGGGCAGACCCGCCCGTCGCCGAAGACGTTGAAGGCGGGCATCCGGTAGAGATGCGCATCGGAGTGAGTCGGTCGCTCCAACGCGGCGTAGACCCAGGGCGCGCGGCCCGGCGAGCAGACGAAGACCAGCCCCGGCATGGGAAGCCGGAGCCGTGCGGGGGGCTTGAACGCCTCCCGTTGCAGGGCCACCGGCCAGACCTGGGGCGGCCTCCACAGGGCCACCACCTGCCCGGTCTCGCCCTGGTTCCACCAGAGGGCTTCCCGGGGCAGCAGCCCCGAGGAGAATTCCAGGTGTTGGGTGAAGACGTTGGCGATCCCGTCCGCAGAGACAGTCCTCACCCAGGCGGAGTCTCCCTCGAAGCCCCGCAGCAGGATAGTCTCGTCGTAGACCTCCAGCTGGAGCTGAAGCTTGTCCCTGGGTATTTCATCCGGGCCCGGAAGGGACCACACGGTCTTCTCAGCCTCAGTCGTCATGGTCGCTTTCCTCCTTTCCTTGTTCTTGTTGTCGTTCGGAGACGCGGGGCAGGACGAAGTCCAGCATTTCGGCGAAGCGGCCGGGGAGGTCATCCTCCAGCCAGTCGGTCAGCTTGCACACCGAGTCCATGAGGGCCTTGGCCTTGCGCCACTCTTCGGCTCCCTCGGCGATGACCTCATCCTCCCAGGGGTCGGCGAAGCCGTCGTAGCTGCCATCCTCATACGAATGGTCCAAGAAGAAGTTGCCGGTCTCGGCGAAGACCCAGGAGGCGGCCTGAGCCGCCCCCTCGAACTTCGAGCCCTTCAACGCCTCCGCCAGGGCGTCCAGGGGTATGCCGCCCTGGGGCATCCTCTCCAATGTCTCTTGCGGGATGCGCTCGGCGGCAGATTCAAGCCAGGCCACGCGTATCTCGTCGGACTCCCCGTAGAAAAAGTCCGGGGGTTTGGCCAGCAGGAGCATGACGGAGAGGCCCTCGCGGTAGCCGTGCCACAGCTCGTGCAGGCTGTCGTAGCCGAATCCCATCAGGTCGAAGGGGATGCCCTGCCTCAGCCAGGACCAGAGCGGGTCGTCCCCGTCGTCCGACCAGAACTCGATTACCGGCATGTAGAGGGGGAAGTGCCGCTCTCCGAAGAGATTGGCGAACCGCTCCACCCTCGTGCGCACGTCGGGGGCCGCAAGCGCCGACTCCGCCTCTCTGGGGAAGAGGCGATGCACCAGCCCCGCGAACCATGCGTAGTCGTCGGCGTAGCCGGCCAGCGTCACCAGCTCCCGCAGCGACGGCGGACGCCGCAGGAGCAGTCCCGCCAGGCCGCTCAGGAGCGCCGGGGCCGCAGCTTCCATTTCAGCGCCTCCAGCAAGCGTCCCGTGGACGCGGCGTAGTCCTGGGTCTGGGTGCAGGCCATCTCCACCTCCTTCTGACGGGAGGCCGCGGCGTCCAGGTCCAGGGAGCCGTCGGGCCGCGTGAGCTCCGCCGTGAGCTCAAGGATGCTGAGGCCCGCAGGCGGGGTTGCCACTAGCAGGCTGGCGAATGTCCGGTTGTTCATCGGACTACCTCCCTAGCACCGAGGCTGGGTGAAGGCGCCCTTGGTGCCCACCCTGCGCTGGAACTCGTAGACGGTGTCTTCGCCGCGCTTGGTCTCCTTGACCGAGGCGTTGGCGATCTCGCCGTAGAAATCCGAGAGCGTCGCCTTCACCTGGTCGACGGTCATCCGGGGGTCGGGGTCCGGGAACTCGCGGTCGTCGTATACGAAGATTCGTGCCATTGGTTGTTCTCCTTTCAGTCGTTGGTGTCTTGCTCCGATGCCACGGTTGCGGGGAGGCCGCCGCGCCGTTGGCGGCGACCTCTCCCGTGCTATGCGGTCTAGCGTGCTGCGCTGACCGGCTCCTTCTCCCGCTCCTGCTCCATTGCCCACTCGAACATGGAGAGGCTTGCAGGTTGGGGCTTCCCGTTGCGGCGCTTCGGCTTCACCGGCTCCTCGGCCATGAACTCGGCCCAGGAGAACAGCGACTGCTGCGGCTCCTCGACCGTCGGCCTCGGCGTTCCGCGCCTGGGCGAACACCTCCTCCACCGTTTCGGCCTCGGCCTGCTCCTCGCCGCTCACGATCTTGCGGGCCAGGGCCATCACCAGGTCGTCGCCGTCGTCCCCGTAGGCGGCCAGCCCGTCCTCCGGAAGCTCCCCCTCGACGGCGAGGGAGCTCTGCAGCTTCTTGGCCACCAGCTTCAGGGCGTCGGCCTGCAGCGTGTTCCGGTAGGACATGAACACCACCTTGACCGGGAGGGTCTGCCCGATGCGCCACGACCGGCGGGAGGCCTGCCTGGACACGTAAACACTGTAATCAGTCTCGAACCAGACCAGGGTGGGGAAGTCGATGAGGTCGAGGCCCGTCTGCACCAGCCTGGGATGGCAGACCATCACGTCGATGCCCTGTTTGACCCTGCCGGCAACCCAGGCCTCCCGCTTCTCCGGGGCCACCGCGTCGGCCTTCATCACCGCCACCCGGAAGCCGTGCCGGGTGAGGATCTCCTCCATGCGCCCGGTGATGTCCCTGGTGCCCGTATGGGTGGCGTAGACCAGCACTCGCCTTCCTTCCATCCGCTCGGCGGCCACCAGGTCGACCAGCGCCTTCTCCTTGGGGTAGAGCCTCTCCTCCGACAGGGGCGGCACCTGCACGATGACGTCCCCCGACCTGGGATCGAAGACCGTCTCGCCCCTGGTGCAGCCCTCTGGGTAGGCCAGGAGGGTCTGCAGGTAGGTCGCCAGCAGACGCTTGGAACCGCTCTTGAGCGCGCTGGCCAGCTCCTTGCGAAGCTCCTCGAACACCGTGTTGTAGGCGGTGCGCTGGGAGTAGCCCGTCGCGTCCTCCTCGGTGTCCATCGAGGACAGGAGTATCCGCTCCTCGTAGTCGGGCAGCCCGGAGGCCACGTCGGAGAGGCGGAGGAAGACGGTGTTGGGGATGATGTGGAAGAGGGCCGATGGCACCAGCCCGGGCCTCTCTCGCACCACCTTGCGGAACTTGCGGCGGCGGCTGAACCTTCCGTCCTCCAGCGCATCGTCGTCGGGCTTGCCGATGGTGTGCTCCTCGAAGCCGTAGCGCTTGATCCAGCGGCCCTCATCGGAGCGCCCGAACTCCGTCCTGATCTCGGGTGAGAACCTGTAGAGCAGGTGGAAGATGGTGGAGGAGTAGCCGCCGAGGAGGGTCCCGGTCAGGCTGAGGGACCTGCCGCAGGCGTCGGCGAGGACGCCCGCCGCTATGCCCTGGGCGGAGCCTCGTCCCTTGAACTCGTGCACCTCGTCGCCGATGAGCAGGTCGAAGAAGCCCCTCATGTGGTGCTTCACGTAGTCGCTGAGAGGGTAGCGCTTGGGGCCGGACCCGTCGGCCTGCCAGAGGGGGGAGCCGCAGGCAGCGCAGGTGTGCTTCCTACGGTTCAGGTCGGCGTCGGTTAGGGGCACGCCGTCCCTGTCCACTATCTGCACCGTGCAGGCCGGGCAGCAGGGGACGCGGAAGGGCTCGCCCGTCTCTTCGTCCCGCACCAGCCTTGCCGGCTTGCCGTCGGTTCCGCCCGAGACGGCCCACCGCTCTATCACGGCGGCCTTCCAGCGGTAGGAGAGCTTGGCCCGCTCCCTGGACATCACCGCGAACAGCGGGCCGGTCCCCACCGAGAGGCGGAGCCTCTCCAGGTCTGTGATGGACGCGACGATGGCGGCCTGTGCGCCCGGCACCGTCTGCTCCACCTCCCGCTTCCACTTCCTGGTAAGGTGAGGCGGGCAGAGGACCAGTATCCTCTTGAACCCCGCCATGTGGGCCGCGGCCGCTCCGATGAAGGTCTTGCCCGTGCCCATCTCGCCGACTACCGTGGTGCCCCGGTGGGCCCAGAGCGAGAGGGCCGCGCCCCTGATGGCGTCGGCCTGCGCCCCCAGGGGCTTCCGGAGCAGTTGGGGCAGGGTGCCGCCGTTCTCCGAGGGGCGGTAGAGGGGCGGGTAGGACTCCACCACCCGTCGCGCTATCGCCTCCTTGAACTTGTCTATGAACTCTCCGAGGTTCATGGATGTCTCCTTTCGGGAGGACATCCACGGAGCCTCGGAAGCACCTATCGCCTACCCCAGTCGCATGAGCGGTCCTGGAGCAAGGCGCACTACGCCCACTCCCCCCTGGGGAGTAGGGAGGGCGCATGAGGTGTCCCGGGGTGCGCCGTGAGCGCCCTCCCCATGGTTCTGAAGTAGCTTTTGTTCCGTGTCACCAGGTCGTGCGAGGTCGCCGGCGGCAGACCTCGTCGTGTGCGGCTATACGGAAGCCGTCTACGCCGCGATGTCGGTGATCTCGCCTCCGTGCAGGTCGAGGGCCACCACCGTCGTTATCAGCCTCTCCCGGTGGACCTCCTTCTCAGGGGAGTCCTCCACCAGCTCCATCTCCTTCGATGTCCGCCCCTTGACCAGGATGCGGCGCCCTTCGGCCTCCAGGACCAGGTTATCCAGGAACCCCGCCGCCACCAGCATCGCCAGGTGTCCCCGTCTCAGGGGCATCAGGGGCCGGGTGCGGCTGTCCTTCACCGGCCACAGGGTATCGGTGACCTCCTTGCTGGCCCACAACCCCGACCGCCTGGCCTCTACGGCCGCGGCCACCGGATCGACGGTGCGGGTGGTGAACAGGATGTCTCCGCTCGGCGTGGTGGCCGGGGTGTACTCCGGGTAGGTGTAGGAGTCCAGCGGCTCCGGCTCCCCGTAGGACCACTCCAGCACCATGCTCTCCGCGGAGGCGTCGGGAACCGGATCCTTCTTCCGGCAGCCGAAGAGCGCCACCTGGTCGAAGGCCTCCCGCTCGGGAGCCGGAAAGGCCCAGCACCGCATCCGCTCGTAGTGGGTGGACAGGTAGCGGGCCGAGACCGCCAGGCGCTGCCTGGGGACGATGAAGACCAGGAGGCCCTTCTCGGCCAGGTAGCGGGTGCAGTGGGTCAGGAAGGCGTGCTCGACTCGCTTGTCCTCCGAGTCCCAGTCATAGGGAGGGTTCAAAAACAGCAGGCCGAAGGCCCCGTTGGCTATGGAGGTGGCGAACAGGTCCGAGGCCAGGGTGCGGTCGAGGTGGCGCGCCGCGTCCTCAGCCCGGTCCCGGTGCAGCTCCACGCCGTAGGTCTTGATGGCGATGGTGTTGGGCCGGTCGAGGCCCTCCGCCAGCCTCTGGAGGGCGTCCCCGGCCCCGCAGCAGGGGTCGAGGATGCGCAGCGTCTCCATGTCCCGGTGGTAACGGCCGGGGGGAGTTCGAATCAGGTCGGCGATCAGGTCCACCACCCGCTGGGGAGTGGGGTAATACCCCCCTTTCGCCTGGGCTGCGAGTCTCATGTCGTTTCTCCTTTCTTTCGTGTGCCGCCTCAGGCGGCGACTTCGATGTCCTGGTCGTTGGTCTGTAGCCCGATCAGCTCTCCGATGGCCAGGTTGCGCTGGAAGCACAGCGCCTGGGAGGTTCCCATGCTCTCTGCGCAGGCCGCGCAGTAGGCGGTTATCAGCTCGGTGCGGTTGGCGACGATCATCCTCTTGACCAGCATGGAACCACCTCCCGGCAGGGTGTAGTAGTAGAGGGTGACCGAGGGGTCGCGCCACTCCGCCTCCGTTGCCGGCCGGTAGAAGTGGGGCTGCCCCGACGAAGTCAGGTGGTCGGCGGCCCCGTGAGGGCAGAAGCGGCAGGTCTCCCCGTCGGGAGAGAAGAGCTGCCACGCCTTCCAGTTGCGCTGGATGCGCCGCCTGTTGCGGTATGTGACCCTCTTCAGCGTTCTATCCATGGGACACCTCCCCGGGCAGAATGAGCCTACCCGACGCAACGGCAGCAGACAGGTCCTCCCTGAGCTTCTCGGCCTTGGGGGAGCACCGGTAGGCCGATACCCCCACCGACTGTAGAGGCACTATCTCCTCCTCCCTGATGCCCCGCTCCCAGAGCCAGCCGGCCCAGGAGCCGTGCAGGGGCAGCGGGCTGCGCTTGTCGAGAAAGCGGTGGTGTAGCGCCGCGGCCTCCTCCGTAGACTGGGCCAGCAGCAGGAAGGAGTCCTTCTCGAAGGCGTACTCCGCCTGCTTCGTATATACGAGGGCGTGCCATCCCCCCGAGACGGGGAGCCTTGCGATCTTGGTTGTCCACGTCCCGATGGTCTCGTAGGGGATGACGCACCGCTGGTAGCCGCCGGAGAGGGGCATCCCGTCGGCGCCCCTGTTGATGTGGGCAATGTCGGGGGGCTGCTTGAGCAGCGAGGCCCAGATCGCCTTGAGCGCGGTCTGGGAGCCGACCATGGAGACGAACCAGAGACCCTCAGTGCGGTCGTCCCGTGCGAAGGCGTCCACCGTGGCAGAGAAGCCCCCGGCAGAGATGGTGTGCAGGTCTTCCGGGTCTATGTTGTGAGTCGCGAGCATTGCTAACTCCTTTTGGTGTGGATTGATTCGATGCGCGGGGAGCACGTGTCTCCGCGTGGGCCCCGGATAGGGGTCGGAGTGTCGTCTTACCTTAGGGCGCGTGCTCCTCAGGACGGTCGTCCAGGAGCTCACGGTCGCTCAGGTGGTAGACGGTCCCCAGGAAGCGGGACTCCGCCAGGGCCTTCCTTGCCTCCTCCATGGTGTCACCCTCCAGCACCCATGCGGTGGCCCAGGTCTCCCGGCACGCTCTCTCATGGGCCTTCCTGACCTCCTCCGGTCCCTTGTAAACCATGCAAGGGAACGGGTCAGAGTCCCTGTCCACCAGGGCCACGAACCCGCCTGCCATGGCCATCCCGGCCCCCTGGATCTTCCACCTGATGGGCGCGTTCCTGACGTCCTCGTCCTTTACTCGCTCGGTCATGTCTTGCTCCTTTATCTCCTGGTTTTCTTGCGTCTTGATACACCGGCGAGTCCTAGCCGGACATCAGCCCCCTTTCCTTGAGGCTGACGAACTGCCCCCCGCCGATGACCACGTGATCGAGGAGCTCGATTCCCAGCAGCTTGGCCGCCTTCACGAGGTCCCCGGTGAGACGTGCGTCCTCGGGGCTGGGAGTGGGGTCGTGGGAGGGGTGGTTGTGGCAGATGATGATGCTGCGGACGGCCTCCGTAACGGCGGGGCGCAGCACCTCGGCGGGCCTGACAACGGCCGATGAGACGTTGCCCTGGTAGATGACGCGCTGCCCCACGACCTTGTTCTTGGTGTTCATGAGGAGCACCCGGAGCTGCTCCTGGGCCAGCGGGGCCATCTCCGGTGCCAGCAGGCGCCGTACGTCCTCGGGGCAGCCGATGGAGGGCAGGTCTTCATTGGTGCGCTCCGGCTGGGTCTCGACCTCGTAGCGCATGGCTATCTCCCCCAGCAGGCTCAGGTTGCTGCGCAGGGCGTCCAGCAGCGCCCGTCCCTCCGGGCTGGGTGCGGGGTTGGGGTCGGCCACAAGGGACTTGGTCTGCTTGTTGGTGTTCTTCTTTCTGATCATGCCGGCCTCCTTCTTTATCGGTTGGAATAGCAGCGGGGCCGCCTCCCGTAGGTGGAAGCGGCCCCGTCGTTGCGCCTTTGGCAAGGCGTCGTAATGCGTCTGTGGAATGACCGACTAGAAGGGGGATGCGTCCTCCGCCTGCCCGTCGCCGCCGTTCCCGTTGCGGGAGTCGAGGAACACGACCTCGGAGGCGTGGACCTCGGTGCGGTGGCGGCGCTGGCCGTCGTCGCCCTCCCACGAGTTCTGGACGAGGCGGCCGGACACGTAGATCCGGTCACCCTTCCCGACGTACTCGTTCACCGCCTCGGCGGTGTTGCTCCAGACCACGATGTTGTGCCAGTCGGTCTCGTCCTCCGCGTCCCTGCGGTAGCGGTCGGTGGCCATCCGCAGCTTGGCGACGGCGGTGCCGCCGGGCGTGTACTGCATCTCCGGGTCCGTTCCCACTCTGCCCAAGAGCTCTACCTTGTTGATCGTCTTTGCCATTTCGAACTCCTCCTGTATGGAATGATGTGACGCGGTGTCCCCGCGCCCGTTTGAGACGAAAGCGGGGCCGCCCCCTGTAGAAGGAATGACGGCCCCGTACTGCGCTCCCGTTGGGGGAGTGTCTAGCTGATCCGAACGTACTCCGACTCGCTCTCCGTCACCACTCCGGCCCTGGTCCCGGGGTCGAGCAGCTCGTTCAGCCTCCGGTAGTTGACGGAGTACTTCCTGGTCTGCACCAGGCTGACCGTCCTGCCGCCTACGGTCGCCTTGGTGTCGCCCTGCCGGCACATCCACGCTCTCAGGGTGTCCAGCGCCGTGCGCTTGGCCTTCTCGGGCCCCTTTATCGACTCCCGGGCCTCTGCGTAGGCCGCCACCGCGTCCCGTGCCTTTTCGTCTGTCACCTCCTCTCCCTGGGTCTCCGGTTCTTCGACAACCTCGGCCGCCCCCGGCTGACAGATGTCCAGGAAGGGGCACGACCTGCACTGCCAGGAACCGGCCGGGAAGTCTCTCTCGGGCAGCGCATCCGGGTCGGGCCCGCGTTGGGAATGGTGGCCGGCCACCTCGCCCAGCCATGCGCAGGCGTCCAGCAGGGCCCGGTCCAGCCTGGCTGCGGAGATGATCTCGTGGTCCCAGGTCCGGTTGCCCGTGTCCATCGTGGCGATGACTGCGGGCCGGAGATCGCCGAAGGCGCCCAGGGTGTAGAAGGCGGCCTGGGCCACCGACGCCGGGTGGCTGCGCTCCGCTCCCAGGGTCCGCCAGCGCCGAAACGCCTCCGGGCCCCTGGTCTTGATCTCCACCACCATGGGGTCGCCGTAGGCGGGAGCCCGGGGCTCGTCGTCGAACAGGAACATCTCGACGGTGGCCGCTTCGCCTTCCGGCAGGGGCAGCCGCACCGTGCCGTCGGGATGCCCGGTGACCAGCAGGTTGGGAGCGACCCTCACCGTCACCTGCTGCGGGTCCCGGAGGTCGGCGGGATCGACCTTCCAACCGGTCCGCTCCATCGCCCGGACCACCACCGGCTCCAGGGCGTTGCCCGCTTCCATCGCCATGCGGGACTCCTCGCTGGGGGATCTGGTGGGCGTGTGTCCCGTCGCCGCGTACCAGAGGGCGCGGCGGCAGCCCAGGGCCGCCGATGCCCGCACCTCCAGGTTGCCGCCGGCGTCGAACCGTGCCGCAGGACGGGAGAAGACCCCTGTCCTGTCGATGGTCTCAGTCGTCATTTTTTTACCTCCTGATCTCCTGTAGATGAAAGCGGAGCCGTCTCCTTGGAGAGCAACCCGCCTCGATCCACGCTTCTTTGAGCCGTGCCGGTCATGCGACCTTCGATTCGGCCGCTTCTGTCGATTGCACCACTTCCCCGTCTTCCCCATCCTTTAGGTAACCCTTCAGGATGTGAGCAATGCCATCTCCCAGTCCCAGGACGGCCACGCTGGCGCCGTCGGCCATCCTGTTGAAGAAGGGCTGCATCTCCTGGATGCCGGCGATCTGGTCGATCACCTCCTCGAGCGGGGTACCCCTGCGCAGGTGCAGGGAGATCAACCGGCAGGCCAGCTCGGTGACCCCGTGCTGGAAGCTGCCGCCCTTTCCCAGCCAGCCGAAGACCTCGAAGGGCCGACCCTCTTCGTCGGTAGAGACGGTGACGTACAGGTTCCCGTACTCGGTCTGCAGCTTGGTGGTGGTGCTGGGAAGGCTGCGGGGCCTGGCCCTTGTCGTCGTGCTCATGGCCCTTCCCCCTTCCCGTCGTGATTCCTGTCGCACTCGACGGCCTCGAGCCGTCCGTGGTCCCGCAGGTTCCCACCGTCGCCGGCGAAGGCTTCCGCCTCCTCCCTGGTATCGAAGTGCCCGAAGGAGCAGGTCCCGTAGCCGCCCTAGTAGCCGATGACGTGGTAGTGCGGCCCCCGGGCGGCAGCCCGCAGGTGGGGCAGCGCCGGGGCGTAGCGGTCAAAGTAGCCCGCCACCCTGAGGGCAAGCTCCCTCTCCCGGTCATCCCCCAGGCCCAGCAGTGTCCTGACGATGGACTCCTCGCAGTCCTCCTCGGCGAAGGTCGGTGTGTACATACCGTCCCGGACCTCGGCGGGCAGGGAGTTCCACCGCTCGCCGCTGAGCTTCAACCCTCCGTGGCTGGGCGTGGAAACTCTCAAGACCCCATCGGCCAACTCCTCAATGTCCCGGGTCCAACCCCAGGGTGTGTAGATCGCGGTTGTGGTTGCCATTTCTTCTCCTCCTTGTCCCGTAAATGGAGAGCGGAGACGCCCCCGCTCGTTGTCATGGCCCCCTGGCTCATGCGGCATCTCCCTGCTGCATCTGGTGGAGCCTCCGGGTTGCGCCCTCGACCAGGGGTGTCAGATCCGCCGCCGCCAGGTCCTCTAGGTCCCGGCCCGTCCTGTTGCGAACGGCGGCCCGCACCTGCCCCTTTTCGAAGCCCTGCTCGACGCCCAGCTCCAAGATCCGCTTGCGCAGGTACCGCACATGGGTCTCGTCGAGGTCGTTGCCCGGCACGGGGCTGAACGTCCCCTTGGCCGGAGATGAGACGCGCTGAGGGCGGGGCGTGCCGCCACCCTTTCCGCCCGTCCGCCCGGCGTCGGTCCCTCGGCTTCTCGCCTCCTGGGACTGCCGGTCGCCGTACAGGCCGTTGCCGAACCGGTCCCCAAAGCTGCGCAGGGCGCGCTTCATGCCGTCGGTGACAGCTCCCTTCAGGGCAGTCTCATGCCCGTCAGCGGTCTCGTCGGTAACGGCATGGAAGCCGGTGTCGGTGCGCGGCGGGGCGCCGGGGACGGTGACCCGGACGGGAGCGCTGTAACCGTAGGACACCTTCACCTCTCCCGTTTTCACGTCGACGGTCTCGATCCGGCGTAGGGCCACCTCTCCGACCATCTCGTAGCCCCAGCCACCGTATCCGAACACCCGGTTGGCCTGGTCGATGACGACGTGGCCTTCCAGGTAGTCGAAGACCCTGCCGGCGCGTCCCTTGCGCTGGGAGACCAGTACGGGGTCGAGGGGCTGTTCCAGCGCCCTGGTGACGGCGGGCGAGAGACCGTCCCAGAGAAGGTCGTGCCCGCCGGTGATTTCGGCCTCAGGCTTGTGGCCGTTTCCGTTCCGGGTGGCCATGGCGGTGTCCTCGTGGACGCCGTTTCCGTTGTTGCTTCCGTTCTTGTTCGGCATGTTGCGTCTCCTTCCGTGATGTAGTTCCTGTGGCCAATGGTCGGTGGGCGGATTCTTCTAGGGGAAGCCGTGCGCGGGCGAAGCCCGTCATGAAATGGGCATAGCTCCTCCCAGGCGGGTGAGAATGGGGAGTGGGAGAAAGCGGGGGAAACGAAGCCCGCTGGAGAGCGGCGGGGAGCCGCTAGCGGGCAGCGCGGGCGGCCTGGGAGAGCAGGCGGAGGAAAGCGGCGCTCCCGGTGGGGTGGGTGGCAAGCTCGGCCACGTCGCCGACGCCCTGGGGAAGGGTGACGGCGGCGAAGCGCCTTCCAAGCAAGGACGCAAGCCGCTCTGTGACCTCAAGGCCTGCATCGTCGTTGTCGAAGGCGAGGAAGATGTGGGGACAGCCCCGGAGGGCCGAGGCGATGCGCTCAACGCCCTGGGTGCCCAGGGCGGCGCAGGCGGGGAGGCCCCACTGGGCAAGCGCAATCCAGTCGAAGACCCCCTCGGTCAGGACCGTCCAGGGTGGTGCGGGGCCAAGTCGCCCAAGCCCAAGCACCGGCTTGGGGCCCGGAAGGGCCTGGAACCGGGGCCTCGCGCCAGGATCGATGGCCCGACCAGCGAGCCAGCGAACCAAGCCGCCGGAGATGTCGGGTACGACGACCATTCCTGCGAACCGCTCCGCACCCCGGTCCGTGAACAGCCCCGAGTCCCGGATGCGCCTCTCGGAGAAGCCGGCCGACTCCAGGGCCTGCCGCAACCCGCCGCCCGGTGAGAAGCCGAGACCCAGGCGGCTTGCAGCTATCGGGCCGACGCCCCGCAATGCCAGGTACTCCCGCGCTTCCGGGGAACGCCGGAGACAACCGGCGTAGAAGCGGGATGCCGCCGTCAGGAGTGTCGGGTCCCTGACTGGGAGAGCAGTTGCCGTACGACGCTGTGCCGGAACCGGGTGGGAGACGCTGGGGTAAGCGTCCTCGTCAAGATGCCGGATCGCCTCCGACAGCGTGAGGTCTTCGGACTTCTGGATAAAATCCAGCACGTCTCCCCCTTCACCGCACCCGAAGCAGTAGAACCGCTCCGAGTCGGCGTAGACAGTGAAGCTGCCCTCGCCCTCGTCGTGGAAGGGGCAGACGCCCTGGCGGACCCTGCCCCTTCCCCTCAGCCTCACCCCGGCGGCCTCCACCGTGTCTCCCAGCGGGTGCCGGGCCTTCAGGGTGGGGATGTCCACGTTGGCGGTGACCATCATCCACCTCCGCACAGGGGCTTTAGTCCCCGCAGGCTCCGCCGCGAGACCAGCTTGCCGGTTGGCCAGCGCATCCCCAGGACAGCGGCGACCTCCAGCGTGCCGCCATCGGACGTGGGAACCAGCGCGGCGGCCCTGCCCGTTCCCTGGCTGTAGACCAGGGCGTCCCGGTTTCCGAACCGCCGCCTCCTTACAAGCTGCATCCACTCGGAGAAGGCCCAGCGGGCCTCCTCCTGTGTCGCCTTCTCCATGTCCATGCCGCCGAAGACCGCCAGTGCGGAGTCGATCTCCCCCGCCTGCCGCAGCCGCCGCGCTTCATGGACGCTGCGGGCCACGCTCCGGGCTGGCTCTGCCGTGGCCTCCGCCGTCTCCGGCTCGTCCCTGAACAGGACCGCTATCAGCCGGTCGACCAGCTGTTCCAGGCTGGGCCGGGCCCCTGCCAGCGTCCGGTTGCCCAGTGTTGCCGTTGCCGTCGTCATCGTGTCCTCCTATCTGTTTGTACCGTTGTTTCCGCCGTCTGTCGTTTCGTAGTCGCCGGTCTCGCGGCCGTGGACAGTGTCATCTGCCGGAGCAGGAGCGCCCCTAAGCCCAGCCCGACCAGGTTCAGGGCGAAGAGATCCAGGTCGCCGGTCAGCAGAAGGGGCCCTGTCACCAGCAGCGCAATCACCGCCCGCTTTCGCCGCCGCAGGAACCTGCCGGTCCCGGCGACTGCGGCTACGATCCTTGGAACTTCTTTCCTGGCGTGCATCGACGCCTCCTTTCTGTTGCTGCCCGTGCCGGCATCCGTGGCGCAGGCTTGGGCTGTGGGTTCTATTGACGAAGTGGACGCACTCCCGCCACGGTCGGATGCCTGACGTGGAGGGGGAGCGAGGTTGAAGAAGATGGGGCTCGGCTCGGGGTTGGCCGTAACAGCCTCGTGGCGTAACGGCGGCCGACTCTTCGAGCTGGGCTGGGCCTTGGGGGAAAGTCGTGGCGCATGGCGCACTTCGATGAGAATGGCCGTTCACGCCGAGGCGTAGGGCACACTTCTCCCAGGGTCCTCCCGGCTTTCAAAGCAGCGTTGGGGGAGCATTGCTCGACCCCTCCACCGTTTATCGCAGCCGGATGCGCTTGTCCCTGTTGGTGGACCGTTCGGAGAGCAGTGCTCGATCCTAAGCGGTCCTTGCCGGGTCGGGGATGGGACCCTCCAGGTTTCTAGGGCGGGAAACTCTGGCAAAGCCTGACAGTGGGTTCATTATCGTAGAACGGTTGTACCAATGTCCAGGGGTCCGTGGCTCACCAAAGCGAAGTGTTTGATCGTGTCTATCGAAACCCTAAGCGCTCGCCGTAAGCGGCTACCTCCACCACAACCCCAGGGTCACCATCCGGCGCACCCACCGCAGCAGTTGCCGCCGGGCCCGGGCGTTCCGAGTGTCGTAGAGGGCCTTCCTTCGCCAGTTGATCTGGCCGTTGCGCCCGAAGCCCCGCAGCGGCTGCACCTCCGGGGGCAACGTCAACCCGTGCTCCTCCAGGATCGCCAGCTCCAACCCCAGGATGCGCTCCTCCGTCACCAGCCACGACAGGCTCCCGCCCCGGTGCGGATGGCCCCTCCTGAGCCTGCGCCACTCCTCTATGACCGGCCACGCCGGGCCATAGACCTCCTCGTCGTCGGGCTCCGGCTCCTCGGGGACAACCAGGGGATCCAGCCGGCGGTGACGAGCCCACTTCAACGGCCCGGGTTCCTGCGGCTCCTCACCTGCCCGGGACCTTTCCACAGGCGCAGGTCGCTCCTCCACCTGCGCCTCTTCTCCCGTGCTTTCGTCCCGTGGGGCCGCGTCCTTCTCCTGGACGACTGCTCTGAGCTCCTCGAGGCCGCCCCGCAGGTCCTCCGCCAGCGACTCCACCCGTCCCTCCAGGGCCTCGATCCGCTGATCCTGCCGGGCCGCAGCAGAACCTTCACCTTCCAGCACCAGCCGTTCCAGGGCGTCGGACAGCCGGGGCGTGAGCCTACCCGACTCGATGGCCCTGGCGAGGGTCTTGTAATTGACCCCCAGCAGCTCGGCGGCCTCCATGCGGCCCTCCTGGCGGACCAGGTCCCGCAGAAGTCCACTCAACCGCAGATGACGCAGGTTGTCCGCCGTCGCTGCATGCTCCTCTTTCATTCGTACCTCCCTCACTTCCCTTTTGGGAACTTCCACGACACGGAATGGGAAGTTTCGTCTGGTTTGCCCGGTTCCCTTTTGGGAACCGTCGTGCCTGGCGCTGTCCACCCGGTCCGGAATGGGGACTTCAGAAAAAGTGTTCTCTCTTCCCGTCCTCTAGGGGGCTCAACTTCCCCTGTTTTAGCCTTGAGTGTGCCCCTCACTTCCCTTTTGGGAACTGCCGCAAATCCCTGTACACCCCGATGACATCACAGCGGCCCACCTCCGTGTAATCCCCTGGAGGGGGTTACATCGATGCAGTCCCCTGCAGGGGATACCGTCTAATTCCAGGAGCGCCCACACTCCGTCGCATGCGTCCGGATCCATCGGACGCAGGGAGGAGTCCATGGCGCTGCAATCGAATCCCAATCCCCTCAAAGCATGGAAGCTGCTGCCCCTGGCCGCTGTGTTGCTCCTGGCGACGCTTCTAATCGTCTCAACCAGCAACCTAGTCCTGGCCCAGGACCCGCCCGAAGAGGGCGTTCATCTGGTCAACGGGGACGAGGACTTCGTCGAGAGGAAGAAGGACGGGCGCTTCATAGCCAGGCCCGTCTTCGATCGCAAGCCCGCCGTCCTCTACTACGCCGTGCGCCACCCCGACACCGGCGAGTGGCTCACCACGGTATACGGGGTCCGGGACGGGGAGAAGGAGCGCCAGGACGGCTGGGAGTACTCCTTCGAGTACCCCTTCCAGGACGACCAGGAGACGTTGGACCCGGACCGGGCCTACCTGCTGGCGCTGATGCCCCGGGACCTGGGCAGCGGGGAGATCCACGTCTTCTACACGATCATCCCCGTGTACCAGCCCGGAGGCCTGTGGGACCGGGTGCTGAGGGCCTTCGACCCCGGAAAGTGGGGCAGGGCCCTGGCCCGCTGGACCGTGGAGGGGACCCACGGGACCCTCTGCGGGGTGGTGGAGAAGGCCAGCGGCCGGGACGCGGACAACTGCCGGGGGGACGGCGGTCGATGACCGACATCCTCACCGGCACCTCTCCCGAGCTGACCTACCTCAACCCCTTGGTGCGGGAGGCCTGGGCCGTGGTCTGGGCTATCACCTCCGGCGTCCTGGTCCTGATACTGGGCTGGATGGGCCTGAGCCTCATCGTGCAGCACCACCTGGGACAGACCCAGGCCGGGTGGCGTGAGATGGTCCCGAGGCTGGTGCTGGGGCTGGTGGCCGCCGCCACCTCGTTGTGGTGGTGCGCCCTGGTCATCGATATCGCCGACGCCGTCTCCGGTTTCATAGCAGCATCCCTAGACGTCACCGCCGGAGACCTGCTGCGAACGGCGCTGAAAACGCTGCTGGTTGCGGTGGAGACGGGCAGCGTGGGCATGGCGATCTTCATGGCGGCGCTCTACCTGGTCTACGGCTTCTTCGTCCTGTACGTCCTGGTGCAGATGATCCTGCGCCTGGCGCTGATAGACATCCTGCTGGCCCTGGCGCCCATAGCCCTGGGGCTGTGGATCCTGCCCTACACGGCGGGCTGGGGCCGCCACTGGCTGCGGCTGTTCATGATCACGGTGTTCCAGCAGGCGGTACAGCTCATCGCCCTGGCCCTGGGCTTTGGGTTCCTGCGGCAGTTCGCCGGCATAGGGGAGGTCGAGCCGGTGCAGGAGCTGGCGTGGAAGCTGCTGATGTCCCTGGCCTTCGTGTACATGGCGACCCGGGTGCCCTCGATGCTGGGCAACGCCGGCACCTTCGACTCCTGGCTGAGCGCTATGTACTTCGGCTTCTCGCTGCCCGGGACGTTGATGCGGTCGGCCAAGACCCTCGGCCTGATGACCGGCGGAGCCGCCGCAGGCCCGGGTGGAGTTGCTGCGGCGGGGATGGCGGCGGGAGCCGGTCTGTCGGCGGCGTCTTCCGGCGTCCGCTCGATGGCGGAGATGGCCACCCCAGCCGGCGGGGGAGAAGGCGGCGCAGCACCCAGGAGCGCCCGGGAGTAACGACAATCGGGCCGTCGGTGGAGATACATCTCGACTA
The DNA here is from genome assembly GCA_965197645.1 of Dehalococcoidia bacterium. GTDB lineage: Bacteria > Chloroflexota > Dehalococcoidia > Plut-88900 > Plut-88900. Next base: position 3,032,434 of record OZ240219.1, on the reverse strand, counting down.
CGGCCTGAACCGATCACCATGCAGAGGAGGTGGGGAGATGTGCAACTGAACGGCGAGTTAGGGACGACGGGAACGCTGGAAACCAGAGAGGAGGAAAAGGTTGGAAGACCTGACACAGACCATATCGAACATAGTGGGGATCCTGCTGGGCGTGGTTGGAGCGGTGGGCGTGGGCTACTTCGTCTACGGCGCCTACATGTACCTGACGGCGTCGGGAGCTCCCCACCAGATGGAGAAGGGCAAGTCGGCGATGATGACCGCCATCGCGGGCGTCGTGCTGGCGATGGTGGCCTACGGCATCGTGGAGCTGGTGATGAACGCCGTAGTGAACCCCGCGGTGGAGGTGGAGCTGCCAGAGCCTGAAACCCCCACACCTGACGACGGGTAGCCGGGCGCGAGGAAGGAGGAAGACCTATGAGAGAGCACGAGGTGCCCACCCACGTGCAGGCCGAGGACCGGGTGCTGCTGTGGTTCACCTTTCCCCAGATCGTTGCTTTGACGGCGGTGTGCGCCCTCTCCTACGGCGTCTACCGCTACGCCCCGCTGGGTCCTGCGGAGGCCAGGATAGCGCTGGCCGTGGTCCAGGGCCTGGCGGGAGTGGCGATGATCGTTGGGAAGATAGGAGGGAGGCGGTTGCCGCTGGTGGCCGCCGACCTGCTGCGGTTCTGGCTGGGGACCCGGCGCTACGCCGGGCCCCCGGCGGACCTGGTGCGTAGCGAGCCCCCGGCGCCGGTACAGCCGGCGAAGACGGGCCCCGGACCCCTCGGCCTCATGGCGAGGCGGGCCCTGGGGAGAAACACCGGAGAGAACAGGAAGAGGCGGAAGGAGGACGAGCGCGGGAACAAGCGTAGGCCCTTCCGTCCCCACGGATGGTTCGGCAAGCGACGCCGGCGCGGGGCGGAGGAGACTGAGGCCCGTAGGAATAAACGAAAGAAGTCCCCGAAGACGTGGCAGGCGGTCGTGGCCGCTTTCGCCCTGGCCGCGGCGACCTTGGGGCTGCCGCAGCCTGCGACGGCCGACGAGCACGGCGAGGGGCCGGGGCCACCGCAGGACCGCTGGCGGGACGAGATCGAGTTCGAGGTGCCCGAGCCGGTCCCGGGGCGGAGGATATACATCGAGGGGCTGCAGGTGTCGGGAGAGCGGGCCGAGGTCACCCTTCGCGCGGCAACCGACCTGTACCTGCGGGTGCGGGCCTACGGCGGCGATGACGGGCGGGAGCAGCGCTACTGGAGGTCGTCGAGGCTGGCCCAGGGGGAGGAGGCCACCTACTCCCTGCCCCTCCACGGTCCGACGCCCTCCCTCACCTTCTCCTGGGTGGACGGCCTGGCACAGGCCGGGGCCTACACCCTCGAGGATGCCCAGCTGCCCCACCCCCTGCCCTCGGTCGAGGGCGAGCTGTGCCGTCTCCGGGTTGTCTCCCTGGCTTGGGCTCCGGGGACGGTCAACGGCACCATCCGGTCCGACTGCGTACCGGTGGTGGAGGAGGCCGTAGACCTCCTGACAGTGGCCGGATACCAGAGTGTGATGGAGACGGCGTTGATGGATGCCCAGGTCACGGCCATTAGCGGGAGCGTTAGCGTCGCCGCTGGCGGGTCGCAGGCCAGCGTACCGTTCGTTGCCGGGGGCGACACGACCTTCCGGGTTGACCTCGCCGTGGGCGCGGCGGTCCACGTCGTGAACATCGAGGCCGACCTGGAGGCGTCACTGAGCATTGCCAGGCCCCCGCTGGTGCGGCTCACCCGTATTCCCGGGTGGACCGAGCGGCGCACCGAGACGGTGGTCCTGCTGCGCCCTGGGGTGAGCCGCACTGTCAGCGAGACGGTCACGGTGGACCACCCCGGCGGCACGACCACGGAGCACGTCATCACCGCCCACCTGTCGGTGCCCAGCGAGATGGTCGACCGGCAGGTCACCTTCACCATCCTGCACCCGGAGAGGATAGAGGCCGAGGTGGTGGAGCGATGGCCCACCGCCCGCACCAGGCACGAGTCTCTGGAGATGGGGTCGAGCATCGGGTCCGACAAGCCCTTCGAGAGGCTGGTACTGCCCGATGCCGAGCCCGAACCGCTCCCCGCCGAGCAGGCGCCCCTCACCGGCGAGGAGCTTAACGAGGTCCTCGAGACCCTCGAGGGACGGAGACCCAGGTGATACGGGTTGCCACCCTACTGCTGGTGGCCGGCGCCGCGCTGGCTTCGACCGGCGCGGCCCCGGCCGAGGAGCAGGAGATGCTCGGGGCCGTCAACGAGGCGTTGACGGCGATGGCCTACGCCGCCGCAGGCCTCTGCCTCTTCGCCATCGTCTGGGCGGGCTTCGTCCTGATGGCCGAGGGAGGAGAGGACCGGGGCGGGGGACGGGCCAGGAGCGCCGTCGTGGGCGCGGTGGTTGGGTTGGTGCTGGTGCTGTCGGCCAAGGGCGTGGCCTTGGCCCTGCTCAGCGGCGTCGTCCCCATCCCCTAGCAAGCCAATAGAGGGAGAGCGCTAACTTGAGATTACTATTCGGAAAGAAGAAACACCCGGTCACCCCCGTCCAGGAACTCCAAGAGGGTGATCCCGAAAGCATCGAGGCCAAGCAATTGCCGCCCCTGCCTCTCTGCTTCATGCTCTCCCACCTGGAGGAGGATGGGCCGGTGCGCCTGGACGGGGTGAAGCTGGGGATCTGCGAGGTGATGGGCCTGGAGCTGGACCAACCCAAGATTGGTGCCTTCGCCGGCGCCCTCAACGCCCTGGACTTCCCGGTACAGCTGCTGGTGCGCCAGCACCCGCCCGGCCTGGACCGCCTTCGGGATGACCTCGCCCAAACGCAGCCCGATGATCTGCCCCCGCAGACCAGGGCTGCCTCGGAGTCGCTTCAGCGTCTGTTGATCGACCTCGAAGCCCGCGAGGGCATCCTCGACCGGCGCTTCTACGCAGTGTGCGAGTTCGAGCGGGTTGATGAGCTGCGGGGCCTGCTGGCGCGGGCCGGTCTGTCGGTGCATCCCCTGGGGGGCCGCCAGCTGCGGATGCTCATCCTGGCCGCCGCCCTGGGCGGCTCGCCCGCAGAGTTCGACGAGGAGACGCCCGTCGAGGTCGAGATCAACCGCCGCGACATGCGCATCGGCGGGAGCCTCGTCCGCTCACTGCATTTGGGGAGGTGGCCCCGTTCCCTGGCTCCGGGGTTCCTGCAGGGCCTGATGGCGGCGGGGGCGCCCATGGACCTGTCCGTCCACCTGGGACCCATACCGGCGGAGCAGGCGGCCCGAACGCTGGAGTGGCAGAAGGTGCGCTTCGAGTCTGCCCAGTCCCTCTCCTTCAAGCGGGGCCGCACCATGTCCCCCGAGGCGGAGATAGCCCTGGAGGACGTCACCCGGCTGCGGGACGAGGTGCAGCGGGGACGGGAGCGGCTCTTCCACTCCTCCCTATCCATCACATTACACGCCAAGGACGCTAAATCCCTGAAGGAGATAACCCAGCGGGCCAAGGCCCACTTCGCCGCCGCGCTGGGCAAGCTGGACCCGCTGGCCTTCAGGCAGCGGGAGGGGATGCTCTCCACCCTGCCCCTGGCGCTGAACGCCGTGGCACTGTGGCGCACCCTGGACACCTCCAGCCTTGCCCGGCTGTTCCCCTTCTCTCCCCCCGACCTGGACACCCGCAGCGGCACCCTCTACGGCATCGACCTGCGGGCCTGCTCGCCGGTGGTATACGACCCCTGGGACGGGACCCATCTCAACGCCAACACGGCGGTGCTGGCCCGCTCCGGCTCGGGCAAGTCCTTCGCCACCAAGCTGGGCGTGCTGCGGGGCATCACACGCGGAGTCACCGCCTACGTCATAGACCCGGAGGGGGAGTACGCCGACATGGCCCGCGCTGCGGGCGGCAGGGTGCTGTCGCCGGGAGTCCCGGGCCAGGGCATGAACCCCTTCGTCATCGAGGGGAGGGACCCGGAGGAGCTCCTCCAGCGCATCGGCAGCCTGAGGCGGCTAATCGAGGTGATGGTTGGTGGGAGCCTGGGCGCGGAGCGCAGGGCATCGTTGGACCACGCCCTGGCGGGCTACTACGCCCAGCCCCGGGACCGCACCGGATTCAGGGACTTCTACAAGTATCTGCAGGAGAGCGAGGCGGGAGACCCCGACCTGGCAAAGCTGCTGAGGCCCTTCGCCACCGGCAGCCTGCGTCACCTCCTCTCCGACGAGGGTGACGACCTGCTTGGCAAAGAGGCGTTGGTGACGGTGTTCGACCTGCGCCTCCTGGAGCCGGAGCTGCGCCCCGCCGCGGCGATGGTCTGCACCGAGACGGTGTGGGCCGCCGCGGCCCAGAACCCCAAGCCCCGCCTGCTGGTGGTGGACGAGGTGTGGTCGATCATGCAGCACCCCGAGGGGGCGGCCTTCATGGTGAGCATGGCCAAGAGGGCCAGGAAGCACCGGCTGGGGCTGCAGTTCATCACCCAGGACGTCCAGGACCTTCTCAGCGAGGACACCTCCCGGGCCATCACCGGCCACTCCGGCCGTGCCCTCCTCCAGAACGCCGCCTTCAAGCTGCTACTGCAGCAGGACGCCGCGGCCATAAGCACCGTGGGAGACGCCTTCGACCTGCCGGAGGAGCTGCAGCGCTGGCTGCTCTCCTGCCCCAGGGGGGACTGGTTGCTCCTGGCCAGGGGCGGCCGCTTCCCGGTGCGCATCGAGGCCACGCCGGAGGAGACCGAGGTGATCGAGTGGAGACCGGGCTCCCGCAGGTAGGCCGGAGAGAAGAAGCAGAACGACGGATGCACCAGCATTGCATGTGCATCTGTACAGAAAGGACTGAACCCTATGAAGCTGAACCCCAAGAAACTCCTGTTTGGAGACGACAGCAACAAGAGACCCCCGGTGCTGCTGGCGGTCACCCCGCCGCGCACCGGAGAGCGCACCCTGCTGGGTGTGGAGAACCTGCTCCAGTCGATAGCGGTCCCCGAGCCCTTCTCCCTGGAGCTGGCGGGAGAGGCCGACGGCGTGACGTTGATGGCCCGCTGCATCGACGGCGAGGTGGTGAGGCAGCAGATATCGATCCACTACCCTCAGGCCCGCATTCGCGAGGTGCCGGAGGAAGAAGACCCATTGGTTCTGGGGGAAGAGGAGCAAGCATGGAGCATGACCCTGCGGTCCCGGGGCCCCGTGTACGCCCCCCTGCGCACCTTCCGGGACGACGACCTGCTGGACCCCGGCTCCGACCCCCTTCTCACACTCCTGGGCGCCCTGGCCGACCTGAAGGAGAGAGAGCGCATCGTGGCGAGGCTGCTGCTGCGCTCCCTGGGACCCGACTGGTCCCGGTCCCACATGGAGAGGGCCCACCGGCGTCCGGTGGTTGATGCAGGGGATACCCCCTACACCCACCCCACCGGGCCTCCCCAGGTCAACGGCGTAACCATGGCCGTTCTGGGAGCGGCGCCCTGGCGGCCGTCAAGGGCTACACGTGGGTGCAGGCGGGAGAGACTTGGAAGGCCGGTCTGCTGGGCGCCGGGACGGCCCTGGGACTGGCGGCGGCGGGCTGGGCCTGGCACCGGTGGAAGAGGGCCCGCTCCCGCGTCTACGACCCGCTGCTGATAAAGGAGAAGGTCTCCCGCATCGCCTTCGACGCCGAGCTCCAGGTCGTCGCCGTCCTGCCCCGGGGCAGCCGGCCCCAGCGCGCCGGAGAGCTGCTGGGCCAGGTGGCCACGGCCTACCGCCACTACGACCATCCCGCAGGAGCACGCTTCAGCGTGGGGAAGGTCCGCCCCGTTGCTGCCCCCATCGCATCCCTGCAGCCTGCTGGAGCGGGGATATTCGGCCGGCGCAGCGTCCTCGGTGTTCGGGAGGTCGCCGCCCTGTGGCACCCGCCGGGAGCGGGGGACGAGACGCCCCTGGTGACCCGCTCCGGGGCAAGGGTGCTCCTTCCCACGGCGCAGAGCGTGAAGGGCGGGGCCCACGTGGGGGACACCACCACGGGAGCGCCCCGGAAGGTCCACTTCTCCGGCGACGTGGTGCGTCGCCACCACCTCTACGTGGCCCGCACCCGCATGGGCAAGTCCACCCTGATGCACCACCTGGTCGTTCACAAGATGCAGGAGAAGGCGGCGGGCAGGGACGGAGACGCCATCGTCGTGGTGGACCCCCACGCCGACCTGGTGGAGGGGCTGCTGGAGCATGTTCCCGAGCCCCTCATCGACCGGGTGCGCCTCATAGACCTGGCCGGCGAGGGGGGCGCTCCCGGCATCAACCTCCTCGATACGAGGATATTTACAGACCGCGACCGCACCGCCGACTCGGTGGTGCGGGTCGCCAGGGGTCTCTGGGAGCAGTGGGGGCCCAGGATGCAGTCGATCCTGGAGCAGACTGTCAAGACCCTCCACGAGGCCAACGAGCACCCCACGACCGACGCAGAGGAGCAGCACACCATCCTGGACGGCCTCAAGCTGCTCTCCAACGACCCCTTCCGCAACTCGGTCCTGGCCAAGGTGAACGACCCCTACCTGCTGGAGTGGTGGGCCAGGGACTTCGCAAGCTGGCACCGCCAGTACCGGGCCGAGGCGCTGGCCCCGGTACAGACCCGCCTCTCCTACTACGCCTCCTCCAAGCGGGCGCGGGCCATCCTGGGCCAGTCCCGCTCCACCATCGACCTGCGCAGCACGATCCTTGAGGGCGGCATCCTGCTGGTATCCACCGCTCAGGGGGTTGCGGGCCGGGACGTAGCCGCCCTCGTGGGCGCGTCGTTGCTCAACCTGGTGGACGTCGTGATCAGGGAGCAGGGAGGCCTTCCCCCCGAGAAGCGGCGCGGCGCTCTCGTCGTAGTGGACGAGATGCAGTCGATGCCCGGCGTGGGCTACGAGACGATGCTGTCGGAGCTGGGGAAGTTCGGCGCCTCCTTCGTCCTGGCCACCCAGAGCCTCGCCAAGCTGGACGACCTCTCCCGCACCATGCGGGATACGCTGCTGGCCAACGTGGGCTGCCTGGCCGTCTTCCAGGTGGCCGGGTCCGACGCCCGCCAGCTGGTGTGGGAGCTGGGCAGGGACCGGGTGACCGAGGACGACATCACGTCGCTGCCGGTGCACCACTGCTACGTACGCGCCACGGTGGGCACGACGCGGATGCCCGCCTTCTCCATGATGGTGCGCAAGCCCGAGCGGGGAGACCCGGAGAGGGCGGCCCGCATCCGCGCCGCAACGTCCTCATACGTCACCGATGCCAGCGACATAGAGGAAGCCAACGCGGAAGCACAGAAGAAGGTGCAGCAGTACCGGAAAAATCTAGAGACCATCGGAGAAGGTGAGGACTCCTCTCCGGGACAGGGGCAGGCGGAGAATGAGAGCGACGATCCCAAGCCCCTGAGGCGGTGGAAGCGCCGAAGCAAGCACGACCGGGATGGCGGGGACGACGAGAGCGTGCCTGACGGGGAGCAGAGCGAATGAGTCCCGTAGACATTCAGTTGCTGCGAATCATGGCCGGGATGCCCTTCCTCGACCGCCTCGACATGGCGGCCATCCTGGGAAGGTCCAGGGGCGCCGTCTACGAGGCGGTGCGCAGGCTGGAGGACCGGGGGCTGGTCGCCGCCGTCCCCCACGCCACCGATCTGGTCCCGCCGACGAGAAGATTCCACCTCACCACTGCTGGGCTCCTCCGGGTGGCGGAGGAGGAGGGCATCGGCCTGGAAGAGCTGCTGCACAGCCGGCCCGTCTCCGCCCACTGGCGTCGCCTCCTGATGGAACGCCTGGACGCCGTGGCCGTCATCTACCGCCTGGCATCCGCGGTCTCCGACGTCGTACACCCCGTACGCTTGTGCTGGTACAGGGCCATGCCGGTGGACGCCGTCCTCGAGCTTCCCGATGGGGGGGCCGTGGGAGTGGTCCGGCAGGGGCGCACCTCCGACAGGACGGGCTTCGCCAAGCGGCTTTGGAGGCTCAGGGAGGGAACCCTCCCCGGCGCCGTCCTCTTCCTCGTGCCCGACGGGGTGCGGCTGAGACATGCCCGCAGGCTGTTGGCAGGTCTTCCCGTGACAGCCGCGCTGGCGCTGGAGCGCGATGCAGTCCTGGCCGGCGTCGACGACCCGGTGTGGCATCTGCCTTCGGTAAGCGCGACCATCGACCTACGGTCGGTGCTGGCCCGGGCACGTCCCGGCGACCCTATTTCGCCGGAGCGGCCATTGGCCCGGGCAACCCTGTCCGGTGACCTGGTCCCGGGGGATCCGGAGCGGGACCTCCCGGACCACGTGATGCCGGCCCTGCTCAAGCCCTCCGAGAAACGCGTCCTCGACCTGCTCTACGACTGGCCCTGGATAACCCCCAGCGACCTGGGTGGACTGCTGGGCGTATCGGGTCCCAGGGTGTCCCAGCTGCTGAACTCTTTGGCAGGGTTCGGCCTGGCGGCACGGGTTCCCGCAGCCGGCCGCCGTCTGGCTCTCACCGACGCCGGGCTGGAGCTGCTGGCCCGTAGGGACCGCACCTCGGTGGGCGTGGCCAAGAAGCGGTGGAGCGTGTCGCCCACTGACCCGCAGGCCCCTTTCGACTGGCGGAACGTATCAGGCAGGAGGAGCCGCCAGCTGCTCAGGAACGTCGAGCACACGGCGGCGGTCCACGCCTTCGTTTCGTCTCTGGCACGCCAGGCCAGCTCCCTGGGGTGGGAGCTGGTTCAGCTCGACCCTCCTCTGCGGGCGGCGAGATACTTCCGCCACCGGGGCGGGCTGCGCTCCATCCACCCCGACGCCTTCGGCGTCCTGTGCAGGGACGCCGACAAACGGCCCTTCTTTCTCGAGTGGGAGCGCCGGGCCGTACGGCCGGTGACCATGGCCGACCGGCTCGCTCCCTACTTGCGCTACTTCTCGTCCCAGAAACCCACCGACGATCATAGCGCTCAGCCCGCCGTACTGGTCATCTTCGACGACGACCTGGCGGCGTCTCACTTCCTGCGGGTGGCAGGGGAGGAGATGGACGTAACGGGAGTAAGGGTCCCTCTGCTCGTGTCCCACAGGAGGCTGCTGGAGGAAGTGGGGCCCCTGGGGTCGGCGTGGCATACGGCCAAGGGCTCGGGACCCAGCTTCATATTCGATACGAGGGCCACTGAACGGAGAGTCTGTTAAGGAGGTGAAAGTTATGAGACTGTACTATATCAGCGAGTCCGAGGGGCCCTGGTACTATGTCCGATCCGCGCTGGGCGTTGACGCGGAGCGGTGGGATGACCTGTTCGAAGCCATCAGGGAGTGGAGGCTGGAGCTGCGAGATCGATACGGCATTCCCACGGACATGGGGCTTCACACCTGCGACCTGCTGGCGAAGGGGATGCTGGTCCGGGACGGGAAGATCTGCCGGTTGGTCACCCCGGTACAGGGAGCAGATATTTTCCTGGGCGGGCTGCTCCGCATCGAGAATGCTGCTAGGAGCTCAGGCGGCGTAGAGGTCATTAACGTCTGCCTGAAAAGGTTGGAGAGCCAGCGGTACGAGCAGGTCAGCCTCGACCGGCTCTTAAACCGCGTCAACACCTCGGTAAAGTCGGCGGTCCGGCACGCCTTCCTCATCTTCGATGAAGGCAAAGAGGAGATGATCACCCGGGCTTACCGGCGGCTGAGGATGTTCAACCCCGTGCCCAGCAGGTACGAGCTGTGGGAGGAGGGTGAGCGGACCAGGAACATCCCCGTGGAGAACGTCATAGGAGGACCCACCTTCAGAAGCTCCGAGGACGACTACCTGCTGCAGATGGCCGGGTTCATCGCCCAAGCATTACTCGTACAAGAGGAGACCTGCAAATGCCGGGAGGAGAGCCTTGGAATCCACGAAGCCTTCTCCATCCTAGATAAGGCGCTCAACCGGAAGGCGTCGACATCCGATCCCCAGGGAGTCGTCAGGCGGTGAATGGGGAGAGTTCCGGTTCAGCCTGGGTCTTAGTTTGCAGGAGGGGAAATGCTGGGACAAGTCAGGGCCTCCTGACAGCTGTCTCTCAGGGTTGTCTACAGCCGCTACTCACGTCAGCAGGACACAGATTTGCGTACCGCGCCATCCTCTATGTAGGTGCTAATCGGGTTCCCGTATTCGTAACGTTGACGGACACGATGTCTACACTGTGGTACTTGTTGGTGCCTGACGGACGAGGAGAGGTGGCGCAGAAGGCGGAATGAGATGTCGCGATCGTTGGAAACCTTCGGGTTCTCGCCCATGCAAGCAAGTCTGTCCTCCAGGTGTTCCTCTGTCGCGGAGACCAACTCCAACTCGACACCGCCACCCTCGGAGCGGTTGGTAACCACCAAGCGTCGTCCAGTGGATAGCCCTGAGTCGCCATCGTCAGCTGCCATGCTTTGGCGTCCCTTCGCCCACCAGCACCGGCCGCTCGGGGAAGTCTGGGGGAACCCTTGTAGGTGTCGTACTGAGGTCTTCCATGTGGGTGTTGGTGATCAATCGCTTACCTCAATATAGAAAGAGAGCGCACCTAAGGCGGTCTCGACCCTGCCGCCTAATAGGCAGGTGTGGTAAATCAACGCTACGCAGAGTTTCGACGTGTTTCCACCTAGAGCAATCGAGCCGGCGGCGGACTCCCAGCGTGCGATCCATTCATAGGTTTGCTAAGCCCCCAGTCTTTGTACCAACCGTTAGGTTATACGGCATTGAGCCTCAGGCAACTGCCCAGCCTTCTGACAGGACCTCCGCCTGTTCCAAGACGGTCTTTGTCGCTTTCTCCTGCTTGTCGGGTGGGTAGCCGTGCTTGCGCAGGATGCGGCGAACTGACCGGCGGAGGTTTGCTCGGACGTTCTCCCGCAACGTCCAATCGATGGTGGCATTGTTACGGATGGTCTCGACCAGCTGTCGGGCGATGTCCCGAAGCGTCTCGTCGCCGAGCACCTGCACCGCGCTGTCATTGGTTTCTAGCGCGTCGTAGAAGGCCAGTTCGTCTTCGGACAGCCCTAGCCGCTCGCCGCGTGCGTTAGCCTCTCGCATGTCCCTGGCAAGCTCGATCAGCTTCTCGATTACCTGGGCTGCTTCTATCGCCCGGTTCTGGTAACGGCGCAGCGTCTGCTCCAGCATCTCGGCGAAGGAGCGGGCTTGCACCACGTTCTTACGGCGCCGAGTGGACACCTCGCTACTGAGCAGCTTCTGAAGTAACTCGACGGCGAGGTTGCGATGAGGCATGTCACGAACCTCGGCCAGGAACTCATCGGAGAGCACCGAGATGTCCGGCTTATCCAGTCCCGCGGCAGCGAAGATGTTCATCACTCCTTCGGACGCCACCGACTGGGAGATTATTTGGCGCACGGCAAGGTCCAGCTCTTCCTCCGGGCGTGCCTCTGCAGTCGCCCGCTTCGACAGGGCCGCCCTCACTGCCTGGAAGAACCCCACGTCGTCACGGATACGTGTCGTCTCCGGGTGGGGCACGGCCAGGGCGAAAGCCTGCGACAGCTCTCGCACTGCTTTCATGCATCGTTCCTTGCCGTCCTCCTGGGATAAGATGTGCTCCTGAGCGGGTGGCAACAGTCCCAACCGGTCCTGTGCGTTGCCCGTGGTCCACAGCGACCAGTCGAATCCGTGCAACAGGGCGCAGCACACGTCGTACTTCTCCAGCATCACCGCCACTGCTTCGTCCTGGTCCAGCGCCGTTCGTCCCTTGCCGCCGCTCTCTGTGTAGGTAGCCAGGGCCTGTTTCAGGTCTTGGGCCAGCCCCAGGTAGTCCACGACTAGGCCTCCTGGTTTGTCCTTGAACACCCGGTTCACGCGGGCGATGGCCTGCATGAGGCCGTGTCCCCGCATCGGCTTGTCCACGTACATCGTGTGCAGGCTGGGCGCGTCGAAGCCCGTTAGCCACATGTCCCGCACCAGCACGACTTTCAACGGGTCGACAGGGTCGCGAAACCGTTGGGCCAACTCCTCCCGTCGGGACTTATTGCGGAAGTGGGGCTGCCAGTCCAGGGGATCGGAGGCGGAGCCGGTCATCACCACCTTCATAGCCCCCTTGGCGTCATCGTTATCGTGCCAGTCGGGGCGCAGGCGAACCAGCTCCTGGTATAGGTCGATGCAGATGCGCCGGCTCATGCATACGACCATCGCCTTGCCTTTCAGCACCTCGGTCCGCTGGCCGAAGTGGGTCACTATGTCCTCGGCGATCTGCTTTACACGCTCCTCCGAGCCGACTATCGCCTCGAGCTGCGCCCACTTGGTCTTGAGCTTCTCCTTTCGCTCTACCTCCTCACCCTCGGTCGCCTCATCGAAGTCCGGGTCTATATTCGGCCTCTGGTTCTGGTCCAAGGCTAGCTTGGCCAGGCGGCTCTCGTAGTAGATAGGTACGGTAGCCCCGTCGTCGACGGAGCGTTGTATGTCGTAGATGCTGATGTAGTCGCCGAACACGGCGCGGGTGTTAGCGTCCTGCAACTCGATGGGCGTTCCCGTAAAGCCGACAAAGGAAGCGTTGGGCAGGGCGTCTCGCATGTGCCGGGCGAACCCGTCGATGAAGTCGTACTGGCTGCGGTGGGCCTCGTCGGCGATGACGACGATATTGCGCCGTTCCGATAGCGTAGGGTGGGTGTCGCCCTTCTCCTCTGGAAAGAACTTCTGAATAGTGGTGAAGACCACGCCCCCGGCGTTCACCGACAGCTTGCTGCGCAGGTCGGCGCGGTTCTCCGCCTGGGTTGGCGGCTGGCGCAGCAGATCCTGGCAGCGAGAGAATGTGCTGAAGAGCTGGTCGTCCAGGTCGTTGCGGTCCGTGAGCACCACGATGGTCGGGTTCTCCATCGCCTGTTCCCTGATGATAGCCCCTGCATAGAAGGCCATAGTCAGGCTTTTGCCCGACCCCTGGGTGTGCCAGACTACCCCGATGCGATGGTCCCCCGGCTCCCCACCTGGCTTTCGCCCCGATTCGTAGTGACCTTTCTCCTCCGCGGCCCGAGTCTCCGCCCGTTGCAGCATCGCCGCCCGTAGGGTTTCATCCACCGCGACGCGGACGGCGTGGAACTGGTGATAGCCCGCCATCTTCTTGACCAGGGCGCCGCCGCCATCGTCTTCGAACACGACGAAGTCGCGCACGAGGGCGAGGAAGCGACCTGGTTCGAAGGCGCCCTCCAGCATCACCTGCAGCTCGGTCACATGCGGGTCGGCCAGCGTCTCACCGGTGACGGTGCGCCAGGGCTTGAACCACTCCCGTCCCGCCGTCAGCGTGCCAATGCGGGCCTCGGTCCCGTCCGAGACCACCAGCGCCTCGTTCATGGAGAACAGGGTGGGTAGCTCGGCCTTGTAGGTCTGCAGCTGCTGCCACGCCGTCCAGATGGTGGCGTCCTCGTCTGCGGGGTTCTTGAGCTCGATGATGCCCAGGGGCAGGCCATTGACGAACAGCACGACGTCCGGCCTGCGGGTGTGCGAATCTTCTGTGACGGAGAACTGGTTGACGGCCAGCCAGTCGTTGCTGGCCGGGTTCTCAAAGTTGATGACCCGGACCTGGTCTCCGCGCACCCGTCCATCGGAATCCCGATACTCGATGTCCACGCCGTTGCCCAGCATCCGATGAAAGGCGCTGTTGCGAGCTTCGAGGGAGGAACCCTGAGGGCGGGTGAGCTTGCGGTAGGCATCGTCCAGGGCATCAGTGGGCAGGGTGGGGTTGAGGTCCGCGAGGGCGTCCCGCAACCGTCGCTCCAACACAACTTGCCCGTAGTCGTCCCGCTCGGCACCGGGCGTTCCGGGAGCGATGTCCGGGCCGCGTGCGACAGTCCAGGCAAGGCCTTGCAGCCAATCAAGGGCGACCTGTTCGACGTCAGCCTCAGTGAGGGTGGTCATGTGAGTAATCAGTCGCCTTCTACTCTGGCTTTCCCTAGCTTTTCTAGCAGCCTACTAGCTAGGCCCTGACTATCGATTCTTGGGTCATCACTTGACTCACCCCTAAAGTACAAAGGAGTGATCTCCAAAAGAAGAGCTTCCCTATGTTCACTAGGTAGTCGATTCATGAACGGCCAGAGCAGCTGCAGTTCGTTGGCTAGTCGTCCCATATTCTCTGCCTGCCGTCGATGATGGCTGGACTGTCTTAAAGCATAAGCAGCAAATATAAGTATGGACCCCAATAGGCCGGTACGAGCAATTAGCCATGCAAATGAAAAATCCTGTGCTGTTCGTGAGGACTCATAGAATACCCAAACAGAGGCTAGGGCCATGACAAATAGCGCACTAACGCCTATCCAACGCCAAATATTTGCGGTCTTGTTTTGTTGTTGGCTGTGGCCGACATAGTGTTCCGCCGTGCCTGCACCAGCTACTTCCTCCAGCATACTTCTTGCCTGATCCCGAAAATCCTCTACGTCCACTATAGAAGGGTTAAGCCGTTGATGGAATTCCTCGTAGCGCGTATCTTGAGAACTCTTGAATTCCTCGTCGCGCTCGCTTTGGGAGTCCCGAAAAACTTCTTGAATGCCTGTAACTTCACGCTGCAACCTCTCACTGGCCCCTTGAATTTGCCCTAGCAAGGAGTCTCTGGTTGCTCGTGCTTCTTCCAGGAGAGCATTTGTTGAGTTTTCTGCTTGAGCAACTTGATCGCTTGCTCTGGCCTCAAGTTGTGCAATTTGCTCGTTGAATGCCGTCGAGGCTTGCTCGATACGGTTATTTGTGTCGGCCATTTCAGAGCTTATCTCTGCTAATCGCTCTGAGAGTGCGCTCATAGACGATTGCACTTCGTGATCGAATTGTGCTGTGGCTCTCTCAAATACCTCTCCAGTTGTACGAATACGCAGGCTTGGCAACGTTGATGCAGCCAACAGAAGATCGTCGGCAGCGTTACTTGCCTCTTGCCAGTACGAGTCATCTTCCATGGGCGTATCAGCAATGTTGTTGATCCAATTGAGAAACTCTCGGGATGGATTTTCGAGGTTGTCGAGCATATGCTGGGCTATGAAGTCACGATTAGTGCTTAGCCGAGCGAGCGTGTCTTTCCCTACAGAGGAGAGCCTGTTGATGAGATCGACCCTTGTCTGATGTTCCCAATCCATAGCTGACAACTGGGCTAAAGTAGCATTGGCTTGTTTCAGGTTCGCTACTGCTACAGAGTCTCTGACGCGATCATTGAACTCAGTCATACATGTATCTCCCCACTCACCAACCCCGGCAGCAGCTCATCACGCTGGACGGACAACGCGCGTGACTCATCGACATTGAACCTGATGCGACTATCCAAGTCCTGCCCGAGACGGTGGAATGCTGCGACCGTCTTGTCATGTGGTTCCAACATCAGCAATGCCTTGAACTGCTGACCGCCGATTGCGCCAAACACGGTCCCAGTGTGTTCGTATTGGCCTATTTGCGGTTGAGCCCCCCAAATAGCGTAGTATGTGTAGGGCGCGGAGCCCGAACTGTGCCGGAGCGCGGCAACCCCTCTGCCTATGCAGCACCGCTCCCACGCACGGTTGATTGTCCCCACAGGCGCACGGACGCTTACCAAGGTGTCTTCAGCCTGTGCCAGCCGCGTGGGTTCCGTACAGTAACGGCGATTGGTGGGGTAGCGCTGCCCGAAGTCCGTACTGCCCTGGAAGAACGGTGTTCCATTACCGTTATCGTTATAGGTACTGCCTGGTGGGGACTGTCCCATCGTCAAGTCGTAGCAATCCCCCAGCGCCTTCACCTCCCACCCCTCCGGGATTTCTCCCAACTCTGAGTCCACGAGGCGGTCGGGGAAGAGGTCGTAGAGGTCGGTGGGGAGGCCGGGGAGGGACTGGCCGCGACGCCATCTGCCCTCCATCTTGGCTCGCACCGGCTCGAAGTCCACGAACCATGACTTGAAGAGCGCCCGCGCCATCTCCTCCAGGGTCTCGTTCATGCGGCGGTTCAGCTCGATCTTATCGTCCAGTGTGCCGAGGACGTGGGCAATGACGCGTTGCTCGGGGAGAGGAGGGTACAGAATCGGCGCTTCACTCAATAGTTGGGTGTTTAGCGATGGCATGGTCGCCCCAACTGCAATCGATCTTATGTATTCTCGAAATGCCGGTAGACCAAAAAAATATGAAAGGTACGCTGGGTAAATCTCGTTGCCGTTAGGACGCACCCTTAGGCAGCGTCCCGAAAACAGCCACCCTTGCTCGGACTGACGCACCAAGGCCCGCCTATCAACAGAACCGACACGGCTGAAAACAATGTCACCCTCCTGAAGAGAGTACTTGGATAGTCTATTCCTGTCGTATTCCGATACACAGGGCATATCCCGGCGCGTAATGCGATTCTCGCCCAAATGCTCGACGGTGATGATCGGTGTTCCGGTTGAGACATAGTCCCGTTGGTGTAGCTGGCTGCCGAACGGCCCTGTTTGAATCCCGTTGACGTCGTCGCAAAGATTCCCTAAAGGAGCCTCAACAAAGTCGGGCCAGAACATCCCGTACACCGATTCCCGCCACTGGCTCTTGATAGTTCGTTCCGTAGCCATGCCCTCAGTTAGACACCCGGCGCCGGTATGGCCGCATCCACCAATGCCGCCGTAGTCTGAGGATCCGGTATGGGTTCGCCGTCTTCACGCATGCCTTCAATGTGAAACTCTATGGCCTCTCGGATTTCCTTCAACAGCTCTTCGCGGGTGCCGGCGGTAGCCACACAGCCAGGCAGGTCCGGCACGTAGGCTGCATAGTTATTGGTAGTCCTTTCGATTACTACCGTGTACTTCATGGCTCTGCTTACTCCTTTAGCCCTGATTGCTTCAATATGCTGTTCCAGGTGCCCGGCGGCAGGTCATCTCCTGGCTTGCCGGGTATGGTCACGCGGCCAGGCTTGACCGGATGCTTGTATTGTCTATGGCTTCCCCTGGTGCGAACAAGCCTCCACCCGTCCTGCTCTATGAGCTGTATGGCCTCCCTAACCTTGGGCATTACCGGTTCGCTCTGCCCCAAACCCAAGCCGCTGCAGATTCGCCTCAATCTCCGTGTCCAACCGTTGGGCCTCGGCCTGCTGCTCCCGCCACCGTACCGAGAGACGGGCCATCTTCTCCTCGAAGGGCTCCCCATCGTCCTCCTGCGGCGCTGCCCCGACGTAGCGGCCGGGGGTGAGCCCATGGCCGTGTTTGCGGACCTCATCCAGCGTCGCGCTCTTACAGAAGCCGGGGACGTCTTCATACTCACGGTCGTCCTTGCCGCCACGCCATGCGTGATAGGTGTCGGCGACGCTGGCGAGATCCTCTCGGGACAGGTCTCGACGCGTGCGGTCGAGCATGTGGCCCAGCTTACGGGCGTCAATGAAAAGGGTTTCCCCGATTCGCCCTCCGCCTTCTCGTCCCCTCCTCAGGAACCAGAGGCAGGCGGGTATCTGCGTGGACCGGAAAAGCTGGCCTGGCAGGGCGATGATGCAGTCCACTAAGTCTGCTTCGATGATGTTCTTGCGGATCTCACCCTCGCCGGACTGGTTCGACGACATGGAACCGTTGGCAAGGACAAAGCCTGCGATTCCTCGCGGCGCAAGGTGGTACAGGAAGTGCTGTACCCAGGCGAAGTTGGCGTTGCCCACCGGCGGCACGCCGTACTGCCACCGCTTGTCGTCCCGCAGCCGGTCGCCGCCCCAGTCGGAGACGTTGAAGGGCGGATTGGCGAGGATGTAGTCGGCCCGCAGGTCCGGGTGGCGATCGTTGTGGAAGCTGTCGCCATGCTCGATCCGGCCGTCGATACCCCGGATGGCTAGGTTCATCTTGGCCATTCGCCATGTGGTGTAGTTGGACTCTTGGCCGTATATCGAGATATCGCCCCTAGCCTTGCCCCCGTTTGCGTTGCCGCTGGCGTGGGCCCGGATGAAATCCACCGACTGGACGAACATGCCCGACGACCCGCAGCAAGGGTCGTAAACCCGGCCCTTGTACGGCTCCAGCATCTCTACCAGCAGCCGCACGACTGAGCGCGGGGTGTAGAACTCGCCGCCCTTCCTGCCCTCGGCCAGAGCGAACTGCTCCAGGAAGTACTCGTAGACGTTGCCCAGCACGTCCGTTGCGCGGGCCTCGGCGCCACCCACCTTGATATTGCTCACCATGTCGATTACCTGCCCCAAGCGAGTCTTGTCCAGGGCGGGCCGGGCGTAGTCCTTGGGCAATACGTCCTTCAGCGCCGGGTTGTCCCGCTCGATGGCGACCATGGCGTCGTCGGCGGCACGGCCTATGGTGGGCTGGTGCGCTTGACCTTGTAGCTTGGGCCACCGGGCTTCGGGAGGCACCCAGAAGATGTTTTGAGCTCGGTACTCGTCCGGGTCCTCGGGGTCGGCGCCCTCGTCCTGTTCGCCTTCGAGCTGTGCGTAGGCTTCCTCGAAGGCATCGGAGATGTACTTGAGGAAGATGATGCCGAGAACAACGTGCTTGTACTCGGCGGCGTCCATGCTGCCCCTCAGGGCGTCGGCCATGCGCCAGTACTCGGCCTCGTGGCCCGCGCTGCCGGCCTCTTTTTGGGACTTTGCCTTTCGAGTAGTGGCCACAGTTCTTACTCCCTGAGCTTCTCTTGTTGAATCCAGGTGATATGAATAGATTGTACTACCCGCAGACCTGCTCTCGACAGTAGTGGGCAGATGTGATTTGGAACATGCAGAAGAAGTCAGCAATGGTGCTACTCACCACAAGGAAAGAGGAGGCGAATCGGGTGCCCATTTACGCCTGCGTCTCCGGCAAGAGCGAGGCCGGAGAGGACAAGACATTCATCCCCGTGGAGATAGGCGAGATGGAAGCCTACTACGAGAGCAAGGGGCTCCCCATCACTGCTACTACCCTTGACCTCGTTATGGTCGCTGCGTCTCCGCGAAGACAAAGCACTGGGAGGCGCCGCCGGACCACTCCCAGCAGTAGGGGTCTCTCAGATAATCAGTAGACTCTACAGTCTTCAGAAGTCATCCCTCCCTGATTCGATTGCCGTGCTGGGCTCTTCGAAGATGTGGGGAGGGTTGTACGCATCGTCACCTAGCATGCGCTGGATCGCGTCGCTTAGGTGATGAGGGATGCGTCGTGACGATCGTGGGCATGGGGCAGCCCCGAGTCGGTAAAGTTTAACGCCCTGAAGCTGGTGACCAAGATGCTGCAAAGGTCCTTAGTGGTGGATGGAATGCTGCTCGAAGGCTCGGTCAAGAGACGTCGTGGTCACTTGTCACTCAGTCCCACTACCATGTGACCTGAGTTCTTGGTGTGATTGGACATCAGATAAGCTTCAATTTGCTGGCAACAAGATTGATCGCCCGCGATAGGAGCAGGTTTCCGTTGTTAGGGTGTCTTTCGGATGAAGGTGTACCATCGTGTTGGAGATTGGGTCAGATCGCCGTTGCGGGTGTCCCGAGGGGACGCGTCGGAGCAAGGAGGGACTGTTAGAAGGAGTTTAGAGGAGGCCGACGGATCCATAGCTCAGACCTACCCTCAAAGGTCGGAGAATTCTGGTTCGGATGTGGAACTATTCTTTTACCGTATTTTACTGATTTCGGATTCTACCCGGCTGAGTGACTCCCGAGCGGCTTCTCGCTGTTGGGTGACTAGCCAACCCTTTCGGTTGACATCTTTCCAAGTCTCCCTGCCCCGTTCTGAATAAAAGAGGGCAATGTTACTACAGGAAACTAGAAGCCTTTTGAACGCCTGATCAACTTGATTACACTCAAACGGGGCGAGCGGCATGTCGAAGACCTCATCTTCGATCTCTACTATTCGGGCTCGTGTTCTCTCGGTCTTGATTAGGAACGACTCCTCTGAGGCGGTTCCCCTGAATAACGCCGAGTGTTGGACATCAAGATTCGTGAGTAGCGAGGACAGCTCTTCAACCAACTGAGGAACCCTTGAAAGGTACTCCCCTTTCGTACATGTATTAGCCGAGACGAGGTGGGCCGACTCTGCGTGCATTGGATTCCAATTAACGATGATGCCGTCACCAATATTTTGGCCTCGGTGGCCCAATGGCCGATCTCTTATCGGCAAGTCGGGGTGGATCCAGAGGCTCCGGCAAATGTAGTTGTCCCTTGCGTGATCCTCGGCACTCGGATAAACGAAAGTCCAGACTACCTGGGCTTCGGAGTCCCCCCAGTGTCCCTGAGTAAGGTGATTGCGGTTGTACACCCTCTTGGCACCGTAGATCGTCACCTGCCTCACAATGGATGCCACCTCTGATTTGTTGGCATCGCCGTTGACTACGACCTTGTAGGAGTACCGCTTGGCGCTTCCGTGGCTCACATCGGACTGCTCGAAAATCGTATATCGGGTCCCAGCTACCACCGGCGTCAAGAGGTTGCGTAAGTTGGACTCAGAGTTGGAATCTAACTTTTGGGACATCGGTATGAGAATCTTGAACCCCTTACCCGTAGAAGTGGCAGTTTCTGCATCGACGGCTTGCCAATGCACCCGTCGGGAGTCCAAATCACACAGACAGATCAACACTGGCAGGCAGTGGTCAAACCAATACTCAACGTGCCGGCTATCGGCTCTGAAAACGTACGAGTCCCCTTGGGATTCCTTGAAGTAGCTGGGTCCAGTCTTCAACTGGATTCCAAGTAGCATTCCAGTCGGCTGTCCATCTTCAATCAGTTCGGCGTGAGCGTCAACACCGTAGTCTTCGTCGTGTTGAACCCGAAACGCGAAGCTGAGGGCCTCGAAAGCCCCCATAGCTAACGCCACTCCGCGCTGCGCAATACGATCAGAAATCGGAGCGCTCAATCCGGCCTCCCCGCCTAAGAAAATCTCCGCTTCTTCCCCAGAATAGCGGAATTGGTCATGAAGGTCTATCGGCGGACGGTCCCCGTGATTCTGCAAGGCGACAGGGTTCCCCTATTTCCCTTCGAGGGGGTCGAGCAGATGGCGCTCCAAACCCAGTTGGCGGGTCGGCGTATCAAGTCTAAGGGGAGCAGTTGGGTCCTAGGCGCCGAAAGGATCCCATCGCTCCGGTTTCGCAAGAAACACACCAATGAAAATTGGTATCTGGCCAGACTTGGGGAGGACAACCGACACTCGATGGCCGACAGCCTCAACAGCAAGCGCAGGTGGGGACAAATGGCGTTCGAGATGCAGGTGTCCGCTCCGTGAAGAGGAAATAGCACAGTGAGGCCAACCTGAGGTGGAGGTTGTCGACGACCAGGGCGCTGACAATGGGAGAAGGGTGGTTGTCAGGGTACCGAGCACTACAGGACGTTCCAGGCCCCTCTCTTGGGTCTACTCCGTGGAGGAATGGATCTGCCAGGGAAGACACCGCAACCCCTTCTTCAACCTTGGCATCAAGAGCCACGCCATAGCCCCCCAAAACCCGCGCAGCGAGCTAGGACGCCTGCTACAGTACGCTTGGTCGGCCGAAGCTTACCTCTCAGCAAACGATGGTGATAAGTAGTAAGGCCGGTACCATTTTATGGTCTGTGCAGAACTGGTTGCCCCTTTGCAGGCTCACCGGCTACGAAGATGATTTCCCATTGCCTATCGACGGGGGCCGACAGGAAGTCTACCCAATGCTGGTGGCGGCTCTAGGGCCGGCACCTTCGCTGCTTGCGTGGATGGCCGCACGGCTAAGGGTACCTGCGGGCATCGGAGGGCGGGGCATGGACACTATTTGGCTGGTATCAACAACTTTTGTATTGGCGATGGCGGTGGAGGCTCGACAAAACGTAGAATTGTGCCCTGTGGGAAGGTAAAACGCTTCTTTCTCGGACTCTGGTCGACGATGAGTGTAGATGCTCGCTCCATATCTGCCAGACGGCTCTTCAGTTGACCAGAGTGGAATAGAATCCTGTCGGAGCACATGAACTCTTCAATTGACTCGATCTTGATCGATTGATGCATCCCGAATTCTCTGATTAACGCTTTATTTAATTCATCGAAGTCCACAACCCCTGATTCAAACGAGAGTTGGCCTAGAGCGTCACTCCTGAAACGATAGCCTCCGAGCGGAGCTACTTTCCACATGACTTGTTTCATTTTGTCACAGCCCTCATCCTTCTGGGTAGCGAAGAACAGCGCATACTTTAGCTGGTTACCACCGTACAGCTCGAAGCTCAGGACATGCTGGGCTCCCGAAAGCTTAAGTTGCTCTCTGTATAGTCCATAAAAAAGTCCTTTCGTGCTTTGCCCTCTGGCATGTCTATGCCTTGTTGCCATTCTTCACAGCCAAATAGGTCGTTTAGGTGTGGTTCGAAGTTAGGTTGACTCCTGAATCGGTTCATATGCTCATACATGAAGGAAACGTAGATCTCAGTGCTGGAATGCTGCATTAATGCCCGTATCAACTCCATGCCGACTCCAGATATACCAAAGGGATCAATCATGACAAAAGTGGGGATGCGATCTGATTTCATCGGAGCGATCAGTTTCGGAAGTACGTGGGCGAACGTATCGTTAAACATACTGATTTGGCAGATGGAAGGGATAGAGCCTTTGGTTCGTTGATGGGCGACTACGTTCTTCAAGTGAACGAATCGGTCAGAACGTTCCTCAATGAAGACGTAGTCCATCTGACCAGTCATCATGCTCTGTGAAGAGTGTTGGGCGAGGGCGTTTAGCGCAATGACCGGTGAGCCAAGCTCCCCTTTCTCGTATTCTCCAGGCCCGGCAAACGCATCAACGAACCTCGCTCTCTCAAACTTGCTCAAGTTGATGGGAAGCCAGGCGTCCATGTAAGCCCGCAGGACCATGTGCTTGCCACGGGTGTGGTCGTCAAGAGGCCAAAGTGTCTCCTTAGGGGGCATTGGTCACCATTTCCCGTTGCTCCCAGGCAATGCCAGCCACGTTGCGCCGTCCAAAATGGCATCCACACCTGACTGCTTGCCGCGCTTGCCCCCTAGTTGTTTCAGGAAAAAGGCCACGTTTGCCCTTGCGGACTGATCCCGAAGGTCCCGCGCCCAGTCTAGAACCATCGGCCTTGCGCGAGGGCCGCTCTCGCCACCGGCAATCACCCAGTGGATGGTGCCGTCCTCCAGCCACTTGGCGAGATCGATTCTCTCAAGCAGAGGCTCCGCGGAAACAAAACGGATGGTGGCAGGGATCCGTCGTAGCACGGACAGTCGAGGCGCATACTTCTGGCTCTCAACAGATGTGCCCATCCACACGTTTTCAGGCCACTCACCGAACCTGCTCTGGCCGTGGCTTCCCCACCAACCGGCGGCCCTGCCCGGTCGCTTCGTAAGCACCTGAAACACGTGCTGGCGAGCTTGTCCCATGACGGCGAAAACGTCAGATATGAAGTCGTACTCCACGCGAGGGTGGAACAAGTCGGACATGCTGTTGACAAATACGCGCCTGGGGCGTCGCCATGACAGCGGGACGCGCAGACGTTCTGGAAGCATTTGCACAGTGTCGGGTGAGGCCTTATATCCTGGAACGTCCATAGCCCGCAGCCTGGGGTACAATGCGAACATGTAGCAGTTGTCACAACCGGGGGAAACGCGGGAGCATCCCGTCACAGGATTCCACGTCTCGTCGGTCCACTCTATCGTTGAGGGCATGTCCGATGCTTCCTCATTGCAGACGCAGGTGCCACCACGGTTAGGACCTTCACTTGCGACACACATTCCGCCTTGGACCTTCGGTCAACTGCGTCATTGACATCCATCCGTTGGGGCCACAGTGCCTTGGCCACTCGCGGCATATCCACGCCGGGCATCATCACGGGTTCCGGCTCTTCTTCTGGATCGCCCGCCTCTGCCTGAGCACGCCAGTGACATTCAACCTGTACTGAGCCATCTGCTCGCTGACCCCACATTTCCTTGCAATCTCTTTGGCGCTTACCCCCCTTCTGGTCTCCGCCAAGAGTAGTGCCCTAGGGAGAAGGAGACACCCTGACAACCAGCCAGCTTCCTCCTCCTGTATGGCATCACACGAAAAAAACGTTACCTCGCCGAGTCTTTCAAGCCGACTCAACTCGTGGTCAAGAAGGATGTGGGCAAGTTCGTGTGCCAAATCGCTCCGTCGCCGCGACTTAGCTGAGAGAGGGTTGTAGACGATGACCACGCGTTCAGGGGAAGGGCGGAGTGTGCAGGCCGAGAAAGATTCTGGCTGAATGCGCTCAAGCTCTCTGAACCTTTCACGCTGAACCAACTCGTCTCCCGCTCTGATCTCTATACCGATCAGTGTGGCTAGGTCTTCGGGCGCAACGGACTTAGCGGCATTGAGGCCCATATCCGACCTAACGCCTCGGGCGATTCTCTCAGCTTCGGACTTAAACCCTCTCCGCAGAGCCATCAGAGGCTTCCTCCATGAGGGCTTGGTTTAAGTCGCTCAGCAACGACCCTAGGTAGCGGGCCGCGTTTGGGCGGAACGTGTTTGCCGCCCGCAGATGCACTGCCGCGATTTGCTGGGGGCGCGCCAGAGCTTGGTACAGGTCGCCGACGATGCTAGCGATCCGCTCCGCAGCGTCAGGGGGCAGGTTGCGGTCTGCACGAAGGTGTTCAGCAATTACATCAGTGGTGGTAGTCGCCCTTTCCTGAATTTCAAAGAACTGCTTGATGTCCGCACCACACCACTCGACGAGGCGCTTGAATTTAGGCAGGTCTGGGACGTGTCCTTTCTCGACACGCGCCAGAGTGTTGAAAGGAATGCCTATCGCCCGGGCGGATTCCCGGAGACTCATCCCTCTCCGTGTTCGCTCTGCCAGGACGAGACCACCTAGATCGTTGAGCTCAAGCCTACTTGGGTTCATGTCTCCTCCTGTGCCCATACCGGTACACTGTACCGATAAGGTATTGACACGGGTGTGGGCCACGAGTTAGGCTGTATTTTGTAGTACCAAGGTTGGTACTGTCAAGATGTTGTGGGACAACCCTAAAGGAGTATAGCGATGGTGGAAGACAAAGATACAGTCACAATTGTAGTGAACGGACGGGAGAAGGTCATTCCTTTTAAGGAACTCAATTCCGACAGGGAACTCTCCTTCGAACAGGTAGTAAGGCTGGCGTTCGACCCACTGCCATCTGGGCCGGACATCGTGTTCACGGTGAGCTACCGGGACGGTGCTGGGAGGCCTCCGGACGGAAGGCTCGTCGCGGGTAAGAGCGTGAAGATCGAGGACGGGACTATATTCAATGTCTCATTCACTGATAGATCGTAGCGCCGACCTCCAGCGTCTTGAAGACGAGGGCTACGAGGTCGAAGTTCGGTCTGGTCACCTACTTCTGCGACACGTGCCGTATGTCACCGAGGACCGAGTCATCAAGTACGGGACTCTAGTTTCTGAGCTCAGCTTGGCGGCAGACACTACCACGAAGCCGAGTACGCATGTCGTCATGTTCGCTGGAGAAATGCCCTGTGACCAGCGAGGGCGTCCATTGACCCAGATCCGCCACTCCAGTCGCCGTAGGGAACTCGCTGAAGGACTAGTCGTGGACCACAGATTCTCGAGTAAGCCGCCGGAGGGCTATACCGACTATTACCGGAAGATGACCACCTACGAGGCCATCATCGCCGGGCCGGCCCAATCGATTGACCCCAACGTCACCGCTCGAACCTTTGCAGTAGTTGAGGCTCGGCAGGAGGAGTCCGTGTTCAGGTATATCGATACGGCATCGAGCCGTGCCGGCATCAGCGCCATTACCGAAAAGCTGGAATGCGGAGCAGTAGCCATCGTCGGGGTGGGCGGCACGGGATCATACATACTCGACTTGGTGGCCAAGACTCCCGTGCGGGAGATCCACCTATTCGACGGCGACAGATTTGGACAGCACAACGCCTTCCGTTCGCCGGGAGCACCTTCCATCGAAACACTGAGGGCCGCACCGCAGAAGACGGCCTACTACCGAGACATTTACTCCGAGATGCGACGGAACATCTTCGCCCACGGATTTGTAGATGAATCCGTAGTGGACTCCCTGCGGGCTATGGACTTCGTGTTCATGGCGGTTGACAAGGGTCGGCCTAGGAGGCTCCTTGTAGAGAAGCTGGAGGAATTCGGCGTTCCGTTCATCGACGTTGGTATGGGTGTAGAGGAGGTTGAGAGTTCGCTGCTGGGCCAATTGAGAGTGACCGCGAGCACGGACCTGTCTCGTGACCAAGTCCGTTCGACGCTCCCGATTTCCGACCGCGACGGCGAAGACGACTATTCCCGCAACATCCAAATCGCTGACCTCAATGCCCTGAACGCGGCTCTGGCCGTGATCAAGTGGAAGAAGGTTAGCGGGTTCTACGCCGATCTTGAGAATGAGCATACTAGCCTATACCAGATAGACGGGAATCACTTGGTCAATGAGGACAAAGCGTGACTCGGATCAACTCGCTCCGGCACGAGTTCGTCAGCTACATCCCAGAAGCCCTAGATGATGGGGTGTTGTACGTGTCGATACCCTTCGCTACGGTCATGCACCGTTGTTGCTGTGGATGTGGCAACGAGATCGTGACACCTTTGGATCCAACCGACTGGCAGATGACCTTCGACGGGAATTCAGTGTCCCTCTCTCCGTCGATTGGTAATGGGAGCCTTTCTTGTCAATCTCACTACTGGATTCATCGGAATCAGGTGCGATGGGCTCGAGAGCGTTGGATGTTTGAGATCAAGAGAGGCCGTGCCTTCGACCGTATCGGTACAGCGCTACGCCGCGGCAGATTCTGGCGAGCGATCCTGAGTCGGCTCAGGCGCAAAAGGGCGTAAGGGTAGGAGCTAAGCGGAATGGGTGGTTTCCTCGAAATACTCCGGGCGGAAGCCCTTAGACTTCTGGGCAGGCTCCTGGTTTGGCACCTAAGAAGCTGGCAAGAAGCATGGGGGTCCGCTTGGCAAGGTCCGTATCGATATCTGCGCTTCCTCGGCCTAAGCATGGGCATCCTCATGACTTGGGTTCTTACAACAGCAGTGTTTGATGACCTGGGGTTCATACGTGGAGCTTCTTACTTCTTCGCTGTGTACCTGGCGTTTTCCAATGCCACATTCTTCAACATAGCTAGAGTCGGGCGTGATCGCTATATTCCTTTAGGTGTGGCCGCTCCGATCTTCATCCTAGCGGGCGTGATCGGTTCCAGCGCCATCAGGCCTCTGATCGGAGATGCTAAGGATGCTGCATTAGCCCAGGACTTCCTGGGTGCACTTGTAATCCTGGCTGTCTTCGCGGTGATGATGCTATGGTTTCGGCATTGGCAGAGCGGGAATCCCTAATGAGTGCACTGAAAAGGCAGAAAGCGGCAGGTAGGCGTCAGAGTTGCGGCGAAACTGGCGGGGATAGTCGATCTTCCAAAATCTCGGGACCTCGATTGTGAAGAGTGCCGGTCTATCAGGCCTCCCCGATCCGAAAAACCCCTGTGGAACAGACTGGGTATACACCCCGAGTATCAGGGAGACCGTCCTTGAACGTGATCCCCTGGGCGTGTCCTATCGTCCACTTGAACCAACGCTTCACTCAGCAAGCTTCTGATGGATCCTTCCAAGGCAATAGTTGGTGGCGGCTATCGTATGACATGAGCGGGTGTTGATCCGCAACAGCTTGTTCATCCACAGAGAACCGTTCGACTGTGGGTCTGTTTCCGGTGGTTGGCGCACCACGTTCTCCCTCGGATCGTCATACCAGGCAACTGTCTCAAAGTCGCACTGCGCACTATCCCCTTGCCTATTCGATTCAGGATCGAGAGTGTGTGTAGAGCCTTGGCATGGTTCAGGTCAACCCACTATCCACCGACAATCTGGGTCAACCGGTGTACGCAGAATCATCCCACCGTAGAAAAGACGAGGGGATATTGATAATGCGAACACACGTTCTCTATCATTGCCAGTCCAGACTCCCATCATGTTTGAGGTGGATACATGAGGGTCGCCTATGTGCTCGTCCCTCACCTGAGAGCCAAGGTGGAGATGAGCCGACAGCCCCACCTGAAGGACACGCCTGTCCTGATCGTCGACCGGAACGCATCGAGGGCAAGGCCCCTGGTGTTGGACCGGCTTCCCGGTGCTTCAGCAGTGACGGCCGGGATGACCCTGGAGCAGGCCGTTTCCCGCCACACGAACGCCGTGGTGTTGGATGCCGACGAGCCGCGATACTGCCAGGTCTACGGCCAGATACTCTCCGCTCTACAGGGTATCAGCGACAGGGTAGAAGGGGCAGAGCTCGGCACTGCCTACGTGCGCATCGACGGTCTCGAAGGAGTGTACCGTGGGGAGGCGGGAGTGGTCTCCGCCCTGCTGAACGCGGTTCCCGCCCATCTGGTCCGGCGAATCGGCGTGGCCGATGGCAAGTTTCCCGCTCTGGTTGCGGCACAGACGTGCCCGGCTCACGAAGTGTTCAAGGTCCCCGACGACGTCAGGAGCTTCCTAGCTCCTCATAGCATTGACCTGCTCCCCGTCTCAGGCCAGTTTAGGGAGGACCTACACCGGTTCGGCCTCCACACGATGGGGGCAGTCGCCTCCATGAGCGTGCACATGCTGGCGGACCGCTTCGGGCGTGAGGGAATGCGCGCCTGGGCGCTCTGCAACGGGACTGACCATATCCCTCTAGTTCCCCTGGCTTTCGAGGAGTCGGTGGCCGAGCACATATCGCTACCGTTTCACTCCTCTTCCATGGAGGTCCTGTTCGTGACGGTGGATGCCCTTCTCAGGAGGGCGTTCGCTCGGCCCGACATGAGAGGCCGGTATGCGGGCACGGCGTACCTTCTGTCTACGGGGGCGGGCTGGCCGGCATGGGAGAAGAGTGTC
The DNA here is from genome assembly GCA_965197645.1 of Dehalococcoidia bacterium. Lineage (GTDB taxonomy): Bacteria > Chloroflexota > Dehalococcoidia > Plut-88900 > Plut-88900. Next base: position 3,003,941 of record OZ240219.1, on the reverse strand, counting down.
AGGTTCAAATAGCCCGTAGGCGCATGGGAGAAAGTTTCCGAGATCGTACCGAGCTGGATGGAGGGGAACCCTCCGCGCAATCCCCTGGAGGACGTGACTCTCAAGCTGTCCCGCTTCACGGGGGAGTCGGGGGCCCAGTTGCGGCTGTTCTACGACGTCCAGAGCAACAGGCACGGCCGTCTCGTGGAGGTGGACCGTAGGTTGCAGCCGTTGATGGGAGGAGCCCACGTCCTCCACAGGGTCGCGCAGGTGGCGCCCTGGCATCCGGCGCCGGAGATGCGGGCATTGCAGGTACCAATCGACTCGTCAGCCAGAGATTCCATTAGGCTCCTGCACACCCCCAGGCCGGTGGAGGTTCGGGAAGGGCCCGAGGGAGAGCCGGAATCCGTGCGAATAAAGGGGCGCTGGCAGCGGGTGATGCGCATAGACGACCGGTGGACGTTCGACCTATGGTGGCTCATTGAGCCCGTTGCCCGTTCCTACTACCGGATCGACCCGGGCGGGGGCAGGCTGTTGACGCTGTTCCGCGACCAGTGGGGCGAACGCTGGTACCGGCAGAGCGCCTGATGACAGATGGCTACGTCGAGCTTCACGCCAAGAGCTTCTACTCCTTTGGAGTGGGAGCGTCCCACGCGCACGAGTTGCTGGCCCAGGCGAAGGAACACGGCTACCCGGCGCTGGCGCTGACCGACACCAACCTCTGCGGCGCGCTGGAGTTCTCGAGGCTGGCCTACAGCCTGGGCATCCGGTCCATCACGGGGGGTGAGCTGGCCCTGATGGATGGATCTAGGTTGACGCTTCTTGCGAAGACGCGGGCGGGATACTCCAACATCTCGCAGCTGCTCATCATTGCGAACGCCCTCGACCGCAGGGAGCCTAGGCTCGATCCCGCTCACCTGCCCTACCACTCGGAGGGCGTCATCCTGCTGGCCGGCGGGCGAGACGGGTCACTTGCCAGGCTGACACTGGATGGCCGTCTGGGTGAGGCCCATGAACTCCTGAAGCGATACATGGACTGGTACGGCCCAGGCTCGGTGTACGTCGAACTCAACCAGAACCTCCTGCAGGGCGACACCGACAGCAACAGGAAGCTGGCGAGGGTCGCCGGAGAGATCGGTGTTCCCGTGGTCGCCACCAACGACGTCCACTACCATCATCCCGAACGCTCCCGCCTTCAGGACGCACTGGTCGCCGCAAGGCTCAACACGACCATCGATCAGGCACTCCCGCATCTGAAACCCAACAGTCACTTCCACCTCAAGTCCCATGCCCAGATGGAGCGGCTCTTCGTTGAGTGCCCGGAGGCCGTGTGCAACACCCTCGTCGTCGGCGAGCGGTGCCAGTTCGACCTCAGCACCGACCTGGGTTACACGCTGCCGGACCCCGGCGTGCCGGAGGGCTACACACCGGAGAGCTACCTGAAACGCCTCTGCTACGAGGCGGCCGCTTGGCGCTACGGTTCCCTGCGAAGCGAGTGGAGAACCGTCTCAAGGAAGAGTTCCGTCTCATAGAGCACCTGGATCTGGCGGGGTTCCTGCTGCTCTACAGAGAAATAGCGCTTCTCACTCAAAGGATCATGGAGGAGAGAGGGCTGGTTGGCCCGGAGACGTCGGTGGAGGAGAGGCCGCCCGGAAGGGGGCGGGGATCGTCGGTTGCGCTGCTCATCGGATACCTCATAGGCATCAGCCACGTCGATCCCCTCAAGTGGGATCTCACCCTGGAGCGATTCATCTCCGAGGACATGACAACCCTACCCGACATCGACCTCGACTTCCCCAGGGCTCTCAGAGACGAGCTGACCGAGCGTGTGCATCGCCACTTCGGTCCGGAGTACGCCGTCCTAACGGGAGCCATCACCACCTACAAGGTGAAGGGCATCATCCAGGACCAGGGCAAGGCTCTGGGGCTTCCGCAGGAGTACCTTTCCCTGCTGTCGAAGCAGCTCCACTCACACGACGCGGCTGACCTGCGGGACGAGATAGCGCAGCTAACGGACTTCAGGGACAGGGTGGACGCGCCGGGCTGGCGGGACCTGCCAGTCCTGGCCCCGCAACTGATGGACGCCCCCAGGCGTCTCAGCCAGCACGTCGGCGGCATGGTGCTCAGCAGCTCCCCCATTCCGGAGATGGTACCCATGAGGGCGGGGGCGACGGACGGGCGCTTCATCATGGACTGGAACAAGGACAGCGTGGCCGACGCCGGGTTCGCCAAGATCGACATCCTCTCCCTACCAGTGCTCGACCAGTTAGAGGAAGCCCTCGATCTCGTGGAACAGCGAGAGGGCAAACGGCCCGACATTAGCAGGATCGACTCCGAGGACCCCAACGTCTACGACATGATCAACGAGGGCCGGTCGAAGGGGGTCTTCCTGCTCCAGTCGCCCGCCCAGCTCAAGATGGCCTAACGCCTGCGCTCCCGCAATCTCCTCGACCTCGCATACCAAGTCGCCCTCATCCGGCCCGGCATCGGTGTCCAGGGCAGCGCCGTGTCACAGTTCGTGGAGCGTTACCGGCATGGAGCGGAGTGGGAGTACGACCATCCGCTGGAGAAGCGCGCCCTGGAGCGTGGCTACGGGATCATCGTATGGCAGGAACAGGTCGTCCAGATCATCCAGGACGTAGCCGAGATGACAGCGGCAGAGGCCGACGAGGTGCGCAGGGCCTTCACCAGGCCCAACAGCGAGCACCTGATCGCCATGCACCGGGAGAGGTTCCTGGAGGGCGCACGGCGCAACGGGGTTACCGAAGAGACCGCTATGAAGATATTCGGCAAGATCAACGGCCACTACATGTTCCCCGAGTCCCACTCCCATGCCTTCGGCGTGACCGCCTACCAGGCCGCGTGGCTCAAGTGCTCCCACAGAGAGGCTCTGTGGGAGGCGGGTCTACGCACCCGCCCACCCCGTAACGGCCAGAGCGCGTTGCCGGTGTCCATGCAGGCTAGCGTGCCCCGGATCCCGGACTTCACGGACCGCGAGAAGATGATAGGCGAGTACCAGGTGATGAGCATCTACCCTGGTGGACACCTCATGGAGTTCGTCAGGCCCGGCGTCGGCTCCACCGTGCTCACTACGTTTGACGTTGAAGGGCATGCAGATGACGAAATGGTTAAGGTTGCCGGTTGGCCGGTGGCGAGGCAGCACCCGCGGGGGCGGGACGGAACGGTGTTTGTGACTATCGAGGACGAGACGGGAGATGCGCAAGTAATCGTTTGGCGCGACTTGTTCGCCAGGCGTCGGAGGGAGCTCAGCACCCAGATGGTGGAGGTCACAGGGCGCGTATCGAGGTGGGACGAGACCATCAACGTGATAGCGACCGACCTGCGGGCCATCCGGTCCGGGGTGGTCATGCCGCCATCCCACGGACTGGCACTGACGTTGATCCCGGTGTCCAAGGATTGCTCTTGCGTCTGGAGGGAGTTCATAATTGACGGGAGATGTGTGGTAGATACAGTCTGATAGGCGATATCGGGGAATTGGCGGCGCGGTTTGAGTTCGACGGCGATTGGGTCAAGTTCGAGTCGAGATTCAACGTCGCTCCCATCCAGGAGGTCCTGACAGTTGTAGGCGGAGAGACGAGGCGCGGCGGGTTGATGCGCTGGAGGTTGATTCCGCACTGGGCAAAGGACCCCAAGATAGGCACCCGGATGATCAACGCCCGGGCGGAGACCGTCGCCGAGAAGCCCGCTTTCCGCGACGCGCTGAGGTGTCGGAGATGCCTGGTTCTCGCGGACGGCTTTTACGAGTGGCAACGGATCGGGCCCTCGAAGAGGCCCATGCGCATCGTCATGCGATCGAGAGAGCCCTTTGCATTCGCAGGGCTATGGGCAGTATGGAGAGGCCCTGATGGCAACCGCATCCCGTCTTGCACCATTATCACGACCGCGGCCAGTGACCTGCTCAGGCCGATACACGATCGGATGTCGGCTATCCTGCCCAGGGAAATGGAAGCGTTCTGGCTGGACGGGAGCGTCGAAGACCCGGGCGCTCTCAGCAGTGTGCTCAATTCCTATCCCGGCGATGGGATGGAGGCTTACGAGGTCTCAACCCTGGTCAACTCCGCAGCCAATGACGATCCTGAAGTCATTGCTCGCGTTGCATGACCTCGGGACAACCGTTGCATTGACCTCGCCGCAGGCCGACCTACGATGAGAACCCCCCTACCTAGACTCGCATCCACCTTTCGAAGTCCGTGGTCGGAGTGACGTCCCGACCCGACAGAAATGGAGTCAATAAGGACGGAGTTCGGCACTTAGGGATATTGACAACCATTCGGCAAGCTGCCGAAGCAACTATGGCAGTCTATTTGGAGGTGAATTAAGAAGAGAGGTTTCGCAGTTGCCGGGCTAGACAAGTTTGAGGTTGGTCTCTGGAAGAGTTCTTGATTTTCGACAGCCACCCGGTTGAGGTCGGCCTCGGCATGATCATCGCCCATTGCGACCTGGTTGTGAACGCAGAATGCTCCGCGACGATCGTCCAAGAGGTTCTGTGTGACCAAATTGTCCGAATAAGAGGAAATTAGATTTACAAAAGTGACTAATGCTGATGCTTCAATGCAGCAGGCACACAGGGGTCCAAATGGGAGTCAAAGGCTACTCTTCACACGTAAGATCTGAGTGGCTCGAGTTCCTTCGATTAGCGACAATTTACAAAAGTTGGACCAGTTGTTTGGATCAGACTTCGAGGTGTTGTTCTTAACGATAGCGAGTTGCTCTCACTTCGAAAATTAATCCGGCGAACAGGAAAAACCTATGACAGATGGAAATGCGGCTGGTACACCTAAAGATCTGGATGTTAAGCCAACAGCTCTTGGTTTGCTGATGGACGCAAAAGGGCCCGCTGGGGACCTGGTGCGGGCCTACGTGTCAAAGGACGACGAGGGGGATGACTGGTTAGAGTCGTGGTTCTTGAACAGGACGCAGCTTCATTGCGCCCCCGCTATCCCCGAGGATGATCAAGTTGTTCCTATGGAGTTGAAAGCCACTCATGCACCACAGTTGGGCCAGCGACCAGGGCTGCGTCTTGTCTCAATCAGGCCGCACTATTTTAGGGGATTCAAAGCTCTGCCGGAACCAATTGATTTATCAGGCACCCTGATTGTCATCGAAGGAAAGAACAGTAGTGGTAAGACTAGTCTTGCCGAAGCCCTCGAGTTCCTCTTCCGGGGTTCCTTGTCGCGTCGAGAGGAACATGGAGAAGGCAACCCTGAAGAGCTGGAAAACTGTATTGAGAATCAACTTCGGCCGAGCGAAGAAAGCACCTTCGTAGAAGCAGCATTTGTCAGGCACTCGGGAACGCCAGACGAAAAGCCTCTAGTGTTAAGGCGGCTCCTAACCAAGGATTACGGCACCACTAGTACGGCCTCTTGTGAGTCCCAACTTCATTTGGATGGCTCAGAGCTGTCGAAAGAAGATGAAGCCGCTGTCTTAGAGGAATTGTTTTCATTCGTATCACCACTGCTAATGCAGCACACTCTGCGGTCTTTTGTACAAAGCCCACCTTCCCGTAGGAGGCAATACTTCGAGCGCATCCTTGCCTTGGACGAGCTAACCGATCTTATTGGCAGGGCGGTGATTGGTAATGCGAAGTTGCCAGGGTTCAAGAGTCCCCAAGGAAGCTCTGGCTTATCGCAGTGGGAAACTCTGATTGGCCAGCTGAAGAACTCGGATGCTAAAGCAATTGCGCAGAAGGTTAAGTCGCGCTCACAAACCATTCAACCTAAAGCCCTGTCAGAGGCTCTTATCCGTGTAGCAGCCCTAGAATTCTCATCCCCAGACTCAGACCTGGCAGAGGTGGAGACTTGGGTGGAGCAGCAGCAAAGTGCAGCCCGACAAAAGTCATTCCCTCCCCTGGCGCAATTGCGTCCGAAAAAGCAGCCCAATCATGAGTTGTCGACTATCTTGGCGGAATCTCAAGAGCGGAAAGCAAGTATTGAAGCAAGATGGAAGGAATATGAGTCTGCAAAGGCGTCAACTAACGCTGTGCAGGAAAGTGCCCTTGTAATTGCGGACGCTTTAGAAAGCATGATTCAGGCAGGCCTGATTGATCGGGAAAAAGCTGTCCAATTATGTCCTTTGTGCGGTCATGAAAGCCCAACAACATTAACTCAGAAACGTCTACTGGAAATTGATGAATGGAAGCCTCTTGCGAAAGCTGAGAAACGGGCCCGAGCCAACTTCGATTCTGAAGTCGAAGGACTGAAGCGCGATCTACAAACCCTGATACAAGAGGCCAGCGACACACTCCCTGACCTCCCACACCTAGATGAACACTTGAAAGGGGCATCTTCAGAGCTTTTTGATTCAGTCTCGACTTTGGTTAGGGTTCGATCTCGGATCGAAACTAAGGTGCGGCAACACTTGGATAAAGCTCAACCCCTGGCCAAAGCAGACATGGGTCAAATTGACACCCTAGCAACGGTCGAAACCCATGTATCGGAATGTATGACGTGCATCGATAATTTGAAGGTCCTCCCCGAGCAAGCTGAAGAATACCGCCGAGCGTTTAGATCGCTTGAGGCCATCGTAGGGCAAACGGCTTCCACTGACGAAGAATATCGGAACCGACAATCCTGGATTTCCTGCGCTAAGTCCCAGGCAGATGTCCTAAATGACTTCAAGTGGGAGAAGGCAAAAGTAGCAGCTCAAAAAGACCTAGCGACTATTAGAAGTGAGCTGATGAAGTTCCGCGGAAGTTACCTTGAGGGTCGAAGAGCGTCATTTAGTCAGGGAATGCAGGAGGTGTGGTCAAGTTTGCGTGAGGACTCTTACTCCGTGTTCAGTAATCTCCAAGTCCCGGAACCCAAAGGGAAGGGTTTTCCAATTGTTCTCGAAGTTAAAGCCAAACTCAACGATGGGGTTGAAACCAAAGAGATTGATGCGCTCAAGGTGTTTAGTGAGTCTCAGGTCAATGCCCTTGGAGTAGCGGCCTTTGTAACCCGTTCGAGACTGTTGGGACACGATTTGTTGATTTTCGATGATCCTGTTCAATCGATGGACGAAGACCATTTCAAGACATTTGCCAGAGATGTTTTGCCTCCGATCCTTGATGAAGGCCGTCAAGTTTTTCTTTTGACTCACAATGAGACCTTTGCCAGAGACCTGAGCTACTGGCATCATGAACGCCCTGATTACGTCACACTCACGGCGCGAATGTCCCAAAAGAACGGCTGCGTGATCGATGAGGGCAATCGACGGTTCAGTGAACGTCTCCGAAACGCTGAAAAGTTAGCCAAGGAAGGGGAACTTAAGGAGTCCTGGATACGTGTGCGGTTCGCAATTGAACGCCTATACATCATAGCCAAAATAAAGTACGGGCCAAGTGACTTTGTTCCTGACGCGTGGAGAGACCAAACGGCTGACTATATGTGGGACGGTGGTGGAGTTGGGTCCATAATCGTCACTATAGATCCAAATGCCGGCAAACGCCTGAAGGAAATCTTGAATATGACAGCTAGTGGAGGCCACGACAAAGGGGAACCCGGATTTACCGATTTAATGGGGGCGACTAAATTCTTGAGAGAACTCGGGTCTAAGATGAAGGTTTCTGATTAATCAAGGGCATCATACGGTAGGTCGTCAATGGAAATGGGATGAATCAAAAGGCGTACAACGCATGAATGGTGAGCCGATGTTGGCTCACCAAATAGAACTGGACGCAATCTGTACTGTTCGGCATGGCTTCGCCGGCACTATAACAGAACCTCCCACCGAAACATTCGCAATTCACAATAGACACGTAAAGCTCAGATACTAATGGCTAGTGAGGCTAACGCCAGGACGTACCCAGAAGTGCCCGCTAGCGGCAAGTGAGGACCAATTAATGCTCGACGATATGGTCCTTGGCATGCGGATCCCACACGGACGCCACGAGCGCACCGACTATAGTAGAGGCGGTTCGAATCCTCGTTGGTGAGCCGGAGGGAACAACCTGCCCGTGTCGCAGGACCCGTGCGGTTGTCGCGATGAGAGTAGCAGTTTCACAGTTTTCCATCCAATATATCCCGTGCCCTCTTAAAGCTGGGCAGAAGGGGCTCGATGGATGCGGGGTTGATCTCTCCCAGTATTTCGTAGGACTTTCCCCCCTTTTCGTATGGGCCGATGCAGTCCCTTGTTGCGTGGGTTAAATCCTTCTGAACCGTGAACCTATCTTTGGATTCCAAGTTGCTAACCGCTGGCAGGGCGGACACCTGCAGGCACTTGCCGTAGTGGACGGACAAGGCGTTCCTGTCCGCGACTATCCAGGTTTCCATGCAAGTCGTCATCAGCAGCACCTGCTCGTCGGTGGCACCCGTCGGCACGCTCCAACCTCCCAGTTGGTGAAGATGCGCCCAGGGGGAGTGGACGTCCTTGACCGTGTCCTCGCTGTCTACTAGCATTGCGATATAGTCCTGGCTGGACGCGCCCGCATGGGCAGTCTTGAAGTCGTTGTAAACGGAATCTCTGCCCCCGCTGGCAGTTAGCTTGGGCATCCGGCCTTCAAACCCACATTTTTTCAAAAGTCTGTTGAACCCTTCTCTGCATCTGGAATTTAGGTCCTTCCCTCCCCCTCCCTCCAGGTAGATGTGCGCCTTCACCACCTGACACCCCCCAGTTGCCCTTTTGTCCACAGTTCACCAAGGCGGTATTTTCCCAGCCAACTCGACAAGCCCCGCCGATCGAGACGGGTCATCGAGGTCTTGCCGTCATGCTTTTCGCATACGACTACCGATTCGGGCCGGTCGGTTAGTGCGTCAACTAGAATATCCGAGTGCGTAGTGACTATCAGCTGGCATTGCTGTGACGCCTCGACCAAGAGGTCGGCAATCTTCGGCAGCAGGTCAGGGTGCATACCCATCTCCGGCTCCTCTAAGCACACAATTGACGGTGGATGCGGGTTGAGCAGAATCGCCAGGAGACGCAGGTATTTCACGCTGCCGTCCGACAGTCGAGTTGCCGGTACGGCAAGATCGCCTTCGCTGAAGAACACCTGAACTGTGCCTCCTTCGAAGTTCAGTTCAAAGTCGTTCAGCCCTTCGTAAGCATCGGTCAGACAATCGATGAGTTTCGACTTGGTTCTAGGGTCTTGCCGGATACGATTCAAGAACATGCCAAGATTGGAGAAATCTTCCCTGAGAGGAGTCGGACGGACATCGGTACTCTGGGGTTGACGAAAGGGAGCCTTCCGTCCAGAACCCCAGTCGCGATAAAGCCTCATGCCCCCGTACAAGCTGCTTAGATGAGCCAGCTCCGGGTATTGATCCGGGTCCTTTCGCTGCGAGAGTATGGACTCATCGTCAGCTACGTCCTCTCTCTGAAGCGGCCTGCGGTTATCCTCACCCTTGACCGCCAGTGCTGGTCGGCCCTCTTGGAACCGATAGAAGAAAAAGGGGTCTTGGTGTCCTAGGTCGGGGTGCTCGTTTTCGACCCTCTCATCGACCAACCGAAAGGCCTGTTCGAACTCTCTGAATTCGATCCTGTGGCGAAGCATATGATTGCCGTCATTGGGATTTTCCAGGATGGTCTCAACCCGGGCCGTGGGGCCGGGCTGTCTTCCCCAAATCCAATTGCGGATACCGCCTCCGCTGCGAATAGGGTTTGTAACCTGCACGGGGGCGGACTTCAAGAGTTCAATCCCGTCAAGCAAATTGGACTTGCCGGATCCGTTCGGACCTATGAGCACGTTGAGAGGCTCAAGATCCAGGCTGAGACCCTCAGGGCCGAACGACAAGAGGTTCTTCAACGTTATGTTTCGAAGGGGCGCATTTGTTTTTGGCGCGTTCATCGCTCGCCGCCTTGTACCGGAGGTCTTGCTTTTCGCCATTGATTATACGCCTGTCCGACTTGAGTCTCCCGGCGACGGTCGCCCGAGGGGTAGGCTGGTCTTACCCAGTCTCTGTCTTCCCTTGCAGCCCGTCCCCAGACTCCAGGCACAGGGTCCTCGGCTGAAACCGTTTCCACCGACCCTCGAAGCGTATGCTAGGATTCTTGATATTGGGAGTCTTCAGGCTCAAAGGGCTGCCCAAACGAGGTGGTAGCATCATAGTCAGGTCCTGCGAGTTCAGTCAAATACCGGTCTATCCAATAAGGGACGCGATTCTTGCCGTGAACCATGTTTCTTCCGGTGGGAGGTCGCGCTGTAAGAAGTTGGCCGAGGGACTCCGGGTGAGTCCAGGGGCCTCCGACCCTCCAGAGTTGAAGGCTTCTCCATCCCGTCGCGGCCACCACGCCTCACAAGCGGACGGTAGGGCAGTTCAGATACCAGATCATCCAGCACTGGTCCGCCAAGACGCGGAGTTGACCGAGACTGGACTCGAGCCGCGCATTTCACGGCGGCTCGGAACACAACGTTGAGTTGCCCATGAGCCACCAGAACGGTCTCGCCCTGCACAGCGGTGTGAGACCGGCCACCTATGTGCGCGATAAGCTGAGGGCTTCTTCCCAGGACCCTGCTGGACAGACTGAACAGATAGGAGGTGCTTGACCCTCAAACCGTACGGTGATGATAATCCGAACACGGATCCACAGGGTGGCTCTATGACCAGGAGACGACTGGCTAAAGGTCCAGATCATCGACATCCGCGCGCCGTGCGGTTCGGCGCCTCCATGTCGCCCGATCACCTCTGGCGGCCGGTGTTTGTCCTAGTACCACGGAGTTGCGAAAGTGCTGAATCGGGTATGCGCATTCACAGTACTCAATAGACACGTAACATTTAGGGATTCGTGGCCGGTCAAGCTAAAGCTAGCGGACAGTAGGCAACCGGTTGGTCAAGTACTGAATCGTGTACAAAAGTTCGCAATTGAGTCTGTCTCAGAAGTCTTTGTGAAAACTTGGGTGTAGACTGTGGTGCAATAACGGGTGAGGAGTGGACGGGATGCCTCTTCGAGATATGGACCGAGAGCAGATGTGGTTGGTGCCGCCGTCCCTAGACGAGTTATTTCCTAAGGATCACCCAGCGAGGTTTGTGGCGGAGTTCATCGACGCATTGAACAAGGAGGTCTGGTCAAAGCTCGGCGTGGACATAGATGGCGATTCCATGGGAACGCCACGTACCACCCCCGTGCATTGTTGAGCGTATGGTAGTACGGGTTCATGACGGGAGTGCGCTCCTGCAGGAAGCTGGGGGTGGGCTGCCGGGATCAGATCCCGTGCGCCTGTGGCTGACTGGGTGGCAGCACCCCGACCACAATATCCTGTGGCGGTTCTATAAAGGGCATCGGCAGTCCATGAGGAAGCTATTCGAGCGGACGGCAAGCACGGCAGTAACGATGGAGCCAGTGGATTTGGCGATCCAGGCGGTGAACGGGATGAAGGTAGCCTCCAACGCCTCGGTGAACAGGAACTACGATGCCGCGGAACTGAGGGGGCTGCTGGAGCGTCTGGAGCAGGCGATAACCGACCTTGAGGCTCAGAACGAGGCGGGAGAAGACGCTGCCGTTGCCCGCCTGCCTGAGGAATTGGCCGACAAGAAGGTTCTGAAAGAGCAGGTGAGGCTGGCGAGGGCTGACCTCGCCAGTCAGAAACGCCATAGTCGCATCATCCTGACCAATCCAGAGGCCTGGGTGATGAAGGGAAGGCATGGTAGCATCGTGGCTGGCTGGATACAACGCCCAAGCGATGGTCTCGGCTACGAAGACCGAAGAGGGAATACCTGGTATGTTGGTCACCGCAGTGGACATGGTAGATGAGGTCAATGACAATGCCCTACTTGTGCCGATGATGGAGCAGACCGAGGAGACGACGGGAACGAAGTCGCAGATGACCTTGGCCGATGCCGGATACTTCGCCGCCAGCCACCTGACGGAGTGCGACCGTCGCGGTCAGTAGGTGGTGGTCTCAGAGGCACGCCAACGGTTCCTCAAAGACCCATATCACAAGGACAGATTCACCTATAGCGGGCACAGTGACAGCTTCAAGTGTCCCCAGGTACAGGCGCTCGCGTTCGTCCGCATACAACATGTGAACGGAGTCCCATTGCGAATGTACCGGGCTGCAGGTGCTGTCTGTCAGGCATGCCCAGCCCTCAGAGCCTGTACCAATGCCAAGGAGATCGAGCGAAGCCTAGCCATAGGGCCCCACGATGAAGTGCTAGGTCACCACGTTCAACTTGCGCACATTTTTTGGAGGGTGTGGAGTTCCTCCGTCCATCTTCAGCCCTCTACCTGACGGTCCCGAACCTCGTCCTGTCTCACGTCTCGGGGCTTAAGGCGAAATATCTCTTTACCCCTTTCGTCTGATCAGACCCTCGGGTCAGAGATCAGACTGAGGGCAATGGCCTTCTGAGACAGACTGAATTCAGTATTGGCAGGCCCACCATTTTTGACGGTAGACAGAACTGAGCCGTTCAGGGCCACCTTTTCGGCGGCCCTTCCCGGTATCAGGGAATCGTCCGGCATGGGCACGGTGTAGCGCATCAGGGCGTCTCCGGGCATGACGACGATCTCCTTGACGAAGGACTCGATGAAGGCCCTGCGCTCGGTCAGCTCGCTCTCGTTCAGGAAGTCCCTCATGTCCTTGGCGTAGGCGGTGATGGTGTTCACGTCGTCCAGGACGGCCCTGCGGTCGGCCAGGATGGCCCTCGCCTCCGCCGCCGCGTCCTCAAGGCGCTCCTGCCGGTCCCGGTGCTCCTTGATGCGGCCTGCGGCGTCGGCCATGTCGATGTCGGTCGTCTCGATGACGTGCCAGATGCGGCCCAGCTTCCGCTTCACGTCCTCAAGCTCATCCTCGACGGTCTGAAGCCTCTTGCGCTGCTCGCGGGCCACGCCGTCCATCTCCTCGTCCACGACTTTCACCAGCTCGGTGATGCTGCTCTCGGTTAGGATGTTGGAGCGAATCTTGCCGACCACCAGCTCCTCAAAGCGGCGGGCGTTGAGCCTGGGGGTGTCGCAGGCGTCCTTGCCCCGCTTCATTATCGACTGGCAGACGTAGTAGGCGAACTGTCCGCTCTTGGCGTCCTGGCCGCTGAGCGCCCTGTTGCACGCCTTGCACTTGACCAGTCCGCTGAGCAGGTAGGTGCTCCCGACCCTGCGGGGGTGCGCCCTCTTGGGAGCGCGGGAGCGCATCAGCCGGTTCACGCGGCGGAAGCGGGTCTTGGAGACGATGGAGGGGAACGCCTTCTCCACCCGCACCGGCTCATCCTTGCCCTTGCCCTTCGCGCCCCAGACCAGGGCGCCCGTGTAGACCTCGTTTCTGAGGATGAAGTGGATGCCGTTCTTGGACCAGAGCTTCCCCGCAGGGCTGGCGATGCCCACGTCGTTGAGGGCCTGGGCGATCTTCAGCATCCCCGTGCCGGCCTCGGCCATGTCGAAGATGCGCTTGACCACGCGGGCCGCGTCGGGGTCGGGTTCCAGGGTGGGCCTCTTCTTGGGTCCGTCCTGCACCATGACCCTGTTGTAGCCGTAGGGCGTCCTGCTGGCGACCCAGAAGCCCCTGGATGCCGCCTCCCGCATCCCCCGCGTAACCTCCTGGGCAAGATTTTCGCTGTAAAATTCGTCCACGGACTCGATGATTCCCTCAAGGAGCTTGCCGGTGGGGGTGTCATCGGCCTGCTCGGTGATGGACACCACCCGGACGCCCTTGCGCCGTAGCATGGACTTGAAGGCGACGGCGTGCTCCCGCTTGCGGGTGAAGCGGGAAAACTTCCATACCAAAATCTCCCGGAAGGGAGCGTTGGTCTTGCTGGCCGCGTCGATCATCTTGCGGAACTCGGGGCGGTCGGCGATGCGACCGCTCTCGGCCTCGTCCACGTACTCGCGGGCGACGATGTAGCCGTTCTTGCGGGCGTGGTCCCTGAGCGCCCTGAGCTGGGCGGCCACGGACAGGTCCACGTCCTGGCGGTCGCTGGAGACCCTGGCGTAGAGGGCTGCGGGGGTGTAGTCGGCGTTCTGGTTCATGGGTGCCTCCTCCTTGCTCATTCCTGTTCGTTCCTGCGGGCCTTCGCCCGTTGGCGGCGCTCGTGCCGCAGCCACTCCCGTTCGTCCATGTACAGGCGGATGGCGTCTCGGAGGAACTCGCTCACGGTGCGGCCCTCCTCGTCGACCACCTGCTGCACCTGCTCCGCCATCTCCGGGGGCATTGAGAAGCTGATGACCTTGGACTTTCTGGGCATGGACTCTCTCTCTTTTTTGCCTTCCTGTGTATTACAATATCATACTCTTGTCATGAACGCAACGGCCGGGCGTCTGTAAGAGGGCCTCCAAATCGGGTAAAATGGGATGGTAGAAATAGCAATGGAGAGGCTTCCCTATGGGGACTTTCAAGTGGCCGCTGCGGATTGCCAGCATGGACGGCCAACAGGCCCGGGACATAGAGGCGACGGTGGACACCGGCGCATCGTTCACGACGCTTCCCTCGAACCTTCTCCGCGAGTTGGGTATCGAGGCCACGGGCAAGCGCCGGTTCCTGCTGGCGGACGGGCGTCGCATCGAGATGGACTACGGCCAGGCGTGGGCCACGATAGACGGGGAGAGCGTGGTCACCATCGTGGTCTTTGGAGAGGACGAGGCCCCTCCGCTGCTGGGGGCCTACACTCTGGAGGGTCTGGCCTTGGCGGTGGACCCGGAGGCTCAACGGCTGGTCCCCACTCACATGATCCTGTACTAGGACGTTGCGGCGCTGGCCGCGTGCCTTCTTCCCGCACATCTCAGTCTCCCGGCTCCTGCGGGGGTCATCAGTCCTCCTCCTCGGCGTCGTCGTCTACGGTGAGGGAACCGGCCCCGTGCTTTCGCATGTAGGAGCGGATGGCGACCCTTGCCCAGATGCGCAGGCCCTTGCGGATGAGCCTCCGCTGCTCCGGGGTGTAGGACACCTCCGGGGCGTCCTCGCCCGTCTGCTCCTCTCCGTTGCTTTGGTTCTTTCCGGTGGTATCTTTCATGGTGCATAGTCGCAGCGGCGAATCGGTTGGGCCGCTGGCCTCTCGTTTCAGGTCTGTGACAGGCCGCCTGCGCCGACGGAAGGGGCGAGCGCAGGCGGCGTCGGTTCCGGCCCCGCCGCGCCGCCGTTGCGCGGTGCGCCCGGCGGGGCCTCCGGTCTAGCTAACGTCCTCGAAGAGGGTCATCTGGAAGCCGTCGCCCATGAGGATCTGGACGCCTCCGGGGACGCGGCTGGCGAAGCGCAGGAGGGAGAGCATGGCTCCCCCACCGGGCTCGACGCCCCTGCGCCACCTGCGCAGCTGCTTGGGGTCCACGCCGAGGGCTCTGGCCATGCCGCGCCAGGAGAGGCCGCTGGCCTCCTTGAGGCGCACGAGGCACCGGGGGAAGTCCTCGGGGAAGACGCCGCTCTCTATGGGCAGCGCCAGGTCTTCGAGGGTGGTGTGGTGCGTGGTCCCGTTGTGACGGGACGGGTCGTTGAAGTTGTTCATTGCTACTCCTCCAATCTGAATAGGTCTCCGAACTCGGTCAGTTCCAGGGCCTTGAGCATCCGGCGGCGGATGCGACCGGAGGGCGAGCGCCCCGTGTTGACCAGCATCGAGACGTATCCGGGGCTGACCCCGATCTCCCTGGCGAGCCAGTTCTGGGAGCGGTTCAGCAGAGCGAGCCGCTTCCAGACGGCCGCCGTATCGAGCCGGACAACAGTCCGTCCTCCGCGCCTCCGGGGGCCTTTCGATTGGTTGGCGTCTTTATGTTTCATATCTTCCCGTCCCTCGTCTTTCATTGAGGCGGCAGGGCCTGGGTCGAGTTCCAGTCGCCGGGGGAGCGCCATGCGCGTCCCAGCGGCCCCAGGGCGTCGGTGGCCTCCCTGTGGGACACCCACAGGGGCACGTTTACTCTCGATTCGTGGGTCTCCTCCCGCGCCACGCGCAGGAAGTGGGTGGCGGCGATGTCGTCGTCGAAGACGACCAGGACCGCGGGTCTCGCGCCGTGGTCGTCGGTGGGCCTGTGAGATGAGTAGTAGCGCAGATATGGAGCGAGACGCTCCGACATGGTTGAGGGCCGCACGGCGCGGCGCTCCCACTCCAGGAAGAAGGGCCAGGTAGTCTCGTCCCTTCTGAGCGCGCCGAAGGCGTCGGGGTTGACGGCGCGCGCCCGGTCGTCGTGCCGGAAGTGGCGGGAGGCCCTCCTGGGCGGGTCGAGCTGGACGACCTCCCACCCCAGGAGGGGGGCCTGGGCGGTGAGCGCGGCCAGGAACCCGTGGACGGCGGCGGTGTGCTCCATGTTCCTGAGAAGCTGGCGGCTCCTGCCGCCGGACAGGTTGCGCCACTCGAAGGGGGCGTCGGGGTCCTGCGGGGCGATGCTCCACCGCCTCCTGGCCAGGACTACGGAGGTGCGGTCCCTGCGGGCCAGCAGCGCCAGCCCCCGGTCGGTGAGGGCCAGCCGTCCGCCCCTGTCGCGGTGGCGGGCTGCGAGGCCGAATCCTTCGAGGGGTATGACGACCTGGGACGCCCTCTGGGGCGTCACGCCCATCAGCCCGGCCAGCTCATCGAGGGCGGTCCAGGGCCAATCGGATATCAGGTCCAGGGCGCGCTTCTCGGCGGAGCTGAGGGTGACGGGCAGCATGTGGTCGGGGATGTCCGCCGCCGCTGCCCTGCCGGAAAGGTCGGAGGGCGCGTCGGCCCGTCCGGGTTCCGGCTCGTGGGGCAGCCCGCCTCCGGGGGCCGCCCGTTCCAGCTCGTAGCGCAGGGAGATGTCGGCGCTGATCTCCGAGGGCGTCCATATCCGCTCGTCCGCCCCGGCTCGCACCACCTCGCGTTCCACGGCGAGAAGGGCCGGCACGTCGATGTTCGACAGCACCCTGCGGGCGTGCCTGAGCCGCACGTCGTCGGCCATGAGGACCAGAAGCGTTCCGGGGATGGGGCCGCCTTGCAGCCGCCTGAGCCGCCCGGAGAAGCCCGACCTGTCGGCGGTGAGTCCCTGCCGGACGATGCCCACGGTCCTCCCGTCGGGCAGCGTCATGGCGGCGTCGAGGGGGATGGAGCGGTACCAGCGGAACCGGATGGGGTAGGCCACGTCCGAGACGGCGGAGGCCAGGTGATATATGACGGCCACGGCGTCGAGGCGCTCCATCAGGCTGCGCCGCCACTGGGCGGACACGGGATGGGAGCGCACCAGCTCGTCTAGCGACATGCCCTCTTCTTCGGCGAGCCTGCGCAGGCCAGATTCGGTGAGGTGGAATCTGCGGGCCTGGGGGACCAGCTCCGTGGCGTGGAGCACGGAGGCGCAGAGGCCGGAGGCTTCCAGCCTCTCGACAGCCTCGTAGACCGCGCCCCTGGACCGGCCGGTGACGGCGACCATCTCCGTCCTGTCCAGGAAGGGCATGGACGCCAGGGCGCGGAGCAGCCGGGCCTCGCATCCTTCGGGTCTCATTCCCCGGCCTCCTCTCCCTGCTCGTCGTTTTCGAGGTCGTCTATGCCCTTGCGGTAGTCGTCCACCTTCCTGTGGCCGTCGGCGTCGCCGTAGTCCACCCGCCTGTGGGAGACCGTGTATGCGGAGGCGGCCTCGCGGATGCGGTCGGCGACGGCGGCTTCTCCCTCCTCGGGCTTTCTGACCATCATCGAGAAGGCGGGCATCCGCTCCGTCCCCACGGTGGCGCGGACGTAGCAGTGGTGGACGGGCAGCGAGGTGATGTCGTCCTCGGTCACCCGCTCCTTGCCCAGCTCCCACACCAGCGTCCTGGCGTCGTTGCCAGCGACCTGGAAGACGGCCAGGCAGCCCACGTTGGCGAGCAGGGTGTCGCGCATGGTGCGGGAGAGGTCGTCCAGCTTGGCGAGGCTCTGGGTGGCGAGGATGAAGCTCGCTCCGAACTTGCCCAGCTCGGAGAGCATCGACTCGTAGTCCACGCCGGGCATCGACTGCATCTCGTCCACCACCACCAGCGCGCCCCTGCGCCGGTGCAATGGCAGGCTTGCCTGCTCCCGGATCACGGCGTCCACGAGGTTGAGGAGGGACGCGCCCACCAGGGCGGCCACGTCCCTGCCGACGACGCCCTGGGCGGTTGAGACGAGCAGGACGCCGCCGTCGTGGATCGTCTTTCGCAGGTCGATGGTGGAGCGGCGCTGGCCCAGGATGGCCCGCGCCCGCTTGGAGGACGCGTAGTAGGAGAGGCGGGTCTGCACGGGCGCCAGGGCCTCGGCCCGGTACTGGCGGTGCCAGCTGCCGAAGTCCCTGGCCCACCACTCCAGGAGATAGGGGTCGGAGACCTTCTTGAGCACGTCCTTGCGGAAGGGCTCGTCCGACAGGAGCTTGAGGCCGTCGAGGATGGTGTACTGCCTGTCCGCCTCCACTTGCTCGTTGGCCTCGTGAAGGGTCTTCACCGTCTGTTCGAGAATGGACTGCATCCTCGGCCCCCACTGCTCCCACAGGCCCTTGGCGACGCGCACCACCGAGTCGGCGGTGCGGTCCCGGTCGGCGAAGATGCGGGTGTCCAGCAGGTTGATGCCGGGGGAGCGCGTCTCGTCGGACAGGTCGATGAGCCGCACCCTGCCGACGAGGGACTCGGGGACGTGTTCGAGGATGCCGGCCACCAGGTCGGTGTGGGGGTCTATGACCACGATGGCGTCGGGGTCCCTGCCCTCGGCCTTCTCCCGCATCTTGTGCGTGACGAGGTGGTGCATGAGGGTTGACTTGCCCATGCGGGTGCGGGCGACGTAGAGGTGGTGGCGGCGCAGCAGGTCTGCGGGGAAGCGGATCTCCCTCTTCGCCCCTGCGGTGGTGTCTCCCACCAGGGCGCCGCCCCTGACGCCCTTCGCCGAGGGGCTGAGCGCCCTCGCGCCGGAGCGCTCCACCAGGGGCGTCTCGTCGCCTGCGCCGGGCGGGTGCCAGAGGCAGGCCGCCTCCCGGACTCCCAGGACGCTCCGCCTCCCGAACAGTCCGGGGCCAGCCGGGTGCAGCATGTCCGGGTTGGGGACGGCCGGCTTTACCTTCCCCACCCTGAACCGCGCCCCTGCGGGGTTGTCGTAGTGGCGGTAGGCGGCGGCCACCGTTCCCAGAAGCTCCCTGGCCCGCTGCGGCTCGGCGTCCGCGGGCACGACGGCGACGACCTGAAGCTCGGCGTCGAAGGCGATGCGGGAGACCTTCTCCTTGATGAGCAGAGGGTCTTCCACCCGCTTGCTGGCCTTCTTCCAGCGCCACCATCCCCAGCCGCCTGCGGCCAGCCCCAGGACCATTCCCGTCCCCAGGAGCGCCGCCTTCCATATCTCCCCGTCCTGCACCCACAGGTAGCCCTTGAGGGCGGCAAGCGCGCCCAGGCCCAGGACGGCCATCGTCACTCCGTCCATCTGCAACGGCTTGGTCTGGTAGGTGTAGGCGGGCTCCCTCGGCTCCATGCCGGGCCGCTTGTGGGCCTTCTCCATGTGGGGCTGCGACCAGTCGGGACCCAGGGAGCGCAGCATCAGCCGCGCCACCACGCGCTCCCTCTCGTGGAGGGCCGACAGAGCGCCCATCAGGGCGATGAGGGGGTCCGAGCCGGGGTCGAGCAGGTCGTCGTCGCGGAAGGTTCTCAGGGGGACGTACTCGGGGCCGTCGGCCCGCAGCGTGATCGACCACGCCTGCTCGCCCTCGTCGAGGCGCAGGGGATCGTCCTCCGGCTCCACCTTCTGGATGCGCGCCTGGGGGTAGTGGGCCGAGAGCTGGCCCCGCACCACCTGGTCGTCCAGGCAGCGGGCCATCAAAATCACGCCGTCCACGTCCCCGGCCAGCTCTAGGGAGAAGGGCTCCGGCACGGCGATGGACTGGAGGAGGTTCTCCACGCCCAGCAGGGTGCGCTCCCCGGCCCTCGGCGGCGTCACCGCCAGCAGGACGGGGCCTTTCTTCTCTTTGTCGTCTCCAAACAGGATGTTCTTCGGGTTCAGCTTCAATGCTCTACTCCTCTCTATTGGCGTTCTCTCTGCGTGTCCGTCGTTGCGTTCTCTACCTGTGCTGGCCCGGCCGCCACTCGATGACCGCCGTCTCCTCCGGGGTCGCCTCGATGCGGACGGGGAAGCGGTTGCCCTTCGCCAGCAGCAGGCCGTCTCCCCTGGGGCAGGACAGCAGCCAGCGTTGGAGGTCCTGGGGCAGGTCGAAGGCGTCGCCGACCGTGCTGATAGCCGCGGCGTCCTGCTGGAGAAGCAGCTTGAAGGCGGCGTTCTGTAGCAGGGCGCGACCGGAATGTCCGGTGATGGTCCTAGACGTGTCCTCGGAGAGGAGGTCCTGCACGTCCTGGGTGATGAACTGGAGTCCGAGCCGGTGCTTGCGCGCCCGCTTCGCCATGCTGACCATGAAGGCCGCGCCCTCGGGGTGCTGCATGATGCTCCACACCTCGTCCACGACCAGCAGGCGGGGCTTCGGGTCCTGGGCGGCCGCGGCCCACACCGTCTCGGTGCAGACCATCGCGGCGGCGGGCCGAAGCTCCGGTTCGAGCAATCGAAGGTCGAAGACCGTGACCAGGGCCTCGTTGCCGAGCAGGTCGTCGCCCTCGTCGGAGAGCAGGTGGCGGAGGCTGCCGGTGGCGAAGGGCCGCAGCAGGCGGGCCAGAGCCTGCCCCGAACTCGATTCGGGGTCTCGGTCGCCCGCCTCGTCTTCCTGAAGGTACTTGTAGAAGTCCCTGAAACCGGTGCGTTCGCGGGGCTGGGAGTAGTAGCCCGCCAGGGCGTGGTCGAGGGAGGCGCGGCGCTCCGCGCCGAGGCTCTCTCCCACCATGACCTCAATGAGCCTGCGCAGGCTGCCGATGCGCTGGAGCATCTCCTCGGAGTCTCCCTTGTCGATGACGAAGGGGTTCATGCCCTCGCCCGGCACTCCGGGGGACAGCACCCTGCCGCCCGCTGCGCGGGCCATGTCCGCGTACTCGCCTTCGGGGTCGATGACGTAGGCGGTGACGCCGCGAGTGATGCCGCGCAATACTCCCAGCTTGGTGGCGAAGGATTTGCCTGAGCCGGAGCGGGCCAATACCGCCGTGTTCGCGTTCAGGTGGGTGCCGTCCCAGGGGTCGTAGACCACGGGGGAGCAGGCCCGCATGTCGATGCCGTAGAGCGTGCCGCTCCGGGTGTCCAGGTCCGGGGGCGAGAAGGGGAAGAGACGGGCGATGCTGGACGTGTCCAGGCTGCGCCACTCGGCCACGGCGTTCAGGGCCAGCGGCAGCGTGGACAACAGGCCCTCGCGCTGCCGGAAGGCCAGGGCGTCGAGCTTGCCCAGGGTGGCGGCGAAGTGGGCCTTGGCCCGCTGGGTCATCTCCTTCAGGGAAGCCTCGTCCTTCGCGTGAAGGGTCACGGAGAGGGAGGCGTGGAAGAGCCGCTCCCTGCCCCGCTGCACCTCGTCGCGGAGCCGGGTGATGTCCTCCAGGGCGATCTCCGCCTCCGGGGACATGGTGCGGCCCCGCTTGAATGAGAGGGACTGCGCCGACTCGAAGCGGACCTTCTGCCACTCCAGCGTCCTGGCCGCCTGCTCAGCCGGTATCGGGCCGACGTGGACGGACAGGTCCATCGGCGCTCCCGCCGCCATGAGCCCTTGCAGGAAGCCGGGGGCCAGCGACCGGGGCCACTTGCCCAGGTGAAGGGAGCGGACCAGCCGGTCTCCGACGCGCACGTCGCGTCGGTTGACCTCGACCTCGACGGGGGCGTCCTCGTCGAACTCGGAAGGTGAGCCGCCCAGTGCGGCCGATACGAGCATCATCCGAAGCTGGCGGCCTCTGAGGGTATGGACGGACAGCCCGGCCCTTGCCAGCAGGCCGCGCAGATCGTCGATGCGCGAGAACTCGCACACAGCGTAGAAGCGCCGGTCGAGGATGCCGTCGCGGGCCTCCAGCTCGGTCAAGAGACGCTGAAGGGACTCGGCGGCGGCCCTGGTCTGCGGGGGCAGGTCCTCCGGCTGGGCCTGCTTGAGGTTCTCTCTCAGGCGTTCAAGGCGCGGCGGGTGCTGTCTGATGAGCAACTGGGCCGGGAAGTCCAGGGCGTTGAGCGCCCCGGCGAAGGCCCCCAGCTTCGGCTCGTCGATCTCAAGGCCCATCACCTCACACACGCCGAGCTTCACCCCGTCCAGGCGCACCGGTCCGTCGTCGTCCAGGTGCGACAGCATGAAGAAGAGGGGCAGCTCGGGAGGGAGCTTGGGAGCCGTGGGCTCCCGTTCCGCGTCGTGCGGGTTGGCCGAGAGTCCCGCTTCCGGCGTCTCAGGCGGAGCGGAGGTCCCGTCCGGGATGCTCCCCGCTCCGCGCCTCGTGATTCGTTCAATCAGCTTCTTCAATTCGTTTTGCTTCCTTTTCTCTATGGGGTTGGGAAGGATGGGATAACGCCGTGACTCAGGAGAGCGGCGACGCCCTTGGCCGAGAGCACCAGCGCCAGGCCGACGACCGCCATGACGACGGCGGCCTTGGCCCGGCCCCCGCCGCGCTCCTCGCCTCCCTCGGCCATCAGGACGAACCCCGCCCAGACGATGGCGAACAGGCAGAGGCCGGAGGCGGCGTAGGCCATCGCCGTGAGCACGCGGTCGAACTGCTCCAGCATCGTGTCGTGCTCCTCCGGCGCAGCCCCCGTGAACACGAGGGCCGCGCCGGTGAGAATCAGCAGAGTCGCGGCGCGTCTCACCAGGGCCACTCCCAGCCCAGCGCCTCGAACCAGCCGCGCAGCCCGTCCGCGGGCTCCTGCTCCGCGGGCGGGTCCACCGGCTCGGGCTCCGGCAGGACCAGGACGGCGAAGGTGTCGTCGCTGCCGACACCGGACGCCAGAGCCAGCGTTTCGCTCCTCGTCCTCGTGATGGGCGACCGCTCCACCGTCTCCGCCTTGACGTGCTCCGGGTGGACTATGGTCACCGTCACCTCCCTGGCGATGGTGGCGCTGGGGACGTAGGCGTAGGCCGTCGCGGTGGCGGACGCCGTGGCGCCGTCCTCGCAGGTGGCCGTCGCCGTCTCACTGTCGGAGTCGCTGTCCCCCGGGCGATGGAGGTGCACGGTCCTGGTGACGTGTTCGACCCGCTCCGGGTGGTGGATGAGCTGCGTCAGCGGGGGGATGGGGATGCTCAGGCTTGCCTCCAGGCTCACGTCCACGCTCACGGCGTGAATCGCCTCGCCTGCGGGCACGCCGAGCCGGAAGCTCGTCTCGCCGTTGGGGACGAAGGGGACGCTGGTCTGCGACGCTCCCGTCGCAGCGGAGAGAGTCCCGACGATTGCCGTCACCTGGGCGTCCATGAGCGCGGTCTCGGTGACGCTCTCGTGTCCGGCTACCGTCTGAAGCTCGACGGCCTCCTCGACGGCGGCGGCGCACTCGGACTCGATGACGCCGCTGACCGCTCCGGGCGTCCAGCCCAGGGAGGTCATGCGAAGGTCGCACAACTCCCCCTCCACGACCGGCAGGGGGAAGGGAAGCTGTGCTTCCTCGAAGGTCAGCGCCCCGGCCAGGCCGAGGGTGTCCTCCCAGGACACGGTGAAGGACGGCGCGGGACCGTGGAGGGGCAGCGAATAGTCGATGCGCTCCCCCTGGGCCAGGGTTGCCGAACCCCAGAAGCGCAGCCACGTGCCCTGCGGCCCACCGAAGGCCCGCACCCGGATGTCTATGTCCGTTGCCGCCCTCAGCGTGACGGCGGCCCGGTCGCCGGAGACGGTGAGGGCCTCGACGAATATCCGCCGTCCGGGGACAGGCTCGGTGACCTCGAAGTCGACCTCGTTCCGCCAGGGCTCGTGGTCGTCGGCCAGCGCCGCCTGGGGGACGGCCACGACAGCCGCCATCAGGACGGCCAGGGCCACGACCGGAATCCAGCCCACGCGGGGCTTCCGATTCCTCGTCTCCAGGGTCTCGACCCGGTGGTCCTGGCCGTGGTGGTTCCCCCCGTCCTTCCCCCTGCGCTTGCCGAACCAGCGCATGCGCCCATTGCGGCGCTCCGTGTTCTTGCGGGTCTTCTTGCGCGGCTTGCGCAACCTTCCCAGCCCGCGTCCGGCGCGTTTCGCCATCAGGCTCAGCGGGCCGGGGCCGCTCTTCACCGGCTGCGCCGGCGCGGGCGGCTCGCTTCTCACCAGCTGAGCGATCTGTCCGGCGTAGAGCCGCGCCCCCAGCCGGTACTTCAGCAGGTCGGCGGCCACCAGGGGCAGCCGCCGACCGCCTATCTTGCCCACCACCATCGCCACGCCGACCAGTCCGAAGACGACGGCCAGGGCCATGCGCACCTCGGACGGGCCTATGGGGGCGTAGCGGTAGGCCCCGTAGGACAGGGCGCACACGGCCACCACCGCAACGACCTGCGGGAAGGTGAATCCCAGCAGCACCCGGTCCTCGGCCTGAACGTGAGTCGGTACCTCGTGTTCTCTCATGTCTTTTTCCTCCCTTCTCACGTCCGCCTAGCCGTCGGCGGGTGCGTCCGGCGCTTCGGGTTCGGGCAGCACGTCGTCGATGTCGATTCCCGGGTCCACGACGGCGTTCATCACCAGCTCCACCACGCCGTAGGCGACCAGGGCCAGGACGATGCCCGCCAGGGCGGTCATCATGGCGCTCTTGCCGCGCTCCATCTGGTGGGGCGCTCCCGATGCCGTCAGGTACAGGTACGCGCCGTAGATGAAGAAGCCGACGCCTATCGCTCCCACGACGCCCAGCAGGATTCCCACCAGGTTCGATATGGTCTGAGTCAGCTGTTCCATTCCTTCTTTCTCCTCTCTCGATTCGAGTGCTTTGCTCGTCTCTATCGGTCGGTGTCCGTAAGCTCCGTTTAGCTGCACATCTCTCCGCCTCCGTCGTGGTATTGCGGCTACTCGCCGCTGCTCCTGGGCTCGCCGCCGCCGTCTCCCCCGCCTGCCGATGGGGTCGCCATCGAAGCCGCCGAGCTGAGGCCGCTGGCGGCGGCCGAAACGCCCGCGCTGGCCACCATCGCTCCCACCGCCATGCCTCCCGGCCCTCCCGCCGCGCCGCCCGCCACCAAGCCGATGGTCCGGGCCGAACGCATCAGCGACGAGGGCAGGTTCATGCCGAAGTAGAGCATCGAGAGCCAGGAGTCGAAGGTGCCGTGATTGCCGAGCATCGACGGGACGCGGGTTGCCATGTAGACGAAGGCCAGGGACATGAGCAGCTTCCAGATCAGGTCCTGCACCGGCTCGAAGGCCGCTATCCCCGCGAACTCCTTCAGGAAGCCGAACCCAAGCGCCAGCGCGATGAGCTGGATGGCCTGCTGGAACACCGTCGTCATGAAGAGCCGCAGCCAGTGGCGGCCCCATCCCGCCGTGTGGGGCAATATCCACAGCCCCAACGCAATCGGGGCCAGGGCCAGGAGGATGTCGATGAGGGCCAGCCGCAGCACCATCTGGACGATCACGTAGAGGACGAAGAAGCCGTAGACCAGGTAGAGGACCGCCAGCAAGAGCGCCATGCCCACGCTCCCGGCGTTGACCGCCGTCATCAGGGTGCGAAGCGTGGAGCGGAGCATGTCTCCCGCCGTCACGTCGAGGGAGACGGCGATGAACCCGGACACGGCGTCGGCCACGTCCAGGACCAGGGCGCACCACCAGAGGGACGATGCGGCGGCCACCAGTCCCAAGACGAGGCGGGGGACCATCTCCCGCCAGCCCGTCTGACGGGTCCCCAGGTGCTCGGCCATGATGAAGCTCAGCCCCATCCAGCCGAGGATGACCACCAGCGCGCCGGAGGTGACGGTCCAGACGACCATCCACGCCTGGCGCACCAGGTCGTGGGCGTAGGTGAGGTCTGCGGGGGTGCCGGTGAGGATGTCGCTCATCTGCCGGACTCCCTCCGGCAGTTGTCGGCGTCCTCGCCGCTCGCTCTCTCCACCACGCCGCAGAGGGTCCCGTGGACTCCCTCGATCACCCAGCCGGCGAAGGCCCTCGCCCACCGCGCCGGGTTGAGTGCGCTCAGAATCTTGTCCCAGATGCGGCCCGGCTGGTGGATGGGGACGACGGCGTAGAACTCGCCCCGCTTGCCGTCCTCGGCCACGGCCAGCATCACCAGCAGGTAGGCCCGGTCGCGGTCGAGCTCGGGGTGCTCGTCCAGGTCGGGGTACTCCCAGGAGTATTCCCAGCCGTCGCTCCGCTTCTTCTCGCCCCCCTTGACCCGGTACATGGCGGTGATCCAGTCGCCGGTGTCGGCGTCCCTCACCGCGTAGAAGAGGTCCACGATCTTGCGGTCGAAGACGGGGCGTGCCACGAACTCGCCGCCGCCCTTGCGCTCGACGAAATCCCGCTCGGCGTTGACGAGGGTCAGCTCGTCGCCGGGCGGGGCTTGAGCCAGGGCTAAGTTGCTAGCGGGGATTGCCAGGAGCGCCGCCAGTAGCAGCGCGGATGCCAGGGGCAGTAGCCGCCTTGCGGACCGGAGTTTCGATTTCAGCGCCAACTCGTTCACCTCCCTGCGGTTTGCTGCGGTTCACCGGACCGCGGCATTCGCAAAAGAGTGTGAACAAATCAAACGAGAAAAAAGACCTCCCATAGGGCCGCGCACTTCTGCGCGCCCTCATAGGCCCGCTCCCCCATAGGGCCGCGCACACTTGCGCGCCCTTATAGGCCCTCTTTTCGGCGGACTTTTTCGTGCAGTATTGGGGGTGTACAGGAAAAGGGGTTTTGTACCGGAGTGGTGCATGTGGGTCATTTCCTACCTGGAAGGTGGTACATCTCCCCCCCTACAGGAGGGTAATCAGTGAACACTTTGTGAAAGGGCCGGTTCCGGTCGGCTGGTACAAGTCGCAGCTTGGAACGGGCCATTTTGTGCCACTGCCGGTGCGGGGCCTCTGGCACATAGCCCCTTCCTGAGTGGCCCGTTTTTGTGCCAGGGGTCGAGAGGGGCCGGAATCGGGGTCGGAGGCTATGGTCGAGTCGAGAGAAGGAGGATGAGCCATGAGAACCACGGAGCACGGCATCGAGAAGAGCAGGGACGTTGAGAACGTGCACCACATGCGGCTGATGACGCTGCTGCAAGAGCTGGTGCGGGAGAAGGGCTACAGAGGCGCGGCGCGGGTGCTGGAGTTGGACCGCCGGACGGTGACCACCTGCGCGACGACCGGGAGGCTGTCCCGGCGGGCGCGTCACGCCCTGGAGCGTGCGTTGCAGGAGGGCGTCGGGTCGGCGGCGGCACGTCAGCGGGAGCGCAACGACGGGCTGGAGGAACGGGTCGAGGCGCTGGAGAAGGGGCTGGCGAGCGAGGTGGATGCGCTGGGCAAGGAGATGCGCAGGAGGATGGCAGCCGTCGAGGGCGAGGTCGGAGCGTTGAAGCGAAGCGGCGCCCAGGGGACCGGGGCCGGTCATGCCGGCGCCGGTCGCTCCCAGCCAGGTTCAGGCAAATCGGAGGCCGGTGCGCCGGACGGCGGAAGGAAGCCTGCGTCGAGGCCGAGGGTGCGGCGGGAGTACCCCGACCTCGTGACGCGGGAGCCCGCCCCCGACGACGAGGATGTGTTCGGCGACGCCTTTCCGCTGGTCGTCGAGTGGCGGGGGCTGAAGGACTCGCACTCCACGAAGGGCAGGGGCCTTGCGTGGCTGGCGGAGAAGGAGCGTTTGCTGGCGGTGGAGCTGACGCTGCTGGAAGAGCACGACATGACGCTTCCCCCGGAGAGGCAGCCCCTCCGGGGCCTGGACCGGAGCGGGCAGACCAACTGGCGCAGGACCGCGCTCTTCGACACGCGGAGAGCGATCAGAAAGCGGGAGCTTCTGAACAGGCTGACCTTCGGACTGTTGTGGCGGTAGCCGGTCCGGGCGGTCACGGGGTTGCCACTTAACTTTTGTGAACGATTTGGCGGCAGTTTCGGCAAAGGGGTCTCCCCGGCCCTCTCCTGCGGCGTCGTGCGCGGCGATAATGACTTCACTGTTTGGCTTTCTCCAAGGTTTCCCGCCATAGAAACCTGGGTGCGTGATCTCCCTGTTGCACGGGCATGACCGTAGAGTCGCCCAAGAGGGAATGCTGCTGAAGCGGAGTTTGACGTTGGTCCTTCGCAGGCAGCGCGGGCCGAAACGACGGAGTTGACGCTGGTCCTTCGTCATCGGTCCAGTCCTGCGGGTCGGAGTTGACGTTGGTCCTTCGCCCGCTGGACACCCGTCCGGCGCGTTGGAGTTGATCGCTTCACACGTCGGGCACCGGTCTGGCGGCTGGGGTTGATCGCTTCTCCCGCTGGACTCTGGTCCGGCGCTTGGAGTTGATCGCTTCTCCCGCTGGGCACCAGGGACGGAGCGCTCCCCGCGCCTCGTCCTCAACCAGTCGGTCGGAGTGCGCCTGCCTCTTGCAGACAGGTCTGTCGCCCCGACCGGCTCCTCATGCCCGCGGCATGGCTGACACGGAGCCGGGCCGCACCTTCGACATGCGCCGGTCTGCCGTTCCGAGCAGGCTGGCCGCTTCACGCCTCGCAGCTTCCCCCACGGACGTTTTGCGCCCTGCGCGAACTGCGTCTTCTCTCATGCGCTGGTCTGCGATGAAGTCGTAGGCCGGCCGCTCCCCTCATAGCAGCTCCCCCGGAGTCGATTCCCCGACGAATCACCCCCGTATCAAGTACGGGGCAGGCTCTGGGCCGAGCTGCGTCTTCTCTCACTCCCCCTCCGTCTTCCGCGTCCGGCATCCGACCGTGGGCGGAGTGCGTCCAGCGTCAACCAGTCCCATCACGAACGGCCCGCGCCACGGATGCCCGGCACGGGTCAACACCTGAAAGGAGGCGGCTATGCACGTCAACGAGGTCCATCGCCGTTGACGGCGGGGCCTCCGGCTCTCACCACACATCCCCATTCACAAGGGTCGTCCTCGTTCATCGGGGACGGCCCTTCTTCTTTGCCCGCAAGCGGGCGCAGGCCAAAGGCAACACATCACAACAGAAGGAGGACGGACCGATGACGACGGCAACGATGGCAACCGGAACGAGGACGGCGGAGAGCGAGCTCAGGGCTGCGGCGAGGCGGCGGGGGCTCACCATGAAGGAGCTCGCGGCCATGATGGGCGTGAGCGCGGGCTACCTGTCGCAGTTTGCGAACGGGGGCAGGCCGTGGACTCCCAAGATGCGCCAGAAGGTAATGGCGGTCCTGGGAGAGGTCCCCGGGCAGGGGACCGTCTACCGACAGGGCGGCGCCGTGACCGGCGAGAGCAGCTTCATCCGGGAGCGCGCCCGCGAGATGGGATTGACCATGCGGGACCTGGCCGACCGCGCCGGGGTGTCCTACGGATACATGTCGGGGGTGGCCCGTGGCCGCGTCAACATGGGCGTCAAGGTCCAGACCCGGATCGAGTCGGCGCTCAAGGCCCCGGCCAAGATCGCGCCCGCACGGTGCTCCAACCGCCCGGCGAGCGTGGTGAGCGGGCAGAGCAGCTACGTCCGGGAGCGCGCCCGCGCCCTGGGCATGACCATGCGGGAGCTGGCCGAGCGGGTCGGCGTGTCCGCCAGCTACATGTCGATGGTGTCACGGGGCCGCCAGAGCATGGGCGTGAGGGTCCAGGCGCTGGTCGAGGCGGCGCTGGAGGCCGAGGCGACGGTCGCGTCCGCGCAGCTTGCCTGCGTCGACCCGAAGGCCCTGTGGGACCACATGGACGCTCACGGGTTCAGCCAGAACGAGGTCGCACGGCGCGCAGGCATCAGCTCCTCGTACCTCTCCCAGATCATGAACGGCAAGTCCACCCCGTCGGCGGGCGTGCTGAAGAGGCTGCACGCCGTGCTGTTCCGGCGCGCGAAGTCGGAGGAGCGGGTCATGCCCGCCGAGCTGAAGGTGCTGGGCTGGCGGAAGGGCGAGCGGAGCGGCATGGTGGTGCACGGCGCGGGCGGGCCGGGGCGCCGCGGCAGGTCCGGAGGCCCCGCCGTCCGGGTCGGCGGCCGGGTGCCCTGGGGCGCGAAGGCGGAGTACGCCTACCGCGCCGGGTACGACGGCGCGGGCCGGTTGTCGATGACGCCCGTCCTGATGCCGGGCTACTCCGCCATGCTCAAGCAGCCGGAACCGGCTGCCGCATAGAGAGTCCGGGGGTAGCACACCACGATTCGGTGTGCTACCCCTTGCGGTCATGTGTGTCGCCTTCTTTGCGTTTCAGGCCCTGCCGTCGCGGGTTGTTGCACAGGCTCAGTCGGTGAACAGGTGGGCGAGGCCCAACTCCTCGGCCAGCTCAAGCAGGGCCATCATATGACGCATGCTGGGGCGTGCCCGGCCCAGGACCCAGCGCCTCATGGTGTAGGGATGGATGCCGAGTCGACGGGCGATCTCCGCCCACGACAGCCCCGACTCCTCCTGGAACCGCACGAGCCGCTCAGGGAAGTCGTCGGGGAAGTCGTAGGTCACTCTGGTGTGGTGTATGCGCTGTCTCGGCATCTGGCCGGTCCTTCCACAGGGACTCGCCAGGACGCTCCCGCCGTCTGTCCACTCCTGGAATTGGGCGAATCCGTTGTCCGGGCGGGACCGCCGCCCCGCCCGGACTTCCCATGTGTGCTGCCCTTTTTGCGTCTTCAGGCCCCGCGGGCGCAGCCGCTTCAACGGCACGCCGCCTCCCTACTCGGTCACCCACATCTCCAACTGCACGGTATCGCCGGCAGACCAGGTCAAGCCGGAGTTATCCCAGGTCAGAGAGTGTCCGCCGGAGCTCAGTAGGGTATAGCTAGCATCCCCCAGGGCGAATGCAACGCCGTCGACGTGGAGCGCCATGACACTACGGACGGCCGCGTCCGATATGCTGCCACTGTTTGTGGCGTCAATAACCATTCCGAGCCTGCCGTTGTTGGTGTTGATAAGGATGGTGGAGAGTTCGTACGTTTCATTCTCATACTCGAAATCGGCATCAGTGAGGGCATCGCCTTCCAAGAAGGTGCTGTCGCCGTCCCAGCCGAACGTGACTGCAGAGGCTGTGCTGCTCCCCGCCGTCATGGTGGCGCTATATACTGGTTCTTTCACCGACACCTCGTAGGTGCCCGTGTAGCCGGTGTGCGCGCCGGCGACGATGTAGTAGGTATCCGTCTGCTCCGGGGTGAATTCGACCCGGCCGACGTAGTAGGGTTTGCTTTCGTTGCCGCTGGAGTGATGAAGCCACAAGATCAGCAAATCGGTTTGTGCTGTGCCCGCGATCAGATTGCCGTCCACGTCGCGAATGCCGCGAATGAGCGGGGTCACCAAGGTCCCGTGGTCCGGCAAATCTTCTCCCCTCCAGTCCTCGTCCCAGCCACAGCTGGTGCAACGTCTTGTTCCGTCGGGTATGATCCACGGGTCGTCCAGGAACCCAATGACGCCCCTCTGCTCGATCAGGTAGGTCGTGCCGGCATCGAGCTCGACCCGGAACCAGTTCTGGTCGCCCGACGCCTCGATCTCCCCGGTCGCGGTGCCGCCCACGGCGACGCTCGCGGCGGTGGCGGTGCTGGCGGGTATCTCCGTATCCGTCACGTCCGTCAAGGAGAGCCGGTAGGTTCCGGTCGGGGATCCCTCTGAGCGCGAGGTTCTTTCTTTGCTAATGGCCGCGATGTAATAATTTCCGTTCGCCTCCGGCTGAAAGTACAGGCGGGCGTTCGTCCCTTTGCCACTGTTAGAGTCCCAATAGAAGGGGATCTGCTCGCCATTCCTATCGTAGATGCCGCCCAGAATGGGATCTTCATTCGTCCCCTGGCCCGTCGGCAAGCCCTCGAGATCAATCTGGTAGGTCTGACCCACCTGTAACTCGACCTTGAACCAGTCCGCGTCCTCCTCCGACGCGATATTTCCCGTGGCCGACCCGCCCAACGCCACGACGCCGCTCGTCGAGGTGTCGGCGGGCAGGTCGGAGCTCCCCTCGGAGACCGACTCGTCGATGTTCAGGATCGTGCCGGTCGCCTCGGCATCCGCCAGTTCCGCCCCCGCTGGGCCGCTCAGCACGAGCCGGAACGTCTCGCCGCTGTCCTCCACCGCATCGTCGATGATCGTCACGGCCACCGTCTGCTCGGTCTCGCCGGCGGCGAAGGTCAGCGTGCCGGAGGTCGCTTCATAGTCCTCCCCCGCTACCGCCGTCCCGTCCGCCGTGGCGTAGCTGACCGTCACCGGCTCGGACGGGGCGCGGCCCAGCGTCACCCGGAACAGGATCTGCGCGTCCAAGCCTTCGGTTGCCTCGGCGTCCGCCACCTCAATACCCTTGACCGGCGGCGCCTCCACTAGCGTCACCGACAGCGTGTAAGTGCCCTGCTCTCTTCCGTGGCCGCCTGCTGCCACGTAGTAGGTGCCATCCTGGTCCGGCGTGAACGTCTCCCGGCTGTTAAAGCCCGTGCCGCCGTCCTCGTCCATCGTTCCTCGGATGAATCTCCCTTTGTTGTTGTAGATGCCGCGCAGATCGGGATCGAACAGCGTGCCGTCGCCCGTCGGGCTGCCCATCAGGTCGAACCTGTACTCCCCGCCCGCCACCAGCTCGACGGCGAACCAGTCGCGGTCTCTCGGGGTGCCGATGTCGCCCGTGGCGCTGTCGCCGACCGCCACCCGGCCGTCCGTGGATTTGTTCGCGGAGAAGTCCTCGCCGTCGGGCTCGGATACGCTCTTGGGGGCTTCCTGCACATCGGTGACGCTGACGGTGACGGCGGTGTCCATCGAGAGGTCTCCGTCGCTCGCCCGCACCGTCAGGTCGAACGGCCCCGTGCCCGCCTCGAAGTCCTCGCCCGCGCCGGTGTAGAACAGCTCGCCACTGGCCGCGTCGATCTCGAACAGCCCTGCGGCGTTGCCGCCCTCGATGCTGTAGCTCAGCGCCGCGCCCTCCTGATCGGTCGCCGCGACCGTGCCCAGCGACACCCACGTCGCGCTGCCGTACGAGTTCTCCTCCAGGTCGAAGGCGTAGCTCTGCTCGGCGAACGCCGGCGCCTCCTGCACGTCTCTGACGGTGACCACCACGATCGTGTGGGTGGCGAGGTCCCCGTCGCTCGCCTGCACCGTCAGCTCGAACGGCCCCGCGCCCGCCTCGTAGTCCTCGCCCGCGCCGGTGTAGAACAGCTCACCGCTCGCGGCGTCGATCTCGAACAGGCCCGAGGCGTTGCCGCCCTCGATGTTGTAGGTCAGCGCCGCACCCTCCGGGTCCGTCGCCGAGACCGTGCCCAGCGACACCCGGTTCGTGCTGCCGTCGGTGTTCTCCGCCAGGTTGAAGACGTAGCCCCGCTCGGCGAACGCCGGCGCTTCCTGTACGTCGGCGGGAACCGATGCCGCGGCGACGGAGGCCGTCGCCACGCTGGTGAGCGATTCTTCGTTATTGGCGTCGTCGTCGAAGGTCACACGGACCGTGATGGTCGTGCCCTGGTCGGCAGCCACTAGCGTGTAGGTCTTGCCCATAGCCCCTGCGATGTCGGCGTTGTCAGCCAGCCACTGGTAGCTGTAGGCCACGTCGTCCAGCCCGTCGGCGTCAGATATGCCGTTGGTGAACGCCTCCAGCGTCTGTCCCACCCGGGCCGTGCCGCTGACGGTGGGAACGCCGGTGGCCGGTGTGTTGGGCTGCGGGGTAGGTGTCGGCTCCGGCGCATCCGGGCCGGTCACGGTCAGCTTCACTTCGTTGGAGAGCTTCCTTCCGTCGGATGTGCAGACCGCTCCCTGGTCGCCGCAGTCGGTGGTGACCGGCAGAGTGATGGCCACGTCGGCGCCTGAGTCGGGCTCGGCAGTGATCTCCCAGAGACTGCTGCTCCCATTCACCCGCCTGGCTTGGGTAACTGACCCGTCGGTCACGTCCAGGGAGTGGTCCCGGAGGGTCTTGTAGCTGATGGAGATGGCCTCGCTGAATTCGATACGGAAGGTGAAGGACACTGCGCCGTTGTGGGTCTCGGCCTCGTCCTCGAACGAGGCGGTCAACGGCGTTGGTGTTGGTGTCGGCGTAGGGGGCGGAGTGGGGGCGGCTGGGGTGTCGGCCCGGACGAAATTGGACCACGTGCTGGCCCCGTGCTGGTTGACCGCCTTCACCCGGTACACGTAGCTGCCCTCCGGCTCCACGTTGGCATCCGTGTAGCTGGTCGTCGCCGAGCCGGTGTTGGAGTCTATTTCTACGAACTCGCCCGGATCGTGGACGGCGCGGTCGCGCCGGAATATCTGATAGTGGGTGATGGTGCTGTCGGCGGGGTCCTCCCATGTGAGGGAAACCGAGTCGTGCGTCGCCGTGACGACGACTCCCGTGGGCTTATCGGGAAGGGTGCCTTGCTGCGCCCCCACCGTATTCGAGCCGGTGGAGGAGAGGGCCAGCATGACGATGCCTATGGCCAACGCAGCCAGAACGGTGAACCGGATAAGGAGTCTGGACCTACTGGTGAGAGTCATCGTTTATCCTCCTGGTGTGTGTTGCGCATGGCCGTCGCCGGGCCTCCGTCCAACGGGGCCGCTGGCGTGAGCCTGCGTCGATACGCAAGGTTGGGTACCCACGGGCGCGCGCCTAGTGGGGCGTTGAGGGCGGCGGTTGGTATGAGAGACGGCGGACGGGCGAAGTCGGTCGGCAAGGGACCTGCCCATTCCCCAGGGGCGCTGGGTGCGCCGTGCGAAAGCGGCTTGTGCTCCGGGCGTGCGGCGACGCGGCGGAGACGAGGGGGATTGAAGCGAAGTAGAGAGGCCCGGTTACGGGCTGGCGACGAAAATCGGGGGGGGGGGGGGAACATTTGTGCGAACACGCAGCGGGCGAAGACGGCCTCAAGCGCGGTCGGCACGGCGGCTAACGCCGCCGGTGCGCCCGCTGTCTCTGTTGCAGGTATCGGCCTGTCGAACGCCAAGTGAATATCTCCCTCAATCGGGCAAAGTCATACCCCACTATACCGCACGCGTATCAACTCGCTATCAACTTTCGACGTGTTTTCCGTAATGTCTTATCAACTTTGGCCCAAAATGCTAGAATTGCCCCAGTTGTCCCAATTCCAGCCGGTTCGTAGACGCGGGCTTGGGAGCACAAGCGAGGTGGCGCATTGGAGCCAGCAGACAGCCTGAAACGGGAGATAGAAACCCTGCGGAACCGCCTCTCCGGACTGAGTGAGGCGGGCGTCCGCATCACCGAGGACCTCGACCTCGATACCGTCCTGCAAGAGGTGGTGGACGCAGCTCGCTCCCTCACCGGCGCGAGGATCAGCGGCCTTACCGCCCTCGACGAGGCAGGGGAGCTGACGTCATTCATCACCTCCGGCATGACCGCCGAAGAGCGCCAGCGGTTCGTGGACCTGCCGGGGGGACCGGAGTTCTTCGCCTACCTGAGCATGATTCCGGAACCGCTCAGGCTGGCGGACTTCTCCGCCTACACGACGGCGGCGGGCCTGCCGGAGATCGGCCCTCCCCTGGGGCCGGTGCAAGGCTTTTTGGGCGCGCCCATCCGTCACAGGGGGCGACACATCGGCAACCTCTATCTATCGGACAAGGAGGGCGGCCTTGAGTTCACCCAGGAGGACGAGGACACGCTGCTGATGTTCGCGTCCCAGGCGGCGATGGCCATTACCAACGCCCGCAGGCACAGGGAGGAGCAGCGGGCCAGGGCCGACCTGGAGACCCTCGTCAACACCTGTCCCGTGGGCGTGGTGGTCTTCGATGCGAAGACCGGAGCCCCGTCGTCGCTCAACCGCGAGGGGAGGAGGATCGTCGACGGCCTGCGCAACCCCGACCAGTCGGCGGAGGAGCTGCTTCAGACGCTGACCTACCGGCGAGCCGACGGGCGGGAGATTTCGCTGCAAGAGTTCCCGATAGCGCAGGCGCTGAGCACGGGGGAGACGGTGCGGGCCGAGGAGATCGTGATGCAGGTCCCCGACGGGCGGAGCGTCACCACCATCATCAACGCCACGCCCATCCTCTCGGCGGAGGGAGAGCTGGAGTCGGTGGTCGTCACCCTCCAGGACATGACGGCCCTGGAGGAGCTTGAGCGGCTGCGCGCCGAGTTCCTGGGGATGGTGAGCCACGAGCTGCGGGGGCCGCTGACCTCCATCAAGGGCTCCGCGGCAACGGTGCTGGGTTCGTCCACCGACATGGATCCCGCAGTGGTCCGGCAGTTCTTCCGCATCATCGAGGAGCAGGCCGACCACATGCACGACCTGGTGGCCGACCTATTGGACGTGGCGCGCATCGAGACGGGCACGCTGCCGGTCGCCCCGGAGCCTGCGGAGGTGGCGGCGCTGGTGGACCGGGCAAGGAGCGCCTTCATCAGTGCCGGGGGAAGGAACAACCTGGCCATCGAGATCGGACCCGACCTGCCCCTGGTCATGGCGGACCGGCTGCGCATCGTGCAGGTCCTGGGCAACCTCCTGTCCAACGCCGCCCGGCACTCCTCGGAGTCGTCCGTCATCACGGTGACCGCCGTGCGGGAGGGCGTTTACGTTGCGGTCTCGGTGGCCGACGAGGGCAGGGGCATACCCTCCGAGCAGCTGCCCTTCCTGTTTCGGAAGTTCACCCGGATCGAGGGCGACGAACGCGGAAGCGGTGTCCTCGGGTCGGGCCTGGGTCTCGCCATCTGCAAGGGGATAGTGGAGGCGCACGGGGGCCGGATATGGGCCGAGAGCGAGGGGCCGGGCATGGGAGCGCGGTTCACCTTCACGCTTCCGTCTGTCGAAGAGTCCGGTAGCGGCACGGCGAGCATCCCCACCCCGCGCTCGGTCCGCTCCTCACGGCGAGCGGTGGGGGAGGCGGGTCAACCGGTGCGCGTCCTCGCGGTGGACGACGACCCCCAGGCGCTCAGGTACGTCGGCGACGCACTCAACAGGGCGGGCTATGCGCCGCTGGTGACTGGTGACCCGGGAGAGGCGCTCCGCCTCGTGGCAGACGAGAAGCCCGATCTTGTCCTGCTCGACATGATGCTGCCGGGCGCCGACGGGATCGAGTTGATGAGGGACATCCTGGAGACGGTGGACGTGCCGGTGATCTTCCTGTCCGCCTATGGACAGGACCAGCTTGTTGCCAGGGCCTTGGACATGGGGGCCGTGGATTACGTCGCCAAGCCCTTCTCTCCAACTGAGCTTGCGGCGAGGATCAGGGCGGCCCTGCGGAAGCGGGCGGCGGCCGAGTCGTCAGAGCCGTATGTGATGGGCGGCCTTGTGGTCAACTACGGCGAACGCCGGGCGACGCTCGCAGGCCGTCCGCTCCAGCTGATGGCCATCGAGTACCGGCTGCTCGCCGAGCTTTCGGCGAACGGAGGACGGGTGTTGACCTACGAGCATCTGCTGCAACGGGTGTGGGGGGAGAAGACCGACAGCGACGTTCGCGCCATGAGGACCATCGTTAGCAGCCTCCGCCGCAAGCTGGGCGACGACGCCGACAATCCCACCTACATCTTCACCGAGCCTCGCGTCGGCTACCGGATGCCCAAGGGGGAGACGCAGAGAGAGTGAAGCCCCAATGGCGAGACGCTCCCTACGTTCCACCGTCCCTACACGTCACACTACAGGAATCGCGAGTCCTTGGTGCGCCGACAGGCTGCCGAGCGACATCTCGAAGATGGCGGTATCTACCGTAAGCGGTGGTGGGGCGAGCGCGACCCTTCCTCCAGCGCCGCAGCGTCTCGTGATGGACGTCGAGACGACGGGCGATCTCCGACCACGACAGGCCCGACTCCTCCTTGAATCGCTCCAGCCGCTCCGGGAAGTCGTGGGGGACCTGGTAGGTCACTCTGCTGTGGTGGATGCGTTGTCGAGGCATGGAATCGGCGGTCCTTCCGGAAGACGGCTGCAAGCTCCCTCCTACGGGGATGTCCGGTCCTTCCGCAGGACGGAAACCCCAGGCGGGACGGCGTGCGGAACGCAAGCGCCCGCAGTCGGTCCAACCCGCAGCCTTGGGGGAGGCCGCCGCCCTGGTGACTCTCTCCAATCCGCGTGCAAGCGTCCCCTTTCCTGTTCGCCTCGGCCCTAGGGCGTTACGGTTGCCGGTGGGACGCTTGCCTCACCGATTCATCCATGTATCCTGTTTTCTTGTTGCCTGGAAGGCCCAGCGCTCTCCACCCACCCGGCCTATCCGTCTGGACCGCCGACGGTCAGTTCCACCCGGTTGGACAGCATCCTGGCGTCCCCGGTGCAGATGGCACCCTCGTCCTCGCAGTCCGTCGTGACAGGCAGCGTTATGGTTACGGCGCCGTTTCCGTCCGGTCTGACGCTGATCTCCCACCTGACGTTCTTGCCCCTCTCAAGCCGCTTTGCCCTGACCACCTCGCCCCCGGTCACCGTGAAGGCGTGGTCCCGCAGGGTCCTGTAGCTGATGGAGAACTCCTCGCTGAAACGCAGCTCGAAGGTGAATGAGGCACTCCCGTCGTGGGATGCCGGCACGCCGCGGGCGCACGCAGTCAGTTGGCCCGCCGCCCCGGTGTTGTTGGTCACCTGCCACTCGCTAAAGGATGCCGCGGCGTTGCCCGCCAGGTCCTGCAGCCGGACCGCCGACGCGTCCGCAGGGGCCGTGTAACCCACCGATACCGCGTCGCCGGCGCACACCGCCGCCGCAAGGGTGATGGTCACCCCGCTTCCCGACACCGCAACGGTTTCCACGCCCCAGCCGACGTCTCTCGCGGTCACCGCGAAGGCGGACTTGGCCGGCGTCTCGCCAGGGTCCAGAGGCTCGTCGAAGATGATGGTGAGGGTGGCCCCGTCCACCGAGGCCGACGATGGCGCGGGCGGCTCCGTCTCCTGGGGCGTGGCCGCGACCTCCCCGGAGGGGGTGCTTTCGGCGTCGCCCTTGCGCGCCATGACCCGGACGGCGTACTCCACGCCGTCGGTCAGCCCCGTGATGACGTGGGAGGTCTCCTTCACATTGGCCTCGGAGACGTCGTCCAAGTCCGCCCAGGAGTCCGCGGACTCCTTCCACTGGACGGTGTACCCGGTGGGAGCGGGGTCTGAATCGGGGGCGTCCCAGGAGGCCCTCAGCTTGCCGCTCTCATACCGGACCACCTCCAGGCTGTCCGGGGCGCCGGGCGCTTCCGCCGGGTCCGACCTCCCGCCTCCTGAAACGGCGGTGTCGTTCGTCACCGCCTGCCCGCTGAAGGAGGCCGCCTTCCTGCCGAGGGTGTCCCGGATGAAATCGGGGCCGTTGGGCGCGGTGTAGTCCACCGTCACCGTGTCCCCGGCCTCCACCGCCGAGGACAGAAGCAATAGCACGTTGGATCCGCCAACCGCGACGCCGGAGAGCGACCGGGGTGACCCGTTCACGTTCACGGCGAAGAGAGTCGTCCCCAGCGTGACCCCGTTGTCCAGGACCTCGCTATAGGTCAGCATCAGGGTGACACCATCCACTGTGGCCGACTGGAGCTGCAGGCCCGCCGCCGTCACCACGGTTGGCGCGCTGGTCAGCGTCTCCTCGTTGCCCCCGTCATCGGTGAAGGCGACCCGCACCCTGATGGCCTTGCCCACGTCTCCGGACACTACGGTGTAGGTGGCGCCGGTGGCGCTGGCGATCACCGCGCCGTCGGCCAGCCACTGGTATCGGAAGACAACGTCATCCAGGCCGTCGACGTCCACAATGCCCGTGGTGTCGGCCGACAGCGTCTGCCCCACCTCCGGGACTCCATCGATGCGCGGCTCGCCTTCGGCCGGGGTGTTCTCCACAACTTGCTGGCCTGATGACGAAGGGCCCGGAATCGTCATGGTGGAATCGTTGGTCAGCATACGGTTCCCGATGGCGCATGGAGCGCCCGCGACCGGGTCATCGGGTAGGTCGCCGGAGCCGATTATCCCTGCGCAGACCCGGTTGCCGGCCAGGACAATGACGATGTCGCCCGTGGTGTCAGGCTGGACATGGACGGTCACCTTGTCCGTGCGCCGGTCCTTCCAGGGCGCGCTGATGACCGTGCCCCCCGTGACTTCCAGCATGTCGTCCCTGGGGAGCCCAATGCCCACCCAGACCGGCTCGCTGAATTCGATCTCGAAGGTGAAACGGGTCGCTCCGTCGTGAGAGCTCGGCATGTTGGCGAATTGCGCGGTCAGCGGCTGCACCGACGATTGGGGTGTCGCGTTGACGGCGCGCAACAACTCAAAATGCTGGCGAATCTGCACGTGGTCGCCGCCGGTGTCACGCAGGAACACTGCCGACGGATCGGTGGGCTTGTCGTAGCGCGCCAGGACGGAGTTGGCGGCCGTTACGGCCCGGTCCAGGGTGAGGGTGACCGCATCGCCGCTGATCGCCACGGAATCGACCGCGATCAGTCCGCCATCGGCGATGACCACGAAGTCGGTCTCCGCCGGGACTGCGTTCGGATCCAGCCGCTCGCTGAAGCGCAGCGTCAGCGTCCGCCCATTCACCGTCTTGGCAAGCAGCGCTATGACGCCGTCCTGCGGGCGGCCCAGCGTTTCCTCGGAGGGCGGCCCGTCGCCGGCATCGTTTCCGGCGATGACGCGCACCGAGTAGAGCGCGTCTTCGGTCAGACCATCCACGGTCAACGAGTGGGAATTGGAGCCGGCTGCCATCTCCCGCTGCGACACGTCGGCGCTATCACCCCAGCCTACCGGCGCCAGCTTCCACTGGACGATATATTTGGTTGGCTCTGGCAGTCCGGGAAGGTTTAGCCCGGGAGTGTACCAAGCCGGCTTGGCCCAATCTATCCGGAGCCCGTTGGGTCCTTCGGGCGTTGCATCCACCTGCATCGGCGCCCATGGCAGCAGCGGATTGGTGTCCTGATCTGCCACCGCCACCTCTTCGATGCCTACCTTGGTCACCGTCGATGGGGTCCAGTCGTTGAAGATCTGCTGGAACTCCGCCCCCACCCACGTGAAGTTGTTCCTATACACAAAGGCGTCCTTGAACGGGAGTTCCAGCCCGTCCAGGTGCAGGACCCAGTCCCGGTAGTGCTCCTCCACCGGATCCCCCCGCAAGCTGGGGCCCCAGTTGATGACTATGCGGAAACTCGAGTAGCCCTGCTGCCACCTGCTCCATGCATTTGGCATGATCGGGTGGGTTCCCGGCCGCAATTCCATGCTCAAGACGGTGTAGTCCACGCCCCGGAACCGAAATACGTCATTGCTCAGGCTGGCCACCGGGTCCAAACCCCGGCCGTACCGCAGATTGGCCCGGCCCCAGTTCTCGGCGGTCTGGTCGGAGAACCCCACGTCGGCGCACCACGCCGCTGCGGTCCCGGTGCAGTCCAGGCTGAACTGCGTGGACACCTGCTTGATGGTCACCGTAGCCTCATTCGGGGTTCCCTCGGTCACCCGGGACGGCAGGCTGGTCCCGAAGCTGATATTGACGCTCTCGCCCGTGTCGGAGGTTTCGTCCGCCGTCGCCATGAATTCGAATGTCTTCGACGTCTCGCCGGCGTTGATGGTCAAATCCTCCGGTACGCCGGAATAGTCGTCGGTGGTCGCCCCGACCTGTCCGGTGGCGACCAGGGGAATGGTCACCGTGCGCTCCGGGTCCGCGCTCAGCGTGACGCGCACCGCGACCGTCTCGCCCTCAACCACACGGTAGCCGGCCTGGGCGAACATCACCGTCACATGGGGGTCATCGTCGTCGGTGATGCTCACCGTCGTCTCGTTGGTGGCGCCCCGGCTCACCCGAGCCGGCAGGATCGCGCCGATGGCGAGCCGCACGCTCTCGTTGTCGTCGTCCACCGTGTCATGGGTCGCGCTGAAAGTGATCGTCTTCGACAGCTCCCCCGAGTTGAAGATCACGCCCAACGGTACGGAGTAGTCAGTGATGTCCGCCCCGCCCTGTGCGGTGGCCACCAGGGGGATGTCCACCGTGCGTTCCGGGTCCGCGCTCAGGGTGACCGTCACCGCCTGCGTCCCTCCTTCAGGGACGGTGTAGGAGTTCTGAGCGAACTGCACCTCGACGAAGGGGTCGTCGTCGTCGGTGATGGTCACAGTCGCCTCGTTGGGGGCGCCCTGGGTAACCCGCGATGGCAGCGGTGTGCCGATGGCCATCTTCACGCTCTCATCGTCGTCGTCCACCGTGTCATGGGTTGCACTGAACATGATCGTCTTCGACATCTGCCCCGAGTTGAACGTCACGCTCGTCGGCACGGAATAGTCGGTGGCGTCCACTCCGCCCTGGTTCATCGTCGTGAGGGGAATGACCACCGTGCGCTCCGGATCGGCGCTCAGGTTGACCGTCACCGACTGTGTCCCGCCCTCCGGGACCGTGTAGGCCATCTGGGCGAACATCACCGTTACCTCTGGATCATCATCGTCAGTGATTCTCACCGTCGCCTCGTTGGGGGCGCCCTGAATCACCCGCGATGGCAGGTTCGCGCCGAAGCCGAGCAGCACGCTCTCATCGTCGTCGTCCTCCGTGTCATGGGTTGCGTTGAACGTGATCGTCTTCGACATCTCCCCCGTGTTGAAGGTCACACTCAACGGCACGGAGTAGTCGGTGGAGCCCGCCCCGCCCTGGGGCATCGTCGTGAGGGGAATAACCACCGTGCGCTCCGGGTCGGCGCTCAGGTTGACCGTGACCAACTGGGTCCCACCCTCCGGGACCGTGTACGTGCCCGCCCCGAACGACACCGTCACCTGCGGGTCGTCGTCGTCGGTGATGCTCACTGTCGCCTCATTAGCGACGCCCTGAGTAATCCGGATCGGCAGGTTCGCGCCGAAGCCGAGCAGCACGCTCTCATCGTCGTCGTCCTCCGTGTCATGGGTTGCGCTGAACGTGATCGTCTGCTCAGTGTCCCCCGTGTTGAACGTCACACTCAACGGCACGGTGTAGTCGGTGGAGCCCGCGCCGCCCTGGGGCA
Source organism: Dehalococcoidia bacterium (assembly GCA_965197645.1). Lineage (GTDB taxonomy): Bacteria > Chloroflexota > Dehalococcoidia > Plut-88900 > Plut-88900. Next base: position 2,961,546 of record OZ240219.1, on the reverse strand, counting down.
TCGTCGTGAGGGGAATGACCACCGTACGCTCAGGGTCGGCGCTCAGCGTTACCGCCACCGACTGGGTCCCACCCTCCGGGACCGTGTAGGCGTCCGCCCCGAACATCACCGTCACCTCCGGGAAGTCGTTGTCGGTGATGCTCACCGTGGTCGTGGCCGGCGTTCCCGCGCTCACCATGCTTGGCAGCGTCCCGAAGCCGAGCAGCACGCTCTCGTCGTCGTCGTCCTCCATGTCCTGCGCCGACGTGAAGATGAACGACTTCTCAGTTTCCCCCGCGTTGAAGGTCAAATTCGCAGGCACGCCGGAGTAATCGGTGGAGCCGGCGCCGCCCTGGGGCATATGAGTGAGGGGAATTTCGACCGTGCGCTCCGGATCGGCGCTCAGCGACACCGTCACGGACTGGGTGCCGCCCTCCGGGACATTGTACGCGCTCTCCAGGAACATCACCGTCACCTGCGGAACGTCGTCGTCTGTGATGCTGACGGTTGTCTGGCTCGTCGTTCCAGCGGTCACCCCCGGCGGCAGCGGCGTGCCGAAGCCGAGCAGCACGCTCTCGTCGTCGTCGTCCTCCATGTCCTGCGCCGACGTGAAGATGAACGACTTCTCAGTTTCCCCCGCGTTGAAGGTCAAATTCGCAGGCACGCCGGAGTAATCGGTGGAGCCGGCGCCGCCCTGGGGCATATGCGTGAGGCGAATTTCGACCGTGCGCTCCGGATCGGCGCTTAGCGACACCGTCACGGACTGGGTGCCGCCCTCCGGGACCGTGTACGTGCCCGCCCCGAACGACACCGACACCTGCGGGTCGTCGTCGTCGGTGATGCTCACTGTCGCCTCATTAGTGACGCCCTGAGTAATCCGAATCGGCAGGTTCGCGCCGAAGCCGAGCAGCACGCTCTCGTCGTCGTCGTCCTCCGTGTCCTGCGCCGACGTGAAGACGAACGACTTCTCAGTTTCCCCCGCGTTGAAGGTCAAATTCGCAGGCACGCCGGAGTAGTCGGTGGAGCCCGCGCCGCCCTGGGGCATCGTCGTGAGGGGAATGACCACCGTACGCTCAGGGTCGGCGCTCAGCGTTACTGCCACCGACTGGGTCCCACCCTCCAAGACCGTGTAGGCGTCCGCCCCGAACATCACCGTCACCTCCGGGAAGTCGTTGTCGGTGATGCTCACCGTGGTCGTGGCCGGCGTTCCCGCGCTCACCATGCTTGGCAGCGTCCCGAAGCCGAGCAGCACGCTCTCGTCGTCGTCGTCCTCCATGTCCTGCGCCGACGTGAAGATGAACGACTTCTCAGTTTCCCCCGCGTTGAAGGTCAAATTCGCAGGCACGCCGGAGTAATCGGTGGAGCCGGCGCCGCCCTGGGGCATATGCGTGAGGCGAATTTCGACCGTGCGCTCCGGATCGGCGCTCAGCGACACCGTCACGGACTGGGTGCCGCCCTCCGGGACATTGTACGCGCTCTCCAGGAACATCACCGTCACCTGCGGAACGTCGTCGTCTGTGATGCTGACGGTTGTCTGGCTCGTCGTTCCAGCGGTCACCCCCGGCGGCAGGTTCGCGCCGAAGCCGAGCAGCACGCTCTCATCGTCGTCGTCCTCCGTGTCATGGGTTGCGCTGAACGTGATCGTCTGCTCAGTGTCCCCCGTGTTGAAGGTCAAATTCGCAGGCACGCCGGAGTAATCGGTGGAGCCCGCGCCGCCCTGGGGCATCGTCGTGAGGGGAATGACCACCGTACGCTCAGGGTCGGCGCTCAGCGTTACCGCCACCGACTGGGTCCCACCCTCCGGGACCGTGTAGGCGTCCGCCCCGAACATCACCGTCACCTCCGGGAAGTCGTTGTCGGTGATGCTCACCGTGGTCGTGGCCGGCGTTCCCGCGCTCACCATGCTTGGCAGCGTCCCGAAGCCGAGCAGCACGCTCTCGTCGTCGTCGTCCTCCATGTCCTGCGCCGACGTGAAGATGAACGACTTCTCAGTTTCCCCCGCGTTGAAGGTCAAATTCGCAGGCACGCCGGAGTAATCGGTGGAGCCGGCGCCGCCCTGGGGCATATGCGTGAGGCGAATTTCGACCGTGCGCTCCGGATCGGCGCTCAGCGACACCGTCACGGACTGGGTGCCGCCCTCCGGGACATTGTACGCGCTCTCCAGGAACATCACCGTCACCTGCGGAACGTCGTCGTCTGTGATGCTGACGGTTGTCTGGCTCGTCGTTCCAGCGGTCACCCCCGGCGGCAGCGGCGTGCCGAAGCCGAGCAGCACGCTCTCGTCGTCGTCGTCCTCCATGTCCTGCGCCGACGTGAAGATGAACGACTTCTCAGTTTCCCCCGCGTTGAAGGTCAAATTCGCAGGCACGCCGGAGTAATCGGTGGAGCCGGCGCCGCCCTGGGGCATATGCGTGAGGCGAATTTCGACCGTGCGCTCCGGATCGGCGCTTAGCGACACCGTCACGGACTGGGTGCCGCCCTCCGGGACCGTGTACGTGCCCGCCCCGAACGACACCGACACCTGCGGGCCGTCGGTATCCGTGATGGTGATGGTGGCGGTCTCGTTGGCCCCGCCTGACCTGATATGGGACTCCTCGCCGAAGCTGAGGGTGAGGCTCTCGTCGTCGTCGTTAAAGTCGTCATCTTCGATGGTCACGGTGAACGTCTTCACGGTCTCGCCGGGCGCGAAGACCAGGTTCTCGGGGATGCCTGTGTAGTCCGTGGCATCCGCCCCACCGTTCTCGGCGACCTCGATGGGAAGCGTCAGGGTGTTCGCGAATGGGTCGCCCAGCGTCACCGTCACTTCGAAGGTGTCGCCCTCGGTCTTGGCGTAGCTTGCGGCGTCGAACGTGGCCGTCGCCGTTTCGATCAGCTTGACGTCAATCTCGTCGCCCGCCGCCCACGGGAGGACCGGATCACTCCACTGGAAACGGACGGCGACGGAAGAGCTAGAAGCCTCACTCAGGAGAAACAGCGTCCCGTCCACGCTGAGAGTCAACCTGTCATAGTGAGAACTAGGAAGCCCATTTTGGAAGCGCAGATCTAAGGCGGCGATTGCTTGATCCAGGAATACTAATTCTCTTACCACATATTCCTCACCACCATAGCCAAATGACAACGCACTTGATGCCCCTAGTGGAACGAAGGGGAGTGCATTTGCGTTAACCGAAATGGAAAACCCAATGGCCGCCTCCAGCCCCACTCTCTCTTCACCGACAAGTACAGTGCTGCAGAAAACCTCCTCGCAGGTCCGCGAGCCGGAGCCGTTGACGGATTGACTCGCCGCAAGCTGGTTGGCCGCAAGTCGCAGGTAAGCGGGAACAGCGGCAGTTTCCTCCGTATGGAAGTCGATACCCGCATTGTCTCCCAACGGGTCCGCCCCGAGGAATATCCCGTCCGAATCCGTATCGCCGGGCTGGACCGTGTATGAAAAGAACAGGTCCTCGTAGTAACCTGAGAGATTCTCGATCAGGCTCGCCTCACGGCGGTCCTCGGCGCCGTTCCCAAGCCAGAACGGTACGGTGATCCCTTGTGGAAAATCCACAGGCCGGGAGAACACGAACAGGAAGGCGATCCGGTCTCCGGCAGCATAGGCGGTCCCGTCCGGCGGACTCGAAAGGACGTCGCCGTACATGAGGTTCGGAATCGCACCTTCGTGTCCCGATAGACGCATCTGGGGGTTCGAGGTCTCCCCTCTCACGGCCCGGATGCTTAGGCCTGAGACACCACCTGCGTCAGTGCCTGTGCCTGTTGTCCCTACCAGTTCGACGCTGCCGGCGCCTGATCCGCTAACTATCATTTGATATCGATAAATTTGTCCAAAATCCGCCCAGCCCACGTTGCCAAAGCTCACCCCTGGCGGTCCGCTCAATGTGAACGTCTGCAGGCCCGCGGCCGTTACGGACCCAGTATATGTATAGTCCGCAAAGTCTCCGCCGAACAGCCTCACCGTGACGTTGAGCGTTTCGGACGGCGTCCTGACGTCGAGCGTAATCGCGTTGATGTCAAAAGCTTTGTCCTGGGCCACAACAATTTCGATTTTGGCGCTCTCCGTCGCGCTGACGGTGATGGTGTCCGATGCGTCCGCCTGACCAAGATTGCTCAGCAGCGTGACCTGGGTGTCCACCTTATGGTTGGCGAACGTCATGGCGGGATGGGTGAGCGTGGCGTTGGTTGAGTCGTCGGTGGCCTGGACCGTGCCGCCGTTCAGCGTGAGGCTGTTGGCCTGCAACGAGACGCCGTCCGCGTCCTTGTCCCCCACGAGCACGGTGTAGCTGAACGGCTGCGCCGCCGCGCTGCTTCCGTCGCCCGAGTACTTGAAGTTCCGGGGCTGCCCGCCAATGTCGACGACCACGTGTGGCGTGCCGGTGATCGTGACCGCCTCGCTGAAGGTCAGGCTCACCGTGACCGTGTTGCCGGTGGCGTAGGTGTTGTCCGTGCCCGGGTTGGAGGTGATGGCGGCCGAGGATACGGTTGGCGTGGTGGCCTGGGCGTGGGCCACGGACGGCAGGCCCATTAACAGGGCCATGATTGCCAAGAGAGGCACAAGCTTAGTCAATTCTGCGGTTCTCCTTGATAGTCAAAGTGTTCGCTGCCCTTGGCTTCCGCAGCCCGGAACTGGGGTAGCGTCCAGAGGCAGGCGCGGAGCCTGGATGCCCGGACGGCCGCGGCTTGTCCCTGTCAGTAGAGCTTGGAGTAGCCACATGGGGTCATGGGCCGTTGGCGACGCAGCGGGAAACCCGCCGGTGCAACAGAAGCCGCCGCCATGGGGCGACTTCCTTCCCAGCCTCTATCCGGGCACAAGACGATTGGTTGATATGGCGGTATGTACTTGAGGTTAGAACTCTGGCTTAGGGTCTAAGGCTGGCTTCCTCCTAAGTACAATAGTTCGGGAACTTGCCTGTTCCCGGTCGGAACACGCATCGCCTCCCGTCCCCTCTCTCGAGTCGTTCCGGGCGGTGAGTAAGGCGGGCTGAGGTGAAGGTCATCTTCCATTTCAAGCATCACCATAATTTGTTGCGCGTTCCTGCGTTACTCCGGGATCCAACACGGTACGATGTGGCGCCTGCCGCTCAGGCGGCAGTCACGCTCCACCCACGGCTTCCCAGAGCAACCTAGTGAAGTATGGCGTTCCCCTTCGGCGTTTGCATAGATGAAAAGGGGAAAGTTGGCCTTTCTCTTTTCATCGTTTCATAGATAGCGTTTTGCCTATTACCGTTAGTACATTGTGCTCTAGTAGAGATTGGGCATTTGATGTAAGTTGTCGGTGTTTATGTCCCAACAGATTTGCGTGGCTACAGGCGGGGGATTCGATCTGTAATGTCAATGTGCATGCGAGGAGTACGTGACTTCGGATCGGGAGCCTGGACTTGCTGAAGGCCGGCATGGGAGGAGCCGTACAGAGGTGGGCGACGCTAGGCGCCCTGAGCGACCCGGACGTGATCCTGTATGCGGCGAGGGTCTCCGTCTGGGGTCGGTGGTTCATCTGGCTCGTCGCCGTCTTCCTGTTGGTTTACCGGCCGGGCTTCTGGTATCCCGAGGACGTCGAGCTCCTGGGCTTGCCTGTGCTGCTGGGCATACTCAACGGCCTGGTGCACCATCGGCTGCTGACGAAAAGGCCATTGACATGGCACTGGATGCTCTTCGTCAGCGCCGCAGAGATTGTCATGATCACCGCCGGCGTCGTCGTCGACGGCGGATACACGAGCCTCATCTTCCTGGCTTACTATCCGTCTCTCGCCGTCTTTGCCGTGGTGTTCTCGTCCCTTGGGCTCAGTCTCGTCTGGATGACGATGGCAGCCGGTGCCTACGCCATCGCGTGCTTGCGTGTGGACTCCGGTCTCGACCTTGACGCGGGCAACGAGAAGGTGCTCATGGCAAGGCTGGCGATGATGTACACCCTCGTGCTGGGCATCGGCCTCATCACCCGGTTCGAACGCATCCGGTGGCAGACGGCTATGTCAAGGGAGCGGCAGCTGCGGCGGGAACGCATCGAGCTCTCCCAGACGATTCACGATACGACCGCTCAGACCGCCTACATGATCGACCTGGGGATTCACAGGATCAGGAAGCTGACCGGCGAGTCGAACGAGGAATTGGTGGCCGCTCTGGATGCGACCTCCGACCTGTCAAGGTCGGCCATGTGGGAGGTGAGGGGCCCCATCGACGCCGGCCACATCCTGGAGGGCAGGGAGCTGGGGCGGGTCCTGTGGTCGCACTGCGCGACGTTTGAGAGGATTACGGGGGTTCCAGCCGAGATGGCGCAGTCGGGGACCGAGCCGCCTCTTGCCACGGAGACCCGAGCCCGTCTCTTCTCCATAGCGCACAACGCGCTGACCAACGCCTTCCTGCACGCCCGGCCGGGCAGGGTCGAGGTCAGGTTGAGCTTCGAGGCCGACCACATCCGCCTGTCCGTCTCGGACGACGGCGTGGGCCTCCCTGACGACTACGCGGAGCGCGGTCGCGGCTTCAAGGGCATGAGGGCGGACGCTGAGCAGATGGGAGGAACGCTGATCGTGGAGAGCGGCGAGGGACGAGACGGAACGACCATCGCCTGTGTGGTCCCCCACAAAGCAGATAAAGGAGGCGCCTGAAATGTCGTCAGCAGGTCGAATAAGGGTGATGGTGGTGGATGATCACCCCATCGTGAGGAGTGGCTTGGGGGATGCGCTGGAAGCATCGGGCCGCTTCGAAGTGGTGGGACTGGCTGGAGATGGAGAGGAGGCGGTGAGGACCGTCGAAGGGATCGACCCGCAGGTCATCGTCATGGACGTGATCATGCCGAACAAGGACGGCATCGATGCCTGCCGGGAGATCATGGAGCTTTTGCCCGACACGCGAGTGCTGATGCTGACGGCCTCGAGTGAAGAGGATGCTGTGATCGAGGCGGTCGCCGCGGGGGCGACGGGGTACCTTCAGAAGTACTCGCGGCCTGAGGAGTTGGTGGAAGCCGTTCTGGATGTAGCCGAGGGCCGGCTACGAATTCCTGACAAGGCGGTCAGGGCGGTCTTCGCAATGCTCCGGAACCAGCGCATGCTCGTCTCCCGTCAGCCTGCGGACAAGTTGACGGCGATGGAGCGGGAGACCCTGACCCTGTTCGCCAGGGGGAGGTCGTACACCGAGATCGCCGAGGCGAGGGGAAACAGCGTTGCCACTGTGCGGAATAACCTCTATCGCATTCAGGAAAAGCTGGGCATCGAGACGAAGCAGGAACTCGTGATCTGGGCTGTGCGGAACGGCCTCGTGGACGACGTGGTGGTGGGCAACAACTCCCCGCCAGAGTCGGAGAGGCAGTGACCCGCGACGGGCTGATTCGAGGGGCTTGGGACGCCAAGACAAGTGCATACGGCTCGGGTCCGGTGCGGGACATGATGAGGGGGCTGCGCCTACCGGCCCGCCGTAGGCCTTTCCTTCACTGTCGCGGTAGCCACCGCGGTCGTCGGAGCTTTGGTTTTCGGCAGCGGTTCGATCCCTCATGCCATGTGAAGCGGGATGCTCTAAATGCTGCTAGCGCGGCTGATGAGAAGCTCCGTGGAATTGACCTGGATGCTCTGAAGAAGGAATCTGCTCTAGTTCTTGAAGCGCCTAGCATCGCGGTGACTGTGGAGACCCACGAGGACAACCCTTAGGGCCTCGAACTCTCGGTCATGGTTGTGGGCTCGAGGTTCACAGCCCGCCGAGCCACAGTTCAAAGACGGTTCTGTCTATCGTCAAAATAGGCCCGTCTAAGTTGAATCGAACCTCTCAAGTTGGGTGGTTATGAAGTTGGGATCAGAGTACTGCTCCAAGATCATAGGCTCCCACAGGAATGTAGCAATCGGAAAGCGTAATGACTTCAAGTCGACAACCCACGAAGACCTGAGAATATTGGGTCTCTTGTGAACTGCGGACGTGGATGGGCCTTCACTGGTGAGTCAAAATCCTAGGAATGCTGAGTTGGCGCGAAACACCAAGGCTAGTGCTATGCTACCTTCTTGCTATGCGCTGGACGATGCTGCAAAACGGTGATGCACACCTCTGGTCGAGTTTGCACAACTGATGGCTCGGCAAGAGGCTAGCTCACTCCATTCTCATGGGCGCTTGAAGCAGGACCATTTCCTCGGGTACACCGAAGTGCTCGGCTACCTCCCACACCTCAGTTAGACCCACCTGCATGGCCTCCCGTGCATCCATTAGCAGAGCCCGTGCGAAATCCTCCGCCTCCCGTTCGAACCGACCGCCGAAGCTTGTGTGGTCGCGTATCCACAGGTGGTTGCCGGGGTGCAGCAGCCTATGCCCTATGGCGTGGGCCGTTACCCAGCGCCGCCAGCGAGAGTCAAGCCGCTCGGCCACGCAGATGAAGCCGTCCATCTGCAGCTCCTCCTGGGCCTTTAGCGGCCACGGCTGGACGACCAACCCCAGATGGTTGGCCACCGCCTCCGCATCCACCCGGCCCCGCAGCTCCAGCTTATGCCGAAGCTCCACAGCCCTCCGCTGTGCCCGATTCATCCGCCGGCCTACTTCCTCCTACGCCGTCTCTCCCGCACGAACCTTATGAAGTCCATGATCGACTCCAAGTCCTTCACCGGAAGGCCCTCTATGGCCTTTCTGAAGGACACGTCCGCCTCCTTCAGTACCTCCGCCTCGACTACGTCCCTACCCAGCAGCCAGTCGGTGCTCGTATCGCAGCGGTAGGCCAACTCCACCAGATGCTCCGGTGTGGGCTTCATCTTCCCCGCCTCCCAGGACCAGACGGCATGGGGACTGACTCCCACCAGCTCGCTCACCTGCTTCTGGGTGAGGCCCACCCTCATCCTGGCCTCCTTGATGCGGGCTCCAATTCCCTTCCACCGGTAGCCCCGGGAATCGGTCACGGACTGTTCCACTCCTGAGGTTCGTGCAACGACGAGGTAATCATATGCTTCCCATAGTAGCACAAGCGTTCTTGACAAGCTACTTGTCTGACAATTACAATACTAGCATAAGCAATAATTAGGGCGAGAATAGGTTTGCAGCAACACAATGAACCGCCGAAGACGTACCGTAGTGCTGCTCGATACCCAGGCTGTTTGGAAGCGGCTGGACCTTCTGGGCCGGTCTCAGAACTGGCTTGCCCGTGAGGTCGGCATCAGCCCGGGCTACCTGTCAACCCTTATCAACAGGGGACGTGCCCCGTCAGGGCGCATCCGGAGGCGGATGCTGGAAGTCCTGAGAACGAAGGATTTTGATGAACTGTTCGCATTGGAACACCCGGATGACCGCGCGTAGCTCTCCCCGATTGCCTGTCCACAACAACGGTCCTGTCATCGATGGCCGTCCTGTGCCTGATGGTAGCGGGGAGCTGCCCGAAGACTTCGTGAAACGCCTCATCCGGCTGAAACAGGCCAGCGCCCTCACCTGGGAAGAGTTCTCGGAGGTGCTGGGCGTGGAGTTGAAGCAGGTGCTCAGATGGCGGAGGGGTACGGAACCCTGTGGAGGAGCCTACCACAGTCTCGTGGGCCTGGCACCGTGGATACCGGGAGGGCTTGATATCCTCATGGGCGAGGACTTCCTGGCGCCCCTGCGGGAGAACTGACGCCATGGCACGCAAGCGTGTCCGCCGCAATAGAGCGGCCTACGAACTAACCGGCGATTTTTCTCAGAGCCTCCAGCGGTTCAAGGAAGCCTCGGGCCTGCCGTGGGCCGAGATAGCCCGACTTCTCGGCACCAGTGGACTTAACCTGTGGCGCTGGCGGAGCCGGGGAGTCCAGCCCAACGCGCATCACCTCCTGGCTCTGCAGGACCTGGCCGAAAGGATTGGGCTTGCCCATCTGCTACCCGCGGCCCGGGTCCGTCAAGGCCGCTAAACTTAGTTCGATCTCGCCTTCCCATTTCGCAATACGAACATTGACGTCTGACACGCCTCCAGCGCGTACGTTGGTAATCCCCGGTTCCCTGTGAGGGACTTCACCGATGAAATACCCTACAGGGTATACCGTCTGGTCCTCCCACCTCACACACTGGCAGGAGAACATTGGAGAATGCAGGAGGTGTCTGGATTAAGGGTGGCGACCGCTCACCCGCCCTCGATGCATTTCCTCCGCCAGTGCGGTTGAGCCTGCGCTGCAACTAAGTACCAGGACAATGAGTGAGGTGTTCAGACCGATGGATAGATTGCTAAGGCGTAGACAGGTCGAGGAAGTCACGGGACTGACCCGCTCCTCGATCTACCGTTTGATGCAGACCGGCCAGTTTCCGCGGCCAGTCAGGGTTGGTCCCGCGGCCGTCAGGTGGAGGGCCAGCGATATCACAGCCTGGCTGGAATCGAGGCCGGTGACGACGGGCGACTTCGACTCGACGAAAGCGGCCTAGGCATGTTCAGCATCACCTTTGGACCATCCTGACCGTTCGTAACGTAGTCCGCCCACAGCTGCATCAACTGACGGCGCTGCTCGAACAGGTCGGACCGAGCGTAGGCCTGCTCGGTAGAGTTGCCCAGGGTATGAGCCAGTGCCGCCTCCGAGACGGCCCAGGAGGTATCCGTCTGTTCCAGGGTCCAGTTCTTGAAGCTGCTGCGGAACCCGTGGACGGTGGCACGTTCAGCCAAGCCGACGGTGCGGAGGACCTTCGTCAGCGTCATATCGGACATGGGGGTCTTCCACTTCCGCGGAGATGGGAATATCAGGCCGGTCTCGTCACGCAAGACAGAAGCCTGGTCAAGCACCTCGAGGGCCTGCCTGCTGAGGGGCACCCGGTGCTCCAAACCGGCTTTCATCCGCGACGGTGGTATCCGCCATACCTGGTCATCGAAGTCGATCTCGTCCCAGGCGGCGGCCCTGGCCTCTCCTGAGCGGGCCGCCGTGAGAACCAGGAACCGGAAGCACAATTTGGCCGACATTGAGGCCGGAGATGCTTCAACGGTTTCCAGGGCAGCCCCGACTTCCTGGTACGGCAGCGCCCTAAAGTGTGCCTTCACCTTGGGCATGGGCGTCAGGGCTCCGTCGATGGCTTCCCCTGCCGGGTTGGTCTCGATGAACCCGTGAGCCATGGCCCACCTAAAGACGGTCCTCATCCGTTGACGCACCCTTCGGGCCGTCTCCGGCCTGGACGTCCATATCCGTTTGAGGACTCCGAGCACCTCGCCCCGGTCTATATGGTCCAGCGGCGTGTTGCCCAGTGCCGGCATGGCATGACGCTCCAACGTCTGCATCCAGTTGGCTACGTGCCTGGTGTTTCCCCAACGGGGCTTGTTTGCCTCATGCACGGTACGGGCGGCTTCCCTGAAGGTAGGCATCGGAGGCGCGTGCTTCTCGGCCAGAGGATCCCGACCGTTGGCTACTGCAGCCCTGTCCTGCGACGCCTTCTCGCGAGCCCTGGCCAGGCCTACGGCCGGAAATCCTCCCAGTCCGATATCGCGTCGGTGTCCGTCTATGGTGATTCGCAGGACCCAAGATTTGCGTCCCGCCTTGCTGATGTATAGGTGCAGACCTCCGCCGTCGGAGTATCTCCCTGGTTTCCTTAGTGCCTTGACCCGCGTCGCTGATAGCTCCATAAGGTCGTCCTCTGCAAAACGTGTTCCCACATATTTTACCACATTTGACGCGGGATAGCAGGGGAACCATAAGGCTTGAATGAGCATTGATCGACGCTGTTGAGCTACAAACTAGGAGCAGTACGGGACAACAGAGGATGGGGTCGGAAGGGTAGTTGGCGGAGAGGGTGGGATTCGAACCCACGGTACGCCTAAACGCACGCCGGTTTTCAAGACCGGTGCCTTAAACCACTCGGCCACCTCTCCTGGCACTCAACGGGCCGAGATTTGCAGCTCGTCACCTCATCTTATCATCGTGGAACGGCTTCCGCTAACGCCCGCATTGACTCATAATAGATGTTATCGGAGGGTCACGCGAGTCGAGAAAACGGGAAAGAGTACGTGGAGGTAGCGAGATGATATCGCAGAAGGTGATGTTCAGGCCCAGGAGGCTAGGACACGGCAACCTGTTCGTCAGCGACCTGGAAAGCTCTATGGAGTTCTACACCAGGGTGTGTGGCTTGACCGAGGTGTTCCGTGAGCCGCCCATCAAGGCCGGGTTCTTGAGCAACGGAAGCTCTCACCATGATATCGCCTTGATAGAGACCTCCGACAAGACCAGGCTGAGCGGCGACGGACAAACGCTGATTTCCGATAAGCGAGGTACTCGTTCCGGCCTGAACCATTTCGGTTGGGAGATGGAGACCGAGGCGGAGCTGGTAGAGGCTTACGATCGAGCCAGGGACCTAGAGATCGACCTCCATCGGACAGTCAATCACCAGGTGTCCCACAGCGTCTACCTCTTCGACCCCGAGGGCAACTACCACGAGTTCTACGCCGACGCTACCGACAACTGGCGGGAGGTTTGGCGACGGAACAACGCCGACGTACTGACGGTAAAGTGGTCCCCGGAGGAAGCGCCTCCGTCCACCTCGCCCCGATACACGGCAGACGCTGATCTCAAGCCGGCCTCTGACGCCGTGATCCCAACGAGACAGGTTCGGCACGGGGCGTTGGTGGCATCGGACTACCAGGGACTGCTGCGATTCTACACCGAGGTGGCGGGCTTGGAGATCACCTATTCGCCGTCGGATGGTTCGTTTGCGGTGCTTAGCGGGACCCTGTCCGGTCGAGACCTCACCATTGTGCCCGCTACCGAGGGCCGGTCGCCAGGTATGCACCACGTCGGGTTTGAGCTGTTTGACGAACGGGAGCTGTTGAAAGCCGAGGAGCGGCTAAAATCGGAGGGCATTAGTCCGGAAACGGTAGTCGATCACCCGACGAAACGGGCCGTATTCCTCAAGGACCCTGATGGCATACTGCTGGAGTTCTACGTCGATAGGCCGATGCCATTGACGGAGCTGGCTGACACCAAGGGTTACGATCCGGCGTTTTTGATCTAAGGGCAAAGGTCGCCGAGGCGAATAGGTCCCTTGCTAGGGGCGCGGCTCATCCCGCATTGGGCGGGTCCTCGACGTATCGTTGTGCCATCTCTACCCCAACCCTCTGCAGTAGCTTCTTGTCTTCGTCCTGAGTCGCCGCCTGCTGCTCCCGCAGGAGGGTATCCCCACCGTAGGTATGCACAACGTTCCCGGACATGGCGGCCATCTCCGGAGTGTCCTGTCCCTGCTGCACCATGCGGACTCGGCCTCGTAGCCCCTTGCGCATCAGGGTCACGCCGCGGTCCTCCACTCCCAGGTGTTCCAGGCCATGTACGGCGATGGTACGCTGGTACATGGCCTCGTAGTCGCCGGGGCTTCTCTGCATCTCCTCGTAGTCCCGGCCTCCCCTGTTGGCCAGTTGGCCCGGGGAGAATTGCCTGGCGGGCAGGACTGTGCTCCTATCGGGCACCCGCATGAAATCGATTTCCACGGTATTGTAGTCGTCTACGGGCACGGCCCAGAGAACGCTGTTGGGAACGTCATGGTCCTCGGTCTGGCCGGGGCCCCATTCATAGGGGAAGCCGGGGATGCCACCAAGGACTGCGACGTTGGGCCAAACAAACTCGATGTTCCGCACCCACACAGTGTCCTGATCTACCCGCCTCATGTCCAGGGTTATGATGCCTGTGGGCGTTTCCACAAATCCAAGCTCTCCCTGTATGGCCAGCTCCTCCACCGGGTTTCCGTCCTTGTCGACGAACTGGACGCCGGAGATGGTGGCATGGAGGAACTCCTCGTGGATGGGGTCCAAAAGATTATCCACCACCTGCAACCAGTTGCACGGCTTGTGGTTGGGGATTGGCCCATCATCGGTCGGCCTGAGGTGAATCCCGGGCTCCAGGTGATATCCCTGGTCTTCGAACAGATCGAACGTCGGGAAATCGGGCATCTTGTCGGGTGGTCCCATGTAGGCGAAGACGATGCCGTTGTACTCGTTGACCGGATAGGCGCCGTGATAGAGGCGGTCCTTGAGGGTGCTGTCCTCGGGCTCTCCGGGAGTCTCCAGCACCTTTCCGTCGACGTCTATGAGCCAGCTGTGGTAACAACAGCGGATGCCTCGCTCCTCTATCCTCCCGTACTCGAGAGACGTGCCGCGGTGAGGGCAGTGGGCCTCCACGAGCCCGATGCGACCGCGTTGGTCGCGAAAGATAACCAGATTCTCGCCGAATCTGGTTACTGCAACGGGCAGGTCCTTGAGCTGCCGGGTCAGGAGGACGGGCTGCCAGAAGCGACGTAGGTACTCTCCGGCCGGCGTGCCCGGGCCAACCCGGGTGAGCTCGCGGTCGTCCTCGGGTACCTCCCGGTGGAAATAGCCGCCGTAGGGATTGGTCAGGAACGGGGCTCTCTTCAGGGTCATAGCCTCTTCCTCCTTCAAGGCGTTAGCCAGACACTGCCTGGATCTGTCGAGGGCGTTGACCTCTGTCTAACACGTTGCTCGGAGCAAGTCAAGTTCGTGCTCCCAACTATTGACACCTCATTCGTCACACTCTAGAATTACCTCGCACCTCGAAGTGTTACTAAGTCCCCCCTAGCCAAGAGGAGGCGCCCGTATGACGATGACAGAGTCCACCAAACCGACTCCAAAATACGGTGAGGACTACGAGCCTGGTCTGGAGTGGATGGAGAAGCGGGGCGAGTGGGGCATGAAGGCCCAGCCCGGCAAGCGAGGCCTGACCCTGGAGGACATCCAGATTGGGTCTTATGGAGAGGCGCCGGAAGAGAGTGTCAACTACTCCGGTCGTCCCCGCGGCTCGGTAGCGCGGGAGGGCGGATACCGAAGCGGCAACTACTCCATAACCTCGAAGCAGGACATATGGCTGAAGAACGCAGCCGGCCTGTACGAAGAGGCGCTTCAGAGGCAGTGGAGCTCCGCCACCGATATTCCATGGGAGACCATCAAGCCCCTGCCCGATGATGTCGAAAGGGCGGCGGGCCAGTTCAACACCTTCCTCAGCGACATCGAGTTCGTCGCCGCGGACGTACCTGGCAAGTGGATAGCCAACTCCAGCCCCGATTTCCTGGAGCCCCGCATGTACCTTATGACCCAGGTGGTCGACGAGGCGAGACACCTCGACGTCTTCCGCAAGCGGGCCCTGGCCAACGGCGGAGGCTTGATGCAGCGGACCGAGGACCCAACCGTCGGGGGAGCGGCCAGCGTAGACCTGGCACGGGACTTCTCGGAGATGTCGGCACGCCTCCACGTTGTAGGTGAAGGGCCCGTACTGACCATCTTCCGTACCGGCGAGTTGCTGGCCTACAGCGAGGCGGAGAAGCGGATGTACCGCCTGGCCGCCCAAGACGAGTCCCGTCACGTGGCCTTCGGCGTGATGCACATGCGCTATGTAGGCGAGACTCAGCTGGAACGGCGAGAGGAGATCCACTGCTACCTGGACGAGGCCGAGGACCTACTCCTCTTTGGCTACTCTGATGTCCAGCGGGCCGCCAACGAGGCCATGGCCATTCTACTGGGCGGCGGCAAGGACAAGTACGACGAAGGGGCCAAGTTGCTCATGGCGATTAACCGCCGCCAGCTGAAGGAGTACATGCAACGGGTCCACTCCGCCGGGTTCTCGGAGCGCTTCTCCAACGGCCGGGCTCACCCCGAGCTGCTGAAGATGCATCAGAACTAGCACCGTCCGACACCCTCGGAAACACTACGCCGAACCGGCTACAACCGGTTCGGCGTAAACATTTTATGAGGGTGCTTGAGGGGCACACCAAAGGGTTTCCCACAGGACCCTATATCAACGAATGGCCTCCGTCTACCACGATGGTGTGGCCGGTCACCATCGACGAGAGATCGCTGGCGAGGTAGGCCACCGCGCCCACCATGTCCCCCGTCTTCATCATGCCGCCTAGGGGTATGTCGTAGTGTCCCTCGTCCCAGTCCTCTTTCTCAGGATCGAAGGTGCGTGTCATGCGGGTCTTGGTGGGCCCCGGGGCCAAAGCGTTGACCCGTATGTTGTGCTCAGCCCACTCCACCGCTAAGGCCCGGGTGAGGTTTACCACTGCTCCCTTGCTGGCCATGTAAGGGATGGAGATGCCCGTGCGAGGGACGACGAAGGCCAGCTGAGACGCCGTGTTGATGATGGCGCCGCCACCCGTCTTGACCATCTCTCGACCGGCGGCCTGGCAACCGAAGAAGACTCCCCTGAGATTGACGTCCATCACCTCGTCCCACTCCTCGGGAGACAGCTCCAATGCCGTTTTTCGAACTACGACTCCGGCGTTATTGACCATGACGTCCAGCTTGCCCTGCTGCCGGATGACTTGTGATATGGCCTTCGATATCGACTCGGGGTCACTCACGTTGCACTCGATGTAGCGGGCCGTTCCTCCCTCCAGCTCGATCGAGCTCACCAAAGCTTCGGCATCGGCCCTGGTCTCCGGTAGATCGAACAGGGATACGTCGGCGCCACAGCGGGCCAGGCCCCGGGCGATGGCTTCGCCTATGCCCCGGCTGGACCCGGTGACCACTGCCGTACGTCCGCTGAGGTCGATTTCCATTCCTGCCATAGCGTGTCCATCCTTCGAGGAATCAATGTGTACCGGGCATGCTAACACAAGGGGAGCGGCCGGGTGGACAGAGGGCGCCTACAAGTGCGACAATCAGGCTCCAAGTCCATCGGACCGGTATCCGCAAGAAAAGGGGAGAAACCATCCCGGAAGAGTTGATCATATCGTCGGACTCCCATGTGTTCGAACCGCCGGAACTGTGGACCACCAGGATCGAAAAGCGGTTTCTGGATAGGGCGCCGCGCATGGAGCGGGTGGGAGACGTGGACCATCTGATAGTGGAGGGCGACCAGAGCATAGCAGGCATCGGTTTGATCTCCAACGCCGGGTCACGATTCGAGGCGCCGGAAACCCTATCCGATCACGGCAGGTTCGAGGATGTGCGCAAGGGCGGCTATGACCCCGAAGAGCACATAAGGGACATGGCCATAGACGGCGTATCCGGAGAGGTCCTGTACCCCTCTCAGGGCCTGTTCTACTTCACCATAGAGGACTCGGAGCTGATGAACGCCATTTTCAGGACCTACAACGAATGGCTGGCCGAGTTCTGCTCCACAGATCGCAACAGGCTGAATGGCATAGCCATGATCAATCTCGATGATGTCGACGAGGGCATCCGGGAACTTGAGAGGGCCGCCAAGATGGGCCTGGTGGGAGCGATGATCAGCGAGTACCCTCCCGAAGAGCTCAGGTACGACAACCCCAGGTACGAGCATTTCTGGGCCGCCGCTGAGGCGCTGGAGATGCCTTTGAGCCTTCACACTGCGACGATGAGGGAGAGAAACAACCTGGCAGTGGGAGTCAGGGAGGCCAGCGGCAGGTCCAACGACGTGTTCTGGCCCTCCACCTCCATGTGCGACATGATCTTCTCGGGTGTCTTCGAGCGCTACCCGAAGCTGACGGTTGCGGTGGTGGAGTTCGAGTTGGCCTGGGCGGCCCACGTCATAAGGAAGATGGACTACACCTATCGGGAACGGCACGAGGAGGCCACGCACCGGTTCAAGGACGGCAAGATGCCCAGCGACTTCTTTCATGACAACGTCTATCTGAGTTTCCAGGAGGACGCCGTCGGCATTATGCTCCGTCACGTGATAGGCGTGGAAAGCCTGATGTGGGGATCGGACTATCCCCACGCCGAGTCCACCTTTCCCAGGTCGAGAGAAATCATCGACGAGATTCTGGAAGGCGTGTCCTCGGAAGACAGGTCCAAGATCATCGGCGGCAACGCGGCGAGGCTATATAATCTAGACGTTTCCCAGCTGGCCCCCAGCTCGGTCTGAGTCAAGAGGGACCTTTCCAAGAGCGTGGAGTACCCTAGGACCCATAGGAGAGCATCATGAAGTTTGGTTGTTTGTTCTTGTTCACCGATCCTGAAATGAACAGGCCGTACACAGAGCTTGTGCGAGAGGTGCGGGAGTGCGCGGTTGCTATGGAGCAGCTAGGCTACGACTACGTATGGCTGGGCGAGCATCACTTGGGGCTGGAGGGGTTCGGTAACGCTCCCAATCCTCTCCTGATCGCGACGGAGGTGGCCCATTACACCAGCAAGATTCGGATAGGGTTTGCCGCCTTGATTCCCACCCTGTGGCATCCCCTGCGCTTGGCCGAAGATATAGCCGTACTGGACCACCTGACAGAAGGACGGATAGAGATAGGGTTTGGCCGGGGCCCCTGGCCTCGGGACACGGTGCCCTTCCATCCCAAAGCCGACCCTCGGGATGAAGTGGCCTGCAGGCAGCTGATGAGAGAGAACATCGAAGTCCTTCAAAAGGCTTGGACCAACGACGTGTTCTCTCACCACGGGCCCAACTGGGACTTCCCTCCGGCGGGGATCCCGTGGAATACGCCCTATGGCCCGCCCGACCCGGAGTCTACAGTCGATGGCATGATTACCAAGCTGAGCGTTGCGCCCAAGCCGTACCAGAAGCCTTATCCTCCACTGTGGGCCACCGTAGAGACGGAAAACTCACTCCAGCAGACCGCCGAGCTGGGCTTCAATGCCATAACATGGCGCGCTCCTGTCCGCCGGATACGGCATTGGCGTGAACAGTACGCGGAGATACGCAAGGCGCAGGGAAAGGATATGCGCAAACCCCGAGAGATTTGGTCTGTGATGCGGCACACTTACCTGGCGCCAACTATGGAGGAGGCCCGGCGCGATTCGGAAGACATGGCGATGAAGACACACGGCTTCGTCGCCAGCTTTCACTCCAAGAAAGCGAATGCCTTGCGATTCTACATGAACCCGGGTGAGGAGCCTACACCGGACATGGAGATGAACTGGGACTTTCTGATGGACCGGCATCTCCTGGTTGGTCCACCGGACCACGTGGTCGAAAAGGTGGAGGAGATCCAGGAGGTGTCGGGCGTGGACCAGCTCTTCATCGCCGAGAGCGGATCATCCCACAAGAACCGCTTGCGCTCGCTGGAGCTTTTCGGTACCAAGGTGATGCCGCGCTTCAAGGATACGGACAGCGATAACGGCCACAACGAAGCGGGTCCGGTGTCCACTGAGGCTTTGCAAACGGGCACGGTAAGCTAAGGTTAGGGTTGGGGCCGGTCGGAGCGGTGACGGGACCGTGGGGTCACTCGAGCCGGTAAGGGATAGGCTGTGCTAGTTCGAGGCTATTTTCAGGATTTCGGGGTGAGCGCGCCCGTTTACGAAGCGATCCGAGAATCCGGCGGAGTGGACCCGTTGGATGTACTCCTTCATCTGCCGGCGGTTGATGGCCATCAGCATCCTCATCCCCTCGTCGAACTTATCCTTGCCCCCGCCCAGTAGAATGGCCATCGACTCGGTGCTGGTGTTGCCTTCTTCTCCTGCTGCGTGGTCGCCATACAACAGGTGGTCCTCACCCTCATCCAGGTAACACTCAATCTCCTCACGGCGTTTCGGCTGCGTTTCTCCGATGTAACGCATGTGCATTACGCCGAAGGCCACGTGGCGGGACTCGTCCTGGGCGGCCAGGCGGTACATCCGCTTTTCCGCGTCGTTGTAGGCTATCATCTCGCCGACGCGAAAGATGGTCAACACAGGCCCTTCGGTCATGATATGCAGCTTGGCGGACATCTCGGAGAAGTCCCGGGAATGGTCAAGGCTCACGATGCCTCCGACCGTGGGGTCGTAGGTGCTCAACAGCAGGCCGCCGCCGTTGGCCAGCGCACGCTTACGAAACACATCCAGGTGTCTGGCCTCGTCCGCTATCTGGGTTATGAGAAACAGCCTAGGCTCCTGGTAATCGGGACTGGTCCGGGCCACCCATTTGCCCGGTACGTCACCGGCGCCGAACTCGACGTCGCTGAGGAATGTATTGAATTGCCCCACGGCCCTTTCGACGTCATCGGGCAGCGGCTTTATGGTCTCCCAGGGAATATCGGTGGCGGAGCTCCACTGCCTCTGAAGGGCTTCTTCATACAGCCCGGCCGCGTTTTTCAGCCAGACGTCCTGCTTGGAGGTTACCGAATAGTTGCCGCTTCGGTATCCGCCCTCTCGGGCGACGGAGCCTCGGGGACGACCGGAGCGGTTGACACTCTCTTCCGGGACTGCCCCGTAAGACGCTATCTCGACGTCTTCCATCGTCAGGCCCCGCTTGCCGGGCTGGGCCTTCATGCCCCACTCGCCGCGCCTGTCCATCCAGCCCAGATCGGGCTCGTATCCGTCCTCGTGGGGCTTCTTGGAACTTTTGTTGCTGGAAGAGAGCGACATAACGATAGTTCCCGTGTCCGAAGCTTCTGCGTTTGGTACTGTGATTCTACACCGAGCCTGGGTTTCAGGTCAAAGCTTGTGGGGCCGGCCCCATCGGCCTAAGGACTAGAGCTCAGCAGGCTCGATGGTATCGAAGCGGGTGTAGGGGTGAAGGACTTCGGGCACCAGGACCGAGCCGTCGGGTTGCTGGTAGTTTTCCAATATGGCGATCATGACCCTGGGTAGGGCGAGGCCGGAACCGTTGAGGGTGTGGACGAACCGGGGTCGGCCTCCGTCCTCAGGCCGGTAGCGGATGTTGGAGCGGCGGGCCTGGAAATCCGTGCAGTTGCTGCAGGAGCTGACCTCGAGCCACTCTTGGACGCCTGGCGCCCAGATTTCGATGTCGAAGGACTTGGCGGACTGAAAGCCCAGGTCCCCGGTGCACAGCTGGAGGAGTCGATAGGGCAGGTCCAGGGCCTGGGCAACGGCCTCGGCGTGGGAGACCAGTTGACTCAGCTCGTCATCCGAGGTCTCGGGCTCGACCAGCTTGTACATCTCGACCTTGTCGAACTGGTGTCCCCGCTTGATGCCCCGGGTATCTCTGCCGGCCGACATCTTCTCCCTTCGGAAGCAGGCGCTGTAAGCGACGTAGCTGAGAGGGAGGGCGCCGGAGGGCAGGATCTCGTCTCGGTGAAGACCGGTGATCGGCACTTCGGCAGTGGGTATGAGCCAGAGGTCGTCTTCGGCATCGTGGTAGAGATTATCGCCGAACTTGGGCAGGTTGCCGCTGCCGATCAACACCTCTTCCTTGACCATGTAGGGAAGGTAGACCTCCTGATAGCCGTGCTGCTCCACGTGGAGCTGGACCATCCAGTCGATGAGGGCCCGCTGGAGTCGTGCGCCTTTACCCTTCAGGACGTAGAAGCGGGAGCCGGATATCTTGACGCCGCGATCGAAGTCCAGGATACCGAGACGCTCGCCGATTTCCCAGTGGGGCAGCAGATCGAATTCGAGCTTTCGAGGCTCTCCCCAGGTCCTGACCACCAGATTGCCGGAGTCGTCTTCGCCGATGGGGACGTCGTCGACGGGCAGATTGGGGAGCTGCAGGAGGAGTTGATTGAGACGGGTGTCAATGGGCTTAAGGCCTTCCTCCAGGTCTTTGATCCGGGAGCCGACCTCCCGCATCTCGGCGATGACCTGGGGGGGCTTCTCCTTCTGCTTGGCAAGCTGCTTGCTGACCTCGTTGCGGCGGGCACGGAGGGCTTCGGCGTCGGTGAGTATCTGGCGGCGGCGCAGGTCCAGGGCGAGGACCTGGTCGATGGAGGAGTCGTCGTCTCGCTTGGCGAGCGCAGCCTGTACTAGGTCGGGGTGTTCTCGGATCAGTTGAAGAGAGAGCATGGGCTGGTTACTTCATAAGTTGGGTTGTGTCAGGCCGGTAGTTAAAGGGCGGCTGGGAGTTCATGACGAAGAAAAGGACGTATGTGGGCCTCGGGACACAGTATATATGGGAGGAAGGGATAGGGTAAGAGGTGGCGCTGAATGAGAGCCAGGGTCGTGACTTGACATTCAAGTAGAGGCGCGGGCACCGGCCGAATTCACAATGCGCTTCTCGGCCAAGCGAACGTAGTCCCGGTCAATCTCATAAGCGATGTAGCGTCGCTGAGTTTCCAGGGCGGCCAGGCAGGTGGCGCCCGCGCCGGCGAAGGGGTCCAGGACGCTCTCGCCCTCGAAGGTGTAGAGCTGGATAAGCCGGTAGGGTAGCTGGACCGGGAAGGGGGCGGGATGCCCAACCTTTCGAGCGGACTCGGCGGGGAAGGTCCAGACACTCTTGGTGAACTCAAGGAACTCGTCCCGGGTGATGGTGCTGGTCCGCTTCTCGGGAGGCCTTCGTCGGAAGCTTTCTTTACAGAAAATCAGTAAGTACTCGTGCGTGTCTCGTAACGCGGGGTTGGAGGGGGACAGCCAGCTGCCCCAGGCGGTGGATGTGCTGGAGCTGGCCGCTTTGTCCCAGATGATCTCGCCCCGCATGAGGAAGCCGATCTCCAGGGCCTCTTCGATGATGTAGGAATGTAGCGGGATGTACGGTTTTCTGCCCAGATTGGCGACGTTGACGCAGGCTCGGCCGCCGGTGACCAGGACCCGGTACACCTCGGTGAGGACGGTTCGGAGGAGGGATCGGTACTCGCTCAGGGAGAGGTCCTGATCGTACTCTTTGCCGACGTTGTAGGGCGGCGAGGTGACCATGAGATGGACGGAGGAGTCAGGCAGCTCCGGCATGGCCTCGCTGGACTTGCAGTAGATGGTGTCTAGGAGAGCGGGATCAATGGGGTTCTCGATGTACTCCCCGGGTTCGCGGCTGGCCGCGTTTTCGTAGAGGCGGCTACTGTAGAAGAGAGAGGAGTCGTGGCCGATGCGGCCGGACGTACCGAAAGAGCTGGTGCGGGTGGACCTTCTGCTTCGCCTGTCAGCCGATTGTGGCATAGCGGCGGCTCAGGCCGGTGCGTTGGCGGTCTGGGACTCTTGGACCAGGGTACCCAGGTGGCGGACCTGTCTGCTCAGCAGGACGGGGCCCAGGACAATTCCGGTGAAGATGAAACCTCCTATCGCCAGGGCGGCCGGGGCGCCGATGAAATTGGCCACAAGTCCATGCTGCGCTCCACCGAGGCTTATGAAGCTCCAGGTCATGGTGTAGAAGGCCATGACGCGGCCCCGGAACTCCTCCGGCACGAGGATCTGGACGGAGCTGATACAGGTGTTGATGAAGATCGTCTCGAAGATACCTATAAAGAAGACGATGGCCATGGCGACGTAATAGGAGCCGACCATGTCCGAGGTAAGGGCAAATGCCGCAACGAGGATCCCGGTTACCGCCCCGGAGCTGATTATCAGAAAGCCTCGCTGTTGAATGCTTTCGAGGGTGCTCATCCGGATGCTGGTCACCAGCGAGCCGACGCCCATGAGCATCAGGAGGATTCCCTGACCATCGGCGCCGACTTCTAGGATGTCCCGGGAGAAGACGGGCAGTATGAATATCCAGGACATCACGAAGTAGGTGAACGAAAAGGAGAGGCCGGTGAGCAAAGCGAAAATGGACCGGCTCTTGATGAACTTGAGACCCTCCATCATGTCGTTCAGAGTAGCTCGAACGCCCCTTACGGTCTCGGGCAGTTTCACCTTGGGAAGGATCACGACCACGATGACCATGACGAAAAATCCCACGGCGGCCACGTAAAAGCAGGCGGCCATTCCCACCCGGGCGATGATGAAGCCGGCGATGACAGGCGCGATGATGGAGTTGGCGTTCCAGGTGGCGCCATCGAGGGCGACGGCGCTGTTGAGGGCCTTAGATTCCACCAGGGAAGGATAAAGGGCTTCGTGGGCAGGGCCTTGGAAAGCCCACGAGAACCCTTCGACAAACGAGTAGACGAGAACGTGCCACGGTTCAATGAGACCGACGGCGATCAGGGTTGCCAGCAGGAGGGTCGTGGCCGTATTGAAGAAATTGGTGACGCCCAGGAGAAAGCGGCGGTCCATTCTATCGGCGATGACGCCTCCAACGACCGTGAGGAGGATGGTAGGTACGGCCCCGGCGAGGCCGGCGTAACCGAGGTAGAGGGTGGATTCGGTGAGGTCGTAGATGAGCCAGCCGACGGCGACGATGCGCATCTGGGTGCTGCCTACCGATGCCAGGGTACCTATCCAGAACCATCGGTAGGCGGGATAGCGAAGGGCAGGGGGTACCTTCACGCCAGCGATATATGCCGGTTGAGCCATGAGAGGCATTATAGCAATAAGGCAGAC
Source organism: Dehalococcoidia bacterium (assembly GCA_965197645.1). Classification (GTDB taxonomy): domain Bacteria; phylum Chloroflexota; class Dehalococcoidia; order Plut-88900; family Plut-88900. Next base: position 2,937,635 of record OZ240219.1, on the reverse strand, counting down.
CGGCTTGACTCACGCCCAAATTCCGACCCAGGGCGCGAATAAGAACGCGCCACCCGCATATCGGAGTACGCTTTGCTAAGCAAACTGGGGGAGTGCCTACGGATGCGATCCGGGGCGGGAGGGAGGGCAAACCTGGGGCGGGGCTCGTAGCAGGGGTTATTCGACGGAGCGAAGCTGAGGGAAGAGGATGACCTCTCGGATGGACTGCTGGTTGGTGAAGAGCATGACCAGCCGATCGATGCCCATGCCCAGGCCGCCGGTGGGAGGCATACCGTGTTCCAGGGCCACGAGGTAGTCCTCGTCCAGACGGTCCACCTCCTCATCGCCGTACTCCAACCGGAAACGCTCCTGCTCTTCGAAGCGCTGACGTTGGTCAACGGGGTCATTGAGCTCTGTGAAGGCGTTGGCTATCTCCATGCCTCCTGCGTAGCTTTCGAACCGCTCGACGAAGTTGGCATCGTAGGGGGTGCGCTTGGCCAGAGGAGACATGGCCAGGGGGTAGTCGATGAGAAAGGTGGGCTGGATCAGGTAGGGTTCGGCGAACCGGGAGAGGAGCTTGTCGAAAAGCTGGGCCGGGCTGAGACCCTCGGCGCGGATGCCCCGTTCATCGGCATCGCTGCGCAAGACTTCGATATCTTCGTACCGGGGGTCGGCGACGTCGATGCCGCTGTTCTCCAGAACCATATCCCGCAGCCTGACCCTGGGCCAGGGTGGTTTGAAATCGATGGAGTGATCGCCGTAGGTCACCCGGGTGGTGCCCAGCACCTGATTGGCAATGTAGGACATCATCGTCTCGACCATGGACATAACGTCGTTGTAGTCGGCGTAGGCTTCGTAGCTCTCCAGGCTGGTAAACTCTGTGTTGTGGGTGGTGTCCACCCCCTCGTTGCGGAAGATGCGGCCGATCTCATAGACCTTGTCCATCCCTCCAACGGTGAGCCGTTTGAGGTAAAGCTCGGTGGCGATGCGCATGTAGAGCTCGCGGTCGAGCACGTTGGACCTGGTAGCGAAGGGCCGGGCCATGGCCCCCGCAGCGATAGGAAGAAGGATGGGAGTCTCGACCTCTATGAACCCCCTGGAATCCAGGAAGCGGCGCATGGATGAGATCAACCGGCCTCGGATCGAGAATATCTGCCGGGCGTCGTCGTTGGAGATCAAGTCAACATAACGTTGACGATACCGTTTCTCCACGTTGGTCAGGCCATGCCACTTCTCCGGCAGCGGCCTGAGGGACTTGGAAAGAAGGACCAGGTCCTCGGCACGGACGGTTATCTCGCCGGTGCGGGTGCGGAAGAGGGGGCCCTTGACACCCAGAGTGTCGCCGGCATCCAGCTCCTTCAGGACGGCGAGCTGCTCCTCGGAGAGGGCCTTGCTGGCGATGTAGGCCTGGATCTTGCCGGTGGTGTCCCGTAGGTCTGCAAAGGTGACTTTGCCCATAGCCCGAAGGCCCAGTACCCGTCCGGCAACCGACACCTTGCGCGAGGGAGTCCGGCCCTCCGATTCGGCCCTCGTGAAGAGGGCGAGGGCCTTTTCGATGGTGTGGCTGCGGCGATACCTGGGTGGAAACGGGTCGATGCCCTGGGCGCGAAGTCGGTCGATTTTCTCCAGGCGCCGTTTGTATATCTCTTCGCCTCGTTCGGCCATGTTGCTGCTCTGAGAAGTTTACTGGTCGCGTCCCAGGTACTTCGCTGCTCCTTGGGCGGGTTCCTATCGAATGAAGCCTGACTATCCAGGCCTATCGGAGGTGGATAAGCGGAGGATCATCGGACAGGATGACATTCTCGGAGGCGCCTTCCGATTGGATTGCCGCCGCCCCCCTAGTCCGATTGACACCGAACATTTCCCGCCGCAAGTCCTTCCCTTCTGTAGCAAGATGGAATGGCATACGGGAAGGTGTTGGCTCATTTGCGTGGTAGACCAGCTGCGGTCTTGAGACACCCCAGGGAGAGGGCTATTTTACCTCTACTACGGTCAGCTCTAAATGTCCGGCGGGCACCTCGACCTCGACCTTGTCGCCGGTTTTCCTGCCTAGAAGGGCCATCCCGACAGGGCTTTCATTGGAGATCCTGCCCTGGGAGGGATCGGCCTCGGCGCTGCCCACAATATCGTACTGCACGAGATCGCCGGATGGCTCTACCACGGTGACGGTAGAGCCCAACTCGACGATGTCGGAGCCGGACTTTTCGTGGGTGATGATCACGGCATTGTGGACCATGTTTTCCAGCGTGAGGATCCGGCCCTCTACAAAGGCCTGCTTGTTTTTGGCATCGTCGAACTCGGCGTTGTTAACGGTGCCGCCGATCTCCTTTGCCTGGAGGATGCGGTCGGCGACATCGTGCCTGCGGACAGTACGAAGCTCGTGGAGCTCGGCCTTAAGCTTCTCTAGGCCGTCGCTGGTTAGAGGTACTTGCTTTCGTGCCATGATATAGGGAGCTTAAATAACAAACAGACCCCTCTTTGCAAAGGAGCCTTGCCTTAGGAGCCTCGGTCTTCGATTTTGGCGGAATTATATAGGAAGGGGTGTAAGTTGTAAAGTGGAAAGCGGCGGGCCGGTTGCGGAGCAGGGAAAACACGCATAGAATGGCTGCGGCAAACTGGGAACGGGCCTGATGGGACACTGGAGAAGAGCTTTCCGTTAGGATAAGCAGTCCGACAAGATGGCACGGACTGGAAGCTAACAAATGAGGGTGATAGCGGGGACGGCCAAGGGCCGGAGGCTGGCCACAGCGAAGGGCCTATCGATAAGGCCAAGCTCGGAGAGAGTGAGGGGAGCGGCGTTCTCGATCTTGGAGTCGGCCGGGGTGGACATGGACCGGGTGCTGGACCTGTATGCGGGCACGGGAGCGTTCGGGATCGAGGCGCTCAGCCGGGGGGCGGGGTGGGTCGACTTCGTGGAGCAGGACCGGGGGCACGTCGAGGTTATAAAGGCCAATCTTCGGGTAACAGGATTCGACAAATTGGGCGAGGTGCATCGTATGCCTGTCCAAGCGGCGCTGGGAAAACTGGGCAACAGCTACGGGGTGATATTCTTAGACCCGCCGTATGATGATGGCGGAGTGGACGAGGTGTTGAGCGGACTGGCCGGGTCCCAGCTGGTGGGCGACGAAACGATTATCGTGGCGGAGCATTCTAGGAGAGTACCCCTCGGGCAAGAGTATGGCGCATTTGCCTTGGGGAAAACGCGCCGGTATGGCGATACTATGCTTTCGATCTATCACCAGGAGGTAACCCCTTGACCAAGGCCCTCTACCCCGGAAGTTTCGATCCCATCACCTACGGCCACCTGGACATAGCCAAGAGGGCGGCGAGTGTGTTCGATGAGGTGGTCATCGCCGTGTACGCGACGCCCGATAAGCGGCTGCTGTTCAATACGGAGGAGCGGGTGGAAATGGCGACCGAGGCCACCAGGGAGGTGGAAAATATCCGTGTCGTTTCATATAAGGGCCTGACGGTAGACTACGCCCGAAAACACGACGCAAAGGTGATGATCAGGGGGCTTCGTATGAACTCGGACTTCGAGAGGGAGTTCGAGATGGCGCTGATGAACAAACAGCTGGCGCCGGACGTGGAGCTGATCACTTTCATGAGTAGTCTGGAGCACCAGTTCCTCAGCTCTTCCCTGTTGAAGGAGGTGGTGAAGCTGGGTGGCGACCCGGATAGCTTCGTGCCGCCGAACGTGGTGAAGGCGCTGGTGAAGAAGCTGGCCGCGTAGGCGCTCAGCGACTCACAGGGTTGTGATCGTCGTCCTCGACGGAGAAGTCCCAGGCCATAATACGCTCTGGCTTGAAGTGCAGTACGAGCCGGTTGTCCTTTAGCTCGTTGATACTCAGGTCGGCGTACCTGTTGCCTTGCTCTTCACCCTCGAACTTGATGCCGAGGCGACGTATGAGCTCGGGCCCGCCCTCCGCAGTCACCTGGGCCCTGCCCTCCAGGATTACTTCCTTGTGGATCTCCTGACTGCTGCCACTTGGAGTGGTCACGGCAAGGGAGACGCGAGGGTCCCGCAGCACGTGGCGGTACTTGGCTCGTGTGTCTGTGATGCTTACTCGGACCTCTTCACCGTCGTACTCGTACCATACCCTTGTTAGGTGAGGTGAGCCGTCCTTTCTGACGGTGGCGAGAATAGCGACGTTGGGCTGGTCTAGAAACTCCCTGAGCGGTCTGGTCAACTCGCTTGATTTAGCCAACTTCTTCTCCTTCCCGGTCTCTCCCTTGTGGTGGTGGGGCTCGCCGCGGCGCTGTTGGAACAGCCGGCGGCTAGACCGTGAAGTTGGGCATTACGTTCTCTATGAAGGCCTGGAAAGCGTCGAAATCGTAGGGGGCTCGAAACGCTATGTTGAGGTCGGTAGCACCGACGTCGACGAAGGCGCCCAGCTGGTCTGTGGCCTCGCTGGCGGTGCCCAGTAGCATGCCGCCCCGCCTGTCTTCTATTCGATCGTCGCTCCAAGCCTCCTCGAACTGTTGGCGTTTGCGCTGGGCCGAGGCCTCGTCGGCGCCCATGTAGAAGCCGAGGTTGACGCTGCGCGTAATCTCGGCCGGGTCTCGTTGCTCGGTTTCGCACCAGCGGTCCAGCACTTGGGACTTGGAGCTATAGACCTGGGGTGAGATATAGGGCGCGTTCCAACCGTCCCCGTATCGGGCGGCGATGCGCAAAGTGCGCTTCTCACCGAGCCCGCCCAGCCAGATTCTCGGTGGGTCCTGGACGGGTCGGGGGAAGCAGTAGGCCTTCTCGACGTTGTAGTGCTCGCCGTGGAAGGTGGTCTCCTCCTGGGTGAGCATCGACTTGATGACCTGGGTACCCTCCTCCAACATGTCCATCCGAGTCTTTACGGGCGGGAAATCGTACCCGAAGGCCTCGTACTCCTCCTGGTACCAACCTGCCCCGATGCCCACTTCCAGACGGCCGGCGCTGATATGGTCGATGGTTACCATGGACTTGGCGAACAGTGCCGGGTTTCGGTACCCCATGCAGTAGACGAGGCAGCCGACCCGGACATTGCTGGTCTCGGCCGCCAGGGCCGACATCGTAGAGACGGCCTCGAAGCAGGCGCCCTTGTAGTCAACCACGGGGTTTTCGAAGAAGTGGTCCCAGACGGAGATCCAGTAGAAGCCGTTGGAATCGGCCATGTGCCAGAGCTTCAGCAGGTCCTCGTACGAGGTGTCCTGGGGGCCTATGTGGATGCCTAATCGTAGAGGCATGATGACTCCAGTCGTCCGGCCTTTACGCCGGCCTGTTTTCGAAGAGGGTTACGATTCTTCTATTTTGCTCTTTGGCCCGGTTTCCCCGGACGATACGGTGAATCCGCCTCAGTCCTCTTGTTCGGAGGGTTTTACCTGCTTCAGCCGCACCAGGACATCGTGGGGTAGGAGGCGTCGGAGGAGATAGAGCCCGCCCGCCAGGAAGGCTAGCAGTAGAAGGACGTATGGCATGGCGCGTTCCCTATGCCTAAATCAGATTTGAAGACGTGAGCGTTTCCTTTCAGGCGATACTCGACGGTTTAGGTCTACGGTTTTTCGGCTTTGATGGTGACGCTGAGGACCTTGTCGCCGCCCTCCACCTCGGAGGCGTAATCGCTCTGCTCGACGACCTGGACGGGGGAGAAGCCTGCGTTTCGCATTTGCTGCAAATAGTCGTCCTTGATCAGGGCGCCGGCGATGCAACCCACCCACTGCTCGAGACTCGTTCGGATATCGTCGGGGAGCCGACCCTGGAGGACGATGTCCGAGACGCAGAGTCTGCCGCCCGGTTTGAGGACCCGAAACGCCTCGGCGAATACGGTGTCCTTGTCCGGGGAGAGGTTGATGACACAGTTGGAGATGATCATATCGACGGACGAGTCATCTACCGGCATATTCTCCATTTCTCCCTGCCGGAACTCTACGTTGTCGTAGCCAAGCTTCTCGGCGTTGCCGCGGGCGAGGTTGATCATATCAGTGGTCATGTCCAGGCCGATCACATGGCCTTCGGGCCCAACCTGCTGGCGTGCGAGGAAGCAATCGATGCCGCCGCCGCTTCCCAGGTCCAGCACGGTCTCGCCGGACTTCAGCTCGGTGAGGGCCGTGGGATTGCCGCACCCTGCGGCGGCTGCTGTGACGGTGTCGGGGAGGGCGTCGATCTCGGTCTGGCTGTAGATTTTATCCGGCGTCCATGTATCGGAGTCGTAGGGGGACGGTTCGCCACAAGGAGCGCCGCTGTCCCAACAGCTTCCGGCCTCCCCCTGGGATGCCTTCCTGGCCAGCGAGCCGTACCTGTCCTTCACCGCGTCTTTAATAGTCTTCTCTTTGGCCTGGGTCATAACCGTCCCTCCTTGTCAGCCGACCGGGGCGAACAGGCCTCCGGCGCCGGATATCGACTGTCCCTTTTGTACGGACATCCGGTCTGCATCAATCGCGGATGTCGCAGATGGTGCTAAACATAATTTAGGTTGAATGTACGGGTTCGTCAAGGGTTGCCCAGGACTCTCCATTCGGATGCGCAGAGGTGAAGCTCCTTTACCCGGAGTTTGAGAGCCTGTCCTGAGCCCGCCGAAGGGATGTCCCTCAGCAACAACTCTCCCACCCACCCCAGGTTGCTTCGCTTTCTTCCACTCCCCTCAGGACGAACTCCCTGATCGCTCGCAACGACGGACAATGTTCGCCCGAGTCCGTACCCCCGTCATTGCGAGACCCGACGAAGTCGGGGCGTGGCAATCTAGCCAGTTCTGGCCGTTGAGCCTGCAGAGTTCTTCCCACCCCGGATTCCATCCGTAGGCTCTCCTCCCTCAGCTTTACACAGCCGGGAGGAGGACCAATGTATGAGCGCAAATAGGAGTTGCCCTCCCGATCATATTCGTGCCGGTTTGCACCTGGGGCAAGCCCGCGATGGACTCTACCAGCTTTGGGTGGGGGTAGGGGCGGTGCTATAATCGCGGAGTTCCGGGAGAGGGCCTGATAGGTAGTAGATATCCGCCGGAGGTGGTCGGAATGGCCGATGCCGAGAAGCAAGGGATGCTCACGAGAAAACCGCTGTTGATGCTGATGGACGGCCACGCCCTGGTGCATCGGGCGTTCCATGCCCTGCCTCCGCTGACGATAAACCGGACCGGGGAACCGGTGGGCGCCGTTTACGGGTTTGCCAGCGCCCTGTTGAAAGTGCTCGCCGATCTGAAGCCCACCCACTGCGCCATCGCCTTCGATAGGCCCACGCCCACGTTCAGGCACCTGCAGTACGAGGAATACAAGGCCAATAGAGATAAATCGCCGGACGAGCTTCGGGTCCAGTTCAAGCGGATCAGGGAGCTGGTGGATGCCTTCGGCATACCATCGTTCGAGATGGACGGGTTCGAGGCGGACGACATCCTGGGGACATTGGCTCGACTGGCCACTGACCAGGACATCGATACCATCATTCTGACCGGAGATACCGATGAGGTGCAGCTCATAACCTCGCGGGTGAAGGCCCTACTGCCCCGGGGCATGTTCAGCGATACCGTGCTCTACGATGAGAACAAGGTATTCGAACGGTACGGCGTGACCCCCAAGCAGATCGCCGATTTCAAAGGACTGAAGGGGGATACCTCGGACAACATACCCGGGGTGCCCGGCATCGGCGACAAGACGGCGGCGAAGCTGATACAGCAGTTCGGGACCGTCGATGACATCTATGAGCACCTGGACGAAGTGAAACCGCCCAGGATCCAAGGGAAGCTGAGGGAGTACGAGCAGCAGGCAAGGCAATCGGTGGAGCTGGCCAGGATTGTGACCAACGTGCCTATAGAGATGGACCTGTCCCAGTGTGAGAGGACTGCCTACTCGAGGGAGGCGGTAGTCGACCTGTTCCGAGAGCTGGAGTTCTCCAGTCTGTTGCCCCGGCTGCCCGGCGGTGAAGGAGCTGAAGACGTCGGGGGTGTCGAAGAGCAGGTGTCGGAGGTGGACTACACCACACTGACGGATGAATCGGAGCTGGACCGTCTGGTAGAGGAGGTTGAGGAAGCGGGGTATTTCGCCTTCGACACTGAGACCACGAGCCTGGACGCAATGCAAGCCAAGCTGGTGGGGGTCTCGATGTCGGTGGAGCCGGGCAGGTCGGTATATATCCCGGTGGGCCACCGGGAGGGCGTGCAGCTTCCCATGGAGCTGGTGCTGGGGAAGATCAAGCCGCTGTTCGAGGATGACTCGATTGAGAAAACGGCCCACAACGCCAACTATGACATGATGGTCCTGGCCAACTACGGCATCTCGGTGAAGAACCTTTCGATGGACAGCATGATCGGCGCCGCGCTGGCGGGTCAGAAGGCGTTGGGCTTGAAGCCCCTCTCCTTTGAGCGGCTGGGCATCGAGATGACCCCTATCTCCCATCTCATCGGGACGGGTAAGAAGCAGATAACGATGGATCAGGTGGCGATAGAGGATGCATCGCCGTATGCAGCCGCCGACGCCGACATCGCCCTCAGGCTCGCCAGGATGTTCGAAGAGGAGCTCAAGGGGCAGGAGCTTTGGAACCTGATGCCCAACGTGGAGATGCCGCTGGTGCCCGTGATGGTGAGAATGCAGCGACACGGCATCGCCATGGACGTCGAGCTGCTGAGCGTGATGTCCGTAGAGCTGGGCAACCGGATGATGGAGCTGGAAGCCGCCATCTACGACTCCATCGGACACCAATTCAACATCAACTCGACAAAACAGCTGGGCGACGTTCTGTTCAAGGAGCTGGAGCTGCCCAACGCCAAACGGACCAAGACCGGCTTCTCCACCGATGCATCGGTGTTGGAGAGCTTGAGGGGGGTGCACCCCATTGCGGAGTACCTGCTGGAGTACCGGCAGATATCGAAGCTGAAGTCCACCTACCTTGACGCTCTACCGGTCCTGGTCAACCCAGACACCGGCAGGGTGCACACCACCTTCAACCAGACGGGCTCGGTGACCGGGCGGGTCTCCAGCAACGATCCCAACCTGCAGAACATACCCGTTCGCACCGACCTTGGCGGCCAGGTGCGCAACGCCTTCGTCGCCGAGGGAGCGCCGGACTGGCTGTTGATGGCGGCGGACTACTCGCAGATAGACCTCCGGGTGTTGGCGCACATATCGGAGGACCCGGCCCTGGTCAAAGCGTTCCAGGACGGCGAGGACATTCACGCCTCCACAGCGTCCCACGTTTTCAGCGCGCCCCTGGACGACGTGACGGCGGACCAGCGGCGAATAGCCAAGGTTATCAACTTCGGCATAGTGTACGGGATAAGCGGGTACGGGTTGGCGTCCCGAACGGAGCTGTCTCGAGAGGAGGCCAGCGCGTTCATCGACGGCTACTTTGAGAAGTACCCGGGCGTGAAGGACTACATGGAGGTAACGAAGAAGCAGGCCAAGCACCAGGGTTACGTGGAGACGGTGCTGGGTCGGCGCCGGTACTTCCCGGAGATCAACTCGTCCAACATGAACGTGCGCATGGGCGCTGAGCGGATGGCCATAAATATGCCGATTCAGGGCACGTCCGCCGAGATGCTCAAACTGGCGATGGTCAAGATACAGGACCGCATGGACGATGCCAAGATGCGCAGCAAGATGCTGCTCCAGGTCCACGACGAGCTTATCTTCGAGGTGCCGAAAGAGGAGTTGGAGGACATGGCGGTCCTGGCAAAGGAGGTGATGCCCAACGCCCTGGAGTTGAAGGTGCCGGTGAAGGTGGACGTCAAGACGGGCATGAACTGGGGAGAGATGGACTAGATGCCCGAGCTGCCCGACGTTGAGGCGATGAGACGAAAGATAGAGCCTGACCTTGTCGGACGTGTTTTCACCGTTGTGACCCTCAACTGGCCCAATGCGGTCAAGGAACCATCGGCCGGGGAGTTCCAGGAGGCCCTACCGGGGGCGAAAATCGAGGGCATAGGGCGTCGGGCTAAGTACTTCCTGTTCCATCTCGACGGAGAAGACACGCTGCTGGTCCACCTGCGGATGACCGGATCGTTGCGGGTGGTGCCGGACAACGAGGAGATGAACCGGTACACCCAGACGATTTTTCAGCTGGACAACCGGCGCCAGCTGCGGTTTGTCGATCCCCGTAAGTTCGGAGCGATGTGGCTGGTCTCCAACGTGGACTCGGTGGTGGGCAAACTGGGCCCGGAGCCTCTGGAGGAGAGCTTCAGGCCAAACGTCCTAGCTGAAATTCTGGCCGGGAGAAGCGCTCCCATGAAGGCGCTGCTGCTGGAGCAGAACCTTATAGCGGGCATCGGCAACATCTACGCCGACGACATCCTGTTCGATACGGGGATACACCCATTGAGGCCGGGCAGAGACCTGGACAAAGGGGAGATTGAGGCTGTTCACGGTTCGATTCGGAAGATCCTCAGCGATGCCATCGAAAAGCTGAGCGTGGACCTTCCGCCGGATGTTCCGCCCACTGAGGCCCTGGGGAATGAGGTGTTCATTGTGCCCCGGACGGCGGGAGAGAGCTGCTCCAGGTGCAGTACGCAGATCCAGAGGATCGTGGTAAGGGGCAGGGGCACCTATTTTTGCCCTCGATGCCAGGGGGAGTAGAGAGCGCGAGACGGCAGCAATCGTAAAGGAGTCTAATCATGGCAAATGATAAGAAGGGAAAGTACTACGTCAATGGTTACGAGCTAGCCAAGATGCCTTCGTACAGCAACTATCCCCAATCGTTGTTGGATGGGATGTACGTGAAGTCGATCATCGGCCCGGACGGGGAGATACAGGACAAGGACCTCTCAGTGGCGGGTTTCATGTTGGATCCGGGTACCAACTACGGCGCCCACGCGCACCCTAGGCCGGAGACCTACATCATCTTGAGCGGAACGGCCGAATGCGAGTGGGGAGACGAGACCTTTATGGCGGAAGCCGGAACGGTAACTTATTGCCCTCCCAACATGTCCCACGCCATGCGGGTGACCAGCGACGAACCTCTGAGGGCGATCATCGTAGGCTGGGCGCCGGGCGGGCGGCACGAGGATCTGGAGGTCGATAGTGTGATGTTGGGGGAATAGAGGCTTCGCTCACCTCGACCTCTATCAGAGCGAACTCCCCCGTCACTCGCAACGACGGCCTCGTCATTGCGAGACCCGACGAAGTCGGGGCGTGGCAATCTAGCCAGGCCGTACAGTTGGGTCCCCCACTCCAGGTGGTTTTCCCCTCCCGCCCACCCCGGATTGCATCCGGCGGCTCCCCGCCCCCCAAATTCGTACAGACCGGAAAGGGGTAGGGGCTAATCGTACCGGGGATGGAACAAGGGGTGTGCAGAGGGGCGGAGCAAATTCTTCTGAGACTGCCTGCTGGGGGCCGGGAGTCTGAGGGTGTCCCTCAGAAACTATCTTAATCTTTCCCCCCTTCCTGGCCAGGAAGGGGGCCAGGGGGATGGTCGCGAAATGGGTCTAGCCCGCTGCTAGCCGTTGGCGACCGGGACGGGTTCCGGTGCCCGGGAAAAGGCCGGCATGACCTCTTCCCCGAACAGCCGCAGGGAGTTCAACACCTTCTCATCGGACATTGCTCCGAACCGGAACCTGGCCCCGAAGACGTTGTATCCCACGAGTGTCTGTGATTCTCTGATCCGCTGAATGACCGTCTCCGGGCTGCCCACGTAGGCGATGTTATTGTCCAGCCAGAAATCGATTCCCGTCTTGGAACCTCTGAACATATAGCCGCTCGGTTGTCCCTTCTCCCTTTGAAAGTTTCCAAGGTTCTCCATCCAGGGGTACTTCTCCTGGCCCCAGGAGTAGGCCTTCGGCAGATAGGGAGCAACCTCCTCGTATGCCTGCTCGTCCGTATCAGCGACGTAGACGGCCCGGAACATGTAGTTCAACGGCATGGTCTCATCGGTATGTCCGGCTTCCCTGCAGATATCTCTGTACTCCTGGAACACCTTGGCTATCTTTTCGTCGGGCTCCAGGAAGTAGCCGAGATTGGCATTGTTGGCGGCGGCCCACTCCAGCGAGGCCCTGCTGCGGCCCGCGAACCATAGAGGCGGGTGGGGTTTCTGGTAAGGTCTCGGCACGGCGATGGCATTGTGCAACTGCCAGTATTTCCCATCGTGGTTGACGCATTCCTGGGTCCACGCCTTCTTCACAATCTCCATGAACTCGGGGAACCTCTCTCGCCGCTCGGAGTAGGGCAGGTTCCACCGGTCCGCCTCGTACTCATACGCTCCCAGGCCCACCCCAACCTCCAGCCGGCCTCTAGATAGTTGGTCGACCATGGCCGCATCCATGGCGAAGTGCATGGGATGATAGAAGGGGGTGGCCAGCACCATCTGGGCGAACCTTATCTTGCTGGTATGCCTGGCCAGGGCGGCCAGCCAGACCATGGGAGACTGAATCTGGCCGAAATAGACGTTCTGATGCTCGATGGTGAAGTGGTACTTGAACCCTAGCTCATCCTCCAGCTGTATCTCGCGGATCAGAGCATCGTATCGGTCCGCGGCCTCGGGAACATCATCGAAGAAGTTGAAAAAGCCCTCTTCCGACGCTGCAAAATCCAGGTGTGCCATCACTTACCTCCCATTACTGCCGTCCGGTTCTGACCCACACGCCGATTGTGTTTTCCGAGAGAGTACTGCCAAGTCTATTATAAGCTCCCGGGAGCCGGGTTGGGTTTTCTGGAGGAGTGGTTCACAGTACGTAGGTTTCCATACAGTGCTTACAGCCTCGAACCGTCCGGCGGCCCGTCCTGCTGGCCATGTCGCTAGCTTCCCTGGCCCCGGAGAAGGGGCCGTGCCATATGCCGTTAGGCGAGTCTTGCACGCCGCGAACGCCTCGCCCATGATTGCAATGCGGACAAGATGCCTCGTGGACCATTGCCTTGTTGGTCGGGCAGTTCTCGTAGACCCAGAATTCCACCGCCGATATTCCGCCCCTCACGGCCGGCCTCACTCACCTTTCATGGTGAATTCCACACCGCTCTAGTCCTCGCAGTCATGGTTGACGATGCCGAGGATTTTTCTACAGTGCGGGCACATCACGACCACGATGATTTCCGCTTGGGCATAACTGTACTCGGACGCGAACTCAGTGATCTCGTGCTCGCAGTACGGGCATTTCATGGCTTGACTTTCTCTTTTCTCCCCCCTTCCGGGCCCGTAGCTCCACCTCCCGGTTTTAGGGACAGCCGCGCCAGTCGAAGGAGTTGAGGAGCCCTCCTCCGACGCCTGGAAATCCAGTTGTGCCATCACTTACCTCCCACTACTGCTGTCCGGCTGGTGCCCCGCTTTTGCCGAAGGGTTGCTCACTAGGTCTATGGTTAGCTCCCAGGAGCCGGGGTTGGGTTGTCTGGTGGAGTGGTTCATTCGCCCGGTTCCTCTTGATCAACGATTTGAGATACCCCTTGGTACGCCCTATAAAAGAGGTCCAGGGCGAACTGCATATCGAATGTCTTAATGCGCTTACCGTCACTACCCGTCATGGACATGCCCTCAACCGTCGAAATGGTCAAGAAAGTAGAGGCCATCGACGCCGCAGCCATGATCTTAGCGGCGGTTATTTCATTCGGTTCCGACATCGCTACTCCTTACGCAGCAGGTCCTTTCATGGTTTGCTCTCTTGCATCCATGTAGAGTTCGGGACCACTGTAGTGCCACCCTCTTGAAGCATGCCGCTCATCGCAAAATTCCATCACAGGATCACTGCCGTCACGAGTGCGGCTATCGCTGTAAGGGCCAAGACGCCGGTGGCTGCGGTGAGCATCCTGACCCTGCGGTACGTGGCGTCGAGCCGGACTGCCAGCGCATTGATCGTTTGGGCGTTTTGAGCCATCAGATCAGCCGTGGCTTGGGCGTCCTGCTCTAGTTCCTGGACGCGCTCGGCCAGGTCGGCCTTACCCTTGCCGCGTTTACGAATCTTGCCGGCCAAGTCCACCGCGTTGCTCACAGCCCACGATGCGTTCGCGAGTAGTCCGGCAATCGTTATCAGTTCCATTTTCTATGCGGCCCCCAAAGAATAACGATGCCACCCTACGGGATAATCAAGGCATTTATGCTGATGACGACGTTGAGCCCATTGTAGTTTTGCCCACCTACACCGTCAATTCACGACCAGGCCCGCAGGCCCCTAGCGCTGCAGAGCACGCGTGGGCCCGTGCAGCCAGCGCATCTCTCGGTTGGGGTGTGCAGAGGGGCGAAGCCCTTTTGCCGGGAGCCTGAGAGCCTGCCCTGAGCCAGCCGAAGGGGTGTCCCTCAGAAACAATCTTTACTTCTGCCCCCTTCCTGGCCAGGATGGGGGCTAAGGGGGATGGTCGCGAAAGGTTTTTCAGTACCCTGATTAACCCCGGTTGTGTGTGGTAACGAGTTTTGATAATCTGACAACCTGCGAGTCGGGCATCGAGAACGCTATTCGATGAGAAGGGAGAAGGGCATGGAACAGGCAGGGAAGGCGTTATCGGGCATAAGGGTCATAGACCTGACCCAGTGGGAGGCGGGGACATCCTTTACCCAGGCGTTAGCGTGGCTGGGCGCCGACGTGATTAAGGTGGAGTCGCCCGGACGGGGAGACCCGGGTCGAGTGGCGACCCAAGATAAGCCGGACATCGACAGCCCTTACTTCATGATCCTCAACTCCAACAAGCGGAGCATCACCCTCAACCTCAAGACGGAGAAGGGCAAGAAGATATTCTTCGATCTCGTGAAAAACGCTGACGTAGTCGCGGAGAACCAGGGGCCGGGCACGCTGGAGAGGCTGGGTTTGGGGTACGAGGTCCTATCGGAAATCAACCCTCGAATAGTCCTGGGTCGGGTCAAAGGGTTCGGTACCTGGGGCCCTTACAGCGGATACAAGAGCTTCGACATGATAGCCCAGGCCACGGGAGGGTCCTACGCCACCAACGGTGAGCCGGACCAGCCGCCGATGCCCAACGGCACCTCGATTGGTGACATCGGCACCGGGTATCACGCCGCGCTGGGTGTGACGGCGGCGCTGCTGCAGAGGGAGCGGACGGGCAAAGGACAGGTGGTGGAGGTTGCGATGCAGGACTCGGTGTTCAACTTCAGCCGGGTAGCGCTGATGTGGTACTACCACGACCCGGATGGGGTCGCCAGAAAGGGACACGATGGCTGGGGCGCCGCTCCCTCGCGGATGTACCGCTGCAAACCCGGCGGACTCGACGATTACTGCTACGTCTACGCCACCGAGAGCATCTCCGACTCCTGGAACCAACTGCTGAAGATCATGGGCCGGGAGGACCTGATAGGAGACGAAAGGTACGCCACGGCCGAGCTGCGGTTCCAGCGCAAGGACGAGGTGGACGCACTGGTCGAGAAGTGGACCCTCCAGCACACCAAGTACGAGGTGATGAACACCCTGGCTTCCCAGGGGGTGGTGGCAGGCGCCGTGTTGAACGGTAAGGACCTGTTTTCGGACCCCCACGTCGAGGCTCGGGGGATGCTGGCGACGATGGAGCACCCGGACCGCGGGGAATGGAAGATGATAGGGTCTCCGATAAAGCTGTCCGACTCGCCGACGGAGATAACGGCTGCCCCCGTTCTGGGCCAGCACACCGCAGAGGTGCTGAACGAGATTCTGGGCTACTCGGAGGAGCAGGTGCGTGCCTTAGAAGAAGAAGGGGTGGCCTAGGCGGGTTTCACCAACTGGCATATATGACGACACAAGAGCACGACGAAGCCGCAGGCGCCGAGACTCGGTCCGCCGAGGAGTTCAACGCTCGGGGGAAGGAACTGCTGGAGCAGGAGCGGTACTACGATGCGCTGGACGAGTTGGACGAGGCGGTCCGGTTGGACCCGAAGTACGCTGAGGCCTACAACAGTCGAGGGCTTGCGTACAGCGGCCTCAGCCACAACGAACGAGCTTTGGAGGAGTACGACGAAGCTCTGCGCCTCGACCCCAGATACGTCGAGGGATACGTAAACCGGGGCAAGGCCCTGTTCGGGCTGGGCCAGTACCGGTGGGCCATCGACGATTTCAGCCAGGCTGTGAACCTGGACCCGCAAAACGCCGACGCCTACAATAACCGGGGCCTGGTATTCCTCAACCTGGACGAACCGCTGACCGCCAACAAGGACTTCGATGAGGCTATACGGCTGAAACCCGACCTCGCTGCCGCCTACGCAAACCGGGCGCTGTCCTACGCTTCATTGGCCATCGATGAGAGGGTGTGGGAAGACATCGACAAAGCCGTGGACCTGGGCATAGACCGGGGGGCGTTGGAGCAGGCGGCGGACAGGGCCCGAAACCGTTAGTCGTATTCCCTCGTCTTGACACCTCCCGTACGTCGCCATTAGACTGTCGGTACTGAACAGACCGGTCGGTCTATTGGTGCCATTAACAACCCTCAACCCTCTCGCCTCGTTCTAGCCTGAGCGAGACGCTTGGAGATAGATTCCGGCTCCCACTCTTCGCCCCGGGGGACAAACTTCCTCAGGTACTTGCTAGCGGCTGGGGTCATATAGACCGATAGCCTACCGGGTGTGCAGAGGGGCGAAGTCCCTTTGCCGGGAGTCTGAGGGTGTCCCTCAGAAATACTCTTATCTTGTTCCCCCTTCCTGGCCAGGAAGGGGGCCAGGGGGATGGTCCTACAGGAGATAGTTCGTGGCGAACAGTACATCGAGAAGTGCGCGAGACCGGATACTGGATGCAGCCGCGGGGCTAATCGCTCGCCGGGGCTACCACAACGCCAACGTCGACGAGATTATCCAGCAGTCGGGTACCTCCAAGGGTAGCTTCTACTTCCACTTCCCCAGCAAGGAGAAGATGGTGTTCGGGCTGCTGGACCAGCTCAGCGCCAAGCTGGTACGGAGGGTGGAACGTTCCATCGAGGGGGAGACCAGGCCGGTGCACCGGATAGCCTCCGCCATCGACTCATTGCTGCTTACCTTCTCCAGGCAACGAAAGCTGGGCCAGATCCTGCTCATCAACGTGGTCGGGCAGGGACGGGCGATGGACAAGAAGTTCCTGCCGATTCGAGACCGGTTCGCCCAGTTCATTCAGAGGGAGCTGGACAGGGCCGTCGATGCGGGAGCCGTACCGCCTCTTGATACGGCGCTGGTGTCTCACGTGTGGCTGGGGGCGTTGCACGAGGTTGTCCTGCGATGGCTCCTGGCCCCTCAACCCACTCCGATTATGGATACGGCGCCGGCACTAAGGACGATGCTGTTGAGGAGCATAGGCGTGGAGATGGACGAAGAACCGGGAGCTTTAGCCCCTTCGGCGAAATGGCAGAGAGATGGAGATAGTGACGAGGGATAGCATAAAGACACAGTTAGTGGAGAGGCGGGCTGAGGCCTTGGGCCAGCCCGCTCTCGTCAGTGTTACCAGGCCTATCGCTGATCCGGGTAGCCCGACGGCGCTGTTCCGAAGGGGGCAGGAAGAGGCGGCTCTATTCTGGGCAACCCCTTCAAGGGGCGAATGGGTGGTGGGGCTGGGGGAGGCCTACTCGTTGTCACTGGCTGGTACGGACAGATTCACAACGGCTAAGCAAGCCTGCGAAACCCTTTCCTCCAACACCCGGTTTGAAGGCAACTCCCAGATGGGACTCCAGGCGTTTATGGGATTCAGGTTCGATTCTGGGGCGGAGACCAGCCCGGAATGGCGCGTTTTCGGGGACGGGATCCTGACCATCCCAAGCCTGCTGTATAGAAGGCAGGGGGACCGGTTCTGGGTCACGGAAAACACGATCGTTTCGGAGAACGGCGCCGACGATACACGGGTGGCTCAGGCCGGACCGCAGGATACCGGCGCATTAACATCGTTAGATCAGAGAGAATGGTGCAACTCGGTCAGGGTGGCGCTTGACTGTATTTCATCAGGCGGGCTGGAGAAGGTGGTGCTGGCACGGAGCAAGCGAGTTGGGCTCTCCGCCTCCAGCACAGTTTCGGACTCGCTGGAT
The DNA here is from genome assembly GCA_965197645.1 of Dehalococcoidia bacterium. Classification (GTDB taxonomy): domain Bacteria; phylum Chloroflexota; class Dehalococcoidia; order Plut-88900; family Plut-88900. Next base: position 2,919,824 of record OZ240219.1, on the reverse strand, counting down.
CGTTTGATGAGATCGGACCCGGAGTGCACCCTGTTCGCCTTCCGGCGCGGCGAAAGCTGTTTCTTGGGCGCCAGCCCCGAGCAGCTGGTCCGGGTCGGGGATGGAGTAATGGAGAGCGTGTGCCTGGCAGGCTCGGCCGGGAGAGGTGGGGACGAAGACGAGGACCGCCGGCTTGGTGAAGCTCTGTTAAGCGGTGAGAAGGAGCGTCGGGAGCACAGCATCGTAGTCAACGAGATATCGGAGGCGTTGGCCGGCCTGTGTCAGGACGCGCTCAGCGATCCATCGCCCTTACTGCTGAAGCTGAAGGGGGTACAGCATCTGGCCACTCGATTTCGAGGCAACGTGGGGAAGGACGCCCATATCCTCGACTTCGTTGAACGCCTGCATCCCACGGCGGCGGTGGCGGGCAGCCCTAAAGAGAAAGCGTTGCAGTTCATTCGTGATCGCGAAGGTATGGACAGGGGCTGGTACGCAGGGCCCGTGGGCTGGGTGGATGGGTCCGGGGGTGGGGAGTTAACCATAGCCATCCGTTCCGGGCTCGTTCGTGATGGTGAAGCCACCTTCTACGCCGGAGCGGGCATCGTCTCGGGCTCGGACCCTGAAGAGGAGTACCGCGAAACGGAGATGAAGCTGGGCTCTATGCTCGGGGCGTTTGCGTGATGACGGACGGAACGCCTGAGAATCGGAACTACGCCTTCACCGCAGCCCTTGTCAGGAGTCTATACGAATCAGGACTTGGGAATGTGTGCATCTGTCCCGGGTCTCGGTCCGGGCCCCTGGCCCGCAGCTTCGGTAGGCAGCCCGGCATCAGGACCTGGGTGCACCTGGACGAAAGATCGGCGGGGTACTTCGCCCTCGGCATGGCCAAGGCTTTGGGCGAGCCGGTTGCGGTGGTGTGCACCTCGGGCACGGCGACGGCCAACCTCCATCCGGCGATAGTCGAAGCCAGACACTCCTTCGTGCCGCTCCTGGTTCTGACCGCGGACCGCCCACCCGAACTGGTGGAATGGGGAGCAAACCAGACGATATCGCAGGCCGGGATGTACGGCGAACACGTGAAATGGTCGGTTAGCCCGCCTACGCCGGAGGCGACCGAGGATATGCTTCGATATGCCGGCGCCCTGGCGGCCAGGGCCTACTCGGTAGCTTCCGAGCGGCCCTCCGGCCCCGTCCACCTGAACCTGTCTTTTCGAGAACCGCTGGCGCCGGTAGAGGTCCCCGAGCACTTCGATGGCGCCGTATTCGATGTGACCACCGCGCCTGTTTTGCATCAGGAGAGTCAACCGAAGGTTGCGGGTGAACTAGCCCTTGACGAGGTCGAGAGGGGAGTGATCGTCTGTGGGCCGCTGGACAGGGTCGGGTTCCCCGGGGCCGTTGCAGCGTTGGCCCGGAGCCTAGGCTACCCGGTGTTGGCCGACCCTTTGTCCCAGCTGCGATGCGGAGACCGTCAGGTCGAGCAAGGGATAGATGGATACGACCTATTCCTGCGGGACGAGGAGCTGGCAGAGCGGCTCAAACCGGAACTCATCATCAGGTTTGGCGGAATGCCCACGTCCAAGCCGCTAGGAAGCTACCTGGAAGTGCATGCCGGGGTGAAACACGTCCTGATAAGAGATGAGGGCTGGCCCGACCCGGCTCACCTAGCGACGGGCGTCTACTCGATGGACCCAGTGCGGTTCTGCCAGGCCGTGCGGGGTGGGGCAGGGGACGGTGCGTGGGCGGAGGAGTGGCGGGAGCTGGGGAGTAGAGCTAAAGAGGCGGCCGAGGCTGAGATGGGTAGCACAGAGGAGCTGTTCGAAGGGAGGATATTCCCGGAGCTGGCTGAGTTGCTGCCCGAGGGATCGGTACTCTTCGCCGGCAACAGCATGCCGGTACGGGATATGGACACCTTCCTGCCGTGGAGCTCGAAGAGCATCCGGTGCATGGGCAACCGGGGCGCCAGTGGCATCGATGGAGTGGTGTCGACGGCCTTGGGAGTAGGTGCAGGCGCCAGCCGGCGGGTCACCCTGGTGATCGGCGATCTGTCCTTCTATCACGATATGAACGGGCTTCTGGCAGCCAGGAAGTGGGGGCTGGATGCCACCATCATCGTGGTGAACAACAATGGTGGCGGGGTGTTCTCGTTCCTGCCCCAGGCCAAGTTCCCCGATGGTTTCGAAGAGTATTTCGGTACTCCCCACGGCTTGGGTTTCAGGCTGGCGGCGGAGATGTATGACCTGAGATACGAGAAAGTGGAATCGTGGAGCGAGTTCCGGAAGGCGGTGTCTCACAGCCAGTCGTCCGTGGGTACCACAGTCATCGAGGTGCCCGGCGACCGGGCCAGGAACTTGGAGTTGCATCGGAAGGTGGTGAGCGCGGCGCTGGAATCGCTGAGGGCTCGGGTCGAAGGCTAGCATGCCTCGGTTGTCGGTGAACGGGGTAAAGCTGAACGTGGAGACGGTAGGACGAGGGCCGCACGTGGTCGCCCTTCATGGCTTCACCGGCAACCACACAACGTGGCAGTCCCTGGTCGAAGCCGGACAGACGGAGTTCACCTTCGTGCTGGTGGACGTGTTGGGACACGGAGACTCGGACGCCCCCTCGGACCCGGCACGATACTCGATGGACAACTGTGTCAACGACCTGGTTGGAGTGCTGGACTGCCTGGAAATCCAGCGCGCCGGTTGGCTGGGTTACTCGATGGGAGGAAGAATCTGCTTGCACTTGGCGTTGACCGTGCCGGAACGATGCAAGTCCCTCGTGTTGGAGGGGGCGTCGCCGGGAATAGCCGACGCAAAGGCGCGTGGGGAACGGGCCGCCAGTGACCACAGGCTTGCGCGCGTGATCGATGAAAAAGGAATTGAAGAGTTCATCGGTTACTGGGAGGCGCTGCCCCTGTTTTCCAGCCAGAGCCGGGAGATACGGGACACACTCCGGGAGCAGCGGTTGAGGAACGATCCGGTGGGCCTGTCCAACTGCCTGCGAGGTATGGGTGCAGGGATGCAACCGCCGCTCCATGACCGTTTGGCGGAGCTGGACATGCCATCGCTGTTCATTGCAGGCGAGGATGACGAACGGTACTGCAACATCGCCAAATGGATGAGCGAGGAAGCTCCCAAAGGCAAAGCGTCGATAATACCCGGTGCCGGTCACTCCGCACACCTGGAACGGCCGGATATGTTCAACAGGACGGCGCTGGACTTCTTTCGAGCCAAGTGGGGCGATGAATGATCGAGGTCAGCCGGTGACGCCCCGAATGTCCAGCTTGTACCGATCGAGAGCGTCTGTGTCGAGGGTGACTCCAAGGCCGGGCAGCGGTGGCAGCGAGAGCCGGCCCTCTTTGGGGAGGAGGGGGGTGGTAAGGAGGTCGTGCTCCAGGAGGGCGCCCGTGGCGAGGCCGTGCACTTCAGCCGGCAGAAGCGCGGCGGCGAGATGGAGAGAGGCGGCGAGACCTACGCCCGTCTCCAGGTTCGACGTGAGAACTGCCCTGATTCCCGATGCCGCTGCCAGATTCGCTATCTCTTTGGTCGGCCGGAGGCCGCCTAGTCGAGCGGCCTTGAGAATGAGAACGTCGGCGGTGCGGGACTCGATGATTCTCAACGCGTCTTCCCGGGTGGAGATGGACTCGTCCGCGGCTATGGGAACCGGAGAAGAGGATAGACCGCTGCCGGAGGACGGCTCCTCTATGTACTCGGGTTGGAATGGAGCTAAACGACGGACGTTGGAAACGGCCTCATCGGGCGTCCAGGCCTGGTTTGCGTCGAGGCGCAGTTTGATATCAGGACCGACGGCGGAGCGTACGGCCCGCAAGGCTTCTTCGTCTTGGTGGACCGGCCGGGCGCCGACCTTGAGCTTGAGGGTTGAGAAGCCATCAGCGACCGCTTGTCGGGCCCGATGGGCTGCATCCTGGGGAGAAGCCGAGCCTATGACGGCGTTGGTTGAGACCGGCTGCAGCTTTCCGCCCAGCAGAGTCGCCACCGGCAGCTTCTTCAGCTTGCCGAGGGCGTCCAGATCGGCAGTATCCAGGGCAAATCTAAGGGAGGGGTTGGAGGTCGCCGGGTCTACGGCATCGGCCAGCTTCAATAGCCCCTCTTCGCCTTCGCCAAAGGGGACGGGCGCCTCGCCTATTCCGGTGACGCCGGAATCGGTCCTGACCCAGACCAACAGAGAGAAGCGGGTTCGAACGGTCCCGGCGGAAGTGGTGAAGGGCCTTCGAAAAGGGACCCCCACGCCCAGCCAGCTTATACTTTCGATATTCACGTTCACTACGCAGCTGATGATAATACAACAAGCGCCAGGAGGGGTTTATGAGCCTTAGCTTCGAGGATATCTTCTACGAGAAATCGGAGGGAGTGGCGAAGATCACCATCAACCGGCCCGAGGTGATGAACGCCTTCAGGCCGAAGACCATCGACGAGATGGTGGAGGCGTTTAAAGACGCCTGGGAAGATGAACAGTCGGGCGTGGTGGTGCTGACCGGCGCCGGCGATAGGGCCTTCTGTTCCGGCGGCGACCAGAGGTTGAAAGGGCCGGGAGGCTACAAAGACGAATCGGGTGTGGCGAGAATGCACGTATTGGAGCTGCACCGGACCATCCGCAGCATACCCAAGCCCGTCATCGCCATGGTCAACGGGTACGCCATCGGCGGCGGGCACGTGCTCCATGTGATCTGCGACCTTTCCATAGCCAGCGAAACGGCCAGATTCGGACAGACCGGACCGAGGGTGGGCAGCTTCGATGGCGGGTTCGGCGCGGTGTTTCTGGCCCAGGTGGTGGGAGAGAAGAAGGCGCGGGAGATATGGTATCTGTGCCGGCAGTACTCGGCCCGCGAGGCCCAGGACATGGGGCTGGTGAACTGCGTCGTGCCGCCCGAGGAGCTGGAGACGGAGACGATGGCCTGGTGCCGGGATATCCTCCAGCGAAGCCCGACGGCGCTTCGGATGCTGAAGGCATCGTTCAACGCGGCCACGGACTGGGTGTACGGGCTGCAGGCGGTGGCCCACGGGGCCAATAGCCTGTTCTACGGCACGGATGAAGCGCTGGAGGGATCGAACGCGTTCCTCGAGAAACGGACGCCGGACTTCTCGCCCTACCGGCACATGCCCTGGTAGGTTGAGCTGTTGAAGGCAACCGGCGCTGTAGCGTCCTACCTGAAGGCCTGGTTCTGGGCCATCCGCCCCTTTTCCCTGAGCGCGGCGGTGGCGCCAGTGCTGGTGGGCAGTGTGCTGGCCGCCGAGTACAGCCGGATCGATTGGCTGCTGTTTCCCCTGGCACTGGTAGGATCGGTAGCGATACAGATCGGAACCAACCTGGTCGACGAGTATGCGGACCACCGCCGCGGAGGAGAGGAGAAGTTCCCTGCGCCTCACAAGGTGATCCAGCGGGGCCTTCTCTCGGCGACAGAGGTGCTGATAGGGTGCATAGCGGTGCTGGGAGTAGGGATCGGGATGGGCCTGTACATCGTCACCGCTGTCGGATGGCCGATACTCGCGGTTGGGCTGGCCAGCGTGGGAGTGGCCGTCCTCTATAGCGCAGGGCCTCGTCCCCTGGGGGACACGGGCCTGGGCGAGCTGCTGGTGTTCTTCTTCATGGGTCCACTGATGGTACTGGCCAGCTACTACGTCCATACCCAAGAGCTATCCTGGCCGGTGTTCTGGGCATCGTTGCCGGTGGCGTTCCTCGTAACGGCGATACTGCATTGCAACAATTTGCGGGATATGGAAGAAGACCGGCAGAGCGGGAAGAGGACCTTCGTGACGATGTTTGGCCGAAGGATGGGGCGCTGGGGATACGTTGCGCTTCTGACAGGGGCCTATGGCAGCTTGGTGGCTGCGGTGTCGACCGGGACGATACCTTGGCCGGCGCTTGTGGGTCTGGGATCGCTGCCCTGGGCCAGCGCACTGGTGCTCCGGATCTGGCGGTCCGAGGAGCGACGGGAGATGAGCATGGCATTGGTGAGCACGGCGAAGCTGCACGGTGGCGCAGGGATGTCAATGGCGGGCGGGCTGTTTGGGCACGTGCTCTTCGCCTAGGATGGAACGACAGCCTGTACCGATATATTCGTTGGTACGCCGTTGATAGGAACGGAGACGAGCTATGACGAAGCACATATGCGTTATCGAGGGAGACGATGCGGCGCCGGAGGCCGTCCGACCGACGGTGGAGCTGCTGGAGGCGATGGAGCTGGATATCGAGCTGCTGCGACCGCTCACGGGCAAAGACGCGGTCGAGGCGGAGGGGACCGGGTTTCCGGAGACGGCGGCGGCGGCGGTAGACCGTGCCGATGCGACCCTGTTCGGGTCCGCCAGCGACTACTCCGAGGATGCCATATCCTACCTGCGGTACGACAAGGGCACCTACGCCAACGTTCGGCCGGTGAAGTGGCTGACGGGGTACCGCAGCCCGTTATCCGATCCCACCGGCATCGACTACGTGATCGTGCGGGAGAACCTGGAGGACGTGTACGTAGGCATCGAAGGGGACCTGGCGTCCCTTGCCGATACGCCTTTGGCGCAACGTGCGCCGGAGGGAAGGTTCGATCCGACGTCGGCGGGGGCCTATGCGCTGAAGGTGATCACCGAGGCGAATACCCGCCGGGTGGCCGAGTTCTCGTGTGAGCTGGCGCTCCGGCGCAAGGAGCAGGGGCGCCCGGGTATAGTCACGTGCGTTGCCAAGCATAACGTACTGCTCCAAACGGACGGACTGTTCCGAGACGTGGTCCGGTCGGTAGTCGACGGGTACGAGGAGCTGGCGTACAGCGAGTACTTCGTCGATAACTTCGGGAGGCTTCAGGTGGAGACTCCCCGGGATCTGGACGTGGTGGTGACTCCCAATCTCTACGGGGACATAGTGTCCGACGTGGGAGCCGGGACCATTGGCGGGTTGGGGCTTACGCCCAGCGGGTGCTACGGAGAGGACTACGCCTACTTCGAGGCGGTGCACGGCACAGCGCCCGATATCGCAGGCATGGGGATCATCAATCCCACCGCTACGATCATGTCGGCGGCGATGATGCTGGGGTACCTGGGAATGTCAGATGCGGCATCGAGGCTGGAAGGAGCGGTGGCGCAGACCTACATCGACGGAAGTGTCCTGACCCCCGACCAGGGAGGCTCCGCTACCACAACGGAGTTCTGCGAGGCCATTCGAGGACGGCTGTAGCGGGCTCTAGGTGGACGGGCGATAAGCTTCTATTTGACGGCCCAGGCGATATACGTGCAGCCGCGCAGGTAGTCTTGGCGGTGGAAGGACTCGGTGATCGATTGCATCAGCTCGTAGGGCTGCGGGCCGCCCCAGAGCCTCTTGATGAGATAGGACCAGGGGAAGTAGTTCCAGGGATGGTTCTTGTACAGGTACCACAGATTGACGGGGATGCCGGCCAGACCCTCGGCCCGTTTCGATCCGGCGATCACGAACCTTCCGCCCGGTTTGAGGGTGGCCATGGTGCGCTCGATTGCCTGGCGTGACCCGATGATCTCGGGGGTGAAATAGCCCAGGGCGGCGTTTATCTGCGACGGCAACTCGGCTTCTTCCGCGGTACCGTGGACGAGGGTTACGTTATCCCACTCGTTTGCCTCCACCTTTTCCCGAGCTCCGTTGAGCATGTCCGGGCTAAGCTCAACGCCGGTGATATGTCCCTCGGGGCCTATGTACTGTTGGATGGGGCCGAAACTGAGGCCGGTGCCGCATCCGAGGTCGAGAACGGCGTCGCCAGGTTTGAGGTCCAGTCTGGCAATGGCCGAGAGGCGAAGGCGCTCGGAGACGCGTCGGTTCGCATCATAAGTGCCAGCGAGTCTCTTGTACCTGCGTCTGATTGCGTCGAAGTGTTCGGTGTCCAAGAGTCACTTCCTATCGCTTCCGGATCATATCACTAACGGGCCCAATGTCGCTCAGGGGATGTGCTAAGCTATGAACTGATGAGCCCAGACATTATCGATACAAAGGATCTATGGACACGGATAGAGCGGTAATCGGCGTCCTTCTGCTCATGGTGGGGGCCGCCTTGTGGGCGGCGCTCATCGGCCTCCTGTGGCTGATCCTGATGTTGCGGAGGAGCCGGGACGACGAAGCGATCGTCTTCGAGGTTGAAGGGATCAAGGTGTGCCGGAGCTGCGCCACGGTGACCATGATAAACCGGGGACGGTGCGAGACCTGCTACGATTCCACCTGGGGGTACGTCCCGATAGAGATGGCCGACCGTATCAGCTTGGAGACGTTGGAAAGAGCCAGGGGGCCAATCAAGCTGGTGGGTTATCGAAGCGAGGACTGGCCGCCTCGAGACCGTATCATGGGTCGGGAAGAGATCCGCTCGATCCCTCAAAGGGACCCCGACTTGGCCACGGCCCTGGCAGTGGTGCCGTGCATGGTGGGGCTGTGGGGCATAGGGCACATGTATGCCGGCGAGTGGCGAAAAGGGTTGCTGCTGATGGTGGCCGGACTATCGCTGATGGCCCTGTTTGTAACGAACTTGGTGTTCTGGCAGCAGGGAGCGCTGATTGTTCCCCTGGCGGTCATCGGGTTGGGCGTGAGCGGGTGGCAGATGACCCGGGCCTACGGTCTGGCGCTAGCCCGAAACAGGCTTAGGGCACAAAGATGGAGAGCACTGAGGGACCTCGTCGGGGAGAAGGCAGGCCTCTCGGAGTATGATCCGGGCAGGTTCTAGGCGACATTCGACATTTGATGGGCGAAGGTCCGGGGCGGTAGCTCGAGCCTGCCGCTGGCTTGATCGCCCAGGCCCGCCAACCCGAGCCCCATTCCCACGGCAACTGCAAAAAGGGGGTACACGGCCCATCGGGTCAGACCCGGGTATCGCGTCAGCCAGGGCGTTAACACAGCGATCAGTGCCAACATTATGGCGGCCAGCGGCGCCAGGTAGGATACGAACCTGTCCAGCTCGGTCCGACCGACTGCCGCCCCAGCCACAACCAGCCCGAAGACTATCAACCAAAGGACGAAGAAGAGCAAACGTGCGGTGGGCCTGTTTCGGGCCAAGCCCCACAACAGTCCGGCAACCACCCCCGCGGGCAGACCGGCCGCCATTACGCTTCCGGCATTGAACAGAGTGTCAGAGGGGGAGTTCAGGGGCAGCTGGACCAGCGAGCCGACCACTACGGCGATGGAACCGGCCATCAAGCCCGACCTGATCGAACTCCAGTTCAAAAGGCGGCTCCGGTCTACTCTTCTTCGGCTAGTTCGGATTCCAGGACCGGGTCCAGGGCGAGCAGTATCTCGACGCGCACCTCGTCGGCGACCCATACCACCGAGCGGGCGGCAGGGGGATCCAGGCTCAGCTGGTCCCAGGTGAACTGGGTCCGACCCAGAACGAAGACCGTGTGACCGTCGTCCCGGGCCTCCAGTTCGAAGGTGAGGGGCGCAATGTTGCCGCGAATCACCAGCTCACCCGCAACCGAGCCGGTGACCTCTTCGCCGGTGGTGAATCCATCGGGCAGGGGAAGGATATCTTCGACGGTGAAGGTTGCGATGGGGTCCTGGGGGAACATCCGCAGTCGAACATACTGGTCCCGCCGGGACTGATCGCTGCTTAGAGTTCGGAGATCGACCTCTACTTGGAAAGATCGGCCATCAAAGTGGACTGTGCCTGATAGCGAGTTGGTGCGCATAACAGCGTCGTTGGGCAGAGTGAGGCTGGCCAGCTGCTCCTCCACGGTGAATGTGGCCTCGGACCCCTCAGTTACGACAAATACGTAGCCCTCCAGCTGTCCCATCTGGCGCTCTTCGGCGGCTTCAGGGGTCGCTGGTTCCGGGGTCTCGGTAGGCGTTGGTTCTGCGGTGACAATGGCCATCGGTTCAGGAGTATCGGAGCCCGTTGGTTCAGCAGCGGCGGTGGCTGTCGGCTCCGGAGTGGCGGCAACTGTTGATTCTGCGGCGGCGGTGGCGGGGGCTGGGGAAGCCGTCTCGTCCGGGTCCGCTCCGCCGCAGGCAGCCAGTGCGATCAAGGCCATGGCTAACCCGGTAAACAGCGCTGCTCTCAAGGTTTAGATATCTCCAAAACTACTTGTTAACTTCAGATTATCCGGATGGTGTCAAGAAAGTGCTGAGGCGGTGAAGCCTATCTGATAGTGGTGTCGCTTGTCTTGGGCACCGGCATCAGGCTGCTCATCTACAGGCAGTAGGTTTGACGGTCATTATACGTCCCAGGTGCAAGTCAGTGATATACTCCATGGGATGTCCAAGTTCGCCAAGACCTGTTTTGCCGGTGCGGGGGCATCATTCCTGTTCGGCGCCCTATTGCTTGCCACCGGGTTCACCGGATGGGGTGCAGCATTCATGTTCATATCGATATTCTGGATAGCCTGGGCTTTCATCTATAGAAAAAGATGGTAACGTGCTTGAATGAGGAATCTCTCGCCGTGACTTTGTATAATAGGCGAGTTTGACGTTCCGATAGATTAACCTTAGAGAACCGGTATGTACTTTGATTTAAGACTGTTCGGGTTCACCAAGGGCATCCGCCTGCGGGTGTTGGTAGCATCGGTGTTGGGGCTGATAGCGGTGGGATCCGGGGTGGCGGGACTGGCCATCTTCGGTGTGGTCATCTTCCGGGTGTTCCTAGGTCAGGCGGAGTACTCATCGCTGACCCTTCCCCTGGTGGTGGTGGCGCTGCTCATCGTGGCCAGGGGTGTGTTCCAGTACTGGCAGAACGCCTACGCTCACCACACTTCTAGCATCGTCAAGATCCGGATAAGGAAGTTCCTGTACGACCACTGCCTCAACCTCGGACCGGGGCACTTCGACCAGCGGCGGACCGGCGGCATCATGTTGACGTTGGGCGACGGGGTCGAGGCGTTGGAGACCTTCTACGGGAAATACCTGCCCCAGTTCATCGTCTCGGTCCTGGCCCCCATCGCCATATTCATCTTCATGGCCATCCTGGACGTGTGGATGGGCGTGATCTTCCTGGGATTCGCACTGTTTGCGACGGTGGTGCCGGCGATATTCCACAGGTGGAACCGTAGCAGCAGCCTCAAACGGTTCCAGTCCTACGGAGACCTGGGCGCCGAGTTCCTGGACAGCGTGCAGGGCCTGGGTACTCTGAAGGCGTTCGGGCAAGGCCGGCGGCGAGGCGAGTTGCTGGCCCAGAGAGCCCGCCACCTCTACAGGTCCACCATGGGCGTGCTGGCGGCCAACATCGCCACCGGTGGAGTCACCGTGCTGGGGATTTCGGCGGGGGCGGCGGTGGCCCTGGGGGTCGGAGCGTTGAGGGTGGAGAGCGGAGACGTGGAGATCAGGACGCTGCTGATTGTGATGATGTTCGGCGTGGAGGTTTTCAAACCACTCCGAGAGCTGACGATGCTCTATCACGAAGGCATGCTGGCGATGGCATCGTCCCAGAGCATCTTCGCATTGCTGGACACTAAAGGTGAGATAGTCGATCCGAAGAGCCCTGCTATAACGTCGAAGGACGGGACAGCCCTGAGGCCGGAAATACAGTTCGAAAACGTAAGCTTTGGGTACGATGAGAGCCGAGGACTGGCGCTGGAGGAAGTGTCCTTTACCCTGGGCGCCGAAGAGAAGCTGGGGGTGGTGGGCCCGAGCGGGGCGGGCAAGTCGACGATAGTGTGGCTCATATATCGGTTCTTCGACCCGCAGAAGGGCCGAGTGCTCCTGGGAGGCCACGACTTGCGAGAGCTGCCGCTGGAGCTTCTCAGGGACCAGGTAGCGGTGGTGACACAGGATACCTATCTGTTCAACGGCACGGTGGCAGAAAACCTGAGGTTCGGGAAGCCGGACGCCAGCCTAGAGCAGCTGGAGGCGGCGGCCCGGGCGGCCAACGCCCACGATTTCATCATGCAGCTTCCCCAGGGATACGACACCGTCGTAGGCGAGCGGGCAGTACGACTGTCGGGAGGGCAGCGACAGCGTATAGCGATTGCCCGGGCGCTTTTGAAGGATGCCCCCATACTGGTGCTGGACGAGGCGATGTCCAGCGTGGATGCTGAGAACGAGGCGTTGATCCAGGAGGCGTTGGACCGGCTGAAGGAAGGCCGCACCACCCTGATCATCGCCCATCGTTTGTCCAGTGTGGTGGACGCCGATCGGATCCTGGTGCTGGAGAAGGGCCGGCTGGTGGAGACCGGGTCCCACGCTGAGCTGGTAAACGGGAGCGGGGTATACGCCCAGCTGATGGCCAATCAACAGGCCGAGATGGGTCTGGACGCGATGCCGTCCACGCGGGGCGCCGCACGAGCAACGGGACGGGAGGCGGTGAAAGCCGAGGTCCGTCAAAGAGAGGATGTCGAGACAGGGCCGGAGCCGATACCCATCGGCCGGCACATACCCACTCCGACCATCATCAAGAAGCTGCTGGGCCTGGTCAGGCCGTGGTGGGTGCAACAGACGGCTACCTTCCTTCTGGGGATAGCCCATCACGGCTGCGTAATAGGCCTGGGAATCGCCGCCGCGCTGACGGTGGGACAGGTGTTCAGAGGGGGAGACCTTACCCTGTACCTGGTGCTGCTGGGACTGTTTGCGCCTCTATCGGCGATGTTCCAGTGGGCGGAATCCTGGCTCGCCCACGACTTGGCTTACAAGCTGCTGGCCGAGATGCGGATAGATATGTATGAAAAGCTGGAGCCGCTGGCGCCGGCGTATCTGGTGACCCGCAGGTCCGGAGACGTAGTAAGCATAGTCAACTCCGATATCGAAAAGATCGAGTACTTCTTTGGTCACGCCATCAGTCCCGCTTTCGTGGCAGTCCTGGTGCCGGTGGCGGTGATCATCACTTTGGGGATTATCTCGTGGCCGCTGGCGGTGGCGCTGTTGCCCTTCCTCATCGCCGTTGGAGTCAGACCGTTTTACGACCAGAGAAAGGCGGAACGGCTGGGGGCGGAGGTGCGAGAAAAGCTGGGGGACGTTCACTCCCACATGGTGGACAACATCCAGGGGATGCGGGAGATATCGGCGTTCGGGAGAGGCAAGGAGCGGATAAAGGATATCGACGACATGGGCTGGGATTATGCCCACAGTCAGCTCCAGTTCGAGAAGGCCCAGGCATCCCAGGCAGGCTTCATCGAGGCGCTGACGGGCCTGGGGGGACTGGCCGTGCTGGCCACGGGAGCTTACCTGGTCCTCGAAGGGAACATGGCTAGACCGGACCTTCCGCTGGCGACCCTTCTGGCGCTATCTACCTTCTCCCCGGTATCGGACATTGCACGGACGGTGAAGGACGTGATGGAGACACTGGCAGCGTCCAGGCGGGTGTTTGCGGTCCACGACGAGCCCGTGCTGGTCGAGGACGGTCCGGGAGTGCCGGCATTGGCTCCCAAGCCGGCGGCAACGGCGCCTCAGATCAGGTTCGACGACGTCGTCTTTGCCTATGGGCCCCGTCAGCCCCAGGCGTTGAGGGGCGTGAGCTTCGAGATCGATTCGGGTAAGACGGTGGCGTTGGTGGGGAGATCGGGGGCGGGAAAGACGACCTGTGCCTACTTGCTGATGCGGTTCTGGGACCCCCTATCCGGCGGCGTTCACCTGGGGGGCCATGGGCTTCGCGAGTTCGAGCTGGACGAGCTTCGAGGACTGATAGCCTTCGTTTCCCAGGACACCTACCTTTTCAACACCACGATACGGGAGAACATCAGGCTGGGTAAAGTGGACGCTACGGACGAGGAGCTGGAAGAGGCGGCGAGCCAGGCCAATGCACTGGAGTTCGTAGAGTCCTTCCCCGAAGGGTACGACACCATGGTTGGGGAAAGGGGGATGCAGCTCTCGGGCGGGCAGCGCCAGCGGATATCGATAGCGAGGGCGCTGCTTAAGAACGCCCCGGTGCTGGTACTGGACGAGGCGACCTCCCACCTGGATGCGGTCAACGAGCGGTACGTCCGAGGGGCGCTGGCGCGGTTGATGGTGGACCGGAGCACGTTAGTCATTGCCCATCGGCTCTCCACGGTCAGGGACGCCGACAAAATACTGGTAATGGACTCGGGCCGGATAGTGGAGGAAGGCGTACACGATGAGCTGCTAAACAGGGGAGGTCTGTACTCCCAGCTGGTGGCGACGCAGATGGTGTCGGCGGGACCGGGTTGGGTGGAGCGAGTGGCTTCCGAAGAGGTGGCCAGGACCAGAAAAGAGCTAGAGGGGCTGGGCGGCGCGGAGCCGGAACCGGCTTGACGGAAACTGGGCAGCAGTGTCCAATAGACGTTCGACAGGCGCATGGAATTCAGTGATAATCTAGACTCGAACGGTGGCCATTTCTTGAGCCTTTGTTGGGATCCCGTATCAAGGGACTCCAGAGGGACCTTCCCTCTGGCAGGGGGATTGGGGGATGTGCCCCCAAAGTACAAAACGGTTCAAGGGCGGGTTGCTGGGAGTAAGACGTTCGTCCCTTTGAGACAAGCCCAATTACTACAAGGAGCTGTAACTAAAGGTGTTTGAGTACTACTTTGGCCGGGTGGCGACGGTGACCTTCCTCGTGTTGGCGCCGCTCATTACCCTGGGAATCGTAATCTACATGACCTGGAACTGGCTGGTGAACTGGCAGGACCTGGTGCTGCTGGGAGTGTTGTACACGGCGGTCAGCTTCGGGGTGACCATCGGGTATCACCGATACCTGACCCACAGCGGGTTCAAGGCCAACCGGGTGGTGAAAGGCGTCCTGATCGTCCTGGGCACGATGGGCTTCCAGGGAGGCGCAATCTCCTGGGCGGCGAATCATCGGCTGCACCACGCCTACTCGGACCAGGAGGGCGACATCCACAGCCCTCAGCTTAGCCGAAACATGCTGCGAGGTTTCCTTCACGCCCAGATAGGATGGCTGCTGGGGAACGAAAGGGCCGATCCGGAGAAGTGGGCCAAGGACCTGCTCAAGGATGAGGACGTGGTGTTCATTCAACGCACCGCTCTCTTCTGGTGTACACTGAGCCTGGTGGTGCCGCTGGCCATCGGAGGGTGGAGCGGACTGCTATGGGGTGGGTTAGTGCGGATTTTCGTGTCCCAGCACGTGACCTTCGCCGTGAACTCGGTCTGTCACATGTTCGGCAGCAGGCCCTTCGAGACCAAGGACAGGAGCACCAACCACTGGCTTGTCGGGCTGCTGGGCATGGGGGAGGGAGGCCACAACAACCATCACGCTTCTCCTCGGTCCGCCCGGCATGGGACCAGGTGGTGGCACTTCGATACTAGCTGGAAGGTCATCCGGCTGCTGGAGAGGCTGGGGTTGGCATGGGACGTGTACGACCTGGACCGGGAGGAGCTGCCGACGGCGTTGAAGAAGCGATCAGCTGGGGTCAAGGCCACCGTCCGCCGGGACATGAGGATGAGCGATGCCGTCAAGGGCACCGCGGCCGCCGGCTCCTGACCTGCAGTACCTTAGTCTCCCAACGATGTTATTGAACGCTTAGGAGGCGCCCAGCTTCCGGAGGTTGACGTCGGGGTCTACCAGCTGCCTTTCGTCGATGGGGACCTTGTCTGCGATCAGGCGTCGAGAGGCGTTGATGTCCCGGAAGCTGTTTACGGAGAAGGTGGCTTGCACCAGACCGTCCTTGATGAAGAATGCGCTGAACTTCCGGTCTTTGGGATTGCCCCGATAGAGCATGTTGTCCCAGTCGTGGGCCTCGCCGACGTACTGAAGATTGCAATCGTACTGGTCAGACCAGAAGTAGAGCACTGGGGAGTAGGACTCCTGGCCGCCCAGCATATTCCTGGCCGCGACGGCTGCTTGATTGATGGCGTTGTCCCAGTGCTCGACCCTGATCCGGCGGCCGAGGCCGGGATGCCACCAGGAGGCGGCGTCGCCGGCGGAGTAGATGCCGGGCACGTTGGTCTGGCAGTATTCGTCGACTATGATGCCGTCGCCGGTCTCGACGTTGGAGTCTTCTACAAGGCGGGTTTCGGGTCTGGCCCCCACGCCGATGACCACCACGTCACAGGGTAGCTCGGCGCCCGAGGAGGTGATGACGCGTTCGGCGCGGCCATCGCCTTGTATCTCCTTGATGCCCTCGCCGAGCCTCAGCTCCACGCCCTGGTCCCGATGGATGTCGGCGCAGATGTTCCCCAGCTCCTCGCCTATTGCGTGCCGTAAGGGGACATCCTCTATCTCCAGTACGGTAACTTCCAGGCCTTTCATGCGGCAGGACGCGGCCACCTCTAGGCCGATGAACCCGGCGCCTACCAGGACGACTTTGCTCCCCTTTTCGATATCGTCGGCCAGACGCCGAGAGCTGCCGATGGTGCGCAAGTAATGGACGCCGCCCAATCTGTTGCCCGGTACGTCCAGCTTTCGGGCCCTACTGCCCGTGGCCAGCAGAAGCTTATCGTAGCTTAGCGACTCGCCGGATTCCAACTCCACGGTGCGATTGGCCGTGTCAAGTCGGGACGCCGAGGCGCCCAGCTTGAGCTCTATCTCCTGCTCTTGGTAGAACTCGGCAGGCTTGAAGTAGACCTTCTCTTCCTCTTTCTCCCCCCGGAGGAACTCCTTGGAGAGGGGAGGCCTATCGTAGGGTCTGTCCGACTCCCGGCCTACGAGAGTGATCCGGCCATCGAATCCCTCCTTGCGGAGAGTCTCGGCGGCGGAGTTGCCGGTGGTACTGCCGCCGATAATGAGGTAATGCTCTTTGCTGGCCATAACGTGACGCCTTTCTCAAGGTGGAAAACGGTATGAGTATATCACCCAACCAAGGCCCGGCAACGATATAATGAGCTACGGGCATGGGAAAATTGAAACCTGTCGGAATACTGGTGCTCATAGCCGGCCTGATGCTGGCCGGGTGTGTGAGCGCGCCGGCCACGGCCACTCCTCAGAGCGTCACTGATACTCCCATGCCGGCCGTCGATCTGGACTCGATCACGGGGGTGCACGTCCTGGAGATTCCGGTGGGAATCGAGGCCCCCAACGGGCTGGCGTTCGATGGGGAGAGCATCTGGGTATCCAGTCTGGGGGAGCCGAACGACTTGAACAACGAGATCAAGCGGTTCGGGCTGGACGGGGAAGAGATGGGCTCGGTCGACATCGGCGACATCCCCGGCGCTCTCCTCTTCGATGGGGAGAGCCTGTGGGTGGCCAACCTGGGTACGCCCGCGGAACCAAGCTCGACCGTGACCAAGGTGTCAACGAGCGGAGCGATACTGGGAAAATTTCAAGTGGGGGTCCGCCCCTTCGGCTTCGAGTTCGATGGTGAACATGTCTGGGTGGCCAACTCAGGGGAAGAGACGGTCACCAAGCTGAAGACCTCGGGTGAAATCGCGGGAGTCTACACGGTGGGGCAGGGGCCGGCTGCTATCGAGTTCGACGGGGAACACATCTGGGTCTCCCGACTGGGCACCGCGCAAGACGCATCCAGCACGGTGTCCAAGCTGACCCTGGGCGGCGACGTGATCGACAGGTACGAATCGGGGTCAGGGCCAATAGACCTGGCGTTCGATGGGAACAGCATGTGGGTGGCCAACAGCGGCGGCTTCGACGAAAATACCCCCAATTCGATTACCAAGCTGGGCTTGGACGGTGAAAAGCTGGGGTCCTTTTCCGTGGGGAACAGCCCGACGGCCCTGGCCTTCGATGGAGAGAGCATCTGGGTGGCCAACGCCGCGGACAACACCGTGAGCCGCCTGTCCCTGCTTGGCCTGGCACTGGGAACATGGCAGGTGGGCCGGGGGCCGGTGGACCTGCTCTACGATGGACGGAGCATTTGGGTGGCCTGCGTGGAGGATGATATATTGACCAGGATTACACTCCCCTTGGAATAGTCGTCGTGGACAGGCCAGTCTCAAGAAAGAGGATGGGATGACATACTCGGTAGAGGATTTCGTAGCCGAAATAGACGCCATACTCGACGGAAAGGGAGCGACCCCGGAGGCGCAGTGGGCGATGGGGCCCAGGCTCCAACGGTTGGTGATGGAGGAAGAGCATCTCACTGGAATGGGCGAGTCCCGGGTGGGAAGCACAGGGCTGGAGGGCCGCGTGCTCCACTTCGATCCGCAGGGGAGGTTCCGCCTGCTGCTGGCGAGGTTCCCGGCGGGGGAGCCGACTCCGGTGCACAGCCACTACCGCTGGGGCGTCGAGTGTGGCATATCAGGCAGGGAACGGTTTACCGTTTGGACCCAGGTCGAGGACGATGGAGCGGGCGGGACGAAGCTGGAGGTGCTTTCAGACCATCACGTTGAGCGGGGTGACCTGGGATACTGGTATGACGCCCCTCGCAATATCCACCGGCAGTGGGCTGAAGGCGACGAGCCATCGTGCCTGGCCATCCTGATGGGTGGAGATGGCGGACGGCACCACGTGTTCGATCTGGACAGGGAGACCTACTCGAACGCCTAGTCCACGGCCACTCTGGCAGGCGTTTTGGCCCGCCGGTCGACGTGAACGTCGCCGCCTTTCATCACAACCTTGATGTTCTCTCGGCGGCGGAGAACGCTGATATCGGCCAGAGGGTCGCCATCTACAACGACCAGATCGGCCAGCTTGCCCTTCTCGACGGTGCCGATCTCCTTCTCCATACCGATACACTCGGCCGCCCAGCCGGTTGCCGCCTGGATGGCCTGCATAGTCGACATGCCGGCTTCTACCATGCACTGGAGTTCCTGGGCATTATCGCCGTGGACGTATCCTCCGGCATCGGTGCCGGCCACCACCTTGACGCCCGCCGCCAACGCCTCGCCGACGCTGTTCTGGAGATGGGGCCAGAGGGCCTGGGCCCGGGGCCGGATGTGGGGGGTGGGCGTGGCCTTATGGAAGACGTACACGGTGAAGGTGGGAACGAAGAAAGCGCCGTTGTGGCCCATCATACGCATGTAGTCCGGATCCTCGTCCAGGTAGGCGCCGTGCTCGATGGTATCTGCGCCGGCCTCCAGAGCGACTCGAAGGCCCGGACCGCCGATGGCGTGACACATGGCCCTCCTGCCCAACAGGTGGGCCTCTTCGACCAAGGTCCTGGCCTCTTCAAGGGTGTACTCCTGGTCCCGGGCGCCGTGACCCGGTCGGGAGCTGGCCCCGCCGGTGGTAGCGAACTTGATTACGTCGGCGCCCTTCCGTGCCATTTCGCGGACCTTGGTGCGAACGGCGTCGGGCCCGTCGGCGACCCCGGAACCGAGGGCGGGGTTGATGGGCACAGGCCGGCAGTGACCCGAGGGAGCGACGCTATCGGCGAGGCCTCCCGTTGGTGAGATTATCTCAATGCTCGCCATCAGTCGAGGGCCGGGGATGAGGCCGTTTTCGACGGCCTGCTTGAACCCGATGTCCAGACCGCCGCCATCCCTCACCGCGGTGTACCCGATGTCCAGGGTGTCTTTCAGATTCTTGGCGGTCTGCAGGATCCGGCGGCTGAAGGGCGCGTCCAGCTCCCAGGCCTGCATCAGAGTGTAGCCGACGCCGGACTTGCCCGCCTCTAAGGGGCCGAGGATACCGGGGCTGGCGAGGTGATCATGGCAGTCGATCAGGCCGGGGAGAAGGGTCATGCCCGAGACGTCTTCGATCTCGGAATCGGGAGGGTAGGCGACGGCTTCCGCCGGCCCCACGTCGAGTATCTTCTCGCCGTCTATGACCACGGCGGCGTTGGGTTGGATGGGGCCGCCGGTGCCGTCAATGAGGGTAGCGCCGGTTAGTACTTTCATGGTTCACCACCTCCGGTTGATAGGAAGAAGGTAGTCCAAGGTGGTGAGGGTGTCAAGGCAGGAGGCCACGCTCAAGATGTGGAGATGGTTGTTCCCTAGCACAACATTTGCCAGCCGGTTTCCCGATGCAAGAGGCTAGATCACCGGGTCGGGGAGGAACCTCCGGTAGCCGTAGCGCTCCTTGACCGGCTCGGTCAGCTTTCTGGGATGCAGGGGTTCGATGGGGAACAGGAGCGGGTTGTCGTAGATAAGGTCTTTGATCATGTTGCCCATGAAAGCGCTGCACATGATGCCGGGTGCGGAGACAGCGGCGTAGAGCCCTTCCCAGCCGGGGATTGGACCGAGGACGGTGGTGCCGTCCGGGGGGCTGGGGCGAGGCCCGGCCACGTGACCGGAGAGCTGGGATTCGGCTACTCCGGGCATGAGGCGGACGGCCCGTTGCATGATCCCGTTCCGTGCCTTCTCGGTGGGGGTGCTGTCGTACAGGCCTGGCTCGGTGGTGCTGCCCGCGGATAGTACACCGTCGGCGCGCATATGCAGGTAGGTGGACAGCTCCTCGCCGGGCGAGGTGTCGTAGCCCACGACCCAGTAGGGCCAGTATTCGCTGCCCGGATAATCTAGGAGAAGAAGCTCTCCCTTCAAGGGGGAGATGGGAAGGGGGAATTCGGCCCAGGGTCCTGCACTGTTCATCCAGGCGCCCATGGTCAGGACCACGCTGTCGCACTCGATGAGGCCTGCCGCGGTATCTACTGCGGTCACCTTTCCTCCCGTCCGGCGGAGGTTAACGGCTTCTTCGATGACGACTTCCGCACCATTGCTTTCTGCGCCTCGCGCATAGGCCAGGGTGAGCCGGTAGGAGTCGACCTGGCCGTTACCCTCGACTACTACGCCGCCGAAGACTGCAGGAGACAGGCGGGGCTCCAGACGTCGGACCTCATCGGCGCCCAATACCTCGTGCCCGAGGCTGGGGGCCCATTCCTTCATGTAGCCCAGTGTGGGCTCGGTGCGGGCGACCTCGAGCCAGGGCATCTCCCTCCACAGGACATCGATGCCGGCCTCTTCGGCGACCCGCGGCGCCATCCACTTCAGGAAGTTGACGGCCTGCTTCATGAACCGGGCGTGCTCGATGGGCTCGTTGTAGTGGAGGGGCACCCCGAAACCTCCTGCGCCGTGGCCTGACGCGCCGCTCCCGATGCCGTCTCGCTCTACAATGACGACTTTGGCCCCTTCCCGGCTGAGGAAATAGGCGCATGAGCACCCTACGATGCCTCCACCTACGATTACTACGTCTGCACTGCGTTTCACGTTCTATCTCCGTTCAACTCCAGCATTGAAAGCGCCTATGAACAGGTTACACCGAGCGGTTTTCGATCTGCCGGCCGTGACCGTACCTGGTCTGGGGAGCATCGATGAGTAGGGCTGGCAGGAAAGAATCGATGGGCGCCAGGAAAGGGCGATCGTAGATCAGGTCTGCGATGGTACGGCCCATGATGGCGCTGTTGATGATCCCAGGAAGGCTGGCAGCGACGAAGGCGCCTTCCACACCCGGAACGGGACCGATTACGGTAGTGCCGTCGGGCGGGTTGGGACGGGGGCCTGCCGTGTGTCCGACCAGCTCGGCATCGGATAGGCAGGGCATCAGCCGAAGCGCTCTGTCCATCATCCCTCTTCGTCCAGCCTCGGTGGGAGTGTCGTCGTAGAGACCAGGCTCCACCGTAACGCCGGTGTGGATGATTCCGTCGGCGCGCATGTGGACGAAAACGGGCACCTCCTGACCGTTCTCATCCTTCTCCTCGCTCATGACCCAGAAGGGCCAGTGGGTGACTTTGTCCGGTTTGAGGGCAAGGATCTCGCCTTTGAGAGGGCCGATGGGCAGGGGGAAATCGACCCACCGTTCCGCTTTGTCCGTCCAAGCCCCCATGGCGAGGACCACATTATCGCAGCTTATGGTGTCCGTGGAGCCCCTGACACCTGTTACTTTGCCTCCCGATCTGTCCAGTCCGGTTACCTCATCGATAGTTACCTTGGCGCCCTGAATCTCTGCGGCTTTGGCAAAGGCGAGGTTCAGCCTGTAGGCATCGACTTGGCCGGCGCCTTCCTGCACTGCCCCGCCGTAGACGGGCGGGCCGAGCCGGGGTTCCAGGCGCATCACCTCATCGGCATCCAGGCGCAGCATGCCTACCCTGGGGGCCCATTCCTTGATGTACCCCCAGGTATCCTCGGAACGAGCCACCTCCAGCCGTGGCACCTCTCGCATCAGGATATCGATATCCGCATCTTCGGCCACCCTGGGAGCTATCCACTTCAGGAGATTGATGCCCTGACGCATGAACCGGGCGTGCTCCGGTGGCTCGAAGTAGGCGAGGGAGATACCAAAGCCGCCGGGAGAGTGACCGGTAGCGCCGCCTCCGATCCGGTCTCGTTCCACGATAATGACCTTGGCGCCCTCCTGGCTGAGGAAGTAAGCGCAAGCGCATCCCACGATGCCCCCGCCTACTATCACCACGTCCGCGCTACGTTTCAAAGTTCGCTCCTACGGCTCCGTCGCCCTTGGAGGTCATTGCCCCGGCCCTCCCAGTGGGAAACGGAGGTATCGACGTTCACGGTCGGTTGTGCCGTCGAATCGAGGTCGGCCATGAAAGGAGAGAAACCGTCTGGGCTTCCTCGATGCGGTAGTCTGAAGTAGACTCACTTGCGAATGATACTACCGCGGGGAACCGGACTGAAAGGGTGAGGGTGGCCCGGAGGCAAAACCCGGGACCGCCCCAACGTAAGACAGAGCGATCATACGGAGCCGGTCTTTAAAGGGCCTGCTTTCGGGTGTATCCTCGTAGCGTGACAAAGATCGTTAAAGCAGGAGGAGCTATGTTATACGGCATCAGCATGTTCGCCACGGACTACGCTATTCGGCCCGACGATCTGGCGAGGCTGGTAGAGGAGCGGGGCTTCGATTCCCTCTGGCTGCCGGAGCACACCCACATACCGGCCAGCCGAGAGACGGCCTTTCCCGGCGGAGGCGACCTGCCGAAGCAGTACTGGCACGCCTACGATCCGTTCGTGGCATTGACGGCCGCGGCCTCGGTGACGACGAATCTGAAGCTGGCGACGGGCATCTGTCTGCTCATCCAGCGGGACCCAATTACGACGGCCAAGGAGGTAGCGAGCCTGGACCGGCTATCGGGCGGGCGGGTGCTGTTCGGGATCGGCGGCGGCTGGAACGTCGAGGAGATAGAGAACCAGGGCGTGTCCTACAAATCTAGGTGGCGGGTGCTCCGGGAACGGGTACTGGCGATGAAGGAGATGTGGACCAAGGAAGAGGCGGAATATCACGGCGACTACGTTGACTTCGATCCGGTCTGGTCCCACCCCAAGCCGGTCCAGCAACCCCATCCGCCGGTGATCATGGGCGGTGATGGACCGACCACGTTTGATAGGGTCGTGGACTACTGCGAGGGATGGGTGCCGATAGGAAGAGGAGACGGGTATGTCGACGTGCTGCCCGGAAAGATAGCGGAGCTGCACCGGCGGCTGGAAGAAGCGGGTAGGGCCAAGGACTCGGTGAAGATCTCCATATTCGGGACGGCGCCTGACCAAGATGAGATAGGCAAGCTCGGCGAGATTGGTGTGGACAGGCTCATCTTCAGCCTGCCCTCGGAGGAGCGGGAGCAGGTGGAGCCGCTGCTGGACAGGTACGCCAAGTTTGTGGCCTGATCCTGCTTAGAATCCCGCATTGAGGGATTCCAGAGGGTTTCTTTTCCTCAATGGCAGGTCGGGGTTCGGCTACGCAACCGTCGGGGAAGGTTAGCGTCAGTCTTTCCACCTGCGGGGGCTTGGGGGATGTGCCCCCAATTGTAAAACCTTCCGCGGGTGGGTGGGACAAAGACGTCCGTCCATTCCACACTGACTCGAAAAACGGGTCAGTTCCAGAGATTCCTCAGGATGGCTCGGACAGATTGAGCGGCCAGAGACGACGGTGCTCTAGCCCCCGTTGGCGTCCTGGAAGCGAGGGATAACCTTCTCGGCGAAGAGAGACAGGCTGCGCTTCACCTTATCGAAGGTGAGGCCGGGGGTGTTGTGGAACAGAGCCAGGTGCCGGCAGTCCGTCTCGGCGATTAACCTTTCGATCTGGTCCCCAACCGATTCGGGGGAACCTACGAATACGAGATCGTTCTCCAGGTAGAAATCCAGGGCGTCTTTGTTCAGATCGTCGTTGGTCAGCTCTCCGGCGCCCATGGTCCTTCTCCACTCGTTGCCGCCGGAGAAATTCTGTCGGAGGTTCATGCCCCATCGGGTGTCGTTGACCGCTTCCTCGTAGGTCTCGGCTACGTAGGTGGGTCTCATCACGGCCAGATGCTCGCCGTGGGGCTGCTCCGCTCCCGCTTGCTTTACGGCGGCGCGATGAATGTCCCTGAGCTGGTTCATCTTGGACGTGGTGCTCCACATGCATATGGTGCCGATACCCCTTGAACCGGCAAACTTGTGGGACCCTTCCGAATCGGCCATCTGGAATATGGGAGGATGGGGTTTCTGGTAGGGCTTGGGAAGCACATTGAAGGCTTTGAGCTGGCCGTCCGGGTTGTGATACACCGGGTCGTAGGTTACGGGGTTGTTCTCCTTCCAACCCGGCACCGGGAACTTGTAGAACTCGCCATCGAAGGTGAATACGTCCTCTTTCCAAGCCTTCAGGACCACGTCCAGGCTCTCGGCGAAGAGGGCGAAGTTGAGCTTGGGGTTCTGTCTATCGGCGTTGACGTTGAACTGCTTGGACGCCCGGTTATCGAAACCTCGGGCTATGCCGAACTCGATGCGGCCCTTGGTTAGGTGGTCCAGCAGGGCGATGTCCTCGGCGACGCGGATGGGATGCCAGTCGGGCAGGATCACTCCGCATTGACCTATGCGGATGTTCTTGGTCTCGGAGATCAGGCCCGAGCCGAGCAGTATGGGGTTGGTGGGGGCTCGTGTCCAGCCGTCCCAGTGGAAGTGGTGCTCGGCCATCCAGGCGGTGGTGAAGCCACCCTGGTCCAACATGCCGACCCACTCCCGAAACTCCCCGATCAGGGTCTCCCACTCGTACTCTTCGCCGAAGTGGTAGTAGAGGGTGCTATCGAAGCGCATTGGCTC
This sequence comes from Dehalococcoidia bacterium, assembly GCA_965197645.1. Lineage (GTDB taxonomy): Bacteria > Chloroflexota > Dehalococcoidia > Plut-88900 > Plut-88900. Next base: position 2,895,161 of record OZ240219.1, on the reverse strand, counting down.
TCTCCCTTGATAGGATTATATACCACCAGGGAACGGGGCAGAAGCTAGGGGGGCGGTCAACGATGGTCAGCCAGCAGCTCCTTAACCCTTTGCACCACCTCTTCGTGCCCAACCATAATGGCCTCCTTTTCGTGCCGCTGTTTGAGCTCGACGCTACCCGACTTGAGATTTCTCGGGCTTACTGTCAGGCGAATGGGCATTCCCAACAGATCGGCATCGTTGAACTTGACGCCGGGAGACTCTTCGCGGTCGTCGTAGAGGGTCTCGATCCCCTCGGACTGGAGCCGATCGTACAGGTTGCCGGCGGAATCACTGACCTCCTGTTTATCGGCGGATAGTGCGCAGATGTGGACGCCGTACGGAGCGATGGGAACGGGCCAGATGATGCCGGCGTCATCATGGTTCTGCTCGATGGCGGCGGCCATCAGCCTGCCGACCCCGATGCCGTAGCACCCCATCACGATGGGCTGCAGCTGTCCGCTCCGGTCCAGATAGTGGGCCCCCAGTGCCTCGCTGTAGAAGGTGCCCAGCTTGAATATGTGACCCACCTCGATGCCCCGCGTTATCGAAAGCGGATTGCTGCACTGGGGGCAGCCGTGCCCTTCCTGGGCCTCGGAGATATCGGTCATGACGTCCACCTGGAAGTCCCGGGGGTAGTTGGCGTTCTTCAGGTGTGTATCGGGCTTGTTGGCGCCGACCACGAAGTTGGCGCCCTTGGTGATGGAATCGTCCGCCACCCTGTTGAGGTCGGTTATGCCTATGGGCGAGGCGGAACCGGCCACCAGACCGGCGGCCTTGACCTCATCGTCGGTGGCGAGGCGAAGGTCGTTGGCGTGGAGCAGGTTCTTGAGCTTGATCTCGTTGACCTCCAGGTCGCCGCGAATGACGACGAAGACCACCTTGCCGTCGGCGCTGTAGAACACGGCCTTCAGGGTCTTGCTCTCGGGTACTCCCACGAAGTCGGCGAGACCCGCTATGGTGCCGACGCCGGGGGTGGAGACCTCCTCCAGGGGCAACGGCTCCTCGTCGGGCTGGTCCGATTTCACGCTGGCGGCCCGCTCCAGGTTGGCGGCGTATCCGCAGCTCTGGCACTGGATGACCAGGTCCTCGCCGCTGTCGGCAACGAGGATGAACTCGTGGGAGTCCTTGCCTCCTATGGCCCCGCTATCGGCCTCTACTGCCATGGACGGGAGACCGCACCGGGAGTAGATGTTGAAGTAGGCCTTCATCATCTTCTGATAGCTGACGTCCAGGCCCTCCTGGTCCAGGTCCATGCTGTATAGGTCCTTCATGTCGAACTCCCGCACCCGAAGGAGCCCACCTCGGGGTCGAGGTTCATCGCGGAACTTGGTCTGGATCTGGTAGGGAAGCAGCGGGAGATCCTTGTAGCTGTGGACGTGCTGCTTTGCCATCTGGGTGATGACCTCTTCGTGGGTCGGAGCAAGCACGAGCGGTCGTTCGCGCCGGTCGTTGAGGGTGAAGAGTGTGTCGCCCATGGCTTCGACCCGGCCCGTGGCTTCCCACAGCTCCCGGGGCTGAACGACGGGCATGCGCACCTCTTCGCCTCCGGAGGCGTTCATCTCCTCGCGGATGACCTGCTCGATGTTCCGCAGCACTCGCCACGCCAGAGGCATGTAGCTGTAGACCCCCGAGGAGACCTGATGGATCATTCCGGCCTTCAGCATCAGGCTGTGGCTGACGGTCTCAGCCTCGGACGGGTCCTGGCGAAGGGTCTTGCCGAACATTCTCGACATTTTCATGGGCGGGACATTCTCATACGGTCTTCCTGATCGCTTACAGTGGCCGGCCGGCTGGGCCGCTCAATTGTAACACCTCCGCAGAGAGGTATTATAGGAGCAACACCGGCCAAGGCGGTATGTTGGATGCTGAACATAGCACACAGAGGGTGGAGCAAGCGGTTTCCCGATAACACTCTGGAGGCGTTCGAGGCGGCCATCGAGCTGGGGGTGGATGGGATTGAGTGCGACGTCCAGGAGACATCGGACGGCCGGTTCGTCATCTATCACGAACCAACCCTGCAGGGCGCCGAGGTGGGCCTGTTATCCCTGGAGCAGGTGCGGGCTGCGAGGCTGGAAGGGGAGTATCGGATTCCGACGCTGGAGGAGACATTGGAGAGGTGCATCGGCCGGACGAGGATGATGCTGGACCTGCACTCCATACGATCGGTCCAGAGGTTCCTGGAAGTGGTCGGGGCCTGGGCGAAGCCGGAGGACGTGTCTATAAGCTCCTTTGATCCCCGGTTGATCGCAAAGGTGGCCGAGCTGGCGCCGGAACTGAGGCGTGGCCTGATTACCGATGTGCCTCCCGGAGGTCTGGAGAAAGTGCTGGAGTCGGTGGGCGGGCAGGGGGTCGGTGTCAGGTTCCCTCACGCTTCCGCTGAGCGTATCAGGGGCATTCGGCGGGCCGGGTACCTGGCGTTTGTTTGGGGGAGCGAGAGTGAGGAGGAAGTGATAGCGGCGATGGGAATGAGGCCGGACGGGATAGTATCCGATTTTCCGCAGACGGTGAAGGAGGAGCTGATCAGGCAAGAAGGCGAGAGCTAAGCGCCCCAGCGGGACTGGACGTAGTCCTCGACCAGTTGAATGAAATCAGTGGCGATGGTGGCGCCCTGGAGGAAGGTGGAGCGTTGACCATTGATGAAGACGGGAGCGCGGGGCGCCTCCCCGGTGCCTGGCAGTGAGATGCCGATGTCGGCGTTCTTGGACTCGCCGGGACCGTTTACAACGCAGCCCATCACCGCCACCTTGAGGGCCTCGCTGCCCGGGTAACCGGACTTCCACTGGGGCATCTTCTCATCCAGGTGGGCCTGGATATCCCGAGCAAGCTCCCGGAACAGCGATGAGGTGGTGCGGCCACAACCGGGGCAGGCGGTAACGGCGGGTCGGAAGGAGCGAATCTCCAGGGATTGTAGTATCTCCTGGCACAGCCGCACCTCTCTGGCCCGGTCTCCGCCGGGCTCGGGGGTCAGGCTGGACCTGATGGTGTCTCCGATTCCTTCGTAAAGGAGGGTGGATAGGGCTGCGGTGGTGACGACGATGCCCTTGGCGCCCATGCCGGCCTCGGTCAGGCCTAGGTGCAGGGGAAGATCACTGGAGCGGGAAAGGGTCCGGTAGGCCTCCACCATCTGGGGTAAACGGGAGACCTTGCAGGATAGTATGATCCTGTTTTCCGGCAGCCCCAGGTCCACGGCGGCTTCGGCGCTGGCCAGGGCGCTCTCGACGAGGGCCTCTCGCTCCACTTCGTCGGCGGAAAGGGGATCGGAACGCCCAGCGTTAGCATCCATCTTGCGGCCGAGAAGCTCGGGATCGAGGCTTCCGGCGTTGACCCCTATACGGACCGGTTTATCCAGGTCCCGAGCTACCTCTATGAAGGTGCTGAAGTTCTCGTCCCGGCGGACGCCGCGACCGACGTTACCGGGATTGATGCGGAGCTTGGCAAGGGTCTGGGCGCAGTCGGGGTGGGAGCGAAGTAGACGATGGCCGATAAAATGAAAGTCGCCGATGAGGGGCACGGCGTAGCCCTGGTCGTCTAGGCGCTTGCGGATCTCGGGGACGGCCGCTGCGGCGGCATCGTTGTTGACGGTCACTCGGACCAGTTCGCTGCCGGCGTCGGCAAGGAGCTTGACCTGGGCAACTGTGGCGTCGATGTCGGCGGTATCGGTATCGGTCATAGACTGGACGACGATGGGGTTGTCGCCTCCGATGGGAACGCCGCCTACGTCTACTACTTTTGTCGGACTGTTACTCAAGTCGTATAACCTCTGAGAGATGTAAAGGGCTACTGTAGGATGTCTTCTCCGCGAATGATTCGCAGGATGTCATTTCCGCTGATTATTATAATCAGCGCGATGAGAAACATGAAGCCTGCGAGGTGAATCAGTGCCTCTCGTTGGGGTGGGACGCGTTTGCCTCCCCGGACCACCTCTATGACCAGGAAGAGCATCCGGCCCCCGTCCAAGGCCGGAATGGGCAGGATGTTGAATATGGCCAGGTGGAGGCTGAGGATTCCAACGAACCCGATGAGGGGCAGGACGCCGTTGCGGGCCACCTCGCCGGTGACCTGGGCTATGCCGATGGGCCCTGCTATGCCGTCGCGACCCTCTTCCGTGGTGAAGATGTTATCGATAGACGTCCCCAGAGTGGTGATGAAGTTGTAGACCTGCTTGAAGCTTTCCGGGATGACGCCGAGGCTGGGATCGAAGTTGGAGACTATCCGTCCGCCGGTTGTGCCTATGAGCACGCCCAGGTGGCTGTCGGGGCCCTCCTCCGGCGGCGGGAAGCGCCGAGGCACCATTCGAACGATGAGGGGCCTCTCGACCCCGTCCAGACTGCGCATAACCAGGAGGGATATCTCGCTGCCCAGGTTCGCCTTGGTATAGGTGATGACATCGTTAATAGTATTCACAGGTGTGCCGTCGTATTGGATGACCGGATCATCACCGTCGAGTTGAACAGGGTCGGATGAAAGATCGCCCAGTTTGATCTCTGCATCGGTCATGACAACTACGTCTCTGGGCAGGAGGCCGGACTGCGCGGCAGGGGAGCCAGGGTTCACGCCCCCTATCACTACCTGGGCATCGACGACCGAGGGAGGAAAGGTGAAGAAGACCATGAAAAGCAGGATGGTGAGGACGAAGTTCATGACTACGCCGGCCCCGATGATGGTCGCCCGGACGCGGGCACGGCGGCCGGCCAGGCTGCGGGGATCGGTGGGGTCCTCCTCACCAGTGAGCTTTACATAACCTCCCAGAGGCAGAGCGTTGATGGAGTAGCGGGTCTCGCCTCTGGTAACGCTCCAGAGACGGGGAGGGAACCCGATGGCGAACTCCTCGACCCGGACTCCGAAGGCCTTGGCTGCGAAGAAGTGGCCCAGCTCGTGGATGACGATGAGGACACTGATTACGACTAGGAAGAGGAGGACGGTGATCATGCTAGCCGGCGGCTTCGGCGCGGGCCCAGCGATCGGCTTCCAGGATCTGCTCTATGGAGGGGTTGTAGACGGGGGTGTGTTTGTCCAAAACGGAGTCCACGACGTGGTAGATGTCGTTGAACCCAATGCGCCGGTTGAGGAACAGGTCCACCGCGACCTCGTCGGCGGCGCTCATGGCGGCGGGATAGGTACCGCTCTTCTTGCCCGCTTCCACCGCCAGGGAAAAGCAGGGGTAGCGCTGCAGGTCCAGCTCTCTAAAGGTGAACTGCTCCCGGGCCAGGGAGCCCATCCGAGGGGTACGCCCGTTATGCCACCGCTCCGGGTGGGTTAGGGCGTACTGGATGGGGAGTCGCATATCAGTGGGGCCGATCTGGGCCTTCAGCGATCCGTCCTGAAACTCGACGAAGGAGTGGACTATGCTCTGGGGATGGACGACCACATCTATGTTTTCGAAGGGCACATCGAAAATCCAGCGGGACTCGATCACCTCCATACCCTTGTTCATCAGGGTCGAGGAATCTACGGTGATCTTCTTGCCCATGCTCCAGGTGGGGTGATTGAGGGCCTCTTCGGGGGTGACGTCGGCAAGCTCATCCATGGGACGGTCTCGGAAGGGCCCGCCGGAGGCGGTAAGTATGATCTTCGATAGGAGCCCCTCCTCCCCCTGGAGGCACTGCCAGATGGCGCTGGGCTCGCTGTCCACCGGCAGGACCGGCACACCGAAGCGTTCCGCTTCCGACATCACCAGCTGGCCCGCAGCTACGATGACCTCTTTGTTGGCCAGGACTATGGTCTTGCCCGCCTTTATGGCTGCCAGGGTGGGGCCGATGCCCACGCGGCCGACGGTGGCCACCATCACGGCATCGACGTCGGGATGAGTGGCGATCTCCTCGAGGGTGGCCCATTCGACGCGGCCGTCCAAAGAGCTGCGGAGCTCGGGGGTCTCGCCGGCGCAGTAGACGACGCGGGGCTTGAACTCCTCGACCTGTTGCAGCAACAGGTCCGACTTTTGGCCGGCGGCCAGCCCAACAACCTGGAAGCGGTCAGGGAAGGAACGCACGACGTCCAGGGTCTGGCAGCCTATCGAGCCGGTCGACCCTAGTATGGCGAGGCCTTTCAATCGGTCACCCATTGGACATAATAGTATAGCACCACGGTAGTGGGGAGGATGCTATCGAGCCGGTCCATGACGCCTCCGTGGCCCGGCACCAGCCGGCCGGCCTCCTTCTCTCCGGCTTTTCGCTTCAGATACGATTCGGACAGGTCCCCTACGGGAGACACTATGGCAGCTATAGCACCGACTACGAGGGCCTCCACCACGGAGATAGGCAGACCGGTAACGTAGTCCGCCAGAACGGCCACCCCGAGCGCTGCGGCCCCGCCTCCCACGGCCCCTTCCCACGTCTTGGCCGGGCTCAGCCTCGGCGCCAGTTTATGGCGGCCTATGGCTCGGCCGACGAAGTAAGCCCCGGTATCGGCGGCAAAGATGGTGGCGACGACGAGGAACACCCACCCTCGCCCATCTTCGATGTCCCTGAGAAGAATCCAGTAGCTAAGGGCCCATCCGAAGAGGAATATACCAACAACGGTCCAGAGCCAGGGCGCGAAATCGCTCCTCCATCGCCTTCTCAACGGGAACACGAGCAGGGAGACGCCTACGATTCCAGCGGCGACGAAGCCCATGGTATCGGTGCCTGAGAACCGGGCGTTGAGAATGAACAGGATGGTCCCCAATGCACCCGGCACAAACATAAGTCGGCCCCATTTGACGGAAACCAGCGAGTAGAACTCTCGCAGGCCCAGCAGGGCGACGGCGGCGATGGCGATGGAGAACCAGGACTCGCCGAACCAGATGATTGCGAAGAGCGAGGGTAGGCCGACCAGAGCGCTGAGGAGCCGCAACTCCAGACCGCGCCTCGCCCGGGCGTAACGCCTGAACGTGTCCATCACAGGAGCTATGTCCGGCTCAGACCCGTACTCTGCCGAACCTTCTTTGCCTGTATGAATAAGCCTGGAGAGCCTTTCGGACTTCTTCACGGTCGAAGTCAGGCCAGGTCTTGTCGGTGAAGTAGTACTCGCTGTAGGCGGACTGCCAGATGAGGAAATTGCTGAGGCGCAGCTCTCCGGCGGTACGGATAATCATGTCCGGGTCCGGAATGCCGTCGGTGTAGAGGTACCTGGAGACCAGCTGCTCGTCGATGGCGTCGGTGGGGATTCCGTCCCTGGCGATCTGTTGCATCGCCTGGAGAATCTCGTCGCGGCCGCCGTAATCGAAGGCGATGGAAACGGTGATGACGTCGTTGTTCTTGGTCAGATCGAGGGCTTTGTCAATGGACACCTGCACGTCCTTGGGCAATCGGTCCATCCTCCCGAGGTGGCGTATCCTCACGCCCTTTTCGTGCAGGTTCCTGGTCTCTTCCTCTATGGAGGAGGCGAGGAAACGGATCAGCCCGTAGACCTCCTCTTCGGGGCGGCTCCAGTTTTCGGTGGAGAAAGCGAAGAGTGTCAGGTAGGGGACATGGAAATCGGCGAAGGTCTCGATGACCCGCCTGATGTTATCGATGCCCACCCGGTGACCCTCCAAACGGGGAAGGCTCCGCTTTTGCGCCCAACGCCCGTTGCCGTCCATGATGATGGCGACGTGCTGCGGGGTGTTGGCGATTTCGGACTCGGGTTCCTGGGACTCGTCCACCTCGATGGGTTGTATTGTCACTGGGATTCTTTAATGGGAACTGGGATTTGAGCGGGTCAGTCCTCCATCAACTCCTTCTCTTTGGCCTGCCCCAGCTCATTGATCTTGTTGGTATAGTCGTCGGTCAGCTTCTGAAGCCGGTCCTCGGCCCTGCGCCTTTCGTCCTCGGATACTTCCTTCTTCTTCTCCTGGCTGCGGACCTGATCGATGGAGTCCCGACGGGCGTTGCGTAGGCTAACTCGGCCCTCTTCGACCCGCTGATGGACCATCTTCACCAGCTCCTTCCTGCGCTCCTCGGTAAGGGCGGGTATGGGGATACGGAGGATGGTGCCATCGTTGCTGGGATTTAGCCCCAGATTGGCCTGGAGGATGGCCCGTTCTATCTGGGCCAGGTTCTGTTTGTCCCACGGCTGGATGGTGATGAGCCTGGCCTCGGGCACCGATAGGCTGGCGAGCTGGTTCAGGGGCATGGGTGCGCCGTAGGCCTCCACCTGCAGGTTCTCAACGATGCCGGTACTTGCCCGGCCCGTCCTGAGGGTGGCAAGATCCCGACGCAACGCCTCGTTGGCGCTCTTCATCTTGCTTTCGGCGTCGGATATAGCTTTGTCAGTCATCGTAACCCGCGCATTTGGCGCCGGCAAACCTGGGCGCCCAATAGGAAAACGTGACAGCCGTGCGGATGATTGTAACGGTAAGAGGGGGCGTTGAACAAGGTCTTATGCCATAAAGGCGGACTAGATCTGTTCCGGGGCCGGGCTTCCTGCAGAAATGAGGGTGCCGACGTTCTCGCCCCTTAGGATGCGCTGGATACTATCGGTCGATTGAAAGTCGAAGACGATGATGGGAATATCGTTATCCATGCACAGGGAGAGCGCGGTGCCATCCAGGACCTCCAGGCGACGGTTGATGGCGTCCAGGTACTTGATGTGATCGAACCGACGGGCGTCGGGGTTCTTACGAGGGTCGGAATCGTAGACTCCATCGACGCCGTTCTTGGCCATGAGGATGACGTCAGCCGACATCTCGATGGCGCGGAGGGCGGCGGCCGTATCGGTGGTCATGAAGGGGTTGCCGGTGCCGGCGGCGAAGATTACGACGCGGCCCTTCTCCAGATGGCGGATGGCTCGCCGAAGTATGTAGGGTTCTGCTACGGACTGAATCGTGATGGCCGTCTGGGTGCGGGTGGGAATGCCTTCGACTTCCAGCGCGTCCTGAACGACGAGGGCGTTGATGACGGTGGCGAGCATGCCGGCGTGATCGGCGGTGGCCCGGTCCATCCCCTCGGCGGAGGCGTTAACGCCCCTCCAGATGTTCCCTCCGCCCACGACCATGGCGATACTGGCGCCGGTATTGTGAGCTCTCTTGATCTGCTTGGCTACCAGGCTGACAGTAACGGGATCTACCCCAAACTCTCTGTTGCCGCTTAGGGCCTCCCCGCTCAGCTTGATCAGCAAGCGCTTGTATTGCATGGAGGGCGTTTAGACTAGCTCACTTGCCCAGTTCGAACCTGGCGTACCGCCTTACTTTGATGTTCTCACCGGTCCGGGCGATGGTCTCCGTGACCAGGTCCTGGATGGTTCTTTCGGGGTCTCGAATGAAGGCCTGATTGAGCAGGCAGACCTCTTCCAGTACGTCGGTGGAATCCTCGGGCATGTCGTCTTGGGAGACGTACTGAGGGTCCATAGCCGCAACCTGCATGGCGATTTCGTGGGCTAGAGTCTTGAACTCGTCTGTACGGGCTACGAAATCGGTCTCGCAGTTGACCTCCACCATGGCGCCCAGCTTACCGCCGGCGTGGATATAGGTCTCAACCAGACCCTGCTCGGCGACTCGTTCCGCCTTCTTGGTAGCAGCGGCGAGGCCCTTGGCGGCCAGCAGCTTTTCCGCTTCCTCGATGACGCCCTGGGCCTCCTCCAGCGCTCGCTTGCAGTCCATGATGCCCGCGCCCGAGCGCTCTCTCAACTCTTTTATCGATTCGGTGGATACTGGCACGGATCAATCCGCCGGTTTCGGGGACTCTTCGGGTTGTTTGAACTCGGCCTCGGTGACTACTGGGGGTTCCGGAACCGGGTCGCCGGTCTCGAGCTCGGAGGCGGGTGCATTGGGGGAATCCGCGGGCAGGTCTTCCATGGACTCCTCCATCAGCTTTTGCTCCTCCTCCACCCTCTGGAGCCGGAGGCTGATGCCCTCCAACACGGAGTCGGCCAGTTTGCCACACATCAGCTTGACCGAGCGAATGGCGTCGTCGTTGCCCGGGACGGGGTAGTCGATGAGGTTGGGGTCACAATCGGTGTCGACGATGGCGACGATGGGGACGTCCATTCGTCTGGCCTCTGCGACGGCGATGGACTCCTTGCCCGGATCGATGACGAACACAGCGTCGGGGAGCCTGGTCATCTCCTTGATTCCGGACATCAGACGGTTCATGCGGACCATCTGGCGTCCAAGCTCTAGGGCCTCTTTCTTCGGAAGAGCTTCGAGGCCTCCCTTGGCCTTGCGGTCCTCCAGCCTGACCAGATAGTCGATGCGGCCCTGGATGGTGTTGAAATTGGTCAGGGTGCCTCCCAGCCAGCGGGTCTTGACATAGTGCATGCCGCAGCGGGTGGCGGCCTCTTCCACCACGTCTTGGGCCTGCTTCTTGGTGCCGACGAAGAGGATTTCGCCTCCGTCGGCCACCAGCTCTTTGACGTATTCGCAGGCCTCCTCCAGCTTGGTCATAGTCTGCTGGAGGTCTATGATGTGGATGCCGTTGCGCTGCGTGAAAATGAAGGATCTCATCTTCGGGTGCCATCGTCGCGTCTGGTGCCCGAAGTGGACCCCTGATTCCAGCAGTAGCTTCATCGTGACGGGCGGGGGCGCCTCGGGCGCCTCCGCCTGCTGGGTTGTAGGTTCTTTTAGTTCTACCATAACAATCCTGGGACCGGGCCTCCTCCAAGCGTAGGGGAATTAGTTCAAGCAGTATATCACAGCGGTTGAAAAACGGGCAATTGAAAAGGGGGAGTGGCTACCCCGCTCCCCCTTGAGGCTTCCAGTGGTCTGTTACCAGTGCCAGATAGAATCGTGCTGGTCCCACAGCTCGGCGATCTTGGCCTGAGGGATGACCTTGACGCCGTCTATCAGGTCGGCCGCCGTTATCGCCCGTGCCTGTATGTCGTCCAGGACGGCGTAAACGTCGACTCCTTTGCCGATGAGGTCGGCCAGGTCTTCATCGAGCTTGGGCGGGACGCTGAGTGGAACGTCGCCTATGGTCAGACCGCTGGCATCCTGACCCTTAACGGCGTAGTTAACGGCATTTCCCCGCAGGAGGACGGAGAATTCGCCGCCGGCGCCGGTCATGGCAGCGGTGATCCACATGTTGGTATCGTCCTGCTCTTCCAGGGTGCCGTGGTAGGCCCGCTCCATGATGCTGAGTATCTTGGCCACTTGAGTCCTCCTATCGGCAACCTATGATCAGGGTGCTATCGCTGGACTGAGACCAGTCCAGCAGGTCCTTGGGGGCGCCCCTTCGAGGGCCTTCGATCCAGTTGGACGAGCCACGCTCATCCACGCAGAGGCCTCAGTTGATCCAGTCGAGCTTGCCTTTGCTCTTCTTGAACAACCCCTCGACGAACTTGGACGTGGTAGGGTGGTCCTGCTCCTCGATTGAGGTGCCCTTAACCGGGTTGGGGTGAGGGGACTGCTCGCTCATGGTGAGGGTCACAGCGCCTTCATAGGCAAACACGTTGACGTTGTGTCCTTTGTTCAGTGCGGAATCGACGATGCGGAGGACGGTAGTGGTGGTCTCCGATTCGTAAGGGGAGTCCATAAAAGATACGGTAAGGGTCTTGGCCATGATTAGCTGCTCCTCTCTAGTGCCAGACGGCCTTAATCCCGTCCTGGGTCAAAAGGTCCACCAGCTCATCGACGTCGCTGGCTGTTACTCCCGCTGCCATCGACGCGGCGCCGATGCCTCGTTCCTTGAGTGAGAACTCGTCCGCCTTGACGTCGATCTTATTCGAGGAGAGGCACGAGGCGAGGGGATCGCCGGCGACGCCCTTTCGGGACATGAGGACGGCGTTTTGTATCAAGAACAGGGTGACGTCGTTGCCCGCGCCGGCGAGATCGCTGGCTACTCCGGTAAAGTAGCCGACGTCCCCATACTCGAAGGGATCTCTGGACTCGACCAACAGGTAGTTCGCCATCTACACCTCCGTGAGGATCTACGGTCTTGTCGTACAGTCTTCCTAGCGAAGAGCAATTGTACACAAAAACGTTCCAACGGCAAGGTGGAGCGCTCAAGGATGATTGATAACGCTTGCGGGACCTGCCTGACACCCAGGTAGGTCTTTTCTCCCAGGTCAATTGCCCGTCCCGGATTGCGTCCGCATGCTCCCCCTCCCCAAGAGCAAAATCTGCTAGGGTGCATCAAATGACAGTGGCGTGTAAGCCCTCGTGGGGTCGGGGGATGCTACTGTCCGCCGGAGGCTCGTTTCCCCCCCGGACACCCTGGATGTGAGATACGGAACCGGGATTTCAGGATCAGGCGCGCTGGGGGGTGAGCTCCCGCAAGGGTTGGACGATGACGCTCAGCTTTTGCATCATGCTCTCAAAGGACTCGAAGGTCAGGGCCTGGGCCCCGTCGCAGAGCGCGGTCTCCGGAGTGGGGTGCACCTCGACGATGATGCCGTGGGCGCCGGCAGCCATGGCGGCCAGGGCCATGGGAGATACCAGATACCATTTTCCGGTGGCGTGGCTAGGGTCGGCGATGATGGGCAGGTGGCTCAATCGTTTGATGACGGGCACCGCACTGATATCCAGGGTGTTGCGGGTAAAGGTCTCGAAGGTGCGGATGCCCCGTTCGCAAAGCATGACCTGGGAGTTACCCTCGGCGAGGACGTATTCGGCGGCGAGGAGCCACTCTTCGATGGTGGCAGATAGGCCTCGTTTGACCATGACCGGCTTATCGCTGCGGCCCACCTCGTCGAGCAGGTTGAAGTTCTGCATGTTCCGCGCGCCGACTTGAAGGATATCGGCGTACCTGGCGACCAGCTCCACGTCTTGCGGGGCCATAACCTCAGTGATGATGGGGAGGTCGAACTCGGCCCTGGCCTCAGCAAGGAGCCGCAGACCGTCCTCACCCAGGCCTCGGAAGCTGTAAGGAGACGTGCGAGGTTTGAAGGCGCCGCCGCGAAGGACGTTGGCGCCGGCGGCTTTGACGGCACGGGCGGTCTTGAAGAGTTGCTCCTGGTTCTCGACGGCGCAGGGTCCTGCCATGATGACGGGGTCCGGGCCACCGATTACTACACCACCGACCTCGATTAACGTGTCGTCCGGGTGAAAATCGCGGCTGGGTAGCTTGAAAGCCTTGGATACGCGCACAACCTCGGACACCCCATCCATGTATTCCAGAGTGTCCTTGAGTTCAGGATAGGTCTTGCCGATGACTCCGATAACCGTCCTCTCGACGCCCTCGGAAAGATGGGTCTGCAGGCCCATCTCCTCCAGGCGCTCCTGGATTGCGGTGATCTCCTCTACGGTACTTTCGGGCCTCATGATGACAATCATTGTCGTGCTCCCTGGCTCAGGACTGAGTTTCGCCGCCGTCTCTGGGCGGCCTTAGATTCACTGCGTTCTTGATATAGATGTGGTTGATCTCCTGGGCGCTCTTTTCGGTGTTGTACATCAGCAGGATGCGTATGCATTTGGTCAGGCTGTCCGGGACGTTCATCTCGTGGCCGCAGAGCAGTGCGGCATCGTGCCAACCCAACTGCCGGGCGGCTACGGCGGGATACTCTGCGTTGATATCGGAGGTGGTAGTGAAGGTCGCCGAACCGACGTCGTCAACCGCTACATCGTTGGCTTCGACCATGATCTGAAGGAGCTCCCTGGTAGCGTCCAATATCGCCTCTTTTGTGTTTTCCTCCACTGTGGTGGCGCCGCGTATCCCTCTGCACCACAAACCTATAGCTCCTTAGACGGCCAGGGCCCGTCGCCCGGCCAGCTCTTCTGCGTATTCTCTCACTCTGGCGGTCCGTTCAGAAGGGGGTGAATCATCGATCAGGCGGATTAGGGCGCTTCCTACCACTACGGAGTCCGCGTGCTCCCCGACGGCCTCAACGTGAGCCCGGGTTGATATGCCAAAACCCACAACCAGGGGTGTCGATGTCACCTTCCTTATACGCGAAATGAAGTCGGGCAGGTCGCTGGCGACTTCCCGCCGAGCGCCGGTCACTCCAGTCACGCTGACACAGTAGATGAGGCTGGTAGAGGCGTCGCAAATAGTGCGGAGACGCTCGTCGGTGCTAGTCGGGGCCAGCAGGTAGATGACCTCCATTCCCCGGGGCCGGCAAGCCTCCACAACAGGCCCGGACTCCTCGGGAGGTAGATCGACGAGGATCAGGCCGTCTAAGCCGGCCTCTGCACCGTCCCGGGCGAACCGATCCAACCCGTAGCTGAACAGTGGATTACAGTAGCCCATCATGAGGATGGGTATATCGGAAAACCGGCGCCGGGCCTCGGCGCAAACATCCAGGCAGTCCCGCAGAGTTATGTTGTTCTTCAACGCCACCTGGTTGGCACGTTGAATGGTGGCTCCATCGGCTAGAGGGTCGCTGAACGGGACGCCGAGCTCTAGAAAATCAACGCCGCCTTCGACCATTGCGGTGAGCAAGGGCAGGGTCGACTCGCGGTCGGGGAATCCGACGGTCAGGTATAGAGCGACGCCGGTGCGATGCTCTCTCTTCAGCCTTTCGAAGGTGGTTGGAATTCGATTCAAAATGACGTTCCCGGCAGCCGTGAAGGTGTGTTGCGCGCGGTGCGTTGAAGGGTGATTGGAACCTAGTGATTGTGCTGACTATAGTTAATGGTAGACAATCATAGCACCAGCAAGACGGCGCTTGCAATAATCTTCACATATCAAGGCTGCAATCTGTTGACGAGATCGGAACGTGGTAGCTATAATCTGTTCGCTATGCCGCTACAGGCGTGCTGTTTCCTGAGAGCGGCCCAAGAGACTACGGACAGACGAGAGGCAGGAATTGGGTAATCAAACAGGCAAAAGGTACAGATGTGAGACCTGCGGGTCCGAGTTCATAGTGACCAGGGGCGGTGACGGCACCATAGTATGCTGCGGCAAGGAGATGGTGCTCAAGTAACCATCGCCCATCGATGAAAATTCAGTAGGGGGAAAGATATGGCTAATCTCCTAGGCAAACGGTTTGTATGCGATGTCTGCGGCAGCCAGGTGCTGTGCACGAAGGCCGGCGATGGGCTGGTAAACTGCTGCAGCCAGGAGATGACCCTACAGCAGCCGAAACCGCTGCCTTCAGCGGACTAGGATAGAATGACGAATGGCGGGCCGCCCTTGGGGCGCACATGTCGGCCTGTCATTAGACCGAAAAAAGGAAGGCTCTCGGTAGAGAGCCTTCTTGGTTTTCCGGGGGGCTGGGGGTTCAGATAAGCTGCCTGATGACGCCGACCACCTTGCCCTTGATGGAAACGTTGGCAGGGTCCGCGTATATAGGCTTCATCTGGCTGTTGGCGGGTTGGAGCCGCACCCTCCCTTTCTCCCGATAGATCTTCTTCAAAGTTACCTCCTCCTCC
Organism: Dehalococcoidia bacterium; assembly: GCA_965197645.1. Lineage (GTDB taxonomy): Bacteria > Chloroflexota > Dehalococcoidia > Plut-88900 > Plut-88900. Next base: position 2,879,938 of record OZ240219.1, on the reverse strand, counting down.
GCTTCCAGCCACGCGGCCACCGTCTCCCCGTCCTCGGCGGTGTTGGCATACTCCATCAGAACTATGTCGCCGTCATCGATGAGGGCATCGACCATGGAGGAACCTTTGACTCTCAGAGCGTAAACTCCGGCCTTGTTGCCGATCATCTCTTGGGGTATCTCCACGGCATCGGAAGAGTCTACGGCGGCCAGCACGTCTGTGGAGGGTACGGGAAGTGGAGCACCGGCTGCTATGCTGCCTATAATGGGCGCTTTGACCGTGTTCTTGATGCCCCGCTCTTCGCCTACTATCTCAATGCCCCTGGATACGCCGGAGTGCCTGTTAATGTAGCCTTCCCGCTCGAGGGCGCGCAGGTGATAGTCGGCCACGGACGTGGAACTCATCTTGCACGCGTGCACGATGTCTCGCACCGTTGGTGGATACCCCCTGTCATCGAGGAACTCCCGGATGGTGTCCAGGACTTTTTGCCGCTGCTTCGATAGAGATTTCATGGCCATCCTTTCAACAAAAGAACTGGTGTTCTATGGATAGGCTATCAACTACTAGAACGTATGTCAAGTCCTGTCCCGCGATTGGCATTCGGAAAGCGGGTATACTCATGAACGTCCCGGCAATACAACGTAGGGGGGTGGGCGAAACATGTCCAGCCAAGAGGAACGAGAGACCTTTCGAGAGCAGCTGAATAGTGATACCTGCATACAGCCGGCCTCTGTGTTCGATCCGGTATCCGCTCGGATAGCGGAGCTATTGGGATACGAGGTGGGAATGCTGCCCGGTTCGGTGGCGTCGGCGGTGACGGTTGGTATGCCGGACCTCGCCCTCATGACGCTGACGGAGTTCGCCGGCCTCGCTCGGCGGGTGACCCGGGTGGGCAAGCTGAGCCTGCTGGTGGACGCTGACCACGGCTACGGCAACGCTCTCAACGTTATGCGCACGGTGGAGGAGCTGGAGAACGCGGGTGTGTCGGCGTTGACCATCGAGGACGTGGTTCTGCCCGCCCGGTTCGGCAGCTACCAGTCTCCCGAGCTGATCTCGGTGCCGGAGATGGTCGGTAAGCTGAGAGCGGCGCTGCGGGCCCGACAGGACCCGTCGTTGGTGATCGTTGGGAGGACGGTGATAGTCGAATCCGAAAGCTTCGATCAGACGTTCGATCAGACGTTGGAAAGGGTTCGAGCCTACGTGGATACGGGAGTGGACGCTCTGTTCCTGGTCGGGTTGACCTCCCGGGAGCAGCTGGAGGAGGTGCGAAGGACAACTGACCTACCCCTGCTTTTGGGCGCCCGGCACCCGGATTTCGAAGACAAGGACTACCTAGCGTCCCAGGGAGTGAGGGTCATAGTGAAGGGCCACCGGCCCTTCCAAGAGGCGGTGAAAGCGGTATATGAGGCCCTCAGCCGGCAGAGGGGCGGAGCCGAAGCAGAGGCCGGAGAGCTGGAAGGAATTCTGGGTCGCGTGCTCCGGGAGGGCGACTACGGCCGGATGCAAAGGGACTACTTGGGAGGTTGACCGCCCAGCAGCCGGGCAAGGGATCCGATACGGCACGGGGCACCCGTCAAGCGCCTTTGTCGGGATGAAGGGAACGGAGAGGGCCCTTACTCGTCCTGGGAGGAATCCTCCGCGGCTGCCTCGGGGGCTGCAACCTCGCCCTCCTCGTCGACAGCCACGCCCTCCAACTCCTCGTCGACCACTGCCTCCTCTTCGGCAGCAATTCTGCCCCTGGAGACCTTGACTACAAGCTGGTCTTCATGGGTCAGGACCGATATGTTCGAGGGAACAGAGAGGCCCTTCACCCTGACTTCCTGATCTATCTCCGAGAGGAAGGAAATGTCGACCTCGATGGAACGGGGCAGATCAGTGGGCAACCCCTCGACAGAGAGGGAGGTGAGCGACTGGCTGATCATGGCGTCGCTGCCCCGGGCGGCCGGAGACTCGCCGACAAGCTCGATGGGAACCTCAGCGCTGATGCTCTGGGTCACGTCGACCTCGTAGAAATCGACGTGAAGAAGCTGATCGGTGCGGGGGTCTAGCTGCAACCCGCGGACGATGGCGGTCCTGGCGTTCTTTTCGCCGTTGACCTTGACCTCCATGACGGCGTTGCGACCGCCAGTTACCAGCGCTTGCTGGAAGTCCTTTATCTGCATCTGGAGCGCAAGGGAATCCTTGGCTCTACCGTACAGGTTCGCCGGTACCAGTCCCTGCCGGCGTAGAAATCTAACCTTCTTGCCCAGAACTTCCCTTTTGTCAGCCGCCAGATCAATTGTATCCATCTATTCGACCTTCCGGAATTAATGTTAGTAAACTTCGTGACTATAAATTGCCCGTGAAACTACCGTATGTTATCATAAACCGGCTGTGAGAGGGTTGGCGTCAGGCAGGTTGCTGCAGGTCTAGCGGCGGCCGTACGCATATCGAATGTCCCCTCAAGCGGTATACTTTTGAACATAGAGACCGAGGGAGGCAATAGAAGATGGTAACCGCCGCGCCGTTCACCAAGGAGCAGGTCCAGCGCTACAGCCGGCACCTGATACTCCCGAGCGTCGGAAGCAAGGGGCAGCGGAAGCTGCTGGACTCGAAGGTGCTATTGATCGGAGCGGGCGGTCTCGGCTCGCCCACCGCACTGTACCTGGCCGCCGCCGGTGTCGGCACCATGGGAATAGTGGACTTCGACGTTGTAGATATTACCAATCTTCAAAGACAGATCCTTCACCGTAACGCCGACGTAGGGAGACCGAAAGTGGATTCCGCCACCGATACCCTGAAGGGCATCAACCCCGATGTCAATGTGGTGAGTCATCCGGTTAGGTTGAGCTCTGAGAACATCATGGAGATCATTGCCGACTACGAAGTAGTAGTCGACGGCAGCGACAACTTCCCCACTCGCTACCTGGTGAACGATGCCTGTGTCATGGCCAACAAGCCCAACGTCCACGGCAGCATATTCCTCTTCGAGGGTCAGGCCTCGGTGTTCTCCGCCGACAAAGGCTGCTATCGGTGCCTCTACCCCACGCCTCCTCCCCCCGGCATGGTGCCCAGCTGCGCCGAGGCCGGCGTTCTCGGGGTCCTGCCCGGTATCATCGGGACTATTCAGGCCATCGAGACGGTGAAGCTCCTGCTGGAGATTGGAGACCCGCTGAAAGGCAGGCTCCTGATCTTCGATGCGCTGGAGATGGACTTCAGGACGGTGAGGACTCCCCGTGATCCGGAGTGCCCGGTGTGCGGAACCAATCCCACGGTCACCGAGCTGATCGACTATGAGGCGTTCTGCGGCGTACCCGCCGTCGCCGGCTAAGGCTGTCTGGCGCCCATCGCTGAATCTTCGTACGAATCAATTTCGCCATCCCTTGTTGGTTGAGGGGTGGCGAAATTGCGTTCAGTTGAACTTGCTCATGGCCGCTTCCGGGCCGTTGGTCAGGATAGTGAGGATGGCTTCGGAGGCGGTGGTGATCATCTCGTTGACCACCTTCATCTCTTCATCGGTGAAATCGCCCAGCACGTAATCGACGTTGCCGACGTCGGTGCTTCGCCCTATTCCCAATCTGATGCGAGGCACCTCCTGGGTCCCTACCGCGTTCATGACCGATTGGATGCCGTTGTGGCCGGCAGAGCTGCCCCGGATACGCAGCCTTATCGTGCCCAGGGGAAGGTGCATTTCGTCGTAGATGATCAGCAGCTCTTCGGGTCTCGTACGCCAGCGGGTGCAGAGGTAGTGAACGGCCTCTCCGCTCTGGTTCATGAAGGTACGGGGCCGGGCCAGAAGCAGGTGTTTGTCGGTATCGTTCAGGCGTAAATGCCCTTCGCCCCATCGCAGGTTGCCCCGGCGATTGTCCAAGGGGATGTTGTTGGCCTGGGCGAAGTGGTCTATGCACATGAAGCCGACGTTGTGGCGGCTGGCGGCGTACTCGGGGCCGGGGTTGCCCAGGCCGACGATGGCGATATCCGGTCTGGTCGGCCGTTCATTTTTTCTCCAGAAGAACAGCATCTAGGCGGTTGCGGACTCCAGCTCCCCGAGAAGGGCGACGAAGTCCTCTTCGTTCAATATCGCGGTGCCCAGCTTTTGGGCCTTCTCCAGCTTTGAGCCGGGCTCTTCACCGACGACGATGTAGTCGGTCTTCTTGGTGACGCTGCTGCCGACCCCGCCACCCATCTCTTTTATCTTGCCCTCGGCCTGGCTTCTGGTGAGCAAATCTAGCCTACCGGTTACGACGAAGCTCTTGCCGGTAAGGGGAAGGGGGCCGGTGGGCGCCTTGCTTTCGCTCTTGAGATTTACGCCGGCAGTTCGGAGCTTGTCGATCACCTTCAGGTTGGCCTCTTCGGAGAAGTAAGCCAGGATGCTGTCGGCTATCTTGGGCCCGATGCTGGGTATCTCCTGGAGCTGTTCCGAAGAGGCGGAGGCGATGGCGTCCATGTCGTCGAAGTGCCGTTCCAGAAGCTCAGCGGTCTCGCCACCTACGTGAAAGATGCCCAGGGCGAAAAGTACGCGGGATAGTGGGCGGGTTTTGCTAGCTTCTATCGACTCGATGATGTTGGTGGCGCTCTTTTCCGCCATGCGCTCCAGGTCTATGAGCTGATCTTTGGTCAGGTAGTAGACGTCGGCCACGTCTTTGACCAGCCCTTGGTCGATCAGCATTTCCGAAAGGGACTCTCCCATTCCCTCCACGTCCATCGAACCCCGTCCCACGAAATGCTTCAGCAACTCGTAGCCCTGGGAAGGGCAGGCGGTGTTGGGACAGCGGGACATCGCTTCGCCTTCGGGCCGGACCACCTTGGCGCCGCAGACGGGGCAGGCATCGGGCATGGAGAAGACCTGCTCTTGGCCGGTCCGCTTGCTGACGACGGGGCCCAGGACCTGGGGGATCACCTCCCCGGCCCGTTGGACGATAACCGTATCGCCGATGCGGATGTCCCGGCGGCGTATGTCGTCTTCGTTGTGCAGCGACGCCATTTTGACGGTTGCGCCCCCGACTACTACCGGCTCCAGTTCGGCGTAAGGATTGAGGGAGCCGGTGCGGCCCACGTTTATGCCTATTCTCAGCAGCTTGGTCGTAGCCTGCTCGGCGGGGAACTTGTAGGCTATGGCCCACCTGGGCTCCCGGCCCACCACCCCCAGCTGATCCTGAAAGCGGAAGGAGTTGGTCTTGACGACAACGCCGTCGGCTTCGTAGTCCAGGTTCTCCCGGCCCTCGAGCCATCTCTTGTAGTAGTCCTCGACGTCATCGATCGACTCGATGCGGCTGTTTTCCGGGTTGACCTTGAACCCGAGAGACTTGAAATACTCCAGCGTCTCCCAGTGGGTTTCGGGTACCGGACCTTCGGCGTATCCCAGGGCGTAGATGAAGATGTCCAACGGTCGCCGCGCGGTCAGTCGAGAATCGAGCTGACGAACGGCGCCGGCGGCGGTGTTGCGGGGGTTCATGTAGATGGGCTCGCCGGCCTCGATACGCTCCTGGTTCAGCTTCTCGAATCCGCTCTTGGTGATGTAGACCTCGCCGCGCACCTCGAAGCGAGAGGGGGCGTCCTTGGGGACTGATAGGGGTATGGACCGGATGGTGCGAAGGTTCTGCGTAACGTTTTCGCCGCTGTAGCCGTCTCCCCGGGTGGCGCCCCGTACCAGCAGGCCGTTTTCGTAGGTGAGGGCCACGGCAAGCCCGTCTATCTTCAACTCGCAGACCATGTCGAACGTCCGTCCGTCGAGCAGGCCCTCGACGCGGGTCCTCCAGGACTTTAGCTCCTCATCGGAGAAGGCGTTGGCGAGGCTGAGCATAGCCACGGGATGCTGGAGAGACTCGAAACCCTCCAGGGGCTTGGCGCCGACGCGCTGGGTGGGGGAGTCGGGGACCACGAGCTCGGGGTTGTCCTCTTCAAGCTCCCGGAGCTCGCGCATCAGCCGGTCGTACTCGGCGTCGCTGATCTCCGGGCTGTCCAGGACGAAGTAGCGGTTGTTGTGGTAGTTGATCAGGTCCCGGAGCGCCTGGACCTTGCTTTCGATTGTCGGGTCTGCGGGCATGGCGAACAATGCTTCTCGAGTACTAGATTATACAGTTGATCAGGAAGGGGTGTGCCGCCAACTACACCATCGTACGGGGTCGTGCGCCTGGGACGTAGACATCCGGCCTTTTGAGACACACCTGAGATGTGCTGCCAACTGCGCCAGCGTCATGAGGCAGCCGGCCGTCAATGGAAAGGCTCGGTCCGGCTAGCCTTTGAAGCCGAGCTTGTCCAAAGTCAGTTTCAGGGAACTTATGACGTCATCGATGTCCTGCTCCGTCACGTATCCCAGGTGGCCGATGCGGAATATCTTGCCGGCCAGGGAGCCAGGGCCACCGGCCAGGACCACTTTGTGCTCTTCGCGCATGATGCGCAGAAGTTCGGTAACGTCAATGCCTTCGGGGCCGTTCACTGCGGTGACGGTGTTGGAGGCCCACTCCTCCTGCCGAGCGAGGAGAGAGAGGCCCAACGACTTTACCCCCTCACGGGTGCGGCGGGAAACAGTGGCATGACGCTCTATGATGTTGGCCAGGCCCTCCTTCTCCATGATCTCCAGGCTGGTGTCCATGGCGAAGAAGATGGAGAGGCTGGGGGTCCAGGGAGTCTGGCCCCGCTCCAGGTAGGACTTTGCAGTTGCAAGGTCGAAGTAGTAGCGCGGCATCCTGGCTTCGGCGTTCGCCTCCCATGCCTTCTGGCTAACGCTGACCATGGCCAGTCCGGGGGGCGCCATCCAACCCTTCTGGGAAGCGGTAGCCACGATGTCGCAGCCCCAGGCGTCGACGGCCAGCTCGATGGAGCCGATGCTGCTGATGGCATCGACCAGCAGCAGCTTGTCGTGGTCTTTAGCTACCTGGGCGATCGCGGCGAGATCGTTGGTAACGCCGGTGGAGGTCTCGTTGTGGGTTACCAGCACGGCTTTGATATCTGGATCGGAGTCCAGAGCTGCTTTTACTTCGTCCGGGTCGGCCACGGAGCCGAGCTCGGATTCGAGGACGGTTACATCGGCGCCGTGGGCTCGGGCCATTCCGGCGTAACGTTGTCCGAACTCGCCGATGACGAGGGCCAGCACCTTGTCTCCCGGCGACAGAGTGTTGACCAGGGAGGCCTCCATGGCGCCGGTGCCGGAAGCGGTGAGGATGTAAAGGTCGTCCTCGGTCTGGAAGAGGCGTTTTAGCTTGTCGGTGACCCTATCGATAATGGCCTTGAAGGTGGGACCGCGGTGGTTGATCATGGGGCCGGATGCGGCCTGCAGCACCTCGTCGGGGACGGGGGTGGGGCCGGGGATTCTTAAGTTGGGTTGATTCTCTGCCATGTTCCTAGCTCTTGCCGTCTGTGTTAACGATTTTGATGGTGTGTCGTTTGCCGGCTTTTATGAGGGTGCCGTCAGATACGTCCGCTACGGACACGGTGGGCGAGTACAGCTTCTCTCCATCGATCTGGACTCCCCCTCCCTTGATCAATCTCTTGCCCTCCGATGCGGTGCCGACTACTCCCGTCCTCAAGAACAGCTGAGGTAGATTTACCAATCCTACGTCCTTCTCCGATGAGATCAGGATCTGCCGGTTGGGGCCTGAGGCGGGATCGGACAGGGACAGCTCGAACTCGATGACCCGGTCAGGAGCTTCCTTGCGCTGGACTATCTTCTCGAACTCCCCCTCGGACCGCGCGGCGGCCTCGCTGGAGTGGAACTGGGTGACTATCTCCCTGGCGAGACGCTTCTTCAGCTCCATGGGGTTGACAGAGCGATTCTCCAGGGCCTGCTCCATCTCGTTCAGCTCCGCCTCCGGTACGTCGGTTACCAGGTCGAAATAGTTCATCATCTGGTCGTCTTTGAGCCGCATGACCTTGAAGTACGTATCCCTGGCCGGCTCGTCGATGCCGATGTAGTTGTCCAGGCTCTTGCTCATGCGATGCACACCGTCCGTGCCGACCAGAATGGGCACGAGGAGGCATTGCTGGGGGCGTTGACCGGTCATGCCCTGGAGCTCCCGACCGAGCAGCAGGTTGAACTTCTGGTCCGTGCCGCCGAACTCCACGTCGGCTTCGAGGACTACGGAGTCGTAGGCCTGTAGGAGCGGATAGAGAAACTCGGTGATGGCGATAGGCTTGTTGGCGGCGTAGCGCTTGGAAAAATCGTCTCTGGCCAGCAGCTGGGCCACGGTGAACTTACTGGTGAGCTTGATGACATCGGCGAGGGTGAACTCTCCGAACCACTCGGTCTGCCAGCGGACTTCGGTCCGGTCCTTATCGACAATCTTGAAGAACTGGTCCATGTAGGTGCGGGCGTTGGAGCGGACTTCCTCTGCGGTGAGCATGGGCCGGGTGAGGGACTGGCCGCTGGGATCGCCTATCTGGGCTGTCCAATCGCCGACAATCAGCGTCAGCCGGTGGCCCAACTCCTGGAGCTGGCGGAGCTTGCGGAGACCGACGGCGTGGCCCAGGTGTATGTCGGGTCGGCTGGGGTCGAAGCCCATCTTGAGCCGGAGGGGCTTGCCCTCGTCAAGGAGCTTCTCCAGCTCCTTCCGGACGATGACCTCAGCCACGGCCCTGTTCAGAATGTGGGTGATTTGCTCGTTCGGCATCGGCTAGGCTCCGGCCAGTACCTCCTGGGCCTGGGCAACGTCCTTCTCCATCTGGGCTATCAGTTCGTCCGGGTTGGCGAAGGTCATGTCTCCCCTGATTCTATCGATGAACTGGATGGTGAGCTGCCGGCTGTACAGGTCTCCCTGGAAATCGAGTATGAAGACCTCGATCACGCGGTTGGACTGCTCGAAGGTGGGCCTGGTGCCGATGTAGGTGGCCGAATCGTGGCACGCGCCGTCTACGATGGCCCGGGTGGCGTAGATGCCGTCGGCGGGGACGGCTGTGGTCTCTTCGACATCCACGTTGGCGGTGGGGAAGCCGAGGACCTGGCCTCGCTTCTCGCCTCCCACAACGAGGCCGGTCAAGCTGAAGGGCCGGCCCTGGTAGCTGAGGGCCCTGGACACGTCGCCGGTGGTTAGGGCCTCTCGAATGGACGTGCTGCTGACCTCGCGGCCTTCGAGCTGGGCGAACTCAACGGTTATCACGTCGAAGCCCAGCTCATGGCCGAGGGCCGTCAGTGTCGGAACGTCACCCTCGCGGTTCTTGCCCATGGCGAAGTCGGGGCCTACCACCAGCAGCTCCATTCCCCCGTGTTTACGAAGGAGAGACACGAACTCCCGCGCCCGCAGCCGGGAGGTCTCGCGGCTGAAGCTGATTGCCGCCACGTGGTCGACTCCCAGGGACTTGAGCAGCCGGACCCGTTCATCGATGCCGGTCAGGTATTGGGGTTTGAAGCCCGGTGTGAGCACGGTGCGAGGATGGTTTCGAAAGGTGACCACCAGAGACTGGAGACCCCGCTGGGAGGCGGCCTCGACGGTACGCCTAATGAGCTGCTGGTGACCCAGATGCACCCCATCGAACACGCCGATAGTGACGGCTGTGCCACCGGAGTGGGTAATCTGGCTGAGCTCCTCTAACACCAACAACCTTCCTACATCTTACGAAAAGAGACCCCTACCTGAGATAGGGGCGATGGCCGGATACTAGCATAGGCACGAATAGCGGTCAAGAAAATCGGGCTCGCCCAAACCTAGTAGTGGCGCAGCTCGATGAGATTGTCGTCGGGGCCGGTGATGTAGATGGAGGTCGCGTTGCCGTGGGCACCCCAGCGGGTGACAGGCCCCTCGGTGACAGTGACGCCCTGGTCTCGCAGGTCCGACGCCAGCTGCTCCATGTCGGTGGGCTCCAGAACCAGGCAGAAGTGGTCCTGGTTGGCGACGGCATCTTGTGCCCGCTCTTCGTCCGTCGCCGGCTGAAGATCGATTATGGTATCCGAGTTGATCCGCACCGAGGGGAATGGGGCTTTGCCGGCTTTGAACTCGTCAACCCGCTCGGGTGAAAGACCGAGGAGATCGGTATAGAAGTGTAGAGTGGCGTCCACGTCTCTGGTGTTAAGGACGATGTGGTCCATCCGGGTTATCTTGATTCCTGTCGTCATATCCTTCCCCCTATCAGTGTACAGTCCATTATACTAGTCGCCGTCACGCGCCGCCCCTTCTTGTTCGCTACGGGGCGGGTGATACTATACTGACAATTTCGAACTGAGAGAGGAGAAAACGGATGTCCATAGACGGACTGGGAGTGATTTCTCGGAAGGCGGGAGAGCCGGAGCAGGTGGAGGAGATAAGGATAGATGATCCTGGACCGGGGGAGGTGCTGGTGCGTATCCAGGCCAGCGGCGTGTGCCACACGGACCTGCACTACCAGCAGGGCAAGATCACCAACGATTTCCCCTTTCTTCTGGGCCACGAGGGCGCGGGAATAGTGGAGGCGGTGGGCGAGGGTGTAGACTCGCCCCAGGTGGGAGACTACGTGGTGCTTGCGTGGAGGGCGCCGTGCGAGAAGTGCCGGTTCTGTTCCATAGGCCAGCCGCATCTGTGTTCTGCCAGCCTGAATGCCGAGCCCAGGATGTTCGCCAAGAAGGATGGGGCGCAGCTGAACCCGGCCTTGGGAATAGGGACCTTCTGCACTCATACCGTAGTGTCGGCCAAGCAGGCGGTGCCCGTCCCACGGGAATGCCCGCCGGAGCAGGCCTCGCTGCTCGGGTGCGGAGTGACCACGGGTATCGGTGCGGCGTTGTACACGGCTGGGGTACGTCGCGGCAGCAGCGTCGCCGTGTACGGGTGTGGAGGCATCGGATGCAGCGTGATCATGGGGGCGAAGCTGGCCAACGCCAACAAGATCATCGGGGTAGACATTGCCCAGAACAAGCTGGACTGGGCGGTCGAGTTCGGGGCGACCGATGTAGTGGACGCATCGAAGTCGGACCCGGTGGAGGCGATAAAGGAGCTGACGGGTGGCAACGGGGTCGACTATTCCTTTGAAGCGGTGGGCCAGCCGGGAACACTGTTGCAGGCCCTGTGGTCCCGGGACCTGGCGGGGGTCTGCACCCTCATAGGAGTGCCCGATCCGACGATGGTGATGGAGCTGCCGATGCTCCAGTTCTTCGGGCTGGGTGGCTCGCTCAGGGTGAGCTGGTACGGCGACAATCTGCCGTCTCGGGACTTCCCCATGCTGGCCGAGTGGTACCTGCAGGGCAAGCTGGACCTGGACCGGGTAGTGACCCGGGTGATCAAGCTGGAGGAGACCCGGGAGGCGTTCGAGGCCATGGAGCGAGGAGAGACGCTAAGGTCCGTTATCAAGGTGTAAGAGGGCCAGGGGGTTGGGTCAGGCGGAGGGCTCTACCATGCGTTCGGGGTTGAGGACGCGGTCTAGCTCTTCGTCGGAGAGGTCGGTGCGCTCTCTGGATACCTCCCGGATTGTCCTGCCCGTCTTGGCCGCCTCTTTGGCTATCTCGGCCGAGGCGTCGTAGCCGATTACTGGGGCCAGCACCGTCCCGATCATCAGGCCGCGCTCCACCATAGTGGGGCCCTGCTCGGTGGCCTTAATCCCCCGGACACACTGCTCGGCAAAGTTGTCGGCCGATGCACCGAGCAGAGAGATGGACTGGAGCAGGTTGTAGGCCGCCACCGGCATCATCAGGTTCAGCTCGAAGTAGCTGCCCTGTCCTGCTACAGCTACTGTGGAGTCGTTGCCGATGACCTGTGCGCAGACCTGGGTGAGGGACTCGGCGATGACAGGGTTCACCTTGCCCGGCATTATGGAGCTGCCGGGCTGCACCTCGGGCAGGGTGAGCTCTCCCAGGCCGGCCCGGGGACCCGAGCCCATCCACCGGATATCGTTGGCTATCTTGTTCAGGCTGATAGCAATGGTGCGAAGGACGGCGCTGGTCTCCACCACCCCGTCCAGAGTGTTCTGGGCCTGGAAATGGTGCTCCGTCTCCCGGACGTGCATATCGGCGGTCGTCGATATAGCTGCGGTGACGCGGGAGGCAAACTCCGGGTGGGTGTTTACACCAGTACCCACGGCGGTGCCGCCCAAGGCAACCTCGGAGAGCTCCTGTCGGGCATGCTCCAGCCGCCTCAAGCCCAGCTCTACCTGGGATGCAAAGCCCTGGAACTCTTGGCCTAGCCGGATGGGCGTGGCGTCCTGGAGGTGGGTACGGCCCGTCTTGACTACCGGCCAGAACTCCTTGGACTTGGCCTCCAAGGCCTCCTTAAGCCGGGTGAGAGCGGGGACGAGGCGGTCTTTGATCTCGATGTGGGCGGCCAGGTGGATGGCGGTGGGGATAACGTCGTTGGAGGACTGGCCCCGATTGACGTGGTCGTTGGGGTGGACCAGGTGGGCGCCTCGCTCGCCGCCGAGGATCTCGGTGGCGCGGTTGGCTATCACCTCGTTGGCGTTCATGTTGGTAGAGGTGCCCGATCCGGTCTGGAAGACATCCAGGACGAAGTGGTCGTCCAGGTCGCCGTCAATCACCTCCTGGGCCGCATCAACTATGGCGTTGCCGTTGGTTTCGTCGAGGAGACCGAGGTCCATGTTGACCCTAGCCGCCGCCTGTTTGATGAGGCCGAGGGCCCGGATGAAGCTGCGGGGCAACCGGAGATCACTGATGGGGAAGTTCTGGACAGCGCGCATCGTCGAGGCGCCGTAGTAGGCGTCGATGGGGACCTCCATCGGGCCCATGGAATCTCGCTCTGTCCTGGTTGGCTTCGTCGCCGTCATGTTTTATGTGCTCCTTTCCCAGCCAGCGCAGGGCCACGCTGCAGAGGGGTATGCCCGGCTCGCTTTCATCATCGGATAGGGTCTGGAAAATGTAAAGGGGGCCGGAGGCACATCCCCCAGCCCCCTTGCCAGAGGCAGGGCGAGGCCCTGTACCCATAGCATGAGTGAAGATAGGGCGAAGCCCCGCCCCGGATTGCATCCGCAGGCTCCTCACCACCCGTCAAAACGCCGTTTTTCAGGTCGATAGAACAAAGGGTGTGCAAACCGAGTTAATATCTAGTGGTAATTATTAGAGGAAACGTTATAATAAATGAGGCGGTATAATGGACCTGAACCGAATTGGAGCAATATCGGGCCTGGGCTGGATCGGTGGAGAAACATCGTCAAGCTCGACCCGTGTTTCATGTAAAGGGACGTAAACGGATCGAGAGGGAAACGTGAAAGTTGGCCCGCACCTAGCGCGGGGCAGATAAGAGCGAGAATGGCCGACAAGACCGCTATAGAGACCTTGGCCGCCCAGGAGTACAAGTACGGGTTCGTCACCGACATCGAGCAAGACTCGGTGCCGCCGGGACTCGACGAAGATGTCATACGACTGATCTCGGCGAAGAAGAACGAACCGGAGTTCATGCTGGAGTGGCGGCTGAAGGCCTATCGTCACTGGCTCACCATGAAAGAGCCCAGCTGGCAGAACGTCACCTACCCGCCAATCAACTACCAGGATATCGTCTACTACTCCGCTCCCAAGTCGGTTGCCGATGGACCGGAGAGCCTGGACGACGTCGACCCGGAGCTGCTGAAGACGTACGAGAAGCTGGGCATTCCGCTGGAAGAGCAGAAGATGCTGGCCGGGGTGGCGGTGGACGCCGTGTTCGATAGTGTCTCGGTGGCGACGACCCACCAGGAAAAGCTGGCGGAGTTGGGAATAATATTCTGCTCATTTTCCGAGGCCGCCCAGAAACACCCCCAGCTGATTGAGAAATACCTGGGCTCCGTGGTGCCGTATACCGACAACTTCTTCGCAACCCTGAACTCGGCCGTGTTCAGCGACGGCTCCTTCTGCTACGTGCCCAAGGGGGTGCGCTGTCCGGTAGAGCTCTCCACCTATTTCCGTATCAACGCCAAGGACACGGGCCAGTTCGAGCGGACGCTGATAGTCGCCGAAGAGGGCAGCTACGTGAGCTACCTGGAGGGATGCACGGCGCCGATGCGAGACGAGAACCAGCTTCACGCCGCGGTGGTGGAGCTGGTCGCCCTGGACGATGCGGAGATCAAATACGCCACCGTCCAGAACTGGTACCCAGGTGATGAGAACGGCGTCGGCGGAATCTACAACTTCGTGACGAAGAGGGGCAAGGCGTCGGGGCGAAACTCGAAGATATCATGGACCCAGGTGGAGACCGGCTCATCCATCACGTGGAAGTACCCGGGGGTCATTCTGCAGGGAGACAACTCGGTGGGCGAGTTCTACTCGATAGCTCTGACCAACAACCGGCAGCAGGCCGATACCGGCACGAAGATGATTCATCTGGGCAAGAACACCAAGAGCACCATCGTGTCCAAGGCCATATCCGCCGCCTACGGGAACAATACCTACCGGGGCCTGGTCCGCATAGGGCCCAAGGCCGAGCGGGCGAGAAACTACACCCAGTGTGATTCGCTGCTGATAGGGGAGAAGTGCGGCGCTCACACCTTTCCCTACGTGGAGGTGAAGAACAACACGGCCAACATGGAACACGAGGCGACTACCTCAAAGATCAACGAGGAGCAGCTTTTCTACCTGCAGCAACGGGGTATCTCGATGGAGAACGCCGTCGGGCTGATAGTCAGTGGATTCTGCAAGGACGTGGTGAAGAAGCTGCCCTTCGAGTTTGCGGTGGAGGCCAGCCGGCTCCTGGGAGTCAGCCTCGAGGGGAGCGTCGGGTAGATAGCCATGTCGACCATCCTGGATATCAGAAATCTGCACGCAGGCGTCGAAGACGTAGAGATACTCAAGGGCATAGACCTTCAGATCAACGAGGGCGAAGCGCACGCGGTCATGGGACCCAACGGCTCGGGCAAGAGCACGCTGGCCCGGGTGCTGGCGGGACACTTCGCCTATCACGTTACGGAAGGCGAGGTGGCCTACAAGGGCAGGGACCTGCTGGAGATGCTGCCTGAGGAGAGGGCCCGGGAAGGGCTCTTCATGGCCTTCCAGTACCCCCTTGAGATCCCTGGCGTGACCAACAACGAGTTCATGAAGACGGCGTACAACTCCCTGCGGCAGGCCCAGGGGCTGGAGGAGCTGGACGCGGTGGAGTTCTACAGGGTCCTCAAGGAGAAGCTGAAAGTGGTGGACATGGACTCCAGCTACGTCAACCGGGCGGTGAACGACGGCTTCTCCGGAGGCGAAAAAAAGCGCAACGAGATACTGCAGATGGCGGTGTTGGAACCAACCCTGGCGGTCCTCGACGAGACGGACTCGGGGCTGGATATCGATGCGCTGAAGACCGTGGCCAACGGTGTGAACATGCTTCGCACCCCGTCCAACGCCATCCTGCTGATCACCCACTATCAGCGTATTCTCAACTACATCACCCCGGACTTCGTCCACGTTCTGCTGGAAGGCCGGATAGTGGAGTCCGGCGGCAGGGACCTCGCCCTGCACCTGGAGGAGCACGGCTACGATTGGGTCAGGGAGCAGGTCAAGGCGGGGTAACGACCGGCGACTGGAGATGGCAGGAAGCGATACGGTACAGGTTCAACGGGCACACGAGGCCTATACGTCCCAGTTCGAGTCATTCCGCAGCAGCTCCGATACAGCAGACCCGGAGTGGCTCAGCCGGTTTCGGGCCAAGGGATTCGCCCGATTCGAGGCCCACGGATTTCCCACGACTCGGCACGAAGACTGGAAGTACACCAACGTAGCGCCGATAGGCCGAACCCGGTATGCCCATGCCCGGGATTGCACCGGCGTTGCCCTGTCGGAAGCCGAAATCGACGGGTTGACCGTTGACAAACCCGGTTGGAGCAGCCTCGTCTTCCTGAACGGCGTCTTCAATGAGGAGCTCTCTTCCATCGCTCACGACTCGGTGGGCAGCCTCGCGGAGGCCGTCGATTCCGAGACAGTTGAAAAGCATCTTGGCCGCTACGCAGACCTGGAGAGCAACGGGTTCATTGGGCTCAACTCCGCATTCATGGAGGACGGCGGCTACGTTCACGTTCCGGCCGGAGTAGAGCTGTACAACCCCGTTCACCTGATTTTTGTCACCTCCGCCGAGGGGGCGGTGGTCGCCTATCCACGGAACCTGATCGTTCTGGAGAGGGGCAGCAAGGCCACCATTATCGAAAGCTACATCGGGGATGGGCCTTCGTTCACTAACGCGGTGACCGAAGCGGTTGTCGGCGAGAACGCCCGGCTGGAGCACTTCAAACTACAGCGCGAGGGAGTCGAAGCCTTCCACATCGGCACAATCCAGATACACCAGGCCCGTGACAGCCAGGCCTCCGTCTTCTCGCTGGACGTGGGCGCCAAGTTGGGCCGGAACGATCTCAACGTAGACATGGAAGGCGAAGGGAGCGAGTGCGCACTCAACGGTCTGTTCATCACCAGCGATGGGCAGCACATCGATAACCACACCAGCGTCGACCACGCCGCTTCTTTCACCCGCAGCCGGCAGCTGTACAAAGGGATACTGGACGGACGGTCCAAGGCGGTGTTCAATGGCAAGGTCGTGGCCCGGCAGGGCACCCGCCAGATTGACTCCAACCAGACCAATCGCAACCTGCTGTTGGCAGAGCGGGCAGAGGTGAACACCAAGCCCCAGCTGGAGATATTCGCCGACGACCTCAAGTGCTCTCACGGAGCGACAGTGGGGCAGCTCGACGACGAGGCAGTATTCTACCTGAACAGCCGGGGGGTAAGCGCCGAAGATGCTCGACGGTTCCTGGTCCGAGGGTTCGCTCAAGAGGTAGTCGATACAATAGAGATGCAAGAGCTCAGGGGGCTGATAGAGGACGTAGTGGCCGAGAAACAGGGTGGGGCGAATGGGTAGCCCCGACGGGGCGGGTGCTCCGCGGACCGCCGTCGCCTCTCTGACCGAGGCGGAAGTAAAGAGGCTTCGAGCGGAGTTTCCTGCGTTGCACCAGAAGGTGCATGGGAAACCGCTGGTCTACCTGGACAACGCCGCCACCAGCCAGAAACCCCAGCGGGTCATCGATGCCGTCACGGACTACTACGGCTGCTACAACTCCAACGTCCACCGGGGGTTGCACCAGCTGAGCGAACGGGCCACGGCAGCCTTCGAAGGGTCGCGGGAGATCGTCCGGGGGTTTGTAAACGCGGCAAGCGTCAGGGAGATAGTATTCACCAAGGGCACCACGGAAGGGATCAACCTGGTGGCCAGCAGCCTGGGAAGGAATATCCTGAGCGCAGGAGACGAGGTGATCATCTCGGAGATGGAGCACCACTCCAATATCGTGCCCTGGCAGCTGCTGTGCGAGGAAAAGGGGGCCGTTCTGAGAGTGGTCCCCATCAATGACGACGGCGAACTGGTTCTGGAGGAGTACGAACGGCTCCTCGGGCCGCGGACAAAGCTGGTCTCTATGGCCCACGTCTCCAACGCACTGGGGACGGTCAACCCGGTTAGATCCATTATCGAGATGGCCCACAGCATCGGGGCGCCGGTGCTGATAGACGGGGCCCAGGCCGTGCCCCACGGCCCGGTGGACGTTCGGGAGTTGGACTGCGACTTCTACGTCTTCTCCAGCCACAAGGTCTTCGGGCCGATGGGTATGGGGATACTCTACGGCAAGGAAGAGTTGCTGGGATCTATGGCCCCCTATCAGGCCGGCGGAGATATGATCCGCTCCGTCACCTTCGAGAAGACCACCTACAACGATTTACCTCACAGGTTCGAGGCGGGCACGCCCAACGTAGCAGGGGCGATAGGCCTGGGAGCGGCCCTGGAGTACGTGGAGCATATCGGTAGGCAGGAGATAGCGGGCTACGAGCAGGAGCTGCTGTCCTACGCCACCGAGTCGCTTTCTACGATGGACGGGCTGCGGGTAGTGGGCACGGCGTCGCAGAAGGCCAGTGTCGTATCATTCTTATGCGGAGACGTACACGCCCACGATGTGGGGAGCATCCTGGACTACGAGGGGATTGCCATACGCACCGGCCACCACTGCGCGCAACCGGTAATGGCCCACTTCGGGGTCCCCGCGACGGTCAGAGCGTCCTTCGCCTTCTACAATACCAAGGAGGACGTGGACGCGCTGGTGAAGGGGCTGGACAAGGTGAATGAGGTGTTTGGCTAATGTCGGACCTGGGAGAGCTTTACCAGCAAACGGTGCTGGACCACAATCGGCGCCCGAGGAACTTCCGGCGTCTCGATGACGCCAACAGGCACGCCGAGGGCTACAATCCCCTGTGCGGAGACGAGATATTCATTGACATAAAGGTGAAGGACGGCACCATCGAGGACATCGGGTTCGAAGGCGGCGGGTGCGCTATTTCCAAGGCCTGCGCCTCGATGATGACCGACGCGGTGAAGGGGACCGACGAGGAGGAGGTGGCCCGGCTGTTCGACGTCTTTCACAAGACCGTCACCGGAGAAACCGACCCCATGGAATCGATGGACGAGCTGGGGAAGCTGGCGATACTGAGCGGCGTGCGGGAGTTTCCCGCCCGGGTGAAATGCGCCAGCCTGGCCTGGCATACCCTCAAGGCTGCCCTGGACCAGTCCCAGGACTCGGTTACCACCGAGTAGGGTCTTGGACCGGGGCGGATGCCCTGGTTACCCTCAACTTGCCTCTCGGCGGCACTGTCCCCTCATCACGGCTTTCGCGACCATATCCTTTGCCCCTTTTCTGATCAGGAAGGGGAAGAACAAGGGGCGTCGCCCCTCTGCACACCACGTGTTTCATCGGCCTGCTAAGACTCTACCCCGAACCCCTTTCCTCTTTGGCATAGGCCAGCACTATCTTCTACCTGCCATAGGTGCGGGACGTTGCCCTCTCTTCTCTCATGTTATGGGTGCAGGGCCTCGCCCTGACTCTGGTAGAGGGCCTAGGGGATGTTCCCCCAACCAATCATAACCTTCCTAGGGTGGGTGGTTGGGAAAACCAACGCCGGGGAGGGTGGGGCGAGCTTTATGGGATGCGGATCAAGCCGCACGTCACCCGCCATCCGCTCGTGTGCGTGCTTGTTGACTGGCCTTGAGAATGGTAATACACTCTCGCCAGTACCCTCGGTCTTTGCCGAAGGTCTCGTTTGGCTATCTCAGAGTTTCAGGAGGAGATGACTCATGAAGGCTGCCGTAATGCACGAGGCGCACACCCCCCTTTCGATAGAGGATGTCGACTTCGATAACCCGGGGCCCAGAGAGGTGCTGATTCGGACTGGGGCCAGCGGCGTCTGACACAGCAATCTTCACTTCCTGGAAGGATTGTACAAGTGTCCCACTCCAACGGTCCTGGGTGACGAAGCGGCGGGAACGGTTGAAGCGGTAGGGGATCTGGTCACCTACGTGAAGCCCGGCGACCGCGTAATCTCCTGTCTCTCGGTGTTCTGCGGCGCCTGTGATAAGTGCCTCAGCGGCAATCCGGCCCTGTGCCGGCGGGAAGGGCTGGAACGGGGCCCCGACGAACCGCCCAGGCTCAGCCTTCGCGGTACTCCCGTGTTCCACTTTTCCAGCCTTTCCACCTTCGCCGAGTACATGCTGGTGCATGAAAACGCGACGGTGAAAATCCGGGACGACGTGCCCATAGAGGAGATCGCGCTTATCGGCTGTGGGGTGACGACGGGAGTCGGGGCGGCGTTGAACACCGCCAAGGTAAGCCCCGGGAGCACCGTGGCAGTGGTGGGGCTGGGTGGCGTGGGGCTCAGCGCGTTGCAGGGCGCCGCCATCGCCGGAGCGGCCCAGATCATCGCAATCGATCCGGTGGAGACGAAACTGGCACTGGCCCAACAGCTCGGGGCGACCGACGTCATCGACGCATCCGGCGGCGGAGTAGTGGAGAAGGTCAAGCAGATAACAGGTGGACGCGGCGTCGATTACTCCTTCGAGGCTATCGGACTCAAAGAGACGGCGGAGCAGTGCTACAACATGCTGGACAACGGTGGCGTAGCCACGGTCATCGGCATGATTCCCGAGGGCACCGACATCCATATCGACGGGCCCTCTCTGTTGAGCGAGAAGAAGATACAGGGTAGCAACATGGGCTCCAACCGGTTCCGCGTTCACATGCCCCAGTACGTTGAGCTGTATCTTCAGGGCCGGCTGAAGCTGAACGAGCTGGTGACTAAAACGATCAAGCTGGAGGACGTGAACCAGGCCTTTGAGGACATGAAGGAGGGGCACGTAGCCCGAAGCGTCATAGTGTTCGATTAAAGGATGAACATCTAGGGTCTTACCGGAAAGGATCGATATGAAAGCCGCAGTAATGTATAAACCCTTCGAGTTGCTGGAGATTGAAGACGTTGACGTCAGCGACCCCGGGCCAAGGGAGGTCCTGATCAAGACCGGCGCAACAGGGGTATGCCACAGCGACCTCCACTACGTCGACGGTCTGTACACACACGACACACCTACGATTCTGGGCCACGAATCGGCGGGAACCATCGAAGCGGTGGGTGAGCAGGTGACCTACTTCCAGCCGGGAGACCGGGTGATTACCTGCCTCTCGGTGTTCTGCGGCACCTGCGACAAGTGCCTGCAAGGGGAGATGGTGAACTGCCGCCAGGTGGGGCTTGACCGAGGGCCGGGCGAACAACCCCGGCTGCACAAGGGTGGCGAGAAGGTCCACCAGGCGATGAGCCTTTCCTCCTTTGCCGAGTACATGCTGGTCCATGAGAACGCCGGTGTGAAGGTGGACGAGGACGTGCCCATAGAGGTGCAGGCGCTGATCGGTTGCGGCACCACAACCGGCACCGGAGCGGCCCTGAACACGGCCCGGGTGGAGCCCGGAAGCACCGTGGCGGTCATCGGCTGCGGAGGCGTGGGCCTCAGCGCGGTCAACGGAGCGATCATCGGCGGCGCGGCGCGTGTCATCGCCATCGACGCCATTGAGGACAAGCTGGCCTACGCCCAGAGGGTGGGCGCCACCGACGTTATAGACGCATCGGGAGGCGATGTGGTGGAGAGGGTGAAGAGCCTGACGGGAGGTCGCGGCGTCGACTACTCCTTCGAGGCCATCGGCAAGGCTGAGACGGCCCAGCAGGCCTTCGATATGCTGGACAGGGGCGGGACGGCCACGGTCATCGGCATGATCCCCGAGGGTACCAAGGTGGAGCTGGACGGACCATCGTTCCTCGATGGACGGCGCATCCAGGGAAGCAACATGGGCTCCAACCGGTTCCGGGTGGACATGCCCCGGTACATGGAGCTTTACCGGCAGGGCCGCTTGAAGCTGGACGAGATCATCTCCAAGCGGATCAAGCTGGACCAAATCAACGAAGGGATGGACGACCTTCGGGACGGGCACCTGGCTCGAAGCATCATAGTATTTGACTAGGAGCAGGCGATGAAAGCAGCAGTCTTGAGGGAGGTCAACGCTCCCTTGACCATAGAGGACGTGGAGATAGACAAGCCCGGACCTCGGGAGGTGGTGATCCGCACCGGCGCCAGCGGCGTCTGACACAGCGATCTTCACTTCGTCGAAGGGAAATACAGGTATCCCATGCCCACTATTCTGGGGCACGAGGCAGCCGGCACCATCGAGGCGGTCGGAGACCTGGTGACCTACTTCCAGCCGGGAGACAGGGCCATCACCTGCCTCTCGGTCTTCTGTGGCGCCTGCGATAAGTGCCTCGCCGGGCAACCGTTCAACTGCCGCCAGGAGGACCTCACCAGAAAGCGAAACGAGACCCCTCGCATCAGCAAGGGCGGCGAGAAGGTCCATCAGTTCCTGCATCTCTCCTCCTTCGCCGAGAAGATGCTGGTGCACGAAAACGCCGCCGTCAAGGTGCGGGACGACGTGCCCATGGAGGTGCTGGCTCTCATCGGATGCGGCGTGACCACCGGAGTCGGGGCTGCAATGCGCACCGCTCGGGTGAAGCCGGGAAGCTCGGTGGCGGTGATCGGGTGTGGAGGCGTGGGAATGAGCGCCATCCAGGGGGCCAGAATCGCCGGTGCGGCGCAGATCATCGCCGTCGATGGCGTGGAGACTAAGCTGGGCCTAGCCCGGGAGCTGGGTGCGACGGACGTCGTAGACGCTTCGACGGGCGGCGTAGTCGACAAGATCAAGAGCATCACCGGCGGACGCGGCGTGGACTACTCCTTCGAGGCCATAGGGCTGGCGGAGACCGCTGAGCAGGCCTACGACATGCTGGACACCGGCGGCGTGGCCACCATCATCGGGATGATCCCCGAAGGGACCAAGATCCAGATAGATGGGCCCATGCTGCTGACTCAAAAGGTGGTCCAGGGTAGCAACATGGGCTCCAACTCCTTCCGGGTGGATATGCCCCAGTACATAGAGCTCTACCTCCAGGGCCGGCTGAGGCTGGACGAGATGGTGACCAAGAAGATCAAGCTGGAGGACGTGAACAGGGCCTTCGAAGACATGAGGGAGGCCCACGTCGCCCGAAGCGTCATCATGTTCGAATAGGGCCCCTTCACATTAAGGCCCGAGTCATCTGTGGAGCTTAGATGTCATTCCGAACGCAGTGAGGAATCCAGGAGGGTTGTCGGGAATCACGGCCCGATTCCGTCGGAGGGTCGGCGGACCCTAATAATCTCGGGATTACGCATCTGGTCCAACGGTTCCGCCTACACACGATACGCAAAATGGTCTGGGAACATGGGCCATAGATTCCTCACTACGCTGCCCTCCGTTTCGGAATGACATTGGAAGCGAGAGTGTGAACAGGCCCTAGCAGCCGGGTGGTGACGTTTTAGGCGTCGCCCTAGTCTCTACCCCTCCGCCCAGAACACCTCCTGCTCCTTGGTCTCGGTCTGGAGCGCCTTGAGGGCCTTTTCCACCAGACCCTTGCGAAAGGCCTTTTCTCCTTCGGGAACCAGGGAGGGATCGCCCGTGGTGTGGGTGACGGCCTTGCCCTGAACTATCCGATTGGCGCCCATTCCCTGGGCCAGAGGCACCATCGAGGTGATGAATGCCGTGGGGAGGCCGGCTCTCTCCAGCTCCTTGGCCATCGCAGCTCCGCTGCGGGTGCCGGTGCCTCAGGTGCCGGTGAGAATAACCCCATCCACGTTGGCATCCAACAGCTCCTTGGCTATCTCCTTGCCGAACTTCCGCATGTTGGATACGTAGCCCAGGTTCCCGACGGTGGTATACACGTAGTCGTGGACCTTGCCGACGGCCTTTTCCTTCTCCAGGTCCCGAAGAGCATCCAGGGGTACGACCCTGTCCGGATCCCGGTTGACGTCGGTGGTGTCGAAACCGCCGTGTACCGACTGCCAGTTCTCGGGGTTTAGCCTCTCGGTCTCGCTGATGTTGTACCGGGCCCAGTGCTCGGCCCAGCCACCGGGTATCTTGTCCGGGTTGCCCTTGGGCACCACGCCGCCTTCGGTGACGAGGGCGATCTTGGCGTTGGACAGGTCGGCCAAGGCAGGGGAGGGGGTAATCTTCTCCATGGCCGGGAGAGGCCACTCGGTCTCGAAGGGTTCGCCTTTGACCTTCTTCAAGAGCATGTCCACCAGCCGGGTGGCGATGGTGCGGTCCGAGAACTCGTTCTTGACC
This sequence comes from Dehalococcoidia bacterium, assembly GCA_965197645.1. Lineage (GTDB taxonomy): Bacteria > Chloroflexota > Dehalococcoidia > Plut-88900 > Plut-88900. The sequence goes on along the minus strand of OZ240219.1, from coordinate 2,856,622 downwards.
CGTCCAGTAGGAACGTAGCCCTCCTCGTCGGCGGGGCCCAGTTCCTGGCCGCGGCCCAGCTTGGTTGTCAGCCTCGCCATGGTGGCGATGGCATCGGACATGCCGATGGCGGTCTCGGTGGTGGAGGCGATGTAGGCTGAGGTGCGGTACTCCTGGGCGCCCGGACTGTCCTTGTGCATTCCGGACACCACCGGGATATCCAGCTGCTCGTTGACCGCGGCGCAGACCTGACCGCAGGCCAGGCCGTATCGCCCGGAACCGAAGGAGGGCCCGGCCACGACCACGTCGGCCGCGAGAGGCTTTATGAGGCCCAGTAGCTGTTCCAGCGCCTCTTCGCCGTGCTCGGTGATGTAGTTGTCTCCGCAGTAGACGGTGGCGACAATCTCGCCGGCGCCGTCGGTGGAGAGAATGTTGTGGAGAGCCTGTGCCGGGCCGACGGGGCCGGCCTTGACGCCTGGAGGCGTGTTCGCCTCCTCTTCGCCCCCAACACCGGCGAAGAACTGGTTGAGATAGTGGACTATGCGCAGCTTGGCCATGACATCGCCTCGCTCTCTAGTACAACCGGCCGCTTAACCTGCCCGGCGCTATCGGTCCGGTGGCGCCGTATATCGATCGCAATTGTATCTCAATCGGCCCCGACGCGTCCTGGGACGAGTTCATTATCGTGGTCCCGCCGATCACCCTCTTCACCGCAGGAAGGGAAAGGATCTCCTCGTCGTCTCCTGGAATGATGATGGCGTCGGCCTCGGGGACCCAGGTTGTGAAGCCGGGGTCGCCTTTGTTGTTGGTCATCTGGCCTATTCCCAGGACGGTGCTGATTCCCGCGTTCTCACACTTTTGGCAAATCATCATGTAGCCGACGGCCTGGTGTCCTGCGCTGAGGGGGGAAATGATGGCCCCATCGGCGCCCAACATGCGTGAGATCTTTACTACCTCGCTGCTCTCCCGGTCCTTGTCCCCCAGCTCGTACTGGCCCCCGTCGAAGAAGATTACGCCGAGGAAGTTGAGCGTCTTGCCGTGGGCGCCGTACAAAGTGCTGACTACGGCATCGTTCTGGAAGAGGTAGGTAGCCTCTCTCATGCAGGCGTGGTTCCACCACTTGCCGTTGACTACTGCGCCGTCCATTAGCTCGTTGGGGTGGAGCAGAACGGCATTGTTGCTCCGAGCGCCGTTTGCTCCGTAGATCACACCGCCCAGGTTTTGAACCAGGTAGACTATTCCGGGTAGGTTGTCTTCCACGGGCGAAAGCTCATAGATATCGATATCGGGTGGCTCGATATTGCGGACGGCCTCAGCGAGGTAGCCGGCGGCTTTGAGGCCCAGCAATCGGGACTGGAGAGTGTACTCCTGGGCCTGGCCCGTCTTGTAGTCCACCTCGTAGTTGAGCCTCTCCTCCAGCTCGTTGGCAGTCGGTCCATCGTGAGGTACAAAGGAGAGCACCAGGTTTATCGTCTGCGAGAAGAGAGAGTAGTCGGCGCCCGGGCCGGACATATCGATCACCGCTTCCCGGGCGTACCAGACGTCCTCTCCGGGAAACGGTTCGGCGGCGCCAACAACGGAGAAGCCGGCCAGCCGATGGGTACGACCTTCGCCTGCCTGGCTGGGAGGTCCCAGCATGCCAGCGAAGACCTGACCGGGGCCGGAGACCTTGACCCGGGGCTCGGCGATGTCAAGGGCGTGGACGATGCGGGCATCTTCGCCGGGCCGTACGAGGTCGAGTTCGACCCTCTGAAACGGAGAGTCCTTCGAGAGGTGCTGGAGAAGCTCGGCCTTGTTGATTGAAAGGACTCCGTCGTGGAACTCGGTCCTATCGGAGAACTCCGCCTGGGTTACGTTGAAGACGCCCATCTCCAGCTTCATGGGGCAATATTACTCCTGGGTCGGGAGGAGAGGCAACACAGGTCGGCTACTCGACGACCTTGTAGACCTTATCTCCCCTTCTGGCCCGATCGGATAGCTTGATGCCAACGGCCTGCCCCGCCGAAGCCTCTTCAACACTGTCGTTGTCTATCTGCATCGATGCGACGGTGAACTGCAGGTCCGTGGTGTGGCCTTTGATGTGGATCGTATCGCCCACTTTGAGAGAGCTGGTCAACTCTATGCCGGCCACAACTGGACGTGCGAAGAAATCGGACACGCTGCCAATCTCCTCCTCGGGCATCTCGTCCTCCTCTTTGATACTCGCTGTCGGCTTGATAGTGCTCCGGTCCCAGTATATGAGGGCCTCCAAGCGGGTTCAAGGCCAGTTTCCTGGCAATTAGTCATTTGACACACCCACCCCCGTAAGTTACATTGGCGACGCTACAGTCGTCTCCAGTCAGCCTGTATAGGTTTGGCCACGTGCCCCCTTGCGAGGCTGACATGGACGCGGCGACTGTAGCAAGTGCCGAATCCGTACTTGCAAGGGGGTTCCACATGTTCAAGCCGATTCGGATTCTTGCCATTCTAGCCATCGCGATCCTAATGACTGGAGCGGTAGCTTGCGAGGCCAAGCCGTACGTCCCACCCACGCCGGCTTATACAGCGGCACCAACCCCGCTAGCAACCACTGGCGATTTTGGCGTCAGCCGCCAAGATGCCTTTAGCAGCTTCAAGCAGTTGAGCATTGGGTTGATGCCGCTCAACAAGCATACGAACGACTGGTATAGCACCAAGACACGGACCGGGGATATCACGGTAGACATATTCGGGCCGAGCGAGGGTGTTAATGCTATCGAGGCGACGTTCCGGTTGCAGGCAAGCACACTGGCCATAATCGACCCGCTTGTGCGCAAGATGCTACAGATAGCGATGGGGAGTCAGTGGCGGGAGGGGGAAACCTGGGTGGTGTCAAAGATAGACGACCTTAACCTTACCCAGAAAAAGTTACAGACTAAGAAGGGGAAAGCGTGGCTCACCCTGTACTACCTGCCCTCCACTGAATCCGTGATGTTTTCTGTGGACGTGGAACGCCAGTAAGTTAGCGTCGCTGTCGAAAATGCCCTGGCTTGATCTGTTCATAGGGGCCTCGTTTCAGCACGGAATAGATGCTGCTTGACCCGTTGCGGTACTTTTGAAACACGCCAGCCTTTAGCCCAACTTTAGTAAGGTCCTTGACCATCACTTCGCCGTTGTGTCTGCCGGCCCATGTCTTGACCAATGCGGTCGGCCCCATGCGCGCATATTCTGACGCCAGTACAGGGTCTTGTTCGTCTTTGGGAATAGGCAATCCGTGTTTCTCTCGGTACATGTCGATGGTGGCTTGGATGTGAGCGATGGCTTGCTCGTTTGCCGCCACCGTATCACGGGCTTCAACCATCTTGCGCTCAGCAGCTTGCCGCTCCGTTTCTTGTTGCCGCAACAACGCCTGAAGTTCCACAATGACCGCTTCACTGTGCATATCTGCTTGTACAGTCATTTTGGATGTTTGCCCGTTATTGTTGCTTGCATCGTGCATGATTAAACTCCTTTTGATAGAGCGGAAGGAGAGGGAATCGAACCTGACCGCGCTGTGGGCACGGCCCCTACAGGTTTTAAGCCCGCATTAAGCACCAGCTTAGGTCTCCTTCCAAGTGAACGGCGACCCGCCCGGTGCTGCTAACACCAGGTGTCGGAACCTGCAGACGAGTAGGCTCGGGTCGCCGTTCGCTATTTAGGGTAACATGAATGGGGAGGCACGATCAATGACTGAAAGGCGGAGCGAGGCCGAAACACGAATCTCGCTGGCGCACCTATCGTTCGAGGAAGCGGTGACCGCGCTAGTGCGGGATGATGACGCTACGCGTAAGGATTCGCCGGCTGGGGAGTCTTGCAGTACCACAGAAGACGGCCCTGAAGCTGGCCCATCAGACTAACGAACCGCTCCACGTCCGATATCTTCCGCCGGTTCCGCCTAAAGTCAAACTCGCTGAGGTAGTTGGGTAGGTAGTCCTCCCCAATGTGGTGGAACACCCCGTAGATGCCCCTCTTGAAGATCGACCAGTAGTTGTCGATATTCTGCGTGTGCACATCGCCCCGGACGTACTCGGTTTCGTGGTTGATGGTTTCGTGCTTCACGAACCGTTTCGCTAAACGATAGGCCGGGTGCTGGTCCGTAATCAGCCGTGTGTTTAACGAGTCGATCCACCGCCGGATTATCGGGTGCAGTGTCTGGCGAGTTGCGTCGGGCACATGCACCGTCCTAACATTCGCATCACGCTCTTGCATGCCGAACACAACCGCCTTGCCCTCGTAGGGGCCTTTCCGCCTGGGCTTCGGGCGAATGCCCATCTCAATCTCATCCTGGACACGCTCATGGTATCCAGGGCTTCCACGCCGGCGGCGAGGGTGCAAGTACGTTTCGTCGGCCTCTACATCGCCGGACAGAGGTTCAAGCAATCCCTTCTCCCGCATAGCTTCCCGTATACGATGGGCCATGAACCACCCGGTACGGTAGGAACCCAAATCAAGAAGGCGGTAAAGCTGGTGGGCACTGATGCCCTTCTTGCTGGACACCATCAGGAATAAGGCCGCCAGCCACTTGTTGAGGGGAATGTGGCTGTCTTCAAAGATGGTTCCGAGGGTGGCGCTGAACTGGCGCTTACAAGCCCGGCACTTGTAGAGGGATGTTACCTTGTTTTTGCCTGGCTTTTTGCGGGTGATGGTGTAAGGTTCGTCTGTAGCGCCGCACTTGGGGCAACGGATACCTTGAGGCCACCGCATTGAGGCTAGAAAATGCCTGCACTGTTCCTCATCCCACCGCAACACCGCTTGAAAGGTTAGCTTCTCTGATTGCATCTGTGATACCTCGTTTTGACTACAAGGAAATCGTATCACAGCTATCAGGGTGTGTCAAGTGCATCATTGCCAGTTTCCTTGACACATTTTTTCGGGTGTGCCTATAATCGCCGATAGAGGTGGGAAAGCCTCAAACTGTCTGGAAAGGGGGAATCCGATGTGGCAGAGGTAAGGCTAGGACGAGACGAGAATTTCGAGAGCCTCCTGAAGAGATTCAACAAGAAAGTCCAGCAGAATGGCATACTGTCCGAGGCGCGCCGTCGAGAGTATTTCGAAAAGCCCAGCATCAAGCGCAAGAAGAAGGAAGCGGCCAGAAGGCGGAAGAGCCTCAGGCGCACCTAGGCTGGGCGGTCAACTCTAATCTATTCCAAGCCGGGGTTTCCCGGTCTTTTCTATGTCCCTACAGGAACAGCTACAAGCAGAACTGCTGGACGCGGTCCGAAGCAAGGACGACGTGAGACGCTCCGCATTGCGGATGCTGAAGTCGTCGATTCTTTACGCCGAGAAAGCCAAGGGCGAGCCGCTGGACGATGCGGAACTGGTCCAGGCCGTATCTCGGGAGGTGAGGAGCCGCAAGGAGAGCATCGAGGAGTTTCGCAAGGCGGACCGGACCGACTTGCTGGAGAGGGAAGAGGCGGAGCTGGCGGTGATTATGGCCTACATGCCCGAGCAGATGTCCCGCGAGGAGATCAGCGAGGTTGCCCAACGGGTAATCGGCGAGGTGGGCGCCCAGGGCCCTGGCGACAAAGGCAAGGTGATGGGTAAGCTTATGGGCCAGCTCAAGGGCAAGGCCGACGGCAGAGAGGTGAACGAGGTGGTTACCGGCCTCCTCCAAGCCCTGGAAGGCTAGCGTATTCGACTACTGATTTCATCCAAACAGATTGCAGAATGGCCCGGTTGGCATCCCCTGAGGGTGGGTGCGGAAAGACCGGGCCTTTTGTTTATACCGGTCTGCCCATGAAGTATCATAGCCGAGTATTCCTAGACGAATCGGAGGACGGATGATTCGTGGTAGACACGTGGAATCGGAGCCACCACGTGCTATCCCAGGATGAAGTTTGGCGTGGTCGTTTTTCCAGGCACGTGGAGCGATGGAGATTGCCACCACGTGCTATCCCAGGTCCTAGAACAGGATGTGTCCTACGTCTGGCACCAGGAATCGGACCTGTCCGGGTACGATTGCCTGGTCCTGCCCGGCGGATTCTCCTACGGAGATTACCTCAGATGCGGCGCCATCGCTCGTTTTGCGCCGGTTATGGGCGAGATCAGGAAGTTCGCCGAGCGAGGGAAGCCGGTGATAGGGATATGCAACGGCTTCCAGATACTTTGCGAAGCGGGACTGCTGCCCGGGGTACTGATGCGCAACGACGTGCTCCAATTTCGATGCCAGTGGGTCGATTTGCGGGTGGAAGATGTCTCTACGCCTTTCAGTAGCGGCTACTCACCGGGACAGGTGGCCAGGATGCCCATCTCCCACGGTGAGGGTAGGTACTACGCCGATGAGCCCACTATCCGGGAGCTGGAGGAGTCCGGACGGATAGTGTTCAGATACTGCAATGAAAACGGCGACGTAACCCCCGAGTCCAACCCCAACGGGTCTTTGAATGGCATAGCGGGGATAGTGAACCCAGCGGGCAATGTGCTGGGCATGATGCCCCATCCCGAACGCTGTTGCGAGGAGATCCTGGGCGGCGAGGACGGCAGGCCGGTGTTCGAGTCGGTGGTGGAGCACCTGAAGGCACCGGCGGTCTAGTCCATGGCGGAGAATACGTTGGAGCAGTGGAAGCTGTGCCGCCAGTGCAACCAACCCTCGTTGCAGGAGCTTCGATACTGTTCTCGGTGCGGCGGTCAGAGCTGGGAATCGGCGCCGGCGATAGCCGCCTCTGAGGAGGTGGCTAGGAGCGGGGAACCCGATTTCGGCGACCGGATACCGTGGACGCCCCTCGATGTCTTGAAAGGGGTCGTGTTCGCTATAGCCTTTACCGTAAGTGCGGTTGCCCTGTTTGTTCTCCTTCTACTCCTGATCGGTGGGGAGGACACCGGGATACTGGCGCTGGCGGCAACAGCGGCCGTCGAAGCGCTGCTGTTGGTGACGGTCTGGCTGTTCGCCATCTCGAAATACCGGATATCGTGGAGGGCGCTGGGCTTCCAGAGAGGACCAAATGTACGAGACGTTGGCTTTGCCGCTGCGGTAGTAATCGTTGGCCTGATAGTTCAGATCTCCTACCTCACCGTTCTGGAAGCCGTGGGAATCGACACAGAGGGAGCTGCCTCTCCTACCTTCTTAGAAGGGGGAACGGTCTTCGTGGTCCTGCTCGCCCTCCTGGCCCTGCTTGTTGCCCCGGTGTGCGAAGAGCTGTTTTTCAGGGGGTTTGTGCTCGGCGGACTGACGGGCCGGTTTGGATTCTGGAAGGCCGCGACCATAAGCTCACTGCTCTTCGGGCTGGCCCACGTAGAGCCGATCAAGATATTTCCACTGTTCGTTCTAGGGTTGCTGCTGGCCGGGGCCTACTATAGGAGCCGACAATTGTGGAGCTCGGTGCTGGCCCACTTCCTGAACAACGGAATAGCGCTGCTCAGTATGCTGGTGGTGAGAAACTAACAATGGCCGTATCGCAGGAAGTCCTGGACCAGATAGCCATGAGTCTCGATGAGTACGACCTCATCGTAGAGCGGTTGGGCAGGGAGCCAAATTCCGTCGAGCTGGGCATTCTGGGGTCCCTGTGGAGCGAGCACTGCAGCTACAAGCACTCCAAGCCGCTGCTGAGACAGTTCCCGTCCACCGGCGAAAGGGTGGTGGTGGGTCCCGGGGTGGAAAACGCCGGGGTAGTCGATATTGGTGACGGGCTCTCGGTGGTGATGAAGATCGAGTCTCACAACCACCCCTCGGCCATCGAGCCTCACGAAGGGGCGGCGACGGGCGTTGGAGGCATAGTCAGGGACATCTTCACCATGGGAGCCCGACCGGTCGCCCTGTTCAACTCACTGCGATTCGGGCCGCTGGACAAAGAGCGGAACCGATACCTGTTCGACGGGGTGGTTGGGGGCATCGCCGACTACGGAAACTGCATCGGCGTCCCCAACGTCGGTGGCGAGGTCTTCTTCTCCGAGTCCTACTCTGGCAATCCGCTGGTAAACGCCATGTGCGTCGGGCTGGTGGAGACGGACCGGCTGGTGCGGGCACGAGCCGAAGGATCAGGGAATCTCGTGGTAATGATAGGCGCGGATACGGGTCGGGACGGGATACACGGTGCGTCGGGCCTGGCCTCGCGCAGTTTTGAGGAGGAGCGAGAGCTGCGGCCCACGGTGCAGGTTGGAAATCCATTCCTGGAGAAGGTTCTCATCGAGGCTTGCATGGAGCTGTCCCGGATGGAGGGAGTAGTCGGCATCGCTGATCTGGGAGCTGCGGGTCTAACCAGTGCCGCCATCGAAAGCGCGGGCAGGGCGGGGAGTGGAATAGAGCTGGACGTAGCCAAGGTCGCCCGGCGGGAAGACGGGATGACTCCCTACGAGGTGATGCTGTCCGAGTCCCAGGAGAGGATGCTGGTAATCGTCAAGCCCGAAGAGGAGCTGGCGTTGAGGGAGGTGACCAATAGGTGGGACCTTCGCGCAGACGTTATCGGTCGGGTTACCGACGATCGCACGGCTAGGATATGGAACGGTGACACGCAGGAGGCTGACTTGCCCGTTGACCTGCTGACCGATGCCCCACAATACCGCTTGCAGGGTGTGAGGCCGCCCGAGATGGACGCCCTGCAGAGGCTGGACAACGTGCCGCTGCCTTCCATCGGACCCAGTGACGTGCTGCTCCGATTGCTGGGCTCTCCCAACATCGCCAGCAAGCGATCGGTTTACCGGCAGTACGATCACCAGGTGCAGACCAACACGGTGATACCGCCGGGATCGGATGCGGCGGTGCTGCGGATAAAGGGCACGTCCAAGGGGATAGCACTGACCACCGATGGCAACGGACGGTACTGCTACCTGGACCCCTATGTTGGAGGGGCCATCGCTGTGGCCGAAGCGGCCCGCAACGTGGCATGCGTTGGGGCGAGACCGATCGCCGTCACGGACTGCCTCAACTTTGGCAACCCGGAGAAGCCCGAGGTGTACTACCGCATGGAGGAGTGCATCCGCGGAATGGCCGATACCTGCCGGGAGCTCGGAGTTCCCGTGATCAGCGGCAACGTGAGCCTATACAACGAGACCAGCGACCAGCCGGTGTACCCGACTCCTGTTGTCGGGATGCTGGGCCTGCTCGAGGAGATCGACAAGGCCTGTGACATGGGATTTCGGGAGACCGGAGACGCGGTACTGCTGTTGGGCGGCCGGGACGGAGATGCCGGGCTGGGGGGAAGCGAGTACCTGGAGGTAGTCCATGGGAAGGTCGCCGGGAAGCCTGTGTTGGACCTGGCCCTGGAAAAGAGGGTACAGGAGTGCTGCATCGGGCTGATCGATCAAGGAATGGTCAGGTCGGCCCACGACTGTTCCCTGGGTGGCTTGGCCGTGGCCCTGGCACTATGCAGCATCAAAGGCGGGGCGGGTTTCCAGGGCCGATTGGACGGCGACACGCGTTGGGATGCTCTCTTGTTCGGTGAGGCGCAGTCCCGCATCGTTGTTTCAGTCCAGCCGGACGATGCTGCCGAGGTACGGAAAGCGGCCGGTGAAGCGGATGTTCCCGTGAAGGAGCTGGGGGTGGTTGGTGGCGACCGCCTCGTCATAGCGCCGTGGCTGGACATGTCCCTGGAGGAAGTAAAGACGGTCTGGACTACCGGCTTGGACGACGCTCTGAAATAGCCATTTCCCGCGTTCCTCTCTTCTTGTCCGGCTCGCCGTCACTGGAATATAATGTGATTTCAGTGGACTAATCGGAGTTTGTGGAGAATCCCTTGAAAGTACTATTTCTTGAAGAGGTCCCCAACGTTGCTTCGGCAGGGGACGTGAGAGACGTAAAGAACGGCTTCGCTCGTAACTACCTGCTGCCCCAACAGCTGGCTGTTCCGGCGACCAAAGAGCAGCTGCGCCGGGTGGAGACCCTGAAGAGGGAGGCTGCATTCCGGTCTGAGAACGCGGAGTCCAGGGCCGAGGCCCTCGGTCGGGAGCTTGAGGGGCTGACCATTACCATCAAGGCCCGGACCAGCCCCTCCGGCACCCTGTACGGGTCGGTTTCCGCTGCGGCCATCGCCGAGGAGATCAAGAGAGCCACCGACCAGGATGTAACAGCCAGAGAGGTGGCTATCGAAGGACCTATCAAAGCCATAGGCACCTACGAGGCACCCATCCGGTTGAGTCCGGAGATTTCAGCCTCTATCACGGTGGAGGTGTTGGAAGAGGAGGTGGAAAAGAAGGTCAAGAAGCCCAAACGGCGGGCCAAGGCGGAGGCTGTGGCCGCGCCCGCTGCCGAACCTACCATAGAGGAGGTTCTTGCCGCCGAGGACGAAGAGGCGACTGCTGTGGCTGAGTCTACCACTGAGGAAGAAACAGTAGCCGAGGTTGCCCAGGCGGAAGAGATAGTGGAGGAAGAGGAAGAAGCGGTCGCCGAGGTTGCCCAGGCGGAAGAGGCAGTGGAGGAAGAGGAAGAAGCGGTAGTCGAGGTTGCCCAGGCGGAGGAGGCAGTGGAGGAAGAAGAAGAAGCGGTCGCCGAGGTTGCCCAGGCGGAAGAGGCAGTGGAGGAAGAGGAAGAAGCGGTAGTCGAGGTTGCCCAGGCGGAGGAGGCAGTGGAGGAAGAGGAAGAAGCGGTAGTCGAGGTTGCCCAGGCGGAGGAGGCAGTGGAGGAAGAGGAAGAAGCGGTAGTCGAGGTTGCCCAGGCGGAGGAGGCAGTGGAGGAAGAGGAAGAAGCGGTCGCCGAGGTTGCCCAAGTTGCCCAGGCGGAAGAGGTAGTGGAGGAAGAGGAAGAAGCGGTCGCCGAAGTTGCCCAGGCGGAGGAGACACTGGAGGAAGAGGAAGAAGCGGTCGCCGAGGTTGCCCAGGCAGAGGAGGCAGTAGCCGTCGAGGAACCGGTCGCTGTAGACGAAGGGCCTGCAGAGGATACAGTCGCAGAACAAGAGGAACCGGAGACCATGGTGGAGGTCGCGGAGACCGCCGAAGAGGAGGCCCCAACAGCCGAAGAGGAGGAGACGGCGGCCTCTCCCCGTAGGTCTCGTGCTAGGGCCCGGGCCTCGACCGACCAGGAAGAGGTGGACCAGGCCGCTGTGCAGGCGGCGGTACAGAGGGCCAAGCGCCGCAGCCCCAAGAGCACCGCCGCGGATGAGGCCGGCGAAGAGGAGTCCGAGAGCTAGGTTTGTACGAAGAGAGGCTTCCACCCCACGACATCCACGCCGAAGAGGCGGTCATCGGTTCCCTGCTCATCGATGGGGAGGCCATGCCCTCCATCGCCCCGACGATATCCGTAGACGACTTCTACCGCGAACGTAACCGCTGGTGCTTCGAGGCCTGCTACAACCTGTTCGAGAGGGCCACGGCCATCGACCAGATATCGGTCTCGGAGGAGCTGGAGAGATTGAGTAGGCTGGAGGGCATCGGCGGCCCGGCTTACCTCAGTCACCTGGTATCGACGGTACCCACCTCGGTCCACATCGCTCACTACGCCAAGATCGTGCACCGGCTGGCGATGATGCGCCGGATCATCGAGTCCGCCGGGGAGATAGCCGGTATAGGCTACGAGGCCGGCCCGAACGAGGACGAGGCCCTGACCAGGGCCGAGGATATCCTGTTCAAGCTGCGCAGGGGGCAAAGCTCCAGGGATTTCGTGCACATCAGCGACGTGCTGGACCAGTACCTGGATGAGCGCGGGTTCGGGCCGGAAACGGAAGGCGGGCGTGTTCCGCTGGTGCTTACGGGATTTCGGCAGTTGGACGGGCTTCTCGGGGGCCTGCATCGCTCGGACATGGTTGTCCTGGCAGCCCGGCCGAGCCTGGGCAAGAGCAGTCTGGCACTGAATATTGCACGGAACGCGGCGATACAGCAGGATGCTCACGTGGCCATTTTCAGCCTGGAAATGGGCAAAGAGCAGGTGGTGCAACGGCTGCTCTCTTCCGAGTCCGGTGTAGATACCCAGAGCTTGAGATTGGGCCAGTTCGGGACGATAGATGAGCAGATGATAATCGAGGCCACGGGTAAGCTGGCCGAAGCACCTATATACATCGACGACTCCCCTTTCATGAACATCGTCGAGCTGCGGAGCAAGGCGAGACGCCTTCACATGGAGCACGGGGTGGACCTGGTGATAGTGGACTACATCGGCCTGATGCTTTCCGGGACGGAGTACCGGGTCCAGGAGATGAGTGATATCTCACGGTCCCTGAAGGGGCTGGCCAGAGACCTCAACGTTCCGCTGCTGGCGGTGTCCCAGCTCAGCCGGGCCCCGGAGGTACGCCCAAACCATCGGCCCCTGCTGTCCGACCTCAGGGAGAGCGGCAGCATAGAGCAGGACGCGGACGTGGTGATGTTCATCTACCGGGACGATTTCTACTACACTGAAGAGGACTGGTACAAGAGCCACGGCGAGAGGGATGGCGAGGGCAACCTAGCCATGTATCCCAAGGGCATAGCGGACATCATCATTGGAAAGCACCGTCACGGTCCCACGGACACGGTACGCCTCCATTTCAAAGACAAGCTGGCCAAGTTCGAACCCCTAGCCCTGACAGCCGCGTAGGGGCCGATGCCTGAATTCAGCGGCTTTCCCTCCGGGACCCAGAATACCCCCATTCCCAACGTGTTCTTCGCGTCGCTTCTGGCGAAGATCGATGACTTGGCGGAGTTGAAGGTTGTACTGCATATCTTCTGGTCGGTTTACAGGAAGAAGGAGAACCCCAAGTTCGTCACATTCGACGAACTCGCGTCCGATAGGGCCCTTATGACCGGGCTGGGAGACGATGGCACGGACGCTCTCGAGCGCGGGTTGGAGAAGGCGGTGGACAGGCGGCTGCTGCTCGATCTGACATTGGAGGGGGCCGATGCAAGGCATCGGCTGTACTTCGTCAACACGGAGTCGGGCCGGCAGGCAGTGGAGAGGATTCGGAACGGGGAGATCTCCATAGGCGCCCTCCCATCGGTGGAGGCGGTGGCTCAGAAGGCCCCGGGCGATGTGTTCAGCCTGTACGAAAACAACATAGGAGTGCTGACTCCCCTGGTAGCGGACAGGATTAAAGCGGCGGAGACCCTTTATCCGGGGGACTGGATAGCCGAGGCCATAGGGGAAGCGGTGGTGCATAACGCTCGGAGCTGGAGCTACGTGGAAGCGATACTGAGAAGCTGGGAAACGCGGGGCAAGGATAGTGGAGAAGATAGACGACATCCTGGCGAGGATGAAGATAACGAAAAGTACTTCCGAGATCGGTTCGGAACTCCCCTTAAACGACGTCGATCTTGAAGATGGGCCACGGGCGGAGGGATGTACGGTCTGCAACATGACCGGATGGGTTACCCCGGACGTTGTCGTGGGACACCCCGACTACGGCAAGGCGGTGCCTTGCCGGTGTGCAATTGAGGTGTGGGAGGACCAGAAGACCGATCGGTTGCGGCGCTTCAGCAACCTGGGCCCTCTAACCCGCCTCACCTTCGATAGGCTGGCGCCCCAGGGCAAGAGCGCTCACCCGGAGAACCAGTACCTGTTTACCAACGCCTTGCAGGCGGCCCGGGGCTACGCCCGAGAACCCGAAGGGTGGTTCGTTCTGGTGGGGGCCAGCGGCAGCGGCAAGACCCACCTGGCGGCGGCCATCGCCAACGTGTGCATGGAGCGGGGCCTGCAGACCTATTTCATGGTGGTGCCGGACCTGCTGGACCATCTTCGTTCCACCTTCTCGCCGTCCAGCGACGTGTCATACGACAATCTCTTCGAGCAAGTGCGAAACATTCCCCTCCTGGTGCTGGACGATCTCGGCACCCAGTCCAGCACTCCCTGGGCTGCGGAGAAGCTGTTCCAGCTGCTGAATCATAGATTCAACGCCCAACTGCCCACGGTAGTAACCACCAACGTCTCCCTGGAACGGCTCGACGAAAGATTGCACAGCCGTCTCACGGACCCCGCTTTCTCGAAAGTGTATACAACGGAGAAACGCTCGTTTATCCCCAACACCCCGGACACCCTGGACCTTTCCCTGCCGGCCCAGATGAGGTTCGAAACCTTCCAGCGAAGGGGGCGGAATCTGAAGGGGAAGCAGGCAGAGAACCTGGACCACGCATTCCGGCAGGCCCGGATTTTCGCCGAGTCTCCCGACGGATGGATAGTGTTCATGGGCCATACGGGACGGGGCAAGACGCATCTGGCTGCGGCCATAGGGCATTATCGGAGAAACAAAGGGACCGAGGTGGTGTTTATCTTAGTGTCCGATCTGTTGGACCACCTTCGTTCCACCTTCGCCCCGGAAAGCCGGACCACCTACGACGATATGTTCAACAAGGCCAGGATGGCGCCCCTGTTGATCCTGGACGACTACGGTGAACACAGCGCCACCCCCTGGGCAAGGGAGAAGCTGCACCAGCTGTTCAACCATCGCTACAACAGCCGGCTACCCACCGTCATTACTACCACCCTGGCCCTGGAGGAGATCGACTCGAGGCTGAGCTCTCGTATGGAGGATGACCGGGTGACTACGCTGGTCCGCATCACCGCACCCGATTATCGCAACTGGTCCACACCTACAGAGTATGCCGCCGGCGACCCTGCCGGTAGGCGAAGCTCGAGCTAGCCACGCCATGGCCTGCGTTTTCTGCGACATAATTCAGGGGACCGAACCCGCCAACGTGAGGTACGAGGATGACGATATCATCGTCTTCGACAACGTGCTGAAGTGGGTGCCTCTCATGCTGCTCGTCGTGCGGAAACAGCACCTGACCCAGGAGGAGTTCTGGCGAGACATGGACAGGGTGGGCAAGGTGGCCGTGGAGATGGGGAACAAGTACTCGCCCGGTGGATTCCGGCTGATTTCCAACTTCGGGCCGGACGGCTTGCAGAGCCAGGAGCACGGGCACCTGCACGTAATCGGTGGTACGTTCCTGGGGCCCTACGCGTAAGGGAGGCGGGCGGCTCTCTCACCAGCCCTGCATCGGCATGGCCTCTGCCTGAACGGAGCAGAGGAGATGAGGGGTGACTAGGGGCCTTCCTGCTGCTTCTTTCTCAGGAAATCCTCCAAGCTCTGGATGATTTCGTCGCTGCGCAGCGGTTCTTGCTCCTCCTCGGCCTCTATGGACTCCTCCAGCTGTTTGACGTAGTCCCGCAGTTTGGGGTTCTGTACCAGGGCCTGGGCAACCTGGCGGTCCAGCTGCTCACCCCGACGACGAAGGTCATCCAGGTCCAGATCAATGCCGAGGATGGGCAGGAGACGATTCAATACGGCCCGCCAAGCCTTGGGATTGGCGGTGGGGAGGTAGTGAGGAGTGCCCGACCACAGCCCGAAAGAGGGCATGCTTCGCTCTCTGCATGCGTGCTGGAGCATGGAGTGAATGGAGGCGGGACCGCGGTAGTCGGTGAAGTGGACGTCGTGATCTTCCAGATCGGCCTTGTAGGCGGCGTCGTTGACAGCGGCCGAGACCTGGGTGGGGCGGGAGTGGGGATTGGAATCGTAGTAGCTGCCCAGGACGCAAAGCCGGACCGGTTCGAAGGGTTCTATAGCGGAGAAGAAGCAGTTGGTGAACTCCTTCCACCGCAGCTGGGGCTCGGTGCCGAGGAACAGAACGAGATCGTTGTCGGCGTGGGGCACCTGCCAGTAGTAGAAATCGTTGGAGACGAACTGGAACTCCTGCTCGACCCCGCCGGATATCCGGCCTTGAGGGCGCACCGAGGTAAAGTCGTAGAAGAGCTCAGGGTCGATGGCGGCGTACTTGACGGCCTTCAACCGCTTCCTCAGATAGCCGACGGTGCCGGAAGAGATCTCTCCCGCGTTGGCCCAGCCGGAGAATCCAACTACTACGGAGGGGCTCCTGAGATCGGGCATTTCCAGAAATTGAAGACTGTCCATTGGATTATTCCGATTAAGATCAATATCCTATAGACCAGTATAACAGCCTGAAAAAGGAAACGCTTAGGCGTGGGTGGCGCTTCCAAATGGTAGATAGAGTAGGTAGAATGCCAAATCGGGCAGTGGGACCGCAGTTACTCGAAGGAGATGCCCGGAAGGTCACGGGGAATAGATGACAGGCTACTTGCGATACAAAGCAGAAGACCTGCGAGTACTTGCTGCGGAGGTTTTTGGCCACTTACAGCTACCGCCCGGCGATGCCAGGCTGGCGGCGGAGGTCCTGGTGGACGCCGACCTGCGAGGAATAGATTCCCACGGCATAGCCCATCTACCGGCCCATCGGTCCTACGCGGGCGGGCTTCAGAAGGGCATAGTCAATCCGCACCCGGACTGGAAGGTGGTCAGGGAAACGCCCACCACGGCCCTCGTAGACGGCGACGGCGGGCTGGGCCTGCTAGTGGCCCACAGGGGGATGGAGCTTGCCATCGAGAAGGGATCGCGGAGCGGAATCGGTATGGTATCGGTCACCAACAGCCGCCATTTTGGCGCCGCCGGGTACTACGCAGCGATGGCTTTGCCTCACGATATGATAGGCTTAGCCATGACCAACACTCCGCCGGTGATGGTGCCCACCTTTGGCGTGGAACGCCGGCTGGGATCAAACGCGATGAGCTTTGCCGCACCGACGGACAAGGAGCCTCCCTACGTGCTGGACATGGCCAGCACCGCGGTGGCCGTTGGTAAGCTGGAGATCGCCCGCCGAAAGGGAGAGGCCATTCCTCAGGGCTGGGCTATAGATGGGGATGGCAACCCTACCAACAACCCCAACTCCTACTGGGAGGGCGGGGGCCTTCTTCCCCTCGGATCGTCCGTGGAGCTGAGCAACCATAAGGGGTACGGACTGGCCATTCTGGTGGACATCCTATCGGGGGTCCTGTCCGGCGCTGGGTTCGGCGCCTTACTGTCCAGGGAGACGTTGGAGATGAGCCACTTCTTCGGGGCCATCAGGGTCGACGCCTTCCGCCCGGTAGACGAGTTCAAGACGATGATGGACGAGATGTTGGCGACCCTAAAGGCCACTCCCACTCTGGAAGGCGAGGAGCGGGTCCTGGTGCCCGGGCAGAAAGAGCATGAGACGTTCCTTGAGCGGTCTCGCCTGGGCATACCATTGCACCCGAACGTTGTGGATAGCCTGGCGGAGCTGGCCGGAGAGCTGGGCATCCGGTTCCCGGAACCCTTGAAAGCGCCGGTGTAGCCGGGAGATGATCAGGAAGGTCGCAATAATCGGGGCGGGCCGGTACGGCGAGGAGCTGATCAGGGTCCTCGCCACGGATGAGGAGCGAGCTAGGGGAGTGCAGGTGGTAGCAAGCCATCGGCGGGCGGAGAGGCGCGCCGAGCTGGAAGAGAGGTACCGGATTCCCGTACTCGCCGACAACCTGGAAGCCTGCACCGATGCCGACCTGATCTACCCGGTGGTCAAGCCCGACCAGATGACAGGGCTGATGGAACAGATAGGCCCAACCGTTCGGGATGACCAGATCGTGGCAACAGGCGCTTCTTCTCTCAGATTGTCCCTGTATCGTCCCTATCTTCCATCCAGGTGCACCCTTGTCTGGGTGTTTCCCACGCCCTTTATCAGGATCAAAGCTGGGTTCCTGGCTATACATGCTGAGCCGGGCACGGACCCGGCCAGGATACGGGACCTCGAGGATTACTGGAGCCGTTTCTGCGAGGAGGTGGTGGTGATAGACGAGGATGCGATGGACTCCTTCGTGATCCTGCACGCCTGCAGCTACCCGTTTCTTGCGCCACTGGCCAAGGCCTTGATAGAGTTCGGGCAGGAAAACGGCTTCTCTCCGGAGCTGTCCAGGAAGATCGTGCTCAGCACATTCAGATCTTCAGGGCGCATGATGGAGGAGATGGGCTTTACGTCCGAGATGGTGGGGGAGCTTATACTCGACGCGGCGAGACCGGGGAGTTTGAGCGCTGCAGGGCTGGCCGTCCTCGAGAAGAGCAACGTCGAGGATACATTCGCTCGGATGTTAGCGGCAGCGCGGGAGCAGGCTGAGAAGCACAGAGAGGACTGATTCCCCAGTTGCCCCGCCCCGGGTGGGTTTTCCCTCCCACCCGCCCCGGATTGCATCCGACCGCTCCCGACCCTCGACACTGTACAGCCGGAAAGGGGCTGGCGGATGGCCGAACAGGTTGTTCAACACCCCGTCAACACGGAGCAGCTAGGAGATTTCGCCCTGAGACTCCAGGAACGACTTGGTTGACTCCACGTCGGGAAAGACGCGAGAGCCGACGGCATCTATGGCGTCGATAATGTCATCGGGGGCGTTGGCGGCTTCGGCGAATTCCAAGATTACCCGCCTTTCCACCCTACCGGTGGTATCAAAGGCGTCCTGCACGTGCTGGCTTATATCCTGCCACGAAACGTTGGCCATTTACATAAAGCTCCTGTTCAAGATGTCGTAGTGCGGAGCCTCAATGTAATTCAGGCTCCGCTCTATTGGGAAGAACGCCTTCGACGGATCTGACATCGGGCCTAGCGCCAGGTCGGCGACCGCATCAGCCTCTGGTTTCGAGACCTGACATCGCGCGGCTACATGATGTTGGTGCAGACGCGACCGATGGTGCCCCATCTGAAGCAGGCATATAGTAGCTTTCGCATCGGCGTTCTGCAAGCGATGGGAGAATGGCTTATCCAATGGTTGCGTAGAGAGACGCCGGATGCATATAATATCTTTGTCGGGAGTCGAGAAATATAGACCATCCATGCTCAAATCTCTCCTCCAATCCGGAGGTGCAGGAGGTAAAAGGCGTTGAAGAAGAAGCTGCTTCTCATCCCTATTCTGGGACTGCTGGTAGTCGGTCTGCTCAAGCTGAAGAACAAGATGACCGGCCCCGAGCCCGAAGAGGACTAGCCGAGCCTCTCACTATAGCATCCGGCCTGTCTTAGCTGGTTGTCCATCGTTAGCGCTATGGAAAAGTGGGAGGGGAGGAGTTCTCTCAAAGTGGCACCTATCTCCGGCGGCTCGCTGGAGAAGAGGGTACGGGAGGAGATAGACAACAATAATCTGCCCCGCCTATCCCCTGGGTGGAGCGAGTTCCGGTCTCTCCTCGGTCCTGCCGTACCCAGACAGTGGCTGTTCATTGTCAAGAGAGACAGGATCGAGTTGGCGGCGGCCACGGACGATCTGCTGGTAACCCTCCTGGTCGACAACAAGCACTACCTCGTCACGCTGGTTGAGTTGGATCACGTCAAGGGTGTGGACGTGGGCAACCACGAAGGTTCAGTCAGGAAGGGTACCGAGATACAATTCAACGTCTGGTTTCTTGATAACACTCGGTTCTACTGGGAATCGGGGCTGGATGACGCAGACCAGATGAGAAGCTTCGCCGGTTACCTCAGGAGCTTTCTCGGTTCGGACTAGACAAGCGGGCCTAGACGAAGTACTTGACCCGCTCCTTTTTGTACTCCTTGGTACTAAAGAGGATGGCGTAATCGGTCAAGCCGGTCTTCTCTGATATCTGCTTCGCTATCCGCTTGCACTTTTCCTCGTTCCGGGCGTGGATCATGCTAAACAGGCTGTAGGGCCAGTCCGGATAGGTGGGGCGCTGATAGCAGTGGCTTACCTGGGGGAAGGAGGCGGCGATTTCTCCCACCTCCAATATCCGGTCCTCGGGTACTTTCCAACAGACCATTCCGTTGGCTACGAAACCGGCCTTCTGGTGCCGGAGTATGGCCGCGTAGCGACGCATCAGCCCGGCCTGCTGGAACTCCTCCAGCCTGGACAGGAGTTGCTCGACGGTCATTCCGAGATTACGGGCCATGTCATCGAAGGGGCGGGGTTGGAGGGGGAGGTCCTGCTGCGTCTCCCGGATGAAGATCCGGTCGCCTTCGGTCAAGGGTCCCCGGTCGGAACGGGTCTCCTTGGCCCGGTGTTCGGGCCTCAGGGTCTCTTCGTCCTTGGACATGTCCAGCTTGACACCGATTTTGAACAGGTGCTTGGTGGGCAACAGGCGATACTTTTCGGTCCCAGCCCGTGCCGCCAGCTTCTCCAACTCCTCGTCCAGCTCCTGCTCCGGGGGCACGGCGAGGGTGAACCAGATGTTGAAATGGTGGTCCCGCTTGTAGTTGTGGCTTACGCCCGGGTGTTGGCTTATTACGTCGGCCACTTCGTCCACCTTGCCCTCGGCGGCGCGCGCAGCGACCAGGGAGCTCTTGTAGCCGAGACGCCGGGTATCGAAGATGGCGTTGATCTCCCGTATGATCTCGGCGTCTTTCAGCTCGGTGACCCTATCGATGACCTGCTGCTCACTGAGGCAGACGCTCTCGCCGATGGCGGCGAAGGGTTGCTCCACCATGGGAAACTCCCACTGGAGGAGGTTCAGGAGCTTCTTATCGGTCTCGTTGAGCTGGTCCAGGACTGTGGTTGTCATAAAGTAAACCTCAAGATGCCGGGGTTACGGGGGTTACGTCGAAGTTGCGGTCGTAGAGCTCATAGACTTGGTCAAGTTCTTCTTGGGGGAGATCGGGAAGTTCAGGGGCGGCGGTAAACTCCTCCAGCTGCTCCTCGGTGGTGACGGTCAGAAGCACCGACGATACCGTTTCCTGCGCCAGGCAGAACTTCAACGCCGCCTGGCCGATGGTCATATCCCGGTCCTGGGTGAGAAACTGGACCTGTTCCACCTTCTGCAAACTTTCGTCCAGCCACTCCTTCTTTCGATGGCTGCGGTGGTCCGTCTCAGGAAAGACGGTGTCTTTGGTCACCGTTCCGTCCAACAGGCCGCTGGCGTGAGGGACCCGGACCAGCAGGCCGGTGCCCGATTCCTTAGCGATGGGGAAGAAGGCCCGGGCCGGGTCCTGCTCCAGGATGCTGTAGATGATCTGGGCGCTGGTGACCCCTCGATCTTCCATAGCCGCTTGGCCCTCTTCGAACCAGCCTATGTCGGGACCGATGGCGACCCCGTAGTGCCTGATCTTTCCCTCTTCAACCAGGCGCTCCAGCGTCTCGAAGACTTCATCCCGCTCTATCACCGGTATGCGGGGGTTGTGCAGCTGGTAGATATCGATGTAGTCGGTGTCCAGGCGCTGGAGGCTCTTCTCACAGGCAGTGCGAATGAACTCGGGCTCGAAGTTCTGGGGCTTCTCCTGATGACGGATACGGGCCTGGAAGGTGTAGAAATCGTAGCCGAACTTGGTGGTGAGCACTACCTCGTTGCGCACACCCTTTAGGGCCTTGGCCACCACCTGTTCGTTCTCGCCGGAGCGGTACTGGTCGGCGGTGTCGAACAGGTTTATGCCCAGGTCCAGGGCCTTGTGGACCAGGTTGATGGACTGCTCCTCCGTGACGAGGCCCCACCAATCGCTGATGAGGGTCCAGGTGCCGAAGCCGGTCTCGGAGACTTGGATGTCGGTGTTGGGTATCGTTCTGTATTTCATGGTTACTTTGTGGACTCTTCACTCTGCTAAGGACGGTGCCGCAGCGCTGGCAGGTATTCGATCATGCGAGGACTTTGTACTGCTCTATAGATTGGCGAATGGCTTCCACGCTGTCATTGAACTGATCGTCGGTGAGGACGGGCGCCGCGCCGGTGGTGTCGATAGCCTGCTCCAACTCCACCCAAGAGGTGCAGCCCCCATATCGTTCCAGCACCGGCAGGGTCCTGGGCTCGGGCAGCCGGTAGACCCTAAGCAGCAGTACCGAGAGGGGCTGTTTCGGCCTCCAGCGAAGCCGGTACTGGGCGTAGTCGTTGGTGCAGATGTAGAAGGGGGAGAGGGCGTCGACGGCTTCCGGCTCGGTCAGTTCAAGGGCGTCTTCCACCCTGGCTAGGTTGGCAATGGTAAGGGTGCCGTCATCGGTGTGAGAGGCTAGAAGACTCCCCAGCTCCCCGTGGAACTCGGGCTTTACTAGGTCCGGTTTCTGGTGCTCGTAAGAAGGGTAGAGCAGGAACTGATCGCCTTCGATGACGAATCGCTTCTGCTGCTCCCGTATACCCCCCTTGCGAATGAGCAGTATCTGCCGGCCTCTGTCCAAGGCCTTGGTTATTATCGCCCACTCTTTCAGGGCGAGTCTTACTTTACTCATGCTATCTGGCCAGACTCTCTTCCCTCAGCCAGGAGGCGACCTCTTTGGAGTGGTAGCTGAGGATGAAGTCGGCTCCGGCTCGCTTGATTCCGGTGAGTATCTCCGTAACTATCTTCCGCTCGTCGAGCCACCCGTTGCGGGCCGCGGCTTTGACCATGGCGTACTCCCCACTGACGTTGTAGGCCGCTAGCGGCTGGTTGTAGGCTTCCCTGGCCTTGGATATGACATCCAGATAGGCCAGGGCGGGTTTGACCATAATTATATCGGCTCCCTCCCGGATGTCCAACTCTATCTCCATAAGGGCTTCCCGAACGTTGGGCGGGTCCATCTGGTAGGCCCTTCGGTCTCCGAAGGACGGGGTGGAGCCGGCGGCGTCCCTGAAGGGGCCGTAGAAGCCCGAGGCGTACTTGGCGGAGTAGCCCATGATGGGCACCAGGTCGAGACCATTCTCGTCGAGGAGGGTGCGGATGGCGCCCACAGTGCCGTCCATCATGTTGGATGGGGCGACGATATCGGCGCCGGCTTCGGCGTGGGTCAGGGCGGCCCTAGCCAGCAGCTCCAGGGTGGCGTCGTTGTCGACGTAGTCTCCATCTAGGACTCCGCAGTGGCCGTGATCGGTGTACTCGCATAGACAGACATCGGTGATGACGACTATATCGGGGACGGCCTGCTTGATGTTGGTGACCGCCTGCTGGATCACTCCTCGAGGGTTGTAGGCTTCGGCGCCGGCGCCGTCCTTGACGGCAGGCAGACCGAACAACAGGACGGCCGGAACTCCCAGTGCGGCCACCTCTTCGACCTCGGCGGCCACTTTGTCCAGGGAGAGCTGGTACTGTCCGGGCATGGAGGGGATCTCCCGCCGGTGGCCGTAGTCCTCGGTGACGAAGATGGGATAGACGAAGTCACGGGCGTTGAGCGTCGTCTCTTCGACCATGCCGCGCAGTGTTCTGCTGCGCCTTAGACGCCTCAGACGCTGGATGGGGAATCCGGTGCCCTGGCCGGAGATCAACCTCTCTACGCTGGACTTCATGTCGCGCTCCTTACGTGGTCTACTATGGCGCCGACCAAACCGGGGATGGTGTGCTCCGATGCTACTACGTCTACTCTCAGGCCCAGCTCCTTGGCCGTGTCCGCCGTCACGGGGCCGATACAGGCTATGCAGGAGTTTTTGAGAGAATCCAGTGTGCCGTTCAGGATGTGGACCAGGTTCCTGACGGTGGACGAACTGGCGAAGGTGGCGATATCCACTCCTTCGTTTATCAGGGTATATCGGGCGTCGATGGCGGCCTGCGAGGGAAGCTCGGCGCGGTAGGCTGGGACTTCATCTACGACGGCGCCCAGGGCCGTAAGCCCTTTGACGAGTACAGCCCGTGCCCCCACCGCCCTGGGCAGCAAGAACCTCTGGCCCTCGATATTCTCGTCCTTGAAATGCTCGACGAGGGTTTCCGCGACGTACTCGTCCGGCACCAGGTCAACCCTGAGGCCCCTCGATTCGAGGGCTGCGGCGGTGGCAGGCCCGATGGCCGCCAGCTTGAGGTGGCCCAGAGAGCTACCGTTCAGGCCCCTGGAGTCCAGCGCATCCAAGAAACACTCGACACCGTTTACGCTGGTGAACACCGCCCAGTTGTAGCCGGCGAGTCTGTCGATGGCGGCATCGATGGCATTCCTGTTGTCCTGGTCCTGCCGGACCTCAAGGGCGGGCAGCTCGATGACCTGGGCGCCTTTGTCGGCCAGGAGGGCCGAGATGGCGCTGGCCTGCTTTCGGCTGCGGGTGACCAGCACCCGCTTGCCCAGCAGGGGCCTAGCATCGAACCAGTTGAGCCTGTCCCGCAGCCGGACTACGTCGCCGACAATGATGACGGCCGGCGCCGAGAAGCCGGTCTCCGCCACTCTCCGTGCGATGTCCGATAGCGTACCCTCCAGGGTCTCCTGGTTGGACGTGGTGCCCCATCGGACCAGTGCTACGGGGGTGTCATGTGAGCGGCCGTGCTCCATCAGCAGTTGGGCTATATCCGGCAGGTTGGCTACTCCCATTAGTATGATGAGGGTATCGGTGGCTGTGGCCAGCTTCGCCCAGTCCACGGCCGAGCTGGGTTTGGACGGGTCCTCGTGGCCGGTGACTATGGCCAGGGACGATGACATATCTCGGTGGGTCAAGGGGATGCCGGCGTAGGCGGGAGCCGCCGATACGGAGGAGACGCCGGGGACAACGTCAAAGGGTATGCTTTCAGAGACCAGCGCCTCCGCCTCCTCGCCTCCTCGCCCGAATATGAAGGGGTCGCCGCCTTTGAGTCGCACCACGTATTTGCCGGTCTTGGCCCTCGCCGCGAGCAAGCCGTTTATCTCGGATTGACTCATTACGTGGTTGTCCGGTTGTTTGCCGACGTACACCAGCTCGCAGTCGGACCCGGCGTGACGGAGGAGAGTTTCATTCACCAGGCGATCGTAGACGAGGACGTCGGCTCGCCGGATGCACTCCAGGGCTTTGACGGTGATGAGCCCCGGGTCGCCGGGCCCGGCCCCTACCAGCGAAACCCTTCCTGGGGCATTCATCCGCTCACCGCCTCCAATACCCTGGCGGCGCCAAGGGAGAAGAGCTTTTTCGCCAACTGTGCACCCAGGTCTTGTGGAGAAGCCGTAGGGTCGGTGACCTCGGCCCTGATAATTTCATGAGTATGAGGGTCGGCGACGATACCTCGGAGGCGCAGTCGGCCATTCTCGTTGGCGCCGTAGGCAGCGATGGGAGCGAGGCAACCTCCTCCCATGCTCCTCAACAGGGATCTTTCGGCTTCCACGGCCTGGCGGGTGGGAGGGTCATCCAGGGGTTTGACGAGGTCCCAGGTTTCCGGGTCGTCTTCCCTAATCTCAATGGCGAGGGCGCCCTGGCCGACCGCAGGCATGCACACGTCAACGGGTAGATAGTCGGCGATCTGGTCCTGCCAGCCCATTCTTATCAGGCCCGCGGCGGCGAGAATGGCGCCATCGTAGTCGCCGCGACGCACCTTCTGGATGCGGGTGTCGATGTTACCGCGGATGTCCTGAACGAGGAGATCGGGCCTGGCGGCTTTGACCTGCGCCGACCTGCGGGGGCTGCCCGAGCCCAACCGGGCTTCTCCTGGCAGCTGATCGAGAGCAAGGCCGCCGGCGGTAACAAGTACGTCCCTGGGGTCGCTCCTGGGGAGAACGGCGGCGATGCGAAAACCCGGCATCTCCTCGCTGGGCATATCCTTCAGGCTGTGGATGGCTACGTCGATGGCGCCCTGCTCTATCTGCTTTTCCAGCTCCGCTACGAAGACACCCTTCGAACCGAATCGTGATATAGGCGCCGATTTGTCTCGGTCGCCCATGGTGCTAACCACCTTGACCTCGAAGGAGTGATCGGGATGGCGACGTTTGAACAGGTCCGTAAACTCGTCCACCTGCTTGAGGGAGAGGGCGCTTCCCCGGGTGCCTATGACCAGGGGTCTACTCAATCCGGGCCTCTTCACTCTGTGTCCGCCGGCGGGAGGAAGGTTTTTTGTTGGTCAGGGAGGCAACCAGCCTTTCCCTGGCTTCCTTCTTCCTGCCCTTCTTCAGCAGCGATACCAGGTCCAGATCGATGGATTTCTGCCAGCGGGCGGCGGTTATCCTCCGGCCTTCCTTGCGAAGCTGTACCCTGACCTGGGCGAGGAGGGCCGCCAGCTTACCGTACTCCGAGGGATACTCGGACTGTAACCGAGTGCGCAGCCATCGAGACAGGGCAGGGCTTCCTCCACCGGTGGAGATGGCGAATGTGATGTCGCCGCGCTGGACGATGGAAGGAGCGATGAAGTCGCAGTAGTCCGGGTCATCCACCACGTTTACCAGGACACCATCGGCCCGGGCCTCGATGCCGATGTTACGATTGAGCTTCATATCGTCGGTGGCGGCGATGAGGAGGTACTGTCCCCGGTGATCGCCCTGCTCGTAGGGTCGGTCCAGGTGGGTGATCTGGCCCTTGTCCACCCTCCGTTTCAGCCGGGAGGTAATCTGGGGGCTTATGAGGGTAACCCGTGCATTCGAGTCCAACAATGTCTTGACCTTGCGCTCAGCGATGGGGCCGCCACCCACGACCAAACAGGGCTGACCGTCCACATTCAGAAAGGCGGGATAGTATTTTGGCATCAGAAATCTGGGTGAAACTACAATTATCTGTGTAAATTATAACCCGGTTGTAAGATTATAGCGGAATTAGTGTGTTATTTTTATCACATTGTCGCCAACGAGTCAAGGATAGCTTGCCCCGCTCATCATTCGCCATATGGCGTGAAATACTGAGAGCTGGGGAAGAGGAGGAGAGGGAACAAAACCAGGCAGGTGAGGTATACAACGCTGCGGGGTCAACGACTGGAATTGGCAGATTGCCACGCCCCGACTTCGTCGGGTCTCGCAATGACGAGGGTACGGACTCGGTCTAACCGTTGCCGCAGTTGCCAGGGTGGGTGAGTCTGTCCTGTGGGGAGTGGAAGAGAGCGAAGCAATCCAGGCAGGTGGGGTATACAACGCTGCGGGGTCAACGACTGGAATTGACAGATTGCCACGCCCCGACTTCGTCGGGTCTCGCAATGACGAGGGTACGGGCTCGGTCTAACCGTTGACCATCGTATGCGGGTGTGGCCTCGACCCAAGCAGCGGTCAGTTGTCCCGGAAGATCTCCTCACCGCGCTGGAGACGCAGAGCGATGTCGTAGGTCTGCCCCACCTCTCGCGGTGTGGGACAGTGGGCCGCCAGGAACCGGGACATTCCTATGAGGACGTGCCGTCCCGACTCGGTGCCTCTACGCAGGTTGTACTGCCTGAAGCAAGCGTCGACTATCTGGAAGGCGTGGAAGTCCAGGTCCTCTCTGAGCAGCGCGTGGGCCATGACGCCAAGCAGGCGGTCCGGGTCTCCGTCATCCGAGACGTAGGAGGAGACCTGAGCGGCCACCTCCTCCACCTGCTGCTGCACGTTCATGTAGTCCAGGATGCTTCCGAGATGGGCATCCGTATCGGCGCCGGCGCCATTGGGCTGGGGTATCCGTTGGGCGGGCATGTTGAGGAACCGGTCCAGGTAGATGCTCATGGCCGTATCGAAGACCGCCCTGAGGAGCTCGACGGAGGGCGCTCTCCTGAGGGCCTGGTGCAGGGCGTTGGCGGCGGTCAGAGTGTTGTGAACGGTGTCCCAGTCGCCGAACTCGTTGGAGGTGTGGAAGCGGGCCATTCGCAGGAAGGCGGCATAGGCGACGGCGGAGCCCAACGCCTCTGGTGTGGCGCCCGCTTTGACGGCCTCCTTCAGATCCTCCAGGGTGCTGGCAGGATCGTCCTCCAGCATCTGCCAGGCCAACCCCTCCTCATCGTCCCAGCCGTTCCCGTTTCTCTTCCCCTGTTCGTACAGGGTTGGAAGCTCTTCCCGGGCCTGCCACGTCATTTCGGCGATGTTGATGGGGTTTCGCCAGGAGTTGAGCTCCTCACTCCGCTGGGCCGAAGTCATCCCCATAACCAGGCTGGTCAAGACGTGTCCGGCGCCGTCCCAGCCGATATGGTCCACCAGCTCGAAGGCCTTGTTGATGAAGTCGACGGTGTGGCCACCATCGATGTAGATGTGGTCTGTAGCGGCGGCGAAGATCATACCGGCGATGGCTACCTCGGGGATGCCAAGGTCGATGGCGGTGCGAAGGCACCTCTCGGCGCCGTCGGCGTCCCGCACGTCGATGAACTCCCGGAACCAGGCCTTGAAAGCCTCGGGACGGGTCTCGTTGGTGGGCAACGGCTCCATGTCGAACCGGGGTGGCCTACCCGCAGTGTCCCTGGAGACCTTGAACAGGCCCTGGTAGAGGGCCAGGGGTTTGTCCTCATCGTTGAGATGGGGAAGTATGTTGGCCATACAGGTGAGCATGGTCATGGCCGGGGTCCAGCCGGTCGAAGAGTAGGTCGTGCCGAAATGGGCGCCCGTCTGCAGGGATACGGCGGGATCGGCCCCGGCTGAGCTGAGGCCAAGCACGGACTTGGCGATTACGAGCCGGATATCGTGCTCCATGCCGTCCCGTAGACGATGGGTCCAGTGTTCAATTTCGTCTCGGTTCGGGGGCGACGGGTTAACCCACACCTGGCCGTCGACGATGGATACGGGGAAGGCCCGGACGTCATCGGCAAAGGGATCGAAGGTGCCGCCGCTCTCCAGATCGAACCTGGCGTGGTGCCAGTGGCAGGTCAGGAGGCCATCCTTGACTGTGCCCTGCTCCAGCGGAAATCCCATGTGGGGACATCGATTGTCGACGGCGTATACCCGGTCCTGGTGGTGGAAGACGGCAATGGTGCGGCCCGCGCCGGTTACCACGGTGCATCCCCTGGCCTTCACCTCTTCCAGCATTCCGACTTTGATCTGGCCTTCGACTGTGGTGGTCATAGCTCGGGCTCCTTCACTTCGATAACAGGCCGCCGGGGTGTGAGGGGTGATAGGCCCAGTCTAGTCTCGGTGGTGTGACTCGTCAAACAGCCAGCCGGCGCTGGTAGGCGTCAGCGGCGCGGAGCACGGTGGCGTCCTCACCCATCCGGCCGATGAGCATCAGGCCTATGGGCAGACCTTGGGAAGTGCCACAGGGTATGGTTATCGCCGGGTGACCAGAAATATCGAAGGGGCAGGTGTTGGGGATCTGCTCCAAGGCCCGGGCGGTGTATTCCTCCCGGCTGGCGTCTGGAGGGGGTATGCGGGTCGCCTTCTTGGGCAGGGTGGGCATAGCCAGCAGGTCCACGTCCCTGAGGGCTTCGTCGTAGGCAGCGGTCAGGCTTCGAGCCAGGTTCTGGGCTTTGGCGTAGTAGCGGCCGTGATATCGGTCCTGCATGTACTGGCCCAAGAGCACGACCAGCTTGGTGGTCTCGGACATGTCGTCGGCCCTGGTGCGACGGCTTCTGCCGAAAACGTCCAGCAGGCTGGTGATGTAGTGACCTTTCCAGTTGGTGCCCATGCCGTTGCCGGCGATCATCAGCTTTGTGGCGCCCTCCAGGGCGATGGCGTTCCAGAGGTGGATGCCGTCCTTGTGCCAGGGAATGGAGATATTGCTTAGCTGGGCTCCCAACCTCTCGAAGGCATGGGCCTGCTCGGTAACCGTTTCGTCCACATCCTCCTCGGAGAGGTCCGGCCAGCCAAACCCCTCTTCGACGATGCCGATCCGCAGCCCGTCTATGTCGCCGGTAAGGGCCTGGCTGTAGGCCTCCGCCTGCAGGCCAGCACCCTGACGAGGGTCGAGTCCATCCGGCCCGGCGATGGCCTCTAGCATCAGAGAGACATCCAGTACGGTCCGGGCCATGGGACCCGTGTGGTCCAGGGTCAGCTCGATGGGGAAAATGCCCGTGTAGGGTACCAGGCCGTAGGTGGGTTTGAGTCCGTAGATGCCGCAGCAGTGGGCTGGGATGCGGATGGAACCGCCCTGATCGCCTCCGATGGAGACATCGACGTCCCCGGAAGCGACGAGGGCGGCGCTCCCACTGGAGGAGCCGCCAGCAGTATGCTCGAGATTGACGGGGTTGTGCACCGGGCCCGTGTCCGACGTGTGGCTCCCACCCGAGAAGCAGAGACTCTCGCAGACGGCCTTTCCGAGGATCGTGCCCCCGGCGTCCAGGATGCGGGTTACGATGGTGGCATCGATCTCCGGAACGTAGCCTTCGAGGACGCTGGTGCCGTTCATCATCGGCACGCCGGCCACGCAGACGTTGTCCTTTATCGCCACGGTCTTACCCGCCAGCAGCCCCTCCGGCGCTCCCTTGATCTCGGTGCGCCAGTACCAGGCGCCCAGCGGGTTGTCCTCCGGTTGAGGCCGGTGGCCCGGGCTGCGAGGATACTTCACCGGCAGGGTGGGTTCGGTGAGCTGATCGATCCGGTCGTAGGAGTCGATTACGCCGGTCATAAGCCCGCTGAAGGACTCCAGATCATCGTAGGTGGGAGTCATGTTGTACTCGTCGGCGATGCGTTCCAGCTCTTCTAGCGTGGGATGTCTGACTGGCATGAGATTCCTCCTCTTATTGCGGTCCGGTTGGGCTGGCCCTCATTATACCCTTTGCACAGGGCGTCCCCGGACTACCGCTGGAAACGATTCCATGGAGACGTTGAGGTGGAGCGTTAGGGTCTTCATGATGTCCGCAGAGGCTCATGCGCCGCCGCCTTATCGTCTACGTTGGTACCGCAGGCGAATAGGAGATCCGGTAGACTCATGTCGACAGACATCAACCGGCAGCTTGCTAGTACGTTTATAATGATGCGAGTCTTTCCGAATAATTAGTCAAACCATTCTTGAGTTAGGAGTAGAGCATGGCGCCATTGCTGGAAGTAAAGGACCTGAAGACCTACTTCTACACGGAAGACGGGGTGGTGAAGGCGGTGGACGGGGTGACGTACAGCGTGGAAGCGGGAGAGACACTGGGGCTGGTGGGGGAGAGCGGGTGCGGCAAGAGCGTGAGTGCGCTATCGCTGATGAGGCTGATCCCATCGCCGCCGGGAAGGATAGTGGGAGGAGAGGTGCTGCTGGAGGGGGTGGACCTGCTGAAGCTGAGTGCAGACGAGATCAGGAGGAGGAGGGGTAAGGACCTGGCGATGGTGTTCCAGGAGCCGATGACGTCATTGAACCCTGTGCTGACGATAGGCAGGCAGATAACGGAGGCGTTGGAGCTTCACCTGGGGATGGACAGCAGGGCATCGAACACCAGGGCTGGAGAGCTGCTGGAGGAGGTGGGGATACCGGATGCGGGTAGGAGGTTGGACGACTTTCCGCACCAGCTGAGCGGGGGTATGAGGCAGAGGGTGATGATAGCGATAGCACTGAGCTGCGAGCCTAAGATACTGCTGGCGGACGAGCCTACGACGGCGGTGGACGTGACGATACAGGCGCAGCTGTTGGAGCTGATAAGCCGGCTGACGAAGGAGAGGGGAACGGCGGTGGTGGTGATCACGCACAATCTGGGTGTGGTGGCGAGGTATGCGGACAACGTGAACGTGATGTATGCGGGACGGATAGTGGAGAGCTCGACGGCGGTGAACGTATACGGGACGCCGAGGCACCCGTACACGCTGGGGCTGCTGGGGTCAGTGCCGAGGCTGGACGAGAGCATGAGGGAGAGGCTGATACCGATAGAGGGGATGCCGCCGGACCTGGCGCACAAGCCTGGAGGATGCTCGTTCAGGCCTAGGTGCCGGTTCACGGTGGATGAGTGTGCGGAGACGGACCCGGAGCTGGTGGAGATGGGAGAGGGACACACGGCGGCATGCCTGGTGGACGTGACGACGGCCGGCAACGGAGAGAGAGGGAGCTAAGGAAATGACAACCAACGGGTCTGAGGGCAACGGAGCGAGGGGCGGAGATACGCTGCTGAGCATCAATGGGTTGAAGATGTATTTTCCGGTGACGAAGGGGATCATCTTCCAGGCGAAGGTTGGAGAGGTGAAGGCGGTGGATGGGGTGACCTTCGACATAATGGAGGGAGAGACGCTGGGACTGGTGGGAGAGAGCGGGTGCGGGAAGACGACGACGGGGAGATGCATACTGCAGCTGTACAAGCCTACGGATGGGGAGGTGATGTTCAAGGGGAAGGACCTGACGCGGCTATCGACGAAGGCGATGAGGCCTTTGAGGAGAGAGCTGCAGGTGATATTCCAGGACCCGTACAGCTCATTGAACCCTCGGATGACGGTGGGAGCGATAGTGGAGGAACCGCTGACGATACACAAGATAGGGGAGCGAAAGGATAGGAAGGAGAGGGTGCAGGAGCTGTTCCAGGTGGTGGGGTTGAACCCGTACATGGTGGACCGGTACCCGCACGAGTTCAGTGGAGGACAGAGGCAGAGGATAGGGATAGCGAGGGCGTTGGCGGTGAACCCGTCGTTCATAGTGTGTGACGAGCCGGTATCGGCGTTGGATGTATCGATCCAGGCGCAGGTGATAAATCTGCTGCAGGAGCTGCAGGAGCAGTTCAATCTGACGTATCTGTTCATAGCGCATGATCTATCGGTGGTGAGGCACATATCGGACCGAGTGGCGGTGATGTATCTGGGTAAGCTGGCGGAGGTAACGGACCGGGACAAGCTGTACGAGGACCCGCAGCACCCGTACACGAAGGCGCTGCTATCGGCGGTGCCGATACCTGACCCGGTGGTGGAGGCGAAGAGGGAGAGGATAATCCTGACGGGAGACGTGCCGAGCCCGCTGAACCCGCCGAAGGGGTGCACGTTCCATCCCCGGTGTCCATATGCCATGGACGTGTGCCGTGAGGTGATACCGCCGTTGAAGGAGACGGGCAAGGGGCACGCCGTGGCCTGCCACCTGTACTAGGGGGTTCAGCCCCCTCAGGACGAACTCTCCCCTCGCTCGCAACGACAGCAACTATCAGCCGGGGTTCATACCTTTGTCATTGCGAGCCCCGACAAAGTCGGGGAGTGGCAATCCAGCCAAGTCTGGCAATTGGATCGGCAGAAGCGCATACCCCACCCCGGGTACTTCTTCCCTCCCACCCACCCCGAGACGTTTTGGATCTGGGGGCACGTCCCCCAGCCCCTCTGCACACCCTTATTTCATCAATCGGTTCGGGGAGAGGGACCCTCTGGGTTTCCTCCATGCGGGGTCCTGAGACGAGCTTAGTCCAGGACACCCTCAGCCAGGCCGACGAGCCAGTCGGACCCCAGAGCGCCTATGAAGGCCCCGGCCAACGCTTGAATGGTCTTTCCTGACCAGCAAAAGAAGAAGAACCTTCGCACCGGGAATCGGATGGCCCCTGCTGCTAGTCCTGCCGCATCGAACAGTGGATTGGGCAGTACAGAGAGAACAAAAATGGTCAGAGCGCCGCGCTTTTCCATCCATCCCTTGACCTTGGGGAACATCTTGATCCGTTTTTCGAGAATGCCACTGCCTTCGTAACCCAAGACGTATCCCGTCAGTTCTCCCAGGGCGGCCGCTACTCCCGCCAGCAGTCCCACAAGGACCGGGTTGAGGACTGCACCAGATAGGATGACGGCTGCGCTGCCTCCGCTGGGAAGGAATATGGTGGCGGCGCCCAGGAAGGTGAATACGAATACTCCTGCATAGCCTACGGTGTTGAGGTTGGCAACGTTGAGGATGGTGTCCTTCAGGAAGAAAACTCCGATGCTGAGACCTACGGCCAGCACGATCACCGCGATGACGATGTGCTCTTCGCGTATCGGGGTCTTGCGCAAGACAGTCCGTGCCACAGACCAGGCGGAAGGATCCTGTTCCGGACTTACGTCCTGATTGGCAGTTGGTTCTAGCTCGGCTATATCGTCCATAGGGACAATCCTGGGATAGATGCTTCTCGACTCGACCGAAGTAGCTGGCAGCCTGGGGGAGGCTGCCCCTCAGCCTACGAGTATAACAGAGGGTTTGTAGCTAAGCCACCATCGAGGGGAGTCAAAAGTGGCTTGAACCGGACGTGATACAATGGCCACCGGCCGGGGCCGCGGGGGTAAACTGTTTCGTTGAGGGCTCCTACCCTTTTCTTCACCCCAGAAGGATCGAATGTCCAAGGGCACAGAACGGATGGATAGCGTCGGTCAGACAGTGGGTGGCGAGCTTAAGACTGAGCGTTATCGCTTTGTCATAATCTCGATTTTGGGCCTGGCGACCCTGGCCAACTTCCTCATACTGTTCAATCTCGGCGTACTCCTGCCCTCGATTTCCGAAGACCTGGGCCTTTCACCCTCCGAGCAGGGCTGGCTGGGCTCGTCCGCCATCCTGGCCAATCTAATCGTCTCCCTCCCGCTGGGCTGGTGGCTCTCCAAGATGAATGCCAAGTGGATTGTGACCATAACCCTGGTAGGATCTGCCCTCTTCCTCTTCGTGCAAGGGTGGGCCCCGATCTTTGCCGTCCTGGTGGCGGGAAGGGTCCTATTCGGCATCTTGGGCGTTGCCCGCGAGCCTGCGCGGGCTATGCTGACCCAGCAGTGGGTCCCCAAACGAGAGGTGGTGCTGGTCAACGGCCTGCTCACCAGCACCATCGGGATGGCGATAGCCGTAGGGCTGTTTCTTACCCCTCTCATGCTCGTATGGTTCGATGACGACTGGAGGGCGACTTTCTACGTGTATGCAGCTGCAACCCTGGCCATCGGCGTCATCTGGCATCTGATGGGGCGAGAGCGGATCACGAAGCAGTACAGTCGAATGACCGGCTCTCAACAGGGCAATCCACTCCGCAGCCTGTTTCGATATGGGGAGCTGTGGGCCATGGGCTTTGGAGTGTTCGGGGCCAACATGCTGTGGATGGCATTCGTCACCTTCTGGCCAACCCAAGTGCTAGAGGATTTCGAAGTATCGTTGTTCGCCTCCGGAACCCTGTTGGCGGTGGGCGGTGTGGTAACTGCCGTCTTTGGACTCCTCTTCTCCTGGGCCACTTACAAATGGGCCGTAAGCAGGCCTATCCTTGTGCTTTGCGGTGTTCTCACTGTTACCACCTCCATCGCAATGACGCTGACCGACTCAATGCTGCTGCTGACGGTACTGACGATACTCAACGGCATTGGGTGGTCTTTCTTCCCACTGCTGATGACGTTGCCGTTCTACCTGCCGAAGATCAAACCGCGAGAGATAGCGGTGGCGGTGGGCTTCTACGAGACGGCGATGTGGGCGGGCGGTGCCGTCGGCCCGGCGTTGGCCGGGATATTGCAGGAGATAACGGACAGCCTTCAGTTTACCCTGATTGTGATATCTCCCTGCGGCTTCTCCCTCGTCTTAGGAGCCCTGTTCGTGCGGTCGCTGGACTCTGCTAGAGATCCCCTGGGGACCACATCATCGATAGAGCTCGCACCCCTCCGGAGCGCCAGCGACCCTGGCCCCATCTCCTAAGAGAGATATAGAACAGGCGAAATCCGGGCCTCAGCCGCACCGGTACGCAGTACTGGGTATGTTGGGGATGGCTAACCTTTTCAGCTTCATGCCGGTCACCACCCTCGGCGTGCAGCTGCCTTCGATATCCGACGATCTACGAAGCTCATACCCGGTGAGGGGCTGTTATGCGATTCCCTCAGATGCCCAAGCGCTGGCAGGCCAAGGCACTCAGAGCGGTCAGGTGCATCGAGGGGCGCCTGGAACCGGGCGTGATACAATGCTGCCCGCCAGAGTCGAGAGGGGCCGCCTGCCGGAGCCACGGGGGTTAAACCGTTTCTTTGAGGGCTCCGGCCCTTTTCTTAACCTCGGAAGGATCGAATGTCCCAGGGTATAGAACAGACGGATGACGTCGGTCAAGCAGTGGGTGGCGAGGTTAAGCCCGAGCCTTATCGAGTTGTCATAATCTCGATTCTAAGCCTGGCTACGCTGGCCAACTTCCTGGTGCTGTTCAACTTGGGGGTACTGTTGCCCTCGATCTCGAATGATCTAGGCCTGTCGCCTTCCGAGCAGGGATGGCTCGGGTCGTCGGCTATACTGGCCAATCTTGTAGTTTCCGTACCGCTGGGCTGGTGGATATCCCGCCTCAATGCCAAGCTGGTGGTGTCCATCACCCTGGCAGCGGCCGCCTTCTTCCTATTCGTCCAGGGTTGGGCGCCGGTGTTTGCCTTGCTGCTGGTCGGAAGGGTGTTTTTTGGTGTGGCAGGCATGGCGAGAGAACCGGCGCGGGCGATGTTGACCCAGCAATGGGTCCCCCGAGAAGAGATAGTGCTGGTCAACGGCGTGTTGAACGGGACTATAGGGGTAGCCATCGGCATCGGGTTCTTTGTGACGCCCTACATGCTGCTGTGGTTCGATGATGGCTGGAGGACTGCTTTCTATATATACGCGATAGCAACCCTGGCCATAGGTGTGGCCTGGCAGATCTTCGGAAGAGAACGGATCACTAGGCGATACCGTCAAGCAGCCAGCTCCCAGGAGGGAACGCCGCTTCGCAGTCTACTTCGATACCGGGAGCTGTGGGGGATGTCAATGGGTCTGGTCGGGGCAAACATGCTGTGGATGAGCATCGCCACCTTCTGGCCTACCCTGATGCTAGACTACTACGACATATCCCTGGTGACGTCGGGGACGATGCTGGCGCTCGGTGGAATAATGTCATCGGTGTTCGGCCTAATCTTCGCATTCGCCGCAGCCCGATGGGGCCTAGGCCGACACGTTCTGGTGCTTTGCGGGATCCTGACCTCTTCCACCTCCGCCGCCATGTCGCTAACAGGATCGGTGCCGTTGCTATGGGTGTTGAACGTGCTGAACGGTACGGGATGGTCGTTTTTCCCCGTGCTGATGACGGTACCCTTCCAGCTCCGGGGGATCAAGCCTCGAGAGATAGCGGTAGCCGTAGCGTTTTACGAGATGAGCATGTGGGCCGGAGGAGCGATTGGGCCCGCACTGGCGGGAATACTCCAAGAGATTACCGGCGACCTGAAGCTTACGATGGTGATCCTATCCTTCGCCGGTCTGTCGTTGGTCTTCGGGGCCCTGTTTATGCGGTCTCCGAACAGAAGTGAAATGCAGTTGGAACCTGTGGGCGCCGGCAACCCCGAGTCCGCCTCCTAGCAGATAATGGAACAGGCGGAATCCAGGCCTCAGCCGTACCGGTACGTAGTACTGGGTATGGTGGGGATATCTAACCTGTTCAGCTTCATGCTGGTCACCACGCTGGGCGTGCTGCTGCCCTCGATATCAGCGGACCTGAGCCTATCTCCCTC
The DNA here is from genome assembly GCA_965197645.1 of Dehalococcoidia bacterium. Taxonomy (GTDB): domain Bacteria; phylum Chloroflexota; class Dehalococcoidia; order Plut-88900; family Plut-88900. Next base: position 2,820,168 of record OZ240219.1, on the reverse strand, counting down.
TGAAGAGGGCTGGCTGGGCTCCTCGGCCCTGCTGGCCAATCTGATCTTCTCGATACCCATGAGCATATTTCTGACGAGGTTCAACGCCAAGGTACTGATCACTATCACACTGCTGCTGGGAACGGGGTTTATCTTCCTGCAGAGCTGGGCCCCTATCTTCGCCATCCTGTTGCCGGCCAGGTTCCTGTTCGGGGTGGCAGTGCTGGCAAGAGAGCCTGCCCGAGCGATGCTGTTCGCCCAGTGGTTTCCCCGGAAGGAGATCATGATCGCCAACGGCGTCTACAGCGCCACCTTCGGCCTGGCCATAACCACAGGTTTTCTCCTGACGCCCTTTCTACTGGTGTGGTTCGATGATAGCTGGCGCATGGCGCTGATGGTGTACGGCTTCATCTTCGCTGGAATCGCAGTCGCCTGGCAGTTGTTGGGTCGACAGCGGACGACCGTGGAGTACCGGCAGTGGGAGGGTCTGCGGACGCGGCCGCCTCTCAGAAACGTGCTCAGGCACAGCGACATCTGGTACGTGGGGATCGGGATGCTGGGGGTCAGCATCAATTGGAACGCCATGATCACCTTCTGGCCCACCCTGATGCTGGACGAGTACGACATACCGCTGACCATTTCCGGTTCTATTCAGGCGATAACGGGGGTGGTGGGGGCCATCGGGGGCGTCCTGGCGGCGATGTACATAGCGAAACGTGACATAAGAAAGCCGGTGGTCGCCGTATCGGGGTTGATCACGGTATTGACCTCGATAGGCATGGTCTCTACGGGCTCGGTATCGCTGCTCATTCCTCTGTTCCTGGTCAATGGCATGGGCACCCTGTTCTATCCGATCATCATGACCATACCCTTCGAGCTGCCCGGCATAAAGCCGCGGGAGATAGCCGTAGCCGGGGCCGTGATAATGATGTGCGCCTGGTTGGGAGGGGCGATAGGGCCGGTATCTGCAGGCTTCCTGCAGGAAGCCACCGGAGACCTTGCCACCTCTCTGGTGATCACGTCCCTGTTCGGGCTGACCATGGTTGCGACGGGGCTTATGATCTCTCGGCCCCAACAGCGGCAGATGGCCGTCTCCCTGGACTAGCAAGGTGTTGAGACACCGCTTCGACCATCCCCTTGGTCCCCTTCCTGGCCAGGAAGGGGAAAGAAAAAGAGGTAACTCCTGAGGGACACCCCTTCGGCGGGCTCAGGGCAGGCTCTCAGACTCCCGGCAAAAGGACTTCGCCTCTCTGCACACCCCATAACTCATCAAGCCTGTGAGATACCCATCCCGGCCCAGGATGGGATATAGTCTGGCGGGCGCTATGGTAGAGAAGCGGACCGAACCGGGAACCCCGTACCAGAAGTGGGTGGTAATGACCACCTATTCCATCGGTCACGCCGTGGCGACGATGAGCGCCATGGTGCTCGGAATCCTCCTGCCATCGATGACCGAGGAGATGGGGCTGTCTCCTGCGGAGCAGGGCTGGCTTGGATCGTCTGCGGTGATCGGCAGCCTCGTCGCGTCTCTCCCCTTTGGATGGTGGCTGTCCAGGTACAACCCGAAGATGACCACCACCATTACCTTCGTCGTCGGCAGCGTGTTGGTTTTCCTGCAGGGATGGGCCCCGACCTTCGCCATGTTGCTGGCCGGCCGGATAGTCTTCGGCCTGACGCTGGTGGCCAGGGACCCGCCGCGAGCTCTGCTGGTCCGCCAGTGGCTGAGGGGCCGGGAGGTGGTGCTTTACTTCGGCCTTCTCAATGCTATCTTCGGACTTTCGCTGTCGCTGGCATTTGTGGTCACTCCCTTCTTGCTGGACGCCTTCGGCGACGATTGGCGGAAGACGACCTACACCCTGGCTGGGCTGAACGTGGCTCTAACGGCGGCCTGGGTGTTGCTGGGCAAGGAGGGGAAAGCGGATGATGGGTCCGAGGACGCCCAGTCCGATGCAGGACCTCCAATACAGGGGCTGTTCAAGTATCGGGAGCCGTGGCTGGTGGGGATTGGGATGGTGGGGTACGCGTTTGCGCAGATGGCCCAGATCACCTTCTGGCCTACGTTTATGCAGGAGACCTTCGACATGTCGCTGGTGGTTTCGGGCTTCCTGATAGGGATACTCGGCGTAGTGGTGGCGACCGGCGGCCTTGTCATCGTGCCGGTGATGTCCAGGACGAAGGGAAACAGGCTTCCATTGATAGTGCTGGGCCTGGGTATGACCGGAACGTACATGGGTCTGCTGTTTAGCGATTTCATACCGCTGCTGATCTTGATGTTCTTTGTCAACGGGATCTTCAGGGGCGCCTTTTGGACCATCTTCAGCTCGGTGCCCTTCGAGCTGCCGGGTAGCACGCCCCGGGAGTCAGCGGTCTTCCAATCGATGATGATGACGATGTTCTGGGGAGGCGGGGTGCTGGGTCCACTCACGGTGGGATTCATACAGGACACCACGGCGGACCTGGAGGCCGCGCTGATAGTCAGCTCCCTTTTCCCTCTATTGATCACCTTCGCGGCCATGTTCCTCCCCAGGAGGAGGCCGGCGGCGGTAGTCGAGGCGAAAAGTGGAGCCGGCTGACACGCTATCGCTGGAGGGGACAGACCGCAGGTGTGCACTGAGAGGTCAAAGCGCCGTCCGGTACGATCCTGAAGCCGATTCGGCGGAACGCATCGACCACCTGGCAGGCGGGAAGACCGACCACGTTCCAATAGCAGCCATCGAAGCTGGCGGCCGGGTGAAAGTCAGCGTCCTGGATGGCGTAGGCCCCGGCCTTGTCCAACGGGTCGCCCGATGCCACGTATCGGTCTATCTCACATAGGGTGTAGGGACGCATAGTAACCCTGGTGGATACGTGGTGCACCACCGGGGCTGCCCCGTCCTCGGATATGAGGGCCATGCCGGTGACCACCGTGTGCGTACGGCCCCGGAGGGCGAACAGCATGCGTTGAGCATCGTCCGGTCCAGCGGGTTTACCCAAAGCCACACCATCCAGGCTGACTACGGTGTCGGCGCCCAGGACGGTCGAGGTGGGACACCGGTTGTGCACCTCCTCGGCTTTGCCAAGGGCGAGGGTGCGGGCTAGATCTTCGGGGTTGGCGGTCCCGAAGGTACTCTCGTCGACCTCGGAGATGACTATCGAAAAGGGTACACCCAACCGGGACAGGATCTCGCGCCGCCTGGGAGAGGCGGAAGCGAGGATTAGGGGAGGGATGGGGTTAGATTTCAAAGGAGTCCCGTCGGACCAGGGTATTGACGCTCTCGATGTGGTTGGTCTGGGGGAACATGTCGACGGGCAGGGACTCCAGCAGTCGATAGCCCCGCTTGCACAGGATGCCCAGGTCCCGGGCGAGGGTGGCGGGATCGCAGGAGACGTACACGATGCGCCGCGGTGCCAGGGACATCAGCGCATCGAGAACCTCCTCGCGGCAGCCGATGCGAGGAGGGTCCAGGATGACGGCGTCGGGCCGCTCTTCAAGGCGGGGAAGGACCGCTTCGGTCTTGCCGATGACTATCTCGATGTTCTTGAATGGGGCACAGTTGACCCGGCCGTCGGAAACAGCGGCAGAGGATTCCTCGATGGCGATGACCTGTTTGACATAAGGAGCTAGGAGGACAGCAAAGGTGCCGACGCCGGCGTAAGCATCCACCAGCACCTCGTTGCCTTTCAGGTCGAGCCGGTCTCGGACCGCGGCGATCAGCTGCTCGGCCTGGGGGGTGTTGACCTGGAAGAAGGACGGGCCGGATACTCTGAACCGGTATCCGAACAGGGTCTCCGAGAAGTAGGATTGAGAGGGTTCGCAATCGATTGCTGATTGCGCAGGTTGGATCATGGTCTCCCCCGTTCCCGTTCCATACCGCACCGAGACCTGGTGGGCCCGGCTCCCCTTGCCCTGCAGATTTGCCAACGTGCGGTTGATCTGCGGATGCATCAGGCCGCACGAGTCCACCTGCAGAAACCTGCGGCCATCGGTCTCGATGAAACCGAGCTCGTTGTTGCGGCCCGTGCTGAAGCGGGCGTGGTTCCGATAGTTCCACTGTTGGGGGGAGGGTAGGGTCGGCGGAACGTAGGGGGACTGTATTTCACCTATTCTCTCGAGCTGCTGCTTCAAAATGCGTCGTTTCAGCTCCAGCTGGTGCTCGTAGTCTATGTGCTGCCACTGGCACCCTCCGCATGCGCCGAAATAGGGGCAGGGTGGGGAGATGCGGTGAGGAGACGGCTGGAGGACCTGGGTTACTGTGCCTTCGAGGCGGTCTCCCTTGGACCGGGTAATCTTGAGGCACACGGTCTCGCCGGGTATGCCGTAAGGCGCCAAGACGACCCGGCCATCTTTCCGTCCCAGGGCGGCGCCACCGGGGCCGATATCGGTCAGGCGAACTGTGAGTGGCTGCGATTCAGCCATGATAGAAGCTAGACTAACCGCATATTGGAGGAGAGCGCAAGCGAGCTCATCTCCGGCCTGGCGCCGCCCCGATACTGGAGTCCATGGTACAAAACGAACCCGCGGGGACGGAGAGCCTACGGATGCAATCCGGGGTGGTCGGGAGGGAAAACCAACCTGGGGTTGAGCGGGCCATTCTCCTTGACAGGCAAGTCGGGTTTTTGGGAACATGGGACGTGGACGCCGGGCATCGGACAAGTTCGGAAGCGCCCGAAATCCTCCCCCATTCGTTAACTAATTCAAAGCCCCGATTAGCTTTCTACAAGCTGAGGAGTCGGCAATGGCGAAGATGAAGACCATCGGTGATCTGAAAAAGGAGTCGTATCCGGTCCTGACGGTGCGCGAGGAGCTGAGGAAGAACCTCATCACCAGATTGGAAAACGATGAGCCGGTCTTTCCCGGGATCATGGGATACGATGAGACCGTCATCCCGTTGATAGAGAATGCCATCCTGGCCGGCCAGGACATAATCTTACTGGGGGAACGGGGCCAGGCCAAGAGCCGGATTATCCGGGCGCTGGTGGGCCTTCTCGATGAGGAGGTCCCCGTTATCAAGGGTTGCGAGATAAGCGACAATCCCTTCGCTCCCATATGCAGGCCGTGTATCGACAAGGTCGAGCAGCAGGGCGACGAGACGGAGATAGACTGGCTTCCGCGCGACGAACGGTACGGCGAGAAGCTGGCAACTCCGGACATCACCGTCGCCGACCTGATCGGCGAGATCGACCCCATTAAAGTGGCGGAGGGAAGGTACCTCTCCGATGAGCTGACGATCCACTTCGGCCTGATCCCCAGGACCAACCGCGGGATATTCTGCATTAACGAGCTGCCGGACCTGGCCGAGCGTATCCAGGTGGGCCTGTTCAACCTGATGGAGGAGCGGGACATACAGATCAAGGGATACCGGGTGAGGCTGCCCCTCGATGTATACGTCGTCTCCAGCGCCAACCCGGAAGACTATACCAACCGGGGCCGGATCATCACTCCCCTGAAGGACAGGTACGGAGCGCAGATCAGGACCCACTACCCCCTGAGCCCGGACGTCGAGATAGAGATCATGGACATGGAGCGCACGAAGTTCGACGATGGGCGCACCACTGTGATCCCCCAGTTCATGAAGGAGATCATCGCCGAGATCACAAACCTGGCCCGGAACAGCCCCGATATCAACCAGCGCTCGGGGGTCAGCGTTCGGATCTCTACGGCCAACTACGAAAGCATAGTGGGAAACGCAGTGCGCCGCTCCATCAGAAACAAGGAGAGGGTCGTGGCGCCCAGGATGTCCGATCTGCCCTACATTGCGTCCTCGACCATCGGGAAACTGGAGCTGGAGACGGTGGAAGAGGAGCGGGCCGAGCAGATTCTGGAGGAGCTGATCAAGAGGGCCGCGGCCAACGTCTTCAACAGGTACTTCGCCAAAGAGGACTTCGCTGAGGTGGTCCAAAAATTCGAGACCGGATTTACCTTTGAGACCTCGGAATTCAAGGCGTCCCGGTCCTTCGCTCGATCGCTCAGATCCCTGGATGGAGTCGACGAGGCGGTGAAGCGCCTGGGATGCGATAAGGAATCTGCATCGGCGGCCTCGGCCATCGAGTTTGTTCTGGAGGGGCTCCATCTGAACCGGAGTCTCAACAAGAGCAAGCAGGAAAAGACCGGGTACCGCTATACGGCCTAGCTTGGGTGAGCTAGCCTAGTGAGGGCTCGGCTGAGATGCGTTAGCGCTCATAACAAGTCCCCCGGTTCCGGTGGGTTGTGGTCGGTAATCGAATTGAGCAATCTGCGTCAACGTGGGCGAACAATGTCACAAATTTGAAAAGTTGGCCAATGTTTAGAGCCTACTAAAGAGACTCCTTCGAGAGGATGTCGGCGACACCAACAAAGGGCTCGGATTGAAGATTCAGTGCTTCGACTTTAGCCTGAAGCAGGGAACCAAAAGAAATGTCTTTCTTTAACACCGCACGAATATCGTCCCCGTTCATTAACAACACTTTCTTATCTGGAGTCTGTTTGAGCAGATTCACGACATGTTGAGACCATCCGTTTACCGAAATGAACAAACCCATTGTCTGAGCGCCGGACAGATCTAACTTGCCCCGTAGCCCGTCTACATCACTCTTACTTGCTTTCTTGGACCGCCATCGGCACTCGACCAAGTAGTACCAGCCTCCGAACTCGAATGCCCCATCGATCTGTTCACCGCCTGCGTTCCTGGTGAAGCTGGCCTTAACCAGAATCCCGGACAGCTCAAACAAACCATTCATAATCTCTTCAAGACAATAGCCTCGGGCCTGGTGGCTAATCAATTCATTCTCAATCGATAACTGGTCATAACGTCGAAGGAGCTGCCGTAACGGTGTTCCTTTTCCGTGAGTAAGGGTGATGTCCAAGTCACCCAATTGGTCAAGAAACTTAAGATAGGTGTGGGAATCTTGACCCTTTATCATCCCCAAATACTCAATCTTACCCTTTAGAGCTCGCTTGAATTGATGATAGGTTCGCCAAGAAACTCGATGCTTGGTAGAGTGCTTTTTCGCCCAATGTTCTTGGGCCGCACATAGCCCATGTTCCCTCCATGCGTATAACATCGCCCGTATCTGATTCGTGAATTTCCGCGGCAAATTCGGGTAATCGTTGACCGTAACACCTGTCACTACTTGCCGACGGTGTCGGCCGCGCAACCACACCTTCCTGCTGTTTATTGAAAAACCGTTTTGCTCGACTGTCTGGCGGAGTTTATCTCCTGGGATTATCTGATTTACGCTGTTGGTGGCGGATATCTCCAGCGGAACCCTGTTCCAATTAGTAGAGAACGTTATGTCATCGGCGTATCGAGTGTAAATTGAGCCATTCCTCTGAGCTAGTTGCTGCAACTGGCTATCCATCTGGGCACAGATCATGTTGCTGATGACCGGAGACGTGGGAGCACCTTGCGGAAGATGGCCCTGGAAGCAACAAAGATGGGCTAATACGGTTGCCACTTTCTCGGGCAGGTGGTACGGCTTACCCATGAACATGCCCCGTACTCGTCCGAAGTTGATCGAGGGGAAGAAGTCTTGAAGATCGATATTGAATACCCAACGCTTCCCTACATGTTGCTGGGCGTTAGACCGTACGCTCTTCCCCACTACGAATCCATGCACACTCGGCTTGGTACGATAGACTGACCGCAACACCTGGTTCAATTTCTTTTGCAATATCTTGATATTGGTGTTGGGTATATCAATCCTGCGCGACCCTCCACTCTTTTTGGGAACAAGAAATGCACTGTATCGTCTCGGTTCAGGGGTGCGATAGATCCAATAGTTGAGATCACGATAGGAGACTTCGAGCATGTCAGCTATGTCTTCAGGCCGTTTGAGGGTCCAAAATAGCTCCTGAAATTGGTCGGAGCTTCGAGTTAGTGCTGGCTTGATGTTTTGTGCGTCAAACATAAAATATGAGTCGCCTGCAACTGAATTTCGCTTTCCTCGGAAATGGTGCCAGTGGAATCATGGATACTGACTCAGCACCGAGCGTAGAGCCAACCTCGGCAAAGGTCACCGCTGGATCAGCGGCAACGATTAATCCTGTGCTGCAGGCGACTCATTTGGAAGTATACACGATTGATTTCCTCGTAAGTAAGACCCTTCTTGAGGTAGGGGGCATGACGCCTACGGATGCAATCCGGGGTGGGTGGCAGGGCAAACAGACCGGGCGGGGGGTGAGCTAACCGGCGGCCAGCTCGGCCCCGGTGGCGTCCTTCGATCGGAAGGACGCCGACCCTGCTATCTCCATGATCGCTTGAGCGAGGGCATAGGAGTCGTGGCGCAGGGTGGCCCCTGAAGCGAGCATCGGCAGCTGGACGATGTTGGGCACGATGGCCCGGCACTCGTCGATGTCCGCTTCCACGGGGTAGGCATCGGCTCGTTTGTACCGGTCCACCAGCTTCTGCGGCATGGGAGCGGTATTGAGAAGCAGGTGATCGATGCGGGCGCCGGCGCCCATGTACTCCGTGACCTCCTTCACAAAGTCGGAGGCCTTGAAGGAATCGGACTCGCCGGGCTTGGTCATCAGGTTACATACGTGCACCACCTGGGCATTGGAGTGGCGGATGGCGTCACTGAGACCGTCGACGAGCAGATTGGGGATGATGCTGGTGTACAGGTCTCCAGGGCCCATGATTACCAGGTCCGCCTCCTGGATAGCCGTGATGGCCGGAGGATGTATGTAGGCCTTGGGACTCAGGTAAACGTAGTCGATTCGGACGCCGACTTTCTCCCGCCGGACGTCGATGCTGGCTTCTCCGATCACCTCGGAGCCATCAACCAGCTTGGCGTGAAGGTTGGTCTTGGTCAGGGTCACCGGCAAGACCCTGCCCTTGATATTGAGCATTCTGCCGGCCTCCAGGATGGCGTCGGCGATGCTGCCGGAAATCTCTGTTAGCGCGGCTAGGAACAGGTTGCCGAAGCTGTGGCCCTCCAGGCCTGTGCCCCGGTCGAAGCGATAGTCGAACAGCTGGCGAAGGATGAGGTCAGAGTGGCTGTCCGGGGCCAGGGCAACCAGGCACTGTCTCAGGTCGCCGGGGGGCAGATGACCCAGCTCGTCCCGCAGGCGTCCGGAGCTTCCTCCACTATCGCTCATGGCGACAATAGCGGTGAGGTTGGGTGTGTGTTGCTTGAGGCCTTTGAGCACGACGTAGTTACCGGTGCCACCGCCGATAACGACGATATTCGGAGCCGTGCCTGTACTTTCTCCGGTTGAGGTCATGGGTAAGGTATCGACTGGGTCGGGCCCGACGCCCAATATATGAGATCAGGGGTGGGAATGCAAACGGCGGAAGGCGTAGTATGCGACCTACCGGGTTGGAGGAATGGGTTTCATGGATGTCCGGTTCAACGGGACTGCTCCCATAACAGCCGCAGCGCCAAAGGCGAGGATAGCGGCGAAGACCAGCGCCCAGCTCAAACTGACGGCCCCTATGACTCCGGCGATAACGCTGCCCACGGCCCCCACCCCCTCGCCGATGGCGAATAGGAACCCGATAACAGTGGCTTCTCGCTGGCGCATTACGTCCAGGGCCGCGGCCGTTAGTATCGCCCGCATCGAGATCATGCAGAATCCGGCTACCAGCATCGCACCGACCATCAGGACGTTTCCCGGCGCCAACGTCACGGCCCACAGGGCGGCGCCTCCGATGCCTAGGCCCACCAGCCCGACGGGTCTTCTACCCAGGCGGTCCGACAGCGCTCCGATGGGCAGGGAACCGATGGTTCCTGCAAGCAGCAGAGCCGCTAAGGTTATGCCCGCCTCTACGGAGGAGAACAGCTTTACCTCTTTCAGGTAGAGGGGCGTCATGCTCATGAAAGCTATTGTGGACATGTTGAACAACACCATGGCGAGCAGGATACCCAGGGCTACCGGTCGCTTGGCGAACCGGGCCAGCTGCTTGAAGTCCTTCATGGATATGCTGGTCTCGCCATCGGTTCGGGTCAGGGAGCGCAGCTGGATGAGGGCGATGCCGGCCAAGAGAGGAAACAGAGCGTTGATGAACAACGTTTCCCGCCACCCCGTGGTTGCGAGGAGAAAGCCGATCAGCAGGGGAGCGAAGACTTCGGCAACGGTGCCGCCCGCGCCGTGGACCGCCATGGCTGTGGCCCTGCGTTCCGGCATCTGCTGGGCCATAGACCCCATGGCGAAGGGGTGCCAGAAGGTGCTGCCACAGGTGCTGAAGGTCAGCGCCAGGACCAGCAGCCAGTAGTTGGGGGCAAAGGCGGCGCCCACTCCTGCAAGACCCACCCACCAGAACGTGGTCAACATGGTAGGGCCTTGTCGGCGCATGCTGTCGCCCATCAGCCCTGCCGGGATGTAGGCCATGCTGGAGACGACGGTGCGTATGGTGAAGAGAAGCCCTATCTGGACCGGGCTGATTTCCGAGCCGTGAAAGGCGATGGCAGGGGCCAGAAGGAACATTCCGGAACCCAGCCAGTCGACGCTGGCATGACCTGCGGGCAGCGCGAACAAAAAGAAGAATTTACGACGCCCGGGTGCGGCTACACTCATTACGACCTATTCCGAAAACTCCCTTACAGTCCCGAAAAACGCTGGAGCACCTGAAGAACTCAGGTCCCCCTGAACAACGCTGCGCCAATGATAGTAGGTGTCCAAGTAAACGTCCAACATCCTCACCCATTCCAGTTGTGAGAGGTGATAAAATCGGCCTCAGTTCGTAAGGCTAGTGGCTAAGGTCGGCTGGAGGCGTAATCGAGATGGCTGGCGACAAGGTTATGGTGACCGGTGGGGCTGGTTTCATAGGCTCCCATATGGTGGACCTTCTGGTCGAGCGAGGGTTCCAGGTTCTGGCGGTAGACAACCTGGTCGTGGGTAAGCAGGACAACGTCAACGGAGAGGCCCAGCTAATAGACCTGGATATCCGGGACCCGAGGCTCGGCCGGGTGTTCCAGGAAGAGCAGCCTCGGTTCGTCTTCCACTTTGCGGCCCAGACCAGCATAGCCGTATCCATGGGCCAGCCGACCCAGGACGCGGACGTTAACTTGATCGGATCGCTCCATCTGTTGGACCACTGCCGGAACAACGAGGTGGAGAAGCTCATCAACATATCCAGCGGCGGAGCGATTTACGGCGAGCCCCGAACGTTGCCCTGTGCCGAATCGCACCCGTTGAACCCCATGTCGCCCTACGGCATTTCCAAGCTGGCCGTCGAGCTGTATCTGCCCACCTACAACCGGCTGTCCGGGCTGAGGTACACCACCCTGCGATTTGCCAACGTCTACGGCCCGAGACAGGACCCTCACGGAGAGGCCGGCGTGGTGGCCATCTTCACCGAGCTGCTGCTCAAACAAGAGAGGGTTACTATCTTCGGCACCGGTGACCAGGAGCGGGACTTCGTATACGTAGAGGACGTGGTGGACGCCTGTCTGCGGTGTATGGAGAAGGGCGACGGTCAGGCCTACAACATCGGCACCGGAGTGGGTACGACGGTTAACTCCATTTTTCAACTTCTGAAGCGAATCACCGGTTTCGCGCAAGAACCCTACTACGCCCCGCCCAGAGACGGGGAGGTGATGAGGACCTACCTCGACTGCTCGAAAGCCGAGCGGGAGCTGGGATGGAGGCCCCGGATGCACCTGGCAGAGGGTCTCGAGGCCACCGTGGCAAGCTTGAGGACGTAAAGCCGGCTGGGACCGGACAGCGCAACAAATAGCGGGGAGACGGACTTCAAGTCGGTGGTCTGTGGTATCCTGCAAGGGACGGCTCGACGAAGTGGACGCCTGAGCAGACGGCCAGAGGACAAGATGGTCATTAGCTACAGATACTCACGTTGGGACGGCAGCAGTGAACCCTTCCAGATAGCCCCGGAGGAGCTGCTTGACGCATTGGAGCAGGACCTGCTCACTTACGGCGATCTGCAGACCGCCATGAGACGAATGATGGAGCGGGGCATGACCACCCGCCAGGGTCAGCGCATGGCCGGACTGAAAGACCTGCTGAAGCGCCTCAAGCAGAAGCGGGACCAGCAGCTGGGCCAATACAACCTGGACTCGATGTTCGATGAGCTGAAGGACAAGCTGGACTCGATAGTACAGAAGGAGCGGGAGGGGCTGGAGAAGAGGATGGATGACGCCTCCAAGGAGGCGCCGGCTGACGTAGAAGACGGCGATAGCCTCAAGAAGCTGCTCGAAGATATGGTATCGAAGAAGCAACAGTTCCTCGACGATCTGCCGGACAGCTTCGGTGGCACCGTCAAAGCACTGAGCGACTACGATTTCGTCGATGACGAGGCGCGCCAGGAGTTCCAAGAGCTCCTCGATATGCTCCGCCAGCGAATGCTGGAGCCTTACGTCAAGGACATGGAGGAGCGGCTCAAGCAGATGACTCCGGAGCAGCTCGACGCCATGAAAGACATGCTCCAGGCGCTGAACGAGATGATGGAGCAACAGCGCATGGGCCTCGATCCCGACTACCAGGGCTTTATGCAGCGGTACGGCCAGTTCTTCCCCGGAGCTCCCGATAACCTGGAGGACTTCATAGAGCAGCTCCAGAGACAGATAGGCCAGATGCAGTCTTTGATGGACAGCCTCTCGCCGGAGATGCAGCAGTCCCTGCAGGACCTGTTGGAGTCTCAAATACTGGACAACGAGCTTCGGGACCTGCTGGGCGAAATGGCAATGAACTTGGAGTCACTGTTCCCCTCGGAGGAGTTTCGAGACCTGTACCCCTTCCAGGGAGAAGAGCAGGTCTCCTGGGAAGAGGCGATGAAGCTGATGGAGCAGCTCCAGGATGTGGAATCGCTGGAGAAGCAGCTGGAACAGGCGATGCGTAGCCGTGCCCTGGAGGGGATCGATACGGAGAAGATCCAGCAGGTCCTAGGAGATGAGGCTAGACAGGAGATCGAGGCGCTGGAAAACCTGGTGAAGGAGCTGGAGGAGGCGGGATACATCCGTCACAGAGGCAACCGGCTGGAGCTGACTCCCAAGGGGCTGCGACGCATAGGTCAGAAGGCCCTTCGAGACATATTCCAGAACTTGAAAAAAGACAGGCAAGGGGCCCACGACATACGCAATCGGGGTCTGGCGGTTGAGGACATAGACGAGACCAAGACCTACGAGTACGGAGACCCCTTCTCTATTCATATGCAAAAGACCCTACTCAACGCGGTCGAGAGGGGAGGTGCCGGGGTGCCGGTGAAGCTCCTCCCGGAGGACCTGGAGATCTACCGCCCGGAGCACGTCACACGCAGCGCTACGGTACTGCTGCTGGACCAGAGCCGCTCGATGGACATAAGCGGCGCTTGGTTTGGAGCCAAGAAGGTGGCCCTGGCTCTGCAGAGCCTGATAACTACCCAGTTCCCCCGGGACGATTTCTACATAATCGGGTTCGCGGCGTACGCCCAGGAGCTGAAGGCCGAGATGCTACCCGAAGTCGACTGCGCTGGAGACTATCCCGGCACCAACATGCATCACGCCCTGATGCTGGCTCGGAAGCTCTTGGCCAAGCGAAAGTGCGATAACAAGCAGATAATAATGGTCACCGACGGCGAACCCACGGCCCACCTGGAAGACAACCAGGCCTTCTTCTGGTATCCCCCCAGCATGGAAACGGTCCAGGCCACTCTCCGGGAGGTCAAACGGGTCACTCGTGATGCCATCACGCTAAACATCTTCATGCTGGACACCAGCTACTATCTGATGGATTTCGTCAACCAGGTAACGAAGATCAACAAGGGCCGGGCCTTCTACACCACGCCGGAGCGGCTCGGCGAGTATATCCTGGTCGACTACATATCCAACAAACGCAAACGGGTCCAGCCGTAACGCTGGAGCCGAAGGACCATCGCCATGACGGGAAAGCCGGACCTGGCAGAAGCGGTAGCGCAACAGCTGTTGGAGAGGGGCTGGACGGTCAGCGTCGGGGAGGTGGACACGGGAGGACTGCTGGGAAGCAAGCTGATCTCGGTGCCGGGCGCCTCCAGGTTCTTCGTAGGCGGCATCATCTGCTACGAGAGCATGGCCCTATGGAAGGATATCGGTGGGGTTTCGAGCAGCCTGATGGACGAGGAAGGGCCGGGCGGGCCCAACGTGGTCAAGGCCCTGGCCAGAGGCGTGCGCACCTTTACGGATAGCGACATCGCCCTGGCAGAGTCGGGATGGGCGGGGCCTACGGGCGGGCGGAGCGGCAAGATGCCCGGTGAGGTAACAATAGCCCTGGCCAGCCGTGACGGTCGGGAGTTCGTCATCGAGGAGAACTGGAACTCGACGGACCGGGTGGGAAACATGAACCGCACTGCCGATAGAGCGTTGCAGCTGGCGCTGGACTTCATGGGCGGCAGTCTGTAGTCGAGCTCGTTGGAAAGCTAAAGGGCCGGCCCGATTACATCGGGCCGGCCCTTTGAAGTCGTTTGGAGGAAACGGGTCTAGCCGCCGCGTCCGCAGGAGCAGTTACCTCCGCAGCCGCCACCACCGGCAGGCATCTCGAAGTTGGGGTTGTTGACCGTAAAGCCGGACTTGTCCAGAGACTCGACGAAGTCGATCTCCGAGCCCTCGAGCATTGGGGCGCTCTGAGGGTCGACGATGATAGTGATGCCGTCGTGCTGGACTTGGAGGTCTTCTTCCTTGGTCTCGTCGTCCAAGCTCATCATGTACTGAGGTCCGCCGCAGCCCATCCCGGCTATCATCACCCTGAGGGATGCTTCCGCCTCGTCCTGCTCTACCATGAACTCCTTGATCTTGCCAAGAGCTACGGGTGTTACCGTGATCATGCCTCTTCTCCCTCGTGTTGCGTTTCGGTGGTTTCTCTACAGACTAACCTTACAACTAACTATCGTTAGTTTAAGGTTCGCAGACCGACAGGTCAAGTGGTCGGCGCTCACCCGGTCTTTGGGATGGAATTCAGGCCTCTACTGGAAAAGTGTACGGCGCTAATACTATATAATGTTAGAAATTCCCCAGGACTCCGTGGAGACGCAGATGGATAAGGGAGGGAGCGAAGGTATGGGTACAAAGCTGTACATAGGCACCGAGTCCGGCATCTTGGCCCTGGAGGGCGGCAACGGCTCGTGGGAGACGACAGACTCGGGGCTGGAGGACAAGTTCATCGAGAAGCTGGAGCTTACCGAGAGTGGCAGGCTGTACACCGGTCTGCCGCGGGACGGGGTGTACAAATCGGAGGGCGCTTTGAACTCGTGGAGCAGGACCCTGGA
Source organism: Dehalococcoidia bacterium (assembly GCA_965197645.1). Taxonomy (GTDB): domain Bacteria; phylum Chloroflexota; class Dehalococcoidia; order Plut-88900; family Plut-88900. Next base: position 2,805,058 of record OZ240219.1, on the reverse strand, counting down.
GGCTGATGTCCGCGGGCTGGCGGTCTCGCCCCACGATCCATCGGTGCTGTTCGCCGGCACCGAACCCGCCGGCGTCTTCCGCAGCTTGGACGGCGGCAACAGCTGGCAGGAGCTGACCGAGGTCAAGGAGGTCCCCAACTACTCCAACTGGTCCTTCCCGGCGCCGCCCTTCGTTGCTCACGTCAGGACGTTCAGCTTTGTGGCGGGAGATCCTCAGACGGTGTTCGCCGGTGTCGAGGTGGGAGGAATTCTCCGCAGCCTGGACGGCGGCGATACGTGGGAGGAGTACGGCGAGGGCATCTACGAGGACGTTCACTACCTGCTGGGCAATCCGGGCAATCCGGACATCGTCTACTCCACCACGGGGGAGGGCTTCTATCGTTCTACGGACCGGGCCAAGACCTGGAAGTTTGCTTTCGAAGGGATCAATAACGATTACACTCATCCGGTGGTGGTCAGGCCGGACGATCCGCAGGTGGTGTTCACTGCAGCCGCCAGCGATCCGCCCCCCAGCTTCAGCCGTCCCACCGGCGCCGAGGCGATAATCTACCGCAGCAACGATGCGGGGGATACGTGGGAACCTCTCACCAACGGCCTGCCAGATATGTTCCACGGCATGGTGCGGGGCCTGACCATTGACCCCAACAATCCCGACGTGGTCTATGCCGGCAACACCGATGGCGAGATCTACCGGAGCGAGGATGGCGGCGATAGCTGGAGCCTGATGATGGATGGCCTTCCCGGCGTCTGGGTAATCCGCGTGGTAGCGAACTAGACACAGTTTCCCCGGTGAAGAGATAGGCTCCCCAAGTAGTAGGTAATCGAGGCGAACTATGAAGAACGGATTCAAGATCATCGACGGCGACGGCCACATGCTCGAGCCCATGGATATGTGGGACAACTACACCGAGCCCGCCTTCAAGGATAGGGCGCCCAAGGTCAACGGACACGTCAGCAGGTCGCTCCACAACTACGCCCCCTGCGAGATCTTTCCCGAGGGCTACGAAAGCACCTTTGGCGAGGAGTGCTACGTCGATATGGAGGAGCGCTACGGCGAGGCGTACCGCAGCTGGTGGAGCATGCCCAGCCGCCTGGACCATATGGACGACGAAGGAGTGGACATTCAGGTCTGCTTCCCCACCAACGGGGCTCTTGCCACATCCAACTCCATAAAGGACATCAATCTGCAGGCGGCCCTAGTACGGGCCTACAACAACTGGGCCACCGACTTCTGCAGCGACTCTTCGGGCAGAGTATCGTTCGTGGCGCTGGCAAGCCCGGGTGACGGCGGGGAGGCTCTGCGAGAGGTGAACCGCATAGCTTCCAATCCGGCAGTGGCGGCGGTGACCCTGGCGGGGTTCATAGATTTGGGAGAGGGCCAGAAGTGGTGCGACGATAAATTCGAGGGCCTGTGGCAGCTGCTGGAGAGCGAAGGCCTGCCCGCCGCCTTCCACGGCGGAGGCTCCCAGGACTCCCTCTTTGGCCAGTACCAGGGGGAGATGAAGACTGTGGCCCACGCCATCTCCTTCCCCGTGGACCTGATGTTGTCCCTGGCCGACCTGATCTTCGGCGACGTGCTGGAGCGCTATCCCAACCTGCGGTGCGGGTTCTACGAGGCCAACGCAGGCTGGGTGCCCTACTGGCTGGCCCGCCTGGACGACCACGGCACCGGCAGGCAGGCCCGTTTCATGCACGGGGCCTCGGTGTCGATGAAGCCCAGCGACTACTTCTACCGTCAATGCTCGGTATCGTGCGACGCCGATGAAGGCACGTTGCCCCTGGTGGTCGACTATCTGGAGGGTAGTAACATAATCTTCAACACGGACTACCCCCACCCCGACGCCCCCTTCCCGGGTGCGGTAAACGAGCTGTTGGGGCGGCCCATCCCCGAGGATGCGAAGCGGAAGATCCTGTGGGACAACTCGATGGACCTGTACAGAGACCGGATAACGCTTGAGGTGTAGCAGCTTGCAGATCTGAAAGTGGTTGATAACATAGAGAGGCCTGTCCCGAAACCCTGCGTTGAGGGAGTCCAGAAAGAGGCTTCCCTCTGGCAAGGGGTCCGGGTGTGTGTGCCCCCAGTTATGAGACCGTCCGAGGTCGGGCGGTTGGGACACAGACATCCGTCATTTTGAGACAGGCCTGGAGAGGAACTAGGAATGGCGCAACAGACGCTGGTAGGCACCGTAAATGCCCCCGCATTTCCCATGGACCTGGACTGGATCAACGTGGACCGGCCCCTGAGCCTGGAAGAGCTCCGCGGGAAAGTGGTCATCCTGGACTTCTGGACATACTGCTGAATCAACTGCATGCACATATTTCCGCAGTTGCGGAAACTGGAGCGAAAGTACTCCCAAGAGCTCGTGGTCATCGGGGTCCACTCGGCCAAGTTCACCTCCGAACAGGAGACTGACAACGTGGCCAAGGCGGTGATGCGGTACGGCATCGAGCATCCCGTTATCAACGATAGAGACTTCATGATATGGAGCCAGTACGCCGCCCGGGCCTGGCCCAGCCTCTTCATCATCGATCCCGAAGGCAACGTGCTGGGCAAGCACGAGGGCGAGATCACCTACGAGGCGTTCGATAACCTGGTCTCAAATATCGTCCGGGAGTTTGAGGAGCGGGGCACGTTGGACAGATCGCCTCTGCCCGGCGTCGTCGGGGCGAAGCAGGAAGAGGGGGCGTGGCTCTCCTTCCCCGAGAAGGTGCTGGCAGACCCCGCCTTGGGCAGGATCTTCATCGCCGATACGGGCCACAACCGGCTGCTAGTCACGGATATGGAAGGACGCATTCAGGACGTCATCGGCGAGGGGGAGGAAGGGCTTCTGGACGGGTCTTTCGAGACGGCCCGGTTCGACCACCCCCACGGAATGGCCGCCAGCAACGGCGCCCTGTTCGTCGCCGACACGGAGAACCACGCCATCCGCAAAGTGGACATTGAAGGCAAGATGGTGGAGACCATCGCCGGTGTGGGCGAGCAGGCACGGTTCTTCCACGGGGGAGGCGAGGCATCATCGACGGCCCTCAACTCGCCGTGGGCACTGACCCAGTTGAACGGGACCCTCTACATAGCGATGGCGGGCTTTCACCAGCTCTGGGCGATGGACCTGGAAAAGGGCCGAGTAGGGCCCTACGCCGGCAACGGAAGGGAAAGCATCTCCGACGGCCCGCTGGACTCGGCCATGCTGGCACAGCCGACGGGCATCACCACCGATGGCAGCATGCTCTACTTTGCCGATAGCGAGACCAGCTCGGTACGGATGGCCGACCTGGATCCCAGGGGCAACGTGACGACCCTGGTGGGGGAGGGGCTGTTCGAGTTTGGGGACATCGATGGAGACGGGGCCTCGGCGCGGCTGCAGCACGTCCAGTGTGTCGCCCATCACGATGGGGCTGTCTACCTGACCGACACCTACAACAACAAGATCAAGCGGCTGGCCCCCGAAACCCGGGAGGTCACTACGTTGCTTGGCACGGGAGAGGTTGGGCACGGCGACGGGTACGAGGACGCGGTGACCTTCCACGAGCCGGGTGGCATAAGCGCCGCCGATGGAAAGCTCTACATAGCGGACACGAACAATCACGCCATCCGGGTGGCCGATATAGATTCGGGCGAGGTGTCTACTCTGCGTATAAGAGAGTAGCGAGGAAACCTGGAGCCGAGTGCAGGGGATCTGAAGGACCGATATGGCAAACGCAAGGGAAGACTGGCTCGGGCTGACCATCGAAGACCCCATAGACCCGGACCTTGCCATCTGCGATCCTCACCATCACCTGTGGGACATAAATGGCGACCGATACCTCCTCGATGAGCTACTGCAGGACATAGGGGGCGGCCATAACGTTGTAAAGACGGTGTTCGTCGAGTGTCAGGCCATGTACCGTCAGTCGGGCCCGGTGGAGATGCAGCCCGTCGGCGAGACCGAGTTCGTGGCAGCCGTCGCCAGCGAGAACGCCGGCCGGTCGGACAATAGCATCGATGTATGCGCCGGTATTGTCGGCTTCGCCGATTTCACGTTGGGAGAATCGGTCGCGCCGGTACTGGAGGCCCACGTCGCCGCCAGCGAGGGCAGGTTCCGCGGAATTCGGCACGCCTGTCCATGGGACGCCAGTCCCGACATACGCAGGTACCGAAACGCTCCCCAGGGGCTGCTGCTGGACTCCAAGTACCGGGAGGGATTCGCTTGTCTCCAGAGCTACGGGTTGAGCTACGAGGCGTGGTTGTACCACACCCAACTCTCGGAGCTGGCCGACCTGGCGAAGTCGTTCCCGGACGTCTCGATCATTCTCAACCACGTAGGAGGGTTGCTTGGCATCGGGCCCTACGTTGGCAAGCGGGAAGAGGTGTATCAAGAGTGGGTCCGCGGCATCTCGGAGCTGGCCGAATGTCCCAACGTCACGGTAAAGCTGGGTGGGCTGGGCATGTCCATGTGCGGCTTCGCTTGGCATAAGCGCAGCGCACCGCCTGCCTCTGAGGAGATGGCTGAGGCCATGTCTCCCTACTACCTCTTCTGCGTCGAGAAGTTCGGTCCCGAACGGTGTATGTTCGAAAGCAACTTTCCGGTGGACAAGGTATCGGGCTCCTACACCGTCCTCTGGAACGCCTTCAAGCGGGTGGCGAAGGGGTTCTCGGCGTCTGAGCTGGGCTCGCTGTTCCACGACACCGCGGTGAGGGTGTACCGGCTATGACCACCGAGCGAAAAGTTCTCACACCGGCCCGCGTACTGGAAGAGCTCAAGAAGCTGGAGATAAGTCACATCGTGTGGCTTCCCGATACGGAGAGCCGGTTTCTCTACGACACCGTGGCCGCAGACACGTCGGTGAAACTGGTGCAGGTGTGCCGAGAGGGGGAGGCCGTGCCCATCGCCATGGGACTGCTGCTGGGGGGTCAGAGACCGGCGTGCCTCATGCAGAGCACCGGACTTTACGAGTCCGGGGATGCGATACGAGGACTGGCGTTGGAGGTGGGTCTTCCCCTGCTGCTGCTGGTCGGGTACAGGGGCTGGAGGCGAGAGGGGCCCATCGTGGACTCGGCGGCCACCTACCTGGAACCTATACTCAAAGCGTGGGGGATCGACTACCACCTTGTCGAGACCGACGAAGACGTCCCGAAGATATCCCAGGCCTATCACGAAGCACAACGAATATCGAGGCCGGTGGCCGCCCTGATCGGCGCCGAATACCAGCAGGAATGATACCCGGCATCGAGGCGCTGAAGCTCATTGCCCGCCACCAGGGAGACGCTCTGGTCGTCACTACCGAGACGCCCTACACCCTGTGGGACTCGATCTCCGACAAACAGGAGCTTCACCTGCCGCTGATCAACTCCATGAGCAAGGCCTCATCCATAGGACTGGGCTTGGCGCTGGCCCAGCCCAACAGGAAGGTGATCGTAGTGGACTCGGACGGCAGTCTTCTGATGAACCTGGGGTCGCTGGTGACCATAGCGAACCAGTCGCCGCCCAACCTGGTCCACTTTCTCTATCAGAACGATATCTACGGCCTCAGCGGCGGGCAGCCGGTGCCGGGGGTAGACAGGCTCTCTTTTGCGGGACTGGCCAGGTCGGCGGGATATCCCAATACCCTCGAGTTCGATGATCTGGAGGAGCTGGCCCTTCGTATGGCGGATATCCTGGAGATGACGGGGCCTACGTTCGTTACCATGAAGGTGGAGGACACGGGCATCAAGCCGCAGATCACGGACCGGGTGACTAAGGTCGCCTACCGTGAGGTCAAGGAAGCGCTGGAAAGGGAAGGGTAGACAGATGGCCGAGCCGCACATCCATTTCTCGCTCCAGGAGTTCGAGGAGCGCCAGAAGCGGGTCAGGGAAGAGTTGGCCAAACGGGACCTGGACGGCATGCTCTTGTTCAAGATCGAAGACATGTACTGGCTGTGCGGCCTGGACACGGACGGGTTCGTCATATTTCACAACATGTTCATCGGTGTCGATGGGCAGCTGACCCATGTTTCGAGGTCGGCGGACCTGAGCAGCATCAAGTACTCCTCCATCTGCGAGGACGTGCAGCTTTGGGTGGACAGTCCCGATAATCCGCCGGTGAACGCGGTGCGGGACATGCTGGAGAGCCACGGAATGCGGGGCAAGCGCATCGGCATCCAGTACGATACCTACGGACTTACCGCCCGGATGTACAGGGAGCTGCAGGACGCCCTGGACGAGTTCTGCGAGCTGGTGGACGTATCGGACCTGATACGCCTGCTGCGGGTGGTGAAGAGTCCCCAGGAGATAGACTACCTTCGTAAAGCGGGTGAGATCTGCGACGCCGTGCTGCAGATAGGCATCGATGGGACGGTAGCAGGAGCCAACGAGGGGGATATCCTCGCCGAGATGCATGGCCTGAACTGGAGGATGGACGGCGACCCGCCTGCATCGAGGTGGGTGACGGGAGCCGGGGAAAAGGCGTTGTTGGGCCGTTATGCCACCGGCCGGGGCAAGATAGGTGAGAACGACCAGGTTACCTATGAGATCGCAACCGGATACCGGCACTACCACGCGGCCAGCATGGCGATAGTGCTCACCGGCCCCAATATCGATCCGCGCTACGAAAGGATGCTGGAGGCCTGCATCGAGGCCCTGGGCGCCATCCAGGGGGCGATGAAACCGGGAAACACGGTGGGAGACATGTTCGCTGCCCACGCCGATACCTTCACCCGGCGGGGTCTCGGTCACGCCATACTGAACGCCTGCGGTTACACCATGGGAGCAACCTGGCCGCCCACCTGGATGGAGCACCCGATGATCATCCGGGACAATCCGCTGGTCCTGGAGCCGAACATGACCTTCTTCACCCACATGGTGCTGGTGGACCGGGAAGCCGGGCTGACGATGGCGCTGGGCGAGCAGGCCATCATCCACGACGATGGGCCGGAGCTGATAACCCACGCCCCCCGAGAGATCATCGTCCACTGACGGGCGGGTGCGTAGGCAACTGTACGGTGGTGAAAGACCCCGGGGAGTGAGGCCTGATCCAGACGGCTAGGCCTTGACCGACTCCAGGTCCAGCGGTTCATCGACGGCGACCGTCCCTGCGTCCTGCCAGCTTACCTCCGGCACCTCGCAGTAGATCTCAATCTCGTTGCCCTCGGGGTCTTTGCAGTAGAGGCTCTTGGTAACGCCGTGGTCCGTCGTCCCTGTGACCTCGACGCCCTGCTCCTTCAGGCGACGATACATCCCCTTTACCGTTTCCAGGCTGTCGGCCACCAGCGCTACGTGGGCCAGACCCACCTGGTCCTCCTTGGGAAGCTCGGCGTCATCCGGCACCTTGAATACGGCGATATCGTGGTGGTAATCGTTGAAGCGAAAGAAGACTCCGAAGTCCTCATCGTCGGCTATCTGCATGCCCAGGACGCCCCCGTAAAACTGCTTCGCCTTGTCCAGGTCTCTCATCTTCAGGACCACGTGTCCCACCCGCTCGATAGGCATGTGCTTCACCCGCCCACTCGTTTTGTCTACTCTACTTTTCGATAGTGCCGATTGCAAGCGGAAGATTGAGCGGCCCATCGGAGATGGGTACTTATGATATATTTCTCCGGCGTATGGAGCCTATGATTCAAGTGACGGAGCTGGTCAAGCGATACGGTTCGCTCACCGCGGTGGACGGCGTGTCCTTCGAGGTGGGACAGGGCGAGGTGTTCGGCATCCTGGGCCCCAATGGCGCGGGCAAGACCACCACGGTGGAGATCCTGGAGGGGATGCGGGATGCGGACTCGGGGGAAGCGCTGATAAACGGCATCGACGTAGCGATAGACCCCCACGGGGTGAAGGGGATCATCGGTGTGCAGCTGCAGTCGGCGGCCTTCTTCGATAGGCTTAACTTGCTGGAGCTGGTGAAGCTGTTCGGCGACATGTACGGGCATAGAGTCGACGCGGCAGCGATCCTGGGGCAGGTGGAGCTGGGAGATAAGGCCAGGTCTCAGTACCGACAGCTCTCGGGCGGCCAGAAACAGAGGTTGTCCATAGCTACGGCGCTGGTCAACGACCCGTTGGTGATGTTCCTTGACGAGCCCACCACCGGTCTCGACCCCCAGTCTCGAAGGCACATGTGGGACCTGATCAAGAGGTTTCGGGAGGACGGCAAGACCGTTCTTCTGACCACCCACTACATGGAGGAGGCCGAGGAGCTGTGCGATAGGGTGGCGATTATGGATGAGGGCCGGATAGTGGCGATGAAAAGCCCCGACGCCCTCATCGACGAGTTGCTGGACAGGGGCTTCAACAAGACGAGGGCGTTCAGAGGTGCAAACCTGGAAGACGTGTTCATCGATCTGACGGGCAAGAGCTTGCGAGAGGGATAGCTTGCAGCCCACCCTTTCGCTAACGATAGCCTCCTTCAAGATATATTTCCGCAACCCCCAGGCGTTGTTCTGGACGTTGCTGTTCCCACTGATCTTCATCGTGATCTTCGGGCTGGTGGACTTCGGCTCCTTTTCGGAGGTGGAGTTGGGGATAGTCGACGAGGCCGGCAACGAGGCGTCGGCCACGTTCATATTAGAGCTGGAGGAACTGGACATAATCGATCTTTCCCATGGTTCCAGGCAGACGGAGATAGCCATGCTGGAGGAGGGCGACCGGCACCTGGTGGCGGTGCTGCCCGCCGGGTTCGGGGAGGCGGGCTCGTTGACCACCGTCCAGGGGTACTTCAACGATGCGAGGCTGGAGCAAGCTCGTGTCGGCGCCTCGATAGTGAGGAGCCTTCTGGAGCAGATGAACCTGGACCTGACGGGGACGGAGCGGCTCTTCACCTTTGAAGGCGAGACGGTGAGCAGCCGCGGGCTGGACTACGTGGACTTCCTGGTACCGGGGGTCATAGCCATGTCTGTGATGCAGACGGGGATATTCGGGGTCACATTTACATTCATCCAGTACAAAAACCAGGGGGTCCTGCGCAGGCTCAAGGCAACACCTATAAGGCCTCACCAATTCCTCACCGGTCAGGTGCTGACCCGGCTCATTGCTTCGATACTTCAGACGGTCGTACTGCTGGGAGTTGCCGTGCTGGTCTTCGACCTGAACGTAGAGGGGAACGTCGGGGTGTTGTTGCTGCTGGCCGTGGTGGGCGGCGTACTGTTCCTGTCGATGGGTTTTGCAATCTCCGGATACGCTAAATCGGAGGAGGTGGGGGCGCCGTTGACCAATGTGATAGCCCTGCCTATGATGTTTCTCTCCGGCGTGTTTTTCCCCATCGACATTTTGCCCGGGCCTGTGGAGGCGGTGGTGCAATATCTGCCGCTGACCTACCTGGTCCACGGAGTGAGAGAGGTGGCAGTGCAAGGGGAAAGCATCGCCGGCATAGGCTGGGACTTCCTGGGGCTGGGCGTGTGGACGGTATTGGCCTTCGCCCTGGCCGCCAGGGCGTTCCGGTGGGAGTAAGGAGCAAATCAAGGCATGTATAACCTCAAGGGCAGAGAGATATTCGAAACGGTCCAGGAGATGGTGAATCCCGCTCATACGGTGGTGATGGTCCACGACATGCAGAACGATTTTCTGGCGGAGGACGGGGCTTTCTTCAAGGCCGGCGAGAAGCTGGACGTGTCCCGGATCCTCCAACCGATGATCGAGTTCGTGGACACTGCCAGAGAGCACGGCGTGAAGGTGATGTACACCAGCTACACGGACCTCCCGGACCTGGGCTCCTACGACGATCCCATGACCAGCAAGCGGTGGGCCATGGTCAGCGATCCGACGGAGCAGGACCATGCCAATCCTGGGGTGATCGGCACCTGGGGATGCCAGACTATCGACGAGCTGGCGCCGCGGGAAGGCGAAATAGTCATCAACAAGTACCGCACCAACACCTTCATCAACAGCAACTTCGAGCTGATACTCCGGTCCAACGGCATAAAGACGATCATTCATACCGGCATCGCCACCGAGGTGGGGATACTGCCGACGGCATGGCACGCCGTAAGCGTCGGTTTCTTTCCTATCGTGCCCCGCGACCTGGTCGGCGCCAGGCAACCCGATCTCCACGATGACGCCATGAAGTTTCTGGAGCGGTTGGTGTGGGTGGTCGACTCGTCGGATATTGAAGAGGCTTGGAAGAGCTACTAGGGCGGTGCGATGACCTTTGACGAGCGGTGGTTCCGTCGCGAAGACGAGAGGAACGATACACTCTTCTATATTGAGCCCCGCATGGTGGTCCATATCGACGATCATGCCATCGCCGCTATAGGGGAATACCTGTCTGAGAGCCTGCCTCAAAACGGCCGGGTCCTCGATCTGATGAGCAGCTGGCGGTCCCACATGCCGGAGGGCCACCCGGTAGAAAGCCTGGTGGGCCTGGGGTTGAACGGCAAGGAGATGGCGGAGAACCCGCAGCTCGACGACCGGGTTGTCCACGACCTGAACCGGAAGGATAGGGCGCTTCCCTTCCGGACCGGCAGCTTCGATGCGGCGGTGGTGACGGTCTCCATCCAGTACATGACGAGGCCGGTGGAGGTCTTCGGAGAGGTGCACCGGGTCCTTCGTCCCAATGGTTGGTTCCAGGTGATCTACTCCAACCGGATGTTTCCCACCAAGGCCGTCGCGGTGTGGAAGGCGCTAGACGATGAGCAGAGGGGTCGATTGATCGAGCAATACTTTGGTGCATCGGAGAAGTGGAGCGATGTAACGCTGTTGGACATAGGCCGGCGTGAGAGCTTCTATACGGACCCGGTCTACGTGGTGAGAGGTAGAGCCGAGAAATGAAATGACTCCGGGCCGGTGGATAGTGTAGTATTGTTAACTAGCTTATCGAACGAGGAGTAAGAGATGTCCCCTATAGACTACATCCCGAGGACCAGAGAGCTTTACCCCGATACAGCTCCCTATCGCTGGGTGCACAACGAGGATATCCCATGGACGCCCCTCACCAAGCCGCTCCAGGAGAGCAAGGTGGTGCTGATGAGCTCGGGCGGGGTTTACCATCGTGACCAGGAACCCTTCCATTTCAAGAACGATGCATCGTTCCGCGAGATCCCCAGGGACACGGCCGTATCGGATATGAGTGTGTCCCACTTCGGGTATCAGATCGATGACGCCGTAAAAGACCCCAACTGCGTGTTCCCGCTGGAACGGATGAGAGAGTTGGAGGAGGAGGGACTGTTCGGGAGCCTGGCGGAACGAGCCTTCAGCTTCATGGGCGGCATCTACTCGGTGAGGAGGGTGCAACAGCGTCTTGCGCCGCAGCTGCTGGAGCACGTGCAGGATCTGAAAGCCGACCTTGTCTACCTGGTGCCTGCCTGACCGGTCTGCCATCAGTCCGTAGGACTGATCTCCAGGGTAATCGAAGAGGCGGGGATCCCAACTCTCACGATGTCGTCCGGCCTGGATATTACGAAGGCCGTTAAACCTCCCCGGGCCGTTTTCGTCAACTATCCCATGGGCCATCAGACGGGAAAACCCAACGAGCCCGAGCTCCAGCGCAGCATAATACGGGACGCTTTCGCTGCGCTGACGACCATGGACACTCCAGGCTCGATTGTCACCCTTCCCTACGTCTGGGACGAGGACGATCCTAACTGGGAAGATCGGCAGTACAGGCCCGGATATCTGGCTGAATATACCCGCACTGCGCCGGTGGGCTAGCGGGCAGAGGCGTCATCTAGTTTCGGGCGTCATCCGGTTTCAGGAGGGTACCCAGCCATGCGTGAAGTAGCCATAGTCTCGCCTGTGCGGACCGCAGTAGGCAGGTTTGGAGGTTCGCTCAAGGACATTCCCGCCGAGGAGCTGGGCACCATCGTGATCGAAGAGGTGCTGAAGCGCACCGGCCTGGACGGCGAAAAGGTGGACGAGGTTGTGCTGGGCCACAGCTATCCCAGCGGCGAGAATCCGGCCATCGGCAGGCTCTGCTCGCTCAAGGCCGGCCTGCCCATCGAGGTTACCGGATATCAGCTCGACCGCCGCTGCTCCTCTGGGCTCCAGGCTATCCTCAACGCCTCCATGCTGGTGCAAACGGAAAACGCCGACGTGGTCATCGCCGGTGGGGTGGAGAGCATGAGCACCGCCGAGTACTACGTAACCGATGCCCGGTGGGGTGGCCGGTTCGGTTCGATGCCTTTCCACGACCGGCTGGTGAGAGGCCGAGAGACCATGTCCCCCGATGATAGGTTCGGGCGGATATCTAGCATGGTGGACACGGCGGAGAACCTCGCCCAGCAGTACGAGATCCCTCGCGAGGAGCAGGACAAGCTGGCCCTGCGGAGCCACCAGAGGGCGGCTACCGCATCTGAAGAGGGAAAGTTCGAGGAAGAGATCGTCGGGGTGCCCATACCCCAGCGCAAGGGCGACCCGGTAATGTTCGATACCGATGAAGGGCCTCGGAAGGAGACCACTCTGGAGCGGCTGGGCAAGCTTCGGCCGGTGAACAAGGACGGCACGGTGACGGCGGGCAACGCCAGCAGCCAGAACGATGCCGCCTCCGTTTGCATGGTGGTGGGCGCCGACAAGCTGGACGAGCTGGGCCTGGAGCCGATGGCCTACCTGCGTGGATGGGCCTCGGCTGGGGTGGACCCGAGATATATGGGCATCGGGCCGGTGCCCGCGGTCAAGAAGCTGTTCGAGAAGACGGGCCTCAACTGGAGCGACATCGGTCTGATAGAGCTGAACGAGGCCTTCGCCGCCCAGGTGCTGGCCGTGTTCCAGGGCTGGGACCTACCCGACGACGAGATAGTGAACGTCAACGGGTCCGGCATCTCGCTGGGCCATCCGATAGCGGCTACCGGAGCCCGAATTCTGGCTACCCTGCTTCACGAAATGAGGCGGCGGGAGGTACGCTACGGTCTGGAGACGATGTGCGTGGGGGGAGGGCAAGGGCTGGCCGCCATCTTCGAGAAGGCGGCCTAGCAGGGCGACGCCCTGCACCCATAACAGGAGAGAAGACGGGGCGAAGTCCCCCAAACCCACTCAGGACCTACTACCCCGTCGCTCGCAACAACGGCCTCGTCATTGCGAGACCCGACGAAGTCGGGGCGTGGCAATCTAGCCAGGTCTGGCCGGCGAGGGCCAGAGAAGGTGCCGGTCCCTTCGGCTCGCCGTTAGACGGAGGGGCTACGTCCCTTCGTAGGCGGCCTTTCGCTTTTCTCGGAAGGCGGCTACACCCTCGCGGTGGTCTTCCGAGGTGAGGGTTATCGTCTCCAGCGCCGCCGACATCTGCATCGCCGTTTCCAGGTCCATCTCCAGGCATTTGTAGAGCATCAGCTTGGACAGACGCAGGGAGATGGGAGGGCCATCGGCGATCTTCCTCGCCATCTCCATGGTTACCTCCTCCAGCTCCTCCTCGGCGACCAGCTTGTTCAGCATGCCCAACCGATGGGCCTCCTCGGCTTCCAGGAAATCGCCGGTGAAGAGGAGCTCCGCGGCCTTGGGAACGCCCAGGACTTTTGCGTACAGCCACAGGCCTCCCCATCCCGGGAACAGGCCCACCCGCACGAAGGCGGACATGAAGCGGGACTTTGGCGTACCGATGCGAATGTCGCAGGCGCAGGCCATATCGAATCCGGCTCCCGCCGCCACGCCGTTCATCATCCCTATGACCGGCTTCTGCATCCTCTGCAGGCCCAGGACCACCGACTGTGCGCCCCGGAAACCCCGGCGAATGTCGTCCACGTTAGGAGACCCCTGGTCCTGCTTGGATACGTTACCCGGCAGCTGGGATACGTCTCCCCCGGCGCAAAAGGCCCGGCCTGCGCCGGTCACAACCACTGCTCCGATCTCATCGTCCCGGTCGAGCTCCGGGATTACCTGGGAGAGCTCACTTTCCATCTGGGCGTTGATGGCGTTGAGCTTGTCGGGCCTGTTCAGCGTCAGCCTGACCACCCGGTCCTCCCTCTCGACGGTTATGGTCTCGTAGGTCATTGTGCACCTCCTGTGCAGCGTACTCATTCTGTTTCTCGGAACTCGCCCCCGCAGGCCTTGGTCCAGAGCGGGGACTTAGGTTGTCGTAGCGAATCGACCCCGAAAGATAGATAAGGACGTGTACCGGACGGACTCGCCCCTTCCCCAAAGGGACGCAGACCCATTCTAAGTGACTGGGGAAAATCGTCAACCTGTTTTTTTCTATGTTACTATGAGACCAAATCAGAGACGATTCCAGGCGATAAACAATCCGTTTGGTCTGGAGGAGCGCCATGACTACAGACACCAAAATGGACGTAAAGCACCGGAGCCGTCAGGTAATGGAAGGCCCCGACAGGGCAGCCGCCAGGGCGATGCTCAGAGCCGTGGGAGTGGGCGACGAAGAGCTGGCGCAGCCGTTCATCGGCATAGCCAACCTGGCCAGCGACATTACGCCGTGTAATGTTCACCTGGACGGCCTGGTGCAGAAGGTCCGGGAAGGGGTCAGGAACGCCGCCGGCACCCCCTTCGTGTTTGGCGCCCCCACCGTCAGCGACGGCATCTCCATGGGCACCGAAGGCATGAAGGCCTCGCTGGTCAGTCGGGAGATAATCGCCGACTCTATAGAGATGGTCTCCCACGCGGAGTATTTCGACGGACTGGTCACCGTGGCCGGTTGCGATAAGAACATGCCCGGCACGGTAATGGCAGTAGCGAGGTTGAACATCCCATCGGTGTTCGTCTACGGCGGTACTATCCTGCCGGGCAGCTACAAGGGCAAAGACATAAACATCCAGGACGTCTTCGAGGCCATCGGGGCCCATGCCAAGGGCAGCATCGACGACGATGAGCTGAGGGAGATCGAATGTGCGGCCTGTCCGGGAGCCGGCTCCTGCGCGGGGATGTTTACCGCCAACACCATGTCATCGACCATCGAGGCTATGGGCTTGGCGTTGCCGGCCACCTCATCTCTGCCCTCCGTCGAAGGAGAGATACTGGACGCGTCGGAGCGGGCGGGCGCGGCGGTGATGTCTGTACTGGAGAAGGGGATCAGGCCCCGGGACATCCTTACCCGTGAGGCGTTCGAGAATGGGATAGCGGTTGCCGTGGCCATGGGTGGTTCGACCAACGTGGTCCTGCATCTCCTGGCCATCGCCCACGAGGCGCAGGTCAAGCTGGACATCGAAGATTTCGATCGGATAGCGGAACGGGTCCCCTATATCGCCGATATGAAACCGGGTGGAAGGTACGTGATGGCGGACCTGAACCGGGCCGGCGGCGTGCCGTTGGTGATGAAGCGGCTCCTGGACGCGGGCCTTCTCCACGGGGACGCCCTGACCGTTACCGGCAAGACCATCGCAGAGAACCTGGCCTCCGTTCAGGACGACGGCAGCCGGGACATCGTTCACACCGTCGAGAGTCCTCTCAGCTCCCACGGCTCGCTGGTAATCCTGAAGGGCAACCTGGCACCCGAGGGTTCGGTGGTAAAGCTATCGAAGGTCGAGCATCTGCAGCACGTGCACAGGGGCAGGGCCCGGGTTTTCAATCGCGAGCAGGACGCCTTCGAAGCGGTCCAACGCAGAGAGATCGAAGCCGGCGACATCGTAGTCCTGCGGTACGAAGGCCCTAAAGGGGGTCCGGGGATGCGGGAGATGCTCCAGGTGACAGCGGCCATTGTGGGTCAGGGCCTGGGCGAAGACGTGGCCCTCATTACCGATGGCCGGTTCTCGGGAGCTACACGGGGGTTGATGGTGGGACATGTGGCGCCGGAGGCTGCCGTCGGCGGACCGATGGCGGTAGTCGAGGAAGGCGATACCATCATCTTCGATATACCCAACCGTCGCCTGGACCTGGACGTGGATGCGGGTGAGATGGACCGGCGCCTGCGGGAGTGGAAGCCAATGCCGCCAAACTACACTACCGGGGTGCTGGCCAAGTACGCCAAGCTGGCATCGTCGGCGTCCCGGGGAGCGGTGACCGGGTAGCCCGGTTGGAAATGCTGCAAAAGCAGTTTGTCTATTGTTGGATTACGTATTAAAATAACTCGCCGTGTCCTACAGCACGAGAAAGATCAAGACGAGGCTGGAATCTGAGTACTTTGGAGGCCCTTCCTAGATGACTTACATCATCGCTGAGCCCTGCATCGGTGTTAAAGATCTGTCCTGTGTCGAGGTCTGTCCCGTGGACTGTATCATCCCTCCCGATGGCGAGGGGGAGGACATGCTGTACATAGACCCCGATGAGTGCATCGACTGTGCTGCATGCGAGCCCGTTTGTCCGGTGACCGCCATCTTCGAGGAATCGGAAGTGCCGGGGTACTGGGCCCAGTACTACGATATCAACATCAACTATTTCAAGGACTAGCAGTAGGAAACGGCTCCGTTAACCGATAGGGCCTGGCAATGAGCCAGGCCCTTTGTTGTGAGTTGGCGCCGGCTGACCGGATCAGGGATCGGAGCAGTCCCTAGTGTAACCGCAGTTGGGGCATATTACCTTGCAGTGCACCTCGTCGGTGGTGGCGCCGCAGATATCGCAGGCATCGATGCGCTGCTGCTCCATCCTGATCTCTTCCTGCGCATCGTCGGGCGCTTGAGCCATGTCACATTCTAGCACCCGACCGTTCGAAAGTGGCCACAGACTTTGGTACAATTAGCCCACCTCCCCATCTAGAAGGACTACCCCCATGGCTACCACGGTCTCCGTAGACATTGTCGACGACATAAAACCCCTGGTATACGACGTTGCCACCAGCTATGCGAAGAAGCAGAGAGGCCTTCGATATGCCGATATCAGGCTGGAGGTGAGCGAAGGAAAAGGGGCAGTGGCCGAGAACGGGGTGGAGAAGAACAGCGCCGAGGACTACGGCATCTCCTTCGGCGTGAGGGTCCTGGCGGGCGACAGGATTGCGGCGCCCGGCTACTTCGGCCAGCAGCTGGGCAGTGCCGATCTGGACAATCTGCACAAATTGCTCAAAGCGGGTGTCAGACACGCCTATCGCAGGGCCATGGCCAATGCGGAGCGGAAACACCTGGCGAAAGGGCGGTACTCGGTGCTGGCGGACAGTCTGTACGACTCCCAGCTGGCTCCGACCAATGTGTTCCAGGATACCGTTCCTGCGATATACGAGTCCGACCCGAGGGCCGTGCCCCTGGGCGACGTGGTGAGATGCGTTACCGATACCTCCAAGGCAGTAGGCGACTCGGACTCCCAGGTGATGTTCAACTTCGTGTTCGGGCTGACCTCCCTTGATCGGGAGCTGTTTTGCAGCTCGGAGGGGGCCAACATCGACCAGACCTTCGCCATGACCCAGGGGATGAGCTACGTGGTGGCGCAGAGCGAAAGCGGCAGCCAGGAGCTCTACGACTTCATCGGCCATCAGCGGGGTTGGGAAGTGTTAGAAAAGGGTTTCCAGGATGAGTACATACAGAACCCAGACCTGATGACCTTCTCCCTCGATCTGGCCCGCGACACGGTGGAGCTGGCCAACGCCGAACCCCTGAAGACAAGCGACGAGGACGTGGTGGTCGTTACCGACCCTCACTACAACACCCTCCTGGTCCACGAGATCGTGGGCCATCCGGTGGAGGGCGACCGGGCGCTGAAGATGGAGACGGCCTACGCGGGGCGCACCTGGCTGTTCAAGGGCCTGGACGATAACCAGATCGGCCGACAGGTGGCCTCTCCCATGGTCAACGCCTACTCGGACCCCACGCTGCCCGGCTACGGCCACTACAAGTACGACCACGAGGGCACGCAGGCGAAGAAAGTAGTGCACATCAACCAGGGTGTGTTCGAGGGATTCATGAACAGCCGGCAATCGGCGGCGATACTGGGCGAGGAGCCCAACGGATCGTACAAGGCCACCGATGCA
Organism: Dehalococcoidia bacterium; assembly: GCA_965197645.1. Classification (GTDB taxonomy): domain Bacteria; phylum Chloroflexota; class Dehalococcoidia; order Plut-88900; family Plut-88900. Next base: position 2,787,352 of record OZ240219.1, on the reverse strand, counting down.
GCTCTGGTGCCCCTGATCCGCATGTCCAACACCGTGTTTGGGCCGGGCCAGCAGGACCCCCAAGAAATGATCCGCGACGTGGAGCACGGCTACTACATGGCGGGGCATCGCATCCCCTCGATTGCCGAGTCCAGGGAGAATTTCCGCATCTCGGCTATGAAGACCTACGAGATCAAAAACGGCGAGTTGGGACAGCTGTATCGAAACGGTGGCATAACCGCCGATAGTCGTGATTTCTTCATGAACGTGGACGGCGTGGGCAACGACTTCCGCCTCTACCCGATACCCAACTGTGGCAAGGGCCAGCCGATGCAGGTGAAGAAGCTGGGCAACGGCGGCCCGACCCTGCGGAGCAGGGCCAAGATAACGGGCAGCTAGCCTGCGGGTAGCCTTCCTAGATGGGCATATCTCGGAATACCGTATTGAGGGAGTCCAGAGGGAAATTTCTCTCTGGCAGGGGGTATGGGAGATGTGCCCCCATCTACAAAAACATCCGAGGGTGGGCGGCTGGGACAAAGACATCTGTTCTTCTGGGACAGGCTCCAGATAACACTGGCTCGATGCCGAAACAACAAAGAGGACTCTAGCTAGTTGAAACCGCTGAAAGACCTTACGAGGTCGGTCCGTGAGGCTCTCGAGTACCTGCAGGGCGTCGGCGACGTTCAGGACGCCGAGGTGTTCGTGGCCTGTAACGGCAACCTGACCACCCGCCTCAACTACACCTCTCACATACCCTGCAACGGGCTTGAGGAGCCTAAGTCCAGCGAGGCCTACGGCTTGGGCATTCGGGCGGTCTTCAAGTCCCAGGACGGGGTCAAGATTGGGTTCGGGAGTGAGCCGAGCAACCTGTCCGTCGAAGGGGCACAGAGGGCGTTGGAGAAGGCCCGCAAAGGCGCTGTACGGGACCCGGAGTTCGTGTCCCTGCCCCGGCAGATGGACGGCGCTGCCAGGCGCCCCAAGTACCACGACCCCAGCCTGATGAACATCAAGGACGAGGACCTGGTGGACGTCGGGTGGACGACCATAGAGCGGGCGTTGGACACGTTCCAGAGCTCGGAGAGCCTGCTGCTTGCCGCGAGGGAGCGGTACAAGGTCAAGGATATGGGCCTCATCATCGGCGGCGACGTGACCATTCTTCAGGAGCGCATCGCCATCGGCTCTACACTCATGCCCAGGGTCCAGTCCGATGAATCTACCCTGATGATGTCCTTCGTGACGGCGATGGTGGAGGGGGCCGATTCCAAGGGCACGGGATGGTCCGCCGATACCAAGCTGACCGATTTCATCGGCGCAGCGGGCGAGTCGGCTGCTCGCAACTCCATAGATGCCATGGGCGGGCAGCGAGTGCCCAGCGGCAAGCACAAAGTGATCTTCGGCCGTCAGCCGGTGACCGATCTGATAAACAACCTCGTGCTGCCCAGCGTAAGTACCGGAACTTTCTACTCCCTGAGCTCGCCGTTCATGGGCATGCTGGGACAGAAGGTGGCCTCGGAGCAGCTCAACATCTACGACGATGGGTTCGCTCCGGGCCTGATGGGGACCAAGAACATCACCTGCGAAGGCGTCCCCACAGGCAGGACCGACCTGATCAAGGACGGTGTGCTGGTTGGGCTGATGTCGAACCATTACGAGACCCAGCGGATACTGGGAGACCCGAAGGGAGCCGAGAAGCTGGGCGTCGATCCGGCTGAGTATGCCTCCGCCATGGCGCCCCGCAACGGGTTCCGGTTCGGGCGAGGAGGAGGAAGGAGCTTCGAATCACAGCCGGGCATCTTCGCCACTAACGTAATCGTCGAGGGGTCGGAACCCTGCAACATCGAGGAGTTGGCCCGCCGGGTTGGAAACGGCATATACGTGGGGCGCATCTGGTACACTTACCCCATCAACGCCCTCGCAGCCGGTGACTTCACCTGCACCGTGGTAGCCGATTCCTACCTGATCGAGAACGGCGAGATCACCGCTCCTGTCAAGCCCAACACCATAAGGATCAACGACAACATCAACAATATCTTGAATAACGTCATAGGCGTTACCGGGGAGCAAAAGGGCACCCTGGTCTGGGCCGCCGACGAGGTGGTGTATGCCCCGGAGATCGCCGTAGACGGTGTCAGCATGAGCGAGATTGGGATGTTTCTGGAACCCGAGGAGATGTAGAGGCGTAAAGGGGAAGTAGATAGATGAAGGAGTTTACATAAACAATGAGTAGCAGTTCCAACGGCCCGCCTCTGAAAGAGGTGGGCCCGGTAGAGATCACGGTTACGCCGGAGATGGTCCAGCGATGGGCCGGGGCTACGTACGACGAAGCTGTAGATTACGTGCCTCCAGCCATGCTCTTCGGCCTGACGATGATGCTGAGATGGAAATCGGAAACCCCGTCCAAAAAGGGCGACGACGCAGTGCAGTCGACTTTCGATCTGACCACTTTCCGCCCGGTCAGGATCGGAGAGAAGCTGGCGGTGACCGGGCGGCTCATCAAGAGATACGTGAAGAGGGAGCGAGAGTACACCGTCTCCGAGTTCACGTTCAATGATGCCGCCGGCGAAGAGGTGGCCCGGTACAGTCAGGAAGGGCTGGATACCTACAGGAAGGTAGGAGAACGATGACCCAAGCGACAAAAGACCTGCAGGTGGGTTACAAGCTGCCGGCGCCGGCTTTCGAGATTACAAGGGAGAACATCACTGCCTTTCATCTGAACCTGTCGGACGTGGAGCACGGCAAAGCGAAGCTTCCGCCCAACATCCACACCGACCCCGAGTTCGCCCGCAGCGTCGGGTTGCCGGACGTTATCGCCGATGGGTCCCAGACCACCTCGGAGATAGCTCGCTATCTGACCGAGTTCTTCGGCGACGGCTACTTGGCGGGTGGCACCCTCTTCACCAAGTACGTCAAGCCGGTGTTTCCCGGCAACCGGTTGAGCATCGACCTGGAGATCGTCGATAAGAGCAAGGAGGAGGAAGACGTCCGTTACGAGATGAATCTCCTCTGCACCAACCAGGACAAGCTGCCGGTCATCGTCGGCCACGCCGTCGCCTGGGCCCGCTAGCTGACCGCCCCAGCTGCCCTTTTCGCGACCATCCCCCTGGCCCCTTCCTGGCCAGGAAGGGGGCAGAAAAAGAAATGATTTCTGAGGGACACCCTCAGACTCCCGGCAAAAGGGCTTCGCCCCTCTGCACACCCCATGTTCAACCAGCCTACCTGGGGAGGGCTGCCTGTCCCAGGAGCCATATAGAGGGAGTCCAGAGGGAAACTTCCCTCTGGCAGGGGGCTAGGGGGATGTGCCCCCTTATCCACCGAACGATCCGAGGGTGGGTGGCTGGGACAAAAACTTCCGTCCTACCGAAACAAGCTGAGGGTATCAGGTCCCGCCTTCAGGCGCGGCGATAGGTTAGATACCGCGCTGTTAGGACCCGGGTCATGGATCCTGTGGAGGCAGTAGAGAACCGCCGGTCGAGTTCAGGCTATGGTTTGAGGTGGAAATACAGAACACCGCCCCCGAATAGGGGGCGGTGTTCTATTTTCTGCACTCCAGGGCTGGTAGGGCTACGAACCCACGACCGGAGTGGTCGAAGGCACACCGTTGGGGACCAGCTGGACGGTTGACTCCGGCAGCGATGGGCCGCCACCGCATTCCCGCTTGAGGGTAGGCACCACCTCCGAGGCGAAGATGTGCATCTGCTCTTCTATCTCCTCGCCGGTGAAGCCGGCGGCTTCGAGCCATGCCACGAAGAGCAGGTCCTCGTAGCCGCACTCCTCCTTGTAGTTCATGATCTCCTCGATGCAGTGCTCGGGTGTGCCGACGATGGCAGCGCCCCTTTCGATCAGCACGTCGGGGGTGACCCGCATGTTGGGGTCGTAGTCGGGGGAGGAGGGGTTTACGAATCCAGCCGCTAGGCCGAAGGCGCCGAAGTAGTCCCAGTGCATCTGGAGGAAGTTCTTATACCGCTCCACCCTTTCCTGCTCACCGGGGCCAGGGGTAACGATGTGCATGTATATGTTGTGCCCGAAACCTCGGTGCTTCTCGGCGTCCCAACCGAACTTCCATTGGCCTCGATTGAGCCTATCGGGCCAGCCGCACCTCTCCGCCTCCTCATAGTAGCTGTTCAGCTGCTTCTTCAGCATTTCGGTGGCCTCGGGCACGGCGAACCCATTCACTCCGTGCTGGACGGCCCATTTGATGGAACGCTCGCTGGTCAGCGGCTCCCAAATCTGGGGGTGAGGCTTCTGGATGGGCTGGGGGAAGACGCTTATCTCGTTTAGCGTAGTCGTAGAGGAGAGGACGGAAGGGCCGCCGGTGGCGTACACGTCCTCGGGGCCTACGTCCAGAACGGAATCGAGGGGATAGCCGGTCTGGGGAAGGTTGAAGTAGGCCATGGTGCTCTTGTGGTGCCACTTGGTATAGGTGGGCGGGACGGTGAAGAACTGGCCGTGGTGAGAGAAGGAGGGTTCGGTCCACGCCTTGAGGATGAGTTCGTAGGCCTCGTGGTAGTAGGCCCGGTTGCGCTCCTGGTCCTGTACAGTGGAGCCGAAGGGCCGGCCGAAAACCTCGGCCTCTCGCGGCTGGTATCCCCGGCCTATGCCGAACTCCAGCCGTCCGCCGCTGATCACGTCCAGCATGGCCGCTTGCTCGGCGATCCGGATGGGGTGCCACCAGGGAAGAATGTTGGCCATCTGGGCCAGGCGGATCCGCTTGGTGTTGGCCGCTATGGCGGTCTCGGCGAGAAGGGGGTTGGGGCTGAACTCGGGGCCTTCGGGCATGAAGTGGTGCTCGGTCATGAACCAGTAGTCGAAGCCGAGCTGCTCGGCTAGTATCCCCTGGCGTATCTGGGCGACCTGTACCCTCTGGTAGCTTTCGTGGACCTCTTTCAGAGAGCCTTCGTTTACCACGACGTTGTCCGCCGTAACGGTGGTCTTGAGGTCCGAGGCGCCGTTCTGGAAGATACCTATCTCGATCATGGTCTTTCCCCTTTCAACTAGGTGCTGCTAGCCTGGATGATCGTCGATGGGCCCCGTTCCGGTAGTGGAGAAAACTTCAGGAGCCAGGGATGGTCTTGATTTGAGCTGTCTCTACGACACTACCAATGGCAAAGTCCGAGTCATCTTGGTCGCTGTGCTCGACATAACTGCCCCTATAGTCCACATTGGGTCTGCGCTGCTCGACATAAATGACGTAGTGGTGCAAAAGAAACCGGAGCTTTCACACCGGCAGAGACCGGCGCGGTCGAGGGAATGGAAAATCTCATTTGGCCCTCGCAAGGTTGTAGTTACTCCCTCCTATCGGCCACCAGTATACATCAATTGACGGTATCTGAGGGGACTCCCCAGATGATGGTTATCTTCAGGGGCTCGTTGCCGGTGTTGCGGAATCCGTGGTCCACACCCGGTGGTACGAGCATGGCATCACCGGCCCGCACCTGCACATCTTCGCCATCGACCCACATTACACCCTCTCCCTGCAGGAAATAGTAGATCTCCTCCAGGGTTTGTTCTCCTTCGTGGATGTGGCTTCCCTCGCTAACGCCCGGATCCAGCTCCCACATCTGGAACCTGATGGGAAGCTTGGTCACGTCGGTGAAGAAGCCCCGGGTCCTGATCTCGCCGTTTCCTTCATGGATGTTGTAGGTCCTGATGCCCGTTGAATCGTTCTCTTTCCAATACATCTCGATCTGGCGACCCTCCTTTTTCAATATTATGCAGATTGTATATCCGGGTTGGAGATGGCACAAACCGAATTTGGTGTATCCTACTTTCCGAACGCCATCAATGAGGGCCGGTTAGAATAACGGTGCTATATTGAAGATGACAGTCTGGAGGGACACGATGAGACTCGAGGGGAAGGTTGCGCTCATAAGTGGAGGGGCCCGGGGCATGGGGGCCGCAGAGGCCCGATTGTTCGCTAGGGAAGGGGCAAAGGTGACGATAGGCGACGTTCTGGAAGAGGAGGGCCGGCGAGTGGAGGCGGAGATCAACGAGACGGAGGGAGAGGCCCTGTTCGTAAAGCTGGATGTGACCAGCGAATCGGACTGGCGGGAAGCTATATCCGCTACAGTGGCCCGTTTCGGGAGGCTGGACATTCTCGTCAACAACGCCGGTATCGTGGCCTCGGGAGTGCTGGAAGACACTACCTCCTCTCAATGGGACGAGATCATGGAAGTGAACGTCAAGGGAGCGTTCCTCGGCTCCAAGGCGTCCATCCCGGAGATGCGCAAGGTTGGCGGAGGCTCCATCATCAACATCTCTTCAATCTCGGGGAACATCGGCCAGGACGATGTCCAGCCGGTGTACAACGCCTCCAAGGGGGCGGTGCGAATACTGACCAAGTCTACCGCCGTCCAGTACGGCAAGGAAGGCATACGGGTCAACTCGGTCCATCCCGGAACGGTGGATACCCCCATGACAGCCGGTATGATGGACGACCCGGAGGTTGCAGCGTACGAGCTCGCCCAGATCCCATTGGGCAGGATTGCCGCACCGGAAGAGATAGCCTACGGGGCCCTTTTCCTGGCATCGGACGAGTCGTCGTACGTGACCGGCAGCGAGCTGATGATCGACGGTGGATACACAGCGCGGTGATGTTGTCTGGGGTGGGTACCCCCGGACGCGCGGATGGGGAAAGGGATAACCTCAATCAATTCAGCCGAAGGCCGAACGGCCCCGCCCAGTGGCAATCTCGAGAAATAGCAACAGCCCTGAGAGAGGAATGTGATCTGATGAGGCAATATTCTGCGAGTTCGCGGCCAACTGGCCGTCGGGGTTAGAGAAATGAACAACGAACTTCGCTCATTCATCAAAGAATCGCTGGAGCGAGGACAGTCTAAGGACGCCATACGAGAGGTATTGGCCCAAGCGGGGTGGCAGGATGATGAGGTCAGAAAGGGGTTATCGGCCTTCGCCGACGTAGACTACCCGTTGGCGGTGCCTCGGCCGACTCCGTACGTTCATGCTCGCGAAGCCTTCCTCTATCTGATCTCGTTCATTGCCCTGTACGTCTCTGCCTCGAGCTTCGGCTACCTGGTGTTTGGTCTCATCGACCACACATTCCCCGATGCCCTCGATTATCGAGACCGGTTTCCATCAGGTGGAGAGGCAACCTCTATAGCCTCGGTCATCGTTGCCTTCCCGCTGTACCTGTTCCTGATGAAACGGCTGAGCACAGGGGTGGCGGGGGACCCTGACAAGCGGTTGTCCCTGGTGCGACGGTGGCTGACCTACCTCACGCTTGTAATTGGGGCGGGCATCATCCTTGGGGACGTCATTGCGTTGCTGGCCAATCTGCTAACGGGCGATCCAACCCTCCGATTCTTTTTGAAAGGTGGAGTAATCTTCCTGATAACTACATGGATATTCGGGTTCTACATGTGGGATATGAAGCGTACCGAGACCTCGGTTGCGGATGCTAACAGTAACGCGAAATCAGCTCGGAAAGCACCATTGGGTGCAGTAGTGGTAGCGGTAGTAATAGTCGTGGCGGTGCTGGGATATTCGATGTTCCTACTAGGCACGCCAGAGGGGCAACGGAACGTTAGGCTTGATCGAGAGAGAGTTTCCAATCTGACTAACATTGCCGGAAACGTGAACATCTATTGGACTATCAACGAGACATTGCCCGGGAGCGTTGACGACATGTCAGGGTCCGGATTCTCCATCAGGTCGGTAAACGATCCGGAGTCGAACGACCGGTACGAATACAATGCGTTGGGTGACGCGGATTATGAGCTATGCGCGGTGTTCTCCACGGATACCGACAAATCCAGGGAAGCAGATCGCGCATTTTCGGATACGGCTTGGGACCATGGAATCGGCCGGACGTGTTTCCAACTCACAGCTGAATCTGTTGACCCTGGGCCTGAGCCGCCTTCGACGACAACACCAGGCAATTCATCAGCGGGGGCCGGGGTTCCCTAGGGGAGGGCCCAGCTGGCGATGGCCTCCATCTTCGCTATGGACTCAGGCCCCTCGGTCGGCTCCAGCCAAAACACCACCCGGTCGGCGCCGGCCTCCTCGAAAGCGGCCAACGCTTCCCTGTCGGTGATCTGCATATCTCCGTCCAGAACGGAGATATTGATAGAGTTGGGGTCGCGGCCGGTTTGGGCGGCGAGCTCATCCAGTTCAGCCCGGCCACTCCTTACGACTTCGGGACTGACCTCGGTTGGCATCCATCCGTCACCCCAAGCTACGGTCCTCTTGAAGACATTGGGCGCTTCGCTGCCCAGATACACCGGGGGATGGGGTTTCTGGACCGGCTTTGGAACGGAAATAAGGGGAGGGAAGTCCACGTACTTTCCGTGATACTCGGCCTCTTCCTTCGTCCAAAGCTCCTTCATTGCCAGAACGTACTCACGAGTTTGGGTCCAGCGGTGCTCGAAATCTCCCCCCAACACTTCAGTTTCTTCCTTTAGCCAGCCGGCTCCGATACCGAATATGAACCGGCCGCCCGAGAGATGGTCCAACGTTGCAATTTGCTTGGCCAGCAATATAGGCTCGTGTTCCGGCACGAGGCAGACGCACGTGCCCAGCTTGATCCGCTCCGTAACCGCCGACGCTCGACCCAGGGCTACTAGGGGGTCTAACATCCTGTAGTAGGCCTCTGGGATTGCGCCGTCGGACGATCCGGGAAACCATGTGTTGGTCTTTGCGGGCAAGGCGGGGTGCTCAGGCACCCAAAAGGAGTCGAATCCCAGCTCCTCGGCCCGCCGGGCAAGTTGGGCTACATCGAGCGAAGTATCAGTGGTAAACACGAACATCCCTACATTCATCTGGTTTCTCCTTGTTGAGGCCGACGCAAGTTACCGGGGCAACTTCGTAAGAGCCTGGGGCCGCCAGCCCGATTTGCAAGAAGGTCGAGAAGCTCATAGAAGCGGACCGTGTCGCTGAGCCGGTCAGCCATGAAGCTCCTCGGTCAACCACCTCAGCTGCTCGCCGATTCTTAAGCCCTCCATCGGAACGGAAACGACCAGACCACGATCTTGCAATGATGGCTCCAGGAACTCGCGGTAGCGTTGGCCGGCCAGGAACACGACGGACTCGATGCCGTCCAGATGCGGCTCCAACTGCGTGAGTACTCTACTCGTCCATTGGCGACGGCCCGACACCGCCATGGTGTTCAGGGTGAGGTCGTAAGGTGCGATCGTCTCATCGGGGTGAACTAGGCCATACTTGGCGGATAGTATGAACCAAGGCTTACCCGTTCTATCCGCATAAGTGCTGGCCTTGTGGAACCAGGGAGAGGTGTACAGGTCTCTAGCGGGCGCGGGAGCCGGCTGTTTCTGCCCTACGCAGGACAGTAGATAGACGACCGTTCGACAATCCAAAGCTCAAACCACAACAGGCTCGATGACCCAACGGGCGTCGGCGTTGGCAAAGCCCCAGCTGGGCAGTATGGACGAGTGGCCGCCGCCTTCGCCGCCGGCTACCAGAATGGTGATACCCTCGGACTGGATGGGGCCCAAGTAGCCGACGTTGGCCCAGGGTCTCTCGCCTTCTTGGGCCGGCTCCTCCGCCGCCGCAGGATCCGGGGCGTCTGCGCCGGGGTCGCTCTGCATGGGCTGCAAGGACAGTTTGGGATACAGTTCGGCGATCCTGCCTACCATGTAGTCCCGCACCTGGTCTTTGCTCCACCCTGTGGCGGCTATGGTCTTGGCGTGCTGGGGACTGAGAATGAGCAGCACTTCGCCCTCACAGTTGGCATCGGCGGCCATGATGTGGCACAAGCTCTCCAATACCTGCTCGGGCTGGTGGTCCGATTGGTTGTATATCTCCATGGGAGGAAACACGGGGAACAGGCTGACGGTATTGGAATCGATGGAGTACCCGTTGTCGACGTGGTGAGGAGGCCATGGGCTGGCCTCCTCGTTCTCGGCGATACAGGAGGTGTACCGCCCCGGATGACCAAAGGTGGACTTGTCCCTGATACCTGGCACCTGGTTGCAGACATTGATGAGGACCAGCCGGAGGGCGCGGCCGATGGTGGCGTTGGCGCGCCAGCCGGGCCCGAATAGATTCCAGCGGGAGTTGATATCTAGCTCGTGGCGGATGGGCCCGTTGACCATGATCATCGGAGCGGAGGTGCCGGCGGTCTCGGAGATGGCGGAGGCGTTGAACTCGGGGCGCATCAAGGCCCTCATCGAGGCCACCACTACGGGGGCATACTCTGGGAGGCAGCCGGCCATGATGGCGTTGATGGCGACCTTGTCGGCGGTGATTACCCAGTTGCGGCTGGGCCTGGTGCCCAGGACTTCGGTGGGCTCCACTCCCGCCGCATCGAGGAACTGGAGCACCCGCTCTTCTGTGGGTGGGATTACGGGCAGACCATCGGTGAGGCCCTGTTCGTAGTAGAACTCAATAGCCTGGATAGTGTCCGGTAGCTCGAAGGCGTTGGACGGAGAGTTTGCATCTGCCATGTTCGCTCCTAGCACCCCATTATGGGGCCGTACCGATGAGGTCTGTCAACGGCTGTGAGGATGGTGTTGAAAACACCATCTTACCAGACTCTGAACCCGGCCGGACGTTTCTCCGACACGGCCAGCACAGCACCTTGAGATTCTCGCTCTGGGCGATAGCGATGCTGATGAAGAGTCCCAGAAGGACCCCTGGATGTTAACGCAACACTGAGCGGTCATTCTCCGACTAGTGGGCACAGGTGGCACCCTTGGGGCTTACGAACTACTCGTCGGTTCAGGCCGGGAAGAGTTAGCCGGGTACGCCCTGAGCGGCCTTTTCTCGACCCGGTGGTTGCTGATCGGCAGGCAGCTCGCCTCCGCCCATCTCGTAGGTGAACTCCTCGCCCCACTCGTAGGGCAGGTCCGTCATCCGGCCCGGCTCGTCGAGCGTGGTCAGCGTGCCGAGAGCATCCTTGATGATGCCCATCTGGAGATCTCTATCGAAGGGCTTGCCACACTGGTGCCCCAGGGGGAAGTTGACGAACACCGGACGGGGCGGTTTCACCTGTGCCATCATGTCCCTGACCGATCCTACGTAAACCGTGCTCACGCCCACCTCTTCAACTACTCTCGCCAGCAGTCCAACGGACTGGTGGTCGAGCGGTCAGGCAGGTACACAGAATAGGACGTCGACCTTGGCCTGCTTGACCTTTCTGGCAATCTCGGCGGCCAGTTGGGTCTGGAGAGCGGTACGCTTGTACATTCTCCCCATGCCGAGTCCGTAGTTAATTTCCGCCAGTTCTCCTATGTGCCCCTCCTGCTCCAGCTCTCGAAATCTGTCCAGAGGGAGTAGGACGTTCGGGTCCCGGTCGGCGTCACTGTGGTCGTAGTAGTCGTAGTTTATGACCAGGTCTTCGGAGGGAGTGTCCTTGTGGATCTCGCGGTAGCTCAGCTCGCTTCTGGCCTGGCGGTCGAAGGGTTCCTGGTCCCTGCGTGACATCCCCGAAGAGCAGAGCAGCGCCACCTTGGCCTGGCTCAGCGGCTTCTCAAACGGCGCCCAGGTCGTGGTCCGGAACACCGACCACTTGTAGGAAGGAAACCCCTGGCTCTGGTAGTAGGAATCGAGTAGCGACACGTAGTCTATGGGCTTCATCTACAACCTCCTTGCTGAAGGAGCACTTCCCATTCCGTAGTCATTCAGCGGCTCCGACTCCACCACGGCTTCATCGGAACCACAGTCCGCGATTACTTGTTGCCGTTGAGAAGGATATCCAACACCTGGGGCAGGGCGTCTTTCGCCCGTTCCTTCAGGGTATCCTCGTCCAGGCTGCCTATGGGGTGCTTGACCACCACGTAGGGGTAATCGGGGGCGCCGCGAGATTTGGATATCTCCTGCACGCCCGGTATGAACTGGTCGCTTATGATTACCGCAGTGGGGATGCCCATGTCTTCGAGGGTGAGCGCGTCGTGCATACAGCACGTGCTGCAGGACCCTCAGTCCCCGATCGCTATCAGGCTGACGTCGGCCTTTTCGGCCATCTCCGCCATGAGGTCCGGTGGGGAGATATCCGATATGTTGGGCCTGGCCCAGAAGTTGACCTCACCGGTCTCGTACTGCTCTTTGATCAGGTCGGCGACCATCCACAGAAGATTGTCGCCGTTGAGCCGCTGATCGTGGAGCAGGCCGATGCGCTTTCCGTCCAGCGAGTCGGGCCTGGGGGCCATGGAAATCGACTCGGCGGGGCCGGTATCGCCCCTGGGGTCCAGGGCTATCAGCTTGTTGAGAGAGCCTGTAGTCATACCACCCTCCTGTCAGGTTGCCGTTTCCGCTCGTTGCTCGGATTGTAACACACACACGTACCTCCTGTCAGGTTGCCGTTTCCGCTCGTTGCTCGGATTGTAACACACACACGTATCAAAATGGCGTCCCCGGTGGGATTCGAACCCACGACCTACTGCTTAGAAGGCAGTTGCTCTATCCACTGAGCTACAGGGACAGCACGAAGGGATTGTACCGTAACCCCAGTGCTGATGTTAAGGACTGATCGAAGTCTCCACCTTGTGGTATGAAGCGCCGCCGAACCCGTGCTTGGTAATCCGTTGTATCTGCAGATTGTCCAGGTCCGCCTCGGTGGTGAGCCGTTTCTGCACCAGCCGGCCCAGGGGTTGAGCAGCGATAACGGCGCCGAGGGCCGCGATGAGTACCCTGGGCAGATTCAGCACTCGATTCTTCCCTCCCACTGCGACGAGGGAGGCGATTCCCGCCAGGACACCGGCTACGGCCAGGTTGGTACCGCAAAAGGGCGACACGGCCAGACCGGCTTCACCCCGCTGCAGCCGGGCGAGGGCCTGATGGGCCGCCTCGGTTACCAGCTGGGTGGGAAAGCTTCCGTAAAGGTAGAAGGAGCCGTGGGTAGCCCGTCCCGCTATCCTCGTGTTGATCCCCAGCTTCTGCAGCATCAGGGCTATGGTGGCGTGCTCCAGGGCGTGGTTCTGTCGCGTCACGGTTATCGGGCTGTTCTTGCCTTTAAGAAACATCGGGCCTTCCTTGATTTTCGTTATGAGATCGATGGGGGACATGGTAGCCTCGGTAGGGCAGGGGTTACCGGGCTTTCACTCGACATAATGAATGGAGAAACTGTATCGTAAGGCAAGAGTGGTAGCTAATCCACGCCTGTTTCGCCTGCAACTCCTCTACGTTGGTCTACCTGTAGGCCAGTCTAGCAAAGGGGGAAAAACAGCGTCAAGGACGGACCACCAGAGCCGGTCCTAAACTGGTCTAAAACCAATCCTAAAATGGTTTAGGTAAGGTATTAGACATGTTTCGCATGTACTCTTGACGAGGTTCGGAAGCAGTGTTAGGATGATTCCTAACCTAGGGAGGTGGAGAGTATGAGTACTCGGAAGAGCAAGCTTATGCGTAGCGTGGAGGAGCGCTACAATAGGCCCTTGGAGGAGCTCCTGCCGGAGATGTACAACCGCATGGGCCTTCCGTCGATGTCCGAGGAGCTGGGAGTCAACAAGGGTACTCTCTGGTACTGGCTCCTGAAGTTCGGAGTCAGCGTACGTAGAGTGGCCGTGGCGCCCGGCGAGGTCCTCGAGGTCCGGAAGAGCAGCTAAGGATCGGATGCGGCCGACCGCCACGTGAGTCTGTCCTCAAGGCTTTCTTCGCACGGGAGAGGCCCGTTCCTTCTTATCGCGGCCAGCCCTACCCATTCTCTCCTAACGCTTCCGGTCCTGATTTATGATCGATGCTAGGTAGCCGGCCCCGAATCCGTTATCGATGTTCACCACTGCGATTCCCGGGGCGCAGGCGTTCAGCATCGTCATGAGCGCTCCTACGCCGCCGAGGCCCGCTCCGTAGCCTATACTGGTCGGCAGTGCAATCACCGGCGCCGACACCAGCCCCGCTACCACCCCCGGCAACGCTCCCTCCATCCCCGCCACGGCGATGATAACCCGGGCCTGCTGCAGTTTCTCCACCTGGTCCAACAGCCGGTGCAGTCCCGCAACCCCAACGTCGTAGATCCTTTCCACCTCGCTGCCGATGAGCTCGGCGGTCACGGCGGCCTCCTGCGCCACGGGCATGTCGGAGGTGCCCCCACTGACGATGGTAACGCCCTTTACCAGCGGCTTACTGGGATTCCGCCTGTCCATGACTACCGCCCGAGCGTCGGACCGATAGACGGCTTCCGGGACCTGCTCGCGGACCGCTTCGAAAGTCTCCGGTGTGGCCCGGGTGACCATCAGGACGTCCACACGAGCGGCCAGCTCTCTGGCGATTTCCGCGACCTGGGCGGGAGTCTTGCCCTCTCCCAACACCACCTCGGGGACTCCCGTTCGGAGGGAACGATGGTGGTCGATCTTGGCGTATCCCAGGTCCTGGTAGGGCAGGAACTTCAGCTCTTCCATCGCCTGTTCCGGGCTTAGCGCTCCGTCCCGGACCCGGGTCAATATACGGTTGAGGTATTCGGTGTCTATTGCGGAATCCTGGCGTTCAAGATGGACGAGTCCATTATAGCATTGGCGGTTGCGTACCCTTTGCGGCGATGAAAACTCGGTTGTTGGGCCCTGTGCCATCTGCTACCATGAACTCGAAAGGGGACCAGTGATGGCCCGAAAAACGGTGCCCACCGTCTTTCAGCCCGGCGCCGTTCAAAAGCTCCTCGGTGAGTTGCGGCGGTCGATCAGGGATGAGCAGGTACTGGCCGCCATCGCTCGGACACCCCGAGAGGCGTTCGTACCCTCCCATCTGCGAGATGCCGCGTACGAAAACATTCCCCTTCCCATCGGCCACGGCCAGACCATCTCCCAGCCCTACGTGGTGGCAGCTACCCTGGAAGCGCTGGGCCTGATGGGCGCGGAGACAGTCCTGGAGGTGGGCACGGGCAGTGGCTACCAGGCGGTTCTGCTTTCGCAGCTGGCTCGCCGGGTGGTGAGTGTAGAGCGGGTCCCTGAGCACGCCGAAAGGGCGGCCAGGGTTATCGAAGACATGGGCTGTATAAACGTCAGGGTAGAGGTTGCCGGTCAAGTCCTGGGTTGCCCCGAATACGGTCCTTACGATGCCGTTGTGGTATCGGCGGCGGCGCCCGCTGTACCGGAGTCCCTTATGGAACAGCTGGCCGAGGGAGGGTGCATGGTCGTGCCCGTCGGCACTCGGGAGGAGCAGGACCTGAAGCTGATAGTGAAGAGGGGAGGCGGCGTCAAGGCCTTCAGCCTTGGCCCCTGCCGGTTTGTGCCCCTCATCGGCGAGGGGGCGTGGTCTGAGTGACCGTTCTGATTGGTCTGAATGAGCGTTGTCATTGTCGCCCTTAAACGCCGGTGCTATACTGATTGCCAGCCATGACCACGCCGCAGGCTGCCCGGACCGAAGGCTCCGTCGACTACGAAACAGTTGTCGGGCTGGAGGTGCACGCCCAGCTGGTGACTCGAAGCAAGATGTTCTGCGCCTGCAGCGCCGATTACTCGAGCTCGCCTCCCAACAGCCACGTCTGTCCCGTGTGCCTGGGCATGCCGGGTGTCCTGCCCGTCATCAACAAGCAGGCCGTCGACTACACCATCATGACCGGCCTGGCCCTCAACTGCGATATAGCTGAGTTCACCAAGTTCGATCGGAAGAACTACCCCTACCCGGACCTGATGAAGGGGTATCAGATATCCCAGTACGATCAGCCTTTCTGCACCAATGGCTGGCTCATGATCCAGTCCGACGGCGAGTCCAAGAAGATAGGCATCACCCGCGTCCACCTGGAAGAGGATACGGCCCGGTTGGTGCATCAGAACGGCGATGGATCGGAACCCTACTCTCAAGTCGACGTCAACCGGTCCGGCATGCCCCTGATGGAGATCGTCGGAGAGCCGGACCTCAGATCGCCCGAGGACGCCCGTCTGTACCTGGTCAAGCTGCGTACCATCCTCCAGTATCTGGGGGTTTCCACCGGCAACATGGAGGAGGGGAGCTTCCGCTGCGATGCCAACGTCAGTCTGCGTCCCAGGGGTTCCAGGGAGCTGGGCGGCAAGGTGGAAGTGAAGAACATGAATAGCTTTCGGGCCGTGTATCGAGCCCTGAGCTACGAGGTCGAACGGCAGGAACGTCTCCTCAGAGAAGGCGAGCGCATACCCCAGGAGACCCGGGGCTGGGTTGAGGAAAAGGGCGTCACGGTATCTCAACGAAGCAAGGAACACGCCCATGACTACCGATACTTTCCCGAGCCGGACCTCCCGCCGATGGTCGTCGGCAGAGAGTGGGTGGAGGGGATCAGAACCCGCCTTCCGGAGCTTCCCGATGCCCGTAAGGAGCGGTTCGTTTCCGATTACGACCTGCCCCCCATCGACGCCGGCATCCTGATTGTCGCTAAGCCGATGGCCGATTACCTCGAGGAGTGTGTGGCCGTATCCGATGGCGACGCAAAGCGTGCCAGGGCTGTCAGCACATGGCTCCTGGGAGACTTCTCCCGGCTGCTCAACGCCGAAGGGATGGAGATCACTGGTTCCAAGGTAACTCCCGAAAACCTGTCCAAGATGCTGGACTTAATCGACGACGGGACCCTTTCCGGCAAGATGGCCAAGGACGTCTTCGAAGAGATGTTCCGGACCGGCAGGGCCGCGGCTGATATAGTAGGGGAAAAGGGACTGGCCCAGATCTCGGACTCCGACGAGCTCAGCCGCATAGTCGCCCAGGCGATCGAGGAGAACCCGGATGCGGTTGCCGATTTCGCCGGTGGCAAGAAACAGGCGCTGGGGTTCCTGGTGGGGCAGGTGATGAAAGCCACCAGGGGCAGTGCGAATCCGGGAGTGGTCAACACATTGCTGAGAGAGCAGTTGCAATCAACGGGATAGGGAGAGAAGCAAGAGAAGTTGTCTTTACTCAACGTCATTCAGGTTCTGATCTCGGTTATCTTGATAAGCGTGATACTACTGCAGGTGAAAGGCCAGGGCATGGGCAACGTGTTCGGCGGAAGCAGCACCGGCTTCCGGACCCGCCGAGGGCTGGACAAGACCCTTTTCCAGGCCACTATAGTTCTGGTTGTCGCGTTCATCCTCATCTCTTCACTGAGCGTACGGTTCGGCTGACCTCCCTCGCCCACCCCCCCACGTAGTCTGGATGTAGCCCGATGGCCCCGGTGATAACCCTCACCACCGACTTCGGCCTGAAAGACGGCTACGTCGGCGCCATGAAGGGGGTTATCCTTGACATAAACCCCAACGCCACCCTGATCGACATCTCCCACAGCATAGCGTCCCAGGACGTCAGGGAGGCGGCCTTCGTGCTCGGGACCACGTACCGATACTTCCCCGCCGGCGCCATCCACCTCGTAGTGGTGGATCCCGGGGTGGGTACGGACCGTAAGGGCCTGGCCATGAACGGTTCGGGATACACCTTCGTTGCACCCGATAACGGCGTGCTCAGCTACGTCCTGGCGGACGCGATGCAGGGCAGCGATCCGGCTCCATCTCTCCAGGTCCTACGGCGCCCCATTCCCCATGGGTTTCGCGCCGTATCTCTCACCAACAGCGAGTTCTGGCGCCCGGAGGTGAGCGACACCTTTCACGGTCGGGATATCTTCTCTCCGGTGGCAGCCCACCTATCGATGGACGCTCCACTGGAGGCCCTGGGAGAGCCTGTGGCGTCGGTAACGGTCTTCCCCAGGCCGGCGCCCCTACACACTGATGATGGGTCCGTTCGGGGCGAGGTCATCCACGTCGACTCCTTCGGGAACCTGATCACCAACCTGCGAACAGAGAACCTGCCGGGAGCCGGTGTACTGCTGGAGGTGGCGGGGAACACGATTGAGGGGATTAGCTCGTCATACCAACAGAGACAGGGGCTGTTGCTCCTGATCGGCAGCAGCGGCTATCTGGAGGTAGCCGAAAGCAACGGCAGTGCGGCCAAGCAGACGGGGGCGTCTGTCGGGTCTAGAGTGATAGCAAGAGGGGGCTGAGCTAGCGTTGCTTCCAGGTGGTCCCCTGCGCCGAGTCCTCCAAAGTCACGCCCAGCTCGCTCAGGTCGTCTCGCACCTTGTCCGCCAGGTCAAACCTCTTCGCCTTCCTCAACCCAGCCCGGACGAGGACGAGCTGATCGATTATGGGGGCGACTTCGGAGTCAGCGCTATCGGGTCCGGCGGCCAGATCGGTGAGGCCCGATTGTTGCAGCTCGCCGTTCAACAAGTCGAGAAGGGACTGGAAGGGAGCGGAGTCCAGGGTGAGGCCGGTCTTTGATTCCGTGAGGGTCAAACCCAGCACGCCGGTCAGCTCCTTCAGCAGGGCCACGGCATCGTCTACGTTGCGCCCTTCGTCGGCGCCCCGGTTGATCTCGGTGGCCAGCTCGAATAGAGCGGCGACGGCTTGAGCGGTATTGAGATCGTCGTCCATCGCCTCGGTGAAGCGCGCCCTGAAGGGGGCCAGTTCCAGGCTCGAAAGAGCCTGATCCGAGGTGCTTTCCACTTGGGAGGCGGTCCTCAGGCGTGTCGCGCCGCGATGGGCCGCAGCCAGGGCTTCGTCACTGTAAGTCAGCGGGCTCCGGTAGTGAGACCCGAGGACGAATAGGCGCAGGGCGTCGGCACTGTACTCGGCCAGCACCTCCTTGATCGTGACCAGGTTGCCCAACGATTTGCTCATCTTCTCTTCACCCAGCCGGAGCAGGCCGTGATGGAGCCAGAAGTTGACGAAGGGCTTCACCCCGGTGTAGGCCTCGGTCTGGGCGATCTCGTTCTCATGGTGGGGGAAGATGAGGTCCTGGCCGCCGCCGTGTATATCCAGGGTCTCGCCCAGGTACCTGAGCGACATGGCGCTGCACTCCATGTGCCACCCCGGCCGACCCGCTCCCCACGGGCTGTCCCAGGAGGGCTCGCCGGGCTTGGCCGCCTTCCAGAGGGCGAAATCCATGGGGTGCTCTTTGCGGGGGTCTATCTCCACCCGGGAGCCGGACATCATGCCGTCCAGCGAACGGTGGCCCAGCTTGCCGTAGTCGTCCTTCGTCTGTACACGGTAGTAGACGTCCCCATCTATCGGGTAGGCGAAGCCCTTTTCCACCAGGCCGCTTACCATGTTTATGATGCCGTCTACCTCTTCCGTGGCGCGGGGATAGACGTGGCTCCTCTGCACGTTCAGCGAGTCCATATCGTCGAAATACTCTTGGATCAGATCCTCGGCCAGCTCCTTGGGGTCTCTGCCGTTATCGGAAGCCCGCTGGATGATCTTATCGTCGACGTCGGTGAAGTTCTGGACGTGGAGCACCTTGTAGCCCTGCCACTCGAGGTAGCGGCGCAGCACGTCGAAGGTGATGTAGCTCATGCCGTGGCCAACGTGGCAGTCGGCGTAGGGAGTGACGCCACAAACGTACATCTGGATGGGTTCGTGCTGGGGAACGAACTCCTCTTTGGATCGACGCAGGGTATCGTAGAGCTTCATGCACTCTCCTCGATGAGCGCTATGGCGTAGGCGGCGATTCCTTCTCCGGTGCCGGCGAAACCCAGACCGTCGGTGGAGGTAGCCTTCACGTTGACCTTGCCCTCGGCTACCTCCAATGCCCGCGCCAGCAGCGATTTCATGCGGTTGGCGAAAGGGGCCAGCCTGGGTTCTTGGGCGACTATTGTAGCATCCACATTGCCTATCTGCCATTCGGGGCCCAGCTGCTCCCACCGTACCCTGGTCAGCAGGTGGAGGCTGGAGGCACCTTTGTACTGAGACTCCGTGGAAGGGAAGTGCGTCCCAATGTCGCCCTTGCCCGCGGCGCCCAGCAGGGCATCGATCACCGCGTGGACCAGCACGTCGCCGTCGCTGTGCCCCTCGAGTCCCTTATCGAAGGGGATGTCCACACCGCCCAGAACCAGCTTGCGGCCGTCGGCCAGGGGGTGCACGTCGTATCCTATTCCTATCGGCATGGCCTGCTCCTGAGAATCAGCTCTGCAATTTCTATATCCAGGGGGCCGGTCACCTTGATGTTGTCGTAGGATCCCCGGTAGAGGGAAACGGTCCCGCCGGCCCGCTCGATTAGGGAGGCGTCGTCGGTCACGTCCTCTTCGATCCGCTCATAAGCTTCGACCAGCTCGTCATAGCGAAAGATCTGGGGAGTCTGGACGGCCCACAGGTCCTGCCGGGGCGGAGTGTCGACCACCCTGCCTTCGCTGTCGGCAACCTTGATGGTATCGGTGACGGGCACCGCAGCGACAGCGCTGCCGTGTTCAAGGGCGTGGCGTAGGCCTTGCTCCAACGTTTCCGGGCGCAGGCATGGCCTTGCTCCATCGTGTACCGCCACCCACTGACAACCCTGCAGGACGGCCAGCCCATTCGCTACGGAGTCCTGTCGCCTTGCCCCGCCCTCGCAGATGGAGACCTTTCGGGAGTAACCGCCACCTTCGAGCAGCTTTTTGCAGCTCTGTAAGTTGGCCTGGGAGCATACCAGCGCTATCCGGTCCACGGCGCTGCAGGCCAGGAAAATGTCCAGCGAGTGCTGTACGAGCGGTTTTCCGGCTAGAGAGGCGAAGGTCTTGTCCAGGCCGCCCATTCTCCGGCTGGCACCGGCTGCCAGTATCACCGCGCCTGCGGGCTCGTGTTCGGGAGTAGTGGAGCGTGACAAAGCGTCCTACTTCAGGTGAGCGAATATGATCCGGCCGGCGCTGGTCTGGAGCACGCGGGTGATCACCACGGTTTGCTGGGTCTCCAGGTAGTCCCGCCCGCCCTCGACGACGATCATCGTGCCATCGTCCAGGTATCCAACACCCTGGCCCTCCTCCTTGCCCTCCTGGGTGATCTGGATGGACAGCTCTTCCCCGGGGAGGAGTGCGGGCTTCAAGGAGTTGACCAGCTCGTTGATGTTCAGCACCTCTACACCCTGAAGCTCTGCCACCTTGTTCAGATTGAAGTCGGTGGTGAGGATAGAATAGTCGGAGCGCTTGGCCAAGGTCACCAGCTTGCCATCGACGCCGTTGACGTCCTTGACCTCAACGTCCAGTATCTCCACGCTTACCGCTTCGTCCTTGCGGAGCCGGTTGAGTACATCCAGTCCCCTGCGCCCCTTGCTTCGGCGGAGCGAATCGGATGAGTCCGCCACGTACTGCAGCTCGTCCAGCACGAACCGGGGGATTACCAGGTCCCGATTCACGAATCCGGTGTGGGTGATATCGGCGATCCGCCCGTCGATGATGGCACTGGTATCGATGAGAATACCGGCCCCGTTTCGGCCGACACCCATGCCGGCGGATCCGGGGACACCCGCCAGCGTCTCCTGACGAAGCGAGATAAGGCCCAGAAGTTCCTTTTCTCTCAGCACGGCGACCATGACTCCCAGAAACGCCACGGGAACGCTGACGAGGACCGGCACGATCTTGTCCCACGGGTCCGGCAGATCGGTCACGGAGAAGGCGAAGAGGACCAGAATCGAGAGTACGAGACCGATCACTAGCCCCCCCACAGCAGCGATCAGGCTCCGGATGGGCAGGGCTATCATCTCCCTGATGGCCCATTTGAACAGGGGAATGAAGGTGTAGGGAGTGAATAGAAATCCGGTCAGCGTGCCGAAGAGGCTGGAGCCGAGGATGATCCACGGGTCATATGGCTCGGCTACGCGGATGTCTTTGACCGACATCCCTACGCCGAACCCCACCAGCCCGAGTATGACCATCCCGCCCAGGCGGGCTGCCAAGCTGCCTCTCATCGCCTGCCAACACTTCCCAGTATTTCGGGAAAGCGAGCGGCGTTACGCCCCCGACCTACTTGACGCAAAGAGGCCGATAGGACAGTACCGAAAGGGCGGGCGCTGGAATGCTTGTGGAAGGGAACAAGGGACGAAGAAATTAATCAAAAAATGCTAACGGATCGCCGGTCCACAAGCCGTATAGCACACTCGCTTTTCCGTGCGTAATCCTAACATAGGCTACGGACGAGGGTCAATCGGACGGGACGATGAGCGGGCCTCGGTTACGTTGACAAGGCTACGTAGCTGGTCTACCATCGATAGTGGTCGTGCTAGGTGGGGAGCTAGCGGTGCCCTGAACCCGCAATCCGCTACAGCGGGACCGAACTCCCCCTTGAGGCTTCTATTTCTATGGTGTTGCACTTGATCGAGGGGTGTTGAAGGTCGGGTCCTGCGCGGCAGAATACCGCAAACCCCGTCAGGTCCGGAAGGAAGCAGCGGTAAGTAGTCCATTCTGGGTGACGTAGGGGAGCCTGGCCGGAGCTCATCGCCGAGTGGCAAGTCATAGTGTAGTGTCGATGGGGGGTGCACGGCCGAATCTATCGCCAGGAGAGTCCTGTGCCCAAAGCCATTGATATCCACATTCACCCACCCAAACAGCCCGGCGCCCCGGAGAGCAGGTTCAGCAAGGCGATGGCCGAGTACTTCAAGTCTCCGGATGAGATCGAGACCCAGGAGGAGCTGGCTGAGTACTATCAGAAGCTGGACATGATGGCTGTGGTCCTGGCCGAAGACTCTCAGAGCGCCCAGGGCGAGGGCGGCGACAGCAACGACTGGGTCGCCAGCTTCGCCCACAACTATCCCGATACATTCATCGCGTTCGGGTGCGTGGACCCGTGGCGGGGAAAGATGGCGGTGAAGGAGGTGGAGAGAGCGGCCAAGGAGCTGGGCATGCGGGGCATCAAGTTCCTGCCCATGACCCAGGAGTTCTATCCCAACGAACATCGCTTCTACCCTATCTACGAGAAGATGGTGGAGCTGGACCTGATCGCCATGTTCCACACCGGCACCACGGGAGTAGGGGCGGGGCTGCCGGGCGGCGGAGGCATACGTCTCAAGTACACCAAGCCGATCCCTTACATCGACGACGTGGCCGCGGATTTTCCCGACCTCACCATCATCATGGCCCATCCCGCCTTTCCCTGGCAGGACGAGCAGCTGGCCGTGCTGGTCCATAAGCCCAACGTCTACATGGATATCTCCGGTTGGTCCCCCAAGTATTTCTCCCCCAACCTCATCCAGTACGCCAGCACCCTGCTCAAGCACAAGGTGATGTTCGGCTCCGACTACCCGGCCCTCACTCCCGAGCGCTGGCTCAGAGACTTCGAGGCTTCGCCGATATGGGAGGAGGCCCGCCCGGGCATTCTGCTGGACAACGCCAAGAAGGTGCTCAAGCTCTGAGCCGTGGAGAGGACCTGATTCCCACCCTATCGGCCCGGCAGGACAAGCAGGCACCCGACGGCAATGGCCTCCCGGCCAAACCAAGACCTCGGCATCGCAAGTCCCTCGGCCAGTACACCCTGAAGGACAAGAGGGTACTGGCTCGCATCCTGGATGCGGCGAAGATCGGACCACAAGACACCATCGTGGAGGTGGGACCGGGCACGGGCACCTTGACACAGGCCCTCGCCGAAAGGGCCGGCAGGGTGACAGCCATAGAGCTGGACCCGGCCCTGGTGTCCCTGCTCGGCGATAAGCTTGGCCGCTATTCCAACGTCAGCGTCGTTCACGGCGACGTTCTGGAGACGGACATCCAAGGCCTAGTGGGGAGCAGCTACAAAGTGGTGGCAAATCTCCCCTACTACATCGCCAGCCCTACGATTCGCCTGTTTCTGGAAGCGGAGAACAAGCCCTCGCTGATGGTTGTCATGGTACAGGCAGAGGTGGCCCGAAACATCGTGGCCGGGCCTGGTCGGCGGAGCATATTGAGCGTGGCCGTCCAGGTGTACGGCCGACCCTCGGTGGTGTGCCGGGTGCCTCCGACCAGCTTCCGACCCAGACCCAAGGTCGGTTCCGCCGTGGTGGCCATCGACGTGTACCGGGAGCCGATGGTCAAGGACATCGATGCCTTTTTCAGGGTGGCTAGGGCCGGGTTCACTGCGCCCCGCAAACAGCTTCACAACTCCTTGGCCCTCGGCCTCGGCATGCCCATCGAAGAGGTCAAGGAGGCCCTGGAAGCGGTTGGCATAGATGGCCGGCGCAGGGCTGGCACCCTCGTCATCGAGGAGTGGGACAGCCTATGTCGTATCATTCGGTGACTGTCCCAGCCCACGCCAAGATCAACCTCACCCTGGAGGTCCTGGGGAAACGCTCCGACGGCTATCACGACATAGCCTCGGTGATCCAATCTGTAGCCCTCTCCGACACGATTACTCTCACCCGAGCCAAGGAGCTGGCCTTCACCTGCGATGTTCCCGGCTTGGATAACGACTCCAACCTGGCGCTGCGCGCCGCCCGGCTGCTGCGAAAGGAATCGGGGGTTGACTGTGGCGCCCGGATTACCTTGGAAAAGACCATACCGGAAGCCGCCGGGTTGGGGGGAGGCAGCAGCGACGCAGCGGCGGTGCTGAGGGGCTTGAACGCTCTGTGGCACTTGGGGCTCACCCAAGAAGAGCTGCAGGGACTTGGGGCCCGGCTGGGATCGGACGTACCCTATTTCATACTCGGCGGCACCGTCCTGGTGGAAGGACGCGGCGAGGCGCTGACCCAACTGCCGGCATTGCAAGAGCGGTGGCTGGTCCTAGTGTCGCCGGCCCTGAAGATCGAGAACAAGACGGCCATGATGTACTCGAAATTATCGGCTGACAGCTACAGCTCGGGCGAGGCCACCCGGGAGCTTGCCGGTATCCTGCAGAGAGGTGGCGGGGTCGAGCCTTGCCATCTGTTCAACGCCTTCGAACCGGTGCTGTACGAGGTGTTTCCCAGCCTGGAGCGCTACCGGAAGCGGTTTCTAGAAGCGGGTGCCGAATCCGTGCATCTCTCCGGGTCAGGCCCCAGCATTTACGCCTTCGTGGAGAGCGAGGCGGAGGGCCGAGCCGTGCAAGAGGCGCTGGCCCTCCACGGGATCGATGCCTTCGTCACCAGGACGACGGGATGTGATTCTTCGGTGGAACTCCCCGACTGAAAAAGCCTATGGAGATTGTCATCGGGGCAGCCTGCGGTCTGGTAATGGGGACGTTGTTCACCAGCGCCTGGGGCATCATGCTTTCCAACTCCAGCCGGGGAACTTTCAAAAGCCTGGCCTTCCTCAGCAGACCCTCGATGCCGGCCAATCTCAGGTTGCTGGTGCCCGTGATGGGATTCGCCGTTTGGGGGCTGGTGGGAGCAGTCTTGGGACTGTTTCTCTTCGCAGCGAACCAGCTTTTCCCCGCCGACGGTCTGGGCAGCCCGAACCTGGCCTTCACCATCCTTGTTCTTCTCCTGACCATCAACGGCCTCGTGCTGGCGTTGCTTTGGGAGGCCCGTAGAGATTGGTGGGAAGCATACGGGCTCGGAGCGGTTTTCGCGGGCCTGTTCGGCTGGCTCATGCCCTGGCTGGCGGAGTAGGTCGATACGCTGTATCCTTCTTGACTAGGAAATCGCTCAAAGGTTTAATTGGGCTACAGTTCAGGGAAGGGGGCGCCATGTGCTCTATGGAGTATCCATCTTGGGAGGAGTTTCTTAGGACCAGCTTCGCCGCTGACAGGGATGCGCCGCTGATTGCGCCAGAAACGCCTTCGTTTATGGCGGCGCCCATCGCACGATCTCCGGAAGAGCTGAAGGGAGCGGACGTCGTAGTTATCGGGGCGCCCTACGTGGCCACCTCGACTGAAGAGTACGCCGGTGTGCACAAGAAGCACTGGATAGAAGCCCCTAAGCGGGTGCGACAGCAGTCTATACGCTATCGCTCCGGGTACATCCAGGACTTCGATCTGGACGTCTTCGAGCACCTGAAGCTGGTTGATTACGGGGACGCGGATATACCGCCTGAGGTGATGGCGGACCAATCGCCCGAGAACATTCTCAAAGCCCAGGCGTCGGTAGAGGAGAAGGTGGGCCACTGCATCGATGTGGGCGCGGTCCCCGTCGTGATCGGCCAGAACTCACCGTTGGGATCGTACGCCATCGCCAAGCCCATCGCGGAGCGGACCGGCGGCGAAGTGGGCTGCATAAGCCTGGATACCCACTGGGACTCCCAGGAGATAGACTTCCTCACCAACGATCCACGGATTGCCGGCAGCGGGAGCTGGAAGTACAAGATGTACGAGTTCATGGAGAACATGCACCCCAGGCACCTGGTGGAGATCGGTGAGCGGGGCATGCTGGAGGAGGCGAAGACGGTCCGCAGGTACCTGAACGACGGCGCTCGCTTCATTTCCTCGTGGGAGGTCAGGAGCGGCCTGGGCATCGAGGGCGTGGTCAATGAGCTGGACCGGGCCTACGATGGGACCTCCGGGGTTTACGTCCACTTCGACATGGACGTTCTCGGTGGCGCAGGGCCGGCGTCCGGCGACATCCTGGGAGAGCTGGCCGAGCCGATAGGCCTGACCGAGTATGAGGTGATCAGAATCGCTCACGAGATCGGCAAACGGGGCCTCTCCGGCATGTCCTTCATCTGCATACCTCCCGGGTCCGCAGTGACCTACAGGGTCATCGTCTACGTGATCATGTACCTGATCGCCGGCCTAGCGATGCGAAAAGCTGGGGCGGCCTAGAAGGCCTCCGACCCTCCGAGGAAGTCGGCCTTTGCATCCCGGCTTTGTTCGTCGCAGATGCAGACGGTACCGATCGCGGCTGGCCCTCTTCTCGAGAACGAACTATGGTTGAGAGACCCGACATATCTGAGTTGCGGGAGAGAATGCTGGGCAGGGAGATGGATATAACCGCTCCCGAGGAGGTAGGCAGAGCGGCCATCCGGTGCTTCGCCCAGGCCATTGGAGACGAGAACCCCCTCTACTCCGATGAGGAGTTCGCCAAGAACACCCGCTACGGGGGGATAATCGCTCCCCCTACCTTCGTATGCGAAACGATCTACTATCAGGGGAGCGATCTGGACGAAAACGGGGGGCCGGCCCGGCAGTACCGGCTCTCCATCGGAAATGAGATACGAGCCGCCAACGACTACGAGTTCTTCCAACCCTTCCGTCCTGACGACGTTCTAACGGCCCGCTGGAAGACTACCGACGTATACGAAAAGAGGGGAAGCACGGGCACCCTCTACTTCTTTGAATACGATATTACCTACACCAATCAGCGGGGGGAGCTGCTGGCCATCAATCACGAGACGATGATAGCCAGATTTCGGGAGGAGAAGTAGCTCCGATGCGGGAAAACGGGTTGTGCTTCGAGGATGTAGAGGTCGGGCACGAGATACCTTCATTGTCGAAACACGTCGACTCGGTATCGATGATGATGTACGGGGCGTCGACCTGGGACTTTCACAAGCTCCACCACGATAGGGACTACGCCAGCAGCATAGGGATGCGAGCCCCGGTCCTGGACGGCCAGCAGATGGGCGCCTTTCTGGCCCAACAAGTGCTGGACTGGACGGGAATAGACTCCATGCTGAAGCGGCTCGCCTTTCGGTATACCGGGTTTGTGTTCTCGGGGGACGATCTCACCTGCAAGGGCCGGGTGGCCGATAAGCGCACCGAGAAGGAAGAGACCCTGGTGGAATGCGAGCTATGGATCGAAAACCAGGAAGGCAACAGGGTCCTGGACCGGGGGAAGGCCATCCTCTCAGTACCGAGTAGAGCATCTTCCTAGTATCGAAGGGGGCATGATGGATAGAGCGGAGCTGGTAGTGGTTGGTGGAGGGCGGGCGGGGGCGTCGGCGGCGATAGAGTCGGCTCGGGCCGGTGCTCACACCGTCCTGATCGATGAGAACCCGATCAGCCTGTCGATGATGGGCATGGACATCCCCTATCTCTACGGTCAGCGCATGATGCCCACGGTCTCGGACAGGGGCCTGATGCTCCAGCGGGTAGTGGCTTCCAACCAGCTTTTGAACGAGGCCCAGGAGCATGGCGTCGACGTGCAGCTTGGGGTCTCAGTTTGGGGGAGCTTCCGCAATCAGGAGAACAGCCGCCAGCTGGATAGTCCCGTTCTGGGCCTGGCCGATGCGGAGCGGTCCTGGATGCTGGAATACGACCGGCTCATTCTGGCACCCGGCACCCGAGACCTGGCGCTGGCCTTTCCCGGCCGCGAGCTGGTTGGGGTAATGGGGGCCAACGCAGTGGAATCGCTGGTCAGCCGGTACCAGTCCCTGACGGCGCGACGTATTGTGGTCTTGGGTTCCGGAGACCTAGGGCTGTCCACCGCAAAACTGGCGTTGGACAACGGCATGGATGTTGCCGCCATCGTGGACGTGGCCCCCGAGGTACGAGGCGAGGATGCACTGCGGTCCGAGATAGAAGCTCGGGGCGTACCCTTCTATGTCTCTCATACTGTGGTGCAGGTCAAGGGCCATCGAGAAGTGGAGTCGATCGTGATTACCGGTGTGGACGAGGAGCATCGACCCATTGGTGGGACCGCTCGGGAGATCGACTGTGATACCGTCTGCCTCGCTATAGGCCTGGTGCCCAACGTTGAGCTGCCCTACGTCACAGGCTGCGACCTGAGCTACCGCGCCGGGCACGGCGGCTGGGCGCCGGATAGAGACGGCCACATGAGGAGCAGTATCGAGAACGTGTACGTGGTCGGCGACGGCGGCGGGTTCACCGAGGCCATGGTCGCCAAGCCTGATATCGCTATCTCTCAGGGCGTGGCGGCCTCCGCCGCAGCGCTGGGCCTATCGAGTTCAGGACCCGTTTATGTACCTGCAGACGAGTCTCAAGCCCAATATGTCGATTCCTGGTTATCATCTCTCATAGCAGCGGGAGGCATGGAGCCTACCATCTGCCAGTGCGAAGAGGTCAGCCGTAGGGACCTGATCGATACATCACCGCCCGGCTATCTCCACTGGTCCTCGGAACCGATGGACCGCAGAAACATGGAGACGATGAATGCCGCCGGCCCCGTGGACCTCAACCAGCTGAAGAGGGTCACCAGGGCGGGCATGGGCTACTGCCAGGGTAGGAGGTGCCGGGAGGAGGTGGCGATGCTGGTGGCCCGTTCCACCGGAGAAGACATCTCCCGGGTACCGCAGCCCTCTTACCGCGCCCCGGTGCGGCCTATACCTCTGAAGGTCATGTGGCCTCAGGACGAGACGGAGCAGGTACGCTCAGACTGGGTCAAGTGGTTCCGATACCCTACAGAGCAGATGGAGCAGCTTCACCGCGGAAGCTGATGCGGGAAAGGAAGATGGCTAACCATAGCGCAGACGTCGTGGTCGTTGGAGGAGGCGTATCGGGCCTCAGCTCAGCCTATTATCTCGCCAAGGCTGGCCTGGACGTAGTGGTGGTGGAGAAGGGGACAGTGGGGTCCGAGGCTTCGGGCAGGAACGGCGGTATGATCAGCGAACGAATCGGAGAGCCGCCCGTCGTGCCCATCGCCATCGAGTCGCTGAAGCTATGGCCGACCCTGGAGGAGGAGCTGGGCTATCCCGTAGAGTTCGTCCACGAAGGACGGCTTCACGTCGGCATGTCCGAGGAGGAGATGGGCCACATCTACGAGGAAAAGTCCGAGGCATCCGATTTCGGCGTAAAGGCGGAGATGATAGATGCTCTGCAGGTGCAGGACATGATACCCGGCATCTCGGAAAAGGCCCTGGGCGGCGCCCTCTTGCCCAACGGAGGCCACGGCAACACCCAGCGCACCGTACAGGCCTACGGTTGGGCGTTCCTGGACAGGGGAGGCAGGTTGAGGGAGAGGACGGCAGTTACGGGTATCAACATGGAGCAGGGCAAAATTACATCCGTGGATACGACGGAGGGGCCCATAAGCACAGAGACCGTGGTATGCGCCACCGGTCCGCAAACTGCCCTCATCGCAGAGATGGTCGGTGTGAAGGTGCCGGTAGCCCCTGCAAGGGTGGAGATAATCTGCACCGTCCCCCTCGAGCCTAGATTTGGGATAGCGTTGGCCGGCAATGGGCTGTACGGGCGCCAGACGCTGCGGGGCAACCTGATCTTCGGAGGCGGCGCACACGAGTGGACCGAGGTGGACCTGGAAAGCGAGCCCTCCAAGCCCACCACACCCCTCATTCGCAACATAGCCCGCAGGCTGGCCGAGCTGCTGCCGGGCGTCGAGAACACGCCGGTGCTTCGGAGCTGGGCGGGCATCGTGGAGCAGGCGCCGGACCAGTACCCCATCATCGATAGGCTGGACGATCCGGACGGGTTTGTGCTGGTCACCGCATCGGCCCACGGGTACGGGCTGTGCCCGGCCACCGGGATCGCCGTGACCCAGCTGGTAACCGAAGGCAAGTGCTCCTTCGATATCTCGGGGCTCAAGCTCAGCCGCTTCGACGGCCTTGACGGATCCTGGCGAGAGTCCTGGGGCTGGCAGGATGGAGCCTACAACACCTAGGTGAGCGAGCCATGTCAGACAAACGCTACGACGCCATCATCATCGGGGCCGGACACAACGGCCTGATCTGCGCCAACTACCTGGCCCGGGGCGGTCTCTCAGTGCTGGTGCTGGACCGGTTGCCCCGGACCGGCGGAGCGATAGTAAGCGAGGAGATCTCGCCCGGATTCACCGCTCCTTACTGCCCCTACGTCTGTCACGTATTCCAGGGCAAGATAATCGAGGACCTGAAGCTGCAGGACTACGGCTACGGGGTGTACAGCTACGATCCTGCCAGCTTTCATCCCTTCCCGGACGGCTCCCATCTGAGCCTCTGGCGGGACGATCGGAAGACCCAGGAGGAGATCCGCCGATACTCGGAGCACGACGCGCAGGCTTTCGGGGAATGGACATCGCTCTGGGAGCGGGCCGGGGGCATACTCCACCGCTACTTCCTCACTGAACCTCCAACCTACGCCGAGATCAGCGAGTCGGTGCGAGGGACCCGGGACGAGGAGGTGTGGGAGACGATGCTGACGGTCTCCGTTAGAGACCTGCTGGACCGGTACTTCGAGGACGAGAGGGTGAAGGCGGTGTTCGCCAACGCGCAGGACATGGGAGACATCAGCGCTCCCGGCAGTATGCTATCGGCCTGCGCCATCTCGTGGATAGGCCGCTTCAACAAGGAAGAGTACTTCGGCATCCCGGTGGGCGGGATGAGCAAGGTCGCCGAGGCCGTCACCAGGTCTGCCCAGGCCCAGGGCGTCGACGTCAGGACGGATGCCAAGGTGGAGCGGGTCTTGATAGACGGTGGAGTCGCCCAGGGGGTCAGGCTGGCGGGTGGGGAAGAGCTGCGCAGCGACATAGTGATCTCGAACGCCGACCCCAAGACCACCTACCTATCCCTCATCGACTCGTCGGACCTGGACTCCGATTTCATCGGGCATATCAAGAGCCTGAGGACCCAGGCCAACCCGGTGAAGTTCCTGGCCGCGCTCAAAGAGCTGCCCGACTTCTCCCGCTACCTTGGCGATGGGTACGATCCGAAACGGGCAACCTACACCAAGATAATTCCCAGCGTCGACTACTTTCAGGCCAGCTGGGACGCCTGCAAGGCCGGCAGACCTTCCATGCACCCGATTATGCACGTCCAGATCCCCTCTATCTGGGATCCGACGCTGACGCCCCGTGGGATGCACGTGATGTCCAGCTGGACTCTGTACTATCCGGCCGAGATCAAAGACGGTTCCTGGGAGGAGGCCGGCCGGGAGGTGGCGGAGAATCTGATCGAGACCTTCAGCCAGTACGCCCCCAACTTCCGCGACATCCTGCTGGACTGGACATTGCAGACACCCCAGGACATTCAGACCCACACGGGCATGACCGATGGCAACATCAGGCACCTGGACATGATCCCCAGCCAGTACTTTTCCCGCCGTCCGGCACACAGATCTCCGGTGGACAACCTGTATCTATGCGGCTCGGGCACTCATCCCGGTGGAGAGATCACCGGCGCGCCGGGGCACAACGCGGCGATGGCCATCCTGAAGGACCGGAACAAGTAGGCTAGAAGGGCGAGGGCATCGGTCCCAAGGGGACCTCGATGAGGGCTGGTTCATCCCGGTCTATCGCCTGGCGCAGGGCTGCGCCCAGCTTCTCTGGACCTCTCGCCAGAACACCCGTTATCCCATAGGCTTCCGCCAGCCTGACAAAGTCCGGGTTCTGAAGCTCCGCACCCACCGTCCGGCCATCGAAACTAGTCTTCTGGTCCCTGAGGACGTTGCCGTAGGCGTTGTCGTTGAAGACGATGGCGATAGCCCCAATCTTGTACTGGGCAGCGGTCGACATCTCCTGGGAGTTGAATAGAAAGCCGCCGTCTCCCGATATCGATACGACGGGGACATCCGGCTTCGCAACCTTGACCCCAAGGGCCGTGGGATAGGCGAACCCCAGGTTCCCGGCGTAGGAGGAGGTGAAGTATGTCCTGGGTTCGTAGACCGGATAGTAGGCCCTGGAGTAGTAACCGACCTGGGTCATGTCCGGCACCAGCACCCCATCGTCGGGCATGACTTCTCTCAACACCCGAACGTAGGACCCCAGCGATTCTATCTGCTTATTGGGGTCAAGGCGGTCAGCCCGAATCGCTTCCGTCACATCTCGGACCGATGGTCGGGGTTTAATCGAGCTGCGTAGTGCCGCCCCCAGCTGTGCCAGGGCAACCTTGGCGTCGCCCAATATGCCCATGGTGTTTGAATGGTTCCGCCCAATCTCGTCCTCATCTACGTCGATCTGCACTACCTTCTGCGATGCGGGCGACTCGGCCGTGGCGAACCTGGTGCCCACGGCGAGGACAACGTCGCAGGTCGTGAAGTACTCCCGCAGCGAGTCCATCACCTGTCCCGTTGACCGGCCCCGCGTGACCCCTATCGACAGGTAGTGACGATCGGATATGGCGCCCCTGCCCTCGGCCGTGGTGATCACTGGCGCCTGCAGATGTTCCGCCACGCTCAGCAGCTCCTGCCAGGCGCCGGAGGAGTGCACGCCGCCGCCGGCCCAGATGACGGGCCTCTCAGCGTTGGACAGGAGATCGATGGCGTCCTGAACAGCGCCGGCATCGACGGGAGCGGGAGGAAACACGCCCGGCTCGGGCAGCTCCACGTCGGCTGCCTCGGCCAGGGTTTCGGGCGGAATCTCTATCTCCACCGGCCTGGGCCGGCCCGTGCGAAGCTGCACGAAACACTCGTGGATGGCGCCGGGGATATCCCTGGCGTCCAGAACGCGAGCGCTCCACTTGGTTATCGACCTGACGGTGTCAAGCTGGTCGTTGATCTCGTGGAGGATACCGATGTCCTTGCCGATGTGGTCGCGGTTGATCTGGCCCGCTATGACGAGGACCGGGGACGAGGCGGCGTAGGCGTTGCCGATCCCCGCCGAGGCGTTCTGCAGTCCCGGACCCGGCACCATCATCGATGCGCCGATATCCCCAGAGGCACGGGCGTAGCCGTCGGCCATGTAGGTGGTGGCCTGCTCGTGCCGGGTGGTAATGAAACGGAGGTCGGGATAGTCGGTGATGGGGTCCAGGGCATGGTACAGCTGTACGCCGGGCAGCCCGAAGATCACCCGGACACCCTCTTGGTAAATGGAGCGGACCAGGGCTTGGCCGCCGGTCATTTCGGGCATGCTGCTCCCTCGTCTAACGGACCGGCCTCAGTATATAGGGAAATGCACCTGATTACTCGGCGGGAACGAGGATGTGTATGCCGTCGTTGAGGGACAGGACGTACAGATTGCCCGCCAGGTCCACGCCGAAGGAGGCGATGCGCAGATCGGAGTCAACCAGGAGCTTGTGCTCGGTTACGGAATTGCCGTCATACCTCAGCCCCCAGATCTTGCCCGAGCAGTAATCTCCGTAGACGTAGGCGCCCTGAAGGGACGGCAGCGCCGAGCCTCGGTACACGTAGCCGCCGGTTATCGAGCATCCCTCATCGTGGCCGTAGGCCAACACCGGCAGATCCAGGCCCGATTTATCGCAGCCGGAGCTGGGAGAGAAACAGCTTTCGGCCTCCATGATGTTCCAGCCGTAGTTCCGACCCCTCTCAACCAGGTCTATCTCCTCCCACTTGTTCTGTCCTACGTCGGCAACCCACAGAGAGCCATTTACGGGGTCGAAGGAGAACCGCCACGGGTTGCGGAGCCCGTAAGCCCAGATCTCGTCTCTAAATCCATCCACCCCGGCAAAGGGGTTGTCCGGCGGTACTTGATAAGGATTATCGGTCGTGGATTCGGAGACGTCGATGCGGAGGATGGCGCCCAGCAGCGTCTCTGTATTCTGGCCGTGGCCCCCGGGGTCGCCGCCGCCACCACCATCTCCGAGCCCGATGTACAGGTATCCGTCCGGCCCAAAGGTGAGCTGGCCGCCGTTGTGATTGGTAAAGGGCTGGGGTATCTGCAGGATCACCAGCTCGGTATCCGGATCGGCGCGGCCGGTACCGTTGGAGTCTAGTGAAAAGCGCGATATCACCGATAGGTGGGATCCGAGGGCCGAGTAATAGACATAAAAGTAGCCGTTATCTTTGTAGTTGGAGTCGAAAGCCAGGCCCAGCAGGCCCTCTTCGTTGCCTGCCTGTGTCACTCGGTCTGTGATATCTAGGAAGATTTGGGCGCTCACGGCCTCCTGATCGGTGGAGAAAGCGCTGATGATCCCCGCTTGCTCGGTGACCAAGATACTGTTCTGTCCGTCGTCGGGTTGGACCAGGTTCGTCGGCCGCCGGAAAGTCGTTCCGGCGAAGGCGCGCTCCAGACTCAGCTCCTGCAGGGGCTGGGGCCCCAAGGGGGTGGGAGCGGCCTCCTCTGGTTCTGGAGTTGACGTAACCGAGGGTGACGTGCCCGGTGGGGCCGGTTCGACTTCACCCTGACCGCAGGCGGCAAATATGAGACCGGCAAAGAGGAGCAGGAAATGGCAGTAGAGGTATCGTCGCACTTGATTGGGGCCTTTCTATATGCCCGTCAGCATTGTATCAATATCGAAGGCGCTGAGGAGGTTGGAGCAGATCGGCTTGCTGGCAGTTGGTGTTGACATGCCCTGGAGCGGCTAGTATCGTCGGGTGGCCCAAAAGAGGACATAGACTGGAGAGGTAAGTAATGGCCTACGAGAACGTACTGTATGAAAAAGACGGCAAAATAGCCACTGTCACGATGAACCGGCCCGATAAGCTGAACGCGCTGAGCGCCGGACTCATCGACGATATCGTGGACGCGGCAGAAGAGGCCGCCGGGGACAACGACGTAAGCGTGGTGATTCTGAGGGGCGCGGGCAGGGCCTGGTCGGCGGGATACGATATCACCCCCAGGGACGGCAGCAAAGAAGACTTGGCCTCCAACCTGCTATCCTATCGCCATATCACCTCCCAGTGGAACCGGCTGTGGCACCTTAGCAAACCCATCATCGCCCAGGTCCACGGTTACTGCCTGGCCGGCGGCACCGACCTGGCCCTTTCCTGCGACATAGTCATAGCCGCCGAGGACGCCACCTTCGGAACGCCGGACGTTCGGGGCATCGAGTCGGTGGTGAACCACATGTGGACCTACCTGGTGGGGCCTCAGTGGGCCAAGCGCTTGATGATGACCGGGGACCCCTTCGACGGGACCACGGCCGAGAAGATCGGGCTCATCCTCAAGGCCGTCCCGGCTGACGATCTCGAAAACGAGGTCAGAACGCTGGCCGGCCGGATAGCCAACGTACCCCTGGAGCTGTCGATGCCCCACAAGTCCCTGATCAACAAGGTGATGGACCTGATGGGACACGCGGTGGCACAAAAGCTGGCCACCGACACGGTTACGATAACCCACTACTCGGCAGCCAACGCCAAATTCAAGGAGATCGGTCGCACCCAGGGTCTTCGGGCCGCGCTCCAGTGGCGAGACGGTCCCTTTGGGGACTACACGGCCAGGCCCAAAGAGGACAAGTCGTAGCCCATCGTCCCCTCTCTGCCGTATAGGAACCCCATCTCTCTGCCGACCAGGATAAGGTGATATACTCGGCTGCGTTGTCATGGGCAATTACTCACTCCTAGAACTGATCCGCCACAGCTTCAGCCACCACGAAGAGTGGCCCAGGGCATGGCGGAATCCCCAGCCTAAAGAAGAGTACGAGGTCATCATCGTTGGGGCCGGGGGCCATGGGCTGGCGACGGCCTACTACCTGGCCAAGGAGCACGGCATAACCAACGTTGCCGTGCTGGAGAAGGGATACATTGGTGGTGGCAGCGTAGGCCGGAACACCACCATCATCCGGTCCAACTACCTCTGGGACGAGACCTCTCATTTGTACGAATGGTCGATGAAGCTGTGGGAAGGGCTGAGCCAGGAGCTCAACTTCAACCTGATGTTCAGCCAGCGAGGGGTGCTGAACCTGGTGCACAATCTTCAGGAGGTGAGGGACACGAAACGGCGGGTGAACTCCAACCGGCTTAACGGGATCGATGCGGAGTTTCTCAACGCACGGCAGGTCAAGGATCTGGTGCCGATAATGAATACGTCGCCCGATTCCCGGTACCCGGTTCTTGGGGCATCCTTCCAGAGACGGGGCGGTACTGCCCGACATGACGCCGTGGCCTGGGGGTTCGCACGGGGCGCCGACGCCCGGGGAGTCGACATAATCCAGAACTGCGAGGTGACCGGCATAAGACGCGAGGGCGATCACGTCGTGGGCGTGGAAACATCGAGGGGATTCATCAAGGCAAAGAAGGTGGCGGTGGTGGTCGCCGGCAACTCCAGCGTCCTGGCCTCGATGGCCGATGTCCGGCTGCCCATCGAAAGCCACCCGTTGCAGGCCATGGTCTCCGAACCCGTGAAGCCGGTCCTGGACACAGTGGTGATGTCCAACGCCGTACACGCCTACGTAAGCCAGACCGACAAGGGCGAGCTGATCATCGGCGCCGGCATCGA
Organism: Dehalococcoidia bacterium; assembly: GCA_965197645.1. GTDB lineage: Bacteria > Chloroflexota > Dehalococcoidia > Plut-88900 > Plut-88900. The sequence goes on along the minus strand of OZ240219.1, from coordinate 2,750,908 downwards.
TTCCTACAAGGGTTACGCCATGCGAGGCAGCTTCTCGGTAGTCGAGGGGACCATGGAGGCCGTGGTGGAGCTGTTCCCCATGTTCAGCCGCCTCCGCATGCTGCGACAATGGGCCGGCACCGTGGATATCTGTCCCGACGCCAGCCCCATAATCGGCAAGACCCACGTCAAAGGGTTGTACTTCAACTGCGGATGGGGCACCGGCGGATTCAAAGCCACGCCCGGGTCGGGCTGGGTGTTCGCCCATACCATCGCCAACGATCAGCCCCATCGTCTCAACGAGTCTTTCAACCTGGACAGGTTCACTACGGGATACCTGATAGACGAGCACGGCGCAGCCGCGGTGGCCCACTGAGGGAGATTGCCGATATGCTGCTCATCGAATGTCCCTGGTGCGGCCCTCGGGAGGAGTCCGAGTTCTCCTATGGGGGCGAGGCCCACATCGTGCGGCCCAAAGAGCCTGAAGCTCTTTCCGACGTGGAGTGGGCCGACTATCTCTTCATGCGTAACAATCCCAGCGGACGGGAGCTGGAACAGTGGGTACACTCCGCCGGCTGCCGGCGCTGGTTCAACGCTGAGAGGGACACCGTTACCTACGAGTTCAAGTCCGTGTACAAGATCGGCCAGGCGCCGCCGGGAGGCCTCGAGTGACCCAGCGCTTTCGGATCGCCGCCGGCGGGCGCATAGACCGGGAGAGGCCACTCCGGTTTAGCTTCAACGGCAAGGAGTATCGAGGGTATCAGGGTGACACCGTGGCCTCGGCGCTGTTGGCCAACGGGGTCCACCTGGTGGGGCGAAGCTTCAAGTACCACAGGCCTCGCGGGATTGTGGGCAGCGGCGCGGAGGAGCCGAACGCTCTTCTGCAGGTCGGCCGGGGCGGTCGGGCCATTCCCAACCTTCGTGCCACCGAGGTGGAGCTGTACGATGGTCTCGAGGCTAGGAGCGTCAACTCCTGGCCCAGCGTGGAGCACGATATCGGCGCCGTCAACAGCCACCTGTCCCGGTTCCTGCCCGCGGGCTTCTACTACAAGATCTTCATGTGGCCCAAGGGGATGTGGAAGACCTACGAAGCCTTCATCCGAAAGGCCGCCGGCCTCGGCGAGTCTCCACGAAAGCCGGACCCCGACTACTACGACCGAATGAACGCTCACTGCGACGTTCTGGTCGTCGGGGCTGGGCCCGCCGGACTGGCGGCAGCCCTGGAGGCGGGCAGAACGGGCGCACGGGTTATCCTGGCCGACGAACAGAGCGAGTTCGGGGGAAGCCTGCTGGCCGGCAAAGAGCTCATCGATGGCGCCCACGCCTCGGAATGGGTGGCCTCGGCCATCGAAGAGCTTTCGACGATGGATGAGGTGAGGCTGCTGCCTCGCAGCACCGTCTTCGGATACTACGACCACAACTTCCTGGCCATCGTGGAACGGCGCACCGACCACCTTCCGCCCGCAGAAAGAAGGGGGCCTCGAGAGCGGATGTGGCGGGTCCGCGCCAAGGAGGTCGTGCTGACCGCAGGGGCCATCGAGCGGCCGCTGGTGTTCCCCAACAACGACCGTCCCGGGGTGATGCAGGCCTCGGCTATTTCAGTTTACATAAACAAACATGGTGTCAAACCGGGATCTCGAGCCGTGGTGTTCGCCAACAACGATACCGCTTACCAGACGGCAATAGACATGCTGGATGCGGATATTACCGTGCGGGCTGTGGTGGACGTGCGCTCCGATTCCGCTGGCGACCTGGTCTCGCAAGTGCGGGAACGGGGCATCGAGGTCATCAATGGCCACGTCGTTACGGACGTGGAGGGGGAGAAGCGGGTGACGGGCGTGGAGATATCCCCGCTCGATCCTTCCGGGAGCAGGGTACAGCCCGGGAGCAGGAGGCTGCGATGTGACCTGGTAGCGGTCTCGGGGGGATGGAACCCCACCGTTCACCTGCACTGCCAGTCCCGGGGCGCGACCCGCTACGATGCCGGTCTCGCTTGCTTTGTGCCCGAAGGGCCGGTGGTGGGCCAGCGGTCCGCCGGGGCTTGCAACGGAGCATTTCCCCTGGCCCAATGCCTGGCCGAAGGAGCGGTTGCCGGCGCTGAGGCTGCCCGTGCCGCCGGATTCGGGGACGGGTCTGTAAGCTCGGAACCTCCTTCCACTTCGGAGTTTCACCAGGGACCTATCCAGGCCATGTGGGGAGTGCCGTCCAGGCATCCGGTCACCAGAGAGCACAAGCAGTTCGTTGATCTCCAGGAGGACGTGAGCGCGGCGGACATCGTGCTGTCCGCCCTGGAAGGCTACGACTCGGTGGAGCTGGTCAATCGGTACACCACTCTGGGCTTCGGCACAGACCAGGGCAAGCTGGGCAACGTAAACGGCATAGGAATTCTCGCCCAGCACCTGGGGAAGGAGATCCAGTCGGTGGGAAGCATCACCTTCCGGCCCGCCTATACACCCGTCACCATGGGGGCGATCGCGGGAAGGAACGTGGGTGAGCTGGCCGACCCGGTACGAAAGACGGCTATCCACCCGTGGCACGTAGCCCGCAGCGCTCCCTTTGAAAACGTAGGCCAGTGGAAGCGGCCCTGGTACTTTCCGGTGAACGGCGAGAGTATGAACGAGGCCGTCAATCGGGAGTGCCTGGCGGCCCGCAATAGCGTAGGGCTGCTGGACCAGTCCACCCTGGGCAAGATCGATATCCAGGGCCTGGACTCCGCCGAGTTCCTCAACCGGATTTACACCAACGGCTGGAAGAAGCTGGGCGTTGGGCGTTGTCGATACGGCCTGATGTTGGGCGAGGATGGCATGGTCATGGACGATGGGGTCACGGGCAAGATCGCCGAGGACCATTTCTTCATGTATACGACCACCGGCGGCGCGGCCAACGTGATGTCGTGGATGGAGAGGTGGCTGCAGACTGAGTGGCCGGAGCTGAAGGTCTATCTCACCTCGGTTACCGATCAGTTCGCCACTATGTCGATAGTCGGCCCCAACAGCAGGCGGCTGATTACCAAGCTGTGCGATGACATAGACTTCTCTCGCGACGCCTTCCCATTCATGTCCTTCCGAGAAGGTACGGTGGCCGGCGTCCCGGCACGGGTCTTCCGGGTGAGTTTCACCGGGGAGCTCTCCTTCGAGGTAAACGTCAACGCCAACTACGGCCACTACGTGTGGGAGTCGATTATCGAAGCAGGCGAAGAGCTGGGCATAGCGCCCTACGGCACCGAATCGATGCACGAGTTGAGGGCGGAGAAGGCCTTCATCATAGTCGGCCAGGACACCGATGGATCGGTTCATCCGATAGACCTGGGCATGGACTGGATAGTAGCAAAGGGCAAGGACTTTCTGGGCAAGCGCTCGCTGTCCAGGCCCGATTCCGTGAGATGGGACCGGAAGCAGATGGTGGGCCTTCTGACGGAAAATCCCAGCGAGGTGCTTCCCGACGGAGGCCAGGTGATCGAAGACCCCAACGGTGCGGCGCCGGTGCCCATGATAGGGCACGTTGCCTCTACCTACTACAGCGCCTATCTGGGCCGTTCGATCGCCTTGGCGCTCATCAAAGGCGGACGCTCTCGCATGGGCGATCTGGTGTACGTATCCGAGGGGAACGGCCCTGCCGTTCCGGCGGTTGTCGCCAGCCCGGTGTTCTACGATCCGGACAGGAAACGGCAGGATGACTGACGGCCCTCGCCTGGAGTCGCCACTGGTGGAGTTCATGGCTCGGCACGAAGGCGTGGTCCAGTCTGCCGGCGCCGGGGTACAGCTCTCCGAGCGCCCCTTTCTGGGACATCTGAACCTTAGAGTCGACCCCGCCGACGTTGCTTTCCTGGAGGCTGTGGAGGCCGCAACCGGTGCACGGCTGCCCATCGAGCCCAATGTGGTATCTGAAAGCGATCGGGTTGCGGCCCTGTGGCTGGGGCCCAACGAGTGGCTGTTGCTGACGGGCGCTGACGAGCAGGCGGGCGTAGAGGAGGCGCTTCGAAACGCACTGGGCGACCGGTTCTACGCCCTTGTCGACCTGAGCGGCGGCCAGACGGTCATCAATCTTCGAGGCCGGAACGCACGAGAGGCGCTCTCCAAGGGCTGCTCCCTGGACCTTCATCCCCGGGTGTTCGGGCCGGGCCTGTGCGCCCAGTCCAACTTTGCCAAGACGGCGGCGGTAATACGTCCCCTTAAGGATGAAGACGGTACGGCGTCCTTCGATATTATCGTGAGACGCAGTTTCGCCGACTACCTGGCCCGCTGGCTGGAGGACGCTTCCCGGGAGTACGGATTCGCCGTAGTCGGCAAGTCCGGCTAGCGCTACAGGCCCAGGATGTTGCCCGCCTCGTCTACATCCAGCGCCCTGGGGGTACCCGGCAGGCCTGGCATCGTCACCATGTCGCCGGCCAGGGGATAGATGAACCCGGCGCCTGGAGAGGCCCGAACGTCCGATACCTCGAAGGTGTAGCCGGAAGGTTTGCCCTTGAGCCTGGGGTTATGGGAGATGGAGAGGTGGGTCTTCGCCATGCAGACGGGCAGCTTTCCCCACCCCAGTTCCTCGTAACCCTTCAGCCGGCGCTTGGCCGGAGCGCTCCAGGCTGCGTCATCTGCGGCGTAGACGTTGCGGGCCAGGGCGGATACCTTGTCCTCTATAGGGGCTTCCTCCGGGTATAGGTAGGAGATATCGGGAGGGGAGCCGGCCGTTGCGCCGATGACAGCTTCCGCCAGGTCGGTCATACCAGCCCCGCCCTCCGTGAATCCGCGGCTTTCGACGGCGGCGTACACGCCGGCGCCCTCGGCTGCATCCTTGACCGCGGCTATCTCATCGGGTGTATCGGTGGGGAATTCGTTGATGGCCACGACGACCGGCAGACCGAATGAGCGGATCACGCCGATGAGGTGCTCCAGGTTAGGCGTGCCCTTTCGGACCGCATCGGCATTTGGAACGCCCAGCTCTTTCACCCGGACGCCGCCATGGGACTTCAGCGCCCTGACCGATGCCACCAGCACGGCGGCATGGGGTTCCAGCTGATTGAACCGGGCCTTGATGTGCATGAACTTCTCGAATCCCAGGTCGGCGCCGAAGCCAGCCTCGGTGAGGACGTAGTCGGCGTAGCCCAGGGCCAGCCTGTCGGCTACCACCGAGCTGCAACCGTGCGCTATGTTACCGAAAGGCCCGGTGTGCACCAGCACCGGCTGGCCCTCGCCGGTCTGGACGAGGTTGGGTTGGATGGCGTACCGCAAGAGGGACATCATCGAGCCTACGGCGTTGACATCCTCGGCGGTTACCGGAGTGCCGTCCCGGGTGAACCCGACCACTATTCGTTTCAGGCGGGACCTCAAGTTCTCCAGGTCCCAGGATAACGCCAGCACGGCCATGATCTCGGACGCGGTGACGATGTCGAAGCCAGTCTCTCGCACCGGAGCGTTCGGGGTTCCTCCGATGCCGGTCATGATGGAGCGCAGGGCGCGGTCCTCGACGTCGGTTACCCGGCGCCAGGTGAGCCCCGCCGCCTCCATCCCCTCGATTTGGCCCCGTTGAACCGCGTTGTCCGCCAGCGAAGACAGCAGATTATGGGCCGAGCCGACGGCGTGGGCATCTCCGGTGAAATGGACGTTGATCTCGTCCTCGGGTAGGATCAGTGCCTTGCCGCCGCCCGTGCCGCCCCCTTTGATGCCGAAGATAGGGCCGAGGGAAGGCTCCCTCAGCGTCGCCGCGACGTTCTTGCCCAGCTTTCCCAGGCCCTGGGTTAGACCGGCGGTCGTGGTGGTCTTGCCCTCGCCTGCCCGGGTGGGCGTGATGCCGGTTACGACCACCAGCTTACCCCGATGGCCTCCAGTGTGGATGGCTTCGAGGGGAACCTTGGCCTTGTAGTGCCCGTAAGGGATGACCAGCTTGGGGTCCAGGCCGAATTTTTCGGCTATTTCGGCTATGGGTCGCATCTGTGGTCCTTGCTTTGGTACTCCGAAGCGACGACTATTGTACTACTATCCGCCCGTCCTCTTCCCTGGTCGTCTCGCTTTAGGTTATGGCGTATGGGTGGTTGCTCTGTTGCCGCCGCGGATGTCCCGGTAGAAGGGGATGCGGCATGGACGAGGGGGCTGGTCTCAAGAGGTCTCCAGCACCTCGTCGATGATGAGCTGAGCTATCTCGTCGTCGGACAGACCGGCGAACTCCTTCAGTATCATATCGTTGTGCTCGCCGATGAGGGCCTGGGCTTTCAGCAGCCTGCCGGGGGTCTTGGACATGTGGAACTGGAGGCCATCGTAGGGCATGGGGCCGCACTCGGTGTGGTCGAGCCACTGGAAATACTCCCTATGCTTTAGCTGGGGATCTTCCCACAGCTCCGATTGGCTCTGTACCACCCCGGCGGGCACCCCGGCCTCCTGGAGCATCTCCATCAAAGGCCGGGCCTCGTAGTTGGCCGTCCATTCGCCGATCAGCCGGTTTAGCTCGTCCTCGTTCTTCTTGCGATTGAGAAAGGAGGAGAAGCGAGAATCCGTGGTCCAGGCCGGGTTGTCCATGGCGTCGCAGAGCGCCTGCCACTCCTCATCGGAGGTAATCGATATAGCGCACCAAGCCCCGCCTATCTTGGCTACCTTCTGACCGTCAAAGGAAAACTCTTTATCTCTGCACGGGTAGGCGCCGTGAGGGCAGTACACCTCGTCCCGGTTTCCATTTCGACCGAGAATGTTACCGGTGAGCAGGTAGTCCATTATCGGCGGTGCCAGGTAGTGGGTGGAGCACTCGAATTGGGACAGGTCGATACGCTGGCCCTTGCCGGTCCGTCTCTTGTAGTCCAGTGCGGCGCAGATCGCTGAGATGCCGTTGGGGGGATTGATGAAATCGGAGTAGGCGCCATAGGGTACGGAGAGCTCCCGGTCAGGCCAGCCGGTGACGTGATAGAACCCGGCCATGGCCGCCGCTTGCATGCCAAAGCCGGCGAACTTGCGATGAGGGCCGGTCTGGCCCTGCTGGCAGGCGCTGAAGCAGATGATATCCGGCTTGATCTTCTTCAGGCTTTCGTAGTCCAACCCCCAGTTCTTCATGACCCGGGGCGTAAAGGTGTCTGCGACGACGTCCGGCTGCCAATCCGCCACCAGCTTTCTGATGAGCTCCTGGGCCTCCGGCTTGGCCATGTTCAAGCCCAGGCCGAGCTTGTTGGAGTTGAAGTTGCCGGCAAACTGGCTTCGGTTGATGCCTCGCTTACCGTCTTTGTACGGAGGAGCGGTGCGCAGCCCGTCCGGTCGGGTTACCGATTCTACGTGTACGACGGTGGCCCCATGGTCAGCCATGTACTTGATGGTCACCGGCCCAACACCGATCCAGGTGAAGTCCAGCACCTTGATTCCTTCGAAGGCCCTGGAAACGCCGGCGGTGGCGCCACCTGGCACGGGGATGTCGGCCTTCCTGCGCCGAGAGCGCGTTCCGGAAACCTGGGATGGTGGCGAAGGCCTGGTGGCATGACGTATCTGCTCGACGGGTAGGCCCATCTCATCGGAATATATTTCGATGTTATGCTCGCCGATGAGGGGCGCCCGTCGCCGTATCTGGAGTGGCGTCTCTCCCAGCTTGATGTAGGGACCCAGATGGGTCACGTTGGCGCCCAGCTCCGGGTGATAGACGTCTAGCCAGAAGTCCCGGGCCTTCAGCTGGACGTCCTCAGCGACGTCTTCGACGGTATTGCAAGGGGTCAGCAGCATACGGTTCTCTATCGCCCGGTCGAACAGCTCGGCCTTGGTCTTGTCGGCGAAGAAATCGATCACGTCCCCTTCGATGCTGCCGACAAAGGTGGCTACGTCTTCCCCCTTTTCGACCTGATCGGAGAGGTCCCAGGAAAGAGGGTCCATGCCCCGCAGTCGATCCGGCAGCACTCCTTCTCCGTCCATCCATTGGACGAGGGCAGCCAAGGTCGAACCTTCCCAGATGCTGGCGCTGACGTAACCGTCCTTGCAGGGAAACGCTGAGCGCATATCGACGTTCTTGAAGTAGTTGTAGATGCCCGCCCGCTCCATGTTGACCTTGTGGAGGGGAGGATAGGGGCTGGCATCCATGAGAGTCCAGATGACGGCAACTTCTATGGGGACATCGACGTGCTGTCCCTCGCCCGTGTTGTTGCGGTGCCAGAGAGCGATCATCGAGCCGGCGGCGGCTTGACCACCGGCGTGAAACTGGGATTGGGGGTAGCTGATTCGCACCGGAGGACGGTCTCTATCGCCGGTGAGGTACTCCATGCCGCCCATGGCCCAGGTTACGATATCGGTGGCCTTGTATTGAGAGTAGGGCCCCGTCTGCCCGAAGGGTGTTACGGAGGTCATGACCAGTCCCTGGTTGATGCTGCTGAGGTCGCCGTAGCCCAACCCTAGATCAGCCATGTATCCCGGTGTGAAGGACTCCAGGACTATGTCTGCGGTGGCGGCCAGCTTCTTGAACACCTCCTGTCCGTCCCGGCTTTCCAGGTTCATGGTGAGGCTTCGCTTGTTGAGGCAGTAGGCGTACCAGAAGAGGCTTCGCTCCGAATCGGGTTTCCCGCCGTAGAAGGGACCGGTGCGCCTGGTTGGGCTGCCTCCCGGAGGTTCGACCTTGATTACGTCGGCGCCGAGGTCCGCCAGGACCCTGCCGCACCAGTTGACGCCTCCCTCGGTGAGGTCTAGTACTCGATAGGGAGCCAGCGGTGGTACTGTGGCTGTGCCTGGCATAGCTTGGGGTTAGAGGACGGTATGCTTGAGGGCGGCGTCGTGGGTGGCGTAGTCCATTCTAAACGTATCGGGGTTGTGGCCCCGCTCCACGGCCAGCCAGTAGGTCAACAGCTGCAGCGGGACGAGATAGACGATGGGTGTAAGAAAGTCGGGTGTTGGGAGCAGCTTCAGTCGCGCATCCGCCGCTTCTATTTCGCCGGGCCCGTACTCCTGGACTACCAGTAGCTCGGCCCCCGTCTCCTTCACCGCCTTGGCTATCTCGTTGGACCGATCGACGCCGGGACCGGGCGGTGTGACCAGGGTTACCAGACATCCTTCCGTAGTGGCTACGAAGGGGCCGTGGAGGTACTGTTCCAACTGGTATGCCGTGGTTATGGCGTAGGCCGCCTCGTTGATCTTGAGGGCTATCTCGTAGGCGGTGACAGCGTTGGCGCCGGGACCCGCGAATGCGTACCAACGCATATCGTCATACTTCCTGGCCACCTGCTGGACTTCCGGTTCCAGTGCGAGGGCCGATTCGACCAGCGAAGGCAGCTTCTCAAGGTCCGAAAGCACTTCCGCGTCACCCGACAGCCTGGCAGCAACCATGGCTAGAGCAGTCATCGCCGCTGTATGGCTAACGGTATAGGCGGCCGACCTCTCTCCGTAGCTGGTGCGCAGCACAACGTCGGCGAGGGCCAAGTCCGCCTTGGAGTCCAGCCCGGTTACCAGGGCCGTCACGGCCCCCGACTCTCGAGCGTAGGCCAGGGACTCGTTGGAGTAGGTGGTAGTGCCCGTGTGAGCCATGACGATGACCAGGTCCCGGTCGGTGAGGGTGGGGGGATATGCGCGGAACTCGAACGAGTTCCAGGCCCGGGCATCCCGTTGATCGCCAACCTCCCTCAACAGGTGCTCTCCGATCAGCGAGGCGTGCCAGGAGGTCCCGATGCCGACTAGGTGGACCCGGTCAGCCATCGATATCCGATTGGCCAACTCCTGGGCTGCGTCGCTCTGGCTCCCCAGCACCCGTGCGATTGCCTCGGGTTGGTCGGAGATGGAATCGTGCATATGATAGGGATGGGCTGTACGGGTTTCGGGTGTGTCGGCCATGGGTACGGTCCAGCCCTTAAGAAGCGGCTGCCTTTACGGCGGAGGGGCCCAGCAGTCCCACGTCTTCGAGAATCTCTCGCAGTTGGGCCTTCTGTTCGTCGGTGAACATCAGCATTGGCGGTCTGGAGAAGCCTCCCGGCTTGCCAAGCAGGTTCATGGACTCCTTGATAGCGATGTAGCCGCTGCCGACGTTGAACAGGTCGTAGGTGCGGACCATCTTGTCGTGGACCTTCCTCGCGGCCTCCCAGTCGCCGGCTGCCGCCAGCTCGTACAGGTCGACGGCGATGCGGCCGATCACCTGGGGCATCATTGCCACCGCCCCCACGGCACCTACCGCCAGGGCGGAAAGCAGCAGGTCCTCGAGACCGATGAAAATACGGATCTCGTCGCCGCAGAACCTCACCAAATCGTTGAGCTGGCGCAGATCGAGGGAGGAGTCCTTGATAGCCACAACGGTGTCCAGGTCCATAAGCTCCCGGACTACGTGAGGCCTGAGATAGTTGCTTACGGCTTCGGGGCTGTTGTAGAGCATGATGGGGAGGTCCGAGCTCTCGGCGATGCTTCGATAGTAGGTAAGCAGTTCCCGCTCTTCGATGCCGATGTAGATAGGAGGCAGAATCATCGCCCCGGCACAGCCTATCTCCAGGGCCGAGCGGTTCATATCGATGATATCGGAGGTGCGGGTGGCCGAGGTGCCGGCCAGCACCGGTATGCGGCCGGCGGACTCGTCCACGGCGATGGAAAAGACCCGTTTTCGCTCGTCGTGGGTCATAAGGAAGAACTCGCCCGTGCTGCCGGCCGAGATGATGCCGTGGCACCCGGCCTCGATCACCAGATCGACCACCTTTCGATAGCCGGCTTCATCGATGTCACCGTCTTCGGTAAAGGGGGTTACGATAACTGCAAAGGAGCCGTGCCAGTCTACTTTCGCTCTAGCCATACATCCCCTCCCATGGCAGGATGCGGCAAGTATATCCAGGGTATGTTATCCGGTCAACGCGGGTGCAAGACGACGGTGAACGTCGTTTCCGACATTCAACATAACGGCCTGTTTCCGTTGACAACGTGGGTGACTGCCGAGATGGAGTAAAATGTCGATCGAGACTATCAACCCAAGCGAGGTGTCCCGATGGACGAACCGACGAAACAGAGCGTTCTCGACGGAGTAGACCAACAGGCGATGATCGACCTGGCCTTCCGTCTCATAGAGATTCCCAGCTTCAAGACGGAAGAGACCCCCGTCGCCGAGTTCCTCGACGGATACTTTCGAGAGCGGGGCTACGAAGTGGAGCTCCAGGAGGTGGAGGCGGGCCGCCTGCAGGCCATCGCCACCCTGAAAGGTTCGGGAGGCGGCAAGTCCCTGATGCTCAACGGCCACACCGATATCAACTCCCTACCCCGCCAGTGGACCCGGGACCCGTGGACGCCGGTGGTGGAGGGCGACCGGCTGTATGGCCAAGGCGTCGAGAACATGAAGGGAGGTCTCGCTAGCCTCATCGCGGCCGCGGAGGCGGTGCGCCGGTCGGATGTGCGGCTAAAGGGAGACCTGATCGTCGCCTGCGTCGTGGGAGAGACCCAGGGTGGAGAGGGCACATATCACCTGGTGCAGAACGGCCCCAGGCCCGACATGGCCGTGTTCCCCGAGCCGACGGGCATCGGCAAAGTGGCCACCGTTCACAGCGGCATTCTGCACATGGCAATACATACCTACGGCATCACGGGCCATATCAGTATGGCGGAAGAGGCCGTGAACGCGGTCCAAAAGATGGCGAAGGTGGTCCAGGCTCTGAACGATGTACGGTTCACCTTCACACCCCGTGACGACATGCCCGCAATGCCCAGGCTGAACGTGGGCAGCATCATAGGCGGTCGCGGCGAAGGCTACGTGCTGAACGAGCCTCCCTACGTGCCCGACCTGTGCACCATCATGGTCGACGTCCACTTCCTTCCGGGCCAGACCGTCGAAAGCATCGTAGCCGATGTCAGAAGGGCGCTTGACCGGCTGAAGGCCGAGGACCCGGAGCTGAGCTACGACATCGAGATACCGCCGCCCGATTTCTTCAAGGGCCGTAGGCGGCTGGTCATGCCCCCCATAGACGTGCCGACGGATGAATACGTCGTCCAGTCGGTGGCTAGGCACCACGAGGAGGTCACCGGCGAGGCCCCCGAGGGCGTTGGGGCTATCCTGCCCTTCGCCTACTCTGCGGGCGATACCAGCCACATGTGGGAGGCCGGCATCCCCTGCGTCTTATACGGACCTGCCGGCGGCTTCGGCGTTCCGTCGGAGGACGAAGACGAGTTCTACATCTCCATCAGCGAAATGACCACGTGCGCCAGGGTGCTGGCCCTCACAGCCCTGGACGTTTGCAGCCAGGAGTCGAGCTAGCGTCTAGCCTGCCAGGCCTCTAGCAGATCGATGCTTCTCACAAACTCCACGTGGGGAAAAGAGCGCATATGCTTGATCAGGCGCTCCAGCATCAGCATTCTGCCGGGCCGTCCTATCACCTGGGGATGCATGGTCAAGACGAAGTACCCGGTGAACCTGTAGGCGCCTTCGAACTCGCTGGCCCAGACGTTGTAGACCTGATCGGGGCTTGCCATGGTCGAGGCATCGGTTGCACCGGGTATGTAACCTAGGAAGGGGAAATCGTCCAGGATCCAGGTTATGGGCATCTCCAACAGCTTGCCCGAGTCGGTGTCCAGCTCGTAGGGCATGTCCTCATCCATCATGCTGCTGTCGTACCTGAACCCCAGGGAAGCCAGCAAAGGCAGGGTGTTTTCGCTGAGCTCCCATGAAGGGGCCCGGTAGCCCTGGGGTCTCTCGCCTGTGACCCTCTCGATGCTGGCGATGCCCCGTTTGAGCACGTCCAGCTCAGTCTCCCGGTCCAGGCCCGAGGGGGACTCGTGGTTGTAGCCATGGTGACCGATCTCGTGGCCGGCCCTGAAGATATCCCTGGTCATCTCTTCGTAGTTGTCGACGATGTAGCCCGGAATGTAGAAGCTGGCCTTGATGTCGTACTCGTCCAGCACCGAGAGGATTCTGGGCACGGCGGCCCTGGTACCGTACTCGCTCATCGATACCAGGGAGGGCCGGCGCATGTGCTCGGGGCTTTCCACCCACCAGGTGACCCCATCCACGTCGAATCCGAGGGAAACTAGGAATTTATTGTCGCTGGAGTATGTTTGTGCCATGGGGACCTCCCAAGGAGAGTTGTGGAACTGAGCGTATGCCCGACTAAGCTGGGTGTCAAGACGCCAAGATGACTGGGGTGGGCCGGCGTTGAGGGAGTCCAGAGGGTTTTTCTTCCTAAGGACGGCCTGAGTTCGGTTATGCAACCGATTACTAACGTCAGAATCTCCGTTTCCAACCGGGGGGTATGTGGGATGTGTCCCCCACAAAAACCGTCTGAGGGTGGATGGTTGGGACTGAGACGTTCCAACTTTTTGGGCAAGGTCAGATAGCACCTTGAAGAGATGTGCTCCAGCCTGTTCTCTCACCGGGCCTGCTCGTGCTAGGATTGACAGGTTTCCCTGGCAGATGACACTCACGTTGACATAAGATGGCAAGTTTCGATTTGCTGCAGTATGTAGGAGGATGATATGGCGGACTCCAGCCACGTAATCGCCGATATCCTGGAAGAGGCCGGTGTCGAGTACGTGTTCGGTATTCCCGGCGGCTCCACCGGACAGATCTACGACGCGCTGTTCGATAAGTCCAAGAATGTCAAGGCGGTCCTGGCCCGACACGAGCAGGCCGCCGCCATCATGGCGGATGCTTACGGTAGGGCCACGGGCAAACCGGCCGTGGTGATGGGCCAGGGGGTGTTTATAGGGTCCAACGCCTCCTTCGGTATCATGGAGGCTTTCGCCAGCAGCTCCCCGATGATCGTGCTGACCGATACCAGCGACTGGATGATGGGCCAGCATCCGGCCAACCAATCGGGAGTCGGAGAGTACGGCAGCATCGATCTGCTGAGCATCCTGCGCTCGATGACCAAGTACACGACCCTGGCCGCTAATCCCAAGGAGGCTGCCCTCGGCACCCAGCTGGCGATCAAGCACGCTACCAGCGGAAGACCCGGGCCGGCTGCCGTCCTCATGCGCACCGCCTCCTTCATCGGCGACGTAGACCTGGAGTCTCCACCCTTCATCCACCCCACGCGGGGCTATCTGAATACGGCGCCCCCGGTGGCCCGGCCGGAGGATATCGAGAAGGTGGTCGGGATGCTGGCGTCGGCGAAGAGCCCGGTGCTGATTGCAGGCAATGGCGTGCATCTGTCCAAGGCCCATTCCCAGGTGCAGGATCTGGCCGAAATGTACGGCATGGGCGTGGCCACCTCCTACAAGGGAAAGAGCGCCATCGCCGAGACCCATGCCCAGGCGTTGGGCATGGTGGGAGTGTTCGGTCAGAACGCGGCCAACCAGGTGGTAGGTGAGGCCGATCTGCTGCTGATAGTGGGCGCTAAGCTCTCCACACAGGACACCGTCGGCGAGAACCCCGGCGTCTTCGATCCCAAGCGGCAGACCATTATCCAGATCGACATCGAGGAACGTAACGCCGGCTGGACCTTCCCCATCGATGTTGGACTTATCGGGAATGCCAGGGAGATTCTGGGCCAGATAATCGATGCGTCGGGAGACGCGCTGTCTCAATCGCCGGTGGACGTGAGTGCTCGTGTAGGGGCCCTGCAGGAGAAGAAGCGAGGAGCTGCCTACTACGCCGACCCGGAGCTTACCCAGGAGTCGTCGCCGGTGCTTCCCCAGCGGCTCGTTCGGGCCATGCAGGAGTCGGTCGATCCCTCCACCATGTTCACCCTGGACGCTGGCAACAACCGGGTGTGGATGTGTCACCTGTACCAGTCCCAGCGCGCGAACACCTTCTTCTGCCCCGGCGGACTGGCGGGAATGGGATGGAGCTTGCCTGCAGCCCTGGGGATCAAGCTCGCCAATCCGGACCGACCTGTCATAGGCGTCACCGGCGATGGCGGGTTCATGATGTCGGTGCACGCCATCAACACCGCTCTCCAGTACGACCTACCGGTGGTCTACGTAGTGCTGAACGACTCGGGGCTGGGGATGGTCCGGCACCACCAGTCGGACAGGCTCATCGCCTCCGAGTTCATCCAGGTCGACCATGGGCAGATGGCCCGCGGCATGGGCGCCTACGGAGTCCAGGTCACGGATTCCAGAGACCTGCCAGACGCCTTACGCGAGGCGGTTGCTTCAGGGAAACCCGCGGTGGTGGACGTGGTAATTGATCAGGGCCCCAATCCCGACGATCTGAGGGCTTCCGAGCGTCGCAAGACCGAGACCTAGGGGATAGCTGCGCTTACGAGCTTGTCTCAGAACTCTCCGTCTAGGGAGTCCAAAGGGAGACTTCCCTCTGGCAGGGGGCTTGGGGGACGTTCCCCCAATTACCAAATCGTCCGAGGGCGGGCGGCTGGGACAAAAGCATACGTGCTTTTGATACAAGCCCTTACGGCTCGTGGCGGCCCCATCGGTCCCAATGTATCTGCTCTTTGGCAGGCAATCGTTTGGCAGGCTTGAAGTCCTCGCCCGTGTAGTAGCCGGCCGAGATCAACGCCACCTGCGTAATATCCTCCGGAATCCCCAGGGCCTCGACCGCATCTGCCTCGTGGACCAGGTGAAGGGTCGTCCAACAGGAACCGATGCCTCGAGACCGGAGGGCCAGCATCAGCGACCAAGCCGCCGGGAGGATCGAACCGTAGAACCCCGCCTGGATCGACGGCTCGTCATTCTCTACCCGCCCGTCCAGCGCCAGGATGAACAGCACCGGGTGGTCGTGCATGCGGTCGGCCTGATACTCCGCCAGGACCAGATTTTGGCTGATGAGCTTCGCCTCGGACTCGTCCTGCAGCCCAGCCGCCAGCTTCTTCCTCTCCTCCAGGTATGGATAGCAGGCCTTGCGATAGACGTCGCCCACCTGCCTGCGTTTCTCGGGATCGGTAACCACGATGA
The DNA here is from genome assembly GCA_965197645.1 of Dehalococcoidia bacterium. Classification (GTDB taxonomy): domain Bacteria; phylum Chloroflexota; class Dehalococcoidia; order Plut-88900; family Plut-88900. The sequence continues at coordinate 2,735,180 of OZ240219.1, read as the reverse complement.
AGTGCCGCTTCTGGGCCAGGGAACCAACGGGAGATTGCATGGAGATCCCTATACACTTCTCGATGACCTCCGGCTCCACGGGTCTGTCCCAGTCGATCCGTTTACGAACACCTCTGGTGGTTGTGAGTAAATGGTCCACGGCATCTATATCGATTTTCAATCTGCTCCTCCTGGCCGAATGGGCCGCGCACAGTATACATGCCCCACAGCTTGATTTAGCCGAAGGCGATACCTAAACTACGCTTGGCAGTTCCCTTTCCCATTGGCCCGTTCGAAAGTGATTCAAGCGATACCGTTCAATCTCAGTGAATGTGTATGAACACCCGTAGGAGCACAGCATGCCCAGGATATTCAGCGATCAGGAGATGCAGAGGAGAGTAGCGGAGCTTAAGGAGACGATGGACCGGGAAGGGGTAGCCTGTACCATCGTGACCTCGGTCCATAACCTGGTCTACCTGGGAGGGTTCTTCTTCGCCGAGCCCAACGGCCGTTTCGTGGCTGCCGTACTGCCGCTGAACGAAGAGCCGGCGATGATTACCGCCAACACCGAGGTCGGGCGGGTCAAGGACTTCACCTGGATAGCCGATGTTCGCGACTACAACGATTATGAGACCCCGCTGAACGGCTGTGTGCGGATGATGAAAGACGTGCTGGCCGAGCGGGGCATAGGAGGCGGGAAGATAGGCATCGAGGCCGACTGGATGCCCGTGTTCATGTTTGAAGCCCTGAGCAAAGCTCTGCCCGCGTTTACGCTGGTGGACGTCTCGGACCAGATAGAACGCCAGAGGCTTGTCAAGTCACAGGAGGAGATCGACCTATCGAGGCATGGCGCGGAGCTGTGCGTAATCAGCGTTAGGGCCGCCGAGGAAGCGATTCAGGTTGGCGCCACCGAGATCGACGTAGCCAGGGCAATGATCGAGGCTTCGGGGACCGAGTTCGCCAGACGCTTCCCCGACTTCGAGTTCCAACCCTATCCCTTCTACTGCCGGGCAGGCTCGGGTCGCGACTGGGGGCATGCAGGACCAAGCTCGACACGGATCGAGCGAGGGAAACGGGCCGGTGTAACGGCCTGTCCCGTAATCATGGGGTACTTCAGTACCCTGGGTCGCAGCTACTTTCTGGGTGATATCCCCGAGGAGATGAAACGGCCCAACGAGGTGCAGCAGGAGGCGGTCAACAGGGCCCTAGAGGCGATCAAGCCGGGGGTGAAGTTCTCGGACATCGATAAGCTGACCACCAAGCACTTCGAAGATGCCGGTTACGGCGGCAGCAAAGGCATGGGGACCGGCCACTCCTTCGGCCTGATGGGACCGTGGTGGGGCAGGGAGAAGATGGGCGAGCTGAGGTCTTACAACGATACGGTGTTGCAGGAGGGAATGATCACTTCCATGGAGCCGGGTATCTCCGCGCCGGGCGTGGGAGGTTTCAATACCGTGGACATGGTCCTGGTCACCAAGGACGGGTCCGAGGTGTTGACGGACTATCCCCGTGGGCTTAGGAGCCTGGACCGGTAGACTTGCCAACGTGCCGACCGCATAATTGAAGATCGCTGGAATCCAAGCTGGTCTCATTGGAGTGGAGATGTCAGAATCAGAGCCGGTATCCTGTCCCTGGGGCGTCTATCAGATACTGGGTTCAGGCCCGGGTTACCAGGTAAAGAAGCTGACCGTGGCCCCCGGAGAAGCGCTCTCTCTCCAGTACCATCAGCACAGGCATGAACACTGGACGGTAGTTGGTGGAAGCGGTAGAGCGATCGCTGACAAACGGGCCATCGACCTTGTACCTGGCGCCACCGTTGAAGTTCCCAGGGGAGCGGTGCATAGGATTGAAAACGATGGTGGTTCCCCCTTGGTGATCATCGAAGTCCAGCTTGGCGACTACCTGGAAGAGGACGATATAGTCCGGCTGGAGGACAGGTACGGTAGGGCGGTGGTCCCGGAATAGCCTGTGGTATACTCGCCCCAATTTCCCCACCTATCAGGAGTATCCAATGGACATAGCGCGCCTCAGAGAGCAGATCCCCACCTGTCAGAGAATGACCTATGTGAACACCGGATGGTCCGGTCCGACTCCCACACCGGTGGTCGAAGCGATAAGAGAGCGGCTGGAATACGAAAGCTACAACGGCCCCACCAGCCAACCGGTACTGGAGAGCTCCCACGAGATCAAAGACCGGGCCAAGCAGTCCATCGCACGGCTCCTCAATGCGACCGCAGAGGAGATCGGGCTGACCCAGAACACCACCGAGGGCCTCAACATCGTGCTCAACGGCTTCCCCTGGGAAGAGGGCGACGAGATCATCACCTTCGATATCGAGCACAGCTCTGTGATGATCCCCTGCCTGTACCTGCAGCGGCGCAAAGGCGTCAAGGTGAGGGTGGTCTCCCTGAGCCACGACGACAGCTGGGATGACATCGTCAGCAACGTGGAGAAGAAGCTGACCTCCCGGACCCGCATGCTGGTGTTCAGCCATATCCAGTACTCCAACGGGCTTCGCATGCCGGTCCCAGAACTTCGGCGACTCACCGAGGGACGGGGCATCTACATGCTGCTGGACGGCGCTCAGACCCCGGGCCACATCGAGCTTGATCTACCCTCGCTGGGAGTGGAGTTCTACTCGATACCCTGCCACAAGTGGCTGCTGGGGCCCGATGGTGCAGGCGCCGTCTACATCCGGCGGGACCTGGTGCCACTGATCGAGCCCGCCCAGGTCGGATACTACGCCGTGGACTCGGAAGAGCAGCCGTTGGCACTGACCCCCGATTCGGATTCGACGGACAAGTACGGGCTGACCACCACCAGTACCCCGGTGATCGTGGGGTTCAACGAGACCATCGGGTTCATCGAAGAGGTCGGCATGGCGGATATCGAAGCCCGAAACAAGGAGCTGGCGGGTCAACTGAAGGCCAGGCTTACGGAGATACCCGGCGTCTCGCTGCTGACACCGGAAGAAGGGCCGGCCGTCACCGGTCTGACATCCATCAGGCTCGATGGGGTCGAGTGCGGACCCGCCGTCGAGCGGCTGTGGACTGAGCACAACATCGTCGCACGGGCCGTGACAGAGCTGGGTTGCGTCCGGTTCGCAACCGACTTTTTCAACACGGAAGAGGAGTTGGAGACGATAGCCGGGGCTGTATCCAGCCTCAAGAGCTAGCGGTGGCAGGGTCCAGTACGGGCCTGCCGGCCTTGTAGACCTGCACCACGTTTCTAAGGGCGCCGATATCCTCCGACGGGTCGCCCTGCACGACCAGCATATCCGCCTGCTTGTCCCGCGCCAGGCTTCCAACCCGCCGGGAGATCCTGATGGCCTTAGCCGCATCGCTGGTTGAGGCCAAAATGGCCTGCATCGGAGTGAGTCCGGCGGTTACGAGAGCGTCCGCTTCCCACGCAACCGCGTGCTCGAAGGGATAGACTCCCCAGCCGCAGTCCGACCCGGCTACGAACCCCACTCCCATCTCCAGGAGCCGGCCGCATTCGTCGGTCCTCTCCCGGAAGGCTCTCTCGCCCTGTTCGATCTGCTCCAGCTCCGCGGCGTCGAGCTCTCGTGTTTCGGCTATAGCCTTCAGCTCGACGACCCGGGACCGCCAGATGTGGAGGGTTGGGTTGTTCCACACCCCTTTGTCGGCCATCCTCTGTCCCAGCTCCGGATCGAAGTTGTACTTCTCGTCTGGGTCGGCGAACACGCAGTGAGCGATCATGTTGAAACCTGCATCGGTAGCCATCGAGATGCCAGCCTTGCAGCGAGCATGACCTACCGTATACCTGTCCCGCTTTCCCGCCTCCTCCACTATGGCCTCGAGCTGCTCCGGCCTGAAGGCTGCGGCGTAGGGCTTGGTCCCCAGGGTGCTGCCGCCGGTGGTCATGGTCTTCAGGAAATCGGCGCCCTGGTCCAGGAAGTATCTGGCCTTCTCTCTGGCCCCATCGACCCCTTCCACCTCGCCTCCCATGAACCAGCAGTGACCCCGCATGATGGTTATCGGATTGCCGCACACCAGAACGTCGGCGCCGGTTATCGTACCTTCCTGGACCTCCCGTTTGAGGTCAAACCCGGTCCGGTTCCAGGCGCCATTGTCGCAGAGAGTCGTACAGCCCGTTTCCAACGCCGCGCGGATGTTCTCTCGAGCCCGGGCAAGACGCATCTTGTCCGACTCTCCGTCCACGTCTTCGCCCGTCCGCCCGTTGCCCGGCATGTTGGTGTGGGTGTGGCAGTCGATGAGGCCGGGCAACACCGTGCAGTCCGAATAGTCGTGAACCGTTGCAGCGGGGGCCTCTCCGATACCGACTATGTCCTCGATGCGGCTGCCCTGAACAAGCACGGCCGAGCCTTCTCGAGGCTTTCCACCCAGCCCATCGATTACTCTCTTTGCACGGATGGTGATCACGGAGCCGTCATTAGATTGAGTCATAGTCACCTACTCATCGTTGTATTCGGTGCGTTCCTGCCACTGCCTGTCCTGCCACCACAGCAGGGCGACCACCACAGCGACGGCGGCCAGCCCCAGCACGGTGAGGAGTCCGATGACGGCGAAGAGCTTACCGATCAGATTGAGCATCCATACCACCTCCCGTATCGATGTCTAGATGCGTGAACCGGCCCGGTTCGAAGGTAACATTAAGAGTGTCTGGTCGGGGCGCCGGGATTCGAACCCGGGACCTCCACGTCCCAAACGTGGCGCGCTACCGGACTGCGCTACGCCCCGCGCCTTCAAAGCATAGCTTTACAGGGTGGGCCGGTCAAGATTTTGGACGGCGGCTATCTGACCAGGTCTCGCCTCTGGAAGGCGTACAGGGCGACAACGTGGCACCCGATGACTATCCCGCCGTAGGCGGCTATCCCCACCCAGTTGACTTCCGCATCGGTGAGCAGCCGGAAGGGCTGGTAGAAGTAGAACAATGACCCGTTTTGCAGCCAACCGGCTTCGCCGAAGGTGGGGGCCATTAAATTGATCATATAGAAAGCAAAGGTGACCAGGGCTGCCATTCCCAACGCGCTGCGAGCCCGACCGAAAATCGAGGAGGCCATCACTGAGTAGCTGAAAATCGCCAGCACCAGCAACATGCCGACGGCATGGGCTATCGCCATTTTGGCCGCGCACACGTCTATGTCATTGACCACCGCCGCCGCCATAACTGCGCTCCAGGAGATGACGCCGAGCACCGACAGGACTAGCATGAACGCCCAGGTCTTGGATAGCAGGATCTTGTATCGCCGCAACGGCTGGCAGAGGAGAATGTTGGTTACGCCCGATTCGACGTCTCCCGCCACTGCCGCCGAGCCGAACAGGATGGCGTATATGCCCACAAACACCGGCCACCAGACCAGGTACTGGGTGGCCATGGCGCCGTAGAACGAGAACTCTCCCTGGGGAAACACCGTTTCCAGGGTCTCCTCGCCCAGCCCGATGGCCGTCTGGACCTCCAAGGGCAGGCCTCGGAGCTGGTCCACGAGATACGACGCGTCGTCTATCGATGGATACAGATAGACCACGAACAGCGCGTAAGCACCGAGGAAGAGGGCCCACCCCACAAGGCCGGTCCGGTTTGTCTTGAGGTTTAGAAGCAGCAGGCTTGGGCTCATAGCAGCATCGGCTGGGGCTCCCCTTTAAGCATCTCGATTAGAGCCTGCTCTACGGCATCGTCGAGGTATACCACGTCTGCCACCCGGCGCTGGCCTATACGTCTTATCAGGCTGCCCATCTCCCGACGCACCGCCAGCACCCACTCTAGGCCGTCATGGCTCACGAAGCGGACGTCCTCGGTTATGATGTCTTCCAGGTCCACCTTTTCTCGGAATGTAATGCGTACTCGCCGGCCCAGGAGGTCCTTGAGTTCGTCCATGGCCTTTGCCTCTATCAACTCTCCCTCCCGAAGAAGGCCGACCCTATCGCACAGACGGACGATCTCAGCGGGGGAGTTCGTCGATAGAAGTATCGTTTTCCCCCGATCGCGCTCCTCCATCAAGATCTCGGTGAAGGCCTCTCTGGACGGATGATCAAGACCGCCCAACGGGTTGTCCAGAATCAGCAGGGGAGGATCGTGCATAAGCGCCTGGACGAGGGCCAGCTTCTGCTTGTCGCCGATGGCGTATGCGTCGAAGTGAGTGGACGTATCCACGCCCAGCCTTTCCACCAGCTCCGTCCTTCGCTCGGACCCTTTATTGCGCGTCTTGGCGCACATATTCAGGAAGTCCTCGCCGGTAAGGCCACCGTAGAAGTTGAAGTTACCGGGTATGCAGCCTGAGTGCGACCGGATCAGGTAGGAGTCTTTAAGGGTATCGAACCCCAGCACGTCCGCTTCGCCGTAGGTCGGTTGAATCAGTCCGAGCAGCAGGCTAATAATCGTTGTTTTGCCGGCCCCATCGTAACCGAAGAGACCGAAGGTCTCGCCTTCGGCCACGTCCAGGTATAGGGAGTCGATTCCGATGGTCTCACCATAGAGCTTGGTGAGGGCGCGCGTCTGGATAAGCTGCCTGGGCCTCATTTTCGGTGGTTAGGATATCACGAAGGCGAGAGGTGTTGTATGAAATCGCGGCTGGGTTAGTTTACGGAGAAGGTAGAGCCCTCCGGGCCTTTGGTCACTTGGATGCGGGTGGGGAAGGCCTCCTTCATCTCGTCGATGTGGGTTATCACTATAATCTTTTCAAAGTCGGGCTGTATGGCGTTGATCGTTTCCAGCAGCTTTTCCCGGCCGGGACCGTCCTGGGTGCCGAATCCCTCGTCCATGAAGAGGATGGGTAGAGGCGCGCCGGCCCTGTGGGCCAGCAGCTTGGAAAGGGCTATCCGCAGCGCGAGGTTGATCCGAAAGGCCTCCCCGCCGCTGTACAGCTCGTAAGGTCGGGTGCCCAGCTCGTCGGAGATGTTGATATCCAGCGTTTCCTGGGCGCCGCCCGTCTTCTTCTCCCGCTGGGTCTCCATCTTTACGTGCATCCGGTTATCGGTCATCTGGCCCAGCAGACGGTTTGCTTCATCCTCCAGCTCCGGGAGCACCGTCTCGATGATGAGGGCTTGGACACCGCTTTTGCCGAAGGCGTGGGCCAGCTCCTCGAAGATGCCTCTTTGGTGGGCGGCTTGCTTGAGCTCCGACTCTTTGGCCTTTCGATTAGATTCCAGCTGCTCGATCCTTCTCAGCTTCTCGCGCAGGGTGGCCAGAGTCTCCCGCCATCGTCGCTGGTCGGCCAGCAGCCCCTCGTGTATACGGGATACAGAGTCCAGCTCATTGAGAAGCTGGGGAAGTCCCTGGAGCTCGGCGGAGATGGAATCCTTTCTCTGGGAGTCCTGCTCCATCTCTGCGGTCAGCGATTCCTCCCTCCCCTGCAGGCGCTTCACCGATTCCTCCAGCTCCGGCAATCGCTCCTGCGCCTCCTGCAGGTTCCGGTGTTGCTCCTCGAACGATTTGAGGGCTACCAGGCGTCCGTTTTCTTCCTGATGAGCCTCGGCGCTGTAGCTCAGGTCCCCTATTTCCGACTGGACTTCGGACAGCTCCTGTTGAAGGTCGGCGGCGAAGCTTCCTTGGGAGACCCGTTCTTGAACCAGCTTCAGCTCTTCGGCCGTGGACTCCATGCCTTCACGGGCGCTCTTCGCTTGCTCCACGTCTCGCTCCAACACGGAGACCCTGCCCTGGGCGCTGGTCCTGTCTTTGTTGAGGGACGCCTCCCTAGTCCGCAGCTCCTTTTCCAGCCGGGCCTGTTCCGTGCCCATGGTCTCGGCGGACTTTTCGTTTTCCCGATATTTGTCCCTCTTCTCCTCACCCTGCTGCTGATAGGACTGTCGGATGTGATCGATACCCTCTTCGCCCAGGGTGCCCCCGCATAGCGGGCACTGGGTCTCTCCATCGGTCAGCATCTCCACCTTGTCCTTCAGTTCGTTCATCTCGTTCCTGAGCTGGGCATTGAGGGTCTTGAGGTGGTGGGCCTGAGCCGATAGCCCCTGTGCTCGATCGCGATCATGCCGGATCTCGGCATCCAGCTCGTTGAAGTTTGAGATCTTCAATGCGAGGTCCACCAGCTCCTCTTCCCACGACGGAAGGCCGTTGACCCTGTCCTGGAGCTGCTCCAACTGGGTCTGGAGCCGCTCCCTTCTGGCCAGTACCTCCGCTCGATGGTCGGCGATCTGCTTGTCCAGCCGGCCCCGCCGCTCGATTAGCAGGGTGGACGCGGCCAGCTTGCGGTCCAGCCCTTCCTTTCTCTGCAGCGACTCTCGATACTGGGAGTAACCCTCCTCGATAGAGTCCCGTCTGGACAGCACCTCGCTGTGCGCTTGAAGCTTACTCCGGGTGCGGTGGATGTCGGACCTGGTCAGTTCCAGGTCCGCGGTGCGCTGGCCGAGCCTTCGCTGCAGATGGTCGAGCTCGTCCTCTTTTGCCTGCAACAGGTTTCGGCGAAGACCCAACTGCTGGAGTTGGCCCCTCTGGGAGGCCTCTTCCCTATCGATCTTTTCCGCCTGAATCTCCGCTTGAGACCGTTGGGCCTCGTACTCGGACTTGTGCTCCAGGTCCACGTCTATCGCTTCGATGTCCCGCTCCAGGATGCTCGCCTCCATTTCCTGCGCCCGGGCCTTTTTCCTGGCGTTGGCCTCCAGATCGTCGTAGAGGGATAAGCCCAGTATCTCGCTGAGCACCTGCTTGCGCTCCTTGGCGGTACGCACTGTGAACTCGTCGGCGCGGCCCTGGCGGAGGAAGGCGCTGTTCACGAATGTATCGTAGTCCATGCGCAGTAGATCGATGATCCGCTTCTGCGTCTCCCGAACGGTGTTGGCCGTAATGGGTCGATAGGTTGAACCCTCGGGGTCGGACGCGGCGTGGAGCTCCAGCACGGTCTGTCCCGCTCTGCCCGGCCTGCCCAGGGTGTGCTTACGAATCACCCGGTAGCGATCACTGCTGGAGGTGAACTCCAGCTCGGCCTCCATGTCCGATTCGCCCAGGTGGACCAGCTGGTCGGCGCTGCGGGTCCGGGCCCTGCCCCACAGCGCCCACGTGATGGCGTCCAGCAGGGCCGATTTGCCGTGGCCGTTGTCGCCGCAGATGCAGGCCGTCTGGATGCCATCGAAGGACAGGGGAGGATCTGTCCGCCGGTAGCACATGAAGTTTTTCAGGCTGAGGGTAGAAGGGATCAATTTCGCTTACCTGAAGGTGATGGAGGCCCCTTTGTGAGGAAGGATGCTGACGTTGATATCGGTGTTCGCGAGTCCCTCTACAAAGAACTCTGGGTGCTGGGTGTGTATGGGCACCAGCGTCTCGGGGGCGATCTCCCGGGCCACCGTCAACAGGTCTTCCGGGCTCGCGTGGCCCGATGCGTGAAGGTCCTGTTCCTCAGGCGGCGATTGCCACCCCAGCTCTCTCAGCGGCAGTCCGACGGCGTTCATTTCGAAGTGGTTGATCCAGTTCCGCAGCCGTTGAAAGTCCAGCTGGAGCTCCTCGTTGAAGGCCTCGTGGGAGGAGTAGAGGTACAGGCTGCCGGGGCGGGGCCGGATGCTGGGCAGATCGTTCAGATCGAAGAAGCTGAAGCAGAGGATGTGCTGGTCTTGGTGGCGATGAATATCCTCCGGGCCGATCAGACGTGTCGAGTGCCTCTCCCTGACCTCTTTCTCCCAGCCCTGCGAGCTGAGGGTAGGCTTTTCATATACGTACACGTTGCCCAGATCGACAATGGACGGAGTCGAGGGATCGGCCAAGTGTATGGCGTCCAGAAGGTAGGCGTCTTTGGGCAGGATAACCAGCCCTCTTCCGGTCGCCTGAGCGATGTGGGCGAAGATCAGGAGCCGTTCCACGTTCCTCGGCCCGAAGTCGGCTATCACGAGGCCTCGTGCGTTGCGAACCTCTCTCAAAGACCGCTCTTCTACGTCGGATTCGGTGTGGTTGACATCGCTCTCGGTCCTGGTGCCCTCGCACAGCAGGGCGACGGGCTTCATGGCCGCCATCTCCCTGATAAATTGTTGCGTAGATGCCTTCTGGCTGCCGTGCAAACGGAGGTCGCCGGTGTAGCCTATCCAACCGGCCGAGGTCTTGACCGCATAGGCCGAGGCCCCCGGCACCGAGTGGTCTACGGGAAAGGACCTGATCTCCAGCCCTCCTACGTTTTCGGCGCCCGATATCGGCACGGATTCGAGCGCCCGGGTGCCGTGCATCTCGCTCCAGAAGGCGTGGGCCTCAGCGCTCAGAAGATCGTGTTGGAATACCCTGAAGGGCCGCTGTAAGGCCGGCTGTGTTCGGTAGTTGCTTGCCTTCAGCAGGCCGGACTCGTTCAAATCCCTGGGTACGGTGTAGACGACTTCGCTCTCGAAATTGGCCTGACCACCGTGCTGTATCGCCTTGGCCATGAACGCCGTCAACGCACTGGCGTAAACCGGAATCTCCGGCCTGAGAAACGAAAGGTATCCGGTGTGGTCAAGGTGGGCGTGGGAGAGTAGGACTCCGTGGACTTCATGGGGTCTGAGGTCGATGTAGTTGGGCGCCTCCCGCCAGGGGCCCCAGAGATCGGGGGCCGCGGGCTCCAGGTCCTGCCGGTACAGCCCCTCCAGCGGGGGCAGCATCCCCATCGTCAACGGGTCCAGTAACCCGAAAGCAACCCTGGGATTGAGGAACTCCTCGTAGTACTGGCCGCGCTCATCGAAGGAGGTCCCGAAGTCGAGGAACAGGCGGGCGTCACCATCCTCCAGGAGGATCTTGTTTCCTCCTATCTGGTTGACCCCGCCGTAGAAGGTTAGTTTGGTCACTTACTAGGTTTGGCGAAAGGGTTCTTCGCAGCACCCCGACCCATGCAGCGCGGTCGGAGTAATCGGGCCGGGTTTGGTTGCCCGGTAGATAAGCTAGGCGGGCTTCACCACTATCTTGGTCGCCGTATCCGAACTGATAACCAGCTCGTCATCGTTGACATTGATGGTGATGGTGCCCTTGAAGTCGGCCACCTCGGTTATATGCAGCTCGGCCCCCGGTCGGACGCGGTACAGGCTCAGGTACTTCAGCAGGTCCGAGTCCTCCTCCGGCACCCTTCGTACTACCACGGTGCTGCCCTCCGACACCTGGTCCAACGACTTGAGGTGGGACCGCAGATGCTGCTTGGAGGAGTATCCGTTAGAGCCGGGGATCGGGTAGCCGTGAGGACAGGTGGTGGGATTGTTCAAGATGCCCACCATCTTATCGGCCACTTGCGTGGATATACCGTGCTCCAGCAGATGGGCCTCAGCATAGGCGCTATGCCACTCCAGCTCCAGTACGTCGGTCAAGAGCCTTTCCGCCAGGCGGTGCCGCCGGATCACGTCCTCTGCTATCTTGTTGCCATAGGGCGTCAGCGCAATCTCCTTGGATGGGGATATCTGCACCAGCCCGTCCCGGTCCATCCTCTTCAGCATTCCGAAGGCGGTGGCAGGCGAAACGTCCAACGCCTCGGCCAACCGGGCGGAGATGATCGGTTGTCCCTCTTCCGCCTTGCGGAATATGGTGGTGAGATAGTCCTCTGCGGCGATGGAACTGGGCTTGGCTATCTTTGACATACTGAGTTTACCGTTGATCGCTCTCGCTGGTGGTGTGAGCCATTAGTACTGGCTAATTGTCCGATAATCGATGCAAACACTGGGATTTACGCTTGACAAATATGGAGATTAGTCTACACTAACCCCGGCTTTACTATTACGCTAACGTCGTAGGGGTTGGCTTGTCTTCGGTTGCCCAATTATAGCACATGACCGGCTCGGTATCGCCGGCCCGGTACCCGAGTGGTCGGCAGCCACCTGGTGAGACTAATGAAGATGTTGATGGGGTTGGCAGCGTTGTCACCGGTACAGCTTCCGGTGGCTCCTACAGGTAGGAAGGGCCAAAGCGGCTTCCATGTACATCCCTTTGCCCGCCATCCAGTACCCCGACGTCGACCTGTCCCAGATTTGGAGCCTGGTGGCGAAGCTAGCCCTCGAAGAGAAACGGGCGTACTACCCTAGCGAGGCCCCGACTTGGCCAGCCTAAGTTACCCATCCTTTAGTCCGCTCAACCGGCTGCAGGCCGGGATACTGGAGACGGCCTGGAACCGTCCCCCTGCGGTGGTGTGGCTTCCTGCCCTAGCGGTAGCCGGAGCGATGGTCCTGCCGCTGGCCTACCTGGCTATCCGGGCCTTCGGCGCCGACGATAGTCTGTGGGACATCCTCTTCAGGTCTCGGACAGGGGCCATTCTCGGCCGATCGGTCCTGCTGGTGGTATCGGTCACGGGCGCCTCCATCGCTCTGGCCGTGCCGCTGGCCTGGCTGACGTCCCGTACGGATATCCCCTGCCGGAGCCTCTGGTCCATAGGCACCGCCCTACCCCTGGTGATACCCAGCTACATAGGCGCGTTTGTTGTGATAGCCGCGCTGGCGCCCAGGGGACTGGTCCAGGGCTGGCTGGAGCCCCTGCTCGGCATTGAGAGCCTGCCCGACATACGGGGCTTCTGGGGCGCTACCTTCACCTTGACCATCCTGAGCTTCCCCTATGTGCTGCTTCCCGTCAGAGCCACCATGCGCGAGTTGGACCCGGGCATGGAGGAGACGGCTAGGGCGCTAGGTTACGGCCCCTGGCAGGTGTTCAGGCGAGTGACCTGGCCCCATCTTCGGCCCCCGGTGGCTGCCGGATCGCTGCTGGTGGCGCTTTACACGTTAAGCGATTTCGGCGCCGTATCCATCCTTGACTACGAGACCTTTACCTGGGCCATCTACGTCCAATACGAGTCCCTCTTCGACCGGGGAGTTTCCGCCGGACTTTCCCTGGTGCTTGTGGCCCTCGCCCTGGCCATACTGGTTGGAGAAGCGGGAACCAGGAGTAGACACAAATACTTCACCGGGGCATCCGGCGGTGGCCGGCCCGCCAAGGCCGTAGCCTTGGGACGGTGGCGATGGCCTGCCGTAAGCTTCTGTGGCGCTATCGTGTTTCTGAGCCTTGGGGCGCCCATCGCCGTGCTCACCTACTGGGTCGTGCGAGGGTTACAGGCAGGGCAAAGCCTGGGCGCCTACTGGGGTGACGCTGCCAATTCGTTGTACGTTTCTGCATTGGCGGCGGGAGCGTGCCTCCTGGCCGCTATTCCCGTCTCCGTCCTGAGCGTCAGATACCCCTCCAGGTTCGCCTCTATCATCGAGCGGACAAGCTACATGGGGTTCGCCCTACCCGGGATAGTTGTGGCCCTGGCCCTGGTTTTCTTTGGGGCCAACTATGTCGGACCGCTGTATCAGACCACCGCTCTGCTGCTCTTTGCATACGTAGTCCTGTTCTTGCCTACGGCCCTGGGGTCCGTCCGGGCTTCCCTGCTCCAGGTCAACCCTCGAGTGGAGGAGGCTGCCCGAGGACTGGGGCTCTCTCCCTGGAGGGTGTTCGCCAGCGTGACGCTGCCTCTCATCCGGAGTGGCGTCCTGGCCGGGTCCGCCCTGGTGTTCCTTACTACAATGAAGGAGTTGCCGGCCACTCTCATCCTCAGCCCCATCGGTTTCAGCACACTGGCCACCTCGATTTGGGGGTCCACCGAGGCAGCCTTCTTCGCTGGAGCCGCTTTTCCCGCTCTCCTACTAGTGCTCCTGGCCTCGGGCCCCATGGCGATTCTCATCTCTCAAGGCGCCCGACAGGACGTCGGGGCCGGCCGGGTGTTAAACAAAGTTCCCTTGCGAGTCTAGGCCGGTATTTTGACGTCTCCCTCTTAGGTGTAGACGAAACGCACACAAGTTTGAAGCGTCGGACGGTAAACAGGTGGGAAACACAAGCGCAGTAGTGGAGCTGGACGAGGCGACCAAGCGTTACCCGGGCAACGCGTCGCCCGCCGTGGAGGGGGTCAGCTTCAGCCTCTCCTACGGTGAGATCATGGCTGTGCTGGGTCCCAGCGGCTGCGGCAAGACTACGACGCTCAGGTTGATCGCCGGGTTCGAGAGACCGGACGAGGGCGAAGTGCTCCTACGCGGAGAAAGGGTCTCGGGTGGAGGGCGCATGGTCTCGCCGGAGAAGAGAGGCGTGGGCATGGTGTTCCAGGACTACGCTTTGTTCCCTCATCTCAACGTGGCAAAGAACGTAGGATTTGGGCTGCGAGGAATGAACAGGGATTCTCGAGAGAAGCGAATCAAGGAGACCCTGGAATTGATCGGCATGTCGGAAATGGCCGACCGCTACCCTCACCAGCTATCCGGCGGCCAGCAGCAGAGAGTGGCGCTGGGCAGGGCCCTTGCCCCCAATCCGGTGGTGGTGCTAATGGACGAGCCTTTCAGCAACCTGGATGCGGATATGAGGGCCCAGATGCGTCATGAGGTCCACACTATTCTTCGACGTGAGGGCGCCACCGCCATCCTGGTGACCCACGACCAGCAAGAAGCCCTCTCTTTCGCCGACACTATAGCTGTAATGAACCGAGGCAGGGTGGAGCAGATCGGAACGCCCGAAGAGGTGTACCACCGTCCGACAACGTCCTTCGTGGCGGCCTTCGTCGGCCACGCCAGTTTCATTCCGGCCTATATGCAGGATGGATACGTGGTCACCGAGATGGGCCGGTTGCCCTACACCGGCAACCACACCGCCTCCCAAACCGTACTCATGGTACGTCCCGACGACGTCCAGCTTACCCGCGACGACAGCGAGGACTCCACCGTGGTGATTAGAGAGTTCCAGGGATCGCAAAACCTCTACACTATCCGGTTGGCTTCCGGAACCATGGTGAAGAGCATTCAGCCCTCAACCGCCGTCTTCGAAGTGGGCGCCAGAGTGAAGGCGACCCCGTCCACCCTGACCCACGTGGTCCTTTTCCCAACCTCCTCACCTGATGGGGTATAATACCCCTCGCTTTCTGGACTCGAAGGGGAGGTGATGTTCGCCAAATCCGCTGTCGCCATAGACGGTCCCGGAGGCTCCGGCAAGACCACCGTGGGTAGGATGCTGGCTGAACGGCTTGGCTACCTCTTCATCGATACCGGTAAAATGTACCGGGCGGTCACCTGGGAGGCGATACAGCGCGGCATCGATCCCCATGATGCCGAAGCCGTGACCAAGCTGGCCGAAGACCTATCGATAGAATTTTCTCAGTCGGGGACGGAAAGAGTCACCGTTAACGATCGGGACGTAACCGAAGAGATAAAGCGCCCCGAGGTCGACCGTCAAGTGTCCCTGGTGTCGAAGCACGGGGGCGTGCGGACGGCGTTGGTAGAGCGGCAGAGGCGGTTGGCGGAGAGAGGCAAGGCGTTGCTTGCCGGTAGGGACATAGGCACCGTGGTCCTGCCCGATGCAGGTCTCAAGGTGTACCTGCTGGCGTCCTCCGAGGAGCGGGCCCGCCGGCGGCACTTGGAGCTGCGCAATCTGGGACATGAAGAGGACTACGACTCGATACTCAGCAGTCTGAAGGCCAGGGACAAGATCGACAGCGAGCGGGAGCTGGCCCCCCTGAAACCGGCCGAGGACGCTTTGATGATAGATACTGACCACAAGAGCCGGGAACAGGTGGTTGAAGAGATCATCCAAGCGCTGAATAACTCGACATAATGTGTGGCATTGTTGGATACGTAGGCACCGAACCCGCTGCCCCCATACTGATGGACGGCCTCCGAAAATTGGAGTACCGGGGCTACGACAGCTCCGGGATAGCCGTCCTCAACGGTGACGGCGAATTTTACGTCGAGAGAGCGGCGGGTAAGCTGAGCGCCCTCACCTCTGCCGTAGGCGATGGGACGCCCATCGGCACCGCCGGCATGGGCCACACCCGATGGGCCACCCACGGAAAGCCCACCGACCTCAACGCTCATCCCCATCTGGACTGCCATCGAGAGGTGGCCGTGATCCACAACGGCATCGTCGAGAACTACCAACCGGTGAAGCAACGCCTGATAGACAGCGGCCACTCCCTGCTCTCGGAAACGGACACCGAGGTCATCGCCCATCTGGTAGAGGAGTACACCCGGGGCGGCGAGCCTCTAGAGAAGGCCGTTGCCCATGCCCTGGAATCGTTGGAGGGGGCATTTTCCATCCTGGTGATGGGGGTCCACAATCCGGGGAAGATAGTCGCCGCCAGGGTTGGCAACGCCGGCGGGATTGTGGTGGGCTACGGAGACGAGGCCATGTACGTGGCCAGCGATCTGCCCGCCATACTACCCTACACCAATCGGGCCGTGTTCCTCGAAGCTGGTGATCTGGCTTCGGTCGAGCGGAAGGACGTACGGTACTTCGGGTCGGACGGCCAAACCGCCAACCGTACGCCAACGCCCATATCCCGCGGCGATATTGAAGTTGCCAAGGGCGGCTACAAGCACTTCATGCTGAAGGAGATAATGGAGCAGCCCCAGGCGGTTACCAACGCCCTGAGAGGCCGCATCTCCTTCGACCCACCGGCGATAGGCCTGGAGCAGATGACCTTCTCCACGGCGGAGCTGGCCAATATCGACAGGGTTGTACTGGTCGGGATGGGCACCAGCCTCCACGCGGCGATGGTCGGCCGGGTGATGATAGAGGAGCTGACCGGTGTCCCCGCCGAGGTGGACAACGCCTCCGAGTTCCGCTACCGGGACCCGATAATCGACGGGTCCACGCTGGTGGTCTCCATCAGCCAGTCCGGGGAAACGGTGGACACCCTTGCCGCGATGGAAGAGGCCGGGCGTAAGGGCGCCTCCCAGATCACCTTGTGCAACATAGAGCATAGCCAGTCCACCCGCGTGGCCCGGTACACAGTTCACCTGCGGGCAGGGCTGGAGGTGGGCGTGGCCAGCACCAAGTGCCTCACCAACGCAATGGTAGCCCTCTATCTTCTCGCTGCCCACTTGGGCCGTGCCCGGGGATATCTGAACGATGACAAGCTGGCATCGATGGTCAACGATTTGACCAGACTCCCCTCGGCCGTGGGAGCAGCCCTGGACCTGGACGGCCAATGCCGCCAGCTGGCCCAGTCCTACTTCAGAATGAACAACTTCCTTTACCTAGGCCGGGGGGTGAACTATCCCACGGCCATGGAGGGCGCCCTGAAGCTGAAGGAGATAAGCTACAGTCATGCGGAGGGCTATCAGGCCGGCGAAATGAAGCATGGCCCCATAGCCCTGATCGACGAAAACATGCCCGTAGTGGTGATCGCGTTGAAGGACCGGATGTACTCCAAGATGCTGAGCAACATCGAGGAGGTGAAGGCCAGGGACGGAAGGGTCATCGCTCTGGCCACCGCGGGAGACGAGGAGATAGCCTCACGAGTGGACGACGTCATCTACCTGCCGGAGACGCCATATCTGCTGTCACCCATCGTATCCGTCGTGCCGTTGCAGCTCTTCGCATACCACATTGCTGTGCGGAGGGGCTGCGACGTAGACCAGCCCAGAAACCTGGCAAAGTCGGTTACCGTCGAGTAGTACTCAGGAGTTTGTCATATGGACCCGTCCAAGTTCGGCATATACCTCAACAAGAAGGAAAATAGGGTGGTAAGGATCAACTCTCCCTATTGGATACCCGAGGGTGATGAATGGGTATACCTGACCCCCGAAGTCAACATGACCCTGCTCAAGATCCGGGAGATCGCCGGCGCGGAGAAGCTGGTCAGCGCCCCCGATGAGATTGTCTGGGGCACCATTCCCGTCAAGGACTAGGAGGCCGATCACTTATGGTGGTTCTTCCGTCCTGCCCACCCCGGATTGCATCAGACGACTCCCCATCACACGGGCTGTACAGAATTGAAGGGTGCTAATCGGATGGTCGAAGAGGTCTTGAACGGCCTGCCAGGGTACCCTTGGCCCCGTGCAGCGTTATAGAATCCGGAATCGAAAATGCGTAACTTGAAGAACGATTCATCCCAATGTCCCCGATGCGGCAACGGCCAGTTTCGGGAAGGGACCCGCGGCACCCTGGGCTATTGGGCCGGTCGCAGGATTGGGCCCGTCGAATGTGCTCGTTGCGGTTATGGCATGGGATACGGCGTTCTGGAGTCTCTGCCCGATTTCGACGCCCCGGCGGCCGACGCCGCGGGAAGCAAATACTACCAGGAGGGCCACGTGGAGGGCAGATCCGGGACCTTCACCGGCAAAGCTTACTCGCTGCACCCGCGTGAGACCTCGACCGAGGTAGAACCTACGTCCTTCAGAGTCTTTGGCGGCGACGATGATCGCCGCGCCGGAATCAAACTGCCGCGCCTGAGCCAATTCAGAGACTGGGTAATCCTGGGCCTTGCAGCCGTAGGCATCGTTGTGGTGTTTGGCCTTATCAGAGGCTCCATCTAGCTTCCTGCATTAACTTCTCGACTCTCATCGGCATATGGATGAAGGCATAGCCCCGGTGATCGTAGCTGCCTCTCGGATCTCTAGTGCAGGTGAGGCCACTACAACGTGAAAGCGGCCAGTACGGCAGTGTCACTAGTGCTCGTTGCCGCGCTCGTGGGCGCTGTGTTGCTGAGTCTACTGGGAAGCCCGGGCGACAACCCCATGTCCGATGGAGCTTCAGACGATGCATCCCAGTCTCTGCCGACTCCTACTGCTAGGCCCACTAACACCACTGAGTTGGAAGCAGCTTCCAGGCCGGTGTTCACTCCCTCCTCTCTTCCCCAGGCTGGGCAACCGCTGGAGGAGCCGCCGACGTCCCTCTTCATAGTCTCCGCCCGTTCATCGCTGGACGACTTGGAGGCAGCGTCTCCTTCCACTCCAGACATCAACACGACGGAAAGCGAGGTACAGGTCAGGGTCAACAGCTTCCGAGGGGAGCAAGGACTACCCCGATTGTCGCTGAACGCGCTTCTGGTCGAGGTCGCCCGGGCCCATTCACAGGATATGGCCGAGCGAAAGTACTTCGATCACTACACGCCGGAAGGCCTGGGGCCCCAGGACCGGGTCGAGCGGGCCGGTTTGACCGATCTTCGCTGCGCCGAGAACCTCTTCCAGGTCCTGAACGGCATGGAGGTCTCGTCCGAATACATCTCAAAAGAGTCCTTCAACGGCTGGTTGAACAGCCCGAGCCACTACCGAAACATGATCGGAGCCAGCTATGACACCGGGGCCGTTGGGGTCCACATCGTGTCTACCACCATACTGGACATCCCCAGCCGCCGCCACGATATCTTCGTCACACACCTGCTCTGCCAGGACTTCTCGGAGTATAATCGGCTGAAAGCCGAATACGATATCGCTCTCATCTTGTTCGAACAGCTGGACAGGCGGTTTGAAGGGCTTAACTTCCAATACGAGAGGTTCGAGGCCCTCTACCTGGTCGACCTGATACCCATCGCTGAATTGGAGCAGAAATTCAACGAACTCGAGGAGGCCAGGTCCAGGCGGAACTCCCAGGTTGGCGTGGTCAATGAACTGGTCACCCGCCTCAATGAGATCCTGGACCGTTGAGCCTCTCCGGGGTCATTCCGCTACGCGAAGTAGCAAGTGCATCCGAGGAACCGTCTCGGCAACGTGGCAATAGTGTTCTTGGCCCTTTTTGAAAATGGACTCGTCAACCGTGATTAGCACCCGCATCACCCGGCTGTTGGGGATACGGCATCCCATCATACAGGCGGGTATGACCGATGTCTCCTTCGGTGAGTTGGCCGCGGCCGTATCCAATGCCGGGGCCCTGGGTACGGTGGCCAGCAGCATGGGAGTCGAAGGCTTTCGCCGCGAGCTGATCAAGGCCAGCAGCATGGGAGTCGAAGGCTTTCGCGAGCTGATCAAGGCCAAAAGCCTGACCGATAAACCTCTTTCGGTCAACTTCCCCCACATCGTTCTGCGGGAGTGGAAGGAGCGGGAGATGTGGGATGCGGTGGACATCGCAGTGAAAGAGGGCGTGGAGATCGCAACCATGTCCTCGGGAGATCCCAGGATCCTGCTACCGACCCTGAAGGAGGCTGGCATGGTGACCCTCCAGGTCGGCGCCACGGTGCGGCATGCCGTGAAGGCCCAGGAGGCCGGGGTCGACATCTTCATTGCCAATGGCGCCGAGGCGGGGGGAGGGGCCAGCCGGCAGCAGATCGGCAACCTGGCCCTGGTGCCCCAGGTTGTGGACAGGCTGGATATACCGGTTGTATTGGGCGGCGCTGTCACCGATTCACGAGCATTGGTCTCCGCCCTCGCGCTGGGCGCCGAGGGGATATACGTCGGTACCCGGTTCATCGCCACCAGGGAGAGCAGCGCATCCCAAGATCACATACGGGCCGTATTGATGGCTGCCGATGACAGTACCTCGGTCGATCGCAACTATTCGGGGCGGGGTTTCAGCCGGGAGTTCATGGACCGGCACTTTCCCGGCGTCGACTATCCCTTCAGCGTGGGCCAGGGGGCCGGCCTCGTCAACGAGGTCCTGTCGGCTAGAGAGGTTGTAGACGGGCTTGTAGCGGGGGTCGGAGAGGTGATGGCCCGGCTGGAATCGAAGGGGGTCGGGACAAAGGGCCTGGAATCGCCCCACGTTTCGTCCTAGTTTTGTTATAATTCCTCCGTCCCAGCAGACCTCAATCGTTAGCTATATTCCGTTGAGTCTTACCTACCAACCAGCGAGCAGCCCGTTACCGACCCTGGGCACGGAATGTCCAATAGCGGACAACTGCTTCACCACCTTTCCCCTCTGCAACCTACCGAGTAATTTGGCTTGGTCTCTACACACATAACTCGACATAACGGAGCCGATATTTATGAGTATGAGCAGTCTGGTTGAAGCCCCGGAAGACCTGTTCGAGATCGACGCTACCTCCCTGGGTGGCCGAGACGCCAACCTGGGTCCTGAAGCCCTCCTCGAAGAGGCGGTGAAGGGCGGCGAGGGCACTCTAGCCAAGGGCGGCGTCCTTGTCGTAAGTACGGGACGCTATACGGGCCGCTCTCCCAACGACAAGTTCGTCGTCAGCGAGCCCTCCTCCAGGGACCAGGTGCAATGGGGAAAAGTGAACCGGCCAATCGACGAGGAGGGGTTCAACCAGCTGTTGCGCCGGGTTATCGACCACCTGGACGACAAGCGCCTCTTCGTCAGGGACTGTTTCGTAGGGGCCGATGAGAGGTACAGGCTGCCGGTGCGGGTCATCAACGAATCGGCCTGGCACAATCTTTTCGCAGCCAACATGTTCTTTCCTGTGCCGCGGGACCGGATAGACGCATTCACCCCGGAGTTCACAGTCATCCAGGCCCCCAGCTTCAAGGCCGTCCCCGAGAGAGACGGGACCAACTCAGAGGCGTTCATCATCATCGATTTCGGTAAGGGGATCATCCTCATAGGCGGCACCAGCTACGCCGGAGAGATCAAGAAATCGGTGTTCACCATCATGAACTACCTGATGCCGCTGAAGGGCGTCCTTCCCATGCACTGCTCGACCAACGTCGGGCCGGACGGCGACGTGGCCCTGTTCTTCGGCCTCTCCGGCACAGGCAAGACCACCCTTTCCGCCACCTCGGACAGGACCCTGGTGGGCGATGACGAGCACGGATGGACCGATGAGACGATCTTCAACTTCGAGGGCGGGTGCTACGCCAAAGTGATCAGACTATCCGGGGAAGCGGAGCCCGAGATATACGCCACGACCCGCATGTTCGGCACCATCCTCGAGAACGTGACCATCGACCCGGTGACCAGGGAGCTGGACCTGAATGACGATTCGGTAACCGAGAACACGCGCGGGTCGTATCCCTTGACCAGCATTCCCAACGCCTCCTCTACGGGTGTCGTCGGCCTGCCGCAGAACATCTTCATGCTCACCGCCGACGCCTTCGGAGTCATGCCGCCGATATCCAAGCTGACGCCGGAGCAGGCCAACTATCATTTCCTTTCCGGCTACACGGCCAAGGTCGCCGGCACCGAGCGGGGCATCGTGGAACCCGAGGCCACCTTCAGCCCCTGCTTCGGGGCCCCCTTCATGCCCATGAACCCACGGGTCTACGCCGACATGCTGTCCCGCAAGATCAGTGAGAACCGCGTTCAGGTATGGCTGGTCAACACGGGCTGGACGGGCGGCCCCTATGGGGTGGGCCAGCGCATGAGCATCGGCTACACCAGATCCATGATCAGGGCCGCGCTTGACGGCTCGCTGGCCGGGGTCCCAACACGGGACGACGGCGTCTTCGGCGTTCAGGTGCCGGAGTCGTGTCCTGACGTGCCCGCTGAAGTGCTCATGCCCCGAAACACCTGGTCGGACCCTGACGAGTACGATGTCCAGGCCCGCAAGCTGCTGAAGATGTTCGAAGAGAACTACCGCCGGTTCGAGGACGATCAGTAGGGGTCAGTTCTTCCGAAGCAGCACGAAGAACTCCCGGTTGCCCTTGGCCCCCAGAATAGGTGAGGGCGTTAGTCCCCCGAATCCGAGGTTCTGACCGATAGCCCAGACCGCGAATCTCCCCAGAACGTCCGCATGCACGGACGGGTCCCGCACGAGGCCGCCCCTCTCCACCTGCTCCCGCCTCGCCTCGAACTGGGGCTTGACCAGCGCTACCACCAGCCCGTCCGCTTCGAGGTGCTCCAGAACGTTGGGGACCACCTTCTCTAACGAAATGAACGCAACGTCGATGGTGGCTAGATCGACCAGTTGCGGCATTTCGAACGGGTAGTGAGCGTTGATGTTCTCCATCACCGTGACGCGGCGGTCGGTCCTAAGACGGTAGTCGAGCTGCCCTCGGCCCACGTCCAGCGCGTAGACCATTTCAGCGCCTTGTTGAAGCAGGCAATCGGTGAACCCACCGGTGGAGGCGCCGACGTCCAGGGCGGTTTTCCCCTTCACAGATAACTCAAACGCTGACAGGGCATGCTCCAGCTTGATGCCTCCCCTGCCCACGTATCGACGCCTTTCGGCCAGCACTATCTCTTCATCTCCCCGCAGCTGGTGGCCCGGCTTGTCCATCACCCGGTCCTGCAGCCGCACCTTGCCGGCCATGATCAACCCTCGGGCCTCCTCTATGCTCGAGACGAGGCCCTTCCGCAGTAACAGGAGATCCAGCCTTACTTTCGACATGGGGCGTCCGTAGGGGGATAGGAGACCTGGGCGATAGCTTCGGGTGGCCTTGTCGTGATACAATGCACAATCGCATCAACCGGGTAGAGCGTTTAACAATATACCATCCAGGGCCGCCTACGCTTTTGTCTCGTCTCCCTTTTCCGGTCACCAAGGGAGATGGTAGGGAGTGTTGGAACGGCCGCATAAACTGGGTTAATTGACACTAAAATCGGGGTTAAATATAATCCCGACTTAAAGGACGGACGGGCAAGTGCCGAAGCGCACCTATCAACCAAAGAAGCGACCTCGCAAGCGTAAGCACGGGTTCATAGCCCGTATGCATACCCGGGGAGGCCGCGACGTAATTAGAAGACGGCGTCAGAAGGGACGACAACGAATCGCCGTCTAGCAATAACCTAGAACTTTAAGAAAGGGAAGCCCGGCAGCGGGATGACGCAGGACCGGAGACTCAAGACGAACGAACAGTTCGTACGGGTCCTGAAACGGGGAAAGCGCTGGTCTAACGATTTTCTGGTACTGGGGGTCTACCCCAACGGCCTGGAAGTCAACAGGTACGGATTCTCCGTGGGAAAGCGTCTCGGCGGGGCGGTTCTCAGGAACCGGGTCAAACGTCGGCTTCGGGAAGTTACTCGGGAGCTTACGACCCAAAAGGGCTGGGACCTGGTTCTAATAGGCCGGAAAGGCGCCACCAATACAACCTACCAGAATCTTCGAGAGAGATTACATGACTTGCTCTCCAGCGCAGGTCTACTCTGCTCCCTGCTGGCGCAACCGGTCTGAGGAGAAGATTTGAAGAGCTTTACCCTCGGCCTGATAAAGTTTTATCAGGCAGCTGTATCGCCGTACTATGGCCCCGCTTGCCGCTATGAACCCACCTGTTCCGCTTACGGTTCCGGCGCCATCGAAAAGCACGGAACAGCGAGGGGAGCTTGGCTCACAGCAAAACGCCTCGCCCGATGTCACCCGCTGTCCAAAGGCGGCTACGACCCTATACCTTGAACCTCTCTACGATCGTAGGTTGTACTCTTGCATCCCCACCGCTGCGACGGCTGGCGCGGGCAGGCTCGTTGCCTATTGGCGGCCCCCGTAGGGCCCGTCTCTCGAAACTTATCCTACCGCTGGTCATCCTCGCCGCCGTCGTCTCGATGGCGTGCTCCCAGACCGGACTGGGGTTCAGCTTTACCGGCTGGTCCGGACCCGTAGTGGTTGACGAAAACGTTTACATGGCCTCCAAACAGGATAGGGCCTTCACTACCATCATTGAAGTGAACACCGTTCGGGGCGACCAGCAGGAGAAGCCCTTCGGAGAGGGTCAGCAGCCGGTAGCCATCTACGGCACTCCCATCTACGAGAACAGTCTCCTCTACTCCACCTCCGTGTACGAGAGCGACGGCGACCACTACGGCCGGTTGTACGCTCTCGACGTTAGAGGCTCGGGCAAAGACTGGGTCTATCCGGAGACCGACGGCATGGGGCCCGTGTTCGGCGGGCCCGCTTATTCCACGGTCACCAACACCATCTATGTAGGCTCCGACGACGGAAAGCTCTACTCGCTCGATGCCGCCACCGGAGAGCCCAAGGGCCTTCTGGGCGCCGTCCTGTTCGATGCCAAAAGCCCCATCTGGGGTACGCCCGTCGTAGATGCCGGAGTGGTGTATTTCGGCACCCTTAGCGGGAAGGTCTTCGGGGTCAACGAGAGTGGCAACAAGGTACTGGAGTTCCAGGCCGGAGGCGCCGTCATAGCCAGGCCCCTGGTTGAAGACGGAGTGGTCTACGTAGGTTCCTTCGACAACAACTTCTACGCCATCGGCGCAGAGAAGAAAGCCATCTGGACGTTCAAAGCAGGCAACTGGTTCTGGTCCGGCGCCGTCATGGCCCAGGTCCCCGGCACCGGAGAAATAATCTACGTAGGTTCCTTGGACGGGAACGTCTATGCCCTAAACGCATCCAATGGAAGCCCGGCCTGGCGAAGCCCGTTCAAGACGGGGCAGGGAGTTAGAGCGAGCCCCGTTCTGGTCAACAAGAGCTCCCTGTCCGGGCCTTTCACTTCGGTGAGCGATCAGGTGCTGGTCGTAGGCTCTCGAGATGGAAAGGTATATGGCATAGATCCCATCAGCGGCCAACAGGCCGCAGGCTGGGAAGCCCCCTTCGATGCCCGGGGCAGGGTGTTGGCGGAGGTGGGCGCCGGCGGCAACGTGATCTACGTAGTCAACACCAACCACGAACTGTTCGCTTTGGACGCCGAAACGGGCTCCTTGAATCGAAGCTGGGCTTCAGGGCAGTGAAGAGGAGCTGAGTGGGCATTTTCTGGGACATAATACGAGAGTTCTTCGGGCTGTTCATCGATATCATGGTGAACGCCCTGATCTTCCTGTACAGCATTCTCGGCAATAACTTCGGCATCAGCATAATCGCCTTCACGGGATTGATCCGAGTAGCGCTGTTCCCCCTGACCAGGCGTCAGCTGCAAGCTTCCAAAGCGATGCAGTCCCTGCAGCCCAAAATCCGGGAGATCCAGAAACGCTATGCCAAGGATAGGGGCAAGGTATCCCAGGAGACGATGCGGCTGTACAAGGAAGAGGGTGTCAATCCCATAGGCTGCCTGGGCCCCATGTTCGTTCAGCTGCCCATACTGATCGGCCTCTATCAAGCCATTCTGAATGCATTGCCCAGATCTCCCGAGGGCTACGTGGACCTGTCTCAGCGGTTGTGGGCTTGGATGCCGGCAGTGCACGACGCCGTTCCCCTAAACAGCGGCTTCCTGTGGATGGACCTCGCCGAGCCGGACCCGACCAAGTTCCTGATGCCTGTACTGGTTGGCGTGTCCATGTGGGTGCAGCAGAGGATGATGATGACCAGCGCACCCCAGGACCCGAGACAGGCGTCCATGAACACTATGATGCAGTGGATGATGCCGGTTATGTTCGGGTTCTTTACCCTGGGATTCCCGGCCGGCCTGGCCCTGTACTGGGTGGTTTCCAACGTGATTACAATTGCTTTGCAGTACCGCGTCAGCGGTTTCAGAGACCTGATCCCTGCCCCGGCGGCCGCGGCCCGATCCTCCGGCCAACCGGCCGCTGACGAAGAGGCAGTAGAGGACTCGAAAGAGACGGTGGTCAATGGAGAGGGAGAGCCTGGAGATATCGGCGAAGACGGTGGAGGAGGCGATCGAGATAGCGCTCAAGGAACTGGACGCCGAGCGCGAGGAGGTAGACGTCGTCGTCGTCGCCGAAGGTAGGTCCGGTATCCTCGGCATTCGCAGTGAGCCTGCCAGAGTTCGAGTTACCCCTAGGGCAGAGACGCCCGAAGCCGAGATCCTGGCCAAGGAGGTCCTTGAAACGCTCCTCGGGCTGATGGATGCCGATGCCACCGTCCGCTTCAAGGACCAGGAAGAGATCGCAGGCGGGCCCCTTTCCATCGAGATCATCGGCGATGATTCGGGCTTGCTCATCGGCCGGTCGGGGATGACCCTCAACTCCCTCCAGTACATAGTGAACTTCCTGGTCAGCCGCAGGTTGGAGAGCTGGCAGCCCGTCAACATCGACGTCGAGGGGTACAAGCAGCGAAGGCACAAGTCGCTGACCGGCTTGGCCCATCGCCTCGCGGAGAAGGTCCGGAACTCGGGCCGGGCCTTCACGCTGGAGCCCATGTCCCCCAGCGAGCGCCGGGTTATTCACATGGCTCTATCCGACCACCGCCACGTGACCACCGAGAGCACCGGCCTCGGCGACAACCGAAAGGTGAGCATCAAGCCCCGGGGCCGGTAGTCTTCTCGACTCGGGCTAGCCCGGCCCTTCCTCCAGTCCGTACTCTTCCAGCAGGCCGGTTACTTTGCTCCAGGTGGCCTCTTCCACTTCGACGCCGTTCGCCCTTCTCTCCGTCCGGTTTCTCTCTTCGATCTCGCCCGGATAAAGCACTTCGTCGAAGCCGGGCAGCGGAGCCGTATCCTTGACTAGGTCCACCAGCCCCGATGCGTGCTCTCCAAGCCGGTCTACCGGAGCAAACCTGGCGATGTCGATGGCAATGATGGAGTTGCCGTACTGGAGGCCGGCCGCTGCGGGGTCCAAAGATAAGATGCCCTCAGACAGGCCGCTGAGGAGCAGCACCATGAAGGAAAGGGCATAGCCCTTGTGGCCTCCGTCCATTCCGCCCATGGGCAGGAGAGCACCGCCACCGTAGTAATCGTCCGGATCAGTGCTGACCTTGCCCTCCTTGTCCAGGACCCACTCGCCAGGCAACATCTTTTCCCTGGACTTGTAGACTCTTATCTTTCCCTCGGCGGCTATCGACGTGGCAAAGTCCAGCAGGACCACCTTGCCGGAAGGAAGCGGGAACGAGATGGCGATGGGATTGGTGCCCAGCCGTCCCTCTCGGCCGCCGAAGGGTGCGACCCCGCCCGCACCCCTGGAAGCGTATCCGCAGAACATCATGCCCGCCATTCCGTCTCTGGCGATCATCTCGGGGTAAGCGCCGATCCGTCCGGTGTGGTTGAGGTTGTACATCGATACCATGCTGATGCCGTGCTCCCCGGCCTTGGATAGGGCGATCTCGGTGGCATACTTGCCAACGACCTGCCCGAAGGTGTTGTTGCCGTTCACCTCGACGAGGGCCCGGTCTTCTTTGACGATGACCGGCTCCGCCGCGGGGTCCAGATTCCCCTGCTTGATCTCCTCCATGTACTGAGGTATCCGGATTACGCCGTGGGAGTCATGGCCGGTCAGATTGGCATCGGCCAGGTGCTCGGCCACTATCGATGCGTGATGGTCGGTAGCCCCGCCGGCGGACAGCAGAGTCCGGCATACGGTTGTGATCCTATCGGCTGAGAGGTTGACCATGATCTTCTCCTTGCTCTACGCTGCTAGACCGCCGCTGTGCCGTAGGGGTTGCCGGCGGCGTGTAGCCAGCGTTGACAGTCGCCATCCCGCCTACAGTATACTCACGATGTGCCCGATAGAGGTGGATGAGTCACTATACAGCCCGGAGGGATAAGGGAGCTAGAGCATGGAAGCAATCATCGGGATCGTTGGGATCGTTGTCGGGCTCTTAATTGGAGGCTTGGCGTGTTGGTTGATACAAGGGCTTCGGGGTAAAACTCGCATTGCCATAGCGGAGTCCAAACACAGCGAGACCGTCGCTCGTCTGGAAGGGCAACTGGAACAGGTCGACAATGCTAAACAGTTAGTAGAAGTCGCCAACCAGAAGTTCGGCGAGACGTTCCAAGCGACGGCAGCCAATGCATTGCAGAACAACAACAAAGCGTTCCTAACCCTCGCCGAGCAGAACTTCGGGAAGAACCTTGAATCGGCGAAGGGGGAGTTCAAACAGCAGCACGAGCAGTTCCAGGCCCTTGTCAAGCCGCTGAAAGAAAACTACGAAAAACTTAACCCTAATATCGAATCCCTCATTCAGCAAGAGAAATTGCTGGCCGCCGAGACCCAGAAGCTATCCAGTGCTTTGACCGACAGTAGTCAGGTAGGCAGTTGGGGCGAAGTACAACTTCGACGAGTGGTGGAACTGGCTGGCATGATCGAGCATTGTGACTTTTCGGAGCAAGCGAAAGTTAATGGGTCTCGAGACCGCCCTGATTTAACTGTCATGCTTCCCGGACAGCGGAAGGTGGTAGTAGATGCTAAGGCCTCTACGAAGGCATACCTGGAGGCTCAGCAGGCAGATGACGATGCGGCAGTCGGCGAAGCTATGAAGCGTCACGCCGGTGCCCTCCGAAAGCAAGTGGACGACTTAGCTGGCAAGGACTACGGAGCGCAGGTGAGCGGGTCCCTTGACTTTGTGGTCATGTTTGTCCCCGGTGACCAGTTTCTAGCCGCCGCTCTGAATGCTAATTCCGACTTGATAGAGTACGCCATGCGCAAACGCGTAGCCATCACTACCCCGGCGTCGTTGATTTCTCTCTTATGGGCCGTGGCCAATGGCTGGCAACGATATCAAATTGCGGAAAGCGCAGAAAAAGTCCGCCAAACTGGTGAAGACCTGTACGAGCGGCTACGCGTTTTTGTCGACCACTATGAAAAGATCGGCAAGGGACTAGGGTCGGCGGTTGAAGCTTACAACAAGTCCGTTGGCTCGTATGAGAGGCGCGTCGTTCCCGCAGGACGCAAGTTCGCTGAGCTCGTTGGCAAGGACCAAGATCGTTTAGCTCCTCCGCCGCCTACCCATAACGAAATTAGGACAATACACACCGACGATTGAGAGCAATGTATGGCCTTGCGCAATTCATCGTCTCCAGGTCTCCCGTTTTCTATGGAAGGCAAAAATCACCGTGGCAGACATTAAGATAGGGTTTCACTACAGCCGGATCCATGACTACATACCGGTGCCGGAGTTTGCCAACCTCGCCGAGGATATCGGCCTGGACTCCATCTGGCTCCCCGAAGGCTTCGTCAACGAACCGCCTGCCCTCGACATAATGATGGGCGCCAGCGCGTTCCTCCATCTCACCACCAATATCACTGTCGGCACCGGTGTCGTCATCCTCCCGTTGAGACATCCCGCCGTGCTGGCCAAAGAGGTGGCGGCCATGGACGTCCTTTCCAACGGCAGGTTTATACTGGGGATCGGGGTGGGCGGCCCGCCCGATGGCACCCGGACGGCCTTTACTGCCTGCGGAGTAGACCTCAAGGAGCGGGGCGCAAGGACCGATGAAAGCCTAGAGATCATGACTGGCCTCTGGAGCGGCGAGCCTGTCAGCCACCACGGCCGGTTCTACCAGTTCGACGATATCCAGATGCTGCCCGCGCCCCAACAAAGGCCTTATCCGCCGCTGTGGGCCGGGGGCGTTTCCGAGCCGATGCTCAGAAGGACCGCCCGGTGGTGCGACGGTTTCTATCCGGTGAGGGTCAGCGCCGACGAGTACGTTCAGCTCGTGGACCAGATACGTAGATTCGGCGAAGAGCTGGGCAGGGACACATCTAACATCACAAAGGCCGTCCACCTCTTCTACTATATCGACGACGACCGCAACGAGGCCCTCCGCATAAGCGAGGAGGAGTTGACCAACCGCCGGAACTTCTATGTGCCTCTGGAGGACGATGGCAGGTTTCCCTTTGGCAATGCGGATGACTGCCTGCGATGCATGGAGGGATTCATAGACGCCGGGGTGACCCACTTCGTGTTCAACTCTCTTGCGCCGTTGGACCGGATCAAGGGGCAGGTCGAGCGATTGGGCAAGGAGATAGTTCCCAACTTCAAGTGATGCCGAGGAGACAGGGCGATGGACCAGCCTGAGATCAAACAAGTCAGGGCCAACGGGGTGGATTTCTCCTATTTGGAAGCGGGAGTGGGGCCTCTGGTGCTGTGCCTGCACGGCTTTCCCGATAACGCCTACACCTTCACCCGGCTGATGGACCGGCTGGCGGGAGCCGGCTTCCGCGCGGTTGCTCCCTTCATGCGCGGTTACTGGCCTACGGAGGTCCCCGCGGACGGCCGGTACCAATCGGCGGTCCTAGCCATGGACGCTCTGGGTCTTATCGAAGCCCTGGGTGCCGATAGTGCCGTGCTGGTAGGCCACGACTGGGGCGCCGAGGCCTGCTATGGCGCCTCCGCGCTGGAACCCTCCAAGGTCGTCAAACTCGTGACCCTGGGCGCCGGCCACTCAGGTTCCGCCGAATCTCGAAATTTCGACTATCTGCGAGGCGTCTGGCATGGCTTCTACTTCCAGCTAGCGGAAGCCGAGGACACTGTAGCCTACAACGACCTCGCGTTTCTGGAGGACTGGTGGCGCAACGCTTCGCCTAACTGGGACATCCCATCCGGCACCCTGGAACGGGTAAAGGAGACCTTCAGAGCTCCCGGGGTGGTGAAGGCCGCCCTAGACTACTATCGCCACGGACTGAACCCCTCGCTGCATGATCCGGCCCTGGAGGAGACCGAGAGGCTGATACACGCTTCCCCCATCTCGGTGCCGACTCTCGCTCTGCACGGCACGCGGGACCGCCCCCGGCGGTTGGAGGCCTTCCAGGCCATGGACCCCTTCTTCACCGGTCCGTTAGAGAAGGTCGTTGTACCCGACACGGGCCACTTCTTGCACCTTGAAAAGCCCGACGAGGTAAACGATAGGATCCTACGGTTCCTTGTGGCAGAGCCTGCCAGCCGATAGAATTAAGTCCTGGACGGGGCTCCCGGTCGATATCGACTGCCGTACGAGCCTGACCTGCCGGTATTCGGGGCTGTAGCTCAGTTGGGAGAGCGCCTGCTTTGCACGCAGGAGGTCAGGGGTTCGACTCCCCTCAGCTCCACCAACACTGGAACTTTTGGTAGGCGAAATACCCCCGAGGCCGCAAGTTAACTCTAGAGTTGATAGGAGTGGATACCATGGTGGCTAAAACCGATGACAAGATCACCTACCAAGAATGGAAGGATCAGTGGCTCGCTGAAATAGAAGCCGATAATCTCTCACCTTTGGACAAAGGAAGGCGGTTTGCCGCCAAGCTAGTGACTCAATGGTTACATATAACTATGGACGACGATGACTTCGTAGTCTGTGACGGCTCCGGAGATGGGGGGATAGACGTTGCCTACTTACGACGTGCGGACATTGATGTTGGGGATAAGGGTAATGAATCAGTTGAGGGCGACACTTGGTACTTAGTTCAGAGCAAGTATGGCACCGCGTTCACTGGACCATCTGACATTTTCGCTGACGGCAACAAGGTCATTACTACGCTTAGGGGAGACAACCCGAGTTTATCCGAAGACAGCAAGAAGCTGCTGGAAAAACTGGATCAATTCAGACTTCAGGCATCGGAGGCAGACCGCATTGTTGTGGTCTTCGCAACGACAGATCCGTTGAGCGAACAAGACCGTGAAGCACTTGAGAGGGTGAAGCTCGTTGGTCGAAGCAAGGTCGTCTCCAGTTTCGACGTGGAGGAAGTGTCGCTATGGACCATCTGGGGAGAATTGGATGATGCCGAACCACCAAAACTGACGGTGACGGTCAAGGGGGAGTTCGTAGGTCAGACTTCTACTTTATTGGTCGGAACAGTTTCCTTGATGGACTTGTTCAAGTTCCTTAAGTCCTATCGCAACGAAACTGCAAATCTGGACCAACTCTACGACAAGAATCTGCGCCGCTACTTGGGCCGTGGCCGAAAAGTCAATAAAGATATGCTCGACACCTTGTACGTTACTCCTGAGAAGTTTGGACTTTACAACAACGGCATAACCATAGTGGTTTCAGGTTACCGTAGGTCGGAGCAGGACGAAACAATCGACATGCATGATCCTTATGTGGTCAATGGGTGCCAAACAACGCGAACTATTTGGCATGCACTGGACACTAAGCTAAATGCTGGCGGCACTGGTGATGATGCGAGTGCTAAAGACTGGAATGAACGACTTCGCCGTGGCAGTGTCGTAACAAAGATAGTGCATAGCGAGGAATCTGAGATAGGGAGAATTACCAAATTCACCAACTCACAGAATGCCGTGCGCGGACAAGATTTCGCTGCGTTGCTGCCAGATTTTCAGAGATGGGCCAAAGCTATGGCAAGCCAATACAACATATTTCTGGAGATTCAACGCGGCGGCATTGAATCCCAAAAAGCTTATCAGAAACAGCATCCCGATCAACCGAAGGTCTGTGCTTACGTTAATGCGCTTAAACTGATAAAGACCTACGGTGCTGGCTGGCTCGGCGCTCCGGGAACGGCCTTCTCAAAGAACGCCGCATTCTTTCCACCTGACGGTTCCACATATCGGCGCATTATTGATCGTCCTGAGACAGAGCCTCCATTCGGAGAAACTGATCTGTACGCGGCGTACAAAATTCAAAGTGCGGCAGATCAGATTGGATTCGGCCGCAAGGCTGACCCTGATCGCCCCAGTAGGCGGTTGTCCAGGCATTTGTTCTATCACATCCTGATGAGTATGCTCGAGAATGTGATACGTCTAACTCCTCAATTCCGTAAGCCGCCTGTGGTAACGAGCGCCCTCACAGAGGCTGTAGTCAAGCTTACGTCGCCAGGTGCCGAGGCACAATTTAACTTGCTGCGTAAGGCTGCTGTCATGTTACTTGACCAGTATCTGACACCCGGTGCACCGAATTCGGCATACAGTGAGAAAGCATTTAACGAAACACATAACCAGGATTTGAACAGGTTCTTGAAGTCTGACAATCTAGGAAAGGAAGATTACTCTCCCTTGCTAGTGAAACAGCTGGCTATGTCCAACGAGGCATTTGCTAGTATCCCTACAGACCATGAAGGTAACCCAACGCGACTCGAATTGGCCGCCCAGGCCCTGCTAACGAGCTAGCTATCCTGTTTCCGGAAGGAGTCCCCGATGACGGCAATCGAGGAGGCCCTGAGCAATAATGCCCGCTACGCCGAGACCTTCGACAAGTGCGATCTGCCGTTGCCTCCGGCTCGCAATCTGGCGGTCGTCGTTTGCATGGATGCCCGGCTGGATACCTACAAGCTTCTGGGTCTGAAAGTAGTGCGTGCCTTGGGGCTTCGGCTTCAAGCTACAGCCTCTACAGGAACCACCAGCGACTAAGCGAAGACGCCTACCGACGGGCTGAGGATCAGCTATCGGTCTCGGCATCGGTTTACACTCGGGCAGCTCAGTTCCAGGCCCTCCCTCCGCGAATCCTACTCCCGTATGGTAGCATCTTGTATATCTATTACGTAAGGCGTTACAATGATTCGAGGATTTAAAGATCGGAGGACCGAGAGGTTCTTTAGGGGTCAGTCTGTCCGGGCCTTCCGCGGGTTCGCGGATCAGGCAACGCGTCGACTCACGGTACTGTATAACGCTGACTCCCTACAAGATTTGGCTGGATTGCCCAGCAACAGGCTAGAGGCCCTTTCCGGTGACCGATCGGGCCAGCACAGCATCCGGATCAACCGCCAGTGGCGAATATGCTTCCGCTGGGAAGATGACGGACCGTACGATGTGGAGGTCGTGGACTACCATAGGTGAGGAGTTGGACATGAGTGTAAGCAACGGGATGAGGCCTGTGCACCCAGGCGAGATATTGGCTGAGGAGCTTGAGGAGCTTGGGTTGTCGGCTAACGCGCTCGCTAAGGCTCTGGATGTACCCACGAATCGAGTCACGGCAATTCTGAAGGGACAGAGGGGGGTAACGGCTGATACGGCTCTTCGCCTTGCCCGATACTTCGGCACCACTCCTCAACTATGGCAGAACCTACAGAAGGCATTCGAGTTGCGCGTGGCGGAAATCGAGTCCGGGCCGCAGATCGAAGAACGTGTGCAGCGACGAGAAACGACACGAGTGGGTGGAGCGTGAGCCATTGTAGACTATATGGAGCGGGCAGGCTCTGAGTACTCTCCGGCGCCGATGTTTGCGAACCGTTAAGACCGAGACCCTTATCCTGTTTCCGGAAGGAGCCCCCGATGACGGCAATCGAGGAAGCCCTGAGCAATAATGCCCGCTACGCCGAGACGTTCGACAAAGGCGATCTGCCGTCGCCTCCGGCTCGCAATCTGGCGGTCGTCGTTTGCATGGATGCCCGGCTGGATACCTACAAGCTTCTCGGCCTGAATGAGGGCGATGCCCACGTTATACGCAACGCAGGAGGCGTGGTCACCGACGACGTCATCCGTTCACTGGTCATTTCTCAGCGCCTGTTAGGCACCCGCGAGGTCATGCTGATCCACCACACCAAATGCGGCATGATGACCTTCCGTGACGACGACATTAAAGATGCCATCGAAGCCGACACCGGACTCCGGCCGGCGTTTGCCCTGGAGGCGTTCCGAGACCTGGAAACGGACGTGGGCCAGTCGATATCTCGCATCCAGGCCAGCCCGTTCATACCTCACAAAGACCAGGTCCGAGGGTTCGTCTACGATTGCGTCACCGGCGGGCTCAATGAGGTCGCTCCGGCCTGACCTGCCGGCGCAGGGATAGGAGTGGTGCTGATGCCGGTTAGGGAAGAGACCTCCTCCGGCGACTGCTCGCCTGCGACGACTCAACCCCATGAGTAACGTCTGGGAAGTCCTGCTGGTCGCAACGCGCCTGGGTCTGACATCCTTTGGCGGCCCGATAGCGCATATCGGCTACTTCCGCCAGGAGTACGTCGTCCGGCGCAAGTGGCTCGATGAAGCGAGCTTCGGGGAGCTTGTTGCCCTCTGTCAGCTTCTTCCCGGCCCGGCGAGCAGTCAGCTTGGAATAGCGGTAGGGGCCAGACGCGCCGGCATCGCAGGGGGATTAGCTGCTTGGCTTGGGTTCACGCTTCCGTCGGCGGTTGCGCTCATCCTGTTCGCAGACGGTGTCCACGAGTTCGATGGGCAGGCGGCAGACTGGCTACACGGCCTGAAGATCGTAGCCGTGGCGGTGGTCGCACTGGCGTTGTGGGGCATGGGAAGGACCCTCGCGCCGGATAGGCCGCGGATCGCGATTGCTGTACTTGCGACGGTCGTAGTGCTGGCAACGGGTGGGATCGGGGCGCAGTTGGCCGTGATCGGTGGGGGAGCTGTGCTCGGCTTGGCGTTCCTACAACCTCCGGAGTTGCGACGTACACGCGTGACCGGCAAGCGGGGCGGGTCGCTCGTTGGGGCGATAGCGCTGATAGTATTTCTCGTTCTTCTGGCTGCCCTGCCGGTGGTGGACCGGCTGACCGACGATACGCTTGTAGCGGTCGTAGACAGCTTCTACCGGTCGGGGTCCCTAGTATTCGGTGGAGGCCACGTCGTGCTGCCGCTGCTGGAGGCGGAGGTCGTCTCGCCCGGTTGGGTGACGAAGGACGAGTTTGTGGCCGGATACGGGGCCGCTCAGGCTGTACCCGGCCCGCTGTTCACCTTCTCGGCCTACCTCGGCACGGTGATGGAGTTCACTGCTCCTCGATGGTTGGGCGGCTCGCTGGCGTTGGCGGCGATATTCGCTCCATCGTTCTTGCTGGTCCTGGGAGTGCTGCCGTTCTGGGAGCGGCTACGAGACTTCGTCAGAGTCAGGAAGGCGCTGATGGGCGTGAATGCGGCGGTGGTAGGCCTGCTCCTCGCCGCGCTCTACGATCCGGTGTGGACCAGCGCGATCGCGGCGCCCCAGGACTTCGCCCTGGCGATCGGGGCGTTCGCGCTGCTGGCGTTCTGGAAGGCGCCACCCTGGCTGGTCGTCCCGTT
This sequence comes from Dehalococcoidia bacterium, assembly GCA_965197645.1. Lineage (GTDB taxonomy): Bacteria > Chloroflexota > Dehalococcoidia > Plut-88900 > Plut-88900. The sequence goes on along the minus strand of OZ240219.1, from coordinate 2,699,230 downwards.
GACGGGGATCATCGGCGCACTCATCACGCGGTATTAGAGCGCCCGGCTTGGTCGACCATCCTCCCGACTCCCGAACGGAGTTCATGGTGGGGTGTACGCAGCATCACTGGTGTTGGACGACGAGTACTGTAATCATAGCTGCGCCCTACCCACATCTCACCTACGGTGGTCCGTTATGACATCAAGTTCGCATTTGGATACCATGCCCCGAACCAGGCACACAGATATCCATGAATAGAGTGACAGGATTATGAACAAACAGGTCCTTCCCCGCTCCCCGTGGTGGCCGGAGGGTTGAGCGAAGAGTCCCTTAGCTGCGTCGCTGACTTTGCCAGGGCGCACCAGCACTACGTGGCCTTGATCAATCCTGACGCTTACGACCTTTCGACGATGGACCCGAGCGAAATCTCTGAGATAGCAGACGACGGCCTCAGGCTTCGGCAGTGTCTGAGCGACGAGGAGATTCGGCGAATGCAGGAAGTCTCCCTGGGCGCGCTGGCGCGATAGCGTTCCTCGACCCTTGGGAGGCACATTCCGGTGCCGGCAGACACGTTGCGGCTTGCCCCGCTCATCGGTCTGGCAGCAAATAGCTAAGGCGTAGAGCGTTGCAGACGGGATGAACCCAAACGGGAGGATTCGATGACACAGGTTCGCCTCTGGGAAGTAATCTCCGACCAAGAGCTTGATGAAATACACAGCCACCCAATCCCATTGGAGGAGCGGCTGGAAGCCTGGTTGATAAACGACATTTCGGTGCTGGACCCCAATCTGCTAGTGATTGGGAGGCAAGTACGCACCGGTTTCGGCAAGGAGATAGACCTATTGTGCCTGGACAGCGCAGGCGACACCGTGGTTGTCGAACTCAAGAGGGGTAAAACCCCGAGGGAAGTGACTGCTCAAGTTTTGGACTACGCTTCGTGGGTGCAGGACCTATCGGCCGACAAACTGAGAGAGATAGCCGAAGAACACTTCGGTAGTCCGGATTCATTAGCCTCGGTATTCCAAGAAAGATTTGAGAAACCTTTGCCAGACGAGCTCAATCTAAATCACCGCTCCCTGATTGTTGCCGAATCAATGGATGCCAGCACCGAGAGGATCGTTCGTTACTTGTCCGGCATGCACGTCCCTATAAATGTAGCTACGGTGCAGCATTTCAAAGACAAAGGCGGCAGAGAAATATTGGCCCAAGTGTACTTGATAGAGCCTGAAGAGGCTGAGGCAAAATCACGGTCCATGTCGAAGCGGACACTGAACCAGACTGTGGGTGGACTTCAGGCATTGGCTGAGGAAAACGGTATAGGCACTTTGTACCCTCGAGTAAGAAATGCCGTCCGCGGCGTCCTCTCCGCCGAGCCATACAAGAATAGGGTGTGGTACCAGCTACGACTAAACGATGGCGGAATGCGCACGGTCCTGATTGTTTGGGCTGTTCCCCATGAAGAGGATGGAGGGCTGGGGTTTGTTGTGCATGCGACCCGCTTCAAGAATTATCTGAGAATCGACCCGGAAGAGCTGCGAACGTGGTTACCACAGAACTTCCGTGAAACGGATGTATCAGGCTGGCCAGGCAGCTCTCAGGAAGAAAGAGGGGGTGCACTCGGTCTTAGCGGCTCCTTCCAAAGCCCTGAAGAGGTGGACAAGTTTGTTGCTGCGCTCAACAGCGCGATTGCCACACCACGTATGACAGGGCCCGTCGCGTGAGTCAACGCTGGAAGCAACCCCCTCCCCTCTGCGCCATTTGCAACGACGCCCCTTGGGCATCAAGGAATTGGGTCGACCTGCTCGGAGAAGATGACTTTCCACTCCCCCGCCACCTCTCGGAAGGCCATGCGGATGCGGCGTTCCCCCAAGGGTTCCTTCATGGTCAAGTACATCTCCATTTCGCCGTCGCCGACCATCTGTGGAGGAGACTCCTCGCTTACGCCGAGCTTTACGCTAAAGCGCTCGATCGCTCCTACCTCGTAGATGATTTCGTCCTCTCGCAGCTGGCGGTAGCTCTCCTCCATGTATCCCAGCACTTGGTCGGCATCGTAGGAGTTGAAGGCCTCCCAGTAGGCGAAGGCGAGCTGCCTGACGGCCTCGGCCCTCCGAACCTCGTCCGATACTTCGGGAGTCTGCGTGGCGTCCGGAGAGCCTGAGCAGCCTAGGCCGATGACGGCCAGTGTCACGAACACTCCGGGGATTACCAACCGTCTCAACATCGTTTTGACGCACCTCCGTAGGGCCGGCGCCTTTCGATCAGCCAGGTCCGGCGGCGACCCGAAGCATAGTCGTGAGCTAAACCCCTGTCAACAAACCCCGGGCGGCCATGCACCGACGGCACGAAAGCACCCAACTCTTCTCCTTGCTTGATTTACTACTGGTTCCCGCCGATGATCGGACACATGCCGGGGCTCGGTGTATACTGCCGGGTAACCGTGTTGCTCCCGGCGATTATATCAAGACCGATGCCTGGAAGGAGCAGAGTTTCCGGTACAACCGTACAAGGAGGAAAGCCCGATGGCTGCAACAGATGGGAATGATTACCCCGTAAGGTTTGACGTCGACTATCCGGAATCCCCGTCGAGAGTGCTGGCGTTGCTGGGGGCTGTCCTTTGGATAAAGGGGCTCCTGTTGCTCCCTCACATACTCATCCTCATGGTCCTGGGCATATTGCTCTTCATCGCCTCCTACATAGGCTATTTGGCGGTGCTCATAACGGGCAGGTACCCCAGGAGCTTGTTTGACTTCATAGCCGGGGTCTTGCGATGGTCAACGAGGACCGATTCATGGATGAATGGCCTGGCCGATCGCTACCCTCCCTTTAGCCTGGGTGAGGCTGACTACCCCGCGAGATTGAATGTCGACTACCCGGAATCCTCGTCGAGATTGCTGGCACTCTTGGGAGCGGTATTGCTCAAGTTCGTATTGCTGATCCCTCACATGGCGGTTCTTTATTTCCTGGGTATAGTGTCGTTCGCCGTCGTTTACATCGGGTACTGGGTGGTGCTGATTACGGGTAGGTATCCCAGGGGGATGTTCGACCTGGTGGTGGGAATACAGCGATGGTCCTACAGGGCGAACTCTTGGATGGTCGGCCTGACCGACCGCTATCCGCCGTTCAGCCTGGACTAGAGGGGCTTCTCAGGGACTGGGCATGCCCCCGGCCAGCAGCACACTCGACATAACGAGACGGCTTTAGGCACGACAAGGCCACATCCCGGTGCTTTGTCCGGTATCACTTGAGCGGCGCCGAGTAACTCACCATACAGTGAACGGCGCAAGGCACACCGTCCCGGTTGGCGTGGAGCCGGTTACGTGCCTTCGTGGATACGGCTCAGGTAAACTGCAGTCAACGCTGCTCGGCTCTTTTGATAGCCGAACCCCATCGATTCCGCCTCGAATGTCCGTGTCTGAACGTAACGTTTTCCTGCAATGACTTCATTTACTAACAAGCTTTCGAGCGATTTTGATTTCTTCAACGTCGACCAATTTTTCCGTACAGTGCTAAACTCATTTGGCCTCGCACTTGACGACCCTACTACGGGATGAAGATAAGGACCAGGCACTCGGTCGCGCATTTTCCACTCGGCCACGATGTCTCCGTTACGGCGAATTGACGACTCCCATTGAATCAAGTGACACGGTTCAGGAAGCAGGTCCCGATACCTGATCGCCGTTGCTGTCAGTGACGTGTCAAACACATTGGCCAGCCGTGACAGATGCATAAGGGATGCTCCAAACTTTCTGATCTCATCAGTGAACATCTTTTCAGGCATTAGCAGCTCGGCCGCAATCGCGTCGCAGAGGTGTTCCTCAGCCTTCGTGTCGTTGACAGCTGAGTTGGAAGAACGATAGCGGGTCGGTGTTGGACTTGTCAGCGTAGATGTTTCTGTCGCTAGCAACATTATGTGTCCCAGCTCGTGTGCCAGTGAGAAACGTTGCCTTCCGTATGGGGCGTTCTCGTTGATGACAACCGAGTACCCGCCGGGGAGAGGGACAAGCATAGCATCGACACCCGGATGTTGGTCCTTGATGCCAGTCAACGGCCGGGTCAGGCGGCTCTTGACGCCCAATTCGGCTGCTAATGATTCGAGGTGGTCAGCATTGGTTGTTCCTGAAAGTCTGGAATGCTCTGGTATGAATCTGCTGATTATTTCTTGTGCGGTTCTGCTTGGGTGTGCATCACCTTTCCGACTATTTCCCATCGGAGCCCCTCATAACCTCTAGTAGTATCAGGAGTTCATTTCGGCTCAGAGGGATGTTAGCGTTGTTACGCTGGCGAATTGATTCCATAGCGAATTTGTCCAAACGCTCAAGCTCCTCGACAGTACGGATCACGCCTTCCTCCAGCATGACAAACAACTCTTCCCGCGTCGACCGTTGCGATGGAAGCTCGCCATTCAGAATATAATCCACAGTTGTGCGAAGTTTGATCGCAATGTCAGGCAGATATGAGTCGTCGATCATAGAGATTGGCATGGTCCCGATTTCAATCCTATTGATTGATTCTTCGGTAAGCCCGCCCAACTTTGCCAGCTTAGTCTGAGTCATGTCTAGTTCGAGCCTCTTAGCCTGGATGCGGTATCCGGGGGTTTCATTGCTCAATTCCAATCTCCTAAGCCACTTTAGTCTCGTGCTTCATTGTTCAGCTAAGGCCGGGGACTACTTCGGAAAAAGTGCAACCAATCAGCTGCCTGTTGAGACTGGGAAGAACCCTTAGGACAGCAACAGCGAGACGCCATTAAACAGTGATGGAGGGGCAGAACATGGAGCTCGGTGCTTTTTCCGTTAGCCTGGCCGTTAAGGACATCGAAGCTTCAAGGGTCTTCTACGAGAAGTTCGGGTTTGAGGTTGTCGGAGGCGACCCTTCTCAGAACTGGCAAATCCTGAGAAACGGCGATCACACCATCGGTCTCTTCCAGGGCATGTTCGATAACAACATCCTGACTTTCAACCCGGGTTGGGATAGTCAGGCTCGCCCCCTTGACTCCTTCACCGACGTGCGCGAGCTGCAGGGCCGACTGAAAGCGAGCGGTGTAAGCCTGAGCAGTGAAGCGGACGAAGGGACTACTGGGCCGGCCAGCTTTGTGGCTGTGGATCCGGACGGCAACCCGGTCCTGGTGGACCAGCACGTCTGATCAAACGGCTCCATAGTCTGGCCATCGCCACGACCACGTCGTAGCGTCGACCGATGATCGCCCCGAAGGATGGCGTGGCAGTGTGTCCCGGTGCCTTTCGCCAGGCAAGGTCTACAACTCCTCTTGGGGGTAGGCGATACGGGGCGTTGCATCAGACTATCCCATACCTTCATAATCTTGGGGGGCGAGACCTGGTAGGTCTGCCGTTCCGCTCATGTCCCGAAGATAGGGACGCCTACCGTCTGATCAAGTCCGCCGCGCAACCAGGCTTGGGAGGCAAATCCGATAGCTACTCAGGTTTCCCAGCACCCTCGCTACGAGGGGCACGAAAACCCACCCGTGCTGGCCTCTCTGGGTTACGGGTTCCAGTTCAGCCTGATCGCCGCCACTACATTGTTGGTAACTCCGGTGGTAGTCGCCAACGCATCGGGAGAGGGCGAGTCCTACCTGGGGTGGATGGTCTTCGCCTCGCTGGTGGTCTGCGGGCTGTCCACCCTGATACAGGTACGGCGGTTGGGACCGATTGGAGCGGGAGCCGCTCTGCCCATGTTCACCGCCGCCTTCTCGATCCCATTTTGCATCACTGCGGTGGTGGACGGCGGACCTGCAACGCTGACGACCCTGGTTCTCGTCGCGGCGGCAATACAGATCGTCATTTCCAAGTGGCTGTTCATCTTGAGACGGATCGTCACCCCAACGGTGGGCGGCACGGTGATGATGATCCTGTCGATCACCCTCGCTTCGGTGGTGCCGCGTCTGCTCCACGAGGTACCTTCTGAAGATGCAGTGGGGGCGCACCTGACCGCGCTGGCTACTATAGGCGTAGTTGCTGCGCTCATCCTGCGCGGCTCGGCGGTACTGCGTCTGTGGGGACCGATCTTGGGCATAGTCTCCGGCTGCGTGGTGGCCGCCATCTTCGGCTTGTATGAAACCGAGCGGATATTAAAGGCCCCTTGGGTTGGAATGCCGAGTGAATGGCCGGGGGTGGGGCTAGAGTTCGGCATACCATTCTGGACGCTGCTACCGGCATTTCTGTTTCTCAGCGTGGTGATTTGCATCCAGGCCAACGGGGAATCGATAACCTACCAGCGGGTCGCCTGGCGAAGCGAGCGGGCCGTTGATTTCCGGCAAGTGCAGGGGGCATTGTCCGGGACCGGCGTGACCAATTTGCTGGCCGGCATCGCGGGCGCAGTGCCCAACATCATCAACCCGGGCATCGTTTCATACATCCAGACAACGGGCATCGCTTCCCGCCGGGTGGGTTACTGCATCGGGTGCATACTCATAGCGGTGGCCTTTCTGCCCAAGGTTTCCGGACTGCTCAGCTCCATACCGGGGCCGGTAATGGCGGGGTATCTTGTCGTACTGAGCGGGGGACTGTTCGTCGATGGGGCACGGACGGTTATCCAGACCGAGCAGAACCGGCAAAAGGTGTTGGTGGCGGGGATCTGTTTCTGGATTGGCGCCGCTTTCCAGTTTGGACTGTTCTCGCTGCCGGAGATCGGGCCGGTGTGGGGAGCGTTGATTCAGAGCGGCATAACCACCGGAGGAGTGGCCGCCGTTGCGATGGTCTTGTACCTCGAGTTCAGTAGCCCGCGACGAATTCGATTCAAGTCGGCCCTTCACATAGATTCTCTGCCGGAACTCAACGAGTTTATGGGCAAGTTCGCCACCCGCAGGGGTTGGGACACCGCGATGAAGGACCGGTTGAGCGCCGTTGCGGAAGAGACCCTTCTGACGCTGGCCCCGCTGAACCTGGAAGAAGATGAAGACGAAGAGCAGAAGGACGGGCGGAGATTGGTGGTCCTGGCGTCCAGCGAAGGCCCTGTGGCGGAGCTTGAGTTCATAGGCGGGGGAAACGAAGAGAACCTGGAGGACCAGATCCGCCAGCTCCAGCAGCACGACTCGGAGACCCCGGTGGAAAATGAGCTATCGCTGCGGTTGCTGCGGAGCTTCGCTTCCTCCGTGCGCCATCAACAGTACCAGGACACCGACGTCATAGTGGTGCGTGTCGCCCATCCCGAATCGTCCTAAGGGATGGTTTTCCAACGGCCCGGTTCCTTGCTCGCCTCGAACTCGGCTCTCCCCTCATCTATGTAGACCGACTCGCCCACCTTCAGCTCGGTCACTTGCTGGCGATAACTGCCGCCCGTTACCGTCGTCTCCGCTCGGTGAGTCTCTTCGGCCCATCGGATTTCAGTTGAGTCGGGCCCGCCAACCAGCGCCTCTTCGAGTACGCGTCCGTCGACAGGCTCTCGAGAGTCGAGACCGACAATCCGGAGTACCGTAGGGAGCACGTCCGTATTGGCGGAGGGCGTGGTAATCGTTGCGTTGGATTTGAAGTTCGGCCCTTGAGCGAACATCACGCATCGCATCTCCAGTGGGCTCAACGATCCGTGCTGGCTCTGTCCAACGGCTCCTCCCGTGGAGTAAGAGCGTCCCTGTATCCCCTCCTCATTCTTCTCGGCGTCCCACTTCAACGATAGCGATATGTCCGGTGTCCGGCGCCCCTGGTAACCGATTAGACCCGCAGCCAACGTGCCGGGTATGTCCTCTCCTTGAGAAACGATCAGATTGCCGCACCAGGGCTGCTCCATAAGCCATTCAACTAATTGCCTCCTGACTCTCAGGTCGATCTGCTCGACATAAAGCAAGGCGCAGCCGCCATTGGGCACTACCTCGATTTCAAAGTCCAGCTGAGAATCGGCCATCCACTGGACAACAAACTCCTCGACGTCAACTACATCGTGAATGGTGGAAGAGCCGTGGTCCGATATAACGATGATGTCCGTGTCCCGGTCTCCACCGGTCGTAGCGAGCCGATCTATTAGCTGCCCGAACTGCGCGTCCGCTGCTTGCGCAGCTTCATTGGCGGGCCCGGAACCTATGCCGTGAAGGTGCTGGGTGGAGTCGGGCTCGGAGAGCCAGATGGCCGCTACTGCCGGGGCCCGCTCAGCGAGCACGTAATCGGTCATGATTCGTCGTGCATGGGCCATCCGATGCACGTTCGGCACCGCCGCTTCGGGCCAGGGCCCAAATCGTTGCTCCAACTCGGTATGTAATTCGGAGGGCAGACAGAACTCTGGGTGTATGGTGGCCCCGCCCGAACTGTAAGCGTTCGGGTTGTGAAGATATGCGTTGCCACTGGTGCCGACTCCCACTGCCCAGTACTCCCGGCCCCCGTCGGCCAGGATTTCGGCCAGCGTGGGAACGAGTAGCACGCCTTTGGTCTGACGGGCCAGTAGCCCAAGCTGGGGTTCCATCGCCGGAAACGACCGATTAGCGTTGAATCCGGGGACCACCAATGTGTTGGCCATCAAGCCGTGGCGGCCGGGGTAGCACCCGGTGACCAGGCTGGCCACGTTGGGCCGGGTCATCGATGGAAACACTGAATGATGCCTGGCGAAAGTGACCCCGCTCTTTGCGAAACTGGCGAGATTGGGCATCAGCTCCGGCCGTACGTGGTGCGGCTGTAAGCCGTCGAAGGCGACGATTATCACTGATGCCATTAGGGGCCACCGGAGGCGGTCATGGCTCATTCTACAACAGACCTTAGAACGGCTCACTTAGGGCGTTCCTGCACGCAACGTCGACGGAGATGGTGGTACTGCTATACTTGGCCAAGTCCACGCCGCAGCTCCAACGCTTGACAACAAGTCCTACTCGATGCAGCCGTGGGCTTCAGCCGAATAGAGACGTCCCGTTTCCAACAAGTCACTGAGGCGAGGCCGAAGAGAACTGGAATGCCAAAGATAGAGTTCGGGCCTTCGTACATCGCCTTCGAGGATTACGTGGAGGTCGGCGTTACCCACTTCGTGCTGCACTGTCTGGCTCGCCCCTCCGACATGGTGAGCCAGTACGAGACCATCGCCAGGGAGATCGTGCCCCACTTTCGCTGACCGCTTGGAGGTCCACCGGGTGAGCGGAAGGCTTGGCGTCGACGCGGAAACCACTCGTTAGATGGCCATGAACCCCCCGTCCACGGCTAGACCGTGACCGGTGACGAAGGACGCCGCATCCGAGCATAGCCAGATCACGGCCTCGGCCACCTCCTCGGGCTCAGCGCCGCGCGCCAGGGGGTGTCGAGCCATCATCCGCCGCAGGGATTCGGGGTCATCCTGGATGCCCTTGGTCATCGGCGTCCGGATAAATCCGGGGCACACCGCGTTCACTCGAATGCCGCTTTCGGCATACTCCAGGGCGCCGGACTTGGTGAGACCCATGACGGCGTGTTTGCTGGCCGTGTAGGCCGCCCCTCCGGCGTCGCCCGCCAGGCCGAAAACCGACGACGTGTTGACGACCGCACCGCCGCCCTGCTTCTCCATCTGCCGGAGCTCATACTTCATGCACAGCCAAACGCCCTTGGAGTTCACGTCCATCACGAAGTCCCAGTCCGCCTCGGTAACCGTGGATATGGAGCCTGCTCCTCCGCCCACTCCGGCGTTATTGAAGGCGTAGTCCAACTTGCCCCAGGCTCCTACGACCTTGTCGACCATCGCTTCGACCTCCGAGGCCTTGGTCACGTCCGCCTGCAGGAACAACGCCTCGGCCCCGCTCTCCTCCAGCATTGACGCCGTTTCCCGGCCGCCCGCTGCATTAACGTCGGCAACGGCAACCTTCGCGCCTTCCCGGGCAAACGCTGCGGCGGTAGCCCGGCCGATACCGCTGCTTCCTCCGGTTACCAGGGCTGCCTTACCTTCGAACAGTTTGGGCATATCGATACCTCCTGTTACGTACCTAGATGAACGATAGAGTAATGTGTCATAGCCGACGGGACCGCAAGATACGTATGTTCATGAGTTCTCCACCTGTTACTCTCCGCAGCGCTCCAACCCGCTTGCTTGTACCCATATCTCCGGCAGCTCGTCCGGTATGCAACCGCTGAGCTGGTTGCCACTCAGGTGCGGGATTTCCAGGTTGGATAGGTCTCCCAGCTCTGGGGGTATGGAGCCGGTCAGATCGTTGTCACTAAGGTACAACCAGCTCAGGTTGGAGAGGTTCCCCAGTTCCGGTGGGATGGGGCCGCTGAGGGAGTTGTCGGCAAGTCCCAAGATGTCTAGATTAGCAAGGTGTCCCAGCTCTGGGGGAATGGGGCCACTGAGGGAGTTTTCGTGAAGGACCAACCCTGTCAGGTTGGGGAGGTCTGCCAGGTCGGGGGGGATGAGGCCGGTAAGCTTGTTACTGGATAGGTTCAAAGAGTACAGATCCCAGAGGTCTCCCAGCTCGGGTGGGATAGGGCCGGTTAGTCTGTTATCGGCCAGGGACAGGTATCTCAGATATCCGAGCTTGCCCAGCTCTTGAGGAATTGTGCCGGTCAGCTTGTTACTGTACAGGTGCAATTCTTCCAGATTCGTGAGGTTGCCCAGCTCTGAAGGGATAGAGCTACTAAGCTGATTATTTTGCAGGTGCACCCTTATCAGTTGAGTAAGGTTTCCCAGCTCTGGAGGAATGGCGCCGGCCAAGTCGTTGTCATATAAATACAGGCGCCGTAGTTTGCTTAGCCGACCCAGTTCCGGTGGGATGGCACCGCTGAGGGAATTGTATTCAAGGTGCACCTCTATCAGTTGAGTGAGGTTTCCCAGCTCTGGAGGGATGGGGCCGGTCAGATCGTTACTGTGAAGGTACAGATATCGTAGGTTGGATAGGCTTCCCAGCTCCGGGGGGATGGGACCGGTCAGTTCGTTGCCGTGGAGACGCAGGCGCCTTAGCTCAGAGAAGTTTCCCAGCTCTGGAGGGATGGGGCCGGTCAGCTCGTTCAAGTCCAAATACAAGTTTGTCAGATTAGAGAGGTTGCCCAGCTCGGGGGGTATGGGACCGGTCAGCTCGTTCCCCGTCAATGTCAGGTCTGTCAGATTAGAGAGGCTTCCCAACTCTGGGGGTATGGGGCCTGTCAACTGGTTGTTGCCCAGGTTTAGGTAGGTCAGACGGTCAAGGCGCGCCAGCGCCGTGGACACTGTGCCCTCAAGGCGGTAGTTGAATAAGTTCAGTCCGGTCACGCGTTTGCCCGTGATCCCATCGATTACTACCTCACTAACGATGACGTCCCGCCATGAGGTGATCGGCTTGGTGACTGTCCAGTAGAGGTAAACGGTACCCTCCTCTAGCTTGGCGTTCATCATCTCGACGAGAATCCGGCAGTCGCTCACAAGACCGTGGCTAGTCTCTGCTGTGGGGTCGGGTACCACGATTCCGTCGGAGCATGCCTCAACTGGTATCTCTACATACTTGGGGGGTGTGTATTCTCGGCCTGGCCACGAAGTCGACGGGAATGGGTCATTGTAGACCATGAACCCGTAAACTACAGCCGCACATCCGGAAACGAGCAAGAGGACGATTAGCACCACAACAAGAGGGTTATGTTTCAAAGGGAGTGCCATGCGTCGCTAGACTCTATCATCCTACTTACCTTGAGACCTCCTGATAGAGGGCGTAGATTGCCATCACGTCGAAGGGTTACTCATGGCCGTTCCTCTTCCAAGCGCTATTGCCGTACCCGCTCCTCGTTACATAACATTATATCCTCCGCCGTGGAGTACGCGGGCCGGCCGCGTCGTACCATACCCCTCGGGCACTGGTGGGGCGTGATAGTCGGTTGACTTTCCAATCGAGGCGTGCTAAATAGGACTCCAACGAGGGGAGAGGCTTCAACTGCTATGCTGTGAGGAGTTACGGTATGCCAGTCCAGAGATTCCAGCCCATGACGAAGGACTTCGCCACCTTCGATTGCGACGCCCACGTGACCGAGCCTGCCTTGATCTGGGAGCGCGCCGAGGAACACCTGACCAGGGAAGAGCTGGAGGCGCTCCGCTCCACCATATGGTACGACTCCGAGAGCAAGCAGCTCATCGTCAACGGCAAGGTTGGCGGTGGCATCGGCTCCCAGAACTTCGGTGGGATACCCGGTCATCTTCACGTTCTCACCAGCGCCGGGCCCGGCATGAAGCACGACGTCCAGAGGGCCTTCAACGTGCGCAACCTCCACCCGGACAGGGCCATGAACGAGGAGCAGGCGGACTACCTGGACCACAAGGGCTCCTATGAGCCCAAGCCTCGACTGCAGGACATGGACTTTCAGGGCATCGACCAGGTGATGATCATCCCCACCGACATCGATACCTACCCCTGGCTTCAGAACGCCCTCGGCGCCAAGGCCTTCTGCAAGGCGTACAACGAGTGGGCCTACAATTACTGCCAGGAAGACCCGGAGCGTCTCTACTTCGCTGCCATGCTCCCGCTCCAGGACCCCTCGTACGCCGTGGAGGAGCTGTACCGGGTGGCGGAAAAGGGCTGCCGTGTCGCTCTCGTGCGACCGATGGACGCCATGGGCAACTTCCCCATCCAGCCCAAGTATGAGCCTCTGTGGGACGCCATGGAGGACACGGGCATGGTATATGGAATGCACCCCTTCCCCGCAGCGGGCCGGCTGAAGCCACCCGGCTATACCCAGCAGTACTCCGGTGCGGAGCTGATCGAGCGGTCCATGAAGACCTCCGGCCTGCCTCATCTGTTCCTGACCAACGTCCAGAACTTCCAGGCCGAAGCCTCGACGTGGGTGGTCATGACGCTGATGTCCGGGTTCTTCGAACGGCACGCCAAGCTGAAAGCGGCCGTGTTCGAGGCCTCGTCCACCTGGTTGAGCTTCCTCCTCGACGAGTGCGACAAGGCTTTCGAGCTCTATCGCAACGACCGCAGCTTCCCTCCCCTGGAACGGCGGCCCAGCGAGACCTTCTTCCAACACTGCGTCACCGGCTTCGAAGGCGACGAGGCGCCCCCATCGCGTTTGCCCGATTTCTATCAGGATATTCTGGCCTGGTCGTCCGATGTCTACCACCACGATGGGGACGACGTCTGGAAGGCCATCGAGACGATGCAGAAGACGGAGCTCCCGGTCTCCTATCAGGCCAAGTTTCTGGGAGAGAACGCCCGGCGGCTGTACAGCATCGCCCCACCCGGAAAGATCGTCCGGGATAGAGTCACGGAGCTGGAGCGGCCCGACTGGTGGCCCACTGACGAAGAGGTGCAGGAGTCCCTCCGGCCTGAGGCCGGCATACCTCCAGGCACCGTGAGGGTGAGTTAACGGACCTCCCTTCTCAACCGGTTACTCATGGCTCCGAAATGCACTCAAGGCGAGGGGAACGGCGATCATGACGAAGAAGCGCTTCACGGTATTCGATAGCGACTCCCACGTGGTGGAGCCCCCGGAGGTCTGGACGAAGTACCTGGAACCGGAGTACCGCGTTCTGGGTAAATCAGCCCTGTGGCGGGAGGAGGGGAGGCTGGGCTCGTATCTCAAGGTCAACGGCAAGATGTTCCGGGATACGGGCAACACCAACATCCCTCGCCATGCCATCTGGCGTCCTGGTACCACCTGGAGCGACATAGGGTCCCTAGATCCCGATGTCCCCCACCCGATGAACGAGGGCGCCTGGGACCCCGAGGCTCGGCTTCGGGACATGGACGCCATGGGAATCGACCAGGCTTTCCTGTACCCGACCTGGTTCGCCGAGGGCTTCCACCTCGTGGAGGACCCGGACGTCGCCTATGCGTTGGCGCGTGCCTACAACGACTGGATGGCCGATTTCTGCGCCGCGGCGCCGGACCGCCTCTTCGCTGCTGCCATGCTGCCGCTCCAGAACATGGAGTTCGCTATCGAGGAGCTGCATCGAACGTCCAAAGTCCCCTGCTTCCGCGGCGCCTTCATCCGGCCCATGTTCATAGAGGAGCGATACTTCACCCATCCTTACTACGACCCGCTGTGGACGGAGCTGGAAAACCTGGGCGTGACCGCCGCCGTTCACCCCACACCCGGCTTGTGGAACCCTGAGTGGACATCCCACGGCCCCTTCGTCGAGCGACTGCAGGGCCGGATGGTGGAGGCCGGCATGTGGCTGACCCCCAATACGGCAGCGGGGGCAGGACCCCTGGCCGGTGGAGGCGAGCGGGGGTTCATCGGGGATGCACGGCTGCCCCTGGGCCATCATCTCGCGCCGATCCTGTCCTACTGGCTGGACAACCACATGTTCGTGGCATCCTCGCTGGTCGGCTACTCGCTGATGCAACGGTTCCCCAACATGAAGGTAGTGGTGTCCCACGGTAAGGCCACCTGGGCGGAAGAGGTGCTGGAAAAGATGGAGGCCTCGACCAAGGTGATCCCACTCCAGCACTACTACCCGGTCAGAACGGACCCCGAGGACATGTGGGAGGAAGGCCGGGTGGTCCTGGGTTTCGACGCTGAGGAGCGGCTCATACCGGAGCTGCCTCGCCCCTTCGCCGAGAAGATAGTCTGGGGCTCCCGCTATCCCAACCAGGACACAACGAGCGCCTGGGACGCCATCGAAACCCTCACCAGAGCGGACGTAGAGGAGTCCACCATCGCCCTGATGATGGGCGGCACGGCCGTCGAACAGTTCGGCATCGAGCTGGCGCAGAAGGTCGGCGTTTAGGGCCGGCGCCGCGGGTCCTTTTCTTAGGCGTTCAGAGACCACTTTAGATAGTGATACCCGGGGCTACGACGGAGCCCAACAGGGCCGTCCGACCGATACACTTCTCTCCAAGCGACCAGCCATTGCTGCGTCCCCCGGAGGCACAAATGGGCTTGCCCGAAACCAGCAGGTTCCAGATTACGCCCGACATGTCGATGTGTCGCCTTCTGAACGGGATGTGGCAGGTGTCCGGCGCTCACGGCCCGATTGATCCCGACTCTGCTATCGAAAGCATGATGGCACACCATGCAGCGGGTTTCACCACCTGGGACCTGGCTGATCACTACGGCCCGGCGGAGAGCTTCATCGGTGAGTTCAGACGAAGGCTGGCTGCCTCTAGGGGAGCGAATGAGCTGGAGCAGGTGCAGGCATTTACCAAGTGGGTGCCCCAACCGGGGCCGATGACCAGGGAGGTGGTCGAGAGCAATATCGACGTATCATTGAGAAGAATGGATGTCGAAGCGCTGGATATGCTGCAGTTCCACTGGTGGGACTACCAGGATTCCAGGTACTTTGACGCCCTGCATCACCTGGCCCAGTTGCGTGACGAGGGCAAGATCCGGCATCTGAGCCTCACCAACTTCAGCACCGAGACCCTTGAGCGAATAGTCGAAGGTGGCATCGATATCGTCTCCAACCAGGTGCAGTACTCGCTGGTGGACCTGAGGCCAGAGGTCCGAATGGCCCAGTTCTGTCAAGGTCACGGCGTCGGGCTACTGGCCTACGGGACGCTTTGCGGTGGACTTCTCTCCGACAGGTATCTGGGCCAACCCGAGCCAACGTACAGGGAGCTGAACACGGCCAGTCTGAGGAAGTACAAGCAGATGATAGACGCCTGGGGCGGCTGGGGCCTGTTTCAAGAGTTGCTGGGAACGTTGAACTCCGTTGCCGCCGGGCATGGCGTCAGCACGGCCAACGTGGCCGTTCGTTACATACTCGATCGCCCTGCCGTTGCGGGCGTTGCTGTTGGTGTACGGCTGGGGGTCGCCCAACATATTCAGGATAACGCCCGGGCATTCGACATATCTCTGAGCGAGGAAGACGGAGAGCGGATCCGGGCGGTCGTAGATAAATCGAGCAACCTGTTCTCAATTGTCGGCGACTGCGGAGACGAGTACCGTCGCTAGGTTGACGGACACAGGACCGGAGCATCGCCATGACTCTTCGTCCGGGCTCCGTAGAGGCCGAGGGATTTGGAGTGGGTCAGTGCCGCCGCCCAGCATGATTGACCATGCTCCGGCGACCAAAGACAAAACGGACACTATTGTGGTAACTTAGGGGCAGTTCAAGGGTGACACGCTAGAGAGGGAGGATAGCTATGGCAGAGAAGATACACGTGGAAACTACCACCGTCGACGCCGACGGGCACATCATGGAGCCGCCGGACCTCTGGGAGAAGTACCTGGAGCCCGAGTACAAGGACCGGGCTATACGATTCAAGAAGGATGAGAATGGGCTGGAATACCTGGAGGTGGCCGGGAAGAAGTCGGCGGCGATGCAGGGGGGAACGATAGGCGCCCTGGGCGCCATCGGAGACCCGGACGTTGTCCAGCATTTCCTGACCGCCACCGAGGAGACCACCTTCGCTAACGCATCGCCCCCGGGGGGCTATGACGGCAACGAGCGCCTCAAGGTGATGGACAAGGACGGGATAGACATGGCATTCATGTATCCCACTATCGGTATAGCCTGGGAACAGGAGTGTCCCGACCCGGAGTTGGCTGCGGCCTACTGCAGGGCATACAACAATTGGTTGTTCGATTTCTGCAGCCCGGACCCCGACCGCCTGAAGCCGGTTGCTCACATCTCTCTGCTGGACATGGATATGGCCATAACCGAGCTTGAGCGGGTCGCTGATAAGGGAGTTGGCGGAGTGTTCGTGTATGCCAGGCCCCCATGGCTCTCCGAACGGCCCTTTGGCCATCGCGACAACGATAGGTACTGGGAGGCTCTGCAGGACATGAACATAGCCGCAGGGATCCATCCCATCCTGGGCCCCAACTACGTTGGAGACCACATGTACAAAGGTGATGGTGTGAACCAGTCCGATGCCGTTTGGTGGAGCGACGTTCTGTTCAGCCTGGACGTCCAGATGGCCTTCACAAACATGGTCTATGAGGGTGTGTTCGAGCGGTTTCCCAGGCTGAAGACCCTGGTCCTGGAGACGGGCGCAGGCTGGATGCCCCACTGGCTGGACAGGATGGACCACCTGACGGAGGTCTACAAGTACAGGTTTGCCGACAGGAGCTGCAGTCCCACCGAGTACTTCCAGCGACAGTGCTGGATTTCCATGGAGCCCGAGGACCATACGGCGACGTTCATAGCCGAGGAACTGGGAGCAGACAAGCTGTTCTGGGCCTCGGACTACCCTCACACCGATGCCTTCCCCGAGCCGGTCAAGGAGATAAGGGAGCACATCGGAGGGATGTCGGCGGCGGACCAGAAGAAGATACTGGGCGAGAACGCCTTGAAGGTCTACAACGTCACGTCGTAAGAGGCGACGCTTTACCTAGGCGACAACGCGCCGGCAACCTTGGGGATCATCCGAACTCCTCCAGAGGGTAGGGGTCATACTAACTACGCCCAGGTCTGGACTATGCCTTCATGACCGATCTGTTTAGACTCGATGGAAGAGTGGCAATAGTCACAGGAGCTTCCGGCGGACTGGGTGTTACCTTTGCCCGGGTGCTGGCAGAGGCAGGGGCCGACCTATCGATCTGCGCTCGCAGACAGGCGCCGTTGGAAGAGACGGGAGAGATGGTTCGTGCTCTGGGACGAAGGTGCCTCACGCTACAAACGGACGTGAGCCAGAACGACCAAGTCCAAGAGTTCGTCGCCAGGACCCTGGACGAGTACGGAAAAATCGACATCCTGGTGAACAACGCAGGGATAGGCTCGACGGGAGTGGCGGATGAGAAGACGCTGGAAGAGTTCGTCGAGGAGATAGACGTAAATCTGGTCAGCGTTTTCAACCTATCCCAGCAGGTGGGCAAAGAGATGCTTGCCCGGGGGTACGGTAGGATCGTAAACATCGCCTCAGTATCCGGCATCAATGCAGCCATGCCGGCGGACGCCAGCATAGGATACACGCCCTCGAAGAGCGGGGTCATCGGTCTGACCAAGGAGTTCGCCGTTCAGTGGGCGAAAACGGGCATTACCGTAAATGCCATTGCCCCGGCCTACTTTCCCAGCGACCTTGGCGGAGGGGTCCACGAGAATCCCGACGTCTTGGAGGAGATTGAGCAGCGCACTCCCATGGGGCGTATGGGACAGCCCGAGGAGCTTGCCGGGGCATTGCTGTTGTTCGCCTCAGATGCATCGACCTACGTCACCGGCCAGGTCTTGAGCGTGGACGGTGGTTGGACAGCCTGGTAGCAGCCCCTGCCTTTGAGGCTCCACTACCGAAAACACTCCGGACGTCGCAAACCCGGTATAGAGGGGCACCGAGTTTAGACCTTCGATTGTCCTCAGTCTGCCGGTAACGTTAGGAATGACCCATTCCGGACAGCCGCCGGTCGGCTTCCTCCCAGGTGGTCTCGTGAGGGTCCGACGTTTTCCATCGCACGAAGTGGGACTCATCTCGGAGAGCGATTTTATCGAACATGGCCATGGCTTCCCGGTGGGAGCCGGTCCTCACGAAAGTATCGACGGCAGGGTCATTTTCCCACACTGACAGTGTGGAGAATCGCAACCGTAGAAAGTCGGCGTTCAACCAGTAGCCGATCAGGCCGGGCGTGGTCTTCAGTTGGCGCTCGACTTTCCCGTTCACTCTGAAGAACCGCCAGAGCCGCAGCCAGCTTCGCAGTTTCAGGTAAGTGGCTACCACGGTCACCGGTCCCTCATCCACCTCTGGCTCTGCCGTCTGCGAACTCGTCAATTCCGGCATCATCAGACCTATACGTTTTCCCGCAGCCATCCTTTGCCGTCACAACCGGAACGGCACTGATAACAGAGACGCCCCCGGGTAGTCCGGGGGCGGCAAATATGCGCTCTTGGTGGAGACGGGGGAGGGTCGAACTCCCCGTCCAGAAGGGGGCCATCCAGAGCCACTACAGGCTTAGTCGGCTCTTTGAGTTTCGCCCTTCGGACCTCTACCGACCGAGTTCCTTCGGGCTATCCGATGATGTCTTACTCGTCCCTTATCGGCATCGGGGCCGCCGCACCTCGATTTATCGGCGCCCAATCCCAACCTTCGAGGGAGACCGGGTTGGACGGACCACCTAAGTTACTAGGCAGCCATTGCTAACTGACGGTTGCCAGTTACAGTTGTGCCGCTTGTTTTACGAGGTTAACGGCACCTCGGCCTGCAACCCTGAACAGTCCCGCCCTCTGTCGAACCCACGCGTCCCCACGGTTACAACGGTCAAATTATAGCACGGATGCCTGCGTGGTTGGGGCCTGGAGAGGAGTTAGGAAAGGGGCTCAGGACGTGAGCTGCCCGACTCGGCGGCGTATCGCCCTCTGAATGTTACGCTGGGCGTCCTTTTCGGCAATGCTGCGACGTTTATCGTACAGCTTCTTGCCCTTCGCCAGCGCCAGCTCTGTTTTGGCCCTGTGGTTCGAGATGTAAAGCCTGAGGGGGACCAGGGCCAGGCCTCTTTCCTCGGACTTGCTTATGAGATTCCGCATCTCATCGTAGTGGAGGAGCAGCTTCCTCGGCCTGGTGGGCTCGTGGTTGTTGACACTGGCGCCCGGGTACTCGGCTATGTGGGCGTTATAAAGCCAGAGCTCGTCGTTTTGGGCCCGGGCGAACGCCTCGGCGATGCTCACCCGCCCTGCTCGAATCGATTTGATCTCCGTTCCGGTCAGCACCAGGCCCGCCTCCACGGTTTCGAGAATGTGGTAGTTATGCCGGGCCTTCCGGTTGACGGTGATGGTCTTCATTGCAGGAAAAGGTTGGTGACGCCGGGGCCGATGAGGCCGGGCCTAAGTCCCGGCAGTGACAAGCTCCTCCAGGTATCGCAACGCTTCCTCCACCTGGGGGTCTCGCTGAGCAGCCAGGTCAGCTTCCGTGAAGAGCACCTCGATATCGGGCTCGACCCCCTCACCCTCTATCAGCTCGCCGGAGGGTGTGTACCAGCGAGCGAAGGTGATGTAGATGCCCGATCCGTCGCTAAGGATTCTCAGGTGGGTCACGCTGCCCTTGCCGAAGGTAAGATCGCCAATGAGGACGGCTCGGCCTCTGTCCTGGAGCGCTCCGGCCAGCACTTCAGCGCCGCTGGCGCTGAACTGGTCTACGAGTACTGCCAACGGTATATCGGTTGTCCCGCCGGACTTGGCGGTCCAATCGACCACCCTACCGGTACCGTCTTCCTCCGTCAGTACCAGGCCGCCGTCGAGGAAAATCCCTGTCGTCTCGACAGTTTCGGCCAAGAGGCCTCCCGGATTCTGCCGCACGTCTATAATCAACCCCTGGGCCCCAGCCTCTTCTGCTTGCCTTATCGCCAGTTCCACCTCTTCGGGAGTTCTCTGAGTGAACACCCCTATCCTGATCCGGGCTACCAAGTCGCTCTCCATGTACATGGCCACGCTGTACCTGGGTATCTCGCCCCGGGTGATGGTTATCTCCACGGGCTCGTCGTCCAGCAGGTGTTTGACCAGCAGGTGGACCGACGTACCCTCGGGACCCCTTATCTTCAAGATGGCTTCCTGCAGGGTCATCAGATTGGTCGGCTCTCGATTGACCTCCAGGACGATGTCTCCGGGACGTATTCCGGCCGCCTCCGCAGGAGTGTTTTCAATGGGAGCTATGATCACCAGGTATCCGTCGTCGTTGGTCGAAACGTAGGCGCCAATCCCCTCGAAGGAGCCTCTCAGGTCCGACCGGTCCAGTTCCAGGTCGGTGGCCGTCAGATAGGAGGTGTACGGGTCTCCCAGGGCGCCGACCAATCCCCGTATCGCTGCCTCGTTGAGCTCCGGCACGGTCCTATCGCCTTCTTCCACCGTTTCTTCGTAGGCATAGGCCCAGACCTCGTAGGCCTCCCGCAGCTGCTCCCCGCCCGGGATATCGAAGAATCCGCCGGCGTTGTCCAGGTCGTATACCAGGTCTCTGGCCGCTTGCAGAGATAGAACAGTCTCCTCATCGCTGGCTATGATCCCCAGTATCGAGCCGTCGCTCAGTAGCCGGGGGTCGAGAATGTCCTGCTCGACGAAGTCCTGCATAATGACCCGCCACGCCTCGTAGAGGATGCGTCCTTCGTCTGGGATGAACACCTCGGGGATAGGCGTGGCCTCAGGCTCTCCTGATGTAGCCGCACCGGAAGTCCGGCAGGCGATGCCTACCACGGCGACCATGGTGAGGACCATAATAACGAGTGTTAGTCTGGTTCGCGACATAACTGATGCCTATCGAAGGTCATCCGAGCAACAAAAAAAGTTTAGCACATTATCAGGCGCCTGACCCGGACCATACTGCAGAACAGTTTATGGCCTCCGTAGTTCTCGCAGCAGATTTTGTGGGAGAGCGATTCATTGACACCGCCCAGCCCTGTTTTTAGAATTGAACCAATCGAGGTGGCGTTCGTTATCTCTAACAACGTTTCCCGGCCCTTTTTGTATCCTTGGGATTTGACATGAGCACCAGAGATCTGTATCAGCTGCACCTTCTGGACGTGGATATCCACGATCGGGAATCGGACTTGTCCGAGGTGATACGGCAACTGGAAGACGACGAGGCCCTGAAGAAGCTGAAGCAGCTCGTCTCTAGTCGTACGGAAGAGCTCGCCGGCCTGGACAGGGAACAGCGAGATGTGGACAACACCCTTTCCGACCTTCAGACCAAGCTGAAATCGGTCGAGCAGAAGGCCTACGGAGGCTCGATAACCAACCCCCGGGAGCTCGAGGGCTTCGCTCTGGAGGCGGCTATCCTGAAAAGACAGATAGGAGATGTGGAAGAAAAGTCCCTGATTCTGATGGACAAGGTGGACGAAGCCAGGATCAATCTGGAGGAGTCTTCCTCCGAGTTCGCCGCCCTGGAGACCCAGCGGGACGATGACCTCAAGCGGCTAGCGGACGAGAAGGCCAGGCTTGAAGTGCAGCTGAGCGATCTGGGAAAGAAGCGGCAAGGCCTGGCGGCCGCCATCGATCGCGGCGCTGTTGGCGTCTACGAGTCCGTCCGAAGCTCCAAGGGTGTCTCGACGATAGCCAAGGTTGAACGAGGGATGTGCCAGGGATGCCGCATCACCCTCCCTGTCGGAATCGTGCAGAGGGCGCGGGTCGGTCAAGAAGTCGTGCAGTGTACCAGCTGTAGCCGGATCCTCTACGTAAGCTGAGCAATAGATGGCGGAGAAGGTTACTACAGCGCAGGTGTACTCCGATGGCTGATCGCGGGGCAACCCCGGGCCGGCGGCCATCGGAGGCGTAGTCCAGGACCCCAACGGCGGAGTGCTGGGCGAGGTGAGTCGTATCATCGGCAGGACCACCAACAACGTTGCCGAGTACCAGGCTCTCATCGAGACCCTCTCCAAGGCCCTCGAGCTGGGGATCGGTTCTGTCCAGATCAGGCTGGACTCGGAGCTGGTGGTCAAGCAACTCAGCGGCGGATACCGGATCAAGAAGCCGAACCTCAGGTCCCTGGCCGGAGAGGCCCAGCGGCTCCTGGACCGGTTCGATCAGTACACCATCCGGCACGTGCCTCGGTCGCAGAACCGCCACGCCGACGCGCTCTGCAATCGGGCGCTGGACCGGAGACGGGTTTGACCCGCTGCGAGCAGTTACAGTACGCTTAAGCGGGACGCATGGAGACCGGGTGGTCGCTTCAGTCCTTCCTCGGAAGGGCCGGAGAGGAAAGTCCGAGCTCCACCGGGCAGGATGCTGGGTAACTCCCAGGAGGGGAAACCCTACGGAAAGTGCCACAGAAACGTACCGCCCCGATGGGCCGGCTCAGGCCGGCGAGTCGGGGTAAGGGTGAAATGGCGAGGTAAGAGCTCACCAGTAGACCGGGAGACCGGCTAGCTGGGCAAACCCCATCCGGAGCAAGGCCAAATAGGAGGACTATGGGCCCCGGCCCGTCCTCGGGTTGGCCGCTTGAGCCCGCCGGCAACGTCGGGCCTAGATAGATGGCCACCGTCTCGATTCCGTCGAGACACAGAACTCGGCTTACAGGTCTCCTTGCCGTCCCATGTGCTAGACTACCCTCCGTCTTGTCCCAGACCGCCTGTCAACCAGGCTAGGGGTGTGCAGAGGGGCGGAGCACTTTTTCTGTGACCGCCTGCTGGGGGGCCGGGAGTCTGAGGGCGTCCCTCAGAAACCTCTTGTTTCCCCCTCCTGGCCAGGAAGGGGGACAGGGGGATGGTCGAAAGGCCTTTCAGTACCGTACTAGAGCGAGGTAACGGATGTCCGAACAACCCGAGCTGCAAGAACTTCCCGAAGATTGGAACAAGATGATGGCCATAGTCGCCCACCCGGACGACCTGGAGTTCGGATCCTCCAGCGCCATTGCTCGCTGGACTGACGAGGGCAAAGAGGTGATCTATCTCATGGTCACCCGGGGCGAGGCCGGTATCGACTCGGTGGCGCCAGAAGAAGCCGGGCCCCTCCGGGAGCTGGAGCAGATAGCGAGCGCAAAAGTGGTGGGTGTCGACGTCGTCGAGTTCCTGGACCACGTCGATGGCGTTATCGAATACGGAAACGATCTCCGCCGGGACATTTCCAGGGTCATCCGTAAGCACAAGCCCGACGTTATCCTCTCGGGCAACCACGAGCTGACCTGGGGCTCCGAGACCTTCAACATGGCCGACCACCGCTGGGTGGGCTTGGCCGTGCTGGACGCCGCCCGCGACGCCGGTAACCGGTGGATCTTCCCGGAACTGGTTGCCGAGGGATACGATCCCTGGACAGGGGTCAAGAGGATATTCATCAGCCACCCTCCCCAGCCGACCTACTACGTCGACGTCACCGACTACATCGATAGGGGAGTGGCCTCACTGAAGGAGCACAAGGTCTACATCGACAACCTGGAAGGCGGCTTCGATCCCGAGATGTTCCTCACCTTCGGCGCCGCAGCGGTCGGAGAGCAGGTGGGCTGCGATTACGCGGTGTCCTTCTCCATCCTCAACCTGTAATCCATCGCGAACGTTGCCCAACTGCTGATAGCAGGTTGACAAAACACGGGGTGTGCAGAGGGGCTAAGCCCCTTTGCTGGGAGCCTGAGGGTGTCCCTCAGAACTTATCTCTTTTTGTGCCCCCTTCCTGGCCAGGAAGGGGGCTAGGGGGATGGTCGCGAGAGGCGTTCTACAGCTTCGATAGATACTGCTCGGTGATATCCAGGCCCACAAATCCGCTGTAGGCGTTGGTCAGCCTCTCCGTCACGGGACCGGGCACGTTGCCCGTGCCGACGGGCGCACCGTTGATGCTGGATACCGGACAGATGCACAGGCTGGTGGCCGTCATAAACGCCTCATCGGCGTTGTATGCGTCGAACATATCCATGTCGCCTTCCACCAGGTTGACATCCAGCTCTCGCGCAAGATCGATCACCGTCTGCCGGCTGACCCCTTGCAGCGTGTACCTTTCGTCGGGTGTGTAGAGGGTCCCATCCTTGACCAGGAATATGTTCTGACCGGTGCCCTCGCAGATGTTGCCGTTGGTGTCCAGCAGCAGGGCCCAGGCGTCCTCGTTCTGGGCCTCCACCTCCAGACTGGCGAGGGTCACGTTAACATAATTTTGGATCTTGGCCCTGGGGCTCATCGAGGAGGGAGGCGTTCGTCTGATCGAGGGGGTGATCAGGGGGATGCCGTTCCTGTAGTAGTGGGCCCTGCTGGCGAAGGGGATGGGCTCGCACTGGATGATTACTGTGGGCTGGCTGCTGTCGGCAGAGCTGTGAGACGGCGCTTCCACGCCCCGGGTTATGCGTTGGATCACCCAGAAGTCCTCCTGCTCGATGGGGAAGTTGGCGTCCACCACCTGCTGGGTCAGCTCGGCCATCTTCTCCTTGCTCATTCCCGGATCGATGCGAAGGTACCTAGCCGATGCGTACAGCCGGTCGATATGCTCCTTCATCTTGAACACGACCCCGTTGAAGGTACGGGTATTGTCGAATACGGCGTCGCCGGCGATAAAGCCTCGATCGTGGATCGAGATCACGGCTTTGCTTTCGGGGACCATTTCACCGTTTAGGTAGACGATTCGCTCATTTGTCACTTGACTCCCCCTTTTTCGGCCTTCCAGATGCGAAAATTATAGTCTTAGGTTGCAGCAGTGTCGATAACCGGTATCCTGCAGGTATTGACCGACGTTACACAACACAGGATACTCACGACTAAGCGACACCCAAGCAAGGAGGGCCGGCCCCAAGATGCAAGATACCCGAAGCCGGATGCTCATCCCGCGGATGATACGCGCCGCAAAACTGGACGTCTCTCTGTACGAGGAGGTGGAAGCCGACCGGACGGCAACCATCCAGGCCATGGTGGTTGTCCTGATCACCAGCCTGGCCCTGGGGATAGGCAGCTTCGGGACCCTGGGAGCGGCCGGCGTGGCCTTCTACATACTCTTCGGGTTATTGGGCTGGGCCGTGTGGGCATACGCCGTGTACTTCATCGGCACTAGGTTGATCCGCGAGCCTCAAACCGAGGCCAGCTGGGGCCAGTTGGCGCGGACCATGGGATTCGCCACCACCCCTCTGCTATTGACCTTGCTAGCCATCATTCCCATCACCATCGTATCCATTGTCATCGTAGCTGCTGCGTACATCTGGCGGATCGTTGCCGTGATAATCGCCGTTCGACAGGCCCTGGACTACAACAGCACCATGAAGGCGGTGGTGGTAACGGTGCTCGGGTTCCTGGCGCATCTGCTGGTCCTAAACCTGCTGTTGGTCTTCATATAGATGTCCCCCAGCCCAATCTTTTGACACCATGCCGCGCAGTTCTTATCATTGCCGCAGGGGTCGCCTTTGGTTACCGACGAGTACTCCGCAGAAACAATCCGGTCCGGCCTGAACACCCGATTGATCGGTCGGGAGGTCCACTACTTCGACTCCTTGCCAACGACTATGGACGTCGCCGACCGGCTCGCCAACGATGGGGCTGCTGAGGGAACGGCGGTGGTGGCCAACCATCAGTCGGCGGGGAGAGGGCGGTTCGATAGGAAGTGGGTTACTCCCAGGGGGACCAACGTCGCCATATCCCTCATTCTCAGGCCGACGATGGAGGTGCTGCCCAAGATCAACATGATCGCTTCCCTGGGAATCGTCCGGTCGATAGAGAAGTGCTGCGGCCTGGCGCCGCGCATCAAGTGGCCAAACGACGTCCAGCTGAGCGGCAAGAAGGTCTCAGGCATTCTCATCACCAACACCTATAGCGGCGATAGCCTGTCCCACGTCAACGTTGGCATCGGGATCAACGTCAACATCGCTCCCGAAACCCTGTCCGAGATCCACCCGCCGGCCACCAGCCTCATGGTCGAAGTCGGGGAACGGGTGTCCCGAACGCAGGTCCTCCAAGCGCTCTTCACGGAAATGGACGCCCTCTACGACTCCACGAAAGCGGGAAACAGCCCGTTGACCGCCTGGAAGCCGTACGTGTCCACCATCGGGCGGCAGATCCGGGCGCAGTGGCGTCGAGAAGATGAGGTGGGCTGGGTTGAACAGGGACTCGCAGAGTCGGTGGATGAGGAAGGCCGCCTGTTGTTGAGGCTGGCCGACGGCTCACTCAAGACCCTGATTGGTGGGGAGGTCACCCTCCACTTTGACGACTAGGGTCAGCGCACGGAAGGATAACGCCCGTCCTGGAGTCCCAGGATGTGTCGGAGAAAGCAAAGGAATAGCTCATGGCAAATAAAGCCAGATTCGGACTGACTCTTTCCAACCGGGGCGTCGTCCTGGGACTCACCAACCCTACCGAGATGCTGGAGATGGCCGAGAAGGCCGAAGCAGCCGGCGTTTTCGACCACGTTTGGGTGGGCGACCAGATCATGGCCAAGCCCCGCATGGAGTCCCTCACCCTGATGGCGGCCATCGCCGCTCGTACCAATCGTGTGAGGATAGGCCCGGCGTGCATGGCGAGCTTCCCCTCTAGACATCCCGTTCTCCTCGCTTACCAGTGGGCCAGCCTGGACCTCCTCTCCAACGGACGGATGATCATGGGCGCCTGTATGGGCGTTCCGGAATCGGAGAACCTCGCCCGGCTGGAGCTGTTCAACATGGGCATCACCAACGTCCAGCGCCGGCACCGGCTGGAGGAGGGCATCCACATCATGCGTCGGCTGTGGACCGAAGATAGCGTCGACTACGAGGGCAAGTACCACACTCTGAAGGATGCCTTCGTGCTTCCGAAACCGGTACAGACTCCCCCACCTATCTGGATGGTGGGAGACCCGCCGGAGGAAGGCAAAAAACGGATCGTAGAACGGAACCTACGCCGCGTAGCCCGGCTGGGCGATGGCTGGCTGACCACTGCCTACCCCGCCGCACGGTTCGCCGGCCTGAGAGAGCGGATCCTTGGCTATGCCACAGAGGAGGGACGCGATTTCAGCGACCTTCCATGCGCCCTCTACTACAACATCAACATCAACGACGACCGGGAAGAGGCCATCAGAGAGTCCACCGACTACCTGGAGCAGTACTATACCCCCCAGAAGTATCCCCGCGACGTGGTGGAAGGATGGGTGGCCTGCGGATCACCCCAGCAATGTGTCCAGCAGCTCCAGGGGTTCATCGACGCCGGCGCCACCGATATCCTGCTCCGCTTCCCATCGTGGGACCAGCAGGGCCAGTTCAAAAGGTGTGTCGAAGAGGTGCTGCACCAATTGACATAACAGCGATTAACCAGATGAGTAAATGAAGGAGGTAACCCCATGGCCGTGAAAACCGCCGTGCCGTGCCACACCGCTCCCGATCGAAGCTCCAACTTCAACTGGGGACTCAAAGTCTCCGATTTCAAGGAGATCTTCATACTGACCGGCCAGGTGGACAGCGACCCCGACGGCAGCTGCCGCCATCCCGATGATCCCGTCGGGCAGACCCAGGGAGTCTTCGATAGCCTGGTGGGAATGCTCGATCAAGAAGGCTGGTCCGTGCACGACGTCATACGAGTGGAGATCACCGTGACCAAGGACGTAGACCTGGACGTGCACCGGGACGGCATCTTCCAGGTCTGGGCCGATGCCTTCAAAGACGTAGACCCCAAGCCGGCCGCCGGCACTCTGCGGGTAATCCATGCCCTGGCCCGACCCGGGTTCTTCGTAGAGTTCGAGTTCCTGGCCGCCAGGTAACGAGCACCCCGAACTCCTGGGAGCGACGCCTTAAGCCAAAGTCCGCTATCAACTGATGGACACCGGCTCTCCGGAGCGACTCAACTGTGGGCCGGCAAGCGGACACGGTTCCGCGTCTTCATTGAATGGCCTGCGCTCAATACGGTAGAATAGCTGCCGGAAGACGGTCACATGGGATCCGATAACAATAACAAACTGCACCTGGGTCTGCCCAGCGGCAGCCTGAACACTCCGGGTAGAGGCGATACCGAGGGTCTGTTCATCGACGCCGGCTATGACATCGTCGGGTACGCGGCCGGGCGGGAACACCGGAGCCAGCTGGCCATCCTCAACGATGACGAGATATCCCCCCACCTGGTAAAGGCGGCCAACGTGCCCGGAGACCTGAGCCGTGGCCTGCTGGACCTCAGCATCACCGGCGACGACTGCATATACAACTGGCCCGGCGGAGCGGGCGAGTTCACCAAAATCGTCGATCTGGAGTATGGCAACGTCCAGGTCGTAGTCGCCGTTCCCAAGGACTCGGGGATAGCGGACCTTACCGGGCTGTTGTTCCAGGCCCGGGATCATGAAGAGCCGCAGACCTTCTACACCGAGTACCCGATCCTTACCCGAAACTACCTGATGGACAACGATGGCTATCAAGAGCTCTACCCAGGCCTGACGCCCAAGACCGAGGTCTTTGGCTACGTGGAGGGTGACAACGACAAGGTGCAGATCATCCACTCTCAGGGCGCCACCGAAGCGTATCTCGGACGGGGCTTCCCCATAGTGGACAACACACAGTCCGGGACCAGCTTGCAGCGGGCAGGGGGCGTGAAGCTGGAAGTGATAATGAAATCGTCCGCGGGGCTGTACTCCCGACGAAACATAGTCGAAGACCCGTGGAAGGCCGATAAGGTGACCGAGGTTGGCGAGCTGCTGAGCGGAGTCATCAACGGCAGGAAACACTACGACGTCAAATTCAACGTGGACTCTGATGACCTAGATCGCATCCTGATGTTTCTCAAGCAGGAGCGTCTGGCTCTCAAAGGCCCCACCGTGGCGGAGCTCCTCGACGTCGACCGCAGGACCATCGGCTATGCAGTCAACATCGCCGTGCCCAAGTCCCGCTACCTCCAGGTCAGGGCCCGTCTTCGGGAGAAGGGCGCCACCGGAATCCTGTGCAACCTGATCAAGCAGGTCGAGTCTTAGGGGCCGGTCTCGCTTTAGTGTAAGAATGCCCAACATCTCGCTACACATGTCCTTCGCCCAGGAGGCGGCCAGACGGCTGGACCACCCAGTGCTCAACAATCGGATGGGCAGCTTTTTGCTGGGGTCCACCTCGCCCGACATCCGAAACATGACGGGATGGGACAGGTACGACACCCACTTCTTTCACCTGGATAGCGATAGCCCCGGCAAGGGGATCGAGGGCCTGTTCAAGCACCATCCCGAGCTGACGGAGATCGGCAAACTGGGCCGCGACACCAAGTCCTTCATCGCCGGCTACATGTCCCACCTGGTCACGGACGAAACCTGGATAGTGGACGTATACCGGCCCTACTTCGGCTCTGCGTCCTCCATAGCAGACGACCCCATGCGAAACGTGATTGACCGGGTCGTCCAGTTCGAGATGGACCAGAGGGAACGCAAGCTCCTTGGCCCCATCGATGACGTGCTGGGCCTGCTGAAAGAGAGTGAGCGGGAAGTGGAGATAAGCTTCATCGACCGGGATGTCCTGCGCAAGTGGCGAGAGATAGTCCATGAACGCAGCTCACAGGAAATGACCTGGGATCACTTCCGGTGGTTCGCTCGGAGGGGGCTGCCCAGGCACCTGAAAGACGATCAACAGACCTTGGACTCCGTGGTCGACGACGTGCAATCGTTACGGCAGCGCGGCAAGTCCCACGTTCCAGAGCAGGTGATATCCGACTTTCGCAACCAGGCCATCGATCGGTTCGTCAGTATCCTGGGAGAGTACCTGGATTGAGGTTGATCAAGGGTTTCGAGCCTGCCAAGGAGTTCCTAACCCGGACATCTGCGCTGCACGATGAGCCCCTGAGCCCGGAGCTCTCCGGCGGCATCGAAAGGGTCTTCGGCCGGAAGCTGAGTGTCCAGGAGGCGGTATCCCGGATCATTCGCGATGTTGCCCAGCTCGGTGACTGGGCGGTCCTGGACTATATGCGTCGCATCGACGGCCTGGACATGGACAAGCTCGAAGTTACCGATGCCGAGCGTATCGACGCCTCCAAGAACGTCCCTGGCGACCTGATGGAATCTCTTGAGCTGGCGGCCCAGCGTATCGAGTCCTATCAAAAGGACGCAAGAGAGAACGGCCTCAGAGACTACCACCGGGACGGTCTGGGCCAGAGGGTAACCGCCATCAACCGAGCGGGTCTCTATGTGCCAGGCGGTAGAGCGATATACCCCTCCACCGTCCTGATGACGGCGGTCCCCGCCAGGGTTGCCGGAGTAGGGGAAATCGTTCTCGCCACACCTCCCGGACCGGACGGCGCCGTTGCTCCCGTAGTGCTGGCCGCCGCCGAAATCGCCGGGGCGGACAGGGTGTTCAAGCTTGGCGGAGCCCAGGCCATCGCCGCCATGGCCCTTGGCACCGAAACGGTCCCGGCCGTGGACAAGATATTCGGGCCCGGCAACGTCTTCGTGCAGGAGGCCAAGCGCCAGGTATTCGGCACGGTCGGGATAGATACCATCCAGGGCCCGACGGAAGCCGTCCTAGTAGCCGACGATAGCACCAATCCCGAGGGGTGCGCCGCCGATATTCTGGCCCAAGCGGAGCACGATCCCCAGGCTACTTCTATCCTCATCACCACTTCGGCCCGCCTGGCCTCCGACGTCGACGCCGAGGTGGAAAGACAGCTGGGCATGGCCTCTCGAGAGTCGATTCTTCGGTCATCCCTGGAGGCCAACGGCGCCATCATACTGATAGCTACCATCGAGCAGGCGGTCCACCTCTCCAACCTGTACGCCCCAGAACATCTGTGTCTTCTGATACGAGATGCTGAGAGATACGTTTCCCTGGTGGAAAACGCCGGCGCCCTGTTCCTGGGCGAGGACTCGCCCCACGTTCTCGGGGACTACGTAGCAGGCCCCAGCCACGCCCTGCCGACGGCGGGGGCCGCCCGGTACAGCTCGGCTCTCGGCGTGAATGATTTCCTAAAGGTTACGTCGGTGGTATCACTATCCGACCGGGAAGCGGCGCCGTTGATCGGACCCGCCTCCACCATAGCCAGGTCAGAGGGACTGGAGGCCCACGCACGGTCCGTCGAGTCCAGGACGCGGGACGCCGTCCGGCGAGGCGCATAAAGGAGTTTATGACCGCCCGTAATACCGAATCTGGAGTGATGAAACTGGTACGGCCCCACCTTCGGGACCTTGTGGGATATCGAGGGGTGCAGCCGGCCGAGAAGTCGGACTCTGGCGGGGCCAAGGAAGCTCCGCCGGCCCGGATTGTTAAGCTGGACGGCAACGAAAACCCCTACGGCAGCTCCCCCAAGATTCGTGGCATATTCGACGATGAGAGCCTGTTTCACCTGTACCCCGATCCGAACCATCGTGAGCTGCGGGCCGCCCTCGCCGACTACGTGGGTGTCGGAGCGGAGCGCATCGTTGCCGGCGCCGGCGCGGACGAGCTCCTGGGCCTGATAGCGCAACTGCTGCTGGAGCCGGGCGACAAGGTGATCAACTGCCCGCCCACCTTCGGTATGTACAAGTTCATCGTGGACGTGAGCGGCGCCCAAGAGATAAACGTCGCACGGACCCCCAGCTACGATCTGGACGTGGAAGCCATCCGGGACGCCATAGACGACAGGACAAAGATGGTGTTCATCACGTCTCCCAACAATCCCACCGGCAACTCGGTGACGGATGCGGAGATAACCCAGCTGCTGGAAACCGGTGTGGCTGTTATCGTCGACGAGGCGTACTATGAGTTCTGCGGCCAATCGGCCGTGCCGTTGGTCTCTCGATATGACAATCTCATGGTGATACGCACCTTCAGCAAGTGGGCCGGCCTGGCGGGCATTCGCATCGGCTATGGAGTCTTCTCGCCTGAAGTTGCTGCCTGTCTCTCCAGGATCAAGATGCCCTACAATCTCAGCACCATGGCCCAGAGAGCCGGCATCGAGTCGTTGAACGACCTGGACTACCTCCTCGGGAACGTGCAGAAGATCGTCCGGGAACGAGACCGTATGCACTCCCTCTTAACCCAGCTAAAGCTCCTCCGGCCGATTCCCTCTCAGGGCAACTACATAATGTGCGAGGTGCTCGGCATGGACGCCGAGGCTCTTCACCAGCAGCTCAAGGAGAGACAGATCCACATCCGGTACTTCGACACTCCGTTGCTCCGCAACTTCGTCAGGATAAGCGTCGGCACCCCCGAGCAGACGGACATAGTGATGGATGTGTTGAGGACCATAGAAGGGGAGTCCGGTGGCTGATCGATCCGCATCTCTCCAGAGGTCCACCGGTGAGACCCAGGTCTCGGTCGAGGTCAGCCTCGATGGGAGTGGGCGCAACGAGGTGGACACCGGCATCTCCATGCTGGACCACATGCTGTCCCAGCTAGCCCGCCACGGCACCTTCGATCTCGTGGTTACGGCCACCGCTACCAGCGATCCTGACGGCCATCATGTCGTGGAGGACATAGCCATAGTGTTGGGACAGGCCTTCGGTCAGGCGCTGGGCGACCGCAAGGGGATCACCCGGATGGCCCACGCCGTGGTGCCGCTGGACGAGGCGTTGGCAATGGTTGCCGTGGACGTGGGTGGCAGGGGTTACGCTGTGGTCGACATGCCCTTTGGCGTAGAAAAGATCGGCGACCTGCTGCCCGATATGGCTCGTCATTTTCTGGAGACCTTTGCCGCGGAGGGGAGGTTTAGCCTGCACGCCAAGTTCCTCGCCGGCCTCAACGATCATCACAAGATCGAGGCGCTGTTCAAGGCCCTGGCCCGGGCCCTGGACGCTGCAACCCAGGTGGACGCCAGGATTTCGGGGCAGGTGCCCAGCACCAAGGGCGTCATCGAAAGCGGGACATAGCGGGGCGTCGAAAACCTCTTTCGACCATACCCCCTGGCCCCTTTTCTGCCGGGAAGGCCCTTGCCCCAGGTGATTCTGCCCTCCTACCCACCCTGAGACGATTTTGGACTTGGGGGGACATCCCCCAACCCCCCTGCCAGAGGGAAACCCTCTGGACTCTCTGGTTGAGGTCAAGGTACGTGGGGGTGTGCAGAGGAGCAGAACCCCTCCGCATCCCTCCCACGCATTGTTAGTCCTCAAGAGGCCGTATCCGCCGGATCAACGGTGAGATATGGCGGGATTGCCAGGCCCCGACTTCGTCGAGTCTCGCAATGACGATGCCGTCGTTGCCAGCGACGGGGGAGTTTGTTCAGAGGGGAGTCGACGGCAGCTAAGCAATCCGGGGTGGGCGGGAGGAAGAGTCAGAGGCAGGATATCAGCTAGCTAGTCTGCGATCCGCTCCAGGTCGAACCGAAAGTCCTCGATGACCGGGTTCGCCAGCAGCTTTTGGCCCATCTGCTCCACCTCCGCCTCGGCTCCCGAGAGATCTGAACCCTCCAGCCGTACCTCCATGTACTTCCCGGCCCGTACCGATTTGGCGGAGGAAAACCCCAGAGAATGAAGAGCCCCCAGGATGGTGAGTCCCTGGGGGTCGTTCACTGTCGGCTTTAGCGTGACGAAAACCTTGGCCAGAAACATGGCTAGGTTCGGCCTAGCTCTTACTTGAGTTGGCCGTCCAGAGTCTCCGGCCCCTGATCGTAGTGGGCGCTTACGAAGGCCCGCATCTGCTGCTCGTTAAACTGGAACAGAGGGAGATAGTATTCCCACGCGCTCAGGGTGATGGTGGCGGGCAAGGCTTCTCGCGGGGCCAGAACATATCCGTTGGGGAAATTGGCCTGGCTTTGAACGAAGCTAGTGAGCTGATCGATGAGGTTCTGAGGGGCGGTAGTCTGGTAGTGGATGACTATGCCGCCGTGCTCCAGATTGTGCACCAGAGCCTCGTCCGGAATTACGTCCGCCTTTAGGCCCCAGGGTGTTGGCGCAATACCCACCGCGTTCCAGTGAGGCCCGGAGGTGGGAGGATTGCTGGAATAGGAGCGAGCTGCCTGCCCGACGGGGATGTGCTCCCGGCTATCGATTGCCACGGCCTGAAAGTACAGCTCTCCGACCAGCAATTGGGGAGCTCCGTCCGTTGGGTCGGTTGTCCCCTCCTCCTCTTCCGTCTCTGGCGGGTTGCCAAGGGCCGGAGCGATTACGCTTATGATGAAGAACAGGCCAATGCCGCCGAAGATGAACCATCTATAGCGTTGCCAAAAAGATGGGATGGGTGGCGGAGTTGGGCCGCCTCTTCTCCTCGCCAAAAGTACCTCTCTGTGTGAAATAAATTACGTACTACTCGTCCAGTATCCCACCATATGCTCTAGCCTGTCAACCTGCGGAAAGCCTCCCAGTAGCGTTCCGCCGTTCTCTCCACAACGTCGTCCGGTAGAGGCGGGGCCGGGGGTTCCCGGTCCCATCCCGATTCGATCAGCCAGTCCCGAACGAACTGCTTATCGAAATTGGGCTGAGATCTGCCCGGCGAATACTGCTCGGCGTCCCAGAAACGGCTGGAATCGGGGGTCAACACCTCATCTATCAAGGTTACCTGTCCATCTATCAGCCCGAACTCCATCTTCGTATCGGCTATTATTATCCCCTTCGTTGCGGCGAACTGCCGTGCGAAGGAGTAGATCTGCAGGCTCTTCTCCCTGAGATCTTCCGTCAGATCGGCCCCGACCATCTCCTTCATCTCATCGATGGTTATGCTCTCGTCGTGGCCCGTTTCGGCCTTGGTGGTGGGGGTGAAAAGGGGCTGGGGGAACTCCTGGCTGTCCTGCAGCCCCGATGGCATGGGCGAACCTCCCACGGTCCCTTGCTTCCTGTACTCGGCCCAGGCCGAGCCGGTGATGTAGCCCCGCACTATGCATTCCACGTCGATACGCTCTGCCTTCCTGACCACCATTGCCCGCTTTGCCACCTCGTCGTCCAGCTCCGGGAGGCTAACCGTCAGACCGGACGCATCGGTCGCCATGGCGACATAGTGGTTGGGCAACAGGTGGGCCGTTTTCTCAAACCAGAAAACGGAGAGACGGGACAGGATTTCGCCCTTGCCCGGGATGCCCGTGGGCAGCACAACATCGAAGGCCGAGATGCGATCGGTGGCTACCATCAGCAGGTATTCATCCAGATCGTAGGTGTCACGCACCTTGCCCCTATAGGCCATGTTCGGCAGGTGGGTCTCAACTATAGTCGTCATCTATACCCTCTTCATTCCAGGTCTAGCCGCTTGAATACTTCGTCTACGTGCCTCACGTAGAACCGGTAATCGAACAACGATTCCAACTCTTCCAATGACATTATGGCGGATACTTCCGGGTCGTCCCTGAGCAGCTGCCTGAAGTCCAAGTCCTCATTCCAGGCCTTCATCGCGTTTCGCTGTACGATCTTGTAGGCCTCCTCCCGCCCCGTTCCTGATTCGACCAGGCTGGTCAATACTCGCTGCGAGAAGGCGAGCCCCCGCGTCAGCTCCAGGTTCCGCTCCATGTTCTTCAGGTTCACCTTCAAGCCCTTGATGATGCCGGTCAGCAGGTCCAGGCTGTAGTCCAGGGACAGGCAGGCATCGGGCAGGATGATACGCTCCGTAGATGAATGGCTGATATCTCGTTCGTTCCACAGCGCCACGTTCTCCAGGGCGGTAACGGCGTAGCCCCGTATCAATCTGGCCAGCCCGCAGACCCGCTCGCACTTCTCAGGGTTGCGCTTGTGAGGCATCGACGAGGAACCGGTCTGGCCGGCGCCGAAGGGTTCCTCCAGCTCCAGGATCTCCGTGCGTTGAAGGCTTCTTATCTCCGTGGCGAACTTCTCCAGGGATGCGGCGATCAGGGCCAAGGTCATAACGTACTGGGCGTGGATGTCTCGCTGTATTACCTGGTTGGATACAGGCGCCGCTCGAATTCCCAGACTGGAGCAGACCCGTTCCTCGATCTTCGGTGACACCAGGGCATAGGTCCCCACCGCACCGGATATCTTGCCCACTGCCACGGCGCTCCTGGCGTCCTTCAACCTTTCGATGTTGCGGCGGATCTCGTCTGCCCACAGCGCCAGCTTCAACCCCAGGGTGACCGGCTCGGCGTGAACGCCGTGGGTCCTGCCGATCATGATGGAATCTTTATGCTCCCTGGCCCTGGCCTCGACGGCATCCAGCAGCAGGTCCAGATCGTTCGCCAGGAGATCGGCCGCATCCACCATCTGGAGACTGGTGGCGGTGTCCCACACATCGGAGGTGGTGAGGCCCATATGAATGTACCGAGATTCTTCTCCGAGGCTGGGGTACACCGAGCGGAGGAAGGCGGTCATGTCGTGGTGGGTTTCCTTTAGCGCCTCCTGGAATATATCCGGGTCATACCGGGCGTTCCGTATCTTGGCCGTGGCCTCCGGGGGAATGACGCCCTCTTCCGTCCACGCCTCGCACACGGCTATCTCCACCAGGAGCCACTTGTCGAACTTGCTTTCATCGGACCAGACCCGTGCCATTTCGGGCCTGGAATATCGTGGGATCATGGGCGTTTTTGCTCTTTAGGACCTTACCGACTTTATCTCCCGATCAACGCTTGGTGAACGTGGCCCGATAGTCCTCGTATGCCTTGGCTATCTCGGGATGCTTGAGACCGAGAATCTCGGCGGCGAGATACGCGGCGTTACGGCACCCGGCGGTGCCCACGGCCACCGTGGCCACGGGAATCCCGCCGGGCATCTGGACTATAGCGTGAAGGGCGTCGGCGCCATTGAGGTCCGTGGTGGGAAGGGGCACGCCTATGACGGGGATGGTGGTCCAGGAAGCCAGGACGCCGGGCAAATGGGCGGCGCCTCCTGCGGCTGCGATCAGCACTTCAAGGCCCCGCTCTCGAGCTGACTTGCCATATTCCCTTGCCCGCTCGGGCGTACGATGGGCCGACATGATGTTTACTTCGTGGTCGACGCCAAAATTTTCCAGGATCGTTACCGTTTCCTTGACGTAAGGTTCGTCGGACTTGCTACCCATTACCACGCCTACCAGCGGCATTACAGCCCCCTTACCATGTCGAAGAGAGGGCCGATAGGACCCAGCCTCTCTCTGACGCTAGTGTATCTCTTATCGCCTCGTATTATCTCGCACGCAGCCTTCCACGGAACATCGTGATGCTTCAGCCATCTAAAGTAGACGCCGGGCGCCCAGCTAAAGAGGCGCAACATGGTGGCCGATACCTGCCTCTCCACCATCAACTCTTCGTCCACACCCCGTTGATAGCCGGATAGGCCGTCCTCATTCGAGGTTAGTTCCTCGACCACGGCGGGGGCGGCTATCTGGGCGCTTCGGATAGCGTAGTATATGCCGTCTCCGCTGAACGGGTCTATAAGCCCTGCGGCGTCCCCAACTAGGAGCCCTCTATCCTTCTGGATCGTCATACCGGGCCTGCGCATGGGCAGCTTGTGGCCTTTGAACTTGAGCACTTTGTAGTCGCCCAGCTTTTGCCCGGCTACGAACCTCTCGAAGTAGCCCCTCAGCTTTTCCGAGTGCCGGACGTCCCCCACGACACCGATGGACAAATGGTTACCTTTGGGAAACACCCAGCCGTAACCTGCCGGAATCACCCCGACGTCGATAGTTACCATGGACATCCAGCGTTCCAGGACCCGCGCCGGCACTTCCACCTCCGCCTCCAACCCGACGCTGAGCCCGGCGCCCTTCATCAGACCCAGCTTCCTGGCCACGACGCTGTTGGCGCCATCCGCGCCGACTACGATCCTGCCCGAGAACGCTTCCTTCTGGCAGGTGACGGAGAAATGGCCGTTGATCCGCTCGATGTTTGTGACCTTGTGGCCGTCCACAACCGCCGTTCCCGCGTCAGCCGCTTTCTCCGCCAGGTACTGATCAAACCGGTCCCTCATCACCATGTAGGTCAGCGGCTCAGGATACCGTTTGATGAACCCGCTGCCCAGCTTGTACGTCACCTCCCCGTTCGATACGGTCCGCTCTGTGACGGGAGAGATATCGAAGTCCAGCAGCCGGGCGGTCCTCACGTTAACACCACCGCCGCAGGTCTTGTACCGGGGGATCCGCTCCTTTTCCAGTATGACCACGTCAAGCCCGACCTTGGCCAGCTCGTACCCGAGGACCGAGCCCGATGGCCCCGCCCCGATTACTATGACGTCGTGAGTTCTTGACGACTCAGTGGCTGACATCCGGCTGGCTTACCTAAGTACTGCTTTCGATTGATACGGGCACGTCGGCGATGTCACGGCGGTACTGACAACCTTCGAAGGAGACTACCTCCACGTTTCGATAGGCACTGGCACGGGCCTCGGACAAAGTGGGCCCCCTGCCGACCACACTAAGCACTCGCCCCCCGGACGTCACCACGTCGGACCCATTCATGGCCGTTCCGGCATGGAAGACCAGAACGTCATCGTCGACCGAGTCCAGACCTGTGATGGTACATCCCTTGGGATAGGAGCCCGGGTACCCCGGAGAGGCGAGCACCACCGCCACGCAGGCATCGTCGTTCCACAGGATGTCCAACTCGTGAAGCTTTCCCTGTACAGAGGCCATCATGACGTCCACCAGGTCCGTTTCGAGTCGCGGTAGTATCACCTGGGTCTCGGGGTCTCCCAATCGGACGTTGAACTCCAGGACCCGGGGGCCTTCGTCGGTGATCATCAGGCCGCCGTACAGGGCACCCCTATACACGATCCCATCGGATGCCAGCGCTCTGACAATGGCGGCGAGTATCTCTTCCTGGACCTGTTCGGTCAGCTCTCGGCCCAGGAACTCGGGCGGGCTGTAGCTTCCCATGCCGCCGGTGTTCGGGCCCCGGCCACCCTCGTGGACAGCCTTGTAGTCGCAGGCGGCTACCAGCGGGCTCACCGTCGCTCCATCGGTGAAGGCGAACAGGCTGACCTCCCGGCCCGTCAGGTACTCGTCGATGGAAACGCGAGCTCCGGCATCGCCAAACACCCGGGCCTCCATCGCATCGGAGACCGCTTGGAAGGCTTCCTCGTGAGTTTGAGCGATGGTTACGCCTTTGCCCGCAGCGAGACCGTCGGCCTTGACCACCAGCGGCAGCTCGGCGCCGGATATGTGCTCTTTAGCCTTTTCGGCATCGGAGAAGGCGCGACTCCGGGCGCAGGGGATGCCGTGCCTCGTCATCAGATCGTTGGCGAAGATCTTGGAGGATTCCAGGCGGGCGGCCCTTTTGTTGGGGCCGAAGGCAGCCAGGCCTCGCTCCTCGAAGTAGTCCGCCAGGCCATCGGCCAGGGGAGCTTCCGGCCCAACGACCGTCAGGCCCACGTCATGCTCCGCAACCGCGGCCGCCATCCCTTCGAAGTCACCCGGCCCGATGTCCAGATTAGTGGCCAACGCTGCCGTGCCCGCGTTGCCGGGTGCGACGAGCAGGTCGTCGACCCTGGGGCTCTGGCGAAGCTTCCAGGTGATGGCGTGCTCCCTGGCCCCGCTT
Organism: Dehalococcoidia bacterium; assembly: GCA_965197645.1. Classification (GTDB taxonomy): domain Bacteria; phylum Chloroflexota; class Dehalococcoidia; order Plut-88900; family Plut-88900. The sequence goes on along the minus strand of OZ240219.1, from coordinate 2,659,864 downwards.
CCAACTACCAGAACGTTCAACCTACAACCCTTCTGGAGCGCCTCTTACTACGCCTGGGAGCGGTGTCGTATTCGACATAACGATAGCTCTTTTCGATCCAGTCCATGGCCGGATCGATCTCATATGGCTCCGAAATTGGGAACTGGACCCACTGGCCGAAGGGCCGTCCGGAGCTGACCACGAACTCGGTGGCGCCGTGATTGTCGAGAGCGTCTTGCCTCTCCTCCTCGGACAGCTTCACGGCCACCGAGGACCCGGTGACTATGACGAACATCTTGTCCCCGTGGAAGTAGCACAGGGCGCCGAACATCTCCCGGCTGGTCACCCCGGCCCACGGCAGCAGGCGAGGATCAAGCTGCTCTTTCAAATCAAGTGAGTAGGCCAACCGGACACATCCTTTTGTTGAAATCTACTCCCATTCAATCGTCGAGGGTGGTTTGCTGGAGATGTCGTATACGACCCTGTTCACTCCAGGGACTTCGTTGACTATGCGGTTGGAGATCTTGGCCAAGACATCGTAAGGCAGGCGGGCCCAGTCCGCGGTCATGGCGTCGTCGCTGGTGACGGCCCTGATAGCGATGGTGTTGCCATAGGTGCGATAGTCGCCCATGACTCCCACGGTGTGCATGGAGCTCAGCACGGCGAAACTCTGCCAGAGCTGCCCGTACAGCTTGGCTCCCTTGATCTCGTCCATGACGATCCAATCAGCCTGGCGCAGCACCTCCAACCGCTCCTCGGTAACCTCGCCTATGATCCGGATAGCCAGCCCCGGACCGGGGAAGGGCTGTCTCCAGACCATCTCCTCGGGCATGCCGAGGGCCGTGCCCACGTTCCGCACCTCGTCCTTGAAGAGCTGACGCAGCGGCTCGACGAGGGACAGCTTCATCGCCTCGGGCAGCCCGCCCACGTTGTGATGGGTCTTGATCGTCGCCGAGGGCGCATCCCTGGGAGGCTGGCTCTCGATAACATCCGGATAGAGGGTGCCCTGGGCCAGGAAATGCACCTCGCCCAGCTTACCGGCCTCCTCCTCGAACACCCGGATGAACTCTTCGCCGATGATGTGTCTCTTGTCTTCCGGGTCGGTAACCTCGGCAAGCCGGTCCAGGAAACGTTCGCTGGCGTCGACGTAGATGAGCCGGAGGTTGAGATGACGCTCGAACACTGCACGAATCCGCTCCGCCTCCTCCCGTCTAAGGAGCCCGTTGTCGACGAAAATGCAGCACAACTGGTCGCCGACCGCCCTGTGGACCAGCGCCGCCGTAACCGCCGAGTCCACACCGCCGGATAGGGCGCAGATCACCTGGCCATGGCCCACCTGGTCCCTGATCCGTTCAACGGCGGAAGCTATAAAGTTCTCCGGTGTCCAGCCACCCTTACATCCGCAGATTTCGTAGAGGAAGTTGTTGAGGATCTCCTTGCCGTTGGGCGTGTGGGCCACCTCCGGGTGGAACTGGAGCCCGATGATCCCCTGCGCGTTGCCCATTACCGCGATGGGAGAGCTATCCGTGTAGGCCAATCTCTCGAAGCCTGGAGGCATATCGGTGATCTCATCGCCGTGACTCATCCAGACCGTCAGGTCCTTTTCCAGGCCGCTGAAAATCGAATGCTCGGCTACGTTCTGGTGGAGGACCGCATGTCCGTACTCCCGCTTGGTTCCGGACGCCACCTTGCCGCCGAGCTGATGGGTGAGGGCCTGCATCCCGTAGCAGATTCCCAGCACGGGCAGCCGGCTTTCGAAGACGTAGGACGGCGCCAGAGGGGCGTTTTCCTCGTAGACGCTGGCGGGCCCACCGGACAGGATGAAACCCTTGGGATTAAGGGGAGCTATGCGTTCCCAGGGAGTGTCGTAGGGAAGGATCTCGCAGAAGACCTTGCACTCTCTCACCCGGCGGGCGATGAGCATGCTGTACTGGGAACCGAAGTCCAACACCACCACTGTTTCCAGCTTTTGCTGAGGCTCGCCGGGCTGCTCCTCAGTAGGTGCGAGGCCCGGCTTTATCTTGCTGCCGGCGATCTCGAGGTAGGTGGATACCTCCATATCGTCGGTGGCGGCTACTCGTCGGCTTTTGGTCTTAGATTCCTCCTCTGCCAAGGGCCCTCCACTGGGATTCTCGACCTCAGATTAGCACCCATGATATACTCGGTCAAGACTCCAGAAAAGCAGTTTTCCACCGGAAATCGATGCCCATGTTACAGGTCGATGACGCCATTCTACATCGTGCCGTGGAGGTGCTGAGGCGGGGTGGTCTCGTAGCATATCCAACCGATACCCTGTACGGCCTCGGCGCAGATGGTCTTGACGAATATGCCGTTCGAAAGGTCTACGCGGCGAAGGGGCGAGGCCAGCTCAAGGCGCTGCCCCTTTTGATCGACTCCCCCGACGCTCTCTCAGTGGTGGCAACGAATATCCCTCAGATAGCTATCGATCTGGCAGCCCGGTTTTGGCCCGGCGCCCTGACCCTGGTGCTCAAGAGGTCGTCCAGCGTTCCGGACGCTGTCACCGGCGGCGGCGATACCATAGCGCTGCGCGTTCCGGACCATCCCATCCCCCGAGAGCTGGCCAGGAGGTTGGGAGCGCCGATTACCGGCACCAGCGCAAATCGCAGCGGCGGCTCCGACCCGGTATCATCGGAAGTGGTCAGAGACCAACTGGCCGACGCCGTGGACATCGTGATCGATGGGGGCGAATGTCGCGGCGGGCTGGCCTCGACGGTGGTGGACGTATCGGGGGACGCACCCGTCCTGGTCAGACAGGGCGCCATCCCGGTTGATCAGATCGAGCAAGTCGCCGGGGCGATTGTTCAACCGGCTTAGCCCATGAACAAGAAGACCGTCGCCGATATCGATGTCAAGGGTAAGCGGGTACTGGTCAGGGTGGACTTCAACCTGCCCACCGATCCCAGGACGGGCGGCATATCCGACGACAGTCGCATCCGGGCCGCACTGCCCACCCTCAAGTACCTGTTGGACAGGAATGCTCGCCTGGTCCTCTGCTCTCACCTCGGCCGGCCAAAGGGCAAGGTGGTAGATTCGCTACGAATGGCGCCGATCGGAGAGCGCCTTTCCCAGCTGATCCGGAGGGAGGTGGCGACTACCTCCTGCTGCATCGGCCCGGATGCGAGGTCCGAGGCCGAACGACTGGCCCCAGGCGAGATACTCCTCCTGGAGAACCTCAGGTTTCATTCCGAAGAGGAAAGCAACGATCCGGACTTCGCAAGGGAGCTGGCCTCCCTCGGCGAAATCTTCGTCAACGACGCCTTCGGCACTGCCCATCGAGCCCACGCCTCGACCGTAGGTGTGGCACAGTATCTGCCTGCGGTCGCCGGCTTTCTCATGGAGAGAGAGCTCAGATATCTCAGCCTGGCCGCCGGAGCGCCTGCCCACCCCTTCGTTGCTATACTTGGAGGGGCCAAGATCAGCGATAAGATGGCCGTAGTGGAGAACCTGTTGGACCGGATCGACGTCTTGCTGATCGGCGGTGGCATGGCGGCCACTTTTCTCAAGGCCAAGGGCTACGAGATAGGTCGGTCGTTGTTGGAGGAAGAGAGCTTGGAGTTTGTGGCCGGCATCATGGAAAAGGCCGAAAAGAAGGGCGCGTCTATGGTCTTGCCGGAGGACGTCGTTGTAGCCGATCGATTTGATGCCGAAGCCGCAGCCGAAACCGTACCGATCGATGAAGTCGCTCCGGAGGGCCACATCCTAGATGTGGGCCCCCGTACGATAGAGACCTTCGGAAGGCACCTTGAAAAGAGTAAGACCGTCTTCTGGAACGGTCCTATGGGCGTGCACGAGTTTCCCACCTTCGCCGGCGGTACCCGAAACCTGGCCGGCATGATGGCGGGACTGGATGCCACTACCATCGTTGGTGGAGGCTCTACAGCCGAGGCGGTGATCAACCTGAGCCTCGCCGGCGAGATGGACCACGTTTCCACCGGGGGAGGCGCATCCCTGGAGTTTGTGGAAGGCAAGACGCTCCCGGGAGTGGCCGCCCTTCAAGATAAAGAGGAAGTATAGGTAGCAGAGATGTCCCGTCAGGACCTGATAGCCCAAGTGGCCCACCCGACGCCGTCCAAGATCGTCTTCCTGGTGATCGATGGTCTGGGCGGTCTGCCCCATCCCGACACCGGCAAGTCGGAGCTGGAGACGGCCCACACCCCGAACCTGGACAGTCTGGCGTCCCAGGCGATGTGCGGCCTGACCGACCCCGTGGCGCCTGGAATCACACCGGGCAGCGGCCCCGGCCACCTGGCACTCTTTGGGTACGACCCGGTCCAGTACCTGGTCAAACGAGGGGTGCTGGAGGCGACGGGAATAGGACTGGACCTCGGCGAGAACGATCTGGCGGCTCGGGGCAACTTCTGCACGGTAGATGGGGACGGCGTGATCATAGACCGTCGCGCCGGAAGGATACCTACGGAGGAGAGCCGGCTTATCTGCAGGGAGTTGGACAAGATCCAGGTGGAGGGCGTCGGAGTCGAGGTTCACGCCGTAAGAGACCATCGCTTCGCCGTGGTGTTTCACGGCGAAGGCCTCAGCGAAGATATCACCGAAACGGACCCGCAGATGAGGGCCTCTTCGCCGCTGCCGGTACGGGCGCTGAATCCCGACGCCCAGCACACCGCCATCGCCGTTAACTGGTTCGTGGAGATGTGCCGGGAGGCCCTCGACGGTCGAAGCACCGCCAACATGATCATGCTGAGGGGTTTTTCGAAACGCCCGGACCTGCCCTCGATGTCCCAGGTGTACAAGCTGACGCCTGCGGCCATCGCCACATACCCCATGTACCGGGGCATCGCTAGGCTGCTGGGCATGGAGGTGCTGGAGACCGGCGCCACCTTTCAGGACGAGGTGGAGACGCTGATAGAACGCTACGACGACCACGATTTCTTCTACATTCATTTCAAGGGGGCCGATACCGCCGGCGAAGACGGCGATTTCGAGACCAAAGTGCACGCATTGGAGGAGTTGGACAGGTGCCTGCCCCGGCTCATAGACCTCCAGCCCGAAGTGTTAGTGGTGGCCGGCGACCACTCCACTCCCGCAACCTTCGCCGCTCATAGCTGGCATCCCGTACCATTCCTTCTACGGTCCCGCTGGGGTAGGAGGGATGACGCTGCCGAGTTTACCGAGCGCTCGTGCTCCCGGGGCATCCTGGGCCGATTCCCCGCCACAGAGATCATGCCCTCGGTGCTGGCCTACGCCGAAAAGCTGGCAAAGTACGGAGCCTAGAGGCTGTAGGGCATGAGACTCCCCCTGGTCGCCGGCAACTGGAAGATGAACACCACCGTGGCGGAGGCGCGGGACCTGGCCCGGACGCTGGTGGAGACTCTCGACGGGATCGGCGCTGTGGAAAAGCTGCTATGCCCTCCCTCTATCTCCCTGGTGGCCGTCCACGATGCCGTCCATGGCTCGTCCCTGAAGGTGGGCGCCCAGAACATGCACAACGAGGACAAGGGCGCTTTCACGGGAGAGATATCGCCTCTCATGCTTCAAGGACTCTGCGAATACGTCATCCTGGGCCATTCGGAGCGAAGACACGTGTTTGGTGAAGATGATCGACTCATCAACCTGAAGGTCAAAGCGGCTCGGAACAGCAATCTCCTTCCCATACTCTGCATCGGCGAGACATTGGACCAGCGAGAATCGGGCCAGACGGAAGAGGTCCTCGTCAGTCAAACTCGAAATGGCTTGAGGGACGTGGAAGAGCAGGCCGGCCTTGTCGTCGCTTACGAGCCGGTGTGGGCCATCGGCACAGGAGTGGCGGCGACCGAGTCGGATGCAAGCTCCACCATTGAGCTGGTCCGGGATACCCTGGCCCAGATCGCCGGCAAGCAGGCCGCCGACGAGACCCGCATCCTCTACGGCGGCAGCGTCAACGCCGACAACATCGGCAGTTTCATGAAGATGGCGGAGATAGACGGAGCCCTGGTCGGAGGCGCCAGCCTGAAAGCCGACCAGTTCACCAGGATCGTCCAAGTTGCGGCACAATCCGGGCTGGGCCTGTGACCCGGGGCCTGATCGCTGTAGTCGGGCCTACGGCCACCGGCAAGACCAGGCTTTCCCTGGAGCTGGCCGAGGCGGTGGATGGCGAGATAGTCAACGCCGATAGCCGCCAGGTGTATCGGTACATGGACATCGGCACTGCCAAGCCCACCAGCGACGAGCTTGCCCATGCTCCTCACCACCTCATAGATGTAGTAGACCCGGACCAGGACTTCAACCTCGCTATCTATCTGGAGCGGGCAACCGAGGCTATAGAGGACATATTCGATAGCGGAAAGACACCTATTCTCGTTGGTGGCAGCGGCCTCTATATCTGGGGCCTCCTCGAGGGCCTCCGGATTCCCAATGTTCCACCCGATCAGAAACTGCGAGATGAGCTGGAGCGGGAAGCGAAGGATAAGGGCTCGCATGCCCTGCACCAGAGGCTCAGGGAGAGAGACCCGGAAGCCGCCGATCGGATCGACCCCAGGAACGTCCGTCGCACCATCAGGGCCCTGGAAGTGTGCATCAAGTCCGGCGTCCCGTTCTCGAAGCTGATTAGCAAGGAAGCGCCGGGCTTCCCCTTCCTGGTCCTTGGCCTCGGTGGAGATCGCCAGCTTCTATATGAGAGAATCGACCGCAGGGTAGACCGGATGATAGAGAGCGGTCTCGTAGAGGAGGTGCGGGCGCTCCTGGACAGGGGTTACGCCCTCGACTTGCCAGCCATGTCAAGTGTGGGGTATAAACAGATAGGCGCTTACATTCAGGGTGACACCTCGTTGGAGGAGGCGGCGCAGAGGACTAAGTATGAGACCCATCGCTTGGCCAGGCATCAGGGGGCCTGGTTCAAGACCGACGATACCAGGATTCACTGGTTCGATATATCGAAGGACTATAAGCGGGAAGCCGTGAGGGAAGTCGAGAGCTTCCTCAGCTCCGAGGCAGCGTCGACAGGATCAAAGGTCGAGGCCGGCAAATGAAGTTCACAAAGATGCACGGGATCGGAAACGACTACATCCTGATAGATGCGCGGGAGATGGACGAGGACTGGCCCAAGCTGGCTTTGGCCATGTGCGACAGGCACTTCGGTGTCGGCTCCGACGGCATTCTGCTGATCCGGCCCTCTTCCGTCGCCGACTATAGGATGCAGATATTCAACCCGGACGGCTCCGAGGCCGAAGCCTGCGGCAACGGCATCCGCATGTTCACCAAGTACCTCGTGGAGCAGGACATAGCTCCTCCGCAGACCGCCGAGCTGATGATTGAGACCCTGGGCGCCGTGGGTAAAGTGAGCGTCACTCGACATAACGGCACTGTAAACTCAGTACGCGCCTCCATGGGCGTGCCCAGGCTAAAGCCTGAACAGGTCCCGGTCGCGCTGAATGGGCCCGGACCGGTGATGGACCACACGCTTGACGTGGATGGCACGGAAGTTAAGGTGACCTGTGTTTCCGTGGGCAATCCTCACGCTGTCTCTTTCATCGATACGCCGGTGGACGAATACCCCCTCCACGAACTAGGCCCGAAGGTGGAACACCACCCCTTCTTTCCCCAACGGGTCAACTTCGAGATCGTCAACGTCATCGATCGGACCCGGGTGGTTGTTAGGGTGTGGGAACGGGGCGTGGGCGAGACGCTGGCCTGCGGCACGGGGGCTTGCGCCGTAGGGATAGCGGCCCGTTTGCACGATGCCACCAACAGCCCGGTGGATGTCGCCTTGCCCGGAGGCGTCCTCGAGATCGAGTGGGACGGAGAGGGAGAGATCTTCATGTCCGGACCGGCAGAGTACGTCTTCAACGGGGAGTGGGACGGCTAATCGATTTATCTGCCATTGAACAGGGGGATTGAATGAGACTAGCCAGTCGTATAGAAGCGGTGCCGCCTTACCTCTTCGTTGAGATCAGCCGCAAGATCGCCGAGAAGAAGTCCCAGGGCGAGGACGTGATAAGCTTCGCCATCGGCGATCCGGACCTGCCCACCCCAACCCACATCCTCGATCGAATGGTCCGGGAAAGCGCGGTGCCGGCCAACCATCGCTACCCGGAATCCGACGGTCTCCCGGAGCTCAGGGCGGCGATAGCGAAGTGGTACGGCGACAGATTTGGCGTCGACCTGGACCCCAACAGTGAGGTGGTGCCTCTGATCGGCTCCAAGGAGGGCATCGGCCACGTGGCGCTGTGTCTCATAGACCAGGGCGACATCGCTCTCGTCCCGGACCCCGCCTACCCGGTGTACAGCATGGGCACTCTCTTTGCCGGCGGCGACTCCTACCCCGTTCCACTGCGGGAAGAGAACGGCTTTCTTCCAGAGCTGGACGACATACCAGCCGACATTTTGAGCAGGGCAAGAGTCCTCTGGATCAACTATCCCAACAATCCCACCGGCGCCGTGGCCGGCCTGGACTTCTACAACAGGGTGGCCGAGTTCGCCCGCAAGTACGATCTGGCCGTCTGCAACGATGCCCCCTACAGCGAGATGGCCTTCGACGGCTATAGGCCCACCAGCTTCCTGGAGGCGGACGGAGCAAAGGACGTGGGGATAGAGTTCCACTCCTTCTCCAAGACCTACAATATGACGGGATGGCGCATCGCGATGGCCGTCGGCAACGCCGACCTTATCCGGGCACTAACCGTGGTCAAGTCGAACCTGGACTCGGGGATCCCCCAAGCGATCCAGTACGCGGCCATAGAGGCGCTGGAAGGGCCCCAGGACTGTGTGGCCGAAAACGCAGCCATCTATCAGAACCGCCGGGACCGGCTGGTTGCCGGCCTGGCCAAGCTGGGACTGAGAGTGCAGCCGCCCAAGGCCAGCTTCTACCTGTGGGCTAGGGTCCCCGAGGGATACACCTCGGCCGACTACGCCGCCAAGCTGCTGGACGAGGTATCGGTGGTGGTGACCCCGGGCCTCGGTTACGGAGACCAGGGCGAAGGCTATATACGCCTGTCCCTCACCGTGCCCGACGACCGGATAGACGAGGCCCTGGAGCGAATAGCGTCCGTATCGTCATAGCAATCTCTTTCACCTGGCAACCTTCATTAACCAGGAGAGATCCATCAGCCGATCTACCAAGGCAACCTACCCGACACCCGAGCAGGCGTTCCTGATAGGCGCCGGCGTCAAGGGTGAAAGGACGTCCTGGAGCATGGAAGACTCGCTGGAAGAGCTGGCCCAGCTGGCTCGCAGCGCCAACGCCGAAGTGGTCGGCTCGCTGACGCAGCGGCTCCCCAGGAGCAGCCCGACCTATCTGGGCAAGGGCAAACTCCAGGAGTTGAAGGATCTCAAGGGCTCCCTCCACTTCGATGTAGTCATCGCCGACGACGAGCTTTCACCCTCCCAGCAGAGGGCGCTAGAGGACCGGTTGAAGGTGAAGATCATCGACCGTACGGCCCTCATCCTCGACGTGTTCGCACAAAGGGCCCAGACCCGTGAGGGAAAGCTCCAGGTCGAGCTGGCGCAGCACGAGTACCTGCTGCCTAGACTGGCCGGTCAATGGAGCCACCTGGAGCGGCTGGGTGGGGGCATCGGCACCCGGGGCCCCGGCGAGTCCCAGCTGGAGACCGACAGGCGACTGATCAGGAACAAGGTCCACCGCCTCAAGGGACAGATCGAGGAGATCAGGACCCATCGTGCCCTGTACCGCAGCGATAGAAAGCGGCGTGGGGTGCTGGTGGTGGCCTTGGTCGGGTACACCAACTCCGGTAAGAGCACCCTTCTAAACCGTCTCACCAGTGCCAGCGTCCGGGCCGAAGACAAGCTCTTCGCTACCCTGGACCCGGTTACACGGCGGCTCCACCTGGCGGACGGCGTCGACGTTCTCCTGACCGATACCGTTGGCTTCATCCAGAAGCTGCCGCCCATTCTGGTAGCTGCCTTCAGGGCCACGCTGGAGGAGCTGTCTGACGCCGACCTCCTCGTTCACGTCGTGGACGTGAACCACCCCAACGCCCCCGAGCAGGTGGAGGAGGTGGAAGGAGTCCTGAACGAGTTGGGACTGTCGGGCAAGCCGGCTCTCACCGCACTGAACAAGATCGATCTCCTTTCCGGCAGCGATGGCAAGTCGGCCAACGGAGAAATCGACGGTCTGGGGTTGTTGCCTCAGCTACGGATGCCCGATGACATGGTCACCATCTCCGCCAAAAAAGGCTGGTGCTTCGACCATCTTCTTGGGGCCATTCGAGATAAGCTGGCCGTCGGCTCACCCGTGACCTAACCGGTTGCCTTCGCCCCAACCGGCCCGTATCCTGTTTCCATGAGCTGGAGGGATACGTATACAGCTCGACTGGTCTCCGCCGAAGAAGCGGTGTCTGTGGTCAGGTCCGGCCACACAGTCCACGTGGCCTACTCCGACGAACCGCCCCTTCTCGTCACCATGCTCCAGGCCCGCGCCGGCGAGATTGAGAACGTCACCGTTGAGTACTCCGGCCCCGGCCTCGACCAGGGCTGGTTCGAACCCGGAATGAGACCCTACTTTCGGATCAAGGTCCAGAACACTTTTCGCAGCGAGTTCCGGGACATACTTCACGACAACCGCGCCGAGTTCGTTCCCTTCCTCTTCACCCTCAGCCTCAAGGCCCAGCGGGAGCGGGAATGGGCCCGCCCCGACGTCTACCTGGTCTCGGTTTCTCCTCCCGACGAGGAGGGATACTGCAGCTTCGGTCATAGCCTCTGGAACAAGCGAGCATACATCGATTGGTCTCGTATTGTCCTTGCCGAGGTGAACGCTCGGCACATCCGCACCTGCGGGGATAACCGGGTGCACGTCGGCAAGATCGACTGCTTTGTCGAGAACACGCCTGCCGAACCCGAACCCTACTATTCCGTGCCTGAACCGGACGACATAGGCCGTCGGATGGGCCACCACATCGGCAGCCTGATAGATCATGGGGATACGATCCAGATCGGCTGGAGCAACGTGGCCATGTCCCTGCCCGCCATGGGGGTATTCGACGATAAGCTGGAACTGGGCATCCACGCCGAGATCACGGCTCCGGGCATACCCCAGCTTGTGCAAGCAGGGGTTATCAACGGCAAGCGCAAGACCCTGAACCCGGGCATAGCTGTCGTGACCTCGTTGAACGGCGCCGGCAAGGATATGGAGCTGGCCGTAGACAACCCGCTCATCCACGTCAAGGACGTAGACTACACCAACGACATCAAGGTGATAGCCGCCCACGATAATATGGTCGCCATAAATGGCGCGGCATCCGTGGACCTGACGGGGCAGATAAACGTCGAAAACAACCCTGAGCTCGTGCCCATCAATGGGCCTGGCGGACAGCCCGAGTTCGTCATCGGCGCACTGATGTCCAAGGGCGGACGTTCCATTACCGCTCTCCGTTCGACGAATACTGACGCGTCCGAATCCCGGATAGTGCACATGTTGAGAGAGGGCTCCACGGTTACGATACCCCGCACCCTGGCCGACTACGTGGTCACGGAACACGGCGTGGCCAAACTGCTGGGCCGGTCGCTGAAGGAACGGGCCGAAGCGCTGGTGTCGATCGCGCACCCGGACTTTCGCGCCGAGCTGCAGACCTCCCTCAAGGCGCGCTTCTACTCTCACTCCTAATTCTGGTATCCTACGGTTTCCCAGAAGGTTCATAAATCGGGCCGGTAACCGCCCGGGCTGCGGCGAGCGCGGGCCGGATGAAGGAGCAGACACATGGCGGCCAGCTTAGAGAACAAAGTCGTTTTGGTTACCGGGGGGAGCTCGGGCATCGGGCGGTCCACCAGTGTGGCCTGTGCCAGGGAGGGGGCTAAAGTAGCCGTTGCGGACGTTAACCTCCCCGGTGCGGAGGAGACGGCTCGCATGGTAGAGGACCTGGGAGGCGAAGCCACCGCGTTCCAGGTGGAGATTACCAGTTCCGACGAGGTCAAATCCCTCATCGACAAGGTGGTCCAGACCTACGGCCGGCTGGACTGCGCCTTCAACAACGCCGGGATAGCCGGAGGGGGCGCGAGCACCGTCGACATTTCTGAAGAGGACTGGGACCGGGTGATAAACGTCGACCTGAAGAGCGTCTGGCTGTGCATGAAGTACGAGATACCCCACATGCAGGAGCAGGGAGGCGGGTCGATTGTGAACACCGCTTCCATCTACGGCCTGGCCGGGGCTCCCGGGAGCACCGCCTACAACGCGGCGAAACATGGAGTAGTCGGTGTTACCAGGGTGGCGGCCCTGGAGTACGCTACTGCAGGAATCCGGGTCAATGCAGTATGTCCCGGCTACATCCGGACCCCGATGACCGTGCCCGGCATAGAAGCCGACCCGGAATCCGGCCGCCGCATGATCGCTCAGACTCCAATGGGACGCCTGGGTGAGGCGGAGGAGATAGCTGAAGCGGTGGTGTGGCTCTGTTCGGATGCCGCCTCCTTCGTCACCGGCCACACGATGACCGTCGACGGCGGGTACATGGCCATATAGCCGCCCTGTCGAAGGAATAACGGTTGCGGGGCTGATGCCTTGGACGTACGGAGCAGCGGCTGGTCAGCCGGGTTCCGTTTCCAGAACGTCCCAAAGGCCAGCGATAGTGAAGCATTTTGCTCCCGTTGGCTCCCATAGCGGCCGGACACACAACGACTTTCGCCGGCGGAATTCCGGGGCCTTAGCACGAGACCCACTCCAAGGAGGGACATGATGGAGCGTAAAGCGATAAAAACATCTCAGATATACCCCTATGACATGTACGCCAGCTCCCACGCCGTCAAGGCCGGCAACACCATCTACATTTCAGGGATGGCGCCGACCAATGCTGAAGGAAACGTTCTCCACGAAGGCGACGTCGCTGCCCAATGCGCCGACTCCTTCGAGAACATGAAAGCTGTCCTGGAAGAAGCGGGAGCCGGCCTGAAAGATGTGGTCAACTACGATGTCTACATCCTGGACAACGGTGACTGGGACAAGATTGCCGAGACCCGCAAGCGCTACTTCAACACCGACCCGTTGCCCGCATGCGTAGGGGTGGTCGTCAAGGAGCTGTATCCCCCGGGAATCCTGATAGAGATAGGCGCCATCGCCGTCGTGGACGATTAGACATAAGGAGGTATACATGAACGGGGAAGCCATCAACGTAGACGGGATATTTTCGTACAAGGACAATCTGAAGATATCCCACGCCGTTAAGACCGGCAACACCATCCGCATTTCCGGACAGGTGGCCTTTGGGACCGACGGCGACGTGGTCGGCAAAGGGGACGTCGAGGCCCAGGCCGAGTACGTCTGGGGCAACATCAAGCAGGTCCTGGAGGCTGCCGGATCGGGCCTGGGCGACATAGTAAAGGTGTTCACCTTCGTGGTAGGGGCGGACAACTTTGCCAAGATATCCGCCGTTCGACGACGGTTCCTGGGCACCGACGATCCGCTGCCCACCTCCACCGGTGTCGTGGTAGTCGCACTGGCCCACCCCGACCTCCTGGTGGAGATCGACGTCATAGCCGTCACGAAGGACTAGGCCTGGAGCGGGGCTAGGGGGCAGTCGAAGCGGGCTAGATTGCTTCGCTCCCTCCCCCCCTCAAGACGAACTCCCCCTCGCTCGCAACGACGGCCACGGTGAGATTGAATCCCTATCTTCGTCATTGCGAACCCCGACAAAGTCGGGGCGTGGCAGTCTAGTGGGATCGGTTAGGACTACTGCAGGCTATCGAGCCTTGCGCCGGAGCCATGTGCTGACCAGATCGACCATGACCACCAGGATGATGTACCACAGCAACAGCAGGGTCACATCGGTGTAGTGGAAGAAGCTCATGCTCAGCTTGAACTGCTTCCCAAGACCACCGGCACTGACAAACCCCACTATGAGGGTGGTGCGGATGATCACTTCCCACCTGTACAGCAGGAAGGTGAGGAACTGGGGCAGCACCTGGGGCAGGACGCCGTAGAAGAGCATCTGGAAGTTGCCCGCGCCGGCCCCGCGGAGCGCTCTACTGGGCCGGATGTCCAGGTCCTCCACCACCTCGGCGCTGAGCTTGCCCAGAATGCCGTAGTTGTGTATCGCCAGCGCCAACGCCCCCGGCAGTATCCCCGGCGCGAGAACGAAGATGATTATCATCGCCCAGATCAGCTCGGGAACGGCCCTGGAGAAGGTGAAGAGCACTCGTGCTGCAATGAACAGGCTGTAGCGAAGATACGGACTCCCGGAACCGATCTCTCCCGAGGCCACGTTTCTAGCACCGAAGAGGAAGGTGACAAGCACGGCCGCGCCGGCAAAAACCGCTGCCAGGATGCTCATCGCCAGGGTCCGATAGGCCAGCTCGGCGGTCCTTACCCATGAGCTCCAGCTAAAGAAGGCCGGCGTCCTGTCTACGCCTATGCCCAGAAGCTCCATGATGAAGCCACCTGCGGCTGCCCATGAACCGGGCGAGAACAGGTCTCCGATCCCGTTGTCGTCCTGAGCGAATATGTAGGCCCAAGAGGCCGCGGCCAGCAGCACCGCTCCTATGACCGAGCCCCGTACCACCCCCAACCTGGGCCATCGAGTCCTATGACGTTGCTCTTCCGGCAGGGTACGGTTCATCTGGTCAGCCTTCGGCGCAGCGCACTGCTCCACAAATCCACCGCAACCACCACGGCGACGAGGAAGAACAGCAGGGTCCACACTTCGTTGAACAGCAGATCGTCGAGGGAGAGCTGGATCTGCAGCCCGAGACCGCCCACACCAACGAACCCCATGATCGCAGATGCCCTTACAGCGCATTCGAACCGGTAGAAGCCGTAGCTGAGCATATCCGGAAGGGCCATGGGGAGCCGGCCGTATATCAGCACCTTCCACTCCGATGCGCCGGCGCCTCTAAGCGCCCTCAACGGCTCTCGGGGCACGTCGTTCAGGATATCGGCGTATATCCGACCCAGTATGCCACCGTAGGGGATAGCGAGGCCGAGCACCCCGGCCATGGGCGACAGCCCGATGGCTACCACGAAGAACCATGCCCACACCAGCTCATGAATCGAGCGGGTGACGGCCAGGAAGGCCCGGGTGCCGATCATCATCGTGCGGCGGTTGGTCTCGGACCGGGCCAGGACACCCGAAGCCATCACTCCCATCACCAGGCCTATCACTATGGCGATGGTGATGCCGGCAACGGCGTAGCTCACCGTCAGCCACGTCGCTTCTAGGGCCAGCTTGAGAAATGAGGGCGCTATTTCAGGGGTGAAGAAGGTGCGGACCAGGTCTACGAGGGAGCGTGCCCCGCCGGTGTGGATGATGGAGCCTCCCCAATCGACGTTGTAGAGGCTCCAGGCCAGTACGGCCAGGAACAGGACTGTTAGAAATCGACGGCTCTCAAGAAACCGGAACCAGGCGGTCGGTTGCCGTCTCTCCGATATGATAAAGCTCATCCAGGACCTCGTCGGTCAATTGGTCCACCGGCATATCGAAAGCCAGCTCGCCGACCCGCAGTCCAATCACCCGCGAGAAATGCTCCTTGACTAACTCAATGGAGTGAAGGCTGGCGACCAGGGTCTTGCCGGAGGCCTCGGCTATCTCTCGCAGCAATCGCATCAGGTCCGTGGAGCGGGTCGGGTCCAATGAGGCCACCGGCTCGTCGGCGATGATGGCCCTGGGGTCCTGCACCAGCAAACGGGCGATGGCCACTCTCTGCTGTTCTCCCCCCGAGAGCCTCGAAGTGCGTTCGTTTATCTTGTCCTCGATTCCCGCCGTCCTCAGGGCCTCTAGGGCATGGTTGCGGTCTTGAGGCGAGGCCAGGGAAAGCAGCGAGCGCCAGAAACTCCAGTAGCCGAGACGCCCGGCCAGCACGTTGTGCACAACCGAAAGCCTGGGGACCAGGTCGTAGTGTTGGTGGATCATACCCACCAGGCCGGCCAGCTCTCGTCCCGGGGACTGCTTGGCCATGGGACGCCCATCGATGAAAACCCCTCCCACGTCGGGCTGGATTATACCTCCCAGCAGGTGAAGCAAGGTCGTCTTGCCGCTGCCGCTGGGCCCTACGATGGCCACCCGCTCCTCGTGTCCGATCTCCAGCCGGATCGGGGCCAGCGCCACGGTGCCGGGGTACCGCTTGGCGGCGCCTGAAAGCAGGAACATGGGCGTGCTGCCGTTTCGATCGACTTTCATCTAACGATGTCCAAGTCTCTAGCTATATCGAGTATGGCATCGTAGTTGCTGTTTTCGGACTCGATGAACCCCTCCGCCGAGAACAGGTCCAGGATCTCCTGCTGTTCCTCATCTATATCCAGGAGCGCCTGCCTGACCTTTTCGATGAATCCAGCGCCGAACTCCTGCTCCACATCGCCCCTGATGGTCCAGTTGTAATCGTAGTAGGGTGGCGTCGTTTCAAGCACTCGTACCTCGGAGGTGTCCACCCTGCCGTCCTCGACCGCTTTGTCCCATACCGCTTCGTTAAGGGCCCCGGCCTGGAACGCTCCGCTCTCGACCAGCCGCCACGTCTTATCGTGAGACCCTGAGTAGTTGGGTCCACTGGGAAAATCGGTTTCGGGGTCGATGCCGGCCTCAAGCAGGAAATGGCGAGGCATCAGGTGCCCTGAAGTGGAGTTTTCGCTGCCGAAGGTGAAGGTAAGCCCGCGCAGGTCTTCCAGCGAATCAGCTTCTATGTCCGCTTGGACTATGAACTCGGAATGAAACTCGGTGTCCCGGGGGCGCTGTGCTATGGCCACCGAGTCGGGTACCGCTATGCGAGCCTGCACGCCCGTCAGGCCACCAAACCAGCCCAACTGAAGGTCCCCCGTCTTGAACCCGGTTACTACCGCCGCATAGTCCACGCTGGGGATGAACTTGACCTCCACACCCAGCTGTTCGCTCAGGTAATCGGAGAACACGCCGTATCGTCTCGCCAGCTCGGCAGCGTTCTGGTCGGGAATGCCGCTGAAGTAAAGGGTCTTGCCGGAGTCTCCGCAGGCTGCAACCGCCAGCAACAGGACCGTCAATAGGACCAGTCCTATGGCCTTGACCGGATTGCGCAATGTGAATTCCTCTTTCCAGTGGTTATAATCAGTGGGCTGGGACTATGCGTACTCTGCCCAGTCAAGCCGTTAAACAACTTGAATGGAGAGTATAGCCAACTTCTATCGGCATATCAACCGGATGAATCTCGAGTATTTGAAGACCTACATAGAGGTGGTCAAACGAAGCAGCTTCTCGGAGGCTGCCAAGCGTCTTTCCCTGAGCCAGCCGGCGGTAACCCATCAGATCCAGAAGCTGGAGCGGGACTTGGGCATGCACCTTCTAGACCGCAAAGAAGGCTCGGTGACCATGACCTCGGCGGGAGAGCAGTTTCACAGCTTCGCTCTCAACGTGCTCTCGGAGCAGCACCGGCTGTCGGAGCGGCTCCAGGGCCTGACCGGCGAGGTCAGCGGCAAGCTGGAGCTGGGCGCCAGCACCGTCCCTGGGGAGTACATCGTACCTCGATTGTTGGGAGATTTTTCGGCGGTCCATCCCGCCGTCGAGGCCTCGGTGGAGATCGGAGATACCGCGGTTATATCGCAGCGGCTCCTCGGCGCGGAGTGTGACCTGGCTTTCGTAGGAGCGCCTGTGGAAGGGAGGGGCCTGCATATCGAGAAGTTCCTGGATGACGACCTCGTGCTGATCGTGTCCGAGTCCCATCCCTTCGCCCGACGGCAGACCATCAACCTGGAGGAGCTGGAGGGGGAGAAGCTGATCACACGAGAGTCGGGCTCGGGTACCATGGAAAGCGTCTATAAGCTGCTGAACGAAGCGGGTTTCGATGGCCGCAAATGGCAGCGAGCCCCCGTTTTCGGCAGCACCCAGTCCATCGTCTCAGCGGTGGAAGCCAGGCTTGGCGTGGCCTTCGTTTCCTCTTACGCCGCCCGAAGGAGCATAGAATCCGGCTCAATAAGGTCGCTGAAGATAGAGGGTGTTGAGTTGAAACGCCATCTTTACATAACATATCTGGAGAACCACCTGACCAGCAGGCTTCAGCACGAGTTCCTCTCCTTTGCCATCCAGTGGGCGAGATCACAGCAAACTCCGATGGAGATCGATGTCGGTCAGGGATGACTGCTAACCGCCGGCAGAAGGCGCCTCAAGAGCTTATACAAAGGCTCGTAACAGGCGATAAGCGTGCCCTCGCCCGGCTCCTCACCATCATAGAGAGAGATGGCTTGGACGTTGCTGAGGTGGTCAAGGCCGTCCATCCCCATGCCGGTAAGGGCTACTGCCTGGGAGTTACGGGCCCACCTGGTGCGGGGAAAAGCACCCTGGTGGATCAGCTGATCTTCAATCTCCGAAAGCAGGAGGGTTCGCCCACGGTCGGCATCCTGGCCGCGGACCCCACCAGCCCCTTTTCAGGCGGCGCCATACTGGCCGACCGCGTGCGTATGCAGAGACACTACCGGGACCAGGGAGTCTTCATACGCAGCATGGCGACCAGGGGGAGTCACGGCGGCTTGCCTAAGACCACTAGAAGGGCCGTCAAGTGCCTTGATGCCTTCGGGGCCGACTTCATTATCGTGGAAACCGTGGGCGTGGGTCAGGCCGAGCTGGACATCATGGATGTGGCCGACACGGTGGTGGTGGTCCTGGTGCCCGAAGGGGGCGACTCCCTGCAGACGATGAAGGCCGGCCTAATGGAGATCGCTGATGTCTTTGTCGTCAACAAGTCGGACAGGCCCGGCTCCAACGATATGGTCAAGTACGTCTCATCGATGCTCTCCATGGGGAGCGAGGGCCGGCCATGGATCCCACTGGTCCTCGACACCCAGGCCAATGAGGGTATTGGGATCGAAGGGTTGGCCGATTCGATAGAGGCCCACCGGCAAAGCTCCATGGAAACGGGCACGATACAGGAAAGGCGCCGCGCTCGCCGGAGAAACGAGTTTCTCCAGACGATAAGGGACGAGGCCGAGGCGCAGGTTGTCCAACAAACGAGCGCTGATGGTCGACTTTCTACGCTGCTACAAGAGGTTGAGTCCGACAGGATAGACCCATACACGGCTGCGCTTCAGGCGCTATCGGGACATGAAATTGGCGGTTGACATAGGACCAAGGGAGGACCTAGCAGCGTAGCCAAAATCAAGGCTTGCTTTGACATAATAACATCCTGGAAGTGGTTCGCACTATATATGTTATGTCCATGCACCAGCAGGGGAGGGGTTCGTATTGACATAATGAAACAAGCGGAAAACCTTGACACATGGAGTGATTGGCTCTGGGGGCCGGGCATTGATACATCGGCATAGCTGACTCGTATATCCGTCACCGAATGCCGAGATTCAATCGGGAAAAAGGAAGAGGCGCTCCGGCTGGAGCGCCTCTTCTGACAACGGGATATTTCGTTTTGTGGTCCCCGCAACGATCCGATCTATGGACCGTTCCTAGTTGTAGCCAATCTGTACACGTCCTTACACGATCTCTATGAAGTCGACTAGGCCAAGTAGAGTGACTACGGAGGCTCCGGCAAGGACGCAGTAACCGGTTATCGTCTGATACGTCCTCCGGAGCGGCGGTACCAGGGTGATGAACAACATGCCGAACAGAGCCGCCAGGATCAACATCCCTACCCCTAGCACGATTTCGGCGTCGCTTATTTCAAGGTTGGCGTCCTCTATCAGTCCAATGTAAACGCCGACGCCAAGGACCAGCACGACTATCGCCAGGAAGAGGGAGTAGAGTCCCAGGGTACGGGAATCGAAGTCCCAGAGGCCTACGGCGGCCAACACCGCTGCGTACATGGCCAGCAACACGGCCATGGACACCGCTACTGCCATGGAAATGCCATCGGAGGCCATTGGAATGTCTCCTATGGTGATTACGCCCAGGATGCCAATGGCGCCAGCGCCGGCGAGAAAGCCCACCGTTCTCAGGTCAACTACCCTGATCAGGTTCCAACCCTGTGCGAAGAGCACCGCACCAATAACTATGAAAACAAACGATTCCATTCAGTAACTCCTTTTCAACACTATAAGCGTTGGGCTCGTGGGGTCTTGACCTGTTCCGCTTTGGTCTTTGCGGTAGCGACTATACAGCGGCCTACACTACCTGCTTTCACCCCCTTCTATCCCGTTGTGAACGTGCCGGCAATCATTTGCCATTGCCCCGAATCTGTCGGGCAATGGAAACGTCGCGCAGAGACTCGCTAGTCTCTCAGTTGGTGGTGACACCAGGAATTCTACACCCGTTTGTCAAACCTCGGCAAGGACTGGGTTCAAGACTAGGTTCGAAGAGAGATTGATGTCAAATGCCCTCCGCCGAACAGCGGGTTTGACGAAGATGGAACGTCAATCGGAGGCTATACGGAAGGGTTCGACGTTGGTTGGGCGATACTTGCGGGGTCTCGGGGTGGGGCGCATGCCGTAGAGGTTGGTGCGGTCCGTTAACGCCAGCACCAGGTCCATCAGCTCACCGCCGCGGACCAGTCCCAGGCCACCGGTGGCAGCGGGACGCTCGCCCATCCTGTCCACGTGGTCTCGGCGCACGTGCCGGCCGGCTATCGTCATCGAACAGGGCTCTCCGGAGTGCTGGTCGTTGAAGTCGCCGGGCACCAGGCCCTGCCACTTGCTGGGCGTGGTGTGATCGGAGGTAAGTATGGTCAGCAGATCTTCGTCGCCCCCGAACCGTTCCCAGTAGTCGGCAAACCCTCGGTCCCAGTCCTCGAGAGCATCCTTGGTCTTCACCGGATCGTTCCAATGGGATGTGAAGTCGGGCTCCTTGGTGTGGAGGTGCACGAACTCGTAGCCTTCTGTGAAGAGCTTGTCGGCCACTTCCAACCGGTCCTTTACATCCTTTTCCGCATCCATGATTCGGGGCAGGTCGACGGTTTGTATCCCCATCTCGGACACCACCCCCTTGACCACCTCTTCGTCGGGAATGCTGGCCGCCTTTAGTCCGTACCTGTCCGGAAACGGCTCGAGCCTCACTCTCTTGCCGGACCACTTGGTGATGAGGAAGTTGGCCGGATTCTCGCCGGAGGCCGCCGGGTGGTCCTTCATCTTTGCGTACGCCCATGAAAGGTACCGGTTCAAAGCGGCGGCCGTCCTCTGGGCTGCTTCCGGGTCTGCCGAACCTTCCAGCGCCTCTATCTTAAGGACGGGGAGATCGAGACCCAGGGGGTCGGAATCTGTGATATCCGGGCTGGCGCCACCGGAGATGAAGAGGTTGCCGTCTCCTTTGCCGCAATAGGTGTACCTGAAGGTCAGACCATCGGACTCGTAGTGGCTGATCTCTTTAGACAGGGCCTCACACGCCTCTTCCCGGCCTCGCATGAACCTGTCCATGAGGCGCAGAGTACCGTTCTGCGGCGCCGCACTGGCGAACCGGGCCGCCAGGACCACGTCGTCGTAGCTGGTCTCCAGTCCCCTGGCTACCGAGAGCAGCACCCCACGGTCTGGAAAGTCCTTGGGATCGTAGCCGAACATCACGTGGATCGCTATCGGGCTGCCGACAGGTATCCCGGGACCGAACACGCTGTACAGACCGTTGATGCCGGCATCGGCCAGCCGGTCCATGTTGGGTGTGTGGGCTGCTTCCAACGGGGTCTGACCATCCAGCTCAGGGGCGGGCCGGTCTCCCAGTCCATCGGGGATTATCAGTAGTGCTTTCATAGTTATGTCGAGTTAATAGGCTAAATATTGACCGTTTATGGTGTTCGGACCGCTTATGAGTGGGAAGCCGTCAACAAGTCCTTGCGATGACCCCATTTCTTGAACATACGCTTCCAGTTGACCCGGCTCAGCTTGTCACGCTCACCGTGGCTGAGACGCTCCCACTCCCGGTGGGTGTGGCGCTCCAGCGGCAAGTTGGGAATGGCCCTGATGCTGTAGCCTTTGTCCTTGAAATGGAAGCTGTAATCGATATCCAGGTTACGGTAAAAGCGAAAGCTTTCCCTCAGCAGGCCTATCTCCGATACCAGACCACGAGGGAAGGCGAAGCAGTAGAGCTGCATAGCATCGCACAGGCCGTCGGTAATCTCTTCGTGGAAGTGATGGAAGTCCTCGGACCGGAGGCCCCAGGGCCCCACCACTCCGCCATAGTTGCCTGCCAGTGCCTGGGCTATCGGCGTAAAAATGTCGCCTTTAAGCTCCACGCTCGTGTCCAAGAGCACGACGTTTTTGCCCAGGCTCTGAGCCAAGCAGATGTTCCTGGCTTGCGCCTCTCCCAGGACGTGGTCGGCGTGGAACACCCGGAGCCGGCTGTCCTCCTTGGACAGGCCCTCCAGCCACCGGCCGATACTGTCCTCGGCTCCGTTGTCGACGACCACTGCCTCTATGGAGCTGCCAGGGCCCCACTCCAGCACGCCCTCCACGCACCTCCGTATGTCCTCTAGATGGTCCCTGGCCACGATGTTTACCGAGAATTCCAGCTCATCCGGGCGAGACAGCAGCGAGGGCACTTCCCTGGGAGAAGATATCGACCGCCATAACTGCTCTCTCTTCTCCAACTCCGATTTGGGCCTTACCCTGCTGCCGCTGGACGTATCCTCCACCACGTATCCCAGCGACCCAGCCTCGGTGCGAAGCCGGTCCGCATCCTCGAATAGGCTCTGCCCCCGCAGCGGCTGGCGTTGCGCCACCAGCCGGCGGACCTGGTCAGTGGGCTCGTACCGTTCCGGCACCTCCGAAAGACCCAGCCCCAGGACTTGGTCAAACTCCAGCAAGAGTTTTAGCTTGGTAGCCGGGTCCAGCTCCGAACCGACCGCCGCCCACGTTACGACGAGTGCGCCGGGCATATCCAGATTATCGTTGATGCGCTCCAGAAAAGCCGTGCGCCAGCTCTCGCTCTTTTCCTGTTCTCTGCCATTCTCCGCAATGGTAGACCATTCCCAAACCCTGTTGCGAAGCCTCTGCAGCCCCTTCTGGGCGGCCCTCAGGGCCGAGAAGGTGAAATTCAATCGCGTCCGGTACCTTACCGTGAGACACAGGTAGCGCAAGGCCAGCGGATCGAACCCTCGCGATTCGAGGTCCGATAAGGTGTAGTCGTTGGCCGCCGATTTGGCCATCTTGGTCCCATCGGCTAGCAGGTGCTGACCGTGGGTCCAGCACCGAACGTAGGGTTCGCCGTATGCCCCCTCGCTCTGCGCCAACTCCCCTTCGTGATGGGGAAAGATGTTGTCCACTCCCCCGGTATGCAGGTCCACCTCGGTGCCCAGGTACTTGACCGCCATGGCTGAGCATTCGATGTGCCATCCGGGGAACCCATCTCCCCACGGGCTGGGCCACTTGAGCTCCCTGCCCGGTTCGGCGGCTTTCCACAGAGTGAAGTCCCTGGGGTCTCGTTTCTGGGGGTCGGCCTCCATCCGGACGCCGGTCAGCATGTCTTGGCCCGTGTTGCCGGATAGCTTGCCGTAGCTGGGGGAGTTGTCCACGTCGAAGTAGACGTTTCCATTGACCTCGTAGGCAGAGCCTTTGCCTAGCAGAGTCTCGGTCAGGCTCACCATTTCCGGAACGTGGTCGGTAGCCTTGGGGAAGTATCGGGCGGGCAGAATGTTGACTTTCTCTTCGTCTCGGTGGAAGGAATCGGTGTAGTGCTGGGCTATCTCCTGGGGTGTCCTGCCCTTGGCCAGCGCCTCGGCAATTACCTTGTCTTCACCCTGCTCCAGCATCTCCTGCCGCATGTGGCCCACGTCGGTTATGTTCTTGACGTGCAGCACCTCGTATTGCTGGTACTCCAGGGTGCGGCGAATCCAGTCCGCCATGAGGTAGGAACGCAGGTTTCCGATGTGGACGTCCCTGTAGACGGTTGGGCCGCAGGTGTACATCCTGACCAGGCCCGGGGTGACCGTTCTAATCTCGTCGGTGGTCCTGCTGAGTGTGTTGTACAGCCTTAGCATCGATGGGTCCGAGCCCGACTACCGGCCCGCCTCCTTGATCTTGTAGTACATCTTCGGCTCGGTGCCGTTAAATACATTCCTCAACCTCGGTGCGTGCTTGATGAAAACGAGGGCGGCCAGGATGCCCACAGGTATGCTGGAGTCTCCAAAGGCGGCCGCTCCCACGATGGCCGCCGCCACCGTCCCCATAATCTGACCCATGACCATCAGGCGTGTCGTCGCAACGGAAAGCAGGAAGGCGCCGACCCACACCCCCACCAAAATAGGTTCCAGATAGAGCAGCACGGGCAGCGCCGTGGCCAGACCCTTGCCTCCCTTCAGCTTCAGGAATGCGGAGTAGTTGTGACCGACTATAGCCACCAGCCCGCCTACCTGCATCAGCAGTTCCGGTTCGTGGCCGAACCCGAGGGCAACCAGGTAACTCAGCAGCAGGGCCAGCGCCCCTTTTCCGGAGTCCCCGAGCAGCACGAGGGCAGTCAGTTTCTTGGAACCGGTGGCCCTGAGGGTGTTGAGGGTACCTACATTTCCGGTCCCCTGCTCCATCACGTTTTGCCCGGAGAAACGTTTCACCACCAGAAAGGCCGTGGGGATGGAGCCGATAACGTATGCTCCGAGGGCTGACAGGATCAGAGACAGTAAACTTGGGTCTTCCATCTGAGCACCTGCGCTATTCTAACATACCCATCTAGTCTAACCGGGTACAATGGATGCGAATTGAGGGGATGAGATTTCAAGACCTGAAGCCGATTACGAATCAGACCGACACCGGGTGACACTGTGAAAATCAGCTGCTCGAAGATTACCCACCTGAAGGCGTGGCCCCCCACGATACCGGCAATAGCCCTGGTGCTGACGATGGCCCTTATGCTCTCATTGGCCTGCCGTTCCGGTGTAACTGCCACTCCCACCGAGACAGCAACGACGCTTTCCGTCCAGCAGGTCCTTGCCAATGCCGCCGAAAGGTTCGAGGCCCTCGAGTCCTTTCATTTCACGTTGGACCACCAAGGCGGCGGCACCCCCATTGCCATGGGACTGGAGATGGAGAAAGTGGTGGGGAACGCCGTTGCGCCGGACAAGCTCTCGGCGAACATCGAGGCCAACATTAGGGGCCTTTACGTGGAGGTAACCACCATAGCCATCGGTGACAGCACCTATTTGACCAATCCCTTCACCGGCGAGTTCGAGGATATCTCCATCGCTATCAAGCCCGGCGGCTTCTTCGATCCCGCCAGGGGCGTGGGGGCGATCATCAGGGAGGCTAAGGAACCTACGCTCATCGCTGAAACGTTCCTCGGCGAGGTCCCCGTATTCCACGTGGCGGGCAAGGTGGCCTCGGAGAGCCTGCGTTCGATCTTCGCGTCCGCAGTCGAGGGAATCATCCTGGATGCCGAGATATGGATCGGCATGGACGATTTCCTGGTGCGACAGATAACCCTGGACGGCCGTATCACCAGCGACGAGGACGACGGCATATTCAGGACCCTAACCCTCTCCGACTTCGATCAGCCCTTCACCATCGAGGCGCCCGTAATTGACTCCTCCCCCTAGCCCTAACCTCGCTAACCTTATAATGCGGTCATGACGAGGCGCGGCTCCCCCTACCTGACCATTCTGGTCGCCTGCCTGGGTGTATTCATCGCCGCCGACGACCAGACCGTCGTCGTTACCATCCTCCCCAGCATCATGGCCGACTTCCGTCTCGGCATCAACGAGCTGGACCAGGTCTCATGGACCATCACTGGCTACCTACTGGGATACACGGCGGTCATGCCCCTGATGGGCCGCATCTCCGACGTCTACGGCCATCGCCGCGTCTACATTCTGGCGATGCTGATCTTCCTGATCGGATCGGTGCTGGTGGCCGTCTCGCAGAACCTGGCCACCCTGGTGGTGTTCCGGGTGTTCCAGGCCGTGGGTGGAGGCGCCGTGGTCCCGGTCACGATAGCTCTAACCGGCAGCCTCCTGCCCGAGGATCGAAGACCTGTCGCCCTGGGGATCGTGGGGGCGTCGGCGGAAGCGGGGGGCGTCATCGGGCCTTTGTGGGGCAGTCTAATCGACAACGCGCTGGACTGGAGGTGGGTCTTCTGGATCAATGTTCCCCTGGTGCTGGTAGCGGTGGCTCTGCTGCTGATGTTCACTCCCGCCGGCCGACGCCTTTCCCAACCCGTGGATTACCGAGGCGGCGCAATCCTGGCCCTGATCCTGATAGTCGTCACCCTGGCCCTGTCCAGGTGGCGCGATCTGGCCTTGCTGGCGGCCGTGGGCTTGGGAGTGGGAATCGTGCTCTTGGTCTTGTACATCCTGAGCCAGCGGGCCAGCCCGAACCCCCTCACCCCCTCTAGCCTGTTCAGGCACAGCGCCTTTGCCGGGGCCAACGCCACCCATTTCCTGGTCGGCGTGGCCCTGATCATAGCGATGGTCACGGTGCCATTGATAACCAACACGGTGCTGGGCCAGGAACCGCTGGAAGGGGGGCTGCGTCTCGTGCGGCTTACCGCTGCGATACCGGTTGGCGCCATCATCGGGGGCTTTGTCGCTTCCCGCCTCGGCTATCGAATTCCAACTGGCGCAGGCCTGCTGCTGAGCGCGCTGGGATTCTATTTCCTGAGCGGATGGGGCGTGGATATCGCCGATCCGATAATGACGGTGCACCTGGTCCTGGCCGGACTCGGCTTCGGTCTGGTCATTGCGCCCATTGCTTCGGCCGCAATCGACTCGGTGCGGGCGGCCGACATGGGCACGGCGGCAGCGCTGTTGACCGTAATGAGAATGGTCGGTATGACGGTGGGCTTAGCGGCCCTCTCCTCATGGGGCACCAACCGGTTCGATGTCCTGGTATCCGACATTGCCGTCTCCATTGCGGACCCAGAGTACGCAACGGAGCTGACCGACGTTGGGCTGAACGTGTTTGAAGGTTTCTTCCTCGCCGCTATGGGAGCGTGCCTGCTGGCTCTGGTGCCGACCTGGTTCATGAGAAAAGCGCCGTCCGTTGACTAGTATTTTGCGTAACCGCTACTATTGAATGATGGCAGACATAGACTGGGGACGGGCAGAGACGACCAAGCTGATCGATGAAGGGGTAGACCTCGTTGGGCAGGGTAAGCTGGAAGAGGCCATTGAGCTTTTCACCCGGGCCATCGAAGCAGACCCGAACAGTAGCCGAGCCTATCTGGCAAGGGCTGATGCTTACAGAAGACAGGCCAACGAGGACCAAGCCTCGCAAGACGATGTTAGTGCCAACATGCTGGCGGCCGGCGGTAGGTTAGGCCCGCCCCCGGCTCCCTCGCCCACGGCAGGCCCACCCGTGCCACGCCCCGAGGCGCCTGCGAAAAAACAGTCGTCTCCCGACCGGGTGGAGACCACGGATGCGCCGGAGGCCACGCCGCCCGCAGAAGAAGAGCCGTCTTCCGGTCGGGTGGAGACCACGTATGCACCGGACGCTAAACCATCAACTGAGCACCAGGTCGCTGCCCAGATGGCGATCGATGACATACGGTCCCGCATCTCACCGCTCCCGTCGGATGCCGGCGTTACCGCAGATCAAATAGCTCTACACCCGTACGGGGCGTGGCGGTTGAACCGGTGGGGGCTTCGCCAAGGCTTCCTGCACTGGACCGTCGAGCGGCTCCTGAGGTCGATGCTGCTAATGGCCATACTTGCGGTGGCCGGCTCGGTACTGGCGAAGGTTTTCTTCTGCCCTGAGAAGGTCGCCGGCCCCTTCTGGACCGGATGCGGGGTGGAGATGCTCGCCTTCACCCTGGGAGGAGCTGCTCTGGGCGCTCTCATCAGCTTATCAGTGACCCGGGGTCTCCGCCGGTAAGCCCCTCTCCGATACCCTTTGGGAAACTGATCTCGGCTGAAAACCCTCGTCCCTCCTTTGCTATAATATCCTCATCTCCATCTCTACGAGGAAACCGAGTATGAAGCTATGGCACGGAGCCGTTATCCTTCCTGTGGGCGCCGTCGCGGCCGGGCTGGGTTACGATCTGTATAAGAGGCTTTCCGGCACAGTTGAAACCTCCAGCGCAACAGTAGCCGCCCCGGTGAGGTCGACAGCCAGAAAGACGTCCCTACCCCTGCAGGACCGTATCACAGTAGTCGAGCTCTTCGGGCCGATACAGGGAGGCCAAAAATCCTCCGATTATGTTAACTTGATCGATTCGCTGCGGGTCGATAAACGGGTCAGGGCCGTGGTTCTCGAAATAGATTCGCCCGGAGGCTCGGCACCGGCGTCGGACTATCTGTACCGGTCGGTGGCTAGATTGGCGGCCGACAAGCCGGTCATAGCTTTCGTAAGGGGATTGGGCGCCTCGGGGGCATACATGGTGAGTTGCGCCGCCACGAAGATCGTCGCGCTGCCCGGCTCGATAGTGGGGTCCATCGGCGTCATCTCCGTCAACCCAGTTATGAAGGACCTGTTGAGCAGGATAGGGATCGAGATGACGGTGACTAAGAGCGGCCCTTACAAGGACATGGGCGCCTTCTACCGGGACGCCACCGACGAGGAGCGGGAGAAGCAGAAAGAGCTGGTGACCCAGTTCTTTGATGATTTCGTAGAGTTGGTCGCTGCTCATCGCAACCTGTCGGTAGACGAGGTGCGGGAGCTGGCCACCGGCGAGATTTACACGGGCAAACAGGCCCGCGAGAATGGCCTTGTTGACGAGCTGGGAGACATGGAGACCGCTCTGGATCTGGCCTCGAAGCTGGGCAACGTCGAAAAGCGAGTAGCCTACGCCCGACCCCACCGCCCCCTGCTTCAGCGGATCGCCTCCAAATTCACCGCTTCCCTGGTGGAGGAGGTCAGCGCCAACCTGGAACGTAGACTCAGCAGGGCAGTCTACTACCGATCCTAGCCACGCTGGGGCAGTCCTAGCCTCGCTAGGGAGTTTCCCCGTAAACCGTCGTCTCCGGGTGGAAGGCGAACCATCCGAACCAGAAGGCCACGTGTCCTCCGATCCTAGTCAGTTGCATCTCCGGATCGGAGGCGTTAATGAGAGCCTCCTCGGAAATGTTCCAGGCAACGCCCTCTTCATCTAGGAGCGTGCTGCCCGTTGAATCCGCGAGATCGAGACTGAAGGTCCGTCCATCTCTTTCGTAGACCCGCACGCCCTGGGTGCCCTGTTCCGCCACCAGGACCACGTCGGCTCCCCCCACAGTATCGTTGACTACGGGGGTCTGTTGCAGGGCCTCTATAGGGTAGGCTCGGGTTTCGCCGTATAGCTCCAGGCCGTACACCGGGGCCTTCATCTCCATCCGATCGTCCGTGTCCGGCACCGAGAAGTAGGTGTCCGGCCTTGCGAAGTAGTCGTTGTAGGCTGCTCCCGGCTGCCCCTCGGAGGAGTAGTCCCGGGAGTAGCCGGTATTGATGTCCAATACCACTGAATCGGGATGTTCGGCTAGCCATTCGCCCCAGGTGGTCAAAGTTATCGGCAGCACATCCAGCTCGATGCCGCTGTCCGCCAGCTCGCCCAGCACCGGTTCGCCGGTGAACTGGTTCCACAGGGTGTTGGTATCCAGGTCATACATCAACTTGTTGCTGATGTATAGCAGTCCCGAGGTCCGGAAGATGATAACGGAGTCATCGACTATCGTATCGAAGAGGATGCCCGCTCCACACAAGGTGCAGTAGGCCAGGGCTACGGGCTGTCCACCGACGACGTCGTTGGCCATCTCGTGCCAGTTCATTATGCGAAGGGGATAGGCCCTGTGGTCACCGTTGATAGACACTCCAAAGACCCTGTCCTCTTCTACGAGATAGGTAGCCTCTTCGGGGGTGGTCATGGCCGGGTTGACCAAGGACGGGATACTCTGTCCTGATCCATCGTCCTTAAGCACGCCGCCCCAGTTTATCTGGGTGACGTCCAGCTTCACCTTGCTTTCAGGAAAACTTCCTCTGGTTTCCTTGTCGGCGAAGAAATCGGTAAATCGCCGGTCAAATCTGGACAGCGCCACACCTTTCCACCTCACGTATCCGGGAGGCGTAGTCACGTCATCCCGCCTGCCCAGCCATTCGCCCCATATCTTCGGGTCATACTCGAAGTCCTGGCCGCTCAGTTGCCGGAGCGCTGGAAGCACGACGTTCACGTTGAAGTTGTAGGAGGCCTGGCTGGTGGGCGTGCGTAGCAGATCGATAAACACGGGGAGGAACGACCGATCTCCAGCCTCTAGTATGGAGCCAATAACGGCGCCGGCCGGCGCGGCGTCGCCGGCTATACCCGCCTGCAACAGTAGGTACATCAAGTCTTCCGGGTCATAAACCGACGTTGTAACAGGAGCTGGGGTTTCGGCGGCTGCCGGCTCCATGGTCGCAGCCGGCGACGGGGTTGGCGTAGGCGTAGGAGTAGCCGCAGCTGGCTCCAACGTCGAGGTGGGACTGAGGTCATCTCCCGGTCCGGTACTGCATCCAACTACGGCAATACCGAGGGCCGCCACCATAGCGATGACGACCCACCTGATCCTGGTCTTACGAAGTTTCATGTGCTGACACCTGTTGTCCGATGCTTGTCCTAATGGTTACAACGCAGGCCAAGACAAAACAGCCGTACTTGAGAGTTCATTGCCTGATGACTCTAACCGATGGAGGGGACGGCTGACAGTACATCCCTCGGCGCAAGTATGATAACTTTAACCTATCCGGCAGAATTAGCGAAGCTCTCCCGCCCAAGGACGACGGCCTGTTGCCCTATGCGTGAATGTTCCGAATCCGGGACCAGTCCCTGGCTCCTCTGGACACGACCTTCATCCGGTCGGGGCCCGGCAAAGACCATCCTGAGGGGATTACTCGGCCTGGCCATCGGCCTGGTGCTGGGCCTGGTAATGGGCCTGCTGTCCGGCGCGGCGCTGGGGGCTCTCCTGGGCGTGCTGTTCGAGGGGCCGGACTCCACCGTTCATACCGCCGCCGCCATTGCGGTCATGGGTCTCGTGTGTGGAGGGATGGTTGGCATCGTGTTGGGGTTTCTCATGGGGCTCGGCGTGAGTCTGGGTAGGGCCTACGTGGGCGCCGTGGTGGGAGTTGTATTGGGCGCCGTCATCGGCGCCTTTCTGGGCGGCACCATCGGCCTGGCGATTATCGGCCTCACCGGCGCAGTCGGAGGAGCAGCTATCGTCATGGGCTACAGGCTGGTAACCCGCTACATCGTAAAGATATTGGATTAGCCCCGAGTTTCTCTCGAACATCCATCCCGGCCGGCTCTCCGCTGCTCTGGACTACCCATGTTTTTGGGTGTACCCTTTATCCCAGTTTGGCGGAACGGACCACTGAGCGTTAGGAAGGAGTGCACCAATGAAGGTATCTATGTTCCACCTGATGCCTTACCGAGACCTCCCTGCGGACTTCGAAGACAAATACGAATCGGTGTGGGTGACTCCACCGTGGAACGAGCTGGGCGATGCGGAGAGGGTCGGCCAGTACTACAACTGGACCCTGGACGAGCTTGTCTACGGTGCGAAGATGGGCATGGACGGCATCTGCGTCAACGAGCACCATCAGAACGCCTACGGCTTCATGCCCAACCCCAACCTGATGGGTTCCGTTATGGCCCGCGATACCGAGGACGTCGCCATCGTGCAAATGGGTGCGACCCTCCCCACCACCCAACCCCCCATACGCGTGTCCGAAGAGTACGCCATGCTGGACTGCATCAGCGGTGGTCGCCTGGTTGCCGGCATGCCTCTGGGAACTTCCTCCGACGCCAACTTCGGCTACGGCATCCCACCCATCGAACAGCGGGAGCGATACCGGGAGGCCCACGACCTCATCCTCCAGTCCTGGACCCGAGACGATATCTTCGCTTTCAACGGCAAGTACACCCAGTTGCGCTATGTCAATCCCTGGCCCAAGCCGATACAGAAGCCTCATCCGCCTGTCTGGGTGCCCGGTGGCGGCAGCGCCAGCACCTGGGACTTCGTATCTGAGCACGAGTACTGCTACTGCTACCTGAGCTACTACGGGAACATCTACGCAAACAAGATCACAGACATGTACTGGGAACGAGTCGAGCAGAACGGCCTGGACGCCAACCCCTACCGCTTGGGATTCCTCCAACTTGTGGTGGTATCGGAGACGGACGCCAAGGCCGAGGAGGAGTACATGGAGCACATCAAGTACTTCTACGACAAGTGCATGTACGTGCCCCCCTACTTCGCCGCTGCCCCGGGCTATCAGGACTACAAGAGCATGGTCACGACCATGAAGAGGCTGGGTGGCGGCACGTCCCGCGAGGAGGGCCAGTGGAAAGACTGGACCTTCAAAGACTTCGTGGACAGGCAGTACGTCATCGGTGGAAGCCCCGAGTCCGTGGTGGACCAGCTGAAGGACGCCATAGGCAGGCTGCGGGTGGGAAACCTGATGGTGCTGCTGCACATCGGTTCCATGCCCCACGAGCTGACGAAGAAGAACATCGAGATGTTTGCCAAAGAGGTCAAGCCCAAGATTCAGGACATCTGGGACGACGAGTGGGAGAACCACTGGTGGCCCGAGACCCTGAAGAAGAAGCAGATGGCCGTGGCCGCCGGCTAGACCTCGGTAACGAACGGACCTAAAATGGGCCGCTGCCAATACGTTGGCAGCGGCCCTCTGCATGTGACCGGCTCAAAGAACGCGTTACCCTGGACAAGGACTGCTATCGCGCGTATCATCGATGCCGCAGAAAGCGGGAAATAGCGTCCCCGTCTTCACACCAACCAAGCCCTCACATCTAGTCCACACACGGGAGCAGCACGTGGCCCAGCAGGAGACCTTGGAGTTCAATCGGAATATCTTTGAACACGAGTACCCCATCGGCGAGTTCGAGGTTACCAGGGAGCTGCTTGAGGACTTCATATCCGGGGTGGGAGAGACCAATCCCCGGTATGTAGACGCTGCATCCAACGCCCTCTCGGCGCCTGCCGCTTTCGTAGGCCTTTTCACCGAGTGGCTGGAACCCGCAGAGCTGGGGCTGAAGTTTGAAGGGGTGGATTTCCTCGGCGGCCAGTGGGTGGAGCCAATAGGCCCCATCAGGCCCGGAGACGTCCTCAAATGTACGGCACGGGTCAAGGAGGTCTACCGGAAGACCGGTCGGTCGGGGCCGATGGCGTTCATCGTCATGGAATACAGGTTTGTAAATCAGGAGGGCGAGCTGGTGTCCATCGCCGGCGTGTCCCACGTACGAAGGAAGGTAGACTAGGACATCGGTTATTTGGAACGTTATGTATAGCGACAAACCCATCTACTACGACGAAGTCGACGTGGGCGACGAGATCCCCACCCTGCAAAAGAAGCCCACCCTGGAGCAGGTCAAGGCCTTCTGCCGGGCCTACGGCATCGATGGGCCCAGCCGGTTTACCGATGCAGAGACGGCCCGACAGGAAGGAGTGCCCGACCTGATCATTCCGGGAATCATGAGCATGGCCTATCTCTCCCAGCTCGTGACCGATTGGGCGCCCAACATCTCCCTGAAGCGTCTCGACGTCATCTTTCGGGCCCCCGTCCTCCACGAAGAGGCCATCGAGTGCAAGGGGCTGATCACCGATAAAGAGGTGCGGGACGGGGAGAACTGCGTCGATGTGGACCTCTACGTCGAAAACAACGAGGGTCGAAGGGCCGTCACCGGCAACGCTCTGGTCGTCATTCCAGATTCCTAAGCCCTAGACCTCGAAGAACCGGGAGATCTATCGCAGGAGCTCAGGAGGGAGAACCCGGGGCTGGCATCCCCACGTGAGGTGGCTTTCATCCAGCCCAGGAACCCAACCCGATAGCGAGGCGCGAAATGCTTGACCTGCTGATAACCGGAGGAAAGATCATCGATGGTACCGGGAGCACCTGGTACTACGGATCGGTGGGGGCGGACGGCGACCGGGTCCAGGTGTTCAGGGGCGACGTTTCCCATCTTGAGCCGGCACGTACCATCGATGCCACAGGCTGCATCGTATCGCCCGGCTTCATCGATATGCACGCTCACTCTGGCCTGGTCATCCTGACCGAGCCGGAGCATCACCCCAAGGTCAGACAGGGCATCACCACCGAGCTAATCGGCATCGATGGCTGCTCCTACGCCCCTTTCACCGACCAGGACGACTTCGACAGGTTCGTTCAGCTGAACGCGGGCCTGGACGGCACACCGCAGCTGCCGGGCCGCTGGTCCACGGTAGCCGAGTATCTTTCGATGTTCGATAACAAGGTGGCCGTGAACGTGGCCTATATCATCGGCAACTCTCCGCTGCGGATCTGCGCCATGGGCTGGGAGGACCAGAAAGCCTCGGGCCAGCACATGGAGCACATGAAGTCCCTTTTGAGAGAGGGCATGGAGGAGGGCGCCTTCGGCATATCCACGGGTCTCGATTATCCTCCGGGCAGCTACGCAGACACCGCGGAGCTCATCGAGCTGAGCCGGGAGGCGGCCCGGTTGGGCGGAATCTATCACACTCACGTCAGATACAGCCTCGGCGACCGGTTCCTAGATCCCTACAAGGAGGCGATACAGATTGGGCGCGAGGGCGAGATTCCCTGCCACCTCACCCATCTCTACCACAGGGTGCCGGTGAGAGGCCCGTCGCCATCGTTGCTGGAGATGGTCGAGGGATCCCGGGAGGAGGGGCTGGACGTCACTTTCGATACCTACCCCTACGTCTACGGGAGCACTCGACTGCTCATCGTCATTCCCCAGTGGGCCCAGGACGGCGGGCCGGAGAGAACGATGGAGGTGTTGAAATCCCCCGAGGCCCGGTCGCGGCTCCGCCAGGAAATGGCTCCGCGCTCGGCGGGATGGGACCAGACGTGGCTCACCTACTTCAAGAAACCCCACAACCAACAGTACGAGGGCCGGTCCGTAACCGCCGTGGCCGAGGCCATGGGAAAGGACCCCGTGGACGCCATATGCGACCTGCTGGTGGATGAGGATCTGCAGACCTCCTTTGTATCGGCTGGGGCCAACGCCCTGACGCTTCACAAGTTCGTCAAGCACCCCCTTTCGATGGTGGGCACCGACGCACTGCTCCTGGGCGATTTCCCCAGCCCTCGCACTTATGGGGCCTACCCCGTCATATTAGGCGAGTTCGTACGAGACGAGCAGTACCTCGATTTGCCCGAGGCCATACGGAAGATGACCTCCTTCGCAGCCCAGAGGCTGGGCCTGAAGGACCGGGGGATCCTGAGGGACGGGATGTACGCCGACATCGTGGTCTTCAACCCGGACACGGTGAGCACTCCCGCCACCAGGGATAACCCCAAGCAGTACCCGGTAGGCATTGAGTACGTTATCGTCAACGGCAAGGTGGTGGTGGACCAGGGTGAGCACAACGGCACCCTGGCAGGTAGGGCACTGCGTCGCGGTCGCAACTAGCCTCTACCATCGGCTTTCCCATCCCGTTACGCCACCAGCGAATACTCCCACCCCAGGTTGGTTTTCCCACCCGCCCACCCTGGGGCGTTTAATATCTGGGGGCACATCCCCCAGGCCCCCTGCCAGAGGGAAACCCTCTGGACTCCCCGCATTGCATCCGACAGCTCCCCACGCCGCTGGGTTGGGTTTGCCCTCCCAGCCACCCTGGTGCGTTTGATATCTAGGGGCACATCCCCCAAGCCCCCTGCCAGAGGGAAGCCCTCTGGACTCCCAGGAATTGGTTGGGACTAAGAGGTCCGTCTTCTTGGGACTGGCTCCAGCTTGTATAGCTCTATGGCGTTGCCACCGATGATCTTGTGCCGGTCCTCTTCGGGCAGGTCTTTCAGGGTGGACGTGAGGTTGGCTACAGGGTTGGTGGCCGAGTCGGAGTGAGGGTAGTCGTAGGCCCAGACCAGCTTGTCGGCGCCCAGGTGTTGGACGGCGTCCAACGCCAGTTTGTCTTCCGGCTCCATGGAGATCCAACACTGGCGTTGGAAGTACTCGCCGGGCAGCATTTTCATCGGAGTCGTGAACCCGATGACGTCCATCATCTCGTCCATCCGGTGCAAGAGCCACGGCATCCAGGCGCAGTCCGATTCGAGGACAATCAGCTTCAGATCGGGGAAGCGTTCGAAGACGGCGCCTTGGAAAAAGCTGACGAAGGCGGCGACGGTGTCCAGGGGCCCGATGATGAAGTCCCACCAGGACGGCAGGGTTATCTCCGGGTGAAGCAGTGAGCCGATGTTGGTGCCGGCGTTGCCGACGTGCAGAGCGGCAGGAACGTCCTGCTCCTGTATCTCGCTCCATATCGGGTCCCAATGAGTGCGGGCGTAAGAGATGTTATCCGGCGGGCCTCCCGGCGCCTCGATGGCCCTTGGACCGACGTGGGCCGTTCTCTGCAGCTCCTTCACTGTTTCCTCTACGCTCACCCAGGGGAAGAAAAGGGCTGGGACCAGCCTATCGGAATGGGGTTGGCAGAACTCTACTATCCAATCGTTGTATACGGTGCAATGGGCGGAAGCCAGCTGGGGGTCCCGGATGGAGGGCAGGGTAAGGCCGAGGCTTGGATACAGAATGCTGATGTCTATCCCCTCTTTGTCCATCAGCCGGACTCGTTGCGAAGGGTCACAGGCTCCGGGGTTCATGGCCAAGCCGTCCTGCCAGGTGAAGGAGCGATTCTGGTAGATGTTCTCCAGGCGCCACTCCTGGCTCTTGCCGATGGTGGCCGCGTCCGCAGCAGTGCCTTTGGAGAAGTAGGTGACGGTATCGCCGCCGACGCTCCATTGCTCCAGGCCGTCTTCATCCAGTTCCAGCTTCAGGGCCCGGTCGACGTATCGGGCGTCGATACGGCTTGACCAGAGATCGCCGGGCTCCAGGATGTGCCCGTCGACATCGACGAAGGGCGTGTTCATATCGTCGTATGCTACTTGCCCTTGAACTGGGGCGGGCGTTTCTCCAGCCAGGCGCGCACGCCCTCCTGGACGTCCTCGCTCTGAGCGGCGACGACGCTGATCACGTCCTCCAGACGGCCCGCCTCCCGGATGCCGTCATACAGGCTGCGGTAGGAGACCTCTTTGATGCCCCGGACCGCCAGGGGGCCGTTACTGTTGATCTTGCGGGCCATCTCCTCCGCCCGTTGCATCAGCTGCTCGTGAGGGACGACGTGGTTCACGAATCCCCACTGCTCCGCCTGTTGAGCGGTGACGTGATCACCGGTGATCAGAAACTCGAGAGCTCTTCCGAAGGACATGTGGGCCCGGGCACGTACGGTGCCCCACCAGGTGGTGACTATGCCCAGCTCCACCTCCGGCAGGCCGAACACCGCCTTCTCCGAAGCGATACGTATGTCGCAGTCCATGGCGAAGACCACCCCACCGCCCATGACCCAGCCGTTGATGGCGGCGATGATCGGCTTCCACACACCCAGCTCCTCCGAGGGGCGATACGGTCTCGCATCGCCTCCGAAGGGGTTGCCTCCATCGGCGCCAGAGTCATGGTGGGACCTCATCTCCTTCAGGTCGGCGCCGGAGCAGAAGGACCGGTCACCGGCGCCGGTGAGAATGGCGCACCAGGCGTCTTCATCGTCTCGAAATCGCTCCCAGACCTCGTTCCACATGCGGGACATCTCATTGTTTATGGCGTTGAGCGATCTAGGCCTGTTCAGGGTTACGTAGGCTATCTTGTCTTTCACCTCGTATTCGATTACCGACATACAGTCCTCCTAGGGGTAGTAAAGCTTATCGGCCGCTTTCTGTAGATCAGCTCTGAAGTCAGGGTGGGCCACGGCTACCAGCTCCCGGGTCCTCTCTCGGATCGATTTGCCGAGGAGCTGGGCCACACCGTACTCGGTTACCACCGTATCGGCAAAGGTGCGGGGGACGGTGATTGCAGTTCCCGCCGGATGCTGGGGTACGATGCGGGACACGGTGCCTCCGGCGGCCGTCGAACGAAGGAGGGTGATGGCTCTGCCACCCTTGGATATGACAGCGCCCATGTGAAGCTCCGGCTGGCCGCCTGTTCCGGTCCACTGACGGCTTCCTATGGACTCCGAGTTGATCTGACCGGAGAAGTCTATGGAGAGGGCATTGTTGATGGAGCGGTAGTTGTCGTGGGAAGATACGGTGTTGATGTTGACCACGTACTCCGAGTCCCGGAGCTCGATCAGGGGGTTGTTGTGAGCGAAGGGCACCTCTTTGGCATCACATCCTGCCAGTGCGGTAAACACGGCTACACCCGGGTTTACGTTCTTGCGTTCGCTGGTAATGACACCCTTTTCGATGAGCCTGACAATACCCGGGGCGGTCATCTCCGAGTGCCAGCCCAGGTCCTGCTTGTCGTCGAAGGTCCCCAAAGTGGGTAGGTAGAAGCTGGGTGTTCCCACCCCTATCTGGATAGTGTCTCCGTCCCGGACCAGTTCCGAAACGTATTGGGCAATTTTCTTATCGCCCTCGCTCGGTCCTATCGAGTCCGTAAACCTGGCGAACTCCCGCACCTGTTTGAGGGTGCAGCCCGTCAAACGAGGCAGGTGTTCGTGCCTGGAGTTTCCATCCAAGAAGGGTATCAGCCGCTCCAGCTCAGATCGAATCTCAGGGTCTTCCACATTACCGATCATCTCCTTCGATTCTTCGAGAGACAGCTCCGGAGGCGTATGCTCGACGAAGCGATCGATTTCGGAGACGTGTATGTAGTTGTCCCCATAGGTGCGGATCAACGAGTCATCTATCTGGGCCAGGACTATCCTGGCGTGTTTGGCAAAGCTTCGCTTGTTCCACAGGTACGGCCCAAAGCTGCAGAACCCCCGGTCGTCGGGCGGCGAGCAGACCATCATCGTTACGTCAAGTCTGGGGCCTCTACCAGGCTCTCTATAAGGTTGGAGGTCCGTAGTGAAGATCACGGGAGCAAAGTCTATGCGGTGCTCGTCGTAGGCCGGTCGTGCCAGATTACCCAGGAACATGGAGGGACTGTATCTGAACGAACCCTCAAAATCGGGCCGAAGCCAGCCCGGATCATAGCTGGGCGCGACATCGAATATTCGTAGATCATCCAGCCGTTCGTGGTGGGAAACTACGGCATCCATCAGAGCGGTGGGTTTGGGATCTACGCTGATCGCCAGGTTGTCTCCTGGGCTGACCATCTTCACCGCTTCGTCGGCGGTGACCGTGTTGCTCTCGTAGTGTTGTTTCCAGTCCATCAAACCGTCCTCTTCGGCAGGGCTATGACGAGTTTAAGGTCGGCAGCGATACCCGGTCAAGGGTTCGCCAGCCGCCCAAGGGACTCCACGGTCTGGTCCTCGATCCCGGGCATGACAAAGGGGGCTCTCGGGTCCATGTTGAAGGATACCCCCTCCATGTCCGGGGTTATACCCGAAACGGCGAGCTCCACCGGAGGGGAGAGGTACTCCAGCTCCCGGCCCTCCTTCACCATTCGAAATGGACGGTCGTGGCCCGGGTACACAATATCTGCCGTATCGAGGACCCGCTTAATGCTCTTGCGGGAGTCCTCCTCGTTCCAGAACACTATGGGACTGATTCCGCTGAGGGCGACCTCTCCGTAGTGAATGGCGTCTCCGGTGACGGCGCACAGTCCATCGCCGGTCTCGACGAGCAGTCCCATACTGCCCGGCGAATGGCCCGGGGTGTGGATGACGCTGATGCCCGGCTCTATCTCGTAGCCCTCTTCCACCTCCTGTGCCCTGGGATGATCATCGATCATCGCCCCTGTCCATTGGGGGGTAGCCCAATCGTTGGGATGGGGCT
This sequence comes from Dehalococcoidia bacterium, assembly GCA_965197645.1. Lineage (GTDB taxonomy): Bacteria > Chloroflexota > Dehalococcoidia > Plut-88900 > Plut-88900. The sequence goes on along the minus strand of OZ240219.1, from coordinate 2,620,512 downwards.
TGTGAGCGTATTTCAACTCCCACCGGTGAATCAGCGCCGGGGCGTGGTAGAAGAGATCGTAGTTCTGGCTGTGGTCCCAGTGGGCGTGGGTCATGACCGTGACGTCGATGTCCTCGGAGGTCAGGCCTCGTTGTTTCAGGGCATCCAGCAGCGCAGTCCGCCGGCCGACGTGTCCGGCGTCTACCAGTATCCGCTTCTGGCCGGTGACCAGAGCTATGCTGCACCATCCAACGCTGCCCACATTGCTGCGGAGGTTCCAACCGTCCAGTAACACATCAATGGTTGCCATGGCGCCTCTCTGCTGGTGTGCCCGTCACGCTCCTCCAGTGACGGAGAAACAGGTGCTACTCGGGGGCTGCCTCGAAGGGGACCATCTTGTCCAGATGGTACTTGGGATCGGAGCTGACCGGAGCCCTGGATACAGCGGTGTCCACCATCTTGTCGTACTTGGGGTCCAGCTCGGCCATCTTATCGGAGGTGGACTTGTGATAGGCAAAGATGGACAGGACGCGGGTGGCGCCTTCCTGGCCGCAGGCCCCGCACTGGACGGAGTCGGGAGGATCGTAGCTGGTCTGGCGCTTACTCGTTCTCTCCTGACAATAGGGACAGCTGTATTCGTACAGGGGCATGGCGCTCCCTATGCGTGGACCGTCTCTATATTCCTCGACGAGTCGAAGAAAAACTGCAGAGACAGCAGATAGCGGAAGAAGTTGTGCCGAAGATACTCGTCTCGTGAGCGGATTATGCCGCCGGGATGGTTGATATCCATAGTGTTCAGGGTGTGCTGGAGGTCTGCGCCGTCGTTCTCCTTGATGTTGGCCAGGAAGCCTTGCCATTCCTCGGCCGTCATGTCGATGTAGAAGTCCACCTCCATGAGGCCTTCCTCGTCGCTCTCGGAGACGCCGGCGCATTCAAAGGCCTCGAAGTTCAAGACGAAGATCCTCTCTCCGACTTTGACACCGACGTTGGCGTCTATGTTGCCCAGTTTGCGGAACCTAGTATCTTCGTTGACTATCGAACCGACGGACTCGAACCATTCGACCGAAGGGAACTGGGGCATTTTCTCCACCTCTCGAGGCAGCTAACTTCCGGCGCTGGGTGCGCCCTCGAAAACGGTGTCGACTCGGGAGGACGCGTCGAAGAAGTTTTGGAAGGTCTGGTTGAACCTGAAGAACAGCTCCAGGCGGTAGCCGTCATCGGTTTTGGACTTGTGGATCGGCTCGTCGGAGCCCAGGTCCAGAGTGTTCAGGGTGTGGTTGATATCGGCGTGGCCGTTGTCTCTGATGTTGGCTACCATCTCAGTCCAGTCGTCGGGCTCCATCTCCAGGTAGAAATCGAGGTCCACCAGGTCCTCTTCGGAGGCTTCCCGGGCGCCCGTACACTCGAACCCTTCGAACACCAGGATCCAGTTCTTGTCCCCTATCACGACACCGATCTCGGCGTCACATGTTCCTCCCCCGGCCCCGCGATAGACTTCGTCGCCGTTGAACACCTCCCGGACGGCATCGAACCACTCTACGGATGGAAAAACGGGCACGGATAGTCCTCCAACTGAAACTGCTTCAGGCCAATCATAGATTTGGGGGTGTGGATTGTCAACGGAGCGAACGGAAGAACTTCCGGACGTCCTCGGCCAGCAGCTGCGGCTCTTCGATAGATGCGAAGTGGCCACCCTTGGGCATCTCCGTCCACTGCTGCACGTTGTACGCCCGCTCGGCCCACTCGCGAATCGGGTGGTCGATCTCGACGGGGAATACGGCCACGCCGACCGGAGCGTTCAACCGGTCTCCCTGCTCCAGGTTCCAGGGGTGGCGGCTGTCCTCATAGTAGAGCCGCACCGAGGAGTTGATGGTCTGGGTAACCCAGTAGATGGTTATGTTGGTAAGCAGCTCGTCCTTGGTGTATCGTTTTTCCGGGTCGCCGTCGCAGTCGCTCCAGGCCCTCCACTTTTCGACGATCCAGGCGGCGAGCCCCGTCGGCGAGTCGTTCAGCCCGTAAGCCAGGGTCTGGGGCTTGGTGCCCTGAATGTGGCCGTAGGCGCCCTCCTCACGCTCCCAGACTCGCATCTCCTCGAGATATGCCTCTTCGCCATCGGAGAGAGGTCGGGAGCCTGGGCCGAGGTAGGGCCTGGGACCGAAGACGGCGTTGAGGTGGACCCCCTTCACGTGCTGGGGATACTTGTACCCCTGCCAGGATGAGACAGTGGCGCCCCAGTCCCCACCCTGCACGCCGAACGCATCATAGCCCAGCCCTTCGGTCATGAGCTTGACCCAAAGATCGGCGAAGGCCTCGGTGTGCATCTCTCTTCTGTTGGTCATGTCGGAGAAGCCGTAGCCGGGCATGGAGGGGGTGATCACATCGAAGGAATCGGCCGCATCGCCGCCGTGGGAGCCGGGGTCGGTGAGGAGAGGTATTATCTTTTGAAACTCGACGAAGGAGCTGGGCCAGCCGTGGGTGATGAGCAAGGGAAATGGGTTGGGGCCCTTGCCTCGCTCGTGGACGAAGTGGACGCCTTGACCGTCGATCTCCGTCTTGAACTGGGCGAAGCTGTTGATGGTGCGCTCCTGGGCCCGCCAGTCGAAATCGTTGATCCAGTAGTCGACCAGCTGCTTGACGTACGCCAGGTTCGAACCGTACTCCCAATCGGTCCCCTCCAGCTCATCGGGCCAGCGGGTCCGTACGAGGCGGTCGTGAAGGTCTTCGAGAACGTCGTCGGGCACCTCGACTTTGAAAGGCACGATGTCCATTGCTTGCTCCTTCTTGCTATGCAACCGTTGCCGGTTCGATCTGGGCTGCGGTCTGGTGCGGTCTCCGAATTGAGATTATAGCGCCTACGGCAATAAGTATGGCAGTGGCGTAGATGATGAAGACCAAGGTGTAGCTATCGGTGGCGTCCCGGATGGCGCCGCCAACGATGGGGCCGATGACACCGGCGCTGGTGTAGATGGAAAACCACACCCCCTGGATCTTGCCGAAATTGGCAACGCCGAAGTAATCGGCCTGGAGGGCGGAAACGGCGGGAAAGGAGGTCCCGGCGCCGGCGCCGTACAGCAATGCGAAGAGAACAAGGTGCCAGGGGGCCGTGGAGAATCCCAGCATGACCAGACCGCCTGCTTCCAGAAGAAACGCGCCGGCGATGATATACCGCCGGTCGGCGTAATCTGCGAGCCAACCCAGCAGCAGGGTGCTTGCCAGGCCTACCATTCCCAACGCAGTTACGGCAAACCCAGCGGTAGACGTTGCTATTCCCTGTTCCTCCAGGTGAGGAATGATGAAGAGCTGAGCTGAGCTGGCCCCGAGGGACGGTATGGTCTGGCTGATGGTCAGGAGCCAGAAGGCCCGGCTGTTCACCGCCTGCCTTAGTCCAAGGCTTGGCCTTTCCTCCGCCAGCGGCAGGGCATGGCCCTGCGCCCGCGTGACGTCTGGCGGGTCGCCGTCGGGGTGCATGCCGTACTTGTCCGGCCGGTGTCGTATCAGCAGGTTGACCGGCATGCTGGTTGCGAAGAGACCTATGGCGATGATCACGATGGTGGTCCGCCAGCCCCACCCTTCCTCCAACCACACGATCGCTGGCACTAGAAACGACCCAGCCAGCCCGGCGGCGAGGATGATCCCCGTGGCCTTGCCTCGGTGTCGCTTGAACCATAGCATCATCAGAGCCGGTCCCGTGCCGACGAGCCAGATGGCAAATCCGACGGAGGTGACAGCAAAGGCCGCGAAGAGCACCCACGCGGAGCTGGTCGCGGCAAGCAACAGCAGCCCACCGGTGGTGCAGAAGGTGCCGAAGATCATCATCCCTCGCGAACCGATCTTGTCGAATACAAACCCGACGATGGGAGAGGCCGGTATGGAGATGACGTATCGAAGGGAGAAGGCGGTGGCGGTGATGGTGTTGGAAAAGCCGAAGGAATCCCGTATCGGATTGAAGAGGGCAGTGAGCCCCACTATCAGGGTGCCGCCCCAGTAGAAGTTCAGGACAACGTAGGAGAAGGCGACCCACCAGCCATAGAAGATCCCGGGTCTGTACCAATGTCGTGGGGCTGGGTGTTCCATCTTTCAACGGCCTTCGGCTGGGCCCTCACGATACTCCCCAGGGTACCCTTTGTCTATCTTTACTTGCCGTTACCGTAGCGATAGCATTGACGGGCGGTCGCAGACCGCCGTACCCAAACCGTACCATCTACGTCGTTCTTATTCTGGAGGAGTTGAAATGGCCAGATTCACCTGGGAAGAGGCGAGGAGAGACCTGAAGTACCGGCGAGAGCGGGCTTTGAAGCTGGGCGGAGAGCAGATGTTGGAGAGGCAAAGGAGCGGTGGGCGGCAAACTATCCGCGAGCGCCTGGACCAGCTGACCGACCCGGGAAGCTTCCAAGAGGTGGGTACCTTAACGACTCATAAGCGCCGGGACGTTCATGGCGCACGGTTGGAACCCACCTCGGCGGGCTATGTGATGGGTCTGGGGAAAATCGATGGGCGCCCGGTAGCCGTGGGCGGAGAGGACTTCACGGTGCAGGGCGGCTCCAGCTCCGGCGGGATGACTAAATCAAAAGGCGGTATGGGAGGGTTCGTGGAGGACATGGCCCACGAGTATCGGATCCCCCTTGTTCTGCTAGTAGAAGGGGCCGGAGGAGGCCTGGACAAGGAGGAGGGGGGACCGCCCCAGGTGGGTGGCAGCCTCACTACATCTTTCAAGCTACTCGGTGAGGTACCGGTGCTAACGGCCGCCATGGGGGCTTGTGCCGGTTACGCCGGCGGTCGGGTGACGATCAGCCACTTCTCGGTGATGACGAGGGATACCGCATGCGTCTTCGCCGGCGGGCCTCCGCTGGTTACGCGGGCCCTCGGATACAAGATCAACAAGTTCGAGCTGGGCGGCGCCCACATTCATACCCAGGAGTCGGGGCTGGTAGACAACGTGGCCGAGGACGAGGCCGATGCTCTACGCCAGCTCAAGCGGGTGCTCGGCTACTTGCCCCAGAGCGTATGGGATATGCCTCCATTTCTGGATACCGGTGACCCTCCCGACCGGCAAGACGATATCCTGCTCAGGATCGTGCCGGAGGACCGGCGCAAAGCCTACGACATCCACGACGTCATCGACGTCGTCGTGGACAAGGACTCCTTCTTCGAGATAAGCCCGGGATGGGGGCAATGCCTGGTCACGGGACTGGCTAGGATAGGCGGGTTCCCCATAGGATTGCTGGCCAACAATCCAATGCACATCGGCGGCGCTCTGGACGCCAGGGGGTCTCAGAAGCAAGCCCGGTTCATAGAGTTCTGCGATACTTTTCATCTGCCGATAGTCTACCTCGTGGACGTGCCCGGATTCATGATAGGTGAGGACGCCGAGCGGGAAGGGACTCTTCGAAAGGGGATGCGAGCGCTGCAGGCGATGTCGGAGGCGACGGTACCCATGGTAACGGTCCACATGCGGAAGGGCTACGGGATGGCTTATGACGCCACCTCCAACCCGAATAGGCTTCAGCTAAGGGTGATGTGGCCTACAACCGAGTGGGGCAGCATTCCGATAGAGGGCGGCGTTGCCGCCGCCTACCGCCGGGAGATAGACGCAGCATCCGATCCCGATGAGCTCCGCGCCAAGCTGGAGCAGGAGAGGCTGGAAGAGGCGTCGCCCTGGGAGTTGGCGGAGTACTTCGCTCTAGACGAGATGCTGGACCCCACCGAGACCAGGGGGTTCATCTACAAGTTCATCGACGCGGCCCAGGGTTCGATAAGGTCCGGCTTGGGCCCGAAACCCCGTTACGGCGTCAGGGTGTAGCGGTTACAACGACTTGAGGAAGAAGCCGAGCAGATCGTTGAGGGCCTCGGGCTGCTCCAGCATTATCGGATGACCGGACCGCTGGATCAGCTTGAAGGTAACGTTAGGGAGGCTTGACGCCGCCAACCTGGACCCGCCCAGAGACTGATCGTCGTCCTCGTCGCCGACGGTAACCAGAGCAGGGACGTTGATGCCGCCAAGATCGTTCCTCAGATCGTAGGTGCCGCAGGCCTCCAGGTCCGATGCGCCGGTCTCGCCGGGGACGGTGCGGGCCTCTTTGAGGGCCTGTTCCTTGATCTGGTCCGGCGTATGCTTGGAGAACATCTCTCCGAACCCTTCCAGGGCTTTGTCCAGGTCGGAACGATGCTGGTCACACACCTCCTGGGGTATATCCCACTTGGGGCTGGAGGCCACCATGATGAACCCCTCCAGCAAATCCGGGTGATAGCGGGCGAAGTCGAGGGATATGGAGCCGCCCATGGAGTGCCCGCAGATGACGAAGGGCGGCAGGCCCAGCGCCTCGGCGAAGGCTTTGATGAACCCTCGAAAGTCGACGTTGTTGCTGATGGGCGGGCCGTCGGAGCCGCCCCGACCGGGCAGATTCACCGTTACCGGCGTGTGCTCCGATTGGAGGTATTCAACTTGATGGGCCCAGATGTTGGCGTTATCGGTGGCGCCGTGGATCAGAAGCACCGTGCGGCCCGTGCGGTCCCCTTCGGCCAGAGAGTAGGAGATGTTTCTGTCGCCGACTTTGACGTTTGCCATACTCTTTCCTTTTAGGCGTTGACCCTCTTCCTCCAGCCGTCCACCAGCTCGATGCATTCGTCCTGGAGCACTCCGGTTATCACCCTCGGGCAGGAGCTATGGCCCGCCATTTCGATCAGCTTCTCGACGGTGTACTCTCCGGGGCCTGTGTCCAGCTTTCTACCGCCCAGGACCAGGGCATCCATGTTGGACTCGAGGATTGCGCCGCAGCACATGGCGCAGGGCTCCCACGAGGAGTAGAGGGTGCAGCCGGACAGGTCCAAGGCGCCGAGGGCCTTGTTCGCCGCTCGCACGGACTCCGTCTCTGAGTGAGCGGTGACGTCCATGGAAGTGTTGATCGTGTTGTGGGCCCTGACTACTATCTCACCGTCCTTGACCACCACGCCGCCGAAAGGCTCGTTGCCCTCATCGAGGGCTTTACGGGCCTCTGCCAAGGCTAATTGCATGAAATCTTCGTCGGTCATTGCGGGATTAAACAGGATGCTGAAATAATCTGTTCAACCATTCCCCCTGGCCCCCTTCCTGGCCAGGAAGAGGGGAGAAAAAGTATCTGAGGGACACCCCTTAGGCGGGCTCAGCGTAGCCTCTCAGACTCCCGGCCCTCAGCAGGCAGTATCAGATAAAGAGCTTCGTCCCTTTGCACACCCCGTGGCTCATCGGCTTGCCACCACAGGCGAATGGCGAGAGCGATTACACCGGCTGTTTTCGATAGGAAGACCGGGGCAAAGAAAGCGCGTAGAGCCGGGCCCGTTGGGCTGCCGGGAACGGGAGGACCGGAACTAGAACCGGGTGCTCTTTTGCGCCTCGAAACAGTCGCTGCAGTAGACCGGTCGTCCCTGCCTCGGCTGGAAGGGCACCTGGGCCTCCTTGCCGCACTGGGCGCAGGTTATGGAGTACATCTCACGGTAAGAGCTGCCTCCACCCCCGCCTCCGCCCCCACCTCCGCTGTAGCCGCCGTCTCGCTCCGTCTTACGAGATCGCCGGCATGAGGGACAGCGACGAGGCTCGTTGGTAAGACCTCGCTCCTGGAAAAACTCCTGCTCTCCGATGGTGAAGGTAAAGTTCATGCCGCAGTCACGGCAGGTTAAAGTCTTGTCCTCCAATAGCCTATAGCCTCCTTTTGATAATCCACCTTAGCGAAGCAGCGGGATGATATACCCGTACCCTTTGGCAGGTAGCAGGAGGGGCTGGGGTATAGACCGACTACGCGGTGGCTAAGGCGTTCCTCCGACGGACGAGAGTATACGGGGTTACAGAATCAAAAGCAAGAAGGTGTACTCGTTCGGTAGATTAGTGACGCCTACAAACCGTTCCTATCCCGGAAGGGAGAGATTCCATATCTGATGGATGCCCCTTCTGCGGGCTCTCAGACTCCCGGCGAGAGGCAGGGCCTCCTCGGCACAGCCCAGTGTTTCGGTGCTCGCTAGATTCTGACGCCGGTCCTGCTCTTCGGTCCCAGCCGTGTCCTGATCTGGCCCTGAGATGCTTTGATGAACTGGCAGATGAGCATGCGGGTCTCGGTGGGGTCAATCATCTCCTCGACGCCGAAGGCCTCGGCGGTGCGGAAGGGAGAGGCAAGCCTTCGCATCTGGGACTCTATCTCGGCCATGCGGGCCTGGGGATCCGCGGACGCTTCGATCTCCCGCTTGAAGCCGGCGGCTATGCCCCCTTCGATGGGCATGTCTCCCCACTCGGCGCTGGGCCAGGCCAACCGGAGCATGGTTCCCTGGGGGTTGGCGGTGGCGCAGGCGGCCATGCCGTAGGCCTTGTGGACGTAGACTGACACGATGGGCACTGTGCTCTCCAGCATGGCCTGTACGGCCCTCATCCCCTTCCTGAGAGTCCCTTCCCTCTCCGCGTCTCGGCCTATCATGAAGCCGGGAACGTCGACGAAGTAGACGAGCGGAAGGTGAAAGGTATCGCAGAACTCGACAAACTTGGTCTGTTTCTCGGAGGCGGTGGCATTGAGGGCTCCGCCGAGGTGACCGGGATTGTTGAACAGGATTCCGACTGGATAGCCGTCGAACCGGGCGAATCCGGTTATCAAGGCGCGGCCCCAATAGGGGCTGATCTCGAAGAAGGAGCCCCGATCGACGACGATGTTGATGATATCGTGGGGATCGTAGGCCCGGCGCTGGTCTTCAGGCATTATGTCGAGCAATACGTCGTCCCGCCTGTCAATCGGATCGTCGATGGGTCGGCGCTCCGGTGCTTCCCACACGTTCTGGGGCAGGTAGCTGAGAACCTGTTTGAGCTGGGCTATAGCATCGTCCTCGTCCACGGCCACGTTGTCTATCAGGCCCGATTCACGGGCGTGGACGTCCGCTCCGCCGAGATCGAACTTGTTGATCCGGTGCCCCAGGGCCCTTTCGACTATGGGTGGGCCGCCGGCAAACAGGCAGGCGGTGTCCTTTGTCATCACGGAGAAGTGACACGCAGCGGCACGAGCAGCGGTAACCCCGGCCAGGGCGCCCATGGCGGCGATGAGCACCGGCACCTCGCCCATCAGACCGAGGGTGCGGGAGAAATCGGCGGAGCTTACCAGCGGTGCGTGGCCTTCCTCGGCCTCCCGGCCGACACCACCTCCGACCCCCTCCATGCACATGACCAGGGGCGTGCGGTAGAAGTGGGCCAGGTCCTCCACGAACCCGCCCATGCCGCCTTTGGCCCGGTCCAATCCAACGCCGATGGCCCCTCCCTCGACGGTGAAGTCTTCACCACCTACGGCGACCGGTCGGCCTTCTATCTCGGCGAGGCCCATGACGTAGGCCGAGGGGGTCGGCTCCAGGGGGTTGCCCTCGCTGTCAAATCGTTTCCGTATCGCCAGCGTGCCGATCTCTCGGAAGCTTCCGGGGTCGGCGAGAGAGTCGATTCGCTCCCGTATAGTGCGCCGGCCCCCCAGGTGTTGCCGTTCCACCCGATCCGCGCCTCCGTGACGCAAGGCGCGCTCGCGCCGCTCCCTGAGCTCTTTTCTGGCTGCTTCCCAGGTGAAACCCATCGTAGCTAACCCAGCTCCAGGACCTCTTTGGCGGCGGCCACGATCTTCTCGGTGGAAGGCATGTAGGCCGCCTCCAGGGGAGGGCTGTAGGGTATGGGGGTGTGAGGTGGTGTGACCCTCTTGGGAGGGGCATCCAGGTAATCGAAGGCCTGCTCCGCTAGCAGGGCCGAGATATCACTGGCTATTCCGCACCGGGGGTAATCTTCATCGGTTATCACAACCCGCCGGGTCTTCTTGACCGAAGACAGCACGGTATCCTCATCCAGGGGAGATAGGGAGAGGAGGTCTATCACCTCGGCGTTGACGCCATCGGCAACCAGCTGGTCGGCAGCCTGGAGGCACATCCCGGTGGTAAAGCCGATGCCGATGAGGGTTATATCGGCGCCTTCTCTATCGATGTTGGCCTTGCCTATGGGCACGATGTACTCCTCCTCCGGCACCATCCAACCGGGGCCCGGGTCGGCGCCGGGCCCAGAGCTACCCAACAGCTGCTTGTGGGTACAGTAGATCACGGGATCGTCGTCACGGATGGCCGCAGCCAACAGCCCCTTGGTGGTGTAGGAGTTGGAAGGCACAACGATCTTGAGTCCAGGGAAGTGGGCGAATATGGAGTAGACGGACTCGGAGTGCTGGGCGGCCTGACCGCCACCCACGCCGATGTTGGTAATGAGGGTCAGGGGTATGTTCACCTTGCCGCCGAACATGTAGTGCATCTTGGCGGCGTTGTTGGTGATCTGGTCGGCGCACACGCCGAAGAAGCCTATGAACATTAGCTCGGCAACGGGCCTCAACCCGGTGGCCGCTGCGCCAACCGCGGCACCTATGAAACCGGTCTCGGAGATGGGGGTATCGCGCACCCTGTCGGCGCCGAACTTGCCGTACAGACCTCCGCTGAAACCGAAGGCGCCTCCCCAAGCGTCGGCGAACTCATCGCGACCGGCGCCCCCGGCCACGTCTTCGCCCATCATGATGACGGCGGGGTCTCTCTCCATCTCCTGGTGAAGGGTCTCGTTGATAGCCCGCAGGCAGCTTAATCGTCTGCCCTGAGTCCGAGTCGGAGCATTGGATGCCATGGCAGTCTCCCTTTGCTAGACCGAGGGGCACGGTTACATTACCGAAGGTTCGTCCTATGGTCAATCCCTGGTCGATGGCTTGTGCTCAAGCCTGGGGCACCCAATCGGCCTCCTCGGGATAGACGGTCTCACATTCGGCGATCTCATAAGGAGTGGCGAACCAATCACGGGTGGCCTTATCCCATCTCAGGAAGTGAGGCGTCTGCAAGTGGGCCTCTTCGGCGGCCGCGTCCCTGTACACCTCGTAGAGGTAGACCCGGTTGGGATCCTGCTCGTCCTGGAGGATGTCGAACCTGATGCAGCCCGGCTCGTTCTGCACCGAGCCTTGGGCCTCCAGCACCGATTCCTCTATGAAACGGTCTCGAAACTCTGGTTTGATGTTGATGGTCACCAGCGCGACTCTCATGACGTCTCCTCGGCTATAGTTCCGTTCGTGGCGTCCAACGGGTTATCGGAAAGCTACGGCAGATTGCCGGGGATTGGACAATCAGTCCCCACCGGCGGTCTCAATGAGCTCGATGCTTTGGATTACCACGTCTTCCGAGGGCCGGTCCATGGCGCCTGTACTGGTCTTGGAGATCGATTCCACCACGTCGTAGCCCTCGGTTACGCGCCCGAAGATGGTGTGCGCGCCGTTGAGGTGGGGCGTAGGGGCCACGGTGATGAAGAACTGGCTGCCGTTGGTATTGGGTCCGGCGTTGGCCATGGCCAGAATGCCGGGCCCTTCGAACTGGAGGGAGTCGTCGAACTCGTCCTCGAACCTGTAGCCTGGGCCGCCTCTTCCCGAACCCTCGGGATCGCCGCCCTGGATCATGAAATTCGGGATGACCCGGTGAAATATGGTCCCATCGTAGAAGCCGTCTCGAGCGAGAAACGCGAAGTTGTTGACCGTTTTCGGCGCCTGCTTGGACAGAAGCTCGATCTCGACGGTCCCCATACTGGTGTTCAGCTTGGCCGTGTACTGGCCGTCCGATTCGATGGACATGGCTGGTGGTGCGGGATACTGCTTCATCTGATGCCTTTCTCCTGTGATGCCTTTCTCCTGGTGCTGTGTGGAATGATTATCCGGTAACTACCGGCAGGTTCAGCCGGGAGGGATGGTCTCTATCGTGGAGGACGCTCTGCGCGGCAACCCGTAGCTCACTGCTGGCGTGATGGGGTCCGTCGACGCCCGGATTGAGGGCGTAGGCCGGGAAGTTGCTGGAGGCTATCTGCAATCGGAGCCGGTGCCCCTGCTTGAACAGCATGCTGGTGGGGCCCAGGTCGATTTCGTACTTGTAGACCTGACCGGGGCCGGTCGAGACCTGAGTCTCCAGGGACTGCCTAGCACTGGCCCGGAGTATGCCGTCGCAAACATTGTAGGATGTGCCATCTGTGTGCACGTCACAGAGCCGGGCGTTCCAATCAGCGTCGGCGGCCGAGGTCGCGGCCCATACGGTAGCCGTCACATTGCCGGTGACCTCCATGTCCTGCTCCAGAGGCGAGGAGGTGTAGACCAGCACATCCTCCCTGGCCTCGACGGCGGCCTGGTTTCTAACCCCGGTGTGGAAGATGCCTGCCATACCGCCCAGGTGGGCGCCGCCCCAGGTGGGAACGGGGTTGGCCGGATTGTGGAGGTAGTGGTCGGGCCCGTTGCCCGTGTCCGGCGACTCGAGGCTGAGAGTCCCGTCGCCGTGGGCGGAGTTGGCGCGGCCACCGCTGGACAGATAGTAGGCTCGGGACTCGACGTTGGTCAGCGGCCACGTGTCAGACCGGCGCCATGCGTTCTCCCCCATCAGGAAGTAGTAGATTGGCGGGTCGGAGCCGACGCCGTTGTCCTCTTCCACTAACCAGTGATCGAACCAGGCGAGCATCATCCCCTGCATGTCTATGGCATCGCCGGAACCGTCGCCACCGAAGTGCATCTCCCCGGCGAAGGGGTTGGGGGATGGCTCGTGCATCCAGGGACCGAGGAGCATGTGTTGCTGAGAGCGGGCCAGCTCCGTGGCGCCCCGCTGGGTCACGCCTTCGTAGCTGCGCACCGTTCCTCTGAGAAAGCCGTCCCACCACCCGCCCATGATGAGGGCCGGGACCCGTACTTTATCGAACCGCGTCCGGGGGTCCAGGGCCTTCCAATAGTCGTCGTAGGTGGGGTGGTCGAGCCAGTCGTAGTAGTAGTCGGCCAGCCCCTTCAGCACGGGCAGGTCCTTGAGGGGAAGATGCCTGGACAGGGAGATAGGGTCTCGGAGCCACTCCTCCAACTGCCTGGTGGTATCCGCCAGCGCCGGCGGGGTGCCGCGGAGGTTGTCCAACGTCATACCCGCCACCCACGTGTTGATCCAGCACAGCTGAAAGACTCCACCCAGGTATGTCCAGCTGTCGAAGTAGGAGTCGGACGTGACGTGAGGGACGATGGCCTTGAGAGAAGGGGGAGCTCCCACCGCCGCCAGCCACTGGGTAGCTCCGTGGTAGGAGATGCCGAACATACCCACGTCCCCGTTGCTCCAGGGCTGCTCGGCGCACCACTCCACGGTGTCGTACCCGTCCTCTATCTCGTGTCTATAGGGGTAGAACTCACCCTCGGAGGTGTGGCGACCCCGGACATCCTGGATCACGACGGCATAGCCGCGTGACACGGCCCGCACGGGGTCCAGGTAGAGAGCATGGTACCTGGGTATGTGCTTGCCATAGGGGATTCGGGTGAGGAGGACGGGGTGCTTGCCGCCGCCGCTGGGCCGGAACACGTCGGCGTAGAGGGTGACGCCGTCCCGCATTCCCACGGCCACGTTGGTCTCGACACCCATGGAGGCGTGGCTGTGGTACTCGTCTTTCCTCGGCTTGGGCAGCATCTACTTCTCCCTCGGAGATTTTACGGCTGGTGAGCCCCGGAGATTCGAAGTCTGATGAGATTGTACACCAACCCGTGAATGTAGGCCGTGTCGAGCTTGTCTCAGAACCCCGCTTTGAAAGAGTCCAGAGGGGAACTTCCCTCTGGCAGGGGGTCTGGGGCATGGTCGCCCAACTACAACAACTTCCCACGGCGGAAGGCTGGGACAACCACATCCGAGCTTTTGAGGCAGGCTTGTTCGGGCTGCAGAAAAGCGTGATAAGATAGCCGACGCTCGGAGGTCAACCATGGACAAGACTCAGCTAGCAGTTGTCGGGGCCGGCGTGGCGGGGACCGCCGCAGCCATCGAGGCGGCGAAAGCCGGACTGGAAGTAACTCTCATCGATGAACACCCCATAGACTTTGCTCTGATGGCCCAGGAGATTCCTCTGCATTTCGGCCAGCGAATGACGGCGACGGCGGGAGATCGTGCGGAGATGTTCAGTCGGGCCGTCGCTTCCCGACCGGCCCTGCAGGAAGCGGAGGAAGCCGGGGTTGATCTGAAGCTGGGGACGATGGTATGGGACAGTAATCGGGACAGGATTCTGACGCTGGCCGACGATACCCAATCCTGGAGACTGGAGTACGACGCGGCGATATTCGCGCCGGGCGCCAGGGATCTGGGCACCGTTTTCCCCGGCTGGGACAAAGCCGGGGTGTGTGGGGCGGGAGGAATGCTGGCCCTGCTGGACGTGTACCAGGCCTTTAGCGGCCAAAGGGTTGTGGTGCTGGGCTCTGGTGAGCTGGGCCTCACCGTAGCGTCGAGGCTGTTGGACAGGGGTCTGGAAGTCTCGGGCATAGTGGACATAGCTCCTGAGATTCGAGGCTCCGGGGAGAGTAGAGACCAGGTCGATGGGGCGGGAGTGCCCATCTATACCAACCACCGAATCAAAGAGGCCCTGGGTGGCACGGAGATAGAGGGGCTGCTCATATCAGACGCGGACTCGGGCCGAGACCTAGAGCTGGAGTGCGATACGGTCTGTCTGGCCATCGGCATGGTGCCCAACATCGAGACCCTGTACTGGACGGGCTGCGATATACGGTTCGAGCCGGACCTGGGCGGGTTCGTGCCGGTGGTGGACCATCGCATGTCCACCACCCAAGAAAACATCTACATCGCCGGCGACGTGGCCGGGTTCACCGAGGGGGCGTTCGCCGCCCCCGAGTTAGCAGTCGCTCAAGGACGCATCGCCGGTATCTCCGCAGCCGAGTCTCTGAACGCGATCGGAGAGACAGAGGCTGTGTCGCTCAGAGGGGAGATCGAAGTCCCTTCCCGGGAAACGGCTGAAGGAGTGCTGGAGTACAGGAGGTCGTGGGTGCGGGCCGGAACATCGGATGGCGGCTCCCAAGCGCTGGTCTGTATATGCGAGAAGGTCACCCGCAACGATTTGCGGCAGATGATGGGCAAGGGGCCGATACACCCCGATCATATAAAGAGGCTGACCAGGGCGGGCATGGGCTACTGCCAGAGCCGCCGGTGCCGAGAGCAGATTCAGATGGTGGTAGCCGACGAGCGGGGAGTCGAAGTGTCCGAGGTCGAGCTGGCCTCGTATCGGCCGCCCTTCCGCCCGCTGCCCCTGGGAGTCATGCAGAATAGGGACCTGACCGCCGAGGAGGAGGACTTCCTTTTCAGTGAGTACCACCAGACCATGCGCCAGGAATATCTCAAGGCTACGGAGACCTCGGAGTGAACATAGATAATGCCGACGTAGTGGTGATCGGGGGCGGGATCATCGGCCTCTCCACCGCCTACTTCACCCTCAAAGAGGGCAAAGATGTGGTCCTGTTGGACAAGGGTATCCCCGGATGGGAGGCATCTGGCCGCAACGGGGGCTGGGCCGCGGGCCACGGCCTTGTACCGGACGATATGAAGACATCGGCGCCGATGATGGAGGGGATCAAGATCTGGCAGACCCTGGATGAGGAGCTGGGCGCCCCCACCGAATTCGCCCTCGGGGGTTGTCTGTTCATAGCGTTTTGGGAAGAGGAGTCTACCCACGTCGAACAGATTCACGAGGAGGCCGTGAGGGTAGGGCACGAAGTGCGCCGGGTCGACCTGAAGGAGATGCAGGAGATCATACCGGGCCTCAGCGATAAGGCCCAGTTCGGGCTGTTCTTCCCCAACAGCGGCCAGGCCAACCCCCAGCTGACGTCGCAGGCGTGGGCCTGGGGCATCGAGAGGCTGGGCGGGCGGATATACCAGGACACCCTCGTAACGGGCATCCAGGTGGACGGGGACAGGATAGTCGGTGTCGAGACTTCGGCGGGCAGCATCGGGGCGGAGCAGGTGGTGAACGCCGCGGGGCCCTGGTCCGGGGTAGTCAACGACATGGTTGGAGTATCGCTGCCCAGCGATCCCATCATCATCCAGATGCTGTGCACCCTTCCGGCGCCGACCCTGACCAAAGCTACCTTCTACGCCAACGTGCTGTACTGCCGGCAAGCGGCCCACGGTCAGCTCCACTTCGGTGGGTTCAACGGGTTTCCCAAAGAGATCAGGAAGAGCACCGATAAACCCACCGACTCTCTGATCACCGCAGATGTTGCCCAGCGGTTCGCCGATCTCATACCCGACGTGGCGCGGCTGAGGGTGTTGCGCACCTGGGCGGGCATCATCGATGCGACCCCGGACCACACTCCCATCGTCGGCAAGATGCCGGGCCCCCAGGGATATTATGTCAACGTCGGGTACGGTGGGATGGGGTTCAGCTGGAGCCCCATCGGCGGCAAGGTTATGAGCGACATCCTTACCACAGGCGAGACCAGTATCGATGCAAGCATGCTGGACCCGGCCCGGTTCGAAGGCTATACCGAAGAAGCCTATGAACATTGACCGGGCCGACGTGGTCGTTATCGGCGGCGGGGTCATCGGCCTGGCGACGGCCTATTTCACCCTGAAGGCGGGCAAAGACGTTGTGCTGGTGGAGAAGGGGATCCCGGGGTGGGAAGCGTCGGGGCGGAACGGAGGTTGGGCTTCGGGCAGAGGTCACGGCATCGATTCTTCCAGGGTCCTGCAAGAGGGGATCAAGATATGGCAGAACCTGGACGAGGAGTTGGGCGCCCCCACGGAGTTCGTGCTCGGCGGGTCTCTGTTCATCGCCTCCACCGAGCAGGAGGTGTGGAACCTGGACTATGAGTTGGAACAGGGCCGAGAGGCCGGCCTGGAGGCGCAACGGCTGGACCTGAGGGAGATGCGGGAGATCCTGCCGGGCCTTCATGATGGCGCGCTGGCGGGCACATTTCATGCGGACAGCGGCCAGGCCAACCCGCAGCTGACGTCGCAAGCGTGGGCCTGGGGCATCAATCGGCTGGGCGGCCGGATATACCAGGACACCAGGGTGACCGGGATCAAGGTGGAGAGCGACCGGATCGTAGCGGTCGAGACGGACGCCGGTACCATAGCCACGGAGCAGGTGGTGAACGCCGCCGGGCCGTGGTCAGGGGCGATAAACGATATGGTCGGGGTCTCGATACCCACCGAGCCGTTCCTCATTGAAATGCTGTGCACTCTTCCGGCGCCTGTCCTGACGAAGGCCACGTTCTACGGCAACGTTCTCTACTGCCGACAGGGGGTTCATGGCCACCTCCATTTCGGTGGATATCAGCAGTTGGACATAGACCCCCATACCAACGAGCGAAAGCCAACCTCGTCACTGGTAACGGGGGACATCGCCAGGCGGTTCGTGGACATGGTGCCCTCCACGGCGGGAGTCCGGGTGTTGCGGACTTGGGCGGGCATCATCGAGGCCAGCCCCGACGAGGAACCGATCCTGGGCAAGATGCGGTCGCCCGAAGGGTATTATGTCAACATGGGATACGGCGGTCTGGGATTTACGTGGAGCCCGGCAGCGGGCAAGATCATGAGCGATCTCCTCACCACGGGCGAGTGTCCCTGGGAAATCGGTTTTCTGGACCCCTACCGGTTCGAGGGGACGGCTGCATAGAAGCGCCGGCTTCGTCGCGTTTCTGGAACCAAGACCAGGTATCGGCCGTTGGAATTGTCTTGCTACTGGCTCTTGGAGCGGGAGCGGCGCGGCTGGTCCCCGATGACACCCTCGGCCTGCAGCGACTCTATCTCCTTATGGGATATCCCTAGCACCTCGCCCAGCACGAACTGATTGTGCTCTCCCAGGGTGGGGGCGGGCATGCAGATCTCGCCGGGGGTAGCGGATAGACGGGCCGTGACCCCGGGGTAGGGGTGATTTCCCACGTACTTCCGGTCCTGCCAGACGTAGTTGGACCGGGCGGCCATTTGGGGATCGTCCAGCATGTCCGCATCGGCGTTGACGGGCTCTGCTGAGACACCTGCCTCCTGCAACCTGCGGGCTAGATCCGATTTCTCCCAGCCGGCGGTCCATTGTCCCAGCAAGGCGTCCAGCTCGTCCTGGTTCTTGGAGCGAGAAGAAAGGTCGAGGAATCGGGGATCGGTGGCGGCCTCGGGATGATCGAGCACCCGGCAAAGGGAAAGCCACTCGTCTTCCGTGGCCACCGCGATGGCGATCCAGCTGTCTTCCCCCTTGCAGGGGTAGACTCCGTGGGGAGACATCCAGGGGTGCCGGTTGCCCTGGCGGGTGGCGACTCGTCCGTTCATTACGAAGTCCATCAGGGTCTGGGACACGTGGTGTATTGTCAGATCTTGATGACAGAGCTCGACGTGCTGGCCGCGTCCTGTCCTGCGTCTCGCCACCAGCGCCATCAACAGCCCTATGGCCCCTCCTATGCCCGAAACGGGGTCGCCGTAGGCGTTGGAGGCCAGAATGGGCGAGCGGTCAGGCCAACCGGTCAGGCCGGCGACACCAGCTAGCACGTCGATGGTGTTGCCGTAGGCCCCGTAGTCCCGCCAGGGGCCGGAGCTCCCAAAGGCGGGCATCGAGAGCATTACCAAGCTGGGGTTGATTTCGCTGACCGCTTCGTAGGTGAGACCGAAGTTCTTCATTACCCGCGGAGTGAAGTTTTCGACCAGGACGTCGGCGATGGAGATGAGGTCCTTCACCAGTTCCAGAGCTCTCGGATTGGTCATGTCCAGCGTGCAATCGAACTTGTTCCGGTTGACGCCGATGAATTGGGAGACCTTCTCATAGGGGCGGTCGTCGGGGTCTCCGCCGGTAAAATCGCTTCTCCACCAGTCGAGATGGGTAATGGACTCGACCTTGATGATCTGAGCTCCGAAATCGGACAGGAGCATGGCGGCCAGGGGGCCGGCCCAACCCATGGAGAAATCGACTACGCGCAGGCCCTCGAGGACGGGGCGACGACGGGCTGTCGCTGCCATCAAATGACTCCTTCGGCGGCGAGCTGCCGTAGCTGGTCGGATTGCAGTCCCAATAGCTCGGAGTAGACTTGTTGATTGTGCTGGCCCAGCGTGGGCGAGGGCTTCAAACCTTCGTGGGGCGTCTCGCTGAACGTCAAGGGGAAGCCGGGCAACTCAATGGAGCCGAGAACCGGGTGGTCGACCTGCTGGAAATAGCCTCTCTCCCGCAGGTGCTCGCAGTGGAACAGGTCCTCCATCGACATGACGTTGCCAAAGAGGAGACGGAGGGCCTGTGCATCGTGGAACCACTCCTCGGAGGTGCGCTCTTTCAGGGCCTTCTGGACTTTCTCCTCCAATTCCCTGCCATGGTCCTTGTGCCCGTTCACACCCAAGAATCGATCGTCCTCCAGTACCTCGCGCCTGCCGAGCAACGTCTCCCAGAGGACGCGCCACCGTTCGTAGCCGCTGCCGACGGTTAGGCCGATATGGCCGTCCCGGGTGGGTTGTATCGAGATGGTTATGCCGGCCTCCTCGTGAAACCAGTTGCCATGGCGCTTGCGCGTCTGTTTGGACATGGAGAAGGCAGGCACCTCGTAGATTACCGCGGAGGCGACGGCCTCCAGCACGGATACGTCCACCTGTTGGCCCAGCCCGCTTCCCAGGGACTCCAGATAGGCCGTCAGGCTGGCGAAGCAGGCCAGCTGGCCCGTGATGAAGCCGGCGAAGGGGCCGCCGGGTCGTACAGGAGGCCTATCGGCGTCACCCATGGAATACATGAATCCGCTGGCGGCGAACGCGGTTAGATCGGTAAGCCTATGGTCCCGACTTGGCCCTTCTCTACCAAAGTCGGTGACGGAGGCTACGACGAGAGCCGGGTTGTATTCGGAGAGATGGTCGTAGGTCAGGCCCAAGGCTTCGGACTTCGAAGGGGGATGGCTCTCCAGCAGAACATCTACCTCGCCGACTAGGCGGAGCAACAGGTCCCGACCGCCGGCGGACTCCAGGTCCAGGGTGATGCTTTCCTTACCGGTGTTCAAGAAAAGGAACAGGCCGCTCTTTTCTCGATCGGGAACATCGTTGGGGAAGGGGGGCTCGTTTCGGGTGGGGTCTCCGACGCCTGTCTTCTCGGCCTTGATGACCCGAGCGCCGTAATCGGCCAGGAGCTTGGTGGCATAGGGCCCGGCTATGCCGGTGCTGAGGTCCAGCACCCTTAACCCGTCCAATGGAGGAGGCATGCGTTACGCCTTCTTTCCCACGTGCAATCTGGTCATAGCGGGCCGTGCCGGAGTCCGTCAGGGATTGGCGAATGCTACTATCCGTATATGGTCAAGTCAAGATAACATCGCATCGTAGGGACTCCGTTGTTTCGATTGACGGTTACTATCGGGGCCGCTAGAATCGGGAACATCCGACACCCCGCGAGGAACATATAGTGCAATTTGGAATATTCTACGAACACCAGATTCCCAGGCCCTGGGGAGATGGAGATGAGCACCGGCTCTACAAGGAAGCCCTGGAGCAGGTGGAGCTGGCGGACCGGTTGGGCATTGAGTATGCGTGGGAGGTGGAGCACCACTTCCTGGAGGAGTACTCCCATTCCTCGGCGCCCGAGGTTTTCCTAGCGGCATGCAGCCAGCGCACCAAGAACATTAGACTGGGCCACGGTATCGTGCTGATGCCGCCGGGCTACAACCACCCTGCCCGGGTGGCTGAACGCATAGCTACGCTGGACCTGGTGAGCGATGGCCGGGTCGAGTGGGGCACGGGAGAATCGAGCTCCCGCATCGAGCTGGAGGGGTTCGGTGTGGACGCCGAGCAGAAGAGGCAAATGTGGCTGGAGACCGTGGGAGAGACGGCCAAGATGATGTGCTCCGAACCATACCCGGGCTTCGAGGGGGACTATTTCTCCATGCCGCCCCGAAACGTGAAACCCAAGCCGGTGCAGAAGCCTCATCCGCCCCTGTGGGTAGCCTGCTCCAACAGAGATACCATCAAGGTCGCGGCCCAGCTGGGCATGGGGGCATTGTGCTTCGCCTTCATCGATCCGGAGGAGGCGAAGCACTGGGTGGACGAGTATTACACCATCTTCAAAGAGGAGTGCCGCCCCGTTGGACAGGCGGTCAATCCCAACATTGCCATGGTCACTGGCTTCATGTGTCACGAGGACTCGGATACGGCGGTGAAACGGGGACTGGAGGGTTTCCAGTTCTTCGCCTACGCCCTCAGTCACTACTACATCACTGGCACCCACATGCCTGGGGAGTTCAACATATGGGAGGACTTCCAGGCCCACCGGACCGAGGAGAGAGAGCCTACCACCGCCATTGGAGACCCGGACCACGTCCGCAAGAATCTGGAGAAGTACGAAGAGGCGGGTGTGGACCAGGTGGTGTTCATTCAGCAGGCAGGCAACAACCAACACGACCATATATGCGAGTCCCTGGAGCTGTTCGCCGACCGGGTATCGCCGGGGTTCAAGGAGCGGCAAGAGGAGCGGGAAAGGCGTAAGGCCGAGGAGCTGGCCCCCTACATCGACGCGGCGATGGCCCGGGTCTCACCCGTCGCGGAGCCTGTATCCAACATGCCTGTGGACTCCTACCCGGTGCTGTTGAGGAAGTTCGGCAAGCAGGTAGAGCAGTGGCCGCCCGACGGTAGGGACCTGCTGGAGTACCTGGGGGCCCGCTCTAAGAGAGGACAGTCCCTCTCCTCCGCCGATTGAGGACGTAGACCCCCTCCTGGAGACGAAGGGAGACCGAGCATGGCACAGGCCCTCGACGATGTAAGAGTACTGGACCTTACCCAGTTCGAAGCCGGGCCCACCTGTACCCAGGCCCTGGCCTGGCTGGGCGCCGAGGTGATCAAGATCGAGCCGCCGGGTCGGGGCGATCCGGGGCGGGCCGGGTCTCTGCAGGAGGGCGCGGACAGCTACTATTTCATCATTCTCAACTGCAACAAGTACAGCATGGGCCTCAACCTCAAGACAGAGAAGGGCAAGGAGATCTTCTTTGACCTGGTCCGGAAGTCGGACGTCGTTGCCGAGAACCAGGGGCCGGGCACCCTAGAGCGACTGGGGCTGGGCTACGACGTACTCTCGGAGATCAACCCGAGGATCATCCTGGCGCGTGTGAAAGGCTTCGGTACCTGGGGGCCCTACAGCGGGTACAAGGCCTTCGACATGATAGCCCAGGCGACCGGCGGGTCCTACAGCGTCAACGGCTACCCAGATGGCCCGCCCCTCCCCATCGGCGTGACCATAGGCGACATCGGCACCGGGTACCATGCCGCGTTAGGTGTGACAGCGGCGCTGTACCAGCGAGAGAAAACAGGCAAGGGCCAGGTAATCGAAGTGGCGATGCAGGAAGCTATAGTCAACTTTTCCCGCGTCGGAATGATGGGCTACTACGACGACCCGGATGCCGAAAAACGCTCGGGAAACCAGATAACAGGTGTCTGTCCTGCCAGGCTCTACAAGTGCGCACCGGGAGGTCCCGACGATTACGCCTATATCTTCGCCAGCGAGCCCCCGTCCAACCACTGGCAGGCGCTGCTCACGGGGATAGGCAGGGAGGACCTGATCGGCAACGAAAAGTACGCCACGTCCGAGCTCCGGTTCGAGCATAGAGATGAGGTCGACCCCATCATCGAAGGGTGGACGATGCAGCGCACCAAGCACGAGGTGATGCGTATCCTGGGGGAGGCCGGCGTGCCGACGGGCGCATGCCTCAACGCCAAGGAGATACACTCCGACCCCCACCTCATCGAGAGGGGGATGATCACCACCATCGATCATCCGGCCATAGGCAAGTTCACCCTGCCCGGTTCACCTATCAAGATGTCCGAGTCCTCTCTCACGGTGAAAGCGGCGCCGTTGTTGGGGCAACACACGGCCGAGAAGCTGTGCAACATACTTGGATACTCGCAGGACGAGGTGAAAGCGCTTGAGACTGAAGGTGTAGTTTAGCTCGCAGGCGGAGGCGGTAATGGACACACAGATCAGTTTGCAAATAGATACTCAAGAGCCCTTCGCCGACGGCATGGAGTTCGGCGACGTGGGGCCCTATGAGCGGGTCGCCGGACAGGTCTCCTTTGCCGTGGACCCGGACGCTCCGGCGTATCAAAACGTAGTCGATATCGAGTACGCGCCACGGAACGAGGACGGGCTGGTGGAGTTCTCGACGGACTTCTTCATGCTGAAACCGGCGGACATAGCCAGGGGCAACCGTCGCCTGGTGTACGATGTCAACAACCGGGGCACCAAGCTGCTGGTCCACTTCCTGAACGATGCTCCGCAGATCGACGATCCCGTCACCCCGGACCACGCAGGCAACGGCTTTCTCATGCGTCGGGGCTACACGGTGCTCTGGTCAGGCTGGCAGGGGAACATAGCGGCCGGGCAGGACCGAATGGCGATGAGGCTGCCGGTTGCCTCGAAGAACGGGGAGCCTATCACCGGACTTGTACGCACCGAGTTTGCGCCCGGGGACATGGTCACCAAGATAGACGGCGAAGCGGGCATCTACTCGGTCCCGCTGAGCGGCAACCCGTACACCCTGAGCTATGAAACGGTCTCAATGGACACCTCCCAGGCCACCTTTACCTACCGGAAGTACGAGACCGACCCTCGAATTCCCATCCCATCGGACGAGTGGCAGTTCGCCAAGCTGGACGATACAGGCGTTCCGGCCCCTTCGTCCACCGACTGCTATCTGCCCGCAGGTCTCAATCTGGGGTGGATCTACGAGCTGATCTACACGGCCAAGGACCCGCTGGTGATGGGGCTGGGGTTCACCGGGGTCAGGGACCTGATATCGTTCCTGATCAACTCCAGAGCGGACGACGATGGAAGGCCCAACCCGGTTAAGGACAACGGCGCCGGGATCGAGAAGGCGTACGGATGGGGTTGCTCCCAGAGCGCCCGGTTCCTGCGAGAGTTCGTCTACAGGGGCTTCAACGAGGACGCAGCAGGTCGGCAGGTCTTCGCCGGCCTATCTCCTTTCGTATCCGGTGGGGGCCGGGTCTTCGTCAACTATCGTTTCTCCCAGCCGGGCCGGTATCCCCGGCAGCAGTATGACCACCTGTACCCCTCTGACCAGTTCCCCCATGCCTACCGGACCATCACCGATCCCCTGACCAACAAAACGGACGGCATTCTCAAGCGGCCCGAAACCGACCCCCTCGTGCTTCATACTCAGTCGTCATCGGAGTACTGGCAGCGCCGCGGGTCGCTGGCCCACACCGATCCGATGGGCGACGATCTGCCCGACCACGAGAGATCCAGGATATTCCTGTTCTCTTCGGCGGAGCACAGCCCGGACCACATCGATGGGGCGGCCTACGGACTCTTCAAACACCCGACCAACCCGCTCAACGTGTCCGGACTGCTCAGGGCGATGCAGGACAACCTGGACGACTGGGTTACCAGGGGCGCGCCACCACCCGACAGCCGGGTCCCGACCAGGGAGGAGGAGACCTCCGTTCCGGCAGACGTCTCCAACGCAGGATTCCCATCCATCCCCGGGGTCAAGCCGCCGGTGGAACCTAACCGGGTCTTCGTACAGGACCACGGCCCTGACTTTGATAAAGGAGTGCTCTCGGTGGAGCCGCCGGTGGAGGACAAGGGCCGGGAGTACACGGTCCTTGTGCCCCAGGTGGACTCGGACGGAAACGATGTGCCCGGCATAAGGGGCCCCGAGCTGGAGGTCCCGCTGGCCACCTATTCCGGCTGGAACTTCAGGCCTCCGGGCACGGTGGACGACGCTATGGCCGCGGTCTACGGCAGCTACCATCCCTTCGCCAAGACGCGCGAAGAGCGGCTAAATAAGGGAGACCCGCGGCCGTCCATCGAGGAGCGGTACCGCTCGCGGGCGCACTACGTGAGGCTGGTATCGCTGGCTGCGCAGAAGCTGGTCGAACAACGGCTGCTCCTGGAAGAGGACGCCGACCGGTTCGTCGAGCGAGCCATGAAGGATCCGGCCCTCGATCATGTTGATTGACCCGCAAGGACACGGAATCCAGCGTTAGAAAGGACGGGGCATCGAAATGGCTGACTACAAACTGATTTCAGCTGACTCTCACGTGGGCGAACCGCCTTCGTTGTGGAAGGAGCGGATGCCTGCCGATCTTCTGGACAAAGCGCCTCACGAGGAGATCCGTAACGGTCGCAAAGTGCTGGTCCAGGACGGGCTGCGCCCCACCAAGCTGGACCTGGACCTGAGTGAGATGGACGAAGAGGACAGAATCAGGGAACAGGCCCACGTAGACGGTTGGGACCCCGACTATCGGATCAAAGCCCAGGACCAGGATGGGGTAGCGGCCGAAGTGATCTATCCCCATCACGGCCTGTCCATTGCAGCCTCGCCCGACGCTCGATTTCAGCTGGCTGCCGCCCAGGCGTACAACGACTGGGCCTCCGATGTGTTTGGCGCCCATCCGGATAGATTCGCCATGGCCGCGCTGATTCCCGTGCTGGACATTGAAGCTGGCGCCGCAGAGATTCGCCGCGCGGCGAAGATGGGTCTGGGGTCGCTGTTCCTGGCCAGCCAGCCTACGGTGCCCTACAACCGGCCGGAGTACGAACCGCTGTGGGAGGCGGCCGAGGAGACGGGACTGGCTCTGAACTTCCACATCAGCAGCGGCCGGGACCCGCGAGTGGAGCGGGGCCCGGGAGGAGCGGTGATCAACTACATCATGGGAGCGCTGATCGATGGGCTGGAGGTAATGACCTACATCTGCTCGTCCGGCGTGTTGATGAACCACCCCGATGCGAAGGTGGTCACTGTGGAGTCCGGCATCGGGTGGATAGCGTGGCTGATGATCGCCATGGACGAGGGTTACGAAAAGCATCACATGTATGCCCGGCCCAAGCTGGACATGATGCCCAGCGAGTACTTCCGCCGCCAGGGGTACGCCACCTTCGGCGAGGACAGTGTAGGCTTGGCGAACATCGATTTCACCGGCCCCCAGTGCCTTCTGTGGGGCAACGACTACCCGCATCACGAAGGCACGTGGCCCCACTCCCGCGAGGCGATCAGAAGGCAGTTTGAAGGCGTTTCGGAAGAGGACAAGCAGAAGATAGTCAGCACCAACGCCGCCGAGCTGTACGGTTTCGACCTGAACTAGGGAATTGGTGCTGCGGGTCTGGTAGACCTCAACCCGGCCACCGAAGGAGCTAGCCGGGGTTGGTCCAGGGGGTGGGGGTGTCGGGTATGACCTCGGTCAGGATTCCCATCGCGCTCTTGGGGTAGTAGAAGGCGGCGCCTTCCGCCTCCTTTTTGAGGTCGGTCCGGCCATGGGTGAGGTCTATCTGAGCGTAGCCCCGTTCTCGCAGGATGCGCGAGTCCTCAGCCAGATCGTCCGACGAGTAGCACAGGTGGTGCATGCCCGGCCCCCGCCTCGCCAGAAACTTGGCAGTACCGGAGACCGCGTCCAGGGGGACCAGCACTTCTATCAAGGTTTCGCCCACACCGACCCTGAAGAAGTAGATTCGCACGTTTTCGGCGGCCATGTAGCTGCCCTCGGGCATCGGGGTACGGCTGCCCTCGATGGGAAAGCCCAGCATGCCGGTAAAATTGCCCTCGCACTCCTCCCAGGAGCGGGCCACTATGCCTACGTGGTCCAGTCTTGTGAGCATTCGTCTTCCTTCCAGTTTTTTCACCCTCTACACGGTCCTGTGAATTTGAGGGCGTATCCTGAGAGCCTGTGGAGGCCCACTCTTCCTCGTGCTGGTCTTCTTTCTTAACAGCCCCCTGGTCGATTCCGTTGTTGCCGGGGTGTCTTAGTCCCTTGGTCTTACCCACGACTCGGAATATGCCAGGCAGGCGGTGGTGGAGGGATGGTCTTCCCTGTCGGCTCGCCTTGGCTGGCCGGCGGCGAATGCGCCATTGAGCACCAGCTGCGCCCGCTGAGCCGGTATCAAGATGCTGTATACGCCGTGATTGCGGCCCCTGGTGCCCGGCGGTGCGTGAATGGCGAAGGGTTCCAGGAAGTCGTACCAGGTAATCGATATCTCCGCGTCCCTGCTGATGACCAGCTCGGTGGAGTAGGAGCGAACGTCGCCCTCACGCTCGAAGGTAGCGTCGATGACGGGCAGTCCGGTATCTGAGAAAGGCGGGTTGATCATCGATTCTATCTCTTCTTGGAGCCAGCGGGTCAAGGCGATGTTGTCGGAGTAGACCGCGATCTTGTTGTCCGTCAGCTCGCTGATGAGGAACAGGGCGTGGCCGGGGCCGGCGGGCGACAACAGAACCCGCCAGTGGCTGGCCGTGGTGGTGACATCGCCTTCTTCCTGGCCCAGCTGGATGAACGAGTTTTCGCCGGTCACGCGCACTTCATTGGGGTCTACGGTGCTGGCCATAATCACCTCCCTGATTCAGCCAAGCTGCTGCCTGATTCGCCCAAGCGGATGTTAGTATACCTGAATTGTACTGGGGACTATAATGTCGGCTAAGCTCTCACTCAATCGCTCCGGGAGGCGCACTCATGGTTAAAGCTCTGCATGAAAGAGACCTAGTCGGCACCCACGTGGTAGATTTCGAGGAACGGGTGGATATGAAGCGGCTCCGCCGGGACCGGATCGCAAAGCTGCAGGAGGAGATCGCCAAGGCGGATCTGGGCGGCTTGCTCCTGTTCGATCCGGTGAACATTAGATACGCCACCGGGACGCGGATGCTGGAGGCCTTCGCGTATCGGCACAAGAACCGACACGCCCTCGTGCCCCGGGAAGGTAAGCCCATCCTGTACCAGGGAACCCCCTTTGACGAAGCGGTGGCGGGAGAGGATGTGGATTGCCGGTGGGTACACACCTTCGAGTTCTGGCAAACGGGGAGCTACATGAGGGACGCCACCGAGAGGTGGGCGGAGACTATGAACGATGCGCTGGCGGAGCTGGGAATGAGCGGAGAGCGGCTGGGGATAGATAGGCTAGATGCCATCAGTACCCTGGCCCTGCAGAAGCGGGAGATTGCCCTGGACGATGCCGTCGAGCCGCTGGGGATGGCCCGGGCGATCAAGACGCCGGAGGAACTGGCTCTGATTCGCCAGTCGTGTGCCGTCGCCGATGTGGCCCTGTGGAAGATACAGCAGGCGCTGGAGCCTGGCGTGACCGAGGAGGACCTGTTCGGCGTGCTGATGGAGACCAACCTGAAATACGGAGGCGAAAGGATAGACGGCAAGCTGCTGACCGCCGGCGGCAACACCAATCCGTGGCTGAAGAGAGAGGCATCGGACAGGATAGTGAGGGCCGGCGACCTGGTGGGCATCGATACGGACATGGCCGGGCCCAACGGGTACTTCGCCGATGTATCCAGGACCTATCTGTGCGGCGACGGGAAGCCCAACGAGGAGCAGATGGACGCTTACAAGCGGGCTTACGATTTCCTCCACACGTCCATCCCGTACTTCAAGCCGGGAGCTGCTTTCCAGGACATAGCGGAAGCGGTGCCGGAGGTGCCCGACGAGTACAAGGCCAACCGATACGTGGTGCTGGCCCACGGTGCGGGCATGTCCGATGAGTGGCCGGCCCTCTACTTTACCGACACCAGCGATACAGGGTTCGGGAACTACCCGGGGGAGATCCAGGAGAACATGGTGATGTGCATGGAGGCCAGCTTCGGGCGTGAGGGAGGCCGGGAGCAGGTGAAGCTGGAGGAGCAGCTGATCATCCACGCCGATGGTCCGGAGGTCATCTCACAGGCGCCATATGATCTGAGGTTCGTGTAACGCATAGTTCGGGGAGGTGAGTGTTGGCCGATAACGGATTGAACAACTGGGGCAGATGGGGCCCCGATGACCAGCGGGGCGCCCTGAACCTGCTTACGAAGGACGTGGTCCTCAACGCTTTCGACATGGTGAAGGAGGGCCGGATTTACAGCCTGGCGGTTCCGCTGGAAAGGGACGGGCCTCAGCTTCCCGAGTTCCATAAGACTTGGAGGGTGTGTCACACCGCGCACATGGAGAACCCGGAAGTCGATTTCGTAGATGACAAGATATCCATGGAGGTTCACTCGGGCACGCACATAGACGCCCTGGGGCACGTTTGGGCCGAGAACCAGATGTACAATCGCCATCCATCCGAGGAGGTCAGCAGCGAAGGGGTCGGGAAGAACGGGATCGAGAACGTGCGGTACATGGTAGGCCGAGGCGTCATGCTGGACCTGCCGGCCTACAAGGGGATGGACCACCTGGAACCCCGGTACGTTGTGACGGCCGACGACCTGGACGGAGCGGCGCAGGCACAGGGAATCAGCTTCGAAGCCGGCGATATCGTGCTGATTCGCACCGGATGGTACACCCTATTCTATACGGACCACGACCTGTGGAAGTCATCCTTCCCCGGACCCGATGGATCACTGGCGCCGTGGCTCAAGGAGCACGACGTCTGCGCGCTGGGCGCCGACCACCCCACGGTGGAGCTGAAGGGCATTCCCTACAACAGCGCACCCTTGCATCGATACGCCCTGAGAGACCTGGGCGTGTACCTGCTGGAGAGCATGGATCTGGAGGAGCTGGCGAGGGATAAGGTCTACCAGTTCCTGTTTATCGGGGCGCCGTTGAGGTTGACCCACGCCTCTGGCTCTCCCTGGAACCCCTTGGCGATCATTTAGCTCGTCGGAAGAGGAGAACGCATATGAGCAACGGCAGGATATTCGACTGGGACAGCATAGGTACCCATCACTCTCCGGGATCCAAGATAGGGGTGAAGGTGGTGAATGGACAGAACATGCAGCTGGTGTGGGCCGAGTTCCATCCCGGCGACCGATACGAGCTCCACTCCCACGAACGCGAGCAGTTCAGCTTCATGGTCAGCGGGCGCATGAAGCTGACCGTAGGGGACGAGACGCGAGAGATCGGCCCCGGCGAGATGTGGCACGCTCCATCCAACGTGGTGCACGGGGGCGAGCTGGTCGGGGACGAACCGGTGGTGTTCGTAGACGTATACTCGCCTCCAGCCGAGGAGTACAAAGGCTACTCGAAGTAGCCGTTCATCCTCTTGCTTGGCTCCAGAAGCGGATACCGCATCGTACGGGAGGTTGAAGGATGACCAGGAGAAAGCGGATTGGCCTGATGATGCCGGCGGAGGACGGGACCGCCGAGCCCGATTTCTATCGCCTGCTGGGCACCGATGAGTTCTCGATTCACACCCATCGCCTCTGGGATGCCAAGGACATCTCGGGGGCGGAGAGGATGGACAGAATGAACTCGGAGGTGGAGTCCGCCATAGCGTACTTGAACCGTGCCCAGGTGGACGCCCTGGGCTACTGCTGCACCACGGGAAGCTTCTACCGAGGACCGGGTTGGGACCGGGAGCTGGTGGGAATCATGGAGGAGAAGGGAGGAGTCCCCGCGGTCGCTACCACGCCCTCGGCGGTGGAGGCGCTCGAGCACCTGGGAGCGAAAAGAGTGTCGGTGGTAACGCCCTACCCTCGGTGGAACAATCAGAGACTGACCGGGTATCTTACGGCGAAGGGGTTCCAGGTCCTCAACCTGGACGGCCATCCGGATGCCAACGAGCCGGGGTTCAACATGTGCAACCACGACCCGGAAACGGTCTACCGGTTCGCTCTGGAGAAATGTCACCCCGATGCAGACGTGCTGTTCTGCTCCTGCACAGGCTGGCGTTCGTTGGAGGTGGTGGAGCGTCTGGAGGAGTCAACCGGCAAGCCGGTGGTGACGGCCAACCAGGCGACGGTCTGGGCACTACTGCGGAAGATGGGCTGGGAGAGGCCTATCGAAGGGTATGGTCAGCTGCTGGCAGGCCGAGCAAGAGTGGCGGTGTAGGCAGACCAGCGATAGATCGACTTTGACGGGGACGCGGAAAGCGCCTTCCGGCATGCCGGAAGGCGCTCTTGGTCTCCCACGTTGGCTTTTACGATCAGTTCATGAAGCCGTAGAGCTTGCCCCCGTTTTCGCAAACCACCTTCCTTTGCACCCTCTCGTCCTTGATGCTCTGGAAGTTCCACTCGATGGTCTCCTGGGAATCGGGCCAGACGCTGTCGGAGTGGGGGTAGTCGTTGCCCCACATCACGTTGTCCTCGCCCACCATATCGATGACGTTGCCGACAATCCCTTCCTTCTGGAAGGTGGAGTAGCCCTGGCGGCGCCAGTAGTCGCTGGGCTTCATGCTCAGGCCGCCGATGCCTTCGGCCTCGTGGTCCATCCGGTCGAGGACGTAGGGTATCCACGAGATACCGGCTTCACCCAGAACGAACTTGAAATCCGGGAAGCGCTCGCATGCGCCGGAGAGGACGATGGTGCTCAGGTGCTCCACGCCGTCCAGCTGGGCCATGGTTAGCGCTATGGACCCGTAGACCTCGCTGTAGGACTTGTCCTTGGGCGGCTTCGCACGAGGCAGAAGCGAGAGAAGGTGGAAGGAGATGGGAATGTTCGTATCGGCGGCGGTCTGCCACACCACGTCCCAGTCCTCCTGGAAAATAGGAGTCTTGGCCAGGTCCATCCTCAGCTCGGCGCCCCTCATTCCCAGCTCGGCGCCGTGGCGCAACTCTGCTGCGGCGGCCTGGGGGTCATCGTAGGGCAGGCAGGTAAGGGTGGCGAGCCTCTCGGGATTGGTGGCGGCGAAATCGGCGGCCCATTCGTTGTAGATGCGGTAGACGGTGTTGCGGGCCCGGACATCGGGGATCTGGTCGGGCCCGAAGGCGAGGCCGTAGATCACCTCGGCGTCGATGCCATCTATGTCCATGTCCTTGATCCGGAGCTCGGGGTCCGAGGGCCGGAAGACGCCGTTGCGGGAGTCCTGGGCAAATCCCACCTCCTCCAGCCGCTTTTCCCGGTACAGGTCCGCGGGACTTGTAAAGGGGTCTTCATCTCTCATAACGAAGACGCCATGGGCGGCCATAGTCTTGTCGCCGGCCTTCCAGACCTTGCCGTTGGGAACCTCTTCCACCCGGGGCATCTGGTCCTTCAAGTCGCTGGGCGCCGCTGAAGTGAACACGTCGTCGGGCATCCAGTTTATGTCAATGTGCCCATCGCTGGATATTACACGGTAGTCCATCTGCTTCCCTCCGTTCGATACTAGCTCCTGCGTCCCTGTCCTGGGTCCTACTTCTTGCTATCGGATATGAGGTGCGAGAAATTATTCTACACCCACGGGACGCATTTGAAAACGTGGGTATGGGGAGACCGGTCGCAAAACAGCAAAGTGAAGGACATCCTCGAGCGTATTCTTGTTGACACAATATGCGAGGGAAAGTACACTTCCGATAGGCGATATTCAGGCTCAAGAACAAGGAGTGTCCCCATGAGTGAGAGATCAGTAGCCTTGGCGCTGAGGGTTGAAGACAACAGCCCGGAAAACTTCTACAACGAGGACTATGAGCCCGACCTGGGCTGGATGGACAAGCGGGGCGAGTGGGGAATGAAGGCCAAGCCGGGCAAGCGGGGTCTCACCCTGGATGACGTGGAGGCCGGCTCTTACGCCGAGACCCCGGCCACGAGCGACAACATGACGGGCCGCGTTCGGGGTTCTACGCCTCGTGAGGGCGCTTTCCAGGTAGGCTACTACTCCATACGAAACAAGACGGACATCTGGCTTCAGAACGCCGGCAGCCTGTACGAGGAGGCGGTGCAGCGCCAGTGGAGTTCGGCCACGGACATCCCCTGGGAGACGATCAAACCGCTGCCCGACGACATCGAAAGGGCGGAGTGCCAGCTCGCCACCTTCCTCACCGAGGTGGAGTTCGTGGCCGCCGACGTGCCCGGCCGATGGGTCTCGGCGACCACACCCGACTACTTCGAGCCCCGCCTGTTCCTGCTGGCCCAGATGGGCGACGAAGCGAGACACCTGGACGTGTTCCGCAAGAGGGCGCTGGCCAACGGCGGCGGCATCATGCAGCGGATCATCGGCGGGGACGCGGGCGGAGACTTGGTCAGCGTCGATATGGCGCGGGACTTCTCGGAGATGTCGGCCCGTCTGCATGTCGTGGGCGAGGGTCCGGTTCTGACCCTGTTCCGCACCGGGGAGCTGATGGCCTATAACGAGGCGGAGAAACGGATGTACCGGCTGGCCGCCCAGGACGAGTCTCGGCACGTAGCCTTCGGAGTAATGCATCTGCGCTACATCGGCGAGACCCAGCCCGAACGACGGGAAGAGCTGCACACCTATCTGGACGAAGGCGAGTCCTTCCTGACCAGGTCTACCCTCAATCCGGGTGGAAATGACATCGCCAGTGGCGAGGCCGTGGCGATACTGCTGGGCGGGGGCAAGGACAAGATCGATGAGGGACGCAAGCTGGCCATGGCCATCTGCCGCCGGCAGATCAAGGAGTACATGCAGCGAGTCCACTCCGCCGGCTTTTCGGAGCGCTTCACCAACGGTCGGGCCAACGCCGAGATGATGAAGCTGGTGGCTTAGCCCCAACTTCCCGGTCCAACCTATCCGTAACGGAGGTCCATAATGGCTCGCGCCAAGCCCGATAAATCCAAATCGGATACTAGGCACCAGAGGATCCTCCGCGAAGTCAAAGACACCAGTGACGAGGAGCTCCCACCTCCCGACCTGGGGTGGATGAATATCACCCGCCAGTGGGGCACCCGGGTCGAGCCGACTAAGAAAGGCTTGACCATGGATGCACTCAACGTGGGGGTGTACGGAGAGATTCCCGACCACTACGACGACCGGACCCGGATGCCTCGCGGCTCATACCCGTCCAAGGGAGTACCTCCCTTGGACATCACCATCAAGGACAAGCACGAGCTGTGGGCGGACAACGCCGGCGAGCTGTACGAGGAGGCGATACAGCGCCGGTGGTCCTCGGCCACCGACATCCCGTGGGAGACGCTGGAGCCGCTTCCCGAAGACGTGGAGATAGCGATGTGCCAGCTTTGCACCGAGCTGTGTCATCACGCCAACGTGGAGCAGGAAGCCATCGGCTCGTGGCTGCGCTACATGTCCTACGGATATCACGAGGTGAAGCTGCACCTGGCCCGGGAAGCGATGGACGCGGGAATTCACTTCGAGGTGTTCCGCAAGAGGGCGCTGGCCAACGGGGGCGGCCTGGGGCTGGAGAGCAGGGGAGACGTGAACCGGGTCATCCTGGAGGTGAGGGGCGGATGGAGCATCGTGAGCCTGTTCATGCACCTGCTGCGGGGCACCTATACGCAGATCCTGTATCGCTACGGCGAGGCCTTTGCCCACAACCCGGCGGAAAAGGCGATCTTCGGTCTATGCCTGCAAGACAAGTCGAGGCACCTGGCGTACGGGCTGCAACACCTTCGCTATGCCCTCGCACATCAGCCGGACCAAGAGGCCGTGTTCAACCAGCTACTCGACCAGGGTGAACGGGTGTTCGCACGGGAGCTGAACGATCCGGTGCTGCCCGAAGCGCTGGCGATCATCATGGGCGGCGACGTGGAAGGGATGCGCACGGGAATGAAGCGCGTCAACGGCCTCATAAGAGACTTCCTGGTTCAATACCTGGCCAACGTCCAGTGGACCGGATTCGAGAGAAGGGACCGCCTCCCCAAACGGCTGGCCAAGTACCTGGACTAGCCAGGACCCCTTACTCCATCGTCGAGTTCCACGCTGGAGACGAAGCGGCGGCCGTAGGCTCCACGATAACGTTCAGGACCGCCGCCTTGCCGCTATCGAAGGCTCTCTGCAGGGCAGGCTTGATCTCGTCCGGGTCCTCCACCTTCTCACCGTAGGCGTCGAGAGCCTGGGCCATCTCGTCGAAGGCGGTGAAGCCCAGCTCTCTGCCGGGTGTCGGTGTGTCCTTGCGAGCCGTCCATCCGGCGTTGTTGCTCACCACGGTAACCACCGGCAGGTTGTGTCGTACTGCGGTATCCACTTCCATGGCGTTCATGCCCATGGAGCCGTCCCCGTGAAGGACCAGCACCGGCTTGTCCGACTTACCGGCCTGGGCGCCGATGCCGTAGGGAAGGCCAACGCCCATGGTGCCGGTCACACCGGAGTTGAGCCGGTGCCCGGGAACGTAGGTGGGCAGGGACTGGCGGCCGAAGTGAAGGATCTCGTTGCCATCTACGCTGAGGATAGCATCCCTGGGTAGGAAGTCACGGATCTCTTTGCACAGCCGGAGGGGGTGGATGGGGGCCTGGCCGGAGTTGAGCATGGAGGCCATCCGGGCCGCCCGCCGTTCGTTGTCCTCCTTGAGACGGAGCACCCACGGCGATTCGAGCGAGCCGGAGAATGCGGACTCCTGGGCCTCGGCCTCCTCTATCAGCTGGCCGAGGACTGCCTTGGCGTCTCCCACGATGCCGAGGTCGATATCCCTGTTGTGACCGATCTCGCTAGCCTCGATATCGATCTGAATGAACTTGGCGTCCTCCCGGAAGCGCTCGCCATACTGGTACATCCAGTTGAGCCGGCTGCCGACTACCAGGACCGTGTCGGCGTTCTTCATGGCGGTGCTGCGTGCGCCCTGGAAGGAGACGGCGTGGTCCTCGGGGACGAGGCCCCGGGACATGGGAGCGGTGTAGAAGGGGATGTTGGTTATGTCGACAAGGCGCTCCAACTCGGCGGCGCCGTCGGAGAAGAACACGCCGCCGCCGGCAACGACGATGGGCTGCTCAGCGGCGGCCAGCATATCCACGGCCTCTTTGGCCGCACCGGGCTCGGCTGAGGGGCGGCTGCGCTTGGTGTACCGGGTCGCCGGCACCGCATCCTCTTCTTCGACCTCCTCGTATAGCACGTCGGCGGCACAGTCTATGTAGACGGGGCCCGGCCGGCCGGACGTGGCCTGCCGGTAGGCGGTGCTCACGATCTCCGGGTAGCGTGCGGCCTGGGTGGTCTGATGCCAGTATTTGCAGATGGGCCGCATGATGTTTACCTGGTCTACCTCCTGGAACGCGCCCCGGCTGATCTCGTGGACCGGTCCGGCGCCGCCCAAGACCAGCATGGGAGCACAGTCGATGGAGGCGGTGTAGACGCCCGTCAGCAGATTGAGGGTGCCGGGGCCGGAGGCGGCGGTGCAGACGCCGGGCTTGCCGGTTACCCTGGCGTAGGCGTGGGCGGCATAGGCTGCAGCCTGCTCGTGACGGAAATCAACGGTCTTGATGCCCAGCTTATCGCACTCCCCGGCCAGGTCTATGATGGGCCCGCCCATGAGATAGAAGAGGGTGTCTACGCCCTCCTCCTTGAGGGTCTTAGCTACCAATTGGTATCCGAGTAATTTGGCCATGACTGTCTCCTCGCTGTGGAGTTGGGGACTTAGTGAATCTGCCGCCCATCTTACCCTTGCTAAGAAGAGATGTAAATCTCCGGTTGATCTAAAGCGGACTTACTCCCGGTCCGGGACTACGGCAACATCGAGGGTGGGAAAGGTGGTAGAATCCTCCCGCGCTATCCCGAAAATTCACAGAGGGCTTTATGCCTGGTTACCGACAGGAACCGATAGACCACGCATTCCCGGAGAGCGAGTATAGGGGGCGGTTACAGCGCGCCCGAAGGGGTTTGAAGGCCGCGGACCTGGACTGCGCTATCTGCGTCGGGCCGGAGCTGCTGTACTACCTGGCCGGCTACGATGCCCATACCCATTTCAGTATGCAGGCCTTGGTTTTCGGGCCGGAGGACGACGAGCCTACCCTGATCATCAGGGACGTGGACCTGGGCCGGGCGGAGGTAGGCGCCTGGGTGAAAGATGTACGGTTGTACAGGCACGTTGCCGAGGACCCAGCATTGCTCGTGGCCGGCGCGGTCGAGGAGAAGGCGCCCACCGCCAGGAGAATAGGCGCCGACCTGAGGTCCTACGCACTGACGGGGGCTTATGCCTTCAACATAGCGGAGAAGGTGAAGCCGGCCCATCTGGTGGATGCATCGGAGATGCTGGAGGACCTGAGGCTGATCAAGTCCGAGGCAGAGATGAAGTACATTCGCAAGGCCGCCGGGTTTGCCACTGCGGGCCTGGAGCGAGCCCGGGAGGTTATCCGGCCCGGAGTAACGGAGATCCAGGTCGCCGGTGAGATAGAGGCGGCCATGAGGGCAGCGGGTAGCGAGTATCCGGCCATGCCCTGCTGGATCAACAGCGGTCCCCGCCGGGGAGGGCACAAGACCCCCGATCACCGGGTGATCGAGAAAGGGGATAGTGTGGCCTTGGAGTTCGCCGGGGTGCACCGCCGATATCACGCCGTGACGATACAGACCTTAGCCGTGGGAGAAGCGATACCCAGCTTCAAGAGCACCTACGACCTGGCCCTGGCAGCCCTTAGAGAGGGAAGCAAGTCGGTGACGCCTAACACGCCGGTATGCCAATCGGAGCAGGCGGCCATCGACACGTTGATCAAGGGGGGCGCCGATCCGTCGGTACGGTCCAGGTTCGGGTACGGTGTGGCTATCGCCTACCCACCGACCTGGCTGGAGTCGCTGGACATCACCCTGGAGTCCAAGCAGGTGTTCCATCCACCCATGAGCTTTGTGCTGCACACAGCGGGCCGGGACCCCGAAACGGGGCTAGGGTGTCTGATCGGCGGAGCATACGCCCTGACTAGCAACGGGTTGGAGATACTCAGTGGGGGAGACCTGGAGCTGGCAGTCCTTTAGGAGGAGAAAAATGTCGTTGCCCACGTGGGAGCCCGGCATCCACGAGGTGGCTGAAAACGTCTACGCATACGTCCACGCAGAGGCCCGGTGGGACATCTGCAACTCCGGGTTCATAGTGGGCGAAGAAGGCGTGTTCGTAATCGACTCGATGATGGTGGGGAGTATCGTGAAGCCCTACCTGGAAGCGATGCGAAGGGTCACAGCGAAGCCGGTAAGGTACTTAGTAAATACCCATCACCATCTGGACCACTCCTTCGGCAACCAGTATTTCCTGCCGGCGCAGATCATCTCTCATCAGAAGTGTCGGGACGCGCTGGTGGAGAGGGGAGCCGACGTTGGGCAACTGTCCAAGATATGGCCCCAGTACGAGGATGACTGGCCCACCGTTAAGCTGACCCCGGCCGCAATTACCTATCAGGACAGGATGGTCGTCCACTTCGAGGACAGGGTGATCGAGCTGATCCATCCCGGTCCCGCCCACACCTACGGTGACACGCTGGTATACCTCCCTGACGAGAAGATACTGTTCACCGGCGACGTTGCTTTCCACTACCTGACGCCGTTGGCCAGGGACGGACACGTGGGCCGCTGGCTCAGGGTGGGCAGGCGATTGATCGATCGGCTGGACGCGGAGGTAGTGGTGCCGGCTCACGGCCCGGTGGGAGACAAAGATATCATCGCCAAAACCGTGCGATACCTGGGCCTGGTTAGACGAGAGTGTAGAAGACAGTTTCGAAAGGGAGTGGGGGTAAAGGAGGCGGCCGCCTCGGTAAAGCTGGGTGAGTTCCAGTACTGGACTGAGCGGGACGAGAGATTGCTGACGAACGTAGAAGTTTTATACGAGGAGTTCAGAGGAGAGCTGCCGGAACCATCGAAGGCGGGCAGCTGGTTATAATCAAGGCAAGGAGGATGTGATGACAACTACAGATGTAAGTCCGTACGCATCGGGAGTTTCGATGCTCGAGGCGCTGCGCAGCAAGAAGATATCGGCGGCGGAGCTGTTGGAGATGCACTTGGAGCGCATCGAGCGGTACAACCCCACTCTCAACGTGATCGTGACCAAGGACTATGAGAACGCCCGCGAGACGGCCAAGGCTGCCGATGAAGCCCTCGCCCGGGGCGATGAGGGAGCGATGCTGGGCCTGCCCACGACCATCAAGGACTGCATCTTGGTAAAGGGGCTGGTGGCCACCGCCGGCGTAGAGCCGTGGGCCGACTACGTCCCGGAGGTGGACGCGCCGATAGTGACCAGCGTGAAGGAAGCGGGCGCGGTGATAATGGCTAAGACCAACCTGCCCGTAATGGCGATGGACTGGCAGGCCTACAATCCCCTTTTCGGCCGCACCAACAACCCGTACAATCTGGGTCGAACGCCGGGAGGAAGCACCGGTGGATCGGCCGCGGTGGCTGCGGGAATGACCCCCATCGAGTGGGGCAACGACCTGGGAGGCTCTGTGCGGGTGCCGGCGGCCTTCTGTGGCATCTATGGGCACCGGCCCAGCGAAACGGCGATACCGAAGTCCGGCGGGTTCCCTTTGTCCTACCTGCCCGACGCCTCCAGCCTGATGGCTGTCCAGGGGCCGCTGGCCCGGACGGCGGAGGACCTGGCATTGGCGTTCGACGTGGTCGCAGGGCCCGAGGCTCTCGAGGACGTGGCCTGGAAACTGGAGATCCCGCCGGCAAGGCATGAGAACCTGGCCGACTATAGAGTTGCCATTCTGCCTCGGGTCCCATGGCTGGAGGTGGACGACGAGACGATGGCCGCTTCCGAGGAGCTGGCCTCTAAGCTCAGCAAGGCCGGGGCCACGGTGAAGGAGGCCCAGCCAGAGCTGTTCGGCGATCTGCGTCGACATCACCAGCTCTATGTTTCTATGCTGACCGGCCTGTTTACTACCGGCAGCACCGAGGAAGAGCGGAAGATAAGCATAGCGTTCAACGAGATGACCCACGGCTACGAAGACTTCGACGACGCTGCAGAACGCGGTATCAATGCTAACCCCTACGACATATCGGAACTTGTTCATGGGCGGGAGGAGTTCAGGCACTCCTACGCCGAGTTCTTCAAGGACTGGGATGTGCTGCTGGCGCCGAACCACCTTGGTCCCGCCTTCCCTCACGACGAGTCGCCTCGCAAGGAGCGTACTTTCGACATCAACGGCAAGAAGGTGCCCTACGGTCTGGGGCTGGTCTACCCGGCGCTGTGCAACTTCACTGGTATGCCCGGCACCGCGTTCCCGGTAGGACTCAACAGCTCTGGGTTACCCCTGTCCCTGCAGGCGATAGGGCCGTACCTGGAGGACCACACGGGCATGCGGTTCACAGGGCTGGTGGCCCAGGAGTTCGGGGGCTTCCAGGCTCCTCCCGGCTTCGAGTAGGAGGCGCACCTCCGGCTACGATACGGTTGTCTTTGGAGTCCACCAACGAGTAGGTCCGATGATAAGCTGGCTGCGACCGGTTGAAGTTAGCCTCGATTTCGAAGATCAAGCCTACGAGCTCGGCGATACGATCGAGGTGAAGGCCCGGCTGCGGGCAAATCGAGACGTGCAGGTGGTCCGAGGTTACGCGGAAGTGGTCTGCGAGGTCCGATACTCGGAGCTGGACACGGTTGAGGTGCCGGGGAGAATGGGGTTGCTCAACGTTTCCGATTCCAGACCCATATTCCTCCACACTACCAAGCGCGTGGTCAAGAAGAATCGGAAGAGGTACGTCCGAGGCAGCGTCCAGCTTCTGGCGAACACCGACATTGGCGCCGGAGAAACCCTGGAGTGCGGCGGTAGGCTGTCGATCAGGTCTAGACGCCCGCCCCATGCCCTGGATGGGACTCTAAAGTGGAACGTTCAGGCGACGATAAAGCTGGCTTCCGGCCGGGAGGTCAAATGTGACCGGCCCGCGGAGGTCAGAGTCCCCTGGTCTACCGGTCAAGGGGCGGACCGGAACGTGGACAGATAGGTCCGTAGGGAGTGGCCAAACTCCCGGACCTGCCATCGCCGTACCTCCGGGGAGTCGAACTCCTGGGTGAGGGTATCCGGGGCACGAGCGAGACGGTCCAGGCTGGCCGCGGGCCAGACCAGCGCACTGTCCAGCGAGAGCCGTTCGCCCTGCTCGTTCCGCCAGGACCGTAAGTCTGCGGCGAGACGGAGCTGAGCGCGCGTCGGCCGAGGGTGAAAGGGCCCGCGGCGCGACGGATGTACGATAGGGGGCGCCTTCGTTCCCCGGCGTATCGCCGACCTTAGCTGTCGACCGAGACGTTGCAGGACGTTGTCCGTTATGCCCGGCACCTTGGATAGCTCTACCGAGGGATCGGCGGAGATGGCTAGGAGGGCAGCGTTGGATAGGACCCGAAATGGTGGACGCCCTCGGTGTAGAGCTACCTGTTCTCGAAACAGTACCAGCTCCCGCAGGATGGCCAGGCCGGGGCCGTCCAGTGCAAAGCTCCCCTTGATGGATGCGAAGGAGTCCTCCACCGGCCCCGGAGGTATGTACCGCAGCGCCTCGAGGCGCAGGCACTCCTCGGCTACCCATTCGGACCTTTCCAACCCCTGCAATCGCCGTACCAGTACGTCTCGAAGGTCCACCAGGTGATAGACGTCGTTGGCTGCGTAGGATGCCGCGGCTTCCGAGAGTGGTCGAAGGCTCCAATCGGCCCGCTGGAGCTTTTTGCTCTTGTCCAGGGTTACGCCCAGATACTCCTCCATCAGCACTCCTAGGCCCAGACGCTGAGAGCCGAGGAACTGGCCTCCTATAGCGGTGTCGAAGACGTTGACGACCCGGTTGCCCCACTGGCGGTCCAGGACACGGATGTCGTTGTCGGCGCTGTGGAGGACCTTTTCGACACGCCGGTTCTCCAGAAGTCTATTGAGGGGAGCCATGTCCTCGAAGGCCAAGGGATCGACGAGATACGTCTTGTCGCGGGAGGCAAGCTGAACAAGGCAGACCTTCTCCGGATATCGGAAGAAGCCGTCGGACTCGGTGTCGATGGCTACGCAGTTGACTTTGAGGAGTGCATCGACGGCTGCGGAGAGGGAACGAGTGTCGGTGATAAGCTCGGTATTGGGGGAGGGGGGTGGGATTGGAATGTTAGCTGTCCAGCGTCAGGGTCTCTGGGACCGGTGGGTGATCGTTGTATCGGCCGGGCAAGGGAGAGTCGAAAAGTGGACTCGCCTGCTCTGCTTTCCACACATTGTATCAGAGGTGATGCATAGGGGAAGAGGAGCCGGGGAGAGGCGATGAGGGCGACTTGGGGGCCTACTAGTGGGCTATTGGGCGACGAATGACGTAGTGCTCTCCGAGTTTACGCTGACGGTGTACTCTTCACCCGGCTCAAAATCGGAACCCAGAGGGACGATGGTTTCCACTATTGGATAGTCGGTGATGCAGGCAACTAACGGGTCGGACACTTCGTGGTGAGTGATAGCCACGTCTATCCTGTTCGATTCCGGTCGCCGGATTTCGTAGCCGTTGAACTGGGAGCAACCGCTGCCCTTGGGCAAGCCCGAGGCGAGCCGCAGCTGGTACTGGGGCGGCGCGCTTCCCAATATCGTTACCTCCACACTCTCGATGGGAGACTCCGCGATGAAGGTGTGGCCAAGCTCGGTCTTCGGCAGTGCAAAAGTAGTGGTCGCCTGACCGTTTGCTATCACCGTGTAGGTCTGCCCGGATTCAAGAGATGTCTCGATGGGCAGTACAGTGTCGAGCTCCACCACCTGCTCATGACAGGGAATGGCCCAGGGGGTCTGCGGCGGCTGCATCAGCGTCACCCGGACGATGATGTTGTAACCGTTCACGTCCAACCCCTCGCTCCCGCGGCGGACACAGCCCTCTATAGTGGACTGAAGATAGGCGACCCGTATGAAAAGCTCCCGCTCATTGGGTATCAGGTTGGCCCAGAGCACCGGGACCGGGGTCTCTACCCAGGTCCTCCAGTCCTCGCCTTCGTCGATGAGGTCGGGCGGAGGTTGTACCAGCACCAGGAGCATATCCACTTTGTTGGGATTACCTCCGGTGATTACGTCGTAGGCCGTATCGTTGGTGAAGGCGAGGCGGTCGTCTGATTCGATGATTTTAGCGGATATGGCATAGGTATTCCGGGAGTCGATGTCGTCGCGGTGGTAGTCGACCTTGAACTTGATGGGTACCTGGCCAGGGTCGGAGACGGTCTGGCTAGCGATCAGGGGAGCATCGGCGTCCTGATAGGATACGTCCCGCAGCTCCACCACGAGGGTTGCGTCCGGAGTCAGGGATATCCGCTCCCGGTAAGTGACGGCGCCGCTTACCGAAGCGTTGGGCTCCCGGCCCGATGCCACCTGGTCCGTGCGGTACAGATAGCGGATGTCCCAGAGCGCATACAGAGTGGGTGTCGTGTTCCCGAAGACGTTGCGGACCGCGCTCAGTCGCTCCGAGAGGGTGGTGTAAATCACCGGTAGGTTCTCAGCAGCGAGCTCCTGGGCCCGATGGTAGTACTGAACACGCTTGTCCCGGTCCAGTTCCTGGCTGCCCATGATGTACAGCTCATCGATCTCTGCTTCCCAATCCGTGGCAGGCTGCGGCTGGTTGGGGTACCAGAGGTGTAGGCTCTCGCTGCTGTGCCAGAAACCGATGCCGCTGTATGGATCCGGTCCGCCGGTGAAGCCTATGATCATCGCCTCCCAGTCGTAGGAAACGGTTAGCTGGCCGACGAGGTCGCCGAACTCGATGAGCTGATAGTCCACGTCGATGCCGATCTCTTCCATAGCCTGACTGACCATCGTGCCGACCCTTTCACGCACGCTGTTGCCTGAGTTGGTCACCAACGAAAACTCTATCTCGTTGCCCTGGCTGTCCTCTCGTATACCGTCCTCGTCAGTATCCATCCAGCCGAGGCTGTCAAGGATCTCGTTGGCTCTGTCCAGGTCATACTCGTACCTTCGGACATCGGGGTTATGGAAGTCACCCGCGGCTGGGCTGACGGACGACCACTGCGGGTAACCGACACCGTGTTGCACGTCTTCGATGATCTTATCTTTGTCGATGATGTGGGCGATTGCCTGTCGGAACTCCTTGTTTCGGAACCACTCCAGCTTCTCGGGCGCCACGTAGGGCTGACCGGTCTCCGGGTCGGTGCCGGGGTTCATGTTGAACCCGAGGAACGTCGTCCCGAAAGCGGGACCCCGCTTGTATATCGTAAAGTTTCCCTCCTCCTGGAGCGGTTCCAGCTCTGCAAGCTCCTCGCCCAGCACGCCGTGGGAGTCTGATTCGCCCGCGAGGAACTTGGCAAGCTCGGTCTCTAAGTCCGGGACGATGATGTGGACAACCCGGTCCAGATACGGCAGGCTGTTGCCCTCGTCATCCTTGAGCCAGTAGTTCGGGTTGCGCTGCAGCACCACCCGGTCGCCGGGAACGTAGCTTTCGATGGTGAAGGGGCCGGTGCCAGTGATCTCCGACGGATCGGTGTCTATGTCCCACGTGGAGGCGAAGGCGCCGTCATCCACGTGCTTCTCCAGGATGTGCATCGGATATATAGCCGTGCCCATGGAGCGGAGGAAGGGTGCGAAGGGCACGGGTAGAACGCATTGGACCGTATAGTCGTCCAGCGCCGTGACGGTCATCGGCGACTCCTCCCACTGACCGGTCTCCTCGTTCAGGAACCGGAAGTGAAACGTTGCCCGGCTGCTCGCTTGAATCTCATGGTTGTAGATGATCCGATTGAAGGTGAAGTCCACGTCGTGGGCGGTAAAGGGCTCTCCGTCGTGCCATCGGACGTCCTTGCGCAGATGGAACGTCCAGGTCAGTCCGTCATCCGAGCGCTCCCAGGACTCCGCCAGCTCCGGTTCTACTTCGTCGGTGAGCCACGAAGTCTCTGTCAGCCCCTCGAAAAGATACGACAAGACTCCCGACGATGAGGCGTCGTTGGAGATGGCGAGGTTGAAGGTGAGCGGTTCGGAAACGGTTGCCAAGGTCCGTGTGCCGCCGTGCTTTCCAATGGTGTACTCGAAATCCTCGGCATTCTTTCTGAGCTGGTCAACGATGTTGGCCTGCGCGGCGGGCGTGATCTCAGCAACGGGTGTAGCCTCAGTGTCGTCCGAGCAGGCGACCAGTAGGAGCAT
The DNA here is from genome assembly GCA_965197645.1 of Dehalococcoidia bacterium. Taxonomy (GTDB): domain Bacteria; phylum Chloroflexota; class Dehalococcoidia; order Plut-88900; family Plut-88900. The sequence continues at coordinate 2,576,190 of OZ240219.1, read as the reverse complement.
GGAGGAGGCCAGAAGGAGACCAAGAGTCCACCAGATGGTGCGGCGTTGCAACATGTTCAGCTTTGGCATGGACCGATCACCTAATGTGCCTTTCCTTTGGGTGGAATAATCACGACGGCGGTCCTACAGAAACCCTGGCGAAAGCCACCTCGGATGACAACATTGGGAGAGTGGTCATGATTGGCCTCGCCCACTGCTCCAGCCACCTACGCGGACGGCAGGGCCGGTAGTGTCGCGATTGAAGCGGGACCGGAGGCGCGGAGGACGGCTCCATCTCGGGTGGTCTTCGGGTGGCCGGAGCCAATTAGTGAATGTAGGGATGAATCGAGGCGGCCACCGATAGTTCGATGTCCTGGATTGCTTGGGTCATCGCTTGACCAATGAGGTCCAGCTTGCGCACCTGCTCGATACGGGCGGCCGCCCCGTCCAACTCCCGTTTTGATAACAGCCCGTTGAAGATGCCGCATGCATCGGCCAGGGAGATGATCACCACGTCGCGCGGGTCAGGAATCTCGTCGCTAAACAACACTCCCATGATGCGCAGCTTCACCTCCCGCTCCGGCTCACCATCGATGGCCGGGTAGCGCCGGGATCGAAACACCCACAGGAAGCGGTCGTCTCGGCGTTCCAGGATGCCATGGTCTATCAGTCGGGAGAGGGCTTCATCTCGGATCGATTGAGCGCGGTTTGCTGTGCGTTCCACCCAGAAACGGGCGGACCGCTGTTCTCCCTGTTTTATCTCGGCCAGCGTTGGGTCGAGCAGGTTGTCGCCCACGGGCGTGTCGTCGATCAGGACCAGATTCTCCAGATCGGTGTCGACACGATTCTCCAGCGCTAGGTCCATCAGCACGCCGCCGGCCAGGGCGTAGTTCAGCGACCAGTAGGGTACCCGAGCCATCGTTCCGTCATCGTTGAGCAGGAGCAGAGTGATCTCTTCGGCGAATCTCAGCACGGTGTTTGCCTCTTTTAGTAGAATTACTCGCCCCGTTGCCGTGACTGCCGGGTCCGGCAACCGTCGCGTTGGGGCGGCCGATTATTATAGCCCACCCGGCAATATCGCCGCAACGCCCATCGGCCCTCACGGCCTTGTCTAGTGTCGTAGAAGTGACACTCAAAGGTAGGATGTTCTGTAGCAAAGAACAGGACTATACAAGGACAAGTCGCCCCACTGGAGAACGCCGGTTGATATGTGATCAAGTAAGGTTTGCCTCGTGCCACCAAAGATGAAAAACCGCTGGCCCTCCAGGCACTTTTATCATTGGAGAGTTGGCGGTATAATGTTCGCTTGAATGGCCGCTGTCTGACGGCGGCTACGCCTTGCGGCACAGACCCTAAGGTCTGAAATGGCCCGAACGGTACCTAGCAATGGGGTTAACTCCTATGGATGGAGAGTTGCGGTTTGGGCCTCCAGAGTCCCGATATGAATTTGTGGGGGTACTGACCTCAGTCTCGCTGGGTGGAAAAACTGCCTAGAAAATGATATAGGGTAGTGTGCGGCAAGCAAGATCGTAACCGTAAAGGTAAGGAGACACACGCAATGGAAGTTGAGACGGAGCGACAGGGTGATACTTTAATCGCGAAGACGGATGGGCGGGTAGATGGCGCCAATGCCCGTGAGTTCCAGACCGCCCTGGATGCCGCCATAGAGGATGATGATAGCGCCGTGGTCCTGGATATGGAGCAGCTATCGTACATCAGTAGTGCGGGCCTGCGGGTGATTCTGTTGACGGCCAAGAGCTTACAAGGCCAGAACAGGAAATTTGCGATCTGCTCGCTTTCCGATTCGATACGGGAGGTCTTCGAGATCAGCGGTTTCGATAAGATCATTTCCATTCACCCTTCTCAGGTCGAGGCCGTGGCCGCGTTTAACAACTAATCAACCCGGACATTTAACAGGCATCCATGTCAGGGATACCTTTTGGTGAACAAGGAATCGGTAAGAAAGTTAGAAAGAGCAAGGCGTAGGCACGCGGAATGACATCAGTGAAAGAAGGCTATAGGATCCTGGTGGTCGACGACGAGCCAGACCTGGAGCCCCTCATGTTGCAGCGTATGCGTCGGGATATCCGGGCAGGCCGCTATCAGTTTGTCTTCGCCCAGAACGGCGTGGAGGCTTTGGAGAAGCTACGTGAGGACCACGACATCGACATGGTGCTCTCGGACATCAACATGCCTCAGATGGACGGGCTCACCCTCCTTGAGCAGATACCTAAGGTAGACCCCAACATCCGGTCGGTCATTATTTCGGCCTATGGCGATATGAAGAACATACGCACGGCCATGAACCGCGGCGCATTCGACTTCGTTACAAAGCCCGTAGATTTTGAAGACTTGCAGGTTACTATCGATCGCACACTGCGCAACATGGCCGAATGGAAGGAAGCCCTCCAATCTCGTGACAGGCTGGTGGCCCTGCAAAACGAGTTGAACGTGGCCAGGGGAATGCAGCAGTCCATACTTCCGACCCAATTCCCCCAGCACCCCTGCTATGCGGTGTACGGCAAGATGCAGCCGGCGCGTAACGTGGGAGGCGATTTCTTCGATGTTATGTACTTGAACGACGGGCGGGTCGGCCTGGCCGTGGCAGACGTGTCGGACAAGGGCGTGCCGGCGGCGCTGTTTATGATGTCCAGCCGTACCCTGTTGAAGGGTTCCGCCATCGGTATTGGTCGACCTGGTGACGTCTTGAGGGAAGTTAACGATTTACTCATAGAAGACAACGAAGGCGGCATGTTCGTCACTCTTCTGTATGCAGTATACGACCCTTCCACCGGAGAGCTGACCTACGCCAACGGGGGCCACAACAGTCCCCTGGTAGTCCATGCCAATCGGACAGCTGAGCTTCTCCCCTTAACCGATGGGATAGCCCTGGGGATTGCGCCTGAACTGGCCTACAAGCAGAGCAAGGTGATGCTGGTCCCCGGGGACTCGGTTATTTTCTACACAGACGGCGTGACCGAAGCCATGAATAGCGAAGAGGAAGAGTTCGGCCTGGACCCCTTGAGCGAGTATTTTCGGACCAATCCCCCCCAAGATCCCGAGGAGACCACGGAGGCAGTTTTCGAAGCGGTAAACGCCTTTGCGGGCGAGACTCCCCAATCCGATGACATCACCTGCCTAGTTCTTCATTGCAATGAGGATTCCTCTTGAGCGCTAAGCTGCACCTAACGGTCGAAACCAGGCTGGACGAACTGGACCGTCTCGCGACTGCCGTAGAAGACCTCGGCAGAGATGACAACTGGTCCAACGACCTCTCCTTCCAGGTGAATCTGGCACTAGAGGAGCTGTGGCTCAACGTGGTGAACCATGGGCACGGGGACGGCATCCACGAGGTTGAGATCGAACTGACCTCGGAGGAGGAGTCCCTGACCATCGAGATCACGGACGATGGCAAGCCCTTCGACCCGCTGAACGACGCACCGATACCCGACGTGATCGGCTCCCTCAACGAAAGATCTATGGGTGGACTCGGTGTTCACCTGGTGCGCACCATGATGGACGAGATGCGTTATAGACGGGAGGGAGGCCGAAACCACCTGATTCTGGTTAAGCGCAGGGTTGAGTGAGAGGCATTCCTCGGGTACCGACAGACTTACTCTTCGTGCTGGGCATCGGGGGAGGGGTGACCCTCACCGTGGTTCTCAGCCTGGTAGTCTGGTTCTTACTCGGCGGCACCGATATCGACCAGAACGACGTGAAGATTGACGGCGCCGTAGAGAGAACGCCCACTCCCGAGGTCAACGACCTGCTTGCCATGGAAACCGGCATCTTCGATGAACGCGTCCTCTTTGGTCAGTCCGCGGCCTTCACAGGCCCAGCTGAAGAGCTTGGAAGCAACATGGGGCGGGGTATCCGGGCGGCCTTCCACGAGGTGAACCAGGCGGGCGGTGTCCACGGACGGCGCCTGGAGTTGGTGTCATTGGACGACGCCTACGAACCGGAGGCTGCCATCTCCAACACCCTTGAGCTGATCGAGCAAGAGTCGATTTTCGGGCTCATTGGAGCCGTTGGCACACCCACGTCACGCTCTGCGGTGCCGGTTGCCGAGTCTATGGGAGTCCCCTATATTGCGCCCTTCACCGGTGCGGCCTTTCTGCGAGACGCCAAGTGGGAAACAGTGGTCAACCTCAGGGCCTCTTACTACCAGGAGACGGAGGAGATGGTGGCCCGGTTGACGGAGGACCTGGGAATCGAGCGGATTGCCATAGTGTACCAGGACGATTCGTATGGCCGAGCCGGTTACCGCGGTGTGATCGGTGCCCTGGAGCGCCGGGAAATGGAACCGGCCGCCATTGGACTGTACACTCGAAACACCCGGGCGGTGAAGACGGCCATTCTGGACCTGGGCGAGGGTGCGCCCGAGGCGGTGATCATCATCGGGGCCTACCAGCCGGTCGCGGAGCTGATCGAATGGGCAAGGTACACGGGGTTGGACTTGGTATTCATGACCATCTCCTTCGTAGGCAGCAACGCATTGGCCTTAGAGCTTGGGCCCGATGGCGCGGGGGTGTTCGTCACTCAGGTAGTGCCTTTCCCATGGGATGATTCCATACCCATCGTCGCCTCCTACCTCGAAGCTCTGGAGTCCTTCGATCACACCGCCGTGCCCGGTTTCGTCTCCCTGGAAGGCTATCTGGCGGGCCGTCTGGCCATCGCCGGTCTGGAGATTTGCGGGCGAGATGTGGACCGCGCCTGTTTCCTGGACAGTCTGAGCAGCACGAGTATCGCCGACCTGGACGGGTTCCAGCTCCGCTACGGGAAAGATGACAACCAGGGATCGGATAAAGTGTTTCTGACCGTAATCGGTTCCGACGGACGTTACCACTCCATCGATAGCTTGCAGGACACTGCGCGGTGATAGAGCGCTTGAAACAGCTGCTGAGAAGCAGCTCTCGTATCTCCACTCAACTTCACCTGGCTATCTGGGGTGCGGTGGCCCTTACGATTTGCGCCAGCCTCGTGGCGTGGCTATCTTTCAATCGAGTAGGAGACGTGCAGAGCCGGGTCAACGAGGGCAGCATCCCGGAGATTGCGGCCTCCTTCCAGGTTGCCCAATACAGCCAAATCCTCGCCGACGCAGCCCCTGGCCTAACGGTTGTGACCACGACGGAAGAGTTCGATGAGGTGGCCCTCAGCATTGATGAGGCATACACGGCCTTCGAGGGCCAGCTGGCTCTCTTGGAGGAGGGCAACGTCGGGGGTGAGAGCTTTAGCAGGATCCGCTCTCACGCCGACACGCTGATCTTCAATATAGATGCCATCAAGGAGGGGACCCGTGCCTCGTTTGCACTGAACGAGGGCAGAGAAGCCCTGGCAGCGGACCTGGCAACATTACGCACGGAGCTGGACGGCATCGTCGTTCCGGCTATTGACGACCAACTCTTCTACGTAATGACGGGATATCGCAATCTGGCAGAACCTGCTGCGCCTCGCTCCGAGCATTTCTCCGAGGAAGAGTTCGGTCATTACCGTCATTTGGCCCAGCTGCAGGTGGACGGCAACATTGCAATGGAGCTCTTGGCCAACGCCTTCACCCTTTCTCAGGCATCGCAGATCGAGCCATTGCGGGAACGGTTTGAGGCTGCCACGAGACGCATGGAGCGGAGCCTCTCTGCCCTTGGAGAATCACCTTTGCTTGAGCAGGTAGCTCCCATCTTCACCAGGCTGGTCAATATGGGCATTGGAGGGGAAAGCGGCTTTGACCTGCTGGCGCGGAAACTGACGCTGGCGGAGCAACAGCAGAAACTAGTAGTGAGCAATCGTGACATCGCTATCGACCTCGTGGAGGAGGTGAACGGCTTAGTGAATGCCGCTAGCGCCAGCGCTCAATCGGCGACCCAAGCTTCCAGCGACGCGATACTCACGGGCCGGATCCTCCTTCTAGCCATCGGCGGTGTAAGCATTGCCGGCGCTTTGCTCATCGCCTGGCTTTTCGTTGGCCGGATACTGGTGCGCCGCCTGAAGCTTCTATCGGACTGGATGCGGCGCATGGCCGGGGGCGACCTGGAGGCCAGGGTCGAGATCGAGGGTCGGGACGAGGTGGCCGAAATGGCCGCCGCCCTGGAGGTCTTCCGCCGTCACGCCCTGGAGGTCCAGCGTCTGAACCTGGTGGAAAAGCTGGCCGAGGAGCTGAAAGGAAAGAACGAGCAGTTGGAGGTTGTTCTGGAGGACCTGCGCTTGGCTCAGGACCAGGTTGTGATGAGCGAAAAGCTGGCAGCTTTGGGAGAGTTGACTGCGGGGGTGGCCCACGAGATCCGGAACCCGTTGAACTTCGTCAACAACTTCTCCGAGGTCTCGGAAGAGCTTGTTGCGGAGCTGCAGGAGGTCCTGGAGGAAGAAGGGGTAACCCTACCCGATGAGCAGAAGGGAGTGACTGAGGATATCGTCGGAGACCTGAGAGAGAATCTGACACGCATACGGTCCCACGGAGAACGAGCCAACCGCATCGTCCACGACATGCTTCTGATGGGTAGAGACTCCGGAGAGGTACAAGCTACCAACATCAACAACCTGGTGGATGAGCACGCCCGCTTGGCCTATCACAGCGCCCGGGCTACGGACCCGGACTTCCAGCTGGACCTGAAGCAGGACTTCGATCCGGATATGGGCCAGTTGGAGGTGATTCCGCAGGAGCTGGGAAGAGTGTTTCTGAACCTGGTGAGCAACGCCTGTTACGCCACGGACGAAAAACGGCGCTCTATCGCCGAAGCGGGCGGCGACCCCTATATGCCCACGCTGCTGCTCATCACTCGCCGAGGAGATGAGCACGCGGAAATCCGCATTCGGGACAACGGGAGCGGGATGCCTCAGGAGGTCATAGAGAAGATCTTCAACCCGTTTTTCACTACCAAGCCTGCCAACGAGGGTACCGGCCTCGGCCTTGCCATGTCTAACGACATCGTGCGGAAACACGGCGGCACCATTCACGTAGAATCTGAACCGGGCCAGTTCACGGAGATGACCGTTGAGTTGCCCTTGACACGGCCCACAGTAGCCCTGGAAGAGGAACCGGCAACGGCAGCAGCCCTGGGAGAACTACCGTCTACGGAGCCCACCTCTTAGGCAGGTTCCGCGCCTCCCGATACAGCGGTTTCTCGGCGCTTGGCGAAAGCGGCTCCCACCAGCCCTGACGCAGGTGTGTAGTCCACGGATTATTCAGAGGACCCACCCGTCTAGTGCCCGCTCTCAAGCCCTCCGATGTTGCGGCTGTCGGCTGGCATTACCACTCACTGGACCTGTGTGGGGTCTGTCGGGAAAGCATCCTGATGAGGGTCTGAGGCTGGGACCGACCCTCGTAAATTGTTCCCTATGGCACACCGCCGATTACTATTACGCGGCTGCCCGTGGGCTGGACGGGACGATTGTTGGGGCCGCCGCTCAATGCCAGCAGGGCGTCGACCTGTTCCGCCGAAACGGTCTTCATCTCGCGCATGACATACCAGCTAACCGGCTCGTCGCATGGAGGGGTCGTCTTCGAGCCGTCGTAGTGGTAGTAGCCCAGTTCTACAGTCGCCTCAACGCTGGCATTAAGCTTGATACCGTCGCCGACTGTATCACCGGCCTTCGGAGCGATATCGAGAATCGCTTGCACCGCAGGACTGGGCTCGCCAAGTCTAAACAGTACGGCCGCCACCGCCAGGTTACCGTCGGCATCTGCATGGACCAGATGCAGTTCGGCCTCGAAGTTCACACCGTCTATCCGATGTTCCGAGGGTGAATGGAGGTGCGCCGATTTCAACTCAAAGGTCTGCTGGCCGACCTTCAACGTGTTACCCGGCGAGTAGTCGATATGCACGAGCTTGCCATCGTTTCGTACGGCTATCGCCTCGCTGCCGTAAGAAAACGAGATGGGAGCGGCGTCGCCAGCTTCGTATGCGGTGATATCCACCGGCGACTGTTGCTCGCCGTCGGCGCAGGTTGCGTACTCTTCAGATAGGGATGCCCAATTCTCCGGCGCGCCCGGCCCCTTGTATCCCCACTCCACCGCGTCGACAGTTGTGGGTGCATCCTCGCCGCCGCAGGCCACAATTGCAGACAACGCCCACAGCAGGCACAGCAGAGTCAGTCCAACAGTTTTCATTCCTAGCTTTTTTATAGAATCTGGCCCCCGGACTCCAAGCTTAACCATGCCCGGCGCTCACGTGAGGAGGCTACGCGGAGCTTCCCGTGACACCCCGAACACCTCTCCAGTAAGAGCGCTCTGCCCTAACTATCAAGTATCCGTTTCGCGGTCTCCCTTGCTTCGTCCAGTGTAGCGACGAAGCGGTCCGCCGGGACATGCTGCAGAACGTTGAGCGTCTGAAGGGTGGAGGCTGGTGGACCCGAGAGACCCATCACGATACACGCGGTATCCTCAGCTATGGCGGTGTCGATCAGCTGCTCCACCACAAGGGCGGCGCTGTCGTCTATGTAGACCGTCTCGGAGAAGTCCAGGATCACGACCTCGTGTTCCTGGATGTCCATACTTATGGCGTTGATCAGCTTGTTCGAGGATGCAACCGAGAAGCTCCCCCGGAGCCTCACCAAGCCAACACGCGCCGAGAAAGAGTCCGCCTCGTCCGCGCCTTCCTTATTTGTAAGGAAACTCTGGTCCAGTAGTGGCACAGATACCACGCTGTCCAGTTCCAACCGCTCGAACTGACGCGAGTGGGCCATCCCCGCAGCGATTAGACCTATTGCCACTGCGGTAACAAGGTCGAGGAACACAGTGAGCCCGAGGGTAATCAGCATCACCAGTAGGTGTTCCCGCTGGACCCGGTGGATCCGGGTGATAAAACGCCAGTCGACGATGTCCCAGCCGACTTTCATCAGAATACCGGCAAGAACCGCGTGGGGGATCTGTTCTACGTATTGGCCCAGGCCCAGGACGAGTGTCAGCAGGATTGCTGCACGCAACACCCCGGAGACGGGGGTCCGCCCGCCGGCCCGTAGGTTTACCACCGTGCCCAGGGTGGCTCCTGCGCCGGGCAGGGCCCACAATAGCCCTGCGATAAAGTTGCCGATACCCTGGCCTACGAGCTCTCGGTTAGGTTTATGTCGAGTGCGGGTCATCGAATCGGCTATCAGGGAAGTAAGCAGGCTATCGATGGACCCGAGTAGCGCCAAGGTCACCGCGGGCTGCACAGCCTTTACCAACACGTCGAGGCCAAGGTCCGGCATTTGCACGCTGGGCAGGCCCGTGGGCACGTTGCCAATGACTGGGGTGTTGGTCAGCCACAGGACGCCCAACAGCGTCCCGGCGATCAGCGCCGCCAGGGTAGGAGGCAGATACCTCCTGAACTGGCTTGGCCAGACCACGCCTACGACAAGGGTGGCGCAGGCTATGGCTAACGAGTTGAAGTTGACATCGCTTAACGCATCCGGCAGCTTCTCGATTGTTCCTACCGGCCCTCCCGTTGCAACAGCGGCGCCCAGGAAAGGCAGGGTATGTACCAGCATGATGATCACGCCAATACCGGACATGAAACCGGATATCACCGAATAGGGTGTATAGGCCACGAACCTGCCGATTCTCAGTACACCGAGAAGCATCTGCAGTGTTCCTGCCATAAGGACTATGGTGAACGCCTCGGCGAGATCGTCGGCATGGTTGGTGACGATGACCGCCATCGCCACGGACATTGGACCGGTGGGGCCGGATATCTGAGACCGCGTCCCCCCGAACACCGCTGCGAAGAAACCCACGGCGATCGCCCCGTAAATGCCGGCAAGGGGTCCCAGACCTGACGCTACGCCGAAGGCCAGCGCCACCGGCAACCCCACCACCGCCGAGGTGATGCCGCCAAAAATATCGCCACGAAGAGTTTGGAGGCTATAGTTCATGTTACAGCGCCTTCAATGGGTTCTTCGGGCATAGGTCCTGAGACGGTCATCCCACATTCGCCTGTTGGCAGGTGTCGCTTACCGGGAGACACCTCACTGTAACCAGCGTTAGCAGTCCCCGGATCTCACTGAGCATACTCCTAGAACGAGAGCGGGTAGGTCGCTCAGCCTATACTCGGCCAGCTGATGGAAGTTCTTCCGCAACTTGAGGGAGAATCTGGTCAAGGGTTAGAAGTGAGTTGTGGCCTCGGTTGGGAGACTGGGGGACGTGTAGGCCGCCAAGACAGCTACGCTGGACTGCACATCGGGTTGTATTCGTATTCGCTTTCGCTGTTGGGTAAGGCTGTCAGTGTCCCAGATTATAGACTGCACCGGTTGATTTGCAACAGAATCGGTTCTCTATCTCTTCGAAACAATCCGTCCTGGGGAGTCCGGCGGTGAGCCGTCGACTTCGGCCACTCCCTGGACGGCATATCTGCAATCGGGGCACCGGCGCCAATGGAAGTCCTGTGCCATTACAGGACTGTGGCCAAAGCAAAGGTCTGATCGATGATGCGTTGCAGGAGCATGGCAATGTTGCACCGATGACCTGTCGGGAGTGCTAGCCATCATCTGATGACCGACCACTTTCGAGGGTGGCAACGTTGGCCTGGCTGGCGCCGGCGGCCCAGGCCAATGCAGTGAGCATTCGTACCGGGTCCAGTATCTGCCAGATAATCCCGTTGTTGACGAAGTATGCATTGGCGAATACCAGGGCGCCCAACGCCACCGAGACCATCCCACCCACTCGCCCCGCTATGTGTCCGCAACGCCATAGGGCCGCCGCCGCTGCGGTGGAGGAACCGATGAACAGCGGGTTGACGGTGCGCCACACTTCACCCCAGTAGTCGCCGAACAGGCCGGTGTAACCGTTGCCGAGCACCACCAGAGCCAGTAAGCCCAGCGCGAGGCTGCGCACCCAAGGGACTCGGCGGGTGCTCAGCCAGATCCACCAGACGCCGCCGAACCCCATGAGCAACGGACCGATCTGCCACAGCTTCCAGGGCCAGTAGGGAACGGACATCCCTTCCGGGTCAACGATGACGGTCCTCTCCGTCCACGAAAAAATGGCCAGGGCCACGAACGCCGTGGCCGCAATGGCAGGGATCGGGCCCAGGTCCCGCGGAGCAATCAGTTTGAGCATCGGCCGGCCTTGTTGCTACGTACGGTTGGCATGTCGAGACCTACGAGGTCCGCTCTGCGACCCTCGTTCCATCGAGATCTTGGGTACAGATTGGTGACTTTTGTGAGCGATGTCAAAATAGCGATTGCTTATATTAAAAATAATCGTTGTTTATACTATAATAGTAAGTCTGGTGATCAATCCAGACGGCCAAATGGGGGTAGCCCAGTGAAGGTCCCCAACAATAGGGAGGCGAAACCCATGCTCTCACACACCTACACGTACCAGGACTGCTTGGACAACTCCAAGAAGGTCTCGTGGCTAGAGGACGAGGTCCTGGGCGGGAAGAACTTCGACTTTTCGAAGCGTTTTCTGCCCAACAGGCTGACCGGTGTAGACGGGATAGAGTGTTTGAACGACGACGAGAAGCGTCTGTTGAACCAGATCATGGGCAACGCCTACTGTCACATTTTCGCATTCGTGGAAGAGTTTATCATCCCCGCCGTCACTGAAGAGGCTATGAAAGAGGTCTATGGAGACGAAGTCAGGGCCCGTGCACTGCTTCGGTTTGCCGAGGAAGAGCTCAAGCACCAGGAGCTGTTTCGACTATCGGTCGATCTCTTCGGTGAGGGCTTCGGCAGTGAGTGTGGCTTGATCCCCGGTCGGGAACAGGTGGCGGAGGTAGTCCGAAGCAAGTCGAAGCTGGCGGTCATGATCTTGACCACGGTCATCGAATGGTTCACCCAGCTCCACTACATTGAGCACGTGCGAGAGGACTCGGACCTGGACCTGCTGTTCAGAGACCTCTTGAGGTTCCATTGGATGGAGGAGGCGCAGCACGCCAAGCTGGACACGCTGCTCATGGGCGAGGTAGCCGAGCAGATGACCCTGGAAGAGCGGGAGACGGCAGTCGACGAGGTCATAGAGCTTGGCGGAGCCATCGACGGGCTCCTGGCGCAGCAGATCGGGCTGAACATAGAAGCCCTCGAGAGAGTGACGGGCCGGACGTTCACCGATGGCGAGAAAGAGGAGATCACGGCGAATACCCAGAAGGCGTGGCGGTGGACCTTCCTCGTATCGGGATTGCAGCACCCAAACGTCGTCAAAGCGGTCGGAGAGATGACCACAGCGGGGCCGGGCAAAGTGGGGGCTGTAATCGAAGCCCTCTCGGCTTAACAATCCACGTTCTATACGGCTCTCGTCTACGGGATACTATCTTCACTCGTTGTGCTGGATCGGAAACGCCTTGTTCGCGGTCGGGTTTAAGCAGCAGTCCCCCTAAGTCGCTCAACCCCCCCCACGCTCTCCTCAGGTCTGGGAACGTATGCTAGACTAGCAGACGAATCGATACAGGAGGAGTCATGGCAGATTACAACGTCATTTCGGCCGACTCACACTGCAACGAGCCCCAGTCTCTCTACGATAGGTTGCCCACGGAGTACCTAGAGCGAGCTCCCCACGAGGCGGTCGTGAACGGGGAGCGTTGCCTGATCTACGAGGGTCAGCCGCCTGCACCCATCGAGGCTCCTCACCCGCTCAACGAAGATGATATGAGCCGCTACTGGCGCGATGGCGAAGAGGTGGGCAGGGTCCAACACCGTGAAGGTGGAATGGATATCGATCTGCGGCTGGCGGACCTGGAACGGGATGGTGTATCCGCAGAGGTGATCTACCCCCAGGCCGTGTTCAAGATGTTCGCCTCCCCGGACCCGCTGTTCCAGAAGACGCTAGCGACGCTGTACAACGACTACCACCACGAGGTACTCGGCAGCCGTCCGGATGTCTTCGCCCTCACCGCTGAGATTCCGATGCTGAACATCCAAGACGCTATCGAAGAGTCGGAGCGGGTGGCCAAGATGGGATACAAGTCCCTGTCGCTGCCCTGCACCATGCCCACCAAACCCTACAACCACCCGGACTACCAACCCTTCTGGGCAGCCGCCGAAGACCTGGGTGTCCCGCTGGCGTTCCACGTCTTCACGTCCGGACCCGAAGTCCGGTCCCAGGATGGGTACGGTACCGACGACGGGGTAAGTGGCGTTGGCGAGGGCCTTCTTGGCAATATTCTCGGCATGTCTGCTGCCATGGAGCCCACCGTCATGATGATATCCGCCAACATCCTCGGGAGGCACCCCAATCTCAAGTTCGTACTTGTCGAATCAGGCGTCGGGTGGCTTGCATGGGTCCTCCAGTCTCTCGATGAGATGCATTACAAACGCCACATGTGGGAGGTCCCGCAGCTGGAATTGTTGCCCAGCGAATACTTCAAGCGCCAAGGCTTCGCCACCTTTGGCGATGATCGTGTGGGACTCGTGAACCGTGAAGTCACCGGTGTCGATTGCCTGATGTGGGGCAGCGACTACCCCCACGACGAGGGCACCTTTCCCCATTCGCAAGAAGTCATAGACCGCATCTTCGACGGTATTCCCGAGGACGATAAACGCAAGATAGTGCGTGACAACGCAGCCAAGCTCTACGACTTCCCCCTCAACTGACGCCGTTCACTCTCTCGACTCATCGGAGCGAAGTCGGACTCCAAGCAAGCCTCTCGGACTCGTCTGACGGCTTGTAGAGGGATGGTCGCGAGTATAGTGGATGCGGCTGTGGTGAGGTTGGCCCTTCCGATTACCGAAGCAGCCGTACCCCGGGACGCATTCCGAGAATGCTGGCGCGCACCACTGCCCCACACCAGGTCAAGAGGTCACCGCTGCTATTACGAAGTTGATACCAAGCCCTCTACCCTCGAGAATGTAGGTACAGGCTGATGGCCTTACGGACAACCCTTGGCGAATTGATACATCAGTTTGACGTTATCCTCTTCGATTCCGATGGCGTCCTCGTGCGTTGGCCTTCTGCCCTTCCCGGAGCCTCCGAAGCGATTGGAACGCTCAACTCGCTGGGGAAGCCGTATTTAGTACTGACCAACGACGCCTCGGCGCTTCCGGAGACGCGAGCGGCACGGTATGTCGAAATGGGACTCGCCATAGACTCCAGCCGGATAGTAACTTCCGGCATCCTGTTGAAAAGGCATTTCCAGAGCCAGGGGCTGGTCGGTTCGAGGTGCGTGGTACTGGGAACGGAGGATAGCGCCAGCTACGTTCAACAGGCAGGGGGTGAGGTGGTCGCCTTCGACGAGGACTTCGATGTGGTTGTAATCGGCGATCAGGACGGCTACCCGTTCCTGGACGCCACCGGCAAAGTCTTGAGTGAGCTGATCCGCAAAATCCATAGAGGTGAGACGCCCCACCTGGTGTTACCCAACCCTGATCTTATCTATCCGGAACGGGAAGGCTACGGCTTCGCCAGCGGCACTGTGGCTCAGATGTTTGAGTCTGCCATGGCTCTTCAGTATCCGGGTCGTTCGGACCTGACGTTCACACGCCTTGGCAAGCCCAACCCGGCATTGTTCGAAGAAGCGATTCGCCGTACCGGCACCAGCGACATGGTGATGATAGGGGACACACCAGGCACCGATATCCGGGGCGCTAACAACGTCGGCATAACATCCGTACTGGTGGAGACAGGCGCCGGTCCCATGGACCTGTCGGTGTTGCCGGAGTCGGACAGACCGAAGTACCGGATAGGATCACTGGCGCTCTGAGGGGCTTGCGGCCATCATACAGGCAGGAGCGATGGGCACTTGCAACCCGGAAATCCTGGCGTCCAGATTTGCGACCTACTTCCGATGGTTGCACCCCTTCGATGCTAATATTACCTCCGCCTTGACGCTCGAAGAGCGGGAGTATAGATTACAAAGGCCGCTCACCGGGGGGACGGTGGCCGGTTCACCAATGGATTTCGTTGGAAGCGCTATTGCCTTGGAGGTCATGCTTTGGCTACAGAGCACCAAACGCAGGAGATAAAGGCACGGATAGACAAATGGACTGCTGGCATGAGCGCCGTCGATACCAAGCGGTTGAAGAGTCTTTGGGACCAGAGCGACCCCAATGTTATCTACCTGGCCGAGGAAAACAAGGAGGCGCTGGTGGGGTGGGCCAGTATTGATCGCTACTACGATAACCTCGCTGCTACCCTCAGCAATGCCGATTACAACTACAGCGACTTGGTAGTAGATGTGTTTGGTGATGTCGCCTACGCTTTCTGCTACACCATAGGACTGGCAGACGCCGTACCGGAGGGAAGCAGATACGAGTTCAACAGCCGGGTTACCTTCATTCTTCACAGGACCGGTGGCGAGTGGAAGATAGTCCACTATCACGAGTCGGCAAACCCGGAGGTCGGACCCGATGGGAGAGTGGTCTGAGAAGTGGCTACTCCGTCCCAGAGGTGTTTTTCGTTAGACAAGTAGCCGGCGACAAATCCTGCCGACGATGCAAAACCTGACCATTGCACGAAGGAACGTCGGCAATCACCCTCGGAGTCGGAACGGCCTGAAACTCAGCGGTACGAATGATTGTTTGAACGGCGTTTTGCCCTACTTCCAGCTATGACGCCCGAAGAGTGGTACGCCGTCCAAAAAGCCGACATCAAGGGGTTTCCCTCGGCCGTCAGACCTGACTGGATTATGTCAATCTACGTGAGGCAAGTCACGATACGAGGACCGGCTCTCGGATGTTACCCGAAAAACAATAGACCCACCGATACCGCACTATGAAGCAACATACACCGAAACAACTCGTACAGGTTACCGGGCGACTGGTTAACTCAGGGTGGTTCGAATACTTCATCATTGGGGTCATTCTGGCCAATGCCGCCCTGTTGGGGTTGGGCACTTCCTCCCGG
The DNA here is from genome assembly GCA_965197645.1 of Dehalococcoidia bacterium. Classification (GTDB taxonomy): domain Bacteria; phylum Chloroflexota; class Dehalococcoidia; order Plut-88900; family Plut-88900. The sequence continues at coordinate 2,560,463 of OZ240219.1, read as the reverse complement.
GTGGACCGACAGTACGGCGACTGGCTGGAGCTGGGATACCAGGTGGCGTTAGGCGTGTTCATCGTCGAGGCGCTGCTGAAGATGCTGGCGCTGTCCCCTCGTCCATTCCGGTACTTTCAGGACGGCTGGAACGTCTTCGACTTTCTGGTGATAGTGTTCTCGCTGGTTCCGGCCACTGGCCAGTTTGCCATGATTACTCGCCTGGCCCGGCTGCTGCGGGTGCTGCGGCTGATGTCAACGGTGAAAGACCTGCGGCTCATCGTCACCGCGCTGGTTCGGTCGATCCCCAGCGTAGGACACGTGATAATGCTGATCGGAATTCTCGTCTACATCTACGCCATTATGGGCTACCACCTATTTCACGAACACGATCCGGAACACTGGCGCAACCTCGGCACATCGGTGCTGACACTGTTCAACATCATGACGTTGGAGGGGTGGACCAAGGTAATGGATACTGCCATGGAGCTGCACTCGATGGCCTGGATATACTTTGTCAGCTTCGTTGTGGTCGGGACGTTCGTGGTAATAAATCTCTTCATCGCTATCATCATCAACAACCTGGACGAGGCCAAGAAGGAGCGATTGCGAGATCTGGAGGGCCCGGTATCCAGAGAGGAGCTTTTGCGGGAGATCCGTGCTACCCAAACAACGTTGCAACGGCTGGAACGGCGGCTGGACGACGATAGCGGGAAATGAGGGGACCGGTCTCGTTTAATGGGTCCAGAAGTTGTTGATTAGGAACATCTCTGGACTTCGCGCTAACCCAGACCAAACGAGAGGAGAAAATCACCATGGAACAGTCGGGACCTGTAGGGCTTCTTAGCCACGTCGGGGTCGATGTTTTGGACCTTGAGCGGGCGGAGGCCTTCTACTCCGCCTTGCTGGGAGCCAAGCGGGTCGCGGCGTGGGGCCCATACGTCGCTTTGAAGCCCCTTTCCAACGGCGTGATCTTCTATCTCCAGTGGGTGCCCGAGAAGAAGACCGGCAAGAATCAGGTGCACTTCGACTTGTCGGTGCCCGACGTGAAGGCGGCTGTTCCCCGTGTACAGGCCCTGGGTGGCAGGCTACTGAGTGAGGAGTACGGCGAGCCTACGGACGGCCTGGCCGTCTTCGCGGACCCGGATGACAACGTATTCTGTCTGATGAACTTCGAGTTGCCGGTTCAGTCGGGCTAGTACGGAAACTCAAGGGGCCTTCGTAACCCCTGCCTCCGGCCTGCAGAGCGTAATCTCCCAGAACCCAGTCTCTAACCTACCTAAGGTTAAGGCTTGCCGGTCCCACGGCCCTTCTCCGGCTCGGAGATAGCTTCCGAGAGCATCGTGCCAACGCGTGCTTGCGCTTCTGCCAGCCGAGCAAGACCATCACCGGACTGCAGGGCACATCGTCATCTACGCCGCCACGTCGGAAGATACCACCGAGCCGTTCAGCGGTATCTCCTGGACTTTTTTTCCTGGAATCAAGCTGTCGTCGGGCATGGGAACGGTGTAGCGGACGACGGCGTTGTCGGGCAGAAGCTCGATCTCCTTGACGAAGGTCTCGATGAAGGCCCTGCGCTCCGTCAGCTCGCTCGACTTGAGGAACCTGCTCATGTCCTTGGCGTAGGCCGTGATGGTCTTCACGTCGTCGAGGACCGCCCTGCGCTGGGCCAGGATTGCCCTCGCCCCCTCAGCGGCGGACTCAAGGCGCTCCTGACGCTCCTTGTGGTCTCGGATGCGGTGGGCGAAGTCGGCCATGTTGAACTCGGTCGTCGTCTCCACGAGGTCGTAGAGCCGGTCGAGCCTGCCCCTCACGTCGGCAAGCTCCTTCTCGATGGTCTCCAGCCGCTTGCGCTCGTCACCGGCCACGTCGTCCATCTGCTCGTCCACGACATTGACCAGGCTCCGAATGTTGCCCTCGGTCAGGATGTTGGTGCGAATCAGGCCGACGACCAGCTCCTCGAACTGCCGGGCGTCGACCCTGGGCGAGTCGCAGGACCCGGGGGCGCGCTTGACGAAGGAGTGGCAGACGTAGTAGGGGAACGTGCCCCTGCTGGAGTAGCGGCCCGAGAGCGCCCTCTTGCACCTGTAGCACTTGACCAGGCCGCTCAGCAGGAAGGTGCTTCCGACTCTGCGGGGGTGGGAGACCTTGGGGGCGCGGGAGCGCAGTATCCTGTTCACCCGGTCGAACTGGTCCTTGGCGACGGTGGCGGGGAACGCCTTGTCCACCCGCACCGGCTCGGCCCCGTCCTTGGCGTTGTTGCCCCAGACCAGGGTGCCCAGGTACGCCTCGTTTCTGAGGATGTTGTGGACGGTGGGCTTGTTCCAGAGCTTACCCCTAGGGCTGGAGATGCCCTCGTCGTTGAGGATGCGGACGATCTTCATCATCCCCTTGCGAGTCTCGGCCAGGTCGAAGATGCGCTTGACGATGCCGTTCGTTTCGGGGTCCGGTTCCAGGGCGGGCCTCTCCTTGGGGCCGTCCAGCACCTTGACCTTCCTGTAGCCGTAGGGGGCCATCGGAGCGACCCAGAAGCCCCTGGATGCGGCCTCGCGCATTCCCCGCAAGACCTCCATCGCCAAATTCTCGCTGTAGAACTCGTCCACGGTCTCGATGATGCCTTCGAGGAGCCTGCCCGTGGGGTTGTCCTCGGCCTGCTCGGTGATGGAGACGACGCGGAGGCCCTTGCGCCTGAGCATGGACTTCAGAATGACGGCGTGCTCGCGCTTGCGGGTGAACCTTGAGAACTTCCAGACCAATATCTCCTCGAAGGGCGCGTCGGTCCTCTTGGCCTCGTCCAGCATCTTCTGGAACTCCGGGCGGTTCATCACGCGCCCGCTCTCCGCCTCGTCCACGTACTCCCGGACGACCTCGTAGTCGTTCTTGTCGGCGTAGTCCCTGAGCGCCCTCAGCTGGGCGGACACGGACAGGTCCACGTCCTGACGGTCGCTGGAGACCCTGGCGTAGAGGGCTGCCGGCGTGCGGTCGTTTCGCTCACTCATCTGTTGGTCCTCCTTGTTGCTTCCTGCTGGTTCGGCGCAAGCGCCGCATCTGCGTCCTCTCCTGTCTGCGCCACTCCCTCTCCTCCAGGTAGAGGCGGAACGCCTCGCGCAGAAGCTCGCTCAGCGTGCGGCCGTCCTCCCTGACCGCCTGCCTGAGCTGGTCGTCCATCTCGGGCGGCAGAGAGAAGGTGACGGTCCTTCGTTTCTTCGGCATGTTTTTTTGCCCTTCGATGTAACAATATGTCTTACCCTTATCATGGACGAACCGGCTGCCGGTGTCAAGGGCCACAGCCCCTATAAGAGACGTTCCGAATGGAGTAAAATGGGGTGGTAGACACTGAGAAGGAGCGACTCTCCCTATGGGGACTTTCAGGTGCCCTCTGCGCATCTCCAGCATGGACGGGCAGCAGGAGCGGGAGGTAGAGGCGACGGTGGACACCGGGGCCGCCTACACGACGCTGCCCGGCAGCCTTCTGCGCGAGCTGGGGATCGAGCCGATGGACAAGGGCGTCTTCCTGCTCGCCGACGGTCGCCGGGTGGAGATGGACATTGGGAGAGCCTGGGCGACGGTCAACGGCTCCAGCGAGGTCACTCTCGTCGTGTTCGGAGAGGACGACGCACCGGCTCTGCTGGGAGCCTACACCCTGGAGGGGTTGAGGCTGGCGGTGGACCCCATTGCGCAGCGACTCGTTCCCACCCATCTCATCATGTACTAGAACGCGCCACACTCGCTGCGCACCTTCCTCCCGCACCGGACCGCCTGCACCCCCGCTTACACTCCACGCTGACCCTCTTCCTCGCCGCCATCCTCCCCGGTTTCTGCTCGGTGCGATGCGGACGCCCGCTCCTCCATGTAGGAGCGGATGGCGACGCGGGCCAGGATGCGCAGCCCCTTCAGGACGGCCCTGCGGTGTTCCGGGGTGTAGGACGGCATGGAGCGCTCCAGGGCGTCTTCAAGCTCCCGCTCTCCGGGCCTCTTTCGTCCGTTGTTTCTTCTGGGATCTTTCATGGTGCGTGGTCGCAGCGGAGTCTCTTGTGGGCCGCTGGCCTCTCGTTGCAAGTTGTGCGGCCGGGGGGCCGCCGGCGCCGACGGAAGGGGCGAGCGCCTACGGCCTCCAAGCCGGTTCAGGCCCCGCCGTACCGCCGATGCGCGCCCTGCGCCCGGCGGGGCCGGTTGTCTAGCTCTCCTCCTCGAACAAGGTCATCTGGATGCCCTCGCCCAGGATGACCGGCAGGCCGCCGGGTATCCGGAACGCGAAGCGGCAGATGGAGAGCATTGCTCCGCCGCAGGGCTCGACGCCCTTCATGCGCCACATGCGCAGCTGCTTGGGGTCCACGCCGAGGGCCTTGGCGAAGCCGCGCCACGAGAGGCCGCTGAGCTCCTTGAGCTGCTCGAGGCGCTCACCGAAGTCCTCGGGCAGCACGCCGCCGTCCAGGGGTTCGGTCCCATCGGCTACGGGGTTGTCGCGCCCGTCGAAACGGGTCGGGTCGTTACTGTTGTTCATCGCTATCCTCCAGTCTGAAAAGGTCTCCGAACTCGGTTAGTTCCAGGGCCTTGAGCATCCGGCGGCGGATGCGACCGGAGGGGGAGCGCCCCGTGTTGACCAGCTTCGACACGTAGCCGGGGCTTATCCCGATCTCCCTGGCGAGCCAGTTCTGGGAGCGGTTCAGCAGTGCCAGCCGCTTCCAGAGGGCCGCCACGTCGAGCAGGACAACGGTCCGTCCTCCGCGCCTCCGGGGGCCTTCCCGCTTATGGGCATCTTGTGTAGGCATGGGTCTCTCATTCCTCGTCGTTCATTGAGGCGTCAGGGCCTGGGGGGACTGCGGGTCGGCGGGGGTGCGCCATGCGTGTCCCATCGGCCCCAGGGCGTCTATGGCCTGCCTGTGGGACACCAACAGGGGCACCGTCACCCCCTCGGCCCGCATCTCCTCCCGCGCCACGCGCAGGAAGTGGGTCTGTGCGATCTCGTCGTCGAAGACGACCAGGACGGCGGGCCGTGTGCCGTGGTCGTCGGTGGGCCTGTGAGAAGAGTAGTAGCGCAGATAGGGGGCCAGCCGGTCGGACATGGTGGAGGGGCGCACGGCGCGTCGCTCCCACTCCAGGAAGAAGGGCCAGGTCGCATCGTCCTTGCGGAGGACGCCGAAGGCGTCGGGGTTGACGGCGCGCATGCCGCCGTCGTGCCGGAAGTGGCGGGAGGCCCTGCGGGGCGGGTCGAGCTGGACGACCTCCCACCCCAGCAGGGGGGCCTGCTCGGCGAGCGCGGCCAGGAAGCCGTGTGCGGCCGCGGTGTGCTCCATGTTCCTGAGCAGCTGGCGGGTCCGCCTGCCGGTGACGTTGCGCCACTCGAAGGGGCCTTCGGCATCCTCCAGGGTGACGCTCCACCGCTTCCTCGCTACGGCCACGGAAGTCCTGTCCCTGCGGGCCAGGAGCGCCAGCCCCCGGTCGGTGAGGGCGAGGCGTCCGCCCGCCTCCCGGGGCCGGGCCGCGAGGCCGAAGCCTTCGAGGGGGATGACGCCGTGGGAGACCCTCTGGGTCGAGACGTTCATCAGCCCGGCCATCTCCTTGAGGGCGATCCAGGGCCAGTCGGAGATGAGGTCGAGGGCGCGCTTCTCTATGGGCTTGAGAAGGACCGGCAGCATGTGGTCGGGGATGTCCCATCCCGGACCCTCGACGGCGAAGTCGGCGGGCGGGTCGGCGCGCTGCGGTTCCGGCTCTATTGGAAGTTGTCCCCCTGGCCCCACCCGGTCGAGGGCGTAGCGCAGGTCGATCTCGGCGCCGATCTTCGGCGGACTCCATATCCGGTCGCCCGCCCCCGTCAGGACCGCAAGGCGTTCCACGGCGAGCAGGGCCGGAACGTCGGTGGTGGAGAGGAGCCTTCGGGCGTGCCTGAGCCGCATCTCGTCGGCCATGAGCGCCAGCACCGTTCCGGGAATCGGCCAGTCGCGCAGCCCCCAGAGACGCCGGGAGAAGCCCGACCTGTCGGCGGTCAGTCCCTGCCGGACGATGCCGACGGTCCTCCCGTCGGGAAGGGTCATGGCGGCGTCGAGGGGGATGGAGCGGTACCAGCGGAACCGGACGGGGAACGCGATGTCGGAGACGTTGGAGGCTACGCCGTAGACGGATGCCACGGCGTCGAGGCGCTCCATCAGGCTGCGCCGCCACTGGGCGGAGACGGGGCGGCTGCGAAGCAGTTCATCGAGGGAGACCTCCTCCTCTGCGGCGAGCCGCCTCAGCCCCTCGGCGGTGAGGTGGAACCTCCGGGAAGGGGGAAGCAGCCCCGTGGCGTGGGGCACGGAGGCGCAGAGCCCCCCGGACTCCAGCCTCTCTATGGCCTCGTAGACCGCGCCCCTGGACCAGCCGCAGACGGCGACCATCTCCAGCCGGTCGAGGAAGGGCATCCGCGACAGCGCGCGGAGCAGGTCGGCCTCACATCCTTCGGGCTTCATTCCTCAGCCTCCTCTGCTTCCCCGGCTTCCGGCTTCTGCTGCTGTTGTCCGCCGTCCTTCCCAAGCTCGTCGACGCCCCTGCGGAACTCCTCCACCTTCAGGTCGCCCTCGGCGTCGCCGTAGGCGATCTGCGGGGCCGGGACGGTGTATGCGGCAGCCGCTGCGCGGATGCGGGCGGCGGTGTCGGCTTCACCCTCCTCCGGCTTTCTGACCATCATCGAGAAGGCGGGCATCCGCTCCTTGCCCACGGTGGCGCGGACGTAGCAGTGATGGACCGGCAGCGACGTGATGTCGTCCTCGGTCACCCGGTCCTTGCCCAGCTCCCAGACCAGCGTCCGGGCGTCGTTCCCCGCCACCTGGAAGACGGCGAGGCAGCCGACGTTGGCGAGAAGGGTGTCGCGCATGGTGGGGGAGAGGTCGTCCAGCTTGGCGAGGCTCTGGGTGGCGAGCACGAAGCTGGCCCCGAACTTGCCCAGCTCGCTCAGCATCGACTCGTAGTCCACTCCGGGCATCGACTGCATCTCGTCCACCACCACGAGAGCGCCGCGTCTTTTGCTCAGGGGCAGGCTTCCCTGCTCCCGTATCACGGCATCCACGAGGTTGAGGAGGGACGCGCCCACCAGGGCGGCCACGTCCCTGCCGACGACGCCCTGCGACGTCGATACAAGCAGGACTCCGCCGTCGTGGATCGTCTTTCGCAGGTCGATGGTGGAGCGGCGCTGGCCGAGGATGGCCCTGGCCCGCTTCGACGATGCGTAGTAGGAGAGGCGGGTCTGGACGGGGGCCAGGGCCTCGGCGCGGTACTGGCGATGCCAGCTTCCGAAGTCCCTGGCCCACCACTCAAGCAGATAGGGGTCGGAGACCTTCTTCAGCACGGAGTTGCGGAAGGGGTCGTTGGACAGCAGGCGCAGCCCGTCGAGGATGGTGTACTGCCGCTCCGCCTCCACCTGCTCGTTGGCCTCGTGCAGGGTCTTCACCGTCTGTTCGAGGATGGACTGCATCCTCGGCCCCCACTGCTCCCACAGGCCCTTGGCGACGCGCACCACCGAGTCGGCGGTGCGGTCCCGGTCTGCGAAGATGCGGGTGTCCAGCAGGTTGATGCCGGGGGAGCGGGTCTCGTCGGACAGGTCTATCAGACGAACGCGGTCTATCAGGGATTCCGGGACGTGCTCCATCAGCCCGGCCACAAGGTCGGTGTGGGGGTCTATGACGATGATGGCGTCCGGGTCCCTGCCCTCGGCCTTCTCCCTCATCTTGTGGGCGACGAGGTGGTGCATGAGGGTGGACTTGCCCATGCGTGTGCGGGCTACGTAGAGGTGGTGCCGGCGGAGCAGGTCGTCGGGGAAGCGGATGGGCCGGGGCTTGCCCGCCGTGGTGTCTCCCACCAGCGCGCCTCCCCTGACGCCCTTCGCAGAGGGCAGGAGCGCCCTCGCCCCGGACCGCTCCACCAGGGGCGTCTCGTCGCCCGCGCCGGGCGGGTGCCACAGGCAGGCGATCTCGCGGACGCCCATGACGCTGCGCCTTCCGAACAGGCCGGGGCCTGACGGATGGAGCATGTCGGGGTCCGGCGTTATGGGCCGGACCCCGCCGACCTTGAACCGCGCCCCGGCAGGGTTGTCGAAGTGGCGGTAGGCGGCGGCAACCGGACCGAGAAGCTCGGCGGCCCGCTGGGGCCGGGTCGTCTCCGGCAGGATCGCCGTGACCTGTAGCTCGGCGTCGAAGGCGATGCGGGAGACCTTCTCCTGTATCAGGATGGGGTCCTCGACGCGCTTGCGGGACTTCTTCCACCGCCACAACGCCCAGCCGCCGACCGCCAGGCCCAGTACGGTTCCGGTTCCCAGGAGCGCGGCCTTCCATATCTCGCCGTCCTGCACCCACAGGTAGCCCTTCAGGGCCGCCAGCGCCCCGATGCCCAGCACGGCCATCGTGATGCCGTCCATCTGCAACGGCTTGGTCTGGTAGGTGTAGGCGGGTTCCCTCGGCTCCATGCCGGGCCTCTTGTGGGCCTTTTCGAGATGAGGCTGGGACCAGTCGGGTCCCAGGGAGCGCAGAAGCAGCCGCGCCACCACGCGCTCGTCGTCCTCCAGGGCCGAGAGCGCTCCCATCAGGGCGATGAGGGGGTCGGAGCCGGGGTCGAGCAGGTCGTCGTCCCTGAATGTTCTGAGGGGGACGTACTCGGGGCCGTCGGCCCGCAGGGTCATGCTCCACGCCCGCTCACTCTCGTCCAGGCGCAGGGGGTCGTCGTCCGGGTCAACCTTCTGTATTCGGGCCTGGGGGTAGTGGGCGGAGAGCTGGCCTCTCACCACCTCGTCGTCGAGGCAGCGGGCCAAGAGGGTCACGCCGTCCATGTCGGCGGCCAGCTCCAGGGAGAAGGGCTCCGGCACCGCGATGGAGCCGAGCATGTTCTCCACGCCCAGCAGGGTGCGCTCCCCGGCGCGGGGCGGCGTCACCGCCAGCAGGACGGGACCTTTCTTCTCGCCATCTTCTCCAAACAACAGGTTCTTCGGGTTCAGCTTCAATGCTCTACTCCTTCCTCTATGGGCCTCTCTCTATGTGTCCGTCGTTTCGTTGCCTACCTGTGCTGGCCCGGCCGCCACTCGATGACCGCCGTCTCCTCCGGCGTCGCCTCGATGCGCACGGGGAAGCGGTTGCCCCTGGCGAGAAGCAACCCGTCTCCACGGGGACAGGACAGGAGCCAGCGTTGGAGGTCTTCGGGCAGGTCGAAGGCGTCGCCGACCGTGCTGATGGCCGCCGCGTCCTGCTGGAGCAGGAGCTTGAAGGCGGCGTTCTGAAGCAGGGCGCGACCGGAGTGGCCGGTAATGGTCCTCGACGTGTCCTCGGAGAGGAGGTCCTGCACGTCCTGGGTTATGAACTGGAGTCCCAAGCGGTGCTTCCTTGCCCGCTTCGCCATGCTGACCATGAAGGCCGCTCCTTCGGGGTGCTGCATGATCGACCACACCTCGTCGACGACCAGCAGCCTCGGCTTGGGGTCCTGGGCGGCCGCCGCCCACACCGTCTCGGTGCAGACCATCGCGGCGGCGGGCCGGAGCTCCGGTTCGAGCAACCGCAGGTCGAAGACCGTCACCAGCGCCTCGCTGCCCAGCAGGTCGTCGCCCTCGTCGGAGAGCAGGTGTCTCAGGCTGCCGGTGGCGAAGGGACGTAGCAGCCTTGCGAGACCGGGGTCTCCAGATTCGTCTTCCTGAAGGTATTTGTAGAAGTCCCGGAAGCCGGTGCGCTCGCGGGGCTGGGAGTAGTAGCCGGCAAGGGCGTGGTCGAGGGATGCCCGGCGCTCCGCGCCGAGGCTCTCGCCCACCATCACCTCGATGAGCCTGCGCAGGCTGCCGATGCGCTGGAGCATCTCTTCGGAGTCGCCCCGCTCGATGACAAAGGGGTTCATGCCCTCGCCGGGCACGCCGGGGGAGAGAACGCGCCCTCCCGCTGCGCGGGCCATGTCCGCATACTCGCCCTCCGGGTCGATGACGTAGGCGGTCACTCCCCGGCACAAGCCCCTGAGAACGCCGAGCTTGGTGGCGAAGCTCTTGCCGCTTCCCGACCGTGCGAGGACGGCTGTGTTGGCGTTGAGGTGCGTTCCGTCCCAGGGGTCGTAGACCACCGGGGAGCAGGCCCGCATGTCGATGCCGTAGAGGGTGCCGGAGCGGGTGTCCAGGTCGGGCGGTGAGAAGGGAAAGAGCCGGGCGATGCTGGAGGTGTCCAGGCTGCGCCACTCGGCCACGGCGTTCAGGGCCAGGGGCAGGGTCGAAAGCAGCCCTCGCGCTGGCGGAAGGCCAGGTTGTCGAGCTTGCCGAGTGTGGCGCCGAAGTGGGCCTTGGCCCGCTGCGTCATCTCCTTGAGCGCCGCCTCGTCCTTCGCGTGAAGGGTCACGGACAGGGACGCATGAAACAGCCTCTCCCTGCCGCGCTGCACCTCGTCCCTGAGCCGGGTGATGTCCTCCAGGGCGATCTCCGCCTCGGGGGACATGGTGCGGCCGCGCTTGAAGGAGAGAGACTGGGCCGACTCGAAGCGCACCTTCTGCCACTCAAGCGTCCTGGCCGCCTGCTCCGCCGGTATCGGGCCGACGTGGACGGCCAGGTCCATCGGAGCTCCCGCCGCCATGAGTCCTTGCAGGAAGCCGGGGGCCAGCGACCGGGGCCACTTGCCCAGGTGCAGGGAGCGCACGAGGCGGTCTCCGACGCGCACGTCGCGGCGGCCTATCTCCACCTCGACGGGACTCTCCTCGTCGAACTCGGAGGGCGAGCCGCTGAGTGTTGCCGCCACCAGGAACATGCGAAGCTGGCGGCCCTTCAGGGCGTGGACGGACAGCCCGGCCCGTGAAAGCAGGCCGCGCAGGTCGTCGATGCGGGCCGCCTCACAGACGGCGTAGAAGCGCCGGTCGAGGATGCCGTCGCGGGCCTCAAGGTCCGTCAACAGGCGCCCAAGCGACTCGGCGGCGGCCCTCGTCTGCGGGGGAAGGTTCTCCGGATGCGCCTCCTTCAGCTTCTCCCGCATCCCTGCCAGACGTGGCGGGTGCTGCCTTATGAGCAGTTGGGCGGGGAAGTCCAGGGCGTTGAGCGCCCCGGCGAATGCGCCGAGCTTCGGCTCGTCGATCTCCAGGCCCATCACCTCGCAGACGCCCAGCTTCACCCCGTCCAGGCGGACGGGACCGTCGTCGTCCAGGTGGGACAGCATGAAGAACAGGGGCAGCTCGGGCGGGAGTTTGGGAGGGGCCTCCGTCGTTCCACCGGGTGCTGGCTCCGTGGTGAGTCCGCCCTCCGGTATTTCCTGCGGAGCGACGGCCCCGTCCGGGGTACTTCCCGCTCCGCGCCTCGTAATTCGTTCAAGCAGCTTCTTCAATTCGGTTTGTTTCCTTTTCTCTATGGGGTTGGGAAGGATGGGATGACGCCGTGGCTCAGCAGGGCGGCGACGCCTTTGGCCGACAGCACCAGGACGAGGCCGACCACCGCCATGACGACGGCGGTCTTGGCCCTGCCCCCGCCGCGCTCCTCGCCTCCCTCGGCCATCAGGATGAAACCGGCCCAGACGATGGCGAAGACAGCGAGGCCGGAGCCCGCGTAGGCCATCGCCGTGAGCACGCGGTCGAACTGCTCCAGCATCGTGTCGTGCTCCTCCGGCGCAGCCCCCGTGAACACGAGGGCCGCGCCGGTCAGCAGCAGCAGGGTCGCGGCGCGTCTCACCAGGGCCACTCCCATCCGAGCCGGTCGAACCACTGGCGCAGCCCATCGGCGGGCTCCTGCTCGGCGGGCGGGTCCTCGGGCTCAGGTTCGGGCAGGACCAGGACGGCGAAGGGGTCGTCCGATCCCACGGCGGACGCCAGAGACAGCGTTTCGCTCCTCGTCCTCGTGACGGGCGACCGCTCCACCGTCTCGGCCTTGACGTGCTCCTTGTGCAGGACCTCCACCGTCACCTGCCTGGCGATGGTGGCGCTGGGGACGTAGGCGTAGGCCGTCGCGGTGGCGGTCGCCGTGGCGCCGTCCTCGCAGGCGGCCGTCGCCGTCTGGCTGTCGGAGTCGCTGTCCCCCGGGCGATGGAGGTGCACGGTCCTGGTGACCTGCTCCGTCCGCTCCGGGTGGTGGGTGAGCACGGTCAGCGGGGGGATGGGGATGCGGAGGCTCGCCTCAAGGCTCGCGTCCACGGTCACGTTGTGAATGCCTGCCCCATCTCCCACCGGCAGCGTGAACCGCGTCTCTCCGTCGGGGACGAAGGGGACGCTCTCATGGGACGCGCCGGTCGCGGCGGAGACCGTCCCTGTGATGGCCGTCACCTGGGCGTCCATGAGCGCCGTCTGGGTGACGCTCTCGTATCCGGCCACCGTCTGAAGCTCCACCGGGTGCTCGATGCGCGTCACGCACTCCGATTCGACCACGCCGCTGACCGCGCCGGGCGTCCAGCCCAGGGAGGTCATACGCAGGTCGCACAACTCCCCCTCCATGACCGGCAGGGGGAAGGGAAGCTGTGCTTCCTCGAAGGTCAGCGCCCCGGCCTGTCCCAGGGTGTCCTCCCAGGACACGGTGAATGACGGCGCGGGACCGTGGAGGGGAAGGGAGTAGTCGATGCGCTCCCCCTGGGCCAGCGTTGCCGAGCCCCAGAAGCGCAGCCAGCTTCCCTCCGGCCCGCCGAATGCCCGGACCCGGATGTCCAGGGCGGTGGCGGCCCGAAGGGTGACGGCGGCCCGGTCGCCGGAGACGGTGAGCCCCTCGACGAATATCCGGCGTCCCTCCACCGGCTCGGTCAGATCGAAGTCGATCTCGTCCCGCCAGGGCTCGTGGTCGTCGGCCAGGGCCGACTGCGGAACGGCCACGACAGCCGCCATGAGGACGGCCAGGGTCACCACCGGAATCCAGCCCATGCGGGGCTTCCTGCGTCTGCTCTGCAAGGTCTCGGCTTTATGCCCTTGGCCGCTCCTGTTCCCGGCATCCTTCCCCCTGCGCTTGCCGAACCAGCGCATCCGCCCGTTGCGGCGTTCTTTGTTCTTGCGGGTCTTCCTGTTCTTGCGCAGCCTTCCCAACCCGCGCCCGGCGCGTTTCGCCATCAGGCTCAGCGGGCCGGGGCCGCTCCTGACCGGCTGCGCCGGCGCGGGCGGCTCGGCTCTCACCAGCTGGGACACCGGCCCGGCGTAGACCCGCGCCCCCAGCCGGTACTTCAGAAGGTCGGCGGCCACCAACGGCAGCCGCCGACCCCCTATCTTCCCCACCACCATCGCCACGCCGACCAGTCCGAGGACGACGGCCAGGGCCATGCGCACCTCGGACGGGCCGACGGGGGCGTAGCGGTATGCGCCGTAAGAGATGGCGCACACCGCCACCACCGCAACGACCTGCGGGAAGGTGAACCCCAGCAGCACCCGGTCCTCGGCCTGAACGTGAGTTGGTACCTCGTGTTCTCTCATGTGTCTCTCCTCCTCGCGTCCGTCTATCCGCTGTCGCCGCCGCCGTCGCCGGCGTCCGGCGCTTCCGGCTCGGGTAGGGCGTCGTCGATGTCGATTCCCGGGTCCACGACGGCGTTCATCACCAGCTCCACGACGCCGTAGGCGACCAGGGCCAGGACGATGCCCGCCAGGGCGGTCATCATTGCGCTCTTGCCGCGCTCCATCTGATGGGGCGCTCCCGATGCCGTCAGGTACAGGTACGCGCCGTAGATGAAGAAGCCGACGCCCACCGCTCCCACGATCCCCAGCAGGATGCCCACCAGGTTCGATATGGTCTGTGTAAGGTCTTCCATTCCTTGCTCCTCTCTCGTTTCGAGCCTTCCGCTCGTCTCTATCTGTCAGGGTCCGTAAGCTCCGTTAGCTGCACATCGCTTTCCCTCCGTCGTGGTATTGGTCGGCGCTCTGTCGTTCGCGCCTGTGGGTTGTCGTGGTTACTCGCCGCTGCTCCTGGGCGCTTCGCCGCCGCCGTCTCCGCCTGCCGATGGGGTCGCCATCGAAGCGGCCGAGCTGAGGCCGCTGGCTGCCGCCGACACCCCCGCGCTGGCCGCAATCGCTCCGACGGCCATGCCTCCAGGCCCTCCCGCGGCCCCGCTCATCAGGCCGATGGTCTTCGCCGAGCGCATCATCGAAGCGGGCAGGTTCATGCCGAAGTAGAGCATCGAGAGCCAGGAGTCGAAGGTCCCGGCGTTGCCCATCATTGAGGGCACCCGGGTCGCCATGTAGACGAAGGCCAGAGACATCAGCAGCTTCCAGATAAGGTCCTGCACCGGCTCGAAGGCGGCTACCGACGCGAACTCGTTGAGGAACCCGATTCCCAGGGCCAGGGCGATGAGCTGCACCGCCTGCTGGAACACCGTCGTCATGAAGAGCCTGAGCCAGTGGCGGCCCCAGCCCGCCGTGTGGGGCAGAATCCACAGCCCAAGCGCAATCGGGGCCAGGGCGAGCAGGATGTCGATGAGGGCCAGGCGCAGCACCATTTGGACGATGACGTAGAGCACGAAGAAGCCGTAGACCAGGTAGAGCAGGGCGAGCAGCTGGGCCATGCCCACGCTCCCGGCCTGGACGGCTTTCAGGAAGGTGTCCAGGGGAGCCCTGAGCAGGTCTCCGGGGGTGACGTTCAGGGAGACGGCTATGAACCCTGACACGGCGTCGGCCACGTCGAGGACCAGGGCGCACCACCACAGGGACGATGCGGCGGCCACGAGGCCGAGCACGAGGCGGGGCACCATCTCCCGCCAGCCCGTCTGCTGGCGGCCCAGGTGCTCGCTCACGATGAAGCTCAGGCCCATCCAGCCGAGGATGACCACCAGGGCGCCGGTTGTTATGGCCCAGACGACCATCCACGCCTGGCGCACCAGCTCGTGGGCGTAGGTGAGGTCCGCAGGGGTGCCGGTGAGGATGTCGCTCATCGGCTACCCGCCCCCGCAGTTGTCGGCGTCCTCGCCGGACGCCCGCTCCACCACTCCGCAGAGGGTCCCGTGGACTCCCTCGATCACCCAGCCGGCGAAGGCCCGCGCCCAGCGCGCCGGGTTGAGGGCGGAGAGGATCTTGTCCCAGATGCGGCCCGGCTGGTGGATGGGGACGACGGCGTAGAACTCGCCCCGCTTGCCGTCCTCGGCGACGGCCAGAATGACCAGCAGGTACGCCCGGTCGCGGTCGAGGTCGGGCTGCTCGTCGAGGTCGGGGTACTCCCACGAGTACTCCCAGCCGTCGCTTCGCTCCTTCTCGCCGCCATTGACCCGGTACATGGCGCTTATCCAGTCGCCGGTGTCGGCGTCCCGGACGGCGTAGAAGAGGTCGGCGATCTCGCGGTCGAAGACGGGCCGGGCGACGAACTCGCCGCCGCCCTTTCGCTCCACGAACTCCCGGTCGGCGTTGACCAGGGTCAGCTCGTTACCGGGCGGGGCTTGGGCCAGGGCCATGTTGCTTGCGGGGACTGCCAGAAGCGCCGCCAACAGCAGCGCGATTGCCAGGGGAATCAGCCGTCTAACGGACCGGAGTTTCGATCTCAGCGCCAACTCGTTCACCTCTCTTCTGCGGTCTGCCGCCAATGGCCGGATTACGGCGGTCGCAAAAAAGTGTGACTAAATGAAACTGGAAATAAGACCCCTGGTAACTCTGCGCACGGATGCGGGGTGGTTACGGGCCGTTCCCCCGTGACTCTGCGCAGGGATGCGGGGGGTTATAGGCCCTCTTTTTTTCGGCCCCTTTCGTGCAGTATTGGGGGTGTACAGGAGTTTCAGTTTTGTAGCAGAGCGGCCAGAGTCGTGATTTCGTAGCTGAAACAGGGGTAAATCGCCCCCCTACAGGACGTAACCAGTGAACACTTTCAGAAAGGGTGCGTTCCGGACTGCAATGACATCGCCAAACGTGGGGAATGACATCGGCGGGACCGTGGGAGCGGCTTCCCAATGACATTAGGCCCCGGAAAAGGCGCTTGAAGTGGGGGTGCATGACGTCCCCGAAAACCGTGGCCTGAGAGCGGGAAAAGGGCCGGCCAGTGGCTGACCGGAGACTCAAGCGGAGTTTGCAGAGGGAGAAAAGAGCCATGAAGACCACCGAACACGGCATCGAGAGCAGCAAGGACGTGGAGAACGTCTACCACATGAGGCTCATGGCGCTGCTGCAAGAGCTGGTGCGGGACAAGGGATACAAGGGCGCGGCGCGGGTGCTGGAGCTGGACCAGCGGACGGTGGCCGAGTGCGCCAGGACGGGGCAGCTGTCGAGGCGGGTGCGGCAGGCCCTGGAGCGTGCGTTGCAGGAGGGCGTCGGGTCGGCTGCGGCCCGGCAGCGGGAGCGCAACGAGAAGCTGGAGAGCCGGGTCGAGGCGCTGGAGAAGGGGCATGAGGCGTTGGCAAAGGACTATGACGCCCTGGGCAAGGAGGTGCGGAGACGTGTGGCCGCCGTCGAGGGCCGGGTCGAAGCCCTGCGTCGGGACGATGCCCAGGGGACCGGGGCCGGTCACGCCGGCGCCGGTCCCTCCCAGGCGGCAGCGGACGGCTCGGAGAGCGGTGCGTCGGGCATGGGCAGGAAACCCCCGCCGAGGCCCAGGTTGCGGCGAGAGTACCCCGACCTCGTGACCCTTGAGCCCGCCGAGGACGACGAGGAGGCGTTCGGGGAGGCGTGGCCGATGATCGTCGAGTGGCGGGAGCTGAAGGACGTTCACCCCAACGACGGGAAGAGCCTGGACTGGCTGCGCACCGAGGAGCGGTTCCTGGCGTTGGAGCTGGGCCTGCTCGAAGACCACGGCATGACGCTACCCCCGGCAAGGTTTCCGCTGAGGGGCTTCGACCGCAACGGGCAGGTCACCCATCGCCGGACGGCGCTCTTCGACACGCGGAGAGCGCTGAAGAAGCGGGAGCTTCTGAACACGCTGACCCTCCGACTGTTGTGGCGGTAGCCGGGCCGGGAGTGCGGCGGCTTTGCAGGCAACTTTAGTGAACGATTTGGCGGCAGTTTGCGAAAGGGGCGTCGCAGGCCCTCTTTTGCGGGTCTCGGGCCGCGATAATGAGCCTGCTGTTTGGCTTTTTCCAAGGTTTCCGACCATAGAAACCTGGGTGCGTGATCCCTGTTGCACGGGCATGACCGGAGGATGATTCGCTCTCCCCCGGTCTCCCACGAGGGAATGCTGCTGAAGCGGAGTTGACGTTGGTCCTTCGCAAGCAGCGCGGGCCGAAACGACGGAGTTGACGCTGGTCCTTCGTCCTCGGTCCAAGTCCGGCGGTTGGAGTGATAAGCCCTTCTCCCGCTGGACACCCGTCCGGTGGTTGGGAGTTGATCGCTTCCGTCACTGGACACCGGTCTGGCGGTTGGGGTTGATCGCTCCTTCCGTTGGGCACTCGTCTGGCGGTTGGGGTTGATCGCTCTCGCCGTTGGACATCAGGGACGGAGCGCTCTCTGCGCCCCGTCCTCCACCAGTCGGTCGAAATGCGTCTGTCGCTTCGACCGGCTCCTCACGCCTGCGGCATGGCTGACTGACAGCTAGGCCGCAGCTTCGACATGCGCCGGTCTGCCGTTCCAAGCAGGCTGGCCGCTTCACGCCTCGCAGCTTTCGCCCAACGCGGACGCTACGCACCCTGGGCAAGCTGCGTTTTCCTCACCATGCGCCGGTCTGCGACTGAGACGTAGGCTGGCCGCTTCACGTCTCGCAGCTTTCCTCCCAACCTGCACGCTACGCACCCTGGGGCAAGCTGCGTCTTCTCTCATGCGCTGGTCTGCGATGAAGCCGTAGGACAGCCGCTCCCCTCGTAGCAGTTCCCCCCTGACGGTATCCACCCTGGGCCGAGCTGCGTCTTTTCTCACCCCCGCTCCGTCTCTCGCGTCCGGCATTCGACCGTGGGCGGAGTGCGTCCAGCGTCAACCCCATCACCAATGACTCCCGCCGTGGATGCCGTGCGGGTCAGCTACTGAAAGGAGGAGTCCATGCGCGTCAACGAGGTCCATCGCCGCTGACGGCGGGGCCTCCGGCTCTCACAACACACCCCCATTCACAAGGGTCGTCCTCGTTCGTCGGGGACGGCCCTTCTTCTTTGCCCGCCAGCGGGCGCAGGCCACAGGCAACACAACACAAGAGGAGGACAGACCGATGACGACGGCAACGATGGCAACCGGAACCAGGACGGCGGAGAGCGAGCTCAGGGCTGCGGCGAGGCGGCGCGGGCTCACCATGAAGGAGCTGGCGGCCCGGATGGGCGTGGGCGCGAGTTACCTGTCACGGCTCGCCAACGGAGGCAGTCCGTGGACGCCCGTGATGCGGGAGAAGGTCGCGGCGGTGCTGGGAGAGGTCCCCGGCCAGGGGACGGTCTACCGCCAGGGCGGCGTCGTGACCGGCGAGAGCAGCTTCATCAGGGAGCGCGCCCGCGAGATGGGAATGACCATGCGGGACCTGGCCGACCGCGCCGGGGTGTCCTACGGATACATGTCGGGGGTGGCCCGTGGCCGCGTCAACATGGGCGTCAAGGTCCAGACCCGGATCGAGTCGGCGCTCAAGGCCCCGGCCAAGATCGCGCCCGCACAGTGCGCCAACCGCCCGGCGAGCGTGGTGAACGGGCAGAGCAGCTACGTCCGGGAGCGCGCCCGCGCCCTGGGCATGACCATGCGGGAGCTTGCCGAGCGGGTCGGCGTGTCCGCCAGCTACATGTCGGAGGTGTCCCGCGGCCGCAGGGGCATGGGCGTGAGGGTCCAGGCGCTGGTCGAGGCGGCGCTGGAGGCCGAGGCGACGGTCGCGTCCGCGCAGCTTGCCTGCGTCGACCCGAAGGCCGTGTGGGACCGCATGGACGCTCACGGCTTCAGCCAGAACGAGGTCGCACGGCGCGCCGGCATCAGCTCCTCGTACCTCTCCCAGATCATGAACGGCAAGGCCAGCCCGTCGGCGGGCGTGCTGAAGAGGCTGCACGCCGTGCTGTTCCGGCGCGCGAAGTCGGAGGAGCGGGTCATGCCCGCCGAGGTGAAGGTGCTGGGCTGGCGGAAGGGCGAGCGGAGCGGGATGGTGGTGCACGGCGCGGGCGGGCCTGGGCGCCGCGGCAGGTCCGGCGGTCCCGCCGTCCGGGTCGGCGGCCGGGTGCCCTGGGGCGCGAAGGCGGAGTACGCCTACCGCGCCGGGTACGACGGCGCGGGCCGGTTGTCGATGACGCCCGTCCTGATGCCCGGCTACTCCGCCATGCTCAAGCAGCCGGAGCCGGCAGCCGCCTAGCGAGGCGTGGGCGACGGCCCGGCGCAAAGCACCGGGCCGTCGCTCAGGGGGAAGGCCGTCGTCATTGCGGCGATGGCCTCCCCCTGCTTCCCATGTATGCCGCCTTTTTTTGTTGCCCGAAATCACCGCCCGTCTTCGACATCCCTGAAGTGGGGGCAGCGGGCGCTCACGTCCGCGCGGCGGCGCTACCGCGCCGCCTGTCCCTCGCCCGCGCCGCCCCGCATCTCCAGCGTCTCGCGGGCCAACCCCCTCGCCCCCCGCGCCGCGGCGTGCCCCGGCTCGATGCCGAGGATGGCCTCGAAGTCCTCGATGGCGCTCTCGAACCGGGCCGCGTACATGCGGGCGATTCCCCTGCTGTAGAGGACGTCCCTGTTCCGGGGGTCGAGGTCGATCACCCTGCTGTAGTCCTCTATCGCCAGCTCGTATTGCTCCAGGCTGCTGTGGGCCAGCCCCCGGGCAGCGAGGGCCTCGGCGTTGCCGGGGTCCAACTCCAGGGACCGGCCGAAGTCCCCGACCGCCTCGTCGTAACGGCCCAGGCTGCCCAGGGCGACGCCCCTGCCCCGGAGCGCCGGGGCGTTGTCGGGGTCGAGCCCCAGCACGGCGTCGAAGTCGCCGAGCGCGGCCTCGTGTGCTCCCAGGTTGACGTTGGTGATTCCCCTGGCGTAGAAGGCGAGGCCGTACCGCTCTTCGATCTCGACGGCGGCGTCGAAGTCCCTGACCGCCCTGTCCATCCGGCCCATGTCGCGGTATGCCATGCCCCGGTGGTAGTGGGCGTCGGCGAGGTTGGGGTTCAAGTCTATGGCCCTGCTCAGGTCCTTCACCGCCCGGTGGCGTTTGCCCATCGCCACCTGGGTCAATCCCCGGTTGTAGTGGGCGTCGGCGTCGCCGGGGGCCATGGTGACGGCCACGTCGAAGTCGCTCATCGCCCCCGCAAGGTCGCCCAGCTCCGCCTTGCACGCCCCCCGGCTGTAGTGCGCCACGGCGTCGCCGGGGGCCAGGCGGATGGCGGCGTCGTAGTCCTCCACCGCCGAGCGGTGCTCCTCCAGCCTGCCATAGGCGCGCGCCCTGCCGAGGTGGGCGCCCGCGTTGCCGGGGTCCAGGGCGATGACCCTGCCGTAGTCCTCCGCCGCAAGGCGGTGCTCCCCCAGCTCGGCGTACGCCAGCCCCCTTGCGGACAGGGCTTCGGCGTCGCGGGGGTTCGCCTCGATTCTCTCCGTCAGATGCTCGACCATGCGCCGGATGCCCTCGCGACCCATGCCGTCCATCATCCTGCGAAACCTCTGGTACTCTTCCTCCGATGGCTTCTCCTGGTCCGTCCCGTCATGCTCCTCGTTCATGACGCTCCTCCTGCATGTCCTGGCGTTCTCCTATTGGGCTGGTCCCTCGTTGCGCGGACGGCGGCCCTCGATGGCGCAGGCTGCGGCCTGCGGCCCGGACTCGAATCCGTCTCCACCGGCGGGACGCCACACCGGGCCGTCCCCTCGCGGCTTGGCCTTTCGTCGGCCCCCTACGGGACTGCCGCCAACGACGCCTCTATGATGATGCAGCCGCTCCCGTAAGGCAACGCCGGCGTGACGGGGAGAGGATGGGGAGAGGCCCGGCCATGTGTGCCGCCCTTTTTGCGTTTCCGGCGTCTGCGGCCGCAGGCGCTCACCGGAGCGCCGACTCCCTAGTCGGTGAACAGGTGGGCGAGGCCAAAGGGTCTCGCCAGGGCCACCAGCGCCATCATGTTCCGCATGCTGGGGCGAGCCCGTCCCTTCCTCCAGCGCCGCAGCGTCTCGTGGTGGACGTCGAGACGCCGTGCAATCTCCGCCCACGACAGCCCCGACTCCTCCTTGAACCGCTCCAGCCGCTCCGGGAAGTCGTGGGGGACTTGGTAGGTCACTCTGCTGTGGTGTATGCGCTGTCGAGGCATCTGGTCGGCCTTCCACAGGGACTCGCCAGGACGCTCCCGCCGTCTGTCCACTCCTGGAATTGGGCGAATCCGTTGTCCGGGCAGGACCGCCGCCCCGCCCGGACTTCCCATGTGTGCTGCCCTTTTTGCGTCTTCAGGCCCCGTGGTCGCACCCGCTTCACCCGCACGCCGCTTCTTTCTCTACTCGGTATCCTGCTCGACCTCGGTGGGCGGCGGCGGGGCGTCGGAGCCCGTCTCAATGTAGAAGACGGCGATTGTGTCGATAACATTGAATTCATCGACGACTTGCGTGTTCCAGCCGTTGCCGTTCTTTGCCTGCACGATATAGATGTACGTCTCGCCCGCCTCGACGGTCGTGTCACACACGCTATTCGATCCAGTAGTCCCAGTTCCGCGTAGGCGGGTGATATCCGCAGTAGTGCTCCTCTCCGACAAGCCTTTCGTGCTGGACACGAGCACAGCGTCCGGATCGTGCCAGCTGGTCACGCCTGGCCCAAGGCGAAGAATCCGTTGGTCGGTGGGACTGGAATCATCTCCATCCCATTTCACCATGGCGCATGTCCACATCTTTTCGTCAATGCCAAACGTCCCGTACCCAGTGGGGAAGGGGAGGAGGTACGATATGAGATCAGCGGTGATGAGATCCGGCACGCCTGAGGGCATGGGTATCGCGGCGTCGACGTAGCTGTTGTCGCTCTGCTTGGTAGCGTCCAGGCCGCTGACGGCGCGGATGCGGTAGCGCCAGGTCGTGCCGAAGGGCATGATCCGGTCGGCGTTGGCCGCGTCCACCGCTGCGCTGTCCGTATAGGTGTGGGTGCCTATACTCACCGTCGCCAGGTTCACCCAGTCCAGGCCCCGCTCGGTGTGCTCGGCCAGGTCGAGGGCGCGCTCGATGAAGTAGCCGGCGGTCCCGCCGAAGCTGTTCGTCGTGAACCCCTGCGGCGCGTCCCAGCTCAGCCGGATGTTCGTCGTGGCGCCGTTGCCGCGCCTGATGGTGCCGTGTTCGAAGTTGCGCACCGCGTTGGGCTTGCCCGCCGTCGGTATCAGGATGGTTGCCTGCGCCGTGCGCTCGCTTGTTCCACTCGCGTTGACCGCCTCCACCACGTAGCGGTAGGTGAAGCCGGGCAGCACGCCCGCGATGATCCGCCTGGTGTCGGGGTTGTTGTCGTTGTCGTGTGTGGTGCCTAAGTACAGGCTCACCGCGTCGCCGTCGGTGTATGTCGTGACGTCGCCGGCCTGTAGCTCCACGCCGTAGTGAAGCTCATACTCGAGGGTGACATCACTCCAGTGCCAGCTACTCGAGCGGTAGATCTTGTAGCCGGTCGCGTCCGAGCCGGCCGTCCAGTTCAGCCGCACCCTGGTCGGGTCAGCCTGCTGGCTCAGCCGCAGGTTGCTCGGCGAGCCCGGCTCGCCGTCCTGGGGAATCCGCACCCAATCCGTGTAGGCCGCCGGGCCTTCGTCGCCGTTCTTGTCGCCCCGAATCGAGTAGCGGCGCCATATCCCCCGCTCGACGTGCTCGTGCGTCCAGGTGCGCACCGTGGACCCCAGGTCGGCCACCTGCCGCGACGACGACGACGGTAGGCCGTCCGCCAGACGCGTTGTGACGTTGATGAGGTATCCATCGACGTCCACCTCAGGCCCGGCGAGCTGCCCGTCAGAGTCCCTCTCGCGCGGCGGCGACCAGGTGAGGACGATGGAGTCTCCTGTCTCGCTGCCGTGCGCCAGGGCGACCTTCAGCGGGCTGCCCGGCTCATCGTACGCCGTCCCATCCTCGCGCACGAGCAGGACCTCGCTCACGATCACTATAGGTGCGGGTGGGGTGGTGGTCGACGCGCTCGCTGCATCTTTGAATGCCGACACGCCCGTCCAGCGCAGCGCCAAAACCCAGTACGTGTAGAGCGTCTCCGGCTCCAGGCCGCTGTCGGCATGGCTCGTCTCCTGCGACTCGGTGTTGCCCACGATGATCGACGACAACGTGGGCGCAGCCCCTTCACCGGTCCGCAGGATCACGTAGCCCAGCGGAGGGTCGCCCTCGGGCGCCGTCCACTCCAGCGTCACGGAGTCATGCGTCACGTTCGTCAGCTCCAGCGTCTCCACGTGGGTCACGCCGTCAGTCTCGTCGAGCGTCGTGCAGGGACCGGTGGCGCTGCACACCGCGCCATCAGGCGCGCCCTCGTCCGTTCCGCCCTCCCCGTCGCCGTCCGTCTCAGGCGTCGGCGTTGGGGTCGGTTCCGGTGTAGGTGTCGGGGTTGGCGTCGGAGTCGGGTCCGGCTCCTGCGGGGGGGCCGCCGGGGTGTTGGCCCGGGCGAAACTGGACCATTGACTATCGCCGTTGTCGTTCACCGCCACGACCCGGTACACGTAGCGCTTCTCCGGCTCCACGGTGTCGTCGGTGTAGCTCGTCGTCGCCGAGCCGGTGTCGGAGTCGATGGTGACGAACTCGCCGGTGTCGTGGATGTCGCGGTCTCGCCGCAGCACCTGGTAGTGGGTGATGCTGGCGTCGTTGGGGTCGTCCCAGGTCAGGTTAACGCGGTCGTGGGACGCCTCGGTGGACAGTCCCGTGGGCTGATCCGGTACGGAGCCGTCCTGGGCCTGGACCGGTGCGCCGGTGAGGGACAGGAACAGGGCGGCCAGGGCGACGAACAGGATGGCGAGTCGGGGTCTAGCGGCGAGAGTCATGGTTTCTCCTCCTTGTGTGTGTTGTGTGTGGCCGTCGCCGGGCCTCCGTCCAACGGGGTGGCTGGCGTGAGCCTGCGTCGATGTACGAGGTGTGGCACCCACGGGCGCGCTCCTAGTGGAGGGTCGCGGGCAGCGACGGTTGATATGAGAGACGGCGGACGGGCGAAGTCGGTCGGCAAGAGGCTTGCCCGCTCCCTAGTGGCGTTGGGTGCGCCGTCCGAAAGCGGCGTGTGCTCCGGGCGTGCGGCGACGCGGCGGAGGTGAGAGGGTTCGAAGCGAAAGAGAGAGGCCCGGCTACGGGCTGGCGACGAAAATCGGGGGGGGGGGGGGGTGAACATCTGTGCGAATACGCAGCGGGCGAAGACGGCCTCAAGCGCGGCTGTCGCGGCGGCTTCCGCCACCGGTGCGCCCGCTGTCTCTGTTGCAGGTATCGGCCTGTCGAACGCCAAGTGAATATCTCCCTCAATCGGGCAAAGTCACTCCCCACTATACCGCACGCGTATCAACTCGCTATCAACTTTCGACGTGTTTTCCGTAATGTCTTATCAACTTTCGACCAAAATGCTAGAATTGCCCCGGTTGTCCCCATTCCAGCCGGTCAATGAGGTGGGAGTATGGGGTCTTCCGCAGCACAAGCGAGGTGGCGCATTGGAGCCAGCAGACAGCCTGAAACGGGAGATTGAAACCCTGCGGAACCGCCTCTCCGGACTGAGTGAGGCGGGCGTCCGCATCACCGAGGACCTCGACCTCGACACCGTCCTGCAAGAGGTGGTGGACGCGGCACGCTCCCTCACCGGCGCGAGGATCAGCGGCCTTACCGCCCTCGACGAGGCGGGGGAGTTGATGTCGTTCATCACCTCCGGGATGACCGCCGAAGAGCGCCAGCGGTTCGTCGATCTGCCGGGGGGACCGGAGTTCTTCGCCCACCTGAGCAGCCTTCCCGAACCGCTCAGGGTCTCCGACTTCTCCGCCTACACGACGGCGCTGGGTCTACCGGAGATCGGCCCTCCCCTGGGGCCGGTGCAGGGCTTTCTGGGCGCGCCCATCCGTCACAGGGGGCGACACATCGGCAACCTCTATCTATCGGACAAGGAGGGGGGCCTTGAGTTCACCCAGGAGGACGAGGACACGCTGCTGATGTTCGCGTCCCAGGCTGCGATGGCCATTACCAACGCCCGCAGGCACAGGGAGGAGCAGCGGGCCAGGGCCGACCTGGAGACCCTCGTCAACACCTGCCCCGTGGGCGTGGTGGTCTTCGATGCGAAGACCGGAGCCCCGTCGTCGCTCAACCGGGAAGGGAGGAGGATCGTCGACGGCCTGCGCAACCCGGACCAGACGGTGGAGGAGCTGCTTCAGACGCTGACCTACCGGCGAGCCGACGGGCGGGAGATTTCGCTGCAAGAGTTCCCGATAGCGCAGGCGCTGAGCACAGGGGAGACGGTGCGGGCCGAGGAGATCGTGATGCAGGTAGCCGACGGGCGGAGCGTCACGACCATCATCAATGCCACGCCCATCCGCTCCGAGGAAGGCGAGCTGGAGTCGGTGGTGGTCACCCTCCAGGACATGACGGCCCTGGAGGAGCTTGAGCGGCTGCGCGCCGAGTTCCTGGGGATGGTGAGCCACGAGCTGCGGGGGCCGCTGACCTCCATCAAGGGTTCCGCGGCAACGGTGCTGGGTTCGTCCACCGACATGGACCCCGCAGTGGTCCGCCAGTTCTTCCGCATCATCGAGGAGCAGGCCGACCACATGCACGAACTCGTGGCCGACCTGCTGGACGTGGCCCGCATCGAGACGGGCACGCTGCCGGTCGCCCCGGAACCTGCGGAGGTGGCTGCGCTGGTGGACCGGGCAAGGAGCGCCTTCATCAGCTCAGGAGGCAGGAACAACCTCGCCATCGAGATCGGACCCGACCTGCCCCTGGTCATGGCGGACCGGCTGCGCATCGTGCAGGTGCTGGGCAACCTGCTGTCCAACGCCGCCCGGCACTCCTCGGAGTCGTCCGTCATCAGGGTGTCCGCCGTGCGGGAGGGCCTTTACGTTGCGGTCTCGGTCGCCGACGAGGGCAGGGGCATACCCTCTGAGCAGCTGCCCTTCCTGTTTCGGAAGTTCACCCGGATCGAGGGCGACGAACGCGGAAGCGGTGTTCTCGGGTCTGGCCTGGGCCTCGCCATCTGCAAGGGGATAGTGGAGGCGCACGGGGGCCGCATCTGGGCGGAGAGCGAGGGGCCGGGCATGGGAGCGCGGTTCACCTTCACGCTTCCGTCTGTCGAAGAGTCCGGGAGCGGCACGGCGAGCGTCCCCACGCCGCGCTCGGTCCGCTCCTCACAGCGAGCGGTGGGGGAGGCGGGTCAACCGGTGCGCGTCCTTGCGGTGGACGACGACCCCCAGGCGCTCAGGTACGTCAGCGACGCCCTCAACAGGGCGGGCTATGCGCCGCTGGTGACTGGGGACCCGGGAGAGGCGCTCCGCCTCGTGGTAGACGAGAAGCCCGATCTTGTCTTGCTCGACATGATGCTGCCGGGCGCCGACGGGATCGAGTTGATGAAGGACATCCTGGAGGCGGTGGACGTGCCGGTGATCTTCCTGTCCGCCTATGGACAGGACCAGCTTGTTGCCAGGGCCTTGGACATGGGGGCCGTGGATTACGTCGCCAAGCCCTTCTCGCCAACTGAGCTTGCGGCGAGGATCAGGGCGGCCCTGCGGAAGCGGGCGGCGTCCGAGTCGTCAGAGCCGTATGTGCTGGGCGGCCTCGTGGTCAACTACGGCGAACGCCGTGTGACGCTCGCAGGCCGTCCGCTCCAGCTGATGGCCATCGAGTACCGGCTGCTCGCCGAGCTTTCGGCGAACGGAGGACGTGTGTTGACCTACGAGCATCTGCTGCAACGGGTGTGGGGGGAGAAGACCGACAGCGACGTTCGCGCCATGAGGACCATCGTTAGCAGCCTCCGCCGCAAGCTGGGCGACGATGCGGACAATCCCACCTACATCTTCACCGAGCCTCGCGTCGGCTACCGGATGCCCAAGGGCGAGACGCAGAGAGAGTGAAGTCCCAATGGCGAGACGCTCCCTACGTTCGACCGTCCCTACACGTCACACTACGGGAATCGACAGACCTCGGTGCGCCGACAGGCTGCCGAGCGACATCTCGAAGATGGCGGTATCTACCGTAAGCGGTGGTGGGCCATGTAAGACTGAATTGCGAACTTTTCGGTGGGAGGTCGTCCTCTAGGTCAACTGGGGTACCCCATCACTTACCACGCGAGCCTCTGACCTCTGAGGATTAACGACTGGTTTGCTGTCAACCAGTTCACCGTCTCCGAGAACAGGAACACTCACACGCCGGACATGGTGTTGTTCGTCAACGGCCTGCCCATAGGCGTCGTGGAGTTGAAGGGGCCGGGCGGAAGCGTTTCACGGTCAACTGGCACGTCGCCCAAAACCTCGTTCTGGGAGGTATGAGAAGAGATGGCGTCAGGTCGACGCCGCATGAGATATCATAACCGCCGCCTCTCATCCAGTTGATCGCCTGCTCCGGCATGTCTACTGCGCTCGCGGAGTATCGGCGAGTTCCCGTTCGGCGCGTGTGAGGGTGCTGCGCAGCCGGTAGTTCTGGTAGGCGGCCCACAGGATCATCGCCGGCGGCACAACCACGATGGCGGCGATCAGCGAGTAGGCTATGGTGATTGCTGTGACCATCCCGAACTGCTGGAACGGCGGCAGCGACGAGAAGATCAGCACCCCTAAGCCGAGCGCGGTGGTCAGCGCAGAGCCCAGCAAGGCCGAGCCCGTGGTCCTTAGGGTGCGCCGCGCGGCCGCCTCGGCGTCTCTGGAGTGGGCGAACTCCTCCTGATAGCGGTGGATGATGTGGATAGTGTAGTCCACACCGATCCCGATGGACAGCGCCGTGATCAGCGCCGTTATCACGTTGTACGGAATCCCCAACAGCGTCATGGTCCCCAGGACGCAGAAAAGCGCCATCACGATGGGAGCGACGGCTATGAAGCCGAGCGCAGGACGGCCCCCGGTGATCCAGAAGAACAGGCAGAGGATGACGAGCGCGGCGATGATGGTGATGATGATCCCGGTCGTCTGATTGCCGGTCAGCGCGTTGGCCACTTCGATCCCAACTATCTCGCCGGACGTCGGCGTCATCTCCTCCTGCGGCCCGAACCACAGCCCGTCTATGTCGTCTACCATGCGCTGGGCCCGCTCCTGGTCGCCCTTGAGGGCCTTGAACTGGATCAGCAGAGTATCCGGCCCATTGGGGTCGTCGACCGCAACCTGCGCGAAGCCCTCGGGGTCCAGCTCTTCCAGCCGGTCGATGACCGCTTGTATCTCCACGGGGTCGAGGCGGAAGTCGTCCGCCGCCAGAGTCATCTCGCGCAGCTGGGAGTCGTAGTTGTCGCCTGGCGTGCCGTCGTCGGCGATCCAGTCGACCAGCAGGAGGCCGAGGGACGACTCGATGCCGCCGACCACTCCCTCGGGCCGGCGCAGGTCGTCCGAGAACGCCACGCTGAAATCGAGGATGTTACGGACGGTGCGGTCGTCGGTGATCTCGGTCTCTATCAGCACCTTCACCGTGCCGGTGGAGCCGCCGAAGGCCTCGTCGAGGGTCTCGATGTGGCGGATGGCTTCGCCGCCGGAGGGCAGGAAGTCGTTGGTGTTGAACACCGTGACGATGTAGGTGGAGGTGACGCCCAACAGCAGGGTAACGACGCCGATGACCAGCAGGAACGGCATCGGCCTGCGGGCCAACATGCCTCCCAGCGCCTCGACCGCCGGGCCCACACCGGGTATGGCGCCGGAAATCGGGCGGGCGGGGGGCAGTGAGCCACGGCCCGCCCGCCAGCGATCAAGCAGCGCCCGCGACGACGAGAGCAGCGTCAGCATGACGACGAGGCCCGCTCCCACCCCGATGCCCGCGACAACGCCGAAGTCGCCGCTGGCAGGGATCGGAGAGGTGAGGTTGGTCAGGAAAGAGACTATGGTGGTGACAGCGGCCAGCGAGAGGGGAATGATTACCAACCGCAGTCCCAGACGAGCGGCTGCCTCGACCTGATGCCCCTCGTTGCGCTGCTCGCGGTACCGCCCAACCGTCTGGATAGCGTAGTCCACCACCAGCCCGATGAGCATGATCGGCACCATGGTGGTCAAGATGTTGGGCGGGCCGATCACCCCGAGGCCGTTGGGTCCGAGCCAGCCCTGCGCACCCATCATCCACACGATGGTCATCACCAGTCCCAGCAACGACATCAGCAGGTCGAAGAGGGAGCGGGTGAACAACAGCAGCAGAGCGGCTATCACCAGCAGGGCCAGTCCCATCAACAGGATCATCTGAGAGCCGGTGGCGCCCCCGGTCTCCTCGGAAACCGTGGCCGAAGACAGGCTGCCGCCTTCAAGCGGCCCCTGGCTCTCCTCTGCGAGGTCCCGGATGGCGAGCTGGGCCTGGGTGAGGGCAGCGGCGTCGTCTTCGGCATCTCCGTCTCCGTCCGCGTCCGTGAGCAGACGCACGGTGGCTATCGCAACCTGGGCGCCGTCGGAGTCGGTCCCCACCAGCCGGTCTATAGGGACCTGCGACGCCGCCTGATCGATCTGCTGCTGCGACAGCGGGGCGAAGTCGTTGACGCCAAGGACGGAGGCCAGCATGTTGGTGGGAGCGATGACCGGATTTGGAGGCGCCAGCAGCGGGGCGACCCTGGGATCGGAAGCGACCCGGCTCAGCACGCCGTCCATCTGGCTCAGACCCTCGGGAGTCAGGACTGCGTTCCCGTTCCCGCGAAAGAGCAGCGTCGCCGTTATGGTGTCATTGGAGCCTCCGAACAGGGCCGCGATCTTGTTGGAGGCGGTTGCCGCCCTGCTGTCTTGGGGGAGGAATACCGTGGCTTCGGCCTGGGGAGCAAGCCGGGTGAACCCCGCGCCAAGCGCGACGGTGACAGCCAGCAGTACGAGAAGCGTGGCGATGGGCTGGACGGTGACCAGCCAAGTCAGCGCGTCAAGGACCTTCGTCACGTTCGCACATCCTTCCACTCCTCGGCGGGGAGCGCACTTTCGACCTCGCGGTTTCTAGAGAGATTCCAGTTTCCAGGCAAGTGACTTTCCCCAAGTCTGCTATTCTCTCTCGCAGGTACTATATTGGAGTTGCAACCTATCTTCAACCGCAAACTGCAATAGTAACCGTCTAGAGTTGATGTAAATCATCGACTAATCGTTCGGTAGGCTTTGTCATGGACTTCTCGGTTGGAGTGGCGCTTCGGACTCAGGACTTCCGTTTAGGTTGCGCGAAGGTCGAACGGTTGCCGCTCAGGTATGGCAACTGGCACACCATCTACACCCGCATGAACCGCTGGTCTAAGAACGGCGTACTCGACCGGGTATTCGAACACCTGCAACGGGAACAGATAGTGCCCATTTTGTCTGCGGTTGGCGGAACATGGTCAATCATGCTGTGCGGCGGCACTGACCCACTCCAAATCCCTCGGCCTCTACGGAGCCCGGACGAAGAGTCATGGCGATGCTCCTGTTATGTGCATCTCAACCTAGCGGCGGTACTCGTCTCCGCAGTCGCCGACAATTGAGAACAGGTTACTCGATTTATCTACGACCGCCCGGATCCGCTCTCCGTCTTCCTCGCTCAGAGATATGTCGAATGCCCGGGTGTTATCCTGAATATGTTGGGCGACCCCCAGCCGTACACCAACAGCAACGCCCGCAACGGCAGGGCGATCGAGTATGTAACGAACGGCCACGTTAGCCGTGCTGTTCCCTGTAGGTCTTCAGCATCAGCCGGAGATCACCGAAGCCATTAAAGGCATGGACCGGGACCTCGTCGCACGCATGCTTGAGGCTGGCTGCATCGATAAGGAAATTCTCAGCATGAACTTGACGGAAGAGGAGATGAAGGATCTGGGAGTGGAAAGAGGTGACACGGCTGGCGGACGGGTGATAACCGAATTCGCGTCACCCAGCTTGCGGCGGAGCCTCTACACCACTTCGCGGACCAGCCAGGGTTGGCCCGTTTTCTCCGGACCCCAGACCCCATTGCAGAAGTTGGTCGTGGGTCATCACCCGCCCTACGTGGACCGAGGGCTCGTCGGGCCGTCTGCGCGCAATCTTGCCTTCTGTGTAAAGGATTGTACAGAGATTCGACGGGGAATGGAGTTGACTGTTCCACACATCATATGGCTTAGGATGTAGAATGTGCGGAGTTTTGCGAGCCAGTTCTTTCGGAGGTACCCTGTTGGCATCCGATAAACGAAGGCTTGAACCGGCCTGTGCCGCACCGCCGAGTGCAATCGCGCTTTTGGTGGCAACCACTGTTTCATGTCCATCTACTCGGCTCGTCGCCGCGCTTTTTGCCATTCAAGTCTGTAGGGGGACCCATGATCTTCAAACTGTTCAAGCCGCGTGCCATTAATCCAGCTGTGGCGGGGATGGCATTAGCCGTCCTGAGCACCCTTGTTTTGTTCCTATATCAGGGCGGCTTGGCGGAGGCGCAAGACCCCCAGGCCAACAACGAGGCGACAGGCAAACCGACCATAAGCGGTACGGCCCAGGTCGGCCAATCTCTCGCGGCGGACACTACGGCCATCGCAGACGCTGACGGGCTGAGCGGCGCGACCTACAGCTACCAGTGGCTGGCCGACGACGTCGACATCTCAGGGGCCACCAGAGCGAGGTACCAGCTCACGGACTCCGAAGAAGGCAAAGCCATCAAAGTCACGGTGTCTTTCACCGACGACGCAGGGAATGAGGAATCGCGGACCAGCGTGGCGACGGCTGCGGTGGCTACAGCCTCTTCTACAGCGTTTTCTGCGGAGTTCTTGGACACCCCTTCGTCTCACGGTGGGCAAACGGCCTTCACCTTCGAGCTGCGCTTGAGCGAAGAGCCCGTTTCGTCCTTCAGTTACGCGACACTGCGTGACCACGCCTTCACCGTGACCGGAGGCGAGGTGACGAACGCCCGGCGGCTGGATCCTCCTGGCAACGTCCGCTGGAAGATCACCGTAACGCCGGACGGCGATGGCGATGTGACCGTTGTGCTCCCCGTCACGCAGGACTGCGCTGGCCAGGGGGCCATTTGCACCGGGGACGGCAGGATGTTGTCAGCCGAGGTGACGCTGGTCGTCGCGGGCCTCAGCCTGGACGATTTCGATGCCGGCGACGACCAGGCTGTTCTCGCCAGCGCACTGATCCGGGTGGGCGACCGGGGACGGAAGAACAACGGGAGCCAGGACCGCGCCTGGTACGCATCGGAGACCTCTGCCTGGCACGCCTCCGGCCAATTGCGGGACGGGTCGCTTGCGTGGAACGGCATGACGCTGAACCGGGTGGCCTATTTCTCGGAAGCAGGTTCTTTCAGGTTCAACGAGGCCGACGACATCCACATCGGAGAGTCTTTCTCCGCAGGGGGCGTCAACCGCGAGCTGACGGTCTGGATTCAGACCCAGACGGAGGCGGTGTCGTTCCTGGCAAAGGACAACATACGGAACTCCGGCTCGGGCTATATCAACTTCGAGGCCCCACCGGCCATCAGGTCCGTGTTGGAAGGGGTGTCAGAGGGCGACCTAGTCATCATAGCCGTCTCGGCCCCGGCAAACTCCTAGGCTAGCCCCGCCCGTAACCGCTGGTTGGTCGACCGTAGAACTTACAATTGATCGCAATGGGGTGGAGCTAGGGGACTCCGATGTCGTGGGCGGATCTCAGTCGTAGGCCACGACCAGAGAGTACGAGTCCCCGCAGGTCTTAGCTATGAAATGGTGGGCCCGCCTGGATTCGAACCAGGGACCAATCGGTTATGAGCCGACCGCTCTGCCGCTGAGCTACGGGCCCTCGAGGGGGTCTTGGAACCATCTCAATTCTAGTCGAAACCTGGGATGAGGTGCAACATGACCGAGACGAAACGGGTCGTTGACAGGACTAAAGCGATGACCCACAATCCGAAAAATTCCTCAGAGGTGGGCAGGCCAAACATGAACCTCCAAGACGCGCCGGTTACCTTCTACTGCGAGGGGCAGAAGCTGTACGGCAATCTGGCCGAGCCATCTCTGGAAGCCCCGTGCATCCTGATGTCCCATGGCTTCGAGGCGAGCAAGGACGGCACCAAATGGTCGTTCCTGGCGCCTAGGCTGAACCGACATGGCTTCGCCACATTCCGATTTTCCTACCGGGGATGCGGATATGGTGACGAAAAGAGCGAGGGGGAGTTCGAGGATACTACGCTGACCGGCCGTATCAAAGACTACATGGCGGCCCTGGACCGGCTGGCGGATACCCGTATCGATCAAGGCAGAATCGGCGTCATAGGGTCGAGCTTCGGTGGCGAGGTGCCGATAGCGGCCGATGATCCTCGGGTCAAAGCGATGGTGTTGCTGGCGACGCCCTCCAGGTCGGAGGTGCCGTCAGAGGCACAAATGGCCGATTACAAGAGGCAAGGCTACTTCGAGTTGCCTTCGGGTCGCAGGTTGAAACCCTCGTATTTCGAGGATGTTAGCCAGTATGATTTATGTCAAGCTATTCAAGGGCTTGCGGCGCCGGTTCTGATTATCCACGGCGGCGATGATGAGTTGGTGCCGGTGGAGCAAGCCCACGAGCTATATGAGCATGCCGGAGAGCCCAAGCGGCTGGAGATCATCGAGGGTGGTGGGCACGCTCTCAGGGACACGGAGCACATGGACCGGATTCTGGAGCTGGCCACGGAGTGGTTTGGCAAGTACTTGTGACGTTGAATCAAGCCCTCGGCTTCATTTGCATCGGGGTCCGTTGGCGATGAGCGAGCCTCTCCTATTTCGGGGAACTTGGGCTAGCTGAGCTTGTACAGATCGATGGCGTTCCGGCCCATCACCTTCCGCTGGTCGTCCTCGGGCAGGTCTTTCAGGTTCTCGATAAGACTGGCCACGGGAGCCAGGGGCGAATCGGAGTGAGGGTAGTCGTAGGCCCAGACCAGCTTGTCGGCGCCGATGAGGTCTATGACCGTGGTGGCGAACTCGTCGTCGGGGTCCATGGCTATCCAGCCCTGCTTCTGAAAGTACTCGCTAGGCCTGTGCTTCATTGGAGTGGTGAAACCGAGAATTTCGAACTTCTCATCCATGCGCTCCAGGACGAAGGGCATCCACATGCAGCCCGACTCCAGTACCACCAGTTTCAGCTCCGGGAACCGGTCGAAGACGGCGCCTTGGAAGAAGGTCATGAAGGCGATCTGGATGTTGTGGGAACCGGAGGCGAAGCCCCACCATTGGGGGGTCTCCAGCTCAGGGTACATGAGCCCGCCGATGCTGGTGCCGCCGCTGGATACGTGGAGGGCGGGCGGCAGGTCCTGGTCCTGGAGCTCGGCCCAGACCGGGTCCCAGTGCTCCCGACCGTAGGCGATGTCTCCGAAGGGAAGGCCGGGCACCATTACCGCCCTGGGTCCTATGATTGCCGTTCTTTTCAGCTCCTTGACGATCTCGGATACGTCCGTCCAGGGCAGCAGCAGTGCGGGGAAGAGCCTCGACGGGTAGGGGCGGCAGAAGTCGGTGATCCAATCGTTGTAGACCCGGCAATATGCAGCGAGGAGCTGGGGGTCGTCGACGGAACCAGGCCAGTCGAGGCCGAGGGAGGGATACAGGATGCTCTTATCTATACCCTCGCTGTCCATCACCTTGATCCGCTCGTGGGGGTCCCCGGCGCCCGGGTTCATGGCGCGGCCCTCCTCCCAGCTAACGGAGGGCCTTTCATAGATGTTCTCCCTGCGCCATTGCTGGTCCTTGCCCATGGTAGCCATGTTGGCCGAAGTGCCCTTGGACAGGAATGTGTTCACCTTGCCGTCAATCACCCACTGCTCCAAGCCGTTTGCATCTTTTTCGAAGTGCATGGACCGGTCCCGGTACTCGGGCTCCAGGTTGTTGTCCCAGAGGTCACCCGGTTCCAGGATGTGCCCGTCGGCATCGACAAACGTCGTATCCATAGAACTGTTCCCCCGTGTCGGTTATCGGTTGCCGGCTAAGAATGTAACCTGGCTCTAGTAGCTGAAGCCGGAGTGGCCTTCCAGTACCTTTCCCGTGGTCATGTCGACGGTATCGAAGAGCTTGGGGCTCAGCACGGACAGGACGCCCAGTGCCGCCAAGTGGACCGTTCGGCCGGTGGGGTCCAGGGGTGGGGACACCTCGCAGATGTCGATGCCCTTGACGATGTCGAACTGGCTGAGCACCGAGGTGAGGTAGAGGAACTCTCTCGCGCGGATTCCCTGGTATACGCAGGCTGTTGTGCCGGCAGCTTCCGAGCCATCAACCACGTCGATGTCTATGCTTACGTAGACGGCGTCTACGCTCTCGGCGGCCACCTCCATCACCTCCTTGACGGCCTCATCGATGCCCCTGTCCATCATCATCTTAGCAGTGAGCATCTTCAGGCTGTGATTGGTATACATCCGGTACTGCTCGGGGTCCATGCCGGCGCCGTTGAGCCCAAGCCAGGCCATGTTCTTGTAGGAGATGGAGGAGTTTTCGCTGATGCGCCGCACCGAGGTGCCGTGATTGTATCGGCTCGCTCCCTGGAGCTGGTCCCAAAAGTCGGCGTGGCTGTCTATGTGAAGATAGCCGATGCGGGGGTTGGACTTTCGCTCGATCATCCCCCGGGCGAATCCGAGAAAGGAGGGATAGCAGACGTAGTGGTCGCCTCCCAGGACCACGGGCAGCCCGCCTCGTTGCACTATGTCGCTCACTCCGTTGGCCACGTTCTCGGTGGTCTGTAGAATGTCCTGGGGCGAAATGGCGAAGTCGCCGATATCACCTATGACGTGGTCGCCCTTGTACCGGAACCCGAGGTTAGAGTCGATGTCCACCGTGGTGCGGTCCTCGGCCACCTCCTGCACCGTTCGATACTTGTAGGTGCCCTCGCGGATGCCTCGCGGGCCATACCGGGCGCCCTTCCTTCCCATGTTGATCCCCTCGTCCAGGGGCACGCCGGCAACGACGACCATCCCTTCTTCGATGTCATTGGGCGTGATGATGGGAGACTTGAAAAAGGAAGGGAAGCCCGAGTAATAGCTGATGAATTCCTGGCCGGTGTCCGCCATGGTATACCTCCGGAGAGTGGGTTGAGGGTAAATATACGTTTGGAGCGGCAACGGGTCAAATGCCAGCCGTCTCCGCCTTGGCATGCCGCCTGAAAGGGACACAGTGCACTGGACGGGTACGCCTAGGGCGAGACCGCTATCCAGCAGGTCGGCTTGAACGCCATATGTCCACTCTGTAGAATGGCGGAACTATGACCAACGACTATTCGCAATACGGCGAACCCTCCTACATCGGCCTGGCGACCTTCTCCAAGCTGCCCTACGTGTCCACGCTGGAGGAGCTTCGGGAAACGAAGCCGGACATCGCCATCATGGGCGCACCCTTCGACATGGGCACCACCATCCGGCCGGGCACGCGCTTCGGCCCCCGAGCGATACGGATGGCGGCGGGGTACGTGGGCGGAAGCCCGGTGGAGCCGATGTACCACATACCCACGGGTGTGAAGCCGTTCCAGGTGCTGAAGGTGGTGGACTTCGGGGACGCCAACTGCTCGCCCCACTCGCTGGAGCTGGCCCACCAGGCGATTCTGGACAAGGTGGGTCAAGTGGTGGGCGCCGGGGTCCTACCGGTGGTGCTAGGCGGCGACCATTCGATAACGCTGCCCTCGGCTACCGCCGTGGCCGATAGATGGGGACACGGCAAGGTGGGCATCATCCACTTCGACTCCCACGCGGATACGGCTCCCGACAGCTTCGGCGGGGCGTTAATTGCCCACGGCAGCCCGATGCGTAGGCTCATAGACAGCGGGGCCGTTCCCGCCAAGAACTTCGTGCAGATCGGGCTTCGAGGCTACTGGCCGCCGGAGGAGGTGTGGCAGTGGATGGAGGCCCAGGGGATGCGCTGGCACCTGATGGCGGAGATCGAGGACCGGGGCTTCAATGAGGTTATCGAACAGGCTATAAACGAGGCTTTGGACGGGCCCGAATACATCTACCTCTCAGTGGATATAGACGTGCTGGACCCAGGGTTTGCTCCAGGTACCGGAACCCCTGAACCGGGCGGGATCCTCCCCAGCGAGCTGCTGCGTTCCATGAGGCGCATAGTAGCTGCGGTAGACCTGGTGGCGATGGACCTGGTCGAGGTTTCGCCCCCCTTCGATGATCACGGAGCGGTGACCGCCGAGGTGGCGCACCGGGTGGTGCTGGAGGTGATAAGTGCACTGGCCCTCAAGCGGAGCAGATAAAGACGGCCCGATCAGCGGAGGCGATTAGGATGCCCGACCTGAACCCGCCCGGCGGCGGACCCAGCTACGTAGGACTCCAGACCTTCAACCATTTCCCTTACGCCATGGATGCCGACGAGCTGAGGGAGATGGAGCCCGACGTCGCCATCGTCGGCGCTCCCTTCGATAGTGGGGCGGTGATAATGCCCGGACAGCGGTTCGGGCCCAACGCAATCCGAGCGGCCAACTACGTGGGCAGCCCGCCCTGGCCCAGTCATCACCTCGGCATGGGCGTACAGCCTTTGAAGATACTCAAGGCCGTGGACTACGGCGACGCAAACTGCCCTCCCAACATGGTCGACGAGAGCATGGAGGCGATCCGCAGCAAGGTGAAAGAGGTGGTGGACGTGGGGGCGGTCCCTATCGTGCTGGGAGGAGACCATACCATTGTGCTGCCCGATACCACGGCGGTCGCCGAACGATACGGAAACGGAAACGTGGGCGTGCTTCACTTCGATGCCCACGCCGATACCTTCCCGGAGAGCTACGGGGGTTCTCTCGTCAACCACGGCACCCCGGTACGGCGGCTCCTCGAGCGGGGAATCGTGAAGGGCGAGAACTACATCGAAGTGGGCCTGCGGGGTTACCTGCCTCCGCCCAGTATATTCCGCTGGATGAAAGAGCAGGGGATGCGCTGGCACCTGATGTCGGAGATAGAGGAGCGGGGGTTCGACGCCGTGCTGGAGGACGCCATCAACGAGGCGTTGGACGGCCCCGAGTATATGTTCCTTTCGGTGGACATCGACGTGCTGGATCCCAGCCACGCCCCCGGGACGGGGGGCCTGGAGCCGGGCGGGATGACCTCCATGGAGCTGCTGCGGGCGGTGCGGTACATCGTGTCCAGGGTGAACATAGTAGGGATGGACGTGAGCGAGGTGCTGCCGGCCTGGGATACCCCGGGCAACATCACGTCCGTCATTGCCAACAGGGTGGTGATGGAGGCGATCAGCTCGCTGGCGAAGAAGAGGTCGGAAGGGTAACCGACTGACGAACGATGAGGTGTGCAGAGGAGCGAAGCCCCTTTGCCGGGGGTCTGAGGGTGTCCCTCAGATCCAATTTCTACCCTCTTCCTGAGCAGGAAGAAGACTGGTGGGATGGTCTAAAAGGAGTTTTCACACCCTGTTGAAGGACGGGCAGTTATGGCGCTGGACAGGCTGATCTCGGCCGACTCTCACGTGGTGGAGCCGCCGGACCTGTGGCAGAACTACACGGAACGGGAGTTCCGTGACAGGGCGCCCCGGGTTGTACGGCAGGGGGACGTCGATAACTGGGTAGTCGATGAAGACATACTGATCGGCTCCATCGGAGGACCCACCCAAGCGGGACGCCGGTACACGGACCTGGAGAAGCTGCAAATCGAGGGCAGCTACGAAGAGTCGCCCGCTGCGGCCTACGATCCCCACGAGCGGCTCAAGGCAATGGAGGTGGATGGGGTGGTGGGAGAGCTGGTCTACTCCACCATCGGCACGAGGCTGTATACCGTCGACGTCCGCGGCGAGCTCCTTTCGGCCTGCTTTCGGGCGCTGAACGATTGGTCGGCGGATTTTGGTCGAGCCTATCCAGGAGTGCTGAAGGGCACCGGGGTGATCAGCTTCGATGACATCGGCGAGGCTGTGACCGAGGCCCGGCGCTGCGCCAAAATGGGGCTCAGTGGGTTGGTGATTCCGGCGTACCAGTCCGAGGAGCGCCACTATGACGAGCCGGAGTTCGAGCCGTTCTGGGCCGCTGCCGAGGAGATCGGGCTGCCCATCGGCATGCATTCGGGATCAGCTAGGCCGGGGCCCGGGCGCATCGGCGCCTTTGCCAACAACGCCGGTGTTCGGGGTACGTCGGCCTTTCGTGCCACTCAGGACTATTGGGTTCGTCGCTCGGTGGCCAACATGATCTTCGGCGGCGTCTTCGAGCGCCATCCGAAGCTGAAGGTCGGCGTGGTGGAGTACGAGCTCTCTTGGGCGCCCTATTTCATCTGGCAAATGGACATGGCCTACGAGAAGCACCGGTACGTGACCGAGATAAAGTTCAAGGACGGCAAGACGCCCAGCGATGTCTTTCGTCGGAACGTGTTCGTGTGTTTTCAGGAGGACCCCCTGGGCATAGCCCTCCGAGAGGTCATAGGCGTGGACAACATTATGTTCGGTTCCGACTATCCGCACCGGGAATCGACGTGGCCCAACTCGAGGAAGGTGCTGCAGGAGGTGCTGGCGGGGGTGCCGGAGGATGAGCAGGAGAAGATAAGTTACTCCAACGCGGCGCGGTTGTACGGTTTCAGTTGAGAGGTTGTCGGAGCCACCTGCCCTGGGACGTTTTGAATTCTGGGGGCACATCTCCCAACCCCCTGCCAGAGGCAGGGCGAGGCCCTGCACCCATAACAGGAGAGGAGATAAGCGAAGGTTGGTACTGGTTCGAGTGGTGGATGTGCATGACAGCATCGTGGAAAGAAGAGGCTATGGTAGAATTGATAGCGGCGAGCTAAAGATATGGGCACATTCTCCGTACAAGTTCAGGTCGGCTACGTTGAGGGAGGCCGCTGGCTGGACGTAGAGGCGCTAGTCGATACGGGTGCAACCCACACCGTCATTCCCCAAGAGACAGCGCGTGACTTGGGCATCGAATCCCTGGAATCAGTACCGTTTCAGTTAGCCGATGATCGGACTGTGGAGTACGAAGTTGGGGAAGCGAGAGTCCGGATTGGAGATCGAGAACGGACTGTACTCGTAGTGGTGGGAGAGCCCGGAGTGGGGCCCTTGTTGGGAGCAACCACGTTGGAGCTTTTCAACGTGGCGGTAGACCCCGTTGGGAGACGGTTGATCCGTGTCCCGGGGCTGATGAAGTGCGTGAGATCAGCTGACCAGCGAAGTGAGGACAGAGTAAGGATCGCTGGACTGTAGTCTAGGCCCGGTTCGGGGGCGAGGACTGAATGGGGCCGTCTGGTTAGCTGCGCGGCCGTGGTCGGGCCAAGCCACTCTAAGTGAAGGTCAGGACGCGCTTGGGGTTCTCGATGAATATCGTGTCGATCTGCTCCCGGGTCATGCCCTTGCGGCGCATCAGTGGCACTACGTTGTTCAACAGATGGGCGTAGCCGTGGCCTCCGTATCGGACGTAGCGGGTCTGGAAGGCGGTATCGTGGGCGACGACCACCTGCTCCAGATGCCCCTCCTGTGCCAGGCGGATGATGTGGTCTACTCTCGCGCCATCGTTGGGCATGTCTACGGGCGCCAAGGGATAGATGGCGCTCTCGAGGCCGAACAGATCGTACTCCAGGCAGCAGCCGGTCTTGGCCAGGTCCAGAACGATGTCGATGTCCGAGATGGTGCGATCGATGTGGCTCATGATCGTGCGACTCAGGTCTCCGCCGGACTCGGCGATGACCTGGGTGATCTCCTTCGGCGCCGAGTGATGACGGCCGGGGTGGATGATGAGGGGAGCGCCCGTCTCTCGCTGGGCGCGAGCGGCGGCTCGGACCGACTTTCGCTCGTTATCGGTCCACGGCCAGGAACATCCGATTTCGCCGATGATGCCCGATTTGATGCCCGTGTCGTCTACGCCTTCGGTGAGGTCGCCGATTATCGTTTCGACCAATTGGTCTTCGCTGGCGTTTCGCCATGCGTCGGTCTGGAAGTTGTCCAGGTAGTAGCCCGAACCCATGATCACGTTGAGGCCCGTGGCCCGGGAGATCCTCGCCAGGCCCATCGGGTCCCGTCCCAGCCCGATGCTGCTGGCCTCGACGAGGCTCTGGCCGCCGGCCCGATAGTACAGGGCGACCTCTTCAATGGCTTCGGTCTCGTTTTCCAGCCCCAGATGGCTCCAGTGGCTGGCCCAGTTGAACCGGATCCAGGCCAGATCGTCCAGCGTGATCGGTCTCTGGGAGATGCCCCTGTCCCCGGCGGTGGTCGGCTCGACGAAAAGGGGTTTGAAGTTCATCAACAGGTGTTCGTGGGTGACAGTTACCCCTAGGTCGTCGGGTTCGATGGTCCCGAGAACGGTCTGGACTTTTCCTGCGAGATTGGAAGCGGCCATGAGCTCCTCCTAGCTTGGGACTGGAGTAATCTTAGGTTCGAGCCGACGGCGTTGTCAACGAGGGGTAGGGGAATGCCCCGTTACGGCTGGGAGAAATGGGACCGGAGAGCTTTGATGTGGTCCGGGTTGGTGCCGCAGCAGCCGCCGACGATTCGGGCGCCCTTCGAGACCCAGTCTCGGGCGCAGTCGAGATACTCCTGAGGAGTCCTGGATGGTCCGAACTCCCAACCCTTGCCTGTGTAGACTGCCGCCTGAGCGTAGGCCCCGAAGGGGACCCGCTGATACTGGGACAAACTCTCCATGGCCCTTGATACCTGGGGCGGTTGAGTGCAGTTGATGAGGACGGCTGAAGCGCCCTCGGAGACGAGGGTATCAACGGCAGCGTCCAGCGGCTCAGCGCTTTTCACCCGGCCGTGATCATCGGCCAGGAGTGCGGCCCAGGCGGGCAGGCCAACTTCCGCCGCCGCAGCAACCCCGGCTCTGGCAGACCGCACCCGGGCCGTCGTTTCTACCAGGACCATGTCCACCCCTTCATCTGCCATAACCTCGACCTGTTCCCGGTAGGCGGCGAGGCAGGTATCGTAGTCGGGGACGTCGTCGGGATCGTAGTCGGAGCCCAGGGGGCCGAGGGAGCCGGCTATGAGGACATCCCGGCCGTTTGTTGCCTCTTCCCTGGCTTCCCGGGCGATACGAACGGCCTGCGATGTCAAGGGCCAGGCATCATCGGCGTCGAGGCCGGGTTTAGCCAGGGCCGGGCCGTTCAAGTCGTAGGTGTTGGCGGTGATCACGTCGGCGCCGGCATCGATGTAAGAGGTGTGAATGCTCTTGATCAGGTCGGGAGACTCGACCATTTCGTTCACGGCTAGGACGCTGGTCCCAGGCTTGCCGGTCCGTCGCTTTACCTCCGTCCCCATACCGCCATCCAGGACTACTATCTCATCGTTCGCCAGGCGGTCTTGTAGCTCGCTATAGCCCATGTTTCACCGCTTTCAACTGTTTTTCTTGGCTGGCAAGCCCATCTCCACCGGCCGGCCCTCCAGGATGGCTTGGGGGATGGATACGGCCATCGCGTTAGCCCTATCGGCGCCCACAAGCCTGGCCGCCTCCTTCACCGCCTCCGCCATGGCCGGAGACCGGGGCCCGGTGGGCCGATGACAATCGGATGCTATGAGATGGACCAGGTCTCTCTCCATCAGGGTCCGC
This sequence comes from Dehalococcoidia bacterium, assembly GCA_965197645.1. Classification (GTDB taxonomy): domain Bacteria; phylum Chloroflexota; class Dehalococcoidia; order Plut-88900; family Plut-88900. The sequence continues at coordinate 2,518,314 of OZ240219.1, read as the reverse complement.
GCAAACTGTAAGACGTCGGGTCCAAACCTGCCGGTGATGCTGGTGGACGTCACCTGTCCCATGATCCCTAGTTCCACCAGCCGCTCCATGATGGAGAGGTCCCGTTGTATCGATTCCTGCCGCTCAGGATGGGCCACGATGGGTGTGTAGCCTTCATGCAGAAGCTCCGATAGCACATCGTCAACGTAGTCGGGGTAGCTGTGGAAAGGTAGCTCGACTAGGATGTAGCCATGGCCGTTTATCGGATAGCCCACGCCCTTTTCGACCAGGAGTGGCAGGTTCGGTGTCACGTGGTTTTCCATTCCCAGCAGGATATCGATGTCGATTCCGGCGGCCTTGGCCTGGCTTCGAAGGGTGTCGATGGCGTCGAGCACCTGCCGGTGGGCCGATGCTTCCTGCACGTCCTTGCTGTGGGGTGTCGCTAGAATTGCCCGGGTGCCGTCCTCGGCGGCAACCCGGACCATCTCGACCGCCTCACGCATCGATTTTGCGCCATCGTCGAGGCCGGGAAGGATGTGGGAATGTAGATCAAACAACAGACACCTTCGTTAATCGCGGAAGTTAAAGACCCGGAAGGCCTCGGCATACTCCATACTGTGGTCTTTGCCATGGCTGCTGGCCCATTCCCTGATGCCCTCGTCCACGTTCCATCCGTCGTCGGCGGAGATCTGGCTGAGGTGACACTTGAGAGCCTCGATTTTCAGGTCTATGGAGATGGAGATATCCTCGAAAGTGTCCGGGTCTTCGCTGCCCCAGAAGTAGAGCTGCTGGACCTTGTGGGGCATCAACCCTTCTTTGGCATGATCGGGAAAGTGGAGCCTGTCCCGGGCGTAGGGGAAAGCCGCGTCCAATGATACGTGGCCGGCCATGCGATGGTCCCGATGGATGTAATGGCTGCGCCGGAAAGGGTCCGTAGTGAAGACCACCTCCGGCCTGTGGAGGCGGAACAGCCGGACGAGCTGGCCGCGGAACTCCACGCTGTCCTCTAGGCTGCCGTCCGGGTAATCGAGGAAGACCACCTCCTTGAGACCGATCACCTCAGCGGCATTCAGCTGTTCCTGCCGTCTGATGGCGGCCAGCTTCTCGGACGTCATCTCGGGGTCTTCAGTGCCCTTGTCTCCGTTGGTGGATACTATCAGTACCGCCTCGGCCCCCTCTTTGATCCACTTCGCTACCGTTCCGGCGCACCCGATCTCGAAGTCGTCGGGGTGAGGTGTGACTACTGCCACTCGTTGGGGGGTTGAATCCATCAATGGTCTCCTGGTGAGTCTAGGATCGGGGGGGTATCCTGGGGTGTGTTCAATTGCTGGCGACGAATTACTTTGCTACAATCGTGGCCGAAGTGTCAACCCTAAACAATCTCGACACTCAACCTTCACTTTCCGGGAGAACTCCATAGCTATCCACGTCAAGAACTTCCGCTGGAGCGACCTGGAGGCCTTCTTCGACCTGTCGGTACGGGTGCACGGCCCAGACACCTGGTGGACGGCGATCAACAGCGATCGTATAAGGGAGCGGCTTGGTCAGCCGAACCTCAATCCCGAAGAGGACCTTTTCCTAGCCTATGAAGGCGACAGGCCCATAGGTTATCTGCAGAACTCGCTGGAGTACCCGTTGAAGAGGATAGTGATGGAGGGCGGCGTGGACCCGGAATATCTGGGTCGGGGCGCCGGAGCCGGGTTGGTGGGAAGATCGGTGGAGCTGGCGGAGAAGACGGGGATAAAGATCGCTCACATCCCCACGCCGTACGGAGCGCTGCGTACCCGTCGCCTGGCAAAGGAGATGGGGTTCAAGCAGGTTCGCAAGTACTGGGAGATGGGCCAGAGCGATCCATCCCAGGTGCCGCCGCCGATGATACCTTCGGGGTTCCGTTTGCGCTCGTGGGCCGAGGGGGACGAGGAAAACCTGATGAGTATCCTGAACCTATCCTTCAGCCGCCACTGGGGATTCTGCCCAAACACCATCGAAGACGTCCGGTACCGGGCGCACATGAGCATCTACCGCCCCGAAGGAATCCTGTTCATCGTCGAGGGAGAGAAGCCCATAGGGTTCAACTGGACCCGCATCGAAGAGGTGGGGGGAACGAAGACGGGGTTCATAGGGATGATGGGCAGCCATCCTGAGTATCGAGGCCTCGGTCTAGGGGTGGCGGTGATGAGGGCAGGCGTAGATTACCTGAGAGGCGCGGGGGCGGACGAGGTACACCTGACGGTGGACAGTGGGAACCCCAGCGCCCACAAGATCTACACTGGCGGGGGGTTCAAGAGAAGGGCGGTTACCCTCTGGTACGAACGCAGGCTGTGAAGCCCGCCTAGTTACGGCTCTCAGCGACGGTGCGGTACAGCTCTTGGACCTGGTCCGCCACCACGGGCCAGTTGAGCCTGGCCACCGACTTCCGGGCCTGAGCGCCCAGGGCATTTCTCAGATACTCGTTGTTCAGGAGAAGCTCTATCCGCTCGGCGAAGGACTCCGGGCAGCGCCACGAGACCAGGTAGCCGTTCACCCCGTCCTTGACGGTCTCGGTCAACCCTCCGACCCTTGAGGCGACAACAGGGGTGCCGCACGCCAACGCCTCGGCGGCTACCAGGCCGAAGCTTTCGTAGTGAGAGGGCACTATGACCACGTCGGCGGCGTTGTAGTACCTCGATACCTGGCTCTGGCCCACGATGCCCAGGAAGCTGACCATATCGGCGATGCCCAGCTCGCGAGCGAGTTCCCTGAGGCGGATGATGTCTTCGTCCCCGTCCTTGTCTCCGCCGACTACCAGCAGCCTGAGGCCCTGTTTTTCGTCATCGTCCAGGCAACCGATGGCCTTCAACAAGAGATCGGGGCCCTTGAGGGCCTGTACCCTCCCGACGTAGAGTAGGACTTTGGAGTCCGAGATACCCAACTCTCTTCGTGCCTGGGCTTTGTCGCGGGGCCTGAAGACCTCCATATCCACGCCGCAGGGAATGACCCGTATCTTTTCTGAAGGCGCCTCGTAGTAGTCGATCATGTGGCTGCGGTCCTGGGTGCTGACCGCGATGATACGGTCCGCAGTATCGAGGATGGACCGCTCAGACTGTATCCGGATGTCGCTCTCCGACTCGCTGGAGAGCGCTCTAATCTTGGCCTCGCCCAGGGTATGGAAGCTGGCGATGTGAGGCAGGTTGAAGTACTGGTTCAGCAGCGATACCGCCGTTCCGGAGAGCCAGTAGTGGCTGTGGAATAGATCATAGCTCAGGTTGTTGGCGCTCTGAAAGGCGATTAGATTGTCGACAAACTCGGGCAGGAGGCGGTAGATGTTGCTCTTGGTCTCGTCCCAATCTCCCGCCTTGATGTGGACCACCCGTGCATTGGGGCCCAGGTCTACCACCTGGGGGTCGGCCGGGTCGTGATAGCGGGTAAAGACATCGACGAGAACTCCCCTCGCTCCCAGCTCCTTGGCGAGCTGAAGAAGGTAGACGTTCATGCCGCCGGTATCCCGCTCTCCCAGCCGGGCCAAGGGGCAACCGTGAACGCTGATCACAGCTATCTTTAAGGTGTCACAATCCATGGGTGGCAGCTCGTTGCGGGTACTGGGAGAGTCGTCAGTCCCTATCTCGTCGCTGAGATCCGGTATATCGGCTCGTCCTGGGCGCCCAGATGGTACTTGTAAGGTTCCGCTCCCCTCAGAAAATCGAACTGGTCTTTTCCTTCCTCTATCGCCTCTTTGAGGCAGTAGGCCTTGAGAATCAACCCGACACTCAGCGACGAGTAGTCCGGGTTGTAGCCGCTGTTGTACAAGAAGAAGGAGTTATTGTAGTCAAAGCAGACCGCGGAGGAGACTCGGATGCCGTCCAGCTCTAGGAATATCAGCTTCACATAGCCCTTCTCGGCCATGTTACTGAGGGCCGAGTAGAAGAACCCTTGCCGCTCTGCGGTCATGAACTGGGCTTTATCGGCCCGGCTGTTTATCAGGAGAGAAAGGAACTCCTCCAAGTCGTCGTGGAACGCGTCAGAATTGTGGACAGTATGATAGCTGGCGTCACCGGCATTTTCAAGCCTTCTCATTTTTCGTCTCAGCTCGTGCCGGTCTTTCTTTCGGAGGCTGGCAAGGTACTCGTCCCAGGTGCCGGGGAGATTGATCTTGGGGCACACCTCTTCCGCCCTGACCTCCACCGTGAGGCCCTGCTGTTTCAGCAGGTCGGGAAGCCGTTCGTAGGTGGCCGATCGCTCGGTTATGCCTGAGAGGAATAGGGTCCGCCAGTCCAGCTCCATCATAAGGTCGACGAAACGGGGGTAGACCTCATCCTCGGACCCCTCTCTGACCACAACGTCCATGTAGTCGCAAACGTCATTGCTGCCCACGAAGGTGAGCTGTCCATCGGAGATCATCAGCGGGGCAACGCCCTCCAGGACACCGTTTCGGCTGAACCCGAACAGGTGGAGCTGGCTATCGGCCCCGAACTCCTGCCACCACATTCGCTGCCAGGTGGGCGTATAGAAGACGTTGTTGTTGATGGAGTGGTCCAGGACGTCCAGCCACCTTTCCTCAAGGGAGTCGAAGGTTTCCTGGCTGGTGGATAGGCTGGTCATAAGTCTGCTATATGGCTGAGCTAGCTCTGTCCCACGAGGGCGAGAAACTCGGAGCGGGTCTTGGCGCTCTTTCTGAAATAGCCTCTCATAGCCGAGGTTACCACCTTGCTGCCCGGCTTCTTTATGCCTCGCATGGTCATGCACAGGTGCTCCGCCGAGGTGAGGACGGCCACACCATCGGCGTTGACGGCCCGGGTGATGGTGTCGGCGATCTCGGTGGTGAGCCGCTCCTGAAGCTGGGGGCGCCGGGAGAGGACTTCGACGAGCCGGGCAAGCTTGCTCACGCCTATGACCTTGCCATCCGGTATGTAGCCCAGCTGGGTGGTGCCCATGAAGGGCAGCAGGTGGTGCTCGCACATCGAGTAGAAGGGCAGGTCTTTGATGATGACCATCTCCCGATGACCCTCTTCGAAGCCGACCCTCAACTCCTCGACAGGGTCTTTGCCCAGACCGGAGAAGATCTCGGCGTAGGCCCGGGCGACCCGCTTCGGGGTGTCGCGAAGTCCCTCTCGATCAGGGTCCTCCCCGATAGCTACTATGATGTCGGCAACGGCCTTCTCTATGGCGGCTTGGTCTATCAGGGTGCTCTCCGTGAGTTATGTCTAGAGGACTCCAACTTTGATTACCCTCTCGACGTCGGCGATGTCGGGGGACGACTCGGACATGGGCGTTTTCACCGAGGACACGGCGTCGGGGTCCTTGAGGCCGGTGCCCGTGATGACACAGACGACGGTACTATCCCGAAAGTCCTTCCCCTGATCGGCCAGCTTTTTCAGACCGGCCAGGGAAGCGGCCGAGGCGGGTTCGCCGAAGATGCCCTCACGGCTGGCCAACATGCCGTAGGCGTCCATTATCTCGTCGTCGCTCACCTTATCTATCAGGCCGCCCGACTCGTTTCTGGCGGTCAAAGCGCCCTTCCAACTGGCCGGGTTGCCTATGCGGATGGCCGAGGCCACGGTCTCCGGGTAGGGCACCGGTCTACCGTAGACGATGGGCGCCGCGCCTTCTGCCTGGAACCCCAGCATCCTGGGCCGAGCATCCGCCAGGCCCTTATCGGCATACTCCTTAAATCCCATCCAATAAGCGGTGATGTTGCCGGCGTTGCCCACGGGTATACACAGATAGTCCGGTGCTCTCCCCAGCTCCTCGATTATCTCGAATGCGGCGGTTTTCTGGCCTTCCAGCCGAAAGGGGTTGATGGAGTTCACCAGGGAGATGGGATGGGTCTCGGTGAGCTGTTTCACCAGCTGAAGGGTCTGATCGAATCCTCCATCTATCTGGATGACCTGGGCGTTGTGGGCGATGGCCTGGGCGAGCTTGCCCCTGGCGATCTTGCCCTTGGGCACCAGGACATAGGTGGTCAGGCCGAACCGGGCCCCGTACGCCGAGGCCGAGGCGCTGGTGTTGCCGGTGGAGGCGCACATAACCGCCTCGCTGCCCGATTCAACCGCCTTGGCGACGGCCAGCACCATGCCCCGGTCTTTGAAGGAGCCGGTGGGGTTGCAGCCCTCCAGCTTGAAGTAGAGCTCTCCCACGCCCAGCTCTTGGCCCAGCTGCTGGGAGCGGACCAGGGGGGTATCGCCCTCCCCCATCGTGAGGATAGGGGTGGAGTTGGTGAGGGGGAGGTGGTCGGCGTAGCGGTCCAGGAGTCCCTTGCTCATCTCACATCGATAACCGGGTGTTTAGGCCTCCACCCGTACCAGGTTTCCTATCTCCTTCACCACCGGCAGGCTCTCCATCTCTGTGATGGCGGTCTTGACGGACCGCTCCAGGGCGGGATGGGTCATGAGCACGATCTCGGCGGTCTGGTTGGACTCGTTGGCCTCCTTCTGGATTACTGAGGCCAGGCTTATACGATTGTCGCCCAGGGTACGGGTGATCTGGGCCAGTACCCCGAAGGTGTCCTCTACAGTCATACGCATATAGTACTGGGTCTCGATGTCGTCTATGGGCTGGATCGTCTTGCCGGCGCCGCGGGGCGATTCGAAGCGGTGAGCCACTCCCGAAGCGCCGTTGCGAGCGATCTTGACCACGTCCGAGATGATGGCGCTGGCCGTCGGCAGGGGACCGGCGCCTCTGCCGTAGAGGAGCAGGGAGCCTACCACGTCGGCGTCTATCTGAACGGCGTTGAAGACGCCGTCCACCTTGGCCAGGAGCAGCTCTTCGGGCAGGAAGGTCGGGTGCACCCGTACCTCCACCGATCCGTTGCGGTCTTTGCCGATGGCCAGCAGCTTGATGGTGTAACCCAGTTCCTTGGCGTACTGAAAGTCCCGGGCCGCCAGGTTGGAGATCCCCTCCCGGTAGACGTCTCCGGAGCGTACATCGGTGTGAAAGGCCAGGGAGGCCATGATGGCCAGCTTGTGGCCCGCGTCTATCCCCTCGATGTCATCGGTCGGGTCGGGCTCGGCATAGCCCAGGTTCCGGGCCTCGTTCAGGGCATCGGCGAAATCCATCTCCTCCTGGGCCATCCGCGTCAGGATGTAGTTGGTGGTGCCGTTGATAATCGCCCGGACGGAAGTGATGTTGTCGGCGGAGAGGTCATCGGTCAGGGTGCCGATTAGGGGTATGCCCCCGCCGGCACTGGCTTCGTAGAGGAGGGCCGCCTGCTTCCGTCTGGCCAGCTTGGCCAGCTCGGGGCCATGCTTACCGATTACCTCCTTGTTGGCGGTTACAACGTGCTTGCCGCCGGCCAGGGCCTCTTGAATGAAGTCACAGGCGGGAGACTCGCCACCCATCACCTCTACGATGATATCCACATCCGGGTCGCAGAGGACGTCTTGGGGAGAGGTGGTCAGCAGCGTTTGGGGGACGCCAAAGGAGCGAGACTTTCCTGGATCACGTACCAGGACGTTATGAAGCACGAGGGAGGCGCCGGCCTGGAGGCACAGGTCGCCCGATTTTTCGGTCAGGACCCGGGCTACGCCGCCACCCACCACCCCGAGTCCCAGCATTCCTATGCGTATCTCTTCAGCAGCCTTCATCATATCTTTGGAAGCAGGGGAAGATTACATCGGGAACGGCCGGACACGCTGGCCGGTGTTGGGGCGAGGCCTGAAGGTTGGTGTCGGATACCGATGTTATCAGCGGTGGAATGATGTTACTGGATTACGTTGATCTGGCCTGTCTCTGACAGATGGGTGGGGGCCATGGGAAGGAGGGCTATGTGCCGGGCGCGCTTGAGGGCCGTAGTGAGGACCCGTTGGTGCTTGGCACAGGTCCCCGTCTTCCGCTTGGGCTCTATCTTGCCCCGGTCGGAAACGTAGCGGCGCAACGCTACGGGGTCCTTATAGTCTATGTGGTCTCGCTTATCAACGCAGAAGGAGCATACCCTGCGGCGATGAAAGAATCGGGGCCGTCCCGGTCTTCGCTCTCTGGGGCCTCTTGGCCTTGTAGTCAACTTACTGTTCTCTCCTGACGATGTAGATTCTTAGAATGGTAGGTCATCGGGCTGCATCACCGGGTCGTCAGCGGTGGGCGCCGGCGAGTACTCTTCGCCCAGCTGGGCGGTAGGCTGTCTATCGAGGAAAAGGACTCTTTGGGCGATTATCTCGTTTGTGAACCGGGTCCGCCCGTCGGGTCCTTCCCAGGAATTACTCTTGAGTCTCCCCTCGACGTAGGCCCGGCGGCCCTTGGTAAGATACTGGTTGCACTGCTCACCCAGCTGGTTCCAGGCTACGATGGTGAACCACTCCGTGTCCTGCTTCTTCTCGCCTTCCCTATCGGTATAGGATCTGCTGGTAGCCAGCCGGAAGGAGGTCACCGGGTTGCCATTGGGAGTGTACCGCATCTCGGGATCCGTTCCCACGTTGCCGATTACCAGCATCTTGTTCAGCCCCACCATGGCTAAGACGCTCCTTTCGACTCGCTTTCGTCGCCATCCTCTTTGGCCGGCTCTTCGGTTTCCGGTTCGTCGCTGGCAGTCGGGGTCTCACTCTCAGTGGGTGGGCCGCCTTTGCCATCGTCGGTCTCGACTGGGGCGGCATCAGCAGCTACGGTCTCCACTTTGGCCTCCGCCGTTGCGGGCTCCTCTTCCGTCGCTGCGGGAGCTTCTTCGGCGGTAGCCTCGGCCTGGGTGTCCTCTGCGGTGGCCGTTGGCGTCGCATCCTCGGCGGTAGCCGTTGCCGACTCGGCCGCTACGGTTGCTTCGGCTTCGCGAGCCTTCTCACTTTCAGCCTGGGCCGCGGCCCGAGCTGCGGCTTGCTCCGCCTGCCTTGCAGCGGCCGCTTGGCCGGCTGCGATCTCTGCTTTCAGCACCTCCTCATCGACCCGAACGATCATATGTCTCAGAATCTCTTCGGAGACCTGAAGCTCCGAATCGAGGGTAGACATCTCGGTGGGTTCCATCTCGAAGTTGGTGAGGACGTAGTGGCCCTCGGTGTGGTGGTTGATGGGATAGGAGAGCCGGCGTTTGCCCCAGTGCTGTATCCGGCCTATGGCGCCTCCCTTGTTCGAGATCAGCTTGTGGACTCGCTCGGTACTGTCCGGTACTGCATCGTCGAGGGTTTCAGGGGTAAAAATAGTGACTAGTTCATAGGTTCTCAACTGGTATCTCCGACCTTTGTAACCGCCGTTTCTCGCTGGAATTATAGCATAGCCAGACAATCATTATGGAAACTTAATAGTCGATGCCGGGGACGGGAAACTTGCTGGTGATGGCCTCCACCTCTTCCTTGACCTGGCTGGAGACCGTACTATCGTTCAGGTTGGTGATGGTCTGGTACATGAGCCGGGCGATTTTGGACATTTCCTCCGGCCCGAAGCCCCGGCTGGTGACTGCCGGCGTCCCCAACCGCAGGCCGCTGGTCACTCTCGGGGGTTTGGTATCGTAGGGGATGGTGTTCTTGTTAGCGGTGATGTTGACGGAATCCAGGGCTTCTTCGGCCTCGGCGCCAGTGATGCCCAGGACGGAAACGTCCACCAGCATCAGATGGTTGTCCGTGCCGCCGGAGACTATGCGCAAGCCCTGGTCCTGGAGCTCGTCGGAGAGGATTTTAGCGTTTTCAACCACAGATTTCTGGTACTCAACGAACTCGGGCTGCATCGCCTCTCCGAATCCCACGGCCTTGGCGGCAATCAGGTGCATGAACGGGCCGCCCTGCATCCTGGGGAAGACGCCCTTGTCTATCGACGACCCCAACTCCTCGGTGCTGAGGATGAACGCACCCCGGGGGCCTCTCAGGGTCTTGTGGGTAGTCGAGGTTACGACCTGGGCATGGGGCAGGCAGGAAGGGTGCACTCCGGCGGCGATGAGGCCGGCGATGTGGGCCATGTCCACCATTAGTACGGCGTCGACCTCGTCGGCGATCTGCCGGAACCGGGCGAAGTCTATGAAGCGAGGATAGGCTGTGGCGCCGGCGACGATGACCTTGGGCCGGTGCTCCTTGGCGAGGGCCTCAACCTCTTCGTAGTCGATGTGCTCGGTCTCCCTGTCGACGCCGTAGGACACGAAGTTGTAGTACCTGCCGGAGAAGTTGACGGGGCTGCCGTGGGTCAGGTGACCGCCCTGGTCCAGCCGGAGGCCGAGAACGGTGTCGCCGGGCTTCAGCAGTGCGAAGTAGACTCCCATGTTGGCCTGGGCGCCGGCGTGGGGCTGGACGTTGGCGTGCTCGGCCCCGAAGATCTGCTTGGCCCGCTCGATGGCCAGGGTCTCGACCTCATCCACGTACTCGCAGCCGCCGTAGTACCGACGACCCGGGTACCCTTCGGCGTACTTGTTGGTGAGGACGGACCCGGCGGCTTCCAGCACGGCCCGGCTGGCGTAGTTCTCCGATGCGATCAGGACGATCTTTCGCTTCTGCCGGGCTGCTTCCGACTCTACGAACCTGGCGACATCCGGGTCTTGTTGGGCTAGAACGGTCATGTCCTCAAGGGTCCTTAACTATAAAGAGGCACGCTATTTTTCAGTGTGCCTCTTCGCCTGTGCTGCGATGCTTTTCACGCGGCATTTCAAAGCGCAACCTAGTCTATAGTAGGCCCTAGACCTTGTCAAATGAATCGCCGCCGGACCAGGCGATGTCTATCATGGCCAGGAGCCCTCCCGAGACGAGGGAATGACCGCCGAGCACCACCGGCACGGGCGCTTCTATGGCGGCCTGGGTGAACTCACGCAGCCACTCGTTTTCGATGCCGTCCGGCTGCATCATGTCCGATAGGTAGCGGTCCGAGGGTTCCAGGTTGAGTCCGAGGTGGCTGAACAGGACACGGGTGTCCAGGATCACCCCCTCTCCGAGCTGGGCCATATGCTCGAAGAACCGGCCGGGGCCGACCCGCTCGATGTGGAGGCCCAGGACCGACCTTGCAGATCCCCGGGCCTCTCTGCCGTCGGTCCGCATGCCTCGCTCCTCGGATATGATCCGGGTACGGCAGGCCGTCTCCTGCTCCAGCTTGGACCATGCGTAGCTGCCGATGCGACCGGCCACCAGCAGCTCCGACTCTCGGACGGTCATCAGCCTGGCTATCTGCTCTATTCTCCGCGTGTCGAGATCAACGGCGCCCAGGTGTTCTCGTAGGTTCGGTCCTGTGGATGGATAGAGGCTGAGAATAGCAAGATCGGTGGGCGTATCCACGTCCAGCAAGGTGGTAACGTCCTTGGGCAGGCTGTTGCCGGTCAGCCCTGCCTCCGCTTCCAACAGCCGGGGGAGGGGATTATCGATGGCGGGGAGCTCGATGTCATCGAGGGCAGCGGCCGGCGTGAAGGCGATCAGATCGCCGGAGTAGGGGTTGTTGGAGATGACGGTGTCGTCGGATTGGGCCAGCTGATCTGCAATCTCGGCCATGCGGTCGGCTGATAGAAGAGGCAAGGCGCCACCACCGACGTAGAACACTTTCTCCATGCGGTACTTGTGGGTGATCCTCCGGAGCTCGCGACCGAAGTGGAAAGGGGAAAGTGGAGGCTCGACGGAAACCCTCCCGGCGAGATCGGGGAGGTCGGCGACAACGACCAGCTGCTGGAACGCACCGGTGGCTGCGGCCTGCTCTAGCGTATCCCGGACCATGGCCCTGTGGGCATCGGACATCATCCGCTCGACGGGGGTATCGCCCCAGCCGCCGACGAAGGTCACGAAGGAGGGTTTCATAGCTCCCGAGCTACAGTGATGGCCCAGACGGAACCGGCTCCTGCGGCCTTGAGCTCGGAGGCGCAGGCCTCTAGGGTAGAGCTGGTGGTCGTAACGTCGTCCAGGAGAAGAATCCGTTCGCCCTGAATGAGGCCAGCTGCGGCTCGGAAGGCATCGACCACGTTGGACCTGCGCTGCCGTATGTCCTCAGCCCGCGCCTGGGGTAGGGCGTGCCGCTCCCGGGATAGGAGGTCCGTTCTACAGGGGACGCCGGTCAACCCGGAAAGGCAGCGGGCCAGCAGATCCGACTGGTTGTAGCCCCGCTCTCGCAGACGCTTTCGATGTAGAGGCACGGGGACCAGAACGTCGGCGGGAATCTCATCGCTGTGCAGGTAGGGGGCGAGAAACCGGGCCAGAACGCCGGCAAGACCGCGAATGTTGCGGTACTTCAAGCCATGGACGGCCTCCCTGATGGCGCCTTCGAACCGGAAAGGGGAGCGGATGCCGTCAAGGGACCAGATCCGGCTTCGGTCGGTGCCACAGACGCAGAAACCTCCCCGAGGTAGGCCGCATATGAAGCACCAGGGAGGCTCTATTGCTGGCAGGTCGGATCGACAGTGGGAACAGATAAGGCTTCCCTCTCGACCGCAGCCGACGCAGTAGAGGGGGAACAGGAGGTCAAGCAGGCTGTCCTTTGCCTGGGCTATACGCTGGTTCAGTTTCAACATGGGCGTGTGCTACACTTCGGGCCGGTCTCACCCGACATTATATTCCCCTTCACCTAAAGGGAATGCGACCCTTCATCTAGACGGGAAGAAAATTGATCAAGGCCGTCTTTTTCGACCTGTACAACACGTTGGTGGGGTTTGAGCCGCGGCGGGAGGAGGTTCAGCAGAGGGCGTGCCGAGAGTTCGGGATCGATGTGACCAAGAGGGGGATTCTGGAAGGGTATGTGGTGGCCGACGATTACATGGCGAGGGAGAACGCCCGGTCTCCCCTGTCCCAGCGCAACGAGGACGAGAGGCGAGATTTTTTTGGAGACTACGAGCGGTTGATACTCGCAGGGGCCGGTGTCGAGATATCAGCGGATCGGGCCGGCGAGATCTTCCGGTCGCTCAGGAAGATTCCCTACGATCTGGCGGCGTTCGACGACTCGGCGCTGGTCTTGAATGCAATCAGGGAGCGAGGCGTGAAGACAGGGCTGATTACCAACCTCAGCCAAGACGTTTGGGAGCTGTGCGAGAAGCTGAGACTCGCGCCTCACCTGGACCTGGCGGTGACGTCGGAGGAGGCGGGCGCAGCAAAGCCTCACCCCGGAATTTTCAAACTGGCGATGAAGAAAGCCGGAGTAGCGCCTGAGGAATCGATGCACGTCGGCGACGATTACAGTGCCGATGTCATGGGGGCGCAGGAGGCGGGTATGAAGGCGATACTAATCGACAGGGACGATCTACAAGGGCACGTGGACTTCCAGCCCAAGATTCGGAAGTTGGAGGAGGTCTTGGCGTTCCTGTAGAAGGGCTAGCGGACCGCTTCTTCCTTACTCTGCTTCGCTTCAACCCCGCTCCCGATGGCCCGTATGGCAGTCTCCAGGACGCTTTGCCAGCGCCCGCCCAGCTGATTGAGGTCCAGCCGGACCCGTTTGACGCCGACTGCAACTCCGTGCCCAATCCTCGATAGCGCCTCCCTATCCAGCACCATGCCGTCGTGGACGGTGATCACTACCTGGGCGGCGTCCCGGCTGATACGGCTGATACCGGCTTCAGACGCCATGAATTTCAGGTGTACCAGGTAGAGCAGGTTATCGACCTCCGGGGGTGGGGGGCCGAAGCGGTCTCGCATCTCGGCGGCGATCTCCTCCACCCGCTCTTCCGTGCTGACGGAGGCAAGCTGCTGGTAGAGAGAGAGACGGAGGGCCAACTCCTGGACATACTCTTGGGGTATGTAGGCGGGGACGGGGAGATCGATGGAGGTGGAGGGCAAACTACGAAGGACCGGCGCCTTCCCGTCAATTGGGGTCAGCACCTCGAAACCCTGGGACCGGAGCTCCTCGACGGCGCGGGCCAGCATGACGGTGTAGAGGTCGAAGCCGACAGCGGAGATGTGGCCGCTCTGCTCCACGCCCAACAGGTTGCCCGCCCCCCTGATCTCCAGGTCCTTCATCGCTATGCGGAACCCGGCGCCCAATTCAGACGCAGCGAGAATCGAGGTGAGGCGTTTCTCGGCGACCTCGGTCAGGGCCCGGTAGCGGCCGAAGAGAAAGTAGGCGTAGGCCCTATCTGTGCCCCGGCCCACCCGGCCCCGGAGTTGGTAGAGCTGGGAGAGGCCCATCTTATCGGCATCGTTGATGATTATGGTGTTGACGTTGGGCATGTCCAGGCCCGATTCGATGATGGTGCTGCAGACCAACACGTCGTAGCGTCCGTCGAAGAAGTCCAGCATGACCGATTCGAGCTGTTGCTCGGGCATCTGGCCGTGGGCCACGGCTATCTCGGCGCGGGGCACCTCACGTCGCAGTCGTTCGGCCATGCCGTTAATGTTTTGCACCCGGTTGTGGACGAAGAAGACCTGGCCGCCCCTGTCCATCTCCCGCAGAATCGCCTCGCGGACCAACTCTTCATCGTACTCCTGAACGTAGGTCTTGATGGGCAGCCGCTCCTCGGGCGGCGTTTCCATGGTGCTCATGTCCCGGACGCCGACCAGGGACATGTGCATGGTCCTAGGGATGGGTGTCGCGCTCAGGGTGAGAACGTCTATCTCCTCGCGCATCCGTTTCAATCGCTCCTTGTGGGCGACACCGAACCGTTGCTCCTCGTCGATGACGACGAGCCCGAGGTCCTTGAACTCTATGTCCTTCTGAAGCAGGCGGTGAGTCCCGATGCAGACATCGACAGAGCCGGTCTTCAGCGCTTCGATCACCTGCTTTTGCTCCCTGTGGGACCGGAACCGGCTGAGCATGTCGATCTCGATGGGGAAGGCTTCGAGCCGTTCACGGAAGGTGTGCAGGTGCTGCTGAGCCAGGACGGTAGTGGGTACCAGCACCGCCACTTGCTTGCCGGACATGACCGCTTTGAATCCGGCTCGGACGGCAACCTCGGTCTTGCCGTAACCGACGTCGCCGCAGACGAGCCGGTCCATGGGCCGCGCCTTCTCCATATCGGCCTTCACTGCCCGTATCGTCTCCAACTGGTCCAGGGTCTCGACGTAGGGGAAAGAGGCCTCCAGCTCCTGCTGCCAGGGGGTGTCCTCCCCGAATGCGTAGCCCCTCTGTACTTCGCGCCGGGCATAGAGGGCCAGCAGTTCCCGGGCTATGGCTTCGGTGGACTCCTTGACCCTTCGCTTGGCGCGTGTCCACTCCTGGGATCCCAAGCGATTCAGTGCCGGGGCGCTATCCCCCGAACCGATGTAGGGGCTGACTCGATCGATCTGATCGTTAGGGACGTAGAGCCTGGCGCCATCGGCGTATTCCAGGGTCAGGTATTCCCTCTCCCCCTCCGTCCGGTTCATCTTGGCCATGCCGCTAAACCGGCCAATCCCGTGATCGACGTGAACGACGTGGTCTCCGACCGCGAGCTCGGATGCGAAGGCCTCGCGGCGGACGGGACGGCGTCGTACGGCGCGTCGCTGCTTGGTGAATCCGAAGATCTCTTTATCGGTGAACAGGTCCAGGGGAGGCCCACCGTCCTGTAGGCTCCAACCAGCGGAGAGCACTCCCTGGGCCAGGGTTATGGAGCCGGGCAGAGGAGGCTTGGAAACGTCCTTGGATACGGCGGCGATGATGTCCGCTTCCTGCAGCAGCTCCGACAACCGGCCGGCCTGATGGGAGACGATAGCCACCCGATGGTCCTCCCGGAGCAGGGTGCGAAGGTCTCGTAGGAATATGCGGAGATGGCCGCCGTAGTTGCGGATGGCCTTGAATCCGGCCAGCTCGGAGGGAGCGGAGCCGGACCGCTCCCATCGCTCCATACGGACCACGTTGGGGAAGACGTTTACCCGCTCCTCCAACTCCTTCCACTCAAGGTGGGGTTGGGGGAAGGAGGGGGAAAGCTCTCCCTTTTCAATCTGCTGTTGCCGCAGCTCCTCGGCCTCGTCACGTAGCTCGGCATAGCCGTTTTCCAGGGCAGTCGGATCGTCCAGAACCAGAACCGTTTCCTTGGGAAGGTAGTCGAAGAAGGCGCCGCGCTGGAACAGGTGGGCGTAGCTCTCACGGCCCTCGAAGCTGGCGCCCTGGATATACTGGCGCATCACCTCTTCGAACCGGGCCCGAGCGTCGGGAGTGAAGCCGGTGAGGTCGAGCCGGTCGATGGTCCTCCGGGCCTCTTCTTCGTCCTCCACCAGAGCCTCGGTTGTGGGTACGACCGTGGCCGAGTCGAGGCTGCCCGTGGACTGCTGGTCCTGGGGACTGAAAGTGCGGATGCTCTCTATCTCTGGGCCGAAGAGATCGAGACGGATGGGACGTTCCTCGACGGGGGAGTAGACGTCGATGATCCCGCCCCGGCGGCTGAAGGTGCCCGGCACTTCTACCGCCCGATCGGCTTCGTAGCCGAGCCTGGCCCATCCCTCTAGGAGCTCCGTAGGATCGATGCGCATGCCGGGGCGGAGCGTTTGGGCGATGCCGGAAAAGTATCCCGCATCGAGAGTCTTGATGACGACCGACAGCAGGCTGGCAACGATGATCGGGGCGGGTTCTCGTCGGTGGCTCAGCAGGTGCAGCACCCGGAGCCGGTCCAGCACCACGGACTGCTCCCACGAGCGCCGTTCGTAGGGAAGTGCGTCGGGCTCGGGGAAGAGATGGACGCTATTTTCGGCATCGGAGCTCCACTCGTTGAGCTGCTCGGCCAGGTCTCTGGCGGTCTCGGGACGGGTGGTCAGCACCATCACCGGCCTGCCAAGGGAGCGGTGAAGAGCGGCGATGGCCGCGGGTTTGGCGGGGTCCAGCACCGCGCCACGCCAAGCACCTTCCGAAACGCCAGCCGAGTCCAGGAATCGCTGGAGGTCCGGATGCTCCGAAAGCAGATCGACTATGCCTGAAAGGTCCATGTATACTACGCCAAAAAGGGCTAGTGATCGCTAGCCCAGATCATATTGTACCCTACATCGGTGGGCGCCCGTCGGCTTTTGACACCGTTCAGACGGGAATGATATGCTGGGATGAAATGGAATAGATATCCCTTCGAGCCTGATGGACCTCTGTCTTGATACCAAGATCTAGCGTAGAAGACAAGAGAGCCACCTATCGGCAGAGCCATTAACCCCGTGAAACGGGGTCTTTTCTTTTGGCCCCACCCGATCCACGATACGGTCGCCTCAGTGTTGTTAAAGGAGACAACCGATGAGCATTGAAGCCACCATCATAAGCCTGGTCTTGATGGGGGTGTTCCTGGTACTTTCCGCCTTCTTCTCCAGTTCGGAGACGGCCTTTATATCCCTCCAGCGGATTCGCATACTGCACCTCGTCAACATAGGTCAAACGGGTGCTAAACGGCTGTACTCTCGGATAGACCAGCCGGAGAAGACCCTATCAACGGTCCTGCTGGGGAATAATCTAGTCAACACGGCGATGGCTGCGGTTGGAACAATGCTGGCCGTCGCCTGGCTGGACCGGGGTGTAGCGGTTGTCGTCTCCACCGCGGGAGTGACCATACTGTTGCTGATACTGGGCGAAGTGGTGCCGAAGACCTTCGCCAGCAGACACTCGGAGTGGCTGGCGTTTCGCTACATACGGCCCTTCGCGGTGTTCGAACTGCTGCTGTTCCCCTTCGCCATACTGATACGGTGGATCGGGACGGCGGTGGTCAACCTGACTGGCGGCCGTAGCAGGGGCAGCTACCAGGTGAGTGAGGAGCTGCTCCGGTCCGTGATATCGATAGGTCAGAGCGAGGGGGCGGTGGAGAGCGACGAGGCGATAATGCTGAACAAGGTTCTCAACTTCGGAGACCGGCTGGTCAAGGAGGTGATGACGCCGCGCACGGAGATCGCCTGGGTGGAGGAGGATACCACCCTTTCGGAGTTTCTGGACATCTACGACCAGGCGCCCAGGTCCAGGTTCCCCATGTACAAGGAGAACATGGACAACGTGGTCGGCATTCTTCACACCAGCGATGCGATAAGAGCTATGCACAAGGGCGATATCGAAGCCGGGAGCAACCTTATACATCTGGTCAGACCCGCCAGGTTCGTGCCGGAGACCAAGCAGCTGGATGGCCTGTTCGAGGAGATGCAGACCACCGGTATCCATATGGTGTTGACGGTGGACGAGCACGGTGGAATAGCGGGGCTGGTGACGATGCAGCAGCTGGTGGGCGCCATTACCGGTTGGACGGGGGAGGACGAGCAGGCCCCCTCGGAAGAGGTCGAGAGCCTGGGCCAGGGAACGTTCCAGGTGGACGCCGGAATGCAGATAGAGGAGGCCAACGAGAGGCTCAACCTTTCGATTCCAGACGGGGAGTACGAAACGATAGCCGGCTTCTTGCTGGACCAGCTGGGCCACATTCCCATGGAGGGTGAGGCGGTGCGCCATGGATCGTTGACCCTGACAGTTTCCGAAATGTCCGGGGTAAAGATCGAGAAGATCCTGATGACCAAGCAACGGCGGGAGCCGGCATCCATCGAGCCCGAGGGTCCCGCATGAGGCTGATATTGGTCAGGCACGGCGAGACCGATATGAACCGGGAGGGTCGGGTCCAGGGGATCAGCGACGCACCGTTGAACCAAAGGGGACGAGACCAGGCGGCGGCCCTCGGAGACCGGTTGCGAAGCTTCGGGCCCGCCGGCATATACTCCAGCCCCCTGTCTCGCGCTTTCGAGACGGCTACGGCTATAGCGCAACGCACCTGTCAGCAGGTGGCGCCCATAGAGGACCTTCGAGAGCTGGACGTGGGAGACCTGGACGGCCTCGCCGGAGCCGAGCTCATGGACAAATACCCGGACTTTATGAAGCAGTGGATGACGGACGTGGCGCCCCTCGAGATGCCGGGAGGAGAATCGATCGCGGCCCTGCAAGAGCGGGCATGGGCGACGGTGGAGCGGCTGGCGGAGAAACACCCGGAGCAAAAGGTGATAGCCGTCAGTCACAACTTCCTCATCCAGAGCATATTGCTGAAGGTGTTGGGCCTGGAGGTGACCAGCTTCCGAAAGGTGCGGCAGGACCTGGCTGCTATCAGCGTACTCGAAGTGAACGAGCGGGGGCCGGTCTTGATTACCATGAACGATCGGTGCCACTGGACCGAGGACGCCGACGGATAAGCGGTAGCATCATGGTGTCGGAGAGCTTGCTGAGACGTATCGAGGGCCGGGTCGAGGACTTCATCAGGCGTCACGGACTAGCCCACCGGCCCCAGCCGCTGATCGTGGCCGTCTCCGGCGGCCCAGATTCCCTGTGCTTGCTACATGCCGTGAACAGGCTGAGGGAACCGCTTGGCATCAACCTCCACTTGGCGCACCTCAACCATTGCCTCCGTGGGCCAGAGTCGGACGGGGACGCCGAGTTCGTGGCGGGTCAGGCAAAGAGGCTGGGCCTCGGCTGCACGATTCACAGAGAGGACGTAAAAGGCAGACAGGGGGCACACAGCAGCTCGCTGGAGGAGAAGGCCAGGGAGGCGAGATACGAGTTCCTTTCGAAAGTAGCCGGGGAGACCGGCGCGGCGGCAATCGCCACTGGGCACACCGCCCAGGACCAGGCCGAGACGGTCCTGCTCCACATCCTGCGAGGCAGCGGGCTATCCGGGCTGCGGGGCATGAGGGAGGTCCTATCTCAAAAGTCAACGACCGGTACGGAGTTCACCCTGGTGCGACCGTTGCTGGCGGTGTCTCGCCAGGAGACCGAAGGCTACTGTAAAGCCCTCGGGTTGGAGCCCCGGGTCGACCGGACCAACCTGTCGACGGACATAGTGCGCAACCGGGTGCGGCTGGAGCTGATTCCCTATCTCCGGGAGTACAACCCCAACATCGTGGAAGCGCTTCTACGGCTTTCCTCTTCGGCCCATCAGGACATGGAGTTCATAGGGGACAAAGTAGCCGAGAGCTGGGACGCCGTCGTGACGCGGAGCGGCGCCGGTTTTAGGCTGAAGACAGAGATCGTGTCCGCTCTGCCGGCCTCCCTGCAGCACCACCTGATTCGCAAGGTCCTCGAGGCCGTGCTGGGCGACCTGGTGGATATCGAGTACTCCCACGTACAGTCGTTGGTGGAGCTGATGTCGAAGCCGGTGGGCAAGAGGATCGATCTGCCCCGAGGTGTTACGGCGATAATGGAGTATGGGCAGTGCCTGATCACGTGCGGGCAACCGGGGATGAAGGGCCTGTACTCAATCGTAGGAGAGCAGGAGCTGCCGGTGCCGGGTGCCGCTCTGGTGGGTGGGTGGGAGATCGAGTCCCGGCTTGTTGATGGACATGATATCCCAGCGGGCAATGGTGTCTACGAGGCCACCCTGGACGCCGACGCAGTAGGAGAGAAATTGACGGTCCGCGCTCGACGGCCCGGCGACGGGTTTCGTCCGTTGGGTCTAAAAGGCGCCAAGAAGCTCCAGGACTACTTCGTCGATGCCAAGGTGCCGGAGGCCAAGAGGGACCAAGTGCCCCTGGTCTGCTCGAAGGCCGGGATCGTTTGGGTGGTCGGGCACCGGATAGATGAAGGGGCCAAGGTGACGGACTCCACCCGGCGGGTGGTGCGGCTGAGGGCCAGGCGGGTCTAAGTATTACCGTTCAGACGGCAGGGACAAGTCTATGACGACTCGATGGCTACATCACCCGTTTGAGGCGGGGGTTGGGGGTGAGGCCTGGGAGCCGGCCCCGTTTGGCAACGGGCTTGCTCTCTATCTCGTGGATGTCGCCGGTGAAGTCGATGGGGGATGCGCCGCTGATGTAAGCGCCGACTCCGAAGGTATCGATGGGGGCGTCATTCTCTTTGAAGTAGCGTATCCGCTCCGGGGTCAGCCCACCGCTCACCACTATCTGGACCCTGTGGAACCCCTCCAGGTCCAGCCGGGCCCTGACCTCGTGCACCAGGTCGGCGGTGACTCCGCCCCGCTCTCTGGGAGTGTCCAGACGCACCCCTTCCAGCTTGTCGCCTAGGGCCCGGGCTACCCGAACGCTCTCCTCGGCTTCGTCCCTAAAGGTGTCGGCCAGAACTATCCTGGGCACGTCCGGGTCTATGTGCTCGTCGAAAGCACCGGCAGCTCTGATCGTATCGCCCAGTATGAGGATCAGGGCGTGGGGTACGGTCCCGGAGGGCGGCAGCCCGGCCATTCGAGCGCCGTCTATCGAGGCACAGCCCACGCAACCGCCAACGATGGCGGCATAGTCCATCCTGCCGGATACCAGGGGATGGACGTGTCGTGCCCCGAAGCTAACGACTGGAACGTCGCCGGCCGCATCGATGCACTCCTTGGCGGCGGTCGCCCAGCCCGTGCAGTGGGACAGCATGCCGAGGAGGGGCGTCTCGTAGAGGCCGTAGATGGCATATGGGCCTTTGACCCGCATGACCACCTCTTTCCGCTCGATGGGGTCTCCCTCTTCGAGGGCATACACTTCGCTGGAGCCTGGGGGCAATACCCGATCGAGGAGCTGGAGGGCCTCCTGGATGCCGCACAGGATGCCCGCCGAGCGGGGAAAGAACTCCATGGTCGCATTGGGGGTTAGGCCCTCTTTGTCCAGGATCTCCTTCGCTCGACTGAAGTAGATGTCCGTGGTGTCCCCGGTCAGGATGGGATCGGGTATGTCGAACTTGACTTTGAGGGCCCCGGGAGGCGGGGATGGGGAGCTTTCGGCGGTGATGGTCTCACCCCTTTTTCTAGCCGACCGGCTGAACAATCTTTGCGCCGAGAATCCGCTCAATGTGCTCAAGGGCGAAGCGCTGGGTCTCTTCCGTGTGGGTGGCTACGCAATCGGCGGGGACCTCCACGGCATAGTCTCGATTTCGCGCATCGGCGACGGTGTGCATGACGCATATGTCGGTGCAGACGCCGGCGACGGTGATCTTGTCGGGGGCCAACTCGGCGAGGCGCTGCTCCAGGTTGGTGTTGAAGAAGCCGCTGTATCGCTGCTTGGTGACGACGTCACCCTGGATCCCGGCGAGCTCGGGAATGATCTCCGTCTCGTTGGTACCTTTAACACAGTGGACGGGGAACATCTGGAACTCTAGGTCGTCGGGTTCGTGGTTATCGCAGATGAAAATGAGCTTGGAGCCGGCTTTGGACTCCCGCTCCAGCAGCCGGCGTACGTTGGGGATGATTCTGCGGGCGGACTGGCCGGTGTAGAGATTGTTGCCTTCTTCGCAGAAACCTCGGACCATGTCCACAACCAGCACTACGTTTGGCATGTTGGGTCTCCCTCTAGTAAAACTATAATAACTCTCCGGCCAGTGAAAGTTCAAGGAGGGTATGGGGTGGGGGTCGGTCAGCGGTGACCCCACCCCCAAAGTAGGTTTTCCCTCCCACCCACCCTGGGACGTTTAACATCTGGGGGCACATCCCCCAGGCCCCCTGCCAGAGGGAAGCCCTCTGGACTCCCTGGATGTCATCCGCAGGCTCTCTACCCCTTCGGAGCCCTTCCGTTATGTCGAGTCGCAGTTTGCCTATGGGCCAGTTGGGCGGACAGGTCTGGGTATGCCGCCGAACCTGAGCCTCAGCAGACCTTTGAGGTCGCCCCAAGCGGTGCCAACGACTTTGACCCGCGTATCCGGGTCGTCTACCCAGTGGACGGGGACGTCCTTGATTCGATACCCGTTCTTCTCGGCGATGATGAGGAGCTCGGAATCGAAGAACCAGCCACGGTCTTTGATTAGAGGTATCACCTCCCGGGAGACCCTCTGGCTCACCGCTTTGAAGCCGCACTGGGCGTCGGAGAACCGGGTCTGGAACATCATTTTGATGAGAAGGTTGTAGCAGCGGGAGATGGTCTCCCGCTTGAAGGTGCGCTTCTCCACCTTGGCGCCTCTCATCAGCCGGGACCCAACGGCGACATCGTAGCCGTCCTCGATGGCCTTCACCAAGGGTGGGAAACCATCGAGGCGGGTGGAAAGATCGACGTCCATGTAGCAGATGACGTCGGCATCGCTCTGGGTCCATGTCTTGTGAAGCGCCCTGCCTCGCCCTTTTTGATCTAGGTGGGCATAGCCGACGCCCGCGTACTGCTTCGAGAGGCTTCGGGCCACGTCCAGGGTGCCGTCCACGGAGCCGTTATCGGCGACAACGATGCGCCACTCGTACGAAGACATGCGCTCGATGAGGAAGGAGTGGAGAGCCCGAACACTGTTGGGCAGTCCAGTCTCCTCGTTGTAGACCGGCAGTATTATGTCTACGGAGGTCAATCGTTGGCTCAAGAAGTCAGATTACTTGGACTTAATGCTTGAAGTGCCGGGCGCCGGTGAAGACCATGGCGATGCCGGCCTGGTCGGCAGTATCGATTACCTCCTGGTCCCGGATGGAGCCGCCCGGCTGGATGATGGCAACGACCCCGCCCTCGGCAGCCAGCTCAATGTTGTCGGGGAAGGGAAAGAAGGCGTCGGAGGCCAGCACCGAGCCTCTGGCCTTATCTCCGGCTGCCCTCAGGGCCAGGTGGACGCTGGTGACCCGGTTGGGCTGACCTGCGCCCATGCCCAGCAGCGCCTCGTCTCGGGCCAGCACGATGGCGTTGGACTTGACGTGCTTGGCCGCCTTCCAGGCGAAGGCCAGGTCGGAGAGCTGCTCAGCCGTCGGCTGTTGTCTGGTCACAATCTCCCATCCTGAAAGGTCTTCCTCCGAGGTGTCCCGTGACTGGACCAGAAGTCCGCCGCCGACCCGTCGATACTCAAGTGCGGGGCTTTTCGACGGTGCACCGATGGTGAGGACACGCAGGTTTTTCCTCTTCTTCAGGATGTCGAGGGCCGCCTCTTCGATCTCGGGGGCGATGACGATCTCGTAGAAGACCTTTGATACCTCCTCGGCGGTAGCCTTAGTCAACGGCCGGTTGAAGGCCACGATGCCGCCGAAGGCGGAGACCGGGTCGCCTGCCAGGGCGTGTTTGTAAGCCTCGGTGAGGTCGTCGTGAGAAGCGAGGCCGCAGGGGTTGGTGTGCTTGATGACGGCGACGGTGGGAGCACCGAAGTCGGACGCAACGTTCCAGGCTGCGTCAGCGTCCACGATGTTATTGAAGGAGAGCTCCTTGCCCCACAGCTGGCGGGTGCCGGCGATACCGGTCCCGCCGCCCAGGACGTCAGTGTAGAAGGCCGCTCTTTGATGGGGGTTCTCGCCGTAGCGCAGGTCCTGTAGCTTGGCCCCGCCGAAGGTCAACTCGGTGCCTAGGGATTCATCGTCCCCGGTCAGATAGCCGGAGATGGCGGTGTCGTACAGGGCCACGTGTTGGAAGGCCTTCCGGGCAAGTCGTTTCCGCTCGTTCAGGTCCAGGCCGCCGGAGGACAGCTTGTCGGCTACCAGGCTGTAATCGTCGGGGTCGACGATCACGATTACGTGAGGAAAGTTCTTGGCCGAGGCGCGGACCATGGTCGGGCCGCCTATGTCGATATTCTCCAATGCCTCCTCGAGGGTCACTCCGGCCTTGCTCACGGTCTCGACGAAGGGATAGAGGTTGCACACCACTATGTCTATAGGCCCGATGTTGTGCTCGTAGAGCTGGGCCATGTGGTCGGGCAGGTCGCGGCGGGCCAGTATGCCGCCATACAGGACGGGGTGTAGGGTCTTAACCCGCCCGTCCAGGATCTCCGGGAAGCCGGTGAGCGCGGACACGCTTTTGACCTCGACGCCGGCGTCCTGCATCTCTCTCTGGGTGCCGCCGGTGCTGAAAATCTCGACTCCCTGCCGGCGGAGGGATTGGGCGAAGGGGACGAGGCCCGTCTTGTCGTAGACGCTGATTACCGCTCGCATCGGACCTCTATAGCAGTACCCGCCGCTCCTCTTGCTGCTCTACGATCTCACCTATTACCAAGGCGCCGGAAATCCCTTTCACCAGATCATCGGCGTCTGTGGAAGAGCAGACGATGACCATCCCGATGCCCATGTTGAACACCCTGTACATCTCGTCCATGGGGATGCCGCCCTTGTCATGGACCAGCTCGAAGACGGCCGGAGTCTCCCAGGCAGACACATCGAAACGGGCGGCGAGGCCGTCGGGCAGAATGCGGGGGACGTTGCCCGGCAGGCCGCCTCCGGTGATGTGGGCCAACCCCTTCACTGGTCCCAACCAACCTTCCAGATGAGGCAGGTAGGATAGGTGAGGCCTCAGCAGCTCGTCGCCCAGGGTTCGGCCCAGATCTGGGAAGTGGGTATCAAGGACCGCTGGGTTACCGTCGATTCCGAAGACCCTGCGCACCAGGGAGAAACCGTTGGTGTGAAGTCCGTTGGAAGGGAGGCCGACAATCGTATCGCCGGAGCGGATGGAGGAGCCGTCTATCAGCTCGTCTCTCTCCACAACGCTGACGATGAACCCGGCCAGATCGAAGTCGTCGCCGCTGTAGATGCCGGGCATCTCGGCCGTTTCTCCGCCTATCAGTACGCAGTCCGCATCGCGGCAGGCGGAGGCCAACCCCTTGGCCAGATCACCGGCCCTGGAAGGCTCCACTTTGCCCATCGCAAGGTAGTCAAGGAAGAAGAGGGGCCGTGCGCCGCAGACGAGAGCATCGTTGATGCAGTGGTTGACCAGATCGATGCCCACGGTGTCGTAGCGGTCCATGAGGGACGCTATGCGCACCTTGGTGCCCACGCCATCGGTGCTGGAGACCAGGACGGGATCTCGGTACTTGCCCAGCTGATATAGGCCGCTGAAGGCGCCTATGTCGGACAGGGAGCGGTCGTTGAAAGTGGTCCGGGCATGGCTCTTGATCAGGTCGACGGCGCGGTCTGCAGACTCTATATCCACACCGGCAGCGCGGTAGCTGTGCTCCGTGGTGCTCAAATCGGCGTCCCGGCAGTTAGTAACATCCGAGAGGGCAGCGGGATGCCGCTAGGCCTCCAGGGCAAGCTTGTCCATCTCCAACTGAACCGGGATTGGGTAGGCGCCGGTAAAGCAGGCCGTGCAGACCTTGTTATCGGGCAGACCCACCGCCTTGATCAGACCTTCGACGCTGAGATAACCCAGGGAGTCGGCATCGATGAACTTGCGTATCTCATCGACAGTGTTTTGAGAGGCTATCAACTCCCTGCGGGTCGCGAAGTCCACGCCGAAGAAGCACGGATAGCGAATGGGCGGAGCGCAGACCCGCATGTGTACCTCGGTGGCGCCCGCCTTTCTAAGCAGGCCGACCACGTGGGGGGTCGTCGTACCTCTGACGATACTATCGTCGACCACGATCACCCTCTGGCCCTCGAGGACCTCGGACATGGCGTTGAATTTGAGGCGCACTCCCAGTTCCCGGATGCGCTGGTCGGGCTGGATGAAGGTACGGCCGACGTACCGGTTCTTGAGCACTCCCTCGCCGAGAGGTATGCCCGACTCACGGGCGTAACCGAT
The DNA here is from genome assembly GCA_965197645.1 of Dehalococcoidia bacterium. Classification (GTDB taxonomy): domain Bacteria; phylum Chloroflexota; class Dehalococcoidia; order Plut-88900; family Plut-88900. The sequence continues at coordinate 2,492,263 of OZ240219.1, read as the reverse complement.
GGCCGCCGCTATCGCCGAATCGGGTATGCCGATCACCAAGTCGGCGTCAACCGGGTGATCAGTGGCCAGTTGGGCACCCATGCGCTGCCTCGCCAGGTGGAGCAGTTTGCCGCCTACGATGCTATCAGGCCTGGCGAAGTAGATATGCTCGAAGATGCAGAGGGCCTGCCGTTCCAGGTCCTGGAGCTTGAAGCTATGCATTCCGGATTGATCTATGATAATCGCCTCGCCGGGTTCCACCTCCCGTATCATGTCGGCGGCGATGTGGTCCAGCGCACTGCTTTCGGATGCCAGGACCCATCCGTTGTTCAGCTTGCCCAGGGCAAGAGGCCTAACGCCCAGCGGGTCCCGGATGCCGATGAGCGAGTCGGGTGTCAGCACGACCAGGGAATAGGCGCCCTGGAACCGGTTCATACAGTAGCGGATCTTATCGGGCCACGTCTTACCGGGCGCGTGGACCAGCCACTGGGCGATTGCTTCGGTGTCGGTGCTGCCTTCGAACTCTACTCCTTGGTCGATCAGCTCTCCTTGGAGCTGTTCCGAGTTGACGAGGTTGCCGTTGTGGCCCACGGCGATCTCGGTGGCGCCATTCTTGACCCTGACGGGCTGGGCGTTGGCCAGTTTGCTGGACCCGGTGGTGGAGTATCGGGTGTGGCCAATGGCTATGTGACCGGTCAGACCCTGGAGGGACTCTTCATCGAATGCCTGGGAGACGAGGCCCATCGAGGTGTGGGTGCGGAGGTGCTCGCCGTTCGCCGTGGCGATGCCGGCGCTCTCCTGGCCGCGATGTTGAAGGGCAAAGAGCCCGAAAAAGGTAAGCCTGGCTACGTCCTCTCCGGGTGCGAAGATACCGAAGAGCCCGCAGGCCTCCCTGGGCTTATCGACCATCTGCGTCTGGTGCGAGATGGTTCCTTTCTCCCGCTAGTGCCAACCCTTGAGTGGAAACCGGGGAAACGTGGGCATTATACCGGTAGACCAGGTGACGGGTCAACAATCTTTATATCGATTTCAAAACAAATTTAACCGATTTCGTTGACCCTCCTATCCGGCGGTGCTATGATTGATGGGTGGTTACTCGACCCCGTTCTCCTTCGATTTTCGACACCTGTTACGCTCGTTCTTAGGCCCTTGTTCCGCCGGTCCCACTACTCCGAGTGAGCTGTATCAACGTTCAGCAGCGGTTAGAAGAAAGGGAGGAAGCCCTTTCTCCCTTCGCGGCCAGGAGCCGTCTCTCCAGGGGCCGGCAGGTCCCAGAAGAGCCGAGTCCGCTGCGCACCGAGTACCAGCGGGACCGGGATCGGATAGTCCACACCAAGGCCTTCCGGCGGCTGAAGCACAAGACCCAGGTCTTCATCGCGCCGTTGGGTGACCACTACGTCACCCGCCTGACTCATACCCTCGAAGTCGCCCAGATAGGCCGTACGATAGCACGGGCCCTGAATCTGAACGAGGACCTGGTGGAGGCGACCGCGCTGGGCCACGATCTGGGGCACGCTCCCTTCGGGCACATTGGCGAGGACGTCCTGACCGAGCTGTACTCGCCCGGCTTCCGTCACAGCCTGCAGAGTCTGCGGTTGGTGGACCACCTGGAGAAGGGCGGTAAGGGGCTGAACCTCACCTGGGAGGTGAGGCAGGGTATCGTTACCCATTCCAAGTCGAGCCTGGGGATTCTGGAGGCGGATTGGAAGAAGCCGCCGACGCTGGAAGCCCAGGTGTGCAAGCTGGCCGATGCGCTGGCCTACATCAACCACGATACCGGCGACGCCCTTCGCTCCGGCCTGGTCACCGAGGAAGACCTGCCTTCGGAGGTGACCGGAGTGCTGGGACAGACCAACTCGGAGCGGATAAACACCGTTGTAACCGACGTGGTGGAACACTCGTGGGCCGCCAGCGGGGAAGAATCTCTTGAACCTGGGCAGGAGCCGGTCATCACCATGGGCGAGCCGGTACGAAACGCGGCTAACCTACTGCGAAATTTTCTGTTTGAAAAGGTGTACCATGCCAGCGGCGCCAGCGAGGAGGCGAGCAAGGCTCGGGAGGCGGTCAGGGCGTTGTACCGGCACTTTACCGAGCATCCCGAAGAGATCCCTCGGGAGTACCATCGCAAGGGTGAGTCGGTGGAGCGAAGAGCGGTGGATTACATATCCGGCATGACGGACCGGTTCGCTCTGCGAACGGCGGAGGAGCTGGACCTGATCCTGGTGGACTAGAGCAAGTCCTATGAGTGATGTAGACACGGTCAAAGACCGGCTGGACATAGTGGACGTGGTCTCCCAGTACGTGTCGTTGCAGAAGGCGGGGCGCAACTTCAAGGCGACGTGTCCGTTCCATTCAGAGAAGACTCCCTCCTTCCACGTATCGCCGGAGCGGCAGTCGTGGCACTGCTTCGGGGCCTGCAGTACCGGCGGAGATGTGATCTCCTTCGTCATGAAAAAGGAGGGGTGGGAGTTCGCCGAGGCCCTTAAGGAGCTGGCCGATAGGGCCGGGGTGCAGCTGACACAAAGGAGCAAGGGAAAGGACGAAGCTCGGAAGAGCCTTCACCAGATAAACGAGGCCGCCGCGGACTACTTTCACATACAGCTTGCCGAGTCCCCCGAGGCCAAAGGGGCCAGGAACTACCTACAGGAAAGAGGGGTGAGCTCGGAGAGCATAGAGGGGTTCCAGCTGGGATTCAGCCCTGCAGGCGGGAACACCCTGTCGATTCACTTGAAGGGACAAGGCATCAAATCCGAGGAGTTGGTGGCGGCAGGCCTAGTAACGACAACAGAGGATCGTTCGACCAGGGACCTCTTTAGAGGCCGTCTGATGTTCCCCATCCGGAACGATAGGGGCCGGCACATCGGGTTCGGTGGTCGGTCGCTGACGGACGTCATGCCCAAATATCTCAACACGCCTCAAACCGACCTGTTCGATAAGAGCTCGATACTATACGGTGTGGACCGGGCCAGGGAGGGCATTCGCCAAGAGGGCCGGGCCATTGTGATGGAGGGGTATACCGACGTGCTGACAGCCCATCAGCACGGCTTTCGCAACGCGGTGGCGTCCATGGGCACGGCACTGACGGAAAATCAGGTGAATACGCTGAAACGGCTGGCGAAGAGGATATCTCTGGCCATGGACTCGGACACGGCGGGCCAGGAAGCGACGCTTCGCAGCCTGGAGTCCTCGTGGAACGCGTTCAGCCGGCGGGTGCACCAGACCGGCCGAAGAGGACCGCGGTTTCTAGAGGGGCCGCCCCAGCATACTGTGGACGTGATAACGATGCCCACAGGCCAAGACCCGGACGACGTTATACGAGAGAGCCGGGAAGCCTGGATATCGCTGATGGAAAACACAGTCCCCCTGATGGACTACATCATTCAGACACTGGCCTCTAGGGTTGACCTGGACGCACCGGGCGCCCGATCGGGAGTCCTCGAACGGGTCTCGCCTCTGCTGGTCACCATGGACTTCCTTGACCAGGATAGATACGTGCAGAAGCTGTCCCAGGTGTTGGGGGTTGAAGGAGGAACGATAAAGATTGGGTTGAGGCCGCGGCAACCTCGTACACGGAAGGCCGCCACCTACCGAAGTAAGGCTGGAAGCGGTCCTGAGCCGGTCCCCGTCGCTGATGAAGGCTCGGTACTGGAGCAGTACACGTTGGCCCTTCTCCTTCATTATCCCGATTTGAGACCGGACATCCAAGGCCTGAGCCCCGACGATTTCGGCAGGACGGAGCACCGGCAGCTGTTTCAGGTTTACTGCACCAGCGCCAACCCGGATGAGATGAGAAACGCGGTCCCCGAATCGCTGCTGGACCATCTGGACGAGCTGATGGCCCGGGAGCTGCCGCCATCCGGGATACCGGAACTCCGCGCCGCTTTGAGCCAGTGCAAAAAGCGCCTGCGGGAACAGAGGCTCAAGCAACTCAAGAATCAGGAAGAGTACTTCCTAGACCAGGAGGAGGTGCAGCGCGAGGAGGCGGCGGCTATCCAGAGAAAAGGGCTGGATATCAACACCCAGCTGAGAAGTATTCACAGAGGCTCACTTACTCCGACGGAATCGGATATAATAGGCGGCTGAGATGGCAGACAAATCGCAAGACAAGAAAGACCCGAAGCCCGCCGAAAAGCTGGGCGGAGCCAATCGTTCCCAGGTGCCTGCCGGGTTGAACACCCCGGTGAACCGTACCGAGTACGGCAAGGGAATGCCCTACTCCCTGTCCTCGACCAGCGTGCTGGACTTGATCTCCGACGATAAGGGGATCACCTCCTCGGCCACGCCCAAAGTTCCCAAGAACCTGGAGGCCGGAGTCGGTGTCGTGGATCAGGAGATGGTCGACGACCCGGTCCGGATGTACCTGAGAGAGATAGGCCGTGTCCGTCTTCTGAGCGCCAGGGACGAACGCATACTGGCCCGGAGGATGGAGGGCGGCAAGCACATATCCACCATGGTGGAGAAGTTCAAAGAGGACTACGGCCGCCAGCCCTCCGCGATAGAGACGCTGAGGAGTAGCCTGTCCCGGCTGGCTTCCAACTCTGCGACCATCAACTCGCTGGGTGCTGAAGTCGGCATAACTGGTCCCATTACGCTTGGGCAGATGGTCTCGCACCCGAAGATCAGGGGCGCACTCATCGGAGAAGTCAATGAGGAGATATCGGAGACGATCGCGGCAAAAGAGGAGCGTGCTCCGTACGACGTGATCACCGACCTGCTAACCTCGTCGGTCGATAGTCGTCTCATCTCTCCCGACCTACTTTCCATGCTGGGGGAGCATGAGCCGTTGTCGGAGTTGGCCCTCAAGCTTCAGGACCGGGAGTTCGTCAGCAAACTGGAAAAGAGAGAGTTGAGGGTCAGGGCCGATCTCGAGGTCATCAAGGCCGAGGGAGAACGGTCTCAGCGACACCTGACCGAGGCCAACCTGCGGCTGGTCGTCAGTGTTGCCAAGAAGTACATCGGCCGTGGAATGTCCCTGCTGGATCTGATCCAGGAGGGAAACATAGGTCTGATCCGGGCCGTCGAGAAGTTCGACTATCGAAAGGGCTACAAGTTCAGCACCTACGCCACCTGGTGGATTCGGCAGGCGATAACCAGGGCCATCGCGGACCAGGCCCGTACCATTCGAATACCGGTGCACATGGTGGAGACTATCAACAAGCTCCTTCGCATGAGCCGGCGGCTGGTGCAGGAGTACGGTAGAGAGCCCACCAGCGAGGAGATCAGCAAGGGAATGGAGATCCCCCCGGAGAAGGTGCGGGACATCATCAAGATCTCCCAGGAGCCGGTATCCCTGGAAACTCCTGTCGGCGAAGAGGATGACAGCCATCTGGGCGACTTCATCGAGGACAGAAGCGCCCTGGCGCCTGCGGATGCAGCGTCCCACCAGCTCTTGAAGGAGCAGGTCAGCGAGGTGCTGGACACCCTGAACGGCCGGGAGCGGAGAGTGCTGCAGCTCAGATTCGGGCTGGAGGACGGCCGCAGCCGAACGCTGGAAGAGGTGGGCAGAGAGTTCGGAGTCACGCGAGAGCGGATCCGGCAGATCGAGGCCAAGGCGCTGCGCAAGCTGCGGCACCCCACTCGAAGCAAGAAGCTGAGGGACTTTCTGGAGTAGGACCGGGTAATCCGTCAAGAAAAGAGGGTCGGGAGAGAGGTCTTCCGGCCCTCGTTGATTAATAGGACCATGAGGTCGCTCAACAGGCAACTCAAGGCCGCGCCTCCCTTTGACTTCAAGCTGACGGCCGCATATCGCACCCGCTTCCAAGACGGATTCGGCAGCGAGTCGTTCCGGGACGGCGTGTACCGCCGCGTTATCTCCCTCGATGGCCGTACAGCCTTGATGTCCGTCAGCGACTTCGGGTCGATGGACGAGCCCAAACTCCGGCTGGAACTCACAGTAGCTTCGGTATCGGAGATGGACCTGGACGCGGCGGAGCAGGAAGCGAACGAAGTCCTGGGACTGGACTACGATCTCTCCGGGTTCTACGCTATGGCGGAGGACGACGGGATGTTGTCCCGGCTGACGACTGTTTTTCGCGGGCTCAAGCCCACCACCGAACCCAACATCTTCGAGACGTTGATTACGGCGATCATCGGACAGCAGATCTCGGGCAAGGTGGCCGTGGTGATAGAGCGGGAGCTGACCGAAAGCTATGGTGAGCAGCTAGTACAAGATGGGCACACCTACTACCGGTTTCCCGCGCCGGAGAGGCTGGCGGCAGCAGGCCCCAAGGAGCTGGGGCAGCACAAGCTCAGCCGGAGGAAGGCCGAGTACATACATGGCCTATCGGAGTTGGTAGCCACCGGCGCTCTGCGCCTGGAAGAGCTGAGGGAGCTTGGCAACGAAAGGGTCATTGAGGAGCTGGTCAAGCTGAGGGGTATCGGAACGTGGACGGCCCAGTGGGTGCTATGCAACAGCCTGGGCAGGTTCGACGTGTTTCCGGCAGGTGATCTGGCCCTACTTCGCATGCTGTCCCAGGTCTACATGGATGGTCAGCCGGTAACTCCACAGGAAGCCGACTCCATTGCCGAGAGATGGGGCGATTACCGGGTGCCTGTCATCGTCTACGTCTACGCTGCCATCAGGCAGGGGATGGAACTGGTGCCAAAGGACGGGTGATCAGCGCAGCAGGTTGGCCATCTGGCCGCTGGACATTTTCATCTTGCCGCCGGCCATCATCTTCATCATCTTCTGCATCTGACGAAACTGGTTCAACAGCTGGTTTACATCTTGGGGCAAGGTGCCGCTGCCCCGGCAGATCCGTTTCTTGCGGCTGCCGCCGATGATGGCCGGGTTCAACCTCTCTTCCGGGGTCATCGATTGGATTATGGCTTCGGATTTGATTAGAGCGCCTTCGTCCAGATCATCCGCAGAGAGCTTGCCCTTGAGAGCGTTGGCGCCCGGGATCATATCCAGGAGCTGGCCGAGGGGCCCCATCTGTTTCACCTGGTAGAGCTGGTCCAGGAAGTCCTCCAAGGAGAAGGTTGCGTTTCTGATCTTCCGCTCCAACTCCCTGGCCTTGTCTTCGTCAACCCCGTGTTGGGCTTTCTCGACAAGTGTGAGAACGTCACCCATGCCCAGGATTCGAGAGGCCAGACGGTTGGGGTGGAACTGCTCCAGGGCATCGGCCTTTTCGCCGATTCCGATGAACTTTATCGGGACGCCGGTGACGGAGGTGATGGACAGGGCCGCTCCGCCCCTGGCATCGCCGTCCAGCTTGGTGAGGATCAACCCGGTTAGATCGATCTCCCGGTTGAAGTTCTCGGCGGCCGTGACCGCATCCTGGCCCGTCATGGAGTCGACGACCAGCAGGACCTCTTCGGGAGACAGGACTTTCTTGATGGCGGAGAGCTCCTTCATAAGGTCGTTGTCGATGTGAAGGCGTCCCGCGGTGTCGGCTATGACCCAGTCGACGCCCTGTTCCCTTGCCTCCTTCAGCCCTCGAGAGCAGACATCCACCGGTTTGGCGTCGACCCCTTCGTTGTAGACGGGTATGGTGAGCTGCCTGCCGAGGGTCAGGAGCTGATCGACCGCTGCGGGGCGCTGAAGGTCGGCGGCTATCATCATTGCCGACTGTTTTTCCCGCCGAAGGTGCAGTGCCAGCTTGGCGGCGGTTGTCGTCTTGCCAGACCCTTGGAGCCCCGCCAGCATGATTACGGCGGGTTGTCTGTCCGCCGGTTCCAGCTCGTGGGCGCCGCCGCCCAGTATGTCGGTCAGCTCCTCGTTGACTATCTTCACCACCTGCTGGCCCGCGGTCAGGTGCTCCATCACCTCGACGTCCAGGCACCTATCACGGACCCTGGCAACGAACTGCTTGACCACCTTGAAATTGACGTCGGCTTCGAGGAGGGCCAGTCTCACCTCTCGAAGGGCGGCGTCGACCGCCTCCTCGGTGAGCCGGCCGCGTCCCTCGAGCTTCTTCAGGACGTTCGTTATCTTCTCGGACAGAATCTCAAGCATGAACAGCTCCTGATTCCATTGTAGGGTCGTGCATTCCAGGGGTCAAGAAACGTTGGGCTGGGGCCGACCGTGTGTCATAATCCCGCGATATGTCCGGAGACCTGCCCTCAACACGGGGAAAAGACACCCCCCGGCGCAAGCTGGCCCTTGTGTGGTTGGCGTTGCTGGTGGTCGCCGTTGGCCTGGCGGTCTCGGCCGGTGCGTACGATACCTTCCCGGGAGACCGTTCGGCGTCCTTAAGGGTTCAGTCCATCGACAGTCCGGCTGTTCTCCGTGGTATGGAGATACTTTCCAAGCTGGGCGACTGGACCTGGGGCACGGTCGTCACCGCCGGCGTCGTGCTGGCTTTGTCTCTGTTCCGCCGTTGGAGCGAAGCCAGCTACGTGGCGATAGTCACCATCGCTAGTGCGCTCATCAACGATCTAATCAAGCTGCTGGTCTACCGACCCAGGCCAACGGCCGATCTCGTGGAGATAATGGAGGAGCTGACCTCGAAGAGCTTTCCCAGCGGCCACGTGGTCTACGCCACGACCTTCTACGGGTTGATGCTGGCGTTCAGCCTGTTTGTAAACGTGAAACCCCGCTGGGCCCTGCGAATCGTCCAGGTGCTGTTCATCGCCATGATCCTGGCCATGGGGTTCTCTCGAATGTATTTGGGTGTCCACTGGCTCAGTGACGTCCTGGGAGGATACGTCGTCGGAGGACTCTACGTGGTGGGGACGATGCTCTGGCGCGACAGCAGGTACTCGTTGAGGAGACTGCTGCCGAGGGCCGCCTAGCACATTATGTCTTTTCTCCGTCTGGGGCTTTGTGATAGAATTCCGCCAAGGGACAGGCGACGGCGGGTTGGAGATTGCACTACCTGTTACCAGTCCGACATGGGGCATAGCGTCTCGACATACGAAGCGGTCCTAGTTTTGAATCAAAACTACGAGCCGCTCAATGTCTGCACGTCCCGTCGCGCCGTGGTCCTGTGCCTCAAGGGCAAGGCCGAGATCCTGGAGAATGGCCGAGGCGAGATCCGTACCCCCAGCTCCCTGATCCCCCTGCCCTCGGTCATCCGGCTGGACTACATGATCAAACGCCCGCTCCTGGCTCGAAAGCTGTCTCGCCGCGAGGTGTTCATACGAGACCACTACGTATGCCAGTATTGCGGGAAGGAAACCCGGGAGCTGACGCTGGACCACGTAATGCCCAGGAGGCTGGGCGGCGCCCACGAGTGGGAGAACGTTATCAGCGCCTGCCCCAGCTGCAACCTGCGAAAGGCAGGGCGAACTCCGGAGCAGGCGGGAATGAAGCTGCCCCACCGGCCAAAGGCTCCACCGCTGAGGAGATACGGTAATCTACAACCGTACCTGGAAACGCGGGAGGAGTGGCGGAAGTTCGTGCCGGCGGGGGCTTAGGGCCTGGTCCAGCTCGTCTCGGCAGACTCCAGGTCTTCGGGCGTGGCCTTCCTGAGAATCTCTGTGACCGGGGCTCCCAACTGATCGACAATCAGCTGACCGGGTGAGAAGACGACCCTGCCGATCCTTTCCTCGGACCTCTCTTTGGCCACCACATAGTCGTTGAGCCGGATGTCCAGCCCGCCGGAGACAAAGTAGTGCACTCTACCGGCTCGCTCGAACCGGACTCCCGCTATGGCCCTCACTACCGTGCAGCCCCAACGGGAGTTCTGGTTGGAAGGTCCATCATCAACAGCTCCAACACCAGCCGGGGGATGATGTTGCGTTCGAGGTTGGAGCGGCTCTCTTCCAGCCTGTGGATGAACCGCCGGATATCTGCCAGGGAGCACCAACCGGCCTGCTCCTGCAGCTCCGAGATGCGGTGACGGTTGGTGATCAGCTCGGCGGCGCCTCCGTTTAGGAGCAACAGGTCTCTCCACCAGGTCAACCAGACGTCCATAATCTGATGGACGGCGCCTCGGTCTTTGAAGAAGAGGGACGCCAACTCCGAGGCGTACTTGAACCGATCCTCCAACTCTTCCCGCCCGAGGCTGACCAGGCGGTCCAGTGTGTCGATGCGGGCCTGCAGTATCTCTTCATCCTTTGCGGCGGCTATGGCCCAACCGGGGCAGCCGGCGGAAAGCCGGGCCAGGAGCTGTGCTTTCGACTCCTCCAGCGAGTGGGTCCGGACGAGGGTTTCTGCCAGCAGGGCGATGGGTACGGGGCGCAGCTCTAGTCGCTGGCACCGAGACAGAATAGTCGGCAGCAGGGAGCTTTCGTCGGTGGTCAGGAGCAGCAGAAGCACGTTGGGAGGCGGCTCCTCCAGGGTCTTCAACAGGCTGTTGGCGGCCTCGTTGGTGAGAAGCTGAGCGCCATCGATGATAAAGACCCTGCATCTGCCTTCGTATGGGTGAAGACTGGCCTGCTTCTGAAGCTCTCGGACCCGTTCGATGCCTATGCGGGTCGTCGCACCCTGCCCCTCCGTCTCTTCCGAGAGTCCCAGCACCTGAACATCGGCATGCTGGCCGGCGGAGATGCGAAGACACTGGGGACACTGGCCGCATGGCCTGCGGTCTCGGCCCTCGCAGTTGACGGCCAGGGACAGGTAGAGGGCCAGCGTCATCTTACCCACGTGCTCGGGCCCGACGAACAGGTAGGCGTGGGACAGGTGGTCCGTCGTCAGGCTTCTGAGGAGCAGTGAGCCGGCGCCGGAGTGCCCGATGATCGAGGCGGGTTGGAAGACTGTTCCTTGGTCGGTCACAGGTCGCACAGCATCAGGTCCTGATACGTCTCCCGGCGGCGGATGAGCTTGGACTGCCCGTCTTTCACCAGCGCGATAGGTGGGCGAGGGTTGGAGTTGTAGTTGCTGGCCATGGGGAGGCAGTAGGCTCCCGAGGTCGGGATGGCGATCAGGTCGCCTGTTTCGATTCCTGGAAGCTCTATGTCGTGAATGAGGACGTCGCCGGACTCGCAGAACTTGCCGGCGATGGTGACTTTTCCCTCTGGCCGGTCCCCGGCCTTGTTGACGACTATGGCTTCGTAGCGGGACCCGTAGATGGCGGGCCGGATGTTGTCCCCCATGCCGCCGTCCACCGAAACGTAGCGCCGGATGCCAGGGATGTCCTTGGTCGATCCTACCGTGTAGACCGCCACACCGGCCTGCCCTACGATGGCCCGGCCCGGCTCGATGAGCAATTGCGGGGGCGGCATGTCGGGCCCTTTGCAGTTCTCCAGTATGGCCGAGGCGATGACGGAGGCGTACTCGGCTACCTGGGGAGGCGGTTCGTCCTCGGTGTACTGCACGGCGAATCCACCACCCGGGCTGAACTCCCTCAGCTCCATCCCATGCCGCTCCTTCATCTCGGCGGCGAAAGCCATCGTTATGTCGATCGCGGTGCGATAGGGTTCCAGATCGAAGATGGGGGAGCCGAGGTGGAAATGCAGGCCAACGAGATTGATGTTTTCTGCAGCCATGGCCTGCCTGACCAGCTCCTCGGCCTGTCCCCCTTCGATGGGGATGCCGAACTTGCTGTCCAGGATGCCGGTAGTGGTGTGACTGTGGGTGTGAGGGTCCACGCCGGGCGATACCCGGACCAGGATGTCCTGCCGCACACCGGCCTTGCCTGCGATATCGTTGAGCAGATCCAGCTCGTGGAAGTTGTCCACTACCACACGCCCAATGCCCCACCCCACCGAGCTTTCCAGCTCTTCGGGGCCTTTGTTGTTGCCGTGGAAGTAGACCTTCGCTGCGGGGTAGTCGACGGCTTGCGCCACCGCCAGCTCGCCGCCGGAAACGACGTCGAGCCCCATGCCCTCTTCGTTGAATATGCGGGCCAGGGCGGGATTGACGTAGGCCTTGCAGGCGTACAGCACCAGGACGTCCGGATACCGGTCGGAGAACTCCCTGGTGAACTCTCGACACTTACCTCTCAGAGACTCCTCATCGAAGACGTAGAGAGGGGTGCCGTATTCCTCGGCGAGGGCGGTCAAGTCACAGCCGCCGATGGTGAGGTGGTTGGCATCGTTTATGCCTGAGGTCACTGGAAATATGGGGAGTCTGCCCGTAGTAACCATATTGCTCCTCGAAATGAGTTGAAAGCCGCATCATTATAAGGTCGGCTCCGAACAGGCCGCAAGAATAGTGATCTGAGGGACACCCTCAGGCTCCCGGCAAAGGGGCTCCGCCCCTCTGCACACCCCGTTATCGACGGCCGTCGTTGACGGTGACTTCCACCGGTTGGAATCGATTGGCATCTCCATTCCCTCACCTCAGCAGTCCTCGTACGGTGGTGAACGCCCGGTCGAACATCTCCTCGGTCAGCTTGCCGGTCTGGGTGTTCTGTCGGCTGGGATGGTAGGAACCGACCAACGTGATGCCCCAATCGAGCTGGTAGACGGCGCAATGACCGAAGGGCGGTTTGGGGGTTGGCGGCGTATAACCGAGCTCTCTGGCGGCCGCGAAGTAGCTATCGAAGGCGATCTTTCCCAAGGCCAGCACCACCTGTACCCGGTCCATCATCTCGAGCTCGGACAGCAGGTAGCTCCGGCATTGGGACAGCTCTTCTTTGAGGGGCTTGTTTGCGGGGGGAGCACACCTCAGGGCGGCGCTGATGTACACGTCGGTCAGGGTAAGGTCGTCATTCGGGTCTCGGGAGCAAGAACGGTTGGAGAAACCAGACTTATGTAAAGCCCTCCACATCCAATCTCCGCTGCCGTCGCCGGTGAACATGCGCCCCGTTCTGTTGGCGCCATGAGCGGCTGGGGCCAGACCGAGGATGAAGACCCGGGCAGAGGGATCGCCGATTCCGGGCACCGGCTTGCCCCAGTAGTCCCAGTCCTGGTACATCCGGCGCTTCTCCCTGGCGACCTTCTCGCGGTACTCCACCAGCCGAGGGCAACGGGTGCAGGAGATGATCTCCCGATTCAGCTCTTGCAGGGAAGACATGGCAGCAAGTCAGGTCAGGCCAGCCGCTCGCCGAAGCCGGCTGGGCCGAGGGTCGGGGCCCACCACTCCTCGCCGCGCGGGGTCTGGACGTACTCCGGCCAGCGCAGGTCCACCGGCGGAGCGAAGTCCCTGGGCAGCAGCGGGGCGACCCACTTGGAGCCGCCGATTCCTCCGCCGGTCCTCTCTTCGAACTCGGCCTTGGCCTTTTCCAGCTCCTCCGGCCTTGTGAGCAGGTCGATCAGGGTGGCGGAGATGGTCTTGCCGCCGACGAACATCCCGGGCTCTATGCACTCCTTGACGCCTCCCAGCGCATTTCCCGCCCAGGCGGGGTACTGGAAGCTGGAGTCGGGCGGCTTCAGCACCGGCCTGGAGGTGAGCAGGCGCACCGTCGGAGCGTGCCAGGTGTAGTCGGAGTAGTCGTCGGAGGTGTAGTTTACCTGCCATCCGGGGAGCTGAGCCCGCACGGAAGCCTCGAAGTCCTGGGGAGAAATGTACTGCTGGCCTTCGGCGGTAAAGGGGTCGGACATGGGCTCGATGCCCAGGTTCTCCTGGATCTTCCGGCCGAACCGTCGGGCCTCGGCGCTCATCTTGGGAGGGCCGACCTGCCTCAGATTGTCGGCCGCAAGCTGGGCCATGGCGTGGTTAGCGAGGCCCGGCCTGGTCTTGGTGACCCATCGAGCCGAGACGGCGCACCTAGTGACGGCGGCGGCGTGCTTTGCGTTGTTCTCCAGCACGCGGTAGATCTGCTCCTGTATGGCGAGGGTGGGCCCGCGCCAGGAGTATTGTATCTGGCTGAACCTGGGCGGCAGGTTGTCCGCGGTGGCCTGACCCGCAGCCATCACAAACTCGTTGAGGGTCCAGGTGCCGGTGTGGGGATACATCGCCTCCTTGGTGTACTTGGTGTTAGTGTACATCAGGGCCAATGCATCGATGGCGCCGGGACACCGGGCCGTGGCATGGGATTGGCCCGGCGCTACCAGCAGGTCGGCATCGATCCAGTTCTCCGGGTCGAGACACTCGAAGGTGAAGACGATGCTCCAGTAGGAGCCGCAATGAGTATCCCAGATGGTGGTGTTGGTGTGATGGGGATGATAGGCGATGTAGGCGTCGGCGCCGTCCAGGTAACCCTTGGCCGCGTGGACCGGCTTGGAGCCGCATACCTTCTCCGCCGGCTCGCCGAACAAGCGCAGGGTACCCGGAAGGCCCCTCTCTTCCATGACGGTTTTGGTGCCCAGCATTCCCATGAGGGCGGCCACTCCCAGCGATGAGTGGGGATCGGTATGCCCAGCGGCCCAGGGGTGGAGGCCCTCGCGAGGTGCTCGGTAGGGCACCGGCTGTTGGGAGTTTCCGGGAACGGCGTCGTATTCGGCGTAGGCGCCGAGGACCGGTCCTCCCTTGCCCCAGGTGGCCATGAAGGCTGTGGGCATCTCGCCGGAGCCTTCCTCTACCTCGAACCCCTCGGACCGAAGGAGGTCGCAAAAGGCTCTCATCGATCGATACTCGCGCCATGCCGGTTCCGCGTAGTTCCAAATCTCCTGGTGAAAATCGGAGAAGCGCTGATAGTTACGATCGATCCATTCCCAGGTGGCCTGTTTTTCCGGTGTTATGGTGGTCATTGTCCACCTCTCTTGTGATCGGGCCCGGCTAGGATAACCCAAGTTTCGCCTGGTGCGCTACGGGCGGTACAGCAGCACCCGCCGACGTTTGACTTTTTAGTCTTCGGACGCCTGTATCGGAACACCCCGGTCGGCGCCGCGCCGCATCCTGCCGTACTCGGAGCTGAGCTCGGCGCCCATGATCAGGATCATCGAGCTAATGTAGGCCCACAGCAGGAAGGCGATCACCGTGCCGATGGACCCGTACACTTTCTGGTAGCTGGCGAACTGGTCTATGTAGACAATAAACAGGTTCTTGGCCGCCTCGAAGAGAATGGCGGCGACCACGGCCCCCGGCCATACGTATCGCCAGAAGGTCCTGGTGTTGGGTATCGTCTTGTAGAGCAGCAGAAATATGGCGAAAACCAGGAGCAGAGAGACCGCTCGAAGGCCGATGGCGACAAGAACCCCCGTCGTTGTTTGCAGACCGGCCGCATCGAAGGTCTCGCTGAGGCGGTCCACTATTTGGGCAAAGGTGGCCATCGAGACAGAAAGCAGGAACAGGACACTCACTCCCAGTGCCATTCCCAGCTGGCGTAGCTTGTCGATGTAGAAAGGACGGTCTTTGTGAACGTCCCAGGCCCGGTTGATAGAACGACCTATCACCCCGAATATCGCACTTCCCGACCAGATAAGACCCACCACGGCGACGGCCGTGAGGGGCCCCCTCTGGCTGAGGGCCGTATCGATGTTATCGACGACCAGCTCGCCGGTGCCGGGAAAGTAATCTACAGCCCATTCGGTGAACTTATCGCGGATATCGTCGGGGTCCATGACGAACCCCAGGACCGCTATGAGTCCCAGCATTAGCGGGAACAGGGAGAAGAGGGTGTAGTAGGCCACACCGGCGGCCATATGCGTGGCATCGTCGTCGGACATCTCCTGAACGGTGCGGCGCATCAGCACGACAATGAAGCTGTCCCAAATAGGCGTTACCGCGGCTTGAAGTCTGCTGGGCATCCGTATCTTCAATATAGGCTCCGATCAGTTGAGATGGTTAACAGCGTCTCAATAGTCTTGACACACTGCGCATCAAGTGACATAATATGCTCCGCAACACCCTACAAAGGAAGTGGAGAAGGGTCCGGCAAACATGCGACGTGAAGGAGTGTACGTGATTCGCGTAGCGGCGATGCTATCGGGCATGCATCCCCAGACCTTGCGCAAGTACGAAAGGGTTGGTCTGGTTACTCCTGCCCGCAGCCGCATGCTACGGATGTATTCCGACGAAGACATATCCCTACTAAAGATGATAAAGTATCTGGTTGACGAGGTGGGACTCAATCTGGCGGGAGTGGAGGTGGCTCTCAACATTCGTTCGAAGCTGATGAAGATGGAGCAGGATCTGGCCGAGTTGCCTTCCGAAAGCGCCTCCAAGCAGAGGCTGGGCAGCGCTATATCCGAGATGCGGGAGATGTTGGAGCCGTAAATGAACGACGATGCACCTCGAGAGTCGGAACAGAACCCTGAGGAGGATCCCCAGGACTACAGGGTGCTCCTCCAGAGAGTCCAGGCGGATTTCGCGAACTACAAACGCCGCATCGAATCGGAACGCCAGGAGCAGGCCCGGTTGGCCGGATCGACGCTGGTGGTGAAGCTGCTCCCTATAATAGACGACCTGGGAAGAGCCCTGGAAGTGGTGCCCGAGAAGCTGTCCGGCTCGGAGTGGGTGAAGGGAATGGCGCTGCTCCAGGACAAGCTGATCTCCACCCTGGGAAAAGAGGGGCTCAGCCGCGTGCCGGCCGAGGACATGCAGTTCGATCCGCTGGAACACGAGGCCATAGCAGTGGAAGAAGTGGAAGGCGTCTCACAGGGCAGAGTCCTGACGGTGCACCAGGCTGGGTATCGATTCAACGGTAAGCTCCTTCGGCCGGCGCAGGTATCGGTAGCCAAGTAGACGGTAAACGTTAAGTACAGACCAGACAAACACGACAACTGCGACCACGATTTCGAGGGACGCGGGTTGGGCGATCTAGGGAGGTAACAAGCAATGGCAAAGGTGTTGGGAATAGACCTGGGTACGACGAACTCCTGCATGGCGGTCATGGAGGCCACCGAGCCCACGGTCGTCGAAAATGCAGAGGGTGGGCGAACTACGCCTTCCATGATGGCGATCAATCCCAAGTCCAGCGAGAGGTACACGGGCACCACCGCCAAGCGGCAGGCCGTTACCAACCCGGACAATACGGTGTACTCCATCAAGCGGCTGATGGGTCGGAAGTTCGGCGACCCCGAGGTCCAAAAGGACGTCAAGCTGTTGCCCTACAAGATCGTCAAGGCGTCCAACGATGATGCCCACGTGGAGGTCGCCGGCAAGGCCCACGCCCCGCCTGAGATATCGGCGATGATCCTCCGCAAGCTGAAGGAGGACGCCGAGACCAAGCTGGGAGAGAGCATCACCGAGGCGGTCATCACCACTCCCGCCTATTTCAACGACAGCCAGCGCCAGGCAACAAAGGACGCCGGCAAGATAGCGGGGTTGAACGTCCTCCGCATCATCAACGAACCCACCGCCGCTTCTCTGGCTTACGGGCTGGAGAAACAGGGTGACCAGACCATAGCGGTCTACGATCTGGGCGGTGGGACCTTTGACGTCTCCGTCCTTCAGATCGGCGAGGGCGTCTACGAGGTGAAGTCCACCAACGGGGACACTCACCTGGGCGGCGACGACTTCGATCAGAGGATCATCGATTGGCTGGTGGCTGAGTTCAAGAAGGATCAGGGGATCGATCTGAAGCAGGACCGCATGGCCCTGCAACGTCTCAAAGAGGGAGCAGAGAAGGCCAAGATAGAGCTTTCTACCGTCGGGCAGTCGGAGATCAACCTCCCCTTCATTACCGCCGATGCCAGCGGTCCCAAGCACCTGAACATCAGCCTCAGCCGGTCCAAGCTGGAGCAGCTGGTGGGCGACCTGGTCGAGAAGACCGAGCAGCCGTGCCTTCAAGCGATAAAGGACGCGGAGCTATCCGCTTCGGAGATTGATGAGGTGGTGCTGGTCGGCGGCCAGACCCGTATGCCGGCGGTGATCGAGAAGGTGCAGCAGATCTTCGGTAGAGAGCCTCACAAGGGGGTGAACCCGGACGAGGTGGTTGCAGTCGGTGCGGCAATTCAGGCGGGAGTCCTGACGGGCGAGGTGCACGACGTACTGCTGCTGGACGTGACCCCGCTGACCCTGGGCATCGAGACGCTGGGGGGTGTGGCAACGGCTCTCATCACCCGGAACACCACCATACCCACGTCCAAGTCCCAGGTATTCTCGACGGCATCGGATAATCAGCCCAGCGTCGACGTACACGTACTGCAAGGAGAGCGGGCGATGGCCCCCGAGAACAAGACCATCGGCCGGTTCCTACTGGACGGGATACTGCCCGCTCCCAGAGGAATGCCCCAGATAGAAGTTACGTTCGACATCGATGCCAACGGGATCCTGAACGTGTCCGCCAAGGACCAGGGTACGGGCAAGGAACAGAAAATCACCATTACGGCCAGCTCTGGTCTGTCCAACGATGAAGTCGAGAACATGGTGAGGGACGCCGAGCTTCATGCCGAGGAAGATAAGCAGAAGAAGGACGAGATCGAGGTAAGGAACAACGCCGAGGCCCTGGCCTATAACGCGGAGAAGACGGTGAGGGAGCACGGCGACAAGATATCCGAGGAGCTGAAATCCGAGGTTGCTACCAAGGTGGCTGCCGTACGTACTGCCCTTCAGGGGACCGAAGTGGCCCAGATCCGCTCCGCTACGGATGACCTTCAGGAGACGGTACAGAAGATCGGCGCCGCCGTCTATCAGCAGGCCGCCCCGCCTCCCGGCGCCGAAGGCCCGGCCGATGGCGAAGGCCCCGATGCTTCGGATGAAGGCGGACCCGATCAGCCGAAACGCAAGGATGAGGACACGGTGGAGGGCGAGTTCCGGGAGGTAAACTGACCCCGGCATACAGTCAGCAAGTAGAAAAGGGCCCCGCCGCTACAGCGGCGGGGCCCTTTCGTTTTCTCAACCTGAAAGCGTCCGGAGCCTAAGATTCAGAGGCTTGGGGCATGACCTCCCTGGCGAACCGCTCCATCGCTTCCATGTTCTCGCCAAGGCTGCCGCTTCTGAAGCCGAACAGGAAGTAGCTCACTCCCACCTGCTGATAGGCTCGTATGTCGCCGGCTATCTGGTCCGGGGAGCCGGTGAACAGCTTACGAGTCCCGCCACCGTCTTCGAAATCCAGGTTGGTGCTGAAGGACACGCCTACCGACCCTGGGTCGCGGCCCGAGTCCTCGGCGGTCCTGTTCAGCAAATCTATCTTTCTTCTCAGTTCATCGGGTTCGAGACCTGTTGGCCCTCGCAGGCCGATGGGAAGCCATGCGTCTCCGAGCCGGGCGGCGCGGCGTATCGCCCCGTTGACCTGGCCCCCTACCCAGATGGGCACATGAGGTTTCTGGACCGGCTTGGGCTGGAACTTCATGCCGGATATCTGATAGTAACGCCCCTCGAAGACGGGGTCTTCCTTGGTCCAGAGCTCCCGGAAGAGCCGGATGTACTCGTCGGATAGAGGGCCTCGTTCGGCGAACCTGGTCTCGCCGAGGGCCCGGAACTCCTCCTCCAACCACCCCACCCCAACGCCCAGTATCACTCGACCGTTGGAGAGGTAGTCCAGAGTGGACACGATCTTAGCTGTGTGGACCGGGTTGCGATAGGGAAGCACCAGGACGTGGGTGCCCAGCTTGATCCGCTGGGTGGCTCCGGCCAGGTAGGAGAGGGTGGTAAGGGGCTCGCAGTAGGGAAGATCGCCGGAGAAGGGGGCTACCCCGTCGTCGGTGTACGGATACTTGGAGTCATAGTCCACCGGGACCAGGAGGTGATCGCTTACCCACACCGAGTCGAAGCCGAGACTTTCGGCCAGTACGGTCAGCATCCGCAGGTTATCGTTCGTCGCCAGCTCGCCCCTGTTGGGAAGGATGCATCCAAAGGTCATTTACCTGCTCCTCTCTCTTTCAACGGTCTCGGGCACTGTCGATTGCACTGTAGTATATCCAAATTCAATCGTAGGAGAGGCGGAGGCGCTCGATGAGGTCCAAGACCACGAGTCGGGCATCTTCCACTACGTCTTGACCGTGACCGTCTGAGCCAATATCATTCCCGTACCTGCATTCTCCAGTTCGATTAGGAGGTAGATCATGGGTGAACTGTCCCGTAAAGCCGCCATAGTAGGCGTCGATGAATCTGATGAGATAGGAGTCGTTCCCGGCAAGTCTATGATGCAACTGGGCGCCGAAGCTACGTTCAACGCTCTCGACGACGCAGGGCTGACCCTGAAAGACATGGATGCCATATTCATGGCCGGCCCCAGCACCTACGATATGGCGGAATACCTGGGGATGGTCCCCAAGTATACGGACTGCACCCAGGTGGGCGGCTCCTCGTTCGTCATCTACGTGCAGCACGCTCTGGCGGCCATCAGTGCAGGCCTGATAGAAACGGCCGTAATCATCCATGGCGAGGCGGGGCGCAGCAGCCGGGCTTACGGCGGCGGAAATCCCAACATACCTTCCGCCCAGTACGAAGACCCTTACGGGTTTGTGATTGCTCCCCACTCTTACGCCATGGCCTGTTCCCAGTACATGCACCGGTACGGAGAGGAGAAGGCCCGCAACGCCATGGCGGAGATTGCCGTGGCCACCCGCAAATGGGCCCAGCTCAATCCCAAGGCGTTGATGCATGACGATATGAGCGTCCAGGACTATCACGATTCCAGGTGGATTTCCTGGCCCTTCCATCTGTTCGATTGCTGCCTGGTCACCGATGGCGGTGGCGCGGTTGTCATTACGTCGGCCGACGTGGCGCGAAACTGCAAGAAGAGCCCAGTCTGGGTCCTGGGCACCGCCGAAGGACACGACCACGGCGGCGGGCTGGGACAGATGCCCGACGTCACCTCCACCATTGCCCGGGAGACCGGGCCTCGAGCGCTGGAGATGGCGGGCGTCACCCACGATGACATCGATCTGGCCATGATCTACGACTCGTTCACCTACACGGTGCTGATAACTTTGGAGAGCCTGGGATTCTGCAAGCCGGGCGAAGGCGCCGATCTGGTGGCCAACCAGCGGACGGCCCCCGGCGGTGAGTTTCCCATGAACACTAACGGCGGCGGACTGTCCTATTGCCACACCGGCATGTACGGAATGTTCCTGCTGCTGGAGGCTGCTCGACAGCTCAGGGGTGAGTGTGGAGACCGGCAGGTGCCTGACTGCAAGCTATCCCTGGTGAACGGCACGGGCGGTACGCTTTCTTCGTGCGGCACCATCGTGCTGGGGGCCGACTAGCATAGGTCCCGAAAGGCATCCTGACCGCTGAGGGCTCCCCTCGGATCAAAAAAAGGGAGACAACGTTAGGAGGCGGTTCCCGGTATTCCGGGAACCGCCTTTCGTAATCTATGAACGACTTCGCGATCTACACAGAGGGACTGGTGCGTACGTTCGGCGACGTGAGGGCGGTCGATGGGGTGGACCTGGCCGTATCCCCGGGAGAAGTGTACGGATTCCTTGGCCCCAATGGCGCGGGCAAGACCACGCTGGTACGCATCCTGATCACTCTTCTACTGCCTACGAAAGGCAGGGCCGTGATAGCAGGCCACGACGTAGTCGCCGATCCCGGAGCGGTCAGATTGGCTATCGGAGCGGCGATGCAAGAAGCTGCCCTGGACGATAAACAGACGGGCCGGGAGCTGCTGCACCTCCAGGGTAGGCTGTACGGGCTGACGGGCCGGGAAGCAGTTCGTCGCACCGATGAGTTGATGTCCATGGTGGACATAGGCGGCGCTATCGATCGGCGGATAGGGACCTATTCCGGAGGCATGAAACGCCGGCTAGACGTGGCGGCCTCCCTGATACACAACCCACAGGTGCTGTTTCTGGACGAGCCGACTACCGGCCTGGACCCGATAAGCCGGGTTCGGGTCTGGGAAGAGGTGAAGCTCATCAACCAGCAGCTTGGTATGACCATTTTCCTCACAACTCACTACCTGGACGAAGCCGACGCCCTGGCCGACCGGGTAGGAATAATCAGCAACGGAAAGCTGGCCGCTGAAGGGACGCCAATGGAGTTGAAGCACTCCATTGGCTCGGACGTCGTTATTGCTAGGTTGCCCGGAGACGCAGACGCAGCAACGGCTTCTGAGGTGGTGGAGAAGATACCTGGTGTCGAAGCCATCGGGGTGCATGGAGAGACGTTGACTATCAGAGTGGATTCGGGCACTGCCCTCATCGGCAGTATAGCCGTAGCTATGAACGAGGCCAAGATCGAGGTTCAGGAGCTTACTCTCAGGACACCGACGCTGGACGACGTGTTCCTGCACTTCACCGGCGGCCGCTTACTGAATGATGCGGGTCCGCAGGAGACGAGGTCATGACTACTCTCACACAGACGGGAACGGAGATCAGGGCGCGGCGAGCAGGGTTCGTCAAGGACCTGATATCTGTGGCGAGCAGGGCCCTCAGGCTGACACGCCGGGACCCTGAAGCGGTGGTGCCGGTGATCGTGATGGGCGCATTTTTCTATACGATTAACATCGGAGCGCTGCAGGACTTCGCCGAGACGATTCCGGGCATCGACTACAAGGCATTCCAACTTCCGGTGGCGATACTCTTTACCGTGACCGGCATCTCACGGGCTATCACGCTGGTTACGGATATCCAGAGCGGCTACTTCGATAGGTTGGTGATCACGCCGGTGCGCCGGCTGGCGCTGCTGCTGGGGCTGATGGTGGCCGATGTAGCACTGGTGATACTGTTGACGGTGCCAATATTGACCATCGGGTTCATATGGGGCGTTCGGTTCGAAACGGGGCCCATTGGGGTGTTGGTGTTCGTCTTCATGGCGTCGGCGTGGTCGCTGGTGTTCACCGGTTTTCCCTACGCCATAGCCCTCAAGACTGGCAACCCAGCGGCGGTGAACACCAGCTTTATCCTGTTCATGCCCTTCGTGTTTCTGACCACCGTATTCGTGCCTCGGGAGGTGATGACGGGCTGGTTGGGCACGATAGTCCAGTTCAACCCGGTGACCTACCTGCTGGAAGCGCTGCGCTCGCTGATTACAGAAGGTTGGAACGTAGGTGACCTCGCTCGTGGGTTGGGGGCGATTACAGTTGTAGGGATGGTCAGCCTCTCGCTGGCATTGTTGGCTCTGAGAGGAAGGGCGAGGAGAAGGTAAAAAGGGCGTAGGCCATGGGCAGCCTGGACCAGTTGTATGACGCAATCGACGCGGACGACTTGAGCCAGGCGAAGTCCTTGCTTGCAGCTCAACCTGAACTCGTCGATTCGGTGGAGGAGACGCCCCCTCCCATCCATTGGGCGATTTTCCAAGACCGCCTGCAAATGATCGAGCTTCTTCTTGATCGCGGAGCCAGTCTCGAGCTTCAAGATCAGGACCGTAACGCGACGCCCCTTGACTACGCCATCATGTACGGACGGAGGGAGATCATACCTACACTGGTCTCCCGCGGCGCCGAGCTGGAGGGGCGTCTGCAGACGGCCTTAAGAGCCGCCTCGGGACAGTTCAAAAAGTTCGATGATCTTCCAAAGCCTGAAGAGTACGAGGAGACCGTCGAACTGCTTCGTGAGCTCGGGCTCGACGACTAGGCGAGACCCCTTCACACTGAGCCTATCGGGGGGTCTCCCAAACAAGGCGGCTAATCCCTGGCCCAGGATGCTAGGTGATCACGTAGAGCCTGTTTAGGGCCACCTCGGTGACGGCCTCGGAGGTGGCTTCCTGTCCGTTGACCAACACCCGGGAGGTCTGAGGATCGATGTTGATGTCCGGGTTGAGGCTGTTGCGGTTCATCTTCCGCTTGGAAGCGGACCGGACGTTCCTGACAGGCAGGACCTGGCGCCGGCTGCCCAGCTGCTTCTCCAATCCCTTGTCCACGGATGCTTGTGACACAAAGAAGGCGCTCAGCTTTCCGGCGGCGTGTCCCATGGCGCCGAAGGATGGGCCGTAGATCACCGGCTCGGAGTGGCCTATCGAGGCGTTGCCCTCGCCGTTTGCTCCCCACGTGGTGAACCCGCCCTTGATGACCGTTTCGGGTTTCACACCGAAGAAGCGAGGCTGCCAGAGCACTATGTCGGCCATTTTGCCCTTCTCTAGGGAGCCAACGTAGTCGGATATGCCGTGGGTAATAGCGGGGTTGATGGTTACCTTGGCGAGATACTGGAGGATGCGATCGTTGTCGTTGTCCGGGTTGGAAGCGCCCCGCTCCAGCTTCATCTTGTGCGCAAGCTGCCAGGCCCGGGTGATCACCTCTCCTATGCGACCCATTCCCTGGGAGTCGGAGTTGATGATGGGGACGGCGCCCATATCGTGAAGCACGTCCTCGGCGGCCATGGTCTCGCGGCGCACCCGGGCCTCGAGGGCGGCCACGTCGGACGGCAGCTCGTAGGAGAGCCCGTGGATCTGGGCCGTCATCGGGAAGTGCTCCTGGTAAGTGCCGGCGGTGTAGGGGACGGTTGGGGTGGTGGAGGAGGTCATGATGTTTTCGACGCCGGCCAGCTTGAGCAGATCGGGCGCATGGCCGCCGCCAACACCCTCAACGTGGTAGGCGTGAAGGGCCCGGCCACCGACAGCTTCTATGGTATCGGTGACCTGCATCGATTCCTGAAGACCGTCGGTGTGAAGCGCAACGGACACGTCGTACTGCTCGGCGACCTGCAGGCAGAGGTCGATGACGTAGGGATATGCGCCCTCGTCCTCGTGGATCTTCATGCCGCAGGCCCCGGCCTCGATGTTTCGCTCGATGGGGGCGGGATGACTGGCGGCGCCCCTGCCCTGGACGCCCAGGTTTATCGGAATCTCCTCGAAGGCCTCGAAGTACTTGTGGATGGTAAAGTAGTCGTTGTGGTTCAGCCCGGCGCCGATGAAAGTGGTCAGCCCGGCGCTTATGGCGGTCTGCATCAGCTTGGGGTTGTGGTAGATGTGGACGTGGCTGTCGACGCCGCCCGGTGTAGCTATCAGGCCGCCGACGGGAAACACGTCCGTGTTGGGGCCGATGACCAGATCCACCCCGTCCATGATGTCCGGATTGCCGGCGCGGCCGACCCCGGCGATGAGGCCGTCCTTGATCCCGATATCGCCTTTGAAGATGCCCAGGACCGGGTCCATGATTATGACGTTGGCAATGAGGGCGTCGAGCTCGCTGTCCCTGGGTCGTCGATAGGCGTGCATCATGCCGGTACGAGCGGTCTTGCCCCAGCCGGACAGGACCTCGTTGCCGTACGAGGTGTGGTCGGCCTCGACCTCCATGATCAGGTCGGTATCGCCCAGCCGTATCCGGTCTCCGGTGGTGGGCCCATAGAGAGCGTTGTATTCAGAGCGGTCCAATTCACCGGCCATGGTTATTCCTCCACGTCCATGAACCCACGGTCGTGGGCTCTTGCCAGGGCTTCGCCCTGTTGTTCATCGCTAAGATGGCCGTTAACGAAGCCCTGAAACCCGAATACCCTCCGCTTGCCGCCAATTTCGATGAGCTGGACATCTTTCGTCTCGCCGGCTTCCCATCGGACGCCGGCGCCGGCGGGCACGTCCAACCGGCGGCCGTATGCTGCCGCTCTATCGAAGCGGAGTCGCTTGTTGGCCTCGAAGAAGTGGTAGTGGGAGGTGATCTGCACGGCGTGATCGGAGGTATTTTCCACGGATACTGTAATGGACTCGCGGCCCTCGTTTATGCGGATGCTGCCCTGGGCAGGTATGATTTCGCCTGGTTTCACGGGGTGGTCTCCTATCTTATAGGGTCTTCGACGTAGATAAGCTTGTTGCCGTCATCGAAGGTGACTTCGAGGCGGATCGGGGTGACCAGCTCGGGGACTCCATTGAGCACGTCATCGGTAGTGAGGATGCTGACGGCGTGGTCCATGACTTCCTCGTAGTTCTTGCCCTCTCGACCGTCCTCCAGCAGCTCGTCGCAGATGAGGGCTACCGCTTCGGGATAGTTGAGCTTGAGGCCCTTGTCCCGGCGGCGGCGTGCCAGCTCGGCGGCGGAGAAGATGGTCAGGCGGTCCATCTCTTTAGGGGTAAGGCGCATTTACGTCCTCCTGTGGAAGGGGGTAAAGGTGTAAGGCGGGGTCAATTATAGCCCAGTGGGCGTCTCTTCGCATGCGGAAGTGCCATTTGGCCACCGTCACTCAGGTGCAGAGGCGCTGCCTTTTACGGGCTCGCCATTAGGATGGGCCCCATCCCCAGGTTGGTCTGCCCTCCCACCCTGTATTGCATTCGTGGGCTGCCCCTCACCATTCGTGTCCTTCCAACCAGGGTGCTCCGATACGGCAGCTAGGGTAATGTGCCGAGCCAGTCCAAGACGGTCTTGTTGAACTCGTCGGGACTGTCGGCGTTGACGGAGTGGCTGCCCTTGAGGACGGCGAGCTTGGAGTTGGGGATTGCGCCGGCGATGGCCTCCGCGTCGGAGACGGGAAATACGTCGTCGTCGGTGCCGTGGACCACCAGGGAAGGGATGCGAACATCCCGCAGCGCTGCCAGCCGGTCGGGGAAGGGAACTGCGTACTCGGCCTCGCCTTCGTAGCCGCCGGCGGTGGCGCTGACGATTATCGCCGCCTTCACCCGTTCCGGGTAGCTCAGCATGAACTCGATGGTCAGCATGCCGCCAAAGGAGGTACCGCCAACGATGGCGTCGTGGATGTTGAGGGCGTCCATCAGGTTACGCAGGTCTTCGACCCACAGGTCCGGTGTCTGGACGACCTCCTTGGGCTCTGAGCGGCCGCAGCCGCGGCGGTCGTACCGGATCAACCTGTGTCCCTCAGAGAGAGCCGCTTGCTGAGGGTCCCACTCGGTGACGTCCTCCCATCCGCCGTGGATGAGTATTATCGGTGTGCCTGCCCCGGTTTCGTCGTAGTAGGTATGGATGTCGCCTGTCTCTGCGATGGGCATTGTGTCCTCCCGGCTAGATTCCCGCCACGGAGCGAGGCATCACAACCTTCATCCTGTAGGGCGGGTGGAGGGTGAGGCAGGCGCGGACGTCGCCGGCACACCCGATGAGCATGGCCGCCTGGATACGATCGATCTTCAGACGTTCCGTCAGGAGGTCGGCCATGGCCTTAACAGCGATATCCGATGCCTCCTCCATGGTCTCGCCCATTCCGCAGGTGATAACGTCGTTGGCGTTCATCACCAAAGGGTCTGCGACCTGTATCTCCTTGGAAAGAGAGACCCTCATGGTGGCGTCTACCGCCCCCTCCACGGCCGAGCTGGTCGCCTCCCCATCGCCCATGGCCATGTGGGAGTCCCCTATCGATAGGAAAGCGCCGTCGTGGAACACGGGCAGGTACAGGGAGGAGCCGACGGTTACGTCGGCATTGCTGAGCTGGCCTCCGAATGGCCCCATGGCGTCTACCGGGGCGCTCCCCTCCTTGGGCGCTATTCCTATTCGACCCAGCATGGGCCGGAAGGGGACGGATATCCCGTTGGGGAATACGGCTGAGTCGCCTTCCACGTTGACCGTTTCGATGTGGTACTCCGAGATGTCCTGGGTCAACGGCCCCAGCCCCGGGATGGCGAAGACGTAGGCCTCTTTCGCTGCCGCCGTTATGTCTAGTATTTCGATCTTTATAGTGTCACCGGCCTTGGCGCCCTCTATGCAGGCGGGACCATTCATCGTATCGACCAACGAGTCATCGCCACTGGGGAACTCCGACTCCGTTACACCGCGGAACCGGTCGGTGGTCTCCATTACGAAGGTCTCGTCCAGCTGGACGACGATGGCCGGCTCCTTATCGGCGCTGAAGCTGCGGCATATCCGGTCTCTGGTCATGCGTTTCATGGCGCCTCCTTTGACCTGGCTGCTGCGGTGATAAGACCCTGCAGCCTCGTCGGGGTTATCCTATCATATACCTGTAGTCGAATTGACGACGGCCCTTGCCGGGTAAGATCAGGGGTAGTAGAGCGCGTCGGCTGCCTTCTGGAGGTCCTTACGAAAATCGGGGTGGGCTATGGCTATCAGCTCCCGTGCCCGTTCTCGAATGGATTTCCCCAGCAGCTGGGCTACGCCGTACTCGGTGATTACCGTATCGGCGAAGGTGCGGGGTATCGTGACCGCCGCACCCTCGGGCAGATGAGGCGTTATCCGCGACACCGTGCCGTTGGCCGCCGTCGACCACATCAGGGTCATCGCTCTGCCGCCCCTGGAGAGAACACCGCCCATGTGCAACTCAACCTGCCCGCCTGTCCCGTTGTAAAGACGGGCGCCCACGGTCTCGCAGGTGATCTGACCGCTGAAGTCCACCGCGAGGGCGTTGTTCATCGAGTGGTACATGTCGTGGGCCGAAGCGGTGGAGATGTTGGCGACGTAGTCCACCTCCCGCAGCTCGAACAGGGGATTGTCGGCGGCATACTCGATCTCCTCGGCCGATGACCCCGAAAGCGAGGTGGACACGGTTATGCCCGGGTTGAGGGTCTTGCGGGAACCGTTGATAACGCCCCTCTCGACCAGCTTGACAGCGCCCCGCGCCCACATCTCGGAATGCCAGCCCAGGTCCTTCTTGTCATCGAAGGCGCCAAGCCGGGGCAGGTATCCGGTAGGGGTTCCAGCGCCGATCTGCAGCGTGGCGCCATCGGGTATCAGCTCCGCCACGTAGGCCGCCATCCTCACCGCCTCCTCAGGCGGTTCCGTCAACCCGAGAGCTTGAGCGAATCCGATAATCTCCTTCGTGCCGGCCTGGCACAGCTGGGGTAGGTACCGGTGGCGCATGCCGTCGGACATGGACTCCGATATCTGGCCCAGATACCCTCGGGCATCCGCGCTCTGCACCTGATCGATCAGGAGCCGGCATTCCTCACGGGTCAGGTCCATGGTGGGGTACTCGACAAATCTGTCTATCTCGGAGACGTGGAGGTAGTTGGTGCCGTAGGTCCTGATGAAACTCTCATCGATCTGTGCCAGGACCACGTTCGCCGTCTGCGCCATTCGACGCTTGTCCCAGACCCCTTCTCCAAAGCTACAGAAACCGTGTTCGTCGGGAGGTGAGACCACGGCCATATTGACGTCCAGCTTCTGCCCAGGGTCTCGCTGGTCGTGGTAGTGCTTGAACTCCTGGGAGTAGATGGCGGGATAGTAGTCAATAAGCCCTGCATCGTAAGCGGGCCGTGCCACCTCACCCAGGTAGTTCTGAAGGACTACGTTGAACGAGTCGGACCACCCCGGCTGGTACCAGCCCGGATCGTGCATGGGGTTGATGCCCATGATCCGTACGTTCTCCAGCTCCCTCCGACGAGCTGCCAGGGCGCCGAGCAGGATCTCTGGTTCGGGGTAGGACTCAGCAACGGCTACCGTATCGCCGGACCTGACGAGCTGGACGGCTTCGTCGGCCGAGACTAGGTTTCGTTGATAGTGCTCTGTCCAGTCCATGACCCGGGTTTCCTAGACAGCCCTCTTAGGGAAGCCGTGGGACTGATGGAGACGAGCGCGACGCCGGGACATTAGCGCCCGATGGTCCAGGTAGCCCGGCGCAACACAGGTCAGTTGAGGGGGAAGTTGTAAAGCTTGGCGGCGTTCTCACAAACGACCTTCCGGGTCTCGTCCTCCGGGATATCCTTGAATATCCGCTCAATCACCTCGCGGGAGTGGGGGAATGTCCCCTCGTCGTGTGGATAGTCGCTGCCCCACATCAGGCAGTCGACGCCGGTAACATCGCGGGCCAGGAGCCCGGGCAGGTCATCGCCGAAGGTGGCGAAGCCCTGGCGCCTGAAGTACTCGCTTGGCAACATTTCCAGCCTGGGCACCTCCCACATGTGCCTGCGGTGATGGTTGTCGTCCATCTGGTAGAGCAGCCAGGCCAGCCACCCGATGCCCGATTCGACCAGCACGAACTTCAGGTCCGGGTATTTGGCACATGCCCCCGAGGCGATCAGCTGGACCATGGGAAACATGGCGTGGGTCATGCCCAACACCTGCCCGAGGTAATCGCTTCCGGCCTCCGTTTTGTAGGGCTCCTTGGGTGGAGCTTGACCGCTCGGTCCTCCTGTGAACACGTGAAAGGCCAGGGGTACGCCCGTGTCCTGGACGGCTGCCCAGAAGGGCTCATACTCGGGCCGGTTGTAAGGGAGGGTCGGCATGACGACGGGGAGAGACAAGGACCGGTACCCGATATCGGCGGCCCGTTTGGCCTCGGCTATGCCATCATTGATATCTATCACGGGTATCTGGGCGGAAACGACGAAGGTGTCGGGGTGCGCACCGAATATCTCGTTATGCCAGTTGTTGTAGAGCTGGGCCAGGGCCAGCTGGTAACCTGGATCGGGGGAGGAGAACAGCTTGAAGACGGCCTGGGGGTAGATAACCTCGGCGGACACGCCGTCCCGGTCGAGATCGGCCATGCGCAGGTCCACGTCCACGCCGCCTTCCCTGTGCTGGACTCTGCCCAGCTCCTCGCCTTCCACCCGCCAGTATCGGTTCATGTCGTCCTCGTTGAGCGGGTTGGGGGCTTCCATGGGCACGGGAGGTTGACCCTCGTAGATCAGGCATCGTTGGCCGTTTACCACAGCGTCGTGGGGAGCGCGAGAGCGGTACTCCGGCGGGAGCCTATCGTACAGGGACTCGGGCTCATTGGAGTGGGAGTCGGCGGAGATTATTGGAATGTCCAGCATATGCGCCTCCTGATGGTGTGGTCGCCTCTAGTTCAGGGGGAATTTGTAGAGCTTAGCGGCGTTGTCACGCACTATCTTTCGCTTCTCGTCGGCGGGGATGTCCTTAAAGATCCGGTCTATTACGTCCTGCGAGTGAGGGAAGGTACCCTCGTCGTGAGGATAATCGCTGCCCCACATGAGAGAGTCCACACCGATGATCTCCCGGGTCATGAGTCCTACGCGGTCGTCGCCGAAAGTGGCGTAGCCCTGACGCTTGAAATACTCGCTGGGCTTCATGCTCAGTTTGGGTTCGGCCCACATGTGACGCTTGACCTGCATCTCGTCCAGGGTCTGGAGTACCCAGGCCAGCCAGCCGACGCCGCCCTCTACCAGCACGAATTTAAGTCCCGGATAACGCTCCAGGGTCCCCGAGGCGACCAGCAAGGTAAGGGGATTCATAGCGTGGGCCATGTCGTTGATCTCTGAGGAGAGGTCATCTCCCGGCCCCGCTCTGTGGTCACCGGGCCCCGTGTCCCCACTGGGCCCCGTAGTGAAGACGTGGAAGGACACCGGCGCTCCCGTTTCATTGGCCACGTCCCAGAAGGGATTGTACTCCGGATAGTTGTAGGACAGCTGGGGCATGCTGATGGGTACTGAGAAGGACCGCCAACCGATTTCAGATAACCTCTTCGCTTGTTCTACGGCCGAGGATATATCGATCATGGGGACAAGGGCCGATACGGCAAACTTGTCCGTGTGCTCGCCGAATACTTCGAGGTACCAGTCGTTGTAGAGGGATGTAAGTGCTTGCTGGAAGGCCGGGTCCGGGGAGGCGAAGGCCTTGAAGATGCCCTGGGGATAGATCACCTCGGCGCCGACACCGTCCTCTTCAAGGTCGGCCAGCCGGACCGGGATGTCGATGCCGCCGGCTTTATCGCTGGGGTTGCTGGCGATAAGGTCTTCCCCCTCCTCGGCATCTCGAAAGAACCGGCGCATGTCCTCTTCGGTCAGGGGATTTGGGGCATCCAGCGGCATGTCCTGTGAGCCTTCGATCCTCAGAAACCTGTGCCCGTCCTTGACGACTTCGTGGGGGGCACGACTCCGGTACTCCTCGGGCAGGCGGTCGTAGAGTTCGACGGGTTCGTTTGCGTGAGAATCGGCCGATATCACCTTGTAGTCAGCCATGCTGCTTCCCCAACTAACCTCGGCTATTGATAACCCGTTAATTCTATCGAAGAAGGCGGGGCACGTTCAAGCGACTGTCGGGCTGGAACGGCACCAACAATTCCGGTCCTCTTGCCAGCACCCTACCCTCGAAACTCCTGCCTGGGCCCCTTCAGTTGGTCGGACAAATTGGTATCGGCCATGAACTTCCGCAGGTACTGGTGGATATCACGCGCCACGTCTTCCCTGTCGTTGACCACGTTGTGCCGCTGCTGCGGGTCCGTCGCCAGGTTGTACAGCTCCGACTTGCCCGCCTCCGGGGCGTACAGAAGAGACCAATCGCCGGCGGTGACGGTGGAAACGGAGTGCACCTTGGCCCATCTCAGCCAGTGGTCCACGTGCCTGACCCGGGCGCCCGGATTGGCAAAGGGCCTACCGCTGACCACGAACTCGCGACCCGGCGCCGACAGATCGTGCATGCGGGGTAGCAGGGAGCTTCCCTCCACGTGGTCGGGAATCGGTAGATCGAGCATATCCATCACCGTGGGCATCACGTCCACGGCCACCGTCAGCTTGTCGTAGACGCCCGGTTTGATCCCGGGCACGTACATGAGCAGGGGTATGTGGACTATCTCCTCGTAGAGGGGATCATGCCCCCAGCCGGCGTCCCCTTTCGGCGATAACGATTCCAATTTCTCCTGCCCCTCATCCTGCATGTAGACCAGTTTCCCGAAGTGCCCTCCGTGTTCCCCGAACAGAAACCCGTGGTCGGTGGTGAAGATTATGGCCGTCTTGTCCATGAGTCCCATGTTCTAGACGCACCTTAGCAGGTACCCGATCCAGGTATCGACCATCGTCAGTTCCCCGCAGTAGGCTGCGTGGGCCTTCTTCACCTTGGCCTCGGTGTATCCGGGCACGTCCTGCCACCGGCTGTAAAGCGGGTCGACGATCTCGCCGTCATAGTCGGGCATGTACGTCTCGGTGTAATAGGCGGGAGCGTCCCAAGGCTCATGGGGGTCCCAGGTATCGATGTAGAGGAAGAAGTCCTCCTTGTAGTGGCGTTCGAGCCACTGCATCGCCCAGGTGAGGGTCTGAGGCGCCGCGTGGTCCGCCTCGGACCGCCACGCTGCACGAAGGTCTCGGGACTCGATCCTGTATTGGCCCGGGTTTAGCGATGCGTCCTGGCTCGGGTTGAAGAAGAAGCCCTGAACCCCCCTGTCGTAGTTCATCCCGTCCCTGATGTAGAAGGGCGTGTCAACTACGGCAACGGTAGTGTGCCCTCGTTGGGAGAGAAGGTCGGCAAGGGTTATGGAATGGGCGGGAAGGGGTTCCCACCCCATGAACGACATGGTCCATTGGCCGGTGTGATGGTCAGCGCGCGCCGGAACGGTGGGAAAGGAAGAGAGGTAGTGCCGATCGAACCGGACGGACTTGGCGGCAAGGGAGTCTAGGGCAGGAGTATTGATCCAATCGTTACCGTAGGCCCCCATCCGGTCCCACCGGAAAGTATCGGCGACTATCCAGATTACGTTCACAAAGACTTTCCTCTACCGATCCGGTTAACGCCGGTTGGGCAACCGTACTCGTTCCCGGACTAACCTTGGGCGTCAATAACTCGTAAATTCTATCAAAGGGACGAGGGCCGTTCAAGCAACTCTTAGGGTCCGCAGCCGGTTGAGGGCTGCGGACAACTCCTGAGGTCTGAAGTAGACCATGTCCCCCGGATAAGGTATGCCGGCCAGTACGTCCAGTCCCTTTTCATAGACGTCCCGCTCCACGAGCCGGATGATGTCCGCAAGGAACGTATTGCCATCTATGTAGCTTCTCAGGGCGTAGGCGATGGCGTTCCCGATGGCTCTCACCTGGCCGTCGTCCACCAGCTGCTCGACGTGGGACAGGTCGATCTCGTCGTCCCCTATCTGAAGGGACCTGGTGCCCCGGGTCCGGAGGTAGGTGTCTCGCCGGCCCTTGCTGGGATCGATGCTCTGGGGCTTCGGGATGCGGTTTCGTATAGCGCCGAAGGTGTCCGCGGACTCCTGCAGCCGCCCTGTACTGAACCGGGCGGCGATTGACCTGGCCTCTTCGGTTACCTCGTGGGGAAGGTACTCGACCATGGATACGACGGTATCCGTCACGTCGAAGTAGTCCCCAGAGCCGCCCATGACCAGCACCGAGGACACGCCGTGCTCCGTGTGGAGGTTTCGCACCTGGTCCAGAAAGGGGGTTATCGGCTCGTTGCGTTTTTCCACCAGGGCCTGCATGCGCCGGTCCCGGATCATGAAGTTGGTGGCCGATGTATCTTCGTCCACCAGAAGGAGCTTCGAGCCAGCTTCCAATGCCTCGCTGATGCCGGCGGCCTGGGACGTGGACCCGCTGGCGTTGGCGGTGGTGAAACGACCCGTGTCCATCCCTCCCGGAAGGCCACCGATGAAGGGGGAGATGTCCACTCCGGACACGCTCCTGCCGTCTTCGGCGCGGACTTTGACCGCCGTCGGGTTGGTGACGGCCAGCTCCCGGCCATCGCCGGGTAGGTGGTTGTATACCCCTCGCTCGAGGCTGTGGAGGAGGGTAGATTTGCCGTGGAATCCGCCACCGACGATCAGCGTGACCCCTTCCCTGATCCCCATCCCGGTCACCTTCCCCCGGTTGGGCAGGCCCACCTCTAGTCGAAGGGAATCGGGCGACTCGAATGGCACCGCCCTCTCAAAGGGCCGTTGGTCCACTCCGCTTCTGCGCGGGAGAATGGCGCCGTCAGCGACAAAGGCTACGAGGCCAAGGGCCGGGAGCTGGCTGCGTAGGGCGTCGGCGTCCTCGCACGTATGAATGTGCCCCCACAGGCGCTCTTCGTTGAGATTGGAGTAGTGGAGCGCCGATTGGATGGCCCGAGGCAGGGCGTTAACCAGCATCCCTTCCGCCTCGCGGCCCAGGACCCGGCGACCGGCGGCAGGCAGACCGACGAAGAAACGGGCTTCGGTAAACCGGTCGTCTACCTGGCAGGCGCTGCGCTCCAACACCTCCTGGCCCGGCGGATCAACGAACATCCTACCGCTGGCCCCTGAGCCTCGACGTGCGGAGACCTGCGACAGGACACGGTGGAAGCAGCGGACCAGATAGTCTCTTAGAGCTACGCTTCTGGACCGGTTGGAGTAGGTGGCTTCGGGGAATCGGGCCACGTCCTGGGGTACACGCACGTGGAAGCGGCTGGGTGCGGCGAAGGGGTCGGCCTGAACGTGGTCGACGTGGAGGGTGAAGCCGGGAAAGGCGTAGGTACCCTCCAGGTCCTTGTAGGCCTTGTATCCCCGGCCATCGATACGGCGGAGGGTATCCTGAAGCCGCCTCATTCCGGGAGTATAGACCTTCGACGGAACGGGGGCCGCAGCTAGAGGTCCAGGGTCTGCAGCTCCTTGGTGAAGAAGACCTGGCCTTCGAAGCCGGTTTTTGCCAGCCCGATTCCCTCCTCCATGGTCCCGTGCCCGGAAAACCCCTCGCCTATATGGACCAGAACCAACTTCTTCACCCCGGCCTGGCGGGCCATTTCGGCGGCGCCCTGGGGGCCGCTGCAGCCCATGATCTCCTGGAGACCGATGCACATGCAGACCATGACGTCGGCGTCCCGGGACAGATCGACCACGGAAGCGCAGGGCTGAGTATCGCCGGTGAAGACGATGCTGCCCTGGGAGCTGTCAAACCGGTATGCGAGAGAGTCTAGCCACGGCTCTACGTGCTCGGCGGGAGCGGCGGTGACATTCCAGTCCGCGCCCGAGTAAACGGCGCCCGGGCCTATGTCTTTTACTGCCACGTCGGGCGGTTTCCGGGGCAACGCCCCTCCCCTTGCGGTGTAGACCAGGTGGCTCAGGGGCGCGTTTATGCGGGCCTTCCAATCGTGGGCGAAGGCGCCGTTCTCGCTGATGAGGTCCTCGGTCAGCTTCTCCGTGGGAGAGGGCCCGAAGACCTGGAGACGGTTCGCCTGCCCGATGTCCTGGTCCCAGCGTGTCAAAAGGAAACAGGGGTAATCGATATCGTGGTCGAAGTGATGGTGGGTGAAGAACAGGTAGTCGATGTCGGTGGGCCAAAGGCCGGCTTTGACCAACTTGTGGGTAGTAGCAGGCCCGCAGTCCACCATGATTCGCTCGTCGCCCAGGTGCAGGACGAAGGATGAGCCGAACCGGTCAGGGGTAGGGGTCGGAGCGCCGGAGCCGAGGACGGTGAGTCGGAGCATAGTGCGTCTCCAGTATCAAGCAGGTACTTTCTGCGGCAGGCCTTCCTTCAGCGCTCTGATGTGGTCCGGGGTGGTGCCGCAGCAGCCACCGATGACCCGCGCGCCGAGGCCGGCCCACTCTCTGGCAAATCCGAGAAAAGCTTCGCTGGAAGGGTTCTGCGCCACGACCCGTTCTGGACTTCCGTCTTCTAATACTGTCTTTGCGACGTCATCCCGGACGGTGTGAGAGTAAGCCCCCAGAGGCAGGTTCGTGACCTCTTTCAGCTCGAGAAGGGCCGGGGCGGTATTCTCCGGGAGCGAGTGCATAGTGTAGAACATCGACACCCCCATGGGCTCGACGGTCTTCACTGCTTCTTTCAAGCTCTCGTTACCGGCCCAGCCGTGAAGACCCAGCATCTGCTTGCCCACGCGGTCCTCCGATGAGAAACCCACCCAAACGGGCAGGCCCGTCTCGGCGGCCGCCGTCACGGCAGCTCTTGCATCGAGGATCCTGATGATCATCTCGGCGGCGATGACATCGACACCGGCATCGGCCAGGTACCGGGCCTGCTCCCGGTAGTCATCGAGAGCCGCATCGTAGGAGACGGGTATATTGGGATCGCCCAGGGGATTGACGGTAGCCATGGAGCCCACCAAGAGCACTTCCCTATCGGGTGCGGCGTTTGCGATCGCCTCTCTGGCTACCTCTACCGCCAGTTTGTTGGCTTCTTCGACGCGGTCGCCCAGGCCGCCCTTTTCCAGAACGGCACGACTGGTGCTAAAGGTGTTGGCAATGATGATATCGGCGCCGGCCCGGAGATAGTCTTCGTGGATTTCTCTAACTAGATCCGGATACTCCAGCATAGGAGAGCCGGACCAGGTTTTCGAGTCAACGGTGACGCCCCGGCGATGTATCTCGGTGCCGGTGCCCCCATCCATAATGATGATTTCGCCTGCGTTCAGGCGAGCGTAAAAAGTATCCCGAGCACTCATCGTTTCTCCTTTAGCCTAGGTTGTTATACCGACACTTCCACCATGATTCGCTCGCCGCCCAGGTGCAGGACGAAGGACGATCCGAATCGGTCAGGGGTAGGGGTCGGAGCGCCGGAGCCGAGGATGGTGAGTCGGGGCATAGCGAGTCTCCGGTATCAAGCGGGGACCTTCTGCGGAAGGCCCTCCTTTAGAGCTTTGATCTGGTCCGGGGTGGTGCCGCAGCAGCCACCGATAACCTGTGCTCCCAGATCGGCCCATTTTCTGGCAAACTGGAGGTAGGCCAGGCTGGAAGGGTTCTGGTTGTCGACTATATCCGGAAATCCCTCATCGAAGGTCATTTCGGCGACGTCGTCTCCGATGGTGTGGGCGTAAGCGCCAAGGGGCAGCTTCGTGGTCTCTCTCAACTCACGAAGGGCCGGGGCGGTGTCCGAAGGCAGTGAGTGCATGGTGTGGAACATCGATACCCCCAGGGGCTCGACGGTCTCCACGGCTTCTTTCAGGTTCTCGTTTTGGTGCCAGCTGTGAAGACCCAGCATCTGCGTGCCTTCGTGGTCGATCGAGGAGAAACCCATCCACACGGGCAGGCCGGTCTCGGCGGCCCCGATCACGGCGGCTTTTGCATCGACGATCCTGATGATCATCTCGGCGGCGATGACATCGACACCGGCATCGGCCAGGTACCCGGCCTGTTCACGGTATTCATCGAGGGCCGCATCGTAAGAGACGGGTACATTGGGGTCGCCCAGGGGATTGATGGTAGCCATGGAGCCGACCAATAGCACTTCCCTATCGGGCGCGACGTTCTCAATGGCTTCTCTGGCAATCCGTACAGCGGCCCTGTTGGCTTCCTCGGTGCGGTCTCCCATACCGCCCTCTTCCAGAATGGAACGGCTGGTACTGAAGGTGTTGGCGATGATGATATCGGCGCCGGCTCTGAGATAGTCTTCATGGATTTCTCTAACCAGACCCGGATGCTCCAACATCGGCGAGCCGGACCAGGTCTTCGCGTCGACGGTGACGCCCCGGCGATGTATCTCGGTGCCGGTTCCCCCATCCATAATGATGATTTCACCTGCGTCCAGGCGAGCGTTGAACTTATCCAGAGCGCTCATAGGTTCTCCCCTAGCTTACTGTAGTTACTCTTCTGCTACCAGGCAGCAGGCCCACCTTCAGCGCTTTGATGTAGTCCGGCGTGGTGCCGCAGCAGCCACCGATGACCTGTGCGCCGAGGGCGGCCCACTCCCTGGCAAATCCTAGGAAGGTTTCGGTGGTGGGGTTCTGCTCGATGATCCGATCGGTATATCCCTCATCGAATTCCTCGTTTGCGGTCCTGTCCTTGATGGTGTGAGAGTAGGCGCCAACAGGCAGATTGGTAACCTCCTTGATCTCGATGTAGGCTGGGGCGGTATCCTCCGGCCGGGAGTGCATGGTGTGGAACATCGACACGCCAAGGGGCTCGACGGCCTCCACCGCCTCTTTCAGGGTGTCAACCCCAGCCCGACCGTGGTAACCCAGCATCTGCTCGTCCTCGGGGCGGACCACGGAGGAGAAACCCACCCACGCGGGCAGGCCGAGCTCTGTGGCCGCTGTCACGGCGGCTTTCGCATCTGTGATGCGGACGATCATCTCGGCAGCGATGACATCGGCACCGGCCTCGGCCAGGTATCCAGCCTGCTCCCGGTAGTCCTCGAGGGCCGCTTCGTAAGTGACAGGGTCCTGAGGATCCCCCATGGGATTTATAGTGGCCATGGAGCCGACCAGGAGCACTTCCCTGTCGGGTGCGGCGTTGACGATCGCCTCTCTGGCAACCTGCACCGCCAACTTGTTGATCTCTTCAATGCGGTGGCCCAGGCCGCCCTGTTTCAGAAAGGTGGGGCTAGCGCTGAAGCTGTTGGCAGTGATGATATCGGCGCCGGCCCGGAGATAGTCTTCGTGAATTTCTCTGACTAGATCGGGATAGTCCAACATGGCCGAGCCGGTCCACGTTTTCGGATCGAAGGAAGCGCCCCGGCGATGTATCTCGGTGCCGGTGCCCCCATCCATAATGATGATTTCACCTGCGTCCAGGCGAGCGTTGAACTTATCCAGCGCGCTCATAGGTTCTCCTCTAGCTTACTGTAGTTACTCTTCCGCTGGCGGACGCTCCTCAGCGGCGGAGCCGGCCTATGATACAACAATTGTCGGGGCGGCTGTAGATCAACGCAGTCGACAGCAGTAAGACAGTGAGCACTGCCCGCCCGAGGATCGGTCTTAACTATCATGGAGCGAAGCATGTCCGGCTAGGAAGCCCGGGACACGTTGCCCAACAGCTCCAGGATGCGGTCCGGTTTGAGGGGCAGCCGGTTGATGCGGACTTCCTGGGGCGCCAGTGCATCGGCGATGGCGTTGGTTACGGAGCAGAGGGAACCGGGGATGCCTCCCTCTCCGGCGTTCTTGAATCCGCCCAAGGTGTCGGGGGTCGGGTTGTTGAAAAGGTGGACTTCGATATCGGGCACGTCCGTGGCCTCGGGTAGGAGGTAGTCCATGAAGCTGTTGGTGAGAAGCTGGCCTGAATCATCGTAAACGATCTGCTCGAAAAGGGCGCCGCCCAGCCCCTGGGCGACGCACCCCCTGATCTGACCTTCTACGACGATGGGGTTGATGACCCGGCCCACGTCCTCCACTCCAACGTAACGCTTTATGTCAATTGTGCCGGTGCTCGGATCGACCTCAACGATAGCGACGTGGCAACCGTTGGCCGCAACCTTCTTCTCGGGAATCTCGTAGTGGTTGGTGCTGGCCAAGACCCCCTCGAACTTGCCGATTAGCTCGTCGGCGCCGGAGTAGACGGCCTCGGCGACGTCGGCCACCGACATGCGCACATTCGCGTTGCTCTTGGAGAACACGTACCCATCCTGGACGTCCAGATCCTCTTCCTGGGCCTCCAGGAGGAGCGAGCCAGCATGGATCAGCTTCTTCTTCAGCCCCCGACCAGCCGATATGACGGCGCCGCCGCCCATGATGGTGCTGCGGTCGCCCCACGTGCCAGCGCCGTCCGCGGGCATGTCACTGTCCCCGTGAAGGACTTCGATAGTATCGAAGGGAATGCCCAGCTCGTCGGCCAGCACCTGTCCCATGGTGGTTGCCGAGCCCTGGCCATGGGGTGATAGGGCGGTGAAGAGCTGCACCGAGCCCGTGGATTGCACACGAGCGGTGGCCGTTTCCTTGCCGGCGCCCTTGAACCCGAAGGTGGCTGGGTTCACGTTGGCCGCGTTGCCGTTGGTGAAGCTGCCGATACCTATTCCCAGCCTGCGGCCCTCTTTGCGTGCCTGTTCCTGCTCCTTGCGGAAACCCTCGTAGTCGATGAGCTCCAGGGCTTTCTCCATGGTCTCCAGGGAGGAGACGTTGGCAAGGGTGAAGCGACCCACCGAATCGTAGGGCAGCTCATCGCTGCGGACGATGTTCTTGCGCCTCACGTCGGCGGGGTCCAGGCCCAGCTCCCGAGCGACGGTGTCCAGGGTGCTCTCCATGGTCCAGGAGGCTATGGCGGCGCCGGGGCCCCGGTAGGGACCTTCGGGTGACTTGTTGGTCAACACGCATAGGGCCTCCCAGCTGTAGGCGGGCACCCTGTAATGGCTGGGCAGGTGCTGGAGGGCGTTAAACACCCAGTTGTTCGGTACGATTGGATACAGAGGTCCGCAGCCTACGTCGTCCACCATGCGGACCTTCATGCCCAGGATCGTGCCATCGTTCTTTACGGGCATCTCCATCTCGATGGAGTGCTGGCGAGCATGGGCGGATGCGGACAGGTTCTCCCGCCGGTCCTCTATCCATTTGACCGGCACCCCCAACTCCAGCGCCGTCAGGTAGACGGCCATGTCCTCTGGGTAGAAGCCGCCCTTCTGTCCGAAGGCCCCTCCCACGTCGGGAACGATGACCCGCACCTTGTTCTCGGGGAGCCCCAGGATCTCGGCGAGCATGGACCGGGCCGCATGGGCGAACTGGATGGAGGCCCGGATGACCATCTCCTGGGAGCCTGGGTTCCAGTGAGCGATGATGCCGCGGCACTCCATGGGGACGTGAGTATAGCGCTGCTGGGTGTAGGTCTCCCTGATGACCCGGTCGGCGGCGGCCATGGCCGCCGCCATGTCGCCAACCTCGTCCCGGTTGATGGAGACGATGTTATTGGACATGTGGTCGTAGAGGGGGGTACCTTCGCCGCTGGCGGAGGCCTGGGGATCGACGACCGGTTCGAGAGGCTCGTAATCAACTTCTATCAGCTCCAGGGCGTCCTCGGCGATGTAGCGGTCCGTGGCGACTACGATGGCGACGGATGAACCGACCATGCGGACCTTGTCCAGGGCCAGCGGGGTGACTTCGATGGTCTCGACATCGTCCATGCCCACCCCAACCTCTAGGGCCATGAGCCTGGGCTTGAGATCGCGCCCGGTCCGGACCAACAGGACTCCAGGGAGCTCTTCGGCCTTGCTGGTATCGATGCTTACTATGCGGGCGTGGGCGTGGGGACTTCGGAGGAAGGCGGCGTGCACCATGCGGGGAAGCTGAATGTCATCGATGTATGCGCCTGCGCCGGAGATCAGCTTCCGGTCCTCGACGGGTTGCACCCGGGAGCCGACGCTTGTTGTGGTATCAGCCATACTGTTTTCCTCTAGGTGATTCGGTGAGCATATAGTTGCCGGCCGGTCAGTAGCGGGCCATGACGTGCTTTGCGAAGGAGGAGAAGTTGTCTCGAGCGTGCTCCATGGGAGGGAGCAGGGTGACCTCCTTCAGACCGTGCTTCTCTTTTTCTCGCAGCATCTCGATGATCTCGTCGGGCTCACCTACCAGGCCCCTGGCGGCGCGGATTGTGTTGGGCGTGATGAATCTCCGCTCCTCCGGCACCAGGTAGGTGCAGTGTCCCTCGTGGAGTCGCTGGTGTATTTTGTGCCTTTCCACGTTGGTATGCTCGACGTAGTCTCGATAGGCCCTCCAGTCGTCCATGGCCTCGGGGCGAACGAACTCATCGTTGCCCCGCTTCATATACACCTCGTAGCAGCCGTGGAGGTACATGGCGACCTGGGACCCGACCTCGTCTATCACCCGATCGGAGGTGAGGTCCTCTCCGGGCTCCAGGACGCAAGCGAAGGTGAGCTCGGCGGTGTGAAAGTCTTCGGGAAGGTCCCGTCCGGCGGTCTGCGCCCCTTCCTGGATGATGGCAAGGCTGCGTTCCAGCCGCTGGTTGGACTCGCCGGAGGAGATACGGCCGTCTCCGTAAGCGCCGGCGGCAGCGAGTGCCAGCGGCCCATCGGCGGCGACGTAGATGGGAACGGTGTGTTCGAGGTCCAGGAATCCGAGGTCTGTATGCAAGAACCGGATATCTCGCGTCTCCTCGCCAAGGGTGTACTCCACCTCTTCGCCGTGGAGAAGTGCCCGCACCACCCGGACGTATTCGCCGAAGTCTCGACCGGACATGGGCTTCATGCCCATGACGTTCATGGCCGTGTAGCCGGTGCCGATGCCGAGAAACACCCTCCCCGGGGCAATGCGATTAATGGAGGCAATGGAGTGAGCGGTCACCGGCGCGATGCGGGTGGGAGCTATGGATACGCCGGTACCCAGCTTGATCCGGGAGGTGTGCTCGGCGGCGAGGGCCAGGGTGGCGTAGCAGTCTGACCATATCATCTGGGAGTCGGGCACCCAGCCGTGATCATAGCCCAGGTCCTCGGCATGGCGGAGGAGCTGCCAGTCGTCGATCTTGGTTGCGACTATCGCTCCGAACTTCATGGCAGCCGCCTTTCAAACACCGGTCCGGGAGGGGCCCAT
This sequence comes from Dehalococcoidia bacterium, assembly GCA_965197645.1. Taxonomy (GTDB): domain Bacteria; phylum Chloroflexota; class Dehalococcoidia; order Plut-88900; family Plut-88900. The sequence goes on along the minus strand of OZ240219.1, from coordinate 2,450,024 downwards.
TCCATAGCCCCCTCAACTCTCATGGGAGGTCTTGGGGACTTTCCCCATTAGCTCCAGGATGCGGTGGGGCTTGAGGGGGAGCTCGTTTATGCGGACGCCGAAGGGCGAGAGTGCGTCGGCGACGGCGTTGGACAGGGCGCATATGGCGCCACATATTCCTCCCTCGCCCGCCGATTTGAAGCCGCCAAGGGTGTCGGGAGTGGGGTTGTGATAGAGCTGTATTTCTATATCGGGCAGGTCCGTAGCTTCGGGTATGAGATAGTCCATAAAGGTGGTGGTCAGGAGCTGGCCCGAACCGTCGTAGGTGAGCTCTTCGAGGAGGACTCCACCCAGGCCCTGCGCGACGCAGCCCCTGATCTGACCCTCTACTACGATGGGATTGATGGCCTGACCGACGTCTTCAACGCCGACGTAACGCACTATCTCTATCGCACCGGTCTCCCCATCGACCTCCACCACCGCCACGTGGGCGCCGTTGGAGGCGCCACCCCGCTTGGGGTACTCGTACCGCCGGGTGCTGGTCAGCGTCCCCTCGACCATGTCCTGGGAGAAGATTCCCGTGCCCTGAAAGATGGCGCTGGCAAGGTCGGCGACGGGTAGTTTCTCCTGTGGCCCATTGGTCGAAACTATGTAGCCGTCTCGAAGATCCAGGTCCTGCTCTCGTGCTTCCAGCATCCGGGAGGCCGCCCGGACCAGCTTGCCCTTCAGGTCTCGTGACGCCACTATGATAGCGCCGCCGCCCAGGATAGCGCTGCGGTCTCCCCAGGTGCCGCCGCCCTCGGCGGGCATGTCGCTATCGCCGTGGAGTATCTCGACGGTATCCATAGGGACGCCCAGCTCGTCGGACAGGATCTGAGCGAGGGTGGTCTCCAGTCCCTGGCCATGGGGAGATACGGAAGTGAATGCCTGGACCCTGCCCGTCGGCAGCATCCGGACCGTCGCCACCTCCTGGCCGGAGCCTTTGAGGCCCAAATTGACGGGGTTCATCGCCTCATCCGCGGCGGCGCCGCTGGAGAAGCTGCCGATGCCGATCCCCAAGTAACGTCCCTTCTTGCGGGCCTCCTGCTGCTCCCGGAGAAGGTTGGGGTAGCCCACCATCTCAAGGGCCTGCTCGAAGGTCTCCACCGATGAGAGGTTCTCCAGCAGGTTTCCTCCCGGTGACACGTAGGGCTGGTCCTGGGCCAGGACCATGTTCCTCATCCTGATCTCCACCGGATCGAGGCCCAGCTCTCGGGCGATGATGTCTATTGTGCCTTCCATGGCCCAGGACGAAGCGGCGGAGCCCGGCCCTCGGTAGGGCGCTTCGGGGGACTTGTTGGTCAAAACGGTCACCGTCTCCCAGCTGTATGCTGGGAATTTGTAGTGATTGGGCAGGTGGCTTACGGCGTGAGAGACCCAGGAATCTGCAGGCCAGGGATGCAAGGGGCTTGCGCCGATGTCATCGATGAGGTGGGCGCGGACTCCCAGTATCGTCCCATCACTCTCCACTGCCACCTCCAGCTCGATGATGTGCTCCCTAGCGTGGCCAGAGGCGAGGAGATTCTCCTGCCTGTCCTCGGTCCACTTCACGGGAATCCCCAGCTCCATGGATGCAAGGCAAACGGCCAAGTCGATACCGTAGACCTGGCTCTTCTGTCCGAAGGCGCCGCCAACATCGGGCACGACGATGCGCACCTTGTTTTCGGCCAGTCCAAGGGCCTCGGCGAACAGGGCTCGGAGCGCGTGAGCCATCTGGAAGGAGCCCCGCAGGGTCAGGCTCTCGGAGCCGGGGTTCCAATCGGCCAGGATGCCCCGGCACTCCATGGGTATGTGGGTGTACCGCTGCTGCCGGAAGGTATCTTTGACCACCAGATGGGCCTGGCGCAACGCTGATTCCGTATCTCCCACCCAGCCTTGCTTACGGGCAACGATGTTGCTGTCCATACCGTCGTAGAGAGGCGTTCCCGCCCCTTGCGCTCCTGCGATGGGGTCGAGGACTGGAGGCAGCGGCTCGTAGTCCACTTTGATGAGGTCGACGGCGTCCTCCGCCACGTATCGGTCGGTAGCCACGACGATGGCGACGGCTTCCCCTACGTATCTCACCCTGTCCGAAGCCAGGGGTGTTATGTCAACGGGAACGACGTGAGGGAAATCGGCGCCCAAACGCAGAGGGGGCACGGCGGAGTTGAGCTCGGGGCCGGTCCTGACGGCCAGTACGCCAGGGAGCTCCAGGGCCTGAGAGACGTCTATGCCCTTGACCCGTGCGTGGGCGTGGGGGCTCCGGGCGAATGCGGCATGGCCCATGGCTGGGAGTTGGATATCGTCCAGGTAGCTGCCGCGGCCGGATATCAGCTTCCGGTCCTCTACCGGCTTGATCCGCGCCCCGACGTTCCTGGCGGCCGTGGACTCAATCATCCCGGTTCCTTTAGCTTCGGGCGTTCAGTTTCTCGACTGCGGTGCGCACCGAGGCCACGATGCTGTGATAGCCGGTGCACCGGCACAGGTTGCCGGACAGGGCCTCGCGAATCTCATCATCGGTCGGGTTCGGGTTCTCCTGCAAAAAGGCGTAAGTGGTCATCAGAAATCCGGGAGTGCAGAACCCACACTGGAGCCCGTGGTTCTCCCAGAAGGCCTCCTGGATCGGATGAAGCTGACCGCCGGTGGCCAACCCCTCGACGGTTTCGATCTCGGCGCCGTCTCCCTGGACCGCCAGCATAAGACAGCTTCTGACTGCCTCGCCGTTGAAGATGATGGTGCAGGCGCCACAGACGCCGTGTTCGCAGCCCAGGTGTACGCCGGTGAAACCCAGCTCGGCCCGGAGAAAGTCGGCCAGCGTTAGGCGGGGCTCTACGTAACCCTCATAATTCCGCCCGTTGACCTTCATCCCGATAGCGCTTCGATCTGCCATATGTCCTCTCCTGGGCGGTAGTATGTATTCAGTCCTACCGCATGTCAAACTCTGCTGACTAATTGTTTCAATGAGTGTACAATTACCCTCGACCCGGTGATTTGAGTCGATGGAAGAAGATAACTTATGATAGGGACTCACAGACATCGACGGGGAGTGACAAATGCGATTTGACAGCACCCTTTACTACCACGTAGGCGATGCCAGCTACCAATGGGAGACCCTGATAGACGAGTATCGCGAAACGGTGAAGCTCCTGGAAGAAGGTGGCTTTGGAGCAGTCTGGCTAGCGGAGCACCACTTCCACTGGGACGGCTGGTACCGGGCCGCCCCCAACCCGATACTGCTGGGCGCCGACATGGCGGCGCACACTACCAAGCTTCGCCTAGGCCAGTGCGGCACGATTATTCCGGACTGGCATCCGATCCGGTTGGCCGAGGACCTGGCGATGCTGGACCAGATCTCCAAGGGTAGGGCCGAGTTCGGGATAGGCAGAGGAATCCCCAGCCGGTCTTCGGTCCAGTTCAACCGAGACGCGGATAGGAAAGAGAAGGAGCGCAACTACGCCCTATTCGCCGAGACACTGGATATCGTGATGAGGGCCTGGACCGAGGATGCCCTGGTACACAAGGGCGAGTTCTTCACATTCCCGGAGCCGGGCTACTTCGAAGCCAGCGATTTGAGCCGAGCAGATCGAAGGTACCACAACGAGGAGGGGGAGCTGATCGGGCTGGGGGTCGAGCCCCGGCCTGTGCAGAAACCTCATCCGCCTATCTATCAGATGGCCGACTCGGTGCGGTCTCACGCCTTCGCTGGATCCAAAGGCATCAACGCGATGGGCTTCTCTCCCTCCCACGGCAAACTCACCGAGTCATGGCTGGCCTACCAGGAAGCCCGGTCAGCCAAGGAGGGCAAAGAGTTTCCCTATGGCGAGGGCGTCAGCGTAATGAGGCCGGCCTTCGTGGCAGACACCACCGAGGAGGCGATAGAGTACGCCCGCTGGGGCGCCAACCAGCTGTCCAGGTGGCAGGGCGGCAACCCCGCCAAGATGCGCCAGGCCATCCTCACCGAGGAGGAGTTGGCCAACGACGACCCCTCCATGGATATCTTCGATTTCCAGTACAGCCACGACATGGTGCTGGTCGGCTCTCCGGAGTACGTGACGGAGCAGATCGAGAGGCTGAGGGCGGAGACAGGCTGCAACCACCTGGCCCTGTTCCTCAACTTCCCCGGCATACCCTTCAAGAAGGTCAGGCGTAGTCTGGAGCTCTTTGCGGAGAAGGTGATCCCCAACTTCAACTAGGCCCGCCGGTTGCATCATTCTGGCCTGATCGCGGTGTGATGTCGGAGCGTCCCGTTTATCTCTACATCTTTCACGCCGACCTGGACGCGTTCTACGCCTCGGTGGAACGGCTGGACGATCCTGGGCTGGAGGCGAAACCGGTGGCGGTAGGGGGATCGGTATCCGGCCGTGGAGTGGTAGCATCCGCCTCCTACGAAGCACGGCAGTTCGGTGTGAAATCGGCCATGCCAATGCGCACGGCCTTCCGGATGTGTCCGGAGCTGGTCCAGATACCGCCCCGTTTCGATCGGTACCATCAGAAGTCCGAAGAGGTGATGGGTGTTTTCCATGACCTGACCCCCCTTGTGGAGCCGATCTCGATGGACGAGGCGTTCCTGGACGTGAGCGAACAAGCCCGGCCCGAAACGGTGGACGGCGTGGCGGAGCAGCTCAAGGGGACCGTGTGGCGGCAGACGGGTCTGACGATTACCGTTGGGGGCGGGACCTCCAAGGTGGTGGCTAAGATCGCTTCTCAGGTTGCCAAACCGGACGGAATACGTCTGGTGAAGCCGGGCGAGGAGTCCGAGTTTCTGGCCCCGCTGGACGTAGAGATGCTATGGGGGATCGGTCCCAAGTCCGGAGCGGTCCTGAAAGAGCACGATATCAAGACAATAGGAGACCTGGCCAACGTGGATGCCGGATGGCTGCAAAGGACCTTCGGCAAACGGGGGCCGGAGCTGAAGGAGCGGGCATACGGCATCGACGACAGTCCGGTTACCACGGACCATGAGACCAAGTCGGTCAGCGCCGAGGGGACGACGGCGGAGGACATCGGAGACCCGTCGTTGATCAGGGAGGAGATGACGGACCGGTGCAGATCGGTGGGGAAGCGGCTGCAGGTGGAGGGATTGAAGGGGAAGACGGTATTCATCAAGCTGCGCCTGGCCGATTTCACCACCTTCACCCGGCAGACCACCCTCGCCATACCTACCGATGACGAGAAGACTATCTTTCGCACGGTATGGGAGCTGACCGAGCGAGAGCTATCGCCCAGGCGAAAGTTCCGGCTGTTCGGGGCCGGCGTGACCAACTTCCAGACCTCGTTTCAGCTGGAGCTCGTGCCGCCGGCGTAGCCTAATTTCACTTGACTTGTGTAAAGGTTGGCAGGCTCACGACAAAGGAGCGCCCATGTTCAAGATCGGCATCGACGTAGGCGGGACGTTTACGGACTTCGTGGTGGCGAAGAACGGGGAAGGTCCGAGACACTTCAAGACTCCCTCCACACCGCACGACCCGTCGGAGGGTGTCCTGACCGGCCTGCAGGACGTGGCCGCGGCCCAAGATCTCCCGCTCGAAACCTTGCTGGAGGAGACCGATCTGATCATCCACGGTACCACCGTAGCGACGAACACCCTGATAGAGCGCAAGGGGGCCAAGGTCGGCCTGCTCACCACCCAGGGCTTCCGGGACCTGCTGGAGATGCGGGAGGGGATGAAGGAGGACCGGTACAACCTTCGGATGAAGCAGGTGGAGCCATTGGTGCCTCGGTACCTCCGTATGGATGTTCCGGAACGGGTGCGCTCCAACGGCGAAGTATCGACGGAGCTGGATATGGAGGCGCTGGACCAAGCGTTGGACCGGCTTGAGGCCGACCAAGTCGAAGCGCTGGCGGTCTGCTTTCTCTTTTCCTACCTGAACCCCGACCATGAACAGGCCGTAGCCGATCGGATCAAGCAGCGGTTTCCCAATCTGTACACCTCCCTATCCCACGAGATACTGCCCCAGATCAAGGAGTTCGACCGGCTCAGCACCACGGTGGTCAACTCTTACGTCGGACCCCGGTTCGGCGAGTACCTGATGCGCCTGCAAAAGCGTCTGGTCCAGCTGAGAAAAGCCCAGGACATACTGGTAATGCAGTCCAACGGCGGGGTGGCGGCCATCGAGGACTCGCAGAAGCAGGCGGTTCGCTCGATTCTATCGGGGCCGGCCGGCGGTGTGAGCGGCGCGACCTACTATGCTCAATTGATCGGTGAGTCGAAGATCATAGGGTTCGATATGGGAGGCACCAGCACCGATATCTCCCTGATAGAGGACGGGGCGCCCCACGTAACGGGCGAGAAGTTCGAAGGCGGGTGGAAGATAGCCGTTCCGATGATCGACATACATACGTTGGGCGCCGGGGGAGGCAGCGTGGCGAGGATGGACTCGGGCGGAATCCTGCGCGTCGGGCCGGAGAGCGCCGGGGCCGATCCGGGTCCCGCCTGCTATGACCGAGGGGGCGACCAACCCACCGTCACCGATGCCAACCTGGTGCTGGGCTACCTGGATGCGGACAACTTCCTCGGTGGCAAGGCGAAGCTGCACAAGGGGCTGGCGGAAGACGCTATAGACCGGCATCTCTCCAGTCCCCTATCCCTATCGACTGTCGAGGCCGCCCACGGCGTTCACAAGGTGGTCTCGACCAACATGGCCGAGGGCATCCGGCTGCAATCCGTTCGACGAGGTACAGACCCCAGAGACTTCGCATTGCTGGCCTTCGGTGGGGCAGCGGGGATCCACGTAAGCCGGGTGGCCCGAGAGCTGAAGATAAACAAGGTCTACTTACCCTCGGCCGCGCCGGTCCTTTCGGCCTACGGCATGTTGTCCACCGACCTCCGCTACGACTTCTCCCGGTCCCATCCTGTCAGCTTGGACAGGATCGACCTGGGGCAAGCCAAATCGATATTGAAGGAGCTGGAAGCCGAGGGCCGAGAGAAGCTGCGGGCCCAGAACGTACCCGAGGACCGGATCGACGTTCGGTACTCGGCGGACATGCGGTACCTGGACCAGGTCTACGAGGTTACTATTCCGTTGCCGGACCTGTCCGAGCCGGACGCCACGCTGCTATCCAATTGGGCCGAGAACTTCCACAACCGGTACCAGGAGCTCTATTCCTATCACCAGTCGGAGCAGGAGATCAGGCTGATCACTCTCCGGGTCTCGGTGTTGGGGAGGCTGGAAAAAACGCCGCCGGCGGAGCCGAACGCGGCAATGGAATCAGGAAAGGCGTGCAAAGGCTACCGGCAAATGTACCTGGGTAAGTGGCAGGATGTGCCGGTCTACGGTTGGGGGGCGCTGTCGCCGGACTCGGATATCCAGGGCCCTGCAGTATTGGAATCGGACTTCACCACCGTGCTGATCGAGGAGGGAGACGCGGTTCGAGGAGACCGGTTCGGGGGTATGGAGCTAAGGGTCGCCGAGGAAGCGGCCACCGAGCAGCGGAAGGAGGAGAGCGATCCGATCACCCTGGCCGTGGTCCAGAACCGGTTGGAATCGGTGGCGTTGGAGATGATGGAGATAATGCTCCGGACTTCGATGTCCCAGATACTCAACTCCAGCCGGGACTTCTCGACCTGTATTCTCGATGCCAAGTGCCAGCTCGTCGCCCAGGGCGAGGGGATACCGGTCCACGTCAGCGCTCTGTCCCTGGCCGGGCAGGCGGTGGTGGACTACTTCGGCGACGAGATATGCGAAGGCGATCTCTACACCTTGAACGACCCCTACTACGGGGGCAGCCATCTGCCCGACATCACGGTAATCAACCCCGTCTTCCACGAAGGCAGGCTGATGTTCTTCACGGTGAACCGGGCTCATCACAGCGACGTAGGGGGAGCGACGTGGGGAGGCTACAACCCGGGCGCCAGCGAGATATACCACGAAGGGTTGCGCCTGCCGCCGCTGAAACTCCACGACAAGGGTGTGCCCCGACGAGACCTGTTCCGGATGCTGGCGGCCAACGTGCGCCATTCGGAGAACTTCCTGGGAGACCTGAACGCCCAGATCGGTTCGGTGAACATGGCCGCCCGGCGCATCAGCGCCATCCTGGAGCGCCACGGCGCCGATAGCCTGACCCGCACCATCGATAGCATCCTGTCCGCTACCGAGATCCAGGTGCGGGCGATGATCTCGTCCTGGCCAGACGGCGTCTACAAGGGCGAGTCTTTCCTGGACGACGACGGGTTCGACAGCAAGATGGTGCCGATTCGAGCTACCGTTACCATCGAGGGTGACTCGATGACCATCGACCTGAGCGAGTCGAGCCCCCAGGTCACCGGGTTCATCAACAGCGGCTTTCCCAACACCCGGTCCCTGGCCCACGTGGCGATCATGTACATGGCCTCCTTTGACGTGGCGAAAAACGACGGTTCGATGCGTCCCATAACAATCATCGCTCCCAAGGGGCTGATCGTGAACCCGCACCCGCCCGCGCCGGTAACCATGAGCACCAACCACTGCGGCGAGGAGATCATCGAGGCGGTGTTCAAGGCGCTGGCCCCCGCCGTGCCGGACGCCATATCGTCGGGGTTCTCACGGAGGCTGAGGTTCGCGATCACGGGCGTAGACCCCCGTTCCGACCGGGGATTCATCTGGCACTTCTTCCATGGCCGGGGCGGCGGCGGTGCGTCCCAAGGCAACGACGGCTGGTCAAACGTGGGTGAGATAAACGTGGCCGGGGGCCTGCGCAGCCCCAGCGTCGAGGTCACCGAGGAGCGGTTCCCCTTCTTCATCAAGTACTACCAGCTGCGCCCGGACTCCGCGGGGGATGGTAGGTGGAGGGGTGGTCTCGGCACCGCGTTCGAGATGATCTACGAAGGGACCGATGGTGCCAGGCTCAACACGGCCGGCGACGGTATCGTGAACCCGCCTTACGGGCTGTTCGAAGGTGAACCGGGCAAGGCCCACGAGTACCGAATTGAATCGGAAGGAGTGGAACGGATGTTGTGGTCCAAGGAGCTGGGGGTGCCGGTACGGCCCGGCGACCGGATATTCACCCTGTCGGCCGGCGGGGGTGGTTTCGGCGATCCTGAGGGCCGGCCTCAATCCGAAAGGGACTGGGACCGCAAGAACGGTTACGTGACCTAGGGGCTACTCTTCCCCGAAGAACTGCATCCGGTCGACCTCGCCCAAGGGGGCGTTGGGGCCGCAGAAGAGGGGATCTATCGGCCCGGTGATGTCCCTGGGCCAGGTGGGTAGGGCCTTGGCCCGGAGGGCGTCGGCGTCAGGGCCGGTCTCGAGCAGGAGCTTGGAGATCCAGTTCTCGAAGGTGTGATTGATCTCGTAGTAGCGGTCGTGCTCCTCGGCATAGGCATGTCCGGCCTCGTCCCAGTTTTCATTTGCCGTGAGCTTGTCCCGCAGGACCCGGGCGTCTCGCAGGGTCTTGGACAGCCCCTGGCCGTGGGTGGGATCGCTTGTGGCGGCGGCATCGCCCATTAAGGCCACTCCGTCCTTGTATGGGTGATCGACCCAGGTGTGAGCGCCCGAGAAGGTGGCGAGGGGTCCGGCCACCTTCGCCGCTTCGAAGTACTCGGCCGGCAACCCGACCTTCAGGACGCCCTCGACAAATCTCTGGATGTCCTTGCCTCCGCCCAGTCTGTGCCCTTCAGCGGCGGGGTAGCAGAAGTAGCTCCTGGCCCTACCCTGACCCTGAGGGAAGAAGACGGCCAGCAGACCGAACTTGGGGAAGGGGTGCAGGTGGGCGGTATCTTCGAGGACGGGCATGTCATCGAATAGCAGACCGGAGATGTAGTTCTGGTCCGGGTCCTTCTGCGACCTGAATCGTCCCCATTTCCGCACGGATGATGTCCTCCCGTCAGCGCCGACCACCAACCGGGATCTCACCTCTACCTCGCGCCCATCCTGTACGTACTCTACCGCGGGAGCCGGGCCCGGCGTCACCCGGCTCACCCTGACGCCGCGGTGTACTTCCGCGGCCGCAGAGGCGGCCGCTTCTAACAAAGATTCCTGCATCTGGGGATGGTAGAAGGCCATGGAGGGCAATTTCTGCGGGGACGTCTCCTCTAAGTTGCGCCGACCGGTCGGTGTTGCGCCACGGTACATGTTTATGTATGGAGTCTTGTGGCCCCCGCATTCCAACAGAGCGTCATATATCCCGAGATCGATGGCCTCGGCGACTCCCCAGGGCCACATGTGCTCGCCGCGGACCCGGTCCCGCATGCGGGTCTCGCGCTCCAGGACCAGCACGTCGGCGCCCCGGTCGGCCATGGCCTTGGCAATAGCCGATCCGGCAAGGCCGCCGCCAACAGTCACGATGTCATAGGAATGAGTGTTCGATACCATTTCCCAACTTTCCCCTTACCCCCTTCCCAACCGGGAAGGAGCACGAATTACTACTGGGCGACATCCCCCAACCCTCAGCCCCCGAGCTCCCATTTGGGAGAGTCCGGGGGATTCTTTCTCGTGCAGTGGCTCGTGAGAAACATAATTATCAGTGGTAGTAGAGTTGGTTTGCTGCCCGCTTAAGCTCGGGACGAAAGTCCGGGTGGGCCACGCTGATGAGCTCTTGCGCGCGTTCCCGGAACGACTTTCCACGCAGCCTGGCGATTCCATATTCGGTGACGACAATGTCTGCGAAAGTGCGGGGTACGGTGACCCCGGAGCCCTCTGCCAGAGCGGGTACGATCCTCGATGTTTTTCCGTCCTGCGCGGTGGAGTACAGTAGGGTGATGGCCCGGCCTCCCTCCGACAGGACGGCGCCGATGTGGAACTCGGGCTGGCCGCCGGTGCCGTTGTAGATTCGGTGTCCGATCGATTCGGAGTTTATCTGGCCCGACAGGTCTACGGACATAGCGTTGTTGATGGAGACCATGCTGTCGTGGGCGGCGATGGTCCGGATGTCATTGACGTAGGATACGTCTCTCAGCTCGATGATGGGGTTATCTATGGCGAAGGAGAGTTCCTCGGGCCCCAGGGGGTGAAGGGACGTGAAAAGGGCTCTGCCCGGGTTCACGGTCTTGCGAGCGCCGGTCACCACGCCCTTCTCGATAAGGTTGATGATGCCCCGGGCGCCGATCTCGGAGTGCCAGCCCAGGTCCTTTCTGCCGTCGAACGCCCCCAGCACGGCGAGATAAGCGCTGGTGGTGCCGGTGCCTATCTGCAAGGTATCTCCGTCCCTCATCAGCTCCGAAACGTAACCGACGATCTTCCTGGTTTCATCGGGCGGATCGGACCAGGCCTGCATCCGGGAGTAGCGTAGGAGCTTGTCGACGTCCGACTCGAGGAACATGGGCAGGAGCTCGGCCCGGTCCCAGTGGGGTATCAGGGGCACCATGCCGGTGAGAAGCTCCCGGGCCTCCGGGTCTTCCACAGCCTGGACCAGGGCCTGCGATTCCTCCAGAGAGAGGATGGGAGGGGTGTGATGAACGAACTTATCAATCTTGGATACGTGGATGTAGTTGCTGCCGTAGGTCCTGACCTGGTTCTCGTCGACCTGGGCCACGACCGCTCCGGCGGCCTCGGACTGGACCCGCTTTTCCCACAAGGAGGACCCGAAGCTGCAGAACCCGTTCTCGTTGGGCGGCGATGCTACCACCATCATAACGTCCGCAGCGAACCTGGCGTCATCGGCCTGTCCATCGCCCCTGAGAGTCTGGGAGAACAGCACCGGTGAGTAGTCAATGATCCCTTCATCAAGGGCCGGTCTGGCGCTGGACCCCAGGAAGGTCTCGGTCCGGAGGCGGATGGAGGATTCCCATCCCTCTTGCAGCCATCCGGGGTCGTGAGTGGGAGCGTAGCCCCGGACTTCTACGTTCTGCAGTTGCTCTCTCCGAGCGGCTAGTGCGTCTATCAGCACTTTGGGCTGAGGCCAACCCAGACCACCGAGGCGCACGACGTCGCCGGACTTGACCAGCCGGACCGCCTCTTCGGCGGAGACGGCGTTCTTCTTGTAGTGTTCTTTCCAGCCCATCAGCCTGTTCTCCACATCGACCATCCATTTTGACTGGAAATCGCCGCCAGTCAAGAGGCGGGGTGTTGTATCATCGAAGCCGAAAGGCGCGCCGGGTATTCATTTAGTTGGAAAGTAAAGCCTCCTCCTATCGCTCGGTGGTGATGACCACCTGGATGATAGCTCATGTCTGGACGTTCATAGTTCTGGAGAGTTTGGGCTTTCTGCTGCCCAGTATGAGAGCGGACATGGGCCTGACGCCGGTGCAGGAGGGGTGGCTTGGCTCCTCCTCTAGATTCGGCAACCTCATCCTGGCTATTCCCTCGGGCTGGCTGCTATCTAGGTTCAACCCCAAGCCGCTGACCACGGTCACGCTGATAGCCGCCGCGGTCCTGACGTTCCTCCAGGGCTGGGCTCCTACCTATCTCATACTGATCATCGGACGGATGCTCTTTAGCATGACCGTTGTAACCCGGGAGCCTGCTCGACCGCTGCTGGTGAGGCAGTGGATCCGGCCGTCGGAGATCGTAGTAGTCAACGCAGCGGGCGCGGCGATCTTCGGCCTGATAGGCGCCGGTCTCGTAATCACGCCCATCATCCTGGCCGCATTCGACGATAACTGGAGATACACGGTCTACGTATTCGGAGGGGTCAGCGTCTTCATGGCGCTCCAGTGGATGGTCCTGGGCAGAGAGCGGAAGAGCGCGGAATACTCAAGCGAGATGGAGGCCCAGGAAGGGAACCCGCTGAGGAGCATTCTCCGCTACAGGGAGCTGTGGATTCTGGGCATAGGGATGGTCGGCATTGGGGTGAACTTCTCCGCCTCGGGGGTCTTCTGGCCCAGCTTCATGCTGGACGCCTACGGCGTGTCTCTCACCGGAACCGCAGTGCTGGCCGCCATAGGCGTGGTGATAACTGCGATAGCGGGCGTACTGTTCGGGATGTTCGTGAACAGAACGGGAAAGCGGAAGCTGGTCCTCTGGTTGTGCGGGATCGTCTTGACGGTCTCATCAATCGGTGTGTTGTTCACGGGCAACTATGCCTACCTGGTGCTGCTATCGATGGCCCGGGGACTGGCCTGGGGGTTCTTTCCCATAGTAATGACCCTACCCTTCGAGCTGCCGGGGATCAAGCCTCGAGAGATCGCCGTCGCCAACTCGTTCATTCAGACGGCCATCTGGATCGGAGCGGCCATAGGTCCCGCGCTGGCGGGAGCTATTCAAGAGGGCTCCGATGACCTGCGGCTGGCGCTGCTGCTTACCAGTTTAGGATCTATGGCTCTGAGTGCCGGAGCCCTGCTTCTGCCCCGACACTGGGACCGGCGCGCCGCTTCGACCGCTTAGGGGCGGCCTGAGGTTTGTACCGCTTCTACGGGCGGCTCGCTCTTCGCGCCCCCTGCCCACAGCAGGACAGCGGACAACACCAGAAGTAGCGGAGCGAAAGTAGTGACCATCAGGGCGAATCTCAGGTCTTCAGTGGCCTGTTGTATGAACCCGACCATCAGCGGGCCGATCACGTCGCCCAGTAGGATCATAGTCTCGACCAAGGCCATGCCGGCGGCCAGCTCCCTGGGCTTGATCCCCGGAAGCTGGAACACTATGGTCTCCATTACGGGCCAGTAGGCGAGGGAGGCGCCTTTAGATACGGCCAGGCCCATGACCCCGGGCGTCGAGCCAACATACAGCAGGGCTGCGTGGGTACCGAAGGCGGCCAGCGCCGATGCGATTACCACCCAGTACTTTCTATCGACGAAGTAAGGAATAAGCACGGCCCCCAGCTCGAATGGGGCGGCGGCGAAGAAGGCAACCCCAAACATCATCCCGGTAATCACTGCCGGTACCGCAAGGGTCTCCTGCGCAAATTTGGGCCAGAACACGCTGAAGGCCACCTCTGCCACTACTCCACCGCCCATTCCAATTCCTATAATCCATAGCTCCTTGTATTTCAGGATGCTGCGCAAGGGGCTTCCCGTCTGGGCCTTCAGCTCGTTGCTATATACCGGGGTGACCCGCTCCCGGCCGAAGATGATCCAGGCCAGGGCGAAGGCGAGACTCACGGTGGCCCAGATATAGGCGGTGTCCCTCCAGGAGCCGGTCCACTCCAAAATGAAAGGCACTATGAAGAAGGAGGCGCCCATGACCATATCCGTCCCGAAGAACAGCGCCCCGTTGGTTACACCCTGGCGACCCCGAACGGACCACTGCTGGATGAGCATCGCCCTGGGGGCCCGGATGACCATCGAAGAGATGCCTATTCCGATCCGGCCGAGGAAGAGTATAGCGAAGCTAGGCGCCCAGGCCTGTACGTACATGAACCCGGCGGCGCCCAAAAGGGCGAGAGTGGTCACACGCTTCGGTTTGAAGCGAGAGACGAAGTTGTTGGAAGGGATCGACAGGACAAGGGCTACTATGATGGACGATGAGCCGAGCCAGCCCTGTTGCGAGGGAGAGAGGTCCATCTCATCGACGATTTCAGGGAGAAAGATGCCCAGAAGCATAATAGCCGAGAAGTTGATTCCCTGGGCGCTGGTGAGGATGGACATCACCACCCATCGGTAGTTGGGAATTGTGGTCGTCTGCTGCATATCGCTCCGGTTCACGCTTCTCAGGGAACCAGGGGCATTATAGCAAGCAGCCTAGCCTGCCTCAGGGGATTGAGAGGAGCGCGGTTCAAGGGTGTCTTGATCACTGTTACCGAGGCCCCACAGCAACAAACCGGCGGGGATGAGGACCAGTGGAGCGAAGGTGATGACGAATAGAGAGAGCTTGAGGTCCCCTGTGGCCTCTTGAAGGAAGCCGACCAGCAGGGGGCCGATAACATCACCCAGCAAACTCAGGGTCTCGACAAAGGCCGTGGCCACAGCGATCTCACGCGGCCTTATGCCGGGGAGCTGGAACACCATAGTGTAGAGTATCGGCGCGAAGGAGAAGCTCACTCCCCTGCCGGCGGCAAGCCCCAACAGCAAAGGCGTGGAGCCGGTGTAGAGGAGGGCTAGATGGACGGCGCATGACCCGAGACCGCAGACGGCGATGACCCAGTACTTATGTCGCACGAAGAGGGGTACGGTGGTCGCGGCCAGCTCACACGGGGCAGCGGCGAGGAAGGTGAGGCCCAGGGTTATGCCGATAACCACCGTAGATATCCCACGCACCTCCTGGGCGAAGGTGGGCCAGAACACACCGAAGGCTATCTCCACCAGGAAGCCGGCCGCCAGGCCGAAGCCGATTATCCATAGCGCCCTGTACTTCAGTATGCTTCGAAGCGGGGTCTCCTCTTGAGATGCCATCTCCTCTTCGTAGACGTCGGTGATGTTCTCGCGTCCAAAGACGATCCAGAAGATGCTCAGGGCCAGGCTGATGCCACTCCACAAGTACAGCACGCCGCGCCAGCTGTCCATCCAGGAGAGCATGAACGGGGTGATGAAGAAGACGCCGCTCAGGACCAGGTCTGAGCCCAGGAACCGGACCCCGTTGGTAACACCCTGTCGGCCGCGAACGGACCACTGCTGGACCAACATGGCGCACGGCCCGGCGAAGATGATGAAGGAGAGTCCCATTCCGGTCCGACCCATGATCATCGTCCAGAAATCGGGAGAAAGGCCCTGGAGAACGGTAAACCCTGCGAAGGCGACGAAGGAGATGCTGACAACTCGCCAGGGCCTGAACCTGGATACGAGGTTGTTGACCGGGATTGAGAGCACCAGGGCGACAAAGAGGGGCGATGATCCCAGAATCCCCTGTTCGGCGGGGGACAGGTCCAGGTCTCGGGAGATATCCGGGAGAAGAAGCCCAAGGAGCATTATCACGGAATCGTTCACTGATTCGGTGGCAGTGAGGATGCCGATGACCACCCATCGGTATTTGGGGATTGTGGTCCTGTGTTGCACGCAGCTCCAGCTTTCGCTTCACCGGTCCCAAGGAAAGATGGGCATTATAGCAGTCGTGGGTCGTCTGCTTGACAGGGCAAACTCAAGCTCCGACAATGACGCTAAAGCACACACAATAGGCCTGAGGGACCCGCGTCGGGGGAGATAGGAGAGATCATGACCAAGGCAGTAGTCGTAAGCGCAGCGAGAACACCCGTTGGCAGGTTTGGGGGATCGTTCAAGACGTTTTCAGCGCCTGACCTGGGCGCAGTAGCGATCAAGGGCGCCCTGGACAAGGCGGGCATCGAGCCGGAGGATGTCGACGACGTGGTCATGGGCAACGCGCTGCAGACCGCGGACAACGGATACGCCGCCCGCCTATCATCCCTTCGAGCGGGCGTGCCCGAAGAGGTGCCGGCCATCGCCATCAACCGGCAGTGCTCCTCCGGCCTGGAGGCCATCAACGTAGGCGCCCAGTTCATACGCGCCGGCGAGGCGGACATCGTCGTGGCCGGCGGTACGGAGAACATGAGCCAGACGCCCTACGCCATGCGCAAATCCCGGTGGGACGGGTTCCGCATGGGCAACGCCGTGGTGGAAGACCTGCTGGTGGACGGGCTCAGCTGTCCGGTGCATCACTACCATATGGGTGTGACAGCGGAGAACGTGGCCGCCAAATTCGAGGTCAGCCGGAAAGACCAGGACGAGCTGGCGTTGGAGAGCCACAAGCGAGCGGTTCGAGCCATCGAGGAGGGCCGGTTCACCAGCAACGTGCCGGTATCGGTGCCCCAGCGCAAGGCCGATCCGATCGTGGTCGAGAATGACGAGCAGCCCCGGGCGGACGCGACCCTGGAGAGGCTGTCCACCCTACGTCCAGTGTTCAAAGAAGACGGCTCGGTGACGGCGGGGAACTCATCGGGCATCAACGATGGCGCCGCGGCCGTGGTGCTGATGTCGGAGGAAAAGGCTAAAGAGCTGGGCCTTACCCCGCGGGCCGAGTGGAAGGCGCGAGCGGTGGCCGGGGTGGACCCGGCGCTGATGGGCACCGGCCCGGTGCCCGCGGTCCGCAAGCTGCTGGACAAGACCGGCATGGAGTTGAGCGACATCGATCTGATCGAGCTGAACGAGGCCTTCGCCGCCCAGGCGCTGTACTGCATCCGGGAGCTGGACCTGGACATGGACAAGACCAACGTCAACGGCAGCGGCATCTCGATAGGACATCCGGTGGGGGCCACCGGCGCCATAATGACGGTGAAGCTGATGGACGAGCTCGAGCGGACAGGTGGCGAGTTGGGCCTGGTGACGATGTGCGTGGGCGGTGGCCAGGGAGTGGCTTCCGTGTTCCAGAGGGTGAACTAGCTGATGGGGTCGGTTTTCATCAGGATGGTGAATTCCTGCCATGACTCCTAAGGGCCAGCGCCACCGGTTGACTAGGACTTTCGGAGAGGACCTGCTATGGCCGACTACAAGGTGATCTCGGCGGATTCGCACAGCAACGAACCGCAGGATATCTACGAAAGACTTCCGGCCGAGTACCGGGAGCGGGCCCCTCATGAAGAGACCCGGAACGGCAAGAGATACCTGATCTTCGAGGGTCAGCCTCCCACCGCCATCGAGGCGCCCAACCCTCTCAACGAGGACGACATGCAGAGGTACTGGCGTGACGGAGAGGCGCTGGGCCGGCAGCAACATCGAGAAGGCGGCGTCGACGTTCCCCTGCGGCTGGCGGACCTGGAGAAGGACGGGGTCAGCGCCGAGGTGATCTACCCCCAGGCTGTGTTCAAGCAGTTCTCCTCGCCGGACCCGGGCTATCAGAAGGCGCTGGCCAACCTGTACAACGACTGGCACCACGAGATCTTCGGAGGACACCCGGACCGGTTCGTCGTGTCGGCGCAGATTCCGATAGTCGATATCAATGACGGAATTGCGGAGGCGCAACGGACGGCGAAGATGGGGTATCGATCGATGTCGCTGCCCGTCACCATGCCCGCCCGGTCCTACAACTCCCCCGAATACGAGCCGTTCTGGGCCACAATGGAAGACCTGGGCGTACCGCTGGCCTTTCACGTGTTTACATCGGGACCGGCGGCAACTCCACCATCCGACGATCCGTATGAAGACCAGTTCCCCAATGACCTGGAAGGCCAGGTGCTGGGCATGACCGAGGCGATGTATCCCATGGTACAGCTGATAGGCTCAGGGGCTTTGCAACGGCATCCGGGGCTGAAGTTCGTGCTGGTGGAATCGGGCATCGGCTGGCTCTCTTGGCTGCTGATGCAGATGGACGATAACCACCACCGGCGGCACATGTGGGAGACACCCCGGTTGGAGATGCTGCCCAGCGAGTACTTCAAGCGACAGGGGTACGCCACCTTCGGGGACGACCTGGTCGGACTGATGACCCGCGAGGTGACCGGTGTGGAGTGCCTGCTGTGGGGCAGCGACTATCCCCACGACGAGGGAACATTCCCCCACTCTCGAGAGGTCATTGAGCGGACGTTCAGAGATATCCCCGGGGACGAGAAAAGGAAGATCGTAGGCGAGAACGCCGCCCGGCTCTACGGGTTCGATCTCAACTAGCGGCCGACCTTCGGGAATCCCCTTTCGCGACCGTCCCCCAGGCCTCTTCCTGACCAGGAAGAGATAGCAATTGTATCCGAGGGACATCCCTTCGGCGTACTCAGGACAGGCTCTCGGACTCCCGGCCACCACCAACTTCAAGGCGTACGCCCACTACCGGTACACGGTGGGGACCGAGGTTGTGAATGGTACCCGCGGGAAAAGCACCTCCTGGCAACTTGGGCAGAGAATTGATGCGCGACCCACTGAATCGATAGATGGTATCCCGGCATTCAATGAAGGTTTGGACCCGAACATCCCTATACGCCGAGAGCAATACATTGAGATTGTCGACTACTTTCATGGCGATGTGACAAATGCGGTGATCAACCGCATCAAGGGGTGGACAACCGACTACTTAGACCGACCCTAGGCAGACCGGCGAGATGATATGAGCCGTTTACTTTCGAACAGCTACCGGATGTGGTTGGCCAGGCTGGTCGTAGTCCTGGCCGCCGTGGGTGGCGGGCTGGCTTGGTGGGCACTCCCCGGCGATGACCAGTTCATCGAGGTTGATGCACGGGACCAGGCCTGCCAGAAGGCTGCACCTATCACCGACTACGACGTCCGTATCTACGGCGAAGCCCTGGAGGACGGCAGGGTAACCAAGTCCGCAGAGATGTACAGGTTCATCTCAGGGGACTCTTACCACACCTATCACCCTCGCCAGGGCGATGCTAAAAAGTGGGAAAAGGTATACAGGGATGGGACCGTTTACTCCCGCATGGACGGCGGGGAGTGGGAGTGGATCAGGGATAAGACCAGGAACGCCCTCACCTTTCCCTACAGGGTCGAGGACCTCTGCATCGACAATCTGGAGTACTTCACCTACATCGGCACTGAGACGGTCGAGGGCAAGCCCACCAAGAAGTTCACCGCGCTTAACATCACTGGCGAGAAGACGAACATCCTGCCCGAGCAGGGGGAGCTCGCCAAGGAGTGGGACTGGGTCATCTGGATTGACGACAAGGGCTACCTGGTCAAGGTGTCCTACCTGCTCGTACACGCCCCCATAGAAGGCCAACCCGACGAGGCGACGGCCCTGCATGCCGTTTTCAGCGGCCTGGGCGAGCCGAACCATCTTCCCAACCCGAATGTTACTCCGACGCCGGTGTCGCCGCCGAACCTTTCAGATCTGTTGGAATTTATGGACGGACTCGACTTCGACGAGTTGCCGGATGAGCTGCGGGAGGTGCTGACGGATCAGCTGAGGCAGGCCGGTGCGACCGAGGAGCAGATCAGAGAGTTGGTAGCACCGAAAGAGTAAGCAGCCTCATGCCCGAACCCAGCTATCGTAACCGCCCCCGTCATCACCCTCAGCTGGGATGCACAGAGCAGAGTCCGGTCATATGAGGTCGCCAAGCGCATCAGCGACGGGGATTGGACGGTGGTTACAACATCGGTGCTCGGCACGGCCACCGGCTACACTGTCCCGGCGCCGGCTTGCGGCACGACCCTTGAGCTGCGGGTGAGAGCGATGGGGAATAGCACCGACTACTTGGCTGCGTGGAGCCCCTACTCGGACAGCGCCAGCTATGTGATGAAGACCTGCCCCGTGTAAGGCATAGCAGAGAAGGAGTGTGAAGGATGATTATGAAGTGGATCGGCGCGGTCATTGGCTTATTCATTGGGCTGCAGATACTCGGCTGCGCGACAGCCGTCGATGCGGCAGCCGTCGTCGGTGACGCCTGCGCCCAGGCCGGGAAGGTTCGGTCGGTCGACTTTACAGCCAACGGGACGGATAGACAAGGCGATACAACATACTAATCGGTCATCACGGTCCGCCTGGACGGCGACGCCTGGCACCAACTGAATGCTTTGGAGGGTAGCCCCCCAGCGTTTGAAATGATCCTGGTCGACCGAATCATCTACACCCGCGAGAGGGATGCCCAGGGCGCATGGGGACCTTGGAATGTCACGCAACCCCGCACACCGGCGGGCAGCGCTGCTAGTGATAGCGATGAAGCGGCTGGTGGAGAGTCGGGAGCCAGATCGATAGACCCGCCGTCCTCCACCTTCTGCGGCGTCTGGCCCCTGTCCGATGTCCAGTACCTAGGGACGGCCACCATCGGGGACGACAACACCTCGGTCAAGCACTACAAGGCATACTTTGACGATACGGTGGTTGGAGGACCATCCGGCACCTACGAGAATTACGAGTACTGGATAGATTCATCGGGGGCCATCCTTCAAGCCAGATCAGAATCCTACGACCCAGCCGATTGTGGGCCGGACCACCACATCGATGTGGTGATTACCTTCTCCGGCCACGGCGAAGCCAACGTTATCACCGCCCCCGTCATACCGGAGTAGAGGAGGTACACTATGACGATGGCAGATGAACCCATGGACAAGTTGGAGGGCCGTGTGGACAGAATGGAAATAGTTCAGGCTACTTTAGCCGGTTTACAGATTCGCCTTACGGACATGTCGGTGGAAGCCAGGCGCGATACCGCTAATACCCAGCGACTTTGGGTCCGTCTATGCCGCAAGTACGGCTGGCTCGACGACGACGACCTAACAGACACCACGTTATGAGGTCAGCGAAACTGTATCCGAGGTTGAGCGTTGTGGCCCTAATGCTGGCTGCGGCGATGATGGTGACACTATCATGTCGCACGGCGACGCCGGTCGAAGCCGCGGTCGCGGTGGGGGACGCCTGTACCGCTGAGTACACCGATGTTGACTTCACCATCACCGGTGCTGATCGGAAGAGCGATACGACGGTGCATACAGTCATCGAAGGCCGTATCCATGGGGATTCCATGCACCAGACCAGCCGCTACAAAGACCAGCCCCCTGGATACGAGGAGATAAGGGTAGACCGCAGGTGGTACGTACGGGAGACGGGGCAGAATGGGCAATGGGGCTCGTGGGAAGAGATTGAGATTTTGACCCCGCCGGCCAGCTCCTCCACACGCTCGGACGAAGACACAACAGCTAAATCCATCGACCCGCCCACACCGACATTCTGCGGGAGTTGGGACCCGGCCGATGTCCAGTTCCTGGGAACGGTCACCATCGGCGATGACAACACCTCGGTCAAACACTACATAGCAGAAGCGGATCATACCGTGATTGGCGGGATCCCCGGAACCTTCGAGAACTGGGAGTTCTGGATCGATTCGGCGGGGAGGCTGGTTCAGGCCAGGCAGGAGTATTTAAGGCCGAGGGGCGGCGGGTTCCCGGAGCACCACGTCGACGTCACCTTCACCCTCTCCGGCCACGGGGAGCCGAACGTCATCACCGCCCCTGTTATCCCACAGGAGTAGAGAGCAGGATGATATGAGCACGGAAAGACACAACAGCTAAGGTAATCGAACTCCTGGAAAGAAGTTTCGAGGCCGAGGAATCTGTCAAAATCTGGATTGCCACGCCCCGACTTTGTCGGGTCTCGCAATGACGAGGCCGTAGTTGCAAGCGACGCGCTAGTTGACCACCAGGTCCTTCGGCATCTTGGACAGGCTCTCACAGCCGGTCTCGGTAATCAGGGACGTCTCTCCCATCGACATCGTGAGCCCGGTGTTGCTGTCCAGCAGGATCATGTGCATGAAGATCACCATGTTGGGCTGGACAACCACCGGGTTGGCCGCGTAGAGCATAGGGTAGTCCATCCAGGTCGGCGGATAGAGGGCGCCGAGGCTGTATCCACAGGCGTTCAGCTTGTGCTCGCCGAATCCCGCTTCATCGAAGGTGCGGGCGTGAGCATCGAAGACATCCCCGTAGGTGGCGCCGGGTACGGCCGCCTCTTGACAGGCCTTCAAGGCATCGACGCAGGCGGCGTGCATCCGCACGTGGAGCGGGTCCGCCTTCGTGGTAAGTATCGTCCGCATTAGGCATGAGTGATAGTGGCGATAGGTGGCGCCAAACTCCAGCTGCATCTGGTCGTTGTCGCCGATGGTGCCGTAGCCGGTGAAATGGCGGACCATGAGCGCCCGCTCGCCCGCTCCGATGATGAACCGGCTGGCTGGATAGTCTCCGCCGCCGCGGAAAATCACCGAGTGCATACCGGCGAAGATCTCCTGCTCGGGAGTGCCCGGTGTGGCCAGCTTCTGGGCCTCGGCCAGTGCCGCATCGGCCAGACCGGCGGCCTTTCTCACGTACTCGACCTCGGCGTCGCTCTTGACCATGCGCAGCTCATTGACGATGTCTGTGGCATCCTCGTAGCTGCAGAAGCCGTCCAGGGCTGCCTTGACCATCTCCCACCGCTGACCGGTGAGGGTCCAGGCGTGGAGCTCGACGCCAAGCTTCTTGTCGCGGCAGCCCTGCCCTTTCAGGATGTCCAAAAGGTCCAGTCCGGGGTTTCCGCCGCCCCGATCGACCCATATCCGGACATCTTCGATTACCGAGGTGAATTTCGACTGGCGCAGGTCGGGAGAGCGGGTCAGCAGGATCAGGGTTCCATCGGCCCCGAGGTAGAGGGCCTGGAACTGGGAGTAGCCCATGGTGTCGTACCCGGTCAGGTAGTACATGCTCTCCTGCCGGAACACCAGCAACGCGTCCAGCCCTCGAGCCGTCATCTCGGCGATGGTCTTTTGTCTACGCTGGGCCAGCTCTTCCTCGGTGAAGTGCAACCACACGTGTGCTCTCCTTTAAGGGATTGCAGGGGAGCCAAGGCCTGCCCTGCCGCCCTCTACCTACGACCCTATACCGGAACGGGGAGTCGGGTTTCGTCCCTTCAGTATGTCGTCCATGCGAAGCTCTATTAAGGCGTTCGCCTCGGGATGGGGAAGGATATAGAACTTTTCTTCTCGCATCGCCTCGAAGACCGCACTGGCGATATCGGCGGGTGGCGTCCCGTTTCTCGCCATATCTCTCAGCTCCGCCGCCCGGTTGACCTGCTCCCTGGACCGTCTTTCCTCCGATGGACTGTTCTGAAGCTGGGAAGGACGGTTGCGGTCCGACTCCATGATCCTGGTGCTCACCCAGCCGGGACACAGTACCGAGACCCCGATCTTCGACCTTTCCAGGGCAAGCTCGTGGTAGAGGGTCTCGGACAGGGTTACCACGGCGAACTTAGTGATGTTGTACGGCCCGAGGCCCGGGAAGGAGACCAGCCCAGCCAGAGATGAGGTGTTGACGATATGGCACTCGGTGTCCTGCTCATTCATGATGGGCACGAAGGTCTTGATGCCGTAGATCACGCCCCACAGGTTGACGTTCAAGACCCACTGCCAGTCGGCGATGGTGCTGCGCCAGACGGACATGCCCGCTCCCACGCCGGCGTTGTTGAAGAGCAGATGCGCAGCGCCGAAGGCGTCCAGGGTCTGTTTGGCCACTTCTTCTATGTCCTCCGGCCTGGACACGTCGGTAAGCACGGAAAGCACGGAGCCTCCCTGCTCCTTCAGCTCCGCCTCGGCTTTGACTAGGGCCTGCTCCTCCACGTCAGCGAGCACGACTTTCGCTCCTTCGGATACTGCCTTTTCGGCGATCGCGTACCCGATGCCGCTGGCGGCGCCGGTGATGACTGCTACCTTGTCCTTGAAGTCTTTCATCGTTCCGTTTGCCTCAAACAATCTAGCATCGCTGTCCCAACCGCCCGCCCTCGGACATTAGTTTAACTGGGGGAACGGCCCCCAAGCCCCCTGCCAGAGGCAGGGCGAGGCCCTGCACCCATAATATCAGACAAGGGAGGGCGAAGCCCTTTGGACTCCCTGGACGCGAATTTCGGTGACTGACTCATCTCTATGCCATCATTTCCAGATACCACTGGTTGAACTGCCACAGGGACTTCTCTATCCACGACAGCCGGCCCTGTTTTGCCATGCTTGACTTGAGGCCGCTCTGCACGGCATCGCAGATCGCCATGTCTTGGTAGTGGAACTCCAGGGTGCTCTCGGTTATCGTCTTCAACCGGTCCTGGAAGTCGGGCACGCCGAGGGATGTCCGGGGAACGGCGATGTTCAAGGTCAGGTAGGTCTCTTCGGTCTCTGAAGGGAGGACTCGGAAGTAGGTGATGCAATTTGCCAGGAGAATCAGTAGAAAGTTTGGGAACAGGGTGACCAGTACGACCTCCTCGACCTGCTCCGAGGTAAGGACCTCTATCTGGGGAAGGAGGGCGTAATCTCCCCCGTCGTCGGTCATCCGTAGGCGTTGGAAGCAATAGGGCCCATCGGTATCTTCGACCACAGTGTGGTGGGCTGGGCTAACGTCCTGCAGGGTGTCCTTGTGGAGGCCCAGATGGTGATAGAACTCGTTGAAGTTGTCCACGAACACCTTCCAGTTCCAGCGGCCATCGAACTGTTTGGTGTAGACCAACTGCATATCGTCAAGCCGATAGTTACTCAACCTCTTGGAGAGGGTGGCCAGCTCCGGTCTCAGGGGCCGGGCCTGCGGGTCCAGATTGACGAATATGAACCCTTCCCATACCTCTGTGGGTAGGGAAGGCAAGCAGTGCAGCGCCGTATCGAAGTTCGCCGTGTCTTTCATCTCCGGCGCGCCCATGAGCCTGCCATCCAGGTCGTACGTCCAGGCGTGATAGGGGCACTGGAAAGAGGAGGTGTTGCCGTGCCCGTCGATGACGTGTGCCCACCGGTGTCGACATACCCGCGATAGGATCCGGACCCGGCCGCTCCTGTCGCGGACGACTACGAGGGGCTCGTTGGCCACGTCTATGCAAAAGTAATCACCGGGTGCCGCCACCTCCTCGACCCGGCCGACCAGCTGCCAATTTCTGCGATATATTCGCTCCAGCTCCAGATCGTATATCTCGGGCGAGGCATAGCACCGAGGTGGTAGGGTGGAGGCCTGAGACGGCGGGAGGGTAGCCGCCACAATCTCGTCGGCGGTGATGATTCCCTCAGATTTGACGCCTAGCATCGTCGTGTCCATCCTGAGCGGGCCTAGTGTCCTCCGTGTGCATGCATTCTACAGTCTTCCAACGCCGGCAACAATTGGGGACGGAGGTTGGTTGAGAACCATGTTTGCTATTTTCGCCCCAATGCCTTGTCGAGGGTTGAAGAATCTTTTCAACCATCCCCCTGGCCCCCTTCCTGGCCAGGAAGGGGGGAAAAAGATATGGTTTCTGAGGGACACCCCTTCGGCTGACTCAGGGCAGGCTCTCAGACTCCCGGCCCCCAGCAGGCAGTCTCAGAAGAACTTGCTTCGCCCCTCTGCACACCCCGTGTTTCATCGGCTTGCTGTATGGAGGGCTTTAGCAAATGGAACGTCCATCCCCAAGCGCCCTTCTGGAGGGTTCTAGCGTTTCCGGGTGTGCCAACAAGGCAAGCCTTGTTCGGGTCTGATCTCGTTCAAAGGCTGGGCCGTGTGGTAAGATAGCCTCCGTCATCTCCGATCTCACGCTCACCAGTCCACGCCGGGAGACAGGCCAATGGAGCAGACCCAGTACGACGCCATAATCATCGGTTCCGGGCATAATGGGCTCGTGACCGCCGGTTACCTGGCCGGCGAGGGGCTCTCCGTTCTCGTGCTGGAACGACAGGATGTGGTGGGCGGCGCGGTGGTAACCGAGGAGCTGACCCCCGGGTTCTTCGTCCCATACTGCGCCTACATCGTCTACCTGTTGCAGGGGAGGATTATCGACGACCTGGAGCTGCGGGAGTACGGCTTTGATGTGATCCAGACCACCGAAGGCCACCTGCACCCGTTCCCCGATGGCAGTTACCTTCAACTGGGGGGCCGGGGCGACCTGGAGTCTGCGGTTACGGACATCGCCAAGTTTTCGGAGCACGACGCCCGGGCATTCCCGGAGTGGAAAGAGTTCTGGGAGCAGGCGGCGGGCATCCTGCATCGCTACTGGCTCCAGGAACCGCCGACGCTGGCCCAGGTATACGAGGACGTGCGGGGCACCCGGGACGAAGAGGTGTGGGATACGATGCTCACCCTCAGTCAGCGGGACCTGATAGACCGGTATTTCGAGTCGGAGTACGTGAAGGCCCACTTTATCGATCCGGTAGGCGAAGGCGACCCCAGCGGACCGGGCAGCATCATCAGCACCGCTTACGAGCACGCGTCCGAGTTCAGCCGGCCCGAGGACATCGGCATACCGAAGGGCGGCATCGGCCAGATCACCCAGTCCATGGCCAAGTCCGCCCAGGCCAGGGGCGTGGAGATCAGGACCGGCTCGAGGGTGGACAGGGTGATTGTCGAGAAGGGTGTGGCCAAGGGCGTGAAGATGGCCGACGGCGAGGAGGTTCGAAGCTTCATCGTTGTATCCAACGCCGATCCCAAGACCACCTACCTGTCCCTGGTGGACCCGGAGCACCTGGACGAAGAGTTCATCCACAAGGTGGAGAACCTATCCACTCGCGGGAACTGCGTCAAGTTCCTGGCGGCGCTGAACGGCCTGCCCGACTTCAGCAGCTACCTGGGCAACGACTACGATCCGCGGCGGATAGCCCAGATCACCATCTGCCCATCGGCCGACTACTGCCAGGACAGCTGGGACCACGCCAAGGCGGGTAAATCCTCGCCGTTCCCCGTGATGGACGTGCAGATACCCTCGATCTACGACCCGTCCCTGGCCCCGCCGGGACACCACGTCTTCTCGGCCTGGTGCCGATACTATCCAGCCCGGCTATCGGATGGGTCCTGGGACGATGAGGCCCAGAAGGTGGGCGAGCTGATAATCGATATCATGTCCCAGTACGCGCCCAACTTCCGGGAACTGCTGGTTGACTGGACGGCCCAGACCCCGAAGGACATAGAGATTCGAGAGGGGATGACCGACGGCAACATCCGTCACATAGATATAAACTCCCACCAGATATTTGCACGGCGTATGCCCTATCGAGCGCCCATAGACCGGATGTACATGTGCGGGTCCAGCACTCATCCGGGCGGGGATATTACCGGGGCCCCCGGGCACAACGCCGCCAAGGCCATACTCAAGGACCTGGCCAAGGTCGTGGCCCACCAACAGGTCAGCTAACGAAGGAGACCCGGTATGGTAATCGAAGAGAAGCACCAATCGCACGAATCGTGGGAGTTCCTGGACCGTTGCGAGCCCACTATCCCCAGTCGCTACTACTACGAAGAAGCGATATACCAGCGGGAGAAGGAACTTATCTTCCACGACATGTGGTTCTACGTGGGGCGTGCCAACGAAATCCCCAACGCGGGCGACTACATGGTGCGCCAGATAGTGGATGAGAGCGCCATCATCACCCGGGACAAAAGGGGCGAGGTGCACGCCTTCTACAACGTCTGCCGGCACCGGGGCACCAAGCTTTGCCAGGAGGCACAGGGCCGCTTCAACGGGGGGGCCTTCGCCTGTAAGTACCACGGCTGGACCTACGGTCTGGATGGGAAGCTGCTGGCCACTCCCAACATGGTGGAGACCGACGACTTCGATATGAAGGACTACCCGCTGTTCTCGGCTCCCATCGAGACAATGAACGGGTTCCTGTTCGTCAACTTATCGGACAATCCCAAGCCAATACGGGACCAGCTTGGCTACTACGAAGACCGGATGAGGAACTATCCGATAGCCGATCTGCAGGTGGGCAAGATCATCACCTACGATGTAAAGGCCAACTGGAAGATCATCGTAGAGAACTATTCGGAGTGCCTCCACTGCCCGGGGGTACATCCCGCCCTGTGCGACATCGTGCCCGTCTATCGCAAGGGCATCCTGACCGAGCCGGACGACGCCCACGGCAACTACATAGTAGACAACGGCTATACCTTCACTCCCAACGGCAAATCCAACCGGCCCTTGTTTCCTGGCTTGAACGAGTCGGAGAAGAACACCTACGGGGGCGGGACCCTGCTGCCCAACCTGCTGGTGAACCTACATCCCGACTGCGTGATGACCCACGCCATCTGGCCGGAAGGGCCGGGCAAGACAAAGGTGGTTTGCGAGTGGCTGTTCGAGCCGTCCACGATGGAGCGAAGTGACTTCAATCCGGACGATATCGTCCAGTTCTGGGACACGGTGAACGTGGAGGACTGGGAGGTCTGCGAGATGGAGCAGACAGGCGTACAGTCCAAGGCCTACCAGCGAGGCATCTACGCGCCGCAGGAAGGCTCGCTGCACCGGTTCAATCGGTGGGTCATGGAAACTCTCGCGCTGGAATAGGGGGACTTCATGACTTCGGCTGACGGGCCAATACGCCGCGCTCCTAGACGGCGGCTGATGCCCCAGGAGTGGCAGGACGGCAATTCCTACTCCAACATGTCCACCTTCGCCAGGGTACCGGGCAGCCGGGACATGACCAAGGCGGACGTGGCCATCATCGGGATGCCGCTGGACCTCGGCACGACTATGCGCTCCGGGACCCGCTACGGACCCAAGGGGATTCGAAGCGCTTCCACCCACATTCCCAAGCACGGTTTGAAGAGAACCGACCTCGTAGAGCCGTTCAAGAGCCTGAGAATCATCGACTACGGCGACGTAACCATGCCCTACGGGTACATCGAGCTGGCCATCGAGCGGCTGGAGGCTGCGGTAACTAAGGTAATCGATGGAGATGCTTTTCCCGTCTGCCTGGGCGGCGACCACACCATCTCGCTGCCGATTCTGAGAGCCCTCTACAAGAAACACGGCAAGATTTCCCTGGTCCACTTCGACGCCCATCCCGACTTCTGGAAGCCCGAAGACCCGGACCACCCCTACGAGCACGGCACCATGTTCTACATAGCTGCCCAGGAAGGGATAATGGACACGCACAGCTCGGTGCAGGTGGGCATCAGGGGCGGCGGCTCGCTAGACCTCCTTGGCGAAGTGCGGAAAGCGGGTATCACGTCGATAACGGGAGATGAGTTCTGGAAGATGGGCCCCGACGAGACGGCGGCCAAGATCAGGGAAGTGACGGAGGGGCACCCCGTACACATCTCCTTCGACATCGATTCCGTGGACCCAGCCTACGCTCCGGGGACCGGAACACCCGAGACGGCCGGGATCACCAGCCGGGAGGCGCTAGCATTGGTGAGAAGCCTCGTAGGGATCGGGGCCGTGGGCTTCGATATAGTCGAGGTGGCGCCACCTTATGACAACAAGGGCGACATCACCTCGATCCTGGCGGCTAACATCATCTACGAATTTCTGCTGACCCGGCTAACCTAGAGAAAGATCGGAGAAACGGATGGCTTCCGAAACACCGAAACGTAAGCCCCCAAAGCGCCGGCTGATGCCCGAGGAGTGGCAGGGAGGCAACTTTTTCTCGGGACCCTACACCTTCATGCGGGTGCCCGGCAGCCGGGACATGACCAAAGCCGACGTGGCGATCATCGGGATGCCGATGGACCTGGGCACTACCATGCGCGCCGGAACGCGCTATGGGCCCAAGGGGATACGCAACGCCACGGCCCATGTCCCTACCCACGATCTGAAGAGGGAGCACCTGGTCGAGCCGTTCAAGAGCCTGCGTATAGTCGACTACGGTGACGTGGAGATGCCCATCGGGTACATTGAGTTCGCAGCCGAGAAGATGGAGGCTGCGGTAACTAAGGTCATCGACGGAGATGCTTTTCCCGTCTGCTTGGGCGGCGACCACGCCATCTCACTACCGATTCTCAGGGCGCTCTATAAGAAATACGGCAAGATTTCCCTGGTCCACTTCGACGCTCACCCCGATTTCTGGAAGCCGGAGGACCCGGAGCACCCCTACCACCACGGCACCATGTTCTACATGGCCGCCGAGGAGGGGGTTATGGACCCGCACAGCTCGGTGCAGGTGGGCATCAGGGGCGGCGGATCGCTGGCACTGGTGGACACGGTACGGGCCGCAGGCATCACCTCTATAACGGGCGACGAGTTCTGGAAGCAGGGACCCGATGAGACGGCGGCCATTATCAAGGAAGTTACCAAGGGCCACCCGGTACACATCTCCTTCGACATCGACTCTGTGGACCCGGCGTTTGCACCGGGCACTGGAACGCCGGAGGTGGCGGGTTTCACCAGCCGGGAGGCGCTGGCGTTGGTGAGAAGCCTCAGGGGGATCGGGGCTGTGGGCTTCGATGTAGTGGAGGTTGCGCCGCCCTACGATACTGCGGACATCACGTCGATACTGGCGGCCAACATCGTCTACGAGTTTCTGCTGACCCTGGTGCCGTAGGCAGGGCGATGCCCTGCACCCATAACACGAGGGAAGACAAGGGCGCGGCCCATTTCGCGGGAATCTGGGTCAGGTTCGGGGGATTCCGCACGCCCTGGATCGCATTCGTCAATTCCCCACCCCGGGAAGAGAGCCAGGGAGATGGTCGAAGCGGACTAGATTGCTTCGCTCCCTCACCCCTCTAAGACGAACTCCCCCTCGCTCGCAACGACGACCACGGTTGGGTTGAGTCTAAACCTTCGTCATTGCGAGGCCCGACAAAGTCGGGGCGTGGCAATCTCGCCAGGTCTGCATGGGACGCTCCGCCCCAGGTGGTTCTTCCCTCCCACCCACCCTGAGACGTCTTGTATCTGGGGGCACGTCCCCCAACCCCCTGCAAGAGGGAAGCCCCCTGGACTCCCCGGATCGCGTGCGTACGAGGCGGTTATCCCACGGGCTGAAGCTCGGCTGCGCGCCTCAGGTCCTTGATGATGGCCTTGGCTGCGTTGTGCCCGGGCGCCGCGGTAACCTCGCCGCCGGGATGGGTGCCCGCCCCGCACATGTACATATTCTCGATGGGCGCGCGGTAGGGCATCCGGCCGGCAAACATCTGCTCCGCAGTGATATCGATGTGACGGATATTACCGTCGGTCATACCCTCTCGAATCTCGATGTCCTTGGGGGTCTGGACCGTCCAATCGACAATCGCCTTGCGGAAGTTGGGAGCGTACTCGGTCAGCACGTCGATGATCTGCTCGCCGACCTGTTTGCCGAGGTCGTCCCAGGAGCCTGTCTTGGGATCGGCCGGATAGTAGAGACACCAGGCGGAGAGGGAATGATGGCCGGGAGGCGACAGCGCCGGGTCTACGATGGAAGGTATCTGCACATCCATAATGGGATAGCTGGAGGGGATGCCCGCTTTGCAGGCGTCCCAGCTCTGCTGGTAGTAGTCGACAGAGGGGCAGATGTGGGTGGCGACGATGCGCCTGGAATCGAAGTCTGCACCCAGGTACCGGCTGAAGTCGGGAAGCTCGCTGAGAGCGGCTAGGAACTTGACGCAGTTGGCTCTGGTAGTAAGGCTCTTTACCTTACCGATGAAGTCCTGGCTCAGATCCTCCTCCTCGACCAGGGATAGGTAGGTGCGTTTCGGATCGGCGTCAGAGACCACGATACGGCTGTAAATCTCTTCTCCGTTGGCCATTCGAACTCCCTTGGCGATGCCACCGTCCACCAGCACCTTTTCGACGAGCGCCCCTACTCGAAGCTCCACGCCCCGGGCCTCTGCGGACCTGGCCATGGCCTGGGTGATGGCGCCCATGCTGCCGCGTGGGATTCCGACGTTCTCCCGCTTGCTGAACCGGGCGCAGTCGTAGTAGGCGGCACTGAGGATGCTGCCGGGTGCGCTGGGGTCTCCCGTGTCCATCGCCTGGACGAAGTTGGCTTTGACGTGCTCAGACTCGAAGTGTTGGTCCAGCAGGTCTCGCACACTCACGGTAAGCATCGTCTCCCAGACCTGCTCATTTCTCGTGCCTCGAACGTCTTCGAATATCTGGGCGAGGGTCGGAGGCTCTTTGAGCCAGTAGCGGTACATCAACTCCGAGGCCTTGTCGAAGAAGGAGGCCCACTCGGGGTACGCCCGCGCATCGTGCTCGGAGAATTGGGCGATCTGCTGGGCGGTGGACTGGTGTTCGTTACGACCGTCCGGCTGGATGTGCCTGCCATCGGGATAGGGATGGAAGGTGCCGTACTCCAGGGGAATGATCTCAAGGCCGTAGTCACGGAGCTTCAGATCGTCGATTACCCGGCCCTGAAGGAGGTAGCAGATGTACGCGCAGTAGGGCACCCGGAACCCCGGGTAAAGCTCCTCTGTGATGCAGGCGCCGCCGATTACGTCCTGCCGCTCCAGCACCAGCACGGAGAGGCCCTCCTTGGCCAGGTAGCCGGCGGTGACGAGGCCGTTGTGGCCCCCGCCGATGATTATCGCGTCGTACTGAGCGTCAGCCATTTCATGACCTCCTGAAACCGAGATTTATAGGTTGGACTGGAGACGCGTGTAGATATGGATGAGCTTACCGCAGCCCGCTCCGGCTGGCAAGATGGTGTACTCGAGACCGCGCGGTACCGCTAGAGGTCAGAATTCCCCCACCCCAGGTTGGTTTTCCCTCCCTCCCGCCCTGGGATGTTTAATGTTCCAGGGGAACATCCCCCAGGCCTCCTGCCAGAGGAAAGCCCTCTGGACTCCTCGAATTACATCCGCAGATCGATCCGTTCCGGTGGAGTTTGTGAAATTCTTGACAGACCCATCGGCCTTTGCTACGGTACAGGCAGCGCCAGAGGTAGGCGCAGGGCCGCCCCCGCAGCCATGTAGTCGAAAGGCGCCTCCAAGAACCCTGTAACCCGCTGGGTACGACCTTCAACCGCATCGTTTCAGTCGCACCCAAAGTTGATACCTGCAGCGTTACCTCAATTCCCAGTGTCCGTCGAGGCGATACATATACAACTCGACCCCCAGGGGGCTACAGGCGTTATCTACAATAGCACGGCGAAGCGGCGAAGCCGCCGTTTCTATAGTCGATACTGAAGATGTAAAGGACCGACGATTCAGCCGATGGACTGGCTGAAGCTCCTGTTCTATAACTTTCGGCAAAGGCTCAGGACAACCTGGGCTATGCTTCTTCTGGCCACTTTTGCCGTTCTGGTCTCGGTGACCCTGGTATCGGCGGCGTACATCTACACGGAGCTGCAGGCCGAGGCCGGGCTGAGACACAAGATAGCGTCGGCGTCTCCTGTCGGGCTCAACACCCAGATAATGATTCCGGACCGTCCCACCGGCCCTGTGGACTATGTCGAGCTGAACGAGGTATTAGAGCGGGCGATCACCGGGGAGATCGGCTGGATGCGGGAGTCCCAGGAGCGGCTGGCGCGTACGCAACGATTTCTTCTTCGGCAGTCACCGGGGGAGCCGCTCGGCCTCGAAACCCCTCTGGGATTGTTTACCTTCAAGACGAGGTTTGCCGAACACACCACGATAGTCGAGGGACGGGCGGCGCAGGTGCTCCCGGCGGAAGACCCCCTACTGGAATTGGAGGCTGTCGTAGGCGCCGATGCCGCACGGATAATGGGCTGGACAGCCGGCGAGACTATCGACATCATTCCCTTCTTCGACGTCCAGGACGAGGCGATCACCGTTCACATCGTGGGGATCATCGAGCCGGCCGATAGGCGGGATCTGTACTGGCTGGGAGACGTATCCGACTTTACCGCCGATCTGGACAACAACCGGCGCATCGTGCCGCTGCACATCCCCGAAGAGGCCTACTTTCAACAATTCGGTACTAGATACCCCTTCTTCAGCGCCAGCTACTGGTGGCAGGTCTTCATAGACCCCGACCTGCTAACCCCGGGCGACATCGAGGGGCCGAAAGCTCAACTGGAACGATTAGAGGCGGACATAAACAAGAATTTCGGCCGTTCCCTGGTGATCACCGCGCTGGACGATCTGCTCACAGAATACGATAGGGACATATCGCTGGTGCGGGTACCCCTGTTCCTATTCATCTCCATGGTCGTGGCGTTGGTTCTCTACCTGCTGCTGATATCGGTCAATCTACTCGCCCAGATACGCAAAGAGGAGGCCGCACTGCTCCGGTCCAGGGGAGCGACCACCGGACAGACGACCATGCTGCTGACCTTCGGGGAGATGACGGTCGTGGTCTTGCTGGCGATAGGGTTGGGCCCGCTGCTGGGCTTCGCCATAACCCAGCTTTGGCTGAAGGGCGTCATCGATCCACCCGGCGTCGACCCGTCCACCATATCCGCTTCGCTTTCGCTTCAGGTGTACGGTCTGGGAGCGATCATAGGACTGGTGGGCCTGTTGTTGTTCCTGCTGGCAACCTTCGGACTGACCCGCTTGAGCCCGTCCGATAGCCTCAAGGAGCGGGCCCGTCCGCCCATGATGCCTTTGGTGCACCGGTACCACCTGGACTGGGTGGTGCTGGCTTTGGGAGGGCTGGTCTGGTGGCAGGCCCGGGAGAGGGGAGGATTCGTCAGCTCGGGGCTGCTGGGCGGCCTGGAGGTGGACGCCAGTCTTCTCATAAGCCCGGCCTTGATGCTGCTGGGCGCATCGCTGGTGTTCCTCCGATTGTTCCCCTGGGTCCTCAAGGCGGCAGCCTGGGCGGTCGAACAGTTCAACGTGGCCTGGGCCAGCTTCGCTGTCAAGCGCATGGCCCGAAACCCGATGCTTCACGGATCGCTGGCCCTGATAGTGTTGGGCGCCACGGCGCTGGGCATCTTCGGTGCCACTTTCGAGTCGACCCTCACCAGGAGCCAGCTGGACCAAGCCCAGTACGAACAGGGCGCGCCGGCCATCATAGTGAGCCGGCAGGAGCCGAACAAAGCCGTCCAGCCTCTACTGGAAAGGCTGCCCGCTGAACTGGAGGCCACGCCGGTCCGCCGCGACCGGATACAAGTGGTGGGGGCCTCTACCGAGCCTGCGGTTACCATACTGGCAGTGGAGCCGGCCTCCCTGCCTGCGGTGAGTTGGTTCAGGTCCGATTTCGCCGACCGCGACCTGGCATCGCTGCTGGCCGCCTTAGATAAGCCTCAACCGGAAATCACGGGTATGCCGATTCCCGACAACGCGGAAAGCATCGGAGTCTGGACATTTGCCCAGCGGGGCTTGGCTCCGGAGAGAATGAAGGTCTGGGCGAGAATCCAGGATGCGGCGGGCCGGTACAGCAACGTGGCATTGGGTGAGCTGGATGCCCAGAACGACTGGCAGCTGCTGAGTGGGGAGTTGCCCAATCATTATAGGGACTCGGTGATCCCACCAGGCTCTCAGCGCCGTACCGATTTCGAGCTGATCTCTCTGTTCTTCAGCGGCTCCATACTGCTGCCCTCGCATAGCGCGGTCAGTTTGGACGACGTCACGGTCTGGGGGAACGGCCTTCCCGCCGAAGGACAGATCATCGAAGGGTTCGAGACGGAACAGTCCTGGATGGCCTTGCCGATAGGAAGCCAGGAGACCGATGCGATAGAGATGACCGCCGAGGCCGCTCGCAATGGAAAGCTGGGTGTTCACTTCAGCTTCGGGAGAACCCAGGGTTTCGGCAACCGCGGCATCTACCTGCCCTCCGGTCCCATTCCGGTCCCGGTAATAGCGGGGCCCGGGTTTGTTGCAGGTCAGCAATTCGAGCTGCGGAACGATAGGTCGTTGGTCCCGGTCGAGGTCGTTGAGGAGGTGCAGTACTTTCCAACCCTGGATCCCAGCTACGGCCATTTCCTTCTGATCAACATCGATCACTACGAGGCTTTTCTCAAGCACCTCTCGCCGACCCAACGCATACATCCCAACGAGATCTGGTTAGCGCCCGGCCCCGGCCAAGAGCAGTATATGGCCGATCTGCGAACGTCACTGCCCCCTTCACTACTGCTTACCGAAGGACATGGAAAGGTCGAGTCCGTCCTGAAGGACCCGCTGTCGGCGGGAGCGTGGCGGGGAGTCACGATACTCGGGCTGATAGCGCTGATAGGCTCGGCGTTGCTGGGCCTGATCATGGTCAGCTCGGTATCAATCAGGCAGAGCCGCACGGACATCTCTGTGGCAAGGGCGTTGGGGTTTTCGGCCAGGCAGCTCCTGGCCTCCCTGGTGCTGGAAAAGCTGGTGATGGTGGCGCTAGCGATGGTAGCGGGGACCCTAGTAGGCTACTGGTTGGGCGGCTGGAGCCTGGACTACCTGGAGGTCACTCCCACCGGCCGGCCTATAGTGCCGCCGGTGCTGCGCAACTCGGATGCGGTGCTGTTGGCGGTGTCATACGCAGGCCTGGGCCTCGTGACCCTGGCGACAATCGGTTTCGGTGCGTACCTGATCCGCCGTCTAAAGACGGCGCAGACGCTGAGAGAAGCGGAATAGGTTAACGCAACAGCTATGAGAATGGGACTCATACCGTTGTTCAGGCTGGCTTCCGTTATAGCCTTCAGGCGCATCGCGTCCAACTGGAAGCTGGAGCTGGCCGTGGCGCTGGGCATTCTGCTGGCCGTGGCGATGGTGGCGGGAGGGGTTATCTACTCGGCAGTGCTGGAAGAGGCCGCCCTGCAGCGCACTCTTACCGATTCCACCGACGAAGAGGTGAACCTGCAGGTACGCTACTTCTACAACATGAACTCGGTGTTCCACCGGGACGCCGAGAGACTGATAACCGAAGATATCCAACCCGGCATCGAGGAATACTACGGCGACGAGGCCCGGTGGCTGCGCACCTCGACATTCTACTTCGAGGGGCACTCTCACCTGGAGCTTGCGCAGCATGTGCGGCCGCGAGGCAGGCTCCAGCACATTACGGAATTCGAGGACCACCTATCGGTGGTAGAGGGCCGGCTGCCCTCCAGCTCCGCAGAACCGGTGGAGTTTGTCGTAGACGCCCAGGGGATGGAGCTGCTGGGAGTTTCGGTGGGAGACGAGGTCGATCTCGTGCCCGCCGTCGTGGGAGGAGACCCGCAGCGTCTACGGGCGAGGTTAGTAGGTCACGTCCGGATCACGGACCGGAACGAGTCTTTCTGGTACGGCGCATCCGATGCCCTCAGCTACTCTAACTCCAACTGGAACTGGATACCGATGTTCACCCAGCCCGACAGTATTTTGCTGACCCTGGCAGACCGATATCCGGGCATGTACACAGAGGAGAGTTGGTTCTTTTACCTGGACAAGCCAAACCTTCGGACGTCGGAGATTGGAAGGCT
This sequence comes from Dehalococcoidia bacterium, assembly GCA_965197645.1. GTDB lineage: Bacteria > Chloroflexota > Dehalococcoidia > Plut-88900 > Plut-88900. The sequence goes on along the minus strand of OZ240219.1, from coordinate 2,412,914 downwards.
TCAGAATGCCTTAGAGGAGCTGACTACCGACATCGAGCTGAACCTGGAGAACAGCAGCGTTCAGACCCATCTGAGCAGGATACTGGACGACTATAAACAACAGATCACCCTTGCGCGGGTGCCTCTGCTCCTCCTCGTCATCTTGTCCATCGCCATTCTCATGTACTACCTGTTCATGGTCTCGTCCCTGATCATTCGGTCCCGGTCCGTAGAGATCGCAGTACTGAAGAGCCGGGGCGCCACTACCCTTCAGGTGACTCTGCTGATGCTGGTGGAGGGATTGATACTAGCGGTGCCGGCCATAGCCCTGGGCCCCTTCCTGGCCCTGGGAATAGTGACCACGCTGGGGGACGCCCTCGCCGCCGAGTCTCCGGAGATCGGTCTGGCCCCGGTAGCCCTATCGCCGAGGGCGTTCCTGCTGGGCGCCAGTGGCGGCGTACTGTCAGTTGCCATGCTATCGATATCGGCCCTGGTGACGGCACGGCATGGGGTGGTGCAGTTCCGTCAAATGGGGGCCAGGCCCCCCAGCGTCCCCTTCATCCACCGGTACTACGTGGACTTTATGCTACTGGGCGTCATCGGCTTCATATACTGGCAGCTGCAGGAGAACGAATCGTTCCTGGTGCGGGAGCTGGGCGAAAGTGAACTGTCCATCGATTACTCGCTGCTGATCGGCCCCATACTGTTGCTGGCTGCCCTCGGCCTTATAGTGTTGCGCGTGTTTCCATTGGCGCTACGGGTGATAAGCCGCGCCGCCGAAGGTATGAACGTCGTATGGTCCGTCCAGGCGTTGAGGCGGATAGCTCGCGACCCGATCATTCCGGGCGCCCTCGTGGTGCTGGTGATGCTGGCGACGGGACTGGGGGTTGTGGCCAGCACCTTTAGCGCTTCGCTGCAGGGCAGCCAGGAAGACCGAGCCCTGTACAACGCCGGAGCGGACGTCAGGGTGAAGTTTCAGATAGGCAGGACCACTCCCCCGGTGTACGGCGGCGGACAGGAGATAGATTTCGGTGAAGAGGTTGAATCCGCCAGTCTGATATATCGGCAGCGGGCATCTCTGACCACGGCCGGCCTGGGCAGGGAGGTCACGTTGATGGCCATAGACTCCGGAACGTTTGCCGACGTAGCCTGGTACCGGGAGGATCTCTCTTCCCAGTCCCTCGAAGAGATGATGGAGAAGATCCGTCCCGAGGGCTCACCTGACCGAGGCCTGGAACTGCCGCCCGATGCCACTGAGGTGGGGGTGTGGGTACGTCCCGTCAGGCCCGACAGCAGTGCCGGCGTGGTCCTTCGACTTCAGGACTCCACCGGCCAGTTCTTCAACCTCTGGCTGTCCAGGCGGGACGAGCCGGTAGACGACTTCGGCTACCATCCCTATACCCTTGACTTCAGGGACTGGCGCTACATATCCGCTAACCTGTATACGGACGCAACGGTCGTGGGACAGCCTATCGAACCGGCGCCGCCCGTCACGCTTCGCGGCCTGTTCATCGACCAGACCTTCGGCAACGAGGCCGGCGCCCTCTTCATGGACGACGTATCGGTTACCACTCCTGATGGGTTGACCGTGCTTGAAGAATTCGAAGATGAGCTGGACTGGCAGCCGATCGAGGACCCGACGGCGCCGGGGCTCATCTCGATAGACCCGTCCCGCTCCGTGTTTCGCTCAGGCGAGACCAGCGCCCTCGTGGCGTGGTCCTCCGGAGGCCTGGGCAACCGGGGGGTAATAGTTGCGCCGCCGCCTCCGTCCCTCCCCGCTATCGTCAACAAGGGTTTCCTGGATGTAAGCGAGGCGAAGGAGGGCGACACCATTGTGGTCCGGGTAAACAGCGTTCCCTTGCCGCTAGAGGTCGTCAATGAGGAGGATTTCATACCGACCCTGTTCGCCACCAGCGAAAACTTCGTGCTGGTTGATCTGGAGAGCCTGCTTGATTATGTCAATTTGCGAACGGCTCGCTCGCTGTCGAAGCCAAACGAGTTATGGGCCTCGATATCGCCGGAGGCGGACAGCAGTGTCGTAACCGTCCCCCTCGAGTCGCTGGGGATAAAGGTACAGGAAGTGGTCGAGGCGTCCTCCGAGGTCGCATCGAGACAGTCCCACCCACTATTGTCGACCGGCTGGAGCGGACTGCTGGTGCTGTCCTTCATCGCGGTAGTCCTCGCCAGCGCCTCTAGCGTCATGCTCTACAGCTTCATGGACGCCAAGGAGCACCAGACGGAGTTCGCGCTGGTCAGGGCTTTAGGACTATCCAGGCGGCAGCTAAACGGGATTCTGTGGTTCGGGCTATCGATGATAGTGTTTACGGCGATACTGGTGGGCACAGGGGTAGGCTTCGCATTTGCGCAGAGCCTGTTGCCGCTGATGGAGAGGGCCGAGGAGGGCCAGCGCATCACGCCGCCGATGGCGCTCCGCACCGAGTGGATGACCCTCGTATGGTACTATCTGGTGCTGGCCGGCGCAGGTATAATCACCTCCGTCATTCTGGCGTGGGTGGTGCGGAAGCTCCAGGTCCACAAGGTACTAAGAATCGGAGAGCAGTAACGCGCAATGACGAACACGGAGGAACAGGCGAACGGACCCTACATAGAGTGTAAGGACCTGTTCAAAATCTACAAGCGTGCCGAGCTGGAGGTCGTGGCCCTGCGCGGGTTGGACCTGGAGATCGCCGAAGGCGAGCTGATGGCCATTGTCGGGGCCAGTGGGAGCGGCAAAAGCACGCTGCTGAACATCCTGGCCGGGTTGGATACTCCCTCGGCCGGCGCGGTCCGGGTCGGCGAACGGGACCTTCTTGGCATAACCCAGAGCGACCTGCTCACCTACCGGCGCCTGGAGGTAGGTTTCATCTGGCAGGCCATAGGCAGAAACCTGGTCCCCTACCTGGGCGCTAGAGACAACATTGAGCTGCCGATGGCCATCGCAGGCCTGCCCGCAAAAGAGAGGCGAGAGCGGTCCATGGAGCTTCTATCGACCATGGGTCTAGAGAAGATGACCAACCGGATGCCCAACGAGCTATCGGGCGGCGAGCAGCAGCGGGTGGCTATAGGGGTGGCCCTGGCCAACAGCCCTCCCCTACTGCTGGCCGACGAGCCAACAGGGGAGCTGGATACGGCAAACGCACACATGGTGCTCAACACCATGCGAGAGATGAACCTGAGACTCGGCGTTACCACGGTTGTGGTCACCCACTATCCGGGCATCGCCCAGTTCGTCGATCGTGTGGTGTACATCCGGGACGGAAGGATCAGCTCCGAAACTATAGTGAGACCGACCTTCTCCAAGCCGGGCGAGCTGCAGGCCCAGGACTACGTCGTAGTGGACCAGGTGGGCCGGCTTCAGCTTCCTCGGCAGTTCTTGGAAGAAGGCGGCGTGGGACGTAGAGTGAAGGTTGTAGTGAAAGACGGACAGATAACCATCGACCCGGTTGGAAACGAAGATGGGAGATAACTCCGGCCCCATAATCTCGGCCAGGGAGGTTACACGAGTCTTCGGATCGGGAGGGGGCGCCGTGACCGCGGTCGATAAGGTAAGCATGGATATCATGCCCGGCGAGTTCGTCTCGGTGGTCGGACGGTCCGGATCGGGTAAGACGACCCTGCTGAACATCATAGCCGGCCTGGACTCGCCCGATAGCGGCACGATCCTGTTCGAAGGACGAGACCTTGGCGCAATGGATGAGTCGGGCCACGTAGAGCTTCGCCGGCATCAGGTCAGCTTCATTTTCCAGTCCTTCGCTCTGCTCCCCCTTCTTTCCGCATACGAAAACGTCGAGCTCCCGCTGCGGATCAATGGCTCATCTCGCGGGGTGCGACGGAGCAAGACGGAAGAGGCATTGGAGATGGTGGGCCTGAGTCCCCGAGCCCGTCACCGGCCCTATGAACTTTCCGGTGGAGAGCAGCAACGCGTGGGTATCGCCCGTGCCCTGGTCACCTCTCCACGGCTGATCATCGCCGACGAGCCGACGGGCGAGTTGGACGCCACAACCGCTCTGAGCATAGCGGCTATCCTCCGAGACGTTGTCGAGAAACGAGGAGTGACCCTCATCGTCGCCACCCACGACCTGGCGTTGGCAGAAGCCGGAGACCGGATCGTCGAGATGGCGGACGGATCGGTAGTGACCTCCGCCACCGGCGTGCCCACCTACGTCGAAGACGCTCAACAGCCGTAAGCTCTCCCGGGATCAGACGACGCTATCTCCGGAGCGACTCATTCAGGCGGCAGGTCCCGGTATTATTTCCGTTTTCGTCCCGGTTCTCCTGGCCGCCATCTTGGCTTCTTCCCTGTCGTGCGGGACAGGATCGGGTAACGGCGTTCCGCCGGTTACCTCGGAGGCGGAAACGGGATCGGTCGACAATCGCGTTCCGAGCGTCTCCCCAGAGGTCGATACAGATTCGACCGGCGATGACCCTCCACCTGCCTCCCCGGAGACCGACACGGGTTCGGCCTGTCCCGGTAAGTACCAGACCGAGCCTCCGAGACTAGGTAGGAACGATGGGTTCCGATCGGCGGGGCAGGAGAGGCAATTCTTCCTGACTATGCCCAGGGAACTACCCGAAGGGCCAGTCCCGATAGTATTCCTGTTCAATGGGACGGGAGAATCGGGCTGGGGAATCGCCCTTCGCACCGGACTCAACCGGACGGCTTGGGAGGAGGGTTTCATTCTGATCGCGCCGTACAGCAACGGCAATGGCAATATCTGGCCCGTTTGGGACAGCTATACCACCCCGTTTCGATCATCGTCAAATCCCGATCTGGTCTTCTTCGACGAGCTTCTTCTATGCATGGCGGCCCACTACCCCATAGATGCAACCCGGATCTATGCCACGGGACATTCTGCCGGAGGAATATTCACCCACTATCTTGCCCAGCGGCGCTCCGACGTCCTAGCGGCAATTGCGCCAGCCTCCGCGGACTTCGGTGGTACCACGCCGCGTCCGTTCGAGGCATTGGATCAGATGGCGGTCATGATCGTGTGGGGCGGCAAGAACGACTACTACACCGGCAGCGCTACAGGCTCGTCGGGCAACACCACCAGTGTCACTCGCTATGAGTACGAGGGCCAGTCCAAGAGGGCTATCCGGTTCTATCAACGGCACCTTGAGACCGTCATCGCTTGCGAAGGGAATAACGAAGGCCACAGATGGATCACCGGCCTGAACTCCTTTCTGTGGGACTTCTTCCGGGCGCACCCCAAGGGATACGGCATTTCGGAGTACGCCGAAGCGTTGCCGGAAGGTTCCCCGGAGATATGCTACGTTCCTTGAAGACCCATGGCCGGAGTACTTCCCTTGTTTTACAAATGGAGATAGATTGGCATATAATTTGGGCCTCTACATGGGACCGCCGGTCGCATACCGCGGTTAATTGCAACCCCCTCCCCTTCTGTTCAGAGCGTAGTGGCATCGCTTTAGCATCGATATTAGAGAAGGAAGGTGAGTATGCCGAAGGAATTCATAATATCGGCCGATTCCCACGCCGAAGAGGCGGGGGACATTCACCAGCGACTCCCCGAACACTATCGAGCCCGCGCACCACACTTGAAGGAGGTCGAAGGAAGGCGGTACTGGATGGTCGAGGGCATGGCCCCTCAGCCCATGGACACACCCAATCCCCTGAAGGAAGAGGACCTGCGCAAAGAGTTCAGGTGGGGTGAGGAGACGGGGGTGGGACTGTCTCGTGAGTCGGGCACGGACATCGCCGTTCGCGAGGCCGATATGGAGGAGGACGGCATCACGGCGGAGGTTATCTATCCCAACGGCATCTTCAAGGCCTTCGCCTCGCCCGACCCGGAGTTTCAGCTGGCGGTCTGCAAGCTTTACAACGACTTCTACCTGGAGATATTTGGCGAACACTTCGATAAGTTCATCCCATCAGCCACGATTCCGATGGCCGATGTCGGCGCGGCCATGGAGGAAGCTAAAAGGGTTGCCGCCCTGGGATATCGCTCCCTGTCGGTGCCGGTGAGCCGGCCATCAAAGCCCTATAGCAGTCCCGAATACAAACCCTTCTGGGCGCTAGCCGAAGATCTGGATGTTCCCCTCAGCTTTCACGTTTTCACTCGCAGTGAACCGAACGACGAGGAACCCGAGTTCAAAGACCTGGTGAAGGAAGAGGGCGACGGCAGCGACCTGTGGGGCATGGTGCTGGGAATGAGCGAGGCGCTGAGTCCACTGTGCATGCTGACGGCAGCAGGCGTGCTGGAGCGTCACCCCAATCTGAAGTTCGTTCTGGTCGAAGGCGGGGTCGGCTGGCTGGCGTGGGTGCTGGACGCCCTGGACGAGATCAACGATAAGCGCCACATGTGGGCCAAGCCCGTCCTGGATCTGAAACCGAGCGAGTATTTCAAACGCCAGGGCTACGCGACCTTCGGCGACGACCGCGTGGGACTCCACAACCTGGTCTTCACCGGCGCCGATAGCCTTATGTGGGGCAGCGACTACCCCCACGATGAAGGCACCTTCCCCAACTCCCGAGAGGTCATCGATAGGACCTTCAAAGACCTCGCTCCGGAGGACAAGAAGAAGGTGGTCGCTGAAAACGCAGCTAACCTGTACAAGATTCCCTTGGCCGACTCTAAGTAAGTCCATATACGGGAAGGAGTAGAGCATGGCGCCATTGCTGGAGGTAAAGGATCTGAAGACCTACTTCTACACGGAAGACGGGGTGGTGAAGGCGGTGGACGGGGTGACGTACAGCGTGGAAGCGGGAGAGACGCTGGGGCTGGTGGGGGAGAGCGGGTGCGGCAAGAGCGTGAGTGCGCTATCGCTGATGAGGCTGATCCCATCGCCGCCGGGAAGGATAGTGGGAGGAGAGGTGCTGCTGGAGGGGGTGGACCTGCTGAAGCTGAGTTCAGACGAGATCAGGAGGAGGAGGGGTAAGGACCTGGCGATGGTGTTCCAGGAGCCGATGACGTCATTGAACCCTGTGCTGACGATAGGCAGGCAGATAACGGAGGCTTTGGAGCTTCACCTGGGTATGGACAACAGGGCATCGAACACCAGGGCGGGAGAGCTGCTGGAAGAGGTGGGGATACCGGATGCGGGTAGGAGGCTGGACGACTTTCCGCACCAGCTGAGCGGGGGTATGAGGCAGAGGGTGATGATAGCGATAGCACTGAGCTGCGAGCCTAAGATACTGCTGGCGGACGAGCCTACGACGGCGGTGGACGTGACGATACAAGCGCAGCTGTTGGAGCTGATAAGCCGGCTGACGAAGGAGAGGGGAACGGCGGTGGTGGTGATCACACACAATCTGGGTGTGGTGGCGAGGTATGCGGACAACGTGAACGTGATGTATGCGGGACGGATAGTGGAGAGTTCGACGGCGGTGAACGTATACGGGAAGCCGAGGCACCCGTACACGCTGGGGCTGCTGGGGTCAGTGCCGAGGCTGGACGAGAGCATGAGGGAGAGGCTGATACCGATAGAGGGGATGCCGCCGGACCTGGCGCACAAGCCTGTAGGTTGCTCGTTCAGGCCTAGGTGCCGGTTCACGGTGGATGAGTGTGCGGAGACGGACCCGGAGCTGGTGGAGATGGGAGAGGGACACACGGCAGCATGCCTGGTGGACGTGACGACGGCCGGCAACGGAGAGAGAGGGAGCTAAGGAAATGACAACCAACGGGTCTGAGGGCAACGGAGCGAGGGGCAGAGATACGCTGCTGAGCATCAATGGGTTGAAGATGTACTTTCCGGTGACGAAGGGGATCATCTTCCAGGCGAAGGTTGGAGAGGTGAAGGCGGTGGATGGGGTGACCTTCGACATAATGGAGGGAGAGACGCTGGGACTGGTGGGAGAGAGCGGGTGCGGGAAGACGACGACGGGGAGATGCATACTGCAGCTGTACAAGCCTACGGATGGGGAGGTGATGTTCAAGGGGAAGGACCTGACGCGGCTATCGACGAAGGCTATGAGGCCTTTGAGGAGAGAGCTGCAGGTGATATTCCAGGACCCGTACAGCTCATTGAACCCTCGGATGACGGTGGGAGCGATAGTGGAGGAACCGCTGACGATACACAAGATAGGGGAGCGAAGGGATAGGAAGGAGAGGGTGCAGGAGCTGTTCCAGGTGGTGGGGCTGAACCCGTACATGGTGGACCGGTACCCGCACGAGTTCAGCGGAGGACAGAGGCAGAGGATAGGGATAGCGAGGGCGTTGGCGGTGAACCCGTCGTTCATAGTGTGTGACGAGCCGGTATCGGCGTTGGACGTATCGATCCAGGCGCAGGTGATAAATCTGCTGCAGGAGCTGCAGGAGCAGTTCAATCTGACGTATCTGTTCATAGCGCATGATCTATCGGTGGTGAGGCACATATCGGACCGAGTGGCGGTGATGTACTTAGGTAAGCTGGCGGAGGTAACGGACCGGGACAAGCTGTACGAGGACCCGCAGCACCCGTACACCAAGGCGCTGCTATCGGCGGTGCCGATACCTGACCCGGTGGTGGAGGCGAAGAGGGAGAGGATAATCCTGACGGGAGACGTGCCTAGTCCTCTGAACCCGCCGAAGGGGTGCACGTTCCATCCCCGGTGTCCGTATGCCATGGACGTGTGCCGGGAGGTGATACCGCCGTTGAAGGAGACGGGCAAGGGGCACGCGGTAGCCTGCCACCTGTACTAGGGGCTCCCCCCGTCATTGCGAGACCCGACTCTGTCGGGGGCGTAGCAATCCAGCCAGGTAAGGTCGGTGGAGTTACTCAACACCTGCCAGAGCACAGCACAAAATCGGGGTTAACGAATCCGGCCCGCCAATGGCGGGCCGGTATCATTTCATTTCACTGACGGAGCCGCTAAGACGGCTCGCCCACTTTCACCAGCTGTTTCCCTGTATTATCGCCCCGCATCATCCTCAGAAACGCCTCCGGTGTGCTCTCTATGCCATCGATGATATGCTCTCGATACTTGAGCCTACCGTCCCGTATCCACTCAGCCATCTGGCTGATGCCCTGCTCGTACTTGTCGACAAACTGATCGACCAGAAAGCCCTCAACCCTTGCTCTTTTGCCGATTAGCTGACCCAAGAGCCGCGGGCCGGTATCGGGTTCGGCCATATCGTACTGGGTGATCTGGCCGCATATCACGAGCCGGGCGTACTCATTGATGTGCATGAAGACGGCGTCGGTTAGGTCGCCGCCCACATTATCGAAGTAGACGTCTATGCCCTCGGGGCACACTTCCTGCAGCTTTGCCAGGTAGTCATCGACAGTCTTGTAGTTGAAAGCAGCGTCGAAGCCCAGGTCATCGACCGCGTGACGGACCTTGTCCTCGCTGCCCGCAGTTCCTATAACCCGGCAGCCTTGGATCTTGGCAATCTGGCCCACGATCGATCCCACAGCCCCGGCAGCGGTGGAGACCAGAACGGTTTCACCCGCTTTGGGCAGGCCCAGGTCCAGTAGGCCGAAATAAGCGGTCAGGCCCGGCATACCCAGGACTCCCAGGCTGGTGGATATGGGCGCGAGGTCAGGATTCACCTTTCTCAGGGACCCGCCTTCGATACAGCCGTACTCCTGCCACCCAATGTAGGCCTCAACTAGATCGCCGGCCTTGAGGTTGGGATGCTTGGACTCGACGACCTCGCCGCATACTCCACCCCCAATCACCCCGCCGATCTCGACGGGCCGGGCGTAGAAATCATCGGTGCCTTCGAAATCATCCAACAGGCTCCGTTGGTAGGGGTCCACGGACAGGTAGAGAGTTCGCACCAGCACCTCTCCATCGCCCGGAGCAGGAATGGGAGATTCGACCAGACGGAAATCGGAGGGCTTCGCGGCGCCTTGAGGCCTGGAGACCAGGGTTATCTGTCGGTTCATACCTTGCATAGGAGCGTACCTCTTGGAGGGCCCCAAGCTCGCATCATCCCTAGCTTGACGCCTGCAAACCAACGCGGCCCGATTGATCAGCCGGTCTTGCCCAGGACGTACTCGCCGATCTTTTCGATCGCCTGTTGGGCCTCGGGAAGCATGGCGGCGAAGGAGTGCCAGACGTGGATCATGTCGTCCCAGACCTCCAATTCCACGTCGATGCCGGCGGCCTTGGCCAGGTCGGCCAGCCGGGTGGAATCGTCCAGCAGGGTTTCCGCCGTGCCCACCTGTATCAGCAGCGGCGGGAGCCCGGAGAGGTCTGCGTACATTGGCGCAGCCAGAGGCGATTTCGGATCGGCGCCACCCAGGTAGAGATTGGCCATTTCTACCAAGCCGTCCTTCTGCACCATGGGGTCGACGTTGGCCTTTCCGGTCATAGAGTCGCCCAGGCCTTCCAAGTCTACCCAGGGAGAAATGCAGATACCGGCTGCGGGCAGGGGTTGGCCCTGGTCTCGAATGTCTACCAGAGCGGCAACGGTCAGACCGCCGCCGGCCGAGTCTCCTGCTATTGTGACGTTCGAAGGTTCCGCGCCGCCGGCCAGTAGCCACTTGTAAGTAGTCAGCGCGTCTTCCACTGGGGCGGGGAAGGGGTGCTCGGGAGCGAGACGGTAGTCGATGACCAGGACCCGAGCCCTGGCGGCTCTGGAGAGTCGAGCGCACATCTCCCGATGGGTGTTGATAGAGCCGACGACGTACCCGCCGCCGTGCAGGTAGAGTATGACCCTGTCAGGGTCCGCGTTGGGTGCGACGACCCATTCGGAGGGCACTCCGCCGGCGTCTACGGGCTCCAGGCTGATGTCCGATGGTATGGGAAACTCAGCCATCATCTCCTCGTATCCGGCCCGGCTCTCCTCCAGGGAGGGCGACACGTCCGTATCGGGCGATTTGACAAGATCTATCACCGCCGTCAGCTCTGTGCTCATCATGGTCCAACTCCTTTTGTATTCTCCTCCAAGCCGATGCGGTGATTCTATACGGGCTTTTCGACAGGGTCAAACCAGCACCTGGGGTATAATACGGAGCGTTCACATTCAGAGAGGAACAGCCATGCAGACCGAACCCATTCCGGAACACGCAGACGTAGTAATCATAGGTGGAGGCATAGTGGGAAGCTCCACCGCCTACTTCCTGGCCAAGCGCGGCGCCAAGGTGGTGGTGGTGGAAAAGGGCGAGGTATCCGATGAGCAGTCCGGCAGGAACTGGGGCTGGGTGAGGCAGCAGGGCCGCAACCCTCGAGAGCTGCCCCTGATCATGCTATCGATTCGCACCTGGAAGCGGATAGTCGAGGAGATGGACACGGAGGTGGACTGGATACAGAACGGTTCGCTCAGGCTCACGTACTCTGAGGAGGACGCCGCCCACTGCGAGACATGGACCAAGATGGCCCAGGAGATTGGCCTGGAGACCGAGTTCCTATCGGCCGCCGAGGTAAAGGAGAAGATACCGGAGCTGGAGGGGGACTATCTCGGTGGGGCTTACACCCCATCCGACGGCCAGGCCGAACCTCGCAAGGCTACTCAGGCAGTGGCCCGGGCAGCCCAGGAATACGGGGCCAATCTGTACACCTACTGCGCCGCCAACCGGATCGATCTCACCGCAGGGGCGGTAAGCCGGGTTGTTACCGATAGGGGGACAATCAAGACCCCAACCGTAGTGTGTGCAGCGGGGGCTTGGTCCGGCAAGATAGGTCGGATGCTCGGTCTGAATCTACCCCAGGGGGTGGTGAGGGCATCGGTAGCGTGCACCAGTCCGGCTCCACCCATAACCAACACCGTGCTGTGGGGAGACGGGATCACCGTCCGCCAGAGGGCCGACGGCCGGATGTACATAGCGGGCGGGGTCAGGGGAGACTATGACGTCACCCTGGATAGCTTTCGTCACATGTGGCTCTTTATGCCCAACTTCCGGAGGAATCGACGCAGCCTGCGCCTGAACTTCGGTATGGGCCTGATCGACGATGTCATGCGCTCCTTGCCCTGGTCCTCTTCCAGAGAACACCCCTTCGCCCACACGGTGGACGTGGAGCCGAAGCTGAACAGGGAAAACGTAAAGGTGATGAGAAGAAAGCTGAAGAAGTTCATCCCATCCGTCGGTGATATCAGCATCGAGAGGGCGTGGGCCGGCCGCATCGATGCGACTCCCGATGCCACACCTGTGCTGGGCCCGGTGCCGGGGATAGAGGGCTTCCTGTTCGCCACCGGGTTCAGCGGCCACGGTTTCGCCATGGGGCCAGGGGCAGGACTGGTCACGTCGGAGCTTATACTGGACGGCAAGACCTCGGTGGACATCCGAGACTTCCGATACTCCCGCTTCGAAGAGGGGGACCTGGCCGACTGGACACAAACGATTTAGTAGGGGTCTGAAAGGCCCGTCCGGTCACCCCCTGGCCAGGAAGGGGGAATAATAAGGGATAGTTTCTGAGGGATGCCCTCAGACTCCCGGCCCCCAGCAGGCAGTCTCAGAAGAATTTGCTTTGCCCCTTTGCACACCCCTTCCTTCATAGGCCAGACCTGGTTGGATTGCCACGCCCCGACCTTGTCGGGGCTCGCAATGACGAGGGTGTGAACCCAGGCTGACAGTTGCCGTCATTGCGACAGTCAGGTCAGAAGATCAGTTCAGAGACTTGGTCATCTCCGCCAGAAGGGCCTCGGTGCGTCGCCGGCTGGCCTTCCCGTCCGGCCCGACCTCGAAAATTGAGACGAGTATCTCCGTTGCGCCACAGTCCAGGTACTGACGCAGCTTCTTCTCGGCGGCTCCTTCGTCGCCGGCAGCTACCACCGCGTCCAGCATGCCATCGCTCCACTGGCCCGTGTCCAGGGCCTCCGGGAAACCGGCGGCGGCGAACATGCGGGCATAGTAGATGGACGGAGGGAAGAAGCTGAACTGGTCCTTCACCACGGCCCACACTTCCTCTACGTCCTCGTGGACGGCGGCGCAGAGGTGGGCGACGAGCGGTGGAGTAGATCGACCGGCTTCCCTGGCGCCCTCTTCCAGGGCGGGCATGGCTACGTCGCTCAAGTACTGTGCGGGGCACAGCCAGCTTATGGCCCCATCGGCGACCTGACCACAGGCCTTGAAGGCTCCCCTGCCCAGGGCGGACGCCATTATCGGGACATCGGGTATCGGCTCTATCTCGGCCCTGGCCGTGTACTGAGTGCCCTGGAAGTCTACCGATCCCTCCTGCAGCAGCGATTTGCAGACCTGGACGTACTCCTTAACGTTGGTGACCGGCGCCCGGAAGTCGGCGCCGAACATGTCCTCCATGCCGTCCCTGGAGCTGGGCCCAACCCCAAACCGAAACCGGCCGGGAGCAAGCTGGGCTATGACCTGGACCTGCTGTATGGCGGCGACGGGATGGCGGGGCCACGTGGGCGTAATGCCGGTCGCCATGAGTATCCGTTGGGTCTGGGCGCCGGCGGCAGCGAATACGGATAACGCATCTAGGCCGGCGCCGCCGGTGGTAAGCCAGGTGGCCTCTATTCCGATGGACTCCAACTCCTTGATGTGGGCCACTAGCTCGTTGGCGTTTGCGCCCGCAGCATCCACGCCGATTCTTTTCCTGGTCATTGGTCCCTCCCGGTTGATGTGTTGGGTCTTCGTCATCGCAGCGTTCGTCTGCTGTGGAAAGCGACCCTATCATACATCAGTACCGTCGAAGGATTGCAACCTTGACTGGTTTGGCCTAGGATAGCCTTCCCGGCGGCTCTGAGTTATACACACGGCCAGCAAAGACCAAAATTAAGCACACGACCAGCTAAAGTTGGATCGGAGGCGGATATGGCGGACTACAAGGTCATCTCGGCCGATTCCCACGTTGAGGACCCCGACGAGATATACGACAACCTGCCATCGGAGTATCGGGACCGCAGGCCGCAATTCCAAGTTATAGACGGCACCACCTGGCTGATTGTCGATGGCCAGGCAATCCTTCACGTCGAGCCCGCCAATCCCCTGAACGAAGAGGACTGGCGAAAGGGGTTCCGCCAACAGGGAGACAGCAAGATCACCGCGGGCAACTTCGGCATCGACATTCCCAAGCGGTTGGCCGATATCAACGATGACGGCGTGAACGCCGAGGTAATCTACCCCAACGGCATGTTCAAGGTCTTCGCTTCGCCGGACCCGGGATTCCAGATGGCCATGGCCCAGCTCTACAACAACTACTACTTCGATCTGTTTGGAGACCACAACGACACGTTCGTCATATCGGCCATGATTCCCACCATCGATATAGAGTCGGCCATCGGCGAGGTGAAGAGAGCGGGCAAGCAAGAGTACCGGTCGGTGTCGGTGCCCGTGAGCAGGCCATCCCGTCCGTACAACAAGAAGGACTATGATGCGCTGTGGTCCGCAGTACAAGAAATGGGAATCCCGCTGAGCTTCCACGTGTTCACCAGCAGCGATCCCTTTTCCGTCGAGGACCTGCAACGGACAGGTGGGGGGAGGCAGGAGGACGGCGAGGAGTTGATTGGGTTGGTGCAGGGCATGGCCGAAGGGATGAACCCGCTGCTGCTGCTGAGCGGCTCGGGTGCGTTGGACCGGTATCCGGAGATGAAGTTCGTGCTGGTGGAATGCGGGACCGGATGGCTGGCCTGGGCGCTGTACGCCCTCGACGATATCTACGACCGCAGGCACATGTGGCACGTACCCAAACTCCAGATGAGGCCCAGCGAGTACTTCAAGCGCCAGGGTTACATCACCTTCGGCGACGACCCGATTGGGCTGCACAACATCGAGTACACAGGGGCCGATCGCATGATGTGGGGAAGCGACTACCCCCACGACGAGGGCACGTTCCCCCACTCCCGAGAGGTTATCGAGGAGACGTTCCGGGGGATATCCGAAGAGGACAAACGGAAGATCGTAGGGGGCAACGCCGCCAAGCTGTACGGGTTCTCCACGAACTGAAAGCGATCACCGGTGGCGCAAAGCTGAGAAAGGCAAGGCCAGGAGGAGCGTGATATGGACGATTTGATCTACGAGTCGGCGGCGACAATGGCCCGGGAAATCCGGCAAAAGAGGGTCTCTTCGGAGGAGCTAGTCAACGCTCATCTCCAGCGTATCGAGGAGGTGAACCCCACGCTCAACGCGGTGGTCCAGACGATAAGCGATACGGGCCGGGAGCAGGCCCGCGAAGCGGATGAGGCGCTGGCCCGGGGTGATGTCCTGGGGCCCCTGCATGGCGTACCTTTCACGGTCAAGGACAACATCGAGAGCGAGGGTGTCATCTGCACCGGAGGCACCCTGGGAAGGGCTTCCTACGTCCCGGACAAGGACTCGGAGGTCGTGGCGCGGATGAGGGGAGCCGGCGGGATACTGATAGGCAAGACCAACGTGCCCGAGTTGGCCTTGGCCGGCGAGTCGGACAACCTGGTCTACGGCCGGACTAATAACCCCTACGGGCTGGATCGAACGCCGGGAGGCAGCAGCGGCGGCGAGGGCGCCTTGATCGCGGCGGGCGGCTCGCCGGTGGGCCTCGGCAGCGACATCGGCGGCAGCATACGGATCCCGGCCCACTACTGCGGCATCGCCGGCATCAAGCCGACCTCTTGCAGGGTGCCCCGTACGGGGCATTACCCCCGGCTGAACGGGGCGGTGGACTCTCTGTTCCAGATAGGACCGATGTCCCGCTACGTGGAGGACCTGACCCTGACCATGCCCTTCCTGTCCGGGCCGGACTGGTCCGACCCCGCCATCGTGCCCATGCCCCTGGGCGATCCTGAGGATGTTGACCTGAAGGGCCTGCGAGGCTCTTTCCACACCGATAACGGCGTTATGACCCCAACTCCCGAGACCGCGGAGACGGTCACCAGGATAGCCCACCAGCTGGCGGACGCGGGTATGGAGATGGAGGAGGCCAGGCCGACGGGGATTGAAAAGACCTACGACGTGGAGAACGCCTTCTGGGGCGCCCACAGTGCGGGGGTGATAGAGGCGCTTCTGGAAGAGGTCGGGACCACTGAAGTCCACGGAATGGCGACCTCCTACATCGAGTTCTGGCGAGGTTTCGAGGTTTCCGCTACCGAGTTCGCCTTGCGTCACGTCGACCTGGACGAGTACCGCAGCGAAATGACCTCATTCCTGGGGAACTACGATGTGATCATCTGTCCATCCATCGCATACCCGGCGCCCCCTCACGGCGTGACCTACGATACGGATGCGATACGAGGACTAACCTACACCTCCGCCTACAACATGACGGGATGGCCCGCCGCCATCGTGCGCGCAGGGACGTCGCCCGAAGGGTTGCCCATAGGAGTGCAGGTTGTAACCCGTCCCTGGCGGGACGATGTGGCGCTGGCGGTGGCACAGCACATCGAGACGTTGACGGGCGGGTGGCAGAAGCCGGAACTGTAGGATAGGCGAGCGGTTGGCCCGGGGTTAGCTACGACCTGGCGCCGTGCATCCGGGCACGGTGAGATAGGTCCGGCAATTCGACTATTCGGCTGTGATCAGAACGCGCAATCTCACCGCCAGTTGATTTCTTCGAAAGGTAAGGTCACCGGTTCTTCTACGTTTCCTGGAGGGATGCTATGGACATGGTCTTGACCGGCGGCAAGGTCCTGACGATGGATGCTCTGGATCGGACCGCGGAGGCAGTAGCCGTTAAAGAAGGTAAGTTTGCCGCAATCGGCAGCACCTCGGAAATAAATAGCCATATCGGCCCTGAAACACGGGTGGTGCACCTGGCCGGTCGGACCGTCATACCCGGCATTATCGATCCGCACAACCACTTCAGCATGACCACCTTCGATCCGGTATCTGTGGACTGCCGGGTGCCGCCTCATGGAAGCGTCAAAAGCGTGCTGGAGGCCATCGGCGCAGCGGCCAAAGATGCGCCGGACGGCCAGTGGATCTGGGGGACCGGCTTCAACTACAACTTATCGACTTCGCTTCAGGGCCCCGAAACACTCAGCCGATGGCGGATGGACGAGGTCGCTCCCAGGAACCCGGTCTGCATAATGGACCAGTCATATCACGCCTGCTACGCCAACTCGGAAGCCTTGGCTCTGGCCGGAATCAACAAGAATACGCCCGATCCGTCTTGCGGCTGGATCCGAAAGGACGATAAGGGAGATCCGGACGGCGCGCTGTGGGAACGGGCGATGAACCAGGTCCACTACCTGTCGATGAAGGCCCACATAGACCGATACGGGGACGGGGTAGCCGACCTGGTGCGCCGCAACTGCCAGAGACATCTGGCCTGTGGAGTCACGGGGATCGGCGACGCGCTCACCATGCCCATAGCCAGCAAGATGTACCGCATGACCGATGAACAAAACAAGCTCCCCATCGTCATCAGACAGCTTCTGGGCGGCGAACTGTTCTATGCCACGCCTCAACAGGTAGCAGGCGGCGAAATCGATGCCGAGGACGTTTCAGACAGGCTGCGGGCCGGTACCATGAAGATATTCATGGACCCCGTGTTCCCCAGCGGCGCCATGATCCGGAGGGACTCCCACGGTCAGGTCCAGCACTTCGGGGAGCGATACTACAGCCAGGAAGAGGTGGACCTGCTGGTGATGTCGGCCCATAAGCGGGGCCTGCAGGTCGCCATCCACTGCCTTGGCACTTGGAGCGTGGAGCAGGCCCTCAACGCGTTCGAGAAGGCGCAACGAGAGCACCCTCGCTCCGATCCCAGGTTCCGCCTCGAGCACTTCTCACTACCTCTGCCCGAGCAGCTCAAGCGAGCAAAGGCGTTGGAGGTCATTCCCTCCGTTCAACCGCCCTTCATTTATGCCTTCGCCGATCTCCAGGAAAAGACGGCTCAGGAGGCGGGGACGGGTGCAAAGGTGGAGCCATTCCGATCGATGCTGGACGAGGGCCTGTCGGTCTCAGCAAGCTCAGACTACCCCTGCGCCCCGATGGAACCTCTGCTCGGTCTCTACGCCATGGTGACGAGAAGGACCCGGCGAGATGGACGGGTGGTTCAGGCGGACGAAGCGGTAACTCCCCTCGAAGGTCTACGAATGTACACCATCAACGCTGCCAAAGCGGTGTTCAGGGAGAACGAGACCGGTTCGCTGGAGGTGGGGAAGCGCGCCGATATGGTGGTGTTGAGCCACGATCCGACCGCGGTGAATCCGGAGTTCATCCGGGACATAGACGTGCTGGAGACCTACGTGGACGGCGAACTGCTGTTCCAGAGGTACTAGAAACCTCTATTGCTGTTACCGCTCTGGGTGGGAGGGATCAATCCGGGAGATAGGCCCCAGTCCTCCTATAGTGAGTCTGTATCGGAACCCAGCATCGAGGGAGTCCAGGTGGTCTCTGTCGCTCAATGGCAGGTCAGGGTTCGGTCACAGAGGCGGCCACGTCATTCAAAGATATCGCCGGTGGAGGGACGCCTATACGCAGCATGAGCTGGTCTCCGTCCTCCCACGGCTGTTCCGACACGCTCCAAGTCAGCGTCCCGGCCGTGCTGTTCGCCGTCGCCGATGAAGCGGTCAGAGACAAGCCGACGGAGCCGTCCAACTCGGTGAAATCAACGGCCTGGCCCGATAGGGACACGTAGGGGGAGAGGGTCATGACGACGGCATTGCTGGCCCACCTGAGCCCCGTAATGGAGGTGGAGGTCCCGCCAATGGAGAAGGTGGCGGGGTCCAGAACGCCGGAGGTGGCCGAGAACCCCACGCCGGGTGTCAGGGCCGCCGGGTCGAAGAAGGCCTCGTGGACCGTGCCTGGAGGCGAGGTCACCGTTACTACCCATAACAGCCTATTGTTTTCAGGCATGAATCCGCACGGGAGAAATTGGCTCCCCTGCGAGTGATCCACAAACTCGTACATACCGCTGGGCAGAGGCCGGGCCGTCGCGATGACCACGCCGTATCCGTTGGACGCCACTTCGTCGTCATCCACGATCAGCGATTCGAAGAGATCTGCATCGTCGCCGGAGAGCCAGGATACATCGTATTTTCCGAGATTGCTATAATGTCCATAGTCGACTATGAGGGTCCCCTCCCCTATCCCCGAAGCCACTTGGTGCTCGGCTTGATGCGGCTCCCACTCACGTCCATGATGCGTTTCCCAGTCGCGATAGTATCTCAGGTAGTTCAAGCTAGACCGAATGCACCTGTCGTACCCAACAGTGTTGGTGCCCCCTTCAATCCAGGCTATCGTGGTGCGAATGTCCGCCAGGGATATAGTGGGGGATGCAACGAGCAAAGGTGATTGGGAATCTATGATAAACGCGGCGCTGGCGGTCGATGTTCCCTCCGTGCTTTTCGTTGTGTCATCGGTGCTTTTCGTTGTGGTACTTGACACCGTATTCGAGGGAATCCACACCGGGTTCCGGGTGCCTATCCTATAGCCCTCCGGAAGCTGCCCCGTGTAGTACTCGGCGGTCTCCGTGAACACGAAATCCACTGTAGGGCTCTCAGAGGAGCGGGTTGTGGTTTCGCTTTGCGCCACCGTCAGGAAGAGCACCGCTTTCCTCGCGTCCCACGTCGTGCTCCCTCCACCGGTGGGGGCCCGGACAGTGAACGACGGTTCAGGTCCAGACCCCTTCAGGTACTCTTCGACAGTGAACTCCAGCACGTTGCCCGCAACGGAGTTCCGGTACGCCCAGACGACCACGTCAGAATTGTATATCCTCTCCTCCAACGAAGCAGTGCCGGCGCCGTAGAACTCGGGAGGCAATACACCCATAACAAGTTCGGAGGAGTCATCGTCACTGGTTTGTGCCTCATCTGGAGCAGAGTGCTCCGCCCTCGGCACGTCCGAGGTAGTCGGTGTGTACGAAACGCCCTCCGGTTCTCCGGTGTACGAGGGGGTGAGCTCAGCCAGAACGCTCTCCGGCTCTTCTGCGGACGAGGAGGTGGGCTCGTCCGGAACACTTTCGGCCTCCCCGCATGCGGCGGCAACCAGCACAAGGCCGAGAGCGAGGGCAAGCAACCACAGGCTGTGGGTAAGTAGTGACGACCCTGCCAGCCAACAACCCGCTC
This sequence comes from Dehalococcoidia bacterium, assembly GCA_965197645.1. Lineage (GTDB taxonomy): Bacteria > Chloroflexota > Dehalococcoidia > Plut-88900 > Plut-88900. The sequence continues at coordinate 2,393,112 of OZ240219.1, read as the reverse complement.
CAGTTCGTTTGTCCATTGCGGACAACGCTCTACCCATCAGGCCATCTTCGTACTTCTTGTCTGAGGACCGAAACCTGACCCAACTCCTACGCCGAGGAGTGGAACCCTCCTCGAGAATCCCTAGATGCGGAGTCCTGAAGCAGGCTCTATCAGGAGGCTGCGGCGGCGCTGGTCCGTCTCTCCTCCGAGTCCTGGAAGTAGGGCATCACCTTCGTAGCGAACGTTTCCAGGTTTTTGAGGGTATCCTTCTGGGAAACGCCCGTGTGAGCATGGCCGATGAGGATATGGTCGACGCCGGTGATATCCCTGGTCTCCTCTATTCTCTCAATGACGTGATCGGGCGGGCCGACCAACAGGGCTCTAGGCTCGAGGAAGTCCCAGTCCAGCTTCATGTCGGGGGTGAGCTCCTCGCCGGGGTTCATGAAGACCTGCATGCCGCGGAAGGGATCGTTGTAGGTGAAGGTGGACATTATCCCCTCCTCCGCCACCCGCTTGGCCTCCTCCATCGTCGGAGCGACGTAGGTGTTACGCATTACCGCCTGGGCCTCGCCAAGGGCGTAGGGTCGACCTTCCACCTGGGAGCGGACCCGCTTGTAGGTCTCGCACCGCTCCTTCATCCTGCGGGCGGGCGGTTGCCAGTAGCAGGCGTTCAACCCCAGCTCCGCCGCCATGGTTACCGATCGGTCGGTGGAGACCGTCGCCCACAGGGGCGGGTGGGGTTTCTGGTACGGCTTGGGGGTTATCCTCAGCTTCTTCACTGTCGCCCCGTCCTGCCATTCGGGATTGGAGGGATACAGGGGATGGGAGAACTCCGTGCCGTCGGCGGGGAACTTGAAGTTGGGACCCTCGTGGGAGAAGTACTCCTGGGTCCATACCTTCTTCACGACCTCGATCACCTCGGCGAACAGCTCCCGGTTCTCCTTGTCCTTGCGGGGATCGGCGTTGGGATGGAACTGGGGACCTTCATAGGGCCAGATGCCCCGACCGAAGCCCACCTCCATCCTGCCCTTGGACAGGTTGTCCAGGATGGCCAGGTCTTCGGCCAGCCGGATAGGATGCCACCAAACGGCGATGTTGGCCATCTGACCTATCATTATCCTGCTGGTGCGGGCGGCCAGGTCGGCGCCGACGATGATGGGGTTGGGCACGTCGCCGCTGCCGTAGGGCCCGAAGTGGTGCTCGCCCATCCATATGCCGTAGAAACCCATCTCCTCGGCCAGCACGACCTGCTCCCTGAGCAAGTCCAGCTTCTTGTCAGGCGTCGCCTGATACTCAGGCTCAGTGATAGTGGTGAATATTGAGAACTTCATGATGTTGGCCCCCTAGCAGTGAATCTCTGTGGATTATATGTCAAACGCACCCTATTGTTCCAGAACTTGACTCACCATGGCCCTGTTTCTCAAAGCATACTCCCCTTTTGCGATAGCCCACCCACCGCCTGTATTGGGATGGCCTTAAAGCTGGAGACACGTACCCTTTGCTCCCGCAGTTGGAAACGGAGTCGCCGACGTTAGCGGTCCGGTGTATAGCTGGGCCCCGCCCTGTCACTCGGGAAAAGAAGCACTCTGGGCTCTCCAATCGGCGCTCTGGGAAACACCCTGTCAAGACGCCGCTACGGCGTCGGCCTGCTTCTCCTCCAAGTCCCGAAAGTAGGGCATCACCTTTGTGGCGAACATCTCCAGGTTCTCGAGGGTCTTCTTCTGGGGGACTCCCGGGTGATCGTGTCCAATAATGATATGGTCGATGCCGGTGACCTCTCTGGTCTCTTCTATCCTCTCGATGACGTGATCGGGGGGCCCTACCAAAAGGTTGCGGGGCTCCAGGAAGTCCCAGTCCAGCTTCATATCGGGGGTCTGCTTCTCGCCGGGGTTCAGGAAGATATCCAGGCCGCGGAAGGGATCGTTGTAGGCGAAGGGCGCTACGATTCCCTCTCCAGCCACCCGCCTGGCTTCCTCCATCGTCCGAGCGATGTAGGCGCTGCGTACCAGCACTTGGGCCTCTCCGAGGGCATACGGTCGCCCCTCCACCTGGGAGCGCACGCGTGCATAGGTCTCACATCGCTGCCTCACCCTGCGGACGGGAGGCTGCCCATAGCAGGCGTTCAGTCCCAACTCCGCGGCCATGGTGACCGATCTGTCGGTGGAGACTGTCGCCCATAGAGGCGGGTGAGGCTTTTGATACGGTTTGGGGGTCACTCTCAGCTTGTTGACCTTCGCCCCATCCTGCCACTCGGGGTTCGAGGGATACAGGGGATGTGAGAACTCGGTGTCGTCGGCGGGAAACTTGAAGTTGGGACCCTCGTGGGAGAAGTACTCCTGGGTCCATACCTTCTTTACGACCTCGATCACCTCGGCGAACAGCTCTCTGTTCTCCTTGTCCTTGCGAGGGTCGGCGTTGGGATGGAACTGGGGGCCTTCATAGGGCCATATGCCCCTACCAAAGCCAACCTCCATCCTGCCCTTGGTCAGGTTGTCCAGGATGGCCAGGTCCTCGGCCAGCCGAATCGGGTGCCACCACACGGCTATGTTGGCCATCTGGCCTATCTTTATCCTGCTGGTACGGGCGGCCAGGTCGGCGCCGACGATGATGGGGTTGGGCACGTCGCCGCTGCCGTAGGGCCCGAAGTGGTGCTCGCCCAGCCATACCCCGTAGAAGCCCATCTCCTCCGCCAGCACGACCTGCTCCCTGAGCATGTCCAGCTTCTCGTCGGGCGTGGCCTGATACTCAGGCTCAGTGATAGTGGTGAATATGGAGAATTTCACGGTTGTAGTTCCCGATGGGAACGAGTTTTATCGGATTTCACGAGCAAAGTGCCCCGATCTCAAGATTAGCCTTCCTTGGAGCTTTTATCCAGCTGCAGCTCCCGCTCCACTTTGCCGGCCAGGCCGTCCCTCTGCCTCTCCTCGCCTGCGCGTTCATCCATGACTCCATAGGATTCCACGGGCGGGATAGGATCCAGCTTGGCTATAGGCGGCACTCGACTATTGGCCTCGGCGATGTAAGGCGCCAGGTCGTCCATCTTACGCTGGACCTGTTCCGCATCCCGCTCCTTGAACCCGGGCATCACCTTCCGACCGAAAAGATCGAGGGCTTCGCGGATGTGCTCGTGCTTGGTCCGTCCGGCCTGTTGGATGAAGACGACCTGGTCCACGCCGGCCTCTTCGTAGGTCTTCAGGTACTCGCTAAGCTGGTCCGGTGTGCCTACGGCCCAGACCTCCTTCAATTCGTTGGAGGGGGACCAGTTCTTCTTGAAGTCGTCCCAAACATCGAAGCGGCCGGGGACGTGGGTGCCGTGCATGAAGTAGTGGCTGAGGGCGTAGCTGAAGTAGCGGATGCCCTCCACGCCCCTGGCGTTGGCCTCGGCTTCATCCTCGTGGCACATCATGGAGTCCACCATGGCTACGTTGGGATTGACGGCCTGGCCGATGGGCCGGCACTCGGTCTTGAAGGTGTGGTAGTACTCGTCGACCAACTCCTTCGCTTCACCAGGCTCCACAAAGGTGATGGTCAGCGCGCCGATGCCCAGGCGGGCGGCGTGAAGGACCGCGTCCCTACCGTTGCAGGCCATCCACAGGGGAGGGTGGGGTTGCTGGAGGGGCTTGGGCACCACGTTACGATGGGGCATCGAAAAGTACTTGCCATCGTAGCCCGGGTAGGGATTGGCAGCCATCATCTTGGCCGCTTCCTCCGTGGCCTCGAGCCACATCTCCTGCTTCTCCTCTCGAGGGACCCGGAAACCGCCCATCTCCAGGTGAGAGCTAGACTCGCCGGTGCCCCAATCCACCCGGCCGTCGCTGATCAGGTCCAGGGTGGAGATTCGAGAGGCTACCTTGGCGGGATGATTGTAGCCCGGAGGCATGAGGACTATGCCGTGGCCCAGGCGGATGTTCTTGGTGCGTTGACTGCACCCGGCCAGGAAGACCTCGGGCGCGGAGGAGTGGGAATACTCTTCGAGGAAGTGATGCTCCACTTCCCAGACGTAGTCGTAGCCCAGGCGGTCGGCCAACTCGACCTGGTCCAGTGCGTCCTTGAACAGCTTATGTTCGCTGTCTTCTTCCCAAGGCCGTCCCATCTGGTGTTCGTAAAAGATCCCAAACTTCACGGCATATCTCCTCCGAGTTAGAAGACGACTCCACAACGAGCGGGGTGGATTAGGGTGTGACTAGGCTATCACCGGTGGGCCGATAGGTCAAAGCCTGAACCGATTAGGGCCCGTCTCGGGTTGGGGGTTCCGGAACGTTGAGGCTGGGGAGAGACACGCCATGCTTTCGCTTCGGCAAATCGAATCATCCGGACGGGACGGCTCTAAGGGCGGCATTTGTTGAGCCCTCCTCCGGACTGATTGACCACGTCTATCTTTCAGGACTATAATCTACTTCTATACCTGTAGACCAACGAGGACTTGGGGCCGCCGCTCATGATCCAACCCGTCGTGGCACCCCTCCCGTGATCCCCATCATGATTCCACACCGGAAAAAATCTATCCATAAGCTTTTCGTCACCAGGGGCATACCCCCTCCGTTCCATGGTGTTGGCAGCCGGCAGTGCGCTATGGGCATCAAGTGAGTTGCCGGCGGCGGACACCCCATCCGAGAAACAGCGGACTTAGATTCAGGAGGTCAGTAAATTGAAACTATACAAAGCGATAACCCGAAGGCGGGCGCTACTTGGCATCGTTACCACACTGATGGTGCTGATGCTTGTCGCGGCCGCCTGTGGTGAGGCAGCTACACCAGAGCCGACCGAGGTGATGGTGGAGGAGACCCCAGAGGCAATGCCTGAGGAGGTGATGGTGGAGGAGACCCCGGAGGCAATGCCCGAGGAGGTGATGGTGGAGGAGACTCCGGAGGCAATGCCCGAGGAGGTGATGGTGGAGGAGACCCCAGAGGCAATGCCTGAGGAGGTGATGGTGGAGGAGACCCCGGACGATGGTCTTAGGCCCATGGACCAGTGGACGGTGGACAATCCCGCCACCAAGGCAGAGATAGAGGCTGAGCTGGTGAACCACCGGGGCGAAAGCTTCGTGTTCATCTCCTGGGGCGGCGCCTACCAGGCGGCCCAGCGCCAGGCGTACCTCATCCCGTTCCAAGAGCAGTTCGGCATCGAGATCATTGAAGAGACGCTACCCTCCGCCGCCAAGATCAGGGCCCAGGTGGAGACGGGCAACATCCAGTGGGACGTGATCTCCTGGGGCGGGCCCGGAGCCTGGCAGTTCGGCCCCAACGACGAGCTCGAGATGCTGGACTTCAGCATCATCGACAACCGGGACATGCTGGAAGTGGACAGGACTCCTTGGACCGGCGGCGGCGGCCTCACATGGTCAGAGGTGTTGGCCTACAACACCGAATCCTACCCCAACGGTCTGCCCGACATGTCGGCCTTCTACGACACCGAAAGGTACCCGGGCCGACGCGGCTGGGCATACTATCCGGACCCCGAGCTGATCTTTACCCTGCTGGGCGAGAACCCGTCGCTTCTCGACACCTCGGAGGGCAGGGCCAGCCTGGGCACCCTGAACGACGACCAGCTGGAGCGCGCCTATGAGCTGTTCAACCAGCACAAAGACCAGGTAGCCCTTTTCTGGCAGACCGGTTCCGACTGCCCACAGCTTCTCATCAGCGGCGAGTTGGACATGTGCACCGCCTGGAACGGCCGAATCTACGACGCCGCCAAGGAGGGTGCTCCCATCGCCATCTGCTGGCATTGCGGTCACGTACTCCACGCCGAGAGCTTCATGATAATCAAAGGCTTGGCGGAGGAGGACCCACGCAAGTTCACTCTCGCCCAGCTTTTCCTCGCCTGGACCTCGTTCCCGGAGAGGAACGCCCAACTTTCCAAGTACATCAGCTACGGGCCGCTCAACGTAAAGTCGCTCCCCTTCCTGGACGCGCCGGAGTTTGACGAAGTGAGGGATGAGTTGCCCACTTCGGCTGCCAACATCCAGTACGCCATATTCTTCAACAACAAGTGGTGGGGTGAGAACACCGACACCAATTACGAGCAGTACTTGGAGTGGCAGCAGGGCCTGTAGACAAGCCGATTACGCAACATAGGACATAGCCTAAAAGAAGAGGGGCTGGCCTTCCGTGGAAGGCCAGCCCCTCTTGCTATCGTCGAACTTTCTGATGCCGATTGCTTTCCGGCTTTTCGCCAAATTGGCGATCGGTGCTGGGCGCCCGGTACGGTGGTACTGAATTGAACGGCCTCCTTCCCGCCGAATTGACTAGGCCTATCTTCCCACCTATAATCTCGTTTTACTTCTATAGACCTACGAGGACACAGGTCCTGTCGCAGGGATGATCCAAGTAGCTCTGATTCCTTCCCCCCGTAGAACGCCGCCATGCCTCCCCACCGGAAAAAATCTATCCATAAGTTTTTCGTCACCAGAGGCATACCCCCTCCGTTCCATGGTGTTGGCAGCCGGCAGTGCGCTATGGGCATCAAGTGAGTTGCCGGCGGCGGACACCCCATCCGAGAAACAGCGGACTTAGATTCAGGAGGTCAGTAAATTGAAACTATACAAAGCGATAACCCGAAGGCGGGCGCTAATCGGCATCGTTACCACACTGATGGTGCTGATGCTTGTCGCGGCCGCCTGTGGTGAGGCAGCTACACCAGAGCCGACCGAGGTGATGGTGGAGGAGACCCCAGAGGCGATGCCTGAGGAGGTGATGGTGGAGGAGACCCCGGAGGCAATGCCCGAAGAGGTGATGGTGGAGGAGACCCCGGAGGCAATGCCCGAGGAGGTGATGGTGGAGGAGACCCCAGAGGCAATGCCTGAGGAGGTGATGGTGGAGGAGACCCCGGACGATGGTCTTAGGCCCATGGACCAGTGGACGGTGGACAATCCCGCCACCAAGGCAGAGATAGAGGCTGAGCTGGTGAACCACCGGGGCGAAAGCTTCGTGTTCATCTCCTGGGGCGGCGCTTACCAGGCGGCCCAGCGCCAGGCGTACCTCATCCCGTTCCAAGAGCAGTTCGGCATCGAGATCATTGAAGAGACGCTACCCTCCGCCGCCAAGATCAGGGCCCAGGTGGAGACGGGCAACATCCAGTGGGACGTGATCTCCTGGGGCGGGCCCGGGGCCTGGCAGTTCGGCCCCAACGACGAGCTCGAGATGCTGGACTTCAGCATCATCGACAACCGGGACATGCTGGAAGTGGACAGGACTCCTTGGACCGGCGGCGGCGGCCTCACATGGTCAGAGGTGTTGGCCTACAACACCGAATCCTACCCCAACGGTCTGCCCGACATGTCGGCCTTCTACGACACCGAAAGGTACCCGGGCCGACGCGGCTGGGCATACTATCCGGACCCCGAGCTGATCTTTACCCTGCTGGGCGAGAACCCGTCGCTTCTCGACACCTCGGAGGGCAGGGCCAGCCTGGGCACCCTGAACGACGACCAGCTGGAGCGCGCCTATGAGCTGTTCAACCAGCACAAAGACCAGGTAGCCCTTTTCTGGCAGACCGGTTCCGACTGCCCACAGCTTCTCATCAGCGGCGAGTTGGACATGTGCACCGCCTGGAACGGCCGAATCTACGACGCCGCCAAGGAGGGTGCTCCCATCGCCATCTGCTGGCATTGCGGTCACGTACTCCACGCCGAGAGCTTCATGATAATCAAAGGCTTGGCGGAGGAGGACCCACGCAAGTTCACTCTCGCCCAGCTTTTCCTCGCCTGGACCTCGTTCCCGGAGAGGAACGCCCAACTTTCCAAGTACATCAGCTACGGGCCGCTCAACGTAAAGTCGCTCCCCTTCCTGGACGCACCGGAGTTTGACGAAGTGAGGGATGAGTTGCCCACCTCGGCTGCCAACATCCAGTACGCCATATTCTTCAACAACAAGTGGTGGGGTGAGAACACCGACACCAATTACGAGCAGTACTTGGAGTGGCAGCAGGGCCTGTAGACAAGCCGATTACGCAACATAGGACATAGCCTAAAAGAAGAGGGGCTGGCCTTCCACGGAAGGCCAGCCCCCTTGCCGTTCTTGGACTCGCAGATATCATGGGTCTGTCCCTGGAAATGTAGATCGCTCACGAGACTGGCATACTCATGGACTGGATAGAACACTACAACAACAGCCTGGTATCCGCCGACGAGGCGGCGCAGGTCGTCAAGTCGGGGGACACGGTCGTTGTAGATCCTTCCGTTAGCGGTTTCCTCATCGATGCACTGGCAGCTCGGAGGCACGAGCTAAAGGGAGTGAAGGTCCTCACCCAGGGCCCCTTCGAGGACCATGCATGGCTGCACCAGGGGTGGCAGGAGTCCTTCAACATCGTCTCCCAGTTCTATCTCGGTGAAGGGGCCCGGCCCGCATATGACAAGAAGATCATCGACTACTACCCGATGATCCTCTCCCTCCAGTTCAAACCATATGTAGAGCACCGGAGCACAGAGTTCCAGGCCGACGTGTTCATCACTCGATTATCTCCGCCCGACCGGCTCGGGTACTGCAGCTTCGGCGCCGGAGTCTGGGACAATCGCAGGTGGGCCCAGACCGCCAAGACGGTAGTTGCGCAGCACGACTCCACCTACATCCGTACCTACGGCGCTAACTACTTCCACATCTCAGATGTCGATCGTTCAGTTCTGTACGATCCCCCCGAAATCTCCGTGGACGAAGCCCGGCTGATGATAGAGGCGGTGAAGGACGCTGATGTGAGGATTACACTGCTTGGTTATCTGCCCTACATGTCGGGACTCGAACGCCAGGAGCTGGTCCCGACTCTGTGTGAGGGAGACCTGAACGAGGTCAAAGGGATGGCCCGGGAGATGGGCTGGGAAGACCCGCCCGAGGATGCCAGGCCCTTCGCGGACTACGTCTCAGAGTTGGTGCCCGATGGAAGCACCATCCAGATAGGCATCGGGAGCCCGGGCAAATATCTGCCCCAGCTGGGCGCCTTCGATGGCAAGAAGGATCTGGGATGGCACTCGGAGATGGCGGCTAAAGGGGTGCTGAAGCTGGTGGAGAAGGGAGTTATAAACGGCACCCGGAAGATGATTCACCGAGGTAAGGCGATAGGCACCAGCGTCGAAGGGTGCGGGCAGGACGAGATCGAGTGGGCCCATAACAACCCCCTGGTGGAGCTGCACGATGCCGATTACGTTGTGAACATCCGGACCGTCTCCGCACACGATAACTACGTGGCCATCAACAACTCGATATCCGTAGACCTCACCGGCCAGATAAACTCGGAGACCATCGGCACCAGGCTGTGGAACGGTACGGGAGGTCAGACGGAGCTGCACATGGGCGGCGTGCTATCGAAAGGCGGACGGGCTATTACCCTCCTCAAGTCGACCGCCGCAGGCGGCTCCGTCTCCCGCATAGTTCCCCAGCTGGTCCAGGGGGCCATCGTAACGATACCTCGCACGTTCGCCGATACCGTCGTCACTGAGTACGGAATAGCCCAGCTGCTGGGCAAATCGGTAAGGGAGCGGGCCAGGGAGCTCATCGCAGTGGCCCATCCCGACTATCGTAAGGAGCTCAGGAAGGCTGCTGACCAGCTCTACTATCCGTGATCGATGGGTCCCGGCGGCGGGGATAGAACAGGGCGGCCACGGCCCCTACACCCGTAATCAGGCACAGGACGATCAAGCCCAGCTCCAGGGATCCGGTGGCGTCGGAGACGAGCCCGGTGACAAAGGGCCCGGCGGCATAACCCAGGCCCGCCAGCGTATTGGCCGTAGCCGTAACCACGGCCACCTCCCTGGGTGTGATGCCGGGGAACTCGAAGGGGAGCACTATGATGGCCGGCGTGGCGGTCCATATGATCCCCAGGCTCGAAATCAGCACAATCAGGAGTGCTGGATAAGGTGTGATGGTAATCAGTAGGCCCAGTGCCAGGTTGAGGAACGCGGGAATGAACAGCAGCATCTTTCTGTTCTGAAGTTTGCGCCCGACCCAGCCTCCCGCCAGGGCGCTGGGTATCAGGGCGTAGTACAGGAAACCGAGCAGCGGACCTCCCAGATTCAGCTCCAGCCCCCTTTCCTCCAGCCAAAGGGTCGGCAAGAAGGTGACCAGAGCCGTCCAGGTGGCCGACATGCCGAACATCACCACACCGATGACCCAGGCTTGCGGAAAGGTTATCAACGCCCTCAGAGGAGTCTCTTGCTGGGTGGAGAGCGCCGTCCCCAGCTCTTTAACCGGCGCATAGCTCTCTCGAGCGGTTAACACCCACGCCACGGTCTGCGCAGCGAGGAAGCCGCCCAGTATCAAATAGGCCGTCCGCCAGCTATCCACCGCCTCTATTATCAGGGCGGCTGTGCTGATCACCACCGCCAGCAGCACGCTGTGTAGAGACAGATAAACGGCGTTGTACGTGGCGTAGTGCTGAGGGGCCACCCACTGCTGGAGCAGAAGGGGGGCCGTAGGGGCGGTGAGGGTGTGGAAAATGACAAGGAAGAACCGGGCCAGGAAGAGGGTGAGGAACCCCTGGGCCACTCCTTGCATGAAGAAGAAGGGCAGCATAAGCAGCAGCGACATGAGGATCAGCGGTATGGGTCGGAACCGCGAGAACCAGGTGGAGGCCGGCAGGGTCAACAGAGCCGACGTGATCCACCATACGCCCTGGAGAACACCGGCTTCCGAGTGTGACAGGCCTATATCGTCGGAGATGAAGGGCAGGAACAGACCGAATGAAAAAGATGTGAGGTAGAATGTGCTCTGCTGGATGCCGGCCATGAGATTGACGGCCCAGCCTCGAACCGAGGTGCGGGTCAGGTCTTTGGATAGGTTTGCGGATGTGTGCATTCGGTCCGGAGCCACACTATAGACTGATCGGAGTCCCTCAGCCTACCATTATTGAAACGTTGGAGCATCCGTGAGGCTGTTTGTTGACCGTTCTGTCCAAAACTGCTAACTTTATGTTTGCAGTACAAGGGATTTACCATAGGAAGGTTAGAGGAGGCGAAGAATGCCAGTCCAGAGATTCAAGCCCATGGTCAAAGACTTCCCCACCTTCGACTGCGACGCCCACGTCGTCGAGCCGGCCAAGCTGTGGGAACGGGCGGAAGAGCACCTTACCCAGGACGAGCTGGAAGCCCTCAAGACCACCATGTGGTTCGACCCGGTCACCGAGGAGCTGCTCGTGAACGGAAAAGCCAACGCCCACGACTTCACCGTCGTTCCTGCGGTCGGTCCGGGCAAGATAGACATAGTCAGGCTTGCCGGCCCCGGCATGAAGCACGATGTCCAGCGGGCGCTCCAGGTGCGGAACCTCAACGCCGAGACGGCCCTCACCCAGGAGCAATCGGAGTACCTATCCCACCCGGGCGCCGAGGAGCCCGGGCCACGGTTGAAGGACATGGATACCCAGGGCATAGACCAGGTGATGATCATTCCGACCAGCATAGACACCTACCCCTGGCTGGAGAACGCCCTCGGCGCCAAGGCTATGTGCAAGGCCTACAACGATTGGGCCTACGAGTACTGCCAGGAGGACCCGGAGCGCATCTTCTTTGCCGCCCTGATTCCCATGCAAAGCCCCCAGTACGCCGTTGAAGAGGTGTACCGGGTGGCGGAGAGAGGCTGCCGGGTAGCCCTGGTACGTCCCATGGACGCCTTCGGCAACTACCCCATACAGCCGAAGTATGAACCGGTCTGGAACGCCCTGGAAGATACGGGCATGGTCTACGGCATGCATCCCTTCCCCGCTACGGGCGCCCCCAAACCGGCCGGCTACTCGGAGCAGTACTCCGGGGCCGAGCTGATCGAAAGGACGATGAGCTCCTCAGGTCTGCCTCACGCCTTCTCCAGCAACGTGGAGAACTTCCAGGCCGAAGCCAGCTTGTGGGTTACGATGGTGCTCATGTCCGGCTTCTTCGAGCAGCACCCCGGAATAAAGGCCGCCGTGTTCGAGGCCTCGTCCACCTGGCTGAGCTTCCTGTTGGACGAGTGTGACAAATCGTACAGGCTCAACCGCAACGATCGAGCGGCCGCTCCCCTGAAACGGCTGCCCAGCGAGACCTTCTTCGAGCACTGCGTCACCGGCTTCGAAGGGGACGAGGCGCCGCCTTCCCGCTATCCCGAGTTCTACCGGGACATATTGGCCTGGGCCTCGGACGTCTACCATCACGATGGAGACGACGTCTGGAGAGCTATCGAGACGATGCAAAAGAGCGAGTTGCCCGTAAACGATCAGGCCTTGTTCCTGGGAGATAACGCCCGCCGTCTGTACAACATCGAAGCCCCCAAGACCTTCATCCGGGAGCGGGTCACGGAGATCGAGCGGCCCGACTGGTGGCCCACCGACGAGGAGATCGAGGAGTCTCTCAAGGCAGAGGCTTCGGTCAGCCGTCGATAGGCTGTCAGGAAACACGACGGTGGCGATGCAGAAGAGCTTTCCCATCTTCGACAGCGACTCCCACGTGGTCGAACCCCGGGAGGTATGGGAAAAGTTCCTGGACCCGGAGTACCGAACGCTCGGCAAGTTCGCGCTGTGGCGTGAGGAAGGGGCAATCAACTCCTACCTCAAGGTCAACGGCGAGATGTTTCGGGATAGGGGCAACCCCAACATCCCGCGTCACGCCATCTGGAGGCCGGGAACGACGTGGGACGACATAGGCCGGCTGGACCCCGATACTCGCCATCCGATGACCGAAGGCGCCTTGGACCCGGAGGCCAGGCTCAGGGACATGGACGAGATGGGAGTCGATCAGGCCTTCCTCTATCCGACCTGGTTCGCCGAGGGCTACCATCTGATAAAGGACCCGGATACGGCCTACGCCCTGGCCCGCGCTTACAACGATTGGATGACCGATTTCTGTCAAACAGCGCCGGATAGGCTATTCGCCGCGGCTATGCTGCCGTTGCAGAACATGGACTTCGCCCTAGAGGAGCTACACAGGATCTCGGAGCTTCCGTGCTTCCCAGGCGTGTTCATCCGGCCGATGTTCATCGAGGGCCGCTACTTCACCCATCCCTACTACGACCCTCTATGGGAGGCTTTGCAAAGGCTGAATGTAACCGCAGCCGTCCACCCGACGGCCGGCCTGTGGAACCCGGAGTGGACCTCCCACGGCCCGTTCTTCGAAAAGATAAACGGCAGGCTTCAGCGGGACAACTTCATCAGCGGAGGAGGCGGAGGCCCCTTCGCCGGAGGCGGTCCGGGAGAAAGCTACTTCCCCACCATAGCCGGAAATCCTCTTGGACATCCCGTCGCGCCGATACTGTCTTACTGGCTCGACAACCACATGTTCGTCGGCTCCTCGTTGATCGGATACACCATCATGCAGAGGTATCCTGACATGAAAGTGGTGGTGGCCCACGGCAAGGCATCGTGGATGGAGGAGGTGCTGGAGAAGATGGAGTCTTCGGCCCGGAACATACCCCTCTCCCACTACTACCCGGTGCGAACGGACACGGATGAGATGTGGGCCGAGGGGAAGGTGATGATGGGGTTCGATGCCGAGGAGCGGTTGATTCAGCAGCTGCCGGAACGCTACGAAGAGAAGGTGATGTGGGGCTCCCGATATCCCAACGATGATACCACCAGCGCCTGGGACGCCATCGAAGCGCTGTCCAAGGCCGATGTCGACGAGCCGACCATCGCTCGCATGCTGGGTGTCAACGCCGCGGCCCAGTTCGGAATCGAGCCGGCGAACAAGGTGGGCGTCTAATGGGGTGTTGAACAACCCTTTCGACCATCCCCCTAGCCCCCTTCCTGGCTAGGAAGCGGGAACAAGAAATAGTTTCTGAGGGACACCTTCAAGCTCCCGGCCCCCAGCAGGCGGTCCCAGAAAATTAGCTTTGCCCCCCTGCACACCCCATGTTTCGTCAGGCTGCCGGGATTGTCCCGCATCAGCAGGGCGACCCAACAGGCGTCAGGGGATATCCCAGCTCTTGCCCACCAGAATGTTCCTGGGGTTGGGAATGCCAGCAGCCTCGATCTCCCGGTAGACCGCATCCACGTCGTATTCCACCCGGCCGAACTGTACCTGGAAACCGCCGGCCTCGAATTCGATGATGGCGTAGCCGGGCCTCCAGTCGCCATCGCTGGGCCAGCCTACGGAACCGGGGTTGACGAAGGTCATGCCATTCTTCTCAGTCTGTTCCTGGAGATGGGAGTCCCCGTGGATTACCAGCTGAACGCAGCTGGCATCGGGTATCTCTTGAACAGTCGTAGCCGGTCCCGGTGTCGGACCGGCCTGGGCCGGATCGAGCAGCACCTCGTGGACGATGGCCACGGAAACGCCGCCCAATCTCAGGTAGCCCCTGTCGGGCAGATACCTGAGGTACTCTTTGGCATCGTGGGTCAGAGACCCGAGACTGGAATGTAGGAGTTTATCGAAGATGGTGTCGGTCCCCGCGGGCAATGGCTCCTGGGCGATGTTGGCCCAGTTGCCTTTTACAGGAACAAGATTGGGCAGGCTTCGAAGCCGATCGATTACCTCGTTGGGTTGAAGGCAGAAGCCCACTTCGTCTCCGACTGATATGACCAGATCGACTTCACCGGCAGCTTGCAGAACCGCGTCCAGTGCCCGGATATTGCCGTGGACGTCCGTGATGGCGAGACACTTCATGAAAGGCGACCGATCGGTCATCTTTGCCCCAGTACGTCGGCAACCTTCATGCCGATGAGCATACTAGTGAGGTTGGTGTTGGCCCTGGGTATCATGGGCATGATGGAGGCGTCGGCGACGTACAGGTTGTCCAGGCCTACAACCCGACCCGAAGGGTACACCACCGCCTCGGGGTCCGAATCCGGCCCCATCTTGCAGGTGCCGACGGCATGAGAGTAGTTGTCCACCGTCTGTCGTATCAAAGGGGCCAGCTCGTCGGCCTCACGGGCTGCGTCCCAGGGCTCCACTTCGCCGGCCAAAGCTGAAGCCAACGGCTCTTCTCCTACGAGCCGGTATAGCAGTTTGTATCCTTCGACGAGTACAGCCAGGTCGACGTCTCCCGAATCGGTCAAGTACCTAGAGGCTATGCGAGGCGCTTGATCCGGCTCCCGGCTGGCCAGAGTCACCTCTCCCCGGGACCTGGGCATCATG
This sequence comes from Dehalococcoidia bacterium, assembly GCA_965197645.1. Classification (GTDB taxonomy): domain Bacteria; phylum Chloroflexota; class Dehalococcoidia; order Plut-88900; family Plut-88900. The sequence continues at coordinate 2,378,111 of OZ240219.1, read as the reverse complement.
TTGTATACGTAAAAATCGATGATGTCGTTGTCAGGGTGTACACCGCTGTGAACAGGCAGGATGTGAAGATCGAAGGGGCCGGTGGAGAGGCCGGAATCAGCTTTGAGTATGATCTCACCGGTGTAAGAATCGCTTTGCGCCAGTTTCTCGGATAGCTTACTTGATGCTTCGGGGGAAGCGTGGAATTGGACATAGATGGCATGATGATCGTGTAGGTTGCGTCCGACACCCTCCAGGTCTACTTTGACCGGTACACCCACCTGTTGGAGATGGGAAGGCGGGCCTATTCCGGACCGCAGTAGGATCGCAGGGGAGCCGTAGGCCCCGGCACAAACGAGGAAGACATCGGCCCGTAGCTCCATCTCTTCCCCTTGAGAGGTGCAGGCCAACGCCACTGCTTTACTGCCCTCGACGATCAGTTTATCGACGAGGGTCTCGGGAAGTATGGTGAGGTTGGGCAGATCTCGGACCGGGTCCAGGAAGGCGAAGGCGGCGTTCCAACGTACCGAGTCTTTGACGTTGGCGTGATACACGCTAACGCCCTCCGCCGGTTCCGGGTCGCTGATGTCCTCAACGTGGGGGAAGCCGGCGGTCACCGAGACGTCGATGAAGGACCTCTGGACCAGGCTAAGCTGGTCGTAAGGGTAGGTCTGGGTCCACAGTGGGCCGTTGCGTCCTCGGAAAGGCAACGAGTCTGCCGAGCGGAGCCCCTCTATGCGTTGTATCAGGGGCTGGAGCTCTTTGTAGGACCAGCCGAGATTGCCCTGTTTGGCCCAGTCGTCGTAGTCCTGGGGCAGTCCCCAGATGGCGGCGCACTCGTTGTGGGCGGAGCAGCCACCGATGACTCTGGCCCGGGGATCCGTAAAGTCGTCGGCGCCTTCCCGTTGGACACGAAGTCCCCAATCATGGGTCGATGGACGGTATCGAGCGTCGAGGAGCTCCGAGGGCCATCTGCCGGCTGAGAAGGGTCCGTAGTCAGGCCCTGCCTCCAGAAGACACACCGAGAGGTTGTATTCCCGGCTGAGAACGGCGGCGGCGGCACAACCCGCCGAACCTCCGCCTGCTATGATTACGTCAAAACGCTGCTGGTTCAAATACTCGTGTATCCGATTGGCTGTTTCGCATTACCGATGGCAGTATAATAGTGCACGCGGCACAACTTTTCCAAGAACATAGTGGGGCTTCTCCTATTCAGGAGGGGTCGGGCGAAACATTAACGTGCTGAGGAGCTTGAGGCGGCTATTAACGCATAGCTGGATGTCCCATCTGATTGGGACTGACGGCGCCGGAAGGGAGCAGGCGTCATGTTCGTGAGGAAGATAGACGAGATCACAAGCGAAGACAAAAAGCTGAGGTACAAGACCGATGCAGCGGATTTGGTAAGCGTTAGATTGCTCACCAAGGACGACCAGTGCGGGTTCTCGCTCTCCGATGTTCGCGTCCAAGGCGAGTTGAGTTTCGACCTCCACTACAAGAACCACGTAGAGGTCAACTACATCGTGTCGGGTAAAGTCAAGGTGGAGGAACTGTCGAGCGGCGAAAGCTGGGAGCTGGGCCCAAGTTCGGTGTACGTGGTAGGGCCCAAGGACAGGCACCGGATGACGACAGTGGGCGAGGCCCACATAGCCAGCGTCTTCAGTCCGGCTGTCACCGGCTCCGAGAAGCACGACGCCGACGGCTCCTACCCGCCTACTGGCGAGATACCAACGGCCTGGGCCGGCGAGTCGGGACGCACCATGTTCGTCATGCAGGAGAGCGATGCAAAGAAACGGACCATCGCCGGGGGCACGGCCAGCGCCACCCGTTACGTGAACCAGGCGGAGGGATGCGGCGTAACCCTCTCGGTTCCCCGGGTGCCCGGCGGTGGGGAAGCGGTTCTGTGGTACAAGAACCACGTCGAGGCCAACTACGTCATCGAAGGAGATGGGACGCTCGAGGACCTGGGAACAGGGGAGAGCTGGGAGGTAGCGCCCGGCACCCTCTACGTGGTGGGGCCGAAGGACCGCCACCGCGTAACGAACAGAGCGGCCTTCTACGGCATTAGTGTATTCAACCCGCCACTGGTGGGCAACGAAACCCACGACGCCGACGGATCATATCCGGCCAGTGGCGAGATCCCGCCCGGTTGGAGGCCCTAGCTTCCACCACCGAAACAAAATTCAAAGGGGGGTTGGTGAAAGGGTCAACCTAGCTGTATACTACCGATAGGTGTTTTTTGGACATAGACTGGAATGGGGAGAGTAAAGATGGCTTACGAAGGAAAAGTGATATCGGGCGATTGCCACGTCGATATTCCGTGGTTGCCGGCGGACCTGTTCACTTCCAATGCCCCGGCTCATCTGAAGGGACGAATGCCCCACGTGCAGGACACCGGCGATGGAAAACAGTGGTTCGCCGATGGCAAACCGTTGGGGTGTGTGGCTGGGTCCGGAGTCGGCATTCGACCGGACCTTTTCTGGGACCCCTACGTAGCCGGGGCCTCAACTCGCTTGGACAGGATGGAGGATATGAAATTCTTCTCGGACGGCGAGAAGGGCATGTTCCATCCCACCGACCCTGAGCTGAGAATCAAGGACCAGGAGGCCGATGGCGTCAAGGGCGAGGTGCTCTACGGGGTCCTGGCTCTGGCGGGAGGCCTCTCCTCCGACTCCGAGGATGAGGAGACCTTCGTGGGGGGCGACGAGCCCAGCGGCCCGGGTTACGGTCTTACCGATCCTGACGTTATCCTATCGGTCTTTGATATCTACAATGAGTACATTGCAAACTTCTGCAAGAACGATCCTGAAAGGTTGGCAGCTCTGGGCTGCCTCTATGCCCTGGACCCACAGACGGCGGCCAGCCAGGTTCGTCGCGCGGCCGACCTCGGGCTTAAAGGGACTGAGCTCAACGTGGGCTCTACAGACGAGCCGATATACCTGCGACATTGGGACCCGCTCTGGGAAGCGGCGGACGAATCGGGTCTGCCCATCTCCTTCCACACCACGGGGCTGACCCCCAAAATGCCCAAGAAGGGGAACAAAGAGGACTTCCACTCGGTCTTGAGCGGCGTGGTCCTCACCCTGTTCCAGCTTTCGGGCGCAGAGTACGTCTCCAGCGTGATCCTTTCTGGCGCCTGCGAGCGGTACCCCAACATGAAATTCGTGCTGGGGGAATGCGGCATCGGATGGATACCTTACGTCCTCTTTAGAATGGACGACGAAGCCGAGCGATGGAAGTTCGAGGAGAAGGGACTTAGCCTGAAGCCCTCCGAGTACTGGAAGCGCCAGGGCTACTCCACCTTCCAGATAGAGTACCTCACCAACGAAATGGTGGACATGGTGGGCGAAGACAACATCATGTGGGGCTCCGACTATCCTCACCCCGACGGCATCTGGCCCGACTCCCGAGCGATAATCGACGAGAACCTGGGCCACCTGGACGAGGACAAGCTCAGGAAGATCGTCTGCGACAACACCGCCAGGCTCTACGGGTTCCCCGGCTAAGCTACCGAGTGCTACAAACGGTATTCGAGCACTAGAAGAGGAGAACTAAGGATGTCAGAGTACAGGGTCATATCTTCGGATAGTCACATCGTCGAGCCGCCGGACCTCTGGGAAGGAAAAATCGATCCCAAGTTCCATGACCGTAGACCGGTGATGAGGAATACGGACATGGGGGAGATGTGGTTCATAGACAACGAGTTCACACTAGGGAACAACAACATGGGCGCTCAGCCGGGGGTGCGGTTTGAGGAAGAAGACCACATGGAGGCGTTTCCCGAATGGGAGAAGGTCCGGCTTGGCGCCTACATAGGCGAAGAGGCCACCAAGGACATGGACGTGGATGGCGTAGACACCTCGTTGATCTATCCCACTATGACCATCTTCCTCTACCCCTATATCCCGGACGGCAAGCTGCTCGATGCGATCTTCAAGGTCTACAACGATTTCGCCGCCGAGTTCTGCCAGGCAGACACCAGGCGGCTCAACGCCATCGGCGTGATCAACATCGACGACGTCGAGGACGGAGTGGCTGAGGTCGAGCGGTGCGCCAAGATGGGCCTGGTGGGCGCCACCATCCCGGAGTACGTCGCTGACGAAGGTTACCACTTACCGAAGTACGAGCCGCTATGGGCCTGTGCCCAGGACCAGTCCATGCCCCTCAGCTTTCACATCTTCACGCCGCGCATGAGCGCCACCAGAGGCTGGGACCGGGACCTGAGAGACTCCTTCCATTCCTCCAATATCCTCCTGGACAACGCCGACTTCTGGGTCCGGACATCCCTCACGGAAATGATCTGGAGCGGGGTGTTCGATCGGCATCCCAACCTTCAAGTAGGGGTGGCTGAACACGAGCTCAACTGGGTGCCCTACTGGCTGGAGCGGGCCGACTTCAGCTACGACCAGAGGACCTCCGGACGGCAGGGCTTCCGGCTGGAGAACGACAAACGCCCCAGCGACGTTTTTCACAGCAACTGCTTCGTCGATTTCCAGGAGGACAAACTGGGAATAACGCACCGGGACGTCATCGGTGTGGACAACATCATGTGGGGCTCGGACTACCCGCATGAAGAGGGTACCTGGCCCAAGTCTCACGATTTCATCGAGGACATACTGGCCGATTGCACCGAAGACGAGAAGGCCAAAATCGTCGGTGGCAACGCCGCCAGGATCTACGGCGTGTAGAAAGGTCAACACATGGCCACTGCCAACGGCTACAAGATTATCTCGGCCGACTCCCACGCCTCCGAGCCTGCAGACATGTTCGACCGGCTGCCGCCCGACATGCGGCACCGGGCCCCGAAGATCGAAGTGATCGAAGGCCGGAGGTGGATGATCGTAGACGGCACCCGCTGGGGTATGCTCGATGCTCCTCACGAGCTGTCGGAGGACGAAAAGCGAGTTGAAGGAAGGGGCCGCCTGGATTTCGGTCTGGTCGATCCCCGCGAGGGGGGCGTGGACATACCCCTGCGGATAGCAGACCAGGATGCCGACGGCGTTAGCGCCGAGGTGGTGTACCCCAATGGTACCTTCTTCATCTACGCTTCCCAACACGCCGACTACCAGATGGCTGCCGCTCGCGTCCTGAACGACTACTACGCCGACATATTCGCCGGCTACCCGGACCGGTTCGTATGTTCGGCCACCATCTCCGTAGCGGACATCGAAAACGCTATCCAGGAGAGTCGCCGGGCGATCGACATGGGATTCCGCTCCCTATCGGTGCCGGTAACCACCCAGGGGGCGCCCTACAACTGGCCGGAGTACGAACCGTTCTGGACGGCTGTCGAAGAGATGGGGATACCGATCAGCTTCCATGTGTTCACGGACGAAAGGGCGGGGCATGACGCGGAGATCCCCAGGGGTCTGGGCGATGAGAAGGGGAGTGGCGAGGACCTCAGCGGCATGGCCATGGGGATGACTGCGGCGATGAGCCCTCTCAGTCAGTTGATTGCTGCCGGCGTGCTGGAGAGACATCCGGACTTGAAGTTCGTCCTCGTGGAGTGCGGCATAGGCTGGCTGGCCTGGTTCCTGTACGCATTGGACGATCTGGCCGAGGAGAGGCACATGTGGCAGGTTCCCCGGCTTCAGATGAAGCCCAGCGAGTACTTCCTTCGTCAGGGGCACATCACATTCGGGAACGATCCTGTGGGCCTGTTGAACAGGGTGTTCACGGGAGTGGACTGCCTGCTTTGGGGCAGCGACTACCCCCACGACGAAGGTACCTTCCCCCACTCGCAGGAGATAATCGCCGAGACCTTCAAGGACCTGACCGCCGAGGAGAAGCGGAAGATCGTACGCGATAACGCCGCCAAGCTCTACGGGTTCAAGCTGAACTGAACACGCTTCCTGCTCGGCCTCTGAGCATGGGAGTGGACTTGCGGCCCACCTTTCCGAAGAGGGAACCGGCGTCCCGCTCGTTACCTGCGGTAGGTCGGCGTACTAATCCGATTGTGAGGCGCGGACTTTCGTCCATAACCCCTCGGATTGAAATGCGGAGCTTGATGTGAACACCACCCCTCTCAAAGCTGTATTCGCTATCGCCCTACTCGTCGTTGCCTGCCTGTCATGCGGCGGTGAGACCGACCCTGTTCGCATGGGGACGGAAGGCGCCTATCCGCCCTACAACTTCATCAACGACGACGGCGAGGTCGACGGTTTCGAGCGGGAGCTGGGCGACGAGCTGTGCCGCAGGGCTGAGCTTGATTGCGTGTGGGTGACCAACGATTGGGACACCATCATTCCCAACCTCGTGGACGGCAACTACGACACCATCATGGCGGGCATGAGCATCACTGATGAGCGGGACCAGATCATCGACTTCACGCAGGCGTACATCCCACCCACCCCGTCGGTCTATTTCGCTCTAGCCGGTGCGGGCGCCGAAGTGGTTGACGGCAGAGTGGCCGCGCAGACCGCCACCATCCATGCCGGCTACCTAGCCGAGTCGGGCGCAACACTCCTCGAGTACGAACTGGCCGAGGAGCTGGTCGAAGCAGTCCTTACAGGCGAAGCGGACGCCGCCCTGGTCGACCGCGAATTCGCCCGTAAACGCATCGCCGAGCATGGAGACAGGCTGGCTGTCGTCGGTCCTGAAGTGGTGCTCGACTCCGGCATCGGGGTCGGCGTCCGGGAGGACGACGGGGAACTCAAGAACCAGCTGGACCGTGCCATCGCCGCCATGAAGGATGACGGCTCGCTGAACGACCTCATCCGCAAGTGGTTCGATGAGGACGCCGAGACGTTCTGACCGCGCCTCTACGGAGAGTGGGTCAGTCGCTCCAGCCAGCTGCCGAGAGACCGGCTTATCCCAGGGAATCCTTTGTCAGTGGAGCAGTTAGAGGCCCTGGTTTGCTAGGGCTTCGGGAGTTACCAGCTCGTAGAACTCGATGTCGTAGGAGACTAGGTTAGGCTCCATCGCCTCGAAGTCTGCGAAAATGGATGCGGGGACTTCTGACATCTGGGTCGGATTCAGGTTGTCCTGAGTCCACTCGACGTAGACAACATCGGCATCACCGCGCAGCTCGCTGCCAACGTAGAGCTGCGCCGGGTTCCTACCGGCCGCTTCATAGGCCTCACAGGTCTTCTTGAGCACGTTGGCTACCTCCCAGGCTTTACCCGGTTGCGTCCTGGCGACTCGGCGCATAAGGTACATTGAATTCCTCCTGATTGCGATTGAACGGCGAGGTCACGATATCACGTTAGGGTGGTCTTATCAACGTCCAAGCGATCTTGGATGGCAAATCGTCTAGTTGCCCGGAGCAAGCTCGACTTCTACGGGCCGCCCGGGTAGGCCAGCCATGCCTCGGCGATCTTCCCCTCCTTGATCCGTATGATATCGATTCCCCAGAAGTCTTCTCCGCCTTCGGTCCGCAGGCACCACCGGAATGCGACTTTGTCGCCCGCGGCGAAGGCGTCGTAGTGGTCGAAGACGAGGCCGCGGGTTACCCCGGCAGGGTCTCCTTCGTTATCGTCCACTGCCATTTTGATCGCTCCGTCCGGGCCGCGGGGATCGTTCTCCAGGTCGGCGCCCGGCCCATGGACCACAAACTCTTCGTGGACGATCTCCCTGGCCAGATCGTGATCGTTCTTCGAGATGATATCCCAGTGAAGCCTGTGGGCCAGCGCTATGTTCGCTTTCAGCTCTGCGGGGTCCTGCATGATAAGCCTCCTCGATCGTGCTTGCTTTGTACTACTCGCCTACGATTCCAGTAATGGCGCTACTTTCTCGGCGAAAAGGGTGGTCTGTTCGTAAAAGACGTCCACGGAGTCGACGGAGTGGCGTCGCTGGTCCAACACAAACCGGTCTATGCCGGCGTCCATGTACTCCTTGAACCTGGCGGCGCATTGCTGCGGGGTGCCGGCAACCGATACTTCGGATGCGGTTACCGTTACCTCTCCGTTGATAATGCCTTTGAACCACTCGTTGGTGTCGTCATCGGACATCTCTTTATCGGATATCTTGGTAAACAGCCAGGTGCTGAGCTTGGCATTGGTTCTCCATTTCCTGTTTTCAGCGTCCAGCTGAGGAATGTACTCGTTGCGCACTTCGTCGGGCGTGGGCCATAGGGTATTGAGATACTCGCAGTAGCGGGAGGCGCGGGGGATCGATTTGGTACGGCCTCCAAGCCAGATGGGCAAGGGATTCTGGATAGGCTTGGGATCGACGGTGGCGTTCTTGAAGCTGAACACCTTGCCCTGGAAATCGACGTTGTCTTCAGTCCAGAGGCGAGTTATAGCCTCCAGCTGCTCATCGGCCATCCGGCCCCGGTACTTCTGCTGGGCCCCTACGATATCAAAGGCTTCCTGCTCGTAGCCGAGGCAGATTCCCAGGATGACCCTGCCGCCGGAGATGACGTCCAGGCTGGCGAAGTACTTGGCTAGGTTGAAGGGGGAGACTTGGTAGGCAGGGACGGCGTCCACAGCGATGCGTATTCTACTGGTAGCCTGCACCAGGGCAGGAAGGACGACGAACATGTCCAGGCCGCTGGCGCCATTCGTCATCGGGATGTTTATGGAGTAGAAGCCCAGCTTTTCGGCATGCTGGGTGGCCGCTATGACATCGTCCAGGGATGGGTCCAGCGTAAAGGTCACGGTGCTGAAGCGGTCCATTATATTCATCCGGCCGATCCTCCTTCGCCTCGTTATCCCGAAACCCTCGGACCCGTAATGTCTGCACCTGGTCTCCGGCCGAGTACGGTCGTCAAGACACCTTGCGGCACTTTCCAGCCGGGGATCGTCAACGATTATAGCGTCCCCGGAGGTGACCGGAAAGCGGAGCACCAGACGGGTATGCAGACGTTGACCGCAGGGAGTGCATACCTTAGACTGCGCGCTGGCCCTGGGCCGGGTATCGATATCTGGGCGTCTTGGGCGATTCGACCCATCCATACACCTCGAGGTCCGTAAGATTGTACGACTTTCACACCCACACCTTCCTCAGCGATGGGGAGCTTTCGCCCGTGGAGCTAGTCCGCCGGGCCTGCGTCCGCGGGTACAGAGCCATGGCAGTAACGGACCACGTCGGGCCGGGTAACTTGGAGTTGGTTCTGAAAGTGCTGGTTACGGACTGTGCTGCGGCGACCGCTCGATGGGACATACTGGCCATACCCGGGGTGGAGATCACCCACGTGCCCAAAGAGGACATCGATATGGTGGCGAAAGCGGCGAAGGAGTTGGGAGCTAGAATCGTCATCGTTCACGGCGAGACCCCCGTTGAACCGGTAGAGCCGGGCACCAACCAGGCAGCTGTAAGCTCTCCGTGGGTGGACGTTCTGGCCCACCCGGGCCTGGTAAGCCTGGAGGACGCTCGAATGGCGGCGGAAAAGAGCGTATTCTTGGAGATCTCCGCCCGAAAGGGTCACAGCCTGGCCAACGGGCACGTGGTACGGATGGCGGAGCAATCGGGGGCGTTGATGGTCCTCGACTCGGACACTCACCAACCCGAAGACCTGCTCACCCCGGAGCTCCGGGAGAAGGTTGCCCTTGGGGCCGGGTTGAGTCGCCCGGCGCTCGACGGTGTCTTCGAGGCAAACCCCAGGAGTCTCCTGGAAAGACTGGGAGAGCGTCTGACCGCCGCGTCCCCGTAGGGCGCCCGGCTCAGCCGGTTACTCCGATACCGAACTCCCTAATCTCGGCGGGCCTTGGTTCTACTACTCGCGCAGGAGCCGGAGGCCGGTGGCGGCCGTCAGGACGGGAAGGGTCGTGTCGATCGCATACCATACCAGGCCGACGTCGTTTTGGGGTTCAGCGAACTCCACGCCGAACCAGTTGTAGAGCAGTGCAATCAGCAGCGCCGCCGAGAAGTAGAATGCCACGTTGGCCGAGAGGTACTCTCGGGTAACCGGTTGGTCCCTCCCTCCGGCTGCCAACTGGCGCTTTCTGCAGCACGCGGCGATCAGCGCCATCGCAACACCGGCCACCATAAACGGGTCGAGTATCCGCCACACTGTGAACGCGGTATCCTCATACAACGGATCGTAAAACTGGGTGACCAGAAAATGCACGGCCACCGCCGCCGCTAGCAAGAGCAGGTAAACCCCAGCCAGACGTTTGACAATGCTCATATTGTTCCTCCCACCTGTGGTTGGATGAGCGTGCAGAAGACCGTGGCAAGTATAATTGGCATTGCGCCCTGTCTACAATCCGCTCCCCGCTCCGGTTTCCCATAACCCCACCAACAGCTTCATCGAGTCTCGGGGCGCATATCCCACGGACAAGCCGGGACCGGCGGACTCCTGGGTTGGATGTCGACGATGGTGGAGTCAGGGTCTGAAAGCATCTGCTCTACAGTTGTCTGGCCCATCGAGCCAGCGCCTTCCCCGGCGAGGTTATCTCCTCCACCGAGGTGTAGTAGTGGTCCTGCCAGTCCTGCTCCGGCATGCCGGTGAAGAGCATCAGGTTGAGGGGATACTCCTCGCTGTCGGTCACGCGGCGGAAATCGTCTCGAAACAGGAAGGTGGGCTTCTTCAGAGCGATGGCCATGCCCAGCTCCACCATCACTCCCTCGTCGGGAGGAACTCCATTGACCACGGCGAAGATGGCATCCGACTCCACCACGTCGCTGAAGTCCTTCTGCCCGATGCGATACGCCCACCCAGGCTCCAGGCGGTCCGTCTGATTGTTCCGCTGGAACGGCTCCCAGACCTCTAGCCCAAGCTGTTCGAGGGCCGCCACCAGCTGCGGCAGGAGCACCGTCTTCTGTTGGGCGGAGAACCCGTAAGGATTAGCGAGGTAGATGGTCTTTTTCATGTGAGGACATTATGTGCAGTGAGGTAAGCCAACCCGTGCGGCTAGTCAAACGCGGCTTTGGTGAGGGAGGTTATGCCGTCCCATCATTCTCACTTTCAGCTAAGCTTTCCAGCTTATTGTGAACTTCAAGAAACGATTTGCCGATCTCTGCTTGTAGCTTTTCCAGTATTGAGGAGTAGACCAGGTGATCGAGGCTTGGCTCAATCGTGAGTAAGGCTACTGTAATCTGCATAAGTGAAATTGCTGTGGAATGTCCGGGGTCGACCAGGCCCATATTACTAGGGCCTGCCAGGAGTATGTCTTGAGGCGTTTGATTTACCCCTAGCTGAGAGTAAATTGCGTGTGCATTAGCATGAACATTGTCGCTCGCCATTCTATAGAAGGGTCTCCAATGTTCGAGTCCAACGGAGCACTCGATGTCCTTCAAGGTGGGGTGCTTTGTTTCGAGCACGCACTCGGCCCAACCATAGTCTTCACTAAATGCACTGCCAAAACGATGTATGAGTTCACCGCGCATTGACTTGAGGTTCTCGAACTCCGTTTGAGATATCAGATCTTCATTTAGCAGGTCGGCGTGGTCACGGTGTGTAGAGGCAAGTTTATACCGTTGGACTATATCGTGGAGAAGATATCTTTCAGCTAATTTCTCGCCATGCTCTCCAATAAAACTCCCTACGACCGCAATCTCGTGCAGGGAACGCCATCGGGCATACGCGTCGTCTGCAAATCCGGATCGCAAGAGGAGGAAGATCGCGGAAGAGAGCTGGCATGCTCTAGCGTGCAGCCTAGTTATTGCATCAACCAAATTGGCGCTGGGAATCTCACCGTTCTTTCTAAGGTCACTGGTACAAACGTCTCCAGCCTCTGTTGCCACCGAGATAAATAAGTCGAGGAGGACAAGAGGTTCCTGCCAATAGGACCAAAGTCTCTCCTCAAATTCTTGACGATTTCGCCATTGTTCCTCTGCAGTAGCAGGATAGTTTTTCTTAATCCTTGCAAGTATTGGCGCGGAAAGTGACTCCACTACGCCAGGAACCATATCAGTCACCTTCGTTTTCAGATCATCTGAACTCCAACTAGCATCTTTATCTGCCAGCACATCAAATAGATATGACTCGAACATTTCCTGCAATGTACTCATTGCCTCAAGACCTTGATCGAACTGAGTGACTCATTCCAACTCCCCACCACCACATCCTATCGCTTGGGCCTCTTATTGCCTTACCCCCATACTACCGAACAGGCGTTCGTGAGGCAAGGTGAAGGTCATCCACGTGTGAGGGCCGGCGGCATGCAAATAAGACTTGCTATCGAAAAGCTCGTGATATAATCCGCCGGGCTCACTGACTGGGCAAACCCACGACTATCAAGCCGGAGTCCAGGTTGGTTGAGCGGAGCAACCGAACAGAACAGGCCCTATTGCAACAGTCGGGACCACCACGATCCCGGGTTAGGTTGGAGAGCAAGACCACTATGTCGATAGCATCCCTACCCCTGTGCAGAACACTGCCCAGCCTTGGGTTGCTCCTCGCTATTGCGCTGGTGGCCTTCGCCTGCGGCGGAGAAGACTTCGAAGCCGGCCCGCTGGGAGCGGTGGAAGTATCCCCCGGGCAGGCGATACAGATACGTTCGATGCAGGTCCTCACCGGAGTCGGCGACCTGGGCGCTCCGAACCAGCGTGGGGTTGCGATGGCGGTGGCGGACTACGGCCGCATCAAAGGACGCGAGGTCTCCATGGGCGCTGGTCTCGACTCGCTCTGCACCGAGGAAGGAGGCCGGGCCGCCGCCAAAACGGTCCTCGGAGACCCCCAAGTCGTTGGCGTCATAGGCACGTCCTGCTCCGTCGCAGCCATGGCCGCCTCGCCCCTCCTCAGTGAGGCAGGCCTAGTGATGGTCGCTCCTTCCAATACGGCCCCATCGCTGACCTCCGATCTTCAGGGCGAAGCCGGTTCCAACCATCACTCCGGCTACTACCGCACCTCCAACAACGATCTCTACGGGGCGCAGGCCGTCGCCCAGTTCACCTACAACAATCTCGAACTGCGCAAGATAGCCACCATCCATGACGGCGACCCGTACACGACCGGTCTAACCGGCGCATTCGCCGCTGCGTTCGAGGAGCTGGGCGGCTCGACGTACACCGACGCGGTCAGCAGAGGCGATACGGACATGGTTCCCGTCCTCACCCGGATCGCGGAGGAGAGCCCGGACGGTCTTTTCTTCCCTCTCTTCCCGGGAGAAGGCGCCGCCATCGTCCGGCAGATCGGCCAGGTCCCAGTACTCGAGGAGGTGACGCTAATCGGGGGCGCCGCCCTTCTTGTCTCCGATTTCCTGGCCATCCCCGAATCTGAGGGCATCTACTTCCCGGGCCCGGAGTCCAGTTTCGCGGACAATACCAACGAGGCGACCGGCAAGAGCGGAGAAGCCCTCGTCTCCGAATATCGGGAGCGTTACGGCGAGGCCCCAACGTCCGCCTACCTGGCCCACGCCTACGACGCAGCCACCGTTCTGCTTCGGGCCATCGATCAGGTCGCCGTTGAAATAGGAGATACGCTGTACATCGACCGATCCAAGCTCCGAGAAGCGGTGGCCGGCACTATCGATTTCGAGGGGGTCATCGGGACCATTTCCTGCGACGAATTCGGCGACTGCGGCACCGGTCGCATTCACATATCCCACCATACCGATTCCAGCGTCACAGACATTGCGGAGCTACCCATCGTCTATCGCTTCGCCCCCGAATAGACGCCAATCCCGCTATGGAGGCTGGCAAGCCAGGAGTATTGAATGTCAGAACGACGTCATGATATGATGCCGCTCGCAATGGCATCGCTGAGGGCAGGACAGTTTCGGCGATGGCCTCCCAGCAGCTACGCTTTCTATATGTCTTAAAGAGGGCACTATGCAAACGCTTCTGAGTAAATGGACGATTCCCTTAGTTCTGCTGGCGATTCTGGCCGTGGCGGCTATGGCATGTGGCAGCGAGGACCCCACTGTAGAGCCGACTCCTGACGAGCAACCCGCCACTGCCGAGCCAACGGAAGCTGCTATGGCCGAGCCAACGGAAACCCCGATGGCCGAGCCAACCGAGACAGCGATGGCCGAACCAACCGAGACTGCGATGGCCGAACCAACAGAGGCCCCATCGGAGGAGCCCTTCGTGATTGGCGCAATGGACGCTCTCACCGGGGGCGCCGAGTCCTACGGTAACCCCCTTCACCAGGCCAAGCTCCTGGCTGTGGAAGAGATCAATGCTGTCGGCGGTATCAACGGCCGGATGTTGGAGCTCATAGCAGAGGACTCCAAATGCACCGCGGCCGACGGCATACTAGCCTACAAGAAGCTGACCGAGGTGGATGGAGTCAAGATCATCCTGGGCACTACTTGCAGCGGTTCAATGCTGGGCGCTGCACCCCTGGCTGGGGAGGATGGTGTGATCCTGTTTTCCGCATCCGCCACCAGTCCCGACATCGCCAACGCCGGCGACTACATCTTCCGGACAGCCATCAACGACCTCCAGCTAGGCATAGACATGGGCAATACTTTGTGGGCCGATGACATTCGCACCATAGTCACCATAACCGAGGCAACCGACTACGCCGAGGGCGCCCGACGAACCGCCGTTGCTCAGTTCGAAAAACTGGGAGGCTCCGTGGCAGCGGGGGAAAGTTTCCCCCCCGACGTCATCGACTTCCGCACCCAGTTGACCAAGCTGCTCAATGAGAACCCCGATGCCCTGATCATAGCCGTTCAGCAGGAGTCCGCAGGCGGCACCATCATCAAGCAGGCCCGCGAACTGGGGTACGAGGGCCCGATGTACTCCGAAATCGTCGCCACAGCTCCGGAGGCTCTCAGCATAGCCGGCGAGGCAGCCACGGGCCTGAAGGCCATAGTCCCCAACCCGGACCTGACCAGTGCCGCAGGCGAGAAGTTCCTGACGAACTTCAGAGCACGGTACGGCGTCGGGGCCACATTGCCCTGGTTCCAGGGTTCGGCATACGACGATGTCTACATCGCCGCTGAGTGCCTGAGTCAGACCAATGACGACCAGGACGCCGATGGCTTTAGAGACTGCCTGTACAACCTCACCTGGAGCGGGGCCATCGGTGACAACTACAGCTTCGACGAAAACGGCGACGTGGTAGGGCTATCCAACGTGGTCATCCAGGTCCTGCCGGTGGCCGAACGCACTGAAGACAACCTGGGTTTCGTAGTGCTTGGACCGGCCCCGATTCAGTAGTATAGGTCCACCGGCCGGTACTTCCGTGGCGTAGGTCCACCTTGCTTAGCAGATACCTTCAAGGCCAGGGCAAGCTTCTAGCGATTGCCTTGGCCTTGCTAGTTGTAGCCTACCTTGCCTGGAAGGTGAGCCAGTCGTCCGAGCAGGCGCTGCAGTTTGCATTCAACGGGGTCGCCGTAGGAGCGGTTTACGCGCTGCTGGCCATGGGCTTCACCCTCGTTTACAGCACGGTGTGGTTCTTCGATCTGTACTATGGCGCAGCGGCGGCCCTGGGCGCCTACGGTGTGTTCTACCTGCGTTCTTCAGAGGCGGTTGTAGGCCGGCAGGACGTCAATAACATATTCGTCAACATCGTCTTTGCCGTAGTGGTAACAGGGGTCGTTGCCTGGGCCCTGCACGTGGGCCTATACTCCCGGCTCCGCGACCGTATCGATCCCTCAGTCTTGCGGGCTGGCGGCCCCCTGCTGGCCGCAGGTATCGGCGTGTACACGGGATTCGTGCTGTCCTATCCTGACGAACTCAACGTCGTTCTGTCGCCGGCCGTGGGGGCTTTAGTCGCCCTAGCCGCGGGCTTGGTACTTTGCCGGGGGCGCCGGACAGTACTGCCATGGGTGGGCCGTGCGCCCTTTGGCGCGTTCGCTGCGCTGGCAGGGGCAGCCCTTGGGGCTTACTGCGGCTTTCTGGTGGCCGGTGCACCCGCCGCCAGCCTCTACATGAGCTGGGGAGTCTCCTGCCTTCTGGCGGGATGCGTGGGCCTCGCCCTGTACCGGGGCCTATACGTCTACATGCGCCGGCGGGCGAGATCGCCGTTGATCATGCTGGTCGCTTCCCTGGGTATCCTGCTGGCCATATCCGCCTTCATCTCCATCGTATTCGAAAGCGTTCCCCGCCCCCTGCCGGCGACTTTTGGCGGCGGCTCTTGGTCAGTAGCTGGGGCGTTCATCAAGCCCTCCAACGTCTTCAACATCGGCGTTGCTATAGCCGCCTTCGCAGCGCTGATCCTTCTCCTCAAGAAAACCTCCTTCGGCAAGGCCGTTCGAGCCATTGGCGACGATGAAGAGGTGTCCAAGGTGGTGGGGATAGACACTACAGCCATAATCGCCGTCGTTTTCTTCATAGGAGCGGTCTACGCCGCCCTCGCCGGGCTGTTGAGTGGCCACGATACCGCCATTCAGCCCAGGATGGGCCTTCTGCTCCTGCTCAAAGGATGGATCGCCTCGGTGGTCGGCGGCATAGGGAACCTGTACGGTGCCATCGTCGGAGGATTCGCCCTGGGGTTGGTGGAACAGTTCGGCATCTGGGACCTAGCCGGGGAGTGGAAGGACGCCATCTCCTTCATTCTCCTGATCCTGTTCCTGTCCTTCTGGCCCAACGGACTGATACCGAGGAAGTAGGCCTATGCTGATGACTTCAAGGCTCTACACAGGAGTAAAGAGACTGGCCAGTGATCCCGGAGTGCTCTGGCAAGCCGGCAAGGGCAACCTGGAGCTGTGGGCCAACCTGCTGATCATAAGCTGGGCGGTTGGCTTCATGCTGTGGAAAGGGCCCGGGTTCGCTATCACCGTGGGCACCGTCTTCGGCATCTGGGCCATACTTGCCGTCAGCCTGAATCTGGTAGTGGGCTATACAGGGTTGTTGTCGGTGGGGCACATCGGCTTCTTCGGCATCGGCGCTTATGCAATGGCCATCCTGACCTCAGACCCGCTCTACGAACAGCTGCGCACCGAGGCCATCCCCACCTTCGGCTGGCCCTTCTTCGCAGTGCTGCCCATCAGCGCGGCCGCAGCGGGCCTGGTGGCCGTCATCGTGGGGGTGATGTTCAATCGATTCCGGGACGACATATATGTCCTGGTGTCCTTCGGGTTCGCCATCATCGCCTTCAGCGTGTTCCTGAACTTTAGGACGCTGACCCGGGGGCCGTTCGGCATCCACGAAATAGCGACTCCCGCCATAGGCGGCTGGGTGTTCAACGGCGATCTGGAGTTCCTGCTGCTGGTCTTAGTGTTCCTGGCCCTGGTCCTGCTGGTCTGCTGGCTCATCGTGTCCTCATCCTTTGGACGGGTGCTGACGGCCATCCGGGAAGACGAGCAGGCGATAGAGGTGTTCGGCTACCGGGCCACCCACTACAAGCTGGCCATATGGGTCTTATCGGCGATGATGGCCGGCCTGGCCGGGGGATTGTTCGCCAGCTGGACCACGTTCATAGACCCCAACTCCTTCATTCTGTTGGAATCGGTGCTGCTGGTATCGATAGTAATACTGGGAGGGCTGGCATCGCTCAGAGGTTCCCTCCTGGGGGCGATGGCCTTCGTTCTGCTGGAGGAAGGAATGCGCTTTCTACCGGGCCTGCCCACCGAGTACGTTGGCCAAGCTCGACAGGTGGTCCTAGGTATCTTACTGGTGGTGCTCATGCTGTTCCGGCCCCAGGGGCTGGCGGGGAGGTACAAGCTATGAGCGAACTCGACACCGACCACGCGGAGGAACTTGCCCTGGAGACGCGGGAGATCTCCAAGCACTTCGGAGCGGTCAAGGCCGTCGACCGGCTCAGCCTTACCATCTCTCGCGGAGGCATCACCAGCATCGTCGGCCCGAACGGCTCGGGAAAATCGACCCTGGTGAACCTGCTGAGCGGAACGCTGCCCCTCGATGGGGGGATGGTGATCATCGATGACGTTGGCCTGCGGGTCTTGAAGGCCTATGAAAGTCCCCAGCACGGCTTGACCCGCACCTTCCAGGAAGTAAGGCTGTTCGGCCAGCTCAGTGTGTGGGACAACATCATGGTGGTGTTGACCGAGCGCCGCCTCCTGTCCGCCCTGTTGGAACGCGGCAAGGCCCGGCACCGCGAAAAGGCCCAGAGCATCCTGGAAAACGTCGGCATTTGGGACAAGCGCAACTTCCTGGCCCAGGACTTGTCCTATGGCCAGCAAAAGCTGCTGGAGATAGGCCGGGCCATGGCGCTGAACGTCAAGACCTACCTGCTCGATGAGCCCTTCGCCGGGCTGTTTCCCCAGATGGTGGAGAGGGTCAAGACCATAATTAAGCAGATGCGCGCCGAGGGCCACACCATAGTCTTCGTCTCCCATAACATGAGCATCGTTCGGGAGCTGTCCGATCGCATAATCGTCCTGGATAGCGGCACCCTGCTGGCAAAGGGGGAGGTGGACGAGGTCCTGAGCAGACAAGAGGTGATCGAAGCCTACCTGGGCGACTAGACTGCCGCCTTATACGTGGAGTCGGGCACATCCTACCCAATCCGATATCCTGAGAGGAATGGAGTAGAAGGACTAGTACTATGCTGCTGAAGTTGACCGACATATCGGTGCATTATGGGGTGGTCGTAGCCCTGGACAAGGTCTCGCTGGCGGTCACGAAGGGCGAGGTAGTGGCGGTGATGGGCCCCAATGGGGCCGGAAAGTCCACCGTCCTCAAGGCCATCATGGGTCTGGCACCCGTGGTCGAAGGCGATGTCTATTGGCGGGAAAGTCGGCTGGCGGCGGCCACTCACGAGATAGTGAAGGAGGGGATCTCCTTCGTGCCCCAGGGGCGGCGGGTCTTCACCCATCTAACCGTCCAGGAGAACCTGGAGATGGGCTGTCTCTACCTGGAAGACAGGGAGGAAAAACAGCGTCGGATGGAGTCGGTGCTGGAGCTATTCCCGATCCTGTATGAGAAACGCGGCGACCTGGCCAGCCAGATGTCCGGGGGCCAGCAACAGATGCTGGCCCTGGGCCGGGGTCTGATGGCCGCTCCCGATATGCTGCTCCTGGACGAACCCACCCTGGGACTGGCGCCCATCCTGGTGAGGGAGGTGTTCCAGAAGGTCGCCGACATCAGCGACGTGCTCCAGACCACCATCATGGTAGTGGAACACAATATCAAGGGCGTTCTGGACATCGTGGACCGGGCCTATGTGCTGGACAAGGGCCAAGTCGTGCATGACGGCACTCCCCAATCGGTACGGGAAACCGACATCCTCACCGAGGTCTTCCTGGGCAGCTGACGGCGGGGCTGGAATTGCCGGTTGCATCCCCTTATTCAGGATGCCTCCAGCTCTTGTCGATACGGGTTGTCTGGCCTGACTGGGTAGAGAGAATCCAACTGCCCCAGGTGCTTCAAGACATTCCAAAAATCGCGACGTACCTTAGGGCTGCAAGATTGTAAGGCTACAATCAGCTCTTGAATCACCTTGTCCTGCTGGCGGCGTTTACCGCTCTTGTGTTGATTCGTCGCTATATTGACTGAGAACGTGTCCTTGCTGGTTAGAGAAGTAAACCTGGGCGTCCACGGTACCCAACACAGGTTCAAAAGGTCTCTCTCCTCGTTGACCTTTATCTCGACCACATCAACTCCCCTGCTGCGTAGGGCTTCCAGCTTCTTGCGCTTCCGGGCGTCCGGCGGACTGCTAACGACGACTTCGATGATTCGAACAGGCTTGTCGTCGTGGCCGTACAGGATAAGGTCAGGAACGATCCCGCCAATATTGTCCCACTCGTCGGGAGTTTTGACTCGTTCGACACCTTCCTTGAGGTCGTGAGATAGCTCACTGTCTGGCGACAGCATTGCGCGTATCCCTTCTTCGTTATCGGGACGTGTAAGTTCGTCATAGAGTAGTGCTACCGCCCGCTGGTGAAGCCAAGACACCGGATTGTTTGGTGTTCCTACATTTCGCCTGTCCTGAGTCGCCATCATCTCCATCCTTTCTTCGTGGTCTTGTACCAGACGTTAGGTTCGGTCAGCCCATTCCCGCTTGGACTTAAGTAAGCGCACCTCCAGGCTCTTCAGCCATTTGGGGACTTCGTGGGGGCGCATGTGCTTGTAGGTGAAGTCGGTCATGAGGATGGCGTGCAGCTCGGTCAGCCTGGATTCGATCTGCATCAGCAGGGCCATTGTGGCGGCTTCCCTGGGCATCTTCTCGTCCTCTATCTTCTTGAACAGCTGGTCCTCGTCCTTCTCCAGGATATCCTCCCATTCCTGGAGCTGGTCGTAGACCTCGCGCACGCTCTCGTTGCGCCTGCGCCTTGCCAGCCCCCAGAGGATGAAAGCGGCCATCGGGGCCAGGATGATGAACCCAGCCATCACGATGTTTGCAATCTGGGAGATCGTTTCAAAGTCCATAGCGCCCTCTTTTCTTATCCCGGATGTCCAGACCGGCCCATTCCGATACCACTTCCGCGACTTCCCGCGGTTGGTCTCGGGTATAAATGTGCTTTCGATGCAACCACCGTCATGTACAAGAAGTCGGGGTATAACCCGGACCACAAAGACTGGTTCTGGGCCAAGGGGCGGCGGACAGGACGGTATTGGCGGAAGGCCAGATAGTCGCGTGCCAGGCCTACCACGGCGCCAACAGGGCCAACAACGACATTATGACAGGAGCCCTTCAGTAGCGCTGAAGGACCCCGCGGCCAGGCAGACTGTTTCCAGGTTGGGTCCGGTCCAAAAACGCTCTACGCAGGGGTGATTCGCTCCAGCACGCACAACCTCACGTCCGAGGTGGCCTGGTGCATCCGCTTGGCCCACTCCGTCTCGTTGGCCTCCTTGACTTTAGGGTCCCTTAAAGTCTCGGGGCCCTCCATCTCGTAGATCGAAACCCACTCCGGGTCGCGGCAGGGTGTCGTCGGATGGTTGGCAGCCCTCCGGCACAGACGACCGTTCACCATGCCCTTGGCCTGCAACAGAGTCGGTATGTGCTCCTCTTCGTGCCACTTTACAAGCTCCTCCTCCCGCCCCGCTTCCACGTCCATCTGCACCGTTATCAGGTGCTTGCTCTGTACGCCTCCCACCGAGCTCTCCCTTGGGCTGGGAAAGCTGCGCGGCGTCTCCAGCACATTCACCGCTATCACCTGTTCATACAGCGATGCCGAGTGGTTACTTAGCTGGTCCTTCACTTTCGCGATGGTCGCATCGTTCTTGCCTACGTTCTGGTACTCCTCGGTCTGCAGCAGCTCAATGTCGGGCAGCTCGTACAGGTGCATGTACTCCGGGCGACCCTTGGAGGCCCTGAACCTCGTCGCGCTGAGAAAGCCCGCCGCCAGCAGGTCATCTATGTGCTTGGTGCTGGCCCACGCCTCGAACTCGTCCCTTGCTTCGGGCGTTATGTCTAGTCTAACCGTGTAGATAATCGGTAGCTGCGGCATCCTAACCCTCCATCGCTATGTTGGTCATTAGAGTCGGCTCTCCGGACTCTTCGAACCGTATTCGTCACGTATACAATCGCTGTTGTTGGTTGGTATATGATAGCAGGGATGACGAAGCGGGCAGAGCGAGGAGCACTGCAGCGTGCCCGCCAGTAGTATCCGCCCTCCTGTTGGGACAAGGTTATCATAGACAAACAACGGTTCGACGTAGTTATTATAGGAGCCGGATCCGCCGGGTGCGCACTGGCCTATCAGCTGTGTCAGTCGGGCGGGCTCTCGGTCTGCCTGGTGGAGGCGGGCCCGGACTACGGACATCTGGACGATGGCCGATGGCCGCCGGAGCTGCTCGATCCCAGGCACGACCCGGTGAGCCACGATTGGGGCTACTATGCGGAACGACACGAAGGCCCCGACTTCGTCGAGGCCAGGGCCAGGGTTGTCGGCGGGTGCTCGGCTCATAACGACTGCGCCGCCATCTGGGGACTTCCCTCTGACTACGACGCCTGGGCCCAGGCAGTCAATCCCGGCTGGAGCTACGATGACCTCCGGCCCTTGGTCCAGCGGATCGAGGGGGTCGCACCCGGCTCTGTCACTCCCTACCGCGGGCTCGATGGCCCCCTCTACACCGAGCGGATGGACGAGGACGAGCTGTCCATCTATCAACGCTCCTTCATAGAGGCGTGCGCCGCGGACGGTTTTCCCAGGCTCGACGACATGAGCAGTCCGGAGCCGGAGGAGGGTGTGGGGTCCTATCACGCCAACGTCAAGGACTCGATCAGGTGGAGCGCTGCCTTTGCTTTTCTCGACCCGGTGAGACGGCATCCCGATCTCACCATCCTCCCCGAGACCCTGACCGACCGGCTGATTATCGAGGGTGACAGGGCTGTCGGCGTTGCATGCCGGTCGAAGGACGGGCTGGTCGAGTTGAGGGCGGAAAGGCTGGTGCTCAGCGCCGGGACATACGGCTCTCCGGCCATCCTAATGCGGTCGGGTATCGGCCCTGGAGACCATCTCCGGGAGCTGGACATCGACGTGAAAACCGATCTGCCCGGTGTGGGCCGGAACCTGCACGATCATCCCTCGTTCTACATGCGACACCTGCCCACCTCCGATATGTGGCAGAGGATAACCCGGGCCAGTGCGGAACGGGACACCTACCGGGGCCAGGTGATGCTGAGAGCAAAGAGTCCCTACTGCCAGGGCCCCTTCGATCTTCATATCATGCCCTCCCAGGTCATCAGGTCGCTGGAGGACCGGGCCCTAGAGCTCTTCGTGTGCAACATGGCCCCCGTATCCCGAGGAGAAGTGCTGCTCAGGGGCAAAGACCCGGACTTTCCGCCGAGGATACTGACCCGCTACCTGTCCGATCCCGAGGGTCGGGACATGGCAGTGCTGACCTACGGGCTGGGCCTGGTGCGAAGCTTCGCCGGCAAGGAGCCCCTGGCTTCGGCCTTCGACATGGAGTCGGAGCCCTGGAACAGCCTTCGGACCGAGGGCCAGATCAGGGACCATCTGAAGCTGAGTATCGTCAACTACGCCCATGCCGTCGGCACGTGCAAGATGGGGCCGGCCTCGGACCCGGAGGCCGTGGTGGACAGCCGGGGCCGGGTACACGGGACGGAGGGCCTCTACGTGGCCGACGCCTCCATCATGCCGACCATTCCCCTGGCCAACACAAACCTTACGAGCATGCTTATCGGCATGAAGCTGGGAGACCAGCTGCTGGGCAGCCGGGGATGACGGTTGAGTGCTCTGCTTGAACCCGTGAGTGCGGCCCCTAGGGATGTTTGGAACAGTTTGGTATGATGTAGATCAACAGAGGAGGGTGCGTCATGGCCGACTACAGGATAATCTCGTCTGACAACCACATCGTAGAGCCTCCGGACCTATGGTCGAACGGTCTTGAGCCCGAGCTTAGAGAACGGGGGCCGAACGTCAGAGATACGGAAACGGGGCCCTTCTGGTTCGTCGATGGCATGCCCCACTTCAATATCTTCGCCATGGGGGCCCAGCCGGGCCAGCGGTTAGAGGATGCGGAGGAGCTGAACCAGGTGGAGTCCTGGGAGAACGTCCGGCCCGGGGCCTATATCGGCGAAGAGGCGGTAAAAGACATGGACATAGACGGACTCGACATGGGTCTGGTCTATCCCAGTCTCACCATTTTCCTGTATCCCTTCGTCGAGGACAGCCGGCTCCTGACAGCCATCGACCGGGCATACAACGACTTTGCCGCCAACTTCTGCAAAGCAAACCCCGAAAGACTCAAGGCCGTGGCCGTAATCAACATCGACGACGTGCAAGAGGGTGTGGAGGAGATAGAGCGCTGCGCCAAGCTGGGGTTCGTAGGAGCGACCATTCCCGAGTACGTCGCCGCAAGGAGCTATCGGTCCGAGGAATATGATCCTCTCTGGGCCTGCGCCCAGGACCTAGGCATACCCCTTACCTTTCACATCTCCACCGCCCGGGTGAAGCCGGGCCGGGGGTGGGACAGGGACCTGACAGACCCCTTCGATTTCGCCAACTTCCTCTTACACAACGCCGACTTCTGGGTTCGGGTCTCCCTCACCGAGGCCATCCTCAGCGGCGTGTTCGACCGGTTCCCCAAACTCAGGTTAGGCGTAGCCGAGCACGAGCTCAACTGGATCCCCTACTGGTTGGAGCGCACCGACTTCAGCTACAACGATCGAGCGTTGGGCAGGGACGGGTACCGGCTGCCGGGCGATACCCTCCCCAGCGACGTTTTTCGCAGCAACTGCTTCGCCGATTTCCAGGAGGACGTCCTGGGGATCCAACACCGGGACATCATCGGCGTGGACAACATCATGTGGGGCTCCGACTATCCTCACTCGGAAGGCACCTGGCCCAAGTCTCAGGAGTTCATCGAAGAGACCTTGGCCGAGTGTACCGACGAGGAGCGGGCCAAGCTCGTAGGCGGAAACGCTGCCAGAATATACGGTATCTAGAGGACAGGGAGTAAGCGCTCGTGGCGGAGGCTCCGAGAATGGCAGGTCTCCAACAGATGCGGCTATGTAACTACAGCTTTCTTGGACCCGCGTCGTGACTACATCAGGACGCAACGGGTCCCGCCGGTGGGACGCCATAATCGTCGGTGGCGGCCACAACGGGCTGGTCTGTGCTGCCTACCTGGGCAAAGCGGGCCTATCAGTGCTGGTGCTGGAATCTCGGGAGGTGTTCGGAGGCCCCTGCGGCAGCTTCGAGTTCTTCCCCGGATACACCGCCAGCTTCTCCAACTCCCCCGGGTCCCTGGAATGGCGGGTGGTCGAAGAGCTGGAGCTAACCGAGGCAGGCCTCCGCTTCGAGCGGTCCGACCCCACGGTTATACACTTCTTCCCCGAGAGTCCCTTCGTGGTCTGGCGAGACCAGTCCCGTGTAGCTGCCCAGATGGACGCGCTGTCCCCCGGCGAGGGAGAACGCTACCGGAGCTTCATCGCCTCGCTGGAGGACTTGGCGACACGGCTGGGAGTGTCGATCTTCGAGCCCTGCCCAGGACTTACCTCAATGGCCTCGGGCCTCGAGACGGCAGCAGACAGCGACCTGTTCGAGAGGGTGTTTCACGGCAGCCTGCGGGACATCCTCTACGACCATCTGAAAACTAACGAGGCCCGCACCCTGCTCGGATTGCTGGCCTCCAACGCGGGCATGGTGACCCAGTCATCCCCTGGCACAGCGTGCGGGCTGATGCTGCGGCCTCTCGCCCTCGCTTCCTCAACAGCGCTTCCGGCCGGCGACTTCCGGCGCATGCCTCTTCGCGGCTCCACCGGTCACCCCATAGGCGGTATGGGAGCGATTATCGATGCCATCGCCAATCGATGCCGGGGCTTCGGCGTGTCGCTCCAAACGGGGACGCGGGTCGCCCGTGTCATGCATCGAGACGGACAGGCCTACGGTGTAGAGTGCGAGGACGGCACGGTCCACGAGGCCGGAATCGTCATCTCCTCCATCAACCCAAAGACCCTGTTCGGGGACCTGCTGGATGACGCCGCGGTGGGAGCAGAGATGCGGGACGATATCTCACGGCTGCAGATGAGGGGTTCCACGTTCAAGATGGCCCTCGCCCTGGACGGCGTCCCAACCTACGCCAACCTACCCGACGGTCTCACCCAGGAGCAGGCTACCACCTGCCAGGTGCGGATAGCTGATTCCCTGGAAAGCATCGAAAGATCGACCGTAGAAGCCATGTCCGGTCGGTCGTCTGAGAACCCAAACATCTGGGGTCTCATCCCCTCGGTCACATCCCCCCAGCTTGCGCCGGAGGGCAGGCACATCATGAGTCTGAACATCTGGCACGCTCCCTACCATCTGGCCGAGGGTGAGTGGCCCGAGGAAAAAGACCGGTTTGCCAAACGGTCCATCGAGACGCTCACGGAGTTCATGCCCGATCTGCCCGACCGGATCCTGGACGTGCGCAGCTTCAGTCCGGTGGAATGCGAAGCGGAGCTGGGCATCATCGGCTCCAACATCACCCACGGCGAAATGCTGCCCCACACCCTGTTCGGGCCGCGTCCCCACCCCCTTGCCAACGATTACCGGACACCCCTGGAGGGACTCTACCTGACGGGAGCGGGGGTCTGGCCGGGAGGCTTTGTGACAGGCGTGCCCGGACGCAACACCAGCAGGGCCGTGCTGGCGGACATCGCCCATCGCTCGGAGGCTGTGGCGGCGGGGTAAGGTAGGGTAGGCTGCCGCCGAGTCTCGCCCTCTGCGGCCTCAACGCCAACCGCGAATCCAACGCTCCATTTCCAGGGATGCCCGATGCCTGGGTCAGTTATCGGGACCATCTGGGCCGGGTTGCGCCTGTTCACATTAGAACCACGCCACCTATCCACCTTGGATGTCATTCCGAACGCAGTGAGGAATCTAACAGGGTTGTTGGAAACTGCGGCCCGATTCCGTTGGCGGGCCCTATAATCGCGGGATTGCGCATACCATCCGATAGGGCTGCCTACGCGCGGTGGGTTACTGACAAGTACTATAGATTCCTCACTACGCTGCGCTCCGTTTCGGAATGAGATTGGAGGACGGGAGTGTGGGCAGACCCTGGTTTAAGGCTAAGGGATAAATGGACAAGCTCCTAGGGTTGCCATAAGCTAGGGGCACCCGAATAAACAGAGCTTGACACCGGATTGGAAGAGTATCCCAGGAGGTCAACGTGGCGACGTACAAGATCGTGGCACAGAGCCGTCCCAACAAACCGGGAGACTACTCGCGGGAGATGGAAGCGTTGGAGAGCATGGACGTGGAGATCGTGGAAGTCTCTGCCGAATCGGACGACGAGTTCTTGAACAGCGCCCGCGACGCCGACGCCGTGATGGTGATAGGCAGCCCGCTTCCAGAGAAGGTCATCAACGGGCTGGAGAAGTGCAGGATCATCGCCCTGGGCAGCGTGGGCACGGATCTCGTGGACGTCCCGGCAGCAACCTCCAGCGGCATTCCGGTAACCAACTGCCCCGATACTTTCGTCCAGGAGGTAGCGGAGCATACGGCGGTGCTGGTCCTCGGCGCATACCGCCGGCTGTTGCTCATGGACAGGATGGTGCGGGAGGACCGGTGGTCGGAGGGTCGCCCGGAGCTATACCGGTATCCCCGCCTGTACGGACAGACCCTGGGCCTCATCTCTTTCGGGAACATACCCAGGGCGGTCGTCCCGTTGATGAAACCGTTCGGGCTACGCATCCTCGCCAACGATCCCTTCGTCAAGGAGACGGTGATGGTCCAGCACGGTGTGGAGCCCGCTACCTTACCGGAGCTGCTGCGCCAGTCGGACATCGTCTCCAACCATCTGCCGGGCACCGGTGGCACGACCAAGCTGATGGGCGAGGAGCAGTTCAAGATGATGAAGCCCGGAGCGATCTTCGTGAACACCGGTCGAGGCAGTACGGTTGACGAAGCAGCCCTGATTCGCGCACTGCAGGAGGGAGACATTGCTCACGCCGCGCTGGACGTGCTGGAGCAGGAGCCGCCCGACCCGAGCAATCCGTTGCTGAAAATGGAAAACGTTACCTTGACAGCCCACGTGGCGTCGGCGTCCTCCAGGTTCGATGATGGGTCGAGGCGTCGCGTTGGGAGGGAGATCGCGCTGGCGTTGAGCGGCCGGTGGCCCACTGCCTGCGTCAACCCATCGGTGCTGGAGGGATCCGGCCTTCGCAGGTGGCAGCCCATCCCATAGATCGGCAGGACACTTTCCGGCGGTTAGCCCCGCGAGTCGAGTGCATGACTTGACTATCAAGACGATGATTGCCAGTAGCGTAATCGGGGAGAAGTCCCTCGCCGGACGACTGTTACTCCTAAGCATCGAAGGCCGATCTGTCCGGGCCGGCGACCAGGACGCTTTCGACAAGCCGTTGCCAGGTTGAATGGGCATAGCACTGAGGCATTGAGGAGGGAAGCGATGAACGTGTTGGAGTCCGTGTCCCGGATCCTGAAGAAGGAAGGCGTCGAGTGGGTTTCATGCTTCCCGTCCAACGAGCTGATTGAGGTGGTGGCCAGGGAGGGCATCCGCACGATCATGTTCAGACAGGAGCGGGGCGCGCTGATGGCCGCGGATGGGTTCAGCCGGGTCAACAATAGGAACAAGTTCGGGGTCATCATCACCCAGGGAGGCCCGGGTTCGGAGAACTCGATGGGCGGGATAGCGCAGGCCTTCGCCGATAACGTTCCCATACTGTATCTTCCCGCGGGCCCGGCCCTCGATCAGTATGCCGTCCGGCCCAACTTTTCGCCCGTCCACTCCTACCAGAACGTCTCCAAGCGGGGCGAAATCATCACCCACCCGAGTCAAGTTACCAGCGCGATGCGCCGCGCTTTTCACGCCTTACGCAACGGAACTCCAGGCCCGGTAATCGTCGAGATCCCTGAGGACATCGGCGACCAGCAGGTCCCGGAGGAGGCATCGGTCTATCATTCGCCCCGCCGGTCGCCTCAGTGCCCGTCCTCCGGCGACATCAAGGACGCCGTCAAGCTGCTGCTGAACGCCGAAAAGCCGGTCATCTGGTCGGGCATGGGTGTGCTGCTTTCTGGCGCTTCGGAACAGCTCAAAGAGCTGGCCGAGCTTACCCAGATACCGGTGTACTGCACCATGCCGGGCAAGTCCTCCTTCGACGAACGTCATCCCCTGGCCCTGGGTTCCGGCAGCGGGGCTACGACCCTGCCGGCCTGGCGATGGATACAGGAGTCGGACGTTCTGTTTGCCGTTGGGTCCAGCATGACACGAACTCCCTATGGGCAGTCCATTCCCAATGGAAAGACGATAATTCATAACGTGGAAGGGATAGATGACATCAACAAGGACTACTCGGTCTCTGTAGGCCTACCCGGCGACGCCAAGCTGACACTAGAGGCGATGATCGAGGAGGTCAAGGCCCAGATCGGAGATAGGGGACGCCGGGACCAGGAGCAGGTCGCTGCGGCGATAGGAGAGCTCCGGGAGCAGTGGCTCGCCGAGTGGAAGCCACTGTTGGAGTCCGATGAGGTGCCCATCAACACCTACCGGGTGATCGGCGAGCTGGACAAGACCCTCGACAGGGAGAACAGCATAGTCACCCATGATGCCGGTGCTCCCCGGGACTCCATTATGCCCTTCTACACGGCCACGATTCCCCACAGCTACATAGGCTGGGGCAAGACCACCCACCTGGGCTACGGAATCCCGTTGATGATCGGCGCCAAGCTGGCAAAGCCCGATAAATTCTGCCTCAATTTCATGGGGGACGGCGCCTTCGGCATGTCCGGACTGGACATCGAAACATCGGTCCGGGCAGACGCTCCGATCACGACGGTAGTCCTGAACAACGGCGGCATGTCCACCTATCCGGGAGGCTATCCAACGGCCAGAGAGCGATTCGGCGCCACCGAGATGACGGGTGACTACGCCAAGATAGCCGAGGGGTTGGGCGCAGTGGGCATAACCATCACACGGCCCTCGGAAATAGCGCCTTCCCTTATCAAGGCCCGGGAACTGAACGAGGATGGCAGGACCGTGCTGCTGGACGTGCATACCAACATGGAAGGCCGGAGATCGCGCTTCGGATAGGGCACCAGGTCTAACCCTTCGTAGAGTTCCGGTCGGATCAAGGCTACGAGCAGGAGAAAAGACGAATGATCATCGATGGTCACGCCTACAGCTTTCCACCTATGAAATCGACGGCGGGCTACGCCTCCCTAGAGGAGAAGATGCGCGTCGTCCAGCGTGAGCTGGGCGGTCATCACCAGCCGGCATGGCGGGTGGGAGATCGAGCACGGGTGAACAACGATACCCTGGTCGACCCGGAGACGTCCCAACTGCGGGATGTAAGCTGGGGCTACAATCGCTACGGGTACACCTGGTCCTACCAGGGTGAAAGCTACACCAAGCAGTACTTCCCGCCGATGCTCCACGACATGGAGTGTCCCCCCGAACTGCTGATCGCCGAGATGGACTACATCGGTGTCGATAAGGCGGTACTCCACACCTCTCCCCATCTGGGACTGCTCAACGATTACCTACGGCAGGTGGTGTCCCGTTACCCATCTCGTTTTATGAGGCTCATCAACCTGCCGGAGTCGGCTATCCCTGGGGACCCCGATGCGGCGATTGCGGAGCTGCAGCGAGAGGCTGAAGCCGGCGACCACTATGGAATCCAGTACTTCACCAAGCCTTACTACGACAGCGGCCTCGACGTTCCCTGGGACGACGGGCCGATGCGCCCGTACTGGGAGGCGGTCGCCTCCTTGAAAGCCCCCGTCTACTTCACCCTGGGGCCGACGTCCAGGGCCGGGGAGCGTGACACTAGTGCCGAGCAGCCGGCGTATCTGGAGCAGCATCGGCATCTCCTCCGTTGGATGGAGCGTTATCCCGACGTCCCCGTAGTCATAACCCACGGCCTGGCCTGGCGCACCTTCCTGGAAGGTAACCGCATCCGCTTCCCTGAGGAGATATGGGACGTGTTCAAAGCGCCCCAGTGCCATCTACAGCTCCTGTTTCAGATACAGCTGGGCGCCATCTGGGAGTATCCGTGGAAGGAAACGGAACCGACTATCCAGGAGTGTCTCGAGAAGGTCGGCGCCGAGCGGCTGATCTGGGGCACCGACCTGCCCATGGTGGCCAGGTTCTGTACCTACCGGCAGCTTCTGGACCAGTACAGGGTCCACTGCGAGTTTCTGACCGATGCCGAACGATCGGCAATACTCGGGGGAAACGTGGCCCGGGTCATGGGCCTCGATACCTAGTTCTACTCCGGCACCTTGACCAGCTTCTGCATCGAGCGGAGCTCGCGAGGCGGGTCCATTACGCTTCCGTAGTCGCTCCAGGAAACCTCGGCCACGTAGATGTCGCCCTTCGAGTCCACGGCGATTCCATGAGGAGAGTAGAACCTACCCATCTGGGCCCCGTAGCTTTCCCGGCCTACCCTCGCCAGGACCTTGCCACTGGTGTTCATCACCGTAACGCGTGGGCCCAGATCGGTGCCTATATCGTTGGTGGCAATCCCGCAGAAGTACTCTCCGATGTAGACCAGCTCTTCTCCCGACCGGTCGTCGATGCAGATCG
Source organism: Dehalococcoidia bacterium (assembly GCA_965197645.1). GTDB lineage: Bacteria > Chloroflexota > Dehalococcoidia > Plut-88900 > Plut-88900. Next base: position 2,347,460 of record OZ240219.1, on the reverse strand, counting down.
CCGCAGCCCGGGAGAGGTTGACCCACTGGGTCTCGTACCTCCCCTCGGGACTGAACACCTGAATCCGGTGGTTCTCCCGGTCGGCCACGTAGACCCATCCATTGCTGTCAACGGTCAGGTTGTGAACGATGTTGAACTGCCCTTCGCCGGTGCCCGATTCGCCCCAGGAGAACAGGAGCTTGCCATCGGGGGTGTACTTGTGTACCCGTGCGTTGGAGTAGCCATCGGCCACGTAGAACTCCCCGGTCCTCTTATCGAAGGCCACGTGGGCCGGCAGAGAAAAGGGGTCTCCGCTCATCTTGGCGCTTGGATTATTCGCCGTGCCGAGGGTCATGAGCAGCTTGCCTTCGGGGGTGAACTGCCGGACCGTGCTATCGCCGTTGTCGACACAGAACACCGTATCATCGGGAGCGATGGTGACGCCGTGGGGGTTGCTGAATACACCTTCGCCCCAGGTCCTCAGCACGTTCCCCGCCGAGTCGAAGACGATCATGGGGCACGTACCCCGGTTGAATACATAAACCTGGTCCCTGGAGTCCACGTCCACTGCCGTGGCTTCCTTGTAGGTCCACCCATCGGGGAGGTCGCCCCAGTTCTCGCCGGATACGCTGTACCTGAAACCGCCCTCTCCGAGTAACGCCGGGCCGGAGGCCGCGTATACCTCAGTATGGCCCGCCGTCTTTACGCCGTACTCCCAGTGCTGTTCTGTGTCAGCCATTTGCCTGCCTCTCTTGCTCTAGCAGGGTTTTCGACAACTCTTCTACCATCCCCCGGCCCCCTTCCTAGTCAGGAGGGGAAAGAGAAAAAATGATTTCTGCGGGACACCCTCAATCTCCTGGCAAAGGGGCTTCGCGACTCTGCACACCCCATATTCATCAGCGTGCTAGTCAGTTACTAAGGGGTTAAATGGGGACGTCTTCGATTTCGCTGACGAGGATGGTCGGTTGCCCGCCCTTGTAGTAGTTGGGGATGTCAGACATGAGCTCTTCGGCCTCTTCCGGCGTAGAGGACTTCTCCATCGCATCCAGGGATTCGTAGTAGATGTGCCCGAGACAGTGGATAGGCGCGGGGCTGCCGTCGGGCATGGGGCCTATCTTGTCGACCTCGATCTTTACGGGGCTGGAGAGCCGGCCCACCATGGTCATGTGGGTCTTGACGTAGTAGTCGTAGTCAAAGGTAGTGGAATCGGTCCTGTTGTAGATGATGGTTACCCGGATCATGCTTACCTCCTCGTTGTTGCCCGTTATCTTGCCCCGAAGCAAGATGGATAATACCCGTTGCCCCGCATTCTAATTCATTAGGGCGGGCCGGTCACTCCCGGAACCGATATCTCGGGGCCAGGACGGCCGATTCTTGACCAAAATCATCCGTCCTGTCATATTGGCCTCATCGCCAGTGCTCGGACAATCGAAAGGAACGAATGATGCCGAAGCAGCTTTCTGATCTGGTACCCGACCAGGAGCCCAGGAAACTAGCCAGCGGTTTCCAGTTCACCGAGGGACCCGTTTGGATTCCCGACGGCTACCTCCTCTTCAGCGATATCCCGGACAACCGGATTGTCAAGTACACCCCCGATGGGGCCGTGGATACTTACCTGGCTCCCAGCCAAAACTCCAACGGCTTGACTCTCGACCTGCAGGGGCGGCTCGTCGCATGCGAGCACACCGGCCGCCGGGTTTCCAGGCAGGACCCCAACGGGCAGATGGAGACTTTAGCATCCCATTGGGAGGGGAAGCGATTGAACAGTCCCAACGACGTGGTGGTACACAGCAGCGGCCGAATATTCTTCACCGATCCGACCTACGGCATAGAGCCCGAGCAGGCTGAGATCGAGTTCAGCGGCGTGTACCGGATAGACACGGACAACACCATCACGTTGCTGGCATCGGATTTTGTTGGGCCCAACGGCCTGGCTTTCTCTCCCGACGAGTCCGTCTTGTACGTCGATGACTCCGAACGGGAGAACCTCCGCGCCTTCGACCTTCAGGAAGACTTCTCCCTCGGCAACGACCGCGTCTTTATGGAAATGGCTGTCGATGCACCGGGTGGCCCCGACGGCATGAAGGTGGATACCGAAGGCAACGTGTACATCACCGGCGGGGGAGGCATTTGGGTGATAACGCCGGAGGGAGAGCATATCGGGACCATCGCTTTCCCGGAGATACCGGCTAACCTGGCCTTTGGCGGAGACGATTACAAGACCCTGTACGCCACCGCCGAGACCGGACTCTATAGCGTACAAATCAACGTCGCCGGAATAAGGCCCGGGCAGTAGAGATTACGCCAGCCTGGCGTTGGACAGGAACGCTGTTAGCAGGTCCCCCATCTGTTCCACGTAGTAGGGGGCGTACTTGGCGAACTCGCGCATGTTGCGCTCCGCTTCCTCCTCCGGGTCAAACCGGCTGCCCATGAGCTTGTAATCGTCGCTCATCTCTCGGTTCCAGATGCGCAGCTCGTCGAAGGTCAACTGGGGCTCGAACTGGAAGCCGTAGGAGTTCCCGTAGCGAAAGGCCATGTTTATCCTTCGAAATCCCCCATCCCAGCACAGCATGAACCCTTCCGCTAGCTTCACACCGCCCGCCGGAATGGAAAAGCAGTCTCCGTGCAGCGTGGGCACGAGGGGGACATTGATCTTGCTGAAGACCGGGTCGGTGGCGCCTTCGCTGGTGACGTCTATTTTGCGCAGGCCGAACTGGTAGCCGCCCGTAGGCTCCACCGTGCCGCCGAGGGCCAGGGACAACATCTGAGCGCCGAGGCATATGCCAAAGACCGGCTTACCCAGATCTACGGCGCTTCGCACGTAGTGACGCTCGGCGTGAAACGCCGGGAAATCGTCGTTGGCGGACATCGAGCCTCCCAGAATGATCAGGCAGCTGACCTCATTGATATCTGGGGGCTCGAAGGCGTCATAGGCCGGCGCCGATTCGAAGAGGTTGAGACCCCGGGGTTCGAAGCCGTTGGCCTTCAGTATGGAAGCGTAGCTATCCGTCAGCGACTCGTGGGGCGAGTGGCGAATGACGAGCGCGAGCTTCATCAAGAGAAGCTGTAAAGTCGTGCGCAGTTATCCCACAGAATCTTGCGCTTGGACTCCTCGGTGAAGGGCATCTCAAGGAAGGTATCGATGGCATGGGGGTATTTGGAGTCGTTGTGGGGATAGTCGGTGGAGAAGACCACGTTTTCTATTAGACCGAACTGCTCGAGAAAGATGGCGGGCTCCTCGTCCGGCTCGACGGAGACGTAGGCTTGGCGCTTGAAGTACTCCATCGGCTCCAGCTTCAGCTCAGGCATCTCGAAGTGACCCGATAGCTCGAAGTGCTCATCCAGCCGCCACAGGAGCCAGGGCGCCCAAGCGCAGTTCCCCTCCAGAAAACCTACGTGCAGCCCAGGGAAACGCTCGAACACCCCGCCGCCTATCATGTCCACTACCGCCAGCATCATCTCCATGGGGTGACAACAGGTGTGCAGCTGCATGTAGCTGCCGAACCGCTTGCCCACCTGGTCCATGGCCGCTGTGGCGCCTTCGTGGAAGCCCAACGGGACACCCAGGTCGGAGATCTCAGCCCACAGGGGGTCGTAGTAGGGATCGTACCAGTTGCGCTGGTTGACTATGTTGGGCCGCACGAAAACGGCTTTCATACTCAGCTCTTGGACAGCTCGGCGAGCCTCTATAACGGCGGTCTCAACATCGAAGGGGGATACCATTCCCGCTCCGTACAGGCGGGTTGGTGAAACGTCGCAGAAGTCCCGCATCCAGTCGTTGTAGGCCGTGGCGATGGCGGCTGCCAGTCCGGCGTCCATGGTGTCGAGAGCCAGAGCGAACAGTCCCCGGCTGGGATACAGCACCGCAGTATCGATGCCTTCCGCGTCCATAGCGCGCACCTGGGACTCCGCGTCCCAGCCGCTCTCAGCGGCCTCGCGGTAGATGTCCGATAGCTCCCAGGCCTTGTCCTCGGCCCAGTCGTCACCTTCCTGGGGCATCTCGTGCCCTTCCACGGACACGTGCATGTCCCCCATCCACCGGTCGGCGCTTGTCGGGGCGCGGTCCTTGAACTCGGGATTGATGTATCGGGGCCAGAGGTCCGGGGGTTCTATGACGTGCATGTCCGAATCCAGCACCTTGAATCCGTTCTTCGCCATCTCTTCCTCCCTCTATCGATTCCAGCTACGGAGACACTCCCGTCACCGATGCGGCGAATGATTTGTAGCCTAGCTGCAAGTGTACACCGGTGCGGATTTGCTTGTCGAATTGGTGTCTCTTTCGCAGATGCGGCTCCTGCCATCGCTGGACGCTATCACGGAGAATCTGTTGACACCTTATTCGGGACTCTTTAAAATCGGACTAACATACAGCCGGGGTAACGTTGGCGCACCCTCGATCCCCATTCAGGAGGAATCAGATGGCAGACAACGACCTGGATCTCGTAGCACACCTGATGCGACGCGCCGGTTTCGGGGCGACCAGGAGAGAGCTGGATGAGTACGCAGCCCGGGGATACGATGCCGTTCTGGGCGATCTTCTTCATCCGGAGCAATCCCCGGAAGTCGCTGATGACATTCTCCGGAGATACTATACCTCCCTGGACTCCGTGGAGGTCCCGGATGAGTACGCGGCCCGGTGGCTCTACATCATGATCAACACCCAACGCCCTCTCCAGGAGAAGATGGCGCTGTTCTGGCATCACGTCTTCGCCACGGGCTGGCACAAGAGCGAGCATCCCCGGTCCTCGATGAACCAGATTGAGACCTTCCGCGCCAACGGGCTTTCGGACATGAAGACCATTCTCCTGGACCTGTCCAGAGACCCGGCGATGATCGATTGGCTAGACAACCACGAGAACCACAAGGATGAAATAAACGAGAACTACGGGCGTGAGCTGCTGGAGCTGTTCTCGATGGGTATCGGCAACTACACGGAAGACGATATCAAGCACGCCGCCCGGGCCTTCACCGGGTGGACTTTCCACCAGCCCATACCCCTCTATCCCTTCGGTCATTACGAATCAGAGTTCGTATACCGGGAGGACGACCACGACGATAGCGAAAAGACCTTCCTCGGCAACTCGGGGCGGTTCAACGGCGAGGACATCATAGACATCATCGTCAAGCAGGACGCCACCGCCAGATTCATAGCGAGACATCTGTACAACTTCTTCGTCGCCGATGAACCCCAGGTCCCGGCCTGGAGCACCGTCCCTCCGCAGGACCCCAAGGCCGTCGATGCTCTGGTGGAGTCCTACCATGCCTCCGGCGGCAACATGCGGGCCGTGCTGGAGACCCTGTTCAACTCCGATTTCTTCAAGCAAGCCCGGTACAAGCGGGTGAAAAGCCCCACCGAGTTTGTGGTTGGCACCGTCAAACTGACCGGGGCGCACCGGTTCCCCGAGCCGGGCCTGTTGAACCTGGTCTCTGCCAGCGAGGCGATGGGCCAGTTCCTGTACAACCCTCCCTCGGTGGAGGGTTGGCACACGGGCAAGGAGTGGATAGACGCCGGCACCCTGAACGAACGGGTCAACTTCGCCGTCGATCGGCTGGGCGAGCCGGACAGTGAGGCGATCAGCGAAGCGGTCGAAGTACTAAGCTCGGGTGGAGACGCCCCGGCGCCGGAGGAGGTGGTGGAGCGGTGCCTTGCCCAGGTGGGCTCGCTGCAAGTCGAGGAGGATACCCGTTCCGCCCTGATAGGCCACGCCCAATCTGCGGGAAGTCTCAGCTTCGGGACCGACGCCGAAAGAGCGGACAGCACTGCTCTCGTAAAGCGGTTGATTCAGTTGATTGTTTCGTCTACGGAGTACCAGTTCAACTAGTAGGAGGCGAGGATATGGTCGGCAATGGAAAGTCGCCGGTTCTGGTGGTTGTGCAGCTAAGTGGGGGCAACGACTTCATGAACACCCTCATCCCCTACACCAACCCGATCTACTACGATACGAGAAAGACTCTGAACGTGCCCGAAGACCAGGTGGTGCACCTGAACGACACTTTGGGGTTTCACCCATCCTTCGCTCCGGCAAAGGACCTCTATGATGCGGGTAAGATGGCCATCGTCCAAGGGATAGGCTACCCGGATTCCAGCCGCTCTCACTTCAGGGCCATGGACATCTGGCACACCTGCGAGCCCGATGCCGTGGGTCTGAAGGGATGGCTAGGCCAGGCGACCCAGGAGTTGGACCCGAAACACGAAAACGTTTTGACTACGGTCAGCTTCGGGCGCGGTATGCCCCGCGCCCTGGCCTGCCCCGACGTGCCGATAACATCGGTAGGCGATCTGGAGACCTACGGGCTGCTGGCCGGCATTACCGACGTGGGTCAACGAAACGAGGCACTGGGGATATTCCAGGATATCTACAGCCCGGCCATCGGCACCGGTCCCGTATCGGACTACCTGGCGCGTACCGGCTTGGACGTGATCAAGGGTGCGGAGATCCTGAAAGAAGCCGTGGCCGGCTACACGTCGGACGTGGAGTACGCCCCCAATCCGATAGCGCAGAGCCTGCGGGATGTGGCCAGGGTGCACTTCGCAGACCTGGGCACCCGCATCTTCTACACCCAGCACGCCGGATATGACACCCACGCCGGACAGGGCCCAGTCCACCCCAGGCTTCTCAGCGAGCTCGCCAGCGCCCTTACCGACTTCTTCCAAGATATCGAGTCCCATGACGCATCGGAAGAGGTGGTCATGCTGGTGTTTACCGAGTTCGGGAGACGCATGAAGGACAACGGGAGCGGCACCGATCACGGCACCGGCGGAGGCGCTTTCATCATCGGCGAGCGGGTGAACGGTGGCTTCTACTCCGAGTATCCCTCGCTTCAACCCGAGACGTGGGCCAGGGGCGAAGACCTGGAGCACACCATCGATTTCCGCGGCGTCTACGGCACTATCCTGGAACAGTGGCTGAGCATCGACCCCGCCCCCATCGTAGGCGGGTCGTTCGAGCAGATAAGACCGTTCAACTAATCAATCGATCGCGTAGCAAGATACTCGGGCATATCTAGCCCCTATCGAGGTGAACTATGGACAGACCTTACGCACTGCTTCGGACCGGCTTTCCTTATGTAAAGACTCTGGGCATGAGGAGGGTCACCAGCTACCCCGTCGATCTGGCCATAGGCAAGGAACACCTCTACGTTCTGTGTCGCGGCGAGTGGGAAGCCGACGTCCGGAGATTGAGCTGGGAAGATGACGATCTGGGCATCATCAGCGACATGGGCAAGGAGGACGGCAAGCTGCTGTGGCCCGTTTCGGTCATCATGGATGGGGACGACAACCTGTACGTCTCCGACGAAGCGTTAAATCGCGTCTCCGTGTTCAACGAAAAGGGCGAGTTTCTAAGCAAATGGGGCGAGGAAGGCAGCGAGCCGGGCCAGCTGAACCGGCCCGCCGGCATGACATTCGACTCCGAGGGGAACATCTACATCGCCGATTCGCTGAACCATCGGATACAGAAGTTCACCAAAGACGGCAAACACCTGCTCAGCTGGGGAAGCCTCGGCGATGGTGAAGGACAGCTCAACATGCCGTGGGGCATCACCGTGGACGAGGTGAACGACGTCTACGTGGCGGACTGGCGCAACGATCGGGTGCAGAAGTTCTCGCCGACCGGCGACTTCGTCCTGTCCATCGGTGGCTCCGGCGATGGAAACGGAGAATTCAACAGGCCCTCCGACGTGGCCGTGGACTCCGACGGCGACATCTACGTCGCCGATAGGGGCAACCACAGGGTCCAGATGTTCAATGAGAACGGCCAGTACCTGGAGAAGTTCATCGGGGACGCCTCGCTGTCCAAGTCCGCCACCCGCTACCTGATGACCAACGCCAAGCCCCTTCGACTGCGGGAGATGGCCTCGCTGGAGCCCCAGAAACGGTTACGAAGCCCCACCTCGGTCCACGTCGACTCCGAGGGGAGATTGCTCGTGACCGACTTCGGTTCCTACCGTATCCAGATGTACCAGAAAGAGGCCATCCCGTTGACGGCGGAGCAGATCATCCCCGAGCTCCGGTCACCCACGCTCCAGGTAACCTAGACGGCCCCGGCGCCCCGGTCGCATGGACTCCTTCAGAGAGCCCCGATAGGACGACGCGCGTCGTCTTGACACCGGAGAGCATCCCTAAGTACCATCTCCGGAAAACCGACTACCTCATTTCGCATCTCTCAATCGGAGCAAAACCACATGACCACCGCCACCCGTAACTCGACACGAATCACGACCCTTGAGAGCCACATCGACGTGGATAGCCCTGAGGCGCTCAAGAACCGGGAATACCACCTGGGCATCCTCGGAGAGCTTCGCCACCGCCTGGAAACGGTGCAACGCGGCGGGGCCGAGGCTTCCTTGAAACGGCACAAGGCGAGGGGCAAGCTGACGGCCAGGGAGCGGCTGAGATTACTGCTCGATCCGGAGAAGCCCTTCATGGAGCTGAGCCCCCTGGCAGCCTGGGAGATGTACGATGATGGAGCCCCCGCAGCGGGCATGGTCACCGGCATCGGCGTCGTATCGGGCCAGGAGTGCCTGATCATAGCCAACGATGCCACGGTCAAGGCGGGCAGCTACTATCCCCTCACCGTCAAGAAACACCTCCGGGCACAGGAGATCGCCCAGCAGAACAGGCTGCCGTGCATCTACCTGGTCGATTCCGGAGGTGCATTCCTGCCTCTCCAGGCCGACGTCTTCCCCGACAGGGAGCATTTCGGGCGGGTCTTCTACAACCAGGCGTCGATGTCTGCCATGGGAATACCCCAGATCGCCGTGGTGATGGGATCGTGTGCCGCCGGCGGCGCCTATGTGCCCGCCATGTCCGACGAGACGGTGATCGTAAAGGGGACCGGGACCATATTCATAGGTGGGCCGGCCCTGGTCAAGGCGGCGACAGGGGAAGAGGTGTCCGCCGAGGAGCTGGGTGGCGCCGATGTCCACACCAGGATATCGGGAGTTTCCGATCACTACGCCACCAACGACCAGGAGGCCATGGCCATAACCCGCGAGATAGTGGCCAACCTCTACACCAAGAAAGAGTATCCCTGGGAGGTGGCCCCGCCCAGGCCTCCTGTGTTCGACCCGGAAGAGCTTTACTCGCTCCTGCCTTCGGACCTTCGAACGTCACTGGACGTGCGGGAGATAATCGCCCGCATAGTGGACGGGTCCGAGTTCCAGGAGTTCAAGGCGCTCTACGGCGATACCCTGGTGTGCGGATTTTCCAGGATCATGGGATACCCCGTAGGGATCATAGCCAACAACGGGATCCTCTTCTCCGAATCTGCGTTGAAGGGTGCCCACTTCATAGAGCTGTGCTGCAAGCGTCGCATACCGTTGCTCTACCTGCACAATATCACCGGGTTCATGGTGGGCAAGGAGTACGAAAACAGGGGCCTGGCCAAGGACGGCGCCAAGCTGGTAATGGCCACGGCCAACGCCCAGGTGCCCAAGTTCACCGTAGTAATCGGGGGGTCTTTCGGGGCGGGGAACTTCGCCATGTGTGGCCGGGCCTACAACCCCCGCCAGCTCTGGATGTGGCCCAACGCCCGGATATCCGTAATGGGGGGAAGGGAAGCGGCCAACACGCTGCTGACTTTACGAATGGACAACCTTAAAGCCCGTGGAGAGGAGATGTCCGAGGAAGAGCAGACCGCGTTCACGACCCCAATCTTGGGGCGGTACGAAGAGGAAGGCAGCCCCTACTACAGCACGGCCCGCCTGTGGGACGACGGAATCATCGATCCGGTGGATACCCGCATGGTACTGGGGCTGGGAATCGCTGCTGCCCTCAACGCCCCAATCCCCGAGACTCGCTTCGGCGTCTTTCGGATGTGATGGCCATGTTCGAAAAGGTGCTGATAGCCAACCGAGGGGAGATAGCCGTCCGCGTCATGAGGACGTGCAGGGAGATGGGCATCTCCTCTGTCGCCGTGTTCTCCGAAGCCGACAGGGACGCGCTCCACGTTGAAACAGCCGACGAAGCCTTATACATCGGTCCGGCGCCTGCAGAGGAGAGCTATCTCGATATAGGTGCCATCCTGTCGGCGGCTTCGGACAGCGGGGCAGAGGCGGTGCACCCGGGATACGGGTTCCTTTCCGAGAACCCGGGCTTCGCCGAGGCCTGCTCCGCCGAGGGGCTGACGTTCATAGGCCCCAAACCCGATACCCTCCGGCTGCTGGGAGACAAAGCTCAGGCGAAGAAGCTGGCCGAATCGGTCGGCGTGCCGGTGATACCGGGGTACTACGCCCGTAAGCCGAGCAACGCTACCCTGTTGCGCAAGGCCTCCGAAGTGGGCTTCCCGGTCCTGATCAAAGCGGTAGGAGGGGGCGGCGGGCGGGGTATGAGGCTGGTCGAAGACGGTGACGACCTCAAGGAGGCGATTGCAGGCGCCAGAAGAGAAGCGAAAGCGGCCTTCGGCGACGACGCCTTGATGTTGGAAAAGTACATCTCCCGTCCAAGGCACATCGAGGTGCAGGTCTTCGGCGACAACAGCGGAGCCGTGGTGCACCTGGGCGAGCGGGAGTGCTCCATCCAGCGAAGGTACCAGAAGGTGATAGAGGAGTCCCCGTCGCCGGTGGTGGACACCGAATTGAGGCAGCGGCTGGGCGAAGCTGCAGTCAAGCTCGCAGCGAAAGCCGGATATGTCAACGCCGGGACTGTCGAGTTCCTGCTGGATGAAAACGGGGAGTTCTACTTCCTGGAGGTCAACCCTCGGCTGCAGGTCGAGCACCCGGTAACCGAGGGATTGACGGGGATGGACCTGGTGCGGTTGCAGCTGATGGTGGCTTGCGGGGAACCCCTGCCCTTTGGGCAGCAGGACGTTTCGTTGACGGGTCACGCTATAGAGGTTCGGGTCTGCGCCGAGGACCCGGCCCAGGGCTACATCCCCAGCACGGGGACCATTCAGCGCTTCCAACCTCCTTCTGGAACGGGCGTCCGGCACGACGGGGGGTTCAATGAAGGCGCCGAGGTCTCTGTGTTCTATGATTCCCTGCTGGCCAAGCTGATCGTCCACGGGCATGATCGCCGGCAGTCGCTGGAGCGGCTCAGATCGGCGCTGAAGCAATACGATCTCACCGGCGTAACCACCAACCTGTCTCTGTTGCGCTCCATCATCTCTGACCCCGAGTTCGCCGCCGGGCGGCTGGACACCGGCTTCATCGAGCGTCGCATAGAGCCTCATCTGCGCCAGGTTGACGAGGTCCCGCCCCAGGTGCTGATGTCCGCGGTGGCCTACAAGCTCTCGGAGGCCAGTCTGCTGGCGGGCGGCTACTCGAACCCTAACCCCTGGAACACCGCGGGCCCCTGGCGGCTGGGCCGTTGGGGACTGGAGTACAGCTTCCAGTACGGCGAGCAATCATTGAAAACAATGGTGTCTAAAAAGACGGATACCCGCTCCTGGGAGGTTCGCTCCGGCGACGAGACCTACGATATTGAGCTGGAATACGACGACGGCGCCGGCATCCGGGTACGATGGGACGGTGCTGCCTGGCCCGCTGATGTAGCGCCCGAGGAAGAGGGCCTACGAGTAGATTGGGAAGGCAAGAGCTACCTGCTGGAACCGCCTCGGCCCGACCTGGGATTCATGACAAACGCTTCTGCTGCCGATGCCGAGGCCAGCTCAGAGTTGACTGCTCCCATGCCCGGCATGATAGACGACATCCGCGTTCAGGAGGGTGAGCAGGTCTCGGCACGGCAGACCCTCGTTGTGCTGGAGGCCATGAAGATAGAGCACCTGATAACGGCCCCCTTCTCGGGCACGGTGGCACGAATCACTTGCCAGGAGGGACAGCAGGTGGGGAAAGGCGCCGTCCTATTGGAGCTGGAGCGTTCTTAGCTAACGGATAGGAGCAGGAGAATGGAACCCAATCAGGTCAGGCTGGTGCCCGAGGAGTTCGGCCCGCTTCAGGGCATACGCATCATCTCCAGCGGCACCATCATCGCTGAGCCTTTTGCCGCGGAACTGGCCGCCGAGATGGGGGCCGAGGTTATCCAGGTAGAGCGGCCAAAGGGCGGCGATGCCGTCTGGCGCAACTTGGAGTTCCCCATCGAAGGGCCAGAGGGCGTCTCAGCCGCCAGCGGGTGGGTCCAGGAGCGGCGCAACATGTTCCACGTCAGCCTGGACTTGAGCCAGCCCAAGGGCAAGGAGATGTTCCTCCAGCTGGTATCCCAGTCTGATGTCTGGATGGAGTCGTCCAAGCCGGGGACCTACCAGAAGTGGGGGCTAACTGACGACGTCGTTATGAAGACCAACCCCAAAATGGTAGTTACCCACGTTTCGGGATACGGTCAGTCCGGCCATCCGGACTACCTGGGACGGGCCTCCTACGATTTCATTGGGCAGGGATTTGGCGGACTGATGCACCTGACGGGATTCCCCGACCCGGAGCCTCCTGTCAGGGCGGTGCCCTGGACGGCGGACTACATCACCGCCGGCTTCTGTCTCTGGTCCACCCTAGCAGCCTACATCTACGCTCAAAAGACTGGCGTTGGACAGGTCATCGATCTCGCTCAGTACGAAGCCATCCACAAGATTCTGGCGGGGACCATGGTGGCCTACTACGAGCTGGGAATGGTCAGAGGTAGATCGGGTAACAAGGCGGGACAGTTCCAGCCCTATGACGTTTTTCAAGCCTCGGACGGATGGGTGATCATAGCCGCCGTGGGCACGCCCTACAACCGCGTCTGCGAGGTCTTGGGCATCGACCCGACGGAGGAAAAGTGGCGTAAAGCCCATCAAGAGGTGGATTCGCCGGAAGGAATAGAGTTCGACTCCCTCCTTCGTGCGTGGGCCGGCAATCGCACCGTAGGCGAGATAGTAGAGACCATGAATGCGGCCCAGGTAGCGTGCTGCCCGATAATGACGCCCAAAGACGCGGCCGAAGATCCTCACTACAAGATGCGGGACATGCACATCGAGTGGGAGGACGTGCAGCTGGGAAGAAAGGTCAAGGGCATCGGCGTGGTTCCCAAGATGTCCGAAACGCCGGGCAAGATATGGCGGGGTTCAGTTGGACTGGGCTACGACAACGATCTGGTCTACACCAAGCTGCTGGGCCTCGATTCATCAGAGGTAACCCGGCTCAAAGAAGAGGGTGTCCTGTAGAGACCAGGCGACGTTCCGCTAATACAGGGAAGGCAGACGCACTCATGAGTATAACCCTGAGTGACGACCAGTTGATGGTGCAGCGGACGGTGCGCGACTTCGTCGCCAGGGAGATAGCTCCCTACTCGGCTCAGTGGGATGAGGCGGGAGAGTTCCCACCCTCGGTTATGAGCAAGCTGGGCGAGCTGGGCATTCTCGGTCTCACCTATCCTCCGGAGTTCGGCGGCAGCGGCGGAGATACCCTGTCCCTGGTTCTAGCGCTGGAAGAGCTGTCAAAAGTCGATTCTTCCGTGGCCATCACAGTGGAGGTGAACACCTCCCTGTCCGGTCCCCTTCTCCGCGGCTTCGGGACCGATGCCCAGAAAAACAGATGGTTGACGCCATTGCTCCAGGGCTACACCCTCGGTTCTTTCGGCCTGACCGAACCCGACGCCGGCTCCGATGCCCGCGGCATCACCACAAGAGCCGAGCTAACGGACGGCCACTGGACCATCAACGGGGCCAAAAGCTATATCACCAACTCCGGCACTTCCATCTCCGACTTCATAATCGTGGCGGCGGTCACGGGAGCGAACGAGGACGGCAAGAAGGAGATAAGCAACATCGTCGTGCCCAAGGACACGCCGGGCCTGACGGTGGGCCCCGGATACAAGAAGATAGGGTGGCGGGCATCCGATACCCATCCACTTTTCCTGGAGGACTGTCACGTATCCGAGGAGAACTTGCTGGGTGAGCGAGGCCGCGGCTTGGCCCAGTTCATGGCTGTCCTGGACGGGGGCAGGGTGACGATATCGGCGATGGCGGTTGGGCTCGCCGACGCCTGTTTGCAGATGTCGCTGGCCCACGCCCAGCAGCGCAAGGCCTTCGGCAAGCTCCTCAGCAAACATCAGGCCATCCAGTTCAAGCTGGCCGATATGGCCGTATCCGTCCATATGTCCCGGTTGGCGACCTACAGTGCCGCGTCCCTGATAGACCAGGGGCTACCCCACAAGAAGGAGGCGGCCATCGCCAAGCTGTTTTCCACCGAGGCTGCGCTCAAGGTAGTGGATGAAGCGGTCCAGATCCACGGGGGTCAGGGGTTCATAGAGGACAGCACCGTGGCCAGGTTCTACAGGGATGCCAAGGTGCTGACCATAGGCGAGGGGACGTCCGAGGTACAGAGGATGGTCATCGCCCGGGAGCTGGGCTGCTGAGCACTCGCCCTAATCTTCAGGTAATCTCCCCCAGCAGCGAGCCGGCCAAGCCGTAAGGCGAGGAACGCCACGCGGCAACCACTCAGGCGGGCATCGGGAAACCGTAGAGCTTGGCGGTGTTATCGCAGGTGATCTTCCTGAGAGCGGTCTCGCTCTTTAGATTCTTGAAGTTGTTCTCTATCACGGCGTGAGAGTCGGGCCATACGCCGTCGGGGTGAGGGTAGTCGGAGCCCCAGATCACGGTGTCCTCTCCAATCAGGTGGACCAGATCGCCGGCCACGCTCTCTTCCTGGAAGGTGGAGTACCCCTGTCGGTGCCAGTACTCGCTGGGCCTCATTTTCAAATCCGCTTGTCCTTGGCTTTCGTGGTCCATGCGGTCGAGGACGTAGGGCAGCCAGCTCACGCCGCACTCGCCCAGCACGAACTTGAAGTTGGGGAACCGCTCGCACGCCCCGGAGAAGATGACGCTGGCGAGCAGCTCGGCCCCAGACAGCTGGAATATGGTAAGGGTTATGTTGGACTGTACCTGCCGGTAGCTGTCGGCTTCCGACTTATCGACGAGCTTTGGCGTTATGCCTGTGGTATGGAAGGAGATGGGCAGGCCCGTTTCCGAAGCGGCCGACCACAGATGGTCCCAGTCGCGGTGATAGGCTGGCTTGGCTCCTTCGGCTATCATGAACTCGCCGCCCTTTAGACCCAGCCGAGCTGATCGGCGAAGCTCATCGCCGGCGGCGCCAGCGTCGAAGGCCGGCAGACAGGCGAGCCCTGCCAGCCGGTCCGAATGGGTATTGCAGAAGTCCGCTATCCACTCGTTGTAGATGCGGAACACCTCGGCGATCTGTTGGGCGTTATCGAGCTGGGTAGCAATGCTGAATAGCCCGTATATCACCTCTCCAACTACTCCATCTTTGTCCTGGTCTCCAATGCGCAGCTCAGGAGTGGTGGGATGGTGTCCCTTGTCGACGTCGTCCAGGAATCCTGCCGCCTTCATCGCCTCGAGACGGTGAATCATCTCGGCGGTGAAGTGGCTCATGTCCTCCTCTGTATACATCCCGACCCGGCCAAGGTCTACGTTTTCCGCCTTCCACCGCGGCCCCTTATCCGTATCTACAACTCGTGGCATCAGGTCCTTCAACCCGGAGGAAGCGTTGGAGACGAAGAGGTCCTCAGGTAGATAAGCTAGGTCCACGTGGGTGTCGCCGGAAATCACCTTGTTGTCCATTTCTAACCCTCCTTCAGATAAACCTAATACACTCCGGCCCAATTATCTCACAGTATTGTACGTTCCGCCCTCTCGAAAAGCGAAGTCGAGCATTCACCGGCTTTTTCCTCCCCACCCGGCTTCTTTGCTCCATTCAATCTGCGTAAGGGGCTGATCAACCTTGACGACCAGCGGTATATTCAGTAAATTAGACTCCCCTGAGCGGTGACGGGACTCTCTCGCTCCGGCGGAGGACTCCCATCACCAGCAGTCTCTTTTTGATGCCGGGGCAGAGTCTGAGTAGTGGCCAAGTTCTGGTAGGGGAAGGAGGTCGAGACATGAGTACGAACGATCTAACCCTCATTGCCCATCTGTTGCGCCGCGCCGGGTTCGGAGCGACACGGGATGAGCTGGAGGACTACGCAGCCAAGGGGTACGAGGCGACGGTGGATGAGCTTCTGGACCCGGAGAGTGCCCCATCTCCATACGCCGATGAGGACATCATCAGGCGGTACCACGTAACCCATAACAACTTCTACCCCATCGAGGCCTGTCAGACCTACTGGATGCGCCGCATGATAAACACCACGCGGCCGCTGGAGGAGAAGATAGCCCTGTTCTGGCACGGGGTCTTCGCCACGGGGTACACCAAGCTCTTTCAGGCCCGAGCCATGCTCAACCAGATAGAGATGTTCCGGAGGTACGGGCTGGGGAGTTTCCATACCCTGCTCGTTCAGGTGTCCAAGGACCCCACCATGATCTTCTGGTTGGACAACAACGGCAATCACAAGGACGCGGTCAACGAGAACTACGGCCGGGAGCTCCTGGAGCTGTTCTCTATGGGCGTGGGCAACTACACGGAAGACGATATCCGGCACGCCTCCCGGGCTTTTACGGGGTGGACCGTCAGGGACAACCCGTATCACGCCGCCAAGGCGGAAGCCAACTCGCCCTGGCCCTATGGTGATCTGGCGCCCGAGTTCCAGTTCGACCCGAATGACCATGACAGCGGAGAAAAGTCCTTCCTGGGAGAGACCGGGGATTTGGATGGCGGAGACATCATCGACGTCATCTGCAACCAGCCTGCAACCGCCAGGTTTGTATCCCGGCATCTCTACACCTTCTTCGTCGCCGACGAGGCCCAGGTCCCAGCCTGGAACATAACCCCACCCCGGGACCCCCAGGCCATCGAGACTCTTTCCGAAGCCTATCTCTCAAGCAACTACGACATCCGGTCCGTGTTACGGGTCCTGTTCAACTCGGACTTCTTCAAGCAGGCGGTCTTCAAGAAGATCAAGAGCCCGACGGAGCTGGTGGTGGGCACCTCACGCTTGGTGGGAGGCTACGAGTTTCCCAGTATGAGCGACGCGGGCCTGAAATCCGCCGCTATAACGATGGGGCAGGAGCTTCTGGAGCCCCCCAGCGTAGAGGGATGGCACACCGGCGACGAGTGGATCAACACCGCAAGCCTGGTAAACCGGGTCAACTTCGCCTCCGAGCAGTTCCAGGACACGGGACGGCCGGGCGTGCAGTCGATAACAAGCAAAATCCAGGCCCAGGGCGCCGACCGCACCACCGAGGAACTGGTGGACGCCTGCCTCGACCTGATAGGACCGCTGGAGGTCTCGGAGGAATCGCGAGCTGAGCTGGTGGAACGGGTCGCCGCCGCCTCTCCGGCAGCGGGGTCACAAGGACAGGTATCCGCCGGCAGGGTTGGAATGGTGTTGCAGCTCATAGGGGCTATGCCGGAATACCAGCTAACGTAACGCTACTACCCCTGGTTGTCAGCCCTCGAAACGAGAAGTGGGCTGAAGGGAGGAACAGATGAGCAACGGGCCAGTGTGTCGATACAGCCACACGGTTGGACTGTTCAGCGACCTGGGCAGGGGATTCTTCAATCCGGTGGACGTGGGGTTGGCTCGCGATGGGGTGATGTACGTGCTGTGTCGAGCTTTCGACGACTACGCCGACATACCCTACAAGCGGATAACCATATGCACGAACACCGGCGGCTTCCTCGGTGAGTTCAGCGGCGTGGGCACCGAGGACGGGAAGATCATGTGGCCCGTAGCAGGCGTGGTGGACAACGACAACAAGCTGTACGTTTCCGACGAGGCACTTCACCGGATCTCCGTATTCGATCAGGACGGCAAGTTCATCGCCAAGTGGGGTGTAAACGGAGACGGGGAGGGAGAGTTCAACGGCCCCTCGGGCATCGCATTTGACCGGGACGGACACCTCATGGTGGTCGATAGTCTGAACAACCGGGTCCAAAGGTACACCTCGGACGGCCAGTCCGTCGGTCAGTGGGGCCAAGGGGGAAAGGGCGACGGCGAGTTCGACATGCCCTGGGGGATCGCCGTGGACAACGGCGGCGACGTATACGTGGCCGACTGGAGAAACGACAGGATCCAGAGGTTCGATTCCAGCGGCAAGCACCTGGCCACCTGGGGAGGCTCGGGACAGGGCGAGGGAGAGTTCAACCGGCCTTCCAGCGTGGCGGTGGACGACGATGGGCTGGTCTATGTGACCGACTGGGGAAACGAACGGGTACAGGTGCTCGACTCCGATGGCCGATTTCAGATGGAGCTGAGGGGAGAGGCCACGCCGTCCACTTGGGCGGAGGACTACTTCAAGAGCAACCCGCAGGAGTACGAGGCCAGGCAAGCATCCAACCTGGAACCGAAGGTTACCAACCCCGACAGCCGCTTCCAGCCTCGATCATCGCTGGTGGAGAAGCTGTTCTGGGGCCCCACTTCGGTAAAGGTGGACGGCGAGGGACGGATCTACATTGTGGACAGCGGCCGGCACCGAATCCAGATATATCAGAAGCAGAGCTAGAACCCGGACATTCATACACGCATATGTATGCGGCAGCATCTGTTAGATAGGAGGCGTATCGTGGCATCCGATAGCAGCGAAAAGACGTTGGTGGTGATCCAGCTTTCCGGCGGGAACGACTATCTCAACACGGTGGTCCCCTACAACAATGGCGTCTACTACGATTCTCGGCAGACGATACGGGTGGCGCCGGAAGAGGTGCTGCCCATCGACGACGAGTACGGCTTCAACCCCAACATGCCGGCCATCAAGAGCCTGTGGGACGAGGGCAACGTGGCCATCATCAACGGGATAGGCTACGGCAACCCCAACCGCTCCCACTTTCGTTCTATGGACATCTGGCACACGGCCGAACCGGACAAGGTAGGGACCGAAGGATGGCTTGGCCGGGCGGTGCGGGACCTGGACCCTAACAAAGACAACGTGCTGACTGCTGTCAACTTCGGCGTTGTTCTTCCGCGGGCCTTGGCCTGCAGAGGAGTCCCAGTGGCCTCGGTAGCCGAGCTCGAGACCTACGGCCTGTTCTCCAACCTCGAGAGCGAACGGATGAAAAGCTACGCGCTTGACGCTTTCGCCAAGATGTACGGCCCTGAGGGCCGAGGATCGGCCATCGATCATCTGGCGCAGACCGGCATGGAGGCCCTCACCGGCGCCGAGATTCTTCAGACCGCACCGGCTAATTACTCTTCCAGCATAGAGTACGCGCCCGATCCAATGGGGCAGGCGTTGAAGGGCGTCGCCCAGGTGATGTTCGCCGATCTGGGCACAAGGGTCTACTACACCCAGCACGGAAGCTTCGACACCCATGGAGGGCAGATGTCCCAGCATTCCATGCTGTGGCGGGAGGTGTCGGGCGCAGTAGGCGACTTCTATGCCGATCTCAAGGAGCACGGTCGGGAGAAAGATACCCTCATACTCATATTCTCCGAGTTTGGACGCAGGATCAAGGATAACGGCTCGGGGACGGACCACGGCTCCGGTGGAGTGGCCTTCGTCATCGGAGGTTCGGTCCAGGGTGGCATGTACGGAGAGTACCCCTCGCTGAAGGAAGAGGACCAGCTCAACGGCGACCTGCACTTCAACAACGACTTCCGGTCCATCTACTCCACTATCCTGGAGAATTGGTTGGACCTGGAGGCCGCGCCCATCGTGAACGGGCACTTCGAGCAGTTCAACCTCAACTGATCGTTCTAGGAGGCGGGCTGGAGAATGACTAATAACAGACAATACGTGTACGCCGGGTTGGCAGGCGAGCCCGGCCCCGGTTGGACTATGAGATCGGGGCTGTATCGGATGGCCTACGAGGACGGCGAGTGGGAGCCGATTACTAAGGGGCTGCCCGAGGAACCGGCCGTGCGTGCGCTCGCGGTCCATCCCCAAGAACCGGGGATAGTGTATGCGGGCACCCAGGACGGCCCATACCGCAGCGACGACCACGGCGACCACTGGGAGAAGGCCAACGTGGCGGACCACGGCCTGCCGGTGTGGTCTCTTCTCTTTCATCCGCGGGACCCCACGGTGATGTATGCCGGCTACGAGTCCTGCGAGATCTATCGCAGCGATGATGCGGGTGAGAGCTGGAGTTCACTTCCGGTCAGCGTAAGGTTTCCGGAAGTAAGCGTGGGCTCGGCGGCAAACCCGGCCAAGCGGGTCCTGATGATGTCATCCAGCATCGCTGAGCCGGATGCCCTGTACGGCGCCCTGGAAGTGGGCGGGGTCATTCGCAGCCTGGACGGCGGTGAGCACTGGGAAAACTTGAGCCACGGCCTCTACCTGGACGACCAGGCAGTCGATACCCACGGGGTGCTGGTGAGCAGCTTGCACCACGGCTCGCTGCTCAGTATCACTGGGGCAGGTATGTTCCGCAGCGCCGACCGGGGCGATCACTGGCTGCACGTGGATATAGAGCCTCTCAACGATCGAGGAGGCCTGTACTGCCGCGCCATCCGGGAAGTCCCCGGAGACCCCACGACCGTCTGGATGGCGGCAGGCGCCGGCTTCGATAGCGACGTGGGCGGCCTCTTTCGCAGCGATGACGGCGGCCTGAGCTGGGGACGGGTGGACATGGGGCTTCAGCCGAAGAGCAGCCTGTTCTGCCTCAGCTTCGACGAGCGGCAACCCAGGCACATGTGGTGCTCCAGCTATGGCGGGCAGGTGTTCGCCAGTCGGGACGGCGGAGACTCCTGGGAGGCTCGGCCGCTGCCGGAAGGCGAGTCCCAGATATACTCCCTGGCCTGCGGCTAACGCTCTGCTTTCGCCGTTCTACCGGTAGCCATCAACCGGCTCCCATGTCCTAGCCTCGACCTACAAAGGGCATCTTGGTCGCCATTATGTTCATGAACAGGACGTTGGCTTCCAAGGGCAGATTGGCGATATACAGCACCGCTTCGGCTACGTGGGCCACGTCGAAGGTCGGCTCCGGCCTGATCGATCCATCGGGCTGAGGAATACCGTCTGCCATCCCCGCCGTCATCTCGGTCCAGGCGTTGCCGATGTCGATCTGGCTGCACGCTATGTTGTACTTCCGACCATCCAGGGACGTGGACTTGGTTAGACCCACCATCCCGTGCTTGGTGGCGGTGTAGGGCGCGGAGTCCGGGCGGGGCGTCTGGGCCGATATCGAGCCGTTGTTGATGATACGTCCGCCCATGGGCGTTTGAGCCTTCATTATTTTGAACGCCTCCTGGGTGCACAGGAACGCCCCGGTCAGATTGGTATCGACCACCGACTGCCACTGTTCGTGGGTGAGGTCCTCCAAGGATACGGCCGGAGCTCCAAACCCAGCATTGTTGAACAGAACGTCCAGCCGGCCAAACGCCTCCTTCGTCCGGGCGAAAAGGGCCTTGACCGAATCGGGATCGCCGACATCGGTTGGCACGATGAGTGTTCGCTCCTCACCTACCCCAGCCTCCGCGACGGTCTCCTCCAACGGTCCAACTCGACGTCCCGCCAGGGCAACGCTGTACCCGTCTTTCAGGAGGGCCAAGGCACAGTGTTTCCCTATTCCGGTACCTCCGCCTGTGATAATGACGACCCGGCCGTCTGAACTCATTGGATATACCTCCTAGTTGAATGAGGCGGCAAGCGTAATCCGCGTGTGCAATAGGGCTCTAGCCAAGCTCCGTCGATCCGAAGCCCTCGGAGCCTCGAACGGTGTCGTCAACCTGGTCTACGATCCGTATGTCAGTGGTACTTACCGGCAGGACGATTAGCTGGGCTATCCGGTCTCCCGGGTTGATCCTGTAAGGGCATGAGCCCAGGTTTTTCAGCTCGATCATCACCTCGCCCCTGTAATCGCTGTCTATCCAGCCGGCCCCTACCTCGATGTTGAACTTTACCGACAGGCCGGACCGGCTGGCTATTATCCCGACTGTATCGGCCGGTAGGCTCAAGACGATGCCCGTAGGGACCAGCGCCCTGCCGACGTCGACGGTACCGTCAGCCTTGGCACGAGAGGGTGGCACGGAGCATTGGTCCACTGCAAAAAGGTCGAAGCCTGCGCTGCCGGCGGTGGCCTTTTCCGGCACTCGTGCGCGTGGATGCACCAGTTTAACTCCAATACCCACGATTAGATGGCGCCCGCCTCCCTCAAGCTGGCAATCTTCTCCCAGGAGTAGCCGTTCTCCAGCAGCACCTCCTCGGTGTGCTGGCCTATCTCGGGGGCGGGTCCTCTGGCTCGCACGTTGCCGGACCGGAATCTGACGGGCGTGTCGATGGTCTCGTACTCGCCGACGATGGGATGCTGGACGGTAGTGAAGTAGTCGTTGGCCCGGGCCTGAGGGTCCTCTATCACTTCGCTCAGCTCCTGAACCGGGGCCCAGATCACGCCGTGTTCATCCAGGATTCGTCCCCATTCCTCCAGCGTCTTGGTGGCGATGATTTCGTCGAACAGAACGACCAACTCGCGGGAATGTTCCAGCACCTGTTCGATGGTCTGATATCGGGGGTTGTCCAGCAGGTCAGGCCGTCCCAGGGCGCGGCAGGCTCGCGGCCAGTAAACTACCGGATTAGGGTTGGTCAGCATCAGCCCCTTGCAGTCCTTGGTCTGGTAGTCGTTAAAGACGGGCATTCGGTTGACGCGGTAATCGGGCGAGGGGTTGCTCCGTTCCACAAGGGCCATCTGAATATCACAGCCCAATACCCACAGTCCCACGTTGAACAGGGAGCCGGATAGCTCCTGACCCTTTCCTGTCCTCTCCCTTTCGAACAGGGCGGCCAGGATGCCGGTGGTTAGGCTCAGAGAAGAGGAGTGGTCTCCCATACCCCCTCTCTGAAACAGGGGCAGCGTCTCCTCCTCACGTATCAGGGACATGATTCCCGAGCGGGCCCAAAAGGCCGAGTAGTCGAAGCCCAGCTTGTCCTTATCAGGGCCCCGGCTGCCGTAACCCGAAAAGGAGAGGTAGACCAACCCGGGATTGGTTGCCGATAGAGCTTCGTAGCCGAGGTGGAAACGGTCCATGCGAGAGGGAATCAGGTTGGTAATGAACACGTCCACGGTGTTGGCCAGCTGCAGGACAACCTCCCTGGCCTCTTCCTTGGCGAGGTCCAAAGTGATGCTCCGTTTGCCGCGGTTGTCCAGCTCGAAGCCGTAGTTGATCTCGAACTTCTCGCCCGAGCCGTCGGACTTGGCACGATAGTGACGCCAGGGGTCTCCATTCAGCGGCTCCACCTTGACCACGCCGGCGCCCATATCGGCCAAAAGGGCCGCCGCGGCCGGCGCCGCCAACCAGTTCGCTATTTCCAGCACCCGAATGCCTTCCAAGGGTCCACTCATCAGATCCCTCCTTGGGAGAATCTATCTTATTCTATCCAGCTGCGTTATTACACGCATAGGCCTAAAAGTCTGGGTTGAGGGCCTATGCACATGGCGGTAGGTGACCAAAGCGGCTCAAGCACATAGGGTGATTGTGAATTATTACTCAATCTTGACAAGACCATTATGCCGAAGGAAAATGCCGCAAACAGCTTTCACCGTACCCCGGTGCACGCTGTCAATCCCACTAACCGAAGGCAGGTAGGAGATAGCCAATGTAGCAGTAACGTCGTCAAAAGCCAATCCTTACCTTACGAGGCTGTTGTATCAAACAAGGGCCGCGGGTAGTGGAGGAATGAGGACGATCACACAGGAGGCGAGAGAATGAAATTATTGAACAGGCGGCTCTGGTTACTGACCAGCATAGTCGTCGTTATTGCCTTGGTGGCGCTGGCCTGTGGCGAGGAAGCCACAGAACCTACGACAGCGCCCGAAGTGATGGAGGAAGTGGTGGAGGAGGCTCCGGTTGAGGAGGTAATGGAAGAGGACGTGATGGAGGAGGAGACGGCGGATGAGGTGATGGCGGATGACCCGCAAGATGCAACGGATGTTGATGATGGGATGATGGACGAGGATGGACCGACGGCCCTCCATGGCGGCTTGCCCCCGGTATGCACGCCGGAAGGCGCCGACCCCATTTATGGCGGGACCCTCACCATGACCGGCTACGACCCGGGAACCTACGACACCGCCCAGTACAACGCCTGGGAAGGCGCCGCCACCAAGAGCTTTACCCATAACAAGCTGATCACCTACAACATCTGTGACCCCCACGACTCTTCCGACCTGTCTCCCTACCCCGACCTGGCCGAGTCCTGGGAGATAAGTGAAGACGGCCTGACGATCACCTTCCACCTGAGGCAGGGTGTCACGTGGCAGGATATACCCCCGCTGAACGGCCGGGAGCTGGTGGCCGACGACGTGGTGTTCTCCTACAACCGCTACATGGCGGAGGGATCGCCCCACTCAGACATACTAGGCTTCGTAGACAGCGTGGAAGCGCCGGACAACTACACTGTAGTGTTCACCCTCAAGCGACCCTGGTCCGCCCTGCTGGGCTACGCCGCCTACCACTACTTCGTGATCGACGCCCCCGAGGTGCTGGAGGAGTTCGGCACCCTGGAGACGCCGGAGACGGTGATAGGAACGGGGCCATGGATCCTGGTGGATCACGAGTTCGGAGTTAAGCAGTACTATGAGAGGAATCCAAACTACTGGCGTGGCCCCAACGGGATTACCGGTGAGAACCTGCCCTACATAGACAACATCGAAGTGCTGTTCGTCGCCGACGATGCGGCCAAGATGGCCCTGTACCGGGGCGGCGAGCTGGACGTGGGCCCGGCCTTCTACTACTGGGGCTGGTGGACCGGTGACCCCGAGAGCCTGAACGCCCTCGAGGACAGGCCCGACCTCATCGAGAACTATCGGGCTGTGGTGGAAAACACCACCGCTCCGGTGTGGCTTGTACCCAGGCTGGAATCCTTCCCCTTCATGAACCAGAAGGTGCGGCAGGCGATCAACATGGTCGTAGACCGGAGCGCCCAGCTGTGGTACGGAGGTTCCAACATCCAGAACAGGGAAGTAGTATCCCGCCACCCCTGGTACCTGCCCAACGACGAGCTGGGCGAGGGAGCAGCCTACTTCCCGGTGGACGCGGACGGCAACTTTACCACCGACATCGAGGGAGCGAAGGTGCTGTTCAACGAGGGACTGCAGGAGCTGATAGACGAGGGTCTGGCTCCTGAAGGGTTCCAGGTGGGAGACCGGATCGAGCTGGACATGTACCTCCACCGCCTGGAAGAGTTCTTCGAGCAGAACGCATCGGTGTTCCAGGCCAACGCTAAAGAGCTGGGAATGGACATCCAGTTCACGGTGATAACGTATCCCGAGATGTCCGACTTCTTCTGGAGCAAGACCACCGATGAGTGGGTATCAGAGCTGGTCTTCGACTGGTCGTGGACGGCCTATCCCGACCTGATCGACTTCTACTACAACCACTTCTACCCGGGCACCATCAGGAACATTCAACAGATCGACGACCCTGAGTTGACAGCCTTGATCGACGCCGGACTGGCGGCGAGAGACTTGGAGACGCAGCGGCAGGTCGTGGGAGAGCTGCAGAAGCTCTTCGCAGTGAAGCTGTACTGGTGGCCGATGCCCCACTGGATCAGTGAGAACGTTTACCCCAACTACCTGATAAACGCCGGTGGGATGAAGGGCTACGCCCACCAGGGCTATACCTTCCTGGAGTCCTGGTTCACGGAAGACGCTCCTTCCATGCAATAAGAGCATAGTAGAAGAGGGCCGCCTCAAATTGAGGCGGCCCTCTTCTTATTGCTTGCGAGGTCTACTGGTTGCGTTTCAAGACTGATTACTTTATAGTACCCGCCACATCCCCGCTGCAACGTTTCGTGAAAGGCTGAAAAAATTGGGCCAGTATGCAGTAAGACGATTTCTACTAATCATACCCACGTTGATGATCGCCTCGTTGCTGGTGGTCGGCGTCATTAGGCTGTTGCCGGGTGATATCATCAGTACCATGCAAGCCGGGGGGAGGGGCGGCAGGTCCGGCGGGACAGAAGAGGCCGAGGAGTACACCCGCTCCAGACTTGGACTGGACGCCCCCTTCCATAAACAGTACGTCCGCTGGATGTTCGGCTGGCCCAAGACACAAGGCTTTGTATACCGGACCTCCGACGCTGGGGAAACCTGGAATCAGATGGCGGTGGGGGTTATCAAACCCTTCGATCAGCTCACCTTCCTAACGCCCGTACTGGGCTGGGGGTTGGCCGAGAACATGATCTTCAACACCGACGACGGCGGTCGGCTCTGGTCCAGGCAGTACAACGGCGACGAGAACTTCCACTCCATGTTCATCCTGGACGAGGACCGCGGCTGGGCCGTTGGAGACAACGGGACTATCTTGCACACCTCGGAAGGCGGCAAGCGATCCAGCGCTCCCGGGGCCCCCTTCACGTGGGTAGCGCAGAACAGCAACACTGACCAGAGATTGACCGATGTAGTATTTCTTGAGTCCGAAACAGCGTTGACCGGTTGGGCCGTAGGAGACAACGGGGTGGTGATCCGCAGCGATGACGGCGGCGCCTCGTGGCAGACCCAGAGTACGCCCATCGAGACCGGTCTCTCCTCCGTGGGCTTCGCCGATGAACGAACAGGCTGGGCAGTGGGTGAGGCGGGCACGATCCTCGCTACGAACGATGGCGGCAACAGTTGGGTTGTTAGAAACAGCGGCACCGAAGAAGACCTTAACGCCGTAGCCTTTGCCGATTCCCTCAACGTATGGGCTGTCGGCAAATCCGGTTCAGTCCTGCGAAGCTCCAATGGAGGGGCCGCGTGGGCGCCCTTGAACGTAAGCGCGGCCGAGGGCATTGACCTCAATGACCTGGTCTTCGGCTCCGCCGATGCCGGGATGATAGTGGGTTCAGGTGGGACCATACTCTCCACCGCCGACGGTGGCGCTTCTTGGACCGTGCGCGAGATCGCTCTGACCGCCAGGGAAAACGGTGAGATCGTTGACAAAGGAACCGTCGGTGATCCGGTTGTGGACGTGAACCTGACGGTTAGCAGTTCCGGCACGGTCAGGGCATGGATCACCACTAAAGAGACCAGTTGGCGTTGGGGCGTTATCGGGGGCAATCTGGGAGAGCGCTTCCTGTTCTTCGGCGAGTCGGTACGCGCCGAGCTGGGACGGAAGCTGGGTCCCAGTGTACAGCTCATGATCATGAGCATCGCCATGGCCCTAGTGGTGTCTATCCCCATAGGAATCTATTCGGCGATCAGGCAGGATACCGTGGGCGACTACGTGGGACGGACATTTGCGATAGGTGGCCTCGCCGTGCCATCCTTCTGGTTCGGCAGCATGGCTATACTTGTACCCAGCTACTATCTGGGCTTTTGGCAGCCCCGCTTGATCTATGTTTCCTTCTTTGACAATCCGGCCCAAAATCTGTACTTCTACCTGTTGCCGGCCATAGTGGCGGCGCTACCGGCGATGGCCGAGACCATGAGGATGACCCGGTCCATGATGCTGGAGGTGCTTCGTCAGGACTACGTTAGGACGGCATGGTCCAAGGGACTCCGAGAACGAGCCGTCATCGTTAAGCACGCCCTGAAGAACGCAATGATCCCGGTCATCACCCTGATAGGGCTGCTGATCCCATTCCAGCTCGGAGAGTTGGTCATCATCGAGCGCATATTCAATATACCGGGGGTTGGCGGATTAATGCTCACGGCCATCGAAGACCGAGACTACCCTCTGATACAGGGAGTCGCCATGTTCATGGGCGTGGTAGTAGTCGGCCTGAATCTCGCGGTAGACCTGATCTATAGCTGGTTGGATCCCAGGATACGTTACAACTAAGATAGAGGGGCACAGGAAAGTAAAGAAGCATTAGGGACGGATACGCATGTTAGACAAAACAGGCATAGGCGGGATACCGCCCAGCGAACTCGTTGAGGAGCGACGGATAAACCTCCCCCTCTGGATTACGGTATGGGGACAGATCGTAAAGCAGAAGCCGCTGGCGACGGTTGGGCTGGTCATCGTGGCGATACTGTTTTTCGTCGGCATCTTTGCCAACTTCCTGGCGCCCGAGGGTCTTAACGAGCCTCACCCGGAGAGAATAGAGCTAGGTGAGGGGATTGCAGGCACCACCCAATCCGTGTTGGTAGGTCCATCTCTAGCTCCGTTCCACCCTATGGGATTGGACAACCTGGGACGGGACGTCTTCAGCAGAGTAATCTACGGCGCCCGGATCTCCATGATGGTGGGCGTGTTCACCGTGGTGATTGCGACCCTTGTTGCCTGTATCATTGGCATGGGGTCGGCCTGGTTGGGGGGGAAGGTTGACATCCTTGCTCAAAGGCTCGTAGACGGGATGATGATCTTCCCCTGGCTGGTGGTCGTCATAGTCGTGGCAAGCATCCTCGGTGATAACTCGCCGATCGATGCCCTCGGCAAGACCAACTGGGAGGTATCAAAGGTGGTCTTTGCCCTGGCTATCACCAACGTAGCCTGGTTGTCCAGGGTCATCAGATCGGCATCCCTGACCGTGCGAGAAAATCAGTATGTGGACGCAGCCCGCGCCCTCGGGGCTTCAGGATGGCGGATCAATCTCCGCTACATCCTGCCCAACATCATGGCCCCCATCATTACCCTGGCTACTCTGGGTATGGGATATGCCATCCTGGCGGAGGCCGCAGTGAGCTTCCTGGGCTACGGCATCACACCTCCAACGCCTTCCTGGGGCGCCCATGCTGAGCATGCAGGGCCAGAACTATCTCCACCGGGCGCCTTGGCTCGCCATCTTCCCCGGCGTGATGATAATCCTGGTAGTGTTCGGCATAAACGTGCTGGGAGACGGGATGAGGGACCTGCTAGACCCGAGGCTAAAGGGCAAGAGCGGACGCTTCAGTACTTAACGCCTATCGGTCGGCTAAACATTTTCGAACGCAAGGCCCGAGGACCGTACGGTCCTCGGGCCAACAGCTCCA
Source organism: Dehalococcoidia bacterium (assembly GCA_965197645.1). GTDB lineage: Bacteria > Chloroflexota > Dehalococcoidia > Plut-88900 > Plut-88900. Next base: position 2,318,825 of record OZ240219.1, on the reverse strand, counting down.
TAGCAAGCTTCCGCCCCATGCGGCACGTCTAACCTACCGAGTCACAGGGAATAGAGCACTCGAAGGAGGAGGCCATGAAGGAAGGTTACAGGTTCGTCGACTGCGATATGCACATCATGGAGCCGCCCGACCTGTTCCAGAGGTATCTGGACCCGAAGTTCAAGGAGCGGATCACCACGCCGGTGGGCGCAGATGGCAAACCGGTCCCAGGTGAATGGGTGTTCGACCGGATGCCCACATCGAGCGACACACTGCTACAGAGATACCGCAAAAAGATCCCAGTGAAGCAGCCGGAGGAGTTGGACCCCGCCCAAGACCCCTCCCAGTTCATCAATCTCTCCAGCTCTCGCCTGGCCAAGACCGGTCAAATGCAGTTCGCCCTCGATCGGAACTACAACGAGGAAGCCCAGGTGATGGCCATGGAGATGGAGGGGATCGATATCGCCACCCTGTTCCCCACCTTCGGCCTAGCCTTCCTGGCCAGAAACGACATGGACCCCCACCTTTCGGCAGCCATCTGTCGCGCCTACAACAACTGGATCCACGATTTCTGCCAGTACAGCCCAGACCAGCTTAAATTCGCCGCAATCCTGCCGGTGCATGACGTGAACCTGGCCTGCCAGGAGCTGGTCCGATGTGTGACCGAGCTCGGGGCCGTGGCCTCCTTCGTTCGCCCCAACAAGGTGAACGAACATTACTGGCATTCCAACTATTGGGACCCCCTCTACAGTCTCCACGAGGAATTGGACGTCTCCTGGTGTTTCCACGAAGGCACCGGATCCTGGTACTCTCACATGGACGAGTTGTACGGAGAGAACAGGTGGTACCGCCACGTGGCCAGCCACTGGATAGAGATGCAGCAGTCCCTGATAGCCCAGCTCATCGGGGGAGTCTTCGAGTTCCATCCGAACCTGAGAGTGGGTTACCTGGAGGCCCAGAACTCGTGGGTGCCGGGGCTGCTGACCCGCATCGAGTGGGACTATCCCAACTATCGAGACTCCCACGCTCCTTACCTTACCCTCAGCCCCAGGGAGTACTTCCGAAGAAACTGCTGGGCCGCCGTGGAAGGCAGCGAGCCTGAGATAGAGCCGACAGCCAACCTGATCGGCGCCGACCGAATGTGCATGTCCACCGACTATCCCCACTTCGACTCCAACTTCCCCAACGTGTCCAACAACCTGTTGAACACCGTGCCCAAGGAGATGGCTGGAAACATCCTCGGCGGTGGAGCCGGTCTCTACAACTTCTCCGAGGAGGACTTCCAGAAGGCCGACGTGGCAGCGGACAGGCTGCGTAGGGCCGGGGTGATGGTTGCCGGCTAACCGGGACCAGGCCTCCGGACTGGAACTCTGAGACTGGGGCGAAGATAGTCCCTACTACCGGTATGGGTAACGGCGAGTTATTCGTCCAAGACACCGGGGATCAGATGTTGGCTGTCGAGGCTATCCACCTACCTTCCTACGTAGCAACCGGACCCTTTTGCCCGGGTACCAGGGCCGGCGGCTGGGTGTTCCTATCGGCGCAGCTGCCATTGGACGCCGAGGGAGCACTGGTGGGCGAGGGAGACTTCGTTGCCCAGGCAAACCGGCTCATCGATGCCGTGGAGCAGGTGCTGGAAGCGTCGGGGCTCAGCCCTCGCGCCGTGGCCAAGCTCACGGGCTACATCGTCAACCCGGTGCACTTTCAGGACTACTACGAGGTGGTTGGCAGTCGCTTCCCTGTGGGCCCACCCGCCAATACGACGGTGGCCGTCACCTCCCTGGCTGTCCCCGAGGCATTGATCGCCGTAGAGGCCTATGCCCACGCTACTACCGGCTTGAGAACTGCTACCGAGACCGGTTCATCCACGTCCCAATCGGTCACCACGGGAGATACGGTCTGGGTCTCGTGCCTCACGTCCTCCGGCTCCCTGGACCCGGTGAGCGAGGACTCGGCCTTTTCCCGGCAGCTGAGGGGCGTTTACAAGGGCGTCGGTGATGCCCTCGAAGCGGCCGGTAGTAGTTTCAACGACCTGGTGAAGATAAACTACTTCATCACGAACCCACTGTACTATCGAGAGCTGTCCCGCCTCAGGGACCGAGCTTTCCACGGCAACCCTCCCGGTGACAACGTCGTATCTATACGGGCGTTGGACGATCCCCAGGCTCTTGTCGGAGCCGATGCCATTGGCCTGAAGCCGCCTTCAAAGGCTGATTATGTTAATCTCCCGGGCCAACCGCCGCCCTTCAATTTCAGCAACGTGGTAGTAGCGGATGGACTGGCTCACGTATCCGGGCAGACGGCATTGGAAACGGGCGGTGGTTTTGTAGGCCCAGGCAATTTCGATGTCCAGTTCCGCAACGCGTTGGAAAAAGTGGAGTCGGCCCTTGGTTCGGTGGGCTGTAACATCGATGACATAGCCAAGATGTCCTACTTCATTACCCATGCCGGATGGTACGGCCGGTCAGTCGAGATTATCGAAGAGTTCTTCAAAGGTCAGCCGAAAGCGGTCACCGGAGTGGTGGTGGACAGCATCGGAGGGTTTCCCGAGGCTCTCTGCGAAATCGATGCCATCGCCGTAGCCCCCTAGATGACAACTCCCATCTTGCCCCGAAGCCATGTCAAACAGTCATTTCAAGCGTTGCTGTGTCCACGATTTCTTATGCCGATTTATCAAATCAATTCTTGCGAAGGTCACTCCTGAATCGTCCCTCCCTATCTTCTCCCGACCCGGGCCGCACTTCACCTTACACCTAATTCCACCTCCACCGCCAAGACACTCCTCAGCCTGGACTATGAATTGGGTTATGATTCATACAGCGATTGTGCAACCGTGCTATGTGTGCTAGTATTGATGGATAGTGATGACTCGAAGGTTCAGTACAAGGAGTGACTATGATGAAGGAGTCCGAAGCACTGCGCGGCAAGATCGAACTGACTATAGGCAACTTGAGTTTTTCGGGTGAAGGGGACCAGGAGTGGCTTGATAGGCAAATCAACAAACTAATCGATTTGGCTCCCAAAGTACAGACCGTTACCCCAGTAGACAGTGTGTCGTCCAAGCTGGGTGGGAAACGGAATGAAACTTTGTCGAATAGATCGCTAGCCAGCTATTTGAGAGAGAAGGGTGGCGATACTGTACAGGTTCAACGGTTCTTGGCTACTGCCGGATGGCTTTGGTACCGCGGAGAGAAAGACCTGACTACCAAAGCAGTTTCCAAGGCTCTCCAAGATAATCAGCAGAAACGGCTGAGTAATGCTTCAGACTGCCTCAACCAGAATGTCTCAAGAGGCTTCTGCGAGAAAACATCAGTAGGATTCTTCATTACCCCCGAGGGACTCAAGCAATTGGGTGAAGGTGAAGATTAGTGAGTCTGCACTACGTACTTGGTTTGTTGCCTACTGGCCTGAGGGATCGTCTGCTGGAGGAATACCAGAACATTCTTCACTCCTTCTCAGAGAACAGGTGGCTTCCTTCCGAGTTGAGCGGGGGTAGATTTTGCGAGATTGTTTTCACGGTTCTCGAAGGCCATGCAAGTGGAAGTTATCCAGACACCCCCAAGAAACCACAGGATTTTGTAGGAGCATGCCGCCGGTTAGAGCAGAACACGCATGTGCCCAGAAGTTTTCAGATTCTCATACCGAGGCTCCTGCCCACGCTTTTCGAGGTCAGGAACAATCGAGGCGTTGGGCATGTGGGAGGGGACGTCAACCCCAACTACATGGACGCCGCTTTCGTCGTCGCGAGTTGCAGTTGGGTGATGGGAGAATTGGTACGAGTACTCCATGATGTAACCATTGGAGAGGCCCAGTCGCTAGTAGATCATCTTGCTCAACGACGAGTTCCACTCATATGGGAAGGCCCCGATACGCGTCGTGTCCTGCTACCGACTCTGAAGGTGCAATCTCAGATACTCTTGTTGTTGGCTACATCGACAAGTCCTGTTCGTACATCCGAACTCTTGCGGTGGATTGAGTATCGTAATGTTAGATATTTCAGGACTTTATTGCGCAGGATGCACAGTCAACGTCTTGTGGAACTCTACGATGATGAGAAATGCGTAGAGATACTACCCCCAGGCACTGAAGAAGCCGCTAAGATTATCAGGATGGAAACTGCACAGTCAGAACTTTCCTAGTGACTTCCAACTCATCGAAGGAAGACCCGGGTAGCCACTAAGCACAGCTCTCGCGTGTCCAGCGCATCAAGTCACCGCCATTCAAAAGGAGGTTGTAACCCATGCCAAAGAAGCCCAAGAAGGCTTGCATATCAGCGGCTGACTGGCATTTAACATCGTGGTCTGCGCGAATGCCACATCCCTCTATCGACATTTCCCATCAAGCGGTTCACAATTCTGCCGCTGCACGCTTCCCATTGTGAGACCGGAACGGATGCCGGTTAGCGACAGCTATATAACCGCCGAGGGCCTTTCGTTCCACTATCGGGACTGGGGCGGCGAGGGCAGGGACGTACTGCTGCTTCACGGACTGGCTTCCAATGCCCGCTTCTGGGACATGCTGGCCCCCCTGCTGAGCGATTTTCGCATCGTGGCTATAGACCAGCGAGGGCACGGCCTGACCGACAAGCCGGAGGGTGGGTACGAATTCTCCAGCTTTTCGTCGGACGTGGCGGGAGTAATCGATGGGCTGGGTTTGAAGCGGCCGCTGGTAGTGGGGCACTCGTGGGGAGGGAACGTTGCAGTCCAACTGGCCTCGGACCACCCGGATCTGCTGTCCGGCCTGGTCTGCATCGATGGCGGAATTATCGATCCCTCGGCACACCCAGGCGCCACTTGGGAGAAGACGGCGAAGGCCTTGACGCCGCCGGACTTCCGAAGCATGCGGATGACATGGGACGACTTCCTGGAGCGAGGCAAGAACTGGGGCCCGAACTCCCTGTGGAGGAAGCACGCCGAGGACTTCCTCAAGAACAACTTCGAGGTACAGCCCGATGGCTACGTGCTGCCTCGGCTCCGGTTGGACAAGCACATGCTCATAGTGCGGGCGTTATGGGACCAGAAGGTGTCCGGACTATACAGCAGCATCCCCTGTCCGGTGTTGCTGATGCCCGCCCGGCAGAGCAGCCCACCGGAGTCGGAGAGGAGCTGGCAGGAGAGGAAGGAGATCGAGGTCGAGCAGGCAGCGAAGCTCATTCCGAACGCACGAGTGGTCTGGATGGAGGACTCGGTCCACGACGTGCCTATCCAACGACCGGTGGAGGTGGCCCAGGCGATCAAGGACGCCGTTTCGGAGGGATTCTTCGGTTGCGGATAGCCCGCGGGCTATAGCCGGGCCAGCATAGCTGCTATCTGGTCTACGGCATTCATGTCCGGCTCCCAGGCGGCTATCCTACCCTGCTCGTCGATGGCTACCGCAGGACGGCGACCTTCGGCATTGTTCGCCACGTACCGTTCCGAGTCCGCAGCCGACATCCCGTAAGCGATGCCGACTTCTCGGTCCGAGTCCATCAGTACGGTAAAGGGCAGCTGCTCCTTCTCTATCCACTCCCTGGCGCTCTCAGCGTCCTTGTCGTTCATTCCATACACGACTATGTTGTTGTCCGCCAGCAGCTGAGCATTCTCTCGGTACCCGAGAGCCATGCGGGTTCAGTTACCGCCCCCCGAACTGGTGTAGAAGTATAAGACGACTTTCTTGCCTCGCTGGTCACTCAGCGAAACTGTGTTGCCGTGGCAGTCCTGAAGGCTGAATTCAGGCGCCGGATCGCCGATGTTTAGCTCTGACATTGGGGCTCCTTTCGAACTCTAATATATCTACACCATCGAAGCCAGGCCTGTCCTTGCACTATCATTACCGATCAGGTAACCGGCGGTCTTACAGGCGATTCACGATGAATTCGCCGGCCTTCATGATCACGGGGAGATGGGCGCCCTGGTCCTGGAGCAGCTGCAGGTCCTGGACGGGATCACCGTCTACTACCAGCAGATCGGCGGTTGCGTCTGGGGCAATCACCCCCAACCGGCCTTCCTGCTTCAGTATCTCTGCATTGACCGACGTGGCGCTCTGAATGATCTCCATGGAGGACATGGCTTCGGAGCGGATCAGGAACTCTTCGGACTGGTGGTCGTGGAGCTCGCCGAGCAGGTCCGTACCGAAGCCCATCCTGACACCCGCCTGCCGGGTTATCTCCAGAGAGGACAACCCGTATTCGAGAACGTCTTTCACCTTGCGCTGGCTGACCTCGGGGAAGTTGTGCTCTCTACCGAACCGGTCTATAGCGCCGTAGGTCACCAGGGTGGGCACTATGTAGGCGCCTCGCTCGGCCATGAGCTGAGCGGTTGGCTGGTCTATCAGGTTGCCGTGCTCGATGGTGCGGACGCCTTCACGAACGGCTCTAGAGATGGCTTCCGGGGTGTAGGCATGGGCCAGGACGTAGGTGTGCCAGCTGGCCGCTTCCTCTACTATGGCCCGTATCTCACCGCTGGAGAACTGGATGTTCCAGATCGGGTCCATGGGCGACGAAACGCCTCCCGAGGCCATGATCTTGATGGCATGTGCCCCTCGTCGCAGCTCCTCCCGGGCGGCCTTTCGCACTGCATCGATGCCGTCGGCTACGTGGGACATGAATCCAGTATGAATAGTGCAGGAGCAGAGCTGATCGTAGTCACCCAGGGGCCGAAAGTCGCCGTGGCCTCCCGTCTGGCTGATCGCCTTGCCACAATGGAAGATGCGAGGGCCCTGAATTAGGCCCCTATCGACTGCGGCGACGAGCCCGTAGTCGGCGCCGGCGGCGTCACGGATCGAGGTAAAACCCCTGGCCAGTATTCGCTCCAGGATGCGCGCTGCCTCGTGGGCTATGAGAGTGACCGGTTTGCGGGCCATCTCTTCGAAGTTCATAGTCGAATCGGTGGCGTGAACATGCACGTCGATCAACCCGGGCATCAGGGTGCGGCCTCCGACGTCCACGGAATGGGCGCCGGACGACGTGATGGGGCGGTCGGAGACCTCTTTGATGCCATCATTCTCGACCAGCACGTGGTACTCGGGGAGCATACGGCCCTCGATGGTGTCGAGAAGGGTACAGTTCTGGAACAGTATCTGGCTCATCAAACGTCCCGATCTATATCTTTATGTTAATTGGCTAGTCTGTCCTCATGGCCATGCCGGCCATCAGGTACATTATCACATAGACTATCACCCGGTAGATGACCTGGGATCCCGGCGGGATGGCGACCAGGGACATACCGGAGAGGCCTCGCTTACCGATTTCGTGGGCGATGCGGATCGTCTCGTAGTCGGTCAACCCGATGGGTTCGGCCAGCTCGCCCAGGATGTCGCCCGGCGCCGGACCCGCTCCGCCGAGAACGTCCATATCGAAGTGAACGTAGACGCCGTTTGTGCCGCGATAGGCCTGGTCCAGGGCGTCCACGACACCTTCTATTCCGACACCGCTTCTGACGTCCCAGGACGAGATGAACCGAGCCCCGTCATCGATGTAGTGGTGGACGGTCTCTCGCTCCTCCATCGGGCCCCGCTCTCCTATCTCGACAAGGCTACGAGGATGCATGGTGGGCTGGAACTGGTACATTCTGTACTTCCAGCAGCCGCTGCCTGCGATCCGAGGGTCGTTGGTCAGCTCGTCGAAGGTCAGAGAATCCCAGTGGGTATCCAGGCTGATGCAGCCGACCTGGCCCATGGTATGTTCACAGATGGGCTTGGCGACGGCATAGGTGCCGCAGGGCGAGTTCTGGCCTATGACGATGGGGATGGCCCCGGCGTCCAGAATATGACTCACTTTCTCCTCCACCATCGCCTGGGCATCCAGTATTCCCTCCGCGGTCTGGTTCTGCATCAGGGACAGGGGTATGTCCACGTCTCCATAGTCGACGACGTTGATGTGGTCGAACACCTCGATGTCGAAGTCCTGGATATAGCCGCCGGGGTACCGTACCGACTGTTGGCGGACCCTCTTGGGCGCTGCGATCCATTCGTTCATGTGGACCCCTGCGTACTGATCGCCATAGGTGGCGACGTAGGGCGCGCCCAGTATGGCGATGTCGGCCCCCTTGATCTCATCGGGTCTCGTCACGGGAGGAGCGCCCATGAAGGAGGGTGTCTCCGGGGCCACGAGAGGCCATTTGTACCTTCTGGCCCGGCTGGTCTTGAGGAACCTTTCCCAGCTGGGGTAGCTCGCTGCACACATCACTTCCTCCGATGGACGGGCGATTCGGATACAGAGATGGAATGGGAAGACTGGGCCTAGTATATGCCCGCACCGGAAGGAGAGTCCACATCCGGCAACAGGACTTGGGGAGAGGGCCTTGAAATGGATATGTCCCCATCAACAAGACCGTCGGGTGGCCGGTCCGCTTTCGATTTACCGGGCAAATCTGGTAGTATGCTGTGTACGAAGAAGGGGCCGGATACGCAGGAGGGGTAGAAGCATGAGGAACGGCAGCAACGCGATCACTGTAATCGAAAACGGCACGCTCATCGACGGCACGGGCAGGCAGCCAATGGCCAACGAGGCTATTGTCATCGAAGGTAACCGCATCACCAACGTCGGCGAATTGCCTGCACACATCGACGTGAACGGCCCTACAGTCCACGTTATCGACGCATCGGGTCGATGGGTGATGCCTGGCCTCATCGATGCCCACTGCCACCTTTCTTTCGGCTTTCCAGAGTTTCCGGGCGTACCCGGAGGGCGGGGGACGGCAAACCCCGAGATGGGAACGATTCGGGCCGCTATCAATGCGCGCGAGGTGCTGCGCGCGGGAATAACCAGCATCGCCGTACCGGGTGGGACCTGGTTCATCGACGTAGCGTTGAGAGATGCCATAAACACCGGACTGCTTGAAGGGCCCCGTATAGCCTGCGCCGGCCGGTTTATCGTCACCTACGGCAGCATCATCGATAACGAGCCCTCGTGGGTTGGAACTCCGGAGCACTCGGTGGGCGTGCTTGCCAACAGCGTTCCCGAAATGATCACCGAGGTGAGACGCCAGATCAAGCACGGCGTCGACTTCATCAAGCTGGCCGACAGCACCTGGGGCGATTCGCAAACGATCTCTCGAGAGGAGCTATCGGCGGTGGTGGGAGAGGCACACCGGCGCAACACCAGGGTGTTCATCCATTCTAGGGGCACCGGCTCGACACGGGACGCCACCGAGGCCGGCGTGGACTGCATACTGCACGCCGATCTGGCCACCGATGAAGACCTGGAAGCCGTCGCCGAGGCCGGGATCCCCATTCTGCCGGCCGCAACCTTCCTGGAGCGGGTGTTGGAATCCGGCTGGGAGGATGTCTCTACCGACGAGGAAACGGACCTGGTGAAACGCAACCTGGAAGGGGTGGCGGGGGTCATCGAGAAGTGTCGAGGGCTGGGCATCAGGGTGCTGGCCGGCACCGATTCCGGCAACTCCGACATCATGCCCTATGGCAAATACCACGCCAGGGAAGCGGCGCTCATGGTGCGAGAGTCGAGGTACTCGCCGCTGGAGGCGATCTCTGCATTCACCAGGGACAACGCCTGGGCGGTCGGGTTGGACGGAGAGGTCGGTACCATCGAGGAAGGCAAACTGGCCGACCTGACGGTCTGGAATACCGATCCGGTGGCCGACATCCGGGTCTTGCAGGACACGACAAATCTGGAGACCGTCATCAAAGACGGCAAGATGGTCGATCTCGACGGCCACCAGGCAGGCGAAGAGGTGTCCCTGGCCCTCGCCTCTAGGGGATATGGACGATAGCCGTCGGGTTTCAGAGCGCGAGTAAGTGGTGACCGAGGGCCTTTAGAGCTCCGATGGACATCGACTAGCAGACTTTGTCCATCACGACCGGCTCCTCTTGGATCTCTTTCAAGTAACGTCGTGCCGAATCCGGCAACCCCCATCGACCGTACGATCAAGGAAGGTCTCGACTTTTCCAGATACCTGTAGTCTCCTCTACGTATCCGACGGGCTAGCAGCATGATTGCTGACAGCGTGAGCATGGGCCTGCTGGCGGCCCTGGGTTTCGGACTGGCGGAGTTTGCCAGTGCGCTGCTGGCCCGGAGGACCAGCCACTTCAGGCTGATCTTCGGAGTAAATGTAGCCTCTGTGCTGGCTGCGACCGCCTACGTCCCCTTCGATGGCGGCATCGTCCATGCATCCGGCCAGCAGTGGCTCACAGCCATCGGACTCGGTGCCCTCTACACCATCAACTACGCCCTGTATTACGCCGCTCTACAGCGTGGGCCCGTGGCCATCGTCAGCCCTATCATGTCCGCTTACAAGGGCATAGTTATCATCCTCGCCGTCCTGATCCTCGCCGAGAGCATGTCTCCGGGCCGGTCCGCCGGCGTCACAGCGGCCCTGCTCGGTGCCTTCCTTGCATCGATAAACCTCGGGGAGCTGAAAGGCGGACGCGTCGTCATCGGAAGAGGTGTCTTCTTCGCATTTCTGGCCATGATCGCCTTCGGGGTTTTCTACTACTCCATCGCGGTCCTGTCAAAGGACTTGGGTTGGTTCCTGCCTATCTACATGATCAGGATGTTCACGGCTGTTCTCGTGTTGCCCTTGGCGATAAGGGAACGGCCGGAACCGGACCAACGCCTAACCGCTAGAATCATCTTCGCAATACTCGTAATTGGCGCCATCGAGATCGCTGGCATGTTCGCCTTCGCCAGAGGCACGCAAGTAGGGATCGTAGTAGTCGTCGCCGCTGTCTCGGCCGGCTACACCCTAGTGCCCATAGCTGGCGCCATCGTATTCCTTCGCGAGCGTCTGCACCCCATCCAGGTCCTGGGGGTCGCATCGGTCGTGGCCGGCGTCATCCTGCTGAGTATTACGTGACCGCCGACGGAGCATCCTACCGTTAGCCGTGGAAGCACTGAGCTTCTACATTTTGGCAAACGGTTGGTCGACCTAGTTCCCGGGGTAACGCTCGATGTCCGGTGTGGAGAGCAGTTTCGAAAACAGACCCTTGTATATCGGATGTGTTATGTTAACTGATGGATCCCCTTTCCTATAAGAGCGAGTCCGGCAGCCACCACGGCCAAGGACACCAGCCTCAGCAGCACCGTCTGGGGCAGTTTGTTGATCAGCATGCTGCCCAGAATGACTCCGGGGACCCCGCCGATACTGAGGTACAGGACCGCCCAGTAGTCGACCAGGTCGGTCCCCGCGTATCCAACGGCGCCTACGATCATAAGTACCAGCGAAACCCCGATGCTGCTGCCCACTATCTTGGCTGTACTGATGCGGTACACGATAAGACATAGCGTGATCATGATACTGCCGGCTCCAACGGATGTCGCGCCGATGATCGCTCCCATTGGGAAGCCCAGAGCCATACCTCGGAGCCACTGGGGCCGGCCAAACGTCTCGTCTTCCCTGTCATCGGACCGGTTGGCGGACCGGGTTTGCACCAGAAGCAGACTTATGCTGGCGATGATCAGGGCCCCGATTGAGAGATTGAGCCACAAATCCAGCTCTTCCCCGAACCGGTCGAAGAGCCGTGAAATGATCAATACGCCTAGCACGGTGGCCGGAATGCTCCCTACGAGCAGCGCCAGGCTGAGACGCAGATGGAACGTCCCCTGGCGGCGGTGCTGGAAGAAGCCAAAGAGCTTGATGACTGCGACAAAGGGGAAGGATACGGCAACCGAGCCTACCGTCGAGAATCCCAACAGGAAGACCAGGGCAGGGATGGTCAGCGCCGCCCCCCCAACCCCGGTCAACCCCGTGGCAAAGCCGAGCAATGCTCCCAAAACTATCTCTTCAGCTATTGTCATCGGTAACGCCCTACTGCTAATCTTCTCTTACGGTAGGCCAACGTTGATTCAATACGGTGCGGTAACGGGCTATGAGCGACGATGCACGAGAGATAAAGTGGGGCAAGGTCATAGACCAGACCAGGTGTATCGGGTGTCATGCCTGTACCATCGCTTGCAAGCAGGAGCATAGCGTCCCGCTGGGAGTCACCCGCACCTATGTGAAGCAGGTAGCGGTCGGGACCTTCCCCGACTCGAAATACGACTTCCAGGTTACCCGATGCAACCAGTGCGACGAGCCTCCCTGCGTCGCTGCGTGCCCCACCAGCGCCATGTACCGGCGTCCCGACGGGATCGTAGATTTCGACAGGGACATATGTATCGGCTGCAAGGCCTGCATAGCAGCCTGCCCCTACGACGCCATCTACATCGATCCCGAGAGCCATAGCGCCGAGAAGTGTAACTTCTGTACCAATCGCATTGATATCGGCCTTGAACCGGCCTGTGTAGTCGTCTGCCCTACGCAGGCCATTATAGTCGGAGACATGAACGATCCAAGCAGCCAGGTGTCCCGGATACTGGAAGACGGCGACGTCCAGGTCAGGCGCCCCGAAAAAAAGACTGTTCCCAAGCTTCACTACGTGGGCGCCAGCGATCGTACCCTCGACCCTCAACACGCCTCGAATCCCAAGAGCGCTTCTGCTCAAGGCAGACTGCCGTGGGCCCAGTCTCAACCCGACGCCTTGCCTGGCGGGACCGTCATGGACCCCGTCGAACGGAAGAGAAGTGGGGCCCCGGACCGGAGCGCAGCTGCCGCCATCCTGGTCTACGATCAGCCCCACCGGATTCCTTGGGACTGGAGGGTCTCCACCTATACCTGGACCAAGTCGATCGCCTCGGGTGCATTTCTGATGATGGCTATCCTCGGGATACTTGGCATCTCCCTCAGTCAAGGCTGGGAAGTAATCATTACCGTACTATCAGTGGCCTTCTTGGGATTGACCGGACTGCTGTTGGTCTGGGACCTATCCCATCCCAGGAGATTCTACTATGTGTTGACTCGACCTCAGTGGAGGTCGTGGCTGGTACGGGGCGCGTACATTATAAGCGTCCACGGATTGCTGCTGCTGTTATTCCTAGTCGCTGCCCTCGCCGAGTTGCGAGAGCTCATCCAGGTACTGAGATGGGCCGGTCTCGTTACCTCCGTTGCCGTGGCCGCGTATACCGCTTTCCTGCTAAGTCAATCCAAGGGTCGAGACCTATGGCAAAATCCTCTGCTGGTGCTGGCCTTCATCGCCCACGCCGTAGTCGCCGGCTCCGCATCGCTGCTGATACTGAGCAGCTTCGTAGACCTGGAGACAAGGGGCGTGACTCTACTGCAGTGGGCGTTGATCATCTCGGTCTCCGCCTTCCTGGCCCTCGGGCTGAGCGATCTTGTCAATCTCCACCCCACCCCCCAGGCCGCGGCCGCTGCTCGGAACATGTTCTTGGGTAGGTATCGAATCTACTACTGGACCGGCATACTTCTCGGAGGCCTCGTACCCTTCGTCCTTACTGCGATGGCCCTGGCTGGGTCGCCCGACTGGACTCACATCGCCGCATCGGCGTCGGCTCTTGCCGGCCTTTTGCTCTACGAGCACGCCTATGTCCAGGCAGGACAATCGGTCCCGCAAAGCTAGTATCTTCAGTACGTCTATAGGGTTGAGAGCAGGAACGAAATGGCAATAGGCAAAGATCAGGCAGGGGCCCAATCGGAAGCACCTCGGGGTCTGAAATCCGGGCCTGACGTCGAGGACTGGGATGACTGGACGGAGTACGACCCCAAGGAATGGCCACGGAAGGTGGAACGGCGATACAGCCTGATCCCGACGGCGTGCTTCAACTGCGAGTCGGCCTGCGGGCTTCTCGCATACGTAGACAAGGACACCCAGCAGATTCGCAAGCTGGAGGGCCACCCCCACCACCCCGCAAGCCGGGGCAGGAACTGTGCCAAAGGGCCAGCGACCTTGAGCCAGGTCACCAACCCCGAGCGCATCCTGTACCCGCTGCGGAATACCGGCAAAAGAGGAGATGGCAAGTGGCAAAGGGTCTCCTGGAACGAAGCGATGGACGACATCGCTCAGCGCATCCGCCGCGCCATCATCGAGGACCGCCGAGACCAAGTGGTGTATCACGTGGGCCGACCCGGAGAGGACCTGTATACGGAACGGGTCCTCCAGGCCTGGGGCGTCGATGGCCACAACTCCCACACCAATATATGCTCCTCCAGCGCCCGTTTTGGCTATGCGGCGTGGATGGGTATGGACCGGCCCACCCCCGACCATGCCAACGCCCGGTTCATCCTCCTCATGAGCTCTCACCTGGAGTCGGGTCACTACTTTGTGCCCCAGGCCCAGCGTATCGTGGAGGCCCAATCATCGGGCGCCAAGGTAGCGGTGATCGATACCCGCCTGTCCAACACCGCTTCCCAGTCCGACTACTGGTTGGCCCCTCGACCAGGCACCGAAGCCGGGCTGCTGCTGGCCATCGCCAACTACCTGATTCAAGAGGACCTGTACAACCGTGCCTTCCTGGAGAGGTGGACCAACTGGCGGCAGCTGATGAAGGATGAGGCCTACCTGGGCTACCTGGTGGGCCAGGAGCTGCTGGACCAGGTGCCGGAGGATACCTCCTTCGATGGCTTAATTACGCTGTTGAAGGACCTCTATCGAGGTTACACTTTCGAATGGGCCGAGGAGGAGACCGGCGTGTCACCGGATCTGCTTCTCACCATAGCCAAGGAGGTGGCCCAGGCCGGGACGGCCTTCGCCAGTCACATCTGGAGGAATGCGGCGGCGGGTCATCTGGGCGGATGGATGGTGCCCCGGGCCCTCTTCTTCCTCAATGTGCTCACCGGCTCGGTGGGCACTCCTGGAGGCACGTTGCCCAATGCCTGGGCCAAGTTCGTGCCGCGGGCTGTTACTCAACCTCCACCGCTCGAGTGCTGGAACGACGTACACTTTCCTCCCGAGTTCCCGCTGTCCCATTTCGAAATGAGTTTTCTCCTGCCTCACCTACTTAAGGAGCGGGACAGGTCCATCGACGTTTATTTCACCCGAGTGTACAACCCCGTGTGGACCAACCCCGACGGCTTCTCTTGGATCGAAATGTTCCAGCATGAGAGTCGTATCGGCCTGCACGTCGCCCTTACCCCCGTATGGAGTGAGACCGCCCAGTACGCCGATTACGTGCTGCCCATGGGCCTCGCCCCGGAGCGTCACGACCTCCACAGCTACGAGAGCCACGCTTCCCAGTGGCTCGGTTTCCGTCAACCGGTGCTCAGGGTAGCCAGGGAAAAGGCCGGCGAGCAGATAGATTTCACCCATCAGGCCAATCCGGGTGAGGTGTGGGAAGAGAACGAGTTCTGGATCGAGCTCTCTTGGAAGATCGACCCCGATGGCTCCCTAGGCATACGGCGCCACTTCGAGTCGCCGTATCGGCCGGGAGAGAAGATCTCCATAGAAGAGTACTACCGGTGGATCTTTGAGAACTCGGTACCCAGACTGCCTGAGGCTGCGCAAAGCGAAGGCCTCACGCCCATGGAGTACATGAGGAGATACGGCGTCTTCCAGGTAACCACGGACGTATACGATCAGCAGGAGAAGACGCTCTCCCCGGAAGTAACAGAGGAAGCCGAGTTGGATGAAGATACCGGAATCATCTGGCGCTCCACACCTCCGCCCAAGGTCAACCTTCGCCCCTACCCTGGGCCATTCTCGGACCAAAAGGGCCGTACGAGGGCCGGGATATCGGTGGACGACCAGCTTGTCGAAGGCTTCCCTACTCCTTCGGGCATGTTGGAGATCTACTCCACCACCCTGGTGGAATGGGGCTGGCCCGAATATGCGATTCCAATCTATCCGAGGGACTCCCGGCAGCGGGCACGTATGCCCCAGATCACCAGCCAGGTCCATCACTCCAAGATCGACTCCTCTCGAAACGAGTACGTACTTCTACCTACGTTTCGCCTGCCCACTCTGATCCATACCCGCACCAACGGCGCCAAGTGGCTTCACGAGATCGCCCACGTCAACCCAGTGTGGATCAATCCCGTGGACGCCGATCGCATCGGTGTCGATGTGGATGACCTGGTAAAGGTGGAGACGGAGATAGGCTACTTTGTCGACCGGGTGTGGGTAACGGAGAGCATTCGTCCCGGCGTTGTGGCCTGCTCTCACCACCTAGGTAGGTGGCGGCTTCACGAGGACTCTGGAAGCGACCGGTGGAACTCGGCTCTGGTGGCCATCGAACGAGAGGGAGGAGAGTGGTCGATGCGCCAGCTAAAGGGCGTCACCCCCTTTGAGAGCAGCGACCCGGACTCAGAGCGTATCTGGTGGAGCGATGGCGGCGTGCACCAGAACCTGGTCTTTCCGGTGCAACCCGACCCGATCAGCGGGGGGCATTGCTGGCATCAGAAAGTTACGGTGACCAAAGCGGGGCCCGATCTGAGCTACGGGGACATCTCCGTAAGCGGGGAAGCCGCCTCCCAGGTGTACAAGAGATGGCTCGGCCGGACTCGCCCGGCTCCCGGCCCTGGGGGCCTGCGAAGGCCGATGTGGATGCTGCGGCCTCTGAAACCCCACCCGGACGCCTACCGCCTCGAGGGCCCTTCGACAGACTAGCAGTTCTGAAGCTACCAGCCTGGCCGCGTCCTAGTCGTCTGGACCTGTACTAAACCTTAAAGTCGAAAAGCTTCGCAGCGTTGGAGTAGACGAACTTCGTTTGCTCCTCGGCGGGGACGTCTTGAAGAATCTCGGCCAAGACCTCCCTGGAACGGGGCCAGGTGGACTCCCGGTGGGGATAGTCCGACCCCCACATGAGATTATCGATTCCTATGATGTCCCTGTGCATCAGGCCGATCCGGTCTTCCATGAAGTTGATCAGGACATTGGAACGCCAGAAATCGCTGGGGATCATATCGTTCTTGAAGGCGATCTCCTGGGTGTAGCGAAGGTCGCTGTAGTTCCGGTCCATCTGCTCCAGGTAGTAGGGCACCCAGCCTATCTCGAACTCTATCAAAGCGATCTTAAGTTCAGGATAACGCTCAAACACGCCGCCGAACATCATCGCTGAGATGGAGCGCATAACCCAGTGCTCAGGGTTAAATGTTGAAGTCGCGCCCTGCACCGAGAAGGAAGTCTGAGCGAATGTGGTCGGAGGACTGGTCGGGCCATAACGCTGAGTGCCCGTATGTATAACCAGGGGCCTGCCGCTATCCTGCGCCCTCTCCCATAGGGGATCGAACTCGGGCTGGTAGTACATCTTTTCTTCCCCGGGGAAGGCGGACACCATCATTGCCGCCAGGCCCATATCGAGGCACCGGTCGTACTCTCTCACTCCATCCTGCACGTCGTCCAGGTTTATCATCCCCAGGCCCTTGAAGACATCGGGGTAGGGGTTGCAGAACTCGGCCATCCAATCGTTCATGGCCCTCAGGCTGGCGGAGAGGATCTGGCTATCCAGCGGGAGGCTGTAGAACCGAGTGGGTACCGTTGGGATAACCACCTCGCCGACGACTCCGTCCATCTCCAGGTCTTTCAAGCGGATGTCCGGTTGGTAAGCCCCGGGCCGAACACCTTCGAATCTGGAATCTATGCTCATGGAGTCCGGATCATCGTACCTCTTGCCCGCCTCGGATAGGACCTCCCCGCCAGGCCCTGCAGGCATGTCTCCATCGATGTACCAGCGGTGGGTCTCGCCCGTCCATTCAAGGTGTGGCGCCCGGTCTTTATACTCGGGATCTATCCTTCCCTCCCATAGATCGGGCGGTTCGATGACATGGGAATCGGCCGAAATCAGGTTTTCCAAAGCCATGCGTGTCCTCCTTGTCAGGACTGTTTGACCAGCACCAGCAATCTCACGTCCCAGGTCCCGGCGGACGCAGGGACAGCGGGAAAGCTATTGTTTTCCAGGGTGAAGGTATTGTTGTAAGACATCCTGGCTCTTGGCAATTTACAGCTGATTAGTCGACTTGCCTTGAAGCTGCTGCAGCCGACTCTTTAGCCGTCCGCCACCGAGATCTGTTCCCTGGCGCCGGCCTTCTCCTCGAACCGCGGCATCACTTCGGTGCCGAAGAGCTCGAGGCAGTCCATGTACTGGCGGAAGGTGATCTCGGGGATGCTTGGGAATATCTGGAAGTGTTGAAAGCTGATCTCTCGCTGCAGGTTATCGAGTCGCTCGGCGATGTAGTCCGGAGTTCCCACAATGATGACGTCATGCTTCCAGAGAAAGTCGAACCAGTCGCAGTTGAGGTCTTCGTCACTAAGCTTCTCATCCTTGCCCATGATCATTGGCCGCAACCTATCGGGACGGGTCGATATGTGACTGTAGAGGGCGTTGATTCCGGGCCGAGCTATCTTGACGGCCTCTTCCATGGTCTTGGCGCAGAAGGTCATGTACTGGATGGAGGCATTCTCGCCCAGTGCCAAGTCGCGACCCTCGGCGTTTGCCGCGTCCTTGTAGGCCATGAAGGACTCTCGGTTTCCCTCCAGGGAGCGTGCCGAACCCATGGCATTGATTCCGCGGGTGCCCGCGTAAGCCCAGGATTTGTTGCTGGTTACCATCTGCCAGACGGGAGGATGAGGTTGTTGATAGGGCTTGGGCAACACCGATATGGCGACCAGCTCTCCATCGGGGGTGTAGTGGGGCGGTACCAGATTCACGACGGGATTGTGCTCTTTCCATCCGGGAGTTGGGAAAGTGT
This sequence comes from Dehalococcoidia bacterium, assembly GCA_965197645.1. Taxonomy (GTDB): domain Bacteria; phylum Chloroflexota; class Dehalococcoidia; order Plut-88900; family Plut-88900. The sequence continues at coordinate 2,300,391 of OZ240219.1, read as the reverse complement.
AGAACTTGCCCTTGTGGCTGAAGGCCTCCTCGGTCCAGGACTTGAGGATGACGTCCAGCGATTCGATGAAGAGGGCGTAGTTCTGCTCGTCGTTACGCCTATCTGCTAGGGGATTTAGCTGGGCGGCCCAGCGAAAGTCGGTGCCCCGGCCGACTCCAAAATCGACCCGCCCCTTGGTCATGTGGTCCAGCGCAGCGATGTCCTCGGCTACCCTGATGGGATGCCAGTCACAGATCGATGTAGGGCTCTGGCCCACCCTTAGCTTTTTGGTATGGAGGGCCATGTCCAGACCCGTGAGGATAGGGTTGGTGGCGGAGGAGAAGTAACCATCGTGGGCCAGGTGATGTTCCGCAACCCAGGCGGTAACAAATCCCAGCTCCTCCAGCGACGTCACAAACTCCCGATACTCCTGCACCTGCTGGTGCCACGGTATCACTTCCCCTGTATGCCAGTAGATGGAGCTATCGAAACGCATATTGTCTCCTCTGTTGTTACCCTAGCCTGTTGCGTAAGTTTACACCTTTCCGCAACCGATGCGGAAAATCAGCCGTCTTTAGATTCGGCGAAGGTGAGGGCCCGCTTGGGATTATCAACCAACATCGCTTCGATCGCCTCCTCCTCGAAGCCCTTCACTCGCATTCTCGGCACCATGTACTCCAGGAAGTAACAGTACCCGTGACCGCCGTAACGGACGAGGCGGTGCTTTACGGCGACATCGTGGGATACCAGTATCTGTCCCCCGTGTCCTTCACTGATGAGGTAGGCCAGCATCTTGAGGCGCTGAGCATCGTTGGGCATATCGATGTAGGACGCTGCGGGATACAGGGATGTCTCCTGTCCGAAGACATCGTATTCCAGGAAGCACCCTGTCTCAGCCAGCTCCTTCAGCAGCTTGAGATCGAAGATAGTGCGGTCCAGGTGGCCGATGATGATGTGCTCGGCCTCCGCACCCGCATCCAGCAGGACCTGCATGATCTCCATGGGAGCCCTCTCATCCCGGCCAGGATGGATGAGGATGGGCGCACCGGTGATCCGCTGGGCACGGGCCGAGGCACGAAGCACCTTCCGCTCGTTGGGATGCAACGGCCACGAGCAACCTATCTCTCCCATTACCCCCGCCTTGATGCCGGTGCTGCCCACCCCGACGAGGGTGTCCCTTGCGATCTCGCGGGTCAGGTCGTCCTCGCTTTTGGCGTCCATGCCCTCTGGGTGCGCCGCCGCCACGTAGTAGGAGGATCCCATGATGATATTGACACCCGTCTCTCTCGAGATACGGGTCAGTCCAATCGGGTCACGGCCGATGCCAATGCTGGTGGCGTCGACCAGGGTCGATCCGCCGAACTGCTTGTAGAGCATGACTTCATCGATGGTGGTCTGCACATCATCGAGACGAGCATTGTCCCAGTTGCTGCCGCGGCCATGTCGCAGCCAACCAAGGATCTCCATGCTGACGGGAGCGTAGTATCTGCCCTTGGCGGCCGCCTCTTCCGGCTCTTTGTGGAGAACGGCGGTGGAAACCAGTAGATGTTCGTGGGTATGGGTTACCCCAAGTTGCTCCGGCTCGATAAGTCCAAGTACGGTCTGGGCTTTCCCCGCCAGATCTTGTTTCGCCATGGTTGCCCCCTTCACTTCATCTTTGGTTTAGGAGTTAGTGTCGGATTGGACGAGAAGGCACGAAGAGGCCGGGGCCTAGGATTCCACCACGGGCAGGAGCAGCCTGGAGGGATGTGCCGCATCATGGAGAATGGTCTGGATCGCGGTGACGGCCTCTTCAGCCTGATGGACCTGGCCGCCCGTACCAAGGTTCCTGGCGAAAACCGGGAAGTTGCTGGATGTGATCTGCAGGCGAAAACGCTGGCCGGATTTGAAGCGGATGCCCGTCGGGCCGAGGTCTATCCGGTACTCGTAGGCCCGTCCGGGCTCTATGGCCGAAGGGGTCTCCAGCGACTCCCTGCACGAGGCCCTCAGCATTCCCTCACACAGGTTGTAGGAGGATCCATCGGGCTCCACGATGGTCAGCTTTGCGGTCCAATCGGTATCCGGAGCGGTCGTGACGGCCCAGAGCACCAGCGAGACCTCTCCGACGACCTCCAGGTTGCTCTCCATGGGTGCAGATGTGTAGACCAGGACGTCTTCCCTTCGCTCCACGGCACCCTGCTCGGCAGCCCCGGCCTCGACTATGCCCGGTATTCCCGGCAAATAGGGCCCCCCGACGGTTTGCACAGGGTTCAGGGGATTGTAGAGATAGGTGTCGTAGGCTTCCCGCTCCCTCGGCGGCTCCTGGCTAAGGACGCCATCTACGCCGGAGCTGTTGGCTTTACCATCGCTTCCCAGGTAGTAGGGTCTGACCGAGGCCCCTTCGGGCGGCCAGCTCTCATCCTGCCGCCAGGCGTTCTCTCCCATCACGAAGTAGTAGACCCGGGGGTCGGTCTCGAGGCCGTTGTCCTCACCCTTGAGCCAGTGGTCGTGCCAGGCCAGCACCATACCGTGATAATCGATGGCATCCCCGGAGGCCGCTCCGCCGAAATGTCGCTGTCCCGCGCTGGGGGGAAGCAGGTGGCTGTGTATCCAGGGGCCCAGGACCAGGTGCTGCTGCTCTCTGGACTGGTCCGTCGATCCGTTCTCCTTCATCCCTTGATAGCAGCGCAACGTCCCTCGAATGAAGCCGTCGTAGTAGCCGCCGATGTTCAGTGCGGGAACTCGAGTATTGGCCAGCCTCTCCCACGCCCCCAGCGCCTTCCAGTAGTCGTCATAGGTGGGATGATCCAACCAGTCGTAGTAGTAGTCCGCCACTCCCTTCAGTGCCGGCATCTCCCGAACGGGAAGGTGCCGGGCAATGGACAGCGGGTCCCGAGTCCACTCCCGGAGCTCGGCGATGGCGTCCGCCTTTTCGGGCTGCGTGCCGCGAAGGTTGTCCAGGGCGAAACCGGCGGACCATTGGCCCGTCCACCAGAGGTGAAATGCCCCGCCCAGGTAGGTCCAGCTATCGTAGAAGTCCGCGGAAGTCAATCCCGGGGCTATGGCCTTCAGGGAAGGGGGCGCCTCCACGGCAGCGAGCCACTGGGTAGTCCCATGGTAGGACATGCCGAACATGCCGACGTTTCCGTCGCTCCAGGGCTGAGCGCCGCACCATTCGACGGTGTCGAACCCGTCTTCATCCTCGTAGCGGAAGGGATAGAACTCCCCGTCGGAGGCGTGCCGGCCCCTGACGTCCTGGATCACCACTGCGTACCCTCTGGAGACGGCACGAACGCAGTCCATGTGTAAGGACCGGTAACGGGGTTTGTGCTTGCCGTAGGGGATCCTCCCCAAGATCACGGGCCACCGGCCCGGCCCGCTTGGTCTGTAAACGTCGCCCCGGAGCACCGTGCCGTCCCTCATGGGGATGAGGACGTTGGTCTCACCGGTGAAGGAGGTGACTTGGGTATGCTCGGTTTTGCTGGGTCTTGGCAACATGTGACGATGCTCCGGCTGGGACGAATGGCGGTCTTGAAAGGCTCTTGTCAGCTCCTCAGGAGCTCAGGCCGTAAAGCTCGATGGCAGTTTCGCCTAGAATCTTGTTCTGGGTCTCCCCGGACAGGGGAGCAATGTTCTCCTTCAACTCATCCAGTGCGCCCGCTTCCCCTTCGGTGTGGGGATAATCGGAGCCCCACATGAATCTGTCGTGTCCAACGAAGCTCAGTGTGGCGCCCACGGTCTTTTCATCGGGGTCGACCAGTATCCAGCACTGACGCTCGAAATACTCGCTGGGCCGGAGCTTCAAAGGCACTCCGAAGCTCAGCTTGTCGAAGAGGTGGTCCATCCGTTCGAGCCACCAGGGAAGCCACCCTGTGCCGGTCTCCACGACGACTACTTTCAGCGTAGGAAACCTATCGAACAGGCCGCCCTGGAACAGGCTGGTGAACGTGGAGATTACATCTCCCATATCCATGACCAGAAACCACCAATCGGAAGGGGAACTGGAATCCTTGGGGTAGATGTGTCCACCGAACCCCATGGTATGGCCGGTTACGTGAAGGCTTACCGGTATGTTCATCGACTGAGCTTCAGCCCAGAAAGGGTCGTAGTGGGCCTCCCCGTAGGGGATGCCGTTAAAGGGAACTACGGGAGGATAGATCCCCTTCATCCCCAGTTTCCCGGCCCGCTTCATCTCTGCAACGCCCTCCTCCACGTCCAGCAAGGAGATATGAGCGATGCCGAGGAGCCGCTCGGGGTCGTGGGCGCAGAACTCGTCCAACCAGTTGTTGTATGCTCTGCAGTACGCGGCCGACAGCTTAGGATCGGTACAGTCCTCGGTCCAGTCCAGTCCTATCGAGGGGTACAGCAAAGTAGCATCGACGCCTTCCTCATCGAGCCATTCGACCCGTGCGCGGGGGTCTCTGGCCGGTGGGACCAGCTCCCTGGCCTCCTCGTAGGGAAGAGCGCTGAACTCCCCTATGTCATCCTGTCCCGCCGCCATTATGCCGGACAATCCACCGCCACTCATCCGAGAGGAAGGTTTCCTATCGATCTCCATATACTCCAATCCCTGGTCGTCCAACTTGAGCCTCATTGCCCGGTCTCGATACTCGGGCTCGAGATAGGTCTCCCACAGGTCGGACGGTTCAACTATATGGCTATCAGCATCGATAATTCTGGGCGCCATTGTGATTCCTCCTCGCTAAGCGTTGCCAACCCGGTCTAGGAGGGTGTCAAAAACCCTTTCGACCATCCCCCTAGCCCCCTTCCTGGCCAGGAAGGGGGCAGAAAAAGAAATAGTTTCTGAGGAACACCCTCAGACTCCCGGCCCCCCGTAGGAATTCCAGAAAATGAGCTTCGCCCCTCTGCACACCCCGTTTTTCATCAACCTGCTACAAAGGGAGTACATCGCCTAGTCCAGCTTGTAGAGATCTACGGCAGTCTCCCCCAGTATCTTCCTCTGGTCCGATTCCGAAAGGGCCGAGACAGACCGTTTGACCTCCTTCAGGACGCCGGAAAAGCCCTCGGTGTGGGGCCAATCTGAGGCCCACATTAGCTTGTGAGCGCCAAGCATCTGTACCGTGGAGGGCACCGTCTTTTCCTCCGGCTCCATGGCGACCCATATGTTGCTATCGAAGTACTCGCTGGGGCGAAGCTTGGACACAGGCCCCGCTCCTCTTTCACTCACCTCGTACTTCTCGTCCATGATGTCCAGCATGTAAGGGAGCCAACCGCTGCCCGTTTCCAGGACGTTCAGCTTGAGCCGGGGAAAGTGATCGAACACTCCGCCGGCGAAGAAGCTGGTGAAGGAGAGAAAGGTATCTCCGATGAACCACAGGGTGAAATAGAAGTCCATGGCAGGAGATTGCATCCGGTCGGCGTAGTCGCTGCCAATCCAATCCGGGCGTGTGGTGACGTGAAGGCCCACGGGCATATCCATGTCCTGCGCAGCCGCCCAGAAGGGATGATATTCCGGCTCGCTGTAGGGTATGCCGCTAGCGGGGGCATTAGTGATGAATATCCCTTTATGCCCTCGCTCAGTTGCTCTGCTAAGCTCCGTTACGCCCTCCTGCACGTCTTGCAAGGAGATCTGGGCTACGGGTATCAACCGTTCTGGATAGGGGCTGCAGAAGTCGGCCACCCAGTCGTTGTAGACGCTGGCGTATGCCGCGGATAGCTGGGGATCGTCGGTGTCGCGTTCCCACAGCAGGCTCACGGAAGGGTACAGGACCGAGACATCGAATCCCTCCGTGTCCATCAGCTTTATTCTCTCGTGAGGATCGCGAGAGCCTGGGACCATCTCCCTTGCTTCAGCGTAGGTGACCTTGCCCGGAATCAAGACGTCATTGCTTTCCAGCCCGGCGGCAACCTGGTTTCCCAGTATCCCTCCCGAAGCCCACTTGATGGGTTTCCCGTCACACACCCAGGCCTCGAAACCCTGAGCATCGGTGCCGATTCTCAAGGCCCGGTCCCGGTACTTGGCGGGCAGGTTCTTTTCCCACAGGTCTGCGGGTTCGGCGACGTGGGCGTCAGCGTCCACCACTATCGGTTGGGCCACGGCTCTCCTCCTTCAACCGAGGTAGTCGGTTGCTTTGAACTGGCGAAATCTGTGCACCTCGAGGTGCCGCTTCGGTGGTCCAGGGTGAAGTCGCTTCTCTATTGGCTAGAGTTTAGGGCCACGTATGGAAGTAGTCAAACAGTGGGCCCAGCCTGTCAATTGACGCAGATCTTGAGTTATGTAGTATAGTTCCACTGAGGTGCAGTAACCCGTTTCGTAGTGTCTGGGAACGTAGGTATTGGCAGCTAGGCGTTAGGAGGTGTCTCATGATTTTTGATATGGAGGTACCCACCTGCCGAGAAGGGGTGTTCGTACCCACGTCGTTCGCAGGGCCCAAGGAGATAGCGGCGGTAATACAGAGGGCGGAAGAGCTGGGTTTCAATGCCGTCTGGGGGACCGACTTCATAACCCCAACAGAGAGCTTCGGCGTCCCGGATGCCGACCCTCCCAACTGGTACGAGCCCTTGATCACCCTGGCCTACGTGGCCGCTCTCACCAGCAGGATCAAGCTGGGCACCGGTGTCGTCCTGTTGCCCTATCGGGACCCCGTTATCCTGGCCAAGCAGGCGGCAACGCTGGACCAGTTCAGCAACGGCCGTTTGTGGCTGGGTCTTGGCATAGGGGGATTCCGGGATGAGTTCACGGCGATTCAGCCCCGGATGCGCCGGGCCCGCCGGGGCGACATCATGGATGAGTACATCGAGTCCCTTCACATGCTCCTCAGCCACGACGATCAGCCGGCCAGCTTCCAGGGGGAACACGCCGAGTTCCACGATGTCAACATGCACCCAAGGCCGGTGCAAGACCCCTTCCCGATGTACGTGCCAGGGCAAAGCCCGGAATCGCTGCAGAGGGTAGCCCGCTGGGGCCTGGGATTCATGGTGCCCGCTCCGAAAGCCGGCGAGCGTGTCGAGGCGCTGAAGCCGGTTCTGGAGGAGCACAACCGAGACCTTTCGCAGATCGACGTCATCGCCGAGTCTACGCTGAGACTGGCGTCAACCCACGAGGCGGCCGTGAAGCAATTCTCCGAGAGTCGGCAGGCCCAGTTCTCCGTCTTTCGAGGGGCCAAACTGGAGGATCTCGTGGCCGGCAGCTGGGTCGGCACGGTGGATGAAGTCGTGGAAATGATCAGCAAGGTCAAAGATGAAGGAATCACCCACTTCAACGCGTTGCACATTGCCGGAGACACCATCGAAGAGATGCAAGAGCAGATGCAGATGTTTTCCGAGGGCGTCATAGCCAAGCTTCAATAGCAGGAGGAATCGGATGATCTACGAAGTACGCCGCTACGATGCAATGCCCGGCCAGATGCCGGCCCTTCAAGAAGTGATGGAGGACCTGGCTATGCCGGCATTCGAAAGGGCGGGCATGCGAGTAATAGGGGCATGGGAGCCGCTGGTGGGCGCCTATACCAACGAATTTACCTACATGCTCGCCTGGGAGGATATGAACGAGCGGGAGGAGAAGTGGGCGGCATTCTTCATAGACCCCGAGTGGCAGGAGGGCACGTCCAAGCTCGCCGCGGGCGGCCCACTGGTATCCAGAGAGTTCCACTACTTTCTGAAGCCCACCTCTTACTCGCCGCTTCAGTAACGAGACTCGACCCGGCAACTTGAGGCCTGTTCCCATTAAGGCCATGCCGCCTATGCTGCTTGGATGTCATTCCCAACGCAGTGAGGAATCTAAGGCGGTTGTCAGGAGTCGCGGCCCGATTCCGTCGGTGGCCCATAATGGCCGGATGGCCCATACGAGCCGATAGGTTCTCCTGCCCACGGTAGGATGGGGACATCGGCTATAGATTCCTCACTCCGCTACGCTCTGTTTCGGAATGGCATGGAAGGGCTGCAACTTATTTCAGGGGACAAGCCAGAGGGCGTGTCCACGGGGGCGCCCTTCCCCTGTCGGGTTCCTCGCAGCGGTGCAGACTAACCCACGGACGGGGCCGTCTCTCGGCTCTCAGGGCCGAGGATGAAGCCCTCATAGCCGTTGGAAGCTATCTCATTGCACCTCTTGCGATAGACGCCTACGCCGCCGGCATACGGCGTGAACACACGAGGCTTGCCCGGGATGTTGTCTCCCAGGTACCACGAGTTGGACAGCACGAACATCGTCGGCTCCGCAACCTCGTTCAGGTGGACCTCCCACTCGGCCTCTGCGTCGGTGTGCGTATCGACCGTCTCGATGCCTCTCTCTCGCATGTACCCGATAAAGTCGCCGACCCACTCGATGTGTTGCTCGATGGATACCGGCATGTTGCTGAGCACAGATGGACTTTGCGGTCCCGTAATCATGAACATGTTGGGGAATCCGGCAACGTTCAGGCCAAGATAGGTCTTAGGCCCCTCGGCCCACCTGTCCCTGAGCGACACTCCGTTTTTGCCTCGGATATCCATGTTCAGGTAGGGGCCCGTCATCGCATCGAACCCGGTGGCGAAAACGATGATGTCGAACCCGTACTCTTGGTCCTCCGTCCGTATCCCATCGGGCGTTATCTCCTGGATTGGGGTATGGCGTATATCCACTAGATCGACGTTTTCCCGGTTGTAGGTCACGTAGTAATCGGTGTCTATGAGGGCCCGTTTTCCTCCGTAGGGATGGTCGATGGGTTGAAGCTTCTCGGCAGTCTCGGGATCCTTCACTATCTCGCGGATCTTGGCCCGGATGAACTCGGAGGCGGTGGTGTTGGCCCTCACGTCGGTAGTGATGTCGCTGTAAGCCCCATAGAAGTGCTGAGCGAAGCTGGGGCCGCCCTCTTCCCATCGGGCAGAGTATTCTTTAATACGTTCCTCATCGGAGACCTCCAGGGCCGACCCCTCAGGTGGGTCTTCCGGGGTGCCGTCTTCCGACCATCGGGCCTTTTCCAACAGCTCTTCGTAGTTGGCCTTCACTTCTTCTTGTATGAACCTCTTATCTGCGGGTGCGTTACGGGCGGGGACGGTGAACTGGGGAGTCCGCTGGAACACGGTAAGGTGCTCGGCTTGCTTGGCGATCACCGGGATAGCCTGCACACCGCTGGAGCCGGTCCCGATGACGGCCACGCGCTTTCCTGTGAAGTCCACGCCTTCGTGAGGCCAGCCGCCGGTGTGGTACCAGTCTCCCTTGAAAGAGTCCCGCCCGGGAATCTTTGGTATGTTGCCCGAGGATAGGCAACCTATGCCGGTGACCAGGAACCTGGCCGTAACTCGCTCGCCCTGGTCCGTTTCGACCTCCCACTGGTTGCTCTCCTCCAGGAACCTGGCGGACGTCACCCGGTTGTTGAACTTGATATTGCGCCGAAGATCGAACCGGGTCGCTACATGATTGAGATAGGACAGGATCTCCGGCTGGTCCGGATACCTGCTGCTCCAGGTCCAGTCCTGGAGCAGCTCTTCGGAGAAAGTGAGGCAATATATGTAGCTTGCAGAGTCGCAACGGGCGCCCGGGTACCTGTTCCAATACCAGGTTCCACCGACGCCGTCTCCGGCTTCGTATACCTGGACGGACAGCCCCATGTCATCCCGCAGTCTCCGCAACATGCCCAGCCCCGCAAAGCCGGCTCCGATTACTACGACGTCGAAGTCCGGGGATTTCTCCGAGTTGACCATATTGTCCTCCTGATGATGCTTGGTTCAGCTATCGGGCGTTATAGCACAACGATCTGTCGTATTGTACCAGTTGAACCTTGCACGTTTCCACGATATACGCTTTAATCGGGACGCTTGGACTACGGACGCAAAGGGATGGACCGCGCCGTATCGATTAAGCCCATTCTGTACGGTTTTCTGAGCCGTCGTCCAGGCCTTTACGTCAAGCCGGATCCCTCTAGCCTGGACATATCTGGAATGAAATTAGAATCGAGGTATCGATGAAGCCCGAATTCTGGACTCTAATGGACTCCTCCCCCCGGCGTGCGACGGCGCTCGCAGAGCAGGCAGAGCAAGAAGGATGGGATGGGGTCGCCGTCTACGATTCCCAGAACCTGGACGGCGATTGCTACGTGTCGCTGACCCAGGCCGCGGCCGCTACTCAAACCCTCGGCCTCGGCACCGGCGTGACCAACCCGTTCACCCGCCATCCGGTGGTGGCCGCCGGCGCCATGGCGAGTATCCAAGAGATATCGGACGGGCGTGCAGTGCTAGGCATCGGTCGGGGCGACTCAGCCCTCGCCCACCTGGGTCACGCACCGGTGTATCCCCAGGAGTTTGAACGGTACCTAGAGGCCCTCCAGACCTATTTGAGCGGCGAAGCAGTAGCGTTCGATGATCTTACGTTCAGCAAGCAGATGGCGCCTCCCGTCGAAACGCTAGGTTCGTCGGATATAGTGGAGGACAGCCGGCTGGAGTGGCTTTCACCGGAGGATGAGAAGGTGCCCGTCGAGGTCGCCGCCTCTGGACCCAAGGTGATATCTGCGGCGGCTCGTCATGCCGACAATGTCATATTTGCCCTCGGCTCGGACCCTAACCGCATACAGTGGGGCCTGGATCAAGCCCGACGTGCACGGGAGAAGGCAGGCCTCCCTCCCGACGGGATCAAGTACGGAGTGTACCTCAACATCGTGTGCCACCCGCAGGTGGACGTTGCGCGTGAGCTCTTGAGCCTACTATCGACGTTCATCCGTTTCTCGGCGATGCACGGCTCCCTCTCGGGTCCCGCATCCCAGGGAGATGGAGACGTGTTTAAAGAGCTTAATCGGTCATTCAGCGTGCGTGAACACGCCTCCAACGTGGCCCCTCCCTCCGATTTCGTGGACCGGTTCGCCGTCGTCGGCCCTCCTGATGTCTGCATCAAGCGGATAGAAGAGCTGGCCGGCCTCGGGATAGAGAAGGTGATTGTCGTAGGCCCCACGATTGGAGACCTGGAAGGCGAGTCTGCACGCGCTGCGGAGCTGCTGACCCGGGAAGTGCTGCCGGCTTTCTCAGACTAGAAGCCGGTCTGCAAAGGGATATGTTCGTAAGGGCATTTCGACACCCCGCTCGGTAAGGACGCGAAAGAGCCGCCCCGATGACATCGGGGCGGCTCTTTGTCAACGCCTAATCGATCTTACTGCCTACTCGGCGCTTCATCGGTCAGCCATGCCTGCAGGAAGCTATCTCCCTGCGCCGCGACCGATTTCTGCGGCCCGACGTTCCTTAGCCAGGGCGGATAGATGTTCTGCGTCAGGTAGTTGGGTATTATCCATTCGTACTGTTGTACCGCAAGGTACTTCTGTATGTCCCTGACTATCTGCTCTCTGACTGCCTGGTCCGTTTCCGATCTCTGGGCCAGCACCATTTCCGTCAACACGGGGTCGTCGACGCCCATGTTGTTGAAGCTGCCATCGGGCAGGAAGTCGGGCGACAGGCGAGCATCCACGTCCCAGGGAGGCGGGTCTCTGACCGAGTAGGCTATGCCGTCCCACTCGAAGGGATAGTTCTGAATCTCGGCAGCAAACTCGGTGTATTCCATGCTGACGATGTCGGCTTCTATGTTGATGTCGGCCAGCCAGGTCTTGAACAGCTCCATGTCGGAGGAGCTGCCATCGGTGTAAATCGTTGTGTGGATGATCTCATCGGGTTCAAGCCCCATCTCGGCCCTGGCCTCGTTGGCCAGCGCGATGGCCCCCTCCACGTCGCGTATGGCGTTACCCTCCGCATCCCGCGGGTAGAACCTCTGGCCCTCTCCAAGCTCCTCCCAGGAAACGAACCAGGGATGGTTGGAGGAAAGTTCTCTGTTTTCATCCTCGATGCCCCAGGTACGGCACCAGGACTCACAATCGCGTCCCACCACCATGGATACCGCCTGGCGCAGCTTCTGGTTATCGAAGGGAGGACGGTCGACTTTCGGTCGCAGATACCATATGGCGTTGGGGGTATCGGTGAAGTGTCGTACATCCTGCACCAGATCCGGATCGGTCTCCCTCAGGTTGCTTATCATCTCCAGGTCGCCGGTCCAGTAGCCGAAGCATGCACAGAGGCCAGGCGGGGTATCGACGTCCCGGGCCCGGTACATGGCCAGTCCGGGAGCGATATCGTAAATGAACAGGAATTCCGTTCCGTCCATGTAGGGGAGATTCTCCCCGGTTATGCCATTGGCTCCCCGAAAGAAATCGGGGTTTCTCTCCAGTACCATCCTAACTTCCGGCTCGTACTCCGCCAGCATCCAGGGCCCCGCCCCGATGTTCGCCTCCGCGGTGTCAAAGCCGCCGAATTCGGCCAGCACTTCCGGAGCGTAGATGGGAAATGCCCCGTAGGCAGTGGAAGGAAGGAAGCCGGCGTAAGGCTCCGAGAGGGTGAACTGTACGGTGTACTTGTCAAGCGCTACGACGCTCTCGACAGGGCCCAGCAGGGAGCCGTTGTACGCCTCGGGTTGCAGGAACCGATCGAAGGAGAACGCCACGTCGTCTGCGGTTATCTCCCTGCCGTTCACCGGAGGCTTGTTCTCCCACTTTACCCCTTCCCTGATGTGGAAGGTGTACTGGAGGCCGTCATCGCTGATATCCCAGGACTTGGCCAGGTAGGGATAGACCGTGTAGTCGGAGTTTTCGCCCGGATTGCAGAAGTTCCACTGGGTCAATCTCAGGTGGGTGAACGTCTGAATGGACCCCGCCGTCCACCAGTCTCCGCCCTGAACGTCCCAGGTGCCGGGTTCATAACCGAAGGTGCGAAGCGTACCGCCGCTCATAGCGTCTTGGGCGCCCTCGCACACGGGCATTCCCTCTACTAAGGATGCTACTCCCGGCGGGAGGGCGCTGACCTCGGCGGCCGCGGTTGCGGTTGGAGCCATGGTTGCGGTCGGCTCTGCATCAGGAGTCATGACGGCGGTCGGTTCGTCGGCGGGCGCCGTAGTTTCCGCTACCTCCGGGACGGGAGTTGGAGAGGATTCCTCTCCGCAGGCAGCTGCTATCAGACCAAGGGCAATTACCAGTCCGAGGATGACAAATATGGGCTTGATCCTAGACATTCCTACCCTCCCATCGGTTACTTACTGTCGGCCGATTCACGGGATGCTGGTCTAGCTGAACGATAGGTGATAGAACCTAGTTCAAGGGGAAGCCGTATAGTGCGGCGGCATTCTCACCGACTATCTTGCGCTTCTCTTCCGCGGTAAGGTCCTTGAAGGTCTCTTCTATCACTTCCTTGGAATGAGGCCAGGTGCCTTCGTCGTGGGGATAATCGCTGCCCCACATCAGGCAATCCACGCCGGTGAAATGGCGATTGAAAAGCCCGACGGGGTCATCTCCAAAGGTGATGTAACCCTGCCGCCTGAAATACTCGCTGGGAGCCATCTCCAGGCTCGGGCTCTGCCACATGTGGCGTCTCTTGAAGACATCGTCCATGGCGTACAAGGCCCAGGCCAGCCACCCGATGCCGCACTCCACCAACACGAGCTTGAGGTCGGGGTGGGTGTCCAACACTCCGGCGGAGATCAACAGGGACAGAGGGCTCATTGCTTCGGCCATACCCAGGACCATCCCTGATAGATCGTCGCCCCTGTCTCTCTCCTCTATTCGCTCCTTCAAGGGTCTCTTATCGTCCTCTTTGACGTCGCTGGACGTAAAGACGTGGAAGCTGAGGGGGACTCCCATTTCTGCGATGGTGGCCCAGACGGGGTCGTACTCCGGTTTGTTGTAGGGCAGGGACTTGTTGCTCACCGGCACCGATATGGAGCGAAATCCCAGCTTGCCTACACGGCCTGCCTCCCCCGCCGCTGCCTCGACGTCGACCATCGGTACCATCGCCGAAGGAATAAACACGTCCTGGTGTTCGCCAAAAGTCTCGATGTAGAAGTCGTTGTAGACTTTGGCCAACGCCAGCTGAAAACCGGGACTGGGCGAGGAGAACATCTTCATCGTGCCCTGGGGATAGATCACCTCACCGCTGACACCGTCTTCCTCCATATCCTTTAGACGGCTCGGGATGTCGACTCCCCCTTCGCTGCGCAGAAATCCCCCACCCGTGTCCTCTCCACCCCGAAACTCTCTACGCTTGTCTTCTTCGGTCATGGGGTTGGGCGGTTGGGACCGGAAGGGTCTCTCGCCATCGATTATGAAGTATTCAAGTCCGTTGAGCTCCTCGGTGTGAGGTCTACGGCTCCAGTACTCCGCGGGCAATCGGTCGTGAAGATACTCCGGCTCTTCGGCATGGGAGTCTGCGGAAATGATCTTGAGTTCGCTCATGGAAGCCTCCGATTGAACCCGTCCGTATCCTTCAGAGAGAACGTTGTTTCTCGGGAACCAGTCTGGATTGAGACGGAATGTAGTCCCTCGATGCTGTACTGTCAACTTAGTGAAACCGGTCACACAAGGAAGTTCTCCTTGTACATTAAGTACGAGGGCGGGGCAGGCCGACTCCTTCGATGCGGGTTCTGAGACAGGCCCGCTCCGGTTGAGGTCACTCGCAGACTTGATACCAGAAGCATTGGGGAAGTAACATTAGGTCCTATGACGAGGAGGAGGTGAACACCATGGCCGAGCTAGGACTGCTGTCCCAGAACATCTCTGAGCTGGCTCCCAGGATCAAGGCCCGCGAAGTCTCACCCGTGGAGGTAACTCAGGCCGCCATCGCACACGCGGAGCGGATGCAGCCGATTCTCAAATCCTTCATTACCTCCACCCCCGAGCGGGCTCTACGCCGGGCCCAGGATCTTGAGGGACGTCTCATGAGGGGAGAGTACTTGGGTCCCCTTCACGGCATCCCCATCGGGCTGAAGGACATGCTCTTGACCAAGGGAGTACGGACCACGGACGGAAGTAAGCCCCTGGAGAACTACGTCCCCGATTGGGATGCTACCGTAGTGGAGCGTGTCAATGGGGCGGGTACGATCATCCTGGGCAAGGAGAACATGCACGAAATCGGAGGCGGATTTGTCAGTGACAACCAGTGGTACGGGCGTGTGCGTAACCCCTGGGACCTCGAGCGGATAGCCGGTGGATCCAGCGGCGGTTCGGCTGCGAACGTAGCCGCTTTCGTAACTTATGCCTCGATAGGCACCGATGGAGGCGGCTCAGTGCGCCAACCCTCGGCGGTCTGCGGTGTTGTCGGACTCAAGCCTACCTACGGCCGCATCAGCATTCGGGGCGGACTGGAAGGGCCGGAACCGTCCACTTTTCACATGGGGCCTCACACGCGGTCGGTGCGCGATTCCGCCATCATGCTCCAGGCGATGGCCGGGCATGATCCGCTGGACCCCACCACAGTGCCGATGCCGGTAGACCATTATGAGGGCGCGCTGGAACAGAGCATCAAGGGTTTGGTGATGGGCATCCCATCAAACCACTTCTTTGATCCGCTCGACCCGGAGATCGCAGAGGCGGTATCGAAGGCCATCACCGTGCTGGAAGAGTTGGGAGCAGAGCGGCGCCAAGTTGAAGTAAAGTACGTCGATGAGATGTTCAAGGCCGGAAGCGCCCTGGAGTCGTCTTACGCAGGCCCCTACGAGCAGGTCTTACGACGGAACCGGACCAATATGAGCCCGTCGGAGCGTTACTACCTATTGAGCAGCCAGTTTGTGCTGGCCAAAGACTTCGTTAGAGCCGAGCAGGTCCGGCGGCTCTTCCAACAGGAGTGGGCCGCGATGATGCAGCAGGTAGACTTCATGGTGGCGCCTACCACTACCATGTTGCCCTGGAAGTTTGGAACCAAAACTGTCGCTGTAGGTGATACGGAGGCGGACGTTAGCAGCCTGCCGGACGGGGCCAACGGGTCCGTGATGGGACGCAACACTTACCCGGGCAACTTCACCGGTGTACCCGCTATTACTATTCCCTGTGGTTTCTCCGGCGGCCAGTTGCCCATCGGACTCCAGATCATGGGGCGCCCGTGGGAGGAGAGCCTCGTGCTAAGGGTGGCGCACCAGTACGAACAGGCTGCTCCTCAGTCAAAGACTGTGCCGCCGGCCGTGCACGAAGCGTTGGCCGCGGGATAAGGATTGGGCCAGCGTCTCAGGCCCGGAGATGGAAACAGCGTGCCAGGAGGAGCATATGCCTGTGACCAAGGATTTCTTAAAGCGAATGATCGAGGAACTGGACCTCATTCCAATGTCCGACGAGGAGTTGGAGATCGTCCTTCCCAAGGTACGGAACATGATGGATGGCATGGAACAGCTCTCTGAGCTGGATCTATCGGAAATCAGGACCTCCCTGGTCTTTCGAGCCGATCCCGGAGCTAAATAGGCGGACGCCTGGATGACCATCGCCGACCAGGCGAAAATGAGCGGGGAGGCTCCGGCGGCGCCTAATATGACCATCCGGAGAATCGAGTCCCCACTCCCGGCGTTCACCATCCTCAGCGTACACGTGTAGCGGCGATAGTGTTGAAAGCAACTTCCCAAGAACTATGAGAAGATTCGTCATCACCCGGCTGATAACCGCCCTGTTCACCGTTCTGGGCGTAGCTACCATCGTCTTCATCACCCTCCATCTGATCCCGGGCAACTTCGAGGACGCCTACTTCATCTCTAGGCCTAGAACCGAAGAAAATGTAGCCGCGTTGAAGAAAAGACTCGGTCTCGATAGGCCGCTGCCGGTCCAATATTTCGCCTGGCTCGGCAACGCGATTAGGGGCGACCTGGGCGAGTCTTTGCGGAATCGGAGAGATATTGGTCCAGACCTGATAGGCCGGGCACGCGTGACCATCGAGTTGACGCTGCTTGCGACCCTTTTCTCCGTCGTTGTCGGAGTGCCCGCTGGAGTCCTCGCTGCCAGGTGGCGAGGCTCAACCCGAGGTGTTGGAATGCAGGTGGCCTCGGTGGTAGGGCTGTCTATTCCAGATTTCGTCATGGCGACGCTTCTCATCTATCTGGTCTCCACAAGAGGCCTGGGGCTGCCCGTCTCCGGCTACATTTTTCCAAGCGATGATCTCCTAGGGCACGTCAAGTCCATGATCCTTCCCTCATTCACCTTGGGCTTTATCACCACGGCCATCGTCATGCGCATTACCCGATCCAGCGTACTGGAGGCTCAAGCGGAGCCATTCGTGACCACGGCCTATGCCAAGGGTCTGAACCAACGAGTTGTAGCGCGACGGCACATCCTGCGTAATGCGCTGATTCCGGTTGTGACCGTGGTTGGCATCAACCTGGGGTACCTGTTGGGCGGCGCAATAATCGTCGAAGAGATATTCTCGCTGCCTGGGGTTGGCCGTTATGCCCTCGCCGCGCTCAGGAGTCGAGACTATACGGCAGCCCAAGGGGCAGTGGTACTGGCCGCTGCCCTGTTTGTGACTGTCAACTTCATAGTGGACATCTTATACGCCTATCTTGACCCGCGCATCCGGTACCAGCCCGGCGGATCGAGATAGGCACTAGGAAACTGCAGTGAGAAGTCTATCTGTTACCCGGGTATCCACACTGAGCAGGTTTGTGTTCAGGAATCCGGGCCTGTCCATATCAGCGCTATTTCTCCTGGCAGCGGTATCGCTTGCGTTGATCGGGCCCGTGGCGGGCACCGGTGATCCGAACGTCATTAACGGGGACGCGACATTTGGGTCCCCGTCCGGGGAGTTCCTACTGGGAAACGACCATCTGGGTAGAAGTGTGCTGGCGAGGCTCGTTTCCGCCCTCAGAATCTCCCTATTGCTCGCCACGTTGTCCGGCCTGCTTGCCGCACTGGCCGGCACCGTAGTCGGGGTCACGGTAGGTTACTACGGGGGGTTACTGGACGAGCTGGTGATGCGCTTCGTAGATATGCTCTTTGCCTTCCCATGGCTCCTGATGGCTATCCTGGTGGCAGCCGCCCTGGGGACAGGGACCCAAAGTGTGGTTGTTGCCATCGTTATTGTCATGTTCCCCTCTTTCAGCCGCATAGTCCGTGGACCCACGCTGAGCGTGCGAGAGAGGGAGTATGTAACCGCGGCCCTTGTGATCGGCGCCTCGCCGGTGAGGATTCTCTTTCGCCACCTGGTCCCGAACGTGTTCGCTCCCATTCTGATCCAGCTCTCGTACACGATCTCGGTGGCCCTCATACTGGAGGGTTCACTGAGCTTCCTCGGCGTTGGAGTACAGCCTCCCACGGCGACCCTGGGCTCTTTGATGCGGGACGGCAAGCTGTACATGGAGAGGGCCCCGTGGACTGTGATCTTCGCCGGAACCACCCTGGCCCTCGCCATCATAGCCATCAACATCATCGGCGACTGGCTTCGGGACTTCCTAGACCCGAAGATCCGCCGCCTGCTCCGCTGATCAACGCCCGAAACGCCGGCCGGTGATCTAGCGTAGCTGTACGCGGTACGTGGGGGAGGAGCAGGCAATAGTTTGACAAGTAGGGGCAAATCAGCTAGGTTCTCTTCTCTCAGGTGGATCATCAGATTTCACCGTGAAGCTACTCGAGGGGCCAGCCACAAAGTGGGTTATAGATCAACTTAGCCGTCTCGTAGGCAACAAAGGAATTGGGGGCGTTATGAAAATCCTCAGAAACAAGAAGCTATCGGCCGTGCTGGCGCTGGGCATGATCGCCCTGTTGATCATCGCAGCCTGTGGTGAGTCTGCGGCTCCCACACCGGCAACTGAAGTACCTCCACCCGAAGAAGAGGCGACTACGACTGCCACCGCTACCCCAGAGCCCGAAGCAATGGAGCCGGAGGTAATCGAGCCTGCATCGGGAGGCAAGCTGGTCATCGGGAAAGCATATGAGGTGATCGAGAACGACGCTCACACCTGTTCATGGCAGCTCTGCTGGGAGCTCTTTGCCAATGTATACGAGAGCCTCGTCTTCCTGGACGACGACCTCCAAGCCATCCCCGGCCTGGCTGAGTCGTGGACTACTCCAGACGACACGACCTACGTTTTCAAGCTTCGCGAAGGCGTCAAGTTCCACAACGGGCGTGAGATGGTGGCAGACGACGTAGCATTCAGCATCAATCGACTGGTGGACCCTGAGATCGGAGCATGGTGGGGGACAAGTATTATGTGGCCGGTGAAGGATGCCGTGGCTACTGGACCTTATGAGGTCACCATCACCCTCATTCAGCCTTTCGCCCCATTCCTGTCCGCCATCGCCGGCATCAACGCCGCTATCATCCCTGGCGCCGAGGTGCGGGATGGCACTTTGGACCTGGCCCAGGACCTTGTCGGCACCGGGCCTTTCCAGGTGGAGGAACACCAGGAGGGCCACCGTTGGATCTTAACGAGGTTCGACGATTACTGGCAGGAGGGGCTCCCCCTCCTGGACGAGATCGAGTGGCGCATCATGCCGGATGACTCTTCGCGCGTGGCCGCGTTGCGCACTGGGGAAATTCAATTGACCTTTTTCGAGAACCCGGCGATGCTGGACGTAGTGGCCGACGACGACAACATTGAGACCATTAACCAGGAGACGGTAAACTATTATCAGTTGGAGGCCAATGGCGCTCTGCCTGAGCTGAGTGACATCCGGGTCCGGCAAGCCATTAGCCTTGGCATCGACCGTGAGGCAATGGTGCAGTTGGCTCTCTTCGGCCATGGCAGTACCTCGGGACCGGTTCCCGGCGGCTTTACCCAGTGGGCTACTCCATTGTCCGATCTCCCCTACTACCAGCGAGACGTCGAGAGAGCTAAACAGCTGCTAGCTGACGCGGGATACCAAGACGGGCTGACACTCAGAGTATGGGTAACGGACGGTATTCCCATGACAGTGAGCCTCGGCGAAGTAATGAAGCAACAGCTGAGCGAGATAGGTGTCGAAGTTCAGCTAAACAATCTAGAGGCTTCTGTATGGGGCAACGAGATCTGGACAGAGGGCATTCACGAGTTGATGATCTCGTGGGTAGCAGGATATGGCGACCCGCAGCAGATCCTAGGCGACATCACTACCTCTCCGCACGTGGTTGGGGTTGACACAACGGAATTCGAGGGCATCTTCGACCGGGGTTATCAGGAGACCGACCCAGCCCTTCGCAAGGAGATCATCCGGGAGCTGGAGGAGCACCTGGCAACCGAGGCGTATTGGCTGCCCCTGGTTACCCGTAACAACTACGTCGCGTACAGGTCCGACCTGGTCCAGAATGTCGAGGTCACGAACGTGGAGGGATGGGGCGTTCCGCTATGGCAGTCCATCAGGCAGATTAGCGCTACTAAATAGCGTGCGGGTTGCGACGGAGTAAGGACCGGCGGATTTAGCTCAGCATCTACACCATCTGGTGGTGCGAGCTTTAGCAGGCTGCTAGTGTAGGCGGCCGCCACGCCAGGTGACGGTGCGGAGGTGGGTAACCGGTATGGTGAGCGTGATCGCTAATCGGCTACGCCCGGCAAGGATACTCGGCGTTCCATCATCGAGAGGGCCCTTCCTTCCTGCCCACCCGGTAGGGATACGCCGCCTGCAACGACCCTAGGTGGGTTGAGGCGTATCCGCCTACATTCGGCTCGAGTCTTGTCCGCAAGAATCTAGGAACAGAGGGGGACGTGATGGATATAGTAGGCTACTCCGATCGTTACAGTGTACGCGCAGGGGATACGATCCGGTTCATGGTCAGCTGTGAGCTACCCAGCTACAACGCCGACATCGTCCGGTTGATTCACGGAGACGTCAACCCGGAAGGGCCGGGTTTCAAGGAAAAGCTGGTCCAGAACGTCGGAACGTTATCGGGACAATCCCAGGAACTGGTGGCGGGTTCCTATGCAGTTGTGCCTGACAACCCTCTGCTGCGGCTGAAGGAGAGTTTCACGCTGTCGGCGTGGGTCTCCTCCACGACACCATCCAAGAGCTCGCAGGGCCTGCTCACCAAGTGGTCGGACTCCGATGGCACGGGCTATGGGCTGGTCCTGGATGGCGACAATGGTCTGACTCTATGGATCGGCAGCAGCGATGGACGGGCGGAGCGCATTTCTACCGGTGTGGCCCTCCGCGCACCGGACCTGCACGCTCCTTCCTGGTACTTTGTTGCCGCGTCCTACGACGCTTCCGCCGGAAGGGTGGTGCTGTACCAGCAACCCAAGACCATGTGGCCGATGGATGACAGCGCGGCGGTAGTAGAGAGAGACATCGGGCGGTTGGAGATCGCAGACAACAGCATGCCGCTCATCATGGCCGGCTACTGTGAGGGTGAGGAGTCTGCAGAGCCCAGTATCGCCGGCCTGTACAACGGCAGAATCGATGGGCCGGCAGTCTTCGGGCGCGGCCTGAGCCTGTCAGAGCTTGAGTCGCTGCGGGACGGCGCTTCGCCCTCGGAGCTGGGAGATGGTCTAATTGCGGCCTGGGACTTCGGCAGGGACTTCTCCTCGAACAGGATCACCGATAGCTCCAACAACGGCCTCCACGGCCACACAGTCAACCGGCCCACCAGATCGATAACGGGCCACAACTGGTCCGCCAACAATCTCAATTTCAACCTGGCGCCCCAGGAGTACGCGGCAATTCACTTCCACGACGATGACCTGGATGACGCTCGTTGGGATGTCAGCTTCGAGTTCCAGACGCCGGCAGACCTCAAAAGCGGGGTCTACGCCGCCCGTCTCACCGAGGGCGACTCCGAGGACTACGTCCCGTTCTTCGTACGCCCGGGACAAGGCGCCCCTTCATCTAAGATCCTCTTTCTGGTGCCCACAAACAGCTACTACACCTATGCCAATAACCATGCGTTCCCCAGAACCGAGTATTCCGGACACGTTGCGTTTGTGCCCACCACGCCGCAGGACAAGTACATAGATGAAAATCACCTGAACAGCACCTACGACAAGCATACCGACGGCTCTCCAGTCTTGTACACCTCCCGCCTACGACCCAACCTAACCATGCGTCCCAAGTACTACAACCTGTACCAGCGCTTGGGCCGAGGAGGGCCGTGGCAGTTCAACGCGGACTTGCACCTAGTAGACTGGTTGGATGAGCTAGGCTACGACTACGACGTCGCCACCGACGAAGACGTCCAGCACGAGGGTGTCGAGGTGTTCAAGCCCTATAACGTGGTCGTGACGGGAAGCCATCCCGAATACTGGTCGCGGCAGGGGCTCGATGCGATGGAGACGTACCTGGCCGGAGACGGAAGTCTCATGTACCTGGGGGGCAACGGCTTTTTCTCCGTGGTCTCGTTCCCTCCCGACAGCACCCACTGCATCGAGATGCGGCGGGAGGTGGCATGGGCGTGGAGCGAGGCTGGAGAGCATCACCATAGCTTCACCGGCGAGCCGGGGATGAATTGGAATCCCAGGGGCCGGCCTTCGGGACGCCTGATAGGCGTAGGCTCGTCTACGGGCGAGGGGTTCGATTACAGCTTGCCGTATCACCGGTTGGAGGACAGCTACGACCCCCGGGCAGCCTTCATCTTCGAAGGCATCGGCAAGGACGAGGTCATCGGTAACTTCGGTCTGAAGCAAGGGGGCGCCGGAGGCGTTGAGATAGACCGGGCGGGCTATGACTTGGGCACACCGCCCCACGCCCTGGTCCTGGCAAGGGCTACCGGTTTTTCCGATGAGTACCCGCTTATCTTCGAAGCTAAGGCGGGCGATGAATGGCGGTTCGAAAGAAACCGAGGGGGGAGTAAGAACCCGCTGGTTAGATCGGACCTGGTGTACTTCGAGGGGCCGAGCGGTGGAGGTGTGTTCTCGGTGGGTTCAATCGCCTGGTGCGGGAGCCTTTCCCACAATAACTATGACAACAACGTGTCCCGCATAACGAAGAACGTCCTCGATCGGTTCAGCTCCGACGGCCCGACAGCTTAGGCCGCCAGGGTACGTGGCGGGTTACTGATAACCGGGGACGGGCTGTGGAGTTTTCTAGCTACGGTCTCCCGGCGCCCAATCCGTCCTGGGGCAACATGATAAACTTCGCGGGTGGGTTGTGCATCTTCACGGCGCCACCGTCACGGCTACCTCCGAGATGTCCCAGATTACCGCTGCGCCTTCGTGCAGCAGCATCGCTGTCACTGTGCCGCCCGGCGTCGTGCAACCGTGCAGGGTAAAGGAGGCGGTGTGGGAGGTGTTGCCCAGGGGTATGGTCACGTCCTCATACAGGGTCGTGCAGTCGTTGTTGAAGCCGACGGAGGCATTGTACGTCGCCACACCGATGCTGTATTGGACCGTGGACGGCAGGTTGGAGACACTGACGGTGAAGGAATCGGTCGCTCCTTCGTCCACCGAGCTTGCCAGGTCACTCAAGGATATCGCCGGTGGAGGGGCGCCTATGCGCAGCATCAACTGATCTCCATCCTCCCACGGCTGCTCTGTCACCGTCCACGTCAGCGTCCCGGCTGTGCTGTTCGCCGTCGCCGACGAAGCGGCCAGGGACAGGCCCACAGAACCATCCAACTCGATGAAATCAACGGTCTGACCCGATAGGGACACGTAGGGGGAGAGGGTCATGACGACGGCATTGGTTGCCCACTTGAGTCCCTTGATGGAGGTGGATGTCCCGCCAATGGAGAAGGCGGCGAGGTCCAGGACGCCCGAGGTGGCCGAGAACCCCACGCCGGGTGTCAGGGCCACTGGGTCGAAGAAGGCCTCGTGGACCGTGCCTGGAGGCGAGGTCACCGTTATGGTCCATTTCAGCCTATTGTTTACAGGAAAGAACTCACATGGTATGTATTCGTACCTTCGCACATGACTCAAAAACCTGTACGTGCCGCTGGGCAGGGGCCGAGCAGTCGCGAGAACTCGGCTGTACCCGTTGGACGCTACTTCGTCGTTGTCGACGACCAGCGAACTGAAGAAACGTGCATCTCTGGACCCTGAGGAGTCCGGGTCGGTAAGTGTGAACGTACCGTATCCTCTTTCGCCTCGAAAAAGCCCGTAATCGGATATGACGGTCCCTTCTTCTGCCCCCGAGGCCACTTGTCTCTCGGATTGATACGGCTCCCACTCACTTCCATGGTACGTTTCCCAGTCTCGATAATACGCCAGATAGCCCAGGCTATAACGAAGGCACGAGTCATACCCTTCGATCCCTTCTCCCCCCTTGACCCAAGCTATCTTGGCCCGCAGCTCCGCCAGGGATACGATGGGATAGGGAGCGCCCGTGGGTGAATGCAAATCGGTAATAAACTCTGGATCGGGGCCTGAGGCCCCGTCCGTGCCACTCGTTGTGGTACCCGATTCCGATGCCGCAGGAAGCCACACCGGGTTCCGGGTGTCTATCGTGTAGCCCTCCGGAAGCTTTCCCGTGTAGGGAACGTAGGGAGACTCGGTATCCGTGAACACGAACTCCGACACACGGCTCCCAGACGTCTGGGTTGTGGTGTCACCCCACCAATACCTCAGGAAGAGTACCGCTTCCCTGCCGTCCCACTCCTTGTTCCGTCTATCGGTGGAAGCCCAGACTATGAACTCATCGGTCCCCGACCCTCTGAGGTACTCGATGGCCCTGAACCACAGCACGCCGTCGGCAGCGGAGAGGAGGCACGCCCGAACGATTCCATGGGATTCGTATATCCGGTCATCCAATGAAGCTGTGCCGGCGCCGTGGAACTCGATCAAGTCACTCATAATCAGTACGGCGGAGTCATCATCACCGCTCTCTGACTTATCCGAGGCAAAGTCTTCCACACCCGGCGTGACCGAGGCAGCCGGCATGTCCGAAACCTCCTCCGGTTCGTCAATGTACGGGGGCATGGACTCGTCGGGAACGCTCTCCTGCTGTCCAGCGGACGAGGGTGTGGGCGTGTCCGGGCCGCTAGTGGGTTCCCCGCAGGCGGCGGCAATCAGGGCGAGGCCAAGAGCAAGGGTAAACAGGCCGGAGGCTATTCCTCTTTGCGTTGGGCCGGGAATCATCCTCAACATCTCATGCCTCCTCCCCCGTACACCGCACGCGATTAACCGTGTACTCCATCAGTAACGAACGTATCGTCGTCCCGATAGCTCGTGGAGTGGCTGACAGAACCCTACATAGCCCCTTTGCCGGGAGCCTGAGGGTGTCCCTCAGAAGCGGGCTAGTTCAGGTCGAAGCCGTAGAGGCGCGCCGCGTTCTCTCCCACTATCTTCCGGGTATCCTCTTCGGGCAGGTCCCGGAAGATCTGGTCAATCACCTCGCGAGAGTTGGGGAAGGTCCCTTCTTCGTGGGGATAATCGCTGCCCCACATAATCCCGTTCACACCGGTCAGCTCCCGTGTCAACAGGCCGACGGGATCGTCGCCGAAGGTGATGTACCCCTGCCGTTTGAAGTACTCGCTGGGCAACATGCTGAGCTTGGGTCGTTGCCACATGTGGCGCCGTTTCACCACATCGTCCATGGCGTAGAGGATCCACGCCAACCACCCGGTCCCAGACTCCACCAGCACGAAGTTCAGGTCCGGGTGCCGGTCCAGCACTCCGGCCGCCGTCAGCATGCTGAGCGGGCTCATCGCCTCCGCCATGCCCAGCACCATGCCGAACAGGTCCTCGCCCTGTTCAGCGTTGTACTGCACCTGGGAGGGGCCCTGTTCGGTTTCCTCCACGGGACCGGCAGGGGTGAAAACGTGAAAGCTCAACGCTATTCGGGCGTCGTCTATGGCCGCCCAGAGCGGGCCGTAGTCGGGCTGGTTGTAGGGTAGGTTGGTCACACTGGTGGGTACCGATAGGGACCGGTATCCCATGCCTGCCACCCTCTTCACCTCGTCCACTGCGGCGGGAATGTCGATCACCGGGACAACGGCCGATACGACGAAGGTCTCCGGTCGGTCTCCAAACACCTCTGCGAAGAAATCGTTGTACAGGCTGCCCAGCATCATTTGAAACTTGGGGTCGGGCGACCCCGCCGGGTAGAAGATGCCGTTGGGGTAGACCACCTCGGCGCTGACCCCATCCTCGGCGATGTCCGACAGGCGGGCTTCGATGTCGATTCCCAGGTTTCTGTCGGTTACGGTCTGATCGAACACCTTCAGCCGCATGGCGACGTCTTTCCGGTGGTCCTCTTCCATCAGCTCGTTGGGCGGATCGAGGGTGATGGGAGGTCGGCCTTCGACGACCAGGTAGTTGCGGCCATCGATGCGCTCGTTATGAGGCGCCCGGGCTCGATACTCGGCGGGCAGCCTTTCGTAGAGCGACTGGGGCTCCTCCGCGTGGGAGTCTGCTGAAATCACCTTGTAGTTTGTCATGGCGCCTCCTACAGTGATTGCCGATCAGTTGACTGACATTTCCCGTGTTAAGCTGCGGGCGGCCAAAGAGCTCGTTTCCTTAACGATGCTGATTGTACAGACCCTCGAAAACGCGGTCAAACACGTAGATCACCTTACCCCCTCGTTTGTTGGTGGAGCCGAGTGATCCAGCGCCCCTTGGGAAAACCCTGTCACTGTGAACGGTGCCCGTCATTTGATAGCCGTAGGGGGGGCCAGCGATACCGAAGAATACCCTCGCTGTCTCATGCCCCGGTCACCCGACGCCAGCGTTGACAGATAATACACCGGAGCCTATACTACCCGCTATCTCGCTAGGGGCGGCTAGCAAAACTTCCCATCTATCCTCCCTCTACAATCGCTAATTTCTGAGAAGGGGCACTGATGCCAAAGTACAAGAAGATTCCGTTGTTGATAGTAGGTCTCGTGGTGATTGTTGCCGTTGTCGCCGCTGCCTGCGGCGAGGCGGCTACTCCTACGCCCGCCCCATCTACGCCTGAGGCGATGATGGAAGAGACTCCTGCGATGCCGGAGGCTACCGATGAGCCGGAAGCGATGGAGTCGACGCCTACTGCCATGGAGGATGAACCCATGGAGGAGGCTCCCTCACAGGCGATGGCTGCTGTGGGTGAGATGCCCCAGTGCATCGTAGAGGGTGAAACTGCTTCCCATGGGGGCACATTGCGTGTCACCGCCTACGAGCCCGCCAGCTACGATGCCATGGGCGCCCTGGACCCTTACGGAGCCGGTGCCACCCAGAGCTTCACCCACCTGACGCTTACGCAGGTCGACTACTGCGACTGGCGAGACACAACGGACTACACCGTATACCCCTACCTGGCCGAGTCCTGGGAGGTGAGCGATGACGGCACCGTCTACACCTTCCACATACGGGATGGCGTCGAGTGGGAGGACCGGCCTCCACTAAACGGCCGGGAAGTGACCGCCCACGACGTTGCCTTTTCCTACAGCCGGGTATTGGAATCCAGCCAAATCAAAGGCAGCCTCGGGCCCCTGGCGAGCGTTGAGGCCATCGACGAGGACACGGTGGTCTTCACACTGAGCAGTACCTTCCCGGGATTCCTGCCCCACACGGCCAACTCCTACTTCCCGATCTACGCTCCCGAGGTGTTGGAGGAGTTCGGTGGCTTCGACTCACCGGAATCCAGCATAGGAGCGGGCCCCTGGATGCTCCTGGAGCATGAGCCGGGAGTGAAGCAAGTATTCGTGCGGAACCCGAACTACTTCCGCGGCGCCGATGGCATCACCGGAGAAGAGTTGCCCTACATCGACCGGGTGGAGGCGCTGTTCGTAACCGACGACGCCACCAAGCTGGCCATGTACCGTGGCCACGACATAGACGTCGGCCCGGCCTTCTACTACTGGGGCTGGTGGTCCGGTGACAACGACGTTTACGAGTCTCTGAAATCCACCGACCCCGAGCTAGTCCTGGATTTCCGAAGCTTCAGCGACGGCGCGTTCCCCGGGTGGAGGATACAGTCCAAGATAGACCGGCCTCCCTTCAACAACGAGAAGCTGCGCCAGGCCGTGTCCCGGGTTGTCGACCGTACATTCACCCCATGGGCCGGCACCTGGGGGGTGGTAGAGGCCAGAGAGATGAACGCCGATGCCCCCTGGTTCCTTCCCTGGGACGAGTTGACCGACCTGGGTATGGCAAACTACCCGAGGGACGCGGCGGGTAACCCCATCCGTGACATCGAGGGCGCCAGGGCCCTGGTCGCCGAGGTCAAGGCGGAGATGGGTCTCGGGCCTGACGATAAGATCGACGGTGGGACCATCTACACTCACAACCTGGCCGACTACTTTGCCGGCATTACCGAGCTTATCAAGGCCTGGCTGGCAGACATAGACATTGAGACGGAGATCGTCGTACTAGACTACACCGAGTGGAACACCAGCATAGTGGTCCCACCCTTCGAGTGGTGCTGTATCCAGTACTCCTACGGCCACGCGGAGCTGGACCCGGATGGCTTCTTCTACCGTAACTATCACCCCGACGGTGACGACAACCGGGGCGGAATCAACGATCCGGTGCTGACGGAGATGATCGATGCCCAGCGGGTGGAGCAGGACTTCGATACCCGCCTCGAGATCCTCCACAACATCCAGAGCTACCTGGCGGAGAAGCAGTACGAGTGGATGGTGCCCAACTTCCTGGCACAGAACATCTATCCGCCATGGCTCAAGAACGTGGGCGCCCAGAAGGGCACCCTGGTCCCCAACTCAGGTTTCGCCTTCACGTGGGCCTGGCTGGCGGAAGACGCACCAGGCAGAGGTAACTAAGGCAGTTGAACTGAGCGGGCCTCCCCGGCATATCAGAGGCGCCCGCCGACTTTAGACAGTTTCGCCGACCGGAACTCTACGATTCGCAGAGCAGTAACTGAAAGAGTACGCAGCAAATGGGACAGTACACAATCAGAAGAGTCCTCCTCATCTTCCCCACGCTGATTGTCGCCTCCCTGCTTTTGGCATTGATGCTGCGGCTGCTGCCCGGGGACGTCATCGCCCAGGCCACGGGAGGAATTGGCACCCAGTTCAATAGAGACCCGTCCCGCATCGAGCTGGTAAAAGGCAAGCTGGGCCTGGACAAACCGTTCTGGGAGCAGTACATACGATGGATCGTGGGCTGGCCCAAGGACGAGGGCGCCATATACCGCACCACCGACGGTGGAGAGACCTGGCGGAGGTCAGTGCTCGAGGACGTCAAACCGTTCTCCGGGGTTTCTTTCCTCACGCCGACCATGGGCTGGGGGATCCGGGAAAACATGATCTTCCAGACCAGAGATGGTGGCACCCAGTGGTCCAATCAGCACCTGGGCTCTCAGAGTATAAACTCGGTCTATTTTGGGGATGAAAACGTCGGATGGGCCGTAGGAAACAAAGGCACCGTCCTCCATACGACCGAAGGCGGTAAGAAGAATACCGGCCGGGGAGGCCTACTGGAGGAGACGTGGCAGCCTGTGGACACCGGCGCCAACAAGAAGCTCACCGATGTGCTGTTCGTCGGCGAGAGCAGAGGTTGGATAACAGGGGACGACGGCACACTGCTCTTTACGGGAGACGGCGGCGTCACGTGGACCCAACAGGACACCGGCACGAATGCCGACTTCACCTCGATCGAATTTGCAGATGAATCGGAGGGTGTGGTGGTCGGAAGCTCGGGAACTATCCTGGCCACCACCGACGGAGGCTCGTCGTGGTTCGCAGCCGAGAGCGGGACCGAGAGCACCCTCAACTCGGTATCCTACGCCAGCCCATCCAGAGTTTGGGCGGTAGGAGACAGCGGGACGGTCCTTCGCAGCGACAATGGCGGCCTGGCATGGTCATCCGTGGTTCCCATACCGGACCTGGATTCCAAATTGTCGGCGGTGGACTTCGGCAATGAGGAGGCCGGTGTAATCGTCGGAGACGACGGGGTATTCCTCATCACCGGGAACGGGGGCGCCACGTGGGATCGAAGAGGCGTCAGCGTCCCCAAGATCGAGGGTGACAAGGCTGTAGAAACCCCGCCCATCGAGTACCCGATCAGAGACCTTCAGGTGTTCATCAGCTCCAGCGGGAAGGTCAGGGCATGGGCCCCGGCGATAGACAGCTTCTGGGATTGGGGAATACTAGGCGGAAACCTGGGAGAGAGGTTCCTGTTCGGCGGTAAACCCGTAATGGAAGACATCCGGTTAAAGCTTGGCCCCAGCATGCAGCTGATGCTGATGAGCGTGATCACAGGAGTGGTGCTGGCCATACCCATCGGCGTGTTCTCCGCCGTGCGTCAGGACACGTGGGGCGATTTCGTAGGACGCAGCTTCGCCATAGGAGGCCTGGCCATCCCCAGCTTCTGGTTGGCGCTCATGGTTATCCTCGTGCCCAGCTACTGGCTAGGATGGGTTCCTCCACTACAATATGTAGAGTTCTTCGAAAACCCGGGCAAGAACCTGTACTTCTTCATGCTGCCCTCCCTGGTCGCCTCCCTCCCGGTCATGGCTGAAATCATGCGTCTGACCCGGTCCATGATGCTGGAGGTCATGCGACAGGACTACATGAGAACAGCCTTCTCCAAGGGCCTCCGCGCCCGGATGGTGATATTCCGTCACGCTTTGAAGAACGCCCTGATCCCGGTAGTTACCATGATAGGGTTGCTGATTCCGTATCAGTTGGGCCAGCTGGTAATCATAGAAAGGGTGTTCAACGTCCCCGGGTTGGGAAGGTT
Source organism: Dehalococcoidia bacterium (assembly GCA_965197645.1). GTDB lineage: Bacteria > Chloroflexota > Dehalococcoidia > Plut-88900 > Plut-88900. The sequence goes on along the minus strand of OZ240219.1, from coordinate 2,270,201 downwards.
GATGTTCGACGGCATAGGCGATAGGGACCTGCCGCTGATACAGGGTCTGGCGATGTTCCTGGGCCTGGTAGTGGTAGTTCTGAACCTGTTAGTCGACCTGGTATACAGCTGGCTTGATCCGAGGATCAGGTACGAATAGCGGTATGAGAGAGCTCAGGGAAGCGAGATAAGCGCATGGCCGATGTCGCTGTAGCCGAGCCACAATGGCCCTATAAGAGACGAAGAAACCTCCCCATCTGGGTAAGCGTTTGGGGCCGGGTGATAAAGGAGAAGCGTCTCGCTACGGTCGGTCTGGTGATACTGGCGGTCTTCTTCTTCTCCGGCATCTTCGCCAACTTCGTGGCGCCGGAGAGCTACAAAGAGCAGCACATGGAGAGGCTGGAGCTCGTAGACACGGATGCGGGCTACCAGGCCATCCAGTACGTAGGCCCCAGTTGGGGCCACCCCTTCGGACTGGACGAACGGGGCCGGGACGTGCTGAGCCTCGTAATCTATGGCGCCAGGATATCGTTGATAGTGGGGTTGGGCACGATCCTGCTGGGGATTACCTTTGCCACCATCGTGGGATTAGGCTCAGCCTTCCTTGGCGGCAAGATAGATACCTCGATCCAACGCATCGTAGACGGCGTCATGGTATTTCCATGGCTTGTCGCCCTGCTGGTCATTGTGACCACCTTGCCCCAGCGTTCCCCCGTCGATTGGATAGATACCAGCTGGTGGGGAGTGCTGAAGGTTATATTTACACTGGGCATCCTGGACATCGCCTGGGTATCTCGTATCATCAGGTCGGCGGCGCTGAGCGCCAAGGAGAACCAGTACGTCGACGCCGCCAAGGCGCTGGGAGCGCCGGGTACGAGAATAATGTTCCGGCACATGCTGCCCAACATCATGGCCCCGATTATCACGATGGCCACCTTGACGATGGGGTTCGCCATTCTGTCGGAGGCCGTGCTGAGCTTCCTGGGCTACGGAGTGCCGCCGCCCAACCCCTCCTGGGGCAACATGCTCAGCTTCCAGGGTCGGGACTACCTCTTCAGGGCGCCCTGGATGGCGATAGTGCCCGGGGTGATCATCTCGATGGTGGTATTTGCCATCAACGTGCTGGGTGACGGACTTCGCGATATTCTGGACCCCCGCATGCGGGGCGCGGGCGCTGCCATCGGCCTGGACCGCTAGGACATCCTGACGCTGGTCGCTGCTCTCTTTGAACCGGAGGCGGCTAGTACTTCCACAGGCCGCTGGTCTGACCACCGTCCAGGGTCAACGCATGGCCGACGCAGAAGGACGACTCATCCGAAGACAGCCACACCACCGCTTCGGCCACCTCCTCCGCTGTACCTATCCTTCCCAACGGAATGGTCGAGACCATCTTGGCCTCAAGCGACTGGTCCTCAGCCATACCGGCAGCCATGCTCTCTACGAGGGTAAAAGCGGGGCATACAGCGTTGATCCGTATCCCCATGGGAGCGTATTGAAGTGCTGCAGCTTTGGTCAGGCCGACTATGCCCCACTTGCTGGCAGTGTAGATGGGGAACTCGTTCCAGCCCATGACTCCGGCCGATGAGGACATGTTGACTATCGAGCCGCTCCCCTGCTCGATCATGTGGGGAAGCTCGTACTTCATGCACAGCCATAAGCCCTTCAGGTTGATGTCCATGGTTTGATCGTAATCTTCCACGCTGATCTCGTGGGTCAACCCATCGGCGCCGCCTATGCCGGCGTTATTGAAGGCGACGTCGATGCGGCCGTAGGTATCGATAGTAGCGTCGATCAAAGCCTTGACATCGCCGTCCGAAGCGACATCCGCGGTAACGGCGATAGCCTTCCCGCCGGAACCGTTGATGGACGCCGCCACTTCCTCGATCATACCAGTGCGGCGGGCCGACACCACTACGGAAGCACCCCCTCGCCCGTAAGCTAGGGCGGTGGCCCTTCCCAAGCCAGTGCTCCCTCCAGTGACCAGGGCTACCTTGCCTTTTAGTCGATCGGTCATAGGTGCAACCTCCAACGGTTTGAGCTAGAAGATGGCAGAGATTGTCTATAGTAGCAGGCTTCTACGCAGGGTGGCGAATGGTGCATGGTCTGCAACCCACGGGAAAAATCGGCGGCGCGGATTGCCAGTGGGAACCTCTAGGGGTATCATGGGGCACTAGTCGAGGCAGTCTCCCGGACCCGATTGTCATAGACAAGTTGAGTCGGCCCCAAACCTCTCGGAGGGGACATTCATGGATGAGATCATTTACGCATCGGCTACCCAGCTGGCAAGAGACATCAGGCACAGGAAGGTCTCTTCGCAAGAGGTGATCGAAGCCCACCTTCGCCGTATCGAAGAGGTGAATCCCAAGCTAAACGCCATGGTGCAGCTCACGGCGGACTCGGCGACGGCCCAGGCGAAGAAGGCGGACGAGGCCCTGGCCAAGGGCGAAGTAGTGGGCCCGCTGCACGGCGTTCCCTTCACGGTCAAGGACAGCATAGAGAACGCCGGTGTGATAACCAGCGGCGGTACCACGGGCCGTGCCGAATACGTGGCCGAGAAGGACGCCACCGTATCAGCCAGAATGAAAGAAGCCGGGGCCATACTGCTGGGTCACACCAACGTGCCCGAGTTCGTCATGGCCTATGAAAGCGCCAACCTGGTCTATGGACAAACCAACAACCCCTACGATCTATCCCGCACCCCGGGTGGAAGCAGCGGCGGAGAATCGGCCCTGATAGCTTCCGGAGGCTCCCCTCTGGGTCTGGGGAGCGACTCGGGTGGGAGCATTCGGCTACCTGCCCACTTTGCGGGAATAGCCGGAATCAAGCCGACCTCGGGCCGGGTACCGCGAACGGGCCACTACCCGAGATTCAACGGGCTGCAGGACTCGACGTTCCAGATAGGTCCGATGGCCCGGTTCGTCGAGGACCTAGCGTTGAGTCTACCGATCATCTCCGGACCTGACTGGGTGGACCAGGCCATCGTGCCGATGCCTCTAGGGGACCCTGGAGACGTGGACCTGACCAGCTTGAGGGTGGCCTTCCACACGGACAACGGCATCATCGCCCCCACCGACGACATAGACCGGGTGGTGCGGGAATGTGCCAAAGCGCTCTCCGATGCTGGGATCCGGGTTGAAGAGACCCGTCCCAACGGCATCGAAGGGGCGAACGACGTGGCTGAAAGGATAGGCTCGGCGGACGGTGGAGCGGAGCTCCGTTTGGAGCTGGAGAAAGCCGGTACCGCTGAACCGTCCCCGTTCATCTCACACATCTTCGAGAGGGGCGCAGGAAAGGCGGTGGATGCGGCCGGTCTCGCAGCCGCACTATCGGCGTGGGACGATTTTCGCAGCAGCATGCTCTCCACAATGGAGACCTACGATGCCATCTTGTGCCCTACCAACGCTTTCCCAGCGATAGCCCACGGCACATCCATCGATGAGGATGTATCCACCTCGTTCAGCTACACCATGACCCATAATCTGACAGGCTGGCCGGGGGCGGTAGTTCGCGCCGGTGAAACCGCCGACGGGCTGCCGATTGGGGTGCAGGTAGTGGGTCGGCCATGGCGGGAAGACGTGGCCCTGGCCCTTGCCGCTCATATCGAGGGCGTAACCGGAGGTTGGCAGGCGCCGAATCTATAGTCCGCCAATCGGTATCCTGCAACCTTTGGCGCCGGATTTCCGTTTTCATTTTGGTCTTAGGAAGCTAGGAATCACAAGTTGATCAGCCCACTTACAAACATCTGGTCTTCGGGTGCGCAGCGCTGGTTGATAGCGATTTTTCTTGTCGTGACCGTCACCATCGCCGCCTTGGCGTGTGGAGGCGTTGACCCCGGAGCGGAGCCTGCGGAAGACCCCGAGCCTACCCCTACACTTACCACGGCACCGGCCACAAGCACCAGGACATCGACGCATCCCGGATACACTGATCTGCCGGTAACGTGGGTACGCCAGTTCGGGTCCCGTTCCACCGATCTGGCGCTGGACATCGCCCTTGACTCCGAGGACAACATCTACGTCACGGGCACCACCGCCGGCGCCTTTCCGGAGCAAGACAACATCGGATCGAGGGACTCCTTCATCCAACGCTACAACCCGGATGGAAGCTCCGCCTGGGTCGTACAGCTCGGGACCGAAGAGGCGGACATTGCCAACGGCATCTCGATCAACCCGGACGGCGAGATTTACGTGGTTGGCAGCACGACGGGTGAGCTTTCGCCCCAGCCGAACGCCGGAGGTAAGGACGCCTTCGTCGAAAAGCTGGATTCTTCGGGCGAGCAGATATGGATCGCCCAGTTCGGGACCGCCGAAGAGGACGAGGCGTTCAAAGTAGCGATAGGCGGTTCCGGAAACATCGCCGTGGCCGGCGTCACCTCTGGCGTGCTACCGGAGCAGGAGGCGTTGGGCGACCAGGACATCTTCTTGACCGTCCTGGACCCGGACAGCCACGAGGTCTGGACGGTCCAGCTGGGCACGGACGAAGATGATATCGCTCACGACGTAACCATCGATGGTGAAGGCAACGTCTACATTGCCGGTACCGTCGGTGACGCCCTACCGGGTCAATCGGCGTACGGAATCGAGGATGCGTTTGTGCGCAAGTACGATCCTCTTGGAACGGAGATATGGACTGTTCAATTCGGGACGTTCAGGAAGGATGACGCTTTCGCCATAGCCGTGGATGGGGAGGGAAACGTATACGTTGGGGGCGGCACAAGCGGTTCGCTGGGTGATGCCGAGAGCGCCGGCGGCGCGGATGCTTTCCTCAGGAAATACGACTCGACGGCGGGTCTCCTCTGGACCCTCCAGTTCGGCTCCAACAGCGAGGACGAAATCCGCGACCTGGCCATCAGCGCCGATGGCACTATCCAGGCGGCGGGCTGGACGCTGGGAATAATCGTTGCGAGGGCGACGGCAGTCGGCGCCGATTCCTTCCTCACCACCTACGATCCCTCGGGCGCTGAGTTGACCAGGATACAGCTGACGTCCACTCCCTTCGACAAGGCGACCGGGATAGCCTCGGCAGCTTCCGGAGAGATCTACATCACCGGACGGACGGAGGACGCCCTGCCAACCCAGCGCAAGCTCGGCAGCACCGATGCCTTTATCGTCCAGGTTGTCCTGGAGTAGCCGGTCAGTCGCTCCGGACCGCTCTATTCGGATGCACTCTCGATTCCTGCCAGTTCGAGGTGCATAGCAGATGGCGGCGTCCGTGTCAGCAAACGGTCTCTCTCAGTGTCGTAGTTCGCCCTTGAGACAAATAGCAATCGACGGGTAGAATACCATCGTGGCTAGAGTGGAATTCGGCGTTACCCATTCCCTGAACAGGGGGATAGAGCCCATAAGCCTGGGCAAACAGGCCGAAGCCTGGGGCTTCCATACCTACTGGGCGCCCGAGTTTCTCACCATTCCCACCTTCGACCCCATGGTCCTGCTGGCCGCGGTAGCCCAGCACACCAGTTCCCTCAGGTTGGGAACGGGCGTTGTGGCCCTGGCGCTGCGAAGCCCCTTCCAGCTGGCAAAGGCGGCATCATCCGTGGACCTGCTCTCGGGAGGCCGTCTGACCCTCGGCGTGGGCATGGGAGGCGTAGTCCCCAAGGACCTGGAGATCGAAGGGATAGACCCGAGCCAGCGGGGTAAGCTGACCGACGAGCGGCTGGCTATTCTCGATAGCTTGCTGAGCGGGACTGGAGTTGATTACGAGGGCCGGTACTACAGCTTCGAGGACGTGTCCATCGAACCGAGACCGGCGCAGGAGCCAGGCATCCCCATATGGGTAGGTGCTCGTTGGACGGAAAAATCGCCAAGGCGGCCCTCCGGCGCGCCGCTCGTCACGCGGACACCTTCATCTTCCCCGCCGACACACCCTCCGGTCTGTACAAGGAGACCCAGGACGCCATTCGGGCGCTGGCCGCTTCCTATGGGCGTAATCCCGATTCGATAAAGTGGGCCGGGACGTTATGGACTTGCCTGGGAGAAACCAAGGCGCAAGCCCGGAAGATGGCACAACAGCAGATCGAAGCTGCGCTCGGTGTGCCGTGGGACGTGAAGCTCGACAGGAGCTACGGGCTGGGCACTCCCGAAGACTGTATCGAGAGCATCGAACGGTTCGCGGAGCTGGGAATCAGCCACTTCATAATCACCCAGTGCTGCCCACCGTCGGAGTCGGCCAAGCAGCTAGAGACCTTCAGTAGTGAGGTGATTCCCCACTTCAAGTAGAGCGGTCGTAGACAGTACAAGGAGGCGGAACTAGACATGAAAGACCTCTTACATTCCTCAGCCGTCAGTATCGCCCAGGCGATCCGAGATAAGAAAGTCTCGTCCACGGAGGTGGTGCAGGCCCACTTGGACAGGATCCAGGAGGTCAATCCCCAGATTAACGCGGTGGTCGTGGTGACCGGCGACGAGGCCATGGCCCAGGCGCGGGAGGCAGACGAGGAGCTGGCGAAAGGCCGGACTACGGGACCTCTGCACGGAGTCCCGATGACCATCAAGGACGCCTTGGAGACGGCCGGAGTCGTTTCGACCGGTGGCACGGAGGGGCGCTCGTCCTTCGTGCCATCCGAGGATGCCACGGTGGTAAAGCGATTGAAGGCCGCCGGGGGAATAATGCTGGGCAAGACCAACCTGCCCGAGTTGAGCATGCTGTGGGAGAGCGATAACCTGGTCTATGGAAGGTGCAATAACCCTTACGATCTGGAACGGGGGCCGGGTGGCAGCAGCGGCGGAGAGGCGGCCATCATCGCGGCGGGGGGATCGCCCTTCGGCATCGGCAGCGACTCCGGCGGCAGCATACGGCAGCCGGCCCACAACTGCGGCATCGCCGGTATCAAACCGACCTCCGGGTGTGTACCTCGAACGGGCCACTTCGGTCCGGCAGGCGGCATCCTGGACTTCAAGTTTCAGGTAGGCCCGATGGCCCGCTACGTAGAAGACCTGATACTGACTCTGCCCATCATCGCCGGGCCCGACGATAGGGACCCGGCCATCATACCCGGCCCTCTCGGAGACCCCTCCGAGGTTGATGTAAGTTCCCTCAGGGTCTCGTACCACACGGACAATGGCATCCAGTCTCCGACGGCGGAGACTGTAGAGGCGGTGAAAGCAGCGGCCCGATGCCTGGAGGATGCTGGCGCTCGAGTTGAGGAGTCGCTCCCGGAATGCATCTCGACCACATTTGAACTGTCCCGCCGACTGTGGCGGATAGAGGGCGCGGCCGGCGCCAAAGCCACGCTGGCAGCGGCCGGTACCAAACGTATTCATCCGCTGATCGAGCGTTGGATGGAAACGATATCCCCGGCAACGGAGTCTCCGGCGGAGGTCGTCGCAACCGTGGCCCAGTGGGATGAGTTTCGTCGCAGCATGACGAGATACATGGCCGACTACGACGTGATTATCAGCCCCGTGGGCGCCGAACCGGCCGCACCCCATTGGACGGGCCTGGAGCCGGACTCGCTGCGAGGGTTCAGCTACGTGCTGTACTACAACCTCACCGGATGGCCCGGCGCCGTGGTGCGCGGAGGGACCTCGCCGGAGGGACTGCCCATCGGGGTACAGGTTGGGGCCAAACCGTGGAGTGATCATATCGCGTTGGCTGTCGCCAAGCACATCGAGTCGGAGCTGGGCGGTTGGCAGCCCCCGCAGTTGGACTGAGCCCGAATCGACTACCGGCAGTCGCCACAGAGGAGACTACAACATGGGTGAGACACCTATATTCACCACGAACGAAGAATGGATGGCCGAGAACGAGGAGTACCGGCTGCAGAGCAGGAACACCTACCCGATAGTCCTGGAACGGGGGGAGGGGTGCCTGGTCTGGGACGTAGAAGGGAACGAGTACATCGACCTGATGTCGGGCCAGATTTGCGTCTCTGCCGGGCACAGCCATCCCGAGCTGGTGAAGGCGATTGCCGCTCAGGCAAGCCGGATCATGCAGACGGGCTACACCTTCACCACGCCGGAGGAGATCAAGCTGGCGAAGAGGCTGGCGGACTTGACCCCCGGCGACCTGGATAAGACCTACTTCGCCAACACAGGCTCGGAATCCAACGAGGCCGCCCTGAGGATGGCCAAGTTCTATACCGGACGGGACGAGATAGTCGGACTGGTCGGTGGGTACCACGGACTTACCCAGGGATCGCTAGCGGTGACGGCCGCAGGCAGCGACCTGAAGCGGGGGTACGGCTCGACGATGCCAGGAGCAGCCTTCCTGCCCACCCCGAACCCGTACAGATGTCGTTTCTGCAGGCAGAACGGCTCCTGCAACCTGACCTGCCTCGAGTACGGTGTGGAGTTCCTCGACAAGACCACCGCCGGCTCGCCGGCTGCCATCATACTGGAACCTATCTTGAGCTCGGGTGGCATCTTCGTACCTTCGGTGGAGTATATGCGGGAGGTCCGGCGTCTCTGCGACGAGCGCGGGGCGCTGATGATCCTGGACGAGGCCCAGACCGGCATAGGCAGGTCGGGTAAGTGGTTCGCCATCGAGCACTTCGACGTGGTGCCAGACGTGCTCACGGTGTCCAAGGCCCTGGGAGGCTCCGTGCCGCTGAGCGCTACGATAGTGAGACGGTCGGTGGCTGAGAAGCTGGAGACCGAGGGGTTCTCCCTGTTGTCCTCCCATTCGGGTGACCCGTTCCTGTGCGGAGTCGGGCTGGCGAATATCAATATCATCGAGACCGAAGGCCTGGTCGAGAACGCCGCCCGCATGGGTGCCTACTTCAAGTCGGGCCTGGAGGACCTGCGTGACAGGTTCGAGATTCTAGGCGACGTTCGAGGGTTGGGCTTGCTTCTCGGCATAGAGATCGTCCAGAGCAAGGACACCAGGGAACCGGCGCCGGAGCTGCTCCACAAGATTTGGTCCCGGTGCCTGGAGAGGGGGCTTATCCTGTTCGGAGGGGACCACGGCAACATCACGCGAATAGCTCCGCCCCTGATCATAACCCGGGCACAGGTGGACACCAGTCTGTCCATCCTGGAAGAGGCGATAGCACTGGCGTCCGAGGGGCACTAGTCCGGAGAGACATCTCTTTACTATGGTACGCTGGCGCTCACGCGCATTTTGATTTGGTTCGGCTTGACACCGTGCCCTCGAACGGGATAATGAAAATGTCGAAGGTCCAAAGGATAGGTTAAAGCTGGGAGGGGAGTGTGAGAGATGGCTGGAAGTTATGTGCTCGACGACTTCACCCACGAGATGCTCGAGCTGATAGCGGCGGAGCCGGACGATGAAAAGGTGCTGGACAAGGCCTCAACTCTGCTGGAGCGCTTGATCGGCAACCAGAACTGCATACCGGAGAAGTACAAGCTCCCATCGGTGCGGGCCGGCAGGGATGCGCCCCACGGCTCCTACCTGCTGCATCGATCACCGGAGCTTCTGGTTACTGCAGAGGTCTGGGGCCCCGGGGACCACGTCGATCCCCACGACCACCACACTTGGGGCATGATCGGGGTGCTGGACAACACGTTGGAGGAGAAGAGATTCCGGCGGCTGGACGACGGCTCCAACAAAGAACGCGCCCTCCTGGAGCTGAACAGGGAGACGCTTTCCAAGCCCGGAGAGGTCAGCCTTCTCATTCCCGGCATCGACGAGATTCACCAGATCGACAACACCGACGACAAGCCGACGGTGGAGATCCACGTCTACGGTCAGGACCTAGCGACCATCGATCGGTGCATCTTCCATCCCGAGACCGGCCAGATCAAGTCCTTCAAGTCCTCTACGAAATACGATAACGAGTAAGCCCCCGATGCCTACGTCCATTACAGCAGGCGAGCTCAACGGCCTGATGCAGTCCGAGGCCGAGCTCGGTCTGATAGACGTGCGGGAGTACGGGGAGTACAACACCTCGCATATTCCCGGTTTCAGCTCCCTGCCGCGCCGGTTGCTGGAGTTTCGAGCGGAGGAGCTGGCGCCCTACAAGGGTGTGCACCTGGTGGTATGCGATGACGACGGGCGCAGGGCAGACCTGGCGGCCGCTACGCTGGAAGTGATGGGATACGGCCGTGTCTCGGTGCTGGCGGGCGGGGCAAATCGCTGGGCCTACGAAGGGTACCCCACCGAGTGGGGCACCAACGTCCTGAGCAAGGATTTCGGGGAGCGGATACAGGTGGAGCGCAGCGTTCCCGAGATCGACGCCGAGGAGCTGGAGCAGAGAATCTCCAATGCCGAGGTTGAGGTGGTCGTCGACACCCGAACGCCCCAGGAGCACACCAGCTACTGCATACCGGGCAGCCGAAGCCTACCGGGAGGTGAGCTGGCATTGCACATCTGGGACCTCGTAGACGATCTCGAAACGCCAGTTGTGGTGCACTGCGCAGGCAGGACTCGCAGCATCATCGGTACCGGGCTGCTGCAGAGGATGGGGTTCAAGAACGCCAGGGGGCTCCGCAACGGAACGATGGGATGGTCGCTGGCGGGATTGGACCTGGAGGTTGGATCGCAGCGCACGGAAGCTCCCAAGGTCTCCGAAGGAGCCAGATCCAAGGCGGAGGCCTTTGCCCGAAAGGCGGCGGCAGAGGACGGTGTACAGGTCCTGGGCATAGACGCGCTCCAGGACTTGATGAGCAGGAGCAACAACGAGACGGTCTATCTTATCGACGTTCGCACCGTGGAAGAGTTCCGCGATGGCTACGTTCCCGGCTTCCGCTGGTACCCGGGTGGGCAGGCTGTTCAGCAGAGCGACGACGTGGTAGCGGTGAAGAACGGTAACATCGTGTTCTGCTGTGACGGCAGCATCAGGTCCTTCGTTACGGCATCCTGGTTCCGGCAGATGGGATACCCGAAGGTCTACTGCGTGGAGGGTGGGACATCCGCCTGGAGAGACGCAGGACTTCAGTTGCAGTCTGGAATGGCACCGCATGAACCGTTCGGGCTGGATGAGGAGATGGACAAAGTAAAGAGCATCGACGCTCACGAACTGCAGGACAGGCTCCTATCGTCCAGCCCGCCCAGCGTACTGTTCGTGGGCACCAGCCAGGAGTACGCGGAGGGACACGTGGCCGGGGCCAGGTGGATGCCCCGGGGGTGGTTGGAGCTGTGGATCGGCGACCTGGGCGTCGACAAGTCATCGGAGTTGGTGGTCACCTGCAGCGATGGAAGAAACTCAGTGCTGGCTGCAGCAACCCTCAAGGAGCTGGGGTATAGCAACGTTATGGTCATGAATGGGGGAATGAAACGGTGGCTCGGGGAAGGGCTATCTGTCGAGAAGGGGCTAACAGGTGTTATGAGCCCTCCGGACGATATGGTCGCCTTCGGATCGGAGCGCAACTTCGCGGAAGCGATCAACTACCTGAGGTGGGAGGAGGAGCTGGGGAGAAAATACGAACCGGCGCCAGAGAGGTAAAGGCATGCCCCTGAGAGGTAAAGGGATATCATGGTAGTCACCAGCAAGCCTCGACGTAGCCTGTGGATGTTCGGCCTGGAGTCCGAAGAACCGACGGAGGAGCAGCGGAACGGGTTCGCCGAAAAGCTCTCAAGGCGCATAGGACGGAGCGTTGAAGTCCCAGCGAAACCGGACGTCGATTCTCTAGGTCTCCAACCTCCCAGGATCAAGCCGCCCGATTCTCTGGCCGATATCTGCTTCACCGACGATTACGAGCGGGCGCTTCACGCCCACAATAACCACCTGATGGCCTTCAGGGGCGAGTTCCCCAATCCGCCGGACATAGTCGCACACCCCACCAACGAAGAGGAGCTGGAAAGGCTGCTCGATTGGACGTCCGGCAACGGCTATGTGACCATCCCCTACGGAGGCGGATCCTCATCGGTGGAAGGGTTTACCCCGCCTGACGGGTGTGAAGCGGCAGTCACCATCGATATGGACGCGTTCGACCAGGTGCTGGAGATCGACGAGATATCTCGCGCTGCCCGAATTCAGGCCGGCGCCTTCGGCCCGGCCCTGGAGGCCCAGCTGAAACCCAGCGGGCACACCCTTCGACACTTCCCTCAAAGCTTCACCGGATCTACCCTCGGCGGCTGGATAGCCACCCGCTCCGGCGGCCACTACGCCACCAAGGACACCCACATAGACGATTTCGTGGAGTCGGTGAGGATGCTGACGCCTACCGGATGGTGGGAGTCCAGGCGATTGCCGGGCAGCGGCGCCGGCCCCAGCCCGGACCGGATGGTAATCGGCAGCGAGGGAATCCTGGGCGTCATAACCGAGGCCTGGATGCGCATCCAGGCCCGCCCGGTGCACCGAGCCACGGCCGGGGTCAGATTCCCATCCTGGGAGGCGGGGTACGAGGCCACCAGGCAGATAGTCCAAGCCAAGCTGTGGCCGGCCAACCTGCGCCTGTTGGACCCGGTGCTGTGCCAGGAGACCGCCGACATGGACGGAAAAGAGGCGCTGCTGATCATCGGGTTTGAATCGGCGGAGCTGCCCCAGGAATGGCCCATGCAATCGGCCATCGAGATAGCGCGGGGCGTCGGAGGAATGATCGACGACGATGAGGTACTGTACTCGGGGCAGGGTCAACCGACGGGTCGCTCGGGGGCGGTGGGGGCCTGGCGCAACGCATTCATTCCCCAGGGCGGAGACCTCTCCGCCGGACTGGGCCTGGTCCAGGATACCGTCGAGACATCGATAACCTGGGACCGGTGGCCCGACTTCGATTACCATGTCCGGGAGGCGTTGCAGAAGGCACTGGACGATGTGTGCGGTGGAGGCACGTTGAACTGCAGGTTCACCCACGTTTACGTGGACGGACCGGCACCCTACTACACCTTCAGCGGAGCGCTGCCCGGCCTGGACAACGAGCACGCCGACGCGGTGAAGAAGGCCGCATCCGACGCTATCATGAAGGCGGGAGGCACCATCACCCATCACCACGCCGTCGGTAGGCAACATCGGCCTTGGTACGACATCCAGCGCCCGGAACCTTTCGCCCAAGCGTTGAGAGCGGCCAAGAAGGCTGTGGACCCCAACGGGGTGATGAACCCCGGCGTCCTCATAGACCCGTAAGCCCTCGTCCGTCCAACAGACTGATGGACCATGGTGTGTACAGAGGGGCGAAGCACTTTTTCTGTGACTGCCTGCTGGGGGCCGGGAGTCTGAGAGCCTGCCCTGAGCCAGCCGAAGGGGTGTCCCTCAGAAACTTCTTTTGTTCCCCCTTCCTAGCCAGGAAGGGGGCTAGGGGGATGGTCGAAAGGGTTTTTCGACACCCTGTTAGAGCTTCCCATCCAGTTCCGGCCTCTCAGGTGTTATAGTACGCATAGCTCAGTGAAGGGAGTGGATACTCGGACGATGCCGCCTCTACTGCAAGCAAAAGAGTTGACCAAACGCTACGGCGCCACCATCGCCCTGGAATCGGTAGATTTTCAGGTCGATGATGGGACCACGGGCCTGCTGGGCCCCAACGGGGCGGGCAAGAGCACGGCGATCAAACTCTTCCTGGGACTGCTGGAGCCGACGGCCGGCTCGGTCGAAGTGATGGGACAAAAGCCCTACGAGCTGGTGGAGAGCAGGGAGAGGCTGGGCTACATGCCGGAGCACGACTGCCTGCCCACGTCGGTGACATCCTCAGAGTTCCTCACCCACATGGCCCAGGTGAGCGGGCTGCCGGCCAAAAATGCACGAACTCGAGCGGCCGACATCCTGCGGCACGTGGGCCTCGCCGAAGAGCGCTATCGTTCTATCGGCGAGTACTCCACCGGCATGAAGCAACGGGTCAAGCTAGCCCAAGCCCTGGTCCACGATCCCGTCCTGGTACTGCTGGACGAACCGACCGCCGGCCTCGATCCCGGAGGACGAGAGGAGATGCTGGCGTTGATTTACCGGATCGGCAGAGATTTCGGGATCAGCATCCTTCTCTCATCTCATCTGATGGGAGACGTCGAGAGCGTCTGCGAACGGATCGTAGTCTTGGAGGGGGGCCACGTCATGGAGGAGGGGGCGGTCTCCGGCTTTACCCAGGAGACGCAGACCCTTTTCATAGACGTCACCGAGAACCGGGACAAGCTGGTGGAAGAGCTGGCTAAACGGGGCATCGAAGCGACCTTGGAAGGGTCATCGCTGATGGTGACCTGGGAAGAGGGCGAACAGTACGATGCGATTCGAGACGCATTGGTAGAAGCAGACGCGCCACTGCGCAGGATGGCCCCCGGCCGTCACGTGCTGACGGACATCTTCCGGAAGACCACCCCATGAACGATTACCAGGGAGAGGTATTCGACCTCGGGTACCAGAGCTACTCGGGGCCGCGGGCGGGCCGCATGGAGGCCCGGAAGGCTATCTGGATAAGCGGCATTCGCATGGCCCTGGGTCTGGGCCGGGGATGGCCCTCCAAGGTCATGCCGGTACTTCTGCTCATCGCAGTTATAACTCCAGCCGTAGTCTTGAGCATCATCGCGTCTCTGGCCGGTACGGATGAACAGGACCTGCTGGGGCACGCTGGATACTACAACATGGTATCGGTGGTGCTGATCCTGTTCGCCGCGATCATAGCGCCCGAGCTGTTGTGCGCCGATAGAAGGGACCGGGTGATCAACCTGTACCTCGTGCGGCCGCTCACTATCACCGATTACGTCGCCAGCAGGTGGCTGGCCTTCTTCTGCGCCGTCCTGGCGCTGGTGTACATAGGCCAGATAGTGTTGCTGGTCGGCCTGGTCCTGGCCGCCGAAGACCCGCTGCAGCATTTTCAAGACAACTGGCTGGACATCCCCCGCTTTCTGGGGGCTGGAGTTCTGGTGACCGCCTTCATTACCACGGTACCGCTGGCGGTGTCCGCTTTCACCACTCGCAGGGCATATGCCGCCGCCTTCGTCATAGCGCTGTTCATCATTTCGGTCCCGATCGCCGGAGCGTTCACGGATTGCGTCGAAATTGAACGTACCACCTCAGCCGGGACCACGGTGGAGTGTGAAGGGCCGGCTGGCGAGTTCTCCAAGTGGTTCGCGTTGATAGACCTTGCCCAGGTCCCGGCTCAGGTCAACAGCCTGATCTTCGAAGAGAGCAACGAGCCGCCCACGGTAACGCTCGGTAGAGAGTTGAACGCCGGCATCCGGATCGGGTGGTACGCCCTGCTCACCGTCGGCCCCGCCCTGGTGCTGTGGTGGCGCTACAGGAGGATTCTGGCTTGACGTCCCCCGAAATGACCATCCGTACCGAACCGACCATTGACATTCAGGGCGTCTCGAAGTGGTTTGGCAACGTGGTTGCCGTCAACAGCGTGTCGGCCCGGGTGGGGCCGGGCGTTACGGGACTGCTGGGCCCCAACGGCGCGGGAAAGACCACCCTTCTACACGTGATCACGGGTCTGGCCCACCCATCGGAGGGAGAGGTGAAGGTGCTGGGAGAGCCTGTGCGGGACAACCCGGACCTGTACCGGCGAGTAGGCGTAATGTCGGAGCACGAGGCGGCCTACGAGTTCTTCACGGGCCGGGAGTTTGTAGCGCACACAGGCCGGCTTTACGGTCTTGACCCTCTGTCGCCGGCGGTGGATCGGGCGATCAAAATAGTGGGGCTTCAGGACGCTCAGAACAGGCCTATTTCAACCTACTCACGAGGCATGCGGCAGCGGATACGGCTGGCCGCGACCCTGGTCCACGATCCCGAAGTCCTGATTCTGGACGAACCCCTAAACGGCACGGACCCTCGCCAGCGCATCGAGTTTCAGGACCTGATGCGCCAACTGGGCAACGAAGGGCGGACCATACTGATCTCTTCCCACATCTTGGAGGAGATAGAGACCCTGGCCGACAGCATTCTGCTGATGGTTACCGGCAAGCTGGCCGCGGCGGGAGACTACCACGCCATCCGATCCAAGCTGGACCAACAACCGTACAAGGTGCGCATAGTCACCGATGACCCCAGGTCTATGGCGGCGGCTGTGGTCAAACTGCCTGACGTGGACTCGGTTGCGGTGGGCTCCGATGAGTCGATTATGGTCCTGAGTCGCAAGATCCTGGTCCTGCAGAGGTCGATTCCCAAACTGGCGAAAGAGATGGGGATACGCCTGATGCGGGTAGAGCCGCTGGACGAATCGTTGGAGAGCGTGTTCAGCTACCTGGTGGAAGGATAGATGGGACCGACGTTCCGCCTCTCCCTGCGCCAGCTGGCAAGTGGACGACGGCTTCTGCTTATATCCCTTCTGGCCCTGGTCCCTGTAGGCCTGGCCGCCCTGATCTCCTTCACAGTGGGCCAAGACGATCCGTCTAACAGGGACTTCACCAACAGTATGCTCGATGGCCTGTTGATCGGGGGGATACTGCCCATAGTGACCATGGTGCTGGCGTCGGCAACCTTCGGCAACGAATTGGAGGACCGGACCTTGAGCTACCTGGTGTTGAAGCCGGTGGCCCGATCGCGCATCGTACTGCCAAAACTGCTGGCGCCCATCTCGATATCCGGACCGATTCTAGTGGCCAGCGGCATAGCGACAATGATTATAGGCACCAGCGCGCTGGGAGTGGCCCTGTTGGAGCTGGACAACGGTGTCAGGGCCGTATTGGCGGTCGGCGTGGCCCTGCTGGCCGGCGTCGTCACCTATGCTGCCATCTTCACGTGGACGGGCCTGGTCACCACCCGCGCACTGGCTTTCGGACTGGTCTATGTCTTCCTATGGGAAGGGCTGATAAGCAGCTTCCTAGGGGGAGTTAGATACCTGAGCGTTCGGGGCTACGTCCTAGGGATCATGCACGGCATAGACGACGTCAACTTCGGAAGCCTGGAAAGCCGTGTGATCGAGTTCCCCGCAGCGATGGCAGGCGCCATAGCGGTCACGTTGGTGTTCTTCCTTCTGTCGGTGCGGCGGCTGCGCAAGATGGACGTTCCCTAAGCTCCTTCCCCACAACGGCCGGCCTCTCCGTCGCACCCCTTCGAGCGACTCCTAGAAGGCATCGATAGACGCGTGGATATCCCCACGGGTGTGTTCCACCGACGCGGCTCTCGCCCAAGGGGCCTGGCGGGCTCGTCGTTGCCCTGCCGGGTGCATTTCGCTACACTTCTCGTAACTTTCTCATGAATCGGGGAGGGGGAATCATGTATACCATGGAGATACTGCATCCGGTGGCGGACGCCCAGGGAGACCACGAGATCAGCCATCCGGCGCATCGGCCCAACTCTCTGGACGGGCTGAACGTCGGGCTTGTGTGGAACGCCAAGCGAGGAGGTCTGGAGGCCCTGGACAAAGCGGGGGAGCTGATCTCCAATCGGTATAGCGGCGTCACAGTGCGACGGTACGAAGGCAGCCAGCCCTGTCGGGAGGACCTTCTCAAGCAGGCCATAGCCGAGAGCGACGTGATCGTCGGCTCAACCGGGGACTGAGGCTCCTGCACGTCGTGGCTTGTCCACGACATGGTCCAGGTGGAGAAGGCCGGCAAGCCCACCGTCAGCATCGTCTCCGAGGGTTTTGCGCGGGACGCTATGGTCAGCGCCCGGGCCTTCGGGTTCCCCCAGTTCCGCTATGCCCTGGTCCCCGAGGTGCTGACCGGCCTCAGTCCCGAGCGCATCGAGGAACACGTGACCAACTCCTTCGACCAGATAGTCGAGGTCCTGACAACCGATATCAACGGGGCCAATGGCGCTGCCATCGCCGATGCGCATGCCGCCGAGTCTCTGACCGTTCATGGAGAAGACAGGTACGATGCCTTCGAGTCCCTGAACAGGCTCTTCATCGAGAAGGAGTGGGGCGACGGTTTTCCCATCATTCCGCCCACCCCCGAGAAGGTGAACGCGATGCTGGGAGGCACTACCAGGGACCCCCAGGACGTGGTCTCGATTCTGCCGCCAGGCATGAGATACGCCACGGTCGAGAAGATAGCCATCAACGCCGTGATGGCGGGCTGCGAGCCCATCCACCTGCCGGTGCTGATGGCGGCCTGTGAAGCACTACCCCGGTTCGGCACGCCGGCCAGAGCGCTGACGATGTCTACCAGCGCCAACGCACCGTTGATGATGGTGAACGGTCCCATAGCCAGGGAGATCGGCATGAACTCGGGCCGGTGCGCCATGGGCCCTGGCGCCCCTTCCCGCCACAACGTGGTCCTGGGCAGAGCGTTCCGGCTGGTACTGATGAACGTCGGCAACGCCTATCCGGGCCGGATGGACATGGACACCATCGGTTCGTCCAGGAAGTTCAGCCTCTGCTTCGCAGAAAACGATGAGGAAAGTCCCTGGAACGGATATCACGTGGACCGGGGATACGATAACGACCAGAGCACCGTCACTCTCTTCGACACCCTGGGCGAGGAGGACGTGGACGACCTGACCAACTGGGAGCCGGAAAGGGTGCTCGACAGCTTCGCCGTTACCTGCTCCAACCACGCCGCCAGGTACGTGATCAACTACTTCGACGTCGAAGAGGCCACCGACCGGCTTCTCTTGGCCATGTGTCCTGAGCACGCCAACATCTGCGGGCAGGCCGGCTGGACCAAGCGATCGGTCCGGGAGTACGTCCACCATTACTCGAAGGTCAACGCTCGACTGGCATTGAGCTGGGGCCGCAAGACCCCAGAGGTGTTCCGTCCCGAGTGGCGGTGGCTGTTGGAAAGGTCCGACTCGGAGCTGGAGGATGTCTATCTACGCGTCGTAGAGAACTCCAGCTTCTACGACGTGGTCGTGGTGGGCGGCCCGGCGGGCAAGAGCATGGTGATGTACGGAGACGCCGGTGGGCCCGTGACCGCCCTCATCAAAGACCGGGCGTAAGTTATGTTAACTTTCCGCAGGGACGCCTAGTCGATATCGTAAAGCCTGGCGCAGTTGTCCCAGAGCACCTTCTGCTGGCTGGCCTGTGATACTCCCTCCAAGCCCAGGAAGGTATCGATGGCGTTGGGATAGGCGGAGTCGTCGTGGGGCCAGTCGGTGGAGATGACCAGGTTGTCGTCGCCGATGGCATCGATGGTGTACTTGACGAGGGCCTCGTCAGGGTCTACCGAGACGAAGCACTGGCGCAGAAAGTACTCACTGGGTGAGAGGACCAGCCCGAACCGCTCCTTGTCGCCCATCTTCTCCTCGTGCTCGTCCAGGCAGTAGAGCCACCAGGGGACCCAGCTGGAGTGGCCCTCCAGGAAGGCGGTCTTGAGGGTGGGGAACCGCTCGAATATGCCTCCGCTCACCATGGCGCCGGCGGTGCAGATCATCTCGACCGGGTGCGCCACCGAGTGTCCAAGGACGTGATTGTCCATGTACCTTCGGGCCAGATGGTCCTGATAGGCCATCTGGATGCCGTGAAAGGAGACGGGGACTCCCAGGCTCTCAGCTGCGGCCCAGAAGGGGTGGTAGTATTCCGAGTACCAGGGCCGCTCGCAAACCGGATTGCTGGGCAGTATCAAGGTGACCGCCCCCAGCTTGTCAACGGCCCTGTTGGCCTCGTGGACAGCCAGGTCCACGTCCTGCATCGGCATGAGGGCGCCTACCTTCAGAGCGGATGGCTGCGCGGCGCAGAAATCGTAGAGCCAGTCGTTGTAGCCCCGACAGATGGCGGCTGAAAGGTTGGGGTCCATCTCGTCGATCCCGATGACGTGGGCGCCCATGGTACGGAAGACCACCGCTACGTCTACCCCCTCCACCCCCATGGCCTCCAGCATGTGCTCGGGACGGGTCCCCTCATCCTGATCGGACTCGGCGCCACTGACCAATTGCCGACCGGACTGGACGTACCGCTCCGCGGAGATCTCCTCCCGCACCCGCATGGTCCTGCTGCGTTCCGCTACGTCCATGTAGGCCGGCAGAAGCTTTCCATCCGATCTCCACATGCCTGCCGACCAAGAGCCTTCGTCAACCACTCTGACCGGAGCGCTGTCCTTGAAGTCGGCCTCCATGTAGTCGGCCCACAGAGTATCGGGCTCGGTAACGTGTATATCGCTGTCCAGCACCTTGAAGCCGTTCTTCATGGTCCACCTCTGCTTACTAGGAGGAGCACTCTACTCACAGGAAACTATACCATTAACTCTTTACCGCACAAGCCTAATGCTTTACTGCACAAGCGATGTAGTCGGTGCCGCCTCGGATCTCCTCGAACTCCAGGGGTCCCATCAGCTCATCCAGATTTGCCCAGGGCACGGCGGTCCCCCAGAACAGGGTGGCGAAGACCTTGGTTGTGATGAATCGGCCCGAGTTCATATAGGCCCTAATGTTCTTGGGTATCCCCCGCAGGCCCTTCACCTTTTTGATTCCGACAGCCACGTACCTGCCGCCATCCTTGAGCGTCGACAGAGCGCGCTCAACGGCGGGCCTGGAGTTCATGATGTCATGGGTGAAGTAGCAGAGTACGCCATCCACCGGTCCCGGGACCTCGATGGTGCTGGCGTTTCCTTCGATGAGGGTGACGTTGCGCCATCCGTGGTCTTCGATTCTAGCTTGTGCCTGGCTGAGCATGTCCGAGCTGACGTCCACACCGATGATCCGCCCTTCGGATGTTACCGCATCCTGCAGAAACTGAAAGCTCAGACCGGTGCCGCAACCAAGGTCCAGCACCGTGTCTCCGGGACTCAGGGCCAATCGCTCGACGGTCGACACGCGCAAATCTTGCGCGCCGGACATGTAGCTATCATAGCGGGGAGCATTGGACCTGTACCGCTTCTTGGCTCGTTTGGACTGACGGGTCTCTTGCATATGCCTAGTCCAGCACCTGAAATACCCAGACCTCGAAGACGACGTCGGGTCCCTCCTGGGGCCTGGTTACGAAGGGTTCGGTACGCTCTAGAAACTCCCATTGTCCGCCGGCCTCCAGCACGATGTGCTTTTCTCGGAAGCCGCCCAGCAGGTACCAATCGGGGCGCAGGGTATAAACGATGTGTCCGCCGGGTTTAGTGATCCTGACCAGCTCATCGAGGGACCTGGGTGGGGCGTGGCCCATGGTCATCACACCCACTGATATCACCGCATCGAAACGGTCCACCGGGAACGCCAGAGGCTCTCCCAGCTCCATCAGGTGCAGCTTACGATAAACGTCCTTGGCTCGGGCTTGGGCCAGCATCGCCTCGGTAAGGTCGATGCCGATGATGTTGCGGTAGCCCCGCTTGACGAGAGCCTCGCCTGCCAGTCCGGTGCCGGCTCCTGCGTCCAGGATCCAGGAACCGTGGTCGACGTATCTGGCGAAAACGTCAGCGGTGAAGTCGGGTATGGTCCATCCCCAACCGGTCTGGAGAGAGCTATCGTAGTGGTCGGCCATCTCTGAGTATATATCCGCCAGTTCTTCGCTGTCCTTCGCCGTGTAGATGTTTCTAAACTCGGGCGGTTTTTCATCCATGATGATCACTGCTCCCGATTGCTACAGGCATGGGCTGAAGCCGAACGTATGGCTCTGTACAGCTTCTTGGCCTGGTAGAGCTGACTCTGGTGAAGTCTACCACAGGCGTAACGTATTGGAGCTTCATCGGCAACCCACCCTTAGACGCTCGGACTCCGCTCGGAACAGGCGTGTCCTCGACGGTTGCGGACGAAAAGGCAAACCAACGACTTATGTTAGCTACAGACTGCCATTGCCGATTGCCGCAGGCCGGCTACTCGTTCCATTTGTCATACAGATCGGAGATCACGGCGTTGACCTGCTTCAGACGCCGCTCTACCTTCCGACCCTCCCGATAATCGTTTTTGGCAAAGGCCTCGGCCATACGATGTTCCAACTCCAGCTTCTCGGTCTCCGCCTCTCTAATCTGGCCTTCTACGTCATTGCCATCATTAGGCTTAGATGGGGCCTTGTTCTCGTTCCGCCTTCTCTGTCGAGGTCTGGATACCTTCACTTTTCGCAGCGCCGTACGAGGCGTGAATTTGCGCCTGGCCAGCCAGAACTCGGTGAAATTGCCCGGATAGGACGTCAGCTGCCCGTCCTCGACCTCTACCACCCGGTTGGCCACCTTGTCGAGGAAGTATCGATCGTGGGACACCACCAGGATGGTCCCTTTGAAGTCCTCCAGGGCTTCCTCGACAGCCTCCCGGGACAGGATGTCCAGGTGGTTGGTGGGTTCGTCCAATATTAGAAAGTTGGGCTTGAGCAGCATCAGCCGGGCCAGATGGAGACGGTTCTTCTCGCCGCCGGAAAGGTTGCTGATCTTCTTCTCCGAGTCGTCCTTCGTGAAGCCGAAGCGGGCTATCAGGCTCAGGGCGTCTCCCTCGCTGATGGGGGCGGTGGTCCTGATGGATTCCATAACCCTCTCGTTGCCCACCAGGCCCTTTTGCTCCTGGGGCGAGTAACCGATGTTCATGCTTCGCCCGACGCGCACCACTAGGTTCTCCCAGGCGCCGGTACCGACGATGTCTTCCAGGAGAGAGGTCTTGCCGCACCCGTTGGGCCCAACCAGGGCGACCCGCTCCCCACCGGCGATATCCAGGCTCACGTCACGCAGCAGAACCAGCTCTCCAAAGGCCTTGGTGTAACCGCGAAGCTGGAGAGCGATGTTGGCCTGGGACCTATCCGCTTCGAACCGGGCGCGGACGGGATTTCGTTCGATCGTAGGCCTATCGATGGCCTGAGACTGCTCACGCGCCAGCTGCGAACGCCTGGCCCGCAGCCGCTTGCCCCACTTGGGGTCCGGGTGAGCGCTGGCCAGCACCTCGAACTTTTGGACCAACGCCGTCAGCTGGGCCAGACGTTTTTGTTGGACCAGATAGTCGGACTGTTGCGCCAAGAGATCTTGCAGCTTACCCGCCCGGTACTCGGAGTAGCCTCCGTCGTAGTAGCGACATCGTCCCGAATCCAGCTCCACAATGCCGTCGACGACGCGGTCCAGCAGATACCTGTTGTGGGAGACCACCAGGACGGCGCCCTTGAATCGATTCAGGAAGTCCTCCAGCCAGACAACGCTGAGGTAGTCCAAGTGGTTCGCCGGCTCATCGAGGACCAGGAACTCCGGCTCGTCCAGCAGGGCCCGGGCCAGGGACAAGACGCTTCTCTCGCCGCCCGACAGGGACTCGACGGCCTGGTCTCCTTTATGTCCGATCCCCATGGAATCCAGCATGGAAGCCGCCCGCTGGGGAAGCAGATCGCCGTCTATGCGATCGTACTCGTCACGGGCCCGCTGATACTCTCTGGAAGCCTTGTCCAGAAGTCCGTCGGTGGCTGTGGACAGGGCCTCCTCGGCCCGTCTCAGCTGGGCTGAAACGTGACGCTGTCGCGACAGGAGGTAGTCGAGGACCGTGGCGTCCTGGGCATTTTCCAGGTGTTGGGGGAGATATCCAACCCGGATTCCGTCGGCCAGGAACACCGTACCCCTGGCCGGCTGCTCGTCGCCGAGCAGTATTCGGACGAGGGTGGTCTTGCCGGCCCCGTTGGAGCCGATGAGCCCCAGCTTCTGCCCCGAGTTGATTTCCAGGGTAACGTCCCGAAGGACGTCCTGGCCACCGAAATGATGGGCTATGTTATGCAGGCTCGCTATGAGCACGGCTGGACCTCGAAGCCTATCATAGCGGGGGAGGCTGCCAGCCTCCAAGAGCCGTCTCGAGATGCTGGGCGAGGGCTAGGGCCACGTCCTCGCGCCAAGGCCTGGCCACAACCTGGACGCCTATCGGCATGCCCTCCGGCGACGTGCCTCCCCGCACCACTGCACCCGGCCAGCCGGTGAGGTTGTAGGCGCTGGTGTGGCTGTAGTCGCTGTACTCCTCGTTGTGGCTTTCACCGTGCAGCACGGCCGGGTGAGAGATGGAGGGAACGAGCAGGGCATCGTAGTTGGCCATGAACTGGAGCATCAGACTTCGATACTCGTCTAGCTCCTCCAACAGCTTGGAGAACTGCTCAGAGGAGCCCATCTTTGCCTCGGCCAACATTTTAGTCAGCAAGTCTCCCACCTCGGTGGTGCCGGCCTTCTTCAGCATGCGCCGTACCCAGGTCCGGCCATCGATGCTCTCCAGCCGGTCGTAGAGGTCCGTGCTCCGTTTTAGGGCCTCGGGCACGTCTTCCGTCACCGACACTCCCGCCTCGGACAAGGCTGCAGCTGCCCGGCTTACAGCCTCGGTGGTCTCTGGCGTGGGATCGACCAGCCCGTTGTTGGAGTGCGTGGCGATCTTAAGGGTCTTTATGTCTACTAATGCCGGATCTCCCAGCGGAGCCGGCACTATGGCTGGGTCCTCCATGTCCGGCCCGGCGATTATGCCAAGGGCGAGGGTCAGGTCCTCGACGTAGCGGGCCATGGGGCCCAGCTGGGTGAGGGCGTCCTGTGCGCCCATGCCATACGGAACGATGTGGCCGGTCCTCGGGACCCTGCCCGACGTCGGTTTGATGCCTGCGATTCCACAGTCGTGGGCCGGGCCCCTGATGCTGCCGCCGGTATCGCTACCGATATCCAGCGGGGAGCCCGCCGCCGAGACGATGGCGGCGGCGCCGCCACTGCTGCCGCCCGGACTACGAGCCAGGTCATACGGGTTGTTGGTCCGTCCGTAGATCAGATTGTCCGTCTCTCCGTCCAGGGTCAGCTCGGGGGTGTTGGTCTTGCCCATGAGAATAGCTCCTGCGGCCCGCAGCCTGGCTACCGCTGTGGCGTCCCGATCCGGGACGAAGGAAGACCGGCCCTTGGTGCCTCCGGTGGAGACTATGCCCTCGGTATTCAGGGAGTCCTTGATGGTAATGGGCACCCCGTGAAGAGGCCCCACGCTTTCGCCCTTTGCCAGAGCCTCGTCGGCCTCTCTCGCCTCGGAAATGGCCCTCTCCTCAACGAGTTTAACGACGGCATTCAGCTTGGGATTGACCTCCTTTATCCGGTCGATGTGCGCCTGTACGACCTCGGTAGCCGAGACCCTCTTGTCGCTGATAGCCTGAGCCAACTTCGCGGCGGAGGTGGTCGTAATATCGTCCATGCCCGTCTCCTTATCCCTCGCCGGAGAGGTGAGCCCTTCTCACTCGGCGAAGAGGTGAACAGTGTTCCTAGCCTCGATAGCGTGACGTGTCTCCAGGTTATCGTTACGGGACCGCCAGCCCCAAGAGAAGCCCTCTCTATGCGCTCACCCTGGGATCCAGGGGTACCAGATCTGCCAGACCCGTAGCCTCCTCGAACAGCGCTGCGGCAGAGAGCAGCCGGGCCTCTTCCCTATGTGGAGCCATTATCTGAAGCCCGACTGGCAGCCCGGCCTCGGTAAATCCGCATGGGACCGATATGGCGGGGCAGGCGGTAAGGGTAAGAGCGGAAGTCAACAGGGCCCAGTCGATGTAGTTGTCCATCTGGACGCCGTCGATTTCGGTTACGTAGCGGATGTCGACGTCAAAGGGTGGTACGGCGACGGCCGGGGTCAACAGCAGGTCGTAGCGGTCGAAAAAATCCGCGGTCCGCTGAAAGAGTGCGCCCCGGGCCCGCTCGGAGTCGGCGACCTCCTCCGTCGAGAGGGCCAGCCCCTTCTCGATGTTCCAGATGATCTCCGGTTTGAGCTGGTCGCTCCGGTTCTCGAGCAACGACTTCATCCCCGCGGCGAACCCGGCCGCACGGAGGGTCTGAAAGGTCGGGCTGGCATCGTGCATATCGATGGTGTCCTCTTCCACCTCAGCGCCGATGGCCTCGAACAGCTGAACGGCTTGAGTGCAGACATCGACAACCTCCGGCTCCACGGGAGCGACACCCAGGTTGGGTGTGAAGGCGACTTTCGCCGGTCGTACCGGGTTATCGACGGCTTCGACATAGGGAGTCGAGGGAGATGGATAGCTGATGGGGTCCCGGGAGTGAAGGCCCGATTCCGCATCCAGCATGAGCGCAGCATCGCCCACGTTTCTGCCCATGGGCCCCTCGACGGACATGGTCCCGAAAGGGAACTCTCGCGGGCCCTGCGGCACCCGTCCGGGACTGGGCCGCAAGCCGATTACGGAGCAGAAGCTGGCCGGGATTCGCAGGCTGCCCCCGAGATCGCTCCCCGTGGCCAGCCACACTTGCCCCGTTGCCAGGGCCACCGCCGAACCGCCCGACGACCCGCCGCAGGTCATGCGGGTGTCCCAGGGATTGACCGTCTTGCCAAACACCTCGTTGAAGGTGTTGGCGCCGGCGCCGAACTCGGGAGTGTTGGATTTGGCCAGCACGATGCCGCCGCTGGCCTCCAGCATCTCCACGACGTAGCTGGAGGCGTCGGGCACGTTGTCTGCGAACAGGGGCGAGCCCATGGTACTGCGGACGCCAGCCACGTTGGAGAGGTCCTTGACGGCTATGGGCAATCCGTACAGGTAGCCCGGCGGAGGGTCCGAAGGTGTGTTCCGGGCCAGCTCGCCGGCGTTGTTCTTCGCCCTATCGATGCACAGAGTAGGCAGGGCATTGAGGTCGCCATCGGTCTCCTCGATGCGCTGGACGGCGGCATCGATCAGCTCCTCGGATGATACCTTCCGCGTCTTCAACAGCTCGACGGCTTCTCGGGCGGTTAGGGTGTTCAATTCGTTCATAGCCATACTTTCGCTCCAGCCGATTTGGCAGTTCCTCGGGGTTTCCGGGCAGCAATCTTCGTATGACGGTCCCGTGTTAATGGCAGCTTAGTGTTGCCGGCATTATACCAAGCGGTCAGCAACCGCAGAGTGAAACAAGCTTCGCACTTCTCGGCTCGTTACGCTAGACAATCGCATCAATCCGCGTGTACTATAATTCGTAATGTAGAGAGCGAGATTCAGCCGCGGCCGGATCTCGTATTCGCGTTCTACAAGATAATAGTAGCGACACAAATTTCCTTGAGGAGGAGTTGGAGTGAGTACAGGCGTCATAAAAGCAGAATACATCTGGATCGATGGGACGGAACCCACCAGCACGCTACGCTCCAAGACGAAGATAGTGCCGAGCAGCAGTGGAGACGTGCCGGCTCCTGGGGACCTGCCGATCTGGGCCTTCGACGGATCGAGCACCAATCAGGCTGCCGGCCAATCATCGGACTGCGTCCTGAGACCTGTGTTCACCTGTCCCGACCCGATACGCGAGGGAAACGACATTCTAGTCCTATGCGAAGTACTCATGCCCGACCTGAGTCCCCATCCCACCAACACCCGAGCCGGGTGCGCAGAGATGGCCGAGAAGCATGCCGGCCACGAGATGATTTTCGGCATAGAGCAGGAATACACGTTCCTCAGCGGCACCGGCACCAGGCCCTTGGGATTTCCCGAGGAGGGATACCCCGCTCCCCAGGGGGACTACTACTGCGGACTGGGCCCGGACCATATCTTCGGCAGGGATACAGTGGAGATCCATCTGGACGCTTCCCTGAGGGCAGGTCTCGATATTGAGGGCATCAACGCCGAGGTGATGCCGGGCCAGTGGGAGTTCCAGGTGGGAGCCATCGGCGCTACCGAGGTGTCGGACCAGCTTTGGGTCGCCAGGTGGCTGCTGTACCGGATCGCCGAAGAGGAAGGCATCATCGCTACCCTTGATCCCAAGCCTGCTCAGGGAGACTGGAACGGCGCGGGGGCGCACACCAACTTCTCCACCAAGGAGATGAGGTCCGACTACCAGCCCTGCATCGACGCCGCCGAGGCCCTAAAACGGAGACATGATCTCCACATATCCAACTACGGCTTCGGGATCGAGGGCCGGTTGACCGGCCTGCACGAAACCTGCTCCTACAAGGAGTTTCGCTACGGCGTTTCGGACAGGGGAGCATCGGTGCGAATCCCCTGGCAGGTGGAGCGGGACGGCAAAGGGTACATCGAAGACCGGCGCCCGAACGCCAACATGGACCCCTACGTTGTGACCCGCCTCATCCTTGAGACGGTCTGCGGAAACAGTAGCTAGGTTCCTCTAGCCGGCGAGAATCAAGACTTTTCCCGCCGCGTTCCAGTTGGTCCAGCGGCAGGTCGACCGCTTTATGGGCAGGATACCGTTGCTCCAACTTGCGATTCCAAGCGTACCGCTGCAATGAGAACGGTTGAGCTCTACACCGACGGTGCATGCCTGGGTAACCCTGGTCCGGGTGGATTCGGGGTTGTACTGCTTTTCGGAGAACACCGCAAGGAACTCTCTGGCGGCTACCGGAAGACGACGAACAACCGGATGGAGCTTACTGCTGTTATCCAGGGATTGGAGGCTCTGAAAGAGAAGTGCAAGGTCGAGCTCTACTGTGATTCGAAGTACGTCGTTGATGCTCTTTCGAATGGGTGGGCAACAAAATGGCGTGCGAACGGATGGCGACGGAACAAGAAAGAGCGTGCATTAAATCCCGATCTATGGGGGAGGCTGCTTGAACTTTGCGAAGCATACGAAGTCAGTTGCCACTGGGTGAGAGGACATTCGGGCAATCGTGAGAACGAACGATGCGATCAGCTAGCAACACAAGCCGCGGCTCGGCCCGGTTTGCCCGCCGACGAGCGATACGAGGGCACAGAGCAGATACCTATGGAACCGGAGAACCCTCTGTAACGCCTACAACCCCAGCAGCTCGAAGGGACGCTGGTAGAGGATATCCTCGATCAGTGCGGGAGGAATTGGCGGTAGGCGAATACCATCCCCCCAGTCGTTGATGCCCTTGAAAGCGGTCTCGGCCTCTCTGGGTGTCATGACGGGGAAGTCCGAGCCGAAGAGAAGCCTGTCCGTGACCTTGTACTCGATGGCCACCTGCAGGCCGTTGTAGAGCTGCCACTGCCTGTGGTATCGGGCGGACAGGTCGGCAAACATATTCTTGTTCTTCCTGAGCAACATCACCGTCTCTTCCATGTGGGGCTGACCCAGATGGGCCACGATGATACGCAGGTTTGGGAAGTCCAGCCCCACTTTGTCCAGTAACAGGGGATTGGACCACTGCAGCGATGCGTGGGGGTCATACATTCCGCCCATGTGGAACATCACCGGCACCTCGTAGTCCTGGGCTATCTCGAACAGCCGGTAGGCATCGGGAGTCCAGGGATCGAAGCTCTGGTAGACCGGAGACAGTTTCAGGCCCTTGATCCCCAGGTCCCTAACGCTGTGCTCGAACTCCTGGGCGGCGCCAGGGTCGTTGGGATGGACGGAAGCCAGACCGATGGCCTTTCCGGGGTATTTGGCAACGTAGTCGGCGATGAACTTGTTGGGGGTCTCGTGGCCCTTGCGCCAGGGGACGTTGACCACGACGAACTTCCCAACGCCCGCCTCTTCCATGGCCGCTCGGTGTCGCTCCGGGGTGCCGTTGTCACTGCCTCTAACGCCGTAAGCGGCCCTCTCGGCCAGCGCCTCTTTGCTCTTGTGTTCGGCCAGGAAGCAGTGGCTGTGCCAATCGACAAGCTCACCGGAAGATTCGTTTGCCATACGTCTCCCCTCCTGTCCGGCTAACCGGGGGATCGGGCCCGGTTGTTGGACCGGCGTATCACGTTGAGGCTAGGGGCTGTTGTTTCTCCGGTTTCGCCGATTAGCTGGTGATGGGGCCACTCCAAGCCGGAGCCCCGAAACGGGGAGACGCTTCCGAATTCCACTAGGCGCCCTGGGAAGGCTCACCTGTATAGGTGCGGTATTGGGGCCTCCAGCTATCTGCAACCAGCTGCCGTGGGAATATCTGGGGCAGATCGCCGGTAGTGGCGTACTCGTACAGGGCGGCTATGTAGATGGCCCGGAGGGCGGCCGTCACCAGCATGAGCAGCCCCAAACCGACGACAGCTATCGCCACCGCAATGATGATTCCGGCGGGAGCGGGAATGATGAACGCTATCGCAAGGGCAACCAGCACGATGGGGATGGCCAGGATTATCACCATCAGATCGAACCCGAAGTTGCTGACCAACTGCTCTCCCCAGGTCTTCTTCAGCAGCGCTGCCGAACGCTTGATGGCTTCGATGGGGCCCACCTTCTCGGCCACGAGTACGGGAATTACCAGGTACGTGATGACCGACCACGCCACTCTGAGAAGGGTGCTGAGAAGCATGAAGATTATGCCGGAGGCACCGGACTGGCGCCTACCGAACTTGTCGATGGCGTAGAAAACCAGCGAGACCACTGCCGAAATGGCCGCCCACCCTATAATGCCCGAGAGGTTGGAGTTGGCGGCTCGGAACCCATCTCGAAGGGTGGGGTCGCCTCCCTGGAGGCGGATTCTGGCCGCCCCGATGATGGCGGCATTGAAGTAGATGATGATGAAATAGTTGATAAAGTAGAAGACGCCCAGGATCACGTAGTCGGCGTTGGTCATGGCCAGCTCTTCGTCGACCGAGTCGCCCAGCCGGCCCACGAGGCCGCTGCCGAAGATGACGGCGATAGTGAGGATCAGGCTGATGCCTGAGAACAGCGGAAAGAGGAGGAGCTCTTTATCGTGGAGCAAGACTCGCCAGCAGACCTTGTACAGCTGCCAGCTTCTACCTATCGTCGCGAACATCGCTTATCCTCCCGCTACGGGGCATATTAAACCACATCTTCGTATGCCGCAATTGGGCCTTACCGGTCTGCCGGAAGAGTACGTTCACTACGTCCCGACTGTTTAATCTCATCCGCCCCCCTTTTTGTCCAGGGCTTATAATGATGGTTCCCACTTGCCTTTTCAAACCTGGAGGAGTGAAAATGCCTGGAGTTCTCGAAGGCGTCAAAGTCCTGGACCTGGCATCCATGTGGGCGATCCCGTTGGCGGGGGCCTATCTAGCGGATCAGGGTGCAGAGGTGATCAAGGTGGAGCCGCTGGCCGGCGACAACGCTCGAAGGACGTTCAGCAGCTCTCCCATGCCCAACAACGAGAGCCGCTCATGGATCATCGCAGGCCGGGGAAAGCGGAGCATAGCCGTGAACATCGCCCGCCCCGAGGGCAAGGAGATCATCCACCGGCTGGTGAAGTGGTGCGACGTGGTCCTCAACAACTTCCGGTTGGAGGGCGCACGGCGGCTGGGGTACGACTACGAGTCGCTCCGGCGTGTCAACCCCCGTCTCATCTACGCCAGGCTGAGCGCGTTCGGTGACGAGGGCCCCTACGCCGGCCGGCGAGGCTACGATCGGCTGTTTCAGGCGATGTCTGGCATGATGCGGCAGGCCTCGCCGGACTCGCCTCCGGTAGCCACGGGGATATGGGCCTCCGACATGTCGACTCCATGGGCAGTGTGCTACGGCGTGGCCCTGGCGTTGCTTCATCGAGAGAGGACCGGACAGGGCCAGGAGATCGAGACCTCTCTTCTGCACATGGCTATGGCGATGCAGGCGGTCGACATGGTCGGGCTGGACGCCGAGTCGGCCCCTCAAAACGGAAATATGGAGCATGCCCACCAGACCCTCTACCTCCCCTACAGGTGCTCGGATGACAAGTGGATAGACATCGTCATCATCAGCGACGGGGAGTTTGTCTCCCTGTGTCACGCCCTGGGTGAGCCTCACCTGGCGGAGGACGAGAGGTTTGCGACGGCCCTGAGCAGGACCAAGCACAGTGGGCTGCTACGGGAGCTCCTAGATGGCCTCTTGTCCACCAAGCCACTGGACGAGTGGCTGACAGTCCTCAAGGAAAACGACGTTCCGTGTGCCCCGGTGGTCAACCGAAAGCACGTCCTCCAGAGCGAGCAGGTGAAAGCCAACGGCTACGGTTTGACCATGGACTATCCGGGCGTCGGCAAGACCGAGATGGTCAACATCCCGCTAAGGATCAAGGCCAATCCCGGCAAGGTGAAGCGGCGTGCGCCCCTCCTCGGGGAGCACACCAGGGAGATCCTGGAAGAGGCCGGATTCACGCCCAACGAGGTGAAGGAGCTGTTTAGCAGCAGCACGGTGGGCTAGTCATCTGCAGCCCGTCGTCCCCCGGCGTGCCTGGCTTCTCGAACGGTTACTCCCAGCTGTTGTAGGAGCAGACCTCGTCCTGGGGCTTTCTGCTTGTGGGCCCAAAGCGGCCCCTCGGATAGCCCAGCGGAATGCAGTAGACCACCTGAGCGGTATCCGGTATGCCGAACAGGCTGTTGACTCGTTCATCGACCTGGGGGTGAAGGGTGGTGATGGTGCCGCCAATGCCCAGGGCCCTGGCGGCCAGTAGCATGTTCTGGGCCGCCGGTATTATCGATGCGGCTTGTGCGGGCCCCGTACCGGTGGCGCACATCAGGACTATCACCGGCGAGTCGCCGATCTCGTCCGCCAGTCTCATAGCGGAGCGCATGACGCCCTTGCCGGGCGGGACGTCCTCCGGGCCTCTGATGCCGTCGTCTCTTCGCTTGGCCCACCAGGCTTCGCGGTACAGCTCTCCCAGCTTGGACCTCAGCTCGGGGTTGGTCACCACGATGAATCGCCAGGACTGCTGGTTTCCGCCGTTGGGAGCGTGGATCGTCGCTTCCAGGATGTCTCGAATGTCGGCGTCGGGGATGGGGTCGGGTTTGAGCCTCCTGATGGCCCTTAACGTGAAGATAGCCTCGCCGAGGGGCATGTCAAGTCGGTCCTGCGTGCTCATGTAAGTCCTCTCAACCTCGCTATGATTCCTTCATCGAGAAAGGTTACCAGTTTTCGGTTTATAATGCTGGCATCACTGCGGCGCCAACGCTGAGCCATCGTTAGCGCCATGCCCTTATCGGCGTCATGATAATCGACATACACAGGCACATGTGGTCGGTACAGGAACGGTTCCCCGAGGCCTACGCGGGGGTACCGGGACACGTACCGCCTCCACCCGTAACCTTCGATTGGGAGGAGACGGCTAAGGAGACCGTAGAGGAGATGGACGGCGCCGGAATAGACCGGAGTGTCCTCTTCGTCGCCGACTTCGAGCCTCGTTTGGGTCCGGCGCCCTTCAACATCGATGAGGAGAACCTTTTTATCACCAGGGCCGGCGAGCTGTATCCGGACCGCATCATTCCGTTCTATGGGATCGACCCACGCAGACCCGGTGCGGCCGACCGTTTTGACTGTGCGATAAGAGAGTCGGGCGTTCGGGGCATCAAGTTTCACCCGACGGTGGGCTACTTCCCGCACGATAGGGCATGCTACCCGATCTACGAGCTGTGCGTAAGTCACGGGATTCCGGTGCTGTTCCACTCGGGGCCGGGGATTCATCCCAGCCTCTACAGCAGGTTCACCCATCCCCTGGAGTACGATCAGGTTGCTGCAGACTTTCCCAATCTGGTAATGATAATGGGACACGCCGGCGGCGATTGGTGGCAAGACTGCATTACGGTGGCTCGAAGTCACCCCAACATGATACTGGAGCTCTCCGAATGGCAGGGACTCCTCAACGACGAACCGGAAGAGTATGTAAGCGCGATAGACCGCATGAGAAACCGACTCGGCATCGAGCGGGTGGTGTGGGGCAGCGACTTCCCCGGCCTCCGAAGTACGATGCCCTTGATGGATTGCGTCAACGTCTTCCGGGAGCTGCCAACCACGGGCCGGAGGTTCGGCGTGAAGTTGACCGATAACGATGTCGAGGCGATACTCGGCCTCAACGCAGCCCGCATTCTGGGGTTGGACCAGACCGGTGGAGGAACGGATGGCCGATAAGCGAATCATCAAACCCGCTAGCTGGCCCTATTTCGACTACATGGACCTCCCCTACTCGCTGGCCGTGGAAAAGGGCGGGCTGCTGTTCCTGTCCGGCCAGACGGCGGAACGGGAGAACCCGGATACGGGCAGGATTGGGTGCGCCGGCGACGCCGAAGAGCAGATGTCGGTGGTCATGGAGAAGCAGCGCACCCTCATCGAGGCTGCGGGCGCCGGACCGGAGCACCTGGTGAACCTGGACCTGTTCCAAGGCAGCGCGGGAGGAAAGCCGATCCGGGACCAGGCCTGGAGCAATCTGGGCCCACCGAAACGACCGCCGGCGTGGGAGGAGTCGTTCGGGAAGAACTACGCCCCGGGGACCGGCATATTCGTACAGGGCAATCTCAACCTCGGGGCCACCGTCAACTCCGATCTGACGCTGGACATGAGGCCAGGCGAGAAACGATACATCAATCCCGGCTTCCCGCCGGAACCCGACAAGGCTGCCCAGTTCTACGAGTGGGGCACCAACCGGCCCGGCGTTTACAAGAACGGAGTTCTCTGGTCGGCGGGGCAGGCCCCCTGGTACCTGGACGAGAAGTGGCAGGTCCACTCCCACGAGACCCTCGTCGAGCAGACCCGCTTCCTGTACGAGAAATTCGAGCTGATACTGGGCGACGCCGGGCTGACCTTTGAAGACGTTATCATGACCCGGGACTACATCGTCCCGGCGGCTCGACCCTTCTACCGGGCCACCGCAGACATTCGTCATGAGATCTTTGGAGACGAGTTTCCCGCCTCCACAGGCGTGGTGATCGTGGCCCTCTTCGCCCCCGACTGGCTTATCGAGATCAACATGGTGGCGGTGAAGGAAGGGAAGCGGGAGATCGTGATGGCGGACCGGGCGTTGGCCCAGGGCCTGACGTTCATGCCCGGAGTGAAGAAGGGGAACCTGTTCTTCGTGTCGGGGGCGACGGGCCAGGACAGGTCCACCGGCAAGCTGGCCGAAGGAGGCATTGCGGCCCAGGCCCGCCAGACTTACCGCAACATCGCCGAGGTGCTCGAAGCCGGAGGCGCCGGCTTCAGGGACGTGGTCAAGATAACCGACTACATCGACGAGGCGGGCCTGCCGGGCTACGCCGAGGCCGCCGAGGTACGGCGAGAGTTCTTCGGCGACTCACTGCCCGCCGTCACCACGACGATCTGCAACCGGATACTCAATCCCAACGCGTTAATCGAAATCGAAGCTATAGCAGTTCTGGACTGATAGGAGGCAAGAATTGGGACCGGCATTTCCCGAGTCGGAACATCGAGAGCGTTTGGAAAGGGCCAGGGAAAACCTGCGCCAGGCAGGAATCAACGGGTGCGTCTGCGTAGCGCCCGAGCACCTGTACTACATCGGGGGGTACGACGCCCATACCCACTTCAGCGAGCAGGGGCTGGTCTTCACCACGGGTGACGATGAACCCACCCTGGTAATCCGGGACGTGGACGTACCTCTGGCCCAGGAGACATCGTGGGTGCAGGACGTCAGAACGTATCACTACGGCGCCGAGAGTCCTGCGGAGGTCATCGCGAGCGTCGCCAAAGAGAAGGGGATCCTGGGCGGCAAGATCGGGCTGGACCTGCAGAGCTATGCTCTGACCGCGGCCTACGCCCAGAAGCTCAAGGATGCCCTGGGCGGCAGTACTGTCGAAGACAGCACGAACATCGTAGGGAGGGCGAGGCTCATAAAGTCGGAGGCGGAGCTTGGATACATCCGGCAGGCGGCGCAGTACGTGAACGCCGGCATGGAAACAGTGTTGACCAGCTCCCGTCCTGGAATTACCGAAATACAGCTGGCGGCGGAGATCGAGTACGCGATGAGGTCCAGGGGCAGCGACTATGCGGCGATGCCGACATGGGTCGCCTCCGGGTCTCGCACGCCTGGCGGGCATGCACTGGCCGTCGACCGGGAGATGGAGCCGGGAGACCTGGTCCACGTCGAGTTCGCCGGAGTAGCTCGCCGCTATCAGTGTGTGGCGATGAAGACCTACTCGTTGGGAGAGCCGTCGGCGAGGACGGTGGAGCTGCATGCCGCCGCCGCGGAGGCGCTACAGGCGGGAACGGATGCCATTCACGTCGGAGGCCCTGTATCGGAAGCCGAAGAAGCTTCGCTGAGGCCGTTGGAGGACAAGGGCCTGGCCGACTATGCTCCCATGAGGTTCGGGGTGGGCATCTCGGCGGCCTATCCACCCAGCTGGCTCGACCCGCTAAGCATCATTCGTGAGTCGGACGAGATATTCCAGCCGGGGATGGTCTTCTATCTGCACACCTGCCTACAGGTCCCCGAGGACGAGATAGGCATTCTCATAGGCGCCTGCTACCACCTGACCGCAGACGGACTGGAGCAACTCAACGACGGTACACCGGACCTGGCCGTCATACAGTGAAGCATCCCCATGAAACTCAAGCCTGAGACCGAACGCGCCAAAGACGCGACGGAGAAACTGGCCGACCTAAACTCACTCCTCCGGGAGATGGGCTCGGTGATAGTGGCCTATTCGGGCGGCGTTGACAGCGCTTTTCTCGCCAACACGGCCCATCAGGTCCTGGGGTACCGGTCCCTGTCCGTCACCGCCGCCTCGCCCAGCCTGGCGCCGTCAGAGCTGGATGATGCGGTAGCCTTGGCGAGCCGCCTCGGGCTGAACCATCGGGTCATCCGCACCAACGAGGTGGAGAGGGCCGACTATCAGGCAAACAGGCCCAACCGCTGCTACTTCTGCAAGGACGAGCTGTACACCGTGCTCACGAAGCTGGCAGAGGAAGAGGGGTTCGCATCGATAGCCAACGGCGCCAACACCGACGATCTGGGGGATTTTCGGCCCGGCTTGAAAGCGGCCAAGGACTACCGTGTGCGAAGTCCAATGGTCGAGGTGGGGCTCAACAAGGCGGAGATACGAGCGCTATCCAAAGAGATGGGCCTTCCCACCTGGGACAAGCCGGCCCAAGCCTGCCTCTCCTCCCGCATACCCTACGGCACGCCGGTCACCGTGGAGGCGCTGGACCGGATCGCCAAGGCGGAGGAGTTCCTGCGAGGCCTGGGAATAACACAGCTCAGGGTGCGTCACCACGATGCCGTCGCCAGGATCGAGGTGCACCCCGACGATTTCCCCGTCCTCCTCGACGGGGCGACCAGGAGCAGCATAACCGAGTATCTCCGCACTATAGGGTACTCTTATGTCACGTTGGACATGGATGGGTTCCGATCGGGCAGCCTCAACGAGGTGCTGCCCATAACAAGAAAGAAAAGCCGCATCGGTGAGGCCCGTGGCCACACCTAGTCCCTTCGCAATTTCACGTCGGAAGGCTACAGCCGCTGAAAAGGAGTAAATCGCCATGAAGATCAAAGACATTCGCGCAGTCCCGATGGGTGGGATCGGTAAGTTCGGCGATCCGGATGCGCCGAAGGCGGCTTGGTATACCGGCCTCGATTCCGATGACCGCTTCACGGCCACCAGCTACACTCCGGACTGGGGCCAGGTGGTGTGCATCGCCACCGCCGAAGATGGGACGTGGGGCATGGGGATGACCAGCCACACCGGGCCCATCCCCTCCATCATCAACGATCACTTCGCGCCGCTGCTCCGCGGACGTAACTGCATGGCCACGGAGCTGGCCTATAACCTGATGTTCCAAGCCTCGACCCACTACGGCGTAACCGGGCTGGCCAGCCACGCAGTGAGCGCTGTGGACCTCGCACTGTGGGACCTGAAAGGCAAACTGCTCCGGACACCCGTGTATGAGCTGCTGGGCGGGCCGGCCAAGGACCGCACTACGTGCTACGCCACTGGCCACGACATCGAGTGGTACATGGAGTTGGGATTCAAGGCGGTCAAGCTGTTAGGCGCCCGGACGCCCAACGATAAGCTGGCCGCCCTTGCCAGGAACGAGAAGAACGCATCGGAGACCAGGGAGCAGATCGGTGACGGGACTGAGTTGATGATGGACTTCTACTCCTCGGTATCGGACGTGGAGTTCATCGTTCGGCAGATCGAGCTGCTGAGGCCTTACAGGCTGAAGTGGGTGGAGGACTTCCTGGTCCCCGATGATTTTCGAAACTACGAGCAGATACGCAGACGCGTGCCCTGGCAGACCCTTTCCTCAGGTGAACGCTGGCACACCCCACTACCCTTTCTGGATGCGGCCGGCAGACAGCTGGTGGATATCTTCCAGCCGGACATCCAGTACGTCGGTGGCGTGACGGCTTCTGTCAAGATTTGCCACATCGCCGAGGCGGCCGGCATCCAGGTGATGATGCACCTCGGCTCCAACGATGCCTACGGCCAGCACGTCTGCTACGCTATGCCGAGCAACACCTACGGGGAGATGTTCATGGAGACGGCTGCCGGCGCGTCCCTCTACGATGGGATGCGCCCCACCCCCGGGATGGCCCTTCCCAAGAACGGCTACCTGGTGCCCAGCGATGCGCCGGGCTTCGGGATAGAGCTGACCATGGAGGAGCTGGAATCGGCGGTGGCCTGAGATAGGAGGGACCTTCGTGGGTCTCGAGATAGTCCAGGTGGATGCATTCACGGATAGACCTTTCAGCGGCAATCCGGCAGCTGTCTGCGTATTGGACGGGCCTGCGGAAGAAGGCTGGATGCGGCACGTGGCCCTGGAGATGAACCTATCCGAGACTGCGTTCCTGCACCCCAACGGCGACGGCTACGACCTGCGCTGGTTCACCCCGACCACCGAGGTGGACCTGTGCGGACACGCCACCCTGGCCAGCGCCCACGTCCTCTGGGAGCAAGGCCGCATAGGACCCGATAGCCAGGCCCGGTTCAACACGAGGAGCGGGCTGTTGCTGGCCCGACAGGCGAACGGCTGGATCGAGCTGGATTTCCCGGCGAAGCCGGAGACGGAGGCCGTCCCTCCAGATGGCCTCGTAGAAGCCCTGGGCGCGGTGCCCCTGTACGTAGGTAGGAACGGCTCCGACTACCTGGTGCAGGTGGAATCGGAAGAGATGGTCAGGGAGCTCAGCCCGGACATAGGCCGGTTGGCCAAGGTGGACTGTCGAGGCGTAATCGTGACCGCCCGCGCCGGAACATCCGGGTACGATTTCGTTTCCAGGTTCTTCGCTCCCAGGTCGGGCATCGCTGAGGATCCGGTAACCGGTTCTGCCCACTGCTGCCTGGGACCCTTCTGGGCAAAGCGGTTGGGAAAGCTGGAGTTTGTGGCCTACCAGGCTTCTTCACGCGGTGGCGTGCTGCGGGTCCGTGTGCGGGACGACCGGGTCTACATCAGTGGCCAAGCGGTCACGGTCTTACGAGGAGAATTGGTATGAAGAAGGGCATTATCCAGTCGCCACGACAGGAGGGATAGATGCCGGAGTTCGATGATTCCGAGCTGGAGACGCTGTTGAAACGTGCAGGGCTGAGCTTGACCGAGGAGGAGCGCGGCTGGGTCTCGGAGGCCCTGGCGGGGTACCTGCCCCTCGTCGACGAGCTGCACGCGCTGGACCTGACAGGCGAGGAGGTGGGTACCGCCTACCTGCCCCAGGGCGAGCAGGCCTAGCTGGTTGATGAAACTTGGGGTGTGCAGAGGGGCTAAGCTCTTGTTCTGGGACCTCCCGCTAGGGGCCGGGAGTCTGAGAGCCTGCCCTGAGCCCGCCCAGGGAGTGTCCCTCAGATGAAATTGTTACCCTTTTCCCGGCCAGCAAGGGGGCCATGGGGATGGTCGCAAGGGTTCTTACCCTGCCAGAGGAAGTGAGAAGAGTATGGCTAGCGAAGAGCTGTTCTACCTGTCCATCGACGAAGCCAGCAGGCTGATCAAAAGCGGCGACCTCTCTCCCGTCGAGCTGACCCGTGCCTACCTGGATCGGATAGAGGAGATCGATGGCGCTCTGGACAGCTACCTTACCGTCCTGCCCGAGTCGGCCCTGGCGGAGGCTCGCTCGGCAGAGGCGGAGATACAAAATGGAAACTATCGGGGGCCGATGCACGGCATCCCGATTGCGCTCAAGGACCTGTTCGATACCAAGGGGGTGCTCACCTCCGGCGGGTCCGAAGTGTACAGAGACCGGATACCCTTGGAGGACGCTACGGTCACAGCGAGGCTCAGAGACGCGGGAGCGGTGCTTCTCGGTAAGGTCAACATGAGCGAGCTGGCCATGACCGGAGACCCGGCCTTGGGCAGCCCACCAAAGAATCCCTGGAACACTGAGCACGTGCCGAGTGGGTCCAGTAGCGGGTCGGGGGTGGCGGTCGCGGCCGGGTTGTGCGCCGGCGCGTTGGGATCGGATACGGGCGGTTCGATAAGGTTTCCGGCATCGCATAACGGCATCGCCGGGCTGCTGCCCTCCAACGGCAGGGTGAGTCGTTACGGCGTGATGCCCTTGAGCTGGTCCTTGGACAACGCCGGCCCGATGACCAGGACCGTCGAGGACATTGCCCATATGCTTCAAGCGATAGCCGGGTACGATCCGAAGGACCCCACCTCCAGCAAAGCCCCCGTGCCCAACTACCGGTCAGGCCTGACCGAGGAGATCAGAGGGGTCAGGGTAGGGGTCATGCGCCGATTCTTCGACGAGGCCGCCGACGATGCAGACCCCGACGTGCTAAGCACTGTGGACCAGGCCGTAGACGCTCTACAGGAGCTTGGCGCGGAGGTATCCGAAATCGACGTCCCGAACATGGAGATCGCCGACATCACTTGCGCCGTCATCTACCTGACCGAGGGATTCACCGTCCTTCAAGACCTGCTCCGGGCGAACCCGGAATCCATAGGCCGGGTCTTTCGTACCTACGGGTA
Organism: Dehalococcoidia bacterium; assembly: GCA_965197645.1. Classification (GTDB taxonomy): domain Bacteria; phylum Chloroflexota; class Dehalococcoidia; order Plut-88900; family Plut-88900. The sequence continues at coordinate 2,230,214 of OZ240219.1, read as the reverse complement.
CACCGGCGCCCTCTTCTCCAGCGCGGACTACATCCAGGCGCAGCGAGCCAGGACCTATTTCAAACGAGAGATATCCAAGGTGTTTCAACAGGTGGACGTGATAGCGTCTCCGGCTTCCATGATCCCCGCCGAGCGGTTTGAGGACTCAGATCCCATGGTCCTGCTCGAACCGAGGCGAGGGACCACGTCGGTGCTGTTTAACGTGGTCGGATCACCTGCAATATCGGTGCCCTGCGGGTTCAGCAACCAGGGGCTGCCTATCGGGCTGCAGATAGCGGGGAAGGCCTTCGACGAACCTACCGTGCTGAAAGTGGCCTACGCTTACCAGCAGCACAATCCGCTTCATCGACAGCACCCGCCCGTCTAGGCGCCACCGGGCTTTGATTGAAGCCGGCCTCACGCCGTATAATACGGTCACGACCGGAATCGAGTTCAGGACAAGGGAGGACCGCCATGCTGATCGATTCGCACATTCACTTCAGCTACAAGTCCGACGAGGACAGAGAGCACAATTTCCAAGCAGCCCGAGAGCTGGGCGCCGGGGCGTTCGTTGCCGTGGCGTCTGACCTGGAGGATGCTAAGAAGATCGTCCGTGTCGCCGAGGAGGTCGAAGACCTGTACTGCGGCGTGGGCGTGCACCCTCGTTCGTTGGACACCTACTCGCCCGACCAGCTGGACGTGTTCCGAGACCTGATAAGAAACAGCACCAAGGTGGTATGCATCGGCGAGACGGGCCTGGACTACGAAGGCCCCATGTTCGGCCCGCCCCACCTCTCGGATGACGATCGGAGCAAGTGCCGGGACATGTTCCGAGACATGATCACGTTAGCCAGAGAGTTTGACCTGCCGCTGAACATGCACTCGGACAGGCCCAGCAGCCAGGACCTGACGGACATCTTCAAGGAGGAGAAGGCGTACGAGGTGGGCGGCATGATTCATAACTTCCAGGCCAGCCCCAAGGAGGCCAGGAAGCTCCTGGACTTGGGTATCTACATCTCGGCCAGCGTCACCCTGCACCATCCCCTCGCCGAGCGCCTGCGAAGCGTGTTCAAAGAGCTTAGCCTGGGACAGATGGTGCTGGACAGCGATTCGCCGGGATACGTTCTCCCCAGGGCCGGCGCCGAGGGTCCCTTCCCCTACGACATGGACAAGGTATCCGAACCCCGGATGGTCCGATACATCGCGGAGAAGGTGGCCGAGCTGCAGGAGATACCGGTGGAGGACGTGGAGTCGATGACCTCTCTCAACGCTAGGAGGCTGTTCAGGCTTCCCCTCTGACCCACCGAGGGTTCCCGTCCCAGCCACGGCGGCCCCACTCCCCGTCTCTGGCGTTTTCCGGACTGAGACAACCTAGAATGGGCAGCACTATACGCCAAGTGTCAGGCTCTAGAGCAAACCTCAAGTCGATGAAGGAGTCCCGAAGGTTGGAGTGGCACTGCGTTCGAGGTCTACAGCAGATTACCCTTCACGCCATCATGCCTGCTCTGGCCTACCAGGTGACAGCGTTGGTCCGGTTACTGAGCGGCAAGGCCGATCTGATGTGCTGGATGGTTAGGAAAGTAGCGTGAGATGACAGCAAAGACTCTTACTTGGGGGGATTCAAATCCCGCGCTTCGCGAACAGCTAGTTCCAACATTCCCAGCAAGATTCCGGTCTCTTTACTAGTTTGGGCATCGAGAAGTGCTGTTTCTACTGAGGAATTTGGATTCTGCCGATAGTAAGCAACAGCCTCCAAAAAGTTGTTGCTTGTGAGCTCCTCGCGAGGCACACGGTCAATCTGCATGATTGCGGTGCCCAAGGCAGTGAAGAATTGTGCTACAGCTCCGTTTGTGAAGGGGAGCTCAGGCCGGTATAGAGGGTCGTCTTCTGGCGTGGTCATTTAGATGTCTCCTTTCAGCCCCCTGTATCCAGGACTGCCAATCACGTGGACTTTGGAGCTTGTCTATTTCCATTCACTACTCGCTCATTGCCCACCTGATTCTTGCGCTAAGGTCTTGGCGGACATCAGGCGTATCGGCTTTCCTTTAACGAAGTCCCATACTCCCCTCGTGAAACCTCCTGTGCATACTAGTATGGCGCTGTCGGCCTTGAAATGATGCATGCTCCCGAACAGTTCCCTCACGATATTAGGCCCGGCTGGGTCTTCGTACCCTTTGCACTGCACGACAGTTTTCTTCCCATCTTTCTCTAGAATGAGATCAATGCCTTCATCCCCTGATGGTGGCGTGTCTGTTACAAGGTAGTCCTGCCGTGCGAATAGACTGGCACACTCTTTCTCAAGGCGAACAGCCTTCAACGATTGCCAATAGCCGACTTTCTTCCTGAAACTCGCTCTTTTGGCCTCTTTTCTCTGTCTCCTCTTAGCCACCTGCCGGTTCAGATAGTCATCCCACCGGTCCCAATCATAGGTTACTCGCGCTTCTTCATATCGTAGGCAGTATTCTTCATACGGTAGGCAGTATTCTTCATACAGTAGGCTGTAATTGAACGAGTAGGGAACGGTATCGCTTCGCCAGAACCGAAGGAAACCAAGTATTTTCCCTTTCCATGTGTCCCCAAATGAGAGGGTTCTATTCTTTTCGTTCGTTCTATTCGTTTTGTTTTTGTAATGCAGATAGACCTGGTACTCCTCTTCTGTTAGTCCGTAGTCACGCAACGTAGGTGGTGGCGAGGGAGGTGTGGGGCAGGACAATGGAACCTCCTTGCGGTATAGGCCGAGGCTCTGTTGCCACGCAAAGAACTCGTCTCATTCTGAACCGAAAAGAGGGGGTAAGGCCCCGATCCATTACCAGAGTGGACATGGTCTAGCACTTTCTGCGTGGCGAATGGGATTCTACAGGATAATCAATTCGATGCCCATAGCATGAGAGTTCCCCGGCCTGGGACAGCCTGCCGTATTTGCCGCCCGTAGACGCCGGTCTACCTTTACTCTTGACATTCCCTTTGTCACGTGAGAACATACGTTCTACTGTAAAGGAGTCACGGCAATGTTGATCAGGCGCACTCCCGATACCTACGAGAAGCTTCAGATACTGGGCGGAATGGCCAGTGACGATATGCTATCCCAGCAGCCATCCCGGCCGCGGGAGCGCAGGCCCTACTCCGACCCGAAGAAGAACCCGCTGCCCGGCGTTTACAAGGCCTCTATGCCCAACGGCAAGACCATCAGCCTCATGAGGGTGATGTTTACCGATTTCTGCAAGATGGACTGCCATTTCTGTCCCAACAGCCACTGGGTGCCGAGGAAACGGTTCGCCTTCAAGAGGGAGGAGCTGGCCGGCGCCTTCATGGAGCTCCAGAGCCGCCACACTGTCGACGGATTGTTTCTTAGCTCCGGGGTGGCGGGCAGCGGCTCGAAGACCACGGCAAAGCTCATCGACGTGGTGGAGATCATCCGCCACAGATACGGGTTCAAGGGCTACATTCACCTGAAGGTGATGCCCGGCACCGAGTATCAGTACGTCGAGGCGGCCCACCGGCTAGGGACTCGCCTTTCGGTCAACATCGAGACTCCCACCGTGGAGAAGATGAAAGTGCTGAGCAAAATGAAGGACTTGCAGCGGGACATCCTGGCTCCGATGGAGTGGATCAACGACCTAACCCACGCCGCGTCAGGAGGCGCCGTGGGCCAGGCCACCCAGTTCGTCGTGGGCGCTGCCAACGAATCCGACCGGGAGATATTCCGTCGGATAGACCAGCTCTACGGTGAGTGGAACCTGAAACGAGCCTACTACGCCAACTTTCAGCCGGTACGCCACACTCCCCTGGAGGAGCATCCAGCAACATCGATGACCCGCTCCCACCGTCTCTACCAGATGGACTGGCTGAAGAGGATATACCGGTTCTCCAACGATGAGATAGAGCAGGCCTTCGACGGATCCGGGTACCTTTCGATGGACCAGGACCCGAAGACCACCATCGCCACGGAGAACCTGGAGGCTTTCCCCCTGGACGTGAACTCCTCCGGCAGGGAGCAGCTTCTGAGGGTGCCGGGGGTGGGGCCTACCGCCGTCGACCGGATCGTGAAGAACCGGAAGCAGCATAGCATCGATGCGTGGCGTGACCTGCAGCTGATGGGTGTGATCAAGAAGCGGGCATGGCCGTTCCTCGTCTTCCCCGGCCACCGGCCTCCGAAAGCGAAGCAGCTACGGTTGGACTTGTTCCGAGAGAATGAGCCGAGGGAACAGGCCGCGGATACCCCGGACCCAACGGCACCCTCAACGGCGCCATGCGGGGCCGCCCGTGGCTGTATCGGCTGCCCGATGCATGGCATGCCGGGCCATCCGGGGTCGTCTACAACGGGCGCTCCAACCCTTGCCGGAGTCGGCTAAAGAGCGAGGCGGATTGACGGCACCTCCATTGATCTCCCCAAGACGAGCCAGCGCTACCACCTCTAAGAGAGACCGATCAAGCGGTAGGGGTTGGGGACGGATCATTGAATTAGTAGCCGGCGGCTGATACTATCGAGCGAAAATGGAAGGAACAATCCCATGGAAATAGGCGTCGGTCTGGACCCTACTCTCCGCCTCTCCTTCGACGAAGAAGCAGAGGCCTCGAAGGAGGCGGCCAGACTCGGCTACACCAGCATCTGGACCCCCGAAGGCACCGGGCACGACTCTTTCCAGGTCTGTGCTCACAGATGGGCGGCAACCAGGGAGGTCGTCCCCGACGGGCTGACGACGGGCATCTCCGTTTCGCCCGTGGCCACTCGCACCCCGCTTAGCCTCGCCATGAGCGGGGGCACGCTGAGCGCGATGACCGGAGGACGCTTCATCATGGGCATCGGATCGGGAGGGATATACACACCGGGCGGCCGAAGGCAGTTCGGGCTCCCTGCCGTCTCCTCACTGGACGTGATGAGAGACTACGTTACCACTATCCGCAGGCTAGTAGCTGGTGAGGAGGTCACCCACGACGGGCCCAGCGTCAAGCTGAACGGGGTCAGCCTGTTCATTCGTCCCACGCCCAACACACCGGTATATCTCGGCGCCCTCGGACCGAAGATGCTGCGCCTGGGCGGTGAGGTGGCCGACGGGCTGGCCCTCAACTGGTGCACCCCGGATCAGATCGCCTGGAGCAGGGAGCGCATCACTGAGGGCGCAAGCACCGCAGGCCGGGACCCTGAAGACATCAAGGTAGCCGAGTACATCCGGGTCTGTATTGACGACGACGTGGATACGGCTCGGAGGGCCTTCGCTAAGGCGACTATGGACTACGCCCTAGGGCCTAAGGGGGCCTCAGCCAAAAGCCGGTCCCTGGGATACCGCGCCCACTTCGAGCGGATGGGATTCGGTAAAGCGCTGGCCAACCTGGACAGGATGCGAGAGAACGATGCATCCCCCGATGAGCTGGCCGACGCCTTCCCGGCAGATATGCTGCTGAAGGTGGGCTACTTCGGCAAGGCGGAAGGGGCCGCCCAGGCGTTCCGAAGTCTGTCCCAAGGGCTGGACATCGCTATGGTCCGGGTGGTGGCGGCACGGCGGGGATTGGGCGGCGTGCTGGCAACAATGAGGGCCTGCCGTCCCGACCTGGTTGCCGGATAGCGCTACAGCTCGGCGTTTACGTGCCGGGGCGTCAGCTTGAACGCCACCACGTTCTCCGGCTCGTCCTTGTAGTTGTCGGCGAAGGCCTGCCCTTCCTTCTCGCCGTAGTACCTCAAAGCCATGCCCTTTATCAGCTGGTAGACGGACCTGTCCACCTCCTCCACCGGGCCATCCATCGATACCAGCTTGTACGGCGGATTACGGTCGTCTATACACAGGGATGCTTGGGGATTTCGCAGAATGTTGCGCCATTTCAGCGTGCTGCGATCGGTGAACATGTAGGCGGCCCCATCCTCCCAGTGGTACCAGATGGGCGCTGTTCGAGGCCGGCCATGCGCATCAATGGTGCCGATTACCGCAACGAGTGTGCGCTTCAAAAACTGTTCGGTCTTCTGGTCAATCATGTAGCTCCTACTCTTCCCTGAACGGGCCGTCGCGGGCCTCAAGGAACGCCTTTAGGCCCTGCTCCTGCCGGATGATGTCCAAAGCCTGGCGCTCGGGTACGTGACTAGCGGTGTTCTCGATCATTCTCAGCATCAAGTGGTGCTCGAAGGCCTCGGTGAAGCCCATCTTGTCGTAGGCGCTCTTGATGCTGCGCTTCATCATCTGGGTGGCGTAGGGCGGCACCTTAGCTATCCGTTCGGCTACCTTCAGGGTCTCCTCCATGAGCCGGTCGTGGGGGACCACCAGGTTCACCATGTTCCACTTTTCCGCCGTCCTGGCATCTATCATGTCGCCGGTGTAGTAGAGCCAGTGGAGATGCCTTAGGGGGATCATGAAGGGAAGGAGCACGGCGGGAGAGTGGGCGACGTGTCGAATCTCGGGCTCCCCGAACTTGGCCTCCTCGGAAGCTATGACGATATCCGCGGACATGGCGAGAACGTTGCCCGCCGCCAGGGCATAGCCATTTACGGCGCTGATGGTGGGCTGGCGGATGTTCCACAGCTTCATCAGTATGCGAGGGGCCAGGTGGGTCGAGTCCCAATCTGCGGTGGCCGGTCGCTCCGGCCTGGCGCCGCCCGGGGTAAGGTCGAAACCGGCGGAAAAGGCCCTGCCGTTGCCGGTCACCACCAGCACGTTGACATCCTGGTCGGCGTGAACGTCATCGAAGGCCTGGTCCAGCTCGCCCAGCAGCTCCCCGCTGAGGGCGTTCATCTTCTCCGGCCGGTCAAGGGTGATGACGGCGACCCGGTCGCTCTTGTCCAGCTTTATCGTATTGAAACCCATTTCGAGACCTCGTTACTGCCGGAGCGAGACCAGACCTCACGGGCGTTGGTCCAGCAGCTGACGTTGGGTGGCAGCGACGTATTGTAGCACACGGCCGCGCCTAGATTGCTCTCTCAATGGATGTATAATCTGAGCCGTCGTTCCCACCGAGCCGGCTGAAAGGACTCTCAATGTCGTTCGAGATGGATCGGACCAGATACAACACTCTGTACGGGCCCGCCGCAGGCGACCGGGTAAGGCTCGGCGATACCGACCTGATAGCAAAGGTCGAAGCCGACTACACCTCCTACGGGGATGAAGTGCTGAGGGGATGGGGCAAGACGATGCGGACCGGTATGATGTACGGCTACCGATCGCCCGGGGACAGCGAGCTGGACCTCCTCATCAGCCACGTGTTGATAATCGATCCGGTGCTGGGAATCTTCAAGGGAGACATCGGGGTGAAGGACGGGTTGATAGCGGGCGTCGGTCGCTCCGGCAACCCCGACATCGTGGACGATATAGACTTGGAGGTGGGGCCCAACACGGTCATCCATCCCGGCAACAAGCTGATAGCGACGGCCGGAGGGATAGATACCCACGTCCACATCTACTATGCGCCATCCCAGATGAAGGCGGCCCTCACGTCAGGGCTGACCACGTTGATCGGCGCAGGTCACAACACCAACAACGCTTCGGTGATACACACCTACTTCCAGGCGTTCGAGGAGCTGCCGGTAAACCTGGGCGTGCAGGGCAGAGGGGCGCAAAGCCACCGGGAGCCGCTGGCCAGGGTCATAGAAGACGGCGCTTGCGGGCTCAAGATCCACGAGTACTCGGGCACTTTCCCATACATCGTTGATGGCTGCTTGACCGTCGCCGACGAGTATGACGTCTCCGTGGCCCTCCACACCGATGGTCTCCACGAGTCCATGCAGCTCGCGGACACGATAGATGCCGTGGGCGGGCGCGCAGTCCACGTGTACCACATCGAGGGTTCGGGAGGAGGGCATGCGCCGGACCTGATCAGGATAGCCGGTATCGATAGCATGGTAACGTCGTCTACGAACCCCACCCTCCCCTACACCGCCGGCACCTACGTGGAAAGCATGATGACCGCCGGCCCGGTCCACGACCTGGATCTGAATCTGCCCGAGGACGTGGCGACGAGAGATGGCCTCATCCGACACGGCACCATGGCCGCCGAGAACTATCTCAACGACGTCGGCGCCATTCCCATCATCAACTCCGACTCCCAGGGCTTCGGGCGCATCGGTGAAGTGATCTCCCGGACCTGGCAGCTAGCCCACAAGATGAAGCAGGAACGCGGCGCCGACGATACCGAGCACGACAACGATCGGATCCTCCGGTACATCGCCAAGTACACTATCAACCCGGCGGTGACCCACGGGATTTCGGACTACGTCGGGTCGCTGGAAAAGGGCAAGATGGCCGACATTGTGCTGTGGGACCCTCGGTTCTTCGGCGTCAAGCCGGAGGTGGTGATCAAGGCGGGATTCGCATCTTGGTCCGTCCTCGGCGAGGGTAACGGATCGATCAGGAGCTGCGAGCCCGTGATCTACGGCCCCTCCTTCGGCGGGTTGGGACATGCTCCCGCCAGGCTGAGCGCTTTCTTCGTCTCCCAGGCATCGATGGAGGAGGGGTTGGAAGGCAAACTGGGCAGCCGGCGCCAGCTGCTGCCCGTCAGGAACGTCCGCGGGGTATCCAAGCGTCACATGCTGCACAACAGCCTCAGCCCCGACATAGACGTGAACCTGGACACGTATGAGGTATCGGTGGACGGGGCAATCGTGACCTCGGAGGCCGTTGATCAAGTGGCGCTAAATCGAAGATACGTCCTCAGCTAGCGGGGCTCATCGGCGTGGGGGAGTGACGGGGACTTCGGCCACAACACCGCCCGAACGATACCGGCCAACTGGAAGCTACCTCCAGCCTGAATTGGCGCCGGAAAAGCATCGGCCTCCAGGATGTCTCCTGGAGGCCGATTGTTTGCCAGGTACTCGAGCCGAGGCCCGGCGTTACGTTACGGCTACTATAGGGTAGCGGCAGCGTCGGATATCGACTCGTTGAGGCCCTTGACTATGTGATCAACCTCATCGCGGGTGATGCACAGGGGCGGGCTGAGGAAGATCATCTCGCCCCGCTGCCTGGTCAGGATTCCTCTCTTGAGGAAACCTTCCGTCAGCTTGTCGCCAAGCTTCAGCTCTTGCGGGAACTTCTCCTTGGTGGCCCGGTCCTTCACCAGCTCCACCGATGCGAGCAGTCCAACTCCGCCCGTTATGTTACCGACGATCTCGTGCTCGTACAGGGTCTGGAGCTGGTCGTAGAGGTACTGGCCCATGGCGGCGCTGTTCTCCACCATCCCCTCGCCTTCCATGATCTCCAGGTTCTTCAGCGCAGCGGCCATGGCGCCGGGGTGGCCACCGAAAGTAAACAGGTGGTGGAAGGTCTTATCTTCGCTACCGACGAACTCGTCAGCTATCTCTTTTCGGGCCATGGTGGCGCCGATGGGTACGTATCCGCTGGAGAGACCCTTGGCCATGGTGGTGATGTCGGGGACGTAGTCCCAGTGCTCCTGGCCGAGCATCTTACCCGTGCGGCCGAAGCCCGTGATCACCTCATCGGCGATCAGCAGAACGCCGTTCTTGTCGCATATCTCTCGTATCATCGGCCAGTAGTCTTTGTGGGGCGCCTCGGTGCTCACGGTGGAGATGGGCTCGCCGATCATGGCGGCTATCGTCTCCTTACCTTCGTGCTCGATGGCCCGCTCAACGTCCCTGGCGCACTCCAGGTTGCAACCGCCTTTGTCGCTGCAGTACTGGCAACGGTAAGGATAAGGCTGGGTCACGTGGACGTTGCCGCCCGGCACCAGCGGACCGAACTCTGCGGTGCCCTTGTATCCGCCCAGGCCCATGCATCCGAAGGTGGCGCCGTGATAGGAGTCCTTTCTGCTTATGAACTTGAACCGGCCCGGTTCACCCCTGATGGAATGATATCTGCGAGCCATCTGGAGGGCGGTTTCGACCGCCTCGGAGCCGCCGCTTACGAAGAACACCCGGCTCTTGGGGTCCTTGGACAGCGATGCCACCTTCTTGGAAAGTGTCAAGGCCGGGATGTTGGTCGTGTTCTCGGGCGAATAGTGCACCGTGCCGATCTGCTCCGCCGCTGCCTGGGCCACTTCCTTGCGACCGTAGCCGATGTTGACGAGCCACATGCCGGAGAGAACGTCGACGTACCTGTTTCCGCTAACGTCCTCCACCCAGACTCCCTCTCCCTTGGTGATAACCTGCAGGCCTCCCTCGTCGTCGAACTCGCTAACCTGTTGGGAGTGGGGCCAGAAGTTGTCCTTCGCGATCTGTTTTAGCTCTTCGTAGTTCTGGGTCACCATGTACGGTCTCCTTTGCTTTTTCGCCTTCGAACCCGTTGCCGGCATTCTATACGCCAACGGGCCTGCGGTCAATATCTGGTCAATAACCGGGGGATGCTACCCGGCCTCTGCGCGGTCCAGGAAATTGCGGACTATCCCGATGTATCGCTCGGTCTCCTCCAGGTGGGTCATATGGGCGCTGTGCTCCAGGATGGCGATCTCCGATCCGGGAAGCAGGCTGTGGTACCAGGCCGTCGACTCCGGGGTAGCCTCGTCGTACCGGCCGCAGGTGAAGAGGGTGGGCGCCTTGATCTCCTTCAGCCGGCCGGTGCGATCATAGTCGGCCAGGTTGCCGGTCATGTAGAACTCGGTGGGGCCCCACATGGTCTCGTAGACCACTTTACCGAAGCTCGCTTCCGCTTTGACCATGACCTCGGGCAACGGGTCGAGGCGGCAGACGAACCGCTTGTTGAACTCTTTAGTAGCGCCCTGATACTCTTGGGAGTCCACGGTGCCGGCGGCCTCGTGTTTGGCGATGGCCTCCTGCACCTCCACCGGCAGAGTGGCCTTGAGCTTTTCCGCATCTTCAAGCCAGCGGGGAACGCTTATCGGCGGGCTGGCGAGAATCAGAGCCACCAGGCCTTCAGGCTGGGTCAAGGCGTAATCGGTGGCGAGCATGCTGCCCCAGGAGTGGCCGAGAATGTGGACTCTATCCAAGCCCAGGGCGCTCCGCACCCGGCCCAGCTCTTCTACGAAACGCGGCGCCTTCCAAAGGGACAGATCGTCCGGGCGGTCCGATCTGCCGCAACCGAGCTGATCGTAGTAGACGACGGGCCGCTGGTCGGAGAGCGGGTCGAGGGCTTCCAGATCGTCGTGGGGGTAGCCCGGTCCTCCGTGGAGCACCATTAGAGGGACCGAGCCGCCCGAACCGGCGATCCGATACCAGACTTTGCCTCCGGTCACGTCGATAAAGCCCTCTTGCACATTCATTGTGAAAACGCCTCCTTCGGGGCCGACTGGTGAGCGCCCATAGAGTACCAGTTGACTCGACTGAGTCCAATTCTCCAAAGCTGGGTAGAGCGCGCCCAGCGTTGACAGGTAGGCAGCCCCCAATTTACACTCACGATGACACCCCAACCCCCACAGAATCCCAGTATGCTGCAAAAGGCGAGCACGCGGCAAAGGGTGGCATCGTCTTCGGCGGTTTAGCCGGCCCAGGGGAGGAATTCAATGGCGAACCCGGAAAACGCCCCGAATAGAGATGAGATGCTGTGGCTTTACAAGACCATGGCCACCATACGCCAGTTCGAGGAGAGGGCAAATAGGGAGGCCGACTCGGGGAAACCGATAGGCGGCATCCACTCGTCGGTGGGACAGGAATCGGTAGCGGCAGGGATATGCACCCACCTGAGACCCGATGACTACGTGCTGGGGAATCATCGCAGCCACCATCACTGCCTGGCCAAAGGTGTAGACCCCAACAAGATGATGGCCGAGCTGATGGGCAAGGCCACGGGTACAAACAAGGGCAAGGGAGGCACGATGCACATCGCCGACCTGGACGTCGGCATGCTGGGCGCCAACGGCGTCATCGCCTCCAACGTGCCGGTGGCCACCGGCGCAGCCCTGAGCGCCAAGGTCCGGGGCACCGATCAGGTTGCCGTAGTTTTCTTCGGGGACGGCGGAGCGAACCAGGGCGCCCTCCACGAATCGATGAACCTGGCCTCCATCTGGAAGCTGGGGGTGATCTTCATCTGCGAAAACAACGGGTACGCCGAGGCCACTCCGGTGGAGTACTCGCTGGCCGGGGGCTCGGTGAGCGCCCGGGGAGCGGGCTACGGGATGCCGGGGGTGCACGTCGACGGTCAGGACACAGTCGAAATGTACAAGGTCTGCAAGGAGGCAGTGAGACGAGCCCGCGCCGGCGAAGGGCCAACCGTCATAGAGGCCCAGACCTATCGATACTACGGACACTTCGGCGCCGACAATCCGCTGGGCTACCGGACTAAGGAAGAGGAGGACCACTACCGCAGCAAGGACTGCATAGAGACCTTCAAAATCCACGTGCTGGAGAGCGGAGAGATCACCAGGGACGAGCTGGAGAAGATCGACGAGGACGTCCTGGAGAGGATAGACGCGGCGGTGAAGTACGCCGACGAGAGCTCCTGGCCGGAGCCCGAAGAGCTGATGAACGATGTTTACGTCAACTACCGGTAGAGCAGAATCCCCCAGGACAGGACGATGACGACGGCGGGGGAGACGCAGGCAGCACCCAGGAACCTAACCTTCGCTCGGGCCATAAACGAGGCGGTTACCCAGCTCATGGAGGAGGACTCCTCCATCATCTTCATGGGGGAGGACGTGGCCGGCGGCGCAGGCAGGGAGCAGTTCGCAGACGCCTGGGGCGGCGTGTTCCGGCTCAGCAAGGGCCTCTACGGAAAGTACGGCCCGGAGCGGATAAAGGACACTCCCATATCGGAGACTGGTTTCATCGGGGCGGCGGTAGGCGCGGCGGCGACGGGCCTCAGGCCCATAGTCGAGATGATGTTCGTGGGGTTCTACGGCGTCTGCGCCGACCAGATCACCAACAACGCCGCCAAGATGCACTACATGTTCGGGGGCAAGGTAAACCTCCCGCTGACCATCATTACCAACGTGGGAGCCGGCTCGGGTTCGGCGGCGCAGCACTCGGAATCGCTGTATGCAACCTTTACCCACTATCCCGGGTTGAAATGCGTCGTTCCCTCGGACGCGTACACAGCCAAAGGGCTTGCCACCGCGGCCATCCGGGACGATGATCCGGTCATCATATTTCTGCACAAGCTGCTGTTGGGTAGGACGAGAGCGGGCCTCAAACCCTCGTTTGAGTGGCAGGTACCGGAGGAGCTCTACGAGTACCCCATCGGCAAGGCCAGGGTGGTCCGAGAGGGCACCGATATCACGCTGATCGGCATCGGGTATACGACAACTCTCTGCCAGCAGGCCGCCGACGAGCTGGAGTCCCAGGGTGTGAACGCCGAAGTGGTCGACCTGCTTTCCCTATCCCCTCTCGATGAACAGACCGTCCTCGATTCGGTCAAGAAGACCCGGCGGGTGGTGATCACCGACGAGGACTACCCGAACTGCAGCGTTTCCGCCGATCTTTCCGCTTTGGTGGTTGAGCAGGCCTTCGATTACCTGGATGCGCCGCCGAAGCGGGTCACCTCGCCCCATGCGCCGGTACCGTACAGCATGGCCCTCGAGCCTTTGTACATGGTCAACAAGGACAAGATCGCTTCGGCAGCGAGAGAAGCCCTGGAGATGGGCTGAGGCATGGCCACGGAGATCCGCATGCCCCACCTGGGCATGATAATGACCGAGGGGACCCTGGCGAAGTGGCACAAGAATGCCGGGGAATCAGTGAGCCTGGGTGAGCCGCTGGCCGAGATAACCACGGAGAAGATCACCTACGAGCTCGAAGCCCCGAATGTGGGCCTGTTTCATCCCGTAGCCCAGGAGGGCGATGTTGTGCCCGTCGAGGGGCTGATAGCCTTTCTGCTGGCGGAAGGAGAACCGGCTCCCGAGGTACCCAAACCCAGCAGCCCACCCGCAGCCGCATCACAGGCGACGCCCGCCTCCAGCGCGGCATCGGCTTCACGGTCGGCGCCTGCAGCGGAAGGAGTCCGAGCGGCGCCCAGCGCTCGAAGGCTGGCTGCCAAGCTGGATATCGACATAGCCCAGGTGCCGCCGGCCCGAACCGGCGGTAGGATTACCGAGTCCGACGTTCGCGCTTACGCCGAGCAGAAAGGGGCCGGACGGTCGACGCCCGCCATGCCAGGGATGCCGGAGCCCTCGGAGGTGTCGCCGGTGCAGGGCATGCGCAAGATCATAGCCGAGCGCATGCACTCGAGCCTGGCCAATACGGCCCAGCTGACCCTCCACCTGGACGTGGACATGACCGATGCTGGCGCACTGCGCAAAGAGGGGTCCCAGAAGAGCGGCGTGACCCTCTCGACGGCGGACTTCTTCATGAAAGCCTGCGGAGAGGCCCTCCAAAGGCACCCGAAGCTCAACTCGGCAATGGTCGATGGGAGTATCCACTACTATAGCCAGGTCAATATCGGGCTGGCGGTGGCCCTCGACGACGGGCTGGTCGTCCCGGTGATCAAGGACGTGAACGGGAAAGACGTCATCGGGCTGGCGGAAGAGCGGATAGCGCTGGTCGATAAGGCGCAGAACGGCAAGCTCCTGCCCGACCACATGGCCGGCGGGACATTCACCCTCACCGTCCTGGGCTCGGTGGACGGGTTCACCCCGATCCTGAACACGGGACAGACCGCCATCCTGGGCGTGGGTAGGATAGCGAAGAAACCGGTGGTCCAGGGTGACGAAATCGTAGTGAGAGAGATGGGCACGCTCAGCCTGACCATCGACCACCGAGTGGTGGACGGGGCGCCGGCTGCCAGCTTCCTGCGCAGGCTCAAGCAGATCCTGGAGCGGCCGGGCCAGCTGATTCCGAGCAGCGGCTAAGTCCCATATGCCCGGAGAGCGCGTTCCCCACGACCCGGACTAACGCCTCGATACGATCATGGACAGGGTACAGCTAGCGGTTGTGGGCGGCGGGGTTGCGGGAGCGTCGGCGGCCCTCGAGGCTGCCAGGTTAGGCGTTGAGGTTACCCTCATCGACGAGAACCCCCTGGACTTATCGATGATGGCCTCGGACGTACCCCTCTACTTCGGCCAGAGGATGATGACCACTGTCCAGGACAAGGAGTTGATGCTCCGACGAATAGTCCAGTCCAATAGCCTGCTCTCTTCCGTTGGAGACGCTGGCGTCGACGTGCAGCTGGGCACCTACGTGTGGGGCAGTTTCGTCAGCCAGGAGCACGGCCGTCAGCTAGAGGCGCCGATTCTTGGCCTCGCCGATGACAAGCGGGCCTGGCTCCTGGAGTACGACAACCTGATACTGGCCACGGGGGCCAGGGATTTTGTGCTTGGCTTTCCCGGCCGTAACCTGGCAGGTGTCATGGGTGCCAACGCCGTCGATTCCCTCATCAGTCGATACCAGGCGCTGAACGGGACCAGGATGGTCGTTCTCGGTTCCGGAGACCTGGGGCTGGCGACAGCCTTGAAGGCCATGGAGCACAACATCGAAGTGGCCGGCATCGTGGACGTATCGACCGAAGTGAGGGGATCGGAGGACCTCCGATTGAAGGTGGAAGCGACAGGCGTTCCTTTCCATACCTCCCACACCGTACAGGAGGCACGAGGCCACAGGGAAGTTGAGTCTCTGGTCATCCGCCCGATAGACGGAGACAGCGAAACGGAGATAGGTTGCGACACCGTGTGCCTGGCTATAGGCCTGGTACCCAACGTGGAGCTTGCCGATCTCACCGGATGTCTCATGAGCTTCCGGGCCGAGCTTGGCGGCTACGTGCCGGACCGGGACGAGTACCGGCGCACCAGGGTGGGCAATGTCTACGTGGCCGGTGACGTCGACGGGTTCACCGAGAACATGGTACACAACCCGGAGATAGCGGCGAGACAGGGTAGGCTGGCGGCGCTTTCGGTCGCCGAATCGCTGGGGCTGGTAGACGAAGCTGAGGCCGAGAAGACGCGAACGGGGTTGATCCCGACATTGGGCGTCGTGGGAGGCGGTCCCGTCGCCGCGTATCGCTCAGCCTGGCTGTCGTCGCTGGTATCCGCCGGAGGTATGGATGTCCACGTGTGCCCCTGCGAGGAGGTAACCCGCGGGGAGCTCCTTGACGCCGCTCCCCCGAAGCCTCTGGGGCGTGTAGGCAAGGAGCAGGGCGCCCGCAATTTCGAAGGTCTGAAGAACGCTGGGGCTCTCGATCTGGACCAGGTGAAGCGGACCACCCGCGCCGGCCTGGGCCACTGCCAGGGAAGACGGTGCCGGGAGGAGATCGCCATGTTGTCGGCTCAAGCCGCGGGTGTGGAACTGGGCCAGGCGCCGCGGGCCTCCCACCGTGCCCCGGTCCGCCCGCTGCCCAGCGATGTTCCGTGGCCCGAAGAGCTTCGCAACGAATGACCGAAGTCGTCGGACAAGCCGTGATTGGACGCCGAGTGAAGAGGCTTGCAGAAGGGCAAAGGCAGCAGCTTGCCACCGAGGAAAAGCGCTCTCAATTTGGTCTGAACGTTGTTGAATTGCTTCAATCTGAAGAGGACTCTAACGCCGGGAGCAGATGTACATGGGATATAAGCAAGCAGAGATACCAGGGACGGCGCAACTCCTTATCGACGCTCTTGATGAGCGGTCACCAGAAGTTCGAGCATGGGCGGCGTGGAAGCTGGGCGAGCTGCGTTACCTGGAGGCGGGGCCACGCTTGGTAACCACTCTCGATGATCGTTCGCCAGGAGTTCGAGCATATTCAGCCTCAGCTCTTGGCAAGTTGAAGTATCGGGAGGCAGGGCCACGCTTGATCGCGGCCCTTAACGATCCGTCACCGGAGGTAAGAGAATGGTCGGCTTATGCGCTGGGCAATTTGAAGTATCGGGAGGCGGGGCCACGCTTGATCGCTGCGCTTGATGATCCGTGGAAAGATGTCCGAGCATGGTCTGCCTGGGCACTGGGCAATTTGAAGTTTCAGGATGCGGGACCTCGCCTGATAGCGGCCCTTAATGATCGGTCGGTGGAGGTAAGACAATGGTCGGCCTGGGCATTGGGGGATATCCGCTTCTACGAGTCTGAGTCAGCTTTGCGTAGAGCGATGGACATGGAGGACCATAGTGACGTAAGAGGGGTACTCGGAGGAGCAATCAAGAAGCTGAAGGGAGAAGCGACCCGCGTCCACGTGACCCAGCGAAGAGAGGCTCTTCAGCCGCCCGAAACAACTGACCCTACTTTGCAGAACTTGACCCGGCAGTTGGAGGAACTCGAGCTGAAGGGAGACCAGCGGCAAATTGTAGAAATGCGAGCAGCTATCCAGAAGCACGACCCTGCCTACTACATCTCTTACATGGATTGGGTCAAAAGGAAGTCACGGATCGTCGCTGGAATTGAACAGGGCCAAGATCCATTCTTCAACTGAGAGCTTTCGTCCTACCGCTTCACGATGAGGGGGCCACCGAGTATATGCTTGTAGAGGCATGGAAAAGATGCCAGCTTAAGCAAGGGTATGGAGGACTTTTGTGCCGTACAAGTACAGCACTAACATCGCTCTGGAGGCTCCGGACGCCGAGGCGGCTGTGGGGTTCTACAGGGACGTATTGGGCCTTCCAATCAAAGGAGTGGAGGGGGATTCGACGGCGTTCGAAGCTGGACCCATCACACTTTATGTCGACCCGGGAGATAGGAAGGGGCCGGTCATGGAGTTTCTGGTGCCCGACATAGAGGAGGCGAAGAGGGAGCTGGTAGGGGCCGGGTGTCGCGTGGTCCGGTGGGAGGGCCTGGGTAGGCCCTGTTACTTGAGCGATCCCTACGGGCTGACGTTCAACGTGTACCAGCAGCCGGAAGCGTTCGAGGACGGGTAGGACTTAACCTATTATCAACGCCGGGTCGCATTCACCGGCGACCCGCCCAAGGTCTCCTTTCGAACAGAACAGGCCTGCAAGACCGAGACTAGGGCCCCTCTGAGCTGCGCTCCTTCTGGATGTGCTCCATCACCTGCTGAAAGACCTGGTAGGGCTGCGCCCCCGAGATCAGATACCTGTCCAGGATGAAGGCGGGTACCCCCGTTATCCCGTACATACGGGACTCCATTAGCTGGCCCTCCACCTTTTGAGTATAGTGGGTTCGGTGCTCCGAGGATGCGTATTCTTCCCAGTCCAGGCCGGAGCTTTGCAGGATCTGCTCCAAGACGCCATCGGCGCCGATGTTCTTGCCCTCTTCCCAGAAGGCCTGGAACATGCTCTTGTGGAACTGGTCGAAGAGGCCTTTCTCCTTGGCGAACTCCCCCACCTCGAAGGAGGGGCGGGTGTTGGGAGTGAGGGTCTGGCGGCGCATTTTCGTCAGGCCGGCCTCCTCCGCCGAGTCTCTCATGTGGCCCCTGAGCTCGTTGGTCTCGCCTTCCTTGAGGGGATACGGCTCCCCCTCGGGGGGAACGTCGGGTTTGAGTAGAAAGGCCTTCCACTCGACATCGACGTCGTACTCGGACTCCAGTCGTTCGATCCGCTCCAGACCGATGTAGCACCAGGGTCATATGTAGTCGGAGAAGACCTGCACCTTCACGGGATCAGCCATCTTGCCATCCTCTAGATTTCACGGTTCTGGGTGAGTAGGGTTGGAGTGTAACCGTGGCGCCGGCCAACCGTCAACAGAAATCCTTGACAACCTGGGAGCGCTCCAGTATAAGCGACAGCAGTGAGTTGTATGCACTACCTTATCCCGAAGGTGAGAGATGGCTGAAGAGTATGATTGCATAGTAATCGGAGCCGGGCCTGCGGGCCTGATCGCCGGCGTCACCCTTCAGGAAGCGGGCAGAAGGATGCTGGTGCTGGAAGCCCGGGACCACATTGGGGGCAGGGCTCACAGCAAGCCCCTCTCCGACGGCAGCGCCGTCGAGCGGGGCGCTCAGCTGGTACACGGTGCGACGGTGGCAACCTGGGAGCTGCTGGTCCGGCTCGGTCTGACGACCCATTTCGTGCCGATGGAAGAAAGGCGTCTAAACCCGGTGTTCGAAAACGGCGAGTGGAACTACGATCCGGAACCGGATATCGACCAGGCTTACAGGCAGTTAGCAGAGGCGCTGGACTGTCCGGATGGGGACAACGTCAGCCTGCACGAGGCATTGGTGAACTACGGATTCAGCGAAGCCCAGCTGGACTCGATCACGTCTACGATGCGGATCATGACGCCGATAGATCCCCACAAAGCGAGCTCCAAGTCGGCTCAGCACGCCTGGAGCCTGGTGTCTCCGGAGAGCCTGAACTTCTCGATCGTGGAGGGTTACAGCGAGCTGTGGCGCAGGTTGAGCGAGCCGTTAATGGACTCCGTCCGGTTCGACAGCCCGGCCTCAGCCGTCGAGTGGGGAGAGGACGGAGTACGGGTACACTCTTCAGCGGGGGAGTTTGAAGCAAAGACCGCCATCGTCACCGCATCGCTCGGGGTGCTGCAGTCCGGGAAGATCGAGTTCACCCCGGAGCTGACAGAGAAAAAGGCGCGGGCTATAGAGGAGTTGGGAATGGGACCGCTCATAAAGGTGGTGGTCGAGTCCCAGCGGCCCTTCTGGGAGGATACGCTGGGCAAGGTCCTCGGCTTCCAGCACGGAGACTCGTTGCTCGGTAGCTACAGCTCCCACTTCTGGGACAGGCCCGGCCCACCGACCCTGATCATGTTCCTGGGAGCGGACCGCGCCGAGGAGTTCAAGGGCGATCCGGGTAGGATTCGCTCGATGATGTTCAGCGAGCTGGGAGAGATGTTTCCGGGGGTCGACCTGGAAGAGGAGCTGGTCAGCCTGGACATCGTAGATTGGGCCGCAGACCCGTGGGCGCTGGGCGGCGTGAGCGTGGGGACCGTTGGTGGAGGCGGGCTGCGGGCCGACCTGGCTTCCCCTACACCACCTCTGTACTGGGCCGGAGAGGCGACCGCCGAAGGTCGGAGTGCGGAGTGTGTGCATGGAGCTCTGGAGACCGGACGTCGCGCCGCCATCGAGGTATTGCACGCGGTACAGCCTCTTTATGTCGACCAGCCGGAAGCCACGCTCGACTGGCGCAAGTACATCCCGAGCTAGCTTGAGCATCTGATGTCCCCATTCAAGGCCGTCCTGTTCGATTACGACGATACTCTGTGCGACACCTTCTCCGCCCGTATCAAGGCCGCGGAGGTCGCCGCCGAGGGGGTGCTGGACTCTAGCGTAGACCTGGACCAGGTAATGAAGGACTGGGCGGGCCGGCCCCAGATCGACATCTGGACGGACCTGGTCGGTGACCGGGAAACGGCCCAGAAGATGTGGACCGACTACCAGAGGTGGTACTGGCGAAACGGCACCAAATCGGTCCGGCTGTTCGATGGCATCGAGGAGATGCTGGGCCGGCTAAAGGACCAGGGAGTCCTCCTGGGGATTGTCACTTCCAAGGCCAAGCTCCTGGAAAACGAGGACGGGCCTTACGGGGTGGTGGTGGAGATGCAGCGACTGGGCGTGCTGGACCTGTTCGACTGTGTCGTCGGCTGGGGAGACGTGGAAGAAAGCAAACCAAAGCCGGCGCCTATACTGTTCGCCCTGGACAAGCTGGACATCACCTCGGCAGAAGCGCTGATGGTTGGCGACAGCCACATCGATATAACGGCGGCCAAGAACGCGGAGGTCACCTCGGCGGGCGCTCTATGGGGGGCCACAGCCAAGGAACTGCTGGTCCAATCCGAGCCCGACTACCTGCTTGAGACTCCGGCGCAGGTATGCGGCCTGGTCTAATGGCCTCCAGCGCGACGAAAAGCCGGCGTGAGACCGAGGAGCTGGCCCGCGAGCTGACCAAGCGGGTGTCCGGAGAGGTGCGCTTCGATCAGGCCTCCCGCGTCCTCTACAGCACCGATGCCAGCATCTACCAGATGATGCCCGTGGGGGTAGTCGTGCCCCGCAACGTGGACGACGTGCTGGCCGTGGTGGACCTGGCCAAACGGGAGCGGGTCCCTCTGCTTCCCCGTGGCGGAGGCACCAGCCTATCGGGGCAGGCAGTAAACCATGGCATCGTCATGGACTTCAGCAAGTACATGAGCAGCGTGTTGGAGGTCGATGCCGAAGAGGGGTGGGCACGGGTGCAGCCGGGGATAGTGCTGGAATCGCTGAACCGTCAGCTATCGGACCATCGGCTTCATTTCGCTCCCGACCCTACGACGGCCAATCGCTCGACCATAGGGGGCGCCATCGGGAACAACTCCTGCGGCGCTCACTCCATCCTCTACGGCAAAACTCTGGACCAGGTGATGGAGTTGCAAGTGATACTGTCCGACGGCAGCCAGTCCCACCTGAGGACACTCTCCCCGGAGGAGTTGGAGGCCAGGATGGCGGGAGACAACTTCGAGTCGGAGGTGCATCGGGAGGCGTTGAGAATCGCCCGGGAGAACAGTGCGGAGATAGAGGCCCGCTACCCGAGGATCATGCGGCGGGTCAGCGGCTACAACCTGGACGAATATACCGGCGGCAGGCCGTTCAACCTGGCCCGTCTGATCGTAGGCTCGGAAGGAACTCTGTGCACCATAACCGAGGCGAAAGTGAAGCTGGAGCCCGTGCCGCGGTGCACCGGCACGTCGGTCCTCCACTTCAAGGACATCTTCGAGGCGTGCGACGCCGCACCGGCGGTGCTGGAGCACGGTCCGGCAGCCGTGGAGTTTGTCGACGACATGGTGTTGAGGTTGGCCCGGTCATCGCTGGCCGTCAGCCGCAACATGACCTTTGTCGAAGGTGACCCGGGGGCGATGCTCCTCGTCGAGCACTTCGGGGACACGGAGGCCGAGGTCGCCGGCAAGATGGAGGCTTTCCGAACGGATATGCTGGGACGGGGGTTAGGATACGCCTGCGTCAACCTGTCGGACGGGGGTGCGCAGGCCAAGGCGTGGTCGGTACGCAAGGCCGGCCTGGGCCTGCTGATGAGTGTGACCGGCGACGCCAAACCGATCCCCTTCGTAGAGGACACCGCTGTCGACCCGGAGAAGCTGGGAGACTTCGTTAGAAGATTCGATGAGATCGTCAAGGCCCACAGCACTGAGGCGGGGTACTATGGGCACGCCAGCGTCGGCTGCCTCCACATCCGGCCTCTGATCAACCTCAAGACGCGGCAGGGGATCGACGGCATGCTGTCCATCGCCGAGGAGGTGGCGGACCTCGTCCTTGAGTTCGGAGGCTCTCTGAGCGGTGAACACGGCGACGGCATCGTCCGAGGGGTATGGACCTCCAAGATGTTCGGCCCCAAGCTGTACGATGCCTTCGTCGAGCTGAAAAATGCCTTCGACCCCCAGGGCATCATGAATCCGGGGAAGATAGTCCAATGCCCGCCGATGGACGAAAACCTGCGGTACGGCGCCAGCTATAAGGCCCGTCACGTCACCGCCAGCCTGGACTTTTCAAAGTTCGGGAGCTACGCCGGCGCAGTGGAGATGTGCAACGGGATGGGCGCCTGCAGGAAGGCGGACGGGACGATGTGCCCCTCCTACCAGGTCACAAAGGAGGAGGAGCACTCGACGCGGGGTCGAGCCAACCTGCTCAGAGCCGTCCTCTCCGGGACCATGTCCAAGGACGGGCTGGCCAGCCGACGACTCCACGACGCTCTGGACCTGTGCCTCGAGTGCAAAGGCTGCAAGGGCGAGTGCCCTTCGCTGGTGGACATGGCCAAGCTGAAGTACGAGTTCCTGGACAATTACAACTCAGCCCACGGGATACCCTTGCGTTCCCGGCTGTTCGCCAACATCAACCGGCTGAATCGGCTGGGGTGTGCCCTCAGCCCCATATCGAACTGGCTGAGCAAGGCGCCTGGCGCTCGAGGGTTGCTGCACTCGCTACTCCGGGTGCACAAAGACCGGCCGTTGCCGAGCTTCGCCAAGCAGACCTTTCCGGCGTGGTTCAGGTCGCATCGGCCCCTGGGCGATGGCGCAAAGGGTGAAGTGGTTCTCTTCAACGACACTTTCATGAACTTCAACACCCCTGAGGTGGGCATCGCCGCGGTGGAGCTGCTGGAGCAGGCCGGGTACAGGGTGGTCCTGGCCAACGCCGGCTGCTGCGGGCGGCCGATGATCTCGAAGGGGATGCTTGCCAGGGCAAAGAACCAGGCCGAACGCAACGTCGACCGCCTGTATCCCTGGGCATCCCAGGGAACGCTCATCATCGGGTGCGAGCCCAGCTGCCTCCTGACCCTTCGGGACGAGTATCCCGACCTGCTTCGGAACGAAAAATCGAAGGTGGTGGCGGAACAATCGCTTCTCATCGATGAGTTCCTGGTGAGGTGCCAGGAGCAGGGTAACTTGGGCCTGACGTTTAGCGGCGATTCCAGATCGGTCCTGTTCCACGGCCACTGTCACCAGAAAGCGCTACTGGGTACGGGGGCCTCTATCAAGGCCCTCTCGATGCCGCCGGGCCACTCGGTCGAGCTGGTCAATGCGGGGTGCTGCGGAATGGCCGGCGCCTTCGGCTATGAGAAGGAGCACTACGATTTATCGATGGCTATAGGTGAGGACAGGTTGTTCCCCGCAGTGCGGGGCAAGGGAGCGGAGTGGGAGGTAGCTGTGACCGGCATTTCGTGCCGCCAGCAGATAGAGCACGGCACAGGCCGCAGGGCGAGGCACCTGGTAGAGGTGCTTCGAGACGCCGTCAAGACCAGCGCGTGAGCCTGTCTCGGAACCCCGCTTTGGGGAAATCCAGATGGGAACTTCCCCCTGGCAAGGAGACAGAAAACAAGAGAATTTCCGAGGGATACCCCTTCGGCGGGCTCAGGGCAGGCTCTCAGACTCCCGTCAAAGGGGCTTCGCTCTCTTCCCTCATGTTGTGGGTGCAGGGCCTCGCCCTGCCTCTGGCAGGGGGCCTGGGGGATGTTCCCCCAAGACACATAACCCCCCAGGGTGGGCGGGAGGGAACAACCACCTGGGGAGGGGTTCCACACCTCGCCAGATTGCCACGCCCCGACCTCGTCGGGGCTCGCAATGACGAAGGTATGGATTCAATCTAGCCTTGGCCGTCGTTGCAAGCGAGGGAGAGTCAGTTCTGAGGGGGTCGGAGGAAGCGAAGCAATCTGGTCTGTTTCGACCATCCGCCGGCCGGAATGGGAGGACAAGTGGTGTCCGAGGGACACCCCTTCGGTGGGCTCAGAGCAGGCTTTCAGGCTCCTGCCTTGCCGTCAGGCAGGCCCGGCAAAGACGCGCTTCGGGATCTCTTCCTTCATGTTATGGGTGCAGGGCCTCGCCCTGCCTCTAGCCCACCTCCTCGAGGGCCTTCTTGAACTCGGTGATGGTCTCGATGTGCTGCTGTGGGGTGTCCAGGCCGGCCCGCATGGTATCGACGTAGAAGTGGGTGGCGCCCAGCTCCTTCCAGGCCTTGGCCTCATCGATGACTTCACTGAAGCTGCTGGTCTCCAGATGGGCCACCGCAGCCACGGCGATGTCGGCCGGATCCCGCCCGGCGTCCCGGGTGTAGCTCCGCAGCTTTTCCACGGCGCCTTTGGACTGGTCCGGTAGGCCCAGGGGTATCCAGCCATCGCCGAGACGGCCGATCCTCTTGAGCACCACATCGATGTCTCCACCTATCCACATGGGAATGGGGCGTTGGACGGGAAGGGGGTTAAGCCCGGCATTATCGATGCGGTGCCACTTGCCGGTGAAATCCACCGACTCGCTGGTCCAAAGAGTCCTGAGCACTTCCATCTGCTCCTCGGAGCGGCGTCCCCGGTCCTTGAAGTTCTCACCCAGGGCCTCGAACTCGATATCGTTCCAGCCCACGCCGATCCCCAACACCAGCCGGCCGCCGCTCAACACGTCGACCTCCGCCGCCTGTTTCGCCACCAGTGCAGTCTGACGCTGGGGCAGGATGATGATTCCGGTGACGAACTGGATCCTCTCGGTAGCTCCGGCCAGGTAGCCCATCAGGACGAATGGTTCGTGGAACAGGTGCTGCAGCTGATAGAAGCCGTCCCAACCGGGCCTGGTGGCAGGATCGCCGCCCACAACGTGGTCGTAGATCATCAAGCTATCGTAGCCCAAGCGTTCGGCGGCCTGGGCGAACTCTTTCACGGGTCCCGGGTCTGAGCCTATTTCAGTCTGCGGGAAAACTACTCCGTATTGCATTCTAGCTCCTCCTCGGTTATTAAGGTCCTGCTCATATTATTCCGTGCGCGTCAACAGCAACGAGGAAACGGCCGGCGCTGGTGACAAGGCGGAGGTAGGCGCCGCATGGCTAAGCCGAAACCGGCGGACGCCGATGAGCCCACGGCAGCGCCTCCTCCATCTGGGCCGACAAACGGAACATGGTGGCTTCGTCCCCGAAGGGCGTGGCGACCTGTACCCCGATTGGGATACCCTCGGCGTTCCAGTGGAGCGGGATAGAGGCGGCCGGCTGTCCGGTTATGTTGTGGAGCTGGGTGAAAGTGGACAGAGCGACAGCGAGCGCGGTGTCCCCCGGCGTATCGTCCGCCGACGGCTGGGGAGAGTCGATAAGGAAAGGCGGATTTGCATCGGCGGGCGTGAGCCACACATCGTAGTCCAGGTGGAACCGGGCGATGTCCCTGGCCAGCCGCTGGAAGGTCTCGTTGGCCATCAGAAACTGGGCCGCATTGACCTCCTCGCCCCGGCGATACAGCTCCCAGGTCGTCGGTTCGAACTGGTCCTCTGTGGGTGTTCTGCCGCTGGCCCTGGCGGCACTGTTTATCATCCATGATGCGAAGACAGGCCACAGCAGATCGTATGCCTCTTTGATCCGATCGGCGGGCTCTGTGATGGTTGGAATCGCCTCTTCCACCTCATGTCCCAGCCGCTGACACAGCTCGGCGGCTTCCCTGGCAGCGGCGACGCAGTCGTCGTGTACCGGCGTTCCACCGGGTACCTGGGCGGTCAAGGCCACACGCAGTCTTCCTGGATCTTTCCCGAGCTCGTCCAGGAAGAGCCCCTCCGGTGGTGGAGCCCAGTAGGGGTCCCCGACATCGGGCCCGGAGGTGGCGTCCAAGGCAGCAGCGCTGTCCCGCACCGACCGAGTCAGGACGTGCTCACTGGGAAGGCCCCCGACCAGGTCGCCGAAGTCCGGGCCAAAGGGATTTCTGGCACGGGTGGGTTTGAGCCCGTAGAGTCCGCAAAAGGAGGCTGGTCCGCGGATGGAGCCGCCGCCATCGTTGCCGTGGGCCATAGGCACCATTCCCGAAGCCACCGCCGCTGCAGTACCTCCGCTGGAGCCACTGGTGCTCCGGTCAGTGTTCCAGGGATTGCGGCTGGGGCCGAAAAGATGGGGTTCGGTGGTACCGTAAAGGCCATACTCCGGGGTGTTGGTCTTACCGAGGATGATCAGGCCGGACCGCCTGTAGCGCTTTACCAGCTCTGTGTCATGGTCGGGAACGAAGTCCTTCATGAAGGCCGATCCCATGGTCAGCTGTACATCGGCGCAGAAGGCCCCCAGGTCCTTTAGCAGGAAGGGAACGCCGGTGAAGGGGCCGTGCGGCAACTGGCCGGTGGCGATGGCCCGCGCCTCATCGTACATCGGGGTGACCACAGCGTTGAGTGTCGGGTTGAGCCGTTCGATCCGCTCGATGGCGTTGTCAACCAGCTCGATGGGCTTGATCTCTTTTCGACGCACCAGCTCCGCCTGAGCAGTGGCGTCCATGAAGGCGATCTCATTTTGATTTGACATCCAGGGGTTCCTCCAGGATCAGTAGTCTGCTGCCTCCAGCTCGTCCAGCCGGTCGTCATCGATGCCGAAATGATGGGCGATCTCGTGACGGAGGACGGACCTCACCTCTTCCTCTATCTCCTCGTCGCTGGCGCATACCGCTTCGACCGGCCTCTGAAATATTGTAATGCGATCCGGAAGGACCAGGTTGTAGCTGACGCCCCGGTCGGTGAGCGGAATGCCCTCGTACAGCCCGAGTAGGTCCCAACGATCCCGAAGATCTACGGTTTCCAGCTGGTCCTGGGTAGGCCAGTCCTGTACGCCTATGACGACGTTGTCCAGCCTGGACCGGAACTCCTCATCCAGGCCCGCAAATGCCTTGGACACCAGCACTTCGAACCGTTGTCTATCCACTTATACGTGACTCTGGTCCCGGCCCTGTTACACGACCTCCGTACTCCCTCAAACGAGTTTCTGAGGCAGGTCCGCCGCAGTGCTAATCCGCCGGCATGAAAAGAGAATCACCCCCGAACAGACTGTTTCGAGGGTGATTTTGACTGCCGTGGAGACTATCTCCGAAAAACAGAGCCGTCTATTCCACTTTACCAGAGCCTTGAACTGAGTATCGGCCTCTCCCTTGAAATGGAGAGCCGGCTCCGTTGTTATTACCGGGTTGTTTGTGGACAGGTTTTGCTTACGCCGCCTTGCCGATACGGAACATCTTGGTGCCACAATCCGGGCAGGTGCCCTGGGTGGCCGGACGACCATTTTTCATCGTGATCTGTTTTGCACCGCTAATCTCTTTAGAAGCTCTGCACTTCACGCAGTAACCCTGCATCTACTACCTCCGTAATGGAACTTTGCATTCATGATACCTGTTTACAGGCACGGAGTGTCAATGTCTATACGGCCAATTTTTCGGGAATTTGGGGCGCTTAACTGAGGGCTTTTACGGGCCGGATATCCCGTCGAACAGGTCCGTTTCAACAGGGTCGTCACCAGCGACAAAGGGTGGAACGGCCCTGACCAGATACTCGGTTGACAGGAAGCGGTCTTTGACCTCTTCCGGCATCCAGTCGAAGGCATCGTCCTCTCTCATCTGGGTCTGATGGGCTCGAGCGGCCCGTTCCTGGATATCCGAGTACTGCCTGACGTCGAGCATCGTGGATATCTCTTCGTCCGGCACGCCCATTGACTCTTCCCTCTCGATGATATCGTTGGCTGCGCCCGCCTCCTCCAAGGCCTGGCGAAAAGCGATGGCGCTACTTCTAGCAAACACGAAGTAGTAGAGCTTCCGAGGTGCGAAGGGACTCAAACCGTTGGTAAGCTGGGCCGCGTACTGCTCGGCGTCGGACGCCAAGAAGAAGGCTTTCAAGGTGGCCTCGTGGATGGTGATGTGGTCCGGATGCCCGTAGCCGCCCGAGGGATCGAAGGTGATGACCACTTGGGGCTTTTCTTTGCGAACGGCCGCCACAATCTTGCCGATCAACCCGGTCCGCTCGGCCTGGAGCAAAGACCGGGGATCATGGTTGGACTCGGTGCCCTCCATGCCGGAGTCCCTGTAACCCAGTACCTCTAGATTGCGAACGCCCAGCGCCTGACAGGCCCGCTGTAGCTCCTTCTCCCTGACCTCTCCCAGGTTTTCTTGGGTGGCCAGAGAAGGATCGCTGATCTGTCCCGCTTCGCCGCGCGTGGCGCAGACCACGGAGACAGTGACTCCCTCGCCGGCGTACTTCGCCAGAACACCTCCACATCCGAAGGTCTCGTCGTCAGGGTGGGCCGTTACCGCCAGAAGGCGCAGCCTCCGTTCATCGGGCATACAGCACTCCATTTTGGTGTTGAGTTAATGTGTCAATTATAACTGGCCGGACGCCTAAAGTACCAAAAATCACAATGCTATGATACTATAGCTTTTCGGTGCCTCACTTTTTCCCCTCGAAGCCCGCTTTACTGAGCAAGACCACCTTATACGTTTAGACACATGCTAGGCGTTGCCACAGCCCAACGAGCCATCTCCAGCCTGTCCGGCGCAAGGGAGCCGGGCCAGAGAAGGTTGTTGATAATCAGGGCCAAGCAGGAGGGATACTACCTCCTTCTGGTGCTGCCTGCCGCGGCTCTCTTGATAGCCTTCTTCATCGTCCCAATGTTCGACACGCTGAAGAGCAGCTTCTACTTCAGGGGCGATTTCGGACTCGAGGCCTATAGAGAAGCGCTGGACATCAACTTCCGAGGAGTTGACTACTGGAAGATATGGCAGACCACCGTCGAGCTCTGCGCTACGACCACGCTCGCCTGCATCCTTCTCGGCTATCCTGTGGCCTACTTCCTGGCAACAAGCTGGGGCAGGGCACGAGGGGTGGTGCTGGTGGCGGTGCTCATTCCCTTCATTACCAGTTTGATTGCCCAGACCTACTCATGGCGGGTGATCCTGGGACGGCGAGGACCGGTCAACGATGCGATCCAGACCCTACAGATATCCGACGAGCCGTGGGAGCTGCTGTTCAATCAGACATCGGTCAGCGTGGGGATGGTTCACATCTTTCTGCCCTTCATGATCCTGCCGATGTACGCGGTCATGAGGGGAATTCCGCCAAATCTGCCCAGAATGGCCCAGAGCCTCGGCGCCAGCCCCTTCCAGGCCTTCCGGAAGGTGTTCCTGCCCATGAGCATGCCGGGTGTCTTTGCCGGAGCGATGCTGGTCCTCATCCTCAGCGCGGGACACACGGTGGCCCCGGTGGTGCTGGGCACTGTAAACGATAGGGGCATGGCCTCCTTCATTGGTTCCGGCAGCTCAGTGGGCGCGGCAAGAGCGATGATACTACTGGGGGTTATCCTGCTCCTCTACCTCATCTTCGCCCGGTTCATAGGTTTCGGCGCCATGTATCGCGCCGGCGACGCACTGATGCACATGCGAGCAAACTGGGATGCCGTGGATGGACGGAGACGCATCACCCTTTCCGTCATGGTATCCCTCATATCTTTCTACCTGATACTGCCCAGCCTCATTGTCATACCCCTGGGATTCAACGATAAGCAGTTCATCTATTTCCCGCCTACAGATTTCAGCTTCAGGTGGATCAAGAACTACTTCACCAGCGGAGAGAGCGGCGTGGACTGGATACAGGCTACGATTACGAGCCTGGAGGTTGCCGCCATCGTGGTGGTGGTGGCGGTGCCCCTGGGCGCCCTGGTGTCCTATGGCCTGGTGCGGGGCAGCTTCCCCGGCAAGGGAATTCTCAGCGGCCTGGTACTAACCCCCCTGATAATACCCACTACCATGACCGGCCTGGCTCTGTGGCTCTTCTACTTCAACAACGTTTATTGGTTGATAGGTACGATGATAGGGCTGGTGATCCCCCACTCGTTGCTGGCGCTACCGTTCGTGGTGATCATCCTGAACGCAACCCTACGGAGTGCTGACGCCGTCCACGAACAGGCGGCTATGAGTCTGGGAGCAAGCCGCTGGAAGACCTGGGTCAGGGTCCTGCTGCCCCAGGTCTATCCCGGAATGATAGTGGCCGGACTGTTCGCTTTTCTGGTCTCGTTCAACGAGGCGATCATAGCCAGTTGGGTGAGGGACCCCACCTTCCGGACCCTTCCGGTCAACATGTGGGACGGCATAGTAGCCGAGTTCGCGCCGATGATGTCCGCCGTCTCCGCCCTGGTCCTGTTCGCGGTAACCGTCCTGCTGGTTATCACCATCTATTTCAGGCGGCGTCTCTCCCAGACCTAAGCTTTCGCCACGGAATTCTCCGGTCGGTAAGGGCTCCGGGGCGCACTTTCTCCCGTGGTGGGTTGTTTCTCAGTCCAAGGGCGGGGTGCCGGCGGATCCAATCCTGGGAGTCCAGAGGGCTTCCCTCTGGCAGCGGGCCTGGGGGATGTGCCCCCAGATATAATAACGTCCCAGGGCGGGTGGGAGGGCAGAGCCACTTGGGGTGGGGCGCCTTTCCATCAACCCAGGTGCCGTGCATTTGGAAGGAAGCCTGACCGTAGATTACCACGCCCCGACTTTGTCGGGCCTTGCGATGACGAGGGTATGGATTCAGTCCTTCGGTCGTGGTGGTTGCGGGCGAGGGGGAGTTAGTCCTGAGGGGAACGTCAGTCCTCTCGAGACGAACTCCAGTCCCGGCATTCATACGGGAGAGGAACGGTAATGCTGGACCGCACCCCCTATTTGTTCATGCCCCGCTGCAGGCCTCGCAGGTATCGGATGTGGCCGACGTGCTGGCCCAACTCGCAAAGGACGTGGGCGAACATGCCCCCCACATTGAGCCCCTCGCGCCCGGGACGCTCCACCCTAAGCGGCTGATCGAGGTCCGAAGGGTTGAGGGTCCCGAGGTAAGCAAGGCTTACCCTTCTTACCTCAGCGTAGTACGCCCGGAGCTCATCGATGGGGATTTGGGGAAAGGACGCAAGCTTCTCGGCGGTATAGCCGTAGCCCGTATCTCCCACTGGAAGGCCCCACTTCTCGGCCCAGCCGGCCTTCTCGAAGACGCTGGCCTTGTCTTGAGCCAGAACGTTCACCCAAAGATCTTCGGCTCGGATGAGATGCCAGAAGTTGAACAGTATGGAGTTGGCCTCATTGCTGGGCTGCCAGGCAAGTTCCGTTGTGGCAAGGCCGTTCAGGCTGTCCGTCAGGTCCCCGTCCAGCTCGTTCAAGGCGCTCTCGGTCAGATCTCGGGCGTCCATAGCTGCCTCCTGAGGTACGTTATGTCGAGTCTACTTCATAGCGGTGACTTCGATCTCCACCATCAGCTCTGGAAGGAAGAGGGCCGTTACACCCAGCAAGGTGCTGGTTGGTTGAACTCCCTCGTCGACAAGGAGTTTCGCACCCTTTTCTTCCGACTCCAGGAACAGGTCAAGATCGGTGACGTAGTAATTCAGCCGCACGATGTCCGTCATACTGAACCCAGCATCGTCCAGCACCGTCTTCAGGTTGTCCAGGGCCTGGGCGATCTGGGCGGCCATGTCTCCCGCGTGCATCGCGTTGCCATCGGCATCCACCGAGGTCTGGCCGGAACAGATAAGGACCTTCTCCACGCCAGATATCTCTTTCGCCTGAACAAACCCGGCGGCTTCCGACCAGGTCCACGGCATTACGTTTCTTGTCTCCATAGTTCGCCTCCTGGTTGATCTTTCTGAGGGTATCAATCCGCCGCACAGGATACTTGGTCGGGACTTCCGGGGCAAATCGAGGCTAAGCGTGGTTGTGGCGAAGCATGCGCGCCGCCTCACCCATGCTTGCCAGCTTGCCGTAAGCCTCATCCAGAGAGATGTCCATGTCGCTGCCGGGAGCGAAACCGCAATCGGGCTGCATGTACACCCTTTCCGGGGCTACGAAGCTAAGGGCCGACTGTATCCTTTCGACTACCTGGCCAGGGGTCTCCGTGTCCGGGTTGCGGACATCGATGCAACCGATGCCGAGACTCATCCTCTCGGGCAGTTTCTCGAGCACATCCATGCCCCCTGACATGGGCATGGCGAACTCCATCAGAAGAAGGTCCACGTCCAGCTTGCTCAATGCGGGGAGTATGGCATCGTAGCCGCCCTCCCCGAACCAGCCGGATCTCCCTTTGTAGCGGCGACACAGGTGTACGGCGAGGGTGATGCCCTTGATGCCCTCCACGATGCGGTTGAGCATATCGACGCAGTAGTCCATCTCTGCGACGGGGTCGGCATAGCGGGCACGGTTCTCAGCATCGACGAAGAGGCAGAACTGGGTGTCGTCGAACTGGGCGATGTCGGTGTCTTCGTCCCGAAGATGTACAAGCTCCTGCCGGAGAATGGGGAGCAGCGCCTCGGTAAAGTCCTTTCTCGTGGGGTAGGCATGGGAAGAGTAGTCCGGGTCCCACAGCCGCTCTCCCAGCAGGAAGGGCGACGGCATAGCAATTTTAATCCTGCTATCGGTCACTGTCTTGAGGAACCGGGCCTCCTCGGCGAACCGTCCGGGTCTGATAGGTTTCAGCTCTCCCACCACCACCGGGACCCTCTGTATCTCACCCTGGACCTCTTTGGTCATGTATTGAAAGCCGTCGCAGATGTCGGCGATGACATCGGAGTAGGAGACCCTCCTCCACTCGCCGTCGGACACAATCTCTATCCCGGCCTGCTCTTGCATCTGAACAACAACGGGGATGGCCCGGTCCATCAGCCGCTGGAACTCGGCGAAGGACAACCGTCCGGCGACTCTATCATTTACCAGGTCCTGGATGTACAACGGCCGGGGCATCGAGCCGACGACTGTGGTTGGGAACAGACTCGTTGGTCTCATACCGTCATAGTACAATAGAAGATACGGTAACCGGCAAGTTGTACTGCCAGGGGCAGCCGGACGAGAGCAATGGGAGACAAGTAGAATTTATCAACACCCTGCTAGTCTCACTCAAAGGAGGAATAGATGAGTTTCGAGGACTGGAGATCCTTTTTCGAGGAACACAACAATGCAGTGATAACCACGTTTCGAAGAAACGGGGCCGCCCAGACGAGCGTGGTCAATGCGGGCGCCTACAAAGAGGGAGTGGTGACAGTCCTGATTGGCAGCTCGGCCAAGCTCAAGAACCTGGCGAGAGACCCCCGCTGCACGGTGATAGTCGTGAGCGGGAACTGGGGCGAGTGGGCCGTGATAGAAGGCAGGGTGGAGGTTACCGATTGGGACAACACGGACCACGAGAAGCTTCGACTGGAGCTCAGGGATGCGTACCGAGCGTGCGGCGGAGGGGAGCACCCGGACTGGGAGGAGTACGACCGGGTTATGAAAGAGGACCGCAGAGCGATAGTCCTGATAAAACCGGACCACGCTTACGGCCAGCGTTGGTAACATCACGCCGATAAAATCTGGGGTGTGCAGAGGGGCTTCACCCCTTTGTCAGGAGTCTGAGAGCCTGCCCTGAGCCCGCTGAAAGGGCCTCCCTCAGAAATTATCTTTGTTGAGCCTGTCTCAGAACCCTGCTTTGAGAGAGTCCAGAGGGAAACTTCCCTCTGGCAGGGGGCCTGGGGGATGTTCCCCCAGCTACAAAACCTTCCGAGGGCGGGCGGTTGGGACTAAGACGTCCGTACTTTTGAGACAAGCTCTGTTCTCTATTTTTCCAGGTCAGGAAGGAGGGTGGGGTAATGATTGACAGTGTTTATCAGCACGCTGCTAGGATGAGGGCACTGGAGTGACTAACATGCAGGACGACATCAAAGAGGCGCTGACCAAAGACGCCACCGAATGGGACCGCACCATAGATATAACCACCACGGGCAGAAGATCGGGAACGCCGCGGAGGGTGGAGATATGGTTCCACAACCTGGAAGATGAAATCTACATCACCGGAACGCCGGGCTCCCGGGGATGGTTGGCCAACATGATCGCCAACCCGGAGTTCACCTTTCACCTGAAGCACAACGCCACCGCCGACATCCCGGCGAAGGCGAGTCCGATTTTCGAGGAGGGCGAGCGCCGGCGCATCCTGGGCGAGATCACGGCAAGACTTGGGTATGGCGATGACCTGGACAACTGGCTCTCCAGGGCTCCCCTGGTCAGGGTGGAGTTCCCGAGCAGCTAGAGCCCGTTGCCCAGGTTTTGACCTGCACCAGTCCTTTAACTATAATCGAGTCAACCAACTGCTACTCGGGTGTTGCGAGTTTGGAAGGAGTGCACTATGGCGGGGACCAATGGCAGCAAAATAGTCGACGCGGATGGCCACATCCTGGAGCCGGGGCGTCTGTGGCTGGACAACCTGGATCCGAAGTACCGGGATAGGGCAATGCGCATCTCCAGGGGCGAGGACCAGCTGGAGTACCTGGAGATAGACGGCAAGAAGTCCGCCTGTCTCAATGGTGGGCTCCTCGGAGGCCTGGGCGGGTTGGACGATGAGATCTCCCGACGGACGAAGGATGGCTTCGTTCCCGGCACCCTGGACTGGGAGATCAGCCAGATTCCGGGTGGCACCGATCCCCACGCCCGTGTCGCATGGAACGATGAGCACGGTATCGATGTCTCTGTCCTCTACCCCTCGCTGGGACTGAACTGGCAATCCGAGTGCGGTGACGCCGAGCTGGCGGCCGCCCACACCAGCGTCTACAACGACTGGATCACAGATTTCTGCAAGCCCTATCCGGACCGGCTCATCGCCACGGCGTCGATATCGCTGATGGATGTTAACCTGGCCGTGAAGGAAGTGCGCCGAGCCGCCGAGCGGGGCGTAAAGGGCGTATATCTGTTCCCCAACCCCACCAACGGCATCCCCTATGGCGAGGAGTACTACGATCCCTTCTGGGCCGAGTGCGAAGAGATCGGGCTGCCGATAGGGATACACGTGAGCAGCACTCCGAAGCACGTCGGCCACGAGCTCTACCCATCGAGCTGGACGGTCAACCCCTGGTTTTTCAACGTCTACTTCAACGGGGACTGCCAGCTGGCCTTCACCAGCTTCTTCCAGGGAGCGGTCTTCGATCGATTCCCCAATCTGAGCCTGGGTGTGGTTGAGACGGGCTGTGGGTGGATCGCCCACTGGCTGTACCTGATGGACGAGAAGATTGACCGGCGGGAGTTCTACAAGACCGGTTACGTCACCAACACCAAGATGAAGATGATGCCGAGCGAGTACTTCGAGCGTCAGTGCTGGATAACCGGTGAGGCCGACGAGCCCACCTTCACCTCCATGGCCCAGTTGGTAGGGGCCCACAAGCTGGGCTGGGGCTCCGATTACCCCCACCCCGAGGGACATGGCGACCCGCTGGGTTCGCTGAAGAAGAACATCAGCGAGCTTTCGGAGGAGGACCAGACCAAGATCCTCGGCGCCAACATGCTGCGGGAATACCACATGAACTGATTCCCCAGAGGGCCGACAAGCCTGCCTGAGAACCTCGAATAGAGGGAGTCCAGAGGGAAACTTCCCTCTGGCAGGGGGCTTGGGGGATGTGCCCCCGGCTACAAAACCGTCTGAGGGCGGGCGGCTGGGAGAAAAACATCCGTCTTTATAGGACAGGCTGAAAGAGAAGAGGCGCTCCGGTCAAATCGGGGCGCCTCTTTTCGCGTCGTGGAGAGGCCGGGCTACCCCGGCGCCACTATAGAGAGACCCTCGGGCACCACCTCTATGGTTGTCGGCGTCTGCGCCATCGGCTCACCGTCCGCCCAGACGGGAAGGCTCTCGTCCGATTCGATGGCCAATCGGGTTAGCCGGTGCATTGATACCGCCGGATGGTGGACGTGGCCCCCATTGAATATCCGAGGCAGCATCTTCAGCACCTCCCAGCGATTGACGGACCTGACGAGGCACAGGTCCAAGAAGCCATCGTCCGCCACGGCGCTGGGGGCTATCTTCATGGCGCCGCCATAGACGGGGGTGTTGCCCGTGGCAGCGAGGAAGACGGCGCCTTCGAAGTCCAGAGAGTCCCCCTTCAATCTGACCGGGACATCGTGGTAGCTGATCAGCTGAGCGAGGACTGCGTACACGTAGGCTGGGGCGCCGGTGAGAAAGAAGGGATGTCTGCCGCTGGCTACGTACCGGCTCACGGCGCTATCGAAGCCCAGGGTTGCCACCGTGGTGAAGTAGCGGCCCTCGATCCGTCCAAGGTCTACCCGCTTGATGGAGCCATCCACGATACTTCCTACGGTCTCCATCGGCTCTTTAGGCAGATTCAGGGTGCGGCGGAAATCGTTGCACCGGCCGGCGGGAGCCACGGCGATGGGCACGGTTTCGGGGTGCTCGGAAGAGCCGTACACGCCGTTGACCACCTCGTGAAGAGTGCCGTCGCCGCCACAGGCAACTATGCCGTCAACTCCCTTGGATATCGACTCGCCGGCCAGCCGTTCCGCATCTCCGGGGCCGCTGGTCCAGAGGAGGTTGGACTCTACGCCGGAACGGGCCAGCAGCCTAGCAACCCGGCCGCCCAGCTTTCGCCCCTTACCCTTTCCCGATACGGGGTTGGCGATCACCGTCCAACGCTGACCTATATCCATTGTCTAGTCTACGTCGCACAGGAATATGGGCGGGAAGTGGTACATGGATATTTCGGGGTTGTTGCCTACGGTATCCTGGGCCATGGCGAGGGCCATCTCCATGTTGGGGGCGGTCTCGTATCCCAGCCTGTCGGCCACTGCCTTGTCCTTTGCGCCCACCACGATGATCCTGCCCAGATAATCCTGGCCGTAGCAGGCCCAGTACCACATGTAGAAGGGATGGACGCCGTGGTAGGCGTAGGAGTTTCGGTACAGGTCTATGTATCGCTGGTTGTGAGCGAACTCCTCCTCGAACCGGGACTCGATCTCGGCGGCGTCCCGTGTCTCGGTCAGCACGTTGTTATAGAAGTCCACGTATGACGGATGGTGGGTCTCGTTGAACCGTTCTTCGAGGGGATGGGTGAATATCATCACCCCGCCTCGACGGACCAACGGCTTCCCGCGATACAGATTGAAGACGTACCCCACTCCAAGAACGTGGACCAGTATCGGGTTCAAATAGGAGTTGACGTTGTAGGGACTGAGGTACGGCATCCCTAACACCATCACGTCGGCCTGACCGGATACGGGTACAGCCTGCTGCCGGTATACGCTGCTCAGTATCTGATCGTGCACCGGGGCAGTGGCGCCGGCGGCGATGTCGGTCATCCCGTAGGGAGACTTCATCTTCTGGAATATGTTCCAGCGGAGCTGGAAGGGCATGCGGTCCAGGGACAACCGGTTGGCATGGAATGTCGCTCTGTCCCATATCTTCCACTCGGACTCCTGCATCTGGAGGTGCCTCAGGACCGATGGGAAGGCGTTGGTGTTGATGGCGGTCTCGATCTTGAACACCTTGAGGTTCTCGTCGACTACGGTCTGCATGCCCTGGCAGGCGTCGTGGAGGGCTGACCTCGTCGGGTCCATGTAGGACTCGGAGTGCATCAGCGTATCGACGTTGTGATGATGGCGGATGCTGCGATAGCTGACCAGCCCCGTGTTGATCGATTTCTCGCCCCCATCCATGGAGACCAGGTTGATGTTGACGTACACCAGCAGGTCCGACTCGCCCACCCTTCGGGATATCTCCACCTCCTGCCCGCGGGAGGTCTTTCCCAGGACTATGAGGTTCTCCTTGTCCTCGGCATCGAAGTTGTACAGCCTGTCCGGGTGAAACTGGTTGAACAGCTTTCGACCCAAGATTCCCTTCAGCTCGCCGGGGGTCATGGAGCGATGAAGACCCAGGGCCGCGATGAGGTGGATGTCCTCGACGCCGCGCTCTGTCGCTTTGGCGACCACCTTCTCGATGACCCTCTTCCGGATGTCGGGCGAACGCATCGGGGGCAGGGGCAGGGAGATGTCGTCGAAGGCGATGGTCAGCTTCATCCCGGCTCGGAGCTGGGCCGAGAGCGGATCGGCGTCCAGTGGGTTCTCCAGTGCCTGCTCGATGGCCGCGTCCACGTCTTCGATGGGGGGGAGGGGTGGAGGCGGGTAGACGACTCGCGTTCCCACCGGCAGCTTCTCGTACCGAAACCCCTCGCCGTAGAAGAACAGATACCGCTCGCCTGACTTCTCCACTCGGGTGACAAGCTTCTCCTTGTCCAGTTCAAGGGCTTGGGTAGGGGTTTTCGCCATGTTTGTCCTCGTCTAGTTTAGAGCGCCGTCGGTGACATCGAAGACGGTCTTCACACTGCCCAACCGTCCGGCGTGCATAGCCGTATAGATGGCCTCTTTGTAGCGGCTCAACGGGTACTTGTGCCGCACCAGTTGGGCCAGCCTTTCGGCCAGCCCGTCCTTTCTCATCAGGTCCAACGCCAGCTGGAAGGTCTTGACCGGTCCGCCCTTCACGTCTTCCAATCCGTAGGCGTAGCTCCCGACTAGGCTGACCTGCTTGTACCACAAGGGTACCAGATCGGCCCCTGCCCCGGAGGGCATTCCCTGCATCATCACGGTTCCGTTGTCCGATGCCCACCGCACGGCGTCTTCCAGCGCCCCCGGCGAACCGACACACTCGAAAACGTGGGAGAAACCACCTAGAACGGCTGGTTTGCCCAGGGCCGTCTTCCTGATCTGCGCCTCGGTTAGGCTGGCCAGCCTTTCGTAGCCCTTCTGCCCCTCTGAGACGATGTGGTCGGCTCCGAGAGATTGTGCCAGCGCCCGCTGATGCGGATGTTTAGCAACGACGACGATCTCGCAGTTGGCCACCAGGCTCCGCAACGCAGCGACGGTGAGGAGCCCGATGGGGCCGCAACCCACTACCAACACACGGTCGTTTTGGCCAACGCCAGATCGCAACACCGCGTGTACGGCGCAGCTGAAGGGCTCCACCAGCACGGCGGCCTCGGCCGGCAGGTCCGGTGCAGTTTTGTGAAGCTGGCTTTGGTGGGCGACCAGCTGGTCTCCCCAGCCACCGCCGACACTGCGACAAAAACCTGTTTGCAGGCCTTCTGCAATGTCTCCTTGAGTAACCCGCAGGCAGTTGGCATGCCTGCCGTCCCGACATGCCGTACAGAGATCCGGGAAACCTCGGACTTCACAGCCGAGGGCAGGCTCCACCACGACCCGATCTTCGAGGCCGACGGTCTTCACCTCCGGTCCCGTCTCGATCACCTCCCCGTACACCTCGTGCCCCGGGATGAACGGGAAAGAGGTCATGCCGGAAAGAAAGGCGCTTCCCTGGCACCTGATCACCGATAGATCAGAGCCGCATATACCGCTGAGGAGAGGCCTCACCCGTACCCAGGAGGAGTTGGGCAAACGGGGGGCCGGAACGTCCTGCAGGGACAGGCAGGAACCCGGCGCTGTAGCCAACCTGGACGATCCCGAGGTCAGTACACGAGTCCATAGATATCTGGGGATGCTCTTCTTGAAGAGGAGGGCTTTCATCGTCGATCACCGGATTGCTGAAAGTCTACCGCCTTTTCATCGAGGTGGTGGAGAGCGATAGTTCGGAGGCCCTGGCCTTGGCCCACCGGTGAGATTCCCACCCCCTGGCTCGGACGACTCTGCGTAACCGGCGGTCCGGATTGACCGCTATCGGATGAGCGGCGCACTGGAGGAACTCAACGTCGGCGTAGCTGTCGGCGTAGGCATAGCTGCTGTTCAGGTCTATGCCGAGCTCGTCAGCCATCCGGACGGCGGTCTTCGCCTTGGCTGCTCCGGAGAGTACGCCTCCGACGGTCTCGCCCGTCAAACGGGAGCCCACAGTCTCCGGCACCACGGCGCCAAGACCATCGGCATTCAGCATTTGGGCCAGCGGCTCGACGACAGGCTTCAACCCTCCGGTCACCAGCACGATCTTGTGGCCCTGCTCCTGGTGAAACTGAATCCGGGTCACGGCAGCGGGATACAGGCGGCTCGACCAGAACTCCCGGCCTCGAGACCGGGCCCATGAGTAGAGCCGTTCCACGTGCACTCCCTTGTAGCTGCGAATGAACGCCCGGTTGAACCAGGCCCTGTTGAGGGTATCCAGGACAGCGTAGTAGGGCAGACTGGAGGCGATTCGGGCGAGCCATGCCATCTTACCGATGGGGCCGGCGTTGCTCAGACGGAAGTCAGCGTAGGGGTGGATGAGGTTGGAGTTGGCGATAGTCCCATCGACGTCGAAGAAGGCGCCTACGTTTGCTCCGGCGCTATCGTTTGCCATTCAGCGCCTCGACGGCCTTCTGCACGTCGCTGGAAAGCTCTCGGCAGACCTCGGCGATGCTGGTGGCATCGATACGCGCCCTGTAGGGCTCGGTGAGAATCGGGGGCCCGAACCGGACCGTCACCCGGCCTCGTTTGGGGAAACGGCTGCCTTTAGGCATGGACTGGTACGATCCAGAGATTCGAGCGGGTACCACGGGAGCGCCTGACATAAGGCCAAGCATACCTATCCCGTTCTTGAAGGTCAGGATCTTGCCGGACTTACTTCTGCCGCCTTCGGGGAAGAAGACCATGGGGCGTCCCATTTTCAGTATGCCAAGGGGTAGGTGAAGACCATCGGTTGCCGGGCCGCGCCTTTCGAAGGGGATTGCTCGGAACACGCTGCGGACCAGAATCGCTTTGAGCTTGTCCCCAAAGAAGTAGTCCTTGGCCGCCGTCGGATGGATCTCAAAGGGGCGCTTTGATAGGGCGAAGAGAATGGCCGGAGCGTCCAGATGGCTGGAGTGGTTGGAAGCGACTATGAAGGGCCCCTTGTCCGGCACGTTCTCCAACCCTTTGGAATGGTGGCGAACCCAGAGATTGAACCCGATAAACACCACGGCCGAACCCATCTTCCTGATGGTGCTCCTGACTATATTTGGCCTCAGCCACGGCTCCAGCTCCTCGAAGGTGGGCAGGTTGCCCATCAACGATTGGGGCAGTGGCGAAGCTGGGCCGTGCGCCTCCAGGGCCGCTTCCAATTCCGCTTCGTTCGGTGGCTCATCAGTCATGCCCAGTAGATATTTCTTCACCCCGGGCACGTGTACCCGTTTGATGTAGGTGGGCCAGTCAAGCTGGGAGATGTCGAAGTTGAAGCTCTCCCGGTCCTCGGCATCGAGGGCTCGCCAGGCCTCCCTGGTGTTAACGGTCTGAAACTCGCAGTTGCTCTCGGCGTAGGGACCGTAGAGCCGCCCGTATTGATGAAGACGCTCCAGAGCGGAGAGCTTGGTACGGAGATCCACCTTCTTGGCCCGGCCCCAGTGTGTAAAGGATAGGGGTGTCACCAGGGCTTTGGCCACCTTAGCAGGAAGGTAGTACCGGCGCTTCAACCTGCGAAGGAAGGTCTGAGTATTGGGAAAGGTGGGCTTCTTAAGCTCCCTGCCGCGTCCCTGACCGTTCGTCTGGCTCTCGAAGGGGTTCTCCTGGAAGTACTCGTCCACCAGGTCGGCAAACCCCTGGAGGGTCAACGGATTCTCCATTCCGGACGCTATCTGATAGACCGGTTTGGACCGGCCCTGATATACCTCGCGAGCTATGGCCAGAATGGAGTTTACGACTAAATCAACAGGTATTATGTCGAGTATGCTCGATCCGTTGCCGGGGAAATCGATCAAACGGCCGCGGCCGTAGGCTACGATGAGAGGGTCCAGCATTCGATACCCGTTCAGCCAGCCGGGTAGGGGGGAACGCCACACGCTTTCGATGATGGCGGGTCGGATGATCGCACCCCGGGTCGTGCCCAAATCCTTGCCGAATATCTGCTCGCCCATGGCCTTGGTGAAGGTGTATACATCGTGCCAGCCGCGGGCCTGGGCCCACTTCATGCCGAACTCGGAGACCTTGCCGTCAATCAGTTCGGTATCGGCTTTTGTTTTGGGTTCTCCCGAGGCCTCTCTAATCTCCCGGGCGCGTTTGGCAATGGCGGCAATCTCCTCGTCGACCTCGTAAGGTCTCTTATCGACGCCGCCAGCCTGGCCGACGGTCCATCGAGGGTCTAAGGGCTCTTCATAGATGGACCCGGTGCGGGCCGCATTCACATAACAGGTGGAGACCTGGACCACGCCGACGTCCTCACACCCTCTGGCGAACTCCAGGAGCCGTCTGGGGCCCAGGGCATTCAGGGCCAGGGCGTTATCTATGGCGGCATCGAAGGAGACGATAGCAGCGCAGTTGATCAGGATATTGACCTCTCGCTGCAGCGTCCGGTAGGTATCGTCATCGAGGCCCATCTTCT
The DNA here is from genome assembly GCA_965197645.1 of Dehalococcoidia bacterium. GTDB lineage: Bacteria > Chloroflexota > Dehalococcoidia > Plut-88900 > Plut-88900. Next base: position 2,188,285 of record OZ240219.1, on the reverse strand, counting down.
CCAACGCGAGGTCGCCCTCCACCGCCTTGACCTTGGCTTGGAAGAGATCGGAGAGAGTCTCTCTCTGTTCTGATCGCGGCAGGTCGAAGGCGGCTGAGCCCTGGACCTCCTGCCGAAGCCGGTCTTCGCTAGTGACGGTGACGCCGCCCGGGCGGGGCTTGGGGCGTATTAGAACGTATATCTTCTCGATATCGGAGAGCTGGCGGAGCATCGCCTCCACCAGTACCTTGCCGACCAGGCCCGTTCCTCCCGTGAGGAATAGCGTCTTGCCCGAGTAGAATTCGCTAAGCTTTCCCATGGGCTGCGTAGATAGGTGTACTCACGGAGTGGGCTGAGGACTGAGGGATTGGGGCGTAGCGCTCAATGTCGGATCGGCCATGCTCGCCATATGCTCTGACGCTTCCTCCAGGTCCTTGTGTCCATCGATGGAGCGCCACAGGCAGCTATCGAACTTGTATGCCGCCAGAAGATTACGCCTGGACAGCAGAGGGAACACCTCGTGCTCCAGGCTTCCCCTAACAGGGAGGTAGGATAGTATCTCGGGGCCGAAGCTGTAGACCCCCGCGCTGAGCCAGTAGTCGGGCAGGGTGGGTTTCTCACGGAAGGACCGGACCAGACCGTTTCCACCCATCTCGACGATCCCATAGGGCGAGGTCAGGGCCACGAGGCTGATCCCGCCCACCGCCTTCAAGGCCCGACGCTGGGCCTCCAATCGGCCGGGGTTCAGATTGGTGAGCACATCTCCGTTGGTTGCGAAGAAGGGGCCATCGATCCGGGCTACTTCCAGTGCCCTTCGCAGCCCGCCGGCGGTGCCTAACGGCTCGTCTTCCACAGCATACTGGATCGACACGCCGAAGTCTCCGCCATCGCCAAAGTGATCGCGGACCCTATCGGGCAGGTGGCCCAGAGATAGGACGAACTCGCTGACACCCTGTGCCTTCAACCACTCCAGCTGCCATTGCAGGATCGGCTTATTGCACACGGGCACCATCGACTTCGGGATGTCATCGGTGAGGGGGCGCAACCGTGTTCCCCGCCCCCCTGCCAGTAGAACTGCCTTCATTCGGCGACTCGATATCGGTATTCAGTGAGATGAGGAATCCTGCACTGAGTGTAAGGTAACAAAATATGCCCGTCAAATATCAGGGGCATCTTTCATGCCGCCGGTGCACCCGGCGGCATTTCGCCATCCCGCTCGGCCAGGAGGGTTGCCACCCGGAGTAGGGAAGGGACTCGCGTCACATTGTCCGCGTACCGGTAGCCGTGGTTCCGGGGCCAGTCTCTCAGGTAGATTCGAGCAAGGCCTCGCCGGGCGAGATAGTCGGCGACACGACCATCGTCGTCGACGAACTCCGATATGCCCAGCTCACGCACCTTCCGCTCTTTAAACTCGGGCGAAGGGAGCCCGGAGTCGTTGGTGTGGATGGCGGAAAAGAGCGGGAGAAGATCGTTGTGGGAGAGCCATGCCACCACCTGATCATGGACCAGGCTGTTTCGGCTGGTGACGAGGAACAGGTCTCTGTGCTCCCGAATGGCCTGCAGGCCGGAGCGGGCATCATACATCGGCCGGCGGCCCATGTATTTCAATGTCAAGACCAAGGAGACGAGGGGATTCTCGCCGAACTTAGGATAGAGACTTCGTTTCTTGCGGCCGACATAGGGTCCCCTGTATATGCTTAGGTTAAGACCCAACGGAGGGCGGCATATTACCCCATCCAGGTCTATCCCTATCGGAGGTTTGACCATAACGCTGCGATCCTACGCTGGGATACTAGCATATCCCTGCAACCGGCCGGCGAACGCTAGCTGCTCGGCTGCGGAGCGTTCCCTTTGCCCAGGGCGGTCTTGAGAAGCGCTTCCATGCTGTCCCGCCACCTTTCTACCGTCTCCTGGTCCCAGTTGGGGTCAAAGGCAGGAAACTTGTCCAGGATAAGGCTGATGGCGGAGTTGTCCGGCGCCTTGTTGGACGCTACAGGTTCCGCAACCGGCTTCGGGGCCTGGCGCTGGGGCTGATTTGGGGCGGAGCGCTTGGGCTTGGATGGACGTTGAGAAGTTGTCTGTCCGCCGGGCTGGCGCTGGCGGAGTCGGAGGTGAGGCGAGATACGCAGCCCGGCGTCTTTGGCCAGGGCTACGAAGAAGGAGCCGCACTTACGCGCAACATCGCCCCTGGCCCCCAGCGCCTGGAACTGCTCCCGCAGCAGGTCCGGGGTGATGTTAGAGAGATCGATTCCGGAGATCAGCGGCCCGTAGCTCTGCCCGAGCAGTTGGCGCAATTGGGTCTGGTACTCCTCACCCTCGGACTTGACCAATGATCGTAGCTCCGGAGTCGGCGCGTCCTGTTGATCGATCAACTGCAAAAATCGGAGGGCGTTCTGCAACATGGACACGGTGGACTGGTTGTATTTGTGCAGCCTGAGATAGCTCTGGTCTATCCGGGCCGGGACATCCGACCGCAGCTCCTGCAGCAGCTGGCGCCACGCGGAGTAGGGAGGGTAGGGGGGTAGTAAGTCCCTTGTAGCTTCACCACTCATCATAACGGTGAGTCCATGTCCATTATATCACGCTTGTAGCCTATTGTTAAGGATGTTTATGGACATATCCGTATTTCTTACGGCAAAGGATTTGTGGTATTGGCTGAATTACGGCTCAATGTCCCAGTTTTCAGTGGAGGCCCATTGTCCACGACCCATCTGCGATTGTCCGTTAGGTTAGTGGGCACTAGGGAAAACATCACAGAAGGAAGGAGTGGAAATTGGTAGTAGAGCAGTTGTTACAAAGCAAAGCGATTTCCAAGCTCGCCGTAGAGCGAGCGCCCGCGAGGATTAAGGTAATAGGGGTTGGCGGTGGCGGGTGCAACTGTGTCCGCCGAATGCTCTCCCACGATGTACCGGGCGTCGAGTTCGTCGTTGTGAACACCGACATCAAGTCGTTGGAGTCGGTGAGCCACGGCGCCACCGTACTGCAGATAGGTGAGAACCTGACCCATGGATGGGGCGCCGGCGGGGATTCCCGAGTCGGCGCCAGGGCTGCAGAGGAGTCCTCGACCTTGTTGAGAAAGGCTCTGAAGGACGCCGAGCTGGTGTTCATTACCGCCGGCATGGGCGGCGGCACCGGGACCGGCGCCGCTCCCGCAGTAGCCGAGATAACCAGGAGCATGGGAGCCTTGGTGGTGGGTGTCGTTACTACGCCTTTCAGCTTTGAAGGCGATCGGCGGCTGAGCCAGGCCATAGCCGGCGTGGCCCGCTTCCGAAACCACGTAGACAATCTGATAGTGATACACAATGACCGGCTCCTCCACTTTGTGGACCACGAAGCCGGCATGTCCGAGGCGTTCCGCACCGCAGACGAAGTGGTAACCCAGGGGATCATGAGCGTCTCCGAGCTGGTTAACGTCCCCGGCGAGATCAACGTAGATTTCGCAGACGTCAAGACGATTATGGCCTACCCGGGCGGAGCACTGATGGCCATGGGCGTAGGCCGGGGCAACATGGGAGCTCTCGAGGCTGCCCGCCAGGCGATAACCAACCCCCTACTCAACTTGTCGATCAAGGGTGCCCGAGGAGTCCTGTTTTCGGTAAAAGGAGGAGAAGACCTAACCCTGGGTGGCGTCAACGCAGCAGGTGACCTGATAAATAAAACCGTTCGAAAGGACGCCACGATATTCTTCGGAATGTCGATCGACAACGAGCTGGGCGACATGGTGAAGCTTACGATGATCGCTACGGGCCTTCAAAACGATGGCGTTCTCAGCAACATCAAGGGCAAGATGTCCCAGTTCATGCCCGGTGTCCAGTTCAGGGTGAGGGCCCCTTCAGCCCTGTCCAGGAAACAACAGAGCTTCGATCCCGATGCTTTTGACCTGTAGACGAGCAACGTACAGGCTAGTCACGGGGCTCTCGACAAGCCCAGCCAAATTCATCAGCCGATAGAAAGATCGAGGAAATTCACCAGGAGGTGGTTGATAGACCAGGGGCCGAAGGGCCTGTTCCAGGGCCAACAGGCCCCTGGTTGAGGGACAAGAACCAGATGCACAGATCCGGGTGAAACACCGGTGTTACCCGATAAGCACTTGAGGACCTACATCGGGAGCGGGCCTATAGGAGGTGGCAATCCAGGGGCCCACGCCGGGAAATTCGGACGGAGACTTTGGGAGGAGCAAGTCATGAAGGTAGCTACGGCAACCAAAAGGAACAAGGAGCAAGATCAGTTGCAGGTGCGGAACCACAATCCATCTAATGCCACGTTCAACAAGGGCGCGTTGCGCCGCTTGGCGTACGAACATCCGGCCCTCCTACTGTACATCATCGGAAACGACTCCCCGTCGAGCGAGGAAAGCCGGACCGTTACGATTCTTCTCGCCAGCCTGGTTGAACTGCAGAGCCGAGGATACATCGAGATGAATCCCGCTGCCCCTACCCGGCAGGACCTGGACAACGGAGGCATATGGATAACCAAGAAAGTGCCTCAGGTGCTCGGGGCCGGACTGGCGGTGGATCTCTTCGAGTGTGTTTCCAATGCCCACGCCCAGGTGCAGGAGGTAATCGGTAAGTTCGTAGAGAAACACTCCAGCAACCCGTGGACGCTGGTCAGCAGCATAGGCCAGCGGGAAGCGAAGGCCTATGGATACATCTTCAGGCAGGAATGGCCGAAGACGGGTCTGGGCGGGTTGCTGGCTCGAATGGGTATGGGCCCGGATACGAAGACCATCTGGGTCAGGAACCAGCTCAAGGTCCGAGCCGCACGGCAGGCCTCCCTCATCTTGAGGGAGCGTATAGAGGAGTTTAAGCGCCGAGCGCCGCGACTGTACCGGGAGATTCGTAACGATATAGTTGAGAGTCTGACCTCGAGGAAGTCCTCAGGCCGTCAACTCAGCTTCAGGTTGCCCCAAGTGAAAAAGCAGCCTGCCCACTGACAACCACCCTTCATAACATCCCAATCCCCTCTCTCTCCCCTCCTCTTCCCCTCTCTACAAAGAGCCCGAACCGCCATCGGGCTCTTTGTCTTTGTCTGGATCGGGACAGAGCTCAGTCCGGAAGCTCTAGACCGAATCCTTCATTTTGGCTCGGATTTCAGGGTCTCGAGGGTAGAATATGGAGTCCTCGCTAAGGGGCCCCGTCGTTGCGGACTTGCGTCTGAACAGGAATGAAGGGCCGCTCTTGGACCCGGATTGAAGCCATCCGGCCAGGCCGCCGAAGGCCAGCAGTCCCCCCAGCCCGAATCCCAGTTTTTTCAGGAAGCTGCGTCTGTTCCAGTCATCGCTCATGGTCTGCTCAAATCTCCCGGGTCTACCTGTATACAGCCGAGTTCGGCGCTCATACTATCTCCGGGGTAGTTAGATTGCAAGTCGCTCACCCTCTCCCCTGCCCTACTCGCCGGGTCATGCCATGGGGATTTAAATTAGTGAGTGGACTTGGCTCTAAAAACCCTTGCAATGGCATTTTTCATATGATAATCTCTTCACAATCTTGGCGCCAGCTACAAAAAGAGGCAAATAGTGGACCCTGATTTCATTACCAGAGGAAACTGGTCGGACATTGGGGACTTCCTTTTCGGATTGCTGTTCGTACCCGGCTTAGCCATCCTCTTCGCCCTGAACATGTTGATAGCCCACGCCCTGATTCCCTCCCTGGTGGCCTCGGGCCACATTCCGGAAGATTTCAACAAGGCACGGCCGCTGTTCTATATGGTGGCGCTGGCAGCCCTCGCCGGTATCGCGTCCTTCCTTATCTACATCGGTCTCAACGCTCACGGCTCCTGGGGAGACATCTATTCCAGATGGTGGTTATAGGCGAGAGACCAGGTCCATGTGGGATGAGCTTGCAGGAGTCGGATAGCATCCAGATCTCAACTCATCAGTAGCAGATGCCGACAATCGTCAAAATAACCGCTCCCCTCTTTGGCCTTTGTGTTACTGTAGTCCTCGTTCTAGCCGCCGTATTCTTCGTTAGAGCGGTGTTCACCACGCCATTCCAGGTGTTCGGTATGGGGGAAGGTCCCACGCAGCCTATAGCCTTCTCCCACGCTACCCACGTGGAAACAGTAGGGATAGAGTGCACCTTCTGCCACCGTACCGTCGAGGACCAGGAAGCAGCTTCCATACCCGCCCTGGAGCAGTGCCTGTTCTGCCACAAGGACCTGGGGGACGGCGATTTCATAAGGGCGGAGAGCCCCGAGTTGGCCAAGCTGCGCAACTTCTTCGATACCGGGACTCCGGTGGACTGGAAGCGGGTGCACAGGCTTCCCGATCACGTGCAATTTACACACCAGCCCCACATTACGGCCGGAATCCCGTGTTCCGAGTGTCATGGCGACGTGGGAGGGATGGCCGTGGTAGAGCAGGTTAGAGACCTCAAGATGGGCGACTGCGTGGACTGTCATAGGGCCAACAATGCACCTACGGACTGCGTGGTCTGCCACTACTAATCATGATTGTTATGTCGAGAAAACATCAGTTATGTCGAGCGTTTAGCTACGGACTAGTTGTAACGGGAAAATAGAGTGCCTTCGCGACGACAGTTTCTAAAGTTGGCCGGAATCTCCTCCCTCGGGGCGGTGATCTTCAAGGCGTGCGGCTTCGCGGACAGGGAGATACTGGTACAGAGCCCGGTCGAGTTGCCCGAAGACTTGGTCAGCGGCACCGACAATTGGTACGCCAGCACCTGCGGCCAGTGCCCTGCCGGATGCGGCATCGTAACCCGCGTCATGGAGGGCCGGGCCAAGAAGATCGAGGGCAACCCCAACCATCCCATAAGCCGCGGCAAGCTCTGCGTGCGAGGCCATGCCGGACTTCAGGCGCTGTATCATCCCGACCGGATAAACGGGCCGAAGCGCCTCGTTGGAGCCAGGGGTTCGGGCGAATACGAAGATATCTCGTGGGACCAGGCCCGACGGGATCTGGCCGCTCAGATAGGACGGTTCGCCCGAGGCCAGATGCTCCTGGTCACCGAGCCGTTACGGGGTCAGCTGGCCAAAGTAGCCAGACGGTTCGCCGACGGCGTGGGCTCTCGATACGCTGCCTACGAGACTATGGAGCGGACCACCAACCTCCGGGGGGCGATGAAGGAGCTTTACAACGAGGAACGCCTGCCCGAGTTCGATCTGGAAAACACCAGATACCTTCTGTCCTTCGGAGCGGACATGCTGGAGACCTGGCTCTCTACGGTGCGCTACAACAGGGGCTACGGCGCCATGCAGCAGGGTAAGGACGGTGACCCGTCCATAGTAGCGGTGGACAGCCGGTTCTCCATGACGGCGGCCAACGCTGACGAGTGGGTGTACGTAAATCCCGGCATGGAGGGACTCCTGGCACTGAGCATGGCTCACGTCATCGTGGATGAAGGACTGGGCGATTCGGCGGCTGCAAGTGCAATGACCAAAGGCGAAGGGGTCGAGCGGCTGCAGGCCTTCGATCCTAACACCGTAGCCGATGAGATCGGCGTCAGTTCGTCCAAGATCGTGAGTTTGGCCCGCGATTTCGCCCATAACCAACCCAGCCTCGCCATCGGCGGCAACTCGGCGGCGGCCCATACCAACGGCACCTTCAACCTGATGGCGATTTACGCCCTGAACACCCTGGTTGGAAGCGTAGGCAAGAAGGGTGGGATGTACTTCAATCCCGAGCCTCCGTTGTCTGGAATGGACAAACCACCGCCCACGACGTTCAAAGACTGGCAGGGGATCGTCGACGGGATGAGGGACGGCAATATCAAGCTGATGATGGTCCGGGGAGCAAACCCGGTCTACGGACTACCCGCCAAAGTCGGGCTTCCGGATGCGCTTTCCAACGTAGAATTCATCGCCAGCTTCTCCAGTTTCATGGATGAGACCACGGCCCAGGCAGACCTGATAATGCCGGACCACACCTACCTGGAGTCCTGGGGCGACGACGTCCCCGAACCGGGCCCCGGCTACGAAACAGTCAGCTACCAACAGCCGGCTGTGAAGCAGTTCTATAACACCAGCGCCTTTGGGGACGAGTTGATAGCGGTTGCAAAGCAGCTGGGCGGGCGGGCGGCATCGGCGCTGCCCTGGAACACGTTCAAGGATGCGTTGCGAGAGGGAGCCAGGGAGCTCCAGGCGTTGAATAGAGGCTCTGTCCAGTCCGGAGACTTCGAGACCTTCTGGCTTGGGTTGCTTCGGAGGGGCGTCTGGTACGATCTGGACTCCAAGCCGAGCAAAGAGGTCAATCTCGCCGAGCTGCCCCAGAAGGCGATAAGCCCGGCGTTCGAGAGCGCCCCCGGAGATAAGGAGTTCAACCTGGTCCTTTACCAGAGCTTGGCATTGACTGACGGTCGCGGTGCCAGCCTGCCCTGGCTGCAGGCCACCCCAGACCCGATTACCACCGTGGTATGGGATACGTGGGTGGACCTCAGCATGGCCGACGCGGAACGGCTGTCCGTCAAGACCAACGATATAGTAGAAATCCGCTCTTTACACGGCTCGTTGGAGGCGCCGGCCTACGTGAACCCGGGGAGCCCCCCGGGTACCGTCAGCATGCCGGTGGGACAGGGACACCAAGGCATGGGCCGCTACGCCGAGAATAGGGGCACCAACCCAATATCCATTCTCGCCCCCTTCGTAGACGTACACACGGGGACACTGGCCTGGAATGCGACCAAGGTCCGGGTAACGAAGACGAGCAAAGAGAGAACCCTGCCCAAGTTCGAGGGTACGGTGGTCGCCCTGCCGGCGCCGGAAACCGATCTGATACAAATCCAAGAGAGTAACGGCGGGTCAGGCGAGAGCCACTGAGGAGGACTGATTTGTCCAAGCAGGAAGATAATCGCAAATGGACGATGGTGGTGGACAACGACCGCTGTACCGGCTGCCAGGCCTGCGTAGTGGCATGCCAAGCGGAGAACAACATCCCGATCAACGACGAAGACCACTTCCACCAGCGGCGGGCCATAGAGTGGATACGGATTGAACGCTACTGGGAGGGCGAGTTCCCCAACGTCAAGGCGAGGTTCCTGCCGATCATGTGTCAGCAGTGCGATAATGCCCCGTGCGAACCGGTCTGCCCCGTCTACGCCACCTACCACAACAACGAGGGGCTTAACGTACAGGTCTACAACCGCTGCGTGGGTACCCGTTACTGCGCCAACAACGATCCGTACAACGTCCGCTTCTTCAATTTCTGGGAGCCCGAGTGGCCCGACTCGCTGGAGAACCAGTTGAACCCGGACGTCACTGTCCGAACCCGGGGAATCATGGAGAAATGCACCTTCTGCGTGCAGAGGATCAGGCGGAAGGAGCAGGAGATAGAGAAGGACGGCCGGGACCTGGAGGACGGCGAGCTTCAGCCCGCCTGTGTCCAGACCTGCCCCACCGACGCTCTGGTCTTCGGGGATATCAACGATAAGAAGAGCAAAGTGGCCAAACTGGCCAAGGATGATCGGCACTACAAGCTGCTCGAGAAGCTGGGCACGGAACCCAACGTGGTATATCTGAAGAAAGTCGAGGCGCATGGCTAGCGAGGAGCACGAGTCCCAATACCTCGAAACCCCTCCCACCGACGGGGAGGTCAACGAGGATGTCATCAGCCGCACCCTCTCTGTAGGCTCTGCCTACAGGACGGCGGTTGGGATCTTTGGCATCCTGGTGGCCCTGGGAGTCGTCGGCTTTATCATCAAAGCCCTGGACGGCTTCGGGGACAGGACCAACTGGGGCTACTACGCCGCTATCTACGTCTTCCTGTTCACCACCACCCAGAGCGCCCTGCTGGTATCCATCACAATGAGGATGGCCAAGACCCACTGGCGCCGTCCCCTGGCCAGGATATCGGAGTTGTTCGCTGCTGTGGGCGTGGTCAACTTCCTGATGTTCATTCCGCTGCTATGGACCCTGCCACCCCTCGAGGGCCGGCGGACCATCTGGTTCGAATGGCCGTGGGGAGCTCCCAAGCTCCTGGACCTGCTGGCAATGGGATTCCTGGTATTGTGTGGACTGGCGTTGCTGTGGGTCTCCTCCATTCCCGATATGGCCACGATGTCGAAGAAGACCACGGGCATCAGGGGCCGCATAGCACGACTTATGTCAACCGGATGGAAGGGCACGCCCCACCAGTGGCCCGTGTTGAAAGCGGGCCAGGGTATGCTGGGCGGACTCTACTTCCTGTTGCTGATTTACGCCCATTTCGTGGTCTCTTCCGAGTTCGGTATGAGCCTGGTGCCCGGCTGGCTGGACGCCATATTCCCAGCCTTCCAGGCCTTGACCGGGCTTCAGACCGGTATCGCCACGGTGCTGGTGACCCTCATTCTGGTCCGATACCTGGGCGGCTACGATAAATATATCTTCATGGAGCAGTTCTGGGCGCTGAGCAAGATACTTATCGCTCTCACCCTGCTGTGGTTCTACTTCTGGTTCGCAGGGTTCGTCACCTTCTGGTACGGCCGTAAGCCGGAAGAGCAGAACATACTCCAGCTGCTGATGATCGGTCCCTACAGGGTGGCCTTCTACCTGGGAATCTTCCTCAGCTTTGCCGTTCCCTTCCTGATCCTGATGTGGAACTCGGTACGCCGGAGCGTCAAGGGACCGGCCATAGCATCGGCGGTGATTCTCGTAGGAGCTTTCTTCGACAAGATCCGCCTGTACGTGGCCACCTTCTCCTTCACCGATGCGGAGATAGCCAGCCACCACACCTTTGGAGAAGTACGGCCGACGACGGGATTCGATGTGCCTCACTACTTCCAGACCAACTGGCCCGAAGGCCCAGACTACCTCATCATTATCGGCGGCCTCGCCATACCCTTCTTCGTGTTCCTGGTGGTCAGCAAGATAATCCCGGTCCTCTCGATGTGGGAGGTCAAGGAGGGGCACCTCCTGACCACGGTGAGGACCGTCCTGCGCAAGAAATACCTGGTACTGGCAAAGCCTGAGTGACAGTAGCCGCTAAGCGATACCGGAGATACTGAATGCAAGAACGAGTACAGCTAACCGACGCTCAGATGAACGATGAGCTTCTGGTTGGCACTGAAAAGCACCCCAGGTGGTGGTTTGTCGTCGTACTCATGTGTGCTTTGATGGTTGCGACCGCCGGAGGCGCATTCGGCTACATGGTCAACCAAGGCATCGGCGTGACCGGTCTGAACCGACCAGTCATGTGGGGGTTCTTCATAACCAACTTCGTTTTCTGGGTCGGCATCAGCCACGCCGGGGTGATGATCTCATCGATCCTGCGGTTGAGCCAGGCTGAGTGGCGAAGACCGGTCACCAGGGCAGCAGAGGTGCTTACGGTCTTTTCGCTGATGACTGCCGCTCTCTTCCCCCTGATGCACACCGGAAGGCCGTGGCGAATCTTCTACTGGGTTTTCCCCTACGACTTCGCCCGGGGTATATGGCCCAACGTAAGGTCCCCCCTGATATGGGACCCCAGCGCCATCTTCACCTACCTGACCGGAGCATCGCTGTTCGTATTCATAGCCCTGGTCCCGGACTTCGCAGTGATACGGGACCGGAGCACGGGCATTAAGAAGGAGATATTCGGTGTGCTATCGCTGGGCTGGAGGGGAACGCCTCGACAGTGGAGGTTCCAGGCCATAGCTGGAATACTGCTATCGGCGCTGATACTGCCCGTCTTCGTCTCGGTGCACAGCATAGTGTCATGGGACTTCGGCATGGCGATGGCTGTGTCAAGCTGGCACTCCACCATCTTCGCCCCCTACTTCGTTATCGGAGCGGTCCACTCGGGTGTGTCGGCGGTGGTCACGATGATGGTGCTGCTGCGCTGGTGCTTCAAGTGGGAAAACTATATACGCCCGGAGCACTTCGACGCTCTCGGCAAGCTGCTGGTGATTGTAGGCACCACCTGGTTCTTCTTCTTCCTGTTGGAAGTCCTGTTCAGCATCTACAGTATGGAGAGCGCAGAGCTAGCCTACAGAAACCTGCTCTTCTTCGAATGGCCATGGAACTTCCTGTTCATTGTGTTCGCAATCACGGCCTTCTTCATACCCGTGCCTATGTGGCTATTCCGCAGCGTGCGGAGAAACATCTGGATGATGTTGATAACCTCGGTCCTGGTCAACGTGGGGATGTGGCTGGAGCGGCTGCTGATCATCGTGCCGGGGTTGGCCCGGAAACAGGAGTTCACCTTCTCCTGGGGCACCTACAGGCCCAGCATAATCGAAATACTGCTGGTGATAGGCTCCTTCGCATTCGTGACGATGATGGTGCTGCTGTTTTCGAAGGTGTTCCCACTCATACCGATATTCGATCAGAAGGAAGGAAAGGTCTTAAGGGCCGAAAAGAGAATTGGCCGAAGAACGGTACAGGGTATCGTGAGGGAAGAATGAGGTTAGACCCATGACCACCTTTATACCGAAACGCATTCTACTGGGCCTCTTCGCCACGGCGGACGACGCTGCCAACGCCGTCGAGGGGCTACAGGATCGCGATTTCGATGACAAAGAGTTCGAGATACTCTCGGGGACACCCTATCCCGAAGGGGCCTTTGGAGAGAAGCCATCCAAGCACCGACTTTACGTCTTCCCCTTCATAGGGGCCGTCATCGGCTTTACCGTCGCCATTCTGCTAACCACAGCCACCCAGGTCTCCTATCCGCTGGTAACCGGCGGAAAGCCCGTCTTAGCCATTCCCCCCATGGCCATCATCACCTACGAAGGCACCATGCTGGGGGCGATAATCTTCACGGTGCTGGGGATTATTTTCGAATCCAGGCTGCCCAGGGCAGGTGTGGGCCTGTATGACGAACGGATAACGGAAGGCTACATAGGGATAGTTGTAACTACCACCGAGGATAAAGCCGGAGCAGCCGAAGAGGCGTTGCGGCAGGCGGGGGCCGAAGAGATCAAGGAGGGGGAACCGGACTGAGCATAGATGTCTGCCATCATTAGAAATAGAGTCTTGAAAAGGCGGGCCCTGTTGCTTCTGGCCGTCTCGGCCATTGCCCTCGTGGCGATGGCGTGCTCCACGGGAGCGTATCCGGTGGACGTGTTCACCGAGATGCACTACCACCAGTCCTACAAGTCCCAGGAACCGCCGAGGCTGGGCCCCGCCGAGGGATCCGCCCCCTTCACCATAGGCGCCGAGAAGGGACAGGAGCTGACGGATGTCTCCCTTCCGCTGAGCCCCCGCGAACCGGCAACCCAGACCGAGGCGCTGGTTCTCTCCAACCCGGTCCCCAACAATGCCGAGACCCTGGAGGCCGGTAAGAAGATCTTCGTGAACAACTGCGCCATGTGTCACGGCCTCGATGGCAGCGGACAGAGCTACGTCTCGGACACCTTCGCCTCGTTGGAGGTGAAGACTCCCGCCAACTTCGCCGAGGCAGGCTCCATAGCCCTCTCCCCAACCGATAGCCTGGCATTCTGGTTCATCTCCGACGGCCTCGGCAACATGCCGGCTTGGCGTAATCTCTTGACCCAAGAGGAGCGCTGGACGGTTATCCACTATCTGCGCTATCTGTCAGACCAGGCCAACCAGTAGCTTACATGGCCCCTTACCCGGGAAGAAGGGGAGCGGTGGAAGGGCCCAGCGGTTCACGGCGAGCTTCCAAAGCAGCGATAGTCCTGATTCCCATTTGCGTCCTGCTCATCGTACTGGGCTGCGCTGCCGACTCGCCAACCCTCGAGGAACGGTCCCAGAGCCTGGACAGCCAGCTTATGTGTCCCGTCTGCCCGGCGGAGACCATCGATCAGTCACAGGCCGAGATAGCCCTCCAGATGAGGCGCCTTGTCCGGTCGAAACTCGATGCCGGCGAAACCGAACAGCAGATCCTTGACTATTTCGTCGATAAGTACGGGAGAAGCGTCCTAGCCGAGCCGCCGGCCGAGGGGTTCAACCTGCTGGTATGGGTGGTCCCCCCCGTTGCCCTCGTCGGAGGCGCCGTGCTGTTCTGGGCCGCCACCAGTCACCTGGCGCCGAAACGCGGGAAACCGGAAGCAGCGGGCGTTCCCACCGAGGAGATAGACCCTTACCTGGATGAGATAGACGCCGAGTTCCAGGCTTTCGAGGCGTCCATTGCCGGAAAGGACGGGAAGGCCGGCATGAAGGGTGAGGCCGGTGTCTGAGTTGGGCACACTGTCTCTGCTGATCGGGCTGGTCCTGGCCGTTTACTCGGTGGGGGCCTCGTTCATAGGCGTTCGCAAGGGTATGCCGGAGCTGATGACCAGCGCAAGGTACGCCAACTATTTGACCCCCCTCATCCTGCTGATATCCGTCATGAGCCTGGTGAGCGCATTCGTCTCCAGGGATTTCCAGGTACGCTACGTCGCCGAGAACAGCAGCCTGGCCATGGCGAAGGCCTACGCGTGGGTGGCTTTCTACGCCGGCAACGATGGGTCGATACTGTTCCTCGCCGCCGTGCTCTCCATTGCGGCCGCGGTATCCGTTGCCCTGGCGCCAAAGCTCTCGAGGACCAGCCTTGCCTACACCAACGCCGTGCTTATGACCGTGCTGGGCTTCTTCCTGTTCGTGCTGTGCTTCCTGGCCAATCCCTTCGAGACCACCTCCGTGACGCCGGTGGATGGCCGTGGGATCAATCCGTTGCTGACGCACCCTGGCATGTTCGTTCACCCACCGCTCCTGATGACCGGGCTGATCACCGTAACCGTGCCCTTCGCCTTTGCCATGGGCCACCTGATGGCGGGACGAACAGGTGACGACTGGGTCGATACGGCCCGCTCCTGGTCCCTGGTGGCGTGGGGGATACTGGGCACCGGGCTGCTGCTGGGAGGCTGGTGGGCCTACACCATCCTGGGTTGGGGCGGATTCTGGGCCTGGGACCCAGTGGAGAACGCCGGTTTCATGCCCTGGCTGGTGATGACGGCGTTCATCCACTCGGTAATGGTGCAGAAGAGGAGGGGGATGTTTCGGGTATGGAACATAGTGTTGATCAATCTGGCCTTCACCTGCGCCCTGCTGGGCATGTTCATAAATCGAGGGGGACCGACACCTTCGGTTCACTCCTTCGCTCAATCGATACTCGGGTGGGTGTTTCTCGGATTCATGGCCGTATCGGTGCTATTCGCCTTCGGGGTGTTGTTCCATCGCATGGGCCGCCTGCGGAACGCCCAGAGCCTGGAATCGAAGCTGTCGAGAGAGGCCGCCTTCCTGGTGAACAATGTGCTTTTCCTGGGGATGGCCTTCGTCATCATATGGGGCCAGATATTTCCGATCCTCTCAGAGCTGGTCACGGACGTAACTATCACCGTGGGCGAGCCCTTCTATAACCAGGTGAACGGCCCGATATTCCTGGCCCTGGTCTTCATGATGGGAATCGGGCCCCTGCTGCCGTGGCGCCACGCCTCTATCAGTCAGCTCAGGAGGTCTATCCTTCTTCCTCTTGCCCTCGCGGCCGGCGTGGCGGTGCTGCTGCTGATTCTAGGTGTAACCAGTCCGTTCCCGCTGTTGGCCTTCGGTCTGGCGACCATAGTCGCCGTGGGTGCGGGTCGGGAGTGGCTGCGGGGCACCAGGGCCCGGCATCGGAAGGGAGAGTCCTATCCGCTGGCCTTCGGCAGGTTGATCGCGGCCAACCCCCCAAGGTATGGGGGATACGTAGTACATCTATCGGTGGTGCTGATAGCCCTGGCCGTAGTCGGGACGTACTTCTATGGGACCCAGCGAGACGTGATCCTTTCGCTCGGGGAGCGGGTAACGGTGGAGGGATACGAGATCGAGTACGTCGATGCCCGGCACGCCCAGCTATCTGATCACACCGAGTCGGCGGCTACGTTGAACGTCTACAGAGACGGCGACAGGATAGCGACCCTGGAGCCGGTGCAGTCCTTCTACCCGAGATTCAGCATCGCGCCAGCCCGAGCAGGGATTCACTCCACGCCTGTAGAAGACCTGTACATTATCCCCAACCGGTTCTTCGAGGACGGATCGGCCGGGTTCAGGATCATGGTAACTCCCCTGGTGATGTGGATGTGGATAGCAGGGCCTGTGATGATTCTGGGTACTATCGTAGCTCTATGGCCGGTTCGAAGACAGACCGTGACGATCAGGGAGTCCCCGGTCCCGGCATTCGGTGCCGGCCCCTTCCCGGCAACGGACTAGCTGAAGCCATTGGCATGGTTATCGCCATCGGGATTCTGCTCGCCTTCCTCTGTGCAGCTGTTCTATCCATCCCTATCTTGCGCTCCCGCCACACCAAGCAGGTGGTGAGTCCCATCGATATGATCGAAGGGTTGACCCAACAACGCCAGGGGATCTACAGAGAGTTGCTGACCCTTAAGGAGGGTCTGCAGATGGGGAACGTATCCCAGGGAGAGTACGAGGCAGTCTCTCAGAACCTGCGGCGGCGCGCAGCCGAAAAGATGCTGGTGCAGAGACGCTGGGAGCACAGGCTGAAAGCCCTGGACCAAGCTTTGGAGCGGCAGGTATCGGACCTGGTCAGCTCGCTGGAAACGAGCGGCGAGACCGTCACCTGTCCGGAGTGCGGGAACGCGGCGCCATCGTCCCAGAGCGATTGCTCGGTGTGTGGCGCGTCATTGGCCCAGCCCTCTCAAGCGGCGACACAGGGGGCCGAGCACTGATGCGTATACTGTTGCCGCTTGTGCTGCTCTTTCTACTGGTGGCCGGCCTACCCGCCCTCCTATCGCCCGATCCGGCAGCGGCCCAATCTCCTATTGAACTGGATGGACGGATAGTCAACGGCACTACCGGCGAAGCGGCACCTGCCGACCTGCGCGTGCTGCTTACGATTTTCAGCGGAGATACCGCTGTCCAGGAGCTGACGACTGCAACGGAAGAAGGCGGCGTCTTCAGCTTTTCCGATCTGCCCCGGGGCGATAATCTCAGCTACCTGCTTACCACCCAGTACCAGGAGGTCTTCTATCAGATCCAAGTACCGCCGGACGAGACGGCAACCGTCGAGCTACTGGTGTACGAGACCGCCGGCGACCCCGACGTCCTTTCGGTGATTGATGACACCGTAATGGTCTCCCGGAGCGATGAAGAGTACGGCGAGCTGCTGGTCAGGCAGGTGATCCGGGTAAGAAACTCCAGCAGTCACACCTTCATCCCATCCTTTGGACAGAACGGGATGTCCGCTATGTCCTTCCTCCGCTTCTCACTTCCCTTCGGATACGAAGACCTGGTGGTGCAAAGCAGTCTTCTGGGCGGACAGGTGATACCCATCGATCTGGGGGTGGGGATTACGGCGCCCGTCCCTCCGGGCATTCACGCCCTGGTGATCCTATACACCGTGCCCTACGAAGAGGACAGCCTGGTCTACGAGCCCCTGTTCCCCTTCGGCGCCGAGGCGTTGCGGGTCCTGATGAGAGGTGACATGGGGACGGTGGTGGGTTCGGACCTGGAGGAAGACGCTCCGGTGGCCGTCGGAGAGAGCACCTTCCGAACGTTCCGGTCCATCGATATCCAGCGCGGCGAGCGGGTGACCGTGGCTTTTACAGATCTGCCCCAGGCGCCATGGCTGGACAGGGTGTGGGACGCCATCGCGGCTCGATGGGTGCTCTCTCTGATCATTCCCGCTGTAACGGGGGTGTTTCTCCTGGCACTGCTGGTCTACGCCTGGAGGCTGAGACGGCGGGTACCGGAATCGATGACGCCCGAGGACGTGGCGAGAAACCTGTGGCGGCAGCCCAATCAAAGAAGGTCGCTTGAAGCGATCGCATCGCTGGACCTGCGCTTCCAAAAAGGCGAGATCTCCGAACCCGACTACAGTAGCCTGCGCGACGAACTGAAGCGATCTCTGCTGAGGACCGCCCTCAAGGAGGCCCGTGGGGTATGAACGGCGTGGGAAGTTAGGATACCGGCTTGTGGGACGTATTCGATATCCTGAGGGTCGCCGTTCTGTGGATCCACGTATCCGCGGCGGTGCTGTGGATAGGGGGAAGCGTTTTCTACCTGCTGGTGCTGAGACCCGCCCTCAGGGACGCCGGCAAGAAGGAGGCGCTGAACGATAGAGGCATCAACAGGCTGATCGCGCTCCACTTTCGGGAGTGGGTGCACCTGAGCATGGTGGCCCTTCTGGTGTCCGGGGTGATCCTCACCTTCGACAACCTCACCGAGCCTTCGACGTCGGTGACCTACATCGTCACCCTGGCAGTGAAGATAGCGATGGCCTTCTGGCTGTTCGGCATCGGGACCGCCACCTACCGGAAAAGGGTGCTGGAAAGCGCGACCAATCAGCCGCAGGACGGAGCGGCGGACCGGTCATTGCTGCATCGATTGACCCGGCCGCTGATATCGCCCAGCATGATCGTGTATGGAGGACTGGCGGTCATATTGTTGAGCAACCTGTTGAACGTGTCCTTCCAGAAGGACATCGGCCGTTAACTACCCTCGCCGGCTGGTTTGTGCAATTTTTCTTGAATGGATATTCCAATTAGAATAAGATTAGGTCTCAGGCAGCAATGGTTATGTCATCGCAAGAGCCGCCCGTAGTAGAGACCCGAAACCTTACCCGGAAATACGGTAAGGTCAAGGCCGTATCGGGGGTGGACCTGCGGATCGCACCCGGCGAAAAGGTGGTCCTCATCGGGCCCAACGGTTCTGGAAAGACGACTCTGATCAAGCTCCTCTCGACCCTGATAAAGCCCACGGACGGCTCCCTCAAGCTGTTGGGCACCGACGTATCCTCCGGCGGGGCCAGCGTCAGGAGACGGGTGGGAGTGTTGCTGCACGAATCGCTTCTATACAACCGGCTGACCGCTCGCGAAAACCTTCATTTCTACGCCAAGATGTTTCAGGTATCGAACTGGGAGGAGCGAATCGGGGAGCTGGCCGGGGAGCTAGGCATCACCGATTTGATGGACACCCGCGTGGCTGCCCTCTCTCACGGCCAGCGTAAGAGGGTCTCGCTGCTCAGGTCCCTGCTCCACAGTCCATCGCTACTACTGCTCGACGAGCCCGACTCGGGGCTGGACCCGGAGGCCGTGGAAGGTCTGCTGCAGGTCGTCCTGCGGAACGGCCGCACGGTGGTCATGTCGACCCACAACTTCGAACATGGGTTGAACATGGCCCAGCGGATCATCGGTCTGAAGGGTGGGAAGACTGTCATGGACCTGCGCAGGGACTCGATCGGCCGGTCGGAGCTGGAGAGTATGTACCAGAGACTGGTGGCGGCGTAAGGCATGTCCTACTGGCGAGCCATAGGCGGCATAGTCTGGAAGGACATGCTGGTCGAGGTGCGGGGCAAGGAGATCATCGTCTCCGTCAGCTTCTTCGTGCTCCTGATGGTCTTCGCTTTCAACTTCGCCTTCAAGCCGGGTACCGTCGAGACCGAGATAATGACGCCGGGGGTGCTCTGGTTCACCTTCCTATTTGCCGGTATGCTCAGCTTCCAACGGGTCATCAACACCGAGCAGGAGAACGGTTGCCTGGACGGCTTGATGCTTTCCCCCTACGGCCGGGACGTCATCTTTCTATCGAAGCTGGCCAGCAGCTTCCTGTTCATTCTGCTGGTGGAAGTCATCTCGATACCGATCTTCACGATAGTCTTCAACCTTTCGGTGTTGCCGCTTCAGCTGCTGGTCATCATCCCGCTGGCCACCCTGGGGATAGCCACTGTAGGCACCATCCTTTCGGTGCTGTCGATGAACACCCGGCTCCAGGAAGTGATGCTACCGATACTGCTGATACCCTTGGTGGCGCCGGCCGTAATCGGAGCCGTAGAGTCGACCAACATGGCGTTCAACGGCGAGCCGTGGGCTGAGATTCAGCCCTGGATATGGGTGCTGGCAGGGTTCGACGCTGTGTTCCTGGTCCTGGGATTCCTGACGTTCGAACATGTACTCGAGGAGTAACGGATAAAGTTGGACAGCATAAGCACAGGTCCGCGCGGAGGTGTTCTGGGAAAGGTCTCGTGGCTGGACGGCCTGTTCGTACTGACCGCAGCCGCCGTCCTGGTGGACCTCTACCTTATCTTCCTGTGGGTGCCCACCGAGGCGATACAGGGGCCTGTGCAGCGGATCTTCTACTTCCACGTCGCATCGGCTTGGATCGGGTATCTGGCATTCTTCCTGGTGCTTCTGTTCAGCATAGTCCACCTCAAGACCAGGGGGCGGCGGTGGGACAACTACGCCTACTCCGCCGCGGAGTTGGGGGTGGTGTTTACGTCAGTGTGCCTGATCACCGGGATAGTGTGGGCCAAGCCAATCTTCGGCGTGTGGTGGGTGTGGGACGCCCGATTGACGACCACCGCCCTGCTGTGGTTGATCTACGTGGGATACCTGATGGTAGGGGCCTACGCCGTCAGCCAAGGAAAGGCCTCCCGGCTCAGGGCGGCGGTTGGAATCTTGGGCTTCGCCGTGGTGCCCATCAACTACCTATCAGTCCGGCTCTGGAAGACGGTTCACGTGGAGCCGATCATCGCCGGCGGCGATGACGCCTATATGGACTCGGACATGTGGTTCGCCCTGTGGTTCAGCGTCGCAGTATTCACCCTGCTGTTCGCCTTCCTGATGGTCGTAAGGGTGATGATGAGAGAGAACGAAGATGCCATCGAGGAGCTGTTGGACTCGTAGATATGGATAACTTTGGATTTCTGTTCGGAGCCTTTGCCGCAAGCTGGGGCGTGTTCATGGGGTTGGCCCTGTGGCTGTATAGGAAGGTGCTGAGGACGAGGCAAGAGGTCAACGAGTTGAAGCGCCGGCGAGAAGGCGATCCGGGAGAGTAGTCTTGGCAAGCGAACCGCAGGCGGAGACCAACCTAGAGGAGTACAATCCCTGGCTCACCCCCAAGCGAAAGCTGATAGCCGGAGCGGTTGTGCTGGCGGTGGCGTTCACGGCTATCATCTACGTGGTCACGGTGAACACGGGCCAGTTCTTCCTGGAGGTCTACGAGGTGCATGAGAGGGCCGATACCCTCATCGGTAAGGATATCCAGGTGCGAGGCACCATCGTCACCCAATCGTTGGAGTACGGCGAGGACAGGACGGTCACGTTCGACATCCTGGACCAGGGTGACCCGACCGTAGAGCCTCTGCGGGTATCGTTTCAGGGCGTACCGCCGGGGCAGTTCGGTGTTCCTTCGGTGGAGCTTGTGATCGAAGGGAGCCTGCAGGCGGACGGGCTGTTCCAGGCCAGCAGCATCATAACCCGGGAGTCCCGCCAGTACGTTCCACAGGTCGAGCAAGAGTAGCTGCATCGCCGCTCGTCTAGCTTCATCCTGGTCTGGTAGACTCTATCCCATTGCGTCCACGGCACATTCACACGAAATGGAGAGGTAATGAAGGCTGTCCAGCTAACCACAAGCGGCGACTACTTTTCCCACTACCAAATCGAGGACCACTCGCAGTGGGAGGAGGAGATACAGATCCATGAAGGGCTCAGCCTGGAACGTCTGGAGTATAACGATGTACCCGAGCCCACGCCGGGCCACGGCGAGGTGGTCGTGGAGGTGTATGGATGCGGGCTGAACCACCTGGATGTGTGGGCGGTGAAGTCGCCTCCCAACCATCGGCGGTCTGAGCCTCGAACGCCGGGAGCGGATATCGCGGGCGTGGTGAAGAGCGTCGGAGAGGGTGTAACCGCGGCCGGACCGGGGGACCGGGTTGTGCTGCACCCGTCAACCTCGTGCCTCAACTGCGATCTGTGCCTGACCGGCCGTGACAACCTGTGCCAGTCCAAGGGAGGATTCGGCGGATCGATGGACGGCGGGCTGCAGGAGTTCGTGCTGGCGCCGGAGTGGACGGTGATCCCTCTGCCAGACTCGATCTCCCTGGTGGATGCGGCGTCGTTGCCCATAGTATTCATTACCACGTGGCACATGCTGGTAGCCCGAGCGAAGGTCAAGCCCGGAGACGTGGTGCTGGTGAACGCAGCGGGCAGTGGAGTGGGAATAGCGGCCATCCAGATCGCCAGGTTGTTCGGGGCGCGGGTGCTGGCCAGCGCTGGCTCGGACCCCAAGCTGGAAAAGGCGAGGGAGCTGGGGGCTCAAGACACCATCAACTACACGAGCGACTCCCTCTATGAGGAGACCATGAAGCTCACCGGAGGACACGGGGTCGATATAGTGATAGACAGCCTGGCCGGCGACCTGATGGAGCAGAGTGTCGAGGCTCTGGCGCCCGGTGGCCGCCTGGTCAACTGCGGCTGCACGCTGAGCAACTGGGCGAGGGTCAACGTGGCCCGGATGCTGATGAAAGAGACCTCGGTAATGGGATCGGTAATGGGGAGCAAGCAAGAGATGATCGACTGTGTGAGGCACATAGACCAGGGCAACCTCAAGGCGGTGGTCGATAGGACGTTCCCCCTCTCCCGGACCAGGGAGGCGGTGGAGTACCTGGCCGACCGCCGACAGTTCGGCAAGGTGGTGGTGGTGCCCGATGCCCACTATCCGCCCGCCGAGTAGCCGGAGCGCTACATCAACCGCTTGGGCATCTTCACCTTTTCTTCCACGAAACGACCGGGGCGGAAGGCGTGGATCGGGAAGGGCGAGGCCTGGCCGGTGACAAGATCGGCCATGATCCTGCCGGTTACCGGACCCAGGACGAAGCCGTGACCGCTGAATCCCATCGCCACGTATAGGCCTTTCACCTGGTCGACGGGACCTATGACGGGCAGCAGGTCCGGCGTAAGGTCGACGTATCCGGTCCAGTGTCGTTGAAGCTTCAAGCCTTCGAGTTGAGGTATCAACGAGGAGAGGCGTCGCAGCTTCTTTCTGAGGTTGCCGGGCGACTTTCTCGGCTCGACGCCTACGGGCGCTACGTCCCTCTCCCTTCCCATCACCCTGCTGTTCACCAGACTCAGGAACTCTCGTTTCAGGACGTTGATATCGACGCGTAGGGCGACGTTGCTCCACTGCTGGGCCAGCCTGGGAAGCCATACCTTCAGGTCCCGAAGGTCATCCAGGGACAGATCGTGGAAGACCTCCAGCCGCCGATATCCCCCGCTGATTCTCAACGTTCCGGAGGCGGTCTGCCTGGCGGAGTAGGTGGGCCCTCGCATGAAGAAGTCGAAGAGCCTGGGCAGGGGCTGGGTCTCGCCCTGGGGAAGGCGGATAATCTTGATGGGTACGTGGACGCCCAGGTCGTCCAGGAGCCGGTTGGCCCAGACCCCTGCGACGTTGATCACGGCGCCGGTCTTGATCTCTCCCATGGACGTACCGACGTACCTGACGCTTCCACCTGCCACTCCGACCTCCTTGACGAGGCAGCCGGTGTGGAACTTGGCGCCGTACTCCTGGGCGGCTCGAGCGAAGGCATGCACCGTTTTAGGCGGGTTGACGTGACCTTCCTGGGGAGAGAAGGCGGCCATCGTCAGCGGTCCCTCCAGGTAGGGATACCGTTTCCGGGCTTGACGGGGTTCCAGCCACTCTATCTTCACGCCGGACTCTTCGGCGGCCTCTATCATGTCCTGAAAGAGGGGTAGGTCCTTGCGGGTCTCGGCGATGGCCAACCTTCCGCCGGGTATGTACTCGATATCGGAGTTCAGCTCATCGCCGAGGGTGGGCCATACCTCCAAAGCGGCCTGGGCCAGCCGGTACTCATCCGGGTGGTGTTTGCCCAGCACACCTACGGCGGCCATGCTCTTGCCGGAGGCCTCGAAGGCGATGTCATCCTTCTCCAGCACGACGACTTTGAGGCCTCGCCGGGCGAGATTGTAGGCGGTGGCACAGCCGGAGATGCCGGCCCCGATTATCACTACATCGGCTTCTCGTTCCATAAAGTAGAGCTTAGCAGTGGGCCCGGCCCGCTTCAAGGAACGTGACGCGTGCTGCAACGGGGCGAACATCCCTCAAGCCCCCGTTCCGCTGTTCACGATATTCCTTGACCGGCTATGAGGCCGCATATAATATGATGCCGATGAGCAGCCATTCCCCTTCCTCCATCCAACCTCGCCAGGACCTCGAAGCCATCTTCAACCCCCGGTCCATTGCGGTGGTGGGGGCCTCTACCAATCCCGGTAAGCAGGGATACGTTTTCGTTCAGGCGCTGAAGAAGCTGGGGTTCGGTGGGCCGGTCTACCCCGTCAACCCCAGGGTCGAGAAGGTAGCCGGGCTGAGGTGCTACCCTTCCATCAACGAGGTGCCGGACCCCCTCGATTACGTGATCTCGGCGGTGCCGGCAGCGCTGGTGCCCCAGCTGGTGAAGGACGCCATTCGAAAAGGGGTGAAGGCGCTGCACCTGTTCACGGGAAGGATGGCGGACACGGGCACGGAGGAGGGCGCAAGCCAACAGCGTGGGCTGGCCGAGGAGGCCCGAGCCGGAGGTCTCAGGATTATAGGCCCCAACTGCATGGGGGTTTACGTACCGGGGCAGGGGGTGACGTTCCGGCTCAACTTTCCCAGGGAGCAGGGGCCGGTGGCCTTCGTTACCCAGAGCGGCGCCAACGCAGTCGAGCTGGTGTATCGAGCATCGCTGCGGGGGATATTCTTCAGCAAGGTAATCAGCTATGGAAACGCGGCCGACCTGGACGAAAGCGATTTCCTGGAGTACCTGACCCACGATCCTGAGACCAGCGTCATAGCCTGCTACATAGAGGGAGTGAAAGACGGAAAGCGGTTCTTCAAGGCGCTCCGTGAAGCCGCCGAGGCCAAGCCGGTGCTGGTCCTAAAGGGAGGCAGCACCAGGGCGGGCACGCGGGCGGTGGCCTCGCATACGGCCTCGCTGGCAGGGACCAACCAGGTCTGGGATACGGCTATCCACCAGACGAACGCGATACGAGTGGACAATCTGGACGATATGGCCGACATGATGGTGGCCTTCCGATACATGTCGGCGCCGGAGGGTCGGAGGGCAGCTGTGGTCTGCGGTGGAGGCGGCAACAGCGTTCATAGCGCAGACGCATGCGAGGCCAACGGGCTGGAGGTGCCTCCCTTGCCGAGGGACATCCGGGAAGAGATACACAGGCTGCTTCCGGATACCGGTTTCATGGCCAGCAATCCCATCGATGGATCAGCCCTAGCCGGTGTGACTGTGCTCGCCGACGCGGCCGGGCTGATGTCCCGCCACAAAGCGTTCGACGTAGTAATGCTGGACCCCGATTTTGAGTTCATATTCGAGCAGGAGGCCAACGTCAATCAGGTCTACAAGACTATTGAAGGTATGATCGCGATCAGGGATAGTTCCCTGAAACCGTTGACAATGGTAATCCGCTCAGGCGATTCACCCGAGGACTGGCGGTGGAAGACTACGATGGAGGTTCGCCAAAAGGCGTGGAGGGCAGGCCTGCCCGTGTTTCCCACCATGGAGAGGGCCGCTCGTGCCGTGGTCCGGGTGATAGAGCACAACGCCCGGCGAAACAGCCTCTAGCGCCTGCCGAACCCCTTCTCCAGCGAGTCGGAGCTGAGATGGATCATAGTCGGTCTGCCGTGGGGGCAGGTGTGGGGGTTGGCCGCCCCCTCCAGCATGTGAACGAGCTGGTCCATCTCCTCTCGCTCCAGGGTGTCGCCGGCCCGGACGGCGCTGTGACAGGCGATGGAGCTGGCGATACGGACCTCCCAGCTATCTTTCTCGCTCCCATCCAGCAGTGAATCGACGATGTCCAGGAAGGCGCGGTCGGGCCCCTTGTCTGCCAGGCTGGCCGGCACGGCGCGGAGGATGTAGCTGCGCTGGCCGAAGGGTTCGAGATTGAAACCGAAGTCTTTGAGCAGGTCCGCCCGGGGCGCGAGGGCCCCATCCTGGGAGGGGGTTAGCTCCACCGTCGAAGGCTCGAGCAGGCCCTGGGCGTGGACGGCACGGTCGTTTCGCTCGCGCTGCACTCGTTCGAAGAGCACCCGTTCGTGGGCGGCGTGCTGATCTACGAGATACATGCCGTCGGGGCCTTCAGTCACTATGTATGTATCGCTTACCTGTCCTACCACCCTCAAAATAGGCAGGACTTTGGATGGGGGCAGGGGCGGCGATGAAGGCGTCTCCTCGGACTGGACCTGACGAGGGCCCCTTGCCCAGCCCAGGAGATCGGAGCCGAGGGGGCGGGGACTTGGGGTTGGGTCTGCCGCTCCCGTCGGGGTTGCGACCGGGACGACCGTCGAATGGCCAAGGGTCGGCACCGGGCTGGTCTCTACCAGCGCTTCCCGGACGGCCCGCTGCACCAGGGTAAAGACCTCTCGTTCGTTGCGGAACCTCACCTCGCTCTTGGCCGGGTGCACGTTGACGTCAATGTCCCCGGCGGGGATGGAGAGGTTGAGCACGGCTATGGGATAGCGGCCGACCATGAGCAGGCCCTGGTAGGCCTCCTCGATGGCGTAGTTGAGCCGCCGGTCCTGCACCCAGCGTCGGTTGACGAAGAGGGTGATGTATCGGCGCTGGGCCCTGCTGACGCTCGGCGGCCCGACGAACCCGGTAACCTCGCCAACGCCGTCATCGGAGCGATGGATCTTGATCATCGCCTCGGCGGTCTCGGCTCCGTATACCCTGGAGAGGGCCACTTGCGGGTCGCCGTCGCCGGTGGAGGACAGGGTCTGGCGGCCCTCGATGGCCAGGTTGAAACGGACCTCTGGATAGGCGAGGCTGAATCTGGATACCAGGCCGCTGATGCGTCCGTTCTCCGTGGTGGGCGACTTTATGAACTTGAGCCGGGCGGGCACGTTCTGGAAGAGGTCCCTCACCGATACCGTGGTGCCAGCAGGACGGCCGGCGGATTCCTGCTTGCTTACCCGGCCATAGCGAAGCTCAAGCCGGGTACCTGCTCTCTCCTCCTCGACCCTGGTGACTATCTCGACCAGGGAGACGGAGGCGATGCTGGGCAGGGCCTCACCGCGGAAGCCCAGGGTGTGGATGCGGTCCAGCTCCTCGGCGGAGGAGAGCTTGCTGGTGGCGTGGCGTAGGAAGGCAGTCTCAACCTCGTCGCGGGGGATGCCCCGGCCGTTATCGGTCACCCTTATCAGGTCAAGGCCGCCCCGCTCCACCTCGATGGATATCTGCGTGGCGCCGGCGTCCAGGGAGTTTTCCGCCAGCTCCTTGACCACAGAGGCTGGCCGCTCGATCACCTCGCCGGCGGCGATCTTGGCGGCCAGGTCACTTGCCAGGACTTGGATGGTCAACCGCTATTTTCCTGAGCCTTCTGCTGGAGCTGGTAGAGATGGTTGATAGCCTCCAGGGGGGTCATGGAGGGGATATCCAGGCCCAACAGCTCATCGAGGAGTTCCGGGCGGCGCTGAAAGAGGGGCAGCTGCTCCACGGGCTGCGCTTTGACCCTGGGAGAGGTGTTGTTATGGTGGTTGCCCATCTCCAGCTCCTCCAGGACCTCGCGGGCGCGATTGATGACGGGTCGCGGCAGGCCGGCAAGCTGGGCCACGTGTATGCCGTAGCTCTTGTCGGCGCCGCCGGGCGCCACCTTGTGGAGGAATATCACCTTACCCTCCTCTTCGGCCACGGCTACGTTGTAGTTGACGATCCTCGGCAGCACGTTGGCTAGCTCTACCAGCTCATGGTAGTGGGTGGCGAAGAGGGTCCTGCTCAAGACGCGGGGATCGTTGTGGATGTACTCCACCACCGCCTGGGCTATTGACATGCCATCGTAGGTGCTGGTGCCCCGGCCGATCTCATCAAGGATCACCAGGGATCGCGGCGTGGTGTTGTTGAGGATGCCGGCGGTCTCGACCATTTCCACCATGAACGTGGAGCGGCCCGTGGAGAGATCATCCTGGAGGCCCACGCGGGTGAATATCCTGTCCACCAGGCCGATGCGGGCCGAATCGGCTGGAACGAAACTGCCGATCTGGGCCAGCAGAACGATCAGTGCCACCTGGCGGAGATAGGTCGACTTGCCCGACATGTTGGGCCCGGTCAGCACCATGATCTGCTGGTCGCTCGAGGAGAGGTGGGTATCGTTGGCGACGAAGCTGCCCTCACCCACGACCCGCTCTACGACCGGATGGCGACCGTTGAGGATGGCAAGCTCGTCGGTGTCGGTCAGGGTCGGCCTGGTGTAATCGAATCGAGCCGCCGCCTCCGCCAGGGAGGAGAGAAGGTCGACGTGGGCCGCGACCGAGGCCACCTTGAGTATCCGCTCCGATGCATCGCCAATCTGACTGCATACCTGCCGGAATATGGAGGTCTCCAGCCCCTCCATCCTCTCCTGGGCGTTGAGGATGAGGGACTCGTATTCTTTGAGCTGGGGCGTGACGTAACGCTCGCCGTTGACCAGGGTCTGCTTGCGAAGATAGTCCTCGGGTACCTGGTTGACGTGGGACTTGCTGACCTCGATGTAGTATCCGAAGACCTTGTTGTAGCCAACTCGCAACGACTTGATGCCGGTCTTCCTCTTTTCTTCCTTTTCCAGGCCGGCTATGAACTCCCGGGCGTTGGTCGAGGCCTCCCGCACCTGATCCAGCTCGGGGTTGAAGCCGGGCCGTACCACTCCACCTTCGCCCAGAGAGGTGAGGGGTTCGTCGACTAGAGCCCTGGAAATAAGGGCGGTGACGTCTGCGCAGTCGGGGACATCTTCGGTGAGCCAGGTCGCTTTGCGCGGCCCGGACCGGATGGCTTCTACCACCTGGGGCACAAGCTCCAGGCTTCGCTTGAGGGTGACCACTTCCTTGGGGTTGGCGACTGCGCGGACTATCCGGATGGTCAGCCGCTCCAGGTCGGCCACCTGTCCCACCAGCTTGATGACTTTGCCTCGCATGAGAGCATCGGTATGAAAGTCCTCGACGGCATCCTGCCGGCGGGTCAGAGCTTCGAGATCCAAGAGAGGCTGGCCCAACCACTGCCGCAGCAGCCGGCCCCCCAGAGGAGTGCGAGTCAGATCGATAACCGAGAGGAGGGAGCCTTCGATTTCGCCGGTCATGGCGTTTCGAAAAAGCTCCAGGTTACGTCGGGTCTGGGCATCCAACGCCATATAGGAGCCGGGAGAGTAGGTGGAGAGGCGGTTGAGGAGCCCCAGGGCGCCCTTCTGGGTGGCTCGTAGGTAATCTACGATACCGGCGGCCGCCTGTATGGCCAGGGGCAGTCCCCCGCAGCCGAAGGCGTCTAAGGTCTGGACGCCGAAGTGGTCCATCAACGTCCGACGAGCGTCCTGCCGGTTGGACATGGCGCCCTCCAGGTTGGTAACAAGGGCTGAAGGCCAGGATGTAGAGGCCTTGGCGCCTTGGGGCAGGAGAAGCTCAGAGGGTCGAAGCCGGCCCAACTCTGAGGCCACGTCGGTGGAGGAAAGCTGGGCGACGTTGAACTCGCCGGTACTGATATCGGCGTGGGCGATACCGGCTTCGCCGCCGTCTTCGACGACCGAGACCAGGTAGTTGTTGGCTTTCTTATCGAGGAGGTCGGGCTCAACTACGGTGCCAGGGGTAACGACCCGGACCACCTCACGATCAACCAGCCCCCTGGACAAGGCAGCCTCTCCGACCTGCTCGCAGATCGCTACCTTGTAACCCCGGTCGATCAGCTTGGCCAGGTAGTTGTCCAGGGCGTGATGGGGGATGCCGGCCATGGGGTAGCGCTTTCCGCGGCCCATCTCCCTGGAGGTGAGGGTGATGCTGAGCTCTCGGGAGACGATGTGGGCGTCTTCGTCGAAGGTCTCGTAGAAATCGCCGAGGCGGAAGAAGACGATGACGTCAGGGTACTGCTGTTTTATGCTGAGGTACTGTCGTCGGATAGGTGCAGCGCCCACGAGGGCCTCCTTGCCAACCATTTTACCGGAGGAGCCCGATGGCGCAAAGGGCTTTCACTGCCGTTCGGGTTTGGTTCCTTGGTTTGGTTTCCACACCAGCCCACCCCAGGTCAATTCCCCACTCCGGATTGCATCCGCTGACTCCCCTCCCCGAAATCGGTTTCTTAGATGTAGAGGCCGCGGGCGGAGACTTGCCAGACGGCCTCCAGCCTATCATTGCGGACGACGTGGATGTAGTCGTAGAGGTTGGCACAGGTCCCGATATCCCAGGGTACGAACCACAGCTTGTCACCCAGGTCCGGCTCGGAGGAGCTGGGGCTGCCTAGGGTGAGGTTTCCGTGCTCAGCGCTGAGGCCGGCTATCGTGGCGCCGGGGAGACCTTCGACCACCGGCTCGCCGCCGTCGGCGCCGATGGCTTTCTGACCGGTATCGGTGATAACGACGGTGGGCTCCGGCCGGCTGGTGACGGTGGCCAGCACCCTGGCGGCGGGCTGAAGCTGGGGAAGGAAGGAGCGGTATCGCTGGTCCAGCAGGGCGTAGGAGCCGGCGGGGACCTGGGTGATGCCGGACATGTCTCCTACCACCTCATAGTTGTGGGTGCCACCGGCACTCACCACTTCTACGTCGAGTCCGGCCCTTTCCACCGTCTCCCGGGTATCAAGGAGAGGTTGAAGGGCCTTGCGGGTCTCGGTGGCCACATCATCGAAGATAGTGCCTTCGTAGGTGGTCAGTCCCGAGAAGTGGAGACCTTCGGCTTTGGATGCCAAGGACGCCAGGTCAACGGAGGGTTGGCCGGGCTCTACGCCGCCACGATCGAGTCGGGTGTTGACGTCGACCAGTACGTCGAGGGTAGCGCCGGCCCGGGAAGCGGCCTCGGAGAGATCGTTGACGTTCTGAGGGTTGTCAGCAGCGACGGTGACCCGGCAACGATTCGCCAGAGAACAGAGTCGTTGGATCTTTGCGCCGGTGACCACCGGGCTGGCAATGAAGATATCCGGGAAGCCTGCACCGGCGAAGTGCTCGGCCTGACCTATCGTGTTGACAGTAATGCCGCCTGCAGTGCCTTCGGCGGCCAGCTGCCGGTGGGCGATGGTTGGGCATCGGTGGGCCTCGACGTGGGGTCGAAGCTTGGCTTCCCGACCGGCGAAAAAGGAATGGACTGTGCCGATATTCCGGTCGAGAAGATCAAGGTCGACCACGAGGGCCGGTGTGTCGAGCTGTACAGACGGGGTGCCGACTGGTTTAAAGATGGGTCGTTCCATGTGACGCCTCTATCGGGAGAGTTGGGATGATTATAACCGGCGAATCGGCTTATCTTCCACATCTGCATCGTGGTATCATCCAGTGCGAATCAGGCGGTCTCGGCAACGGTTTCGAGCCTGCCAAGGTCCAACTCTAAACGGTTAGGGAGGAGAGCAATGTCAGGCGAAATTCAGTTCGAGACGGGAATCAACTACGAACCGGCGGGCGTCCGGTTAAACCTGGGCCTCAAGACGCCTTCGGGAGGAGGGCGAGCAGGCTTCAACCTCACGGTGGACAACTCATCCACGGGCCAGCGGATCGATTTTTCCCACGGAGCCTGCGCCGCGGTGCACGACTTCACCAGGGGCTACGCACGGTGGCTGGCGGCTCGGGGTGGCATCGATGCTGAACTGGGCAGCGACAACATCAGCGGCCCGGTCCAGGGAGACTACTCCACGGCGGAGCTGATCCAGGTGGCCCACGGCGCCGTGGACATGATCGATCAGAAGTTCAGCGGCTACAAGGCATCGGTGTTCGATTCCAACAACTACTCGGATATTGTCTACGAAAAGGACGACGGTGTGGCCTGGCTGTTGATCAACCGGCCGGAGACCTACAACGCCAAGCGGGGCATCACCATGGACCAGATGGCCCACGCTATGTGGGACTGCTCCCAGGACAGCTCGATCCGCGTGCTGGTGGTCCACGGCGCGGGGCCCAACGGTTTCTGCACCGGGAACGACCAGAGCTACGACCCGGACGCGGAGGTGGGGGAGTACGCGGGCACAGCGGAAATTGGATACGAGGACGTGATGCGGCAGATGCCTCAGCCGGTGATCGCCGCGGTGGACGGCTACGCCATCGGCTCTGGAAACATCCTGGGCTACACCGCGGATTACACCATAGCGACGACCAAGTCTCGGTTCGGGCAGACGGGGCCGAGAGTAGGAAGCCCGGCTGCGGGGCACGGCGTAGCGATGCTGGCGGCCCGGGTGGGACAGAAGCGGGCACGGGAGATATGGATGGTGTGCCAGCAGTATACGGCCGAAGAGGCGTTCCAGATGGGGCTGGTGAACAAGGTCGTCGAGCCGGATGAGCTATGGGACGAGGTTGACCGGTGGATCGGCCTCATCAAGAACGTGAGCCCGGTGATTCTGCAGATGCAGAAGATCTCTTACAATGAGCACGACGACTTCATCTTCCCCGATCAGGGTCCCGTGGAGAGGCACATACCCAACTACAATGCGGAAGAGGAGTGCAAGGAACGGCGGATGGCGTTCATCGAGCGCCGGCCGATCGACCCGTCGAAGAACCAGCCATACGTGAAGATCCCCATTACGAAGCGGAGCGCATACTAGCCTTACCTTCGTTCATGGGTAATCGATTGGGGGCCGTCCTTCCCGGGAAGGACGGCCCCCACTGCTTTTCATCGACATTGCTGCCTCTTATGTCTAGTACATCCAAAGCAGGCTGAAGACATATGGGGTATGCAGACAGGCGAAGGTGTATTTCTGGGACTGCCTGCCGGAGGCCGGGAGTCTGCCCTGAGCCAGCCGAAGGGGTGTCCCTCGGAAACTATCTGTTACCCCCTTCCTGGCAGGAAGGGGGTTAGGGGGATGGTCGAAAGTAAGCTAGGCAGGAACCGGAGAGAGTTTGACGGCTTTGGCCCCGGTGAAGTTTAGGGAGGCAGGGTCCCACGTAGGGCCGGCGGGAGTGTTGTATAGGGTTTGGACCAGCGTCTCGGTGTGGGGGTAGAGGAGGAACACCGTCCCCTTGGCGGAGTCTGGGCTGACCCGGGGCTTGGCCCTGACGGCGCCGCTGGCGGTGATGATCTCAACCTGGTCTTCGTCCGTCAGACCCAGAGGCGCGGCGTCCTCTGGGTGCAGGGTTGCTACTATCTCGCCGTTGAGCTCGATCACGCCCTTGATCTCCCGCATCATCGACGTGATGATAGTTAGCGGGTATTCGGAGTCGGCAGCGGCGGTTGACGGCGTGTGGGTCACCGGCGACAGAAGACCCTTGCCCCTGGCGATGCCATCGGAGTGAAGAATGGGAGTACCCGGATGGTCGATGGATGGGCAGGGGACTTGAAGACCTGCCAGTCCCAATCGATCGTGACGGACGCCGGCGTAGGAGGGCGTCTGGTTGGCGATCTCTTCTATGACCTGGGCCGGATCGAGGTTGGCGTAGCTCATGGCGCCCAGGCGCACCGCAATGTCGCATATGATGTGCAGGCCGGAACGGGCTTCGCCTGGCGGATCGACGGCCCTGTTCACCCGTTGGACTCGCCGCTCGGCGTTAGTGAAGGTCCCGTCTTTCTCGGAGGCCGAGGCGGAGGGCAGGACGACATGAGCCCGGCTGGCGGCCTCGGTGAGGAACATGTCCTGGACAACCAGGAACTCCAGGTTATCGAGGGCTTCGAGGTCTATGGGAGACTCCGTACACTGGCTGTCTCCGACGATATACATCGCCTTAACCCGACCATTTCGAGCGGCCTCCATCATCTGCGAGTAGCCCAAGCCTGAAGCACCGGTGACGCAACCAACGTCGACGGTGCCCTGGCTGTTGCTATCGGAGCGCAGGGGATTCACACCAGAGGCGGGCTTGCCAAGATTGCCGGTCAACAGGGCGAGGTTGACCAAGGCCTTGGCCACGTCGGGTCCGGTGCCGGGGGACAGGTGGGTCGTAGCGTAGAAGATGGCGGCTGGGTCTTGGTCGGAGTAGTTCTTGGCAGCATCCGTTATCTTGTCGGTAGAGACCCCCGTGGTTTTCTCGATTTCATCGAGGGAGAAGCCGCTGAGCGAGGACTTGAGATCGTCCAGTCCCTCACAGTTCTGGGATACGAAGTCGCTGTTCAGGAGGTCTTCGTCGATGATGTGCTTGATCATTCCGGCGAGCAGAGCCGCCTCGGTGCCAGGGCTGGGCCGGAGCCAGGAGGTGGCAAGCTGGGCCAGCTCCGTCTCGACGGGGTCCACGACGATGAGGCTGGCGCCACGGCGGACCGCTTCCTTGATCTGCAGGGCGGCAACGGGATGGTCGGAGGTCATGTCGCTACCGACGACCAGCAGGCACCTGGCGTCGACCATTTCGGTGAAACTGTTGGTCATGGCCGGGACGCCCAACATCTCGCGCAACGGTTCGATGCTGGCCGACTCGGTTGACCTGTCGACGTGGTCCAGGTTGGGCGAGTCCATAGTCCACTTGACGAACTTCTGGAAGAGATAGTTCTCCTCGTTGGTGGAGGTTGTAGCGGCCAGGGCCCCGAAGGTCTCCCCCTTGTACTGGGGCAGCTTTTCGGCGAGGAGGTCCAGCGCCTCGTCCCAGGAGGCCTCGACGAGCTGCCCGTCGCGCCGGACCAGGGGAGTGGTTAGACGCTGATCGGAGTTGACGAACAGATAGCCGAACTTGCCTTTGGCACAGCTTTGGCCCCGGTTGACGGGCCCATCAATGTCGGCGATGGAGCGGACCACTTTTTCGCCCTTTACCAGCAGCTCCAACTGACAGCCGACGCTGCACTGGGAGCAAACGGTAGTGACGGAGCGCTCAGGGGCGCCGGTCCACTTGTGGTCCTTCTCCGTGATGGCGCCAACGGGGCAAACATCCACGCAAACGCCGCAGAAGGTGCAGCCGGAGTCGGAGAGAGTGCCTCCCAGGGAGGTACCGATGAGGGTCCGGTCGCCCCTCTCGATGAAGGTGATAGCGTCGACTCCTTCAATCTCGTTGCAGGCCCGGACACACCGGCCGCAGACGATGCAGAGGTTCATATCGTGATCGATAAAAGGGTTCTCGGTGATGAGTGGGACGTGCCGGTAGGAGTAAGGCAGGTCCGAGTCCTTCATCTGAAGGTGGTAGACCACGTCCTGGAGCTCACAACGCTCGTTCTGCGGGCAGAGAACGCACCGGTCGACGACGTTAGCGTGACGAAGGCAGATGTCAGTGGGACCGCAGTGATCGATGCGTGGGCAGGTGAGGCAGCCGTGGGGATGCTCGGAGAGGACCATGTCCATGATGTCGTGGCGTATGTCGTTGATCATCCCGGTGTTGGTCTTGACCACCATGCCGTCGGCGGCGTCGGTGGTGCAGGAGGCCGGGGTGCCCCGTGCGCCTTCGACCTCGACGACGCACATGCGGCAGGCGCCGAAGGCCTTGAGGGTGGGGTGCCAGCACAGATAGGGGATGTAGATGCCCGCCGCCCTGGCCGCCTCGATAACCGTCTGACCCTTCTGGGCGCTGATTGTCCGGTCGTCTACGGTTAGTGTAATCTCTTCTGCCACGAAGTCCTCAGTTCTAGTCCCTGCTTAGCTGCCGTACGTACCGGAGCGCTACCGCGAATTCCTCACGCTGCACTTGCGGGAGGGCTCCCCTGGCCTACCAGGTCCCGGCAACGGCCGGCGGGACACCGTTTGTCAAGAATATGGGCATCCAGCTCCTCTTTGAAAAAGTTGACCGCCGACCTGATGGGGTTGACCGATAGCTGGCCATGCCCGCACAACGAGGTGAGAAGCGTTCCACTGAGGCCTAGCAGCTTCTCGACATCACCGTCGTTGGCCTCGCCCCGGGTCATCCTTTCCAGGGCCTCCAGGATGTGCTTGGCGCCCAGGCGGCAGGGGAAGCATTTGCCGCAGGACTCCTCGTTGTTGAAATCGGCGAGTACTTTAGCCATCTCGACGGCGCAAGAGCTCTCATCGCCGACGATTATGCCCCCGGAACCGAGGATGGCGCCGGCGGCGGCCATCTCATCGAAGTCCAGGGCTACGTCCAGCTTGGATGCCCCCAGGAAGCCTCCCAGCGGGCCGCCGGTCTGCAGAAGCTTGATCTCCTTGCCCGGGCTTACGCCGCCGGCAATGTCGTCGATGACCTGTCGCAGGGTCAGGCCAAAGGGCACCTCGACCAGCTGAGGTTTCTCGATGTTGCCGGTCAGGCAAACGAGGGCTGTGCCCTTGCTCTTCTCGGTGCCGATGCCTGCGTACCAGTCTCCGCCCTTGGCCAGAATCTCGGGAACGTAGGCGTAGGTCTTTACGTTGTTGATGTTGCTGGGCTTACCCCACAGGCCCACCTGCGCCGGGAAGGGCGGGCGGTAGCGGGGCATGGCGCGTTTGCCCTCTATGGACTCCATGAGGGCTGTCTCCTCCCCGGAGACGTAGGACTCTCCTGTCTGAGAGATGACGATATCGAAGCTAAAATCAGTGCCGAGGATGTTACCACCGAGCAGGCCGTACTCTCGAGCCTGATCGAGGGCGGACTGGACCCGCTTGATCACGTCGAAGTGGAGGCAACGGATGAAGATATAGCCCTTGCTGGCAGCGGTAGCGTATCCCCCAATGGTCATCCCTTCGATGACGGTGAGGGGGTCGCTTTCCAGCAGGGTCTTGTCGTTGTAGGCGCCCGGGTCGCCCTCCTCGGCGTTGCAGAGATGGTACTTGACGGGGCCCGGAGCGTTGGCGATGAAGCTCCACTTCAGGGAGGTGGGGAATGCGGCGCCTCCTCTGCCCCGCAGGCCCGACTTTTTCAGCTCCTCCAGCACCTCTTCGGGGGTCAGCTCGGTGAGGCAGCGGTGGAGGCCGGCGTAGCCGCCATTGGCCAGGTAATGATCGATGTCGAAGGGGGAGATGAGTCCGCAGTTGCGCATGGCCACCCGCACCTGGGACTTCATCTCGGGCAGGTCTGAGAAGGTGGGCACGCTGTCCACGGAACCTTCCCCGATGACGGACATGGCGAGGTCGGTACGGGGATTGTCATTGACCAGGTAGTCTTCTATCAGCTGCCGGGCGATGTCCGGTGTGACGTTGCGATAGGAAATCCTCGGACGACCCGCTTTGATTATGTCTACCAGAACCTCTGCGAAGCAGAGTCCGTTGCACCCGACCTCGTAGATCTCGGCATTGAGGCTACTGTCCGACAGGGCCTGACGGAGGGCATCGATTACCTGTAGTCCGCCGGCGGCACGGCCACAGGTGGCGGTACCGACGAAGATCTGGGTGGTATCGGCCTTCAGTATGGCGTCCCAGCCGGTCTGGGCCTTCTCTTGCAGCTCTGCGAATGTGTTTGTCATAGCCTTTGGGCAACTCGTGCCTGGAGTTTAGTCAGCACTGACGTAGGTCATCTATCCGGCGCCGTTCTTGGAGTTGGTCAATAGCTCCTTCGTGCTCTCCGGGGTGAGGCGGCCGTACACCTTTTCATCCAGAATGAGGACCGGGGCATGAGCGCAGGCTGCGGCGCAGGAGCTGCGCTTCCAGGTGAACTGAGAATCGGATGTGGTTCCCTCTTCGTCCAACTCCAACTCCCGCTGGACGGTCTGGATTATCTCGGGTGCGCCCAGCAGGTGGCAGGAGGGGCCCCAGCAGACTTCCAGGGTGTGGGCGCCGGGAGGCTCGAAGCGGAAGTGGGTGTAGAAGGTGGCGACGCCGAATACGTCATTGGTGGAGGCCCCGGTGAACTCGGCAACCATGGCGATGGCCTCTTCCGGCAGGTAACCGATCTCGTTCTGCACCTCGATAAGGGAGGAGAGGACGGTCACCTCTTCCTCATCCTGTCGCTGGAGCGCTAGCCGGATTTTGTCGATCAAAGAGGCCACCCAATCTGGAGGGGCTGGGAATGGTCGTGATTTTTCTAACTAACCGCTGGCCGTATTATGCCCCAGATTAGGCGGCAGTTCAAGCGGGGCGAAGGGACAAAACGGCAGAGGCCGATTGGACAGCCGGGTAGGAGGTGCTATATTGGTGCAAGCCGCTTTGAAGGTTAGCAGCGCCGTTTCTCCAGAGCTCCCATGAGACTTCCCGATGCCCTCCGACCGCTAGTATCGTCATCCCAGAGGCGAGAGGTATTGATGGGCGTCTCCAGCGGGTACCTGCTGGTGCAGATGTCCAGCCTGCCCGTCGCCCTTTCACTGCCCACGCTGGCTGATGACTTCAACGTCGATGTCGACGAGGCGGCGTGGATCGTGATCGTTTACCTCCTCACGCTGGGGAGCACCGTATTGCTGGCGGCCCGCATGGGCGACGAGTTCGGCCACATACGTCTCTTCTTCCTGGGAGTGGTGGCCGCAACACTGGCGGCGCTCCTCAGCGTTTTCTCGCGAAGCCTCATGGACCTGGTCATCTTCCGAGCGCTGGGCGGTTTCGGCGCGGCGCTGATCACGGCCAACTCCAACGCCATCCTGGTTGCCACCTTCCCCGTGGGAGAGCGGGGCCGGGCCTTCGCCGTGCCGATCATCGGGTCTCGGTTTGGAACACTGTTCGGGCTGGCGTCCTTCGGCCTATCGCTGCAGTTCGCCACCTGGAAGATAGCATTTCTGTCCTTCGTGCCCATCGGCGTGATAGCGATTCTGGTCACCCTGCCTATGGTGCTGCACGAGGTCAGGGTGAAGCACGAACGGCTGGGCGGGATCGATATCATCGGGAGCATTCTGCTGGTTGCCACGGTGTCCACGCTGGTGCTCTCGGGAGTCCATATGCACGGGGGAGAGGAGTCCTTCACCAGCTCCGATGCTCTCTCCTATCACCTGCCGATGCACGGGCTGTTCCTGGTCCTGCTGGCAGCCTTTGTCCTGGTGGAGTGGAGGGTCAAACACCCGCTGATAGACCTGAGGCACTTTCGGGAGAAGTATTTTTCGCTGGGACTGACCGCCAACGTAGCCTTTCACTTCTCGATGCTTGCCACGATGACCCTGATGCCCATCCTGGTGGAGGAGGGATTCGGCAAAGCGCCCCTCATGGTCATGGTGGTCCTGGTCCCGAACCAAACGCTGGGACTGCTGCTGCCGTTGGGGGCGGGGTGGATGTACGATAAGTACGGGCCAAAGCTGCTGCGGCCGGGAGCGATGTCGACCATTGCGTGCGGATTTCTAGTTTTCGGACTGCTGGCCGGGCAGGTCCCCTTCTGGGCGTTGCCCCTGATGATGATACCCATATCGTTCGGGACGTCCGTGTTCAACCCTGTCAACAACGCCGCGATTATGAGCGCGTTGCCGCTGGAGCATCGGGGCGTATCCTCAGGAATGCTGGAAACCACCAGGGAGCTGGGACACGCCTTTGGGGCGACGGCCTCCGCAGTAGCGCTATCTATGGTCCTGCCTGCGGCCGTCGAACTCCTACCCGCGGCCGAATCCCAGGCCGCGTACGTCCACGGGTTCGAGTTCGCTGCCTTGACGGTGGTATTCGTCCTGCTGGGAGGAGCGGTGTTCGCCTATTTCTACAAGAGTGCGGCGCCCGTGCCACTACCAGCGACCAAGGCGACCTGAGCACGGCCGCTCTTCTGCCGCTGACTAGAGCCGATCTGGATGGTCCTCGATGACCATCCTGCTGACCCGTTCCCCCAAACGGACGCTGTAGTTGGTGCCCCGGTCCTCGGGATAGATCTGGGTGGTGTTGGCCAGGTAGAGCTCCTTGATGGGGGTGCGCATATCGGGGATCTTGGCCGAGTAGTTGGTGGTGATAATGGGCTGGGCAGCCTCTTCCCGATGGTAGGAGTACTCCTCGATCCAGTCCCGCTCGAAGGCAGGGTTGATCTTCTGGAGATGGGGTACGTACTCCTCCAGCAGCTCCTCCTGGGACATGCTGTACATGGGGTTCTCTTTGCCCAGGTAGTTGGAGAGATAGGCGACGTGCTTCCCACCGTATAGGGACTTATCGACGAAATTGGTCTGCTCGATCACGGCCAGGAAGGGAATCTCGTTATCCGAGAGGTTGAGCCAGTAGATGTGAGAAAGGGGATGTTTCAACACCAGCACCACCAGGATGGCGGCGTGATACTTGGTCTGGGTCAGTTGCCGGACGTATTCGTCGGGTAGGCTGGGCACAAGGCGTGGGAAGACATAGGAAGGGGTGGTGGAGATGATCAGGTCGAAGTCTCGGAAGACGGCATCGCCGTTCTTCCTCTTCATCTCCACCCCGACGGCCCTGCCGTCTTCCACCTTGATCTCGGTGACGGGTGTGGAGAGATGGACCTCGCCGCCCATGCCCCTTATCTTGTCGGCGAGGACCTCGAATACCTCACCGAAGCTTCCCATGGGATATCCCAGCTTCTCCTTCTGCATGCCCTTGCCCCGGGAGGCGAACCGAAGGTATATCTTGCCCCAGAACCAGGCCATGCCCACCTCATCGGCGCTGTCACCGAATTTGCCCCGCAGCAGCGGGCCCCACACCACGTCGTAGTTACGTTTGCCCGCCCATTTCTTGATCCACTGGGAGGCCGTGACCCCTTCGAACTTGCGCCAGTTCTTCGTCCGCTGGAGCAGCAGGCTGATGAAGCCCAGCCTGACCCTATCGACCATGCTGATGGGAGAGAACTTCAGCAGGTCCACTGGCGAAACGAAGTCGTAGAGCTTGCCGCCGTGGTAGAAGCCGACCTTCGATTCGATCCAGTTGAGCTTGTGCCCCAGGCCTATCTCCTCGATGAGGGAGGTCATATGGGTGTCGCTGGTGAAGAGGTGGTGGTAGCCCTTCTCCAGCCGGCCGCCGCCCACGTCGAAGGTTGCGGCCTGACCGCCAACGTAGGGGCTGGCCTCGTATACGACCGGTTTGTGGCCCTTCTTAGCCAGGTCATAGGCCGCGGCGAGACCTGCCGCCCCGGCGCCTATCACACCGATGTTCACTTTTCGCTATCTCCCTTCAGCGAAGCAGCCTGGACGGCGGGGCCGTCGGCCAGCTCGGCTACGGGTCGCTGCCTGAGTATCTCTACGAGAGAGCCGTGATGGGTCCAAAGGTAGACCAGCCCTGCAATGACAACCGGCAGCCACAGGACTACGTGAAGGGCGGCGGCGTAGGCCACCGCTGGCTCGGTCTGAATGCCGAATGAGACCAGGGTGACCTTGGTCGCCCACTCGAAGGTTCCTATCCCGCCCGAGGTGTTGGGAATGGCGCCGATCAGATTTGAGGTGGCAGTGGTGAGCATGATGAGGGCGAAGGAAGCGTCCAGGTCGAAGGACAAGGTGATCAGGTAGTACATCACCGATTCCATCATCCAGATTGGAATGGACAGGACGAAGATGATAAACAGCCTACCCGGGCTGTTCAGGGACTCCAGGCCACGGATGAACTGCTCGCAGAGCATGCGGACGGTGTCCTTGAAGCGACCGGGAACGAAGACCAGTAGCAGGGTGGTCAACCTGCGCCCCAAAGTCGGGTAGGTTGTCACGGCTACGAACAACACAATGGCTACCACGAACATTACCATTACCACTGCGCCGCCGATGGTCCTTACCAGCTCGATAGCGCCCGCATCATCCTTGAAGAAATCGCCCAGCGGCAGGAAGGGCCAGACCACCAGCACGAAGAACATGAGGGTCAGCCCGTCGAAGACCCTCTCGACGCCCACGGTGGCGAGGGTAGAGGTGGCGCTGACGTTCTCCTGCTTGCTCAGGTAGTAGGACCTGGCGACCTCGCCCAGCCGCACGGGCAAAACGTTGTTGGCCATGTACCCGATCACGACCACCGGATAGAGGCGGGCCATGGAAAGGGGCCGCAGGTGCCGGAGCAGGAACTGCCACCGGTATGTACGAAAGAAGAGGGAACCGAAGTAGACTGCGATGGCCGGTAGGACATAGATGTAGTTGGCGCCCTGCAGCGCCTCGCCGGTCCGAGGATAGTCGATGCCGTAGAGGAAAAGGGCGAGAAAGAGGCCGCTTACTAGGAGGCCCAACCAAAATCGCTTAGAGCTTAACAATAGATTAGTTTACCTGCTGGGGGTCGGCTTACCTATCGGGAGTTCCTTGCTTGCAGGCGGCGTGCCGGCAGGCTCTGTGAAGATAGTAACGCACCAATTATAGGTTGGGTGGGTGGAGAGGGGCAAACGGAAGAGCAGATGGGAGGGCCGACTAGTCCCGACGACTTTCGGCGGGGGCGCCGCTCTCGAGGCGGAAGAAAAGGACCGAGTCCTCGGAGCCTGTGGGTTTGTCG
This sequence comes from Dehalococcoidia bacterium, assembly GCA_965197645.1. Taxonomy (GTDB): domain Bacteria; phylum Chloroflexota; class Dehalococcoidia; order Plut-88900; family Plut-88900. Next base: position 2,146,665 of record OZ240219.1, on the reverse strand, counting down.
TCATCCAGCTCCCGGAAGGCGAAGTAGTTCCACCACTGCCTCCAGCTATCGGCGCTGGCCAGGCTGCTGAAGAACCGGTGCAGAGACATTGCGCCGAATCCCTCCTTGTACGTCTCGAACTCGGGGAACCAGGCCCGGTGTCTTATCCGCTGCCCGTCATCGAACTCGGTTAGAAACTGTATGGATGCATCACGATTGCGATGGTGCACGATTAGGACGTCGGCGGTGGGGGTCTCGGACATGGGGTTGCAGTCATTGTCGTTGGGATTGTTTTCCAGGCAGAGCCACTGCACCGTCTTGTAGTCTCGCAGGTACCAGCGCCAGGGGTACCCGAACCCGTTGGTGCGATCAACGAGGATGGGCAGCAATTCGCCCTTGTCACCGCTCGCCGCCAAATCATCTATGCGGGCGAGGGCGGCCTTGATGTCGGGCGAGGTTTGGGTGTAGACCAGCATCTCGATGGGAATATCGCCCTTGCCCTCCCGGCCTATGCCATAGCTGGCCTCAACGGACACCCGAACCGTATGGAAGGTCAGCATCCCTATCAGTAGGACCCCGGCCAGGCCCATCAACCATCGAGGGTTCAAGCTGGTCCGTCGAAGGTCGATTCGCTTCAACAGGGTGCCCAGGATCTTGGCTGCCAGAATGGCGAGAGGGAGAGCGGTGTGGACCATAAGCCAGGGCATCTTCTCGCCGGCAAAGCCGTACAGGACGAGGGTAAGGGCGAGCCAGTAGACCAGGAAGCAGGTGAACTTCCCCTCCTTGGACACGGTCTTGTACGTGATCAAAGCGATGGACACCATCAGGATGATGACTATCAGCGGGGAGCGGGCGTCCCAGAGGTGGCTGAACACGGGGAGGTCTCGTAGCTCGAGGACCCTGGGGATGACCCAGTTGAGCATGTAAAGCAGCAGCATGGCTACGTCGGCGATGAAGACACGGCTGTGCAGGAAGGAACGGTCAGCGAAGAGGTACAGGGCCAAAATCGTGACGGAGAAGCCGAGGAACAGGAGTCCAAGCACCAGCTGATGGCCATTGGAATCGGGCATCCAGAAGGTGGAGAGAAGGAGCAAGAAGAACAGAGAGACTAGGACTGCGTGGACCAGCCAGAAGCGGTACATATTGGAGGTCCACTGCGAAAAGAGATACCAGCCTGCGCCGCCCAGGACGATGACGAGGGGCAGAAACTCGTAGGCGGGGGTCAGCAGGCCGTAGTAGTACCAGGGCTGAGCTCCGCGCTCGACTTCCTGCTGCGCGATCCAGTAGCCGAGAGACTGCCATAAACCGCTTCCAAGCCCCTGGCCGAGGTTGGTGAATATGGTGGTGAAGAAGAAGACGAATATCCCCCAGAAAATTAGACTGCTGACCAGGAACCGCTTCCAATGCCACTTCAGCCCGACGGCAACGGCAATGACCAGCAGATGAATGACCAGCCCAATGGCCACGGCGAGACTGATGTTTCCCACCGGCACACCATCGGGGAAGCCGGGTTTGTGGCCCTCAGGCGCACCCCCGAGAGCGTTGGGGTTGGCCAGGGTCAGGTCCAAAGACTCCTGCACCAGTCCCAGGCCTGCAGCGGTCAGGGGCAGCATGAGCAGGAGGATGAGGAGCCAGAGGGCGCCCGGCCGGGACAAGCGACTGACGGACGGCCCTTGAAGGAGCCTCCGAAAACGGCCTGCTTCGGGTTTTCCAAGAGCTAGGGCCGCTAGTTTATCGGCAAGTGACGAGACGGGACCTCGGAGGACGGGCGCCCAGGCAATTATTACGAAATAGGCGCCTACGGCAACGAGCAGCGAGATCACGCTGAAGGTAAAGTCCACCCTGCCGATCATGCCGTAAATGTCCAGCGACCATAGGATGGACGAGGCGACCCAGGCCGCGGCAATGGTGAAGAGGACAGCAGACGGAATGAGAAGCCGGCGGGCGAAGGCCAGATACTCGGCTGTTCGAGACAGGAAAGACCGGAGACGCGGCGGAACGCTGGATATTCCACCTGTACTTTGGCCTGCCGCCTCGGGTTCGGCGAAGGGCTGCCGGAGCCACAGGATGAACAGGTAGCTGACTAGAATTATGACGGTGATGTAGGTGTTCTCCTTGGTGGCCACGCTCAGGCTGAGGGCCGCGGCCCCTACGTACAGGTACCTGGCCTTGCCGCTGCTCAGGTAGCCCCACACGCAGATGATCAGGCCCAGGGTCCAAACGGCTATGTAGATGTCGTTGCGGGCGAACCGGCTGTAGTACAGCAAGGTCGGGGAGAAGGCGAGGAACAGGCTGGCGATGATGCTGCCCCATCGGCCGAGGTAGCTGCGAAGAAATACGGGCAGGCCTACCAAGATCGTGCCCAGGGAAGCAGCCAGGGCTCGAACGGCAGCATCGCTGGAACCGAATACGTTGGTGAATGCGCTGATGCCAAAAAACTGGAGGGGGCCGTGCATCAGCGGATTGTGCTTGAACCCGCCGATCAGGTCCATGCTGAAGAAGGCGTGGAGGCTCTCGTCGTGGTGTATGGCCCGGCTGCCCAGGTCCCAGAAGCGCATCACACCGGCGACGGTGAGGAGCACAGCGTAGAAGAGAAGCTCCCATCTCGAGATGCCGCCGACCGGATAGAGGTGATCGGCCGCGGCATCAAGGCCTGTCGAAGTGTTGGCCTGGGTATCGTGAATCAAGGACGGTGGTTCCTATAGTTTTGAATGGTCACTGGTCATCGTACCCGAAAATGGTTATGCCGCCCTCATCGAACACCCTGTCCATTATCCGGTCCAGCTTTTCGATGTCCAGGGAATCGTATCTGGCCCTTTCGATACTGCCCACGTATACATAGGTAACGCCGTACTTGTCCAGGAGTTCCCTCGTGAGGGATGCATCGGAGCCGGTGTAGATCTCGGTTACGTCGTTCATCCGTTCATTGAAGCCGTGGCGGGAGCCTCGCCACTGGTGCTCATGGCCGGCCCAGCCCAGCAAAGTGGGCAGCCCGGTGCGACCGGACACCCGACCATACTCCAGGTTCAACGGTTCGCCTTCTTCGTTGAAGCCCCGGTGGTAGTCGCCCGAGGGAGAGCCATCGCGAGTGATTCCTACGGCCTCTACGATGACCGAGTCCGGAGCGCCTTCGGAGACCAGAAATCGCATCGCTTCCGCCTCGGCGCTGCTGCGTCGCTCAACGAAAGCCAGGCCGTCCAGGCTCCGGTCCGAAGAGAAGCCTCCGGTCTTGTTCTCGATAGCGCCATAGACGTAAAGGCCGGAACCGACGACCAGAACCGCCGCAACGCCGGACCAGCCGAGCAGGCCCATCCTACGCCAAGTGGCGTCCCGCCGCCATTTCGTCGATACATAGTACACGGCGAAGGCGGAGGCGATGGCCAGCACGATCCACGCCTGGTAGTAAAACTTGAAGACGGTGTTCATCCGGGTACCGAAGAGATCGGCGATGCGGAATAGCTCTGGGCCGAGTGTGAGTGAGAATCCGGTCAGGACCAGGGCGAGGACAAAGAGCAGGCTCGTCGAGGACGGGGGCCCAGACCGGCCTAGTGGACGGGCCGATCGGAGCAGGGAGAACAGGGCTACGGCGATGACGGCGTGCAGAGGCAGGAGCATTACAAACCGCCAGCCTACGTCGGTCAGGCTGTCTGCTATATCGCCTTGGACGGCTCCCAGGAGGAGGACCGATACGATCCACGCGGTGAATGGGAGGAGGGTGGTGCCCACGGACGCGCCGGCCAGAGGCCAGGAGAACCCGGCCCTCTTCCATATAGGCCACGTGCGGACGACTAGGAAGGAGATGCAGAAGAACAGGAGCAACCCAAGTACGAGCAGATAGTGGATGTACCGTGTGTTAACGTCTTCGACGGGTAGGACCCAGGGGAACAGCGGCTGGGGCCTGGTGCCGAGGTAGAAAGGCAGGTACAGAAGCAGCACCAGGATGCCCAGCGCCATCGCGAATATGGCCCAGTCGCGGAGTCGCTCCCAGCTCAACCCATCCCACAATCGATAGTTATTGAGCAGTGTGAGGCCGAGAATCACGGCCGCTCCCGTGGGCAGATCCCAGCTGTTTAGAAAGGCCAGAGCGCCCAGCGCGACGGCGACGATCAGCACCCGTAACGGGTGTTTTACGGCCCATTGCCAATCTACGATCTCCTTAGACGTCAGGCTCTGGAGTCCGAGGCCGAGCACTAGGAGCACAAAGGGAAGAGACATCACGTGAGGGTGGAGGTCGCCGAGGATGAAGCTGAAGCTGGGGAACTCGGTGATGGCCCGGACGCCGTCACCCGCAGTAGCCTCGATCACACGGGTGGACCGGAACCACCACCAGTACTGGTCGGGGTACAACGATGCGTCCGAGGGGACGCCGCTGAAGCCCGGTACGCCAAACCAGTCCCAGAGGCCGTCGGTGCCAAGGCCCAAGGTCCGGATGCTCTCGACGAAGCCCTGGAGGTTGCCGATTCCCACGACGAACAGGGAGCCGAGAAGGCCCAGAGCTATAGGCGTTGCCTGGCCCATTCGGCCATCACCGCGGTGCATACGGACAAGGTTGTACACCAGGCCGAAGGCGGCCGTAGCAGTAAGAGCGAAGACCAGGGCGAGGGCCAGATTGTAGGCGACGCTCCCGGCAACGCCCGTGAGTTTGGCCAAGGCTCCGCTTATCAGGTATCCGAAGTAGTAGTAGCTGATGGAGTTTCCGCTGAGCCAGGGATCGTTGGGAGGGAAGTTCTGAGACAGGATGGAGGCGTTGAGGAAGGCGAAATCCATGGGCTGCTCGGTGTGGAGGATGGCGCTATCGTAGGACCGGACCAGTGCCCACAAGGCGAATGCCCCGAAGAAGAGGACCTCGACGGCAAGAACGGTCCACCTTTCTCGCCAAAGGAACTTCCCCAAGTCGGGCCAGTGGTGGCGCAACAGGTAGAGGGAAACCACTCCAATGGCAATCACCACCAGCCCGATGGTCATACGGCTATTGGATAGAAATCCAGTGAGCCCTACTAGCCAGAACAGGTACCCGGTCAGCAGGAGGCCCAGGGGCTTGGCGAAAGCGTAGCCCCTATCGGGGAGGCCCGAGAACAAGCGGAAGGCCAGAGGCAGGGCGATAAGACCCGCGGCCTCCAGGGATATCCACCAGGTGAAGAAGTCAAGCATGGAAGGTCAACAAGGTCATCTGATAGCGGTCTCTACTCTATCTCGGGTCTACACCGATAATGATGGAATGTCCGGAACTCTACATCTGATGTGCTCATCGCTGGGGTTGCTCAATACCCCCACCCACGTTAGTTTACCCTCCCTCCCGCCCCGGATGGCATCCGCAGGCTCCCCGCCCCCTTGTTCCTTGTTAGATCAGTGTGTCTCCATCGACAAAACTGCCCGAGGGAGGGCGATTGGCACGGAGACATCAGTCTCTTTGAGACAAGCATCATGTCTGTAGCCCTGGTGCATCAAGGGGATACAGGACGATCGTGCGGGGCTGGAATCGAGCTAATCGAAGAGGGCGTTGACGAAGGTCTTGGGCTCGAAGGGGGCCATGTCTTCGGGGCCTTCTCCGGTACCGATGAAGTGGATGGGGATGTTCAGCTCTTCGCAGATGTTCAGGAGAATGCCGCCTTTGGCCGTGCCGTCCAGCTTGGACAGAAATATCCCGGTCACATTGACGGCCTCGACGAAAGCCTTGGCCTGATAGAGGCCGTTCTGGCCGGTAACGGCATCCATGGTCAGCAATACCTCGTGGGGGGCGGTGGGGTCGAAGCGTTTAATGACCCGGTTGATCTTCTTCAACTCTTCCATGAGATTGTACTTGGTGTGAAGCCGGCCGGCGGTATCAATGAGGACTACGTCCGCGGCGCGGCTCTTCGCACTGTGGAGGGCATCGAACACGACGGCCCCGGGATCGGCGCCCGGCTGATGGGCTATAATCTCGACCTCGAGCCGCTTGCCCCATACCTGCAGCTGCTCCATGGCCGCGGCACGGAAGGTATCGGCCGCGGCGATGACCACCTTTTTGTCATCCTCTTTGAGGGCGTGGGCGAGCTTGGCGATGGATGTGGTCTTTCCTCCTCCGTTGACCCCAACTACGAGTACGATCGCGGGTTGAGCATCGGTGGAAGCCAGGAACCCACCGTTGTTGCCGGGAGAGCTCAGGATGTGGATCATCTGCTCTCGCAGGACCTGCTGAAGCTCATCGGCGTTCCGCAACCGGTCCTTCTTCAGGCGTTCCTGGAGGGCCTCGGAGAGCCTGGTGGTGGTGGTGACACCAACGTCGGCGGAGATCAGCAGCTCCTCCAGATCGTCCCAGAACTCCTGGTCGATCTTGGGGCTGCGCAGGATACCGGTGACACGATTGAACCAGCCGCGTTTGGTGCGCTGGACAGCTTCTTCGGTCTTCTTCTCCCGCTTGAGGAGCTTCAGGAAAGGCATGTCGATTACCGGTAAGCTATCCTAGCACGCTGCGAAAAACAGGGTCAACATTGTTGTACTGAGTGTTATTAGCACCCTTTCGACCATCCCCCTGGCCCCCTTCCTAGCCAGGAAGGGGGTATCGATTGTTTATGAGGGACACCCTCAGACTCCCGGCCCCCAGCAGGTAGTCTGAGAAGAACTTGCTTCGCCCCTCTGCACACCCCTTGTTCCATCGACTTTCCCCCGGCAGTCTAAGCGAGCAGAGCGCGCCTACGGATGCAGTCCGGGCCGTGTTGCAACCCCTAAGCTTGCCCCAGGCTCCCCTTCCAAGGATTCCAGAGGGCTTCCCTCTGGCAGGGGGATTGGGGGATGTGCCCCCCAAAATTATACGTCCCAGGGCGGGTGGGAGGGCAAACCGATCTGGGAGTGGGGCCGATTCGGGAAAGAGCCTACATCCGCTCTAGGGCGGATATCAAAGGGAAAACTAGGCGGCGAATCTCTACATCATGTATCTCGTAGTTGGAGGCATTGGAGCGCCTCCTCGGCGGCGTGTCGCTGGGCGGTGCGCTTGGTGGGACCGGTACCGCGGCCCATCACCTCGCCTTGTACCATGACCTCGGCGGAGAACTGCGGAGTGTTATCGGGCGACGGATCCTCGACGGTCACGTAGTCGGGTTGAATCTTCCATCGGAGCTGGGTGTACTCCTGGAGCTGGGACTTGTAGTCTTTCTTCGGGCCCTCTTTGACGGCGCTTCCCAGGCGACTTTCCAGCTGTTTGAGTAGGAAGGAGCGGGTCGTCTCCATTCCCTGATCGAGGAGAAGAGCGCCGACCAATGCCTCCAGGGCTCTCCCCAGGTTGCCGGTACGGTCCCTGCCGCCCCCCTGCTCCTCACCCCGACCGAGGGTCAGGTACTCGCCGAGGTGCAAGTCGAGGGCGATTTCAGCGAGGGACTCGGCTCGGACCATGCCGGCACGAAGCTCGGTGAGTTCACCTTCGGAGAGGTGCGGGAAGCGGAGGTAAAGCTCCTGGGCGACGACGTAGCCAATGACGGCGTCACCCAGGAACTCCAGCCGTTCGTTGTGTTCCAGGCCCGGTGCTGGATTCTCGTTCAGAAAAGAGCTGTGAGTTAGAGCCTTGCTCAGAAGCGACGGGTCGGCAAATTCGACCCCGATGATCCGCTGAAGCTCATCCAGGTCGGGCATTGGAACCGGAACGCCGCAGTCTAGGCCTCGGGAGGTTCGGGTCGCTTGATCTCCAGCACGTCAGGTTTCGTGGACACGACGTCGAAGACCCCTTCGAATACTTCCAGGGCCTTGTCTGAAGCCGGAGGCGGCATCATCTTGACGAAGGCGGCGTTGCCGTCCTCTGAGACGATGGTTGGCACGCCGAACACGCCGTGCTTGCTCTTCGCCTCCTCATAGTCGGCGGCGATGGTCTTCAGGGCCTCGGGGTCCTTGATGTCCTCTTTGAACCTATCGACGTCCAGCCCCGCCTTGGTGGCGGCATCCACGAGGATGTCCATGTTGTCGATGGCTTTGCGGTCCACGTGGCGAGCGTTCAGGAGGATGACGTGGAACTTGTTGAAGGCATCCATGCCCTGCTTCTTGGCGGCTTCCCCTGCACGCAGGGCCAGGAGGCCGCGGCTGGCGTAAGACTCGGGCTGCTCCCACAGCTTCCAGTCTTCGCCTTCCTTGCTGTTGACCTGCTCCAACGGGAAGTTCTTCCACGTGATGTTCATCTCGCCTTCGTAGGCTTCCTTGACGTCTTGCAGCCAGACTGCTGCAACGCGGACGTAGGGTCAGAGGTAGTCGTAGTAAACGGTCATATCTATCTTTTCGACCATATGCTTCCGCCTTTCTTTTGTGGAATATACCCATTTTAGCACCGGAGTGCCCAAAAGCAAACCAACGAGGTGCGGAAAGCCGGATGCTATAATGGCCTTTCTATACCTCTTGTTTACCATGGTGCGATCCTTTGTCTCCTAACACCGGTCCCATCGATGCGCTCCAAAGGTCTCTGTCCCCCGAACTTTGGGAGGTCGTGCGCCTGGCGGGAGAGATATGCTCGAAGCAGGGCCATTCTCTCTACCTGGTGGGCGGCCGGGTGCGGGACCTGCTAATGGAGCGGGAAAGTGGTGACCTGGACCTGGCCGTGGAGGGCGACGCACTGGCGGTGGCCCAGGGCCTAGCCGAAGCTGACGGCGGGCGGGTCGTCACCCACGATAGGTTCGGTACGGCCACCTACACGAAAGACGACATCTCCGTAGATCTGACGACGGCCCGGTGGGAAGAGTACTCAAGACCCGGGATCCTGCCACTGGTCAGGCCGGGCTCCATCGATACCGATATGGCCCGCCGGGACTTCACCGTAAACGCCATCGCTCTGCAGCTCAGCCCACCCGAGGCGGGCCGGCTCCTGGACCCCTACAACGGCAGGGGAGATCTGAACGAGGGGCTGATCAGGGTCCTCCATGATGCCAGCTTCACCGACGACCCGACCCGGATCATGCGGGCCATTCGCTATGAACAGCGGCTGGGATTTCGATTGGAACCGAAAACGGAAGGGCTTCTGAGGAGCGCCCTACCTTCCATAGGATCGGTGGGCGTAGACCGGAACCGTCACGAGCTGGAGCTGGTACTGCGAGAGGAGCAGCCGGAGCTGGCTCTGATCAGGGCAGACGAGTTGGGGGTGCTGGGAAGGCTGGACGGGGCGCTGAAGGCCGACGGGTGGCTAGCGGAGAGGTACCGAGAGGCCAGGTCGACCGGGGGGCGTCCCTCCATCGTCGTGTACCTGTCCATTCTGCTGTACCGTTGCTCGGACGAAGACAGCCGGCGGTTCCTTCACACGTACCGGTTCACCAAAGACCAGGTCCAAGGCGTAGCCGACGCGATGACGCTGAAGAGCCGGCGGCAAGAGCTGGAGATGCTCGATCTAAAGCGAAGCCGGTTGGCTGATGTGCTGGATAAAATATCGGAGGATGCGTTGACGGCGTTCCGGGTGGCCTCGGGGTCTCCCCTGGTGGCCGAGCGCATTGCGCTCTATACAACCGAGCTGAGAGCGATCGCTCCCCACCTCAACGGTCGAGACCTGCAGGACCTGGGCGTACCTCGTGGGCCGGAGTTGGGAAAGATGTTGAAGGAGCTTCGCCGTGCCCGGCTGGATGGGGAAACCGTCACAAGAGAGGATGAGGTGGCCCTGGTCAAAAAGTTGGTGGGCTAGAGGTTCTCCAGGATCCACCGGGATATGACCGGCGCGGCGGCGGAAATGGCCGACCGGTTCAGGGGTAAGCCCCAGTGGGACGCTCCTTCGATAACGTGGCGATCTGGGTTGAGCCATCCGGCTACGACAGCGTCTTTGGGCCAGGTCACATCCTCGGAGCCCGTGGCGATCAGCAGAGGGCAGGGGACCGACTTCACCACCACGCCGGCCATCCTCTCCCCCATGGCATACCGGGACTCCCTGGACATCGCATCTAGGGCCGTCTGCCTCTCTTCCAGGTCCAGGTCGGGTAGAGACGGTTGGTCTTCGACAGGCCGGTCGGTCATTCCGGGTATGTAGGCGGGATACTCGCCGTCCTCGATGACGAAAGTGGTGTTCGGCCTGTTGGCCGGCGGCGTCGGCGCCAAGCCTATGCACGCCGCGGCGCCATAGGTGCTGGAGTACATCATCGATAGCAGGCCTCCCATGCTCCAGCCCATCATCACCGGTGGCCTGGCCAGGGTCTCGACGACGCGACGGACGTCGGAGACGTAATCGGCCACCGACGTTTTCGATAGGTCCATCGGTGTGCTAAGGCCGTGGCCCCGTAGATCGATGGCGTGGGATATCCAGCCCAGCCTGGCCAGCTCGTCCTGCCAATAGGTCCAGATCAGGGCGGAGGCGAAAGAGCCGGGGACAAGGACGATGGGAGGGTTCGGGGAGTCGGCTGCCGAAAGTCTGGTGGATACGGCGAGCACGGGCATTTACCGCAGACTCTCTGATACCCAGGCCGTGACCTTTTCGACCGTGGAAGGCAGGACCCGGCGATTCAACACCAGCCCCCAATGGGATGCGCCCTGCACGCTGTACCGGTCCGGCTCGAGCCACAGGTCCCGGAACATCTCCTCGGGCCAGTCGGTGTCCTCGGTGCCGGTGACCAGGAGCAGAGGACAGGGTATCGATTCGATGACTATTCCGGCCTTCCTCTGGTCCCGAGCGAAGCGAGACTCGTTGCTGAGGGAGTCCAGGGCGAGCTTGCGCTCATCCAGGTCTAAATCTGGCATGGCGGGCTGGTCTTCGGGGCCGCGTTTAGTGATGCGATAGGCGGCAGCGCCGTACTCGCCCGCTCGCAACCTGACCGAGGGATCGGTCCTGCGGGCCGGGACACTGGGCGCGATGGCCACACAGGCAGCGGCCTTCCCGCACGAGGCGTACAGCATGGCGACCAGGCCGCCCATGCTCCAGCCCAGGACGACGGGAGGTCTGTCCAACATGGTCGTCACTCTTTGTATATCGGTGGCGTAATCCTCCATCGTCGTGGTCGAAAGGTCGATGACCGCGCTTCTCCCGTGGCCCCTCAAGTCCAGGGCGTAGGATGCCCAGCCGCGTTCGGCCAGCTCCTCCTGCCAGTGCCTCCACACGATGGCCGAGTTGGCGGCGCCGTGGACAAGGACCACCGGCGGATTGCCGGACCTGGTATCGGGGAGCCTGGTGGAGACGGCGAGCATCGATGAGTCTACGGTTTAACCGGCGTCTTCCGAAGGTGCCAGGCCGTCCAGCCGCCTCCGGTGGAACATGTACTGCTGGGCGTATCCGCCGTAGTGCCCGAAGGTATCCAGGGACCACTGGCGGATGGCATCGTAGGAGCGGGACTCGCCGTTGAGGTACCAGTCCTCGACAGCGCGCCGGACCCAGCGGTCGACGGGGAAGGCTTCGAGCTTGTCCAGGGAGAAGAGGAGCACGCAGTCCGCTACCTTGTCGCCCACGCCCGGCAGGGTCATCAGCTCCGCTTTGGCGTCCTGGTAGGAGGCCTCCCGCAGGCCGTCCAGATCGTATCCGTCCTCGGTGAGGATTCGGGCAGTCTCCGCCATGTACTTGGCCCGGAACCCCATGCCTAGGAGCCGGAGACCCATTTCCCCAAGGCCCGCCACCTGCCGGGGGGTGGGGAAGGTGTAGATGACCTGATCATCCATCTCCAGGCGCTCGCCCAGCTTCTCGCTGAGGCTCTCAACCGACGCGCTGATGCGGGCTATGTTGGAGTTGATCGAGCAGATGAAGGAGAGGAGGCACTCCCACGGGTCCTGTCGAATGAGACGAAGGCCGGAGAACTGGGCGATAGCCGAGCTCATCCGTTCATCGATGGAAATCCGGTCGTAGATGGCGGGCAGGTCGTCGTCCAGGCGGAGGTAGTATTTGATTCGATATGCCACGTCCTCCTCGGGTTCGGGGTAGCTTCGGAACTCAAGGCCCAGCAGGCCCTGGCGAATGGCGAAGATGTTGCCGAAGGCCAAGCCGTAGTACCACTCCCCCACCCGTTTCCACCGGAAAGCCTGGCCGCATTCAAAGGTGTGTACCAGGTTTAGCGGTTGATCTAGGGGGATGTACATATTCGATCGCCAATGCCAGGGTTGATATTCATTATCCCGGGTTGGACAGGCCCATTTTGCCGCGTGGCGGAAAGGAAAGTAAAGGCCTTGGTGGGACGAAGGCGGATCGAGGAATCGCCGGGTACCCTAGATTGAAGGGTAATAGGGCTTCAGGTTACCGCTGCGGAGTCCGGTGGCGGGATGAAATCGACCGGCTCTGAGCTCCTCAAGGAACTCTTCCTCCGTCTTCACGTCCTTCTCGAACACCGTGACGTGGCAGCCGACACCGTGGTGAGAGTGGGCATCGGAGCCGGCGGTGCGGGACTTTCCCAGCAGCCCAGCCACCTTGTAGGCAGCAGCGTTTTCCTTGTCGTTGTTACCGCCGTTGAGGACCTCGATGCCATCCACTATCTGAAACGTGGGGTGCTCGCTGGCTTCTTCCAAGGTCTTGGGCTTGCTGCCGTTGGGCCAGAGTAGGCTTCCCCGCTGGTAGTAGAACATGCGGAAGGGATGCATGGCCACCATGTAGCCCCCGACATCATCGATCACTTGGCGAAGCTTTTCGGCTTTGTGTATGCCGCTGACGTAGTTGTGCAGGCCGTAGGCCCCGATGTGGCCCAGCTCGGTGTTGACCTCCAGCCCGTGGATGACTAGGATGTCCTGTTCCTCGGCGAAGGCCTGGAACCGGCCCCACTCCCAACCGCCCCCGTGCTCGGTGAAGCAGATGCCGTCCAGCCCCTGTTTCTTAGCCTCGAGGACCAGGTCCTGGGGAGAGATGCTGCTGTCGCTGCCGCCGACCATGGTGTGGGAATGGAAGTCGATCAGCATGGTGAGGTGTAGATTGCCATAAGCGGAGTACGTGAAGTTTCTAACAAAGTCAGAGCCATTCTATCAGCGCGGGTATGGGAGGTCAACGAATCGGAAGCGGCTTTCGTTGCGCCTTGGTATGCGACACTTCTATCATCGTGAGTTGCTTATCGTGCCCCAAAAGGTGTATCAATAACGATACGTCTGGGCATAGCAGCGAGGCGAGCTGAGCGACCACGGAAAAGGGACCCGGAAGCCGGACCGCTGTCGGCGCCAGGCCCGTCGTTTTGGAACAACAGCGTAGAAAGTGGGATACCGTCATGCAGTACGTTACGTTGGGGAATACAGGCGTCAGCGTCTCCCGGATCTGTATGGGCACAGCAACCCTGGGGGTGGCGCCGCTGGAAGAGGATGCACCAGCCCTGTTCAATCGGGCGCTGGAGCTGGGTATCAACTTCTTCGATACCGCCAACTCCTACGGCGATCAGGCCAGGTTCGACCGGCCGGGAGCGCCTTCCGTTGAGCAGCGCAAGTCCGCCGAGGAGATTCTCGGCCGCGCGCTCGAGGGCCGCCGCCACGAGGTGATCATCGCCTCCAAGGTGCAGGAACCGGTGCTGCCGGGCCCCAACAGTGGAGGTCTCTCCCGCCTGCACGTCATGCAGATGATCGAGCGGACCCTGAAACGGCTCCAGACCGACTACCTGGACCTGTACTACTGGCACGCGCCGGACCCCTCCACCCCGATAGATCAGACCCTGCGGGCAATGGATGACCTGGTGCGTCAGGGCAAGATCCGGTACTACGCCGTTTCCAACTTCCCCGCCTGGCAGATGACCGAGATAGTGATGACGGCCAGAATGCTGGGGCTGTACGAGCCGGTAGCGACTCAGATGCGGTACAACATGGCCGCCCGCGACGTAGAGGAGGAAGTGGTCCCGGCCTGCCTGCGCTTCGGTCTCGGACTCACGTGCTATAGCCCATTGGCCGGGGGGCTGCTCACCGGCCTGGAGACCCTGGAAGCGAGGCCCGTCTCCATCCTCGGGGACCGGCGATGGGTCCAAGGCCGGGGACCCGGATTCAACGCCAGCGAGAACGCCGCCGCCGGGCAGCTGGATGCTGTGGCGAAGGAGTGGGGGCTGCCTCCCTCACAGCTGGCGTTGGGCTGGCTCCTCTCTCGTCCGGCGGTGACCAGCACCGTCATCGGTCCCGAGAACCTCAACGAGCTGGAGCAGAACGCCGCCGCCGGCGATCTTCAGCTCACCCGGGAGCAGCTGGACATCCTGGAGCCCATCGGTGCCGGGGTATCGGCCAGTGTCTTGCTGTAGACCCAAGGGGGAAGCGCATTGAATTGATGTGGCGTCATCGCTAAACTTAGAGCACGGTGAGCTTGGCCTGTCATGGAACGAGACCGGACTGGGAGGGCTTTGGAAAATGAGTATCGACGTAAGTAAGCTGGTGGACACAGAGCGTGGTCTGATCGACCGCAGCATATTCGTCGACCGGGAGATATATGACCTGGAGCTGGAGCGGATATTCGCCCGCTGCTGGCTATTCATCGGCCACGAGAGCCAGCTCCCCAACCCCGGCGATTTCATCACTACCTACATGGGCGAGGACCCGGTTATCGTCTCCCGTGACGGCGAGGGGAAGCTGGGGGCCTTCATCAACATGTGCCGGCACCGGGGCAACCGCGTCTGCCGTGCCGACCGGGGCAATGCCAAGTACTTCACCTGCGCCTTCCACGGCTGGGTCTACAACAACCAGGGGAACCTGGTCTCGGTGCCCAGCTGGAAGGAGTCGTATTTCGAGGAGTTGGACCTGTCGGAATGGGGCCTTGTACACGTGGCCCAGCTGGACACCTATAAAGGGCTGATCTTCGCCACCTTCGATGCGGAGGCGCCCTCGCTGCTGGAGTACCTGGGGGACATGGCCTGGTACCTCGACATGATGTTCGACCGTCGAGAGGGCGGCGTGGAGCTGATAGGAGGCGCCCACCGGTGGGTGCTGGAGTCCAACTGGAAGGTATCGGCGGAGAACTTCGTTGGGGACATGTACCACGCTTACCCGTCGCATCAGTCCGCTATCCAGGCCGGCTGGGACTCCGGCGACGAGACCGAAGGCCCCATCTTCCAGGGATACCAGGTCTCGCCGGGCAATGGACACGGCCTGGGGATCTTCTACTTCCTGGAGGGTGAAGAGGTCTGGTCTCGCAGCAACTATCCCGACACCCGGGAGTATGCCAAGGCCATCATCGATGAGGTGGAGCAGCGGCTGGGTCGGGTCAGAGCCCGCAAGGTCCGGCCCAATCACGGCACCGTGTTTCCCAACCTATCCTTCCTTCCCAACGGCACGCTGCGCATATGGCACCCTCGCGGCCCGGGGAAGATGGAGATCTGGGCATGGATTTTCGTCGATAAGGCCGCTCCCGCCGAGGTCAAGGAAGCTCAACGGATCAACGTAACCCAGACTTTCTCAACCGCCGGGACCTGGGAGCAGGACGACATGGACAACTGGATGCAGGTTGCCCGCTCGGGACGGGGCGCCGTTTCCCGACGGACACTCGCCAACTACCAGATGGGGCTGGGACACGAGACAACGCATCCCGACCTTCGGGGCAGGATAGGTGAGTTCTACAGCGATATCAACCAGCGCTCCATGTACGACCGCTGGACGGAACTGATGACCGCCGAATCCTGGAGAGACGTGAGGACCGCCGCTCGAGAGTTGGAGGTTGCCCCGCAGGTCGGATGATCGACTGACCCGCTATCACCGGACCCTGAATTGACGAGTAACTCAATCTGAAGTAGTCTCACAGCTACCCGATCATCAAGCAGTTCGCGCCGTATCTCATATGCACCAGGTGGGAGTAGCAGGAAGGCTGGATACGATGAGCATCGACGTAAGTAAGCTGGTGGACACAGAGCGTGGTCTGATCGACCGCAGCATATTCGTCGACCCGGATATCTACCGCCTAGAGCTGGAGCGGATATTCGCCCGTTGCTGGCTATTCATCGGCCACGAGAGCCAGCTCCCCAACCCCGGCGATTTCATCACTACCTACATGGGCGAGGACCCGGTCATCGTCTCCCGTGACGGCGATGGAAAGCTGGGGGCCTTCATCAACATGTGCCGGCACCGGGGCAACCGGGTCTGCCGCGCCGACCGGGGCAATGCCAAGTACTTCACCTGCGCCTTCCACGGCTGGGTCTACAACAACCAGGGCAAGCTGGTCTCGGTGCCCAGCTGGAAGGAGTCCTACTTCGAGGAGTTGGACCTGTCGGAATGGGGCCTTGTACCCGTTGCCCAGCTTGACACCTACAAGGGATTGATCTTCGCCACCTTCGATGCAGGGGCGCCATCGTTGCTGGAGTACCTGGGGGACATGGCCTGGTACCTGGACATCGTGTTCGATCGTCGAGACGCCGGCACCGAGCTGATAGGAGGCGCCCACCGGTGGGTGCTGGAGTCCAACTGGAAGGTATCTGCGGAGAACTTCATCGGGGATATGTACCACGCTTGGGCCTCCCATCAGTCCGCTATCCAGGTGGGCTGGGATTTCGGCGATCCCACCGGAGGGTTCCAATATCCCGGTTATCAGGTCTCGCCGGGTAATGGGCACGGCATCGGGATACCGTTGATCCCGGAGGGCGAGGACGAGTTTGGCAGCGGAGACGTAGCCCCAAGCACCGTGGAATACATGGAAGCGACCGCCGCCGAGGCGGAAGCGCGCCTGGGTGCTCTCCGAGGTCGCAGGATTGGCGGCTTCCACGCTACGGTCTTTCCCAACTTCTCCTTCCTGTCGAACAGCACCATGCGGGTTTGGCATCCTCGCGGGCCGGAGAGGATGGAGATCTGGGCGTGGACTTACGTCGACAGGGACGCCCCGCCCGAGGTCAAGGAGGACACCCGGATCTACAATACCCAGACCTTCTCCGCCGCCGGTACGTGGGAGCAGGACGACATGGACAACTGGATGCAGGTCACCCGCTCGGGACGGGGCGCAGTTTCCAGGCGCATACCCGCCAACTTCCAGATGGGGTTGGGTCACGAAACGTCCCACCCGGACCTTCCAGGCAGGGTGGGAGACTTCTTAAGCGAGATCAACCAGCGGGGTCTGTACGGGCGCTGGGCGGAGATGATGGCCGCCGAGTCCTGGAACGAGATAAGCATTGCCCCTCGTACTCGCAACGTGGGGGTACCCCAGCATGTCGGATGACCTGCGCAGTGAGGTCGAAGACCTCCTGTACGAGGAGGCGGAGCTTCTGGATGAACGACGGTTTCACCAGTGGCTCGACCTGTTCACCGACGACCTACACTACTGGATGCCGGTGCGAGAGACTCTGATAAGCAGAGAGGTGGCCGAAGAGCTGTCCAAGCCTGGCGAAACGGGCTTTTTCGAGGACACCAAGGAAACGCTGCGCATGCGCGTCAATCGGTTGGATACCGGGACCGCTTGGGCCGAGACTCCACCCTCCAGAACGCGACACCTGGTCTCCAACATCCGGATAAAAGGGGCCAATGGAAGCTCCGAGTTTGACGTCCATTGCAACTTCCTGGTCTACAGGACCCGCATGGACACTGACACGGACATCTACGTCGGCACCCGGCATGACACTCTCAGGCGGGTCGATGGCCAGCTGAAGATCGCCCGAAGGACCATCATTCTGGACCAGACGATACTTGACGCCAGGAACATCAGCATCTTTCTGTAGGAGAAGCTAACAAGGGCCTGCTCGAAGCAGGCGACGGAGGATTCTATGGTCAAGCCCAAAAGACTCGGACACCTGGTGCTTTCGGTTCGCGACCTCGATACATCCGTCAAGTTCTACGAGGAGGTCATGGGTCTTCACGTCACCAACGTATGGCCCAACGAGGTCATATTCATGAGCGCGGGTGATGACTCGTCCCACGAGCTGGCCCTCATATCCGTCGGCCCAGACGCACCGGGCCCAGAGGAGAACCGGGTCGGGCTCAACCACTACGCCTGGGAGTTGGAGTCCTTCGAGGAGCTGCAGGAGCTGTACCTCGACCTGAAACAAAGGGACGTAAAGATCGCTGGGGTGGACGATCACGGAATCTCCCTCGGCGTCTATTTCTTCGATCCCGATGGGAACGTGATCGAGGCCTTCAACGAGCTGCCCAAAGACCGCTGGCCCACCGAGGGAGACCTGTTCGGCGGCACGTACCCCCACACTCTGGCGGAGCCGGCGTCGTCCACACCGGGC
The DNA here is from genome assembly GCA_965197645.1 of Dehalococcoidia bacterium. Lineage (GTDB taxonomy): Bacteria > Chloroflexota > Dehalococcoidia > Plut-88900 > Plut-88900. Next base: position 2,128,687 of record OZ240219.1, on the reverse strand, counting down.
TAGAGGGTACGATTCTCTTTGTCTAGTCGCCCAGGACTGGCCGGCTGATCGTGCCTTTGACGTAATGGGCTGTTGAAAAACCCTTTCGACCATCCCCCTGGCCCCCCTTCCTGGCCAAGAAGGGGGCATAAAAAGAGACGGTTTCTGAGGGACACCCTCAGACTTCCGGCAAAGGGGCTTCGCCCCTCTGCACACCCCATACTTCATCAGCCTGCCAATCCTCAGTCAAGGGCATCGTGTCACTCTTCAGTGCCTTCACTACTTTTGCACTAACTTTGGTTTTCGAGGGCTTTACTGGTATTCTGTCAGTGCTCATCAACTCTTCGTCGTAGGAGGTGTCGACATGGCTAATCTCGATTACGTTGCTTTCATGGATGCCACGGCCCAGGCCGAGCTTGTCAGGAACAAAGAGGTAAAGCCCATTGAACTGGTCGAAGGGGCGATTCAACGCATCGAAGACCTCAACCCTACCCTCAACGCCGTAATCTACAAGCTGTACGAAGATGCGCGGGAAACCGCCGAAGGCGATATCCCCGATGGCCCCTTTACCGGCGTCCCCTTCCTGTTGAAGGACCTGCTGGCCGCCTACGCCGGAGCGCCCTTGACCAACGGCTGCGCCTTCCTCAAGGATTTCGTGCCCGACCACGACAGCGAGCTGGTGGCTCGGTTCAAGCGCTCCGGCCTGATTACTTTGGGCAAGACCAACACCCCCGAGTTCGGTCTCACGGTGACGACCGAGCCGACCCTCTTCGGGCCGACACGGAACCCCTGGGACCTGGGTCGCACGACGGGCGGGTCCAGTGGAGGCTCGGCGGCAGCGGTGATCACGGGACAGGTGGCCATGGCCCACGCCAACGACGGAGGCGGCTCGATCAGGATACCTGCGTCCTGTTGCGGGGTGTTCGGCCTGAAGCCCACCCGCGCTCGCAATCCCCTGGGCCCGGACTACGGCGACGTGATCACGGGACTGATATGCGAGCACGTGGTCACCCGTTCGGTGAGGGATAGTGCCACGATGCTGGATTCCCTATCGGGCCCTGAGGTCGGCGACCCGTATGCCGCCCCACCCCCGGAACGGCCCTACGCTCAGGAGGTTGGCGCCGAACCGGGCCGTCTCCGAATAGCCTTCAGCACCGAGGCCTATACCGGAGTCCCCGTAGACCCCGACTGTGTCGCAGCCGTCCGAGACGTAGCCGCTCTCTGTTCTCAGCTTGGCCACGAAGTGGAGGAGACCGTCCCGGATGTCTCCGTAGACCCGGATGCGTACAGCCAAGCATTCCTCAGCCAGTGGACCGGATACACCGGCTGGGTCATCGATACCCTAGCCAAAGTGACCGGTCGGACTCCAACGGCTGAAGGGTTCGAGCCCGCCACGTGGCAGATCTACGAGCGGAATAGGGATGAGGTCAGTGGCGCCGACTACCTGAGGGGACTGCATACCCTGCAGCAGTTCACCCGGGACATGGGCCGGTTCATGGTGGACTACGATGCCTGGCTGACACCCACTATGGCCAAACCTCCGGTACATCTGGGATCCATCGTCGGTACGCCGACCGACAATCCGGCAGGCTACCTAGTGCCCCTGGGAGAGTTCTCTCCCTTCACCGGTCTGTGCAACGCGACGGGCCAGCCTGGAATGTCCATTCCCCTGATCTGGAACTCGAAAGGGCTGCCCATAGGAGTCCATTTTGCAGGCAGGTTTGGCGACGAGGCCACTCTCTTCCGGCTGGCTGCCCAGCTGGAGGAAGCACGGCCCTGGGCCCATCGCCGTCCTCCGATGTTGGAACAGTAAGCCGGTGGGATATGGGAAAGGGGCAACGGGTTCAGTAGAATGATCTGGAACGGGAGAGTGAATCAGTGTCCATAGAACAAATACAGAAAGATCTCGCCGCCCAGGTCTGGAGCGCCTTCACCGGGGGCGGTACCGTCACGCCCACTGCGGCCGATGGTATAGATTCTATGGAGAAGGCCTACGGGGTCCACCCCGAGATAGAGGCCCTGGCAGGCATACCTCGCGCCGGCTGGAAGGTGGGGATGACCAACAAGGCGATTCTGATAAATGATACCGATGAACCGGCCACCGCTCCCATGTTCGTGCCCTTCTGCTTCGAGTCTCCCGCCGAAGTGCCCGTCTTCCCCGAACATGGCGCCAACGTGGAGTGCGAGTTCGCCTTCCGTTTCGCCCGGGGACTGCCCTCTCGATCCGAACCGTACGGTTACGAGGAGGTCCTGGACGCGGTCGACGTACTCATAACGGCGATCGAGATCGTGGGATGCCGGTTCGAAGGCGGTTTTGGCGCGCTCGGCATGATACAAACGGTGGCCGACCTGGTGGCCCACATCGGCTTCGTCTCCGGACCGGAGACCGCCAACTGGAAGCAACTGGACCTCCTGTCTCATCCGGTAAGTCTTGCCAAGAACGGCAAGGTCGAGGCTGAGGGCGCCGGCGCCAATGTGCTGGACGGCCCTCTCTCCGTCCTGGAGTGGACAGCCAACCATCTGTCGCGTCTCGGCCTGGCCATCAGCGCCGGCGAGGTCATCACTACGGGCACCTGTACGGGCCTCATACCCGTCGCCCCGGGCGATGAGGTAGTGGCCGATTTCGGGAGCCTCGGCCGGGTCGATCTACGACTGGTCGCTGCATAGATCCCACCAGGCTAAAACGTCATCCCGGCTTGAAGACGCACAGGCAAGAAACTGGGACCATCCACCACTAGGAGGGAAACGGAACATGGAGAGCTACAAGTTCATCTCGGCCGATTCTCACGTCCAGGAACCGGACTCCCTGTACAAAGAGCGCGTACCGGCCGAGTACCGCCACCGGACTCCCCGCGTGGAGGATCGCAACGGCGCCACCTACCTGGTCCGAGAGGGCAAGAAAGACCGGCGACTCGATCTCGCTTCGTCCAGGACCACCGAAGACGACATGAACCGGGAATTCCGCCGTGACGAGTCCGGGGGCCGGGACCTATCGTTCAGGCTGTCGGACCAGGAGAGAGACGGTGTACGGGGCGAGGTCATCTACCCCAACCAGGGCCTCTCCCTGTTCTCCTCCCCTGATGCGGAGTACCAGATGGCCGTGGCCAAGGCGTACAACGACTGGATGAACGAGCTGTTTGGGCCCCAGCCGGACCGGTTCGCGCCTGCGGCTCTCGTCCCCGTTGCCGACGTCCCCGCCGCGGTGGACGAGGTGCACAGAGTCCACAAGATGGGCTATCGGGTCATCAGCATACCCGTAGCCGTGAACGAACAACCCTACATCCTCCCCATGTACGAGCCTCTCTGGTCCGCCGTGGAAGACGCCGGGCTGGTCCTCAGTCTCCATACCCTAACGGGCAGCGAGGACATCTACCCCGACAACATGGGCGAGGAGAGCATCGGCGCCTTCCTGTCCTATATGGTGCTGGGGATGGCCCAGGGACAGAGCCCGGTCTGCATGCTCATCAGCTCCGGAATACTGGAGCGGCATCCCGGCCTGAACTTCACGGTGGTGGAAAGCGGCGCCGGTTGGCTCGCCTGGGTCCTCTATGCGTTGGACGAGCAGGCCGGGAAGAAGCATATGTGGGTGCGACCCCAGCTGGAGATGAGCCCCAGCGAGTACTTCAAACGCCAGGGTCACGTCACCTTTAGCGACGACCCACCCGCCCTGAGAATGCTGGACATCACCGGCGATGGGACCCTCCTCTGGGGCAGCGACTACCCCCACGACGAGGGCACCTTCCCCCACTCCCATGAGGTTGCCGAGAGGATCTTCCAAGGCGTCCCCGAGGACACCACCCGGAAGATACTCTACGAAAACTCCGCCAACCTTTACGGTTTTCCCACAAGCTAGAGGTTAGGCTGGCTCCTATACCCCCCCATAAGAGCTGGTGGTCGTTGGAACGTGGCCGGCCCAGTCGTAACTTAGTACCTGGCCAGACACCTGCAAAAATCTAAGCGGATAGACCGGCAATTTCGGGACATCAGGAAATCTGTTTGTCAAATTGAAACGAAGAATCCGAAGCAGCTTCGGAGACCCAACTATGCATTCGGACTTCGGGACCTTCTGTGAGTGAATGTGGTCACTGCGGACATGGAGCGAATGATTGGATGATTTAGGCAGCCCCGCGGATGAGTGCCAGAACGAATCCAGCCGAGGTTCCGGTCTTTACGTGGATGTAGAGAATCTTCTTTCCAGCGGTCAAACCGCGATTCGGAGTTTGCTGGATAACTGGCCGGACAAGGCCCCGGCCCCGTCGCGCCTAACTCTTTATGTGCGAGCCGACCAAGTGGAATTGTGGCGTCTGTGGACCGCTAGCATATTCAACGATCTAGACGTAGTGGTCAAGGGCACCCAGCACTTCAGCATGACTTCGACCAAAAATTCGGCGGACCTAGCCCTCGCCACTAAAGCAATGGCTGACCTGATTCTCGGGAGAGTTGCCCACGTGGCGATACTCAGCGACGACAGTGATTTCATCTCGCTATACACCGCCATTCGCGACGATTCGAACATTCCTTTAATCGATGGCAAGGTGCCATTCTTATGGGTAGTGACTGACCGGGAAGGCTCGTTATCAAGCACGATCAAGCAGTTCTTCCCACCAGACCAACTGCATGTGATCTCTATCGCTCCCGGCGACACCCAGAAAGCCCGGACGTCGAAATCTTCCGATACCCTTTGGATGGAAATGGCAAGTGAGGTTGTAAGCAACATCCCGGTCGGCCCATTCAAGAGCACTGACTGTCAACTCGTGATTAAGGAGAAGTGGCCCAATCATCCTATAGCCAAGGCCGGAGGAGCCGCGTTTGGCATCGAGTTCAAGAGCAACATCTGGCCGGTCCTTGAATGCCTGGGAGTGAATATCCGAAATCCAGGAAAGAAGCCTGTACAGTACGAGATGACCGAAGAAGCAAAGAATTCCACTGTATGAATCAGAGGGGCACTCTCACCGCTCACACTGTCCGTATTGTTCGTTTTCATTATCTTTCTCCCGACTGCTTGCGGACGTGAGGGCTCTAGACTGGATTTGCGGGAATGTCCCAATCAACAGCAACAGATAGGTGTGATATAATCGGCGCATCCCCGATCAGCAGTTTCTGCACACCAGTTCACGTATATAGCGGGTCGTTCCGAAGCGAGCGACAAGGAGGAAGGGTATGATCGAGCGATTCAGCATTCTGTACGCCGGCCACGTCGATATCGACGATATGGGTTACAGTGCAACGGCGGTAAACGACCGGTACCTCTCCGACGAGCACCTGGCATCGGCGCTGGACATTACCGAGGACCTTGCCGTAGCCGCCGACAAACTCGGCTATCACACCCTCTGGCTCGCAGAGCACCACTTCCAGCGAGAGGGGTACGAGTGCCTGCCCAACCTGCTGATGCAGTATGTGCACCTGGCCCATCTCACCGAGAACATCAAGTTCGGCTGCGCCTTCAACGTCGGGCCCATGTGGCACCCCCTGAGACTGGCCGAGGACTACGCCCTCGCCGACCGTCTGACCGATGGACGAATCATCTTCGGCCTTGGGCGTGGGTATCACACCCGGGAGGTCGAGTCCTTCGGTGCGCCCATGCTGGACAAAGAGGCCAACCGGGACCTGTTCGAGGAGCAGGCGGAGGTCATGTTCAAGGCCTTCAACAATTACTCCTTCTCCCACCACGGTAAGTACTACGACATCCCGCCCAAGGTCCCTTACCGGGGCTACGAGCTGGAGGAGATCACCCTGGTGCCCCGCCCCAAGAACCTTCCGGTGGAGTGCTGGCAGCCCATCGTCAGCTCCAGCGTGCGCGGCTTGGACTTCATGGTAAAGCACGGCATCAAAGCCATCTCCGGTGGAGGAGCGGCGCCCGGCGGAGCGTCCCGAAGGGTGGTCGAGGCCTGGCGCGATGCCCACGCTCGAGCAGGAATCGAAAAGGACCTGGGCGAGGACATGATCGTCGGCGAGAAGTTCCACATCGCCGAGAGTCGAGAGAAGGCGATAGAAGAAGCCCGGCCCTACTTCGAGGAGAACACCAAGATGTTCGGGCCGTTGGGATTTGTTGCCGGCCTCACAGAGGACCAGAAAGAGGAGCTCAACAATCCCAGCGAAGAGCTGATCGCCGCCCTGCCCACCATCGAAGAAGATGTGGCCTCGGGCAACTTCCTCTGCGGCACCCCCGAGGAGATAATCGAACCCCTGATGCTTCTCCAGGACATCTATCCCGGCCTGCGGGAGATCAACATCCAACCCCTGATCTCCACCCCCCGCGCCGTCATCCTGGAGCAGATAGAGCGGTTTGCCAAAGAGGTGATGCCGGCCTTCAAGACCGCGAAGACAGCGGCAAGCTAGGGACTAGTGACGCAGGGCGTGTCCGGGCAGGGCCCCGGTGTGCCTACCGTTGTCGATTACCAGCTGGCCGTTGACCAGCACGTAGTCGATGCCTACCGGCAGCTGTTTGGGGTCTTCGAAAGTGGCCGTAGCCCGAACGGTATCCGGGTTGAAGACCACCACGTCTGCCTTCATCCCGTCCCGCAGAATGCCCCTGTCCTTCAGGCCGAGCCGCTGGGCCGGTATCGAAGTCATCTTGCTGACGGCATCCTCCAGCCGGACCACGTTCTCTTCCCGCACCAGCTGGCCCAGAACGAAGGGAAAGGTGCCGTAGCTGCGAGGGTTGGGCCTTTCGCCGGTGAGCAGCCCGTCGCTGCCGACCATCTGAGCGGGGTGGCCCAGGATGGTGCGGATGTTGTCCGGATTGCCAGTCCTCGCCACGAAGGCCACCTCCAGGTTCTCCTCGATGAGCAGGTCGCAGACCGTGTCCACCACGCTCTTGTCCCAGGCTCTGGCCATGTCCTCCAGCGATCTTCCCTCCCACTCCTTGTTCTTGTCTGAGCCGATGTGGCTGAAGACGTAGTCGGCCATATCGCCTCCCCATTGGGGCTCGAAAGCGCTCTTTAGCCGGTCTCGCACCTCCTCGGTGGCGATCCGCGCCAGGAGCATGCCAGGCCCGCCGGCGTGAACCCAGTAGGGAATCATGGATAGAAGAAGAGTGCTGGCAGCGGGGTAGGGATACTGGTCGAAGGTGACGTCCACCCCCCGGTCTCGTCCCTCGTCAATCAGGTCCACCATCTTCTTGCCCATCCCGTCCAAAGGGCTGTGGTAGTGGGAGATCTGGACCGGCACCTCGGCCAATTCCCCTATGGTTATCGCCTCCTTGAAGGGATCGAGCAGGCCGTCTCCCAGGAAGTAGCGGCAGTGGGTCACGTACAGCCCACCCGAGGATCTCAGCGCCTTGCATATCTCGACGACTTCACCGGTGTCGCTGTAGGCCCCGGGCACATAGGTCAGTCCCGTGGAGAAACCGAACGCGCCATCGCGCATCCCCTCCTCCACCAGCCTCTGCATGTGCTTGGTCTCGTCGGAAGTGGGGAGCCGGTCTTCCCAACCCATAGCCTCGACTCGGATCGCGGCGTGGGGAACGAAGTAGACCACGTTGCACGCGGCCCGATTATCGAACAGCGCCAGGAACTCGCTTACCGAACCCCACCGAACCTCCGGAGGCGGCATTCCGTTCACAGCCGCCAGGTAGAGCAGCAGGTCCTCCAGGTTTCGGGGAGAGGTTGGTGCGTAGGAGAGGCCATCCTGTCCCAGCGCCTCGGTGGTGACACCCTGGGAGACCTTGGCCCCGTGCCTGGGATTGGTCAACATGGACAGGTCCGAATGGGAGTGCATATCGATGAAGCCGGGGCAGACGGCGCAGCCCTGGGCATCGATCACTCTTCCCGCCTCGACGCCCGTCGTGTCGCCCCGTAGGATGGTCAGGCTGTCCCCCTGGATACCGATGTCGGCTTTGTACCAGGTACGGCCGGTACCATCGATGACCATCCCTCCAGAAATGACGGTATCAAACATGGGACGTGCGTTTCCGACTGTTCAGGTCTATCCGAACCAGCCCATTCCCCGGTGCAGACCTCTGAGCATGGCCACCTGGCCGCCGTGGGCCAGCGCCTCATCGACGATGCAGTTGATGTAGGTCACCAGGGTCGTCTTGCCCCCGTTGCTCCACGGGTCCGGCATCTCCCTGTCCAGGTCCTCCGGTGAAACGTTTTCGAGGTACTTCTTGGTGGCCTCTCTGGCCGCCAGGTAGTATCCGATGATTACGCCGGCATCCGGTGTCTTGAATGAAGCCACCTCTTTGGCTGTCGATCCCACACCGATGTCCTTGAAATCGTGGCCGTCGACGGTGCCCGGCTCGATCCCGAACTTGTCGTGCCATCCTTCACTGACCCAGAGCTGAGGCCGCTCCTCAGCCAAGCTGATCAGGTAGTCCTCGTCCCGGGCCGTATGCCACATCAACCAGGCTATGGAGTTGGAGTCATCCGTCGGCATTTTGGAAAGCTCCTCGGGGGTAAGGCCGTCCATCGCCATCTCCACCATTCCCCAGTTCATGTCCAGAAGCTGGCTGATGTACTCGTTGAACTTCACGTTCCACCTCCTTCGGCTATATACCCTTTAGACCCGTCTAGTTCATATAGGATCCGCCGCACACGTTGAGGGCCTGTCCCGTGATGTTCTTTGAGACATCGGAGCAGAAAAATGCCACCGCGTTGCCGATGTCCTCCGGCGTCTGCTCCCTTTGCAGCGGCGTGCTCTGCTCCACGTAGTCGTCGAACAGTTGCCTGGGCGATTTGTTCTCCGGGTTGTCCAGCAAGGAAGCCCGTCTATTGGCTATCCGTTCCCACATAGGCGTCCACAGCAGGCCGGGGCAGACGGTGTTCACGTTGATATTGTATGGAGCCAGCTCCAGGGCGAAGGACTGGGTGATGCTGACCACCGCCGCCTTGGATGAGCAGTAGGCCCCCATTCCGGCGCCCCCCTGTCTCGCCGCCGTAGACGCGATGTTGACTATCTTCCCGTACCCCTGCTCCTTCATAAGACCGGATACCAGGTCCGACATGCGGGCTATACCCCTGACGTTGACCTCGTATATGCGGTCCCAGTCATCGTCGTCATCCCGCCTTCGCGCCTCCCAGCCGTGGGCGGCGATGATTCCGGCATTGTTCACCAGGATATCGATGCGACCGAACTCCGTCAGCACGTCTTCCATCAGCTTCTCACTGGACTGCTGGTTGGTCACGTCGAGAAACAGGCCCTTAGACTTTCGTCCCAGGGCGTTCACCTCTTCTGCCACCGCCTCGGCGTTCTCCAACTCGATGTCGGCAACCGCTACGTCGGCGCCGTTCTGCGCCAGCACCAGAGCTATTCCCCGCCCAATGCCCCTGCCTCCCCCGGTCACAACGGCAATTCGATCCGTAACGTCCATGAGTCCGCCCCTCCTGGATGGTTGCACAGCCCCGTAGCCCCATCATAGGCCTGCCGACGCGGAATTGCCAGCTATACGGTGGACATGAAACACCGAGTGGCCTATCCTGTAGCCTACGCAACCGCCAGGACATCAGATTAGTCAGAGAAGACCTGTACTCTTACGGGCAGGAGGTTAGTATGGCTAGCATGAGCTTTGGGATAGGCTTGGGTGCCGAGCTCAGGTTCGATGAGGTAGCTGAGCACTCACGGGTCGCTGATGAGGCCGGGTTCTCCCACGTCACCTTCGTCGATCAAAGCAACGTCTCCCGAGAATGCTTCGGGATGATGACCATAGCCGCCACGGCCACGCGGCGCATACAGATAGGCCACGGCGTCTGCGACCCCATCATGTACCACCCGGCCGTCATCGCTAACTTCACCGCCAGCCTTCGGGAGCTCACCGGCGGTCGGGTGTTCATCGGCTTCGGTGCAGGCGATCCCAGCGCAGGTAAAGCGACCAAGCGTCCCGCGACCCTGCAAGCTCAGCGCGAGACAGCCAACTTCCTCAGACGATACACCGCCGGCGAGGATGCCGAGCTGTGGGGCATGACCTGGCACTCGGAGTGGATTCGCAACACCCAGTGGGCCGGGCAACCCATCCCCATCGTGATGGGTCCTCTGGGCCCCAAAACCCTCCAGCTGGCCGGTGAGGTGGCCGATCAGGTCCTGGTGTTCGGCGCCGGCGAACCCGAGATAGTCAAGTGGAACATCGAGCAGGTCCACAAGGGCGCTGAGAGGGCCGGCAGGGACCCGTCCACCATAAAGATCTGGGCCAGGACCGAGGTCTACCCCTCCGGAACCAAAGAGGAGGCCCGGCGCGAGGTCTCCTCCTACGCCGCCTCCTGCGGAAGCGTGCTCTACCGAGCCATCTTCAAGCGAAACTCGGAAGAGGCCCAGGAGCTGTATCGACGCCTGGAGAAAAAGCAGCCCGGCCTCGTCGACGAGTACCGGCACATATACGAGAACTTCGATCCCTACATGCACGAGTCGATCAACGCCCCTCATGCCAAGCTGGCCACCCAGCGAGTCATCGACTCCATCAACCTCTCAGGGCCTGTCGAGGAGATCGACGAGAGGATCTACGATCTAAGTGAGATTGGCGTCTTCGGAGTATCTTGCGTCCAGTACGCCATCGTCGATCAGAAACGAAACATGCAGGAGATAGCCGACCGGATCATGCCCCAGTTCAGATAATCATCGGCACGGATGTCCGGCCCAGCCCAGGCTAAGTGACGAGGGCACGGACTCAGTTTGACGGTTACCGTCGTTGCGAGCGATGGGAGAGTTGGTCCAGAGGTGGGGTCGAAGGGAGCGAAGCAATCTGGGGAGGTGGGGTACACGTCCCTACCAGTCAAAGGCCGGACCTGGCTGGATTGCCACGCCCCGACTCTGTCGGGTCTCGCAATGACGACGGGCGTGGAACGACACCACTTCGGCAGGTTCAGGGCAGGCTCTCAGACTCCCGGCAAAGAGCCTTCGCCCCTCTGCACACCCGTTGTTCTATCGGTCTGCTAACCGCTGTTTCAGGAATGGGGCGGCGTCGGATGCAATCCAGGGAGTCCAGAGGAAAACCCTCTGGCAGGGGGATGTGCCCCCAGACAAAACACCTCTCAGGGCGGGAGAGAGGGAACAACCACCTGGGGCGGGGCGACCCCAGCCTACCATGTGTCCACGTTGGGCCTCTTCTTGCCGCTGCGAGGCAGCACCGGCGGCATGGCCCGCAGTCCTTCCAAGAGCCAGTGTCGAGTTTCCGCGGGATCGATCACGTCGTCCAGCTCGAAGTAGGACGCGGTGTTGATGGCCTTTCCGGCCTCGTACATAGCGGCCACCATCTTTTCGTAGGTGGCAGTCCTCTCTTCCGGGTCCTCTATCGCCGCCAGCTCTTTGCGGTAGCCCAGCTTCACCGCTCCCTCCAGCCCCATCCCCCCAAACTCTCCCGTCGGCCAGGAAACGATGGAAAGGGGGTTGTGGAAGCAACCGCCCGCCATCGCCTGCGCCCCCAGGCCATAGGCCTTCCGCAGCACCACCCCGAAAGTAGGTACGGTTATGCTGGACCCGGTGACGAACAACCGGCAGCTATGTCGCAACAGGGCCGTCTTCTCGGTTTCGGGTCCGACCATCATCCCCGGCGTATCTATCAACAGCAGCAGCGGGATATCGAATGCGTCGCAAAGCTGCATGAATCGTGACGCCTTATCCGCCCCATCGCTGTCCACCGCACCTCCCAGGTGGGTCGGGTTGTTGGCAATCACCCCTACGGGCCGCCCTTCGATTCTGATCAAACTCGTCACCATCCCGTGACCGAAGTGCTTCCTGATCTCCAGCACGGAGCCGGTATCGGCCAGGATATCGATGATCGATCGGATATCGTAGACCCGCATCCGGTTCTCGGGGACGGCCCTGCGCAGCAACCTCTGGTCGGCGCAGTCCCAATTGTTGAGGGGCCCCTGGAAGTAGGAGAGATATTTCTTTGCGACCTCCACCGCTTCCGCCTCGTCCGCCACCGGAATATCCACCACACCGTTGGGCACCTGGTGCTCCATCGGGCCGATCTCCTCTGGGCGGAAGATACCCAGCCCACCACCCTCGATCATTGCCGGTCCTCCCAGCCCGATATTCGAGTTTGCCGTTGCAATGATCACATCGCAGCACCCCAGCAGCACGGCGTTCCCCGCGAAGCATCTGCCCGATGTGATGCCGATCACGGGTACCAGGCCGCTCAGCTTGGCAAACCTGGTGAAGGCCGGGGTGGTAAGCCCCGCCACCCCCTTATCGTCCGAGTCGCCGGGCCTTCCACCGCCGCCTTCGGCAAAGAAGACAAGGGGCAAACGGGCCCGCTCTATCACCTCCAGGAACCGGTCCTTCTTCTCGTGGTTCTTCTTTCCCTGGGTCCCGGCCAGCACCATGTAGTCGTAGCCGATGACCGCGCATCGAGCCCTGGAGTCGTCGAACAGTTGGCCGTTCACACGACCGATTCCCGCCTCCAGGCCGTCTGCCGGAGTCCTCTGGATCAGCTCCTGGAGGGTGTTCCGTTCCCGCCTGGCGGCTATCACCAGCCCTCCGTACTCGGAGAAGGAGCCCGGGTCGCACAGGTTCTCGATGTTCTCTCGCGTAGTGCGTTGCCCTTTCTGTCTCCTCTTCTCCACCGATTCGGGCCGTGCGGAGTCCAGGGTCATGGCACGCCGTTCGAAAAGCTCCGCCAGATCGGGGCGGATGTAGTCCAAGTCTATCTCCTCTAACCCTTCGGTCGCTTCGCCCTCGACGGTCCCCTCTTCGACATAGAGCAGAGGGTGGCCTTCGTATACGGTGTCGCCTTCCGACACGGTAACCTGGCGCACCGTGCCGTCAGTCCCGGCCAGCACCTCGTGCTCCATCTTCATCGATTCCATCACGATGACCTGGGTGCTTCCCGTCACCTGGTCCCCTTCGGCCACGCTGATGCTGACGATCGTCCCCTGGACGGGAGCCCGAATGGGGATCGTTCCCTCCGGACCGGCGCCCACTTCGGCAGACGCATATGGCATCGGTTCTGAAGTGAACATGGACGCTGGTTGCCGGTCTCCTGACTTGCCATGATCGAGCACGGCGAGAGGATCGCTGGCATCAATGCGCGCGCCTGCAAACTGAGGCTTCGCCTGGGTTTGTACCGGGGCTTGCTCGAAGAACAGCTTGCGGTGGTGGTTGTTGGCGGCGCCTACCAGCTCGGCTACGTTCTCATCGACAAACCGGGTATGGATGTTATCGCTTATGAAGTCCGGGTGCTGTAGGATGCTCTGCAGGAAGGGGATGTTGGTGGGTACACCCTCGATCCGGGCCTCACAGAGCGCACGATAGGTCTTGGATATTACTGCGGAGTACTCGTTGGACCTGGAGTGTCCGACCACCTTGGCCAGCAGAGAATCGAAGTTGGGGCTGATCCGATACCCGGCGTACCCGAATGAATCGATGCGCACACCCGGGCCCGAAGGCATCTCGAAGGCAGTCAACACGCCTGCAGATGGCCGCGCCGTACCGTCTTCGGCCATCGTCTCCATGTTGACCCGCGCTTGCATGGCGTACCCGTTTGGGGACCTGGCCCCGTCTCCGGCTAACCCCAGATCCTGCAGGGACCGTCCCGCCGCCAGCTCCAACTGGGTTTGCACAAGATCGACTCCCGTCACCTCTTCGGTAACGGTATGCTCCACCTGCAGCCTGGCGTTGGCCTCGATGAAGTAGAAGGGGGTGTCATCCGAGCCCATAGAGGCGGCGTCCACGAGGAACTCGAAAGACCCGACGTTTTCGTATTTCGCCGCCTCCGCAATCCTGGCCGCCGCGGCGATGAGCCGCCGCCGCAGCCCGGCCGATAGCCCGGGCGAGGGCGCAACCTCGATCATCTTCTGATACCGTCTCTGGATGCTGCATTCCCGCTCCCCCAGGTCCGATATCCCGCCCGAGCTATCGCACACTAATTGCACCTCGATGTGACGGGAGCGAGGGATGAGCCGCTCAACGTACACTTCGCCGTTGCCGAAGGCCTGTCCGGCTTCCGATTGACACCGGGCAAACGCCTCTTCGACGTCCTCGGTCCGGGATACGGCCCGCATGCCCCGTCCCCCACCCCCGCCGATAGCCTTGATCAGTATCGGGCCTCCCTCACCGGGCCCGGAAAAGAACTCCCTCACCTGCTCCAGGGTGGTCGGGGCCTTGGTGCCGGGTATCACCGGTACCCCATTCTCCTCGGCCAGTGTCCGAGCCTGGGCCTTATTCCCCAGCAGCTCCATGGTCTCGGGCCGCGGCCCAACGAAAGTGATGCCCTCCTCGGCGCATCTGCGGCTGAAGTCGGCGTTCTCGCTGAGGAAGCCGTAGCCCGGGTGAATGGCATCGCATCCCGCTTCCCTGGCAAGGGCTATGATCCCCTCGATATCGAGATAGGCCCTGGGCCCGGAACCGGTCAGTGCCCGAGCCTCGTCGGCCTTCCTCGTATGTAGCGAGGTAGCATCGTCCTCGGAGAACACGGCTACCGTCCCTATGTTCAGCTCGCTGGCCGCTCGGATTATCCGGACGGCTATCTCCCCTCTATTGGCAACCAGCAGGTTTTTCAAGCTCATGGCTCCAGTTTCCCGTTCAGTCTCGATGGTTCCGCAGACATCGGCAATTATCCACGTTACCGGGGCAAGTTTCCAGACTCCGGATACCTACCCCTGATACGACGGTCCCTGACCGGGCCGCACTGGGTATGCTATCATCTCCCGTAGTCGGCGCCGACCTGCCAAGTACACCGGTTCCCTATCGATGGGATTGGAGGCACCATGAAACTGTCGTACTTTCACCTGATGCCGTACCAGGCGCTTCCCTCGGACTTTGAAAACAGGCACCGAAGCGCATGGGTGGACCTGCCCAACGAGAATTTCGATCCCTCGATCGCCCAGCAGTACTACGGCGATTACCTGGGGCAGATGGAGCATGCCGATTCCTGGGGCTTCGATGGCATTTGCGTCAACGAGCACCACAGTAATGCCTACGGTCTGATGCCTTCGCCCAATCTCATGGCCAGTATCCTGGCTCGGAGCACCTCCAACGCCGCCCTGGTCGTCCTGGGCAACAGCCTGGCTCTCTACCAGCCGCCGCTACGCGTCGCCGAGGAGATGGCGATGATCGATATCATGAGCGGGGGACGCCTGGTGGCCGGATTCCCGGTGGGGACATCGATGGACACCGCCTTTTCCTACGGGCAGGTCCCCCTGCAGCTCAGGGAGCGCCACTCCGAGGCCCACGATCTGATAATGCGCGCCTGGACCGAGCGCGAGCCTTTCATATTCAACGGGAAGTACACGAAGCTGCGTTACGTCAACTGCTGGCCCCGTCCCCTGCAGCAGCCCCACCCCCCTGTGTGGATCCCCGGAAGCGGCAGCCTGGAGACGTGGGACTGGGTGCTGAGGCACAACTACGTCTACTGCTATCTCAGCTACTTCGGCTACCAGCGCGCCCTCGACGTGGTCCGAGGGTTCTGGAACGCCGCCGAGGAAAGGGGCATCGACGACAATCCCCACCGGCTCGGTTTCCTCCAGTTGGTTTGCGTCTCGGAGACCGACCGGCAGGCCGAGATAGACTACGAGGAGCACGTCAAGTACTTCTATCAAAAGATGCTCCGCATCTATCCACCCTTCGCCGAGGCCCCCGGATACCGGTCCATGACCTCCATGAAGAAGTCCTCTCGGGTTCAGGCCGGAAAGGAATCTGCCAGGGTTGCCCAGGAGTTGAACTGGCAGGACTTCGTGGACAAGGGTCATATCATCGCCGGCAGTCCCGCCACAGTCCGCGAGCAGCTGACCGAGGCCATCAAGCTGCTGAGGGTCGGGCACCTGATGGTCTTGCTCCACATCGGCAGCATGCCCGACGAAATAGCTAGGAAGAACACCGAGCTGTTTACGAAAGAGGTGCTCCCCGCCGTGAAGGGCCTGTGGGACGAGTACGACGACCCGTGGTGGCCCCAGGCCGTCGGCCGGCAGTCGGTTGCGCCGGTGGGAGGTTAGTCCTGCCGTAAGTCTATGACAACATCGTAGGCCGGCCCCGTGATCGTTGCGTGAGGCCGGCGACTTACGATGACAAGTTCCGAATTGGAAGCTGGTATGGTTCAGCACGAAGAAAAAATGGTGGCCGTTCGGGGCGGCAAGTTCAACATACGGGTATCGGAGGGCGGAGCGGGAGATGCCCTGCTGTACCTTCACGGGGAGGACGGGTTCACCGGCTGGACGCCCTTCCTGGATACCCTAGCGGAAAGCCATCGCGTCTACAGCCCGGCCCATCCCGGACTGGGCAGCTCCACCGGTCTGGACCACCTGGACGACATCTGGGACCTGGTCCTCTTCTACGAGGAGCTGATGGACGAGCTGGGGCTGGAACGGGCTCACGTCGTGGGGCATTCTTATGGTGGAATGCTGGCGGCAGAGCTGGCTGCCCATCGACCGGAGAAGGTGAGCCGCCTGGTGCTGGTGAGTTCGCTGGGACTATGGCTCGAGGAAGCCCCAATCTCCGACTTCTTCATACTGACACCGGAAGAGCGCGCTCAGGCGCTATGGCACAACCCCGAATCCGACGCCGCCAAAGCGGCCTTGTCGGTTCCCGAAGACCCGGCGGCCCAGAGTGAGGCCGAGCTGAACCAGGTACAGACCCTCGCCACCGTGGGCAAGTTCATCTGGCCCATCCCGGATAGGGGCCTGAACAAGCGCATCCACAGGTTGACCATGCCGACGCTGCTGGTGTGGGGCGAGTCCGACTCCATGGTGCCGCCCGAGTACGGGAGGGCCTTCCAACGCCTCCTCCCCGACTCCACGCTGAAGGTGATCGAGAATTGCGGCCACTTCCCGCACCAGGAGCAACCGGCGCAGTTCCTCGAGGCTACCCTCGGTTTCCTCAACAGCTAGCCGGGAGCAGGGTTGCGGTGGCGGATGGAGCCTTTTAATCGTTCTTGGTGCCTTTGAATCCTAACGACGGTGGGTTCTTGCCTCTCAGAGTCCGCGGTAGCGTCACGCTGACAATATGCTCGCTTTTGTAGAAGGCGATAGGGTAGTGAAGCTCTAGGGTTGGGTTGACTCCTTTTAATGCGAGGTCGATGCTGGTATAGAGATCATCCCACCAACCGTCTGCTATGGCGTCATCAGCCACAGCATAGCGATGCTCTGCTTTGCTCCCATCAGTAGTTGTCACGGTGATCGTGACTATGTCTTCATCCACTTCGATAGCTCGGTCAGCCATCTTCTTCTCCTTTCGGCCATCACTCACTCTTCATCGTTCATGCGCAGTATCTTGGATATGCTCTCGAGACCGTCAGCCAACAAGCGGGTCTTCTCGCTTGGGATCGGTATGGTGATGGTGTGCTTCAGATCGTCTGGATATCCTACTGTGAACCACAGTTCGGATCCAAGCGACTCCAGCGCCACGAAGGCCTGCCCACTACGACTGACGCCATCGATTCTGTGAAGAACTTGGTCTGTATCTTCTGCCATCTTCTTCTCCTTCCTATTTCCGCTTTCGGCGGCTCTTACCAGTCCGCCCGTGCCGGATGTTTTGCTCGCGTTCCTGGGGCAGGTGACCATGCCTACGGTTGAAGTCCTGTAGTCCCGTCAGCGTCATCCTATCACGCTTCTCCTTGTTACAGGGCGGGCACAGCAGGGTGAGGTTGTCGTAAGCGTCCGTGCCTCCGTCGGACTTAGGCCTTATGTGGTCTACTTCTAGCACCCTCGGATCAAAGTTGTAGTCCCGGCCACAGCCCTGGCAGAAGGCACCGATATCGACCAGCAGGGTGGCGTGTTGAGTCCTGGGAGCCGGGTATCTCGGTGCTTTCCCGGGCGGAGTACGCAGGTAGAGCACAGCTTCTTCTCCGGTGTCGGTGCGGACCGGAGGGGTCGTCGTGTAGTGGACCTGCGCGTTGCGGTCGGCTAGCAACTGGCGGTTGTCCTCCATGCGCTCCAATACTACCTTATGCGCCCCATCCCATATGTCCATGCCTACCCATTGGCGTCCAAGCTTCTCGGCGGCTACAGGAGTGGTAGCGCAGCCGCAGAAAGGGTCGAGTACGATATCGCCAGGGTTACTGCTCGCTGATATGATGCGTTCATAGAGCGCGAGCCGTTTTTGCGTGGGATAGCCAACATACTCACCACCTTTCACGTTGTAGTTCGTGAACCCAGTAGGTTTGAGTACAAGATTCTGGGGAGGAGTGCCTTCATCAGCTGCAGCGTATCTCTTGAGGCCCGGCCATTTCCCTCTGGTCGGGTGGTGAATCAGCCCAGCCTCATTAAGAGCGTCAAGGCGCGCATGAACGCCCTCTATGGATCGGTATCCCGGTACAAATTGCTCCTCAATATATTCTGCATATTTACCGGTCTTAGGGGCTGACCAACACCGGCCCATCGCGTAAACGTCATACCCATGCCAGGGAAGAGTACTCTCGCTGCCTTCCTTGGAGTTGTGTAATGGGCCAGTCAAGTTATCCGACCTGAAACTGCCCCGGCTGTCTTTTGAGGAATATGCTTTCTTGAGAGCCTCCGGCGTCTTCATATCAGCGATTGAGAACCCGTTCCACGTCGGTGCAGTTCCGTTCTTATAATACAGAAGGTACTCTACAATGCGTCCATAGTTAGCTGGGTCGTTATGGGAAGTTGCGCGCCTCCAGGCGATTTGATTGCAGTAGTTGTCTGCCCCGAACACCGCATCCATGAGGGCCTTCACATAGTGGTTGGCAGTGTCGTCGATGTGCACATAGATGCTCCCGTCGTCCCGCAGGACGCGGCGCATCTCCAGGAGTCGAACGCCGAGCCAGCACAGGAAGGCCCCCATACCGTCACCGTGGACGTTTTTGGCGGCATTGATGGCGTGCCACACCTCGGGGTGGTACCGCTGGATTTGGATGAGCCAGTCGTCGTGGAGGTCGTTCTTCCACGACCAGCGGTCCTGGAATTGCGCTCCAGCTGCCAGGCTATCGGGCGTGGCGTGGAAGTCCCTTGACTTGTTGAAGGGAGGATCGGTAGCGATGAGATGGACCGTACCGGAGTTCATGCCGCGTAAGAAGACCAGATTGTCTCCGTGGTAGAGGGTGCGGTTCTGGAAGTTGAGCTGGGTCATGCTAATCACCTGTCATTCAGTCTGCTAAGCAGCTCGTCGAGGGTATTCTGAAGCCGGTCTATTCGACACTCTAAGCAAAACGTGTCGAATGTCAATATAATACCTTTTGAGCAGTGGCGGATACACCAGGCAAACGGAGGACGGCCATGGCCAGCTACAGAGTGATATCGTCTGACTCCCACGTGTTCGAGCCTGAGGACTTGTGGACCACCAGGATAGACCCGAAGTTCAAGGATAGGGCGCCGCGGATCGTCCATCGAGATGAGGACGGAAGCGATTGGTGGGTCTGCGAGGGCGTGAAGGCCGTGAGCGGCGGGTCGGGGAGCGGAGCGGGCCAGAGATTCACCGACCCGGATAATCTGCTCTTCGCCGGCGCTTTGGACGACGTGCGCCCCGGAGGTTACATACCCGAAGACCACGTCAAGGACCTGGATATCGATGGGGTGGACACGGACTTCCTCTATCCCACCGCCGGCCTGCTGTTCTACGGTGTGCCCGACGGCGACCTGGTATCGGCCGTCTTCAGAGCTTACAACGACTGGCTGGCCGAGTTCTGCCGGCCGTTCCCCGAACGGACCAAAGGCATCGCCATGATCAACCTGGACGACGTCGACGAAGGGGTGAAAGAGCTGGAGAGGTCGGCGAAGCTGGGTCTCGCCGGGGCCATGATCACCATCGAACCCCCCGAGGACAGGACCTACGATTCGATGGAGTACGAACCGCTCTGGGCCGCGGCCCAGGACCTGGGTACGCCTCTGAGCCTCCACACGGTCACCAATCGATACACCGAGGAAAGAGGTTCCGTTGACCTGGAGGCCGCCGGGGCGGCGGCCTCTTCAGCCCTGGGGGAACACGCGGTCCGCATGTCGCTGGCCAACATGATCTTTGGCGGTGTGTTCGAACGCTACCCGAAACTGCGGGTGGGGTCCATCGAGTATGAAACGTCCTGGGTGCCCTACTTCCTGAACCGGATGGACTACACCTACACCCAGGTGCCCGGCACTACTGTCGGGTACAGGTTCCAGGAGGACATGACGCCCAGCGACTATTTCCATCGCAACTGCTTCCTCGGGTTCCAGGAGGATGACATCGGCATACGCCTGCGGGACCTGATAGGCATCGATACCCTTATGTGGGGATCGGACTATCCTCACCCCGAGTCCACCTTCCCCAGGAGCCAGCAGATCCTCGAGGAGATCCTGGTGGGCTGTACCGAGGAGGAGAAGGCCAAGATCGCCGGCGGGAACTGCGCCAAGCTGTACAGCATATAGTGAGCTCCCGATTGCGGTGGCCCGTTGCGAGGACTGGACGGAAGTGCTCACAGCACGACGCTGAATAGATTACCGAGGAGTGGACATG
This sequence comes from Dehalococcoidia bacterium, assembly GCA_965197645.1. Lineage (GTDB taxonomy): Bacteria > Chloroflexota > Dehalococcoidia > Plut-88900 > Plut-88900. Next base: position 2,108,395 of record OZ240219.1, on the reverse strand, counting down.
GCTACGAAGATCAGCTTCAACATAATGTCTCCTCCGCTCAAGGATGTCCCCGACCTCGCCATGGCATGCGAGCAAGTCGGCCTGCACTCCATCGCCTTTGGCGACTCGCCGTTGGTCTCGCCGGAAGTGTATCTCGCCTGTGGGGCCAGTTTGTTCGCCACTTCCCGGCTCAGCGTGGTCACCGGCGTCACCAATCCGGTCACCCGTCATCCCTCTATCACCGCTTCCTCCGCACTATCCTTGTCGCAGATGGCGCCGCAGCGCGTGGCCATCGGCATAGCCACCGGGGACAGCGCGCTGTGGGGAGTGGGACTTCGGCCGGCGAAGCTTGCCTTCCTGCGCGAGTACATCGTGGCGATCAAAGCGCTCATGAGAGGTGAAGAGGCAACCTGGCAAGGGCACACCTTCAAGGCCCAGTGGGATGACATCGATCCGAACATGGCTCCTCCGGTCTACGTGGCTTGCTCCGGCCCGAGGGTGCTCAAGATGGCCGCTCAGGTTGCCGATGGAGTGATAGTATCGATGGGCTACTCCCCGGAGGACATCGCCTACGTGCGTTCAGTGATCTCCGAGGGCTGTGCCGAGACCGGGCGCAACCCAAACGAGGTCGAGGTGTGGTGGTACAGCGAGTTCACCTTCGGCCCGGATGTGGAGACGGCAATGGAAGTCGGTGTGGGATCGGGGAGCCACTGGCTGATCATGGGCGGCACCGAGGGTAAGCGCATCCCCGAAGAGTACAAGCCGCTGCTGCACCAGCTTCACGACGACACCTTCGACCTGGAAACGTATCTCAAGGACCCCGACCGTAACCGGGTCCTCGTAGAGCGGGCGAAGAAACTTGGGCTTTATGACTGGCTCGCGGCCCGCTCGGCCCGGCTCTGGGGTACCCCGAACGATATCGGCGACCGGCTTGAGGAGCTCCGCGCCCAGGGCTTGGAAAACTGGTTGTTGTCTCTCGCCGACTGGGACCTCGAACCGTTGAAAGCCGTCGAGATGCTGGGAACGGCGATTGGCAGATAGTCCCTGTGTCATACTAGAGGTCATTACTATTCATACCGCCTCATAGGAGCTTGCAAATGCCTGAGACTCCCCTGCACTTCAAGACGATAACCGAGGTGGCTGAGCTTCTGCGGTCCCGGCGGCTGTCGCCGGTGGAGCTGACCCAGGCCCTGCTTGGCCGGATAGAGGAGATGGACGGTGATCTCAAGAGCTACGCGACGGTGATGTCGGAGCATGCCGTGGCATCAGCGCGGAAGGCTGAAAAGGAGATCGGTTCAGGCGACTACAAGGGTCCTCTTCACGGCATCCCCATAGCGGTCAAAGACCTGTGCGCTACCAAGGGAGTACGTACTATGGGAGGTACCGGCGTCCTAGCCGATAATGTGCCAACATACGACTCCACCGTCGTAGCCAGGTTGGAGTCGGCAGGGGCAGTCCTGTTGGGCAAGCTGAACCTTACCGAAGGGGCAATGGGCAACTATCACCCGGACTTCGAAATACCCGTGAACCCGTGGCATCCGGAAAGGGACTGTGGGGCATCGTCCAGCGGCTCTGGTGTGGCGACCGCGGCTGGGCTGTGCTATGGCTCCCTGGGCAGCGATACGGGAGGTTCCATTCGGTTTCCGTCGGCAGCTTGCGGTATCGTCGGCCTCAAGCCAACGTGGGGAAGGGTGAGCCGGTACGGCGTGCTGGACCTGGCCGAGTCGCTCGACCACGTGGGGCCTATGACCCGGTCTGCGGCCGATGCCGGAATCATGCTCCAGGCCATAGCGGGACACGACTCGAACGACCCAACGTCGCTGATCGACCCCGTACCCAACATGGTTGGAGACATCGAGGAAGGCATACGGGGACTGAAGCTGGGCTTGGATGAGAGTTATGTCACCAAGGACGTCGATCCGGAACTGGCCGAAGCCATCCTGGCAGGGGTCCGCGTCATCGAGGGGCTTGGCGGCGAGATCGTAGAAGTCGGCATGCCCGACATGGAGGAGTACTTGAACGCCTGGACGGTGCTGTGCACGGCGGAGGCGGTCGCGGCCCACGATAAGACCTATCCCCTTCGGCGGGACGAGTACGGCCCTGGATTTCGTGACTGGCTCGACCTCGGTGCAAAGGTGACCGGCGCCGAGTACGCCAAGGCCAACAACCTACGAAACGCCTGCAACGGACTGCTCCGGCAGGTGTTCGAGGGGATCGACGTACTGGCCTGCCCATCTATGATAGGACCTCCGAGATCGGTCAGCAGGGATGAGCTCTACGGGCCGATGGTGGACTACGATATGGCCTGGGGCCGCTTCTCCGTCCCGTTCGACTACAATGGCGCTCCAACCTTATCGGTCCCCTGTGGTCTGAACAGCGAGAGCCTTCCGCTCAGCCTCCAGTTCGTAGGAAAACAGCTGCAGGAGCCGTTGCTCTGCCGCATAGGTCATGCTTTCGAAAACGCAACCGAGTGGCATGATCAGAGGCCACAGGTCTAATCGGAGCGCCCGTTCGTCAGAATCTCCGCACCCCATGCCGGTAGACGATCCCACGCTCCGATAAATCGCTGGGATTCCCTGTTACAGGTCATCGGCAGCTGTAATGGTCGGGTGATTAGGGGCATTGACACCACCACGATGTATTTATAAAGTAGGTTCAGTGAGAGCCGTCCCGCCTTAGAAAACAGAAGACACCCAGCGCAAGCATGGAGTGACCTTAGTGCGGCTTTGATGTAAAGGGCGTCCGCCCAGCACCCGGGGAGGAGAAATCACATGGTTTCAAGCAAACGAAACAAGGAGTTGGTGGTGATACAGCTTTCGGGAGGCAATGATTGCCTTCATACCCTGGTGCCGTACAACGAGGGGCTGTACTACGATCTGCGGTCCACGGTGAGGCTCGAACCCGAAGAGGTGCTGCCCATAGACGACCAGTACGCCTTCAACCCCAACATGGCGCCGATCAAAGACCTCTGGGAAGATGGCAAGGTGGCCATCATCAACGGCATCGGGTACCCCAAGCCCAATCGGTCCCACTTTCGCTCCATGGACATCTGGCACACCGCCGAGCCGGACAAGATAGCCACCGAGGGCTGGCTGGGCCGGGCGATCAGAGACCTGGACCCCAAGGGCGAAAACGTGCTTACCGGGGTCAACTTCGGCCGAGGTCTGCCAAGGGCCCTTGGATGCCGAGGCGTCCCTGTTGCGTCTGTGGGCAACCTGGAGACCTACGGTCTATTCCCCGACTTCCAGGACCAGCAGCTGAAGAAGTACGCCCTGGACGCCTTCTCCAAGATGTATGGCGGCGCAGAGGGAAAGGAACCGGTCAGCGACTACCTCGGGCAGACAGGTAGGGATGCACTCAAGGGAGCAGACATCCTGAGGACCGCGCCCGGGCTGTACTCTTCCACCGTGGAATACGGCGCCAATCCCATTGCGCAGGCGTTGAAGAGCGCAGCCCAGGTACTGTTCGCCGACCTGGGAACTCGGATCTACTACACGGAGCACGGTAGCTTCGACACCCACGCCGGTGAGATGGCCAGCCACGCCAACCTGTGGCAGCAGGTCTCCGGCGCCGTCAGCGACTTTATGGACGACCTCAAGGAGCACGACAAGCAGGATGACGTAGTCATACTCCTGTTCTCCGAGTTTGGCCGCCGCATAAAGGACAATGGATCGGGCACCGACCACGGTTCCGGAGGCATAGCCTTCGTTATCGGCGAACCCGTGAAGAAGGGGATGTACGGCGAGTACCCGTCTATCAAAGAGGAGGACCAGCTGGACGGCGATCTCCACTTCAACAACGATTTCCGCTCCACCTACTCGACCATGCTGGAGCGCGTGCTGGACCTGGAGGCGGCGCCCATAGTCAACGGCCACTTCGAGCAATTCGACCTTATCAAGAACTGATCGTCGCAGTCCCCTTTGTCGGTACAACGGACCACGCTAGTTTGGGAGGACAAGAGATGAGCAACGAAGATCTTGCGTTGATGGCGCACCTGCTGCGCCGAGCGGGGTTCGGTGCGACCCGGCAGGACCTCGAAGAGTACGTGGCCAAGGGCTACGAGACGGTGGTGGAGGAGCTGACCAACCCAAGCAACCCTCAAAACATGCCCGACGATCTGATTCGCCGGTACCACGTGGACATGTCGGAGCTGCGCCACCCTCCGGCCTCGGCCACTTACTGGATGTACCGGATGATCACTTCCCGGTGCGGGCTGGAGGAAAAGATCTCCCTTTTCTGGCACGGCCTCTTCGCCGTGAGCCTCAGCAAGCTAAACCACGGGAAGGCGCTCCTCAACCAGATAGAGATGTTCCGAAGGTGTGGACTGGGCAGCTTCAAGACCCTGCTGCTCGAGCTCTCCAGGGACCCGGCCATGCTCTTCTGGCTCGACAACAACGATAACCACAAGGGCGCCGTAAACGAGAACTATGGCCGGGAGCTGTTGGAGCTGTTCGCCATGGGCATCGGCAGCTACACGGAGCAGGACGTCAAGGAATGCGCCCGGGCTTTTACGGGCTGGACATTGGAGAACGCTGAGTACCTGGGGTACCGAGCCCTCCAGGACTCGGTATGGCCCTATGCCCGCATAGACTGGCACTACCAGTATCGAGATTACGATCACGACGACAGCGAGAAGACCTTCCTGGGCAAGACTGGTCGGTTCAACGGTGAGGATGTGATCGATATCATCGTTGAACAGGAAGCGACGGCACGCTTCGTGAGCAGGAGGCTGTTCCAGTTCTTCGTCGCCGACGAGGTGGACGATGAAGGGGAGCAGGTCATCCAGGCGATGATGAAGACCTATTTCGACTCCGGCTACGAGATACGGTCGATACTACAGACCCTGTTCAACTCGGACTACTTCAAGTCGGAGAAGGCACGGTTCGCCCGGGTGAAGGGGCCTATCGAGCTGGTCATCGGCACGGTGCGCATGGCGGGAAGCTATCAGACCCCCACTTTCGGTGCTAATGATCTGGCCGACCAGATCCTATACATGGGACAGGGCCTGCTGTTGCCCCCCAGCGTCGAGGGGTGGCACGAAGGCGTCGAGTGGATCGATAGCGGCGCGCTGGTGGAACGGGTCAATTTCGGCGCCAGAGAGCTGAGCAACGTACAGAACCCCGGAGTCCGAGCGATGATCGAGAGGCTTGCCACCGAAAACGGAGGCGTTCTTTCTCCTGAACAGCTGGTGGACCGCTGCCTGGACCTGCTGGGGCCTGTCGTCGTCTCCGACGAGACCCGGGCCTCTCTGGTCGCATTCGCGGCCGAGCAGGGCGCCCTCGATCTCCGGGGACACCAACCCGATGACGAGGCTGAACAGCGCGTAGGCTCCATGCTAGGCATGGTGGCCTCGACCAGAGAGTACCAGCTGGCTTGATCGCTGCAAAGCACAGCCCCGCGGATTTCCCCACGACCTGCTAGCTACGGAGGTGTAACGGTGAGCACGCAGGCGCCTACCAAGGCGTTCAACCTGGAATACGTCAAGACCATCGGGATAGTGAACGAAAGCCCCGATGGACGGGGATTCGCCAGCCCCTATGACCTCGCGTTCAGCAAGGACAATCGCATCTTTGTACTGAACAGGGCCGAGCCCTTCCTCTACGAAGCCATTCGGGTGGGCATCTGCAACTTCGACGAGGAGTATCTAGGTGAGTTCGGGGGCGGCTATGGCGCCGATGACGGCCAGTTTCTGTGGCCGGTGGCCATGGCCTTCGACAGCAAGGACCGGTTGTACATCACCGACGAGCAGAACAATCGCATCACCGTCTTCGACTCGTCCGGAAGCTTCCTGGGCAAATGGGGGGCGGGCGGCGACGGAGATGGGGAGATAAACGGTCCTGCCGGCATAGCGATAGACGCCGATGACAACGTCTACCTGGTAGATCAAGGCAACAACCGGGTCCAGAAGTTCACAACCGACGGCCAGTATCTCTCGCAATGGGGAGAGGCCGGCAGCGGCGATGGCCAGTTCAATCTCCCCTGGGGCGTGTCGCTGGACTCGCAGGGCGATGTTTACGTGGCGGACTGGCGCAACGACCGCATTCAGAAGTTCTCATCCGATGGGGAGTTCCTCGCCAAGTTCGGAGAATCGGGAGATGGAGACGGCCAGTTCCACCGACCCTCCAGTGTGGCGGTGGACCCGGAGGGCCACATCTACGTAGCAGACTGGGGTAACGAACGGGTCCAGGCCCTGGGACCGGACGGCGGCTACCTGCAGAAGCTACGGGGTCAGGCCACCCTCTCCAAGTGGGCCGAGGACTTCTTCGCCTCCAATCCCGACGAGAGACGAGAGCGGGACAGGTCCAACATGGTCCCCCAGATACAGCCTCACCTGAGCACTCCCTACCACGTCTCGGCACACACCGAGTCCTATTTCTGGGGGCCGGTATCGGTCAAGGTGGACAGGGCGGGACGGCTCTACGTTACCGAGAGCAACCGGGGCCGGTTCCAGATATATCAGAAGGCGTAACCTCTGTCCCTAGACCCACCAAGGTGTTTCGCCCCCTCTTCTCTCATGTTATGGGTGCAGGGCCTCGCCCTGCCTCTGGCAGGGGGCTTGGGGGATGTGCTCCCAAACAACAAACATGCCAGGGTGGGTGGGTGGGAAGAATCACCTGGGTGGCGGGGATTCCCCGTGCCCTAGTAGGCCATGAACTCGATCTGGTGGCCGGTGGGATCGACGAGGTACACTGCGTCCCCTTCACCCCTGGCGCCGGGCTCCCGGCCGGGCGCTTGCCCGTTCAGGAGCGCCTCGCTGCTTTCATAGCCGCCCGATCCATCCCCGTAGGGCAGTCCCATATCCTTTACCTTCTGGAACTGGGCCTTGAACTCGTCGGAGTCCATGGCGAAGGCGTAGTGCTGGACCTGGGGCTCTTCAGCGGGCGTCATCAGGATCACGAACTCATCAGTCACCTTGACAACGGCCATCTTCTGCACAAACTCATGTGAAACGATTTCGTGTTCGAACCCGAAAACGTCCTCGTACCACTTGACTGACTCGTCGATGTCCTTGGACTCCATGATCAGGTGATCCAAGACTATGGACATAGCGACACCTCCACTCATTCAGGTAGATCCGATGATAAGGCGAAACGAACGGAGGCGTCAAGGCGAAATTGAACTAGGCAGCGACGAGTCGGACACTACGTCAAGCTGTGTGCCGGCTGTGTCCGTGACCTGGCATTCGCCGGTGGGAAAGTTATCGGACATTTCCCAGACCGTGCGGGATGTCTCACAAAAGAAAACACCCCCGGGATAGGAAGTGTGTGCGGAGAGTTAGAGGACTTAGATTAGTTGCTCCTGGCTATAAACACTTCGGTAGACTTCCGCTTGGAGCCGCGCCTAGGGCCCCGTAGACGGCAACCACAACGTGGGCATGGAGTATTTGCCATCGGAAGATGCGATACATTTGGCTTCTCGATAATCACGTCACTCTTCGCCTTGCAACCCCGGTGTATCAATTCTTCTGTTGAGAGCTTTACGGGCTCATTTCGGTATTCTTCCCTCTCGTTGCGTTCCATTTCTCTCTGCTGTCTCCGGCGATTCCATCGGGCGACTATGTTCCAGAACAACTGCCGAAATAGCCCGCTACGAAGCCCTAGGATTGCAGCGACAATCAACCCGCTAACAACTCCCGAAATCACACCTGAAATCACCGCTGTAATCACTTCCTGATTCATTTGCCCTACGACACACACATAGTGATGCACAGAGGATATATGAGGGCACTTCGTAGTAATACATCGGCGTACATGGAGCGGGAGACCGGATTCGAACCGGCGACAACCTGCTTGGAAGGCAGGGGCTCTACCACTGAGCTACTCCCGCTCAAGGGCTGCTGGTACATACTAGATAGCACCAACGCTGCGGTCAAGGATAGACGGGGCTTCAGTTACCCAGCAGGGCGCCGTAGGTCTGAAGATTGTCTCGAAGGGACCTGGTTACCAGGAAGTTGCTGCGGACGTGGGCCCTGGCCTTCCTGCCCATCTTCCTCGAAAGGTCCCGGTCGCTGAGGAGGGTCAGTGCTTTGTCGGCGAACTCACCGGTGGACTCGGCGTGGAACCCGGTCTCTCCGTCCAGCACCTGCATGACTATGCCGCCGGCCCTGCTGGCGATCACCGGTTTGGAATGCCAGAGCGAACCCGACACGCTGAGCCCGAAGCCCTCGCGTACCGACTTCTGCAGTAAGATGTCGGCCCGAGTCTGCACCGCGTTCACTGCCATATCTCCGGCGCCGTTCAAATTGGTCAGCAGGTGAATATCCGGGTCCTCGCCGGCCCGCCGAGCCGCCAGCTCGAAAAACAGCAGCCCTTCTGGGTCGTCGGCAGCCATGGGCCCTATCATTACCAACTGAAGATCGGGGACCTCTGTCTTCACTAGGCGATAGACGTCGATGACGCCCAGGGGGTCTTTCCAGGGATCAAAGCGTGAGACCTGGGCCATTAAAGGGCGCTGGGGATCTATGCCGAAGGGCTTCAACGCCCTGGCGGCTGCCCTCTTGTTGAGCGGGACGTTTTTGGGGTTCAGAGGATCGATGGCCGGGGTGGAGATGAAGATACGGGGCCCGGCCAGACTCGGCCCCACGAACTCTTGCATACTGAACTCGGTGCCGTCGTAGGACCGGAGGTAAGGCAGCAGCCTGCGCCAGAGGGAGCGGGGCATGTCGGTAAGGTCGATATGACATCGCCAGAGCCAGCAAGCCGGGTTTGTACCGTTGCGCTGGCGAAGATAATGAAGCAGGGCTGCGGGCTGGGGATCGTGGATGATGATGACGTCGTAATCCGGGTCCAGCTCGGCTGCGTTCTGCTGATTGAACTTGAGCCAGGTATCCCACATGGCGGCGGTCCAGCGCATCGGTTTGCCCTGCAGAGAGTTGTGCATGGCCTTGGTGACGTCGAAGAAGGAGCTATCGCCGCGAATGGTGCGCCATTCCGCCTGCAGCCCGACGTCGTTCATCAGGGGGACGAGCGCCTCAAGCAGGTCGGCTACTCCGCCGCCAAATCCCGAGGAGTTGACGTGCAGTACCCGTTTCCCGCGTAGGGGCTCGGCCAAAGCGAGAATCTCTTCGATTACCCTATCGCCTACCAGGGGCCGATAGTCTTCCAGGCGCTTCTCGCCGGTCTCCCGTATCGGCAGTGTGGTCACAGGCCCTCCAATTTAGATAACGGACAAGTCAAAGTGCAAAAAAGAAGGATGCCCCAACAGGCAGGGAGCACCCCCAAAATTTCGCCTCGTCTCCTGCGCTCTGATAGTGCTGATAATCGTCTGAGTGAGTTCATACCGCCGGGTTCTTGGATTGTTACTTTATTCACACCAAGCGGCCAAGTCAAGGGATAACGGGATGCCGGTCTGTTGCATTTCTCAGTCCAGAAACCCGAGGCCCTCCAACCTGTCCAGTATCTCAGCCTCGCTGAGGAAGGCGCCCACCTTTATGTTGCGGAGGACCCCAACTTCGTCTATCAGGTAGGTCGATGGAAACCCAACAACCCCGTAGGCCCGGGTGACCACGGCGCCATCGTCCAGAACTATCGGGAACGTGATTTCCAGCAGATCGATGTACACCTCAACTCGTTCCTTCGGCTCATCCAGGTCCACTGCCAAGAAGGCTACCTTATCGCCCAACTGCCGGTAGACCTTCTCCATCTCGGGCATCTCGTAGCGACAGGGCCCGCACCAAACGGCCCAGAAGTTGAGGAAAACGGGGGTGCCTCGTAGATCGCTGAGCACCACGTGTTCGCCGTCCATGTTTTCGAGCCGGAAGTTAGGGGCGAGCCGCCCGATCAACGGGCCCAGTTGAAGACCATCAGGGTTGGGAGTATCGATCAGCCCCAGCCTTTGTTCTGTATCGTGGACCTGGTCTGTATCGTCGGTCTGCTCCGTATCGTGGATCCGTATCCTGCATCCGGCCACGATCAGGACAACCACCAGCAGGGCCAGCAAGAGCGCCCATCGCATTGTCGGCTTCGTGTTCATCCCAGAGTCCTTCAAGTCATTCTATCCTCTACGGAGTTCGCCTATCCACCCCGGATCTTCAGCCGGACATCCTTGACACCCCAGTAAGCGAAATATATATTCGCCGCAGGCCGAACACCAATCCTTCTGTTGCGAGGAGACGTTCATTGGGTATCAGAGCCGGGATAGATATTGGCGGGACGTTTACCGACCTCGCCATCGTAGATGAGGACACCGGAGAGCAGGCGATCTGGAAGCTCTCGTCCACTCCGCAGGACTACGCCACCGCGGTAATCGATGCTCTCAGGACCCTGAGTAACGACCGCAACATAACCCCGGACAATATCTCCTTCCTGTCCCACGCTACGACCGTCGTGACCAACGCAATCCTCGAATCCAAGGGGGCGCGGGCGGCGCTGATAACCACCAGCGGGTTCAGAGACGTACTGGAGATACGCCGTCAGGCCAGGGCCGAGCTGTACAACATGTTCCAGCCGCCCCCGCGGGTGCTCATACCCCGGCACCTGCGGCTGGAGGTCACGGAGCGGGTGGATGCCCATGGCAACGTGCGGACTCCCCTGGACGAATCGAGCATGGCGGAAATCATCGAGTTCCTCAAAGCCCACGAGGTCGAGGCGGTAGCCGTATGTCTGCTCTTCTCCTTCCTTAACCCCTCGCACGAGCAAAAGATAGGTGAGGCGCTCCGGCGAGAGCTGCCCGACGTGCGGGTCTTCCTCTCCAGCCAGGTGCTACCGGAAATGCGGGAGTACGAGCGGACCAGCACGGTATCGGTATGTGCGTACGTGGCCCCGATACTGGAGGGCTATCTCGACCGGCTCAACCGGTTTCTCGAATCGGACGCATACCCCCCGATGTACCTCACCGGCTCCAGCGGCGGCGTGTTCTCCGTGGAGCAGGGCTTGGAGATGCCGGCCATGCTCATCGAGTCGGGCCCGGCAGCAGGAGTTACGGCGGCTGCGGCCCTGGGCGAGGCGCTCTCCATCCCAAAGCTGATCTCTTTCGACATGGGCGGCACGACGGCTAAAGCCAGCCTCATCGACGACGGGGAGGTAACGGTTACCACGGAGTACGAGGTGGGCGGCGAAGGCAGCTTCCGCCGGTGGCTACAGGGCACGGGCCACCCCATCAAGGTGCCGGTGGTAGACCTGGCCGAGGTCAGCGCCGGCGGGGGAAGCATCGCCTGGGTGGACGACGGCGGAGGGTTGCGCGTTGGCCCGCAGAGCGCCGGCGCATCGCCCGGCCCCGCCTGTTATGGCCTGGGCGGGGAAGACCCCACGGTCACCGATGCCGACGTTGTGCTTGGGTACCTGGACCCGGAAACCCTGCTGGGTGGAAGGATGACCATCGACCTGGAGAGAGCCGAAAAGGCGATAGACTCGTCGGTGGGCAAGCGGTTGGGGCTGAACACCAGTGAGGCGGCCCAGGGGATCGTGGACATCGTCAACTCCAACATGGCCAACGCCATCCGCATGATCTCCATCGAGCGGGGCTACGACCCACGAGAGTTCTCCCTGGTGGCCTTCGGCGGAGCGGGCCCCGTGCACGCCGGTCGGTTGGCCGTAGAGCTGGATATAGGCAGGGTGATAGTCCCGCCCAACCCCGGCGCCTTTTCAGCCATGGGGCTGGTCTGCACCGATCTCAAGCGCGACTACGTCCGAACTCTATACACTCCCCTGGAAGACGAGGCGCTGAATGACGTACGCAGCGTCATCGCCGAGATGGAGCAAGAGGCAAGAGTGATGCTGGCCGAGTCGGGCGCAGAAGAAGCGGGATGGAGCTTCCAGGCTTCTGTGGACCTGCGCTACGGACACCAGGCATATGAGCTGACCGTGCCCCTGGACTCATCGGACGTCGATTCGGGGTCGACGGCCGGGATAGCGGACCGCTTCCACGATCAGCACCGCAGGACCTATGGGTACAACGCCCCCGGCGAGCCGGTGCAGATGGTGAACCTCCGGCTCACGGCTATCGGAGCGCTAGGCAGCAACTACATCAACCAGAAGATTGGCCCGGACGGTCGAGACATGGCGCGGAGCGTGTCGGGAGAGCGTTATGTCTACTTCAAGGAGACCGGGCTATCGAGCTGCAAGGTCCATGACAGGGACTTGCTTCCCATCAACGCGCCCATTCCCGCACCCGCAGTGATCCAGGAGCCGAGCTCTACCATCGTTGTTTACCCTGGACAGAGCGCTCGACTGACGGAATCGGGATCGGTGGTGCTTACACTGGAAGGAACACCCAATGGATAGAGACGTAGACGCCGTAACGTTTCAGGTGGTGAAGAACGCTCTGCTGTCCGCCGCCGAAGAGATGAAGGTGGTGCTGGCGAAGACGGCCTACTCCCCACTTCTCAAGCTGGCGGGAGACTACTCCTGCGGAATCTTCGATTCCGAGGGCAACATGGTGGCCCAGGGCCCGGATATCCCGATACACCTAGGCTCCATGCCGCTGACGGTGAAGGCGATCATGTCCGTTGCCGACACCTTCGCCCCCGGCGACGTGTTCATTCACAACGATCCATACTTCGGCGGCTCCCACCTGCCGGACGTCAACGTAGTGTCACCCATCTTTCTGGACGAGGAGAAACTTCTGGGGTTCGCCTGCACCCGGGCCCACTGGCCCGACATCGGCAGCGCAACGCCGGGCAGCTACGGCGCCACCCCGGAGATATACGGCGAAGGACTCCGTCTGCCGGGTGTCAGGCTGTATAACGCCGGCGAGCTGAACACTGACATCGATAGCCTGATTTGGGCCAACGTTCGTACTCCCGAAGAGCGTCGAGGGGACCTGCGAGCACAGGTGGCCGCCAACCGCCGGGGAGCGCTTCGCGTGGAGGAGATGGCGAACAAGTACGGCCCTGACGTCCTGATCGATATCATGCAGGGGATCCAGGACTACTCGGACCGGATGACGCGGGCCCAGCTCGAGCGGCTGGACGACGGCGAGTTCTTCTTCGAGGACTACGCAGACGGCGACGGGCTGATCTCCCTGGGACAGACCGAGGACGAGATGATTCACCTCCAGATCAGGGTGAGCAAGCGGGGCGACGAGATGACCGTCGACTTCACGGGCAGCGATGCCCAGGTCGACGGCCCCATGAACGCCCCCCTCGCCGTGACCGCCTCAGGGGTCTACACGGCGGTGAAGATGATCGTCGACCCCTACGACCTGATCCCTCCCAACTCGGGGGCGTGGCGGCCGATACGGGTCACGGCGCCCGAGGGAAGCGTGGTCAACGTTCTCCACCCGGCGCCGGTGGTGTTCGCCAACCACGAGATGACCCATCACATCTGCGACATGCTCTTCGGGGCGGTGGCATCGGGCTACCCCCAGAACGTTCTCGCCTGCTCCCAGGGTACCTCGGCCATCCTGACCGTCGGCGGGCTTCACCCTGAGACCAAGAAGCGGTACGTCAGCTACGAAACGCTGGCCGGCGGCATGGGCGCCCGTCCCAACCAGGATGGGATCAACTCGGTCAAGGTGGGCATCAGCAACACCATGAACACCCCCGTGGAGCAGATGGAGATGCGGTTTCCGCTGCTCATAGAAAGATACGAGATACTTCCCGATACCGGCGGGCCGGGCAAGTACCGGGGCGGGTGCGGGGCCAGGAGGGTCACCAGGGTGCTGGACCACACGGCGACGGCCGCCGTCTGCGCCGAGCGGACCAAGGTGGCGCCCTTCGGGCTGTTGGGCGGCAAGGACGGATCGCCCACGAGGATTCACATCAGGGACAGCCAGGGCAACGAGACGCCCCGTAACAGCAAAGGGCCGGCCTTTCAGCTCGCCAGCGACGACGCCGTCTGGTACGAAGCGGCGGGCTCGGGGGGGTACGGCGATCCGTCGGAGCGGGACAGGGAGCTGCTGAGGAACGACCTCACCAACGGCTACGTCTCCGAGGAAGCGGCGACCAGGGACTACGGCGCGGAGAACGTGGAGGAGCTGCGCTGCCCCCACTGCCGGAAGATGCACGCTAACGCCGGCTGAGATAGCTCGAGTCTGGTTAATACGCGCTGGGTCCCAAAGCAGACCCTATTTTCCGCTACTGCCTGGTGAAGGTTAGCTGCCAGGAGCCGGTGGCATCGACACTGATGATCTGCCGGCCCGGGGCTATATCGGCCGACCAATCATCGCCCACCCGCAGGGTGACGCTACCGCTCCAGTCGTCACTGTCCATGACCTCGTTGAAAAGCAACGCTCGACCAGAACCGTTTGCGCTGACGGCAACCGGCTCTATGACAATGCCGAGGTAGCCCTGACTCCCTGACAGGCTCAGCTCGACAATCCACAGGCCTTCGCTCAGGTCGATGGTTCGGGTGGACGTCCCCTCCCCGGAGACACTGATAGGCCCAACAGTGGTCGACTCCTGTGTCGGGTTCTGGATGTGCGACTGGTGAGCAAACGTCAGCGTCCAAGAGCCGGTGGCCTCTGCGCTGATGATCTGCCGGCCCGGGCCTATATCAGCCGACCAATCATCGCCCACCCGCAGGGTGACGCTACCGCTCCAGTCATCACTGTCCATGACCTCGTTGAAAAGCAACGCTCGACCAGAACCGTCTGCGCTGACGGCAACCGACTCTATGACAATGCCGAGGTAGCCCTGACTCCCTGACAGGCTCAGGTCAACAACCCACAGGCCCTCGCTCAGGTCGATGGCTCGGGTGGACGTCCCCTGCCCGGAGACGCTGATGGGCTGTACGGGGGTGGGATCGGGCGTTAGTGTGGGTGTCGGAGTTGGGGTACGCGTAGGGGCCGGCGTTGCTGTGGGAGTAGGCGTAGGTTCTGGAGTAGGGGTAGGTGTTGCGGTGGGATCCGGATTCGGCGTTGTGGTAGAGGTCGGCGTAGTTGCCGGCGTTGCGGTGGTGGCGGCTGGGGTTGCCGATTCCTCCGTCGCTGCCGGAGTGAGCGGTACCTCTTGAGTCGGCATGGACGCCGTTGTTGGCTCGGCAGTCGATGTCGGTGTCGGCATGGGTGTGGCTGCCGGAGCGGAGGTCGGTGTCGAAATCTCCTGGGTGGGCTCAGAGGCGCAGCCAGCGACCAAGGCCAAGATGACAGCGACGAACACCACGACCAGTACCGTAGCGGTCCTACTCCTTATTCTCCACCATCCGATTAGGTTGCCAACCAGGACAGCGAATATGATCAACGCGATGACGGGGAGCACTAAACCCTCCATCTCGACAATCTCCTAATCCCACGCGTTCAGAATCACTATGTTGGAGCCCCCAGTATTCAGTCCCTTCTAACCTCCATAGTCAAGCCTTCCGCTACAGCCGCTACTTGAACTTAGGCATGACTCGATCGGTGAAAAGTTTGAGCTGGGGAATGATCTCTTCTCGGGGGCACGACATGTCCAATACCACGTGGGTGACTCCGGCCTCGGCGTACTCCCGGATGTTCTCGGAGATGTAGTCCGGGTCTCCAATCAGCTCGTGTTTGCCAAAGGTCAGGGCAGCGCCGTTCCCACCGGATGAGCCGGGGTCGTCATCTATAGCTATCTTGATCTTGTAGCGGCTCTCCAGCGTGTTGACGAACAGGTCCCGGCCCCGCTGTACGGTGTCCGAGATGCACAGACGCAGATAGACGGCCTTTACGAATGGGTCTCCGCTGCGACCGTACTCCAGCCGGTAGCCGTCGAGACGTTGGAAAATGCCGGCCAGCTCGGAAGGAGTGGTGCGGGTCGGGTAGATGGCGTCTCCTAGCCGGGCCGCCCGTTTCACAACCGACTCGGCTCTCGCTCCGGCAAACCAGATGGGTGGGTGCGGTTTCTGGACCGGCTTGAGTCCCAATCCATAATCATCGAGGCTCCAGTAGCGCCCTTCATAGGTTACCGTTTCCTCGGTCCAGAGACGTTTGATAATCTCCAGCGCTTCCTCACAGCGACTACCTCGCTCCTTGACGGGGACGCCGTATGCTTCGAAGGGCTGAGGCGATCTTTCGCCTACACCTATACCAAGGGCGAAGCGGCCGTTGGAGAGCATGTCCAGGGTGGCGCCGGCATGGGCCAGTCCCACCGGGTTGCGCAGGGGAAGAATGACGACGGCGGGACCGAGGGATACCTTCCGGGTGCGGGTGGCGAAGACGGCAAGGGTGACTAGAGGTTCCAATAGGGTGGTGCCGGAGCCCACGCTTTCCACTAGCCAGAGAGAATCGAAGCCCATCTCCTCTACGGCGGCGGCTGTTTCCAGGCCCTCAGTCATCGAAAAATTTTCGCCGACGCATACGCCGAAGTCCAGCTTGGGCATGGTGTGCTCCTACATGTCGTTGTGAATCCTCGTACCCTGAGACCAATACCGGCCGCTGAGAGGCTGTCCGGTCAATAGCAGTCTAGCAGGCGGAGCAAATATGAGGTGTACAGAGGGGCTGCGCCCCTCTGCAGCAACGCCATCCTCGCTCGTGGTCAGGAAGAAGGCCCCCACCCCAGGTTTGTTTGCCCTCCCACCCGCCTTGGGATGTCTTAGTATTCTGGGGGTACGCCCCCCAGGCCCCCTGCCAGAGGGAAGCCCTCTGGACTCCCGGACACGAAGTCCCGGAGCAGTCTCAACAGGTTCCCTTCACGAGCTAATCGACCATGGGGTGTATAGAGGAGCGAAGCCCCTTTGCCGGGAGTCTGAGAGCCTGCCCTGAGCCCACCGAAGGGGTGTCCCTCAGAAATTATCTTATTTTTCCCCTCTTCCTGGCCAGGAAGGGGGCTAGGCGGATGGTCGAGAGGGTGTTCGACACCCTGCCGGGGTTACGACTCCTTGCGGAGAACGCTGGAGAAACCCACCTTGGCCACCTCGACGCCGTCCTGGTTGGTCAGCAGGCCCTCGGCGTGAATGAAGGCCATCGGGCCCGAGCGCCCCGTCTTGGCGAAGACGTCCTTGATCCAGAAGCTGGCCATTATCACGTCGCCGGCCTTGATGGGCGCCAGCGGCTCCAGCCAGTGCCCGGCCTTGTAGTTGACCCCTTCGAACTTTATGTCCAGGTCCGGCGACTCCCAGTCGTCGAAGAAGATGTTGAGCAGGGCGTGGGGCGCCGAGAGCTTACCGTCCTGGCCAACGCCGGTGTAGAGGGGGTTGGTCTCACCCACGGAGTGTAGGTAGTCGAGCACTGTCTCTCGGGTGACGTGGTAAGGCCCGACCTCGTACCTTTTGCCCAGGACCTCTCTGTTGAACTGCAGCTCCGCCATGATTACAAGCTCACGAGCTTGGGGTGGTATCGTCCAGACGTACCGGTTCGAAAGCGCCCTTCTTGAGCTCCTCGACCAGGTCCTCTATGGTGCCGATTTCGTTCTCGAACTCGGTGGCGTACTTGCCGATGGCGTTGACGAAATGGGCATCGCTGCCCCCGATACCCTTGTAGCCTCGCTCCTGCACCAGCTGGCTGGCGCGCTCGTTCTCCGGCGGGGTGCTGCCGCCGTTCAATACCTCCATCACCTGGACGTCCGGGATGTCCATCCCGTTCTCCAGGAACTCGCACAACCCGATCCGTTTTCGACCGGGGTGGGCCGGCACACCAAAGGCGCCCGAGGCCTTCGCCTCTTCGACCAGTGCCATCGCGTCCATGGTAACGTCGGCGAAGTTGAACCGCTCCAGGAGACGATCGTTGACACCGTAGAGCAGAACGTGCCCTCGATTGGTGTCCAGCTCCGAGGCTTTGAAGATCTTGATATCGTACTCTTCTTCCAGGTCCGAGTAGTCGGACTTCCAGTCGAAGCCCCGGTGCTCGGTCAGGACGACGGCGTCCAGCTTGTGGTTTTTCCTGACCACTTTGGCAATCCACTTCACGTACTGCTCGACGGTGGCCCGAGCATCATCGGAGAAGATCGAGTGGGAGTGCATGTCTATTATCATATTCGGTAGCTGCCTCAAATCCCTATGGCATAAGTCCTGTCAAACCGGACACGGATCGAAGGGGAGTCCTTCCTGATGGCCATGTCAGCTGGCGAAGGTCTCGAACATGGCCTTCTCGTACTCGGCGACCCGTTCCGGCGGCACGGAGTCGGACGGTACGTTGAGGTCGACGCCATCGCAGAGCTCGGCCATCTCGTTGACCCGCTTCCTCACCTCGTCGGCGGAGCCTACTGCAACGAACTGTCCGGCCATCTCCTCGCTGATAGGGGCCAGCACCTCGTCGCCGAAGCCCTGTAGATTCATGAAGGCTTCCCTTATCTCGGCCACCTCTTTTTCGAAGCCGTGATGGGTGAACACAGGTTCGTAGGTACGAATGGTTGCGTAGAACCCGGGGATGCTCCGGGCGTCCATGTAGCCCTGTTTCTTATCGTTGGTGATGGCTACCGTCAACGAACCCCAGATATCGATGTCGCTCCTCTTCCGGCCAGAACGCTTCAACCCGATGGCGATGTTCGGCAGGACCACCTCCTTCAACCATCGGGGCGTCCACACAGGGAATCCCAGGACCCCGTCGGCCACGTCGCCGACAGCCCGGCACATGCCCTCTCGGACGGCGGCCATGTAGATGGGTATGGTGCCGTTGACCGGCGTGTCGTCCCTATCCCAGCCCCGCATGTCCAGGTTGTAGTACTCGCCCTGGAACTGCACCGGGTTCCCCGAGACGATGCCATCGAGGATGGCTTTGACGGCCCGCACGCACTCCTTCATGTGGGGCGCGGGCCGGCCGTAGTTGGACACGCCGTGCCAGTTTTCGTTGAGCCGCCTCACCCCAGAGCCCAGACCCAGGATGAACCTGCCCCTGGTGATCTGGTCCAGGTCCAGCATGGTTATGGCTGTCTCCAGGGGGCTCCGGGTGAAGGCGTAGGCGATGCTGCAGCCCAGCTTTAGCCGCTCGGTTTGGGGAGCGACGGCCGCCAGGGGAACGAAGGGGGAGGCAAAAAGCTCGTTGGAGAACGCTATCTCGAAGCCAGCCGACTCTATCTTTTTTGCCCGTTCGATCAGCACATCGGGGTCCATGTTGTTGCCCAAGCTGTAGGCTAGTCTAACCACGATATCGTCTCCTCCCTTTGCTCGCGACTTCAGGCCGAGGCCGACTGATAATATACAGGCAGTTTGATACCGTGACAACGACCTTCGTCATCGCAAGGGATTAAAATAGCCGAAACGGTCGCAGACAGGAGAGAGTGATGCTGAAACCGAAGAGGCTGGGGCGCCCTGTGCTATAATATCGCTTCTTTTCCCGCACCCCACTTTCGATAGCCAGGAGGAATGATGAAGACTCAAGAGGCGGAAGCCAACTATATCCGGACCCATCCCAAGTCCCAGGCTATGGCGGAGAAGGCTCGCACCCTCTTCCCCGACGGCGTTACCCACGACAGCCGGGCATTCTCACCCTTTCCTCCCTACATCGAGCGGACTCGGGGCTCTCACAAGTGGGACGTGGACGGCACGGACTACGTCTGCTACGCCATGGGTCACGGCGCATCCATTCTGGGGTACGCCCACCCGGAAGTGGTAGAGGCAGTGCAGCAGCAGGCGGCCAAGGGGTCGCACTACAGCGGTTCCCACAACATGGAGATAGAGCTGGCCGAGCAGATAAAGCAGCTCTATCCCTCCGTGGAGAAGATGCGGTTCGTCAACTCGGGGACGGAGGCCAATATGATGGCCATCCGCCTCGCCCGGACCTACACGGGCCGCCCGAAGATAGTGAAGCTGCAGGCCAACTTTCACGGCTGGGCCGATGCGGTCTACGTCGGCGTGGACTCTCCCTACGACGAGCCCACATCTGGCATGCCGGCCGGCATCCAGGACAGCGTCATAGTAGTGCCTCCCAACGATACCCAGGCGTTGGAAAACGCCCTCTCGACCCGAGAGGTGGCGGCGGTGCTCATCGAGGGTGGGGGCGCTCACATGGGCACCATTCCCACTACCGCAGAGTACGCTCGCTCCGCACGGGAGCTGTGTGACAAGTACGGCACCGTCCTGGTCTTCGACGAGGTGGTGACCGGGTTCCGCTGGACCCCGGGAGGCTGGCAGGGCGATATCGGTGTAAGCCCGGACCTTTCGACGATGGCGAAGATACTGATGGGGGCCATGCCCGGAGGCGCTGTCGCCGGCAAGGCCGACCTGCTGGACATGATCCAGCATCGAGACGACCCGCACTGGAACCGGCACCAGCGAATGCCTCATCCGGGTACCTTCAATGCCAATCCCATCTCAGTGGCGGCCGGGGTTGCATGCTTGAAGGTGATAGCCACCGGCGAGCCCCACCGGCGGGCCAACGAGGTCGCCGACAAGCTTCGGAGGGGTATCCACAGCATAATCCAGGAGAACGGAATATCGGGTGCCTGCTACGGCACGAAGTCGATGTTCCACGTCTATCTGGGTGACTGCGAATCGGACCCCACCGAGTACAGCGAGAAACCGCCCCTGAGCACCGCCACCCTGCTGAACCATCCCGAGGCGGGCGCTGCCATGGGAGCGCTGCGAAAGAACATGGTGTTCAACGGAGTCGATTGCTGGGTACGGCTGGGGATCTGCTCGATGGCCCACTCCGACGAGGACATACAGCGAACCCTGGACGCATTCGAGAGTTCCCTCAACTCGGCCATCGAAGATGGGGTAGCCCCCCTGAGGAGCTAACATGAAGCTGGAGTTTCTGCTTGAGTTCAACGCGTTGGTGGACGAGGCCACTATGGACGTGGGCGAAGGCCCCTTCGGCACCCGCATCATCTACAACGTGAGCGGAGGCAAGTTCGAGGGGCCCAAGCTCAAGGGGACCGTTCGGAAGGGCGCGGCCGGCGACTGGCTGCTGACCGACTCGAAAGGGGTCTCCCGGCTGGACGTGCGGGCCACGATGGAGACGGACGACGGCGCACTCCTGTACCTGACTTATACAGGCATCTCTCGACCGGATCCGGGCAAACCCGAGCCTTCCGCCGTTGGGCCAACCGAGTACGGCGACATGTACTTCATGACCGTTCCCAGCATCGAGACGGGGGACGAGCGTTACGCTTGGCTAAACGGCCTGGTCTGCGTCGCCGAGGGGAAGACCACGTCCGACGGAGTAGCGTACCGGGTCCACGCCGTCGTCAACGATTAGTCCACTCCGCTTCGGTACCACGGCCCAGCGGTAGAGTAACGCTTCCTGTCGCTCGCCCGTCGGGAGCCTCGCCTAGGCCTGCCACCCTGACATCTCAGGCTCATCGAGAGGTGTGCTGACCATCTCGAATGCCGGCGTTCACCCGGTAGGGAGTTGCAGATGAAAATCGGTATTGAGATATCCAACGAGTACGTCGCCGGTAAGCCGGCGCGGCTCCGTTTCGAGGAGCTGCTGGAGCAGGTAGCCCTGGCGAGGACCTACGATTTCGATAGCATCTTCGTGGGTCAGCACTTCCTCACCCATCCGCTGCAGACCATACAGCCTATACCACTACTGGGCCGTCTAGCCGCCGAGGCCGATGAGATGCGGCTGGGCACGGGCATCATTCTGCTCCCTCTCTTCCATCCGGTGGACGTGGCCGAGCAGATGGCCACCCTGGACACCATCACCAACGGGAAGCTCATCTTCGGTGTGGGGCTTGGATACGAAGAGGAGGAGTTCCAGGCCTTCGGCATAGATAGGAAGCACCGGGTGGGAAGGTTCGAAGAGTCGCTGGAGATCATCAAACGGATGTGGACCGAGGACTCGGTGACCTACGAAGGGCGGCACTACTCCGTATCCGACGTCGTGCCCACCAACCGGCCGATACAGAAACCCCATCCCCCCATCTGGATAGCGGCCAACAACCATCCGGCGGTGAGACGGGCCGCCCGGATCGGTGACGTTCTCTACGCCAGCCCCCACGCCCATATATCCACGCTGGAGGAGCAGATAGGGGCCTATAAAGAGGCGTTGAATGAGCTGGGCAAACCGGAGCCGGAAGAGATCGCTGTCCTGAGAGATTGCTTCGTGGCCGAGACGCGGGCAGCTGCATTCGAGGCCAGCGAGCCGTATATCGGTCACCGGTACGACGTGTATGTGGACCAGGGGCAGGACAAGGAGCTTCCCAGCGAGGACACCTGGAGCCGGACCTTCGAAGAGCTAGCCCAAGACAGGTTCATCATCGGCGACCCTGATGACTGTGTCCGGGAGCTGAAGCGATACGAGGCCCTGGGATACAACTACATACTGCTGACGATCCAGTGGGCGGACATGCCGGGAAAGATGGCTCTGGACTGCTTGCGGCTGCTGGGAGAAGAGGTGTTGCCCAGGGTTCGGTAGGAGGCCGTCGACTTAGACTATATCGAGGAGACCACGAAGGTCGGAGAACTGGTGGTCGGGTAGCTCGGCGCCCGAAGGCTCTTCGTTGGTGCGGTTTATCCAGGCAACGGTATAGCCGAATCGTTTGCCGGGTTGGATATCGTGGTCGTCGCTGGCGCCCACATGGAGCACCTTGTCCTTGGTTACATCGAGTTGGCTTAACATCCGGTTCCAGTGGCCCGGGGCCGGCTTGTAGGAGCGCACCTGCTCCGCGGTGATCACAGCATCGAAGTCCACCCCGATGAGCTCCAAAGCGCCCTGAATGAGGTCGTCATCGATGTTGGACAGGATGACGAGCTTCAGTCCCTTGTCTTTGAGCTGGGTCAGCACCTCGGTCGTCTCGGCGAACTTGGGCCAGGCCGGTAGAGTATCGGCGAAAATGCCGCTGTCGTCTCCACTCAAGCTGACTCCCCGCTGCTGGAAGGCCATGCTCAGCCCAACCGCCAGGTACTGACGGTAGGTCATGTAGGGGCCCCGCTGCAGCTGCATCTCGATTAGTCGGTACCTGGCGAGCAGGCCATCGGCGTCCAGGTCCAGATTCCCCTTTTCGAGCAGCTTGTTGACGGCATTGCTCATCCCCTGGTCCCAATCAATCAGGGTGCCGTAGCAATCGAAGGAGACGACTTCGAACTCTGCCATAGCTCTACCTCGTGGGGTGCAGCGGACGAACCTCTAGCTCGCTGAGGACTGGTAGAGGGCCAGGGGCAGCTGCTCTATCTCGTCACCAAGCTTGGCGCGGATGTCGTCGAAAGTGTAGACGTCCCACTCGCTGACCAGGGTTATGGCGGTGCCCGGACGCCCCATCCTGCTGGTCCGTCCGATGCGATGCACGTAGTGTTCGATGTTATCGGGAACGTCGTAGTTTACTACGCACTCTATAGAGGGGATATCGAGACCGCGGGCGGCGACGTTGGTTGCCACCAGCAGTTTGGGACGGCCCTCTCGGAAGCCTCGCATGACGGTGTCGCGCTCCCTCTGTCTCATGCCGCCGTGGAGACCCCGCACGTCGTATCCGGCGCGCTGGAGATCCCTCGCCAGACCATCGACCCTCACCTGCATTCGGGAGAAGATCAGGGTATGGGCCTGTTTGCCTGGAGATCCCAGGACCTCTTTCAAGCCTTCCAGCTTGTCGCGGTCGGCGACTTCGCAGTAGAGCTGGCGGGTCTCCGGTACCGTCTCTATCTCCTCGCCGATCTGTACCCATACCGGCTCTCGCAGGTGATAGTAGATCAGGCGTTTAATGAAGGTGGGCACAGTGGCGGAGAACAGGGCCGTCTGCCGGTTTCTGGGTGTCTTTCTGAGGATTCGCACCATATCCTCGGCGAAGCCGATGTCAAGCATCTCGTCGGCCTCGTCGAGCACGGCGATTCGCACGTTTCCAAGGTCCATGGTACTCCGGCCCAGATGATCGATGACCCGACCGGGGGTGCCCACGATGACGTGAGCTCCCTCGTCCAGTGCCTTGAACTGTCGAACGATGGGCTGTCCGCCGTAAATGGCTACAACCCTCACTCCCCTGTACTTCGCCAGCCGGGTCAGCTCCTTGGTAACCTGGAGGGCCAACTCTCGGGTGGGCACCAGTACGATGGCCTGGGTGGCCCTGTCTTGGGGATCGACTCGCTCGATGATGGGGATGCCGAAGGCCGAGGTCTTGCCAC
This sequence comes from Dehalococcoidia bacterium, assembly GCA_965197645.1. Classification (GTDB taxonomy): domain Bacteria; phylum Chloroflexota; class Dehalococcoidia; order Plut-88900; family Plut-88900. Next base: position 2,084,588 of record OZ240219.1, on the reverse strand, counting down.
TGCCAGTCAACGCCTGCCCGACGAGGTCCTTCCTCCTCTGGAGAATGGGGATGGCCTCCGCCTGTATCGGGGTCGGAGAGGCGTAACCCATATCAGATAGGGATCTGGCAACCTCTGGGGAGACGGGTATATCTCCGAAGGTCGCGGGCTCGACGGTAAGGTCTGCGTTCTGGGAGGTGGGTCTGGGGGATGAAGGGTGTGGGTTCTTGGAACGGGGGCCTTGGGGTCGGCGTCGGGAACTGTTGGAGTGATGGGAAGCCGGGGTCTGGGTCTTGTGGTCAGTAGGAGTGGAGGTGATATCGGGTCCTTTCGGGTTTTAGAGAGTTGTCCGTCTCAAAGTCTGTTCGCGTATATTCTACCACAGATGCGCATAGGGCGATAATCGGGGTTTAATCCAGGCCTGAGTTATGTTTGAATGGGCATATGAACAGCCCCATAGACGAGATCATAGCCGAGCGTAAACAGGCCCGAGAGCTGGGCGACGCCAACGTGGATGTCTGCTTCCTGAGTACTATAACGGCGGCGGGCCATCCCACGGTCCGGGCCATCTCACTGAGAGACATCGATGAGCGCGGGTTCGAGTTGCTGCTCAACAGCGAGACACCGAAATGGGACCAGCTGCAGGAAGGTAAAGGATTCGAGCTGCTGATGTTCTGGCACTCGGTGGTGCGCCAGTATCGGATAAGGGGTTCGATGGAGCCGCTGGAGCGGGAGAAGACCCTGGTCTACTGGGAGAGGAAGAGCCTGGGGTCTCGACTGCTGGATCTCTACTACCCCACCTTCGAAAGACAGACAACCGCCGTGCCTTCCCGCCAACACCTGCAACAGAACATGGAGGCGCTCAAGCAGAAGCATCCCAGCGCCGACAGCGTGCCTCTTCCGGACGAGCTGAGAGGCGTCAGGGTAGTGCCTGAACACATCGAGGCGTGGCACGGCGGCAGCGAGCGTCTCCACGACCGGCGACTTTACACCCGCGCCGGCGAGGGTTGGTCAGTGCAGGTGCTGGTGCCCTGAACCCCGCTACCGGCCTATAGCACCCAGCCCCGGCTACCGCCCAATGGCATACGTGTCCCGCCGGGGATCGGCACCGCCGGACAGGACGCCGGTCTCCGGATCTACCATAATGGCCGCCGGCACCCCCATCGACATCGGCTCCCAGTCGTCGACCACCCTAACGTCGCGGCCCAAGCGGACAAGCTCGTCGGCGGTGGGCTGAGGTATTCTTCCCTCCAGGTTGAGCCGGCCCTTCTGGTAGGTGTGGGGCCAGAAGGAGTCGGGGAAGTTCCACGTAGTGAACCGGGGTTCCTCCAGCGCCTTTTGAGGGTTCATCCCGAACTCGACCACGTTGAGGAAGAGCTGCACCATTGCCTGGCACTGGGCGTCTCCACCCGGGCACCCGAAGGGCATGAACAGCTTGCCGCCTTTGAAGGCGATGGCCGGGTTGGGAGTCAAACGAGGCCTCTTCCAGGGTTGAAGACTGGACGCGTGCCCAGGGTCCAGCCAGCTCTGCGTGCCCCGCGACGATAGGCTGAAGCCGAGGCCGGGGACCAGCGGTCCGTTGGTATTGGAGTCGCTGGGCGTGGCGGAGAAAGCATTGCCCCAGCGGTCGACGGCGCAGGTGTAGCTGGTATCGTGCTGTGGGTCGGCGGAAGCCGAGGAGGGGGCCAGTCTCTTCGCGCCTTCCAGGACGGCGAGCCCGGACACAGGGTCGCCCGGCGGAGGCAGCTCGGAGTAGGCCCTGTTCATGTCGAGCACTTCCCGCCGCGCCGACGTGTACTGCTTGGCCATCATCTGTTCCATGGGCACGTCGACGAAATCGGGGTCACCGTAGTAGTGCTCCCTATCGGAGAAGGCCAGGTCAAAGGCCTGGGACACCAGGTGAATGTACCGGGGACTGTTGTGTCCCAGGGCGTTCATGTCGTCATCCTCCAGCATCTGGAGCACCTGGGCAACGACGGGACCCTGGCACCAGGGCCCACAGGTGTATATGTTGTAGTCTCGAAACCGTCCTTTAACCGGCTCCTCGATCTTGACCGAGAAGTCCTGAATGTCCTCCAGCTGGATGAGGCCGTCTTGCTCCCGGCTGAACTCCGCCATCTCTTGCGCCAAGTCACCCTTGTAGAAGTAGTCTCGAGCGGCACGAATGGCGGCGGCCCGACCCTTTCCGGCGTTGGCCCGCTCCACCTCCACCAGCCGCCTGAAAGTACTGGCCAGATCTCGCTGGATCAGCACCTGCCCAACGTCGGGCACCCTGCCACCGGGCATGAACACGTCGCGGGTGGAGGACCAGCGGGCGACGGTCCCGTACTCCGATTCGGAGTCCTCCATCAGCTCGGCCTGCACCACCGCCGTTACAGGATAGCCACCCTCCGTCAACTCGATGGACGGGGTGATGACCTGCTCGAAGGTCATGGTGCCGTAGCGCTCCAGGGCGGTGAGCCAGGCGTCGGGAGCCGAGGGCACGACGGCCCGGAGAATGCCCTGGGGAAGATCGCCGTCGCAGTGTTTGAGGAAGTAGTCGATGGACGCCTTCCGGGGCCACCTGCCCAGGCCGCTGATGGTCACCACCCGGTCCTGTTCGGCCAGGTAGATGATGATGGGTGCCACTCCGGCGAAGTTGGTGTTCTCCGGAGTGGTCACGTTGACTGCGATCCCGGAGGCCACCCCGGCGTCCACGGCGTTGCCGCCTTCCTCCAGAATGCGGTAACCAGCCGCGGCGGCCAGATAGTGCCCCGAAGATACCATGTGGGTCACGCCCATTATCGGCGGCCTGTAGGAACCTATACCTGTGCCCATCAGCGTCCTCCTTGGCTTTCTTGCGATGCAGCCTGCAGCTCCTCCAGGTTCACGCAGTTGACGGGATGCAGCCCTTGGCGAAGCCGGTCCACGTTAGCGGCCATGTCCCTGACGATCTCGTCGTACGAGGTATCGGTGACCCCGGCCACGTGGGGCGTGGCGATGACATTCAACTGGAACAGGGGGTCCGTGGGGTCCACAGGCTCGTGCCAGAACACGTCCAGTCCGGCGCCGGCCAGCTGGCCGTTTTCCAATGCCTGTACCAGGGCATCGTAATCGATGAGAGGGCCACGAGCCACGTTTACGATGAATGCCCCCTTCTTGATCACAGCCAGCTCAGCGTGGCCGATCATGCCCCGGGTCTCATCGGTTACGGGTACGGCCATGACCACGAAGTCCGATTCGCCGAGAAGGCGGGGCAGGTCATTCGGGCCTCCGAGATAATCGATGTTCCTTACCGGTAGGTCGGGATTGCGCCTGGTGCCCAGGACCCGCATGCCGAAGGCTTTCAGCCGTTCGACGAGGGCCGCTCCGATGTTGCCCAGTCCGACTATCGTTACCGTCTTGCCTCGGAGTTGGGCCCCGATGGGAGCACCCCAGGTTGTTCCCTGTACCAGGTTCCGCGAGGCGGCCGGGTACTTTCTCGCCAGGGCAAGCATGAGGAAGATGGCGTGTTCAGCGACGGAGATGGCGTTGCCGCCGGCTTCGTTGCTGGGGACGTTGGCCACGTAGATGCCTTTGCTGGTGGCGGCGGGTATGTCCACCCCCTCCAGCCCCACCCCGAACTGGTGCACCATCCGGGCGGCGGTCCGATCGATGATATCGGCCCCGATACGGGACATGCCAGGAACAAGCACGTCGGCATCCCTGGATTGGACCGGTATCTCGGCCGGTGCGCAGGTGACCACTTCGTCTTGGGCAACGTACCGGCGAAGAATCTCCACGGCGTTGGGAAAGACATCGGTACAGAAGAGAATCTTCATAACGAGGATGGCTCTAGTTGAGGTTGTAGAGCTGGATTGCGTTGGCGCCTAGAATCTTGTCCTTGGTATCGTCGGGAAGAGGAGCTATGTTCTCTTTCAGTTCGTCCAACGCACCGGACTCGCCCTCGGTGTGGGGATAGTCGGAGCCCCAGAGGAAGCGATCGTGGCTCACGAACCCGAGGGTCGCGGGAGCGGTCTTCTCGTCGGGATCGATGACTATCCAGCACTGGCGCTCGAAGTACTCGCTGGGTCGCAGCTTCAGGGGTGTGGTGAAGTGGAGCTTGTCGAAGAGATGGTCCATCCGCTCCAGCCAGTAGGGCAGCCAGCCGGAGCCGGTCTCCACCACGACGACTTTCGCTCCCGGAAACCTCTCGAAGACACCACCTTGGAATAGGCTGGTGAAGGCGGAGAGGACTTCGCCCATGTCCATGACCAGGTACCACCAGAAGGGAGTGTCGTAGGACTTTGGGTACAGGTGTCCGCCGAAGCCGTTGACGAGGCCCGTAACGTGAAGGCTCACAGGCGTGCCCTGGTCTTGGGCCTCGGCCCAGAAGGCGTCGTAGTGGGGCTCGCCGTAGGGAATGCCATTGAAGGCTACCGTGGGAGGATAGATCCCCTTCATGCCCAGCTTCAAGGCTCGTTTCATCTCCGAAACACCCTCGTCCACGTCCAATAACGTTATGTGGCCTATCCCCAGCAGCCGATCCGGTGACTCCTGGCAGAACTCGGCCAGCCAGTTGTTGTAGGCTCGGCAGTAGGCAGCGGCCACCTTTGGGTCGGCACAGTCCTGAGGCCAGTCCAGCCCCACCGAGGGATACAGAATCGTGGCGTCCACACCTTCGTCGTCCAACCACTGCACCCGGGGCTTAGGTTCTCCCGCTGCGGGCAGCGACTTCCGGGCCTCATCGAAGGGAAAGGCGCCGGGAGTGAGAAAGTGCTCCAGGTCCGTTCGACCCGTGCCCATGAGGTTACACAGCACGCCTCCCTTGATGACGTTGGAGGGTCTGCCGTTGATCTCCAGGTACTCCAGGCCCTTCTCGTCCAGCTTGACCCTCATGGCCCGGTCACGATACTCGGGTTCCAGATAGGTCTCCCAGAGATTGCTTGGCTCTACGATGTGACTGTCGGCGTCGATGATCCTGGTGGTCATGATGATACTCCTCAAGCTATGGATGGAAGAGGGCGCCCCCTATGGTAGGAATACCTCTGGGTGATGTCAACGGCGATTTCTAGCCGGAGAGCTTACGTGCTAAAATCTCGTTGTATCTGGCAATGACCGTGGATAAAGTCTACTCCAACACGAAACAGGCTGTCGCCGACATTCCCGACGGCGCCTCGATAATGATTGGCGGCTTCACCAGCATCGGGGGCATGCCGGACCAGCTTATCCTCGCACTGAGAGACCAGGGGGCCAAGGGGCTGACTATCATCGCCAACAGCCTGGGTTCCAGCTACGCGGAGGAGCGGAAGTGGGGACGCATCGAAGGACACGTTGGGACCCTGGCGGAGAACGGCCAGGTCAGGAAGGGCATCGCATCCTTCCCCGCCTCCCCCTCCGCCTCCCATCCGACTGCCATGGAGACCCTGTTCCTGGATGGCAAAGTGGAAATCGAGGCCGTACCCCAGGGCACCTTGTCGGAGAGGATACGGATGGCGGCGGCCGGGTTGGGGGGTTTCTACACACGGGTCGGGGTTGGGACGCCCCTGGAGGAAGGCAAGGAGAAACGGGTCTTCGATGGAGAGGAGTACGTTATGGAAACTCCCCTTCGCGCCGACTACGCCTTTCTCAAGGCCCACAAGGCCGACATGATGGGAAACCTGGTGTACAAAGGCACCTCCCGGAACTTCAACCCGCTGATGGCAGCGGCGGCAAAGATAACCATAGTTCAGGCGGAGCAGCTGGTGGACGTAGGCGACTTGGATTACGAGGCGATCGTCACCCCGGGGGTGTACGTCGACCGGATCGTGCGGCAGGAGAGCTTGTAGGGCCGTGAAGCAAAAGCTGGACCGAGAAACCATCGCGAGCCGTGTCGCCAAGGAGTTCCGAGATGGCGACGTAGTGAACCTGGGGGCCGGCATCCCCACCCTGTGCGCCCACCATGTCCCCAAGGGCAAGAGCGTCTGGTTCCAATCGGAGAACGGGGTGTTGGGATACGGGGGATTAGCCGAGGAGGAAGACCAGCAAAGCGCCGATCTGCTCAACGCCAGTGGCCAGTTCATCACCCCAAAACCCGGCATCTCTTTCTTCAGCTCCGCCGACGCCTTCAACATGATCCGGGGCGGCCACGTCAACATAGCGGTACTGGGCGCCTACCAGGTATCGGAGCAGGGCGATCTGGCTAACTGGATGATACCAGGCCGGGGCACGGGCAACGTGGGCGGGGCGATGGAGCTGGTGTCGGGGGTCCAGAAGGTGATAGTAGCGATGGAACACGCTACTCGAGAAGGCGAGCCGAAGCTGGTGCCGGAGTGTGCCTATCCGCTCACCGGCAGGGGTTGCGTCGACCTCGTGGTGACCGACCTGGGAGTAATCGACGTATCTGCGGAGGGCCTTTCCCTGTTGGAGATCGCCCCCGGATTCGATCCCGAAGAGGTGCAGGCCAAGACTGCTGCGAGATTGAACGTAAGCCCCGATCTGAAAGAGATAGAGCTTTGATAGAGAAGCCCTGGTTCAGCAACAAACCCCAGGCCAAGAGCAAGGTCTACGTTACGTTCGCGGAAGCGGTGGCGGATATCCCGGACGGCGCCAGCATCATGATAGGGCAGTTCGGCGGGCCGGGCGGGATGCCCATGTTTTTGATCCGCGCCCTGCGGGACCACGGCTCCAAGGACCTGACGATAATCGGCAATACGGCGGGAATCGGGGTCCCCTTCGGGGTGCGCGGAGAAGACATGGCCATGGACCAGGGGGTGCTGGTCGACAACGACCAGATATCGAAGGTTATAGCCTCATTCACCCGCTCGCCGCTGGCGCCTCGTCCCAATGCGCTGGAGGATGGCTTCAAGGCTGGTCGTATCCAGATCGAGGTGAACCCCCAGGGTATACTGGCAGAGCGGATTCGGGCCGGGGGCGCCGGGATCGCGGCCTTCTGGTCACCCGTCGGCGTGGGAACAATGGTGGCAGAAGGCAAGGAGAGCCGGGTCATCGACGGCCGGGAGTATATCCTGGAGACCGCTCTCCGTGCCGATTACGCCTTGGTCCGGGCACACAGGGCGGACACCATGGGCAACCTGGTCTACAAGGGCAACACCAGGCACTTCAACGTTTCCATGGCTACAGCCGCGGACATCACAATAGCCGAGGTGGACGAGGTGGTAGAGCCCGGAGAGCTGGACCCGGAAAGGATAGTCACGCCGGGGATATACGTAGATAGGATCGTCGCCAGGGCGAAAAAGCGACTGTCTTGAAAGTAAAGAGGACGGGGATGGCTGAACGGTTGGATAGAGAGACCTTGGCCCTGCGGGTGGCTCTGGAGTTCCAGGACGGGGACGTGGTGAACCTGGGCATAGGTCTGCCCACATTGGCAGCCAACTACATCCCCGAGGGCAGGACAGTGCTGTTTCACGCCGAGAACGGCACCCTGGGTTACGGTTCCTTCGCTCCGGAGGGCGAGGAGGATATCCTACTGGTCAATGCCGGCGGCCAGTTCATTACGCCATTGCCGGGCATGAGCCTGATGGATTCTGTTGAAGCTTTCGCCATGGTGCGCGGCGGATACGTGGACATTACCGTCCTCGGAGCAATGCAAGTGTCGGAACAGGGCGACCTGGCCAACTGGATGCGGCCCGGCGGCGTCATCGGTGCGATAGGCGGGGCGATGGACATAGCAACGGGCGCCAAGCGCGTCATCGCGGCCATGGAGCACGTCGACAGGCAGGGCAACCCCAAGATCCTGAAGGAGTGCACTCTGCCCCTGACGGGCATGAGGTGTGTCGACACCATCGTGACCGATATGGCCGTGATTCGATTGACGGCACAGGGACTGGAGCTGACCGAGTACGCTCCGGGGTTCACCTTCGAGGAGATACAGGCCGCTACCGAGGCCGTCTTGACGGCCAGCCCCGAGCTGAAAGAGATGGAGCTGTAGAGCTCCCGGCTTCTGCGTTGACTAAGTCCGGCGGTAACCCATATAATGACGTGCCATCCTGGGAGTGGCGGAGAGGCTCCCGGCGACTGATTCTGAACATTTCTGCCTTCGCGGGCGCAGCACACGTTTTCGAGCGTTTAAACCCAGATAACAGGGGAGGATAGTATGGCCGAAGTCACAGGCAATCGGATCTTAGCGAAGGCCCTGAAGCACGAGGGAGTAAGCACGCTTTTCTTCCTGTCCGGGGGCCCAATGGACTCCTTCTACTACGAAATCGAGAAGGAAGGAGCCATTCGACTGATAGACGCCCGGCACGAGCAGGGCGCAGCGATGATGGCCCATGGCTGGAGCCGCGTCACCGGCGAACCCGGCGTGTGCGCCGCCTGTTCCGGACCGGGCACTACAAACCTGGTAACGGGTATAGTGACGGCCTTTACCGACGCCTGCCCCGTGGTCTCCATCGGTGGGTCCAGCAATTCTCGGCTAACCGGCTGGGAGGACTTCCAGGAAGTAGACCAGGTCAGCGTGATGAGACCCATCACCAAGTGGGCGGCCCAGGTCAACGAGGCAAGGAGAATTCCCGAACTTGTAAGCGTCGCCTTCCGCAAGTGCTGGGGCAACAGGCCTGGCCCCGTATATTTGGACCTGCCTGGAGACGTCCTCCATGAGCTGGCAGACGAGGGCGATATCTTCTATCCGGAGCAATCCAGGACCGAGTCCCGGCCAATGGGCAATCCCGACGACGTAAAAGCGGCCATAGATCTGCTGTCCAAGGCGGAGAGGCCCCTGGTGCTCTCCGGGACAGGAGTGTTCTGGTCCAAGGCGTGGAAGGAGCTGGAGGAGTTTGTCGACGCCGCCGGCATACCCTTCTACACGACTCCCCAGGGTAGGGGCGTAGTGCCCGAAGACCACGGTCTGTCGTTCCCGGCTGCCCGATCGACGGCTTTCCGAGAGGCCGACGTTGCGCTGGTCATCGGCACCAGGATCAACTGGATATGGCAGTACATGCAGGCGCCCAGGTTCGCCGCCGACCTCAAGACGATCCAGATCAACACCGATCGCGAGGAGATAGGACACAACCGGGCGGCCGACGTCGGTATCGTCGGGGACGCCAAGATGGTGCTCCAGCAGCTTACGCAAGAGGCGAAGGAGCAGAACTTCCCCAACAAGAGCGGTACCCCGTGGGTAGAGAAGCTGGCCGCCAAAGAGGCGACCAACGCCGAGAGGAGCGAGCCTCTCCTCAACTCCGACCAGAGCCCTATGCACGCGTTGCGAATGATGAAGGAGATACGAGACTTCCTTCCCAGGGACGCTGTCCTGGTGGTTGACGGCCACGAGACCCTTAACTTCGGCCGGCAGAGTCTCCCCACCTACATGCCGGGCCACAGGCTAAACTCCGGCGCATCGGGTTGCATGGGTGTCGGTCTTCCCTTCGGAATAGCGGCCGCCGCTGCCAAGCCGGACAAGAAGACCCTCGTCATTCACGGCGACGGCTCCTTCGGGATCAACGCCATCAACATCGATACGGCAGTGCGCCACAACATACCCGTCGTCTGCGTGGTCAATCAGAACGGAGGCTGGGCTGCCGGGCGGTCGGAGGACGACCTGAAGACGGGAGTGGAGCTGGGCTTCGAGCAGCGTTACGACAAGCTAGGCGAGTCCCTGGGGGCTCACGGCGAGTACGTGGACAAGCCCGAGGACATCAAGCCCGCTCTCGAGAGGGCTTACGCCTCCGGCAAGCCGGCCATCGTCAACGTGGTCACCGACCGGTGGGCGGCCTCGACGACCCAGAACTTCCAGCCCTACGAACACTAAGCCGAGCCTACGAAATAGACTAGCCGTTAAAGAGGGGGCGTCCCGATGCATCGGGACGCCCCCTCTGCTTATGACGGAGCCACGTGCTCTGCGATGTTCGGCACAGTCAGCGTCAGCAGGTTGATGAACTATGGGGTGTGCATCTACACATCGGCGCCCGGGACTAACCCGGTTTCTCTACCAATTCCCGTTGACAAGAGGCCTGATTGTGACTAAATTAGCGATTGAATACATAGGCAGCCGATGCGTTCGGGTTGGCCGCGGAGGGCACGACGGCATCGGGAGTATGGAATCGGCGGCATTGTGTTGAGGTGTCAGGCAACGCCACCTCGTAGGGGTGTACATTTTATGACGCTAATACGATTTCTGTCATACCATCGTCTCGCGGCCGTAATGGCCGCAGCCGGCATCCTGTTTCTCATCTTCTTTCTCTTGAAGCCCGGCATAGCTCACGCCGCCGGGGTAGGGGACGAGACCGCATTCATTTTCAACACCTTCGCCTTCATGATATGGGGCGTATTGGTGATGTGGATGTGCGCGGGATTCACCATGCTGGAGTCGGGCTCCGTCCGAACGAAGAACGCCGCTATGATCTGCTTGAAGAACATCGGCATCTACTCTATCGCTGGGTTGGCTTTCTACTTCGTTGGCTACAACCTGATGTACGTGGATGTCGGCGATTACGCCGGCGTTATCGGTACATTCAAGGGCCTCTATACGTCGTCGGCGATGGAGGTAGCGTTGATCGACGGGGCAGAAGGTATGCTGGCGGAGGTGTTGGAGCCCGGTTACTCTACCATGTCGGACTGGTTCTTCCAGATGGTGTTCGTTGCGACTGCTGCTTCCATCGTATCCGGTACTTTGGCGGAGAGGGTAAAGATATGGCCCTTCTTCCTGTTCACCCTGCTACTAACCGCCATCATCTACCCCATCGTAGGGGCTTGGACATGGGGAACCGGCTGGCTCTATGACCTGGGTTTCGTAGATTTCGCCGGGTCGACCATCGTACACAGCACCGGTGGTTGGGCTGCACTCGCCGGAGCTCTGGTAGTAGGGCCGAGGCTAGGCAAGTTCAAGCGCGATGGTTCGGTTCGTCCTACGCCGCCATCCAACATCCTGGTCGTGACCCTGGGCGTGTTCATCCTTTGGCTGGGATGGTTTGGATTCAATGGCGGCTCTCAACTAGCATTGGGCAGCGCCTTCGACGCTATAGCCATGAGCATCGTACTGGTCAATACCAACCTGGCCGCCGCGGCCGGAGTGATGGCTGCCATCATCGCCTCCCGGCATCTGCTGGGACGCATCGACCTGTACGCCGGGCTAAACGGCGCCATCGCCGGTCTGGTCTCCATCACCGCAGCCCCCACCATGACTGACCACTACTGGGCGGTGATCATAGGGGCCGTAGGCGGCGTCATTTGCGTAGCCGGCATCAAGCTCATGGAGAAGGTCAAAGTGGACGATGTGGTAGGCGCTGTGCCGGCCCATCTGTTCGCCGGCATATGGGGCACCATAGCCGCCTGCATCGCCGGGGGCGCGACCTTCCACTTACAACTGATTGGCATACTGGCAATAGGCGCCTTCGTGTTCTCGGTGTCCTTCGTCCTGTGGCACGCGCTCAACAGGCTCATGGGAGCGCGGGTATCTCCACAGGTGGAACGGCTGGGACAGGATGTCGGCGAGTTGGGCATGGAGTCTTACCCCGAGTTCGTGTTGATGCCGGAGATGGACGACGAAGACTAGCCATTCCGATAGGGGCGCCGAACTACTCCCTGGCTCCGTCGCCATCAGCTCGGACTCCGGCGAGAAGGTCCTGCCGAACCCGACGGAATTCTCTGGGAAGGCACAGGGTCCCCTCTCGCTGTTCTCGACCTTGGGTCGTTCGCTCCTTCGGCCGGCGGCACGACCGGACACCCCGCAGTGACGGTCCGTGCATGAGACGTTCCAGGTTAGGGGCTTGAACTCGGAGCACCTTGAATAGGTGATGCTTATATCCTACCTGGTACGAATGCTTTCACCTCGCTTCGGGCTGATGTTGCCAATCATTGTTGCGTTGGCATGTTCCGGCGCAGCCGATGACGCTCCGAGATCAACCCCTCAGGCAGCTGCTTCACCGATCACCACTCCCGCCCAGTCTCCATCTCCAGAGCCATCTCCCGCTCCTCAGTCGTCTCCAGATCCGGTACCCACGGCCACGGCCCTCCCGGCCACCGTGACCGCTGCACCGGAAGGTACGGTCCGGTTGCCCCACGACGAGGGGCCCCATCTGTCCGACCTGGAGTGGTGGTACTTCAACGGCCACCTGACGACGGAGAACGATCAGGAGTTCAGCTATCACTTCGTCACTTTTCAATCCCTGCTGCCCTTCAACTTGACATCGCGATTGGCGCAGCTAAGTTGGGCCGATCACGCCAAAGGGCTGCACCTGACCGAGGAGAAGGCTGTATTTCCCCTGGCAGAGCAGTCGTCGGGTGAGTTCGATTTGTCCACGGAGGACTGGCGGATGAGTGGCAACGGCGAGGTGTACCATCTCAGCTTCGCGGCTGGGGACTACACGGTAGAGCTGGAAGCGGATTCGCTAAAACCCGCCGTGCTCCACTACGGCACCGGGCTAGTGGACTTGGGTATAGCAGGTAAGACCTTCTACTACTCCCGTACTCGGCTGGAGACCTCCGGCACCGTCTCTGTTTCCGGCGTCTCCCACTCTGTCTCAGGAGTTTCCTGGATGGACCATCAGTGGGGCGAATTCACGATTAGCGACATTGGTTGGGACTGGTTAAGCCTCAACTTGGACGATGGCTCCGACCTCACGGTCTCGATGGTGTGGGAACAGGACGGGCACAAGCCCATCGCCGCCTACGGTACCTACGTCCCGGCCGACTCCGTGCCGCTGCATCTGCCCGGCGATGACATCTCCCTGGACTCCACCGGAACTTGGACCAGCCCTGTCACAGGGGCGGTCTACCCCATGAGCTGGAAACTGCGAGTCGACTCACTGGAGCTGGACCTGACGCTGACTCCCACGATGGAGGAGGCGGAATTCGCCCTGAGCGCTTTTATCCCTGTGGTCTACTGGGAGGGGTCTGTCTCGGCGGTGGGAACCAGGGACGGAGCGCCTGTAGCGGGCCGAGGTTTCGTGGAAATGGTGGGGTACGCCCCAACCCCACCCGAGGATCAACCAACCCCGTCCGCACAACCTTGACCGTTCGAACGGCCAGAGTCTTTCCAGAAGCCGGTTGCCGGTGGCATGGTGTTTAACGAGGCCATGGTCGTATCGGCGTCGGCGTCCACCGGCTGGTCTCCCCGTTGCTGACTACGAACGTACTCTTCTCCACAGGCCCGATTCGAGTTTGGTCGGAGAGTCCGGGTGGTAGGCGCACTTTGGGGGGCCGTAATCAGGTCCGTCTTGCTGTGTCACCCATCTTTCTGAACGAGATCACATCCCACCAATCCAGCTCCAGCCCTGCGTATGGTCTATTACATGGGCTTCGCTGTAGGGTAAACTAGCGATGCATCGTTTCCGAGCCCATCAATCAAGCTGAGGGAGCGTAATATGGCTGAGTTCTTCGGGGATCTTGAACGGCTCGCCGCCGACCTCTACCCGTACCGGTGGCCGATCCTAGCTGGTGTCGTGGCGGTACTCGCAGCGATAGGGTTCTACGTCCGCCGGCGCCGGTGGCATATGGTGGTCTGGAAGCACAAGCGGCCCTTTATCATCGTCGGCACGCCACTGCTGGTCGTGGCCGGATTCATAGCCTGGGACCTTGGATCCCCACTGTTCCTCAGCAAGACTGTCGAAGAGGAGTTCCCCTTCGCATACTCGGCAGTCGTGCCCGCCGACATGGAGCGGGAGGACATCGAGATGACAATGGCTGCCATGTCTAAGATGGACAACGAACCGGTAGCGGAGGTCATGCCCGAGATGATGGAGGAAGGCAGCGGGGAGGCCATAAAGCTGAAGGAGGGTAATTTCCGGGACCAGGACAGCTTCCACAAGGGCAGCGGCACGGCAGCAGTCTATCGTGGCCCGGACGGCTCCCATGTTATCCGGCTGGAGGACTTCGAGGTCACCAACGGGCCGCAGCTTCACGTTCTGCTATCGGCGCACAACGATCCGACGACTCGGAGCGAAGTGAAGGACGGCGGCTACCACGACCTCGGAAGGCTGAAGGGTAACATCGGCAATCAGAACTACGAGGTGCCCGACGGAGTGGACGTCACCGCGCAGATGAGCGTTGTGATCTACTGCAAGCCCTTCTCGGTTATATTCAGCGTGGCCCCTCTCAGGGACTTGAGTTGATTTGGACTAGCGGGCGAAGGGGCCCACGCTACGAGGCCATGGGGGCCAACCAGGTCATCGGAAGGAGCTGTTGTGCCGGTGTGATGACGATGCCGGCTCCGCGGACATTCCAAATCGCCTATCAAAGTCAACTTCCTCACCCTCCACGGTAGCTTCGTGACATCCAGCGACTCATCGAAACGGCTCAGACCCTCGGAGCGATTGGTGTTGAAGGCCTGCGGTTCAAGCTCGCGGTGGTCCTGGCCAGACGCCAAGAACGAAGCGTACGCCGGGAAGCCGGTCCATGGTGTACTCCCCTTCCCACGCTAGACCGCGTCGCATCTTGACGCGCTACAACGCGTTCTACACGACGTAGTACGGTAGCGGGGGCTAAGGCCGGCCGGCTACGCTCACCGTAACGATGTCTACGCCATGGTACTTTTGGTGCTTGACGGACGAGGAGAGGTGGCGCAGCAGCCGGAACGAGATATCGCGGTCGTCGGGAACCTCCGGGTTCTCGCCCATGTAGGCGAGTCTGTCCTCCAGGTTGTCCTCTTCCGTTGCGGAGACAAACTCCAACTCGGCGTTGCCACCGACGGAGCGGGCGGTGACCACCAGACGTCGGCCACTTGCCAGCTCTGGGTCGTCATCGTCGTCTGTCATACTGTGCAGAGTCTCTTCGCCCACCAGCACCAGCCGGTCGACTGAGGCGTCGGTCCACCCGGCGTCTTTCGCAAACCCCCTGAGAAAGTCACCGAGTTTGGTAAGCGTTTCCTCATCCATGTTGATGCGCAACCGCTTACGCCTGGGGCCGGTCAGCTCTAAGAACACCATCATAATGACGGCTACGATCGCCCCGGAGGTCATACCGTTGCCCAGCAGAACACCAAGGAATCCGCCCAGTTGGTCTGAAAACAGCCACCCGTTCTGGAATCCCACGCCGATCCAGAAGGACAGCCCCGTCACTGCGGCCTTGCGGTGGTCAACCCCATCTTGGACGACGATCTTCATACCCTGCACGAACAGCAGCGTAATTAGGACGAGAAGGTAGGCGGCAGCTACCGGCGCGGGAATGGCGATGAGTAGTGCAGCGAACTTGGGGAAGAAGGCCAGCGCAAAGATGATGACGCCCACTCGCCGTGCGCCAATACCGGTGACCTCGGCAAGGGAGATGCTGGTGGAGTAAGTGGTGTTCGGCAGGGTGGCACCCAAGCCGGAGAGGAGATTGCCTATACCGTCTGCGTTGAGGGCTCCCTGGACAACCCGGAAATCGGTAGCGCGCGGGCGGCGACGCGAGATGCGCTGGATGGCCACACCGTCGCCGATGGTCTCGATGGCCCCCACGAGCGTAACGACTACAAAGGCAGGCAGCAGCGCCCAGAAGTCGGTGCCGGGCGTTAGGTCAAGACCGGGCCAATCTTGAAACGGCACGCCAAACCAGGCTGCATCAGTGACAGCCGCGACGTCGTACACGCCGAAGGGAGCTCCAACGGCACACCCGGCGGCGATGCCGGCGATGGGAGACCACAGTCGCAACGAAGGAGGCGCACGGAGCACCATGGCCACCACGACGGCCAGGGTGATTACGGCGACCAATGGAACCGCGATGGGGTCTGTACCCTCCGGCACGTTGCCCACCGTATCGTAGACTACCGGCGCTACCGTGGCGGTAATGAGCATTATCACGGTTCCCGTTACAGTCGGCGTGAAGATGCGTCGGAGCAGGGATAGTCTGGCCGCCAGCATGAACTGGAACAGAGACGAAATGACCACAAGGCTGGCCAGTGTCGCTGGACCGGCCAACTCCAAGGCGGCCACACAAACAGCGATGAAAGCCCCAGACGTGCCCATGATCAGCACGTGCCCAGAGCCGAAGCGACCCCATCGCGCCGCCTGGAGCACTGTGGTCAGGCCACAGACGACCATCGCGGCGAATATGGCCCACGCCAAGTAGCTCTCGGGTGCGTCCGCTATGCGGACCACTACGACCACGGTTAGTACCACCGGGGCCACGATGAGCAACGCCGCCTGTGCGCCTGCTCCCAGAGCTATGAGCGGCGGTGGGCTCTCTTCCGGTTCGTAGCGGACGTGCTCGTTGACGATTTCAGCAGCCAAAACTTGTCCCATATGCGCGCATGGGAACCGTCTCTTAGCGCGCTATTCGTCTTCCATTGTACTGTTTTGCACAAATCCTGCCTTCTTTTCTACTTCGCTGGACGGGAAAGCCGGTGGCCTTGGTAGGAACCGCACATCCGAGATAGGGCGAAACTGGCAGTGGTGCGTCGGGCCACAAACTCCTAGTTCGGCTCCGAAAGGACATACCGGGGTTGGGCCCTAGTCCCCGTACTACCTAACGATTGAACTGAGAACGTCTCTGTGGACTCAAAAATGAGTGCCCAGCCGCATATAGATGCAAGCCTCCGCCGTCGGATTATCTCCCCGGTTTCTTTGAGGCCTAGACCCGCGTCGCCGATAGCGTCGCAAGTTCTCCTCAGTAACGAAACGTTCCTACATGAGCTTGTCTCAAAAGTACGTACGTCTTAGTCCCAACCACCCGCCCTCGGAAGGTTTTGTAGCTGGGGGAACATCCTCCAGGCCCCCTGCCAGAGGGAAGTTTCCCTCTGGACTCTCTCAAAGCAGGGTTCTGAGACAGGCTCACATGTGAGGCGGAATAAGAGGAGATGTATACGGGACGAATAGGAACCAAAGAGTGTGAATTAGCTATGAAATGAGAGCAGGAAGAAACGACAGAAGGTAGAGTTGGCAGGGTTGATGGCGGAGAGGGTGGGATTCGAACTTAGGTGTGAAACAGCTACAATTTGGCATGCATTCCCACAATGCTTACCACAAAAATACGCCGAAAGTAAACGTACCAATCAGTTACCTGACAAGGCAGGACATCAGGCCTTCGCCCAAGAATGTAACTGGAGTAACTCGCCCCGGCTTACTGGACGCATCTGGTTGACGGACACAGATGGGTAGGATTCCGTTTGGACGTTCCAGCTCACTTGGGTATCCCACCCTGTACCCAAGTGCGAACTTTTCAGTATGTCGTGCCCATTTAAGGTCAGGTACCGGTGCCCAAATTAGGATTCGGGTGAGTTAGCTGCAAGGCATTAGAGCCCCATATATCTGCTTGGCTCGTAGTCGAATGATGACTACGCCTAACGGCTCATTGCGCAAGGCTTTGAGTTACTCCACAACAGGCACGTAGACAG
Organism: Dehalococcoidia bacterium; assembly: GCA_965197645.1. Classification (GTDB taxonomy): domain Bacteria; phylum Chloroflexota; class Dehalococcoidia; order Plut-88900; family Plut-88900. The sequence continues at coordinate 2,067,409 of OZ240219.1, read as the reverse complement.
TGAGGTCCGAGCGACGCGTTTCATGTCCAAGTGACAATCGTCCTGGACTCCCCGATACCAAAGATGACCGGCGCGGCCTAGATCTGCAAGCTGAGGCATCTGGTGGCTGGGTCGAGTCAGGAGCGCACTCTAGTGCTGACTGACACGGTATTCGACGAGCTCACGGAAGTTGAACAAAGCGCTGAACCTGCACCAGGGTATGTCCTTCAACAACAACATGCGCCCAACGTACGTTCACGTTTCTAATCTGTGCCGTTTGCTCCCTTACTTCTGCTGTCACGATCGACTCCTAGCCTAGCTTCCCCCAACACGGAAAATGTTAAGTCCAATCATCGCTCACCTTCGTTGCCGGCTAGTGGGAAGGGCCAGCCCGTCTCACCCATAGCGCCATGATTACCGCAAGCAGCAGTATTGCCACCGCCCCGATACTGACAACCGGCCACGGAGACTGTTCCAAGGGACCTCCCAGCTCCGACAAGGCCATCCCTGCCGTCAACAGAGCACCCGTTATCCCCAGGTTAGCTGCGGCAATTGCCCCCAGTATCAGGGCCTCGTTCCTCACTACGAGGCCACGCTCTTTTCGTTCCAATCCCAGCTCCGACAGCTTTTCCCTCAGCCGTCTCAGATCTCCAGCCCTGTGCAATACTAAGAGAATCAACAGCGACACCAACAACAGCAACGCCACCACTGACTGGGGAATGGTCGTCGTGAACATCGGGTATTTCCAGAAGGACAGCCAGTCAACTCGATTGAATGAGAGCGCAGCAGGCATTTGCGGCGCGAGAGCAAGCGTGCTTACCATCCAGAACGACACCCGATGCTTACCTCGAGCCTGGAGCCCCCAGTACAACCCTATCGGCACCAGAACGATAGCGGCCAGGATCAGGGCGAACACCGTTGATCCCCAGTCTTCCCATTCCTGTACATCCGAAATCCACTCCCATCCCTTATCGATGTCCACCGCCGCGCCCCCGGTCTGCCATATTACCCATGCGGCCATCCCGAACAGGTAGACCAGAAGCCCCGTCTCTACAACCCGTAATTGCACCATCCGATCACGTCCCGAAGTAGATGTGTTTCATAAGCGTAGTGGTGAAGTCCTGTTCCATTGGGTTCCACGCCACGACCGAAGCCCCAACGTCCCGGATAGGCTTGAGTATTGTGCGGGCTTCCCACCGGATCAGGTCTTGCGTTCGCGATGCCATGGCGGCTTCCCCCTGCCTGACTCCCGCCGACTCCAAGTGGACCACCCTGACGGGGTTCAGGCTTCGGGACCTGGATCTCAGCGCCACCAGACGTTGTATCCCGGCAATGAAGCTATCTATGGATGGGGCTCCAACCCCGCTGCGCGGGTAGTGTGCATCCAGCCGGGTGATGGCATACACCTCGGGCTGAAGGCGGTAAAGGAAGCTCTTACACCTCTCCACCGCCTCCGGCAGGTCCTGGGTAGCTCGCCCTGGCTGGAGCGTTGTGAGCATATCGGTCAGGCGCTTGAACTGTTTTTGGCCCAGGTCCGGAGTGAGGACATCGTTCGGGGTGTTGTATATGTATGCCCCTAGCGTATACCCCCGGGACAGGTAGTATTGTGCTATGCTGCCCGCAGCTTCTACGGCATGGTCTACCAACGACGACAGGGACGTCCCGACATCCATGTACTCGGCCCCGTCCACGAAGATCCAGATCGCCTTCCTGCCCTCCGACTCGTACTGGTTGACCAGCAGTGGGCTGGCGCCATAGGAGTTTCGTGCACTTGCCTTCCAATTGACGATGCTCATCGGGTCTCCGGGAGAATATGGTCGAAGCTCTTTGAAATCCGTCGTTGACGGGCCCAGCGGAGTCACGTCCGTTCGGAAGTAGCGTGTATGCGCCCTGGCACGAATTTCCTTTACGCGATGCACCGCCTGAAATCGCGGCATCACCGAGAACTCCTGCGGTTCACCGGCCGTCCCCTGGTTTCGACGCTGAAGTCCTATGGGCCCCTCCGCGTTCCATGCCGTCTCCCCCAGGGTGTAGAGGCCTCTCTTGGGGCACAAGAACTCATAGGGAAGGTCGAAACTCTTGGCCCCGGGCCACTTCCATACTGCCCGTAGATTGTTCCCCTCCACCACCTCCATTTCCGCGGGAAGCTCATCGTGCACATAGAGCATCCCAACCCCCGACCTGACCCTCACCCTTCGCCTGACTTCCAGTTTGTCCCCCGCCCAACACACCACTCGTGTCATCTCCCGTTCCACTTCAATGCCACTCGGGGGTGTCAGCAGTGTCGCCAACAGAACAAACAGCAACCCGAATACCGCACCCGCCAGCAGAATCGGGTTTCCGAATACCAAGGCAATGGACAGGAGTAGGAACGACAGCGCCAACCAGTTGGCGGGAAGAGCGGAGAGCATTAGCCGGCGTCTCTACGGCCCAGCTCGGTCGGGACCGGCACCTGTTCCACCACGTCTTCGACCACCGACTCCGGCCTCATTCCCTGCAGGGTAGCCTCGATGTTCAGGATGATCCGGTGCCCGAGCGCATCCCCGGCTATCGCCTTCACGTCGTCCGGGATCACGAAGTCACGGCCGTTGATAAGCGCCATGCTCCTCGACAATTTCAGAAGCGCCAGGCTTCCCCGAGGACTTACTCCGAGGGTTACGTGGGGATGCTCCCGCGTCAGGCGCACTACTTGGGTAATGTAGTCGATCATCACCTGGTCTATGTACACGTTTGTCTCGACGATTCGCTGCAATCTGACGAAACTCTCGGCGTCGAGCACAGGGTCCAGATCTTCGGTCGGATCATCCTTCCGCCACTGGATGCGCCGATGCAGAATCCTGCTCTCTTGCTCCTGGTTCGTCGGGTATCCGGTCCCGAGCCGGAACAGGAACCTGTCCAGTTGGGCCTCGGGCAACGGATAAGTTCCCTCCTGCTCTATGGGGTTTTGGGTGGCGATTACCAGGAAGGGCGGTTGCAGGGACAGGGTATCCCGATCGATGGTGACCTGTCGTTCTTCCATCGCCTCCAGCAACGCAGCCTGGGTCTTCGGGGGAGCGCGGTTGATCTCATCGGCCAGCAGCACGTTGGTGAATACGGGTCCTCTGATCAGTTCAAACACGCCACTGTTCTGCCGCCATACCTTCGCCCCCAGGATGTCGGCGGGCAGCATGTCCGGTGTGAATTGCACCCTTTGCGTCTCACTTCCGATGGCCTTGGTGAATACTTTAGCCAGCAGTGTCTTCCCCAGCCCCGGGTAGTCCTCGAACAGGACGTGGCCGTTGGCCAGGGCCGCCGCCAGCAGTTTCCGCAGCACGAGGCGGCTCCCGACGAAAACTTCCGAGACCCGGTCTATGATACTTTCACAAAGAGGTCCTGCCTGTTCAACCGCCAATTGACTCTGGCTCTTGTCCATTCCGCCTCCCCGGCGTCAGTCTCCCGGCAGTATCCGCCGCCGCACGGCGTCCGCCGGAGTCATAAAGCTCTTCTGGTCATCGCCTGTCCTCACTCTCCACCACCCACCATCCTCCGAAAGCACCTCTATAGCCTGACCTTCCGGAATATCCGAAGTGACATAGCCCCCGGCTCGGTCGGAGACGGGCGCGGGGTCCGCTAAAACCCCCAGGGGCAGCTCATTGGCCGTTCCTCCCCTGAACAAGTGAGAGATCGCCGCATCCAATACTCGCAGCCGCCGCTTCTTTTGTTCAAGCCCAGATCTTTCGCCGGACCTGACCAGGGAGAACAGTCCCAGTCTGACTCCTTTGGTCATTGTGAGCAGGGGAAACCAGAAACTCACCGCCAGGTCCAGGGGCGCGCCTTTTTGCCAATAGGCTGACGCCATTGTGACGGCCAAGAGCTCGGGTCGTGCCCCATCCTCCACAAAGGATTGTCCCACCGACCTCACCCGCTCCTCACTGATTTCCGGAAGAGGCTCGGGGCCCTTGGCAAGGGCAGCGTCCATCCGACTCATCGTTTCGGTGAGAGCCGAATCCCGCCGCCGTTTGGCCCTCACTCCTCTTCGAGGCAAGGGGTCCCATTTGAGCGAGTCCTCGAAACCGCGCCTCATCGGCTCGAAGACCCCTGGAATAGCGTCCAGCGGCGCCCGGTTTCGAAGGAGCAGTCCCAGCATGTACCTCCAAAGATAACCCCATCTTCCCGTGTCCACGTAACGTTTCTGAAGGTCCAACAGACCTTCGAAGCGCGTGTCCGGCCGCTGCTCCACAGTTTGAACATGCCTGGACCAGCGCGGCCAGTCTGCCGGTGGCCCTCCCTCCGGGAGCACCTGGGTCCTCGTATGGCCTCTCATACGGTTTATCGCGACCACGGCGAACAGCACCACCGCAACCCACTCATAGATCGGCGCAAACCACATCACGTCGTATACCAAGGGCCGGACGAGAAGACCGTACATGGCCAGGAAGACTCCCAACATGGCGGTCCTGTAGACCGATTTCGACAGGAGCCGAGCCGTTGCACTGAGTACCCATATGGAACTGGAGATGTGGTATCGGGCCATGTGAGACAGTCCTGCTGCGAAGAATCCGCAGGCAATCGCCGCTGCCGCTAACGGAAACCCGTGCCCCAGGTCAGCCAACTCGTCCCCTATCAGCCAGGCCGCCGCCCCAACCACACTGTATCCAACCGCTTTGGCCAGCGGCCTGTAGTCTACTCTGTCAGCTACGGCCTCCCCTGGAGGCAACTTGATCACGAAGTACAGCCCGGCAACGAATGCTGCGCTCAAGTGCCTCGCCTCGTAGAACTGGCTGAAGTAAGGTTGAGTAGCGTATCCGATCAGAAGTCGAGGCCATTCGTTCAGCAATAGGGCACTCACGTTGGGGAGGGAGCTAAGAGCCCCCCACACAATCAGCCCCGCGCTCGTCCCTACCAAGAGGGCGGAAGCCCTTCGGAGCAACGCTGGTGGTGGCAGCCACCATTTAGGCTCTTCCATCTCTCCCACGATCGCCGCCGTCTTTCCCAGGGTGTCGCCGGCGTAGCTGGCCGACAATGCAGTCCACAGAGCAAGTATCAGCTGGCTATTGGGAAAACCGTGCTCGGTCAACCGGTCGATATGCAACAAGAGGTATATCGTGATGAACGCTCCAAGGCGCACCCAAGGCACAGGAAAGATCAGACTCGCGGCCGGGAACCGTATGCTCGACACCCGAACCAGCGCCACAAATGCAAGTATTCCTGCCAATCCACCTATCAGATAGTAGTAAGTGCCCGGTTCGGCCCGTGTACTGGCAAAGGACAGGCCTACACTCAGTACTATAGCCAACCAGGCCCCGACCCTCAGCAGACGCACAAGAACCCACAGAGCAAAGCAGAGCTTGGTGTTGAACTGGTCCGGAAGTTTTAGAACTCGCCGCCAGCCTTCTCGTCCCTGAGTCCAGAGCAGGAGGCTTACAAGTAAAGAGACCAGAGCCGCGGCCAGCACAGGTCCCAGAAGGGTCCTGAATTGGAGTTCCGTTTCCGGCGGTACCAGCAGTTGCAACGTCCACAACGCCCACGCCGCAATGACAATTGCGATCGTGTGTGCCGCTGAGACCCTCAACCGTTCAATTGTCTTCATCCCCGCCTATTCCTGTTCCTTCTCCAGCCGTCGCCAGGCCCGGTATGCCGCCTCGAACTGCTGCCTGGCTATCTCGTGCTCGCTGTAGTCCGCCTCTTCGAACCGGGCAATAAGCTCCTCCAATGCCCTCTGGTCCAGCGGTAGGCCACGCGCGACGACTATGGACTCCACCTCCCGAGGAGTTGCTTTCGGGGAGATCCCGGATACCTTCTCCCGAACCCCTGCCAAGAACGCATTGTACCTTCGCACCACATCGTCCCTGAACTCAACAACCTCGAACCGGTCTCGGGCGTCTGAGGGCAGATGTCCTTCGTCCCCTTGGAACTCCGCTTCCACCCTGTACTCACCCGGTGTCTCCCCGGTCATGACCAACTCGCAGCGACCGTCATTGCCGGAGGTCAACTCCCTCGTTTCCCCCGCGTCCCCAATTGCTACCCGAATTGGGCGTCCCTCCAGCCCACGTCCCGCATCGTCCGTTAGTGCAAAGGCGACCCGTACTTCTTCGCCGACGCCCCATACCGGCGGCAGGTCGTCTGCTGGCTTGGCGAAAATGACTTCAAGACGCGTCGGCATCAACAGCCTGATCTCGAAACTCAGCGATGCTTCAGCCGACAAGTATCGGCCCGTGCCTGCGAACTCCCCTTTCACCTGGTACAGGCCCGGTTCATTCCCCGTCCACGACGCTGAGCACTCACCCTTTCGATCCGTTACCAGCTCCACCACCGAGTCGCCATCTCCCCATTCCACCCGTATTTCAGCCTCCGCTATCCTCCTTCCCACACCGTCGCTCAGCACACACCGAATTTGCACCCGCTCCCCCACCTGCCACGCATCTCGGGCCTCGGGTGACTGGTCTACAAATCCCATCTCCAGAAATGCCTCTTCCAACGCTTGCTCAACTGGGGCCTGAGGTGCTGAAATGGTTGTTGGGGGAGCTGAGGCCCTGACGGATGCCAGTACGGTCCGTCTCCCAAACCTGCGACCGCCCAGATAGCCGCCTCCAAGACCGAGGATAAGCAGAACTGGCAGGAGCGCCCAGATCAGCCAACCCGAACCGCCTTTTTGGATCTGCAGAGTCGCCAGATAGGATACCGGGAAATTGGCTTCATCTCCTTCATAGCTCACCCTGAGGGGCACGATAGAGAGGTCGTCCTCGTCGGGTACATCGACCGTCAGTAACGCTGCACCGAATTCATCCGTTACCGACCGACCGGTCTCGCCGTACTTGACAGCGACGCCCGGGACGCCCATGCCGAAATCGTCCAGCAGCCTCGCTTCGACGAGAACGGGCCGACCGGGTTTCACGTCATCCTGCGGTGTAACCAGGAAGCTAGTCGTCGACATGACCTGCACCGAGACCATCGTCTCCGCTTCCAGGTCTACCGCCAACACCGTGAACTCCATTTCGCCCAGCTCGGCATCGGTATCCACGGGTACCCGCACCACAAACACCCCTACTGCATTGGTGGCCGCCGACTGCTCCCCGTTCACCGAGACGATGGCGTCGGGAACGGTTTGACCGCTCAGCTCCATAACCCCCCTCAGGGTCAGGGTGCTGCCCCGGGCCACGGGCTCCGGGTCTTCCACCACGATCTGTACTCTTCCAACCTTCACCGAGAGCGCGGCCTGGGCTGGCTCCAACTCGTCCGTGCCCGCAAACCTGACTTTGAACGCCGTTTCTGTCTCCTCCTCGAACGTCGTCTCCCAAGCAAATGATCCGAGTGGTCCGGTGACCACTTCCACCGTCTCATCCGGACCCGTACTGACGATCAGAGTGTGCCCCTCCAGCACCTGACCCCGGACACTGGAAAGCGTTCCCTCCATCCGGTACGGAGCGCCAACCCGCACCACCGGTTCCCCCGATAGGTCCAGGTTGACCGGTTCGACCACGCTCAAGATATGCGCGGCGCTGCCCGGCTCCAGAAGATTGTTTCCGGCAAAAGACGCCTCGATATCATATCTGCCCGGTTGGTCTGTCGTATCCGAAACTTCGAACGCGCCCTGCTCATCCGTCAGAACCGAGGTCACCCCTTCCGGCATAGTGAGGAGGACCTCCGACTGGGCCAGTGGTGTACCTCGACTGTCCTTCAGCGTCCCTCTAACCACGTATTCCTCACCGATCCGGACGTTGTCGTATCCACTCAGCTCCAGGACGACGGGATTGATGATCAGAAGGGTATATCCCGTCTTGCTGGGCTCCAGGACTCCGTCGCCTCCGAACGAAGCCTCCAGGCCATACATTCCCGGTTGGTCCGCTATACCTGTCACCGTGAAGGCTCCTAAAACGTCGGTTTCGGCCGAGACCACCTCCCCACTCGGTAGGGTTACTTTGATCTGCTTCGAAGATGGTCCCTCGCCACGCACATCCCGCAATCTACCCCGAATTTTGTACTCCTCCCCCACCCGTATCCGGTCCACTGCGTCAATGCTCAAGACCGTTGGCATCGTGACCCTGATGTCCAGCCGTGCCTCGTTGCTCAGGAAGTACCCTTCTTGATCGAACGATACTTCCACTGTTCTTTCTCCCGACTGCTCGAATGTCCTTGTGAAGCCGAATTCTCCACCGTTGTCGGTGGTCACCTGGAATGGAGATTCACCTTCAACCCTCACTTGAATCATGCGGCCTCCCAAGGACCCGCCAGTTTCCTCCGTAAGCGTCCCGTGGAAGATCCCCTTGACGTCCACCGAAATCTCTGTGGGGCCGCTGAATATCAACTCGGTCCCGGAGTAGACCCCTACCTCCGGGTCGCTCCACGAACCTTCAAAGGCTTCGTTGTCAATTGCGTGGGCTATCAACTGGTAGCTTCCCGGCTCGAAGCTGGTCGGCACTGTGACCTCAATCTCAAAGCGGCCGGCTTCCGTCGTAGTCGTGCCGAGCCTCCACCCCCCATTTTCCTTCTCCTCGTTGACGAATACCTCTACCTCGATCCCATTCACCGGATTGCCCGATAGTGTAAGCACCGAACCACCTATGGTGAACGGTATTCCCTTTCGCGTCTCCGTAGGCCATTGATCTATCTCTGTTACGGTCCCGCGCTTTATCTGCACGCTCGAAGAACCTGTGGAAGCCCCACCGGCACGGCTTACCCGGCTAGGCGCTCCTCCTGCCGCCGTCGGTTCGATGGTTAGCCATCCAATTCCGTCCAACGCTATCTCCGCCCACTGGTGGGCCTGGTCGGTGAACACCGTTTGCGTGCCAGGATAATCGGATATCATCCACCCTGACACCACACGGGCCGGAATGCCTATCGATCGCGCCATCACCACGAACGCGCTGCTAAACACTCCGCACGTCCCTTCCTGATGATCGAACAGGAACCAGTCCACGGGATCCCGGCCTGCGGGGGGCGCATCTCCGGGCGAATCTGCGAACGCGTAAGCGTAAGTTGTGCTGAGAAATCGCTCCAGCGCCTTGGCCTTTCCATAGGGACCGTTGAAGCCTCGAGTTACTTCCAGCGCTTTTTGACGGACCCTGTCCGGAACGCTCAGAGGCAGCTGGGTGTACGTCGGGTCTGACGAGGCCCTTGCCGCAATTAGCTGTGTTTCTGAGTAGTAGGGGACTTTCGAAGTCCAAATGTATCCCGACACCGGATCCGCAGAACCGAGGGTCAAGTTGTGGGCCCAAAACCATGACAAGGTATCGATGCTTTGCACGTGCAGGGAAGTCGGTAACGTCCCATCGGGGAAGTACTGCTGCTCGCCGATGGGGTTCATACGGATCACGTCTGTGTGTATTTCTACGGGTGTCGTCTGGAAGCCGGCCAACAATGAGACAGCAAGCCGGTCAGGCGGAATGCCGGAGAACGCGCCATTTTCTTTTGCCATCTCCTTCCGTACCGCATGCGGCACGTTCTGACCTGGCAAGACCCAGAATCCGGCCTGGTGGAGCTGACGCCACTTGCCGTTCTCGTAGAGGTCGCCCACCGCGGTCCGCAGGTAGCCTGTATGGGCCGCGCCGCGGACCTGAAAGATCGGGTTGTGGGCCAGTCCCGGAGCTTGCGAAGTTGTGGTGCCGGGGACCCAGTAACCCTGGTCTTCGAATACCACCAGCGAGGTCCCGTTCTCCAACTCGGTAACAGAGGCCCCCTGCTGCTCCAGAAGCTCTCGGGCCGCCTCTCCATATCCCGGCCTCGTGTCCCCAAGGAGTTGGTTCAGATCATGCAGTCCCGTACCACTGTCTTCACCGAGGATATCCAGGTTCTCAGCGACTCTGTCACTGATCGCCTGGGAGTCCTCCGGTGGGATTGTCGTCGTATCGTCTGCATCCGTGGACCCGTCACTCTCATCGCTCAGCTCGCTTCCCGCTTCACCGGAGTCGAAGTCCGGCGTACGAGATGGAGCTCCCTGTGCCGTAGGCTCCAACGGCACCCATCCGATCTCATCCAGTGCCACCTCCGCCCACTGATGCGCCTGGTGGGCATAGACGGTCTGCGTGGCATCGGTCCGGCCAATCGTCCAGCCCGATACAACTCTCGCCGGTATACCTACCGACCTCGCCAGCACGACGAACGCGCTGCTAAACTGGCCACACGTCCCTTGTCGGCTGTCGAACAGGAACCAGTCCACAGGGTCTTGACTTGCCGGAGGGCCGGCAGCCCCCGGCGCCGCGAAGGCATATGAATAGCTCTGCCTCAAGTAGTCCTGTATCGCCACCGCCTGCGCGTAAGTCCCCGCATGGCCTTCGGTAATCCGCCTCGCCAGCTCCCCGATCTGTTCCGGCAAGCTCCCCGGCAGCTGCGTGTACGCTGGGTCATCGTATGGCTGCGCCTCCGTTAGGATATCTTCGTCGTACTCCACCGTTCTGGCTGTCCACAGCACTTCACTTGCTACGTCATTAATGCGAACCGTACTGCTGTACGGCATGTACACGCCCGGCTCAGACACAATACGCATGCCCTCGGGGGCGGGAATCACGCCGGCCGAGATGACCTCGCCGGAATTCAACGGCGAAATTCTTACAGTGATTAAGGTGCTCTCGCTAGCCAGATGGGGAGCAAGGGATGAGCTTGGTGGTGGTCGCCGATCTGTTCTGCCCGACGCCAATCTCTCAACTGCCACCAGCAGCTCATTGGCTTCAAAGGACGCCTCAACCGGGTCGGTCTGCGTCCAGCGCCCGTCTTCGTAGATGTCTCCCACTCCCGTTCTTAGATAGCTGATTGCCCCTGTGGCCGTGACCTCGAATAACGCTTTCTGCGGCGGTTCTTGCGCCTGCGCCGTCGTTGTGCTTGGATTGAACGCTATCGCTTGACCTTCGACTAGGGCCGTCCGCCCACCGCCCTCCAATTCGGTTACCGTGGCCCCGAGCTCCTTCAATGCCGCCTTTGCCGCTTCCCGCACCTCCTCGATTGGATCTGAAAGGGCCCCGAGTATCGGTCCGATCGCCCTCAGGTCTTTCAGCTCCGTCAGACCGGCGATTGAGATGGTTCTGACCTTTGGGGACTCGTCCGTTTGCAACGCTCTGATCAGCGCCCTCACCGAATCCTCCCCACGTAGCTTTACCAGAGCTTCTGCCGAGGCGGCCCTCACCTCTTCCGCACCATCCTCGTAGAGAGCAGTAATCAGGGCATGTCGTGCATTCCAATAAGCTTTGTCTCCCAAGGCTTCGGCGGACCTGGCCCGAACCTCCACCGCCTCGTCACCGCCCAATGCGCCGATCAATAGACTACTGACATCCCTCAATTCAGACGGCGCTTTTGTCGAATATTCCACCAGGTCATCAACAGCGTCTATGCGTTCGCCCGGGTCAGGTCTGCTGAAGAGCTTTTCTTCCAAACGATGCAGCTCGTCTTCCCAGACCTCAGTCACCTGGGCGCGGAAAGGGGGGCCGTTAATGTGTGTCGGCTCGAACCGCCGCCAACCCAGCTCTTCGAATGCCACTTCTGCCCACTGATGCGCTTGGTCCGTGTAGACCGTTTGCCGCTCTGCGTTTTCCTCAATTACCCACCCCGACACCACGCGCGCAGGTATCCCCACCGACCTGGCAAGCACCACGAACGCACTGCTGAAATCGCCGCACGTGCCCTTCATGGTCTCAAAGAGGAACCGATCGACTGCATCACCGTTTTCCGGCAAGGCCTCATCATCCTCCGACACGAACTCGTATTCGTATGTCTCCCGCAGGTACCAGACCAGGGCCCTGGCCTTCTCATACGGTGAAGCGTGCTCTCCGGTGATTTCCTCGGCTAGCAGACGTACCCTTTCGGTTACGATTTCCGGCAGCGCAAGGGCGGCGGAATCCGAAAAAGTCTGTGCACCCCGCAGTTGATCTTCGGAGAACCGGTGTACGGTGGACGTCCACCCATACTGTTCGACTTCCTGGTCGGTCGAGAATGTGCCGCTGAAAGGTCTATAGCGCCCGTCGGCATCGAAGAAGTCCGCACCGATGGAAGTCGGCACTGAGCCTGCAGGCACTTTTTGTTCCTGTTCGGGGGCTGAAATGGTAATTCGTTGTTTTAGCGTCTCCTCAGCCGAGCTTTCCGGCCAGGCCAGCAACGCAGTTGCTGCATCTTGCCGCGGAAGGATTTCCAAGGCCTCATCTTCGATTACGTTGGAGTAAACCAGCCGTTGTGTCGGCGTCCTGGCCGGATACGAGAGTTCCACCGGATCGAGTCTGACCCAGCCCTGTCCCGTGTATTCATCCCCGACATCTACACGAAGGTAGCCCGTCGCACTCGCTCCAGTCACTTCGAATACGGCGATCGTTGCCGGCTCCGATGCTGTGTCGGTAGTTGTCCCCGGCGCCCAATACACCCGGTCACTCAAGTAGACCAGGGCCCCACCACTCTCCAACAGTGCGATGAAATTGTCACCCTCCTCCATGATCCTTTCTGCCGCGGCCCTCACAATCAGGTCCCCATCTCCTAACGCCTCTACCAGCGCCGACTCTGCTGCTTGTTTCACTTCCGGATCGTCGCTCTCCAATGCCTCCTGAAGGACTTCTCTTGCTGCCGTAGTGACTTCCTCGTCACTGTCGCCCAGTGCCTGGACAAGAGGAGGTACTACGGCCGGGTCGGGCGTCCTTACTAGTTCAGATACGGCTTCGGCTCTTTCCTCGGGAGTTCCGTGTAACAAGGCGTTGACGTGGTACTCCGCTCCCGTTAGTGAACCCGTATCACTAACGTTACCCGGCTGCCCTTCTTCTGCAGGGGGCCCTACTCCAGCCTGCCAGTACACGTTTACCGCATTCTCGTAGCCTTGCGTCGTCTCCACCTTCGAATGATGGTTGAATAGATTCATCCCGGCTATGGCATTTGAGCCCAACATGCCGAATATCAGTGCGGGAACTAGCCACGCAATCAGGGGTATAGGTAAGAGCCGGGGCTTCGTAACGGCCACCACACCGACGGTCACTATGAACGCCGCTAGCAGCGTCAGTCCCAGGGGCGTCACATACTCGGTGGCGACCGAATGTCCACCGTCATCCACTCCGCCCAGTACCGTGCCAACCGACAGGTACACACCCGACCCCAATAGTCCCACCGCCATCGCTCCCAGCAGGACGGGAGCCCATCTACGCCCGTGTCCGTGTTTCAGCCGCCGCCTAAGAAGCGCAAGCGCCCCGATACCCAGCAGGACAAACATACCCGGTGTCAACAATGCGATGAGGCGGGCACCGCTTGGCATCTCCGCCGTTGAGTCGGCGGAGTCGTTGGTCGTTAGCAGGTCCTTGGGGCCGTCGCTGGTGAGCCCGCCAAAAAGCTCGAAGAGGAAGAGCAAGCCACCAAGAACTACCGCCAAGACAAGAAGCAGGGCGAAATGGGACCTGACCCTCCGAAACATGCTCTTCATCCGCCCATTATACTGCCCTGAACCCAGACCGCTTCTCCTCTATTTCTTCCCAGGGGTAGCCCCGAGAGTTGTGTAGCCATGATCAGCCAGTGTCCATCCCCGCCATAGCTTCGGGGGTTCTCCCATCCACGTACCTAGTGCCGAGATATACGTCTCTTATCAACTCTGCCGCCCGCAATCGACGCTACCCTTTCGCAGTCACCATACGCGTCTTCCGGATAATAGATATCGTTTTGTCCACTCTCTGATAGCGCTTGGCCGCACCTGTACTGAATCACAGCGCTGCACTGCCGACTTCATTAGGTTGGTTGTAAGCAGGTGACACAGTGCTCTCTCGGGTAATGGTAGAAGGTCGGCATCCTGACTGAACATTCCCGGAAAGCGGCCTGCTCAGAGGTGAAACCAGGCAGGCGAAAAGGTGGGATTCGGATTTAGCTGTGAACCGGCTACAATACAGCGTTGGTTCCCCCCATTCTTACCACAAACGGTTTTGGTAGAAGATCTGACTCAGCGCCTTTTTGGGGAGGTGCGATATCAAGCCACTAACTACGAATATGGGCCCAGTGATTCGATCCAGTTGGAGATGGGTACCTAGTTGACTGGCACAGGAGGGTGTGACATCCTGACCTGATCGTAGTCACTGGAGCATTCCGCTACGCGGTAGGATACGTCGATCGGGGCCTCTCGTTAAGGGCGTCAGCGTCAATACTCTTGCTCGTATGCAGAGATTTCACCGTCGACGTCCAGGAGGTCTAACTCGAAGAGATCCATTGGTTCAAAGGACAACATGATGCTGTCTCTTGTGTACCGCTCGTTCCCTCCTAAGGAGTCCAACCAATAGACATAGTCTCCCACCGTAAACCATTCCTGTGTTCAATTCTCACTGGCGATATCCACTTCGGCGCCACCTACGTCAACAATGAACGGGCTCTCAAAGTCGTAGGTCGTCGACCAGTGCGCGCTTTCAGGTGCAAGAAAGACCCCGGATATACTTATGGATAGGACTTGCTTCGTCTCTTCGATTTCTCCTTCCAATGTGAACTCGCCTTCGAAGTGTCCGGAGTCGATGCCCTTGACGGCAGCGTTAGCCGCTTTCAACATCTCCTTGGCTGACAAAGCCAGGGGCGTAACCGTCGGGGTTGACGTAGGTGTGTCCGCAGGGGCGGGAGTGGGAATGAACGTAGCCGTGGGTTCCGCTGTCGGACTGGGTGTGGCTGTTGGCGTGGGTTCAGGACTAGATGTGGCGGTGACCGCTGGCGCTGTGATGTCTATCGGTGCAGGCGGAGATTGGGGGTTATCGCAGGCTGAAAGTAAGCCGACGACTATGGAGAACAGGAGTCCCAGGCCTGCGAACCTGAAACGGCTCGGTCCTGATTTGCTGGTCTGCCCGGTTAAGGGTCCCAAGCGTTCTCCTGTGTTAGGTGGCCGGGAACATAGCTGCCAGTGTAGCACGCAAGGGCGTTCATCCTGCTGAGAAGGGAGGACACCACCTCGGCCGCTGTGTCCGCCATAGATGGGGTTTCATATCCGGGCGCACATCCCCCCTAGCTCCCCATGCCTAGGCATAATCTCTCTGATCCCTCAACTTGGGCGGAAGAGTGAGCTCGTCCAGGGCGCCCTCAGTATTGGAAGAGTATCGTATCCAGCTCCTCGATCCGCTCGTCTCGCGTATACCGCCAGATGCCGATGTAGCCCTGCAGCAGATCCCCGTTCTCGTCCCAGTCCAGGGAATTGGCTGCACCCTCGTAGTCGATCTGGCGGCCCGCGGCTAGCAGGCGAAGGCCCTCGGCGACTCCGTCTGCAGTCCCCAGGACGATCTCCCCGGGCGGACTGCAGACGGTCCGCAGATGGTCCCGAATGGCTGCGCCGTCAAGGCTTCCAGCCGCCTGGGCGGCCAGGGCTAAGGCAACGGTCGCGTCGTAGGTCTCCTTGACGTAGGTGAGCTGAGGCGGCCCGCCATAGGCGTCTTTGAAGGCCGTCTCCCACGCGGCGGTGGCGTCATTGTCCGGGGCGGGGGCCCCTGCGGTACCGTACATATCGCCAAGCCGCTCGCCGCCTATCTCTGTGACCAGGCTCAACCTCTTGGCGGCATCGCCGAAGACGAACTGGGTGTAGATGCCCTCTTCCAGCGCCTCCCGGACTATGGCCAGCGCCTGCTGCTCGAAGGTAATCACTACCAACGCCTGGGCGCCTGCGCTCGCACTCTCCTGCAGCTCCGCAATGTGGGTCGTCTGTTGGCGGTCGACGGGGACGGAGCGCAACTGTCCGTCCCACGACTCCTCGAAGCTGCGAGCTAGCCCCTGACCGTACGGATCATCGATGTAGACCAAGCCCACGTTGTCGAAGCCTCGCTCGCTGGTCACGCCGGCGAGAACCGGGCCCTGGGCGGTGTCGGAAAGGGCCGTTCGGAAAAAGTAGCCGTCGTCCGCCGCGAGGGTCAGTTGGGGGGAAGTAGCCGAGGGGCTGATGGTGGGCACGCCGGCCGACCCTGCCACCATCTCTGCAACGGGCAATGCTATGACGCTGGCGGTGGGGCCCACGATAGCATGAACGCCTTCCACCTCCGCCAGGCGCCGCGCTGCCTCAACCCCCAGCTGCGGGTCTCGCGTGGAGTCGGCCTCCACACCTTCCACGGGCATGCCAAGCACGCCGCCGGCCTCGTTGATGTGCCGTATCGCCAGATCGAAGGCGCGCTTCCTATCGGCTGCGGTCTCAGGGGCGCCGCTGTAGTTCAGCATCAGCCCGATCTTCATGGGCCCGGAGCCCCTCGGCTCCTCCGGAGCTCCGTCGTCGCAGGCAGCGGCGCCGATCATCAGGCCAGCCACCAATATGAGCCGGACCAGGTTCGGCATGGCTGAAAACAGGCCCTTTCTACTCGCTCGTAGACTAGAGATGATAACAGACTAGGGTAGGGTATCCGGCTCTCCGTCCTTATAGTGTGCCTGGGCAATTCCTTAAAGTCTCGCAGAGATGCTTTAGTATGCGGCGTTTCTTGCGCTTCCGACCCTGCGGGCGGTCAATGCCAGTCTTGGAGCGTACGCAGGCATGCCCCTTATCGGAGAACCGAAGAGGGAGCCAAGAGACTATCGGAGCCTTTGCTGCAGCACCGTCCACTCGGTCTCCCTAAGCCGACCGGCTTTCTAGCCACTATGCTAAGATGTTTCGGTCTATCGTACGAGAAACGCCCACCACCCCTCCCACAAAATCAAGACTCCCTACGGTCACATTCACAAGAACACTCAGTTAAAGAAGCCTTGGGTCTATCGAAGACGGAGTAGGGCTCTTGTATGAACCACTTGTCACTGTAGCCCGCAGTTCGTGGAGAGGAATTCGTCGGGCCGCGCAGATAGGTCTCTTGGTGCTCTTGCTCACTGCGTTCCTAGCAGCATGTACCGGCACGACCCTGCCTGACGGACCTGCCCAACCCGCATTGCCCCCTGGTTCAACATTCCCTTCCACCCTCGCTTCAGAGCCGAAGTCGGTTGAGTTCGCTTCCGTCAGCGCCGGAGAATCTCACACCTGCGGGGTGAGCGCCGACGGATCAATAGTGTGCTGGGGCAATGACGAATTTGGTCAGGCCACGCCGCCGCAGGGAGAGTTTGCTTCGGTCAGTGTCGGGAGACGTCACACGTGCGGAGTGAGGCACGACGGGACGGCGGCCTGCTGGGGCGACGACGAATGGGGACAAGCCACGCCGCCGCCCGGAGAGTTTGCCTCCGTGAGTGCTGGCGGAGGCCACACCTGCGGAGTGAGAATTGACGGCACGCTGGCTTGCTGGGGGTATGACGAATACGGCCAGTCTCCTCCGCCGTCGGGAGAGTTCGTCTCCGTCAGCGCGGGGGATCGATACTCATGCGGAGTGAAGACCAACGGCTCAGTGGTCTGCTGGCGCTATGACGAATATGGCCAGGCCACGCCGCCGCCCGGAGAGTTCGCTTCCGTTAGCGCCGGGGCTATCCACTCGTGCGGAGTGAGGACCGACGGTTCAGCAGTCTGCTGGGGCGGGATGCCGCCTTGGAGAGGGATACCCACCGGGACCCCCGTGGGGCTGACCACGCCAGAGTTGGGTAAATACACCTCTGTCAGCGTCGGGCGTCTTCACGCTTGCTGGGTGAAGATTGACGGCTCGATTGCCTGCTGGGGAGAGGACAACGAAGGCCAGGCCACGCCGCCGTCGGGGAAGTTCATTTCCGTTAGTGCCGGGCATTCCCACACGTGCGGTGTGAGGCCCGACGGTACGGTGGAGTGCTGGGGCAGTCCCTATTGGCACCCTGCTAGGCCGCCGCCAGGCCAGTTCGCTTCCGTTAGCCCAGGAACATGGCATTCATGTGGATTGAAGAACGACCGCTCGGTGGCCTGCTGGGGTGAGAATGACTATGGCCAGTCCACGCCTCCTTCGGGGAAGTTCGCCTCCGTCAGCGCGGGGGGATCCCATACGTGCGGGCTGAGGACAGACGGCTCAGTAGAGTGCTGGGGCCTGGATAGCCGATCCGATCCGCCACCAGGGAAGTTTGCCTTCATCGACGCAGGTCCGCAACACACCTGTGGAGTGAAGACCGATGGATCATTGGCATGTTGGGGTTATAACGAAGATGGGCAGGCTTCGCCGCCGCCGGGGGAGTTCGCCTCCGTCAGCGCCGGGTATCGGAACTCGTGTGGTGTGAGGACCGACGGCTCGGTAGCCTGCTGGGGTGTGTACTGGCTAATAGAGGACGCGCCGACGTCGGGAGAGTTTGCCTCCGTCAGCGCTGGCTACGGCCCCACCTGCGGGGTGAGGACCGATGGCTCGGCAGCTTGCTGGGGAGAGGATTTTCAACGTGATGCCTATCTACCGCCCGGAAAGTTCGTCTCTGTCAGCAACGAGACTTACCACGGATGTGGCGTGAAGACCGACGGCTCGGTAGCTTGCTGGGGCAAGAGATATCAAGGCGGCGCTACGCCGCCGACTGGGAAGTTCGCCTCCGTCGGGGTGGGATCTTCTTACGCATGCGGGTTAAGACCCGACGGCTCGGTGTCTTGCTGGAGCCAACGGTCTCCCGGATCATTCTTCGGAGTTTCCGATCCTAAACCGGAGGACCCGCCTCTCCGTAATGAGCTGAATGGCTGCGAGGAATCATACTATCGCGATACGGAGAGTGGCGCTGCACCCTGGGCTGGAATTTCCTCCGTTTCTTCGTGGAGCGAGGTTGACGAAGAAAGACTCTTCGCCGATCTGGAGGAAGGTGCAGAAGTCACCGCCACAGACGAGAATGGCCGCACCCTGCTGCACTGGGCGGCAGAATGCAATACGAGGACAGGCGTTATCGAGCTGCTGCTGGAACACGGAGCAGACGCTAATGCCAGGGACGATTCCGGTGCTACTCCACTGCACCGGGCGGCCGCCGGTAATGACGCTGTCCGAGTCGTTCAGTTACTCTTGGACCGGGGCGCTGTAGTCAATGTCAGGACCGATGTCGCTGCCTCTCCACTGCATTGGGCCGCAGGATACAACGTAAAGTCCATAGTCAAGCTGCTGCTGGACCGGGGCGCAAATGTAAACGCACAGGCGTCTCAAGGACAGATGCCTTTGCACTGGGCGCTGGAATTAAACAGCGACTCCGCAGTCGCTTCACTGCTGCTGGAACATGGGGCGGATATCAATGTTAGGACCATTGACGGCGAAACCCCCTTGCATTGGGCAGCGGGTCATGACGCCGAGGCTTTGGTTGAACAGCTTCTGGACAGGGGCGCCGATATCATGTCCGTGGACAGGAACAAGTCTACGCCTCTGCACTCGGCGGCAAGATCAAGCACCGACCCAACGTTGTTTGAGCTGCTGCTGGAACACGGGGCGGATGTCAATGCCAGGACCATTTACGGTGAGACTCCTCTTATGGCTGCGCTATACGGCAACAATGAGCCGGCGGTCATAAAATTGCTCCTAGAGCATGGCGCCGACATCGAGATCAGAGAACACCATGGCGGCACGTCATTGATAAGGGCTGGATGGCATGACGACCCTGCAATCATGTTCCTGCTGCTCGACTACGGTGCCGACATTCTGGCTAGAGACGAGTACGGGTACACGGTCTTGCACACGGCCCTGGAACGTCATGGGCTGGACACCATAGAAATGCTGGTCCAACGCGGTGCAGACATTCACGCAGCGAACGACTTTGGCACTACACCACTGATCCGCGCAGCATTCAGTAGTAATGATCCGAGGATCGTGGAGTTGCTGCTGGATCTCGGCGCGGATATCAATGCCAAAGCCCGGGACGGCGACACGCCATTGCACGCTGCGGCCGGTTCCAACATGGTATCGGTGGTCAAGCTACTACTTGAGCGAGGGGCAGATGTACACGCGCTGGGCGATAGAGGCGATACTCCATTGCACAAGGCCGCTTATTGGAACGAGGACCCCGCAGTGCTTGAGTTGCTGCTGGACTATGGCGCGGACATAAGTATCAAGAATTCCTATGGGTACACTACGTTGCACATGGCGATACATCGAAGGGTTGATGTGGAAGTGTTGGAGCTACTACTGCGTCACGGGGCCGATATTGAAGCCACCACCCAAGCTGGTTCTACACCATTACACATATCAACCAAGGACGGCAACCCGCCGTGGATAGCTGAGTTTCTGCTGGACAAGGGCGCAAACATCCAAGCGACGAACAATCGAGGGAACACCCCGCTGCATGTGGCGGCCTCCTACGATCTGGGGCCCAACTATCGACCTGAGTTCATAGAGTTGCTACTGGAACGGGGTGCCGACCCACACGCCAATAACCACACTGGGCTAACTGCCTGCGATATCTGGGAAGCTGATATCCCCGGTTACTGCTGAGTGCGGTTGCATGATTCAATTTGCCGGTAAGTGCCGGGACTCAAGATCCGTCAGAAAGCCACCACCAATACCAATCGCCCCCACAATCATCTAGAACAATCCTTTGAGGTTCTCCCTGAGGTTCCACCTCCCCGGCCCAATCCGAGGTCGGGTTCGAAATGGACTACAGAGTCGGCGGGTCTCCTACACGTCGCCCACTGAAGGTTAGCGCCCACCAGGAGTTCACAGATAGCTCGAAGATGATCTCGTGCTCGGTAGGCAACGGTACATGGCGGATACCACCGCATGAGATATGCACCGTCAACGGCAACACCATCTCTCAGGACGCCTCCAGAATCGTGCCGGGACAGAGAACTAGTTAACAATCCGGTTACAGGCCCTCCGGCCATCACAAGCATGGCGCAGGCTTTCCAGTTCAGTTGGTGGAGGAGTTGTATCGCACGAGTAACTCACCCAGCACCCCGATCTATAATTCTGTAATGGGCTATTTCGTAGAGTTTCGTCCATCGTTGGATGCCACATTGGATTTCGAAGTTCAGAGCATCTACATTCTCAGTTACAGTCCGAGTGTCGTATCTCTTGGGCCATGCAGTACGTACCGGCTCCGACCCTCTCCTAGTGACCGGCTCGGTTGAAAGGCAGAAAAGAAGCGGACTATTCTAGGCTGGAGTCTTCTGTCTGGGGTAATACGGTATCTCGCACCTCCCCCCAAGTTCCATGTTCCCTGGGCTGTGTACTCTTAAACCGTCAGGATGTGTTATGGACACGTTGGTAGGCACGGACCCCCACGAGACTAACCTAGCGGGTGGCAAAACTATCGGGGGCAGGTCACTCTCCTAATGCAATGCCACACCTCTAGCGTCAGGACGTATGCTAGGAGGGATTGAAACCAAAGGGTCCTTTTCATGACATCACACAAAGGAGGTTCAAACATGGGCACAATATCAGTGAACCGGCTAGCGGGTCTGTCCCTCATATTCGGCCCGATAATCGCCGTCGTCTTCTTTCTCATAGAACCGGGTGGACTACTGATAGACAGCGTAGACGTGTCAGACGCCGTTGGCTCCATAACGGCCAAGGGTGCCAACGCCGTGCTGACCAATGTAACCAACATCGCGATAATCCTTAGCCTGGCCGTGATCCTCTCGGGCCTCTATGCGCTAATGCGGAACGTAACCTTGCAGGGCAACGGCAAGGCGTTGGCTCAGATGGGCTTCTTCATCATCTTGGTCGGACTGAGTTGGATTCTATCCGGCGGCATCGACTTCATCCTGGCCGAAGCCCAAACCAGTGATCAGATCAGGGAAAGGGTTTCCATCTACCATGCCGGCTCCGCTCTCGTCGACGCCGGTGGGATTGCGCTTGGGTTTGGCGGCTTCATCTTCGCGTTGGGCCTCTCCACAAGAGACGAGTTCAACCGGATAATCTCCCTGTTGGCCGCCCTTATCAGCCTGGCCGTAATGGTCTTTTTCATGATAGCTATACTCTACAACGATGGACGCGACACCTTTATCACCCTGGCGCGGGGCTTCTACGTGCTGTTGGTTATCTGGTATGGATATCTGGGCTTCGGACTGATGAACCGACCCGATCCCAACCTGTGGCGATAAACAGAATCTAGGGCTTGCCGGTGGCCGTCCTGAGGTCAAGAAACGGGGCTGTACACGAGGAGCTGTTAAAGGGAGCCTGGGGCAAGGACAACTCCTGCGGTTCGAGTCCGCTGTGCAGCTATGTGGCATGACCCGGTTACGAGAACGTTTCCAGGACGAGGAGGAGTTATCAACCCTCCTTCCACCTCATCGCTTGCTCCAGCATCTCTTGGGCATTGCTGCGGGATACACCGCTGTCGGAGCCGAGCATCTGGCCAAGCTCCGTCACCTTGGCCTCCTCGGTCAAAATCTCCACGGAGGTCACGGTTCTGTCATGGCCCGAATGCTTCGCAACCCTGACGTGCCGGTCGGCGTAGCACGCTAACTGAGGGAGATGGGTTACGCACAACACCTGACGGCTCTCGGACAGATCCCATAGTTTCCGGCCCAGCACACTCCCCATTCGACCCCCTATGCCCGCGTCTATCTCGTCGAACACCAGAACCGGAATCCGGTCGGCGCTGGACAGGATGGTCTTTACGGCGAGCATCAGTCTGGCTGCTTCCCCGCCGGAGGCGATCTTGGCCAGAGGCCGTGGCGGTTCGCCCAGGTTCAGTGAGATCAAGAACTCGACGGAGTCTATACCCGTGTCGTTGAAAGCGAAGCGCCTGACGCCTTCTCCGCCTGCAGGCGTGCAGTTAGAACAGGAGTCTCCAGTCTCAACAGGCACACCATCCTTCGAAGCTGACTGGCGGATATCCACGTGTACCTGCGTATGATTCACTGCCAGCCCGGCGATCTCCTCCTCGATGGCAGTAGCCAGGCGCTTGGCTGCATGCCGCCGGGCGTCGGAGAGTTGTCCCGCCAGCCTTCCGACCTCCCCTCGAAGCTCCAACTCCCGGGGCTTCAACTCCTCCGCTCGCCGTTCGCTGTGGTATAGACCCTCAAGGTCTTCAGAGGCTCTCTCGGCGAAGCCTAGGACCTCCTCGATGGTGCCGCCGTACTTCCTCTTCAGGCCCGTGATCAAGTCCAATCGCTCCTCGAGCTCATGAAGACGGGCCGGGTTGTATTCGATGCTGTCACGATAGCTCCGAAGCGTACGCGCTAGCTGGTCTAGCTGATGTGTCAAGGTGTCTACCGACTCGCCGTGCGGGCTCATTGAGGGGTCCAATTGCTCTAGCTGGGCGAGGTCATGGGCCACCTGTCCCATGAGGTCGATTGCCGATTCTTGCCGGTCGATGCTATCGTACAGCGCTCGATAGGCATGGTCGGACAGGGCGATGATTCGTTCCGCGTTGGCGATCCGGTCTCGCTCCTGGGCCAGGTCTTCGTCTTCAGCCAGGCGAACATTGGCAGCTCCGATCTCTTCCACCTGATACCTTAGAAAATCGATCCGTTGGGCAAGTTGCTGCTCTTCAGCCTGGAGCTGGCCCAGCTCCCTCCGCATCTCCGTTAGTTGGTGGACCCGCTCCGACACCTGGGCCGGAAGCTGGCCCAGCCCGCCATACCGGTCCAGTATGTCCAGGTGCTCACCTACACGGAGTAGTGACAGGTGCTGATTTTGGCCGTGGATGTCCACTAGGTTTTCGGCCAGAGCGCTCAATATCTTGAGGGGTACGATTCGTCCGTTCACACGGCACGTATTTCGTCCATCCAGGTTGACCTCGCGAGTGAGAATCAACTCTCCTTCGCCGTCGTCAATCTCGTATTCATCAAAGGCAACGTTGATTCTATGGGCCAGATCGCTGTCGAGCAGGAAGATGCCCTCTACTCGGGACTGGCGTGCCCCGGAGCGTACCATGCCGTCGTCGGCGCGGCCCCCCAGGAGAAGGCTCAGCGCATCCACGATGATGGACTTGCCGGCCCCGGTCTCCCCGGTCAGCACATTGAAGCCGGGCGCCAACTCCATTTCGAGCTGATCTATGGTGGCGAAGTTGGTTACGCTAAGAAGCCTGAGCATCACGGTGTTTCTCAACCCTACCCGCCAGCGAGGGCCTTTCGAAACTACTCGGTCCCGTCACCGAGCTTGGCGCTCTCTGGCAGCATCGACTCGTTGCCGCCTTTGACCATCTATCCTGTCGGTTTGAATGCTGCGATCCTCAAGCTTAGACGCAGGTATGAGGGGCACTTACTTGACGACTACAAATCGTGATGCTGTCTCGCCTGTGGATCTCAGACACATCAGTCCACACGAGCGATGACTTCTGGAGAATCGTTGCGTGCATTGTTCACCAGCGTCGAGACCTCATAGACGTCCAAGGCTTCCTTGGTATAGAAAGAGAGGACACCCATGAGGTCGGCGGCGTCCTCTATGCGGTGGTCCAACCAAACTCCCTCTATATCCCGAGACAGGATGACGGGCATCCTATTGTGGATGGGGGAAAGGAAGGCATTGACTCCGGTGGTGATAACGGTGCAAGAGGGTACTATCTTACCCTGGGGGTCATTCCACGATTCCCAGAGCCCCGCAAAGGCGAAGGGCTGTCCCGACTTCATGATTATGCGATAGGGCCTCCTGCCCGCCGGTGTCTTTTGCCATTCGTAATAGCCATCTGCTAGAACCAGGCACCGCCGTCTTTTCAATGCATTGCGGAAGGCGGGTTTCTCGGCAACCGTCTCCGCCCGCGCGTTGATCATTCTGGCCCCGATCTTTGGGTCCTTGGCCCAGAAGGGTATCAACCCCCAGCGCATGAAGGTCGCCTCCCGGCCTTCGACATTCCTCACGGTAAGCACCGACTCGGTGGGTGCGACGTTGTAGGCGGGATCGTAGCTGAAGTCGCTGTCGTCGAACTCGAACCGGTGGGCCAGGTCACTCGGGTCGGCTATGAGACTGTATCTACCACACATCTGGCTATTGCTCTCCCCGGATTATACTACCGGCAGAGCCAATCCCCCGCGGCTCGTCGTGGCCGATGAAGGTCAAGGGAGGCGAGATGATGGGGTGCATACAAGCAACCGCTTAGCTGGTGCTTCTTAATGTCTTGAACCCCGGATGCCACCCGATTCATTGGCTGTACATGGGGACGATGTTGAAGAGCGCGGCAGAGGTGCCTCGCTGCTTGGCCCTAGCCGCCGCTGTCGTCTCAATGCAGTCCACGACGGTCCCGTTCGCCACCCGCTGTCACCACACGGGACCAAGCTGCTTGAACCAATCGATGTTGCCCCCATCCGAGAGGCACTCAACCATGGGCCAGTGGTCTTACGGTCCGTTCCAGCTCTCGCGCCACCAGTCAGCATACCAAGAATGCGAGTCCCGAGCTTCTTGCAGCCCGATGTCCAAACGGCTGTCGGTTTCCGCCGGTTGGAACGACGCGGACTGGGTAGATTGACAAGGTACGGCTGCGGTCTAACCTCTTACGGCAGTGCGAAGTCGGGGTCCATCAGCAGCGGCTGCCGTTGACCTCACTGATTGCTACCGGAGAGCCGCTGAGTTAACCATTGATTCGGGGTATGGTGGCCGTTCTCGCTGCGTGCTAAAACAGGGCTGAAACTCCTTTGTAGCGACTACCTCGGTCTCTCGACCTCCATTAGCATGGACACATTGTGTTAGGGTCGAGCCCGTCTTCCCGGTTAGTCTCTGTCTTTGCGTGGGAGTAGCGATCGAACTGCTTTACCTGCGCGATCATATCCAAATTGGCTATCCACAAACACTACCTGTTGCGTGTCGTTTGTCTCCCAAGAGTCACCATTCGCATTACAGTACATCTTGCCTCCTCCAATTCCCAGGTTTTCTGAAACGGTGCCTCTCAACCGCTCAGATTGGCACAAGATAAACCTCCGCGTTAGGATCTGGTCCGTGAGACTAGAACGATGCCGGAATGCTCGCAGTGGCGCCACCGAATCAAAAGTTCTGTCTACAGTAAGGTTTTGGGTGCCAGCCTCAGGCGCCCGGGTCTCTATGCTTCCCGCGCTGCTCTTAGGCGGCTCGAGTTCACCATGCACTTCGTCTCAGTGGAAGTGTTCTACAAGTAATTTCCCTCAGTCCCAGAAACTGCTCGCCGATGTAGGCCCGGGCATCCTATCCTTCGACCGCCGACACACCATGTCAATGGACAGAGCGCTCGAGGTCGTCGAACTCGCCTACCGATGAGGATTCGGCATACCCTAGGCGCCGGTCAATGGTCTCACTCGCGGCGGGGTCTCTCATGAGTAGGATCATCGCCTGGTTCCCCACTTCCTTGGAGTTCCATTGCCCGTTGGCGAGCAGTGTGGTTGGGTCACCACTTCTGGACTGCGGGACGATAACATAGGTTCCTCAACCCGGATGCGAGACCCCTCAACAATCATTCATTAGTGTCCCCAACCCCAGCACAGGATTGCGCCTTCGTGAGTAATGCCGCAGGTGTGACTGGTGTGACCATGACCACTGCTGATGGCGGTGAACGTTTCTCCATCCGGCGGCGATGATTGCCCGAGTTCATCATTGCCCCAGCACACCGCAGAGCCGTCCTCCCACAGTGCGCAAGTGTGCTGTTCTCCGCTGCTCACGGGTGCTACACAATAGCAACGGACAACTTCGGTACACTTGGGCGGTCGAATTGGAAGCAGTCGGGTAGTGAATAGGCATGCCACATCCTCCCCGATGATCGCTTCGAATCCTCGTGGGTGGGTCCACCTCAGTTTACGCCGTAAGTTGCAGGATGCGCTTACCAATCTATAGGTGGAAATTCTGTAGGTTGAAATTCGACAGACACATTCCGAACTTCTTGTTGTTCTGGGTTCGAGGCGTCAATGACCAAGTCGAGATTGCAGTGTAGTGGCAAGCGAATCTCTGCCCAAACATAATGGTCATTCCAATCAAACTCAACTACGGTAAGCCTGCTGTCCTCCGAAGTGTACCAATCAGGCTTGTAAACAAGCACCCCAAATTCCGCGATGACGTTGGCCTCGACCTTGACCAGTACCTGACTTGAATTCAACTGTCGAATGTCCAACACGGTCAAGCCGGATACATCAGCTATCATGTCCAACGTGGGGGATTCATACTCCCACGGAATTCCCAACTCCGGTGGCTCCCATTCTTTGCCTGAACAAGCGTCCAATAGAATCAGTGCTATGGACTCCTCCAAGTCGACCCCACGTTGAGCCAAGAATTGGAGTGGGTCGTCCCAAGGCAGCATTCCCAGATTAGGACGTACGTGTTGGTCAACTAGTCCCGCCAGGTCCGTAGCCAATATAACCTTGTCTTCAGGCAACCCGAGTCTTTCCAGATCCTTGATGAGATCACCATGAAGGTTACTTGACCCTTCCCGAAAATCCTTGTCTTTGGTAACCAGGACAATTGGACCCTCTACTTGTTTGGCTAAATCAAGAACTGATTCCCAAATGAGCGCGGCGCGATACCCAGATCCATTGTCGTCAAACGGCCGTTTTCTTGATGTCGCTCGTTTGACCAATGTTTCGTGGAGCGTGTCAGGATAATCGATGATACCCGACTCCGTCTTACCTAGATGGCTCAGCAACCTCTCTCGAAATGCTTTTGTTTCTTCCTTGGAATCGAACCCCTCCACGGGGGATTCTATAGACCGACCCAATAACGAGGACAGTCTCGATAGACTTCGGCCTGCTTCTTTCGTATTCTTCGACAGTTCCCTTTCGTATTTCGCGGCAATTTCCTCCAGGGCGACCTTGAGGAGGTGGACTTGGAACCCAACGGCACTTGAGGCAGACAGTAGAGCGCTTATGTGAGCACTAGCTCCGTACTGTTCTGCAATCACGGTATTGGCATCCAAAACGAAGTGATTCATTGAATAATCCTTTTACAGGGGTTGGGTCGAATGACCTTACGCCCAACCCATGCCGTCAATCATCCAGGAGCCCGTTCTGCGCGGCCCACACCACGACCTCCTGCTTCGAGTCGAGGCCCAGCTTCACCTGAATGGTGTAGATGGCGTTTCGGACGGTGACCACCTTGACTTCTCGTGCATTGGCAATCGCAACGTAGGACATGCCCCGGCAGAATGACACAAGTATCTCCTTCTCCCTCTGGGTCAGGTCGATCTGCTGCTTCGACTTCGCCTCGCTCCGCATCCTGTGGAACACGCGCCTCACCACCTCGGTCGGCAGCCGCCCCTCGCCCGCAGCCGCGCTCCTCATCATGCCCAGGACCTGGTCCATCCCGGCCACCTTCTGAAGATAGCCGGCCGCACCGGCGGCCACCGCCTCTATCACGGCGTTCGCCTCCGTGGAGGCGGTCAGCATGAGCACCCGTGTGTCCGGCAGAGACTCCATGATCTCCCGGCACGCTTCCACCCCGTCCTTCCTGGGCATCATGACATCCATGACGATCAGGTCGGGCGACAACTCGGAGGCCGCCTTCACCGCCTCCACTCCGTCCCTGGCCTGGCCCACCACCTCGAACTCCTCAGACCGCTCCAGAATCGACTGAAGCCCTTCCCGCGTGACCGCATGGTCGTCGGCGAGCAGCACCCTTATGCGACGAGACTCCGCTGACAATCTATCCCTCCTTTCCGCCGCGAACCAACGGCATCACGCAGGTCACGCTGGCGCCCCCTGCCGCTCCCCTGGGCTCGACGATGAGGCGTCCGCCCAGACGCCCTGCGTACGCCCGCATGTTTGCGAAGCCGTGGCCCCGCTCCTCGTAGTCGTCGGGAAGTCCCACCCCGTCGTCCGACACCGACAGCCTGAGCTCGTCCCGTCCGAAGTCGAGACCGACCAGCACCCGGCTCGCCCCGGCATGGCGTAAGGCGTTGGCGAGGGCGTTGTGGGCAATGGAGAACAGGAGACTCCTGACCTCTACTGAAAGTGGCGGCTCCACCCCGTTCTGGGTCAGCTCCGCCGACACCGACGTGATGGACCTGAACGTCGCAACGTGCGAGTCCAGGGTCCAGCCCAACTCACTGCCCTCGAATATGCGGCCCATGTCTATCGGGTGTCTCAGCTGCCACACGGCGGTCTTGGAAAGCCGTGATGTCGCATCGAGCCTGGCGGTGAGCTCCTCGTTCGAGTCTCCGGCAACCCGTTTGGCCGCGTCTATCCCCAGGCCGATCATGAAGGCGGTCTGGGCGGCCGTATCGTGAATGGCCTGGGAGAGCTCGATCCGTTCCCGTTGCAGCTCCCCTTCCCTTTCCATCGCCGCTATGGCCCTGCGCCGTTGAAACCGGGTGATGAAGTTGACAACCATGACCACCCCGAACATCGCGAGCACCCTGGAGAACAGCATCTTCTCGTTGGTCCCATCGAAGGCCACGCCCGAGCCGACGGTCAGGCTCACGCCGACATATATGGAGGCGGTGACCGTGGTCCAGGCGAGATTCAGCAGAGCGGAGGTGAAGACGGCGGCGAAAGCGGCGAGGGCGGGATAGTAGGGAATGTACAGGAAGTTGTCGAAACCCCCGTCGACGACGACGCTGGCCGTGATCAGGGCTATGTCCATGGCGCTGAGGAGTAGCAGGTGACGCCACGTCACCCTGCGCCGGGAGAGCAGACGGTAGTGCACGTAGCCGTTGAGTGCGACCAGCGGCACGTGCATGAGCATGAACGGAATGTACTTGGCATGCGTGAACGCCGGTCGATAGGCGAGCTCGATCACGGCGCCGACCCAGAAGAGCCAGCGTAACCACACCGTAATGTTGGCGGCGTACGATGCCTCGTCCGGGTCGAGCCAGAGCATCTGGAGGAGCCGCGTCTGTATTGCGCCGAACGATGCCTTCATAAAGTACAGGCCCCTACTCCAACACCCAACCTACCCCTGGTGTGAGGCGACGCCGGAGCCCCAATAGATGAGAACTGTCCGCCGGCGGGCCTGTCGCAACAACCTCGCGCTGGCCTACCCGCGGCCTTTGCACCTGGAATAGCGGCGCATACACGGCGTAGCCCTCCAGCCAACCCGCAGGCCGGTACGCCAGCTTCGCAAGACTGAAGGCCCGGCTTCGGCAATGTGCCTGAGACATCTCTTCTCCGGTATGCGCGTGCGAACATTGAGTGTGACGGCGGTGTGGTTATGACTACTAAATCTAAGCCACTTTCGTCTATGCCATCAAGAGCAAAAAGTTGTAGAAACACTCTCCCTCAGAACAAACAAAGTGCCGTCCAAATTACCTCAGCAAGAAGTGTGATTATGCACTTACCAAATCGATGCAGGGTCTCTAGTGTTTTCATGGGCAATACCGATCAGCTGACAGGCGGAGCTTAAGGCTGGCACCCCACTCAAAGTAAGGGTAGTTGTGCCGCAGGACCTGTCCCTGACCTAGGAGGGGAGCTATGAGGTTTCGAAGACCCAAACTGCGAATCAAGACCGTGGCGGCAATGGCCCTGCTGGTGGCGGCCGTCGTTGCCGTCTCAATGGCCGTCCCGCCGAGCAGTACGGTCCTCGCCCAGTCTTCCGGCATCTGCAACCGCACCCAGGAAGTGCGGGACGCCATTCTCGCCAAGCTGTCCGACGTCAGCGACTGCGCCAATGTCACCGACTCACACCTGGCGGGCATAACGGGCGACCTGACCCTTTCCAACAAGAGCATCTCTGCGCTCAAGGCCGGAGACTTCCAGGGGCTGAGCGGCCTGGAGCAGCTCTACCTCGACACCAACGACCTGAGCGACCTACCGGACGGCATCTTCGAGGGCCTCGAAAGCCTAGACACCCTGTGGCTGAACTTCAATACGGGGTCTCCCTTCAGCCTCACGATGACGCTGGAGCAGGAGGGCTCGAACTCGGTGGTGGTCAAGGTCGCCGAGGGCGCGCCCTTCGACATGGAAATCACGCTGTCCGCCGAAGGCGGCACACTGTCCTCGACGACGGTCACAGTTGAGGGAGGCAGCCTCAAGAGCGAGTCAGTCAGCGTCTCGCCCAGCGACCAGAGCCTGGTACAGACCGCCGACGTGCAGGTAACAGTGAGCGTGGAGTCCTCCGACTTCGGCGCCACCGACTATTCAAGCTACTTTGGCCTCACGTGGGAGGAGGCCGACGATCTTGAACTCACCCTGGCCGCTCCTCTGGGCATCTGCGGCCGGACCCAGGAAGTGCGGGACGCCATTCTCGCCAAGCTGTCCGACGTCAGCGACTGCGCCAATGTCACCGACTCACACCTGGCCGGCATAACCAAGTTGGTCGTCAGCTTCACAAGCGCCACGTCCATCAAGTCCGGGGATTTTGCTGGACTCAGCTCCATGACGTGGCTTCAACCGACCGGCTCCTCCTATATCAGGTCGGTGCCCGAGGACGTATTCGAGGGACTCGGCAATCTGCAACGGCTGTACCTGTTCCTCGACCTGACGGCACTGCCCGAGGACGTATTCGACGGACTGACCAGCCTGCAGATCCTGGCCTTGGGGGGAACTAACCAGATAAGGGAGCTGCACAAGGAGGTATTCGACGGACTGAGCAGCTTAACGGACCTGCGTCTGCACAACAACCAGCTAAGTGAGCTGGACGAAGACATCTTCGATGGCCTCGACAGCCTGGAAAACATAGTGCTCTCCACCAACCCGATTACTGCATTGCCCGAGGACCTGTTCGACGGCCTCACCAACCTCGACAGGTTGATATTCACCAACAACAAATTGAGCGCGTTGCCCGATGGGATTTTTCAGGACCTTGGAAACCTGGAAATCCTCTACCTGGCGAACAACCCGGGGTCCCCCTTCACGTTCACCGCAGAGCTGGAGCAGCGGGGCGACAACGGCGTGGTGGTCAAGGTCGCCGAGGGAGCGCCCTTCAACATGTCGGTCACCCTGAACTTCAAGGCCGGGGCGCTTTCTTCCAACCTGATCGTCTCCGTAAACGGCGGCGATCAGGCGAGCGGTGTCATCACCTCCCCGATAAGCGATGACGACGGCGTGACGGTCTCCGTGGTTGCCTCCGCCTTCCTGGGGGGTTCATACCAGGGCATCCAGACCGGCCTTGGCGATAGCCTCACCCTCTCGTCTGCGTCGCATGCCAACACTCCGGCAACCGGCGCTCCCAACATTAGCGGCACTGCGCAGGTGGGCCAGACCCTGACGGCAGGCACGTCCGGAATCTCTGACGCCGACGGGCTGACTAACGTGACGTACAGCTACCAGTGGCTGGCCGACGACACCGAGATCAACGACGCGACGAACTCCATCTACACGGTCCAGGCATCTGAAAACGGCAAGGTCATCAAGGTGCGGGTCACCTTCACCGACGACGCGGGCTACGCGGAGTCGCTGACCAGTGAGGGAACGTCAGCGGTGGTAATGGGCGGGCTATGACGATTCAACCCCCTGAGCGGACCCAAGGGAAAGCTCCCAAGTCCACGGAGAGAGGAACAAGATGGCTATAAGGATTGGAACAGTAAGATGGAAATTGGCATGGGCGCTTGTGGGTGGAGCGCTCATGGGAATCATCGGACTATTCGCAGTCGACGGTCTGCCCTCGGTGTCGGCCCAGACCGACA
The DNA here is from genome assembly GCA_965197645.1 of Dehalococcoidia bacterium. Lineage (GTDB taxonomy): Bacteria > Chloroflexota > Dehalococcoidia > Plut-88900 > Plut-88900. The sequence goes on along the minus strand of OZ240219.1, from coordinate 2,035,279 downwards.
CGACGGCTCTAACCATCTCGTCTGTCGCCATCACCAGCGACACCGGTGATGATGACTCCTACTTCGATGACGATGGCGTCTACGGCATCGACGACAGTATCAAGGTAACGGTGACGTTCAGCGAGAACGTTTCCGTTACAGGCTCGCCCCAGCTCGAACTGGACATCGGCGGGAGCGGCAAAGCTGCTTCCTACGAGAGCGTCACAACTACCAATGTGGTCTTCAGCTACACGGTGGAAGAGGGCGTCTCGGACGACGACGGAATCGCCATAGGCGCCAACAAGCTGACGCTCAACGGCGGCAGCATCAAGGATGCGGCGGACAACGCGGCCGACCTGTCCCATGGTGCACTGGCCGTCCAGACGGGCCACAAGGTGGACGGAGTTCGTCCGACCATATCGGCCGTTTCCATCGTTTCCAGTACAGGAGGAAACGATGGTGTCTACACCGCCGGAGAAAGGCTCGTTACTGACGCGGCGTTCAGCGAAGACGTAGTCGCTACTGGCACCCCCCAGCTGGAACTGGACTTTGAGGGTACGGCCAAATTGGCTGACTTCGACTTCGCCGTGCCCAAATGTGAGCCAAACCAATTCGGGATTGCTTTCTGCGCCTTCACCCCCGGAGTCCGAGGAGTCCGGCTGGTGTTCGGCTATACGGTACTGAGCGGCGACTCGGACAGTGACGGGGTTGCCATCGGCGCGAACGCAGTGAGTTTGAACGGCGGCGCCATCAAGGACGCCGCCGGAAACGACGCCGTTCTAACTCACGACGCAGTTGCCGAAGATGCGAACTTCAAGGTGAACATTGGGGGCTTATAAAGGGCTGTAGGGAACCGCCACTTGCATCGGCCTGAAATGTAGGAGCATCGAGGAGCAAATTGACCGCATCGACGAGCAAATTGACCGCATCGACGAGATGGTTCAGCTTCAAGCACGCAGCTATCCTGCTCGCGGCGCTTGCGGTCACCGCCGCGCTGGCGGCAGGTCTCGCCCTCCCCACGAATCACGGCACATCCCTGGCGCAAGCCGTCACCCCTACCCCCACTCCAACTCCAACGCCGGGCATCTGCGGCCGCACGCAGAAGGTGCAGGACGCCATTCTTGCCAAGCTGTCGGACGTTACCGCCTGCGGGGACGTCACCGACGCGAACCTGTCCGGGATAACCGGGACGCTTGCCCTCTCCGATATGGGTGTGACCACGCTCAAGTCCGGGGACTTCGCCGGTCTCAGCGGGTTGACGGAGCTGAAACTGGACGACAACCAGATCAGTTCGCTGCCCGAGGACATCTTCTCCGGACTCGCCGGACTCGAACGCCTGAACCTGACCTTCACCGAGGTGAGCTCGCTCCCGGAGAACCTGTTCGACGGCCTGACCAACCTACAGAACCTGAAGCTGTACCAGAACGGTCTTACGGCGCTGCCTGAGGAAATATTCGATGGCCTGACCAACCTGAAGGATCTCACATTCACCGCCAACAAGGTCAGCGCGCTCCCGGAGAACGTGTTCGATGGGCTAACTAGCCTCAACTCACTGGAGCTCCCCAGGAATTCGGTCGCTGCATTGCCGGAGGAGGTGTTCGACGGGCTCACCAACCTGATGGCCCTGAACCTGCACCAGAACAAGATCACCGCGTTGCCCGAGGGGGTGTTCGACGGCCTCGGCAATTTGACGTGGTTGTACCTGAGCAGGAACGAGCTCACGGCGTTGCCCTCGGGCGTATTCGAAGACCTTGGCGAACTGCAGCAACTGACCCTATTCAACAACAAAATCACGGCGTTGCCCTCAGGCGCGTTCGAGGGTCTGGGCGATTTGAATTCCTTAGTCATGAGTCATAACCAGATATCAACATTGCCCGCAGGCGTGTTCGAAGGCCTCGGAAATCTGGATAGCGTGGAATTCGACCAAAACCCCGGGGCGCCGTTCACCATCACCGCGGAGTTGGAAAAGAAAGGCGCCGGTGTGGTCGTCAGTATCGACGAGGGAGCGCCGTCTTCGTTGTCGGTAACCCTTTCGGCCACAGGAGGCACGCTTTCCACCCAGACTGTCACCATCGCTCGCGGCGCCCTGGAGAGCGAGACCATCACCGTGACGGCCTCCGGCACGGTCACGGTCAGCGTCGATTCGGTTGCTAAGAGTGGGACCAGGCTCATGGGTCTTGAGATAGTCGCCGGCAGCGACCTGACGCTCGTTGGCGGGCTGTAGATGGCCCGCCCATGCAACAGCGGAAAAAGCACGGCCGGGGACGGCGTACCGCGTCGCCCCATATTCAAGTTGCACAGGGTCTCCCGATAGGAGCGACAGGTTGAGGGAATCGACAGCGAGACGGAGCGGCGGAGACCCATGAGGAAACTGCGATTGTGGGAGACGACGCTTCTGGGTGTCCTGGTCCCGCTTCTCCTGGTCGCCTGCAGCGACGGAGACGCGGGACTGACCCGCCCCGAGGTCGAGGAGATAGTGCGCACGGAGATGGCCGAAGCGCCTGCGACGCCCCAGTCGGAACGCGGGCTCACCCGCTCCGAGGTCGAACGGATAGTCGAATCGGCCATCGCCTTGGTCCCCACGGCGCAACCCGGAGTCACCGCCGCCGAAACCGAGCGCATCGCCCGCAGCGTCGTCGCCTCCGTACCGCCCAAGTCCGCTCCTGCCGAGTACACCAAGTTCTTCGTAGAGAAGGCCATCAGCAGGTATGAGACCCAGGGACTCGACGCCACCCTCGCCTACCACAACCGCCCAGAGAGCATCGACGGCCAGTGGTACGTGTTCATCATAGACGAGAACGATACGGTCATCGGGCATCCCGAATCCCAGCGCCTGGGGCTGGACGTGAATGGCTGGGTCGGGACCGACGCCAACGGGTACAACTTCGGGCCGGACATGCTGTCGGTCACCGAGGACGGCAAGTGGGTGTCCTACGTGTTCAGGAACCCGGAGAGCGGCGGCATCGGGGACGACCACACCGGCACGTTGCAGCTCAAGAACGCTTGGGTGGTGAGGCACGACGGGCTGCTGTTCGCCTCCGGCTGGTACATCATCGCCGACGAGTTCACCAAGTCCTTTGTGGCAACCGCCGTCCTCGTGTTCCGCTCGGTAGGACTGGAAGGGACCATCGCATACTTCAACAGCCCCGAGAGCGATTTCGCCGGACTGACAGCGGCTATCGAGTACTACAACAGCACCGAGAACGTTGAAGGGGATTGGTTCGCGTTCATAGCGGACGATAGCGGCACGATCGTAGACCACTACGACAAAGGCATGGTGGGAAGGGACCTCAAAGACTTGCTCGGCACGGATATGTTCGAGGCCACCGCAGAGGGCAACTGGGTGACCACGGAGGACGTGCGCGTTTGGGTAGTCAGCGACGGTGGGATGACGTTCGGCTCGGGCTGGCATAGCGGTCACGACGGATCGGGTGGCTGAGCGGAGGGGGACCTGTCGCTCGGTTTCCGGGCAACAAAAAAGGGCCGCATACGAGCCTGTCTCAGAACCCTGCTTTGGGAGAGTCCAGAGGGAAACTTCCCTCTGGCAGGGGGCCTGGGGGATGTTCCCCCAGCTACAAAACCTTCCGAGGGCGGGCGGTTGGGACTAAGGCGTCCGTACTTTTGAGACAAGCTCATACATGGATACGTCCGAGCTTCGAAGGCGGCGGGAGAACGGGCTTGCTTAGGCCCTCCCGGCTGACGCTTGGACATCCCGTTGCTGAGGGGATTGCGGTCGTCCGTGAGAAGTATTGGCGCCACTTTTGTTTGTGCCGGCAAGAGTGAAAAGTTGCAGAAACACACTCTCTAAAAGCTAACAAAGTGCTGTCCAAATTACCTCACCAAGAAGTGTGATTAGGCACTTACCAAAGCCTTGGAGAGCCGCTACCGTTCTCATGGGTAAATGCGAAATAGGAACCACCAAGTAAGCGGAATCACAGGCTGCAACTCTACCTGCGGACAGCGGAGGAGGTCGTAGGCTCCGCTCATCCCGCCAGTGCAGAGCGAGGCGTTCACATGACGCTCGACAGACCGGTCCATGCACCTGAGACAGGCGTACGGAGCGACGGGCCCTGCCGTCGCTGCACCGGTCGCACCGGCGTCTGTCGCGCGCGGCGACTTAGTACAGACGTTCACCCCCCCCCGATTTATCGATTCTTCGTGCTGGGGTAGAAAAAGGGTGGCGCCATGACTCTACCCAGCCGCCGTGCTCCTCTGACCCTCCTCATCCTTCCCGGGCTACTAGCCCTGTTCGCCCTGTACTTGCTCATACCCTGGTCCACAGCCTCCGCGCAGCAAGCCTCACAGGAGGATACGTGTCCCGGAGCCGACTCAGCCCCGACGCCGACGGCGGTAGAGGTTGGGGCCGTTCCTATCGTGGTCGAGTCCACTACCGACGAGTACTTCGTGCTCTATGTGCGGCACGGTCTGGACGCGGACACCACGTTTGAAGTACCGGTCAGAGTGACCCTGGGCCAGGACGGCGCCACGACGCTGACCGAGAGCCTGGAGGCGCTGCCCAAAGAGCGCTACCGGGTGGAGAAATACCTCGTCAGCGACCCCGCCGATGTCGATGGCGATTGCACTGATGACATTGCAGAGCTGGCGGATCCGGTGGGCATGAACCCGGTGAACCCTGTCCCAGCCATGAGGTTTGACGATGGCGCGGCGGCCATTCCTAACCGCGAGACGTATGTGTCGCTTGCCTACAAGGGTGAGATTGGAGCTATCGACAGACATCTGGCCGGCTGGGAGGCCGTCAAGTTCCATATGGTCGACATGAACACCGACCGCCCATCCGTCTATTTCATGAACACCAAGACGTACCAACGACACGACGACTTCCAGGCGGACGTTGGTCTCGAGGTCGACCCACTCCACGGACATGAGACGATGGTCGGAGAGATGGTATACCACCCGAAAGCGGTTGCTCCCGACGGGTCTCTGGGTGTCTATCGTTTCCAGTTCGGGGCCAGCGATGTCTACTCTTTCAAAGAGATTTCCTATGCGTTCACCGTTCTGGCAGCCAGCATGCCGCTGCTGGAAGATAACCTCGCCTATTATCCGATGTGGTCGAAGGCGGTGCCTCGCTACCACAAGGATAAGTCTCTCTATGATGATTCCCGGGTCGACGTGCTGCTCGCAGAAGACATCGCTTTCGATCTGGATTTCATCTCCCTCAACCGGGGCAGGGGGTTCGGTTTCCTGCGGGCCATGTCGCTGGGGGAAAGGCCCAACCCTCGCGACATCGTGATCTATGACACCCTGCCCAACGAGCTCCCCCGCGTTGCCGGCATCATGACGACCGTGCCGCAAACGCCGCTTTCGCATGTCAACCTGCGCGCCGTGCAAGACGGCGTCCCCAACGCCTTTGTCCGTGACGCTCTGGAGGCCCCCGACATTGAAGGTCTCATCGGCAGCTATGTCCAGTACCTTGTAGGATCGACCACGTACTATGTCTTCGCGGCCTCGCCCTCGGAAGTCGATGCCCACTACGCCGACTCCCGCCCTTCCGAGCCCCAGACGCCGGAACGGGACCTTGCGGTCACGGAAATCACGGCCCTGAGCGACATTGAATTCGACGACTGGAACGCGTTCGGCGTCAAGGCGGCGAACGTGGCCGTTCTGGGAACCCTGGACTTTCCCGAGAACACCGTCCCCGACGGGTACGCGGTGCCGTTCTACTTCTACGACGAATTCATGAAGCACAATGGGTTCTATGACGACGTTGAGGAATTGCTGGCCGACCCGGAGTTCCAGTCGGACTATGACACCCAGGAGAAAGAGCTCAAGAAGCTGCGCAAGAAGATCAAGAAGGGCGAGACGCCCGAGTGGATTATCGCGGCGCTGGAGGAGATGCACGCTGGGTTCCCCGCAGGCACATCCCTGCGCTACCGGTCCAGCACCAACAACGAAGACTTGCCCGGTTTCAGCGGCGCGGGGCTGTACGACTCCAAGACCCAGCATCCCGATGAGACCGAAGAAGACGGGATTGCCAAATCGCTCAAGCAGGTGTACGCGAGCCTGTGGAACTTCCGGGCCTTCACCGAACGCGAATTCTATCGCGTCGATCACCTGGCGGCGGCGATGGGGGTGCTGGTGCATCCCAATTACTCGGACGAACTGGCCAACGGCGTCGCCGTCAGCTTCGATCCTATCCGAATGAGATACGGGAATTACTACGTCAACTCGCAGCTCGGGGAGGACCTGGTCACCAATCCCGACGCGCACTCGGCGCCGGAGGAAATCCTGTTGCACCAGGGCGGTGAATATACCGTCCTCGCGACCTCCAACCAGGTGCAGCAGGGGCAACTCTTTATGAGCGACGCCCAAATGGACCAGTTGCGCCGTCATCTCGAACTGATCCATGACGAGTTCGCCGAGCTGTACGGCATCGAGGGCGATGAGCCGTTCGCCATGGAGATCGAGTTCAAGATCACCAGCGACGATATTCTGTCGATCAAACAGGCCCGCCCCTGGGTCTTCGGCGGCGACGCGCCATCGGAAAACCGCCCGGCCACCGGAGCGCCCACCATCAGTGGGACGGCTCAGGTGGGCGAGACGCTGACGGCGGACCCGTCGGGCATCGCCGACGCCGACGGGCTGATCAGCTTGCTCTACGGCTCCCCCTACAGCTACCAATGGATTCGGAACGATGGAACGACGGAGACGGACATCGAGAACGCCGCAAGCTCGACCTATACCCTGTCGGACGCCGACGTGGGAAAGACCATCAGGGTGCGGGTGAGCTTTGCCGACGACCGGGGCTACGAGGAGGCGCTGACCAGCGTGCCGACGACCGCTGTGCAGCCTCGTCCCAACAGCCCGGAGACCGGGTTGCCGACCATCATCGGCAAGGCCGAGACGGGCGAGACGCTGACGGCGGATACCTCGGGCATCACCGACGCCGACGGGCTGACCAACGTTTCGTACACCTATCAGTGGATTGCCAACGACGGGACCACCGACACGGACATTGAGAACGCAACGGCCGCGACCTACACCCTCGTGACCGCCGACGAGGGCAAGACCATCAAGGTCAAGGTATCCTTCACCGACGACGCCACCAACAGCCAGACCCTGACCAGCGCAGCAACCCCTCCCGTCACCCCGCCTAACACCCCGGCCACGGGAGCGCCGACCATCAGTGTGACAGCCCAGGTGGGCGAGACCCTCACGGCGGACGTTTCCGGCATCACCGACGCCGACGGGCTGACCAGCGTTTCTTACAGCTACCAGTGGATTGCAAACGACGCGAGCACCGACACGGACATAAGCGGTCAGACAGGCTCGACCTACACCCTGGTCTCCGCCGACGTGGGCAAGACCATCAAGGTGCGGGTGGGCTTCACCGACGACCTGGGGCATGAAGAGAACTTGGTCAGCGCGGCGACGACCGCTGTGCAGCCTCGTCCCAACACCCCGGCCACGGGAGCGCCGACCATCAGTGGGACGGCTCAGGTGGGCGAGACCCTCACGGCGGACGTTTCCGGCATCACCGACGCCGACGGGCTGACCAACGTTTCGTACACCTATCAGTGGAGTGCCAACGATGGGACCACCGACACGGACATACGGGGAGCGACCAACTCCACCTACACACTGTCCGACGACGATGTGGGCAAGACCATCAAGCTGCGGGTGAGCTTCACCGACGACGCCAACAACAGCGAGACCCTGACCAGCGATGCGACGGCGACGGTGCCGACGGCGGACGAGTGGCGGGCGGATATGTTGGTGGTGGATTACGGCACCGGCGCCATCGGCGCCGCCAGCGCCGATCTCTTTTCGAACTCCGGGGGCAACGCCGGCCTTCAGGCAAAGTGGCTGTGGTACTACTCTCCGGAACGGAAGCTTCGCTTGGCTTTTACGGATAACGTTCCCAGCATCAGCGACCTGACACTGCTAGTTGGCGATGTCGCGCTGGCATTACAGGGAGGGGATGCCACCTTTAGCTGGGAAGACGTCGACGCCGATTGGGAGGACGGTCAGACCCTTACGGCGCGCATCGTACGTGATTGGACGAGTGCGGTCGTCGCCCTCAACAGCCCGGCCACCGGGTTGCCGACCATCATTGGCACGGCCCAGGCGGGCGAGACGCTGACAGCGGACGTTTCCGGCGTCCACGACGCCGACGGGCTGACCAGCGTCTCCTACAGCTACCAGTGGGTTTCCAACGACGGGACCACCGACACCGACATAGCGGGGCAGACGGACTCCACCTACACCCTGGTGGCCGCTGACGCAGGTAAGTCCATCAAGGTCAGAGTCTCCTTCACCGACGACGCTGACCACGAGGAGACGCTGACCAGCGCGGCAACGGAGGTGGTGCAGCAGGCTAGCAACGCCTGGTCCGCCACGATGACCGTGGGGACAAGGGATGGGTTCACCGGGTATTCGTACTGGGGCAATCCCCACCTGGGGTCCCTGTCGGCCACCGAGGTCGAATGGGACGGCAAGACCCACTATGTCAGGTTCCTTTTTCTCAAGGACGGCGAGCTCCGGCTCGGCCTGAACGAAGAGATGTTCTCCACAGGCTTCGTGCTGTCGGTGGGGGACGAGGAGTTCGGCTCGGCGGACGCCATGGTGGATCATGGTGGTGCGTCCTACAGATTCCGGTGGCATGACCCGGGATTGGGCTGGTCGGATGAGAACGAGGTGTCGGTGAACCTCGTGCAGTCCGATCAGAATACCCCGGCCCTGGGCGCGCCGACCATCAGCGGCACGGTCCAAGTGGATGGGACGCTGACGGCGGACACCATCGGTGTTGAGGACGCAGACGGGTTGACCAACGTGTCGTACAGCTACCAGTGGACCGCCGGAGGGTCGGACATCTCGGGGGCCACCGGCTCCAGCTACACCCTCAAGGACATGCAGAAAGGGCAGACAATCCAAGTCCGGGTCTCCTTCCGCGACGATGCCGACAACGCCGAGACCCTGACCAGCGAGGCGACGGCGGCGGTGGTGGCGGCGAAGCCCACGCCGCTGACCGTCCGCCTGGTGTTCCCCGTGGCCAGCCACCACGGCGCCTCGAATGTCTTCACATTCGACATCCGATTCAGCGAGGATATTCCCCTCAGCTACAAGACCCTAAAGTTCCATGCCTTTAGTGTAACCGGCGGGTCCATATTAAAGGCTCAACGCATGGACAAGCCAAGCAACATCAAGTGGCGAATAATGGTGAGGCCAGACTCCAGCGAGGATGTGACCATCGTTCTGCCCGCCACGACGGACTGCGAGGCTCAGGAAGCCATCTGCACGGAGGACGGCAGAAAGCTGTCCAATAATCTGGTGTTCACCGTCAGTGGTTCGAGCGGATAGAGAGGGAAGTCAGTCGCAAGATCTTTCTGGCAACAGAAAAGCCCGCGTATGAGCCTGTCTCAGAACCCTGCTTTGAGAGAGTCCAGAGGGAACCTTCCCTCTGGCAGGGGGCCTGGGGGATGTTCCCCCAGCTACAAAACCTTCCGAGGGCGGGCGGTTGGGACCAAGACATCCGTACTTTTGAGACACGCTCGTATGCGGGTGGCCGGGGGAGAGAGCAGCGGCCTCTCCCGGTCCGGATACGTTCCGGTAGCGTGTGCCTGACTTTCGTTTATGCCGGCAAGAGTGAAAAAGTCGCAGAAACACTCTCTCTCTCAGAGCTAACACTTTTGCCGTCCCGAGAGTGTGATTAGACACTTACCAAAGCCTTGAAGAGGCACTAGGGTTTTCATGGGTAAACGTGCCAGAAGGCTCACAGGATGGGCGGAATCACAGGCTGCCACTCTACGTGGGGACAGCATGGGGGGCCGTAGGCTCCGCTCATCCCGCTCGTTCAGAGGAAGCATTGACATGACGCTCTACAGATCGGTTCATGCACCTGAGACGGCGGACGGCACGAGCCGTCGCTGCACCGGTCGCGCCGGGGACTTCCGCCAACGATGGGCTAGCACAGAGGTTCACCCTCCCGGCTTCTTTCACTTGGCTAGCAGGGGGTGAGTCATGATCTCATTCCGGCGTCTGGCGCCGCTCCCGCTGCTGCTCATCGCACTCGCGGTCTTCGGCGCCCTGCTTCTCACTCCTGAGGTCCAGGCCCAGAGCCGGGACTCCGGCAGCGATTTCACTCTGGGCGCCGCCAACGGCTATCCGACCGGCATCTGGTCGGACGGGACCACCATGTGGGTCGCGGACTTCGAGGATCACAAGCTGTACGCCTACCGTATGTCGGACCGGAGCCGGGATTCGGGCAAGGATTTCACTCTGGACGCCGCCAACGGCTCTCCGGTGGGCATCTGGTCGGACGGGACAACCATGTGGGCGTCGGACTTCACCGACGCCAAGCTGTACGCCTACCGGATGTCCGACCGGAGCCGGGACTCGGGCAAGGACTTCAACACGCTTTCTGCAGCCGGCAACAAATTTCCCGAGGGCATCTGGTCGGACGGGATCACCATGTGGGTGGCGGACACCGGCAACGACACGGTGTTCGCCTACGACCTGTCGACCAGGGCCTGGGACTTCGAGAAGGACATCACGCTGGCCCCCGGCCACGACTCTCCTATGGGCGTCTGGTCGAACGGATCCACGATGTGGGTTTCGGACTGGCGGGACGCCAAGCTGTACGCCTACCGGATGTCGGACCGGAGCTGGGACGGCAGCAAGGACTTCGCGTTGGACGCCGACGATGAATCTTACGAGGACATCTGGTCGGCCGGGTCCACGATGTGGGTCGCGTCCCGCGACGACGCTAAGCTCTACGCATACGACTGGAACAATCCTGCGACGGGAGCGCCGACGATAACCGGCGCGGTCCGAGTGGACGAGACGCTGGCGGCGGGCACCCGCTCCATCGTCGACGCGGACGGGCTGGACGCCGCCAGCTTCGAATATCAATGGATTTCGAACGACGGGAACGCCGACACTGACATCGCGGGCGCTACCGATTCGACCTACACCATCGTCTCCGGTGACCGGGACAGGACCGTCAAGGTCAGGGTGTCCTTCACCGACGGCGCCGGCAACCAAGAGTCGCTTACCAGCGAGCCGACGGGTCGGGTCGGCGCCCCCGGCATCTGCGACCGGACGCCTTCGGTGATGGCGGCCATCGTCGCCGGGATGACCGGCGTCGGCGACTGCTCGGAGGTGTCCGAGACGAGGCTCAGGACTTGGACCGGCTCCCAGCACTTCGGCCCCGACGTCACGCCCGGGCTGTACCTTCAGGGGAGAGGACTGTCGGCCCTGCAGGCCGGTGATTTCCGGGACCTGAACGCGCTGCGCGCCCTGGACCTGAACAGAAACTTCCTCGGGACGGTCCCGGACGGACTCTTCCAAGACCTCCGGGCGGTGGAGGAGCTCTATCTGTCGGGCAACTTCATTGACGAACTGCCTGACGGGGTGTTCGACCGCAATCTTGAGTTGCGCGGCCTGGACCTGTCGATCAACGAGATCCCCGAACTGTCGGAAGGGGTCTTCGGCGGTCTCGGCGACCTGCAGAGTCTCTCCCTCGCGGGGAACGACCTGAAGAGCCTGCCGGAGGACGTGTTCGCCGACCTCGGGAGTCTTACTGAGCTGGACCTTTCGGGAAACGAGCTCAAGGACCTGCCTGTCGGCGTCTTCGAAGGTCTGTCGGGGCTGACGGCTCTTGACGCGGGCGACAATCCGGGCTCGCCTTTCAAGTTCACCGCGGAGCTGGAGCGTCGGGGAGACGACACGGTCATGGTCCGATTGGCCGAAGGCGCGACGCCGTTCGATCTTCAGATCGAACTGTCGGCCCGTAACGGAGATCTGTCCACCAAGACAGTCACCATCGCCGCTGGCGGTTCATATTCGGACGTTATCGAGGTTGGTGCGCACGGGTCTCATCCCGTCACGGTGGAGATCGACTCCGCTGCTTTTCTGTTGCCTTCCGGGGGTTCAGCGTCGGGCATCCGCGCCGGCCGCGGCAGCGCCATGCTTATGTGGATCGGCAGACCATTAGTTCAGAGGGAATGGATCCAGGATGGACCCTTTGCGTTGCATCCGGAGAACGCGGACCCGAAGAGCATCTGGTCCGACGGCGAAACGCTGTGGGTCGGCGACAGCAGCGCCCGGAAGGTCTTTGCCTACAAGCTGTGGGACAACCCCGCCACCGCGGTCAACGAGTACGGGACCCGGGACCCCGGCTGGGACGTTCCGAGCCTCGGCCAGGAAGACCATTACGTCACCGGTCACGGCCCCCGCCTGTACGTCGCCGAAGAGTCCCTTGACGGCGCCAGCCGAGATGTCTTCGGCTACGATCTGACGAGTTTCACGCGGGCGGAAGATCGGGACTTTGTCTACGGGGGTTTGAACGTCGCCGGGGGAGTGTTCATCGTGCGCGGCATGGCGACGGACGGCCGTCACATGTGGATCACAAACACCACGTCGCACGCGCACGCCTTCCGTCTGTTCGACGACCCGGAGACGCCGGAGGACGAATACGGGAGGCCGGACACCTCCCGGAAGCTGACGATCCCCGGCAGAGGCCAGCTGAGGGGCCTCTTCACCGACGGGCGGACGATGTGGGGCGTCAGGTTCGCCTCGAACGACGCCTCGGTGCCGAGCGTGAAACTGTCCGACGGAACCGAAGCCGGTTTCGACTTTACGCTCCACGAGGACAACGACCACGCCTACGGCATCTGGTCGAACGGGGAGACCTTCTACGTTGTCGACGCCGACGACAACATGATCTACACCTATCATGGCGTCAGCGGAGTCGTTCGGCCCTCCGTCGAAGACGCGGAGACCGCGGCCGTGCTGGTCGGCAACACGGGGCAGTCCGGCGGCGCCGGCCACGACCTGGGCTCGGCCGGCGCGAAGAGGGCCCAGGCGTTCACCACCGGGACCAGCAGAGCCGGCTACGCGCTGGCGTCCGTCGGGATCGGGTTCGGCGAAGTTTCGGACACGTCGTCCGCGCCGTCCGACCTCGAGGTGACGCTCAACGCGGACGACGGCGGCGTCCCGGGCGACGCTCTCTGCACGCTGATCGCCCCGGCGAGCCTGTCGGAGCGGAGCGTGAACACCTTTGCCGCTCCAGCCTCGGGGACGACCTGCCCGGTTCTCGAGAAAGAGACGACCTATTTCGTGGTAGTCGAAAGGATCCGCGCCACGGGTTCCGGCGCCATCGCCGTCAGTGGAACGGCGAGCGGCTCCGAAGACACAGGAGCCGCGGAGGGGTGGTCCATCGCGGACGGAAGCGTGACATATTCTTCTCAGGCCGCCGACCAGGGATGGGCCTCCGACGCGTTTTCCTACAAGATCGAGGTGCGCGGCTCCTTCATCAACAACCCGGCCGCCGGCGAGGCGACGGTCACGGGCACGGCGCGGGTGGGGCGGCCGCTCGCCGCGGCGGTCTCCGACGTGTCGGACGACGACGGGCTGACAGGCGCGACCTACTCGTACCAGTGGTTGCGGATCGACGGCGCGACCGAGACGAACATCGGGAGCGGCTCGCCCACCTACACGCTCGTCGCCGAGGATCTGGGCAAGCGGGTCAAGGTGCGGGTGGCGTTCGTCGACGACCGCGGCAACTATGAAACGCTGACCAGCGAGGCCACAGCGGCGGTCGAGGCGTTCAAGGCGGAGGACCGGCCCGGAACCGTTTCGCTCTTTCCGGCGAGACCCAGGGTCGGGACGGTGGTCAGCGCCACGCTGACCGATCCCGACGGCCTCGAAGGCGGCGGCTCGGGTCCCGCGGCGTCCCTCGGGGCGGTTTCGTGGAGCTGGGCCAGGTCTCCTGACGGAACCACCTGGACCGGCGTCGAGGCCTACGGCGAAGGAGACAGCTACGTTCCAACCGAAGAAGACGAAGAGATGCTGCTCAGGGCCGAGGCGTCGTACACCGACGGGCACGGCCCCGGCAAGTCCGCTCAGGCTGTTTCGACCGCCGTCGTGGGCGCCCGCGAACCGGGTCCGGAACTGACGGTGACGGTAATCGTTAGGGGCCTGTCCCACCCCTGGGGCATCGATTTCACCCCAGACGGGACGATGTTGTTCACCCAGCGCGCCGGCGTGCTGAACGCGAGGCTGACCGACGGCACCGTCAAGCAGGTCGACGCGGACCTCGGAGACCTGCTCGTCGACGGGTTCGCCGGTCTGCAGGCGCTGGCCGTGGACCCGGACTTTACGACCAACCGGCGGTTCTACACGCTCCAGGGACACACCGGACGCGAGATGCAGGTGATCGCCTGGACGATCGACGCGAACTACGACGAAGCCACACGCGTCGTCGATCCCCTGGTGGAGGGCATACCGATCGGTCCGGGCCCTTGGCACTCGGGAGGCCGGCTGGTGTTCGGCCCGGAGGGATATCTCTGGATCGTGACCGGCGACGGGCGGGTGGTAACGGGCGCGCAGGACCTGACGTCCCTGGGCGGCAAGGTCCTGCGCGTCGACCCGCGGACGGGCGCCGGGGCGCCGGGCAATCCGTTCGGCGCCTCCTCGCCGGTGTACTCCTACGGATTCCGCAACCCCCAGGGCCTGGCGCTGCGCCCGGGCACGGACCAGATGTGGCTGGTGGAGCACGGCCCGAAACACGACGACGAGATCAATCTGCTGGCGCCGGGGGGCAACTACGGCTGGGACCCGATCCCGGACGACGGCACATTGGCCTTCTACGACTATTCCGACGAGGCCGGCGTCCCCATGACCGACCTGGCGAAGTTCCCATCTGCCCGCCAGGCCAGATGGTCCTCGGGATTCCCCACTCTGGCAACCAGCGGGGCCGTCTTCCTGGACGGCCTCCAATGGGGGGAGTGGGAAGGGCGACTCGCGGTGGCCACCCTCAAGACGAAGTCGCTCCGGGTCTTCGAGTTCACCGAACAGGGCGATTTCGTAAGTCAGATCGTCGTTCCGGAGCTCGACGGCAGCCAGGGCCGGCTGCGGACCCCGGTTCTCGGCCCCGACGGGGCTCTGTACATCGCCACCTCCAACAAACCCGGTGTCGACAGGATTCTCAGGGTGAGCGCCAACCGTGCCGCGACAGGAGCGCCCGTCATCAGCGGCACCGTCGAAGTCGGCGAATCGCTGACGGCGGTCGTGTCCGGGATCGACGACCCCGACGGGCTCGACGATGACGCGTTCAGTTTCCAGTGGGTCCGCAGCCACCACGAGAGCAGTTTTTCCGACATCGAAGGGGCGACGGCTTCGACTTACACCCTGGCTATGGCTGACCTTGGCAAGACCATTAGCGTGCGGGTGTCGTTCTATGACGATGGAGGCAGCCTGGAGGCGCTTACCAGTCAGAGGACGGTCAAGGTATCAGTCGTGGCGTGTACTGTCGGCGATCAGGCCCCGGCGGCAACGGCGGTAGAGGTACAAGCCGTTCCCGCTATCATCGAGTCCACCACCGAGGAGTACTTCGTGCTCTACGTGCGGCCCGACCTGGACTCCGAACGAGAGTTCTCGGTCTCGGTGACCCTGGGCGAAGACGGCACAACAACGTTGACCGAGCAGCTGTACCCGCTCCCCAAGGAGCATTACCGGGTTGAAAAGTTCCTCATCGCCGACCCTGGCGACATCGACAACGACTGCATCGACGACATCACCGAATTGGGGGACCCGGTGGGGATGAACCCGCTGAACCCCGCTAGGGCGGTCCCTTTTCGAGATGGCGCGGTGGCCATTCCAGACCGTGAGGCATTTGAGGCGCTTTCCTACAAGGGCAGAGACGTTCCCTATCACCGCCATCTCCAGGACCTGGAGTTTGTCAAGTTCTACATTATCGGCTCGTCTGCCGACAACATGGGCATCTATTTCATAAACACCGAGACCCACCGAATACATCCCGATTTCGGGGATGCAATCGGTCTCTGGGAGGACCCCCTCTGGGGACAGGGGTACATGGGCGGCGAGATCATATACCACCCCAATGTGATTGCTCCCGATGGTTCCCTTGGCGTCTACCGCTACCAGTTCCAGCCCATGGATGAATACCCCTTCGGCGATGTGGCCCGTTCGTATGAGGCGCTTGCTGCCAGCATGCCGCTGCTTGATGACAACCTTGCCTACTACCCGATGCCGAGGAGAGCCCTGCCGCTCTATCACAAAGAACGGGCCCTCTACGACGATTCCCGGATCAATGTGGTGTTGAGAGAGGACATCCTGCCAGATGTTCCATTCCTCCCCCTCAACCTTGGGGAAGGGTACGGTTTCCTCAGGCTCATGTCGCTGGAGGAACGCCCCGACCCGCGCGACGTGGTGATCTACGAGACTATCCCCAACGAGCTTGCCCGGGTCGCTGGTCTCATCACCACCGTACCCCAGACACCGCTCTCCCACGTCAACCTGCGGGCCGTCCAGGACGGTGTCCCCAACGCCTTCATTCGCGACGCCCTAGACGACGGCGACATCGATGATCTCATCGGCAGATACGTCCACTACAGCGTCACGGCGGACGGCTATTCCATCCGCGCCGCCACTCCCGCCGAAGTCGAGGCCTATTTCGCCGCTTCGCGCCCTCACGGAACCCAGACGCCGGAACGGGACCTCACGGTCACCCAGATCACCGACCTGGACGACATCGGCTTCGACGACTGGAATGCGTTCGGCGTCAAGGCGGCCAACGTGGCCGTGCTGCGGACCCTGGGTTTTCCCGACGGAACCGTCCCCGACGGGTTTGCGGTGCCCTTCTACTTCTACGACGGGTTCATGAAGCACAACGGGTTCTATGACGAGGTAGAGGAGATGCTGGAAGACCCGGACTTCCAGTCGGGCTATGACATCCAGGAGAAAGAACTCAAGAAACTGCGCAAGAAGATCAAGAATGGGGAGACGCCCGACTGGATCATCGACGCACTGGAGGAGATGCACGCCAGCTACCCCGAAGGGCAATCCCTGCGCTACCGGTCCAGCACAAACAACGAAGACCTGCCGGGCTTCAGCGGCGCTGGGCTGTACGACTCCAAGACCCAGGACCCCGAGGAGACGGACGAGGACGGCATCGACAAGTCCATCAAAGGGGTGTGGGCCAGCCTGTGGAACTTCCGGGCCTTCACTGAACGCGAGTTCCACCGCATCGACCACCTGGCGACGGCGATGGGGGTGCTGGTCCATCCCAACTACTCGGACGAGCTGGCCAACGGCGTGGCCGTCAGCTTCGACCCTATCTACGGAACAAAGGGGAGCTACTACGTCAACACGCAACTCGGCGAGGACCTGGTCACCAATCCCGACGCACACTCGGTGCCCGAGGAGATCCTGCTGGACCTGTCCGGTTCATACACCACCCTGGTGACCTCCAACCAGGCGCCAAAAGGACAACTCCTCATGAGCGATGCTCAAATTGGCCAGTTGCGCCGGCATCTCCAAGATATCCATGACCATTTCGAGGGTCTGTACAACCCCGGACCCGACGAACCCTTCGCAATGGAGATCGAGTTCAAGATCACCAGCGACGACGTCCTATCCATCAAACAGGCCCGACCTTGGGTGTTTGGCGTTCCCACCTCGGCCGAAGCCTCTGGAATACCACAGGAAGAACCGATATGGGCGGCGACCTTGACGGTGGAGATCGGAGAGAATTTTGCCGGCTATACGACATTCCTGTCTTCGCCGGAAACCAACACTTTGGGTGCTCTCTCGCCCGACACCATCACGTCGGACGACGCCAGCTACACCGTCAGGGCCCTGGGGGTTCTGAACGGCAAGCTGATTCTCTCGGTGATGCCAAAACTGACTGCCGACTTTGTCCTGGTGGTTGGGACGGACGAATTCGCCTCTACCGACGCATCGACCCTGGAGGGGGACTCTATCTCCATCATCCAGTTCCAGTGGAACGACCCGGGACTAAACTTACCGGAGGGGAAAGAGGTCGCCGTCAGAGTGACTGAGCCAGCCGAGAACACCCCGGCCACGGGCCAGCCCACCATCGGCGGGACGGCCCAGGTGGGAGAGACGCTGACGGCCCTCACCAACGGCATCACCGACGAGGACGGGCTGGACGATGTTTCCTACAGCTACCAGTGGGTCCGGAACGACGGGGTATCCGACACGGAGATAGAGGATGCAACGGACTCGGCCTACACGGTGACGGATGATGATGTTGGCAAGACCATCAAGGTACGGGTGACATTCACCGACGATGCTGACAACCAGGAGTCCCTGACCAGCGATGCGACGGGCGCGGTGATTGCGGCGCCCAACCGTCAAGCCACTGGCAAGCCCACCATCGACGGTACGGCCCGCGTGGGCCAGACGCTAACGGCGGACACCTCGAACATCTCCGACCTCGACGGGATAACCAACGCCACCTTCTTCTACCAGTGGAGGGCCGGGGGCCTGACCATAATCGGGGCCAACCGCTCCACCTACACCCTCACCGCCAGCGAGCAGGGAAAGACCGTAACGGTAAGGGTGAGATTCGCCGACGACCGGAACAACATCGAATCGCTGGGCAGCGATGCGACCGAAGAGGTGGCGGCGGCACCCAACCGTGATGCCACGGGAACTCCCACCATCACCGGAATGCCGCAGGTGGGACAGACCCTGACGGCGTCAACGTCGGGCATCGCAGACCAGGACGGGCTGTCGAACGTTTCCTACGGCTACCAGTGGGTCGCCGACGGGTCGGACATCGACGGGGCCACCGGCTCCAGTTACGAGCTCACGTCCAGCGAGCAGGGGCAACCCATCCAGGTTCAGGTGACTTTCACCGACGATTCCGGTAACAGGGAATCCCTGACCAGCGCGGCGACGGACCAGGTGGAAGCGGTGCCGGAAGGCAATAGCCCGGCCACGGGCGCCCCGGCCATCGGTGGCACGCTGCAGGTGGGCGAGACCCTCACCACCTCAACGTCGGGCATCGCCGACCAGGACGGCCTGGACGACGTTTCCTACGGCTACCAGTGGATTGCCGGAGGCTCGGACGTCGGCGGGGCCACCGGTTCCACCTACACCCTCACCTCCAGCGAGCAGTGGCAGACCATCAGGGTGCGGGTGACTTTCACCGACGACGCTGGCAATGCAGAATCTCTGACCAGCGCGGCGACGAAGGCGGTGACGGCGAAGCCCACGCCGCTTACCGCCAGCTTCAGCAACGTACCAAACATCCACGACGGCCAGACCGCCTTCACCTTCGAGCTGCGCTTCAGCGAGGGGTTCGGCATCAGCTACGTGACGCTGCGAGACCACGCATTCAGCGTCACGGGTGGCACGGTGAACAAAGCCAAGCGACTGACCCAGGGAAGCAACATCGGGTGGACCATCACCGTGACGCCCGACTCGGCCGCCGACGTGACCATCGAACTCCCGGCAACCACGGACTGCGACGCCGACGGGGCCATCTGCACCGCGGACGAGAGGATGCTCTCCACTCGGCTGGAGCTGACCGTCTCCGGGCCGGGCGGATAGACCGGGAAGTCAATCGCTCGGTCCTACTGGCAAAAAGAAAAGCCCGCATATGAGGATGGCCGAGACCAGCGGCCTCCCCCGGACCGGATACGTTCCGGTGGCGCGTGCCTGACTTTCGTTTATGCCGGCAAGAGCGAAACGTCGCAGAAACGCTCTCTCTCAGAGCTAACACTTTTGCCGTCTCAAGAGTGTGATTAGGCACTTACCAAAGCGTTGAAGAGGCACTAGGGTTTTCATGGGTCAGTGCGTAAGAAGAATCACTGAGGTAAGCGGGATCTCCGGCAACCAGACCGGGCAATTGGAGAGAACAGTTGAACCTGTCCAACTTGGTGAGAGGAGTGGACCTCCGCACAGCGAAGGCGGCCCTTGTGGCGCTGGCGCTGGCCATGGTCGGCGCGCTCCTATGGACGGCGCCGGCGGAGGCGCAGACGGCGATCGTCCTGATCAAGAACACGGGGCAGGCCGACAGCGGTGACTACGGTATGGGCGTCGGTGGCAACTCCATACGTGCCCAGGCGTTCACCACCGGCGCCAACCCCGCAGGCTACACGCTGAGCTCCATTGGCTTCAGCTTCGGCAGCATCAACAGCATCTCGACAGCAGGCACCGACCTGGCTGTGACGCTGAACGGGGTGGACAGCAGCGGCAATCCGGACGCTGTGCTGTGCACGCTGACCGACCCGGGGATCTTCTCCGGCTCCGGCGTGCAACAGTTCGATGCGCCGACCACGGACCCGTGCGAAACGCTTACGGCGGAAACGACCTATGTTGCGGTGGTTCAGCGGGTGGCGAACACCGCAACATCCACTATCTCTTTGGACGTTACTGCCGACGACAACGAGGACACCGGCGGCGCGACGGGCTGGACAATCGGGGATGACAGCTATGTGGTTGTGACCCCCGGGACCGCGTGGGTTAAAAACGCCAATTTTAACCACCAACTGGCCGTCAGGGGCTACGCAGTCAACAACCCGGCCACCGGCGCGCCCTCCATCAGCGGCGTGCTCGAGGAGGACGAGGTCCTGACGGCGGACACCGTGGGCATCGCCGACCTCGACGTTCTGGGCACGTTCGCCTACCAGTGGCTCGCCGACGGCACGGCCATATCGGGCGCGACCTCCTCCACCTACACCCTCACGGCATCCGAGGTGGGCGACGCCATCAGCCTCACGGTGACGTTCACCGACGGCGCGAGCAACGCGGAGTCGCTGACCAGCGCTGAGACCCCCAACGTCGTTGCCTCCGGCGCCACCCGCAAGCTGCTCTGGGTGGGAACGCTGACGCCCGCGGACGTCGGTCTCAGCTACATCGGCTTTGTAGACACAATGTCTGGTTCCCTCAGCCCCACGTCGTTCATCGACGGTTCGACCACCCACGCGTTCGAAACGATCGAATATAAAGCTGGCTTTGGCCTCGCTATCGTAGTCAGGCCGGGTCCGGGGGCTGAGGAACGAGTGAAGTGGATCATCGACGCGGGCGGGGCATTCGCGCTGTTCGACGCGAAGCATATTGACTCGACCCTGGGTACTCCGAACGTACGAAGTGAATGGCTATCTACCTTTGGGAACCCCGGCTGGAGCATCGGCACGGAGGCCGTCGTCTACCTTCTGGAGGACCTCAACAACCGGGCCACTGGCGCGCCCTCCATCAGCGGCGTGCTTCAGCAAGACGAGGTCCTGACGGCGGACACCGCGGGCATCGCCGACGCCGACGGCGTGGGCACTCTCTCCTACAAGTGGTTTGCCGGCGGCACGGCCATATCGGGCGCGACCTCATCGACCTACACGCTCACGGCATCCGAGGTGGGAGACGCCATCAGCCTCACGGTGACGTTCACCGACGACGAAGGCTACTCGGAGTCGCTGACCAGCGCTGAGACTCACGAGGTCGTCGCCTCCGGCGCCACCCGCAAGCTGCTCTGGCTGGGAACGCTCACGCCCGGGGACCGCGGCGCCGGCGCGGTCGGCGTTAACGTCTCCAACAATGATGGTTTCCTCAGCCCCTTCAAGTTCACCTACGGTTCGGACACCTACACAATCGACCAAATCGATTTTGGCCCTCTCCCGTCCTCTGGCCTCCTTTTCGCCATGAGCCCGGTCCCGGGCGCTGACGAAGAGGAGGCGTGGATCGTCGACACGGGCCGCGAGTGGCTTGTGACGGACGAGGTAACTACCGTGTCCGGGGGCCAAATCTTCGTGAGCTGGGCAGCCGTCGAAGGGGACGTCGAGTGGACCATCGGCCAGGAGACCGTCGTCTACCTGCTGGAGGTGGTCAACAACCCGCCGGCCTTCACCGACACCGCGCCTACGACGCGCAGCGTGGACGAGAACACAGCCTCGGCCGCGAACATCGGCGCTGCCGTTGCGGCCACCGACCCCGAAAGCGATACGCTGGTCTACGGGCTGACCGGCACGGACGCGTCATCCTTTACCATCGACACGACCAGCGGCCAGCTGAAGACGAGCGCCTCCCTGGACTTTGAGACCGATAGCAGCTACTCGGTGAACGTGACCGTGCACGACGGCAAGAGCGCCATTGGCGTCGCCGACACCACCGTCGATGCCACGATAGCCGTCACCATCTCCGTCAACAACAAGGACGAGGCCGGGACGGTGACGCTGCCGGCCACCTTCACCGGGGGTACGGCGGCAACCGCATCGGTGACCGACCCCGACGGGACCGTCTCCAGCCCATCGTGGCGGTGGGCGCGGGGGAACACGGCCACCGGGTCGTTCAGCAACATCAGCGGGGCCACCTCCGCCAGCTACACGCCGGTGGCCGCGGACGTGGGCAAATACCTGCGGGCCACGGTGATCTACAAGGACCCTCAGAGTGCGACCAACAAGACCGCCAGCGCCGTGTCGAGCAGCGCGGTGGGGGCCAGCAACGCCGAGCCTTCCTTCAGCGCCACGACAGCTACCCGCACGCTGCCAGAGAACAGCGGAGCGGGCGTTGATGTGGTCGGAGGTGTTGTCACTGCCACGGACGGCGACTCGGACACGCTGACCTACTCGCTGAGCGGCACGGACGCAGCTCGCTTCGAGATCGACTCGAGCGGTCAGATCAAGGTCAAGACTGGGTCCACGCACACCTTCGACTTCGAGGCCACCAAGAACAGCTACAGCGTGACCGTGAACGTGCGCGACAGCAAGGACGCGGTCGGCAACGCCGACACCGCAAACGACGACACCATCGCCGTGACCATCGACCTGACCAACGTCAATGAGGCGCCGGAGATCACGAACACCGAGACTACGGTCAACAAGCAAGAGAACGAGACCTTGGTTATCGGGGCTACAGCGTCGGACGATGACACGTCGACCACGCTCACTTGGTCCATAGGGTCCGATGACGACGGGGGCAAGTTTGAGATCAACGCCACGACCGGCGTGGTCACGTCGCTATCCTTCAAGAACGCGCCGGACTTCGAGACGCCGACCGACGTGGGCGACACGGCCATGAACAACACCTACGTCGTAACGATGAAGGTCACAGACGACGGCTCTCCCGCAATGAGTGACACGCACACGTTCACGGTCACAGTGACCAACGTCAATGAAGCGCCCGAGATCACGACCAATTCTGGGGCAGCCTACATCTTTAGCGAAGCTGAGAACACGGCGACATCGGAGGTCATCGAGACATTCGAAGCGACAGACGTAGACGCGAACACCACGTTGACATGGGACCTGCAAGGCGCTGACGCGGGCGACTTCAGAATCACGACGAACGCCCAAGGGCAAGGGGAGCTCAAGTTCAGGAACGTGCCTGACTTCGAGGACCCGAAAGGCTCGCTCGGGACCAACCCCAACGTATACATCTTCACGGTGAGGGTCAGGGACAACGGTTCTCCAAGAAAGGAAGACACCATTGGGGTCAACCTCCATGTGACCGACGTTAACGAGGCACCGGTGATCACGTCTCCCCCGGCCACAAGGTCGGTACCCGAGAACTCGACCGCCGTCCATACGTTTGCGGCGGATGACGTAGACGCGTCGGATACGCTCATGTGGTCGGTGGAGACCGCCGACGACGGGGGCAAGTTTGACATCAACTCCACGACCGGCGCACTCTCCTTCAAGAACGCGCCCGACTTTGAGAATAAGCAGGATGCCGGCGCCAACAACGTCTACGACGTGACCGTGAAGGTCACCGACGGCGGCGGCCTGTTCGACAAGCACGACTTAGACGTCACGGTGACTGACGTCAACGAGACGCCGGAGGTCACGAGCGGCCCGGCCACCATCGCCAAGGACGAGAACACGCCAACTACGGAGATCATCGCCACCTACGTGGCGGCGGACCCGGACGCGACGACGGGGACAATGTCGTGGGACTTGCAGGGCAACGACGCTGGTGACTTCAGAATCGAATCGACCGTGAACGGTACGGCCACGCTCCACTTCAGAGTCGTGCCCAACTTCGAGGTCCCGGCAGACACCGGCACCGACAACGTGTACGACGTGACGGTGCCGGTCCGGGACAACGGGTCTCCACGGATCGAGGACACGCAGGGGGTCGCGATCACGGTCGAAGACGTGAACGAGGCGCCGGTGGTCAGCGGGGTCCCGAACCCGGATTTCGCGGAGATCGAGTACGACGCCACCTCCCCGGACCTCACCATCGGCACCTATACCTATACGGACGAGGACACAAATCCAGCCGACACCATCACCTGGGGCCTCAACAGCTCAGGAGACTCGGCGCACTTCAATATCGGCAGCTCGACCGGCGTCCTCAGCTTCAACATGCGGCCCGACTTTGAGAACCCCTTCGGCTCTGACAACGAGTATGTGATCGTCGTGGAGGCGGATGACGGCCAGGGCGGTGTCGGGGACTTCCCCGTCACAGTAACAGTCACCAACGTTGATGAGACGCCGGAGATCACGACCACGGCGGCGAGCCATACCGCCCCGTCGTTCATGGAGATCGAGTACGACGCGACTTCGGCAGACCTCACAGTGGCCGACTACGAGGGGCGCGACGAGGAGGGCCAGACCATCACGTGGTCAAGGACGGGCACGGACGCCGGCGACTTCACCATCAACAGCAGTACCGGAGTCCTGTCGTTTGCCCAGCGGCCCAACTTCGAGATGCCCGCGGACAATGGCGGCGACAACGTGTACAACGTCACCGTGAGGGCAAGGGACACCGCCTCGAACACCAGGGAGCTCGAGGTTGTCGTCACCGTCACCGACGTGAACGAGCGGCCGGACATCGACGAGAATTTCAACGCGCCGCAGACCTACATGGAGATCGAGTACGACTTCACGGGGACGCGGCCCGACGTCCACACGTTCACCGCCACCGACTATGACGACGGGGACACCATCGGGTGGGCGCTTGTCGGCACGGACGCGGCCTACCTGGAAATCGACGCCACGACCGGCGTTCTGACCTTCAAGCAGGACGCCGGCTTCGGCCAGGGCCCGTTGCCCAACTTCGAGCACCCTCGCGACGACGACGCAGGTGACGGCAGCAGCAACACCTACTCCATCATCGTGCGGGCTTTTGACGACGCCACCGACAAGAAGACCACGGAATACGCCGTCGTCGTCACGGTGACGGACGTGAACGAGATCCCGGAGTTTACCGGGACTCCCGAAACGGCGATAACCCTCGATGAGCATGACGTGAACGACAACTACGTTGTGATGGACCTGGCGGACTACGACGCCCGCGACGAGGAGGTCGGGGTGACCTGGTCGCTCACTGGCACGGACAGGCGCGATTTTGCCATCAGCGCCGACGGCGTCGTCACCTTCGTCAAGACGCCCAACTACGAGGCGCCGGAGGACTCCGGAGGCAACAACGTCTACGAGTTCAGCGTGGTCGCCACCGACATCCGGAGTGGCTCGAGTCGCCGCAACGTTAGTGTCACCGTCACGGTGACTGTCGGGGACGTGGAGGAGGCCGGCACCCTCGCGGTGGACAACCTGAGTCCGGCGGTGGGAGAGACATTGACCTTCAGGCTGACCGACCCGGACGGCAACATCGACGCCTCCAGCACCGCCATCATCACCTGGGTTATCCAATCACTGGCGACCGGGGGATCATGGACGAGGGTCTCCGGCGTACTCACCCCCGCCTCGACGACCTTCCCGTGGGTCGTTGACGAGGACGTCACAGGGAAGGCGATCCGCGCCATGGTCACCTACACTGACCGCAGAGGGTCGGGGAAGACGACCCTGAGCGCAGAGACTGCGGAGGTAACGGCTAATCCCATCGCCAACGCGCCGCCAAGGTTCCGGGGGGTCAGCTCCTGGTCTGTCGAGGAGGGCCCCGCAGGCGGGGCCGTCGGCACCCCCACTTCCGCGACTGACCGTGACAACGACGCCCTGACGTACGGCATCCAGTCCTGACTGGATGCCGCGCTCTTCGAGATCGACCCGTCCACCGGGCAGGTCCGCCTCGCCCAGGCGTTGGACTTCGAAACGACGCCGGGACCCCTGTTCTTTTACCTGACGCTGCACGACGGCAAGGGCGTTGACGCAAACAACGTCGAGATCGCCGACTCCTCGATCGACGCCACCAGGTCGGCGGACATCTTTGTCGTGGACGTGGAGGAGGACGGGGTCGTCACCCTCTCGACCGATGAGCCGGAGACGGAGATGCCGTTGACCGCAACCCTCGAGGACGGCGACGGCGGCGTCACCGGCGAGATATGGCAGAGGGCGCGGTCCGAGAACGGGCTCACCGGCTGGACCAACATCTCGGGGGCCACGTTCAGCAGCTACACGCCAACCGTGGCCGATGAGGACTTTTTCCTGCGGGCGACGGTAACCTACACGGACCGGCGCGGCGCCGGAAAGAGCGCGGAGGCGGTGACGGACGACCCCGTTCCGAGCGAGAACCGGCGCCCCCGTTTCCCGTCCACCGAGACCGGCGAGCGCACCGTGCCTGAGAACAGCAGGGCGGGCGCAAACATCGGCGCTCCCGTGGCCGCTGACGACCCGGAGAATGAGAATCTGACGTACAGGCTGGCCGGCACGGACACGGACGCCGACGCCTTCATGATAGTGGAGAGGACGGGCCAGATCCGGGTTAAGGACAACCTGGACTTCGAGACGAAGCTCAGGTACAGCGTCATCGTAGAGGTACACGACGGGCGGGACGGCTCCGGCGCCACGTCCACCACCATCGACGACACGCAGGCGGTGACGATCACGGTGGAGAACATGGAAGAGCCCGGGACGATAACGCTCACCACCGACACCCAGTCGATCCAGGCCCGCGTCGAGGTGACGGCGGTGCTGGAAGATGACGACGGCGTCACCACGGGCAGCCTCACCTGGCAGTGGGCGCGCTCGCCGAACGGGCGGACGGACTGGGTCAACATCCAGGGCACAACGTCCGCCATGCACACGCCGACGCTGGAGGAGGACCGAGGCAACTACATCCGCGCGACGGCGTCGTACACCGACGACCACGGCCCGAACAAGACGGCCGAGAAGGTATCGGCGCGCGTGGGAGACCCGCCGCCGGTGAACTCGGCGCCGGTGTTCCCGTCGTCGGAGAACGGCCGGCGCGAAGTGGAGGAGAACTCAGCGGGCGGCACGACAGTCGGGGCCCCCGTGGAGGCTACCGACCTGAACGCCGGGGACTCGAATGTCAATGACCCACTCGTCTACTCGCTGACCGGGACGGACGCAGCTTCGTTCACCATCGATGCGGGCTCCGGCCAGATCAGGCTGACGCAGAATGGGACGCTGGACTACGAGGGCAAGCGGACGTACCGCGTTACCGTGGAAGTCACCGACGGCAGGGACCAGAACGGCGACGACGACATGAACGCGGTCGACGACAGGCAAAGCGTGACCATCACCGTGACCAACGTCAATGAGGCGCCTGTGGTCACGGGCGACGATACGCCGTCATTCCAGGAGGACGCCAACGGGGCTATCGCGACGTACACCGGCACGGATCCGGAGCGCGACACGCTCACGTGGACGGTCAGCGACACCAACAACTTCTGGATATCCCAACGAGGCCAGCTCTACTTCCGCTCGCCGCCCAGCTTCGAGCCTCAGATGAATTACACAGTCACCATCACCGCCACCGACGACGAGACGACACCCCTGTCAGGCTTTCTGGCCGTGACCGTCACCGTGACGGATGCGGAGGAGGAGGGGACGATCACCATCGAGCCACCACGGGGGTGGGACGGCACGATATTCACGGCCGGGCTTCATGACGACGACAGCGGAATCACCGGCGAGACGTGGCAGTGGGAGCGGTCCTCCAACCGATCGAGCTGGGAAGACATCTCAGGCGCCGCGTCGAGCACCTACATCGCGACCTCGGACGACGTGGACCGGTACCTGCGGGTCACCGTCACATACGAGGACAACCGGGGCAGCGGAAAGGAGGCCTCCGCCGCGGTGACAGGGCGGATTGAAGATTCGAATGACAGACCCGCATCCAACAACGCCCCCACATTTACTGAGACTGCGCCTGAGCGCTCGGTCGGCCAAGGGACGGCTGCGGGCCGGAACGTCGGCGCACCCGTGCAGGCAGCCGACGAGGACACGGGTGACGTGCTCACGTACTCGCTGGACGGGACGGACGACTTACTCTTCGACATCAACCCGGACAATGGCCAGATCCTGACCAAGGCCGTCCTGGATTATGACCTTGAAGGGACGAACTCGTACTCAGTGGACGTTCGCGTTCACGATGGCTATGGCCCTGATTACCAGTCCACCGACGTCGGAGTTGACGCGACAGTCACGGTGACCATCACCGTGACGGCGGTTGCCCAGCGGACTTCAAGCGGCAACGGTGGCGGAGGCGGTGGTGGTGGTAGCGGAGGCATAGCCGTCCCCCAGATTGATCCGCCGGGCTTCGCCGAAGGCTCCAGCACGACGCGCCTGTTGCCGGCGAGCGCGCGGCCCGGCGATGCTGTGGGCAACCCCGTTGTAGCGACGCACCCCAACAACTCCCGCCTCACATATTCGCTGAGCCGGACCGACTCCGCCAAGTTCACTGTAGACGAGAGTACGGGGCAGATTCGCGTCGGGCTGGCAGTTTCGCTAGAGGAGGGAGACAGCTACACTGTCACGCTGAGCGCCTCGGCCGCCTCGGTCGGAGGATCGATCATCACGGTGGATATCGAGGTGTCCATACGGATCACCGAGCCTGAGCCGCCGGCCATTCGCTACGACCTCAATCGCAACGGAACAATTGAGAAGGACGAGGTTCTAGCAGCGGTTTCCGATTACTTCGCCGGCGTCATAGAGAAAGACGACGTTCTGGCGCTTGTCGCGCGCTATTTTGCTGCGTAGCGGGGGCAGAGGCGTCACGCCGGCAAACAGGAGGACGAATTGATCCGAACTCCCCTTGGAGCAATTGCTGCCCTGGCAATCGCCGCCATTGTGGGCGGCGTTGGGCTGATGGCGCAGCCCGACGGCGTAGAGGCACAGTCCCACAGCGCCACTAGGACCTTTCAGCAGGACTGGGCTGCGCCCGGCAGCGAGCTGCGGATCACAATCACCACGAGCAATGACGGCCCCATCGGCCAAGTGGTCGAAGAGTTGCCGGAGGGGTTCACCTTCGTAAGCGCCAGCCTTGAGGATGCCCATATCGAGGTAGATGGGCAGACCATCCGGTTCAACCTCCTGGGGGAAACCAGTTTCACCTACAACGTGACCGTCCCTGCAGTGGAAGCGCAGTATACCTTCACAGGCAAAATCAAGAACGTCGACCGGCAGGAAAGCAGCGTGACCGGAGACTCGCAGGTCCGCGTCGGTTCGGCGCCGACACCGACGCCCACTCCCACACTCGCGCCCACGCCAACCGCCACCTCGGCGCCCGAACCGACTGCCGCCCCGGCGACGGCCGCTTCCCCGACCCCTCCAGCACAGGAGTCGATTGGCGGTGTGCTGGCATGGTTGATCGTCCTGGTGGCTGCCGGGGTAGTCCTGGTAGTAGGCGGCGGTGTGGCATTTATCCGTAGACGGCGGCGGTAGTCCGCACTGAGGAGCAACCAAAGGGCAGAGAGGCGGCATGTGTGGAGCACGGCCGGCGGCAGGTGGTCGGGACAGTCGAATCCACCAGCGCTTACGGTAGATACCACCATCTTTGAGATGTGGCTCGGTCACCTGTTCGCCGGCTGACGCGGCCCGCAACGCAAGGGAGATGAATTCATGGACACGCGGCACGGTCTGAGAGAGGTAATTGATCGCTGAAAATCCAAGGCAGGAGAACACACTGTCATGAGCAAGTCCGGAATACGCAGTCTCTTAACCCTGGTGGCGCTATCGGTTATCCTGATGACCTTTGTCGCCTGTGGGGATAGCTCTATGCCCTCGGAGGTTGGGACGACGAGGATAAAACCCCAAAGAGCACCCCAGCGTCGACTCTGGCTGACCGGGTGCAAGACACTTCCCCAACGTCTCTCTACGACTACCGGCGATATGTGCCGGAGCTACGTCTGGGCCCGATGACGGGGATTTCGCCCTCGAGAAATTCTCGGCGGCTTTGGAAGATTTCACGGAGCGACTGGACGCAGTGAATCCGCCGGAAGAAGTCGCCGACTGGCACGACGGCGTGCTGGTCTGCCAGATGGCCCTCAAGGATGCGTTGGACGATGCCCCCGGACCCGGAGAGGGCGTGTCTGAGGATGAGTACATTATCAGCGTACTGTTCCCGGTAGGTCTTCAGCGCCAGCTGGATATCACCGAAGCCATCAAAGGCATGGACCCGGACCTCCGCATGAAGCAGCGAGAGGAACCAGATGATGTGTTCCGCGTACTTAGTCTGCCTCGCCACGCCTCGATGCTGTGTTCCACGTGACGCTTCCTGCCCTGGCGGTCGGTCATGGGAGCGGTGCTCCAGATGCCTGGCGGTTAGATCAGTGATTCCTCTGATCGGAGGTCCCGTGGCAATGTCCGAAATCGATGATCCACAAGGGTTTTGCAGTGTCCGTTAAATCGTCCTCCGCCAGGTTGAGGTGTAAATCGTCTTGTTTCCTAGTGCCGGAGCGGTAGCTTGTACCCACATACTCCGTCCGTCTTCGCTATACTTTGATGACTTGCGCATTTTGCTGTAAACGTCGGCGGTAATCTGACTAGGTGCGCCAGCTCCATCCGACAGCTTAGCCGCGTAGTTAGCAGCTCGGCCGACCCACACAAGGTCATTATCTCCCCGAACGCCAATCCGTGCCACGAAGAGGTTACTGGTGTCGATGCCAACTACATGTTGTACAGCATATGAAGTGCCACGATACTGGTCCTTTAGGGCAGGGTTGATGATTTTCGCAACTGAATAATTTATCTTAAGAGCAGTAGAGGCAGCATCAGTATTCTTGGATTTGCCTAGGTATACAGCCATGATTCGGTCGCCGTCATACGCTGTAATCTCTCCGCCTTCGGCTCGGATGATTCTGGCGGCGCACGTCAAAAAACACTTGTAGACTTTAGCTGCAAACTCCGGCTTCCTAGTTTCGACCAAGTTGGTCGAGCCATTTAGATCCGCGTAGAGAACCGTGCCGTCTAGCAGTACGGCATCGTTGCCAAGGCCCAAGTCCTCAGGATCAGGTACGACTCGTCCTTGACGTGTCGTCCATCTCTCCTTTAGGACTTTTTTGACTTCCGATTTCAGATCGTCACCAAGTGACATAGTTTGATCTTCCAGAAACCTCAACGTGGTCCGATTGCCAGTATGAGGTTTCTCAACTCCGTGCACGCCCCCGCCACAGCGGCGGCAGTAGCTGGCTCCATCTCAGGGCTGTACGTCAAAGGAGTTATTCCCACCAAGTCGGTCGGCAGCTTGAAGTCGACGCCCCGTGGAACAAGTAGGAAAGTGCGCGAGCGAGTCAAGGCCCCCATAAAGAATCCCAACTCAAACACAATGTTGTCCCGAGGCGCATCGGTTGCGGAGTCTCGGCTAATCACGATATCGTCTGGTGAAAGGACGAGGACGGCAAAATCGACTTTTTCTAGCTCCCGCTCCAAAGACTCTAGTGGAAAGCTGCCAGCATTAAAGATGCCGTCCGTCCACAGCTTGACGATGATCGGGTCGTGGCCCAGGGCAATCTGGATTTCACGAAT
Source organism: Dehalococcoidia bacterium (assembly GCA_965197645.1). Lineage (GTDB taxonomy): Bacteria > Chloroflexota > Dehalococcoidia > Plut-88900 > Plut-88900. Next base: position 2,003,909 of record OZ240219.1, on the reverse strand, counting down.
AATATTGAGAGACTCAGTTGAACAGCCCACGAACAGAACGGGGCGAGGATTGACGGGAAGAACGTGACGGTTCCTTTGCCGAAGTCGTTCAGAAAGCTGACGGGCGATATTTTTCCATAGTTGTGGAAAAGATTCACCGATTGTGGTTAGTGTCAACGCGTCCACGCGGGCGACCACCACGTCATCCTCTGCAACGGCGGATGCGGATCTTCGTTGCCCTGGATCCAGGACAGCCATCTCCCCCACGTGTTGTCCAGGTGTTCTCACAGCTATTTCCCGCCCATTTACTCTAATCGAGACGATTCCGGACAGGATGAAGTATACGTCGTTGGTTGGATCTGATTCTTCTATGATCGTTTCGCCTGGCTCAAATCCAAGGATTTCAGCCTGATCGTAGACTGCCTCTCCAAGGCCAGCTTCTCCAAGGAGTGCTGACTGGTTTCTAAGCGCCTCGATGGAAGTGCTGCGCCCTTTTTGGCCTGCAAATCGTTCAATCATCGTCTATAGTCTCACTGTGTACTTTCGAAGTCTATAGGATGACAGTGGAACTGTCTGGTGAGAGGCGAGCCTGGGCATGCTCGGATTGCTGTCGACCACCAGGTTTTTCCTTCATCCGGTAGACTGGACTTCAGGGATCTGCGAACAGATTCGCCGATATCTATGGCCGTATTCGTGAATCTCAAGTGACATCGTCAATTCCTCCATGAGGCCTAACAGCTCTTGACGTGCACCCAGCCTCTGTAACACACGTTATCTTATACCAACCCACTTGACGTTGCTCCATTTTCTGTACAGGCCTGAGCACGAGAGATTTGCAGGTCAGCACCGGAACAGGGTCTGCCGGCATGAGGACCTCAGGCAAGGGTAGGCCAAGGACAGGTTGCTGGCAGCCGAAGATGGACATCTAGGAGACGTGAAGTCCGTTTGCGGCGGCCTCGCCATCTCGCAGCAGACTGTTGTCTAAAAATCCGCCCCGGCTTGAATGGACCCAAACCGACCGCCCATGAGTATCTGAGTTTTCCGTGTTTATTGATTCCAAAGAGTGAACATCGAGAATTTCGAGCGGAAGCTCGCCTTCTCCGACCTCGACTGGCTGTGGGCTTAGACTTACACCCTCTGTACAGTGCAGGATTTGTTCAACTCGCAGGTATGTTTCGTCCCGGTACAGCCGGGCGAGGCTGGTCCCGTAGACTCAGTTAATCTATTCCGTTGGCTTGATTCACGTATACGTGCCAACGCGGTCAGCCCTACGGTATCGTCTCCGAAGGAGGTCTGCGGCTTCGGTCATGGCCTTCAGTTTGACGTACGCTTCATCCAGAGAGACCTTCATAGCGCTTCTCGGAGTAAAACCGCAATCAGGCTACCGGGTCAATTGGCCCTTGGCGGTCCACACTTAACAGTGCGCCACTGCCGACTCCTACGCCGACTGCATCGAAACGCTCAACGAACATCATTTTGCTATTACACGGCAACCATGTTCATCAACGAGACTTGTACAGGACCTAAATGTCGAGCTCTCTCTGCACTTCACCACCGTCGTTTTCGTCATGCAGTCCCAGCAGCTCGTCTTTGAACTGGACATCCCTAACGGCTCGGCCAAGCTTGGCCTCTAGTCGCCGCGAAGACCAGCCCTGGGCCATCACCTGCACAGCGGGAGGATGAAGCCGCCGCGACCGTCTTTTCTGATTGTACTCGATGTTCAGCCCCGACAAGCTGTCATCAATGGCTCGCCCAAGCCGAACGACTGCCTCGTCTGCAACCGGGTTTGCCTTGAACTCTATCTGCAAAGCGTACCGGGACTCCTCGGCGCGCCCCACGGCCCGGTAGTATTCAATGCCGATTCCCATGGACTCCCGCGCCGCCTCAACTGCCTGAATCAACTGGGACACGTGCAGCTTCTCACCTTCCAGGTTAATCATGTCCCGACCCTTCCGCATGAACTCCAACAAGGGTGTCCTGTTATGGTAACCCGCAACCCGTACAACGTCGTTAATGTCGTACCGGTAGAGGCCATTGGGTGAGGTCAAGAGAATATAGTAGCTCTCGCCGTCCTCCAGCGCCTCAACACCTAGAACGGAAGGGTTGCCACTCTCAATTTCGTTCTCGGGGATAAACTCGTAGTAGTTCGCACCCAGGGCCGGGATTCCCCTACATCCTTCGTCCTCAGTGGGAAGCGTTACGGAGGCCTCGCTGGAGAGATATCCGATGTCACGAAAGGGCATTCCCTTCCGAAACCAGGGACGCAGACTGTCCACAGTAGCTCCCACGCTCCCGCCCTTCCAGCAACCGATCAACGCCAACTCCGGCCAGTAGTCCTTAGGCCTGAGTGATCCCGTGTCTTCAATGGTCCTTTCCAATGCCCTAGCGCGCTTCGGGTTCGGTTCGAGTCTTGCCTCGACCTCCTCGCGCACCTCTGACGAGATGTCTATGTTCTTGGAGAGAGTACCGTCATGTACGTCCCTTATCATTTGGTCTCGGTGCGTGTCCACCGTCGTAACCAACCTCAGGACAGTGCTAGGACTGGGAGTAGCGACCAGGGAGACCCGCTGTTCGATGGCGAACCGCATGATGGCATAGTATTTGGCCTGGTAATCCTTGATGGTGAACACGGGATAGGGAATGGCGTACCGTCGCCGTATTACCCAGGACGCATTACTGTATATGTTCCCGGAAGCCGACCCAAAAGGAATGCCGCAGGTCGTATATCCCTCGATAGCCGGACTCACGATCACCAGCGCCTTGTGATCAAGCACTTTGGCATGGTCCACGAGACACCGGTATAGCCATAGCCGGGACAACCGTTTGGTCATTTGCGCCGTGGATCGGGTAGCGGGGATGAACTTCGGATGGCCGGTTGTGCCGCTTGTCAGGTTGAACATGTACGGGTCCTCAGCGGTCAGTATGTTGCATTCACCCTCCTTAAGCCGTTCGACCCACGGGCGAAACGCCTCGTAGTCCCCGATGGGCACACCGCCCCTGTAATCCTCGGCCGACCTCATTTCCGTAAAACCGTGTGCCCTACCGTAGGCCGTGTCGCTGTTGCCTTCCAGGATACGTTGAAGGAGTCGCGACTGGGATTCCTCAGGATGCTTGGCAGAACGCTCGAACCTGCGCCACGACCATCGCCCTTTTAGCCCAGACAATTGGGACATTAGCGACATATTCAGCCTTCGCCTTCCACCCGTACTACGCCGTCGGCAAACCTTTCGAGTGCCTCGTCGTCCACATCGACGCCCAGCCCGGGGCCAGAGACCAAACCTCCTCGGCCCTCGTAGCCGAACATGACCGGATCCCTGGTAATGTCCCCGCTGAGAAGGTGCGTCCCGAAGGAGCCTTCCACGTACTCCACTTCCCGCAAATGGGCAGCGAGATGCCGCCCCGCCGCCGACAGAATAGAAGTCTCCCCCACTTGTGCCCCCACCTGCACCCTTATACCCGACTCCAGGGCAAGCTCAGCTATTCGCAAGGAAGAGAGCAACCCCCCGCATTTGGAAATGCGAACGTTGAACACATCGCAAGCCTTCTCCCGGATGAGGTCGAAGGCATCATCGAGAGTAACGAGCGACTCATCAGCGATGACGGTGTTGCCCGTCTCTTCCCTCACCCGCCTCATCCCTTTGAGATCGGAAGCAGGAGCCGGCTGCTCGACTGCAGTTATGCGAAACATCCGTAGCTGATTCAAAGCCAGGACAGCCTCGGGGGCTGACCATGCGCCGTTGGCATCAACCCTGATAGCAACATCTTCTCCTGCGGCCTCCCTGACCGCTTTCACTCGACTAACATCATCATCCAGCCCGACCTTTACCTTCAGATTCCTGAACCCCGCCCGGACGTACCGCTCTGCCATCGCGCGGGCTACCTGTGGGTCCGAAGCGTCTATAATGCCCGTATAAGCCACGTGTCCTCGGGTCGGGCTCAGCCATGTGGCAATCGACTCGCCGGAGCGCTTAAACGTCCAGTCCAGCAAAGCCAACTCCAATGCGCACAGCGTAGCGTTCCACGCCACGACGCCCGACTCTCTTGGTACACGCCCAACCCGCTCCTCTATGAAAGACCTGACCTGTTCCACCGCCCCCAAGCCCAACTCGAAATCCAGCTTCATCGCCTCCGGCCCCAGCTTGCCCCTTAGCGTCTCTACTACTCCGGCTATGTCCTCCCCCGTCACGTAGTGCCTCGGCAGCCCTTCCCCGTACCCCTTGACCCCGTCGCCGCTCGTCAGCCGAACGATGACGGAGTCGCTTGTCGAGCGGCTGGTCTTGGAATGGACGAAGGCTCGGTTGAAGGGGATTTGCAGAGGCAACACCTCTAGGCTCTCGACCCGGGCCGGCCTACGACCAGACTTGGGGTTTACCGGGAAGTACCGCTTCAGGACGACGTTCCGTTCGAACGTCTTCGCCAAGATTCCCTCAACTTCGTCCGGGCGAAACTCGTAGTACGAGATGTAGCCTTGAATCGTGCGTTTGCCTTCTTCGACGTGGCGAGCATCGACTTCCCCGTGCAAAGTGAACCACTGCACGTCCTGTTGGGAAAGGCCGTAGTGGCGGGTCATCGACTCGGCTATCTTATCGCTGGCCCGAGACAGGAAAGTCTCAAATGTGACGGTCTCGAGTAACATCGAGAACCCCAGGTCCCTCAGGCTTTCGTAAGGCATCCTCTCCGATCCGAACACCCGGCGCTCTTCTTCCGCCTCGGTTTTGAGCCGCACCATATCCTCCTCGGAAAAGCCGACTCCTCGCGCTAGGTCTATCAGCATCTCCGGGTGGGACGTCTCCCCCCCATCCAGCCCCATCTCCTCCAGCAGGTTCCCCTTCACAAGGTCGGAGGGCTCCCGGGGAGCTACAGCAAACAGGAACGAGAGTATCTGGACCGAGTTCAGGTGTGTGACGATAAAGTTGCGGAAAAACTTCCGCAGGTCTCCAGGAGCCATGTCACCGGACAGAAGCGCCTGAACCCGAGAGTCGGATAGGGCTTCCAGCATCGTGCGTTGCAGAGTTTTCTTGATCGTCTCTTCAGTCGACATCGGTCATTCTCCGGTATTGGCGTCCACTTCTACAAACGAATCACGCGGGGGGGTGATCGTCATCCACCAGCCGGTTGGGGAGGGTTCTCTCCGTATGCCGGTTCCCAGCAGACCCGCTATCGATGGCTTCAAGTACTGGCTAGAAAATCAGCGGAGTGGTCCGCTCTACTAGAGAGGAGGAGCTTAGAGCGTACCCCGTTACTTATACCTTGTCCAGTAGCATATCGGCCGCTACGTCCATTGCCTGTTCGGCTGGGTGGGCCTAAGTGGATGGTAGGTGGAACTATCTTCGAGTTGTGGTTGGGGGCTCTGTGAGCATGGGCACAGAGATCCTTACGGGGATTTCGAGCCTCTCCACGTGGGCCAGAGTGTAATGTACTGCGAACTTTTCGGTGGGAAGTCTCAATCTAGATTGTGCTTCATTAGTCGAGAGAGCGTGCGAAACCATTTCGGATCCTGGCAAGTGGGCCTGGCAACACCGATATTAGGGCAGAGTGGCTTGGCCATCCTCGTTTAACCCCCAGCATTCGACAGAGCCGTCGGTCCTCACCCCGCAGGTGTGGAGCCACCTGGCGCTGACCGAAGCGAACTCCCCTGGCGGTGGAGTAGCTTGACCAACAACATTGCCGCCGAAATCATCATTAGAGCCCCAGCATTCGACGGAGCCGTCGGCCCTCACCCCGCAGGTGTGGAACGTCCCGGCGCTGACCGAGGCGAACTCCCCGGACGGCGGTGTGGCCTGACCAACAACATTGCCCTTGTCATCCTTGTTGAAGCCCCAGCATTCGACTGCGCCATCGGTCCTCACCCCGCAGGTATGGAAAAACCCGGCGCTGACCGAGGCGAACTCCCCGGACGGCGGCGTGGCTTGACCAACAACATTGCTGTCCCCATCCTCGTTGAATCCCCAGCACTCGACGGCGCCGTCGGTCCTCACCCCGCAGGTGTGGAACGTCCCGGCGCTGACCGAGGCGAACTCCCCGGACGGCGGCGTGGCCTGACCAACAACATTGCCCTCGTGATCCTCGTTGAATCCCCAGCACTCGACGGTGCCGTCGCGCCTTACCCCGCAGGTGTGGAACGCCCCGGCGCTGACGGAGGTGAACTCCCCGGACGGCGGCGCAGCCTCGCCATCCTCGTTGAGTCCCCAGCATTCGACTGAACCGTCGGTCCTCACCCCGCAGGTGTGGCCTCCCCCGGCGCTGACCGAGGCGAACTCCCCGGACGGCGGTGTGGCCTGACCAACAACATTGCCCTTGTCATCCTCGTTGAGTCCCCAGCATTCCACGGCGCCGTCGGTCCTCACCCCGCAGATGTGAAAAAACCCGGCGCTGACCGAGATGAACTCTACTTGCTCCGCTTTGGCTTCTCCTTGCGGAGCCGTCAGCCCGCGGGCCTGTTCACCCCAGCACGCGATGGAGCCGTCCCGCCTCACCCCGCAGGTGTGGAACGCCCCAGCGCTGACCGAGGCGAACTCCCCGGACGGCGGCGTGGCTTGGCCAACCTCGTGTTCATCGGAATTTTCGTTGGAGCCCCAGCATTCGACTGAACCGTCGGTCCTCACCCCGCAGGTGTGCCGGACCCCAGCACTGACAGAGGTAAATTCCCCGGACGGAGGCTTGGCTTCTCCATATTTGTCGCGGCCCCAGCATTCGACGGAGCCGTCGGTCCTCACCCCGCAGGTGTGGTTCCATCCGACGCTGACCGAGGCGAACGCCCCGGACGGCGGAGTGGCCTCGCCGCTATCATCATTGTCCCAGCATTCGACGCCGCCGTCGGCCTTCACCCCGCAGGTGTGGAACCCCCCGGCGGTGACCGAGGCGAACTCCCCGGACGGCGGAGTGGCCTGGCCGTTATCATCATTGCCCCAGCATTCGACGGAGCCGTCGGTCCTCACACCGCAGGTGTGGAACCCCCCGGCGGTGACCGAGGCGAACTCCCCGGACGGCGGAGTGGCCTCGCCATGTTCATCATCGCCCCAGCAGGCGACGGAGCCGTCGCGCATCACTCCGCAGGTGTGGAACTCCCCAGCGCTGACCGAAGTGAACTCCCCGGACGGCGGAGTGGCCTCGCCGTTATCATCATTGCCCCAGCATTCGACGGAGCCGTCGGTCCTCACCCCACAGGTGTGGACATTGCTGGCGCTGACGGAGGTGAACTCCCCGGACGGCGGAGTGGCGTGGCCATAGCCATCATGACCCCAGCATTCGACGGAGCCGTCGGGTCTCACCCCGCAGGTGTGGAACCCCCCGGCGCTGACCGAGGCGAACTCCCCGGACGGCGGCGTGGTCCGGCCATAGCCATCATGACCCCAGCATTCGACGGAGCCGTCGCGCTTCACCCCACAGGTGTGGAATCCCCCAGCATTGATCAAGGCGAATTCCCCTGACGGCGGTGTGGTCCGGCCATCAGCGTTGTCTCCCCAACACTCGACGGAGCCGTCGGTCCTCATTCCGCAGGTGTGGAATCCTCCGGCACTGATCGAGGCGAATTCCCCTGACGGCGGCGTGGCCTGCCCAAGCTCCGCTCCAAAGTCGCCTTCATTGGACCCCCAGCAGGTGACGGAGCTGTCAAGCTTGACTCCGCAGGTGTGGAATGCCCCCGCGCTGACGGAGGCGAACTCCGCGGACGGCGGCGTGGCTTGACCATAGAAATTCGAGCCCCAACACTCGACGGAACCATCCCTCGTCACCCCGCAGGTGTGGTTCCATCCGGCGCTGATGGAGGAGAACTCCGCGGACGGCGGGGTGGCTTGACCAAAGAAATTCAATCCCCAGCACTCGACGGAGCCATCCCGCCTCAACCCGCAGGTGTGGCCCTCCCCGGCGCTGACCGACACAAACTCCCCTGACGGAGGCATGGATTGGCCAAATACATCCCAGCCCCAGCATTCAACGGAGCCATCGCTCCTCACCCCGCAGGTGTGTCTTTCCCCCGCGCTGACCGAGGCGAACTCCCCGGCGGACTTGGTCTTTGGTGCGGCGGCAGTCGACGTGTCTGCGGGCGTTGCAGCTTCCGTAGCTTCCGATGAGGTGGTGCTAGAATCGGTCCCGTTTGAAGGAATGGGATCTGGCTCATCGGAACACCCGGTTAGCAGGATGGCGAATACTGCGATGCTCAGCACCAGACCAATGATTGACTTTGACATTGCTTCCACGTCCTTTCCTTAAACTTGTCAGCCCGGCATCCCTTGACCTGTCACAGGCCAGATGTGATGGTGGGCAAAGGCAGGTTGCTTCAAGAAGCAGCCGCTTCTTCAAGCAACTTGCTGGCCTCAGAGTTTCTTTCGTCCTTTGCTACTTCCAGAGGCGTCTGGCCCCATGTGTCCTTCGCATTGATATCGGCCCCGGCGTCCAGCAAAGCCTGGATCACCAGCGGGTTTTCGTTGCTTGCCGCAGCTATCTGCAGTGGCGTCTGGCCCCATGTGTCCTTCGCATTGATATCGGCCCCGGCGTCCAGCAAAGCCTGGATCACCGGCGGGTTTTCGTTGCTTCCCGCCGCATGGTGCAGTGGCGTCTGGCCCCATGTGTCCTTCGCATTGATATCGGCCCCGGCGTCCAGCAAAGCCTGGATCACCAGCGGGTTTTCGTTGCTTTCCGCAGCTATCTGCAGTGGCGTCTGGCCCCATGTGTCCTTCGCATTGATATCGGCCCCGGCGTCCAGCAAAGCCTGGATCACCAGCGGGTTTTCGTTGCCTTCCGCAGCTATCTGCAGTGGCGTCTGGCCCCATACGTCCTTCGCATTGATATCGGCCCCGGCGTCCAGCAAAGCCTGGATCACCAGCGGGTTTTCGTTGCTTTCCGCAGCTATCTGCAGTGGCGTCTGGCCCCATGTGTCCTTCGCATTGATATCGGCCCCGGCGTCCAGCAAAGCCTGGATCACCAGCGGGTTTTCGTTGCCTTCCGCAGCTATCTGCAGTGGCGTCTGGCCCCATACGTCCTTCGCATTGATATCGGCCCCGGCGTCCAGCAAAGCCTGGATCACCAGCGGGTTTTCGTTGCTTTCCGCAGCTATCTGCAGTGGCGTCTGGCCATGGACCTTCCCATTTATGTCGGCTCCTTCGACCAGTAGCGCTTGGACCTTTGCCAGATCCATGTCTTCCACCGCATTCAGCAGTGCCCAATTCAGTGCATCTTGTTTCTTAGTTTGTTTGTATTCAGCCGCAAGATGCAGAGGGTCCACGCCATCGTCGTACTTCGCGCCTGCGTCCACGAGAATCCGGGTAATTTCAACCTTGCCTCCCCGAATCGCATAGTCAAGGAGTGCGGTGACCGTGGTGCTTGAATCGATTAAGCCGAACAGGCTGCTTGAACGTAGTCGAAATGTAGCGTTAACATCCGCGCCTGCGTCCACGAGAATCCAGACAATTTCAGGGTCGCCGTTCCGAATCGCCCAGTAGAGGAGCGGCCCGGTTTGGCTCGAGGGATTTAAGAGGCCTGAACTTTCTTGAACTGTTGCGTTAACATCCATGCCGGCGGCCACGAGATTACGAACAGCGTCACGATTACCCTCACGAATCGCCCGGTAGAGATCGCGTGCTTCAGGCGCAGGTGTCGCCGTTGCAGTCGCCTCTGAGGTTGCTGTGGCGGTGGGCGTAGCGGTCTGAGTGGGCGTTGCCGTGGGAACGGGCGTCGGAGTGGCTGTGGACGTGGCGGTCTGAGTGGCTGTTGCCGTGGGAACGGGTGTCGGAGTGTCTGCGGGCGTAGCGGTCTGAGTGGGCGTTGCCGTGGGAACGGGCGTCGGAGTGGCTGTGGACGTGGCGGTCTGAGTGGCCGTTGCCGTGGGAACGGGTGTCGGAGTGGCTGCGGGCGTAGCGGTCTGAGTGGGCGTTGCCGTGGGAACGGGCGTCGGAGTGGCTGTGGACGTGGCGGTCTGAGTGGCCGTTGCCGAAGGAACGGATATCGGTGTAGCAGTGGCGCTAGGAAGAACCCTGGCCACCGGCGAAGGGGTCGGCTCATCGGAACATCCGGGCAGGAGCATGGCGAGAACCGCGGCGCTCACCAGCAGACCAATGATTGACTTCGACATTGCTTTCACGTCCTTAAGTGGGCCTGCCTCCTCATTAGTCGGAGGCGGTAACCTCCCGCGAGTCACAGTCTCTTTCCTGGCCATCTCAAGTTCTGGGGTGGCTAGGAGTCCGTGCAGACCTCCAAACCCAGTCCTTCTGTGTAGTTGGTTTCGCTGACCTTCAGTGTTGCCGGCACGCAGCCGGTCAGCTGATTGCCCCAGAGGTTTAGCTCTATTAAATTGGATAGCCTGCCCAATTCCGGCGGTATAGGGCCGGTTAACTGATTCTCTATCAGCTTCAGCCCAATAACAGAGCCGTCACAGTCGGTGGCCACGCCATGCCATTCGTCGAGGGGAGCCTCGCTCAGCCAGTTCTCACTGTTCTTCCAGCCCGGACCGTTGGTGGCGTTGTAGAGCGCAACCAGTGCGCCTCTGTTGTCGGGCGGGGCCGCGGGCTTGGTTGCAGCGGTATAGCCGGGAATTGAGCGGCCATGAAGACAGTGATACCAGAACTGAAAGTCATTCCGCTGCGATGACGGGGTGTTCGTCAGAAACGCCCGGTAAATCTCGTCTTCCGTCGCGGTCCTGCCAATGCCCTCACCTGTCTCGTATAACTCCCGCAGAGCTGACGAAACCACCTCATGCCCTAGGGTTCGATACATTCCCGCCAGGAACTGACGCCCAAGCAGATACGGACAATAGGAGTCCCCCGTCCCGGTCTCGATGAACCCCTGGACATTGGCTGAGCCATGAGGAGCGCACACTTCAAGTATGCGAATCTGGTCATGGATATAGAGAGAGCCAAAGGGAAATTCGTCTCCGGTCAACCGATTGATGTGGAGCATCAGGAAGTCCGCCGAGCCTTCTGATAACCACCACGGAACGTTGCCGCCAAAATAGAAGTGGGCCAACTCGTGGTAGGTGAGATCCTTGGACGTGTTCTTCGCCACAACGTGAGTGCCGGAGTTCCACCCGGCTGCGCCATAACCCATGTCACTTTCGAGTTCCAGAAGCACGATGACGTCGGGCTGTGGCCAGGGTGTGCCCATGAAAGCCTCCATCGACTCGACTGCGAAAGCCATTCTTTCAAGTGTTCCCTCCAGCCACAGCTCCGACCTGCCGACTGCAAACAGGTCCACCTCACCAGCCAGGGGCAGGGAGATCGTGTCCGACCGCACATGGCCACCCTGGAGGAGGTCCCGGAATACGTCCTCTGAATCCGCGGCGTCTTGCAACACTACGATCAGCGCAGCCTCCTCTTCCGTCAGCCCATCTTGGAACCATGGTTGACCCAGGAACTGCTCCGACCTGCCAGGGTCACTGGAGAGTATCCATTGCAGTGAAGACAGGAAGGCCTCAATGAGACGCCCTGTCTCATCGGGCGCGGTTGTCACCAAGACGGCTATTTCCGAGTGGACTCCGGCCAAGTCAAGGAGGTCATCCAACATCCGCAGCTCATCTTCGGTTACTCCGTCGGAGAGCCACGGTGAGCCCGCTACTCGCTGGGCCATCGAACGGTCGATTGTAGCGAGGACGCGAATGTGGTCCATCGCTTGCCGCTCGTCGCCGGTTACTTCGTCGGCGACCCACGGAAGATTGTCAATGTCGAACTCCGAAACGGTTGCAGCCGCCACGGCGGAGCAGTTGTTGGTTGTATCGGACTCGCCGGGCATCGAGTCCACGCAGACGCCGTAGTAATAGGCGCCCGGTGTGGACGGCGCATAGGTGAGGATTGACTCTGCGCCGCTCTCCGATGCACCGAGCCCGGCAACCCCGTCCGTGCCCACCTCGGTATCGGCGGGCGTGATCGTCGAGTCGTCGGAGCGGTAGTAGGTGAGCGTAGTGGGCCCCGAGGGACCGCTGCCCCGATTCCCCACGGTGACTCTTAGCGTGAGGGCTTGGTCCGTCATCGGACTGCTGTCGCTCAGCGTTGGAGTGTCAATCACTAGATCGGGAGGAGGCGTGGGAGTTGGCGTTGGTGTAGGAGTCGGAGTGGGTGTAGCCGTGGGAACTGGAGTGGGCGTCGGAGTGGCTGTGGGCGTGGCGGTCTGAGTGGGCGTGGCGGTCGGTGTTGCAGTCGGAACGGGCGTCGGAGTGGCCGTGGGCATCGCGGTCTGAGTGGGTGTAGGAGTAGCCGTAGGCGTCAGGGTTGCGGTGACCGTTGCCGTAGGAGCGGGTGATGGTGTAGCTATGGGAGCTGGCGTCAGGGTTGCGGTGGCCGTGGAGCTAGGAGTAATCTTGGCCACCGGCGAAGGGGTCGGCTCATCGGAACATCCGGGCAGGAGAATGGCGAGGAGTATCGCGCCCGCGAGCAGCACACTGCTTGTAATGGACTTCGACATTTTCGCTCCTTTCTCCTATCTCCTAACGCCGTATGATTGCCTGGACTTTTCGGCGCCCATGACAAGGCTTGCCGCCCGAAAAGCAGCCCTCGCCAACCTAAATCGTAGTGAGCCTCCAAGCCGGATGTAAGGTTCGGATACCCAATTCCGTTCAGACGCCCCGAACGGGTGCGGCAGCTACGTCTTGCACCTCAGCTATTCTTGCCACAGCAGGGAATCCACAGACAACACCATCTGCTCCCAGATCCGGGGGTGCTCGGTGCGCAACCTGGCGATCAGCGCCCTCCCGTCATTCCATACCTCACCCTCTGGGAAGTATTCGGTCCAGGGCTGCTCCGTTAACATGCTCCGCCCGTTGGCTAACCTCTCCTCGAAGTCCTGCACGCTGCGGCTTGCCGCACCCTCGTCCTCGTAGACAAAGACCAAGATCGTGACAAAGCCGTCCGCATCCTTTGCAACGCCCGCCCCCAGGACGCTGTACTTATCCGAGGTAGTTCCTGCTTCCATCTGTAGTTGGTCCATCATTTTCTGTAGCTGTTCCTGCTCTTCGGCGCTGAGGAGGGAATCAAGAGGGTCGGTAAACCTCTCCACGTCCCCAGCCAGTAATGCCGAATAGACGCCGAGATTCTGTAATGCGCCAGCAGCCAACGCCAAGTCAGGGTCGTCTGCGAGGGAGTCTCCGTTTCCACCATAGGTGCGGATCAGCGACCTCATGCCCGCAGTCCCAAGTGTTCTGAACACAACAGAGTCCAGAACGGCAATCCGGCCGCCTCTGCCTAATACATCGTATGCCGGGGGTTGCAGTCTCTTCTTGAAGTCTGGCTTGTAGTCCTCTCCCCAGCTGTAGAACTTCACTCCCAAGTGTTCTTGTACGTCGGGCTTATCGCACTCGGCGCAGGCGGCGAGGGATGCATCGGTGGTCTCGGGATCGAAGCGGCCACTTACCGCCTCCAGGGTGTAGGGTGGTTCTCCAACCAGGATACTCCGCTCGACGTCTCCCACGCCGAAGCCCAGGTACTTCTGCTCTAGTTGAGCCATGGATTCACGTGTGAATCCACTTATCCAGGGCCCTCCGGCCAGTCCTGTTAGTTGGAGCTCTCGCAGGTATTCTTCCAGGTCCTCGGCGTTGGCGTCCTCCGCCGGGGCCTGAATGCCGTTTGCTTCCCGTGCGAGGGTGTAATCGCTAATTGAAACGAAGGCACGGCTGTCCTGGGTTAACGGGATGAGTTTCATCAGATCGAAAAAAGGCCCTTGCCACAAAGGAACGGGATATGGCTCAGTGGCTGCGGCCGTTGCCGTGGCGGTTGGGAGAGCGGCAGGTGTGGGCGTCGCCGCTTCCCGTGCGGTGACAGTCGGCGTTTCTGAGGGCGTTGCGGCTTCCGGAGCGGCGGTGTTTGTCACAGCCGATGTGGGGGCATGTGTTGGTTCCGGATTGATCCCCTGCTCCGATGAGGTAGTGGGACTAGAATCGGTCCCGTTTGAAGGAATGGGATCTGGCTCATCGGAACATCCAGTTAGCAGGGTGGCGAGAACCGCGATGCTCAGCACCAGACCAATGATTGACTTTGACATTGCTTTCACGTCCTTAACGCCCCTAACTTGAAACTTGTTGGATCCTCATCACTTGACCTTTGGATTAGGTGGGTAAGCTTGGCCAAAATTACTGCGGCCCCAGCATCCGACGGTGCCGTCGGTCCTCACCCCGCAGGTGTGGAGCCACCCGGCGCTGACCGAAGCAAACTCTACTTGCGCCGATTTGGCATCTCCGAGTGCGGTCAACCCGCGGGCCTGCCGGTAATGGAGACGACTCTGACGCCGTTCCGCCCCGAGCGGGGACTTGAAGGCGCCGGCGTGCTCCAGCTTGCGGGTGAACTAGAGAGTTTCCGAACTGGGACCTCCCGGAAGGAGGAGTTGGGCTGGACGGCCTTGTCATGCCTTCCACCCGGGTCAGGAGGAGGAAGCTGTCCGGCCGAGACTACCCTTGGCTCCTAAGACGAGAAGGGCCAAGCCCGCGAGCCCCATAAGGATGCCCCCGATAAGGACAACATACAGCCCATAAGCAACGGAGGCGCCTAGGAGCGCGTCAGCGGTGCCGAGATCCATATCTATCACCGCTGCGAATGTGTTGAGAACGCCCATTGCCAAGACCAGAAAGCCACCTATGAGGGCCATCCATCTCCCAGTCCGCCCGAAGATGGTAACCAACAACAGGATGACCAAAGCCGCTACCCCTAGTCCTACGGTGAGCCAGCCGTCCTCCAAGTCTAGCCCATTGTGTGACTGGTCATGCACCGTTAGCCAGGGGAGAAGCGCGCCAATCACCAGCAGAACAGCGCCGAGCGCTCCTGTTGCCAAACCTGCAACTCGAAGTTGCATCTTGTCCTCCTAATTCTATTCTATTGCATAGAACGGTTGGTGATGGTTAGGGAGTGGCAACAGGTGGTTCTCCCACCGCCTGCCGCTGCATCCTGGCCCATCGTACTGAGCTTCCAGGCCGGATGTAAGGAGCAAATGTCTATTTTGCTCTAGGCATTTATCTAGACATTTGTCTATAGGAATTGCATAGGCAAATGACTACGAGGGGCCTCTATGTCCATGCCGCGGCAGGTCTCAGCCCAGCGTAGTCAGCAAACCACTTGGACGCTCAATCGGACCCGCATCGCCTATCAGAGGGAATGGGGAGGGATCGGGGGGCGTCGGCGGCAGTCTGAAACAAGCCAAAGGCCCCGTCGTTACAGCAGGGGCCTCATCGCTGCTAGCTCCGTAACCTGTCGGCCTGCCTCTGATTCTCGGCGGACCGCCAGCGGGGCAAGGTCGGCGTCAAAATACACCGCCAACCTGACCCCCAAGGTTAAGGTTCTTGACTTCATCAAGTCTGGTGAGCCTATTTTGACGGTAGAAAGAACGGTCTTCGAGATGTGGTTGGGGCTCTGTGAGGTTCCACCAAGGCCCTCCCCGGCAATTGTGGTGGGCCGGGGCAGCGTGACTCAAGAAAGGTTCCGCCAGCACCCTGCCCTCCGTCCCTCACAATCATGCCTCCGCCTTTTCCCGCCTCCCTCCATCTGGCATCGGGTAGCTGACGAGCGGCGTGGTGAAGATATAGTTGGACCGTGGGGCTGTTACCGATGTCCGTGTAGACACCTCTCCCCAATAGCCCGACCTGGAGAAGGAGTTGGCTGATTGCCCAGACCGCCGTTCATTCCCGGCGGAGGAGGAGTGGTCTCACCAAAGAGCCAGGAATCAAAAAGGTCGTCCAGTTCCCTGCCCGCCATCTCCTGAGCCACGACCACAAAGTCCTCGGTTGTCACGTTACCCCCGGCGTGGCGGGAAATATATTCACGCAGAGTCTTGAAAAACGCCTCGTCGCCGATTTCAATGCGCAGTGCGTGGAGGGCCATTGCGCCTCTCGCATACACACTGCCGCTGAAAAGGGTGTCGGGGTCGGGATTCGCCGGCGGCCCATAGACAGGTCGCCAGACCATCTCCCAGAACTCCTCGAAACAGCCGCCGCCGGACTTGTGGTCCAGCCACAGCCACTCAGCGTAGGTGGCGAACCCCTCGTTCAGCCACAAGTCCTGCCACGACGCGGGAGTAAGCAGGTTCCCAAACCACTGGTGCGCCAACTCGTGGGCTATCAACCTGTCGCCGAAGTTCTCCAGGGCCCGTATCCCGTAGACGGGTCGGGGTTGGGTTTCCAGCGGCGGAATCGCCTCGTCGATGACGACGGAGCCGGTGGACTCGAATGGATATGGCCCGAACAGTTCACTGAAGAAATCGACTATCAAAGGGACGCTGTCCAGACTATCCCTTGCTGATTCGTCTATCGACGTTTCCACCGAGTCAACGACGGTTATCCCCCCAGGACTTTCATCGGCGACGTCGTCAAACTGAGCGACCGCCAGGAACGTTAGATAGCTGGCCATCTCGTGGATGCTTTCCCATACGTACGTAACAGTCTCCCCGTGGTCGGTGGTACTGGTCAATTCGCCGTTTGAGGCCACTTCATAGGGCTCGGGCACGGTGATGATGAAGGTGTACAGGGCTTTATCGGATGGATGCTCATTGACTGGGAACCAGTGCGACGCTCCCCAGGGTTCGCCGTACGCAATTATCCCGGTCTCGTAGTCTATCCAGCCTGTCAGGAGACTTGTTCCAGGCACGGAGCTGGTCGAAGGCTGACCCTCGTAAGAGACCGTGGCTTTGAAGGTCGTTCCTGCGGGGATTGGCGCACCGGGCTCGATTGTCAGCTCGTATCCGGCGCGAGAGTGGTCGGCTGGGCGGCCATCCACGGCGACCTGCGTAACCATTAAGCCTCGAAAGTCCAGATTGAACGAGGAGAGGTTCTGTGTAGCGTCGGCTTCGATTCGAGCCCGGCCCGAGATCTCGTTGGCTCCCACGTCGATGTCGAGGGTCACCGTGTAGCGGGAAACGTCATAACCGCCGTTGCCCAGCTCGGGAAATAGAGGGTCGTCCAGCCCTGCCGCGCCGGGACGGGTGGTCTGAATTGGCGTGGGCGTCGGTTCCCGCGTCGTGGTGGCTGTTGGCTCCTGAGTCGGAGCAGGCATATCTCCTTTGTCACATGCCGTAATCACGGCTACGGCCATCAAACACGACAGCGCAATCCGCGCGGTCGGGTGAAGGGTTTTGAGCAGGCTGTCTCGCAAGCCGAAGGCGAAAGCCAATTGGCGGCCCTTTCGTGGATATAGCTTGAGCATATTGCTCAAAGGGGGCGACCCATCCGGCTCCGGGCCGTGAATTGCCCCCTTGCACGAGAGTCCGCTCGATCCCGGCAAGCGTCATAAGAACCGCATATTTGGAAGCGGCAGGCCTGGATACCTATTCGGACCTTTCCAGGTAGGTCAACGTGGATGACAGGTAGAAGGGTTTCGGGATGTGGCTGGGCAGCCCGTGAAACTGCCGAGCCCCTCGGCTTCGGCATTGACAGGGTCCTAAAGGATGTCTGAATGTGTGATGTGGCTCCTGATCTCATAAGGGACGATGGCGGGACGCGAGTGAGGTTGAGGGTGACCTCGCGAGACCTTGGGACGGCTATGGGGAAAAGTGGGCCGGTGGCTATTGTCGGAACTGATGCTGGACTCCGGGGATGGTGCCCACGGTGACATCCATTCCGATGGGCGCTAGGCAGTCTCAACCAGTTCCTGACCTTCGTCTCATTCCGCCTTTTCCCGCTCTCGGGGTTCGATGTCGTCACGGATTCCCTCACTGATGCGGCCTGTCTCATCCTGGAGGTCCTCAATGCGCAGGAGCGCGCCCGCCTTCGGCAGCTCCAGCACCCCCTCCAGCCCCTCGCAGAGCGTGTCGAACCGCGGCCACTCCGCCGCCTCGAAACCCTCCGGAGCAAGATCTCCACGCGACATGACCCACGAGCACATGACGAAGACGCCTCTCTCCGCATCAAGCGCCTCTTCGCAGCTGTCCTCCTCGACGCACTCTTTCAGGTCGCCCAGCCGGGCGTCGAAGCGTCGTGCGAGCGTCTCCGAGTCGGCAATCCAGTCCTCGACGTCAGGAAACAAACGCTCGCACCCGGTCATGACCACTGCGGCGAGAGCCACGACCCCGATGAGCAGGACGGTCCGAATCAATCCGGCACCTGCTGGATCGTCGCGCCGGTCTCGCCCATCATAACGATTGTGTCCGTGTTATCGTATTCCATCATCATGTGGGTCCCGCTACGGTAAATGTCGCTGCATTCTAGAAGGCAACGTGATAAGCCTCAACCTATATGAGGAGCACGAATCAGCTAGTTTCCACAACAGTACGCCGAAATCCGGCCACATCCTAGAGTCCATGGCATAGACACATGCCTATAAGCGGTGTGGTTCATACGCCCTTGATGCCTTCAGTTCATTGGACTAAATTCTAGGATATGAATGACTGCTGGACGGGTATTTCCACCTGGCGGGTTTTGCCTATTTAGACCTTCTCATTTCGAGGCTGAGGCCGCCGCTCCCGGTAGAGGAACATATCACATTCCAGCCGCGATCTGCCGTAATCCAACCTGATGGAGAAGAGTCCTGAATCCAGTGAGCACAGCGGCCAGCGCACTTCCGGCCTTCCTGCACAGCTTCGACCTGCCGGAGCCGGGCGAACTGCGCCGCGTGGCTAGGGTCTATGTCTGGGGACGCTGGTTCGTCTGGTCTATTGCCGCGTTCGCCTGGCTGTACCCGCTCAACGTCGACGAGGTGGTGTACGCGCCGAACGTGGCCCTTGCAATACTGCTGTTCGCCACCAACGGATACCTCCACTACCGGCTCGCCACGGAGAGGACCGTGTCCTGGCGGTGGATGCTCGCGCTGAGCGCCCTGGACCTGGCGATGCTCAGCGGCGGCGTTGCGGCGCACCGGGGGTTCGAGTCTCCCTTCTTCGTGGGGTACTACCCGTCCCTCGCCCTGTTCGCGGTGGTATTCGGGTCGGTCAGGCTCACCCTCGTCTGGGTCACGATGGCGGCGGCCGTCTACGCGGCCCTCTGCCTCGCGGTGGAGCCCCGGCTGGACTTCTCAGCCAATGACGAGGAGATACTGCTCATACGGGTTGCCGGGATGTACACCGTGGTGGTGGTCGTCAACCTGATCTCCAGGGTGGAGCGGATCAGGAGGATGGAGGCGGTGGAGCGGGAGCGGACGCTTCAACGGGAGCGCATCGAGCTCTCCCACGCCATCCACAACACGATGGCCCAGTCCGCCTACCTGATAGGGATGGGCATCGAGAGGGCGAAGGAGCTTGCCGACCGGTCCAACGAGGAGCTGATGTCGACGCTCGACGAGACCTCAGCCCTGTCGAGGTCGGCGATGTGGGAGATGAGGCACCCGATGGAGATCGGGGAGATCTTCGAGGGGATGGAGCTTGGCGGGGTGCTGGAGTCGCTGGCGGCGACCTTCTCGACCATCTCCTCCATTCCCGCCGACATGGTGCAGACGGGCGTCGAACCGCCCCTGCCCATCGCAACGCGGGGGGCGCTGTTCTCCATCGCCTTCAACGCCCTGACCAACGCCCTCCGCCACTCCCATGCGAGTCACGTCCGCGTCGGCCTCGACTTCGAGGGCGACGGACTGCGGATGTCGATTTGCGACGATGGGACCGGTCTTCCCGATGACTACGCAACGCGCGGCCAGGGCTTCAGGAACATGAGGGAGGACGCCGAGCGGCTGGGCGGCAGGCTGGTGGTGGAGACAGGCGGGTCCGGATGGAGAACCACTGTGACCTGCGAGCTTCCCTACAGGCATATGAGAGGAGGGAGCTAAAATGACTTCGACCCCGACCAGAGTCTTGCTGGTGGATGACCACCCGGTCATGCGTGACGGTCTCCAGCAGCTGCTGGAGCGGACCGGCGAGTTCGAGGTGGTGGGACACGCCGGGGACGGCGAGGAGGCGGAGCGGGTGGCGAAGGAGGTGGTCCCGGACCTCATCATCATGGACGTGCTGATGCCGGGCAGGGACGGGATAGATGCGTGCCGCGAGATCATAGACGCCCTGGAGGACGTCAGGGTGCTCATGCTGACTGCTTCCACCGAGAAGGACGCCGTCATAGAGGCGGTGGCCGCCGGCGCCGACGGATACCTTCAGAAGTTCACCGGGACGGAGCAGCTGTTGGCAATGGTCAGGGACGTAGCCGGAGGCGAGTACCGGATGCCCCGGGACGTGATGAGACGGGTGTTCAGGCGGCTGCGCCACCTGCCGGAGGACATTGATTCGCCCCGGAGGAAGGAGCTGACATCGAGGGAGAAGGAGATACTCGCGCAGTTCGCGCAGGGGATGTCGTACGCCGCCATCGCCGAGGCCAGGGGCAACCGCTCATCGACGGTCCGCAACACCATCTACCACATACAGGACAAGCTGGGATTCGGCAGCAAGCAGGAGATCGTCGTCTGGGCCGTGCGAAACGGACTGGTGGACCGAGAGCTCGGCTGAATTTCTCCCGCGCCAACTCCCCACGACTCGATAGCGCCTCCACCGCCCGCCCAACGTCCCCCGGCAAGGCGGCCCCGCAGCGTTCGCGCCGCAAGCCCTCCTGCCTTGCCCCGCCGTCGGTCCGCCGGGAACCGAGGAAGCAGACCGACAGGTAACGGAGCGAGCAGCGACGAGGCCCCTGCTGTAACGGCGGGGGCCTCCGGCTTGTTCCAGACCGCCGCCGCCATTTCGACGCTCACGGCTGCGTCCCGCCATTCCCCGACCGTCAGCCGATGGGAGTCCCGTTGAGCGTCCACACCGCTTCCTGAACACGCCGGGCTGAGACCTGCCGCGGCATGTGCATAGGCCCCTCGTAGTCATTTGCCTATGCAATTCCTATAGACAAATGTCTAGATAAATGCCTAGAGCAAAATAGACATTTGCACCTTATATCCGGCTTGGAAGCTCTCTACGATTTATGTTGACAAGGGCTGCTTTTCGGGCGGCAAGCCTTGTCATGGGCAAGGAAGTGTCCAGGCAATCATACGACGCTAGGAGAGGGGAGCGATGACCAGTACCGGTAGACGAGGAATCCCAATGCTCGACGGAGCAGAGACGGCGGTCGCAACAGCCCGTGTTGACGTGGTCTCCGCGACCCGGTCCGCCCCCCATTCGATGAAAGGTCAAGCGAAGAGGAGTTAGCAAGGTTCCACTTAGGGAAGTTAAGGACGTGAAAGCAATGTCGAAGTCAATCATTGGTCTGGTGCTGAGCATCGCGATCCTCGCCATCCTGCTAACCGGGTGTTCCGATGAGCCAGATCCCAATCCTTCGAACGAGATCGATTCCAGCACCACCTCATCGGAGCAGGGGGTCAATCCTGAGCCAACACATGCTCCCACATCGGCTCTGACAAACATCCCGGTGCCGGAAGCTGCAACGCCCACACCTGCCGCTCTCCCGACCGCCACAGCTACGCCCACAGCCACGGCGACTGCCGCCGCACCAAAGACCAGGTCCGCCGAGGAGTTCGCCTCCGTCAGCGCCGGGGTGTCCCACACCTGCGGGGTGAGGACCGACGGCTCCGTCGTGTGCTGGGGGTCCAGCTGGGCTGGTCAGGCTACGCCGCCGTCCGGGGAGTTCGCCTCGGTCAGCAGCGGAGGGCTCCACACCTGCGGGGTGAGGACCGACGGCTCCGTCCAATGCTGGGGCCGGGACAAATATGGCCAGGCCACGCCGCCGTCCGGGGAGTTCGCCTCGGTCAGCGCCGGGTATTTCCACACCTGCGGGGCGAGGACCGACGGCTCCGTCGAGTGCTGGGGCTTGGACAGACATGGCCAGGCCGCGCCGCCGTCCGGGGAGTTCGCCTCGGTCAGCGCCGGGAGTAACCACACCTGCGGGGTGAGGACCGACGGCTCCGTCGTGTGCTGGGGCGCTGATGGCTATGGCGAGGCCACGCCGCCGCGCGGGGAGTTCGCCTCGGTCAGCGCCGGGGTGCTCCACACCTGCGGGGCGAGGACCGACGGCGCCGTCGAGTGCTGGGGCGATGTTGCATATGGTAAGGCCACGCCGCCGTCCGGGGAGTTCGCCTCGGTCAGCGGCGGGAGGTACCACACCTGCGGGGTGAGGACCGACGGCTCCGTCGTGTGCTGGGGCGATGATGGCTATGGTCAGGCCACGGCGCCGTCCTGGGAGTTCGCCTCGGTCAGCGCCTGGTGGTACCACACCTGCGGGGTGAGGACCGACGGCTCCGTCGAGTGCTGGGGCGATGATTTCTATGGCCAAGCCACGCCGCCCTAGTCCAAAGGTCAAGTGATGAGGAGCCAACAAGCTTCAATGTAGGGACGTTTAAGGACGTGAAAGCAATGTCGAAGTCAATCATTGGTCTGGTGCTGAGCATCGCAGTGCTCGCCATCCTGCTAACCGGGTGTTCCGATGAGCCAGAGCCCATTCCTTCAAACGGGACCGATTCTAGCACCACTACCTCATCAGAGCAGAGGGTCAATCCGGAACCAACACATGCTCCCACATCGGCTGTGGCAAACACCTCGGTGCCGGAAGCTGCAACGCCCACACCTACCGCTCTCCCGACCGCCACATCAACCTCACAGGCGACTGCAACGGCGACACCAACGTGAGCTTCACCATGAGTAACACCGGCGGGAGGTGGCCCGAGTTGAGCGGGACGGTCCGCATCGCGGACGGCGAATTCAGCGTGGTGAGCATCCGGGTCCGCGGCCGGTTCGGCGACGATGGATGGGGCGCGTGGTCGCGGCCTACAGAGTTGTTTTACACCCCCCTCGGGGGCCTCTAATGGCCCGGGGATTGCCCCGTGACACGCCCAGCTTGTAGAGGAGAGCAATACCAATAGTGGTCAAGGCAACGAAACTGTCCGCGATTCTCGGAGTGTTGATCGTGGCAGGCGCGCTCTCGTTCTTCCCTTACACCCTGAACGCGCAGGACGCCGACGATGAACCCGACACCGATGCCCCGGTGTTCGAGAGCGCGAGGACCGATGGGGGCTATGTCATCGTGACCTTCAGCGAAGAGATCACCGTCAGTCCGGCGGTTGCATACGCCATACAGCAGTACAACGTCCCCGTATACCGTTTCTTCAAAGCGGTCATGGACGTGACCGTGGACGGCCATGATGACGTCCTGTCGGACAACGACTACATCTCCGGCAACGAGCTCTGGCTGCAGCTGTCGTTCGCTGTATCCGGTCACCAGGAGCTACGGGTCTCTTACGACAACATATTTGCCGAAAACGGAGGAGGCATCCTCGTTGACGCTGCCGGGAACGCCGTTCCGCTCTTTTCCGACCAGGCGGTCCAGAACGACGCTCGAACCTATCCTCGTCCCGACAGGGCGCCCGTGTTTGAACTGTCCACGGAAGACCTCACGATAGCGGAAGGCGGCAGCGCAACGTACACCGTTACCCTTGTCTCGCAGCCGCCGGAAGACGTCACCGTCGTAGTGGCTCCGTACCAGACCGTACAGTCAACGCCTGCCAGTTTGACGTTCACCCCGGAGAACTGGAACACGCCCCAGACGGTGACGGTATCCACCTACGAGGATGATGACTCACTCGATGCCTGGGGAATAGTGTGGCACTACGACCGGGACGATTACACCACCTATTTTGCGGATGTTCGCGTCCTCGTGGAAGACCAGGACTCTCAGGTCGGAGGACTCTAATGGCTTGCGGAGGCACAGACATATGACTAACCGGAAGTTGAGCAAGTTGTCCTTGGCGGCGTCGGCGCCTCTTGGCCGGCATGAAAGGAGAGTGAGATGAGAAACCCGAATAGCAATCGAGCCGAACTGAAGAGGTACGGCGGGGTCCGCCTGTTGTCCGCTCTAATGCTCCTGGCCGCCATCTGCTCTGTGTCCCTTTTGGGGGAAGGGCCTCAATCCGCGGCCGCCAA
Source organism: Dehalococcoidia bacterium (assembly GCA_965197645.1). Classification (GTDB taxonomy): domain Bacteria; phylum Chloroflexota; class Dehalococcoidia; order Plut-88900; family Plut-88900. The sequence continues at coordinate 1,980,206 of OZ240219.1, read as the reverse complement.
TGATGGCGCCGGGGCGCCTACCGTATCGTCGCTTGAGATCACGTCCGATCCCGGAGACGACGGCGTATACGGCGTTGAGGACTACATAAGGGTCGCTGTGACGTTCAGCGAGGATGTCGTCGTAGAGGGATTCCCTGGCCTGATAGTGGAAATCGGGAATAGAGAGGCCAAAGCCCGCTACGAAAGCGCATCGGGCGCAGAGGCTGTATTTGCGGCCTGGGTCAGCAACATTGACCTGGACACCGATGGCGTATCCGTCAAGGCAAACTCCCTTCGGATGTTTGGCGGCAGTTCCATTGAGGATGCTGACGGTAACGAGGCCAATCTGGCCCACGACGGCCTTGATGATGACATCGGGCACAGGGTTGGCGTGACGCCGGTCATTACAGGCATCGAGATCTTTTCCGACCCGGGAGACGACGACACCTACCAGAGAACGGACACCATCGAATTCAAGGTGTCTTTCAACATCGACGTTCGCCCCAGGGGCGGCAGACCCCAGCTCAACTTCGTGATTGGAGATGGGGACAGAGTGGCCATCTCCAATGGCGGCTCCGGAGCCGCCTACCTCTTTCTGTACTACGTGAGATGGAACGACCAGGACGCCGACGGCATCTCGTTCAAGGCTGACGCGCTCAACCCGAATGGCGCCAGCCTCGAAAGCGCCGCCGGACTGGCCCTGGTCCTCTCAAGCGACGCTGTCCAGGACGATGCTGGGCACAAGGTCGACGGCTCTCCCACCCTGGAACTGCACGGCAATCAGTCCCCGGTGGTGCGCGAGAACCACCGTCGAGCGATAGGAAGATACGTCCAGACAACCGGCTTCTACGGACAGGAGGACCCGACGTTCGGGTTGACGGGCGACGACAGCGGGGACTTCGAGATCACCACCGACGGGACCCTCTCATTCAAGAGTCCACCCGATTTCGAGGACCCTGCCGATTCGGACGGCGACAATGTGTACGAAATCACGGTGACGGCGTCTGTACCGGGGATGAAGGACGGCTCGCTGGACGTCACGGTGACTGTCACTGACGTGGTGGAGAGAACCGACCCGGCCGGGGCTCCCACCATAACTGGTGTCGCAATCACGTCCGATCCCGGGAGTGACGATACCTACGGGCTTGGAGACTCCATAAGCGTTTCGGTGACGTTCAGCGAATTTGTCGGGGTAAGAGGCACGCCGCAGATCGAATTGAATGTCGGCGGCGAAGCCAGGAGCGCCGACTTCCATCCTCCCGCCGGCGCGACGCTGACCTTCACCTACGTGGTCGCCGGCGGCGACATGGACAGCGACGGCATAGCCATAGGCGCGAACAAACTGACCCTGAACGACGGTTTCATCAGCAACTCGGTTGGAAATCCAGCGGTCCTGACTCACGACGCCGTCGCCGCCGACTCAGGTCACATGGTGTCGGCGGACATCGGGGGCCTGTAGCGGGTTGTGAATTGCCCCGTCAAGCCGCTACTGAATACATGATGAACGAAGCGGACAACTAACATGAAGATCACCAAGGTCCCATTGTCGTTGGCGGCGCTGGCCATGCTGGCCGTCCTCCTCCTTGCTGCCTGCGGAGACGGAGACGGGCTGTCCCGCGTCGAGGTAGAGGAGATCGTGCGTGAGGAGCTGGCCGATGCGCCCGCACCGGAGCCGGGACTCACCTCCACCGACGTGGAGGAGGCGATCCGCAGGGCGTTGGCGGACATGTCTCAGCCGGAAGCGGGACTGACCGAAAATGAGGTCGAGGAGATAGTCGAGGCTGCGATCGCGGCCATCCCCGAACCTCAAGCCAGGCTGACCGCCGCAGAGGCCGAGCGGATAGCGCGGGGCGTAGTGGCCTCCATTCCGCCCAAGTCCGCCCCCGCCGAGTACACCAGGTTCTTCGTCGACAACGCCATCACCATGTACGAGACCCAGGGACTCGACGCCACCCTCGCCTACTATAACCGCCCGGAGAGCATAGATGGTCAGTGGTACGTCTTCATCGCCGACGGGAACCAAACCATCATGGCTAACGCCGCGGCCCCGGACCTCTTGGGCAAGCGCGCTTCGCAGGCACTCGGTCCCAACGCCTACCCCGCGGGGGCTGCGATCGCCGCCTCAGCCACGGAGAGCGGCGCCTGGTTCGACTACACCTATGCCAATCCCGCCTCCGGCGCTGTGGAGATCAAGCACTCCTGGGTGATTATCCACGACGGGTTGATCTTCGGGTCCGGCTGGTACGAGTCCGGCCCCAGCAAGTCGGACACCCCCGCCTACACCAAGGCGTTCGTCCAGCAGGCGACGAACCTGTACGACGCCGTGGGCCTGGAGGAGACCCTCGCCTACTACAACCGCCCGGAGAGCGTCGACGGCCAGTGGTACGTCTTCATCATCGACGAGAACGATCTGGTCATCGGCCATCCCGACGCACGGCGCCTGGGGCTGGACGTGAAGGGCTGGGTGGGCACAGACGCCAACGGCTACAACTTCGGGCCGGAGATGCTGTCGGCCACCGAGGACGGCAAGTGGGTGTCCTACGTGTACCGGAACCCGGAGAGCGGGGGTCTTGGTATCGATTTCGATCACCTGGAGCTCAAGAACGTCTGGGCCGTGCGGCACGACGGCCTGCTGTTCGCCTCCGGCTGGTACATTAACGCCGACGAGTTCACCAAGTCCCTGGTGGCCACAGCTGCCCGCGTGTTCCGTGAAGTAGGGCTGGAGGGGACCATCGCCTACTTCGCCAGCCCCGAGATTGCTTTTGCGGGACTGGCTGCGGTCATCGCCTACTACAACAGCGCCGAAAACGTTGAAGGGGACTGGTTCGCGTTCATAGCCGACGAAAGCGGCACGATCATAGACCACTACGACAAAGCAATGGTGGGAAGGGACATCAAAGACCTCCTCGGCACGGATAGGTTCGAGGCCACCGCAGAGGGCAACTGGGTGACCACCGAGGACGTGCGGGTCTGGATCCTCGGCCAGGACGGGATGATGTTCGGCTCGGGCTGGCACAGCGACGAGTCCAACTGACGCTGCGCCCATTTTTTCAAGAGATACTCGATTTGGGATTCGATAGGCCAATAAACGGAGTGGAGACAGCGGTCACAGCAGCCCGTGTTGCCGTGAGGCCCGCGGCCCCGTCCGCCTTCCATCGCAGCCTGGCAACCGCCATCATTCTGGCGATTGCGTTGACCCTGCTCTTTGCCGCCTCGTTGGGAAAGGGTGTTCCGCTGGCCCAAGCTAGTGTTGAGAACACCCCGGCGACCGGCCTGCCAACCATCAGCGGCACCGCCCAGGTGGGTGAGACGCTGACGGCGGACACGTCTAATATCGCCGACGAGGACGGCTTGGAGGATGTGTCGTTCACCTACCGGTGGCTTGCCGGCGACGCTGAAATCGCCGGTGCTACCGGCTTGACCTACACCCTGGCCGATGACGACGCGGGCAAGGCCATCAGGGTGCGGGTTAGCTTCACCGACGAAGCGGGCAACGCAGAAACGCTGACCAGCACGGCCACTGTTGCAGTGGCCCTGGTGGCATGGTCCGCCGCGTTGACCGTAGGCACGGACACATCCTACATACCCTTGGCGTCGGGCTACTCAGCCTGGGGAATGGACGGGACACTCTCAGCCGACACCTTCACCTTGGACGGGACGACGTACCGCGTCCTGGTGCTCGCACACCAATCCGACGGTCTGTTCCTTGGCATTGACCCGGAACTGCAAGGGGACTTCACGCTAGGCATCGGCGATGTTCAATATGAAAGGCGGGAGAGCTCGCGCCCGATCACCAAGTACCGAGACGCATATTGGTGGGAGGCCCGGGACTGGAACTGGTCTGCGGGGGACACGCTGGAAGTGAGCCTGACCCTGACCTCGGGAGCAGACGCTCCAGTGCCGCAATTGCCGCTGGCCCCGCCGGCGGCGTGGTTCAGACTGGCTCCGGAGAACCACAACGGGGTCGATGGGTTCACCTTCCGGCTCCACTTCAGCCAGGACATTGCAACCGGCCGCGAGACTCTCCGGGACCATTCCCTGGAGGTAACCGGAGGTTCGATTACCGGTGTTGAAAGGGTGAACGGGTCCCACCGGATATGGGAAATCACCGTGGCCCCAGCCTCGAGCGGCGATGTGACCATCGCGTTGCCGGCCGACCGAACGTGCGAGGCGCCTGGAGCTATCTGCACCGCCGACGGCAGGAAACTTCACAACCGGCCCGAATTCACCGTCCCAGGCCCGGATTCGGGCAGCGATTCGAGCAGCGAGGAGCCTCCGGCCGACAAGCCTACTCCCGCCTGGACGGCTACGATGACGGTGGAGTGGGTCCACTGGGGCTGGGGGTACTACTCCACCAGCGCCAAGCAGGCCGGATCCCTGTCCCCGGCGTCGTTCGAGGTGGACGGCACGACCTACACCGTGAACATGATCGAGACGAGCGGCTGGATGTACATCGGCTTCGACCGGCAGCTTCCCTTCGGCTTCGTGCTGGAACTGGAAGGGGAGCAGTTCGCCTCCGTTGATGCGTCCTTCCAGTCCTACAGCTACGGCAACCTCTACCAGTGGAGAGGAACGGATCTGAGTTGGAACGACGGAGATACCGTGGAGGTCCGGCTGCTTCCGACGGCCCCCGACGGTCGCGCCACGGGAGCGCCCACCATCAGCGGCACCGCCCTGGTGGGAGAGACGCTCACCGCCAATGCGTCGGGCATCGCCGACCCGGACGGACTCGCCGGCGCCGGCTTCGCCTACCAGTGGATGGCCCGAGGGAGGGACATCGACGGAGCCGACGGCCCTAGCCTCACCCTCACACGCAACGAGGTCGGGCGGACCATCAGGGTGCGGGTGTCCTTCACCGACGACGCGGGGAACGTGGAGTCGCTGACCAGCGAGCCTACGGCCGTGGTTGCCGCCCGGCCCAACAATGGTGCCACGGGAGCGCCCACGATCAGCGGGATGGCCCGGGTGAACCAGGTGCTGCGGGCGCACACATCGGGCATCGCCGATCCAGACGGGATGGCCGACGCCAGCTTCGCCTACCAGTGGACGGCCGGGGACAGCGACATCGACGGCGCTGCTGGCGCCAGCCTCACCTTGACGCCGGACATGGCCGGCCGGGCCGTCGGGGTGCGGGTGAGCTTCACCGACGACGCCCGCTACCGGGAGACCCGGGCGAGCCTGTCGACTATGCCGGTGCAGCCGGCGAGCGAGTGTCCGGGAGCGGGTTCGGGTCCTGCGCCGAGGTCGATTGCGGTCGGGTCGGTTCCGGTAGTGGTCGAGTCCACGGTTGAGAAGTACTACGTGCTCTATGTGATGCACCAGTTGAACAGCGAGACTGCGGTGGAGATCCCGGTGTCGGTGACTTTGGGTCAGGCCGGCACGACGACGCTGACCGAGCAGCTCTCGGCTCTCCCAGCTGAGCGCTACCGGGTCGATGAGTTTCTCATCGCCGAGCCGGGCGACCTCGACGGCGACTGCGTCGACGACATCGCCGAACTCGGTGATCCGGCCGGGATGAACCCCCTGAACCCCGCGCCGCCTGTCGAGTTTGTTGACGGCGTGGTGGCGATTCCCGACCGTGAGACCTTCGAGGCGCTTTCCTACCAGGGCAGGCGTGTCGTGATTGATAAACATCTCAGAGGCCTGGAGTTCGTCAAGTTCTACCTGTTCCTCATGGACACCGACCGCCCAGTTGTTTATTTCATGAACACCGAGACACACCGGGCACACTCCTGGTTTGGATGGGTCATCGATCTTTGGCACAAGCCTCTCTGGTTGCAGGGTGCGATGAGGGGTGAGATCGTATACCACCCCAATGTGGTCGCTCCCGACGGTTCCCTGGGCGTCTACCGCTTCGAGTTCGAGCCTCAGGATGCCTACCCGTTCGAGGCAGTGGCCTATGGGTACGAGGTGCTGGCAGCCAGCATGCCGCTGCTCGACGACAACTTCGCGTACTACCCGATGCCGGCGCGAGCTCTGCCGCTGTATCACGAGGAACGGGCGCTCTTCGACGATTCCCGAGTCAATGTGCTGTTGGAGGAGGATATCTTCCCCGATGTGGACTTCATCTCCCTGAACAAAGCGGAGGGGTACGGTTTCCTCCGGGTCATGGCGCTGGAGGACCGCCCCGACCCGCGCGACGTCGTCATCTATGAGACCCTGCCCAATGAGCTCTCCCGTGTCGCCGGCATCATCACCACCGTGCCCCAGACGCCGCTGTCGCACGTCAACCTGCGAGCTGTGCAGGACGGCGTCCCCAACGCCTTCATCCGCGATGCCCTCGACAACGACGACATCGATGATCTCATCGACAGCTACGTTCACTACACGGTGGCCGGGTACGGATGGACCCTGCGTGCCGCTACGCCTGCGGAGGTCGATGCCCACTACGCCGCCTCCCGCCCTGCGCAGACCCAGACGCCCGAGCGGGACCTCGCGGTCACACAGATCACCGCCTTGGGCGACATCGAATTCGACGACTGGACCGCGTTCGGTGTCAAGGCGGCGAACGTGGCCGTGCTGGGAACGTTGGGCTTCGAGGACGGCACCGTGCCGGAGGGGTTCGCGGTGCCCTTCTACTTCTACGACGAGTTCATGAAGCACAACGGTTTCTACGATGACGTCAAGGAGATGCTGGCCGACCCGGATTTCCAGAGCGATTTCGACACCCAAGAGAAGGAGCTGAAGAAGCTGCGCAAGAAGATCAAGAAGGGGGAGACGCCCGAGTGGATCATCGAGGCGCTGGAGGATATGCACGCCACCTACCCCGATGGGCAGTCGCTGCGCTACCGGTCCAGCACCAACAACGAGGACCTGCCCGGCTTCAGTGGCGCGGGGCTGTACGACTCGAAGACCCAGGACCCGGAGGAGACCGAGGAGGACGGCATCGACAAGTCCATCAAGGGAGTCTGGGCGAGCATGTGGAACTTCCGGGCCTTCACCGAGCGCGAGTTCCACCGCATAGATCACTTGACGGCGGTGATGGGGGTGCTGGTGCATCCCAACTACTCCGACGAGTTGGCCAACGGCGTCGCCGTCAGCTTCGATCCCTTCGGCCGCAGAGACGGGAGCTACTACGTCAACACGCAGTTGGGCGAGGACCTGGTCACCAATCCCGAGGCACACTCGGTGCCTGAGGAAATGCTGTTGCACCCTGACGGCGCCTACACCGTTACCGCGCGCTCCAATCTGGTTCCCGCGGGACAACTCCTTATGAGCGACGCCCAATTGGGTCAGCTGCGCCGTCATCTCGAAGCGATCCATGACGAGTTCGAGGAGCTGTACGGCATCGGACCCGGCCAAGAGTTCGCCATGGAGATCGAGTTCAAGATCACCAGCGACAATGTACTGTCGATCAAGCAGGCACGCCCGTGGGTCTTCAGCGTCCTGTCGGCATCCGCTGCTGCCAATTCTCCTGCCACCGGAGCGCCGACCATCAATGGCACGGCGCAGGTGGGGGAGACGCTGACGACGGACACATCGGGGGTCGCCGACGCGGATGGGCTTAGCAACATCCAGTACGAGTACCAGTGGCTTGCAGACGACTCCGACATCGCGGGAGCGACCAACGCCACCTACACCCTGGTGGCTACCGACGAGGGCAAGGTCATCGAGGTTCGGGTGAGCTTCACTGACGACGCGGGCAATGAAGAGACGCTGACCAGCGGGGCTACGGAGGCGGTGGCAGCCCGGCCCAACTCTCTTGCCACCGGCGTTCCCACCATCGGCGGCACGGCCTATGTGGGGGAGACACTGACAGCTAACACGTCGGATATCGCCGACGCGGACGGTCTTAGCAGCGTCCAGTACGAGTACCAGTGGCTTGCGGACGACATCGAAATCGCAGGCGCCACTGGCTCGACCTACATCCTGGTTGACGTCGACGAGGGCAAGGCCATCAAGGTGAAGGTCACCTTCACGGACGACGCGGGCAACGGTGAGACGTTGACCAGCGCGGCCACAGCTGCTGTGGCCGGTGCTCAACCCACGGAGCCGCCGGACAAGCCCAGGGGCCTCGAAGCCACCACGGCGACCCACGACTCAGTGACTCTCACCTGGGTCGACCCCGGCGACGACAGCATCACCGGCTACGTGATACTGCGCCGCATTCCCGGGGTCGACCCGGAGGGCCACTTCAATGAGCTGGTGGCGGACACGGGCACGGACGCCACCACCTACACCGACAACACGGTGGCGGCTGAGACTCGCTACACCTACCGGATCAAGGCCATCAACGGGGCCGGAACGAGCGAGCGCTCGCGCTGGTCCCACATCGACACTCCGGCAGCTCCCGTACCCGACAAGCCCACGGGCCTCGAAGCCACGGAGTCGGACGGCCAGGTGGTCCTCACCTGGGACGACCCCGGCGACGACACCATCACCGGCTACGTGATCCTGCGGCGCGTCCGCGAGAACAATACCGGGGGCGACTTCAGTGCATTGGTCGCGGACACGGGCAGCGCCGCCACCACCTACACCGACGACACGGTGGCGGCCGGCGCCACTTACACATACCGGATCAAGGCCATCAACGAGCACGGAACAAGCGAGCGGTCCCGCTGGTACCACATCGATATCCCCGAGGCCCCGTAGCAGGTATCGAGGACTGCGAACGCGAGGGAACCATCCGCACGAGCGACGGCAGAAAGTTGGCCGACGAGTTGGCGCCGACCGTCAGCGGTCGGGGCCGGTAGAAGGCAACGAAAAAAGCCCGCACACATGGATAGAGCGTGGGAGGCAAACGTACCGACCGGGATACGGAACGACCTCGGTCTGAGGCGGACGGGAAAGGCGATGCCTGCGCTCGCGTTTGAAAGAGTCCCAATGCGTCCTGCGGGAGGCCGGCTGCGCCATGTTGAGAGAGCGCACATACTACAGCCGAAGGATCCACGTCTTCCCCCACGACTTCCCACAGCGTCTGGAGCGATTCAAAGTGGAGTCCGGCCTGTCGTAGGCGGAGATCGCCCGCCGTCTCAGAACCTACCCCCTCACCATACGACGTTGGAGATTCAACGGGGTACGGCCCAACCTGGCTCATCAGGTCGCCCTCCTTGAACTGGCCGACTCCCTGGGCCTGGGCCATATCTTCACCGACCGGAGCGTCTAGCAAGTATAGTCGGCACGATGTGCCCAGTCCGGCTGGGAGCGCCCGTAGAGCTGAGAGAGTGCTCAGGTCGAATGCGCCGAGTAGGTACAAGGTTCCCCGGATAAGACAGGTACGTCGATGATTCGGCGATTGCCCGAGAGTGCACAACTCGATACCCCACACTCCTAGCCCCACGGCCGGCTTTACTGACAAGCTCACCTGGCGCACAACGTCAGCTGGTTCCCTGCGCGCAGCCCGGACACGGGCTAGACCTGCTGAAACGCAAAAAGGGCGCATACATGGACACGCGGCAGGTCTATTGACTAACTTCCCTGGCGCACGCACGTCAGTTAGTCCCCTATGCACAGCCCAGGCACGGGCTAGACCTGCTGAAACGCAAAAAGGCAAACATACATGGCCGGTGCAGGGGGAGGCCGCCGCCATATAGACGACAGCCTCCCCCTGTGTGTTGCAATCAAGCGCCCTCAGCGAGACGGCAGGGCCTGGCTTAGAACAGCCTCAGCGTCTGCTGTTGTGCCTGCGTCTCTTCCGACGTTTCGGTAGACGCCTCCTGCGCCGCCCCCTGCCCGCACCGGTTCCGGCGCCTGGCCGGGGGATCGGGCCTGACGTGGGCCGGGTGCTTGGGTGTGTCCTCCCACCTGGCTCTGGCCCTCTCGACCACCGCCGAGACCTCCTGCGTCAGCCCGGATACGTCCAGGTCGTCGAACGTCTCGATGTGCGGGTCCGACGAGGGCTGCTGCACGCCGATGGTGGCCCTGCCGCCCTTGATGGACACGACCACCTTCAGGTCCTCCGAGGCTTCGGTCTCCTCTCCGGCCGCCTGCTCATCGGCGTCGCCCGTGCCCTGTTCGTCCTGCGCGGACTCCCCACCGCCCTCCGGCTCATCGGGGGCCGCATCGTTGGAGTCTTCTTCCTGGACGACCGGTGCGGCCCTGTCGTCCGGCGCATCTCCGAAGAGACTCTCGTCTGCGCTCGGTACGTCCGAGCGGATTGCTTGCGTTCCAACTTCGTCAGGCATGGTGTCTCCTCTCTTTGCTCTTTCTTTGGGTTGCCTTGATGACCGCCGACCGCTAGGCTGCCAGCCACGACGCCTGCCTCCTTATCTCGCCGAGAGTCTGGGGCTCCCAGTACAGGTCGCGTTCCACGGCGGGAACGCTCCCGAACACGGTCACTTCCGAGAGCTCCGTGAGGTCGAAGTACCCAAATTCCACCTCGAACCCCTCGACGAGGCCGAAGCACGTTCCGGTCTCGGCATCCCACTCGGTGATGTACCAGCGCCAGCCGTTGTAGGGAGAGAAGAGTTTCGCCCTGGCGACGACGGCGTCGTAGCCCTCGACGTTCTCGTTGGCGTAGAGAGCGGGGATAGTGTCCCCGAGCTCCTTCGTCATCAGCTTGTGCCTGCGGAGGCCGCTGTGGGCATCCTGCCAGATCGTGGTGGTCCCGTTCTTGTCAGACATCGTTTCTCCTTCCTTCTTTACTTCTCAAAGTGTGTCCATTGGCATTGTTCGCTAGGCCGATATCTCCCATTCGGAGTCCGGCCCCACGATGCGCACCACCGCCTCCGGGGTGACGTAGCGCGGGGTGACGGTCCCTTGCTCCATGTCCAGGTAGAGGCCCATGAAGGGGCAGGAGCCCGTCACCATGCGGCGGACCACCTGTAAGACCAGCGACGCCATCATCTGGTTGATGGTCGGGTCTTGGTCGGTGAGGTCGAGGGCAACTGCGCAGTCCACGTCGGGCGGCCTGGTCGACACGGCTGTCAGCAGGTCGGGCCGCTGGAGCGTGGGCGCAGGGGCCAGGTAGCAGGTCTCGCCCGAAAATGGAGGCTCGTCCCAGTCCACCCGGCCTGCCACATTGCCCACCAGCACCTGTCCCCAGTTGGTGTCGTTGCCCGCGTCGATGAGCCACCGTCGCGGGTCACCCGGCAGGCACTCAGCCATCGCCCTGCGTGCCGGTGCGTTGTCGGCGCAGCCGATGATGAGACTGTCGCCGTAGTCGACGAGGCCGGGGTAGCCTTGCCCGTTGGGATTGTCGTCGTACTCCCTGAATGGGTAGACCGAGTAGCCGACGGGCCGGTTATAGGCCCTGGCCAGCCTGTCGGCCAGAGCTTCGCTCTTGAACTTTCCAACATCCTCTGCGTAGAAGTTCTGGCGCAGCAGGTTGTGGGGCTCTACCCGGTCGTGGTCGACCAGGACGATGGTGGCCTGCCGCCCCTGGAAGAGGCGGCAGAGACCCTCGGCCACGAACCCTCCGGTCCCCCCGCAGCCGACCACCGTGATCCAGGGGTTGTCCAGCAGGAACGCGTTGTCCAGGTAGTAGGGCATTTTTCTTTACCTCCCTGTAGGTTCGTTAGGCTTTCCCGTTGGCTCCGGGTCCTCGCTCGTCAGCCGGAGACCGGGGTGCGGGCCGTCGAACACCTGCGACCACTGCGTCGGGCCGAAGTGGCCGTAGACGCCGACCCGAAGGCTCAACTCCGGTTGAGGGATGTCGAGCCTTCCCACCACCCCGTATATTCGGAAGCCCTGCTCGTCCCCGTCGTCGGTGGCCGAGAAGAAGGCTCGTGAGGTCCCGTGGGAGTGGAGCTCGGCCACCACCCCGGCGGGGGGCTCGTAGGAGAGGGACGTCGCAGTCCCGGCCTGCGGCGGGACCACCAGCCGGTAGGAGCGCCCGTCCCACCGTACGGCGAAGAGCCGCTCGGTGTCGGGGTCGTCCTGGAACCAGCGCAGCCCCAACTCAAAGAGGCGGGCCGGGATGCGGCCGTGGGTGAGCTCCGCCCTCTCGGTTATGGGCGCGAGCCCCCGCACTTTGCAGGGGGCCACCAGCACCCGAGCTGTCAGGTGGGCGCTCTCGGATTGGACGTAGAGGCCGCCCGCTCCGAGCACGTAGTTGAAGCCGATGCCGTGGGCACCGGTCAGCCCGTCCTCGTGATTGACCAGGTAGCCCACCGGCTTCGGGCCGTCGGTCGCGGCAGGCCCGCCGCTAGCGGTGGCCATAGCTTCGTTTCCCCTCGGAGACCGCCATGGCGTGGGCCACCGTGCACTGGGGAACGAGGTCCTCAACGGGATATTCGGTCTTTCCATCCAACTCCTCCCATAGCGATTGCAGGTTGTCGGGGTGCTTCTTCGAGCGGTTGTGCGTGTCTCCGGTAAGGGAGAAGTAGGACTGGAAGAAGGACTCGGGTATCAGTCCCACCTCCCCGGGGAACCGGTGGCTTCCGGGGCAGACCCGCCCGTCGCCGAAGACGTTGAAGGCGGGCATCCGGTAGAGCTGCTCATCGGGGTCGGTCGGCCTGCTCAGCGCGGCGTAGGCCCAGGGGGCACGGCCCGGTGAGCAGGCGAAGACCAGCCCCGGCATGGGAAGCCGGAGTCGTGCGGGGGGCTTGAACGCCTCCCGTTGCAGGGTCACTGGCCACACCTGGGGCGGCCTCCACAGGGCCACCACCTGCCCGGTCTCGCCCTGGTTCCACCAGAGGGCATCCTCCGGCAGCAGGCCGGAGGAGAACCCCAGATGCTGGGTGAAGACGTTGGCGATCTCGTCCGCCGAGACGGTCCTGACCCAGACGAAGTCTCCCTCGAAGCCCCGCAGCAGGATGGTCTCGTCGTAGACCTCCAACTGCAACTGGAGCTTGTCCCTGGGCATGTCGTCCGGGCCGGGCAGGGACCACCGGGTCTTCTCAGCCTCAGTCGTCATGGTCGTTGTCCTCCTGTTTTTGCTCTTGGTTGGGAAGCCGCCCCAGGACGAAGTCCAGCATTTCGGCGAAGCGGCCGGGGAGGTCCCCCTCCAGCCAGTCGGCCAGCTTGCACACCGATTCCATGAGGGCCTTGGCCTTGCTCCACTCCTCTGCGCCCTCGGCGATGACCTCGTCCTCCCAGGGGTCAGCGAAACCGTCGTACATGCCATCGTCATAGCAATGGTCCAAGAAGAAGTTTCCGGTCTCGGCGAATACCCAGGAGGCGGCCTGAGCCGCCCCCTCGAACTTCGAGCCCTTCAACGCCTCCGCCAGATCCTCAAGGGGTATGCCGCCCTGGGGGATCCTCTCCAGGGTCTCTTTGGGGATGCGCTCGACGGCCGACTCCAGCCACGCCGTCCGCATCCCGTCGGGTCCCTCGTAGTAGGCCTCGGGGGGCTTGGCCAGGAGGACGAGAGCCGAGAGGCCCTCCCGGTAGCCATGCCACAGCTCGTGCAGGCTGTCGTATCCGAAGCCCATCAGGTCGAAGGGGATTCCCTGACGCAGCCAGGACCAGGGCGGGTCGTCCCCGTCGTCTGCCCACAGGTCAATGAATGGCCCATAGAGGGGGAAGTGGCGCTCGGCGAAGAGGTTGGCGAAGCGCTCCACCCTGGTGCGCACGTCGGGGGCCGAGAGCGTCGCCTCAGCCTCATTGGGAAAGAGGCGGCGCACCAGCCCCGCGAACCATGCGTAGTCGTCGGCGTACCCGACGATGGTCACAAGCTCCCGCAGCGACGGCGGACGCCGCAGGAGCATCTGGGCGAGGCCGCTCAGGAGCGCCGGGGCCGCAGCTGCCACCGTAGCGCCTCCTTGAGCCGTCCCGTTGAGGCGGCGTAATCCTGGGCCTGGGTGCAGGCCATCTCCACGTCCTTCTGCCGTGCGGCCGCCGCGTCGAGGTCCAGGGAGCCGTCGGGCCGTGTGAGCTCCGCCGTGAGCTCGAGGATGCGCAGGGCCGTTGGCGGCGAGGCCGTCAGCAGGCCCGTGAAGGTCCGGTTGTCCATCGGATGCCCTCCTTACCGGGTGAAGGCGCCCTTGGTGCCCACCCGCCTCTGGAACTCGTAGATGGTGTCGTCGCCCCTCGTGGTCTCCTTCACCGAGGCGTTGGCGATCTCCCCGTAGAAGTCGGAGAGGGTTGCCTTCACCTGGTCGACGCTCATCTCGGGGTCGGGGTCAGGGAACTCGCGGTCGTCGTATACGAACACTCTTGCCATGACTAGTCTCCTTTCAGTCGTTGGTGTCTTGCTCCGATGCCTCATGCGGGGGAGGCCGTCGCTCCGTTGACGGCGGCCCCTCCCCGTGAACTGCGGTCTAGCGCCCCGCGCCGACCGGCTCCTTCTCCCGTTCCTGCTCCATCGCCCACTCGAACATCGAGAGGCTTGCGGGCTGGGGCTTCCCGTTGCGGGGCTTGGGCTTGACCGGCGCCTCGGCCATGAACTCGGCCCAGGAGAACAGCGATTGCTGGGGCTCCGGGGCCTCTTCGCCGTCGCGGTTACCATTGCAGCTGACCGGGACCGGGGCGTGTCCATTAACCGGTGCCAGCTCGACCATGGGGGCGAACAGGTCGTCGTGGTGTCCGTTGCCGTTGGCTTCGACCGTCTCCGACTCGGTCTCCACCGGCTTCCAGCCCTCGTCTACCAGCAGCTCCTCGGCCTCGCTCTCGGCGTCCCTGGCCTGGGCGAACACCTCCTCCACAGTCTCGGTCTCGTCTGCTGCCTCCTCGCCGCTGACGATCCTGCGGGCCAGGGCCATCATCAGGTCGTCGCCGTCGTCGCCGTCGTCGCCGTAGGCGGCCAGCCCATCCTCCGGCAGCTCGCCCTCGACGGCGAGGGAGCTCTGCAGCTTCTTCGCCACCAGCTTGAGGGCGTCCGCCTGCAGCGTGTTCCGGTAACTCATGTAGACCACCTTCACAGGGAGGGTCTGCCCGATGCGCCACGACCGGCGGGACGCCTGCCTGGACACGTAAACACTGTAATCAGTCTCGAACCAGACCAGGGTGGGGAAGTCGATGAGGTCGAGGCCCGTCTGCACCAGCCTGGGATGGCAGACCATCACGTCGATGCCCTGCTCCACCCTGTCGGCCACCCAGGCCTCCCGCTTCTCCGGGGCCACCGCGTCGGCCTTCATCACCGCCACCCGGAAGCCGTGCCGGGTGAGGATCTCCTCCATGCGCTTGGTGATGTCCCTAGTGCCGGTGTGGGTGGCGTAGACCAGCACCCGCCTTCCCTCCATCCGCTCCGCCGCCACCAGGTCGACCAGCGCCTTCTCCTTGGGGTAGAGCCTCTCCTCGGACAGGGGCGGCACCTGCACGATGACGTCGCCCGACCTGGGGTCGAACACCGTCTCGCCCCTGGTGCAGCCCTCGGGGTAGGCCAACAGGGTCTGCAGGTAGGTCGCCAGCAGGCGCTTGGAACCGCTCTTCAGCGCGCTGGCCAGCTCCTTGCGGAGCTCCTCGAACACCGTGTTGTAGGCGGTGCGCTGGGAGTAGCCCGTGCCGTCCTCCTCGGTGTCCATCGAGGCCAGGAGGATCTGCTCCTCGTAGTCGGGCAGCCCGGAGGCCACGTCGGAGAGGCGGAGGAAGACGGTGTTGGGGATGATGTGGAACAGGGCTGAGGGGACCAGCCCGGGCCTCTCCCTGATCACCTTGCGGTACTTGCGGCGTCGGCTGAACCTTCCGTCCTCCAGCGCATCGTCGTCGGGCTTGCCGATGGTGTGCTCCTCGAAGCCGTAGCGCTTTATCCAGCGGCCCTCGTCGGAGCGCCCGAACTCCGTCCTGATCTCGGGTGAGAACCTGTAGAGCAGGTGGAAGATGGTGGAGGAATAGCCGCCGAGGAGGGTCCCGGTCAGGCTGAGGGACCTGCCGCAGGCGTCGGCGAGGACGCCGGCCGCTATGCCCTGTGCGGAACCTCGCCCCTTGAACTCGTGCACCTCGTCTCCGATGAGCAGGTCGAAGAAGCCTCTCATCCGGTGCTTCACGTAGTCGCTGAGGGGGTAGCGTTTCGGGCCGGACCCGTCGGCCTGCCAGAGGGGGGAGCCGCAGCTGGCGCAGGTGTGCTTGCGGCGGTTCAGGTCGGCGTCGGCCAGGGGCACCCCGTCCCTGTCCGTAATCTGCGTCGTGCAGGCAGGGCAGCAGGGGACCCGGAAGGGCTCCCCCGTCTCCTCCTCCCTGATGAGCCTTCCCCTGGAGGTGGCCCACCGGTAGTTGACCGCGGCCTTCCAGCGGTAGGAGAGCTTCGCTCGCTCCCGGCTCATCACCGCGAAGAGAGGCCCTGAGCTGGTGACGTGGCGGAGCTTCTCCAGGTCGGTGATGGAGGTGACGATGACTGCGCGAGCGTCCAGCACCGTCTGCTCCACCTCCCGCTTCCACTTCCTGGTCAGGTGCGGCGGGCAGAGGGCCAGTATCCTCTTGAAGCCCGCCATGTGGGCCGCCGCCGCTCCGATGAAGGTCTTGCCGGTGCCCATCTCGCCTACCACGGTGGTGCCCCGGTGGGTCCGGAGCGAGAGGGCCGCGCCCTTGATGGCATCGGCCTGCGCCCCCAGGGGCTTGCGGAGCAGTCGAGGCAGGGTGCCGCCGTTCTCCGATGGCCGGTAGAGCGGCGGGTAGGACTCGACCACCCGTCTCGCGATGGCCTCCTTGAACTTGTCTATGAACTCTCCCAGGTTCATGGATGTCTCCTTTCGTGAGGACATCCACGGAGCCCCGGAAGCACCTAACGCCTACCCCAGTCGCATGAGCGGTCCTGGAGCAGGGCGCACCTCGCCCACTGCGCCCCGGGAGGTGAGTGGATTTGAGGGCGCCCCGAGGCGGGGTGCAGGGGAGCGCCGTGAAGCGCCCTCTTATTCGGTCTACGGTGTTTCTGTGTCTCTTCACGTTGCGAGAACCGCCGGGCGATGAAACCGCCAGGGCCTCGTGATGCGGCTCGGTATGAGCCGTCTATGCTGCGATGTCGGCGATCTCTCCGCCGTCCAGGTCGAGGGCCACCACGGTCGTGATTAGCATCTCCCGGTGGACCTCCTTCTCGGGGGAGTCCTCCACCAGCTCCATCTCCTTGGAGGTCCGCCCCTTGACCAGGATGCGGTGCCCTTCGGCCTCCAGGACCAGGTTGTCCAGGAACCCCGCCGCCACCAGCATCGCCAGGTGCCCCCGTCTCAGGGGCATCAGGGGCCGGGTGCGGCTGTCCTTCACCGGCCACAGCGTGTCGGTGACCTCCTTGCTGGCCCACAGCCCCGACCGCCTGGCCTCGGCCGCCGCAGCAACGGGATCGACGGTGCGGGTGGTGAACAGGATGTCTCCGATGGGCGACGTGGCCGGGGTGTACTCCGGGTAGGTATAGGAGTCCAGCGGTTCCGGCTCCCCGTACGACCACTCCAGCACCATGCCCTCCGCGGAGGCGTCGGGAACCGGGTCCTTCTTCCGGCAGCCCATCAGAACCACCTGGTCGAAGGCCTCGCGCTCGGGAGCCGGGAAGGCCCAGCAGCGCATTCGCTCGTAGTGGGTGGACAGGTAGCGGGCCGAGACCGCCAGGCGCTGCCTCGGCACGATGAACACCAGGAGCCCCTTCTCGGCCAGGTAGCGGGTGCAGTGGGTCAGGAAGGCGTGTTCGACGCGCTTGTCCTCCGAGTCCCAGTCGTAGGGAGGGTTGAGCAGGAGCAGCCCGAAGGCCCCGTTGGCTATGGCGGTGGCGAACAGGTCTGAGGCCAGGGTGCGGTCGAGGCGCCGCGCCGCGTCCTCAGCCCGGTCCCGGTGCAGCTCCACGCCGTAGGTCTTGATGGAGATGGCATTGGGCCGGTCGAGGCGCTCCGCCAGCCTCTGGAGGGCGTCCCCGGCCCCGCAGCAGGGGTCGAGGATGCACAGCGTCTCCATGTCCCGGTGGTAACGGCCTGGGGGAGTCCGAATCAGGTCGGCGATCAGGTCCACCACCCGCTGGGGAGTGGGATAGTAGCCCCCTTTCGCCTGGGCTGCCAGTCTCATGTCGTAACTCCTTTCCCGCCGCGTTCAGGCGGCGACTTCGATGTCCTCGTCGTTGGTCTGTAGCCCGATCAGCTCGCCTATCGCCAGGTTGCGCTGGAAGCACAGCACCTGGTCCGTTCCCATGCTCTGGGCGCAGGTGCCACAGAAGGCGGTAATCAGCTCGGCGCGGTTGGCGACGATCATCCTCTTGACCAGCATGGATCCACCTCCCGGCAGGGTGTAGTAGTAGAGGGTGACCGAGAGGTCGCGCCGCTCCGCCTCAGTGGCAGGCCGGTAGAAGTGGGGCTGCCCTGACGAAGTGAGGTGGTCGGCGGCTCCGTGAGGACAGAAGCGGCACGTCTCCCCGTCGTGGGAGAAGAGCTGCCACGCCTTCCAGTTGCGCCGGCTGCGCCGCCTGTTGCGGTATGTGACCCTCTTCAGTGTTCTATCCATGGGAAACCTCCCCTGGCCTGTCCGACGGCGAGGCAGGCAGTGTTAGCCTGCCCGATCCAACGGCAGCAGACAGGTCCTCCCTGAGCTTCTCGGCCTTGGGAGAGCACCGGTAGGCCGATACCCCCATCGCCTGTAGAGGCACTATCTCCTCCTCCCTGATGCCCCGCTCCCAGAGCCAGCCGGCCCAGGAGCCGTGCAGGGGCAGAGGGCTGCGCTTGTCGAGAAAGCGGTGGTGTAGCGCGGGAGCTTCCTTATTGGATTGAGCCAGCAGCAAGAAGGAGTCCTTCTCGAAGCCGAACTCCGCCTGCTTGGTGTACACCAGCGCGTGCCATCCCCCCGAGACGGGAAGCCGGGCGATCTTGGTAGTCCACGTCCCGATGGTCTCGTAGGGGATGACGCAGCGCTGGTAGCCGCCGGAGAGGGGCATCCCGTCGGCGCCCCTGTTGATGTGGGCAGTGTCGGGGGGCTGCTTGAGCAGCGAGGCCCAGATCGCCTTGAGCGCGGTCTGGGAGCCGACCATGGAGACGAACCAGAGGCCCTCGGTGCGGTCGTCGCGTGCGAAGGCGTCCACCGTGGCCGAGAACCCCCCGGCGGAGATGGTGTGCAGGTCCTCGGGGTCTATGTTGTGAGTCGCGAGCATTGCTACCTCCTTGTGGTGTAGGTTGATTCGATGCGCGGGGAGCACTTGGCTCCGCGTGGGCCCCAGATAGGGGTCGATGTGTTGTCTTGCCCTAGGCAGCGTCCTTCGCAGGACGGTCGTCCAGAAGCTCACAGTCGCTCAGGTGGTAGACGGCCCCCAGGAAGCGGGACTCAGTCAGGGCCTTCCTTGCCTCCTCCAGGGTGTCGCCCTCCAACACCCATGCGGTGGCCCAGGTCTCCCGGCACGCTCTCTCATGGGCCTCCCTGCCCTCCTCCGGTCCCTTGTAAACCATGCAAGGGACCGGGTCAGAGTCCCTGTCCACCAGGGCCACGAACCCGCCTGCCATGGCCATCCCGGCCCCCTGGATCTTCCACTTGATGGGCGCGTTCCCGACGTCCTCGTCCTCTAGTCGGTCTGTCATGCCGTGCTCCTTTATCTCTCGGCCTCTTGTGTCCTATCCAGACATGAGGCCCCTTTCCTTGAGGCTGACGAACTGCTCGCTACCGATGACCACGTGGTCGAGGAGGTCAATTCCCAGCAGTTGGGCCGCCTGTGTCAGATCCCGGGTGACGGCTGCGTCCTCCGGGCTGGGCGCAGGGTCTCCTGAAGGGTGGTTGTGGACGATGATGACGTGGGGGACCGCCTCTATGACGGCGGGGCGCAGCACCTCGGCGGGTCTGACGATGGTCGAGGAGATGTTGCCCTGGTAGACGACCCGTTGGCCGGCGACCAGATTCTTGGTGTCGAGGAGCAGCACCCGCAGCTGCTCCTGGGCCAGGGCGGACATCTCCTGCCCCAGCAGCTTCCAGACGTCCCGGGGGCAGTTGACGGCGGGCGGGTCCGCCGGACGTTGCGGATGGGTCTCGACCTCGTAGCGCACCGCCAGCTCGCCCAGCAGGTCCAGGTTGCTGCGTAGTGCGTCCAGCAGCGCCGCATCCTTTGTAAGGGTCTTCTTGCGGGTCATGTCGGCCTCCTTCTTCACCGGTTGAAAATGAGAGCGGGGCCGCTCCCTTATGCCAGGGAGCGGCCCCGTGGTGCGCCCGGCCGTGGCGGGCGTCGCTGTTTGGCTTTAGGTCGAGCGGGCTAGAAGGGCATGTCGTCCTCTACGGTCTGATCCTCTTTGGCGCCGCCGTTACCGTTCCTGGAGTCAAGGAAGACGACCTCCGAGGCGTGGACCTCGGTGCGGTGGCGCCGTTGGCCGTCCTCTCCCTCCCAGGTGTTCTGCACCAGGCGGCCGGAGATGTAGACCCGGTCGCCCTTGCCGACGTACTGGTTCACCGCCTCGGCCTGCTTGCTCCAGACCACGATGTCGTGCCAGTCCGTCTCGTTCTCGCCCTCCTTGCGGTAGCGGTCGGTGGCCAGCCGTAGCTTGGCCACGGCGGTGCCGTTGGGGGTGTACTGCATCTGCGGGTCGGTTCCCACCCTGCCCAAGAGCTGTACGCTGTTGATCGTCCTTGCCATTGTTTTTTCCCTCCTTGTGTGATGTGGCGCCGTCTCACTGGCGTCCTCTAAAACGAATGCGGGGCCGTCCCCTGTAGAGGGAAGACGGCCCCGTGCTGCGCCCCTCTCCTGGGGTGGGCGTCTAGAACATGCCCCGTACCTGTTACGGGGTCACCCGTACGTGCTGGGAGACGTTCTCGGTCACTATCTCGGAGCGGGTCTCGGGGTCGAGAACGGCGTTGAGCCTCCTGTAGTCCACCGAGTACCTCCTGGATCTGACCAGGCTGACGGTGCGCCCTCCGACGGTTGCCTTCCCGTCTCCCCGGTGGCGCATCCAGGCCTTCAGGGTGTCCAGGGCGGCGCGCTTGGCCCTCTCGGGCTTCCTCAACGCCTCCCGGGCCTCGGTATAAGCCTCCACCGCTTCTCTTGCCTCTTCGTCGCTCACCTCATCTCTATCTATCTCCTTTTCTTCCTCCGGCTGGCCCTCTCCCGGCATGCAGGTATCGAGAAACGGGCAGCCCCGGCACTGCCAGCTCTGAGGGGGAAAGTCCCGCTCCGGCAGGACGCCGGGGTCCGGCCCGCGGAGCTCGTGGTGAGCGCTAAGCTCGCCCAGCCGCCGGCAGGCCTCTTCCAGGACCCGGCCCACCCGGACGGCGGGTATCACCTCGTAGTCCCACGTCCTGTTGCCCGTGTCCATGGTGGCTATCACCGCGTCCCGCAGCTCTCCGAACACCCCCAGGGTGTAGAAGGCGGCCTGGGCCACCGAGGCCGGGTGGCTGCGCTCGGCCCCCAACGCCTTCCACCGCCTGGACGCCTCCGTTGCCCTGGTCTTAACCTCTATCACCGCCCTGCCGCCGAAGATGGGCATCGTACCCGTGGCGTCGGGGTGGCCGGTAACCACCAGGTTGGGCCGCGCCCGCACCGACACCTGCTGGGGCTCCCGGGAACCGGCGGGGACAACCTCCCATCCGGCCCGCTCCATCGCCTTGAGCACGACGGGCTCGAGGGCGTTGCCCGCCTCCAGCATTGTCAGGGACTCTCCGTTGGGCGGGTTGGAGACCCGGTGTCCCGTCGCCTCGTACCAGAGGGCCCTGCGGCAGTTGCTCGCCGCCGAGGCCCTGATCTCCAGGTTGCCCGAGGAGTCGAACCGGGCCGCAGGGCGGGAGTAGGTCTCCGCCCTGCCGTCAACGGTCTTTGTGGTCATCTCTTTCCTCCTTCTCTTGTCCTGTCCTTTAGACGAAAAGCGGGGCCGTCTCTGAAGAGATGGCCCCGTTGCGGTCTCACGTTCCGTTGTCTGTGCTACTCAGACGGCCTTGGTTGCTCCGGCCTTCGTCTCCTCCACCTCCTCCGATTCCACATCCACCTCCTTCTCATCGGCCTTCACGTGGGCCCTGAGGACGTGGGCAATGCCGTCGCCCAGGCCCAGCACCCACGCAGTGGCGCCGTCCGGCATCCGGTTGGCGAAGGGCTGCATCTCCTGTATGCCACCTATCTGGTCGATGATCTCCTCGACGGGAGTTCCCCGCCGCAGGTGCAGGGAGACCAGGCGGCAGGCCAGCTCGGTAACCCCGTGTTGGAAGGAACCCCCCTTGCCCAGCCAGCCGAAGACCTCGAAGGGAGCGCCGTCCTCGTCGGTGGAGACGGTGACGTAGAGGTTCCCGTACTCGGTCTGCAGCTTGGTGGTGGTGCTGGGCAGGCTTCGCGGCCTGGGCCTAGTTTTTGTGGGCATGGTCTTCCTCCTTCTTCTGTAGATGGGGTAGCGCCGGGACGTAGCGGCCGAAGTAGCCAGCTATCGCGAGGGCCCATCCTCTCTCCCACTCGTCGCCCAGGCCCAGGAGTGTCTTCACGATGGGCTCCTCGCAGTCCTCCTCGGCGAAGGTCGGGTTGAGCATCGAGTTCCGGACCTCGTCGGGCAGCTCCGCCCAGCGCTCCGGGCTGAGCTTCAAACCGCCGTGGCTCGCCGTCGAGACCCTCAGCACGCCTTCGGCCAGCTCTACGATCTCCTGGGGAGGTCCCCAGGGGGTGTGCAGTGTCGTGCTCGTCATCAAGTGCCTCCTTTTCTCCTTGTCCTGTAGTGGTGAGCGGAGCCGCTCGGAGGAGACGGTCCCAGCTCCATGTCTTGGGAAGGGCTCACGCAACGTCGCCGTTCTGCATCTGGTGCAGCCTCTGGGTCGCTCCCTCAACCAGGGGCGTCAGCTCATCCGCCATCAGGTCGTCCAGGTCACGGCCCGTCCTGTTGCGCACGGCGGTCCGCACCCGTTCCTCGTCGAACCCCTGCTCCACTCCCAGCTCGATGAGCCGCTTGCGCAGGTGGAGCACGTGGGTCTCGTCCTGGTCGTTGCCCGGCACCGGGCTGAACACCCCCTTGGCCCCGGCGGGGATGCGCTGTGGCAGGGGTGTGGCGCCGGACTCTTTGGTCGTTTGGCTAGAGGTGCTGCGGCCTTTGCCCTCCTGGGGCTGCCGGGCCTTTCCCGTGCTTGCCGGAGGGTCGCCGTAGAGGCCGTTGCCGAACCTGTCGCCGAAGCTGCGCAGGGCCCGCTTCATGCCGTCGGTCACGGCCCCTTTGATCGCCGTCTCGTGGCCCTCGGCGGTATCCTCGGCCACTGCGTGGAAACCGGTGTCGGTACGGGGTGGGGCGCCGGGCACGGTGACTCGCACCGGGGCGCTGTAGGCGTGGGAGACCTTCACCTCTCCGGTCTTGGTATCGAGGGCCTCGATCCGGCGCAGGGTAACGTCCCCCGCCAGCCCGTAGCCCCAGCCCCCGTAGCCGAAGAGCTTGTTGGCCTGGTCGATCACCACGTGGCCTTCCAGGTAGTCGAAGACCTTGCGGCCCCGGCCCTTGCGCTGGGAGACGAGGGCGGGGTCCAGGGGCTGTTCCAGCGCCTTGGTGACCGCGGGGGCAAGACCGTCCCAGAGCAGGTCGTGGCCGTCGATGACGGCGGGGTCGTGGTGCGTTCCGTTGACCTGGACCAGCCCCTTGCCGGTCCCGTTGTCGTTGCGTCCGTTGTTGCCGTTGGACATGGTGGTCCTCCTTGGTGTGATGTCTGGTTCTCGTATCGAATGGCCGGTGCGGACTCCCGCAGGGGAATCCGTGAGCGGGCAAGGCCCGTCGTGGCTTGGGTATAGGTCCTCCGGGGCGGGAGAGAGTCCCGCAAGCAAGAGGCAATCCGGGTCAAGCCCCGGTGGAGGGAGGTCGCTTGGGGGAAGTAGCCGAGAGGTACCGGGTGGAACGGGCAGCCCGTGCAAGCAAGTGCAGCAAGAGGGTGCGGCCCTGGGGAAGGACGGCGAGTTCGGCCACGTCGCCGACGCCCTGGGGAAGGGTGACGGGAGCGGAGCGTCTTCCAAGCAAAGACGCAAGTCGCTCCGTGGCCTCAAGGCCCGCTTCGTCGTTGTCGAAGGCAAGGAAGACACGGGGGCACCCTCGCAGGGCTTGGGCGACACGCTCAACACCCTGGGTGCCCAGGGCGGCGCAGGCCGGCAGGCCCCAGGAGCCAAGCACAAGCCAGTCGAAGACGCCCTCGGCCACGACCACCCAATCGGGAGCGGGGCCGAGGCGTCCAAGCCCAAGCACCGGTTTGGGGCCGGGCAGCGCCTGGAACCGGGGCCTGGCCTCCGGGTCCACCGCCCGGCCCGCAAGCCAGCGGACGAGGCAACCTGAGAGGTCGGGAACCACTACCATCCCGGCGAACCGTTCTGCTCCCCGCTCGGTGAACAACCCCGAGTCCCGGATGTGCTTCTCAGAGAAAGCGTTGGACTCCAGGGCCTCGCGCAGACCGGTCCCGGAAGCATAGCCGAGGCCAAGACGCAGGGCGGCAGTGGGGAAGATCCCCCGGGATGCCAGGTACTCCCGCCCCTCCGGACCACGGCGAAGTTGGGCGGCGTAGAACCTGGCCGCCGCCGTCAGGAGTGCCGGGTCGCGAGGAGGAAACGTCTCCGTCCTGGGCAGCCGTGTGGGAGTGGAACAAGGGACAACCCCGGAAGCAAGTCTAGGGCTGGCGTCAAGATGCCGGATCGCATCCTGCAGGCTGAGGTTCTCGGTCCGCTGCACGAAATCCAGCACGTCGCCCCCTTCACCGCACCCGAAGCAGTAGAACCGCTCCGAGTCCGCGTAGACCGTGAAGCTGCCCTCGCCCTCGTCGTGGAAGGGGCAGACGCCCTGGCGGACCCGGCCACTTCCCCTCAGCCGCACCCCGGCGGCCTCCACCGTGTCTCCCAGTGGGTGCCGGGCCTTCAGGGTGGGGATGTCCACGTTGGCCGAGACCATCACCCACCCCTGTTCAGGGACCTGAGTCCTCGCAGGCTGCGCCGCGAGACGAGCTTGCCGGTCCGCCAGCGCATCCCCAGGACGGCGGCGACCTCCAGAATGTCGCCATCGGAGGTGGGGACCAGCGCAGCGGCCCTGCCCGTGCCCTGGCTGTAGACAAGGGCGTCCCGGTCTCCGAACCGCCGCCTCCTTACAAGCTGCATCCACTCGGAGAAGGCCCACCGAGCCTCCGCCGGTGTCGCCTTCTCCAAATCCATGTTGCCGAAGACCGCCAGTGCGGAGTCGGTCTCCCCCGCTTGCCGCAGCCGCCGCGCTTCATGCACGCTGCGGGCCACGCTCCGGGCTGGCGCTGCCGTGGCCTCCGCCGTTTCCGGCTCGTCCCTGAACAGGACCGCTATCAGCCGGTCGACCAGCTGTTCCAGGCTGGGCCGCGGTCCTGACAGCGTCCGGTTGTTCATTGTTAGCGCTGCCGTCGTCATCGTGTCCTCCTATCTGTTTGTACCGTTGTTTCCGCCGTCTGGCGTTGCGCTGCCATCCGTCTCCCCGTCCTGGACAGTGTCATCTGCCGGAGCAGAAGCGCCCCGAAGCCTAAGCCGACCAGGTTCAGGATGAAGACATCCAGGTTGCCTGTCAGCAGCAGGGGCCCTATCACCAGCAGCGCAATCACCGCCCTCTTTCTCCGCCGCAGGAACCTACCCATCGCGGCGACTGCGGCCATGATCTTTGGAACTTCTTTCCTGGCGTGCATCGACGCCTCCTTTCTGTAGCTGACCGTGCCGGCATCCGGGGCATGGGCCATGTTGTGTAGAACCGGTTGACGAAGAACGCACCCCGTCCACGTTCGGATGCCGAACTCGGAAGACGGAGTGGGTGAAGAAGACGTAGCTCGCCCAGGGTAATTCTTCGAGAATTCGACCACGGGAGAGCTGCTATCGAGGGAGGTGGTCAGCCTGCCAGGGGACCTGAGGCCAGAGCACGGATATCCCATCGCCAACCCTCCTGAGCCATGCGACAGTCTTCAGAGAACGGTCTCGGCGCATGGCACACTGCCCCCAGGGTCTTCCCCGCCTTTGAAACAGCCCTCAGAGGAGCAGTGCTCAACCCCTCGACCGTTTGACGCAGCGGAGTGCGTATCCCTCATGGTAGACCGTTCGGAGAGCAGTGCTCGATCCTAAGCGGTCGTTGCCGGGTCAGGGACGGGACCCTCCAGGTTTCTAGGGCGGGAAACACTGGTAAAGCCTGACAGTAGAACCATTATCATAGAACATTCGTGCTATTGTCCAGGGGTCCGTGTCTCCTCGAAGCAAAGTGTTGGCTTTGTATCATTGAAATCCTAAGCGCCCCCCGAAACGGCTACCTCCACCACAGCCCCAGGGTCAGCGTTCTCCGCACCCACCGCAGCAGCTCCCGCCTCGCCAGCGCTTTCCGGGTATCGTAGAGCGCCGTCCTTCGCCAGTTGATCTGGCCGTTGCGCCCGAAGCCCCGCAGCGGCTGCACCTCCGGGGGCAACGTCAGCCCATGCGCCTCCAGCATCGCCAGCTCCAACCCCAAGATGCACTCCTCCGTTACCAGCCAGGACAGGCTTCTGCCCCGGTGGGGGTGGCCCCTCCTGAGCCTGCGCCACTCCTCGATAAACGGCCAGGCCAGGCCATAGACCTCCTCGTCGTCGGGCTCCGGCTCCTCGGGAACCACCAGGGGGTCCAACCGGCGGTGAGGCGCCCACTTCAACGACCCCGGTTCCGACCCAATCGGGCCGGCGTCCGGCAAGTGAGGAGCCGCCGGATGTTTGTTGATCGGTGCGGGTAGAGGAGCGACCTGCGCCTCTTCTCCCGTGCTTTCGTCCCGTGGGGCCTGATCCTTCTGCTGCACGGCGGCTCTGAGCTCCTCGAGGCCGCCCCGCAGCTCATTCTCCAACGACTCCACTCTCTGCTCCAGAGCCTCGATCCGCTGCTGTTGCCGGGCCGCCGTCGATTCCTCGTCCTCCAGCACCCGGCGCTCCAGGGCATCGGACAGCCGGGGCGTGAGGTTGCCCGACTCGATGGCCCTGGCCAGGGTCTTGTAGTTGATACCCAGCATCTCGGCCGCCTCCATGCGACCCTCCCTGCGGACCAGGTCCCGCAGCAGTGTCGTAAGCCGCAGGTACCGAGGGTTCTCCACTCTTTCGCCCTCATCGGCGGTCCTACGCTCGTCCTTCATCCGTCTCTCCTTCTTCACTTCCCTTTCGGGAACTCTCACGGCTGGGGGTGGGAAGTCCCGCCCGGTTGTTGCCGGTTCCCTTTCGGGAACTTTCGTGGCTGGAGCTGTCCACTCGGCCCGGAATGAGCACTTAAGAAAAAGTGTTCTCTCTCCCCCTCCTGTAGGGGGCCTATGCCCCCCCGAATTAGCTTTGAAAACTACCTCACTTCCCTTTTGGGAACTAACCCAAATCCCTGTACACCCCGATGACATCACACCGGCCAAGCGCCGTGTAATCCCCCGGAAGGGGTCTCATGCGTGAAGTGGCTCGGAGGGGACTACACCAAAGAAATCCCCTCCAGGGGATACCGCTCGGCATAGGGGAACTCCCACACTCGCTGGATAGCACCCATGTTCTAACGAGTAAAGAGGTATCCATGACACTGCAGTCGAGAACAGCCGTCCCCAAAGCCAAGCTGCTCCTGCGCCTAACCGCAGCGATGCTGCTGGCGGCCCTTGTGGCGGTCCCGTCGAGCAACGTGGCCCTCGCCCAGGACCCGCCCGTCGAGGGCGTGCAGCTGGTCAACGGGGACGAGGACTTCGTCGAGAGGAAGAAGGACGGGCGCTTCATCGCAAGGCCCGTCTTCGACCGCAAGCCCGCCGCCCTCTACTACTCGGTACGCCACCCCGACACGGGAGAGTGGCTCACCACCGTGTACGGGGTCCGGGAGGGAGAGAAGGAGCGGAGGGACGGCTGGGAGTACGCCTTCGAGTACCCCTTCGAAGACGACCAGGAGGTACTGGACCCGGAGCGAGCCTACCTGCTGGTGCTGATGCCCCGGGACCTGGGCAGCGGTGAGATCCGCACCTTCTACACGATCATCCCGGTGCACCAACCCGGCGGACTGTGGGACCGGGTGCTGAGGGCCTTCGACCCCGGACAGTGGGGCAGGGCCCTGGCCCGCTGGACCGTGGAGGGGACCCACGGGACCCTGTGCGGCGTGGTGGAAAAGGCCAGCGGCCGGGACGCCGAGGACTGCCGGGAGGACGGCGGCGGATGACCGACATCCTCACCGGCACGCCCCCGGAACTGACCTACCTGCACCCCCTGGTGAGGGAGGCGTGGGCCGTCGTCTGGGCGATAACCTCGGGCGTCCTGGTCCTCATCCTGGGCTGGATGGGGCTGAGCCTCATCATGCAGCACCACCTGGGACAGTCTCAAGCCGGCTGGCGGGAGATGGTGCCGAGGCTGGTGCTGGGCCTGGTTGCCGCCGCCACCTCCCTGTGGTGGTGCGCCCTCGTCATCGATATCGCCGACGCCGTCTCCGGCTTCATCGCCGTCTCCCTGGACGTCACCGCGGGTGACCTCCTGCGAACGGCGTTGAAGACGCTGCTGGTTGCGGTGGAGACGGGCAGCGTGGGCATGGCCTTGTTCATGGCCCTCCTCTATCTGATCTACGGATTCTTCGTCCTATATGTGCTGGTGCAGATGATCCTGCGCCTGGCGCTGATCGACATCCTGCTGGCACTGGCGCCCATCGCCCTGGGGCTGTGGATCCTGCCCCACACGGCGGGCTGGGGCCGCCACTGGCTGCGGCTCTTCATGACCACGGTGTTCCAGCAGGCGGTGCAGCTCATCGCCCTGGCCCTGGGGTTCGGGTTCCTGGGGGAGTTCGCCGGCATAGGCGACGTGGAGCCGGTGCGGGACCTGGCGTGGAAGCTTCTGATGTCGCTGGCCTTCGTCTACATGGCCACCCGTGTGCCCTCGATGATGGGCAACGCCGGCACCTTCGACTCCTGGCTGAGCGCGCTCTACTTCGGCTTCTCGCTGCCCGGGACGTTGATGCGGTCGGCAAAAACCCTCGGCCTGCTGGCCGGCGGGGCCGCCGGAGGCCCGGGCGGGATGGCGGCGGGAGCAGCGGCTGCGGGAGCCGGTGTGTCGGCGGCCTCTTCCGGCATCCGGTCGATGGCGGAGATGGCCACCCCAGCGAGTGGGGGACAGGGTGGGGCAGCGCCCAGGAGCGCCCGCGAGTGACGACAACAACGCATGAGCGGAGATATACGACAACTGCAGCGTAAAGCAATCATCACGCAGAGGAGGTGGGGAGATGTGCAAGTAAACAGATTGAGCCGACCGGTAGCTAGGAGAAAAAACGAAAGCAGACAGGAGAAAAAGGAATGGATGACCTTACCCAGACCATATCCAACATCGTGGGCATCCTGCTGGGGGTCGTGGGAGCGGTGGGCGTGGGCTACTTCGTCTACGGGGCCTACCTGTACCTGACGGCATCCGGGGCGCCCCACCAGATGGAGCGGGGCAAGTCGGCGATGATGACCGCCGTAGCCGGCGTGGTGCTGGCGATGGTGGCCTACGGGATCGTCGAACTGGTGATGAACGCCGTGGTGGGATCGCCGGTGGACCCCGACCTGCCCGAGCCCACGACCAGCGTCGGCAGCAGCGGGTCCGGCGACGGGGGCGGCGGTACCGCCCCTGGCCCCGGCCCCGCCACAGGCCCTGGACCGAGATAGAGGGAGGAGAGAGATGAGAGAGCACGAGGTGCCGACCCACGTGCAGGCCGAGGACCGGGTGCTGCTGTGGTTCACCTTTCCACAGATCGTCGCCCTGACGGCGGTGTGCGCCCTCTCCTACGGCGTATACCGCTACGCCCCGCTGGGCCCGGCGGAGGCCAGGATAGCGCTGGCCGTCGTCCAGGGCCTGGCGGGGGTGGCGACCATCGTGGGGAGGATCGGGGGAAGGCGTCTGCCGCTGGTGGTCGCCGACCTGCTGCGGTTCCGGCTGGGGGCGCGGCGCTACGCCGGGCCTCCGGCCCAGCTGGTGCGCAGCGAGCCACCCCCGCCGGTGCAGAGCAAACCCGGTTCCCTCGGCCTCCTGGCTAAACGTCTGGGCCGCGGCCTTGACAGGCTGAAGAGGACCAGAAGGGGAGAGCGCCGCAATGGGCGCCGGCCCTTCCGTCCCCACGGCTGGTTCGGCAAGCGCCGCCGGCGCGGGGTCGTAGAGGAGAAGAAGACCGCGATCAAGACCAAGGGAGACGAGGTCGTGGCCCGCAAAACCGGGCGAAACAAGACCCCCAGGAAGTGGCTTCCGTTCCTGGCTGTTGCCCTGGCGGTGGCTGCCGTTGCTGCTCCCCACGCGGCGTCGGCCGACGACCACTGGCAGGACGAGATCGAGTTCGAGGTGCCCGAGCCTGTCCCCGGTAGGAGGGTCTACGTCGAGGGGCTGCAGGTCTCCGGAGACCGGGCCCAGGTGACCCTGCGGGCCTCCACCGACCTGTACCTGAGGGTGCGGGCCTACGGCGGCCCGGACGGCCGGATGCAGCGGTTCTGGAGATCGTCGAGACTTGAACAGGGGGAGCGGGCCGACTACTCGTTGCCCCTGCACGGCCCGACGCCGTCCCTCACCTTCTCGTGGGTGGACGGCCTGTCCCAGGCCGGGGCCTATACCCTCAGGGACCTGCAGCTTCCATATCCCCTGCCCTCGGTGGAAGGGGAGCTGTGCGATCTGCGGGTCGTCTCCCTGGGCTGGACGCCGGCGGAGGTCAGCGGCGTCGTCCGCTCCGACTGCGCTCCGTCCGTGGAGGAGGCGGTCAGGCTCCAGACGGTGGCCGGGTACGAGAGTGTAACCGAGACGGCCCTGATGGAGGCCCAGGTAACCGCCGTCACCGGGGGCGTCACGGTAACCGTTGGCGGCTCCCGGGCAAGCGTACCCTTCATCGCAGATGGTGACATGACCTTCCGGGTTGACGTCGCCGTGGGCGCGGCTGTTCACGAAGTGACCATAGAGGCCGACCTGCAGGCGGCGCTGCGCATCGCCATGCCCCCGCTGGTACGGCTCACCCACCACCGGGAGCGGACCGGGTACGTCACCGAAACGGTGAGCCTGCTGCGCCCCGGGGTGAGCAGGACCGTCAGTAAGACGGTCACGGTGGAGCATGCCGACGGAACGGTTACGGAGCACGTCGTCACGGCTCACCTGTCGGTGCCCAGCAAGTTGGTCTACCGGCAGGTCACTGTCGAGGTCGTTCACCCGGAGCGGGTGGAGGCCCAGATCGTAGCGCGACGGCCCTTCACCCGCACCAGGGGCGAGTCTTTGGTGATGGGGTCGAGCATCGGTTCCCACAAGCCCTTCGAGACGCTGGTGCTGCCCGAAGCAGAACCGGAAACGCTTCCCGCTGAGCAGGTGCCCCTAACCGGCGAGGATCTGAACGACGTGATCGAGATCCTAGAGGGGCGGAGGCCCAGGTGAGACGGCTCGCCACAGTACTGCTTCTCTCCGGGGCCGCGCTGGTTTCGACGGGAGCGGCCCCGGCCGAGGAGCAAGAGATGCTCCGGGCGGTCAACGACGTCCTGACCGCAATGGCCTACGCCGCCGCTGGCCTGTGCCTCTTTGCCATCGTCTGGGCGGGGTTCGTCCTGATGGCCGAGGGAGGCGAGGAGCGGGGTGGAGGAAGGGCCAGGAGCGCCGTCGTCGGTGCGGTTATTGGATTGGTCCTTGTCCTGTCGGCCAAGGGTGTGGCGGTGGCCCTGTTGAACGGCATCGTACCTATTCCATAGCAGAGCAAGGAGAACACGGAGTTGAGACTCATACCCAAGAAGAAGAAACCTCCCGACGTTAACGCCGGGCAGCCACAGGCGGGGAAGCCCCCGCTCCCACTGCCCCTCTGCTTCATGCTCTCCCACCTGGAGGAGGACGGGCCGGTTCGACTGGACAGGGTGAAGCTGGGCGTCTGCGAGGTGATGGGCCTGGAGCTGGACCAACCCAAGATTGGTGCCTTCGCCGGCGCCCTCAACGCCCTGGACTTTCCGGTGCAGCTTCTGGTGCGCCAGCACCCGCCCGGCCTGGACCGCCTTCGAGAGGACCTCGCCCAAGCCCAGCCCGATGATCTGCCCCCGCAGACGAAGGTGGCCTCGGAGTCGCTTCAGCGCCTGTTGACCGACCTCGAAGCCCGCGAGGGCATCCTCGACCGGCGCTTCTACGCCGCCTGCGAGTTCGAGCGGGTGGAGGAGCTGCGGGGCCTGCTGGCAAGGGCCGGTCTGTCGGTCCACCCTCTGCAGGGCCGCCAGCTACGGATGTTCCTCCTGGCCGCGACCCTGGGTGGCTCTCCCAGGGAGGTCGACGAGAGCGAGCCGGTGGAGGTGGAGATCAACCGCCGGGACATCCGTATCGGTCCTCCAGGCCATCCGACTGGCGGCCGCCTCACCCGCTCGCTGCACCTGGGCAAGTGGCCCCGGTCCCTGGCCCCCGGCTTCCTGCAGAGCCTCATGGCGGCGGGAGCGCCCATGGACCTGTCCATCCACCTGGGGCCGATACCGGCGGAGCAGGCAGCTCGCACCCTGGAGTGGCAGAAGGTGCGCTTCGAGTCTGCCCAGTCCCTCTCCTTCAAGCGGGGCCGCACTATGTCGCCGGAGGCCGAGATCGCCCTGGAGGATGTCACCCGGCTCAGAGACGAGGTGCAGCGGGGAAGGGAGCGGCTGTTTCACTCGTCTCTATCGATCACATTACACGCCAACGACCTAAAATCCCTCAAGGAGATCACCCAACGGGCCAGGGCCCACTTCGCCGCCACGTTGGGCAAGCTGGACGCCCTGTCCTTTCGCCAAAGGGAGGGGATGCTGTCAACACTGCCCCTGGCCCTCAACGCCGTGGCGGTGTGGCGCACTCTGGACACCTCCAGCCTGGCGAGGCTGTTCCCCTTCTCTCCGCCGGACCTGGACACCCGCAGCGGAACCCTCTACGGCATCGACCTGCGGGCCTGCTCCCCCATCGACTACGACCCCTGGGACGGCACCCACCTCAACGCCAACACGGCCGTCCTCGCAAGGTCCGGGTCAGGTAAATCTTTCGCAACCAAGCTCGGCGTCCTTCGAGGCATCACACGGGGAGTAACGGCCTACGTCATCGACCCGGAGGGGGAGTACGCCGACATGGCCCGGGCCGCGGGCGGCAGGGTGCTCTCACCGGGGGTGCCCGGCCAGGGCATGAACCCCTTCGTCATCAAGGGGGGAGACTCGGAGGAGCTTCTGCAGCGCATCGGCAGCCTGAGAAGGCTGATCGAGGTGATGGTGGGGGAGAACCTCGGCGCGGAGCGCCGGGCCTCCCTGGACCACTCCCTGGCGGGCTACTACGCCCAGCCCCGGGAGCGCACCGGCTTCAAGAACTTCTACGCCTATCTCGAAAGCGACGGAGACGGCGACCTGGCACGGCTGCTGCGACCCTTCGCCACCGGCAGCCTCAGACACCTCCTCTCCGACGAGGGGGACGATCTCCTGTCCAAGGAGGCGCTGGTCACGGTGTTCGACCTGCGTCTGCTGGAGCCGGAGCTCCGTCCCGCCGCGGCGATGGTTTGCACCGAGACGGTGTGGGCCGCGGCGGGACGGGACCCCAAGCCACGGCTGCTGGTTGTCGACGAGGTGTGGTCGATCATGCAGCACCCGGAGGGAGCTGCCTTCATGGTCTCCATGGCCAAGCGGGCCCGCAAGCACCGGCTGGGGCTGCAGTTCATCACCCAGGACGTCCAGGACCTCCTCAGCGAGGACTCCTCCCGGGCCATCACCGGCCACTCGGGGAGAGCCCTCCTGCAGAACGCCGCCTTCAAGCTGCTGCTTCAGCAGGACGCCGCCGCCATCAGCACGGTGGGAGACGCCTTCGACCTTCCCGAGGAGCTGCAGCGCTGGCTGCTGTCCTGTCCCAGGGGGGACGGGCTTCTTCTCGCCAGGGGCGGCCGCTTCCCCGTGCGCATCGAGGCCACCCCCGAGGAGGCCGAGGTCATCGAGTGGAAACCTGGCTCTCACAGGTAGGCACACCGGAACGGAAGGGAGAAAACAATGAATCTCAACCCCAAGCACATACTGTTCGGCCAGACCACCCCCAGGTCCCCGGTGCTGCTGGCGGTGACGCCGCCGCGCACGGGGGAGCGCACCCTGCTGGGCGTGGAGAACCTGCTCCAGTCCATCGCCGTCCCCGAGCCCTTCTCCCTGGAGCTGGCGGGGGAGGCCGACGGCGTCACGCTGATGGCCCGCTGCCTCGACGGCGAGGTGGTGCGGCAGCAGATATTGATCCACTATCCCCAGGCCAGCATACGCGAGGTGCCCGAGGAAGAGGACCCCCTGCGCCCCGGCGAGGGAGAGCAGGCGTGGAGCATGACCCTGCGGTCCAGCGGCCCCGAGTACGTGCCACTGCGCACCTTCCGAGACGACGACCTGCTGGACCCCGGCTCCGATCCCCTACTCACCCTCCTGGGCTCCCTGTCGGACCTGAAGGCGGGAGAGCGCATCGTGGCGCGGCTGCTTCTGCGTTCCCTGGGACCCGACTGGTCGCAGGCCCACATGGACAGGGCCCACAAGCGCCCGGTGGTCGAGCGCCAGGACCCGCCCTACACCTACCAGACCAGGCCCCTCCAGGTCGACGGTATCACCATGGCCGTCCTGGGAGTGGCGGTGCTGGCGACCGTCAAGGGCTACCTGTGGGTTCAGGCAGGGGAGACCTGGAAGGCGGTCCTGCTGGGCGCGGGCACGGCCCTGGGGCTGGCGGTGGCGGGCTGGGCCTGGCACCGCTGGAAGAGGGTTCGCTCCCGGGTGTACGACCCGCTGCTGATAAAGGAGAAGGTCTCCCGCATCGCCTTCGACGCCGAGCTTCAGGTCGTCGCCGTCCTGCCCCAGGGGAGCCGGCCCCAACGGGCCAGGGAGCTGCTGGGCCAGGTGGGGGCGGCATACCGCCACTACGACAACCCCGCCGGGGCAAGGTTCACAGTGGGTAAGGTACGGCCGGCTGTGCCCACAGTATCCCTGCACCCCGTAGGTTCGGGGCTCTTGGGTAGGCGCAGCATCCTGGGCGTCAGGGAGGTAGCCGCTCTATGGCACCCGCCGGGAGAGCGGGACGAAACGCCCCTGGTGACCCGCTCAGGGGCCAGGGTGCTCCTTCCCACGGCGCGTAGCGTCGAGGACGGGGCGCACGTGGGGGACACCACCACGGGAACGCCGCGGAAGGTCCACTTCCCCGGCGACGTGGCCCGTCGCCACCACCTCTACGTGGCCCGCACCCGCATGGGCAAGTCCACCCTGATGCACCACATCGTGGTTCACAAGATGCAGGAGAAGGCGGCGGGCAGGGATGACGACGCCATCGTCGTCGTCGACCCCCACGCCGACTTGGTGGAGGGGCTCTTGGAACAGGTCCCGGAGTCTCTCATCCACCGGGTGCGCCTCATTGATCTGGCGGACGACCGGGGCGCTCCCGGCATCAACCTGCTGGACACCAGGATCTTCGAGGACAGGGACCGCACCGCCGATTCGGTGGTGCGCGTGGCCAGGGGCCTCTGGGACCAGTGGGGGCCCAGGATGCAGTCGATCCTGGAGCAGACGGTCAAGACCCTCCACGAGGCCAATGAGCACCCGACGACGAGCGCCGAGGAGCAGCACACCATTCTCGATGGTTTGAAGCTGCTCTCCAACGATCCCTTCCGCAACTCCGTCCTGGCCAAGGTGGACGACCCCTACCTCCTGGAGTGGTGGGCCCGGGACTTCGCCAGCTGGCACCGCCAGTACAAGGCGGAGGCGCTGGCGCCGGTGCAGACCCGCCTCTCCTACTACGCATCCTCCAAGCGGGCAAGGGCCATCCTGGGACAGCCCCGCTCCACCATCGACCTTCGCAGTACCATCCGGGACGGCGGCATCCTGCTGGTCTCCACCGCCCAGGGGACGGCGGGTCGGGACGTGGCGGCCCTGGTGGGCGCTTCGCTGCTCAACCTCGTGGACGCCGTGATACGGGAGCAGGGAAGCCTGCCCTTCGAGAAGCGGCGAGGCGCCCTGGTGGTGGTGGACGAGATGCAGTCGATGCCCGGCGTCGATTACGAGAGCATGCTGTCGGAGCTGGGGAAGTTCGGGGCCTCCTTCATCCTGGCCACCCAGAGCCTGGCCAAGCTGGACGACCTCTCCCACACCATGCGGGACACCCTGCTGGCCAACGTCGGCTGCCTGGCCGTCTTCCAGGTCGCCGGGTCAGACGCCCGCCAGCTGGTGTGGGAGCTGGGCAGGGACCGGGTGTCCGAGGAGGACATCACGTCCCTGCCGGTGTACCACTGCTACGTCCGCGCCACCGTGGGCACCACGCGGGTACCCGCCTTCTCCATGATGGTGCGCAAACCAGAGGGGGGAGACCCGGAGAGGGCGGCCCACATTCGCGCCGGGACCTCCTCATATGTCACCGATGCCCGGGACATAGCCGGCGGCGATGCAGAAGCGCAGAAGAAGGTGCAGGAGTACAGGCGAGGCCTGGACACCATAGAGAAAGGCGAAGACTCCTCTCCGCGGCAAGAAGCTAAAGAGGAGGAGAGCGAGGCCCTTCAGCCCTTGCGGCGGTGGAAGCGTCGCAGCAAGCATGACCGGGACGGCCTAGCCGACTACAAGGCGGCTGGGAACGGGGATGAGAGGGAATGAAACCCATCGAAGGCCCGCTGCTTCCTCTCATGGCCGAGATGCCTTTCCTCGACCGGCTGGACATGACGGCCATCTTGGGAATGTCCAGGGGAGCGGTCTACGCAGGAGTGCGCAAGCTGGAAGACCAGGGACTGGCCGCCGCCGTCCCCCACGCCACCGATCTAACTCCACCGGCTAGAAGGTTCCACCTCACTGTCGCCGGTCTGAGGCGGCTGGCCCATCACGAGGACATGAGCCTGGACGAGCTGCTTCGCGGCTTTCCCGTCTCGGCCCACTGGCGTCGTCTCCTGATGGGGCGCCTCGACGCCGTGGCCGTCATCTACCGTTTGGCATCGATCGTCTCCGGCGTCGTCCACCCCATAAATCTGCGCTGGTACAGGGCCATGCCAATGGACGCCGTTGTTGCACTACCCGATGGCCGGACCGTCGGTATCGTCCGGCAGGGACGCACCTCCGATAGGACGGGCTTCGCCAAGCGGCTGTGGCGGCTCAGAGATGGGCCCCTCCCCGGCGCTCTCCTCTTCCTCTTGCCGGACGATGTGCGGCTGAGACACGCCGGCAGGCTGCTGGCCGGCCTTACCGTACCGGCCCTGCTGGCGCTGGAGCGGGATGCGGTCCTGGCCGGCGAGGACGACCCGATATGGCATCTGCCTTCGACAGGAGCAGCCATCGACCTGAGGTCGGGGCTGGCCCGAGCAGTTCCTGGCGGCGTTCTTCCGGCGGAGCGGCCCCTGGACTGGGCGGCCCTGCCCGAAGACCTGGTCCCTGATGCCCCTGGGCAGGACGTCCCTGATCATATGCTGCCGGCCCTGCTCAAGCCCGCCGAGAAGCGCGCCCTCGACCTCCTCCACGACTGGCCCTGGATAACGGCGAAGGACCTGGCTGGGTTGCTGGGCGTCTCGGGTCCCAGGGTATCCCAGCTGTTGAGCTCCCTGGAACGGTTCGGCCTGGCGACCCGTGTTCACGCAGCCGGCCGCCGCCTGGCCCTCACCGGCGCCGGGCTGGCCCTGCTGGCGCGCAGGGACCGCACCTCGGTGGGCGTGGCAAAGAGGCGGTGGAGTGTGACACCGATAGACCAGCAGGTCCCCTTCGGATGGCGCAACGTCTCGGGCAGGAGAAGCCGCCAGCTGCTTAGGAACCTCGATCACACGGCGGCGGTCCACGGCTTCATGGCTGCCCTGGCACGCCGGGCCCGCTCCCTGGGATGGGAGCTGGTCCAGCTAGACCCGCCCCTGCGGGCGGCGAGATATTTCCGTCAAGGGGACTCGCTGCGCTCCGTCCACCCCGATGCCTTCGGCGTCCTGCGTAGGGGCGCCGACACACGGCCCTTCTTTCTCGAGTGGGAGCGCCGTGCCGTACGGCCGACGACCATGGCCGACCGGCTCGCCCCCTACCTGCGCTATTTCTCGTCCCACCGGCCTACCGACGACCATGGAGTACAACCCTCAGTCCTCGTAGTCTTCCACGACGACCTGGCGGCGGGCCACTTCCTGCGGGTGGCGAGGGAGGAGATGGGCCAGTCTAGGGTTCAAGTCCCCCTGTTCGTCTCCCACAGGAGGTTGCTGGACAAGGTGGGGCCTCTGGGCCGGGCCTGGCACACGACGGGCGGCTCGGAACCCGGCTACGCCTTCCGGAGCAGTCCCGAACTCGATGTGGGTGCTGTCTAACGACGAATCCCATAGAAACGTGAAAGCCATGAGGCTGTACTACATCAACGAGTCCGAGGGTCCCAGGTACTATGTTCGCTCCGCCCTGGGCGTGGACGCAGAGCGGTGGAACGACCTGTTCCGGGACATCCGGGAGTGGAGGATCGAACTGCGTCGCCACTACGGCATCCCTACCGGTAGAGAGCTTCGCCCCTGCGAGCTGCTGGCGAAGGGTATGCTGGTCCCGGATGGGGAGATCTGCCGGCTGCTCACCCCGGTACAGGGAGCTGAGATCTTCCGGGGTGGGCTGCGCCTCATCGAGGAAGCCGCAAGGGGCATGGGCGGCGTCGAGGTGATAAACGTGTGCCTGCGGAAAACGAACTGCGAGCGGTACGTCCAGGTCAGCCTCGACCGGCTCCTCAACCGCATCAACGCCTCGGTCAAGTCGTCTGGCCGGTACGCTTTCCTCATCTTTGATGACGGCAACGAGGACATGATCACCAGTACCTACCGGCGGCTGAGGAAGTTCAACCCCGTGCCCAGCAGGTACGAGCTATGGGAGGAGGGAGAGAGGATCAGGAACATCCCCGTGGAGAACGTCATCGGAGGCCCCGTATTTAGAAGCTCTGGCTGCGACTACCTGCTGCAGGTGGCCGGGTTAGTCGCCCACGCATTGCTAGTGCAGGAGGAAACTTCCGTCCCCGTGGTAGAGAGCCCCGGCATCCACGAAGTCTTTTCCATCCTCGATAAGGCGCTCAACCGGAAGGCGTCGGGAAGCGACCGGCAGGGGATCGTCAGGGGGTGAATGGGGAGAGTTCCGGTCCGGCAGGGATGTTGGTGTGGGAGTGGAGATTTAGGGGGTACGGCGCGGGTGCTGGAGATCGACCGCGGGGCAGTGACCTCCAACGTGAAGTCAGACCGGCTGACACACCGGGTGTGCGACAGCTTGGATCGTGCGCTACAGGATGGGATCGGTTCCATAGCCGATAGGCGGCAGAGGAAACGCGGGGACGAGCTGGAGGCCCGGCTCAAGAAGCTGAAAGAGACTCTCCCATCCGGTCTCAAGAGATTGAGGATGTCGCTGGACGGGCGGCGAAAGTACTTTGCCGTGCAGCGTCGCTTGGTCGAACAGCGGCTGGTAGTCTTGGAAGCGGAGCGAGGCGACATCGTCGCTACTCATACCTGGAGATCTTCCAGGAACTCCGACGCGGGTTCGACGCCTGTGACCAGGAGATGGTCCCTGGCACGCGTGCAGGCGACGTAGAGCAGATGCCGTTCGGTGTTGTAGACATCCTCGAGGTCGGAGTCGTCGGTGACCGACTCGATTCGCTGCTGGAGTGGGATGACATCATCGTCGCAGGCCATCACAACCACGGCACGGAACTCCAATCCCTTCGCCAAGTGCATGGTGCCGACAGAAACGTGGCTGACGGCTGTCTGCACTTGATTGTCTAGTACGATGAGTTCTAGTCGGGTCCGCTCAATCGCAATAGACGCCCGGTCGATGTGTGTGGTGGACCTGACGAAAACGCTGATCTCGTGAGGCTCCAGGCCCCGTTCCGTCAGTTGCGTGAGCCAATTGGCGACCACTTTGGCTTCTTCGTTGATTGATTGCGAAATCACTATGGCCGGTTCAGGTCCGTTGAATACGGATATGGTTCCTGCTCGGCCTTCCGCATTCCCATCAGCATCTGCTATCTCCTCTCCCAGCAGAAGGTCGGAGCGCCTCCTGATCTGATGCGACGTACGGTAATTGATTTTCAGAGTGCGTGAGCGTCCACGCACCTCTACACCGAGGGCCTGCCATGAGAACGGTTGCTGAAAGATGCGTTGCCCTAGGTCTCCGGCGAAAAAGAGTCCATTGGTTCGGTCGGCTCCCAAGGCTGCCAATAAGCGGAGCTGCGCAACGCCGACGTCCTGTGACTCGTCGACTACGATAAAATCGAATGGCGACCTCTGGGTCTCGCCGAACGTGGTAGCAAGCTGAGCGAACATTTCCGAGCGAGTGATGAGGTTTCGCTCGCGGAGGCTGGACCGGACGTGTTCAAAGACTGACCAGAGGGAGCGCCGCTGGCCTTCGGGAAGCCGGCGCCGCCGGCCGAGCCTTGGCACTTCTCGATAGGCTTCCCAGGTATCCAACTGCCACGCATCGACCACCTGTTCCCACTCCGTCAGCATGAAGCCCAGCGAGAACCGGTTGACATCGACACTACTGGCCGCCTCCTCAAGCAGCGCTCGGATTTGTTCCGCTGACACAAACGAAGGAACACCGAGGTTGAGCTGGTACAACCTCTTCGCTAGTGTGTCGAGGGAGTAGACCTCAACTCTCTCCGCTAGCCGCGGCTCTGAGCTGACGAGAATCCGCAACCGGTCACGCAGTGCGTTGGCAAGGGCCTCAGAAAAGGTAGTGAGCAACACCCTGGCATTGGGGTTCGTGCGGGCTAGATGTACCGCCCGGTGGAGCGCAACGATGGTCTTTCCCGTTCCCGCCGAGCCCGACACTCTTGCGGGTCCGGTGTACTCGCGCTCGACGATCGCGCGCTGGGCCGGGTGAAGAAAGATGCTCCACTTCTCCCAAGGGTATTCCAGAGCCTGGGAGAGCTCCTCTATGTCCCTCATGACCCTGAAGCGTCTCATCGCGTCTGGGTGATCAAACGGGTCGGCGTCGACTCGGACAGGAAGGGCGGGTTGTGGAGTTTCACCGGCGGCAATCTGCAACAAAGCTTCGCTCGCTTCTTCGGGAAGGTGGTCGGCGATGTCCAGTAGGTCGTCCTCATCCGCGGCGCGCACACTGCCTAGCCACTCGACTGGAACGCCGTAACTCAGTAGCTGATCATCTGGTATCCCCGCTGCCGGCCGCGGCTTCGGCGGTGCTCGGCGTTCTGCTTCGACGTAGACGGGCACCTCAACCTCTCTGACGGTCTCGTGCATTTCGACGATCTGCATCGCGCCAGTCCGTGGATGGGTCTCCAGCTTCCTGCGTTCGGCCCACCTATAGGCGTCGTCATGGTGATCAACGTAACAGAGCATGAAACTGCCTTGCGTTTGATGTACGATGATCCTGATGTCTCGGCTGACCCGGACAGACCAGAAGTCTCGGTCACGCGCTCCTTCTATTTTGTGAAGCTGCAAGCCCGGACGGAATGGGTCCATCTGGAGATCAAAGGCCGTCGTCTTGACGGCCTTCTGCTCATCACCGGTCAGCCTTCCAAGACTAGCGGTGAACGTATCGGCGATTCGGAACTGCATAGGCGCTAAAGAGGTCTGTGCTCAAGTCGCCACTTCAGCTCGCACCTTATCCTGAAGCGCGTCAAGGTCTACACGCCCTTCTTTAACAGCCGCCGCGACGAGTTTCTTGACACGCCCTTTTGTTAGGCGCCGACACCTATCCGCTTCTATGGCAGCAACTACTCTGCGAGCTACGTCGCCAAGGCGCACGTAATCTAGTAGAGACACTTCGACGTGTAAGTCGGCCAAGCTCCTGACCGGGGTGCGCCC
The DNA here is from genome assembly GCA_965197645.1 of Dehalococcoidia bacterium. GTDB lineage: Bacteria > Chloroflexota > Dehalococcoidia > Plut-88900 > Plut-88900. The sequence goes on along the minus strand of OZ240219.1, from coordinate 1,938,877 downwards.
CTCGCTACTCCTGAGAGTTTGACCATCGTTCTGCAACTCTTGGTCATCCAACCAAACAATATCTAGCTTATCGACGCGTTCACCCGCAGCGGCAATTGCAAGGGCAGCTTCTTCGACATCATCAACCGTGCCAGCAGGGCACCGCCAGAAGGATAGTGCGTTTCCCTGCGTCCTTAGATCGATAGTGACCGCATCTGCCGAAATCTCATCCTCTGCTAACCCTTGACGGTCCTCCCACTTCGCGCGTGTGATCTTTCGAGCGAGGAACACGGTTTATTCAGTCAGGTCTTCGATAACATCCCGAATGTACTGTTGAAGCCATGGCTCCGGTTCAGAATGTGCCCTTAGAACGTCAAGCGAATCTGAGTCGCCCCACGATTCCGCTGCTTGTACGGCAGCGTCTCTGATCTCCACATTGTCGCTAGCCAAGCCATCACGCACTAGTTCCACACGCCATGAAGTAGTACCTACACGGTCTTGACGTCCCAGGCACCGCAGTACTGACGCAGCGAAGCTCGGCCGTGAGGCGTCCGTGGAGAGAACCTTAAGCCAGTCAGGAACCTGTTGGTCCTTCGTGGACCGCAATTCTTCAGCGATGATCTCCTCCGCTGGATGTCCCATTCCGTCTTCCAAGGGACTGTCTTCAAAGCTGGCCTGTAGTTTGGCCGTAAGACGCTCTTGAGCACGATTACCGATGCCGACGTCTAGCGGCTTTGTCGGGTCGTGAACGATCGCAGTCCATTCCTGTACAATCCCACTATTCAGATCGTTCAGTACTTCGGCTAGCTCTGCGTTGGTCGAATCACCATCATGGTGTACGAACTCCCATGATAGTCCGTTGCCCTGAAGGCCCGGAGCATAGCTGTGACGCCAATCATGACCGTAGTTCGATCCTTCTGTCAGGGTACGTTCGAACGACATCCACTTACTTGATATTTGGTTCCAAAGGTCACTGAAAGCGCCTATATGTTCGGCAATCCTCGTCACGGGCAGTAACTGCTCATCGGTCACACGATGATTTAGGATGACAGTGTGAGGCCAACTGGCGTCAGGAATTGTCTGCCTTCGTTGGCTGTCAAAAAGAACATTGGGTGGGCGATTGGGTGGGCCCATGATCCTCTTGTTTTCCGATGTGGCTTTCTCTTCGAACAGAGATACCAGTTCTTCCTCTATGCCTAGGTTACTAGCTCGTTCTAACGTACTTGTCTCAGTCATTCCGAGCCCCTCTCATCTAATCGTTCTACGAAGTTATGCACCTCGTCCCACATCCGTTGAAGGGAACTCCTTATCTCATCTTCTGTCGGTATGGTCCGTTCAGCTCTGTGTAGGTTGACACTCGAGAAGATCCTCGATTCTGTTTCGTCGTTAAACCGAGGCTCTAAGGTAATTGTCCACCGTCGTTCGCCGTCCGAGAATATGAGCTTTCCAGATCCACCAATAAACTGCCAACCCTGGCTACCGAGTGCATCAACATCAAAGAGCCGTCTTGAGATGTACGTGAACGCAGGAGTCTCTGGGTCTTGGTCAAAGATCAGATCAATGTTGAAACCAAAGGCTCGGAGTTGCTGCTCACCGATGGACGTGCAATTGATCGCCTGTCCGGCTACATTTGCCAACTTGGGCAGGTCTTCACGCAATGGGTAATCCCGGTTGATGATGGACCGTCCAGGGGTCAAGTCGAGTGCGATCCGCTCACGATTAAGAATGAGCGTAACCCCTGACTCTGGAACGCCAGTCTGAACATTCACACCCATGCCGACTCCAGCCAACTGAACATCGGTGCCGATTGCGCGCTTGAAAGATTCAAGCTCCTCCGGAGTCCTGAGCAGGCGCGGACCGACCAGTGTCAGGTTCGCCTTGATTACCTCTGGTGTGGTAACAGCCACCGTACTTTCCCGTTGACCTTACGTTCGGTCTTGCGGCATAACCTGAAGGTCGCGAACGTTCGGGGTGTAACTTTACCATACATCATAGTTGAACGCAGTACGCCACATAAAGGTTCTTTTGGCGTTGCGAACCGTCACCCGGCCCGTTATCCCACCCTAAACACCTTCAGCACTTCGTCGCCCAGGTGGTTGATGACCTTGACGGCGATGCGGCCCGACTCAGGTTTGGAGAAGGGGCGCGACGTGTCGCTGTGGAGTGTTGCCCAGGCGTCGGCGTCGATCTCAGCTTTGAGGGTGGTCTTCAGGGATTTGTACGGGTCACTGGCTCCCAGGAAGTAAGCATGGCGTACGAAGAAAGCCTCCTCGTTGTAGTCGGTATCGATGAACCAGCAGGCGATGCCCTCCGGCCCGTCGCTGCGCACCTCGCCAGTGTTGGGATGGAACACGTCCACGCCGTTGACCTTGACCTGTATCTGGTCGTCGCCCGCCTCGAGGATGTCGATGTCGGGCTCGCCGAATATCACGAACAGGTTACCCTTGCCGGTGTTCTTGAGATCGTCGGCCATGTGGAGGTCGGCATTCATCCGTGCCTTCAGCACCGGGACGCGGCCTAAGCTCTCGAACTCCGTGGTGTGCGCCTCGTAGTTGAAGGCGCAGGCGATCAGCACGTCGAAATTGGCGTCTGCGGCCTCCCGCGCTGCTTCCACCAGGTCCGGGCGCGATACCGTGCCGAACTCGGGGCCAATGAAGATTCCGGCGCGGCGCTCGATGCCGTCCTCCTCATCGCCCTGCTGGTAGCGCCCCTCCGCGCATACCAGCCGTCCGGGCCAGGGGGCGATGGACGAGAACTCAATCCTGTCCTCCCTGTGCGCCTGTTGCACGCCTGATGTCCCAAGGTTATCGAGCATTACCTGGGCGAAGTCGTACTCGCTGCCGTAACCATTGGACGACTCGGCTATGACGTCGCCGTTCTCGTCCACTCCCAAGACGCGGTGAGGCGAGATGCTCTCTGCCGTGAATGGCCCGGCGACCCGCACCTTGGCCCGGTCCTCGTAGGGCTTGTCGTACAGGTACTCGTAGTCGGCGTTGGCGGCTATGGAGGCGTCTATCTCCTTCTGACGGGCGATGCGTCGTTCCCACCATTGAGTGTGGATGTCTTTCGCCTCATTCGGCCAGGTCTCCTCAGCGTCGCAGGGAATCTCCCACTCCTCCCACGACTCGCCGAGGGCACGGTTCAGCTCCTCCCGCAGCGGCTCCAACTCTCGCTGAGCATCCTCCCAGATGACATCTATCTCTGTGTTGTTGGCGATGGCCCGCAGGGTGACGTGCGGCACCCGCTCGTACACGAACCCCTGGCGGATGTCTCTGTAGGTTGGTCGCTCCAAGGGCAGGCCACGACTGACGATGGACTCCGCCTCTTCTGTGGATACCGGCTCGCCGGATTGGGACCTCTCAAAGGCCTCAATTGCTTCGTGGTCTACCGTTCCGGCGAGCTCTGCCTCCTTTATCTGTCCTTCGGGACTATCCGCCAGCAGGTAGTAGGGATAGCGAGCGCCCATTACGCGGGCGCGGGCCAGAGCCAGGGCGACGCGGGAGGTATCAATGGTGATCCATCTCCTGCCCCACTGCTCGGCGACGTAGGCGGTCGTGCCGGAACCGCAGGTGGGATCAAGAACTAGGTCACCGGGATCCGTGGTCATGAGGATGCAGCGCTGAAGAATCTTTTGCGCGGTCTGAACAACGTAAATCTTGTCTTCGGTGAATGAGCCGGTCAAGGTGTCTGTCCAGAGGTTTCCTACCGGCGTAACCGAAAAATCATCAATGAATCTAATATAGCTCAAGCTATTCCTAGCATGTCCTAACCGCTTAGAACGTGAAAGACGAGTTAATCCGGTGAAGTTTGTCTTCCAAAAGCCTCTGCCAGGGTGAAAGGTACGGCCTTGGTCGAAGAATTCGAACCCAGTCGTTTGCCCTCCGCTCTGAGACGTTAAAGTATCGTGACGATAGATCTTGGCTCCGGATGGAAGAGCCGACCTATTTGAACGTTGTTCGGTTGTCATAGCGATTCGGCTGAAATCGTTCAGTTGCAGCCGAGAGTATTGACCTCCAGCGGTAAAGCCAGCCCCTTTCTCCAGGAACGGTCTCCTGAACTTGAGCGATGCTTCGTTCTTTGCAAACCAAAGCAAGTAATCAGAGACTGATGAAAGGTTCCTATCTGTTTGGCTACTGGTCTTTTGAATCGTCAGCAAGGAAACGAAATTGTCCTCTCCAAACACCTCATCCATTAGAGCCCTTACGCGGTGGACGTTCTCATCACCGATCTGGACGAAGATGGAGCCGGACTCGGCCAGCAGGTCGCGGGCCACGGTTAGGCGATCACGCAGGTAGGTGAGGTAGGAGTGGATGCCGTCGCGCCACGTGTCCCGGAACGCCTTGACCTGCTCCGGCTCCCGGGTGATATGGGCGGCGTTGCCGTCCCTCACGTCACGGCTGGTGGTCGACCACTGAAAGTTGGAGTTGAATTTGATGCCGTATGGAGGGTCAATGTAGATGCACTGCACCTTGCCGCGCAGCCCCTCCCGCTCAGCCAGGGATGCCATCACCTGCAGGCTGTCGCCCAGGACCATGCGGTTCGACCAGTTGGCGTCGTGCCGGTAGAACTCGGTCTTGGCATCCTCAGAGGGCAGGCCGTTGAAGTCGGCGAACATGTCGGTCTGGAACTCGTCGGGCTTGTGGCCGTTTCGCGACTGGCGCATCAGCTCGTCTATGAGCGCCTTGGGTTGCACTCGCTCCTGGATGTACAGGGGCGGCGCGTTTACCACCAGGTCTGACGAGTCCTGCTCGTCCTTGCCCCGCCACACCAGCTGCGGGTCGAGGTCGCGGTTGCGCCGCTCGTAGGCCACGCAGACTGGGCTCTGCTCCTCCTTCCGCATCAGCGGCTGGTGCTCGGCAGAGGGTAGGTTGCGGCGTCGCGCCTCCTCATGGGTCAGCGATTCAACTGACTTGGGCTGTTTGGCTTGTCTTCTGGGCATCGGAGTTGCAATCCTCTCTACAGGACCATCTCGTGAAAGCTATCGTCGACTGAAGGGGTCGAGCACTCGTGCACCTAGGCCTTCAACATCCGAAACATTACGAGTCACCAGGGTAAAATCGTGGACCAGGCGGTGGCGGCCAGCAGTCCGTCGACCACAGGGATCGGGCGAACGGCGGACACCCGACCCCAGGCTTCCGTAATCGTTTCATCTATGGCCAGTATGTGACCGGCGAAGCTTTGAGCAGTCGCTTCATGCCAGCGTTCCAGAACGACGGCCTGCTGTGGATCTCGCCTCCGTATCTGCTCAATGCCTCTACGCATCTCTCCAAGTACCAGTACGCTGAGGTATATGTCGGTTTCCTCCACTTCAGCGTACCAACCACTGACGTTGGCGTCACAACGGTCGCCCTTGCGGAGCTCCGAGATGACGTTGGTATCAAGGAGATACGCCAAAGTCTATGTCTCTCGGAAACTCGGGAGGTCGGACGAGATATTCATCATCGATCGGGCAGGACGCGAGCAATTCTTTAGCGGTCATAGCGCTGTAGTCAGGGATTCCTGATTCTCTCGCGGCCCTCTGCACCAGCTTGTCGAACCCCTCTTCTATATCGAAAACGTCGGTGAACTCGGCGAAGGCCCAGCGTCCGTACTGCCGAAGGTTGTTCACGCCGGGGACCCAGTAGGATTCGATGGTGAGTTTCTTGGCCTTGGCGTCCTCGTCGCGGTACCCCTTGATCTCCACGATCAGGTTGAGAGGGTCGTCCTGGCCATGCCCGTCGTCCACCTGGACGATGAAGTCTGGAATGTAGATGCGTGATTCGGAGCCTGAACGATACGGCACCTCCAAGCCCAGGTTGTGATTCTTGACGTAGGCCCTCACCTTGGGATGAGCCTCGGCCACGCGGCAGAACTCCGCCTCCCAGTCGCTATCGAGGACGACCCAGTTCACGTGGCACTTGCGGGCGTCCGTCTCCCATCGGCTCGTCTTGGACGTTGTGAAGTTCACATGCGCAGTCGAGCCGGTCGTGTTGAAGGGGTCGAGCAGCGCCTTGACGGGATACTCGTCCGCGTGGCTGGTGGTGATGCCGGCGGTGATGATCTCACAAGCTCTGTCCTCCAGCTCCTGGTACATGAGTTGAGCGGGATGGGTCCCGCCCTTGCAGACCAAGTAGCAGTCCAACCATTGCCTTACGATCCGTTTCAAGCTGCCGAAAAGGTGCAGCTTTGGGTCTTCGTTGGAATCGCGCCACTTCGTGTAAAGCAACCGCCGCGTGAGGTGAAACGGCAAGCTGGAGGGCCGCATGTCGCTGGTGTGCTCCAGGTTGAGATCGACGCCTTCGCCAATGATGCCTTCGTTTCTGGTCCTCGAAGGACCGACAAGCTCCGGCGTCAGCACCAGATAGGAGTCGTCGCCAAACTTGGCCGAGAGCTCTTCTCTAGGCGGGTCGGTGCGGTAGCCCGATACCCTGGGGAACTGGATTTCGAGGTGGTCACGGTCAGGCCGGACCGCCTTGACCTGGACCGTCTGGCGAGGCGGCGCAGGCTTCACAACGACGGGTTTCGCGGTGAAATCGAAGGGCACTCCGAGCACGTCGGCGTACTCCACGTCGAACAGACCTTGATCATTCAGCTTGTAGGACTGTCTACGCAGAGCCCGCCCAACCACTTGCTCGCACAGGAGCTGTGTCCCGAAGGCTCGCACACCGAGAACGTGCGTGACAGTGCTGGCGTCCCAGCCTTCGGTAAGCATGGACACCGACACGACGCACCGGATGGACTGACCTAGGCGGTCCTCCTTGCCGACGGTGTTCATCACCTCTCTGAGAAGGTCGTGGTCGGTGATGTTCTCCGCATCGCGGGCATCGCGGGTGCGGTCGACCCGCTCTCTGCGAAAGCGCTCTATCTCTTCCGTAGCCGCGCTGCGAAACTCCCTGTCCAGCGTGTCGCCGGAGTCCAACTGCTCGCTGTCGATCAGTACTGTGCGGGGAATGGCGTACGGGTTGCCGTTGTCGTCGAAGTTATCGAACCGGGCAAGGCGCCCCCGTTCCAATGTCTTGGAGCCGTCGTTGTTCTCACGGTGGAATCCAGAGATATAGTCGTAGACTAGTTTTGACGTGGACGTATTGTTGCAGACCACTATGAAGCATGGCGGGACGGGGATTCCCTCCTTCCTCCATTCATTGTAGGTCTTCTCATAGTGCCCGTAGAGAGCATCAAGAGCACTCTTGAGCATTGTTGGCAGGCTGAGCGGGTCGAGGTCTCCCTTTGCTTTGCCGCGTCCCCGCTTGGGCATGTCGCCCCGGATGTTCTCCCATAGAGCCCGGTACTTTGGCATGTCTCCGCCCGGGATGTTGTCAGCCACCGGCACGCGGGGCAGTTTGACGATTCCGCTCTCTATGGCGTCCATAAGCGAGAAGTCGCTAACCGTCCAGGGGAACAGCGTACCCTCGGCATAGCCGGAGCCTCGCAGGAAAAAGGGTGTGGCCGAGAGGTCCAAGACCTGCCTGACGCCTAGCTTACGCTTGACGATTTCCAAGCCGGAAATCCAGACGCGGGCAGCCTCGTCGTTCTTCTCCGCCTCTTTCCTGTCGTCACCCTTCAGGTCTTCCTCGGCGTTCTCCCCCGGCTTGTGCCGGTAGCAGTGGTGCCCCTCGTCATTCAGCACCCAGATGTCCTTCATACCCATGAGACCGGGCATGACGCGCTGGAGCATCTGCCCCTCGGTCTCCATAGTATTCAGATCGGACCCTCTGCCTTGCAGAAGGGCACGGCCGCCACTGGAAAGCTCCGTGCGATCGCGTAGCCTGAGCGCGTGGTAATTCGTGATAACGATACTTGCGTGATTGAGGTCCCCGAGCATGTCCCTAGGCACCAGTTCTCGACTGGCGTAGTAGCTGTCCGGATCATTGGGCTGAAGTACGCGCAGCCTGTCTTTGATGGGGATGCCCGGAGCCACGACCAGGAAGCCTCGCGTAAAGCGCCTGCTGTTGGGGTGCCGGACGGCGTTGATGGTCTGCCATGCGATGGTCATAGCCATGACCGTGGTCTTGCCAGCACCCGTGGCGAGCTTCAAGGCCAGACGCGACAGCTCGGGGTTGGCGTCGTTATTGGCGTTGGCGAGGCGGTCTAGGAGACGCCTTCCGACCTGTCCGAGCTTGGGCGCAACCTCAGTGAGCCAGATGACCGTCTCGACTGCCTCAACCTGGCAGAAGAAGGGCTGGATGTCGCTGAACTGATGGTGTCTCCAATGCCGAAGCAGCCGGGCAGTTGCAGGGGCGACGCCCCATTGGTTTGGATTAGGCAAAGTGCGCCACTGGTCCACGTGGCGGCGGATTTCGTTCACCAAAGCAGTGACGTCGTACTGCTGTTCCTCGGTGGACAGTCCCTTGCCCTCGTCGAAGACAAACTGCTGCTGACTCTTCGCTGCCCTGCGTTTCCTCGGCTTTGGGATTGGCGTGATGAATTCTGCACCGCGCCGGTTCTCAATGACCTGTTGGGTCGGCTGACCCTGATCATCGAGCTCCCAGTGCTTGGCCGGGTACTCGTAGGGAGAGTTAAGTACGGGTTGTTCAAAAAAGCGATTCTCCATGAGTGACGTCACAGGTTGCATTATCGCGCTCTCGGGCAGACGGAGTCGAGGGGTGAGTGAATGGCTGAACGTAGTTGACGGTTCCCATTATTGAAGCCTGTCTACTTCTTAATGAAGAATGAGCAGGCAGCGACGACTTTATCTTTGACCAATTCATCGGAAGGGCTCTCGTTAGTAGGACGGTGAATTTCGAAGAAGTGCCGACTACTGCAAGGCTGTATCAACTCACCGCACCTGGAAACTCGGATGCACCACAATCTAGACGCTTCCGCTAGCAGCTATCACAACGCTGACCGACCTATTGACTATTCGAACGCCAGATAATTCCTGGCATTTTATCGGCCGACCGGTGTATCCATGGTCAGCCCAGAACCGCCCATAGGCGTGATCAATGCCCGCTTTTCATCTGACCTGACTGGCAAGGTTCCATATGCCGGTCGCGAGGCTCGTGCTCTAGGTGGTTTCACAGGTTCAGTGATGCCAGTAATCAGTCGAGACGAGTATACTCCTCCAAGGAGGCAGCGTGTCTCCAACCTTCCATTAACCAACCAAGGGGAATGATGTTAGAAATCGCGGGACCAGCCGACAGATTGTGTTATCTTTTCCCAGAGGAAGAATCCAGTAGCAGGCCAAAGGATGTCTGATTCCCAAGCCATATCAAGTTCCCTCGTCCCAACACTGGACGTCTTGCTTCAGACGCTCGCCGAAGACACCTGGGAAAATCTACGGGAGGCCAAGCGGCTTTCAGTGCGCTACGGCGAAGAGACCATTACTGACATCCTGATGCTTGGTTTACGACGGAAGGGATTCAAACTCTTCAAGCAGACCTCTCTGCGAGATGAAGCAAAATATGGGACGGATTTCGAGTGTTGGCTGGGCAACTGTAACATGGGCTGGGTCGGATATGCTGTTCAGGCCAAGAAACTGGACTTTAGAACCGGGAACTACCGTTACCTGGGGCACGTGGTTAAGGGACAAAAAAAGAGGCAAGTCAAGATATTGAAGGCATATGCAAAGGCGCGCAAGTTAACTCCTAGGTATTGCCTCTATAGCCACTCCTTCAACGTAGACAGGGCCGATTTGCGGTGCTGTTCGAGGCAATTCCCAGAAGGTGAGTTGGGTTGTACTATGACTCCTGCTGGCGCGATCGAATGGGCTATCGCCACGCCAGGAGGAAAGGACTTTCGTTCCCTGCAGAGGGACCCACGAACCGTACCATGGCGTTGCCTAGCCATATGCCCACGATTGCAGAAGTCACTTTCAACGGGAGTCATTAATCCCGACGATTTGTCTCCCTTACTGGACACTGATTCAATAACTCACCCGAGGCTTCCTCATGACATAGGGGTTTTGCTTGAGGAAAGCCAGCGTCAAATGTACCCACGGTTGGCCAATGGCTCGAGTGGGCCATTTGAGAATAGTGAAATAGAAGTTGATTTCGAGGAATTTGGCATAGGAGTAGACTCTAGGGACATGGACGATGACCACGAATCGTCTCCAAGCTTTATCATCCCGAAGCGAGTCTACATCCTAGAATTGTTAGAGCGCCCGAACTCCTAAGACTCAGAGGTAAGCGATTCACTGATGTCTCGACATTACCCTCTTCTGTTCGTCCATGAACTAGCTCAAAGCTCGCCAGCAGATCCCGGCATGTGTGCGTGTGTCTAGGAGCAGAACCTCAAGAGCCTGTGACCTACCTGATGCGTCGCAATTGAAGGACAGAGTCAGGCGGCCACATAAAGCAGACTACAGAAAGAACTTATCTAGCCAACTGCAAGGAGGCAACCTAGAGCAGGCGCCGAGCGGGATAAGGCGCAACAGTGCTACTAGAGAGTAACCCTAAGTTAGAGGGAATCACTCGAGAGGCAGCGGCGGGCTTTGATCAAAGGTTTGCCAAGTAATCGTCGAGGAACTTTCGGTGGAGTCGGCTCAACTGGAATCTCCCCTTCAAATTGCGCCGACAGGCTGCCTAGCCACATCTCGAAGATAGTGGTATCTACCGTAAGCGGTGGTGGGCCTATTTTGACGATAGACAGAACCGTCTTCGAGCTTTGGCTCGGGGGTCTCTGATCGCAAGCACCGCTATGCTAACCGAGAGATCGAGCCGCATTGTCTAGGCTACATCGGACATGCCCCAGCGCCGGAGCTCTTCGTCATTGCACAAACAGATTCTCCTAGATCAGCACTCCTCCGATTGGGGCCGCCCCTAGTTCAGGCAAGGCCACCTGTTCGCAGTGCCTAGATTCTACGCGGGCCGCTGGAAGCCATGGCCTTTTGCACAGGAAGCGCCCAAAGGAATTCAACTAGCGGACGGTGAGGTAGTTCTCGATTCTGTGCTGCTAACGCAGCCAGCCGCGTGTGAAACAGAGTCGGTTCAGGACAGTGACTGTACACCAATGTTCCTGATGCAACTCTGCGTGGGCAGGTCGCCAGTAGCCAACCTTCCAGCTAGCCTCTTGGACCTGGAGGGCCACAGATTTACGTTGAACTGCATCGGCAAATGGGGGATGGGCGTCGGGTCCCAAATATCTCGCTTGTATACAAGCCGTCCGTCGACACGCCATTGGATAAAGTCTGAACACCATTCAACTTCATATTGATGAAATTCCGACGCGGCGTCGAACCCCAGATCGATGAGGGTCGGAGCGCCTCGGTAGCCGTATTCCAGCTTCGTCCCCTCGACTCCGGGGTTGTAGTACACATTTACAAGCAAGCTCGTCGTATCCTTGCCCAAGAACTCAAGGTCGATTTCCTGACGAGGCGCATTGCGGTGCAAGAACATTCCCGTAATCACACCCGGCACCTTTGATGGCCTCAGATCCGCTACGAATCGCCCGTAAAGATACCGCTGCCGACTAGCAATTGATGCGGATGTGAATTGTCTTACAGACACATTCTCCTCACGCAGCGTGAGCTGTCCAACGCCGTTTGTGTTAATCGCGAAGTTGTCTGGCGTGAATAGCGCAAGGTTGCTTGGGAAGGTGTCATCGCGTAGCATCCAGGTTCCACTATCCGATTCTCTGAACTCATCAGAAAAGCCAACACTGTGGCGATCCAACCGTTGTGCCTCCCCAGTCTCGGCGAGCGGCAGACCGCGCCAGTCTCTTCTAGGGACAATCCACGGAGAAGAATCTCTCTGGAGATGTCTTACCCGAGGTCTCCAGCCATTGTGATTCTCATCCGCTCCCACCACAAGTGGACGTTGCACTTGGTCTTCGCAATCGGGATAAGGATGCGCAGGATACTCGCATCCTAGGAAACCACTAAGCAACTCCCATTTGTCACGGTGTTGGGTAGGCAGTATTAGGAGCCTGTTGGATATCTCTAATGATAGTTGCGTCAAGATGCTGTCAGTTGCGTATCCGTTAGCTACAGGATCTACAGTACCTCCGATATGAGACTCCCTAGCTGAACTATTCAGCGGCGCATCATCGTTTACTGTCGAAATGAATCGCGCCTTGGGATAGATCTTCGCCAGTTCGGTCAACGACTGAGAATCCAGTGCGCCAATATTCACGTAGGCGTCAAACACTCGCCCGCGCTTTTTCCCAAACAGGTCAGCGTGTTCAGCTGCGGGCAATGCCGTAACGTCGCTGCAGCACCTGTAGCCCAAGATTGATAGTGCCATTGCAAGAGAAGCTAAGCCCGAACCACCCTTGCCGAAAGCAAAGACAGGTCCGGGCATTGACTTACTTTTGACGAGGAGCGGCTTTTCGCGGGTGATCACCCCGACCTGAGAGAGAATCGGTAGAACAGAGTAGGAATTTGTGGAAGGTACATCTGGTCTCTGCACTATTATCGGACGCCGTGTCGCGAACACGTCGAGTTTTCTGAACTGATGATTAAGCCAGAGATCCACGGGTCCTCGAACGGGTAGTAGCCGGAGGAGTTTCTGCGCGCCCTCCTTAGACAGTATGTAACCAGACAGTTGCCAAAGACCAGTCGATGGTCTGAACAATAGCCCAGAGAAAGGACTTCCCGGCACTTGCTTTACAGCCTTCTCATACGACAGATAAACGAGGTCGGCAACGGCGCCCTGCCCATTCCGATGAGTAAGCTCTTTCCAAATTTTATCAAAGACGTTAGCAAATCCCCTTGGGAAATAGATGTCATCCTCCAGCACAAGTGTATAGCGGGGCTGACCCAAGGCTATCAGGTTCCAAACCTCGATGTGCGAGAGCGCGACTGCTACTTCCTGCGGCGACATTTCGATATCGCGGGCTTGTGCATCTGCAATTTCGTCCAACCGTGGCTCCGGCTGAACGAAGAGTTGGTCGGACAATTGATAACTGGATTGAACTAGGTCTCTACCCGTTACGTCGGGAATGTACCTTGCATCCACAGCAGAAAAGCGCCTGCTCAACCTGGCTAAAGGCCTTCCGGACCGGTCGCGTAGCCTGCTGAGCTCCCGACTCGTCCGCCGCCAGCGATCAGGCTGTCGGTCCAGATTGATTACGTATATTCGCTGAACCGGATCGTGTGAGCCCTCCCTGCCAAATGACCCAGAGGTTGTTTTGCTTTCTAGGCATCTCGCACCCAGCTTGGCCCAAAACCACATACGCGGAAGGAAACTAGCTCGTCTCTTGGTATTCATCAGAAGTACAAGTCACTTTTCCTGGCGAGGTGCCAGTAGGAAAGATGCAGGTTGATAGCGGCTACGGGCGTAGTATGAGGCTGCAGGGGTCGCCATGCACTTCTAGATAAGCGGTTGGGCATGATTCCATAGCCTCCAATTCCGGTCATCACTTCGATAGCTTAGAGGCCAACGGCTGATGGAGATGGCTTCCCAGTTTGCAATGAAGGAAAAGTCGCGATCCTGACTCTCCAGCTCGGAGATAACTGCGTGTCTAACCAAACTGGCGGTTAAGTTTCCTGGCCCAGTCGTTGATTGTATGTCGAGTCGTTTGCTTTCATCGTTCAAGAGAATTCCAGTCGAGCGTCGCAGGGCCAAACGAACAACGGGGTGAGAGGCTGGTGCCACAAGTGGGTTGTTGTTTACGTAGAAGATCCAACTAGGAGCGCCACCATGTTCTCTTGTGAATACGTCGTAGGGAACCATTGTCGCAGATGCGACGTCATAGCACAGAGGTTGGATCTTTAGTCGATCGTCTAGAAACAGAAAGTCGTAGTCTCCTCCTTGGTAAAACTCGTCGGCGTCCACGTAGAAGCCACCGTTCTTCAGTATGTAGCATAGGCGAAAATAATCACATCGCATCGCCGGGTGGGGACAACGGTCGAAAGCCGCAACGTGGTTATGACCGAAGCTCTTGGATATGAACCGTCTCGCATTGCAGTCGTCAAAGAGAATTCGCTTGAAACCTTGACTGTCTAGTCGTTTCCAGCTGTCGAGGCACTCTTGGACGTCCGAAGGTATGTTGTTGGAATCGTGCCAGAATTGAATGACAACCTTCGGGATTGTGGCTGCATGAGGATGAGATGCTGTCGGGATCATGCCTTGGATTAGCCGTCTCATGTGTTGGGAGCGAAGACCATCGTCCTCGGCGATGCGGCACGCATTTGTGACCATATCCGATTCGTTACAGCGCTGAGCGTAAGGATTCTGGGAGTCTATGACCATTCTTGTCCTAAGTTGCTTGCGGTGTTGGGGAGTCGCTATGGCACCACAGTTAGCCCACAGTGCAGTGTAAGCGATGGTGCAGCCGTCAACCAGCACCTACACCCCCAGAATTTGTTTAGCAGTCGATACGCAAAGTGATTTGATCACCTCAATCGTCAAGCTCTGTAAGTCTAGGCCACTGGCATTCGCCTTCTGATTGGCCTTTCGCCAAACTGATTCATTTCGAATTGCCTCCAAGAATTCGTGGCCGTCCCAAGTCAGGGCAACTAGCCCTTTGGAATGTGCGTATGGCCCCGCACCATCGGCTGCCCAGCGAACTTCTACGCCTCTAATGAGATTGGCCTGTACTAGCAAATCAACGTTGTACCACAACTCTAGATCGTTTATGCCCGCCATTTTGAACTCATGCTGGGTTGATGGTTCGCCTTCTATTGCCAGTAAGATTTGTCGGATCAAGTCCATGTTTCTCTTCATGAATAGCCTGCCTAGATTGAATGCTTGAAAGCCTTCCGAGCTTCCGTACTACACTTTAGAGACCGTTTCCCCATCTGGCATTAGGTTTCCCCATTCCAGCAGAAAACGTCTCAATGGTTCGGAGATCACCGTGCTCAGCAGAAAGCCTACGAGCATCAGGGATACGGCCGACCAGGTTATACTGAGACCGACCATGCCGGGTACGGCCATCGCAACCAGGATTACGGGTAAGAATAGGACGGCCATGGCAACTGCACGCATACCAGGACCGCCGACTCTACGGTTCTTCCATCGTTGGGCAAGGTCCAATGCCCGCCACGCCACCGGTGTCCAGGCAACCCTAAAGAAAAGCACCACCAAGAGAGGCAATAGCAGCAAATCTGGGGAATCTTGCTCGCCGACCAACGCCGCCACCCAGTAAACCATCATGGCAGCCAGTGCCAGTATCAATCCGGTTACCAACAGCCAATTGCGGCGCACCAGCTTCCAGACCACCCACCCGTAAGGAAGTGCCACTAGCAATAGGACAGCCTGGATCCCAACCCCAGTCCAGTCGAACTTATCGCTCGCCACGATCAGCATAGTTAGCGCAAGAAACGACGAGATCCAAAGCAGCTCCTCTCGCGATGCCCACGTTCTAGGTGGGGGCTGGAATTCGAACATTGGCACCAGGACAATCACTACGCTCATGAAGATACGGACCTGCAGGTCATCAAATAGAGCAAAATGCCAAATGAGCGTGGTAACGGCCACACAGCAAACTGTTACGAAGAAGAAGAGTCTACTAAGCCAACAACGTATGAACCGGTCAAAGCGGTGCCAATGGAAAGACCACTCCCTCCTGATTCGTTCAAAGTCAATCCTAGTTGTTGCCACCCGTGTCCTCCGCCGTCTTTTCTCAGATCTCGACTCGGCCCTCGGCTTGTGGGCCACTCATCTCCGTCAGTGTTGTCATCTCACACTCGTTCGCGACGAAGGCGGCAGTTTTTGGCCTATGGCGGGTGCGAACCTTGTCGGCTGCCTTGGCGACTTGGGCCATCAGGTTGAGGACTACGGGGTCGTTAGCGCTCACGTGTGGGTTGAGAGGCTTCAGGCTCATCTCAACGTGAACCTCCTCAGACCCGACCGGGACGACGAACCGGCTGGTCCCGTCCCTCGCACCTCGAATGGCTCCCAGCAGGATCCTCCCCAGGTCCTGCTCCAGAGTCTCTCGCACGGATACAATGGCGCTTTGTTGGTCCATGAGCTGCTCGCGCCCAAGCACTTCCATCGCCTTGTCGCAGTCCCAAGAGCACAGCTCCGCGACAATCAGGTCGCCCGTCCTCGGAAACGTGGGGCCCGCCAAGTCGGGCGGAGAGCCGCGGAAGCTCGCGAAGACCAAGTTCCCGTCGTCATCCAGCATCATGTCCAGGTCGGCCCACGTCGAGTCGCCATCGCCGCTCCGGCGCATCAACTCGTCTGCCACCTGTTCCATGAAGTACATCTGCTGCTTGGCGTCCGCCGGCAGGCTGGGGTCAAAGTCCCACCAGGGACGAGACGGCCCGAGCCCGGGAACAAGGGACTGCCTGTGAGGGGCGAGAATCGTGAACAACGGAATGCCCAGCTCTTCCGCCACTCGAAGAGAGTTAGTAGGGCGGTTGGAGCGAACGATCTCTATGAATGCCAGAGGCTGGCGATGAGTGTTCAGGATAGTGATGTCCGGCCGGCAGCTCGTCCCATTTACCGGCGAGGACTGATTCTGTTCCAGTACTACGTATCCGGCGCCCCTCAGCAGGTCGTAGCTGTGAGGGTGCATCCGTTCGCATGCCCACAGGATCTGTTGGGAAGGCTCGCGGAGCCGCCCTCGATGCCTGGGCGTGTAACTGTCCCTGCTCTCCCCGAACTCGCATGAGATGCATGCGCTCAGCTTGCGGTCCAGGTGGTCGAAGAGGTCTAGCTTCCACTGTTCGTGTTGTTGCGATGGCATCTGCCCCTACCTCCTGAGATGTGGACATTCACGCTGGGCTTCTCAATCTGGCGAGTCCTCTCCGGTCCGGAATAAGAATGGATGCAATCAGCGTGATGCCACCTTCACTCTTTCCCAGTATTGGCCGTCCCATCGTTCTCTCCTCGCCATGGCAGCATACGGGCCTTCACTTGCGCCACGTCCCGAACCGAAGGCCACGCCAGACGCGCGCCAGCCAGGAACGAAGACTCTGATGGCTCGACGTGGAGCCAAGCATGCGTGACCGCTCGTCCTCCGCGTACTCCAAATGACGACTTGGATCGATCCTGCCCAGCCAGACCACGGCGTTGCTTCGTATAGCATAGTGGCTGCCGCAGCCGGAATTGGCCCACACTGACCCGCCCGTTGGACCCTCAAGGGAGACCGCCTTCCCGTCGAAACAAACGTGCCATCGACTGGGATGAAGAGTCAGGACCGTCAACTCGCCGCAACCACACGGACAGCGCAGGTTAATAGTTCTATGCTTGTGGCTGATCCAAAGCTCGCCGTCTTTGATTGCTTCGAACCCGGGCATCACCTCTACAAAGATGGGACGTAGTTTCACGCCACCCACTCCTACGAGTTAGTCTGCTCTGACCATGCGGGGTGTTTCGAGGCGGAACTTATGGAGAAACGAGGCGTCTTTGGAAATAAACTGCTCCGTGCGGCGGCGCCACTCCATCACGGCGAGAGATGCCGCCAAGGCGTTCACTTCCGGCAGCTGGACGTTTCGATAGCCGGGGACATCGCCCTCGACCTTCGAATTCGGTATGGGGCCTTTCCATGCAACAGAGCCTGCCTCATAGAAGCTCGTAGTCACGGCGCCGGCTATAGCGCTGTCCTCCACCGTTATGCTCACGCCCGAGTCTATGAACGGCACCCTTGCCTCGGACAAGGCGCAGTAGACCACATCCTGCCGCGGTGAATCGCCTTCGGTCAGCTGGTCAATACACACGAAGGCAAAGTCGATGGGATGATCCGACAGAAACTCGTTGAACGTGGACTTGCTGTCGACACGGATCTCGTGCAGCTGGATGCCTTCCCGCAGGGGTTCGTATATTGGACGGTAGTAGTCCACTTTCAGCAAACTCCCCTTCCGACGTAACTCAATCACGTCGTCGGTAGGCGCGCCGGGGGCCCGCATAAAGTTATGCCAATCCATGTAGTCGTCATCCAAGACGTGGATTCCCCGCACGGGCGTCTTGGCAATGAGATCGAGAACGTAGGAGCCCGTCCCGCCTAGGCCGATGATCACAATATTCTGACTGCGGATGCGGTCCTGAACCGGAATTATCCCCGCACGTGCCTCGAACGTGTTGGGAATCTTGAATGGGTCAGGTATAGCGGGTGAAGCGGGGGCAACATGCCCTGCGGCCGATGCTGCCCCAACGATCTGCTTGGCATAGCGGTGAACAACGTCTCTCGCCGACTCGTCCTTCTCCGGTCTGCTTTGACTTCCCTTGTGGATGGAAATGTTCGACCAGGTTTCGCCGTCACCGTCTATCCGGCTCCCGATCAGTGTCCCATCTGCGTTGTACACGCAGCCATCCTTCGCCTCGTCTGGCACTATGCGTACGGCATGGACAGCACCACCTATCTGCTCGGTCGGCTTGCCGCTGTCGGGGTCGCAAGATTTCTCAATGGTGCAGGTGCCAACGACCCCATCTGCCAGGAGACAAGGAACTTTCACGGCCCGAACCACGTCGGTATCGAGGCTGACGTCAAACAAGACCGCCTCACCGAACGCGGTGAGGCGGTCTTTAGGAGACATGCTCCGGGTCCACCGTGAAACTGGTGCCATCTGTGACTTGGACGTCCTTACCCGGCAGGAGGACACCGTCCTCACCCTTCAGGTCGTCCTCGTAGTCGATGCCGGGAGTGCCTATGATGTGTTTGTTCTCCGGCTCGTGCAGCTCGTTCCAAATCTTGACGATTTGGTCATAGGTCACGAGGTTGTCCGGGACTTTGTACTCTCGCCCGCTAACGTAGATCTCAATGTGACCGTTCATCGTTTGCTTCTTCCGCTGTACTACAAGATGTTGACAGTACCAACTGCGGTATAACAAAATACAGGGTACGAGATGGTCGACCCCATGTCAAGCCTTCAGTGGCACAGTGTACCATTTTGCGCACAGGAGGCGCGATGAGTGCAGGCAAGCTTGATCTCAGCGACCTAGGTGGTCTTGTCTTGGCCGAGCGAACCCGCAGGGGGATGAGCCTCCGGGAAGCTGCACTCGATACAGGTATCCCCTTCAATACGCTGGCGCGCGTTGAGAAAGGACATGTTCCGGACCTACCGAAGTTCAAACGGCTCGTAGAATGGTGTGGCGCCGATATCAAGCAGTTCTTCGAGAACCAAGAGAGGGCGACCGCTACGACCGACGTGATCGCTGAGCACCTTCGTGCAGACCGAAACCTCCCTCCGGAAGCCGCAGAACGAATCGCAGACATTGTCGGCGACCTCTATCAAGCCCTGGTTCGGCCTGGGGATGTTGCCGCCGTGCATCTGCGGGCTGCGAAGACCTTTCGCCCTGAAGCCGCTCGTGCGCTGAGCGCGTTGCTGAACGACCTGAATCAAGCGCTCCTGGAGGAATCCGCCGATGGCTCTGCGGAGAGGGTTTAAGTCCGAGGCTGAGAGAATCGCGAGGGATGTGCGAACGGAGTTAGGAATGGGCGCCACCCAATCCGTTGCGCCCGAAGTTCTCGCGGAATTGTTGGGTATAGAGGTCCGGGCAGGCGACGAGCTGATCCCGCGAGAGCGGTTCAACTATCTCGACGACATTCAGCCCGATTCCTTCTCGGCATGCACTCTCCGACCTTCGCCCGATCGCACGGTCGTAGTCTACAATCCCCGCTCGGGAGCGACACGCCGGAGGAGTGATATTGCGCACGAACTCGCGCACGCTCTCCTCGATCACGAGTTGAGCCGAGTAGAGCGAATTGGCGATGTCACCTTCCTGTCGGGTGACGCGACCCAGGAAGACGAGGCGGCGTGGCTCTCCGGTTGCCTCCTCCTACCCCGCGCACTACTAGTGGCAGAAGTCCGCCGGGGATCGAGCGCGAACGACATCGCCAGTAAGTGCGGAGTTAGCGAGAGAATGGCCAAGTACAGATTGGAAGTTACCGGTGTGGCGAAACAGCACCAAGCCCTGTTGAATAATAGACGCTCCCGACGTTAGAGGCCGCTGCGAGTCGTCGCCCCAAGAATGCGTAGAGGCGCCCACCGTTCAACGGCCCTAGAGAGAGGCTGGAGGTCTGAAAGTCCATCGAACCTTCGCCCCGACCCTCGTGGCCCATAACAGCGGAGGGTACGCGGCGCCACGAAGCACATCGAGCTACGATTCCTTTGACTCTTCATCCCCCTCGGCCCTCGGTATCCTGTAGCTCATGCGGGGCTCGACGAATATGAGCCTCGGGCTGCTCCCGTCCTCTACCAGCTTGCCGCGGAAACCAAGTTATTATGACGTGATTCAATCCTCGCGCCTGCCAACTAACCCGACGGCTCCCCGACTGAGATGTACACACCCCGGGGGATTGTCCGAAACCCAAATCCGCAGTTCTGGAACATCCCCTCCACTGCTTGACCAACGATTCGAATGGACTCCTCCAGGGGCAACTGCGCATCATCGAGATGGGCAAGGACGGTATCAAGGTGTTCCCTCAGGAACCGCTGAGAGGCGTCCGTCTCCTTGATTCGCTCAACGATGTCTGGCCAACGATCAGTTCCCATGTACCTCGCAGCGGTGTGGCTCAGCAACCTAAGTACGTCCTTGATATAAGGAATCACCGACAGGGCAAGGTCGTCGATCCCCATTTCCCAAGTCCGAAACTTCCAGACCTCTTCGTCTACGAACTGTGGCAAGCGATCGAGAGTATTCAGCAACCCGTGAACCCAATCCAGTCCCTGAGCCTCATCGAGCTCTCGCAAGGACCAGGGTTGTCCGTCATCCTTCGTAGCTAGCCCGTTAACTATGACGTCCACCAGTCGGTCCACATCGAATTCATCGAGAAGCAAGCTGGCCCAACCGTCCAGCCACCGCTCCCTAGTGTCTCTGTCCGCGGTGTACTCTTGTTCCCCCAGCCGCTCCAGATGACGCTCTTCTCGGAGCACATGGACGAGCTCGTGCAGGACGGTAGTCAGGCACCGAGCATTGGTGATCGCCCACGGGCCGATCTGACTCGCATCGATAATCACCACAAAACGGTTGTTCCCTTGCTGGGAGCGAGTCCAAATGGTCTTGCCAATCGCGTGGGCATTGCGCCGGGCAGCGACATACCCCTTAAGACCTGAACGGTCATCGAGGAACCGGTTCACGTCATCTTCAAAGCGGTCGGAGAGACGGACCCTGTCCAACAGGAATTGCTTCCCCTGTCTGTCGGCCACTCCCGCGATTGCGCCCAGTAACCTGCCGATGTCCTCCTTAGCGGTGGCCTGCAATTCAGCCGGTAGTCCCGGAACCTCGATGATGTGTTCTCGACCTATATTGCTCATGGATTCTCGTTCCTAAGGGTGTCTTCAGTTGGGATAAGCAGCCCAACCGCTATCACGCCATGGTCGCCCGTAGGAGACTTCCATTCTCACCCCCCCGCCTCCCACAGACCCTGCAGCGCCCTGACGAACGCCCGCGTCTTCTTCACCGACCACTGCTCCTTTCCAGGCCCGCACAACGCCACCTTCCTGTTCTGGCACTGGAAACCATCGAGCTCAGCTGTCTTCAGCCAGCCGATGATGCCCGTAAAGGTCGGCGCCAGCTTCGGTTTGAACAGCCTGTCGGGAACGTTATACAACAGGCACTCGATGAAATAGGAGGGCGCGTCGTCCTTGGTGAGAACCTTCTTCTCGATCAGCCTGTTGCGGGCCGCCTTAAACATCCGGACCGCCCTCTTGAACCGCCCGCCGGTGGTCTTCTCCTTCTTCGACCCTCGCTGATGGTGCTGCTGCGGATAGCTCACCACCCAGCGTCCCTCGTCTGAGAGGTAGAATGCTATGCCCTCCCTGTAGCTCAGCGTCACCACGAGGTCGGCGTCGGCCTGTATCTTGCCCTTCGCGACCTTGATGGTCTTGCGGCCGCTGCTCGCATCCTTACCATACGCGGCCCTCATCGCCTTCAACGCTTCGTCATGGAATGACTTCCATCTTTGGTGTGCCACCTTGTGGGAAACGTCTTTCTTTAACTGCTTCCCTGTTGGGACGGCCATGCGGGGTTTGAGCTTCGAGGCCAACCGCATGACCACGTCGACATCGCTGTCCCCACCGAGATTGGTGTCGTTCTTGTACGACCCTTGGAGGAAGACCTCAAAATTGAACTGCGACAGCCCCTTGTGCTCATCCATCGCCTTCCGGATGGGCACGTGCGCCTGCGTGAAGGCCGTCGCTGCACGATGATGGCTCCACCGTGACCGTGTCCGCTCAGGGATGGGCATGCCGCTCCCTGGACCGCGAGCTCCTCACCGTCCTCATCCGGCCTGCTCCGCTTCGTCCAGCAGGCCGTTTCGCACCGCCCAGACGACGACCTCTTGCTTGGATTCGACCCCCAGCTTCTCCTGGATGCGGTAGATCGCGTTCTTGATGGTCGAGGCCTTGGTGCCCCTGGTCTCGGCGATCTGCGCGTATGACCTGCCGCCGGCGAACAGCCTCAGGATCTCCCTCTCCCGGTCTTTTATCGACTCCAGGGTCCGCCCGCCGCCGAGACCGCGCTGGCCCCTGATCATGGCGAAGACCCGCCGTATGTACCGGTCCGGTATGCGCAGGCGCCCCTGGGCCAGGTCCCGAATCGCGACCGCCAGGTCCTCCGGCCCCGAGTGCTTCTGCAGGTAGCCCGTCGCGCCCGCGGCCACGGCCTCGATCACGGCATCCTCTGCTGTGGAGGCCGTGAGCATCAGCACCTGGACGTTCGGCAGCTCCTCCATGATCTCCCGGCAGGCGTCGACGCCGTCCTTGCCCGGCATCATCACGTCCATGACGATGACGTCGGGCTCGACCCGCTGCGCCATCCTCACCGCCTCGACGCCGTCCCGCGCCTGCCCTCCGTCCGCCGTCGAGTCCCCCGGCCTCGACCGCCTTCTGAAGATAGAGGGCCGGCGGCCACCCGTGCCGAACCCCCGGCCCGCTCGCTGTTTCCGCAAAGCCATAACTGGAGGAACCCTACCTTGACCATAATCTCGCTCTCAGACCGCGGCAGAGGCTCCCCCCCTTGGGGGGTCTAAGAATGCTGCGCTCCCGGCGGTGGGCCGTCCTGGCGGCCCTGGCGCTGGCCGTGGCGATCTTCGGCGGGGCCTTCGCCGCGGCGGCGCAGGCCCAGGAGCCCGAGAACCCGCCCGCGGGAGAGGTCACCGGGCTCAGGGCGTCCAGCCCGGAGCCGGGAATCCTGCTGGTCGAGTGGGACGGCACGGAGCCGCGGCCCAGCGACTACAGGCTGGTGTGGCACAAGGTAGGGGACCCGGTCCCCACGTGGCGGGACGACGAATTCAACCACTACACGACGCTGTAGTTCAGAAAGATCAGGGGGCTGCAGGAGGACACCGAGTACCGGGTGCGGGTGCGGGCCCGGTACCTGCGGCCCGTGCACAGACCGCAGTGGAGCGGCCCCTTCGCGGAGGTGACCGGACGGGTCTCGTACGGCCTGCCGGGGCAGCCCACCGGCCCGACCTTCTCCGGGGTCACGGGCGATCGGGCGACCCTGCGATGGGAGGCCCCCCCGAACTCGAAGGTCACGGGATACCGGGTCACGCGCTCCTCCGGCGACGGGCCGGAGCAGACGGTAGCGAGCGACACCGGCTCCACCCTCACCGAGTACGCCGACGCGGGCCTCAGCCCGGAGACTACCTACGCCTATAGGGTGACGGCCCTGAACGACCTGGGGCCGGGGCCGGATTCGGACGCCTTCTCCGTGACCACGGCGGCGCCCGCCGTCGACCCGGACCTGCCAGCCCCGCCGGGGCTGGCCTCCTCCTTCGACGAGGAGGGCCGCGTGACGCTGGGCTGGGACGAGCCGCAGGGCTCCGCCGCCGGCGAGGTCACGGGGTACCGCATCCTGCGGGGTCCCGACGCCGAGTCCCTGGCGCCGCTCGTGCGCGACACCGGAAACACGGCCACGTCCTGGACCGACCTGACGGCCTCCGCCGGAGCGACCTATGTCTATGCCGTGCGGTCCCGCACCGCCGGGTCGATGAGCGAGCTCTCCGACACCCTGACCGTCACGGCCCTGGCGCCGCCCGCGGACCTGGCCGGAGACGACGGGCCCGGCGGCGGCGTCCTCCTGAGCTGGAGCGCGACCGCCCCGGCTCCGCCCAGTGGCGGCGCAACCTGATGGGACGGCTCGACTCCCTTGCATCCATCTACCGGCTGGCCGTCTCCGTCTCCGCCGTCGCATACCCGATAGGCTTCCGCTGGTACAGGGCATCGCCCCTGGACGCCGCCGTCGAGCTCCCCGGCGGCCGCACCGTCGGCATCGTCAGGCAGGGGCTCACCGCCGACAGGTCCTCCTTCTCCAACCGGATGTGGAGGCTGCGACAGGGGGAGCTCCCCGGAGCGGTGCTCGTGCTGACGGCCGACCCCATCCGGCTCCGGCACGTCCGCAGGACGCTGACCGGCGCACCCGTGCCCATCTACCTCGCCGTCGAGCGCGCGGCCGTTGCGGCGTCGCCGGACGACCCGGCGTGGAGTCCGTCCGCCGTCAGCGCCTCCGTCGAGCTGCGCTCGGTCCTCGACCGGATAGAGGAGGGAATCCCCCTTCCCGAGGAGGACGAGCTCCAGATGGCCTCGGTCACCGCCGACCTCTCCGTCGAGGGTCCGGGATGGAGGATCTCCGACTATCTGCTCCCCGCCACCCTCAAGCCCGCCGAGAAGCGGGCCCTCTACCTCATCTCCGACTGGCCCTGGATCGCCCTGACGGACCTGGCCGGACTCATGGGTGTGTCCCCGCCCAGAGCGTCCCAGCTGGTGACGCCCCTGGAAGGGTTCCGCCTCGTCGCCCGGCCCATCGCCGGGAGCGGGCGCATGACCCTCACCAACCGGGCCCTGTCGCTCCTGGCCCGCAGGGACCGCACCTCGGTGACCGTGGCGAGGAGGCGCTGGAGCGCCGCTCCCCTGTTCCCCGGCACGCCGTTCGTCTGGGACAACGTGGCCGGCGCGAGGAGCCGCCAGTTGCTCAGGAACGTCGAGCACACCGCCGCCGTCCACTCCTTTCTGGCGGCCATGACCGTGCAGGCGGGCCTCCTGGAGTGGGAGGTCTCCCAGGTCGACCCGCCCCGCAGGGCCTCTCGACACTTCAGGCACGGCGACGGGATGCGCTCGGTCAACCCCGACGCCTTCGGCGTCCTCAGACAGGGCGAAACCGCATGGCCGTTCCTGCTGGAGTGGGAGCGAAGGGCCGTGCGGCCCTCGACCATGTCCGAGCGCCTCGCCCCCTATCTGCGCTACTTATCCTCCCACCGGCCCACCGACGACCACGGCACGCGGCCCTCCGTCCTCATCGTCTTCGACGACGAGATCGTCCAGACCCACTTCCTGCGCCTGGCGCGGGAGGAGATGCAGGCCAGAGGGCTGACGGTGCCCCTGTGGGTCTCCCACAAGGCCGCCATCGAGCAGCTGGGGCCGCTGGGACGCGCATGGCGCTCCCCGGGCGACTGGCAGTCGCCCCAGGCCATGCCCCCTCAATGACCGACCACTGACACGGGGAAGCGGCGCGACGGCTCGCGCTCTCTTCCCCAGAGGAGACGTGAAGCCATGCGTTCACAAGACCAAGACAGGAAGAAAGGCCCCCGGAGGCGTGGAGGACGGACCGTTGTCCGGCTCGACACGGCGGCCCTCTGGGAGCGGCTCACACTGCTGAACCGCTCCCAGAACTGGCTCGCAGGGAGGTCGGGGTCAGCCCCGGCTACATCTCGATGCTGGTCAACGCGGGGCGCACGCCCTCCGGGCGCATCCGCCGCCGGATGCTCAGAGCCCTGGACTTCGACGACTTCGACCAACTCTTCACGATGGAGGATAGAGATGACTAGCCAAACCGATTCGTCCCGTCTCGACGGGACCATGGAACAGTTCGACGACGAGGAACAGGACCTGGTGCTCCAGGCCGTCGCGCTGGCGGAGGACTTCCCCAAGCGCCTCGAACGGCTGCACGAGGTCAGCGGCCTCACGTGGGCTGCATTCGCCAGGGCCATCGGCGTGGACCCCAAGCTGGTCCACAGGTGGCGCAACGGCGTCCAGCCCTCCGGCTGGGCCATGCACGCCATCTTCCGCTTCGCAGCCCGGATACCCGGAGGGATGGCGATCCTCGTTACCGAGAGCTTCCAGATGAGCTTCTTCAAGGAGGACAGCTAGACCAACGGCCCCGCCGCACACCGCCAATGAGAGGCCAGCGGCCCAACTACCGCCGCTGCGACTATGCACCATGAAAGATACCAGCAGACAGAACGAGGAGGACAGGCCCGAGGACTCGCCGGCCTGGCCGCCCGCGTCCCTAACCCCGGAGCAGCGGAGGCTGGTCCGCAGGGGCGTGCGCATCTGGGCGCGGGTGGCCATCCGCTCCTACATGCGGAAGAAGGAGGCAGGGTCCCTGCCTGAGGCTGCCGAGGACGGCGGCGGGGAGGAGCCCCAATGAACGCACCTCCCACCCTCACCGTGCTCAGCCTGGGCGGAGGCGTCCAGTCCTCCGTCATGGCCCTCATGGCCCGAGAGGGCGCGTTCGGCCGGGTGCCGGACTGCGCCATCTTCGCCGATACCCATTGGGAGCCGCCCAGCGTCTACGAGCACGTCGAGTGGCTCGGGGACCGGCTGGGATTCCCCCTGTACGTCGTGGACAACGGGCGCAGCCTCCGCGAGGACGTGAAGACCCTCACCAGCCACTCGGGTCACCGCAACTACGTGGACATCCCAGTCTATCTGAAGGGAGGCGATGGCGAGGCAGATGGTATCGGCAAGCGGCAGTGCACCGAGAACTACAAGGTCAAGCCCATACGCCGCAGGATACGGGATATGCTGGGACTGAAACCGAAGCAGCGCGTCCCCGCCGGAACCACTGTCGAGATATGGTTGAGCATATCCACCGACGAGGCCATCCGCATGAAGACCTAGCGCGACCGGTGGATAACGAACCGCTACCCGCTCATCGACGCGGGCATGTCCCGGAGGGACTTCGCCGACTGGTGGACGGCCCGGTACGACAGGCCCCTTGAACGCTCGGCCTGCGCCGCCTGCCCCTTCCAGTCACGCGCAAGGTGGGTGGAGACCAAGCGCAGGTGGCCCGAGCTCTTTGCCGAGGCCGTCGAGATCGACGCCAGGTTGCGGGGCGGACTGGCCCTGCAGAAGACTCCCTATCTGCACATGCTGCGGAGGCCCCTGGACGAAGCGGTCGTATATGACGAGAGCTAGTTGGAAGCAGACGGACAGGCCGACGGGTTCGGCAACGAGTGCGAGGGACACTGTGGAGTTTGAGGGTTCGTGATCTGCTCATTTATCATTGGCCCCACACAGGAATTGAACATTCAGCGCAACGATGTCGGATGCTCGCCGGAATGAACGTAGTAGACAGGGCGGTCGCCAGACCTCTACTTGCAGGAGTTCCAACCTAGGTGGTAGCTTTAGTCGAAACGCTGGGGAATGAGTCAGTCCTGATACCGGTGTGAGGGTCAAACCATGCTATTTGAACTTGGGTTGAGAAACTTTAAGGCATTTGGTGACATGGAACAGAGAGCACCACTATCCAAAATAACCCTCATATACGGTCCCAACTCTGGCGGCAAAAGTTCAATCATCCAAGCGATTCTGATGCTCAAGCAGTCAGCATTGGAAGCCGGAGCCGCTGCCACGATTTGGGGTCTGGTCACGAGAGGAGAATACGTTGACCTCGGCAGTCACGTCGCTCTGCTCCACAACCACAACCAAGAGAGGCGACTTGGCATCAGGATGACCTATGGGCACGATGATTCCTACCTTAGTGCCAACATGTCATTTCATGGCGTGACAGACATAGATGCCAAAGGAGAAGAGTATCTGGAAGATTCCGCAGCTCTGTCTGAAGTGACGTATCAGATCGGCAGTGAAGGTACACTACTTGCAGAAGCGAGATTGGACAGCTCTGGTGGCAGTTGGTGGGACGCTCATGTCTCCGTCGCGGACACGTTTGGCATCTACAAGGTTCTTGACTTTGGGTTGGAACTACGCTTCTTGCCAGAGTTGAAGCTGTTGGAATTAGAGCGTCTGATAGAGCAAAACGAGGCCCAGTTGCCCGAACGAGAACGTGGCCTCGTTCGAGAGCGCGCAAGACTCAGGCAGTTGGAGCAGGACCGACAACAACAGCGCTACAGAGAGTTAGTTAGCATGTCTGAGGAGGAACTAGAAAGACTTCCGCCTCTTGACAGGGATTTGTCTAGAACGCAAGCGACAATGGAGGCCCTCAACCGTCAGCCCGACCCAGAACTCCTAAAGGCATTGGAAAGCACGCTGCATTTGGAGCAGATGCTTGCCTTAAAGGGTATGCCGATATCATTCAAAGACCAACTCAGCGAGGTCAGATACTTAGGGCCGCTCAGAAGTTATCCAGAAAGACTCTACAAGGTTCCAGGCGTGGATAGCTACTTTTCAGGGTTGAGAGGAGAATTTACCCATCACAGGTTGTACTATCAGCCTGGACTCATCCATATTGTGAATGATTGGTTCGAGCGATTCCAAATACCCTATGAACTGGACGTTAGAAGATTTGGCGATATAGCTGTGTCAGGTGAGCATATAGCTCTGGTTCTGATCGACCGCTCCTCGAAAACGCCTGTTAGTCTCGCCGACGTCGGATTTGGCATAAATCAGATTTTGCCCGTGATTGTAGAGGGTGTTGATTTCTTTACTGGGCGTGAAGACCGCGTTCTTTGCGTCGAACAACCTGAGATTCACCTCCATCCAAGGCTTCAGGCACATTTAGCTGACCTCATGATTGCGAATATCGCCGGTCGGGGCCAAAAGCAGTGGATTGTTGAGACCCACAGCGAATTGCTAATTTTGCGACTTCAACGCCGAATCCGTGAAGGTACACTGGATCCCTCTGACGTGTCGATACTTTATGTGGATCCGAATGCACCTGAAACAGAGGGAAGCGCGATATATCGACTTCGTCTCAATGATAAGGGGGACTTTGTTGACGAATGGCCGGATGGCTTTTTCGAGGATGGCTTTGGCGAACTCATGGCGTAGGGAGAAGAGCATTTGTTGGTGCAGTTCGCAATTCAAGACGAAGCGGTGAATGACTCTGCGAGCCCCGCACACATAATTAGGCTCTTGGACAGGTGGCAACGCTTTGGAATGCTAGTGTACCCTCGACGAGGCGATCCTGCCTTGGCAAAGGCGATCGCGGCGCTTGCTCCAGCCCCAAGGAAACACTGGACAATGGCATGGGAGAAGGCGATCAAGAACAACGGAAATTCGTACCGATGGATTCCAAATGATGGCATCTCATTTGACTGGGACCAAGTAGACAGTTCTGATTCCTTGGCAGTATTCGAAAGCGAGTTTGAAGTCGCTATATTGGAAGACACTCGAGCCTTTGATTTGGACATACCCAACGGCGAGAGTAGATATTTTGGGCAAGTTGAAGGTATCAGGTTATGGGATATAGACGTATCCGCGAGATTCTCGAACTCAGAAATGCTCAGCACTACAGCGATTAGCGTTGGTGAGGCAATAGGAGACGTCTGGACGGAGCGATTTCAAAGAATAGCAAAGTTTTCAAGGGAAGCCATAATTGTAGATCAATACGCCACACGGGATAACAATATAAGTGGGTTGTTTCGCCTATTCAACTTTCTTGACCGAGACGCGAAGAGATGTCGTGTGACCATTTACTCGTCCATTGATCCCTCTTCCAAAGGAGCAAAAGTCACCGAGGGTAAAATAAGGTCGCAGGTGGCCAGGCTGAACGGCAATGGCATCAAATTGGTCCAGGTCCTCCTCTTTCAAGAGGCGGACTTCAGAAAGTACGCTCACGACAGGCACATTCGCTTCGACGGAAGTGTATTCCGGATTGGAAGAGGGCTGAGGATATTCGAGCGCCCTAAAGTTAGAGAGTCCACCGATGTGGACATGATCATCCTGCATACTGGCACGCGAGAACAGAAGGAGGTGGACTTACTGAGCTTTGGCACTCAGATCCATCAGTTTCGTATTGTGGTGGTCTAGCAAGAAATGGACATTATGCGGAGACAGGTGGATGCTCCGAACGTCTAACGCGATTCGGTGCGGGGCGAGGATGCGGGGCAAGTGCCGCAGAGTTTTAGTACAAGATCATGTTGGGTGGGAATCAGCCCGATGAGTTTCCGGGGCCACCGCCAACACCAGGCCCTTCTAGCGTGTTGATCCCTAGCAGGAGGGCTTGGTCCTCTTTCAGACCACGATGGTGACAACACTCTCTCCTTTAGTCGTAGCCCGCGCTTGCCCGTGATTGTCGATGCCCAGTTCCCGCAGAAGGGTCTTCGTCGTTGAGGTGTCTACCGCCCCATTTGACCGCATCGACAACGCCGGTTTACAGGGGCCGCTCCTTGACCATCCGTTCCAACTAATTCACTTTTAGCGGGTTGGCGGTAGGTCTGTAACACTTGCGATTGGCGTATCGCGGTGTTCGAATGAGCGCCAGTCCGGGTGGAGCCGGCAGCATCTCCTCGGCATTGCCGGCCAGCGTGACCGCTTCCAGCATTCGCTCAAGACGCTCGCGCTCGGCGTCTTCCAGCTCCTCCAAATCCTCCAAATCAGGGAGGTCGGGCGGTGCCGACCGCGCCACGTCCTGGGCCTGCTTCAGGCCCTCGTCCAGCCGCCTTGCCCGGTTCTCCAGCGACCGGCGCATTGCGTAGGCGCTGGAGGCGAGCCGCCGCTGGTACAGTGACATGAGGAACCCGACCGCGCGGGCGCGCCGGTCGTCGCCCTGCGCAGCGGCGCGTGCGCTCTGCCTCTTTACGAACCTGGTGACCTCCTCGTATAGCTTGAACTCGTCTCCATCGATGGCGAAGTCGGCCGTACGGGTGATCCGCTTGGTGAAGACCGGTTGCGCTGCCCAAGCCCCGTCGGGCTGCCGCTCCGGGAAGTAGACCATCGCCTCTTTGGTCCTTCGTAGATAGAAGGGTGCCCGTCGCCGTTCCATCGCCTCGCGGATGGACTTCACGTCGGCGTAGGCGTCCCGGTCGAGGAGTTGTAGGAAGAGCGTGAAGTTGTGCGGGTCACCCTTATGGGGGGTTGCGGTCAACAACAGCAAGTTGTCCGCGCTGTCCCTCAGAAGCTCGCCGAGCCTGTAACGTTGGCTCTTGTGCGTCTCGTCGCTCGCCGACATGCGGTGCGCCTCATCTACGATCACGAGATCCCAGCGAACCTGCCTCAATCCCGGCAAGATGTCCTCGCGCTTGGCGAGGTCTAGGGACGTGATGACCTGCTTCTGGCTCAGCCACTGGTTGACGCCGAACTGGTCGCGGATGTCGCCGCCTTTCAACACCAGGAACTGTTGATCGAACTTCTCCTTCAACTCCCGTTGCCACTGAAAGGCCAGGTTCGCCGGGCACACTACGAGTATCCTCTCGGCAAGACCCCGGAGCTTGAGCTCGCGGACGAGTAACCCAGCCATAATAGTCTTGCCGGCTCCAGCGTCGTCTGCCAGCAGAAACCTCACGCTGGGGAGCTTCATGAAGTATTCGTAGACCGCTTCAAGCTGGTGGGGTAACGGGTCCACTCGCGAGATGGATAGGCCGAAGTAGGGGTCGAACTCGTGGGCGATGCCGAGGGAATAGGCTTGAAGACCGAGCTTCAACAGACTTCCGTCGCCGTCATAAGGCCAAGTGGCATCGGCGATGGTCAAGTCCGCGAGGTCTATTGAAGTCAACGTAACCCGCCGAAACCGCTCGGTCCGCTGCCCGACCAGTCCTGCCTCCACGGAATCAGGACCGTTTGGACGCACGGTCTCCACACGCATAGGCTCATTGAACAACGGCCCGGTGAGTACCTGGCCTTCACGAATGGCGGCGTCGATGGTCAACCGCGATGTCCTCCCTATCTGTATTGATCGAAAGGTATGCTTCAGCCATTGGCAACCAATGCACTTGCGGGTTCGGCGATCCAAGTTGGCATGATTGCCCGCAAAGCCGCCAACTCCTCAAGGTCTTCGGCGGAGAGCCTGCGCCAAATTACGTCCAAACCCGACTCCACTTCATCAGGCCCCAGCCAGGACAATGCGCGAACCGCCTCGCCTGCAGGTCGGTGCGGGGCCGCCAGCTGCCAACGGGGGGGCATGGCGCAGCTCCACTGTCAACTCGCCAAGCGTCAGCTCGCGATTGGGTCCGGATGTGAGGTAAACTGACTTGACCGGAACTTGGGTAGTGAGCCCAAGGGCGTTCGCCGCAGTGCCGCCACAGGTCACTATCGTCTCGCCCCATAGAGCCGACAGCGAGGCGATCACCTTCTCCACGGCAGGCGGGCGAGGACCGAAGCAGGTCTCCACGGGGCATACATAGGTGCCGTGGCAGACTCGTATCAATCTTCCTTTCTTGGAGAGTCGGGACAACGCCTGGTCTATGGCTGCTCTGCTCCCCAAGTGCAGCAGCACTTTCGGATGCAGCAGCGCGCCTTCGGGCTGAGTGGTGGCGTAGGTCATGATTTGTTCCGGCGAACTCGGCATCGGCACGACTCCCTTGAATGTCAGAATTGTAGCATCTATACTAACATCTATCAACGCCACAACATCGGGGTACGTAGGTGGTCCCAACAACCGGGACACCCTACCGACTAGTATCACACGGTGCTAACTGAGGCCAAATGAGCGATAGGGCATATTTGATCCGAATCAAGACACCGTGGCCGACAATCGGATTCGGAAACCTTCCTCATTGCCGTGCCAAGGCTACGCACTGCCTCAGAAGGGGGTTTTCCATGACGTCAATTGTACGAATCGCTAGGAGGAAGGAGGACCCATCATGATTCAGTTACCACTCTTGTATCAGAGGGCGTTAAATATGGCCTCCACCACCCAGCGATATCGGGATAGCTATAGCAGTACCGCGATACTGCCCGATGACCTCGAGAACTTCAACAAGACAGCCAAACAGGTGATGCTAGGACACGGCCGAGGACAGCCCATCACGCACAAACAGCATGCTCGGTTGTCCAAAGCGCTTTACAGAGATATGCTAGGACATTACCCCAGCATAGATCCAACTCTCGTAAAGACGCACTCTCAGATTATCACCGCGGCCCTTCTAGCGGAATACGATGGCGACCAATCTCACATGCTGAGCATCGTCTCAGAGTTAAACTCACTCTTGACGGAGGAACAGCACGCTGCATTAGAAAACGCACAGAAGGATTATCATGCTGTTCGTTTCCTAGCTGGGCAAATTGCCAACGTGGCCAGCGACACAGGAGCATCTCTTCAAGTGGCAGCCGAAGCTCTCTGCGCCGGGCAAACGGTTGGAGACCGGATGGCCGAAACCACTGACGACACTTACTCAATAGCTATGACGGCAGTTGGCGCTATCGACGATGTCCTGCTGGCCAACGGATATTCTGAGCTTAGTGGAGACTTTCCCAACAGGGATGAAATTCACAGCCTCCTGTCAGATCCTTCCCGTGGTAGGGGGCTGCGGAGTGTCTCAGAGGATGAGATTGCTGTAATTACTGAACACGCGCGCCGACTGCAATGAAGACGGAATGCTGCCCGCTCTCAACGGGCATTATTCAACCAGATAGCAGTGCTCCGACGGTTGTTTACTATATGTCCCTATCGCGTAGCCGTTCCACGCGACTTCGTGGTCGTAGTCAACTGGCTTCAAGCACCACCCCCCACGTATACCTAAGCTTTTTGTGTCGATTGGATAACTGATATCCTGGCCCAGGAGGTCACGCGAGGGATGCGTGAGGCGGCCTCGCGCGGGTTCTGGGTCTCCAGCTACGCCCCCTTCGGCTACAACCGGGTCATGGTGCAGGACGGACCCAAGAAGCGCCCCACCCTGGAACCCGATACGGATGCGTCCCGCATCGTCAAGCGCATCTTCGACATGGCCGAGGCTGGCAACGGGATGGTTCAGATTACCAGCACCCTCAACGATGAGGGCATCCTGAGCCCCAAGGGCAAGACCAGCGTCCATGCCATCCTCATCAACGAGGCTTACACGGGGACGCTGGTCTGGGGAGTCAACGCAAAGGACAACGCCGAGCCGGTGCGGGTGGAGAAGGCGTTCCCCGCCATCGTTACCAAGGCTCAGTTCGGCCGCGTCGCCAAGCTGATGCGCGCCCGGGCGCCCAAGAGGTCCCACCCCCGGAGGGTCGGAAGCACCTACCTCCTCAGCGGACTGGTCAAGTGCAAGAAGTGCAACAGGGCGCTCAGTGGTCAGGACGCCAAGAGCGGCCAGTTCGCCTACTACGTCTGCCAGTCGATCATGAAGCGGGGCAAGGGCGCCTGCGTTACCCCGAGGCTCAATGCCCGCCGCTTCGAGCAGATGATCGTCGACAAGATTCGCTCCAACATCCTCACCGAGGGGAGCATCACCGAGCTGGTGAAGGCCGTGGACGAGGAAATGGACGGCATCGCCAGCGACCAGCGCAAGCGGCTCAAGACCATCGACGATGAGCTTGAGGATGTGAAGCGGCGGCTGGGCGTCATCTGGAACGCCATCGAGACCTCCGACCTCGACATCTCCGACGCAGCGGACAGGATCAAAGAGCACCGGGAGCGCAAGAAGCGTCTTGAGGATGCGGCTGCGGACGCCAGGGCGGTGCTGTCCCAGCGCAGGGCATACCTCGACGACGTCAACACCATCTCGGCCTACGCCAAGGACATGAAGGACTTCCTGGAAGAGAGCGAATTGACCGAGCGCCGGGCCTTCATCGAGTCCTTCGTTAAGGAGATCATGGTCATCCCCGGCGACGCCCTGATTCGCTACACGGTGCCCATGCCAGACGACAATTTTTTAGCCGGGCGGGCCAGCGAAAAGGTAGCCCTTGAACCCTCAGTTCTGTCTACCGTACACGTCGGCCCACCTAAGGAGATTCGAACTTCTTCTGAGTAGTGCCGCCAAGACTACCGACAAAGTAACCTGCTCATTGCAGAGCTGGCGTTGCGTACCAGGGTTCTTACCACACAGCCTTGTTGTCATGTGCCGAACAACAATGCGAGATGCTGCCCGCTCGACTGACCAACGCAACGCTCTTGACGGCTCGGCGCAAAACGTCTACTCCATTAGGAAAGGCGCTTGAAGCAGGACCGTCTCCTCCGGCACCCCAAAATGCTCGGCCACCTCCCATACCTCGGTGAGACCCGCCTCCATAGCCTCCTGTCCATCCATTAGAAGCGTGCGGGCAAAATCCTCAGCCTCCCGCTCGAACCGGCTGCTGAAGCTGGTGTGATCCCGTATCCACAGGTGGTTGCCCGAATGCAGAAGCCTATGACCCATCGCGTGAGCCGTGACCCAGCGTCTCCAGCGAGGACATAGCCGTTCGGCTACGCAGATGAAGCCGTCCATCAGCAGCTCCTCCTGGACCTTTAGAGGCCAGGGCTGTACGACCAACCCGAATTGATTGGCCACCGCCTCGGCGTCCACTCTGCCCCGCAGCTCCAGCTTTCGCCGGAGCTCCACTCCCCTACTCTGCGCCCGGTTCATCCCTCGGCCTACTTCCTCCTACGACGTTGCTCCCGGACGAACCTTATGAAGTTCATGATCGACTCCAGGTCCTCCATGGGAAGCCCCTCTATGGCTTTTCGGAAGGATACGTCCGCCTCCTGCAGGATCTCCCCCTCGACCACGTCCCTACCCAACAGCCAGTCGGTGCTCGTCCCGCAGCGGTAGGCCAACTCCAGCAGATGCTCCGGGGTGGGCTTCATCTTTCCCGCTTCCCAGGACCAGACGGCGTGGGGACTGACCCCAACCAGATCGCTCACCTGCTTCTGGGTGAGGCCCACCTTCATCCTGGCCTCCTTGATGCGGGTTCCGATGCTGTTCCAGTGGTAACCCCGGTCATCGGTCATAGTTTGATTGTCTCCTGGTCAATGGCCCCATAACGGAGATATCTATGCTCATAGTAGCACAGGCGTTCTTGACAAGCAATTTGCTCAGTACTTACAATGTAACATAATCGGGACTTAGGGGGTGAAAGTCTTGCAACGCGCCATGAAACAACAACCACGTACCGCAGTCTTACTCAAGCCAAGAGCCCTCTGGAAGCGGCTAGACCTGCTGGGCCGCTCCCAGAACTGGTTTGCCCGTGAAGTCGGGATCAGCCCCGGCTACCTGTCCACGCTAATCAACAGGGGACGCGCCCCATCGGGCCGCATCCGGCGGCGGATGCAGGAGGTCCTGGGAGTGAAGGAGTTCGATGAACTGTTCGCATTGCAACACCCGAATGACCACTCATAGCTCTCCCCGGCTGCCTATCCATCACGGGGACCCATTTATCGATGGGCGTCCTTTGCCGGCCGGCAGTGGGGAGTTGCCGGAGGACTTCGTGAAGCGCCTCATCCGGCTTAAGCAGGCCAGCGGCCTCACCTGGCAGGAGTTCTCAGAGGTGCTGGGCGTCGAGCTCAAGCAGGTGCTCAGATGGCGGAACGGTACAGAACCGTCTGGAGGAGCCTACCACTGCCTCGTGGGTCTTGCGTCGTGGGTCCCGGGAGGCCTGGACATCCTGATGGGTGAGGACTTCCTGGACCCGATCTTGAAAGAGTGCCCCTATGCCTCGTAAACGCATCCGTCGTAAGAGAGCCGCCTATGCATTGACCGGAGACTTCTCCCAGAGCCTTCAGCGGTTCAAGGAAGCCTCTGGCCTGCCGTGGGCCGAGATAGCCCGTCTTCTCGGCACCAGCGGGCTCAATCTGTGGCGTTGGCGGAGCCGGGGAGTCCAGCCCAATGCTCGTCACCTCCTGGCCCTCCAGGACCTCGCAGAAAGCATGGACCTCAGCCACTTACTGCCTACGGCCAGGATCCGTCGACGTCGTTAATGTTTCGTGCAGTCTGCTCTTCCTATCGCGTAGCGTGGACATTAACACCTGAGACGCCTTCCGAGCAGGACTTCACCGCCCCTGGTCCGTTGCAACCCCAGAGGGGATTTCATCGATGAAGTCCCTTGCAGGGGATACCGACCGGCCTTTGCACATCGCACACTGACAGGAGAGCGTCCGTCCGTTCTGGGCAGGGGAGCTTTCGCGTTTGCGGCCCAGTACAGGCAATCGAGGAGAGGTCAGTGACCCGAACGACTACGACAACCGAGCAAACCCGATGATTAGCAACAGACCCCCGGATAACATGCACGTGGCGGAGAACAGCTCAAACCCTTTCACTGGCGTCGATGACACATTGCACCCCGACTACCACCAGGCTGGTCTTCCATGCGTTGCCTGCACCAACCGGGCCAGTCGGCTCTGCCACTACATTCCAAGAACTTAAGCGAGGTATCGAGAACAATGGATAGATTACTCAGGCGCAGACAGGTAGAGGAGGTCACGGGACTGACCCGCTCCTCGATCTATCGTTTGATGCAGGTCGGTCAGTTTCCAAGGCCCGTCAGGGTCGGTCCCACAGCCGTCCGGTGGAGGACTAGTGACATCACAGCCTGGCTGGAGTCCCGGCCAGTTGCGACGGGCGAGTTTGACGCGACGAAAGCGGCCTAGGCATCGTCGGGGTAGCTGCTGCACCATCCCGGCCTTTCGTCAGGTAGTCCGCCCAGAGTTGCATAAGCTCACGACGCTGCTCGAACAGATCGGACCTCGCATAGGCCTGTTCAGTCGAATTGCCCAGGGTATGAGCCAGTGCCGCCTCCGAGACGGCCCAGGATGTATCCGTCTGTTCCAGGGTCCAGTTCTTGAAGCTGCTGCGGAACCCGTGGACCGTGGCACGTTCCGCTAGGCCGACGGTGCGGAGGACCTTCGTCAGCGTCATATCGGACATGGGGGTCTTCCACTTCCGCGGAGATGGGAATATCAGGCCGGTCTCGTCACGCAAGACAGAAGCCTGGTCAAGCACCTCGAGGGCCTTCCTGCTGAGGGGCACCCGGTGCTCCAAACCGGCTTTCATCCGCGACGGTGGTATCCGCCATACCTGGTCATCGAAGTCGATCTCGTCCCAGGCGGCGGCCCTGGCCTCTCCTGAGCGGGCCGCCGTGAGGACCAGGAACCGGAAGCACAATTTGGCCGACATTGAGGCCGGGGATGCTTCAACGGTTTCAAAAGCAGCCCCGACTTCCTGGTATGGCAGCGCTCTAAAGTGTGCCTTCACCTTGGGCATGGGCGTCAGGGCTCCGTCGATGGCTTCCCCTGCCGGGTTGGTTTCGATGAAACCGTGAGCCATGGCCCACCTAAAGACGGTCCTCATCCGTTGACGCACCCTTCGGGCCGTCTCCGGCCTGGACGTCCATATCCGTTTGAGGACTCCGAGCACCTCGCCCCGGTCTATATGGTCCAACGGCGTGTTGCCCAGTGCCGGCATGGCATGACGCTCCAACGTCTGCATCCAGTTGGCTGCATGCCTGGGGTTTTTCCAGCGTGGCTTGTTGGCCTCGTGGACAGCGTGGGCGGCCTCCCTGAAGGTCGGCATCGGAGGCGCGTGCTTCTCGGCCAGAGGATCCCGACCGTTGGCTACTGCAGCCCTGTCCTGCGACGCCTTCTCGCGAGCCCTGGCCAAGCCTACGGCCGGAAATCCTCCCAGTCCGATATCGCGTCGGTGTCCGTCTATGGTGATTCGCAGGACCCAAGATTTGCGTCCCGCCTTGCTGATGTATAGGTGCAGACCTCCGCCGTCGGAGTATCTCCCTGGTTTCCTTAGTGCCTTGATCCGCGTCGCCGATAGCTCCATAAGGTCGTCCTCTGCAAAAAGTCTTCCCACATATTTTACCACATTTGACGCTGGATAGCAGGGGAATCATAAGGCTTGAATGAGCATAGATCGACGCTGTTTAGCTATGAACTAGGGGCAGTACGGGACAACAGAAGACGGGGTCGGAAGGGTAGTTGGCGGAGAGGGTGGGATTCGAACCCACGGTCCCGATTCCTCGGGACACGCGCTCTCCAGGCGCGCCTGTTCGGCCACTCCAGCACCTCTCCTAAGGCCTCTAAACATCATATCCCAGGCATCATTGTCTGTCTATTACGCCCACGCCGTTACCCTGGGCGCCGAGACCCATTTACATTAACAATCCCCCCAGCCGGGTAGTATGATGCCTGCTATGCGCCAGACTGCGACTATGGACTCGGCGACTCCAGCCTCGGCCTACCGGTGGGTGGTGATCATTACCTGGATGGGCGCTCACATGTGGGGCATCATACTCATCGAGACCCTGGGAATCTTTCTTCCCAGCATGAGAGAGGACATGGGTTTGTCACCAATCCAGGAAGGCTGGTTGGGTTCCGCTCCCAAAGTTGGGATTCTGCTGATAGCGATCCCTTCCGGGTGGCTGTTTTCCCGGTTCCGACCCAAACCCTTGACCACGGTAACCCTGCTGGCCGGTACCCTGATAATGCTGTTTCAGGCAGCTGCTCCCTTCTTCGGATTGCTGTTGCTGGCTCGGCTTATCTACGGCCTGACGGTGGTGAGCCGGGAACCTGCCAGGGCGTTGTTGATCAAGCAGTGGATGAAGCCGAAAGAGATAATGCTGGCCAATGCCTCGTTACATATCCTGTTTGGCATCGGAGCGGGGCTTTTCATCCTCATGCCGTTGATACTGGGACTGTTGGATGATAGCTGGAGGGCTACCTTTTACCTGCTCGCCGTCATCTGTTTTGTGTTGACTCTCCTCTGGGTGGCAATCGGCCGCGAGCGCGTTACCGAGGAGTACACCAGCGAGCTCGATTCCCAACAGGGCAGCAGCCCCATAAGCAGCATACTCAAATACAAGGAGCTGTGGCTGGTGGGGTTGGGGGTAGTGGGAATCGAGATGAGATTCTCGGCGTTCAGCACCTTCTGGCCCAGCTACATGTTGGACACCTACGACATCTCGTTGACCGCTTCTGCAGCCCTGTTTGCCTTAAGCACAGCCGTCTCCGCTCCATGTGCCGTTGCACTGGGATTTTTGGTCGCAAGGATAGGACAAAGGAAGCTGATATTGGCGGTTTCCGGGCTGGCGGTAGCGGGAACGGCGTTGGGACTGGTGTACACCGGTAATTTCAGCCTGCTCATCCTCATGTCCATCGGTCAAGGCCTGTCCTTCGCATTCTTCCCGATAGTCCTAAGCATCCCCTTCGAGCTATCCGGCATAAGACCCAGAGAAACGGCGGTGGCGCTGGCCTTTCTCAGGACGACGATGACAGCGGGCGGCGTGATAGGGCCGGTCCTGTCAGGATCGATACAGAGCGCCACCGACGACCTGCGTTTGGCGCTCACAGTCACCTGTCTCTCCGCTCTAAGCCTTACGGTGTGCGCTCTGATGCTGCCGGGGCGATGGAACAGGGTGGGCTTGGGTCACCGTGCGATAGGCAAGGCGGCCAGCTGACCTGGACAAACGTAAAGGGGGGCGTGCGGCCGGCCGCACGCCCCCCTTTTTCAACTCCTTATGTTGAACCTAAGTGCCTCGCGGCAGCCCAAGCCCCCGGCCAGCGATGATTCCCCGCTGTATCTCCGACGTACCCGCCGCTATCGTGGAGGACACGGTGCCCATGTACCGATCGGGCGCAGCCCCTTTGAGAGGCGCCGAATCGCCGCGCAGCTGACCGTACAGACCGAGGATATCCATGGATATCTTGGATGCCCGCTGCTGGACCTCGCTGCCGAACAGCTTGCCCATCGAAGCCTCTTTGTTGGGCACGTCTCCCTTTCCCTGCAGGTACGCTATCTGGTACGAAAGCATGTAGGAGACTTCCACTTCCACGGCCATTTCGGAAAGCTTGTTTCGCACGCCGGGTAGCTCGATCAGGGCCTCGCCGTTGGACTTGGTCTCCCGGGCGTATTGAATCGTGTCGTCCAGTACTCTACGGCTGTGGGCGGCGTATTCGACACCGGACCGTTCGAAGTCCAGCAACGTCATACCGGCGTACCAGCCCCGGTTGACCTCTCCGACAACGTTCTCCTTGGGGACTTTCAGATCGTTGAAGAAGGTCTCGTTGAACTCATGGGAGCCCGTCATGTTGATGATGGGGCGCACTTCTACGCCCGGGTCTTTCATGTCGGCGAGGAACATGGAGATCCCCCGATGCTTGGGAGCATCAGGATCGGTCCGGGCAAGGAGTAGGATCCAGTCGGCGTAGTGGGCCTGGCTGGTCCATATCTTCTGCCCGTTGATCACGTAGTGGTCGCCCTTGTCCACGGCTCGGGTCTGCAGCGAAGCCAGGTCCGAGCCCGCTTCCGGTTCCGAGTACCCCTGGCACCAGACCACCTCACCCCGAGCGATTCCGCCGATGTGCGTCTTCTTCTGGTCTTCGGTGCCATGGACCATTATGGCAGGCCCAATGTACCCTATGCCCTCGCCGTCCCAGCCGGGAGCGTGGGCGTAGGCCCACTCGTCGTTGAAGACCACCTGCTGCATGATGGGCGCGTCCAAGCCCCCATATTCCTGGGGCCAGGCCATGGTCAGCCAACCCTTGTCGGCCAGCTTCTTTCGGGTGGTGGTCTCGTTCTCCCACCACTCATCCGTGCCGCCCACCGCATCCTCGTAGCCATCGGGCAGCTCGGTGCGAATGAACTCCTTGACCTCTTCTCTGAATGCTTCCTGCTCCGAAGTGAATGCAAATCTCACTGGGCCACCTCCTAGCGTTTGTGGAAGGACGCCTGGGATTTCTGGAAGAACGATGAAATGGTACCAGCTTGAATCTAGAGCCGCAAGCTAGATTGACATAGTCCCGTCTGTTGGCCTACCGTATGTGGGCTAATCCCTAGACAGGACGGTCCCATGCCAACAGTCGAAGCCATCAACATTTCGCCGGTCAAGTCCTTCGGGCTCAGTCATCCGCAGCGGGTGCACGTAGGGTCCGAGGGCATCCTGGAAGACCGGCGTTTCTTGCTTATGAGCAACCGGGGTAAGCTCGTCACCCAACGGCAGATCGGCAGGCTGGTGCAGGTCAAGGCGGAATATGATGCTGCGACTGAGGAGTTGGCGCTGTCCATTCCCGACTCGCCCACGCTTAGGGGAGTGCCGGAACGGGGCGAAGCGGCAACGGTCGATGTATTCGGCCGGGACGTATCGGGGAACGTCGTTTTGGGAAACTGGAACGATGCCCTGTCCGACTTCTGCAACCGCCGTGTCAAGCTGGTGATCACCGACAAGCCGGGCCAGGCCTTCGATGAGTTTCCCGTTTCGATTCTGACCCAGGCATCGATAGAAGAGCTCAGCCGCCAGCCCGGCATCACCAAGACCCTGGACAACAGGCGGTTCCGACCCAACTTTCTCATCGGAGGCTGCCGGCCCCACGAGGAGGACGAATGGGTCTGGAACATGGTCCAGATCGGCAATGATCTCCGCGTGCGGGTGGCCTATCGAGACCCCAGATGCGCCATCACCACCCACGATCCCGATACGGGAAAGCGGGACGCGGACACATTGCGCGCTATCCTCAGCTACAGACCTGACAAGGAGGCCTACTTCGGGGTATACGGGGTGGTCGAGAACCCGGGCGTTGTGTCCATCGGCGATCCAGTCACGGCGATAATCGACGGATGACGGCCTCGCCTCAGCCGATGTCGTACAGCCGGAAGGCGTTGTTGCCAAGTATGTTCGCCTGGTCCTCTTCCGATAGCGGCGCTATCTTCTCTTTGACCTCGGCCACGGTACCCACGTGCCCTTCCGAGTGGGGGTAGTCCGACGCCCACAGGATCTTATCGGAGCCTATCAGCCCAGCGGTGGCGGCTACGGTCCGCTCCTCCGGCTCCATGGTCACGAAGCACTGGCGGAAGAAATACTCGCTGGGCTTTAGCTTCATCGGCGCATTCCACGGCGCAGCTTCGTAGGCACTGTCCATCCTATCGAGCCAGTAGGGCACCCAGCCGCATCCCACCTCCAGCATGACGAAGTTGAGGTCCGGGAACCGGTCCATAGTCCCTCCGGCCACCACGGTGGTGTAGGCCTTGATGACGTCTACGTTGAACATGACACCGGACGTCCAGTCCTCGAAAAGCGGTTCCGCGAAGTAGTCCGGCCGCT
This sequence comes from Dehalococcoidia bacterium, assembly GCA_965197645.1. GTDB lineage: Bacteria > Chloroflexota > Dehalococcoidia > Plut-88900 > Plut-88900. The sequence goes on along the minus strand of OZ240219.1, from coordinate 1,896,258 downwards.
GGTGTGACGTGACCGTTTTCGAACTGTTGAACACGTGCAGCGACACCCCTATCTTGGCATCGAGGGCAACGGACCAGAGGGGATCATAATACTTATCACCGAAGGTCCTTTCCGAAGGGGGCCAGATGGTGAAGAACACCCCTTTCAGTCCTTTTGCGGCGGCCCTGTCCAACTCCTTCGCAGCCTCGGCGGCATCTATCATCGGGACGTGGGAAATGCCTTTCAGACGCTCCGGATGGGCGTTGCAGAAATCGGCGAGCCAGTCGTTGTAGACCCTGCAGCATGCGGCAGACAGCTCCGGGTCTTCGCACAGCACCTCCCAGCTCAGACCGACGGTGGGGTAGAGAAAGGTAATATCGGTGTTTTCCGAGTCCATCACGCGGATGCGCTCGTCTGGGTCTTTGGAGCCGGAGGCGATCGCCCTGCCTTCCTCGTAGCCTATCACTCCGGCCTTGAGGAACCGCTCCCTCATCTCCTTGTGCGATTGCCCGACAGCGGCGACCGTGCCCAGAGTCCCGTCCCTGAGCATCAGCGATTTCTTGCCGTTGATGTAAAAGGACTCCAGACCCCCTTCGTCTTTACCGAGCCGTATGGCCCGGTCCCTGAACTCAGGTTCCAGGTTCTCTTCCCAAAGCTCGGAAGGCTCGAGGACGTGGGAATCCGCGTCGACGATCTTGACTTCCATAGCATCGACCCCTTTCAGGTGACAGGAAATAGTGAGGCTCTTCGCGATGCGGCTTGGAGATGCGGGCTATACCGCGGGGCGTTCAGAGCTTAGTTGAGATTGTAGATTCTCATGGCGTTACCGCCGAGTATCTTGTCCTGGTCCTCTTCCGATAGGGTTCTGATCGTCTCCTTCAGCTCGGTGAGCGGCTCCTCGTGACCCTCCTCGTGGGGATAGTCCGAGCCGAACATCAGCTTGTGGGCGCCCACGAGCTGGGCCATGAACGGGAACGTCTTCTCGTCGGCTTCACCGGTGATCCAGCACTGGCGGTCGAAGTACTCGCTGGGCCGCAGCTTCATCTCCGGGTGCCCCCCCATACCGTACTTGGAGTCCATGAACTCGACCCAGTGAGCTATCCAGCCGCACCCGGTCTCCACCACCCCTACGCTCAGTTCCGGGAATCGCTCTAAGACACCGCCGTGGAAGAAGGATGTGAAAGCTGCCTGGCAGTCCTGGTTATACATCAGGTTGAGCCACCAGACGTTGGTATCGAATGTGGCCGGGTAGAGCCGATGCCCGGCGTGCTTGGGAGTGTTGCTGACGTGAATGCCCAGCGGCAGGCCCAGGTCCTGGCAAGCGGCCCAGAAGGGATCGTAGTGGCGGTCCCCGTAGGGAATGTCATCTACTGGGGTTGTTGGGAAAAGGTAGAGACCCTTGGCGCCCAGCTTGGCTGCCCTGTTCACCTCGACCACCGCCTCCTCTATGTCGTGGAGGGCCACGTGAGCAATGGCGACGATGCGGTCTGAATAGGGCCGGGTCAGGTCGGTCAACCAGGTGTTATAGGTCCGGCAGTAGGCAGCCGCAAGGGCGGGGTCCCGGGTCTCGTCCTGCCAGCTTAGAAAGAGGGAGGGATAGGTAAGGGCGATGTCGATGCCGTGCTCATCCATCCACTTGAGCCGGACATCGAAGTCCCTAGCGCCGCCTGGTACGCCCTCCTCGTAGTCCAGGCCTCCCACCTTTTCACTGGCTTCGTAGAGAGGCTTGGTGCTGGCGTCCAAGCTGCCGAAGGTAGCCAGTCCGCCGCCGTGCACCACTGCGGACCTCTTGCCTTCTATTTCCAGGTACTCGGCGCCGTTGGTGTCCTTCCTTATGCGTATCGCTCGGTCTCGGTACTCGGGCTCCAGGTTCTTCTCCCACAGGTCGGAAGGCTCCATGATGTGTCCGTCGGCGTCGACAACCTTGCTAGCGCCCATACCGTTGCTCCCTTCTTGCTGGAGGGGGTGGACTTTGATTACCCATATTACCACGAGGCACAAGAGAGAGTGGTTTGTTTCGAAGGAGCTGACGCACCGGGTCCAGCCGATTCGGGTTGAATCCGCTGCCTCCTCTCCTCGAGAGTCCGTCCTAGCTCCTTCTAGCCTGGACTTCGCTGGACACTCACCGCGACAGATCTTTCTTCTCTATCTGTCAAGAGCTGTCAGCTTTCTGTGGTCTATTGGCGCTGTTCCGGGAACACAACTCCAAGGGTCCTGGTGTACCTCGCGTCCGTCCCGTTGGACTATGTGCATCTCCGCTGGCTCGATGTCCTTGCAATGCACTATCTTAGCGGTCCTCATGCACTCGCCATCGAGGACATAGCTGGTTGCAGACGCGACCTTATGCATTGTTTCAGAGGCAGCTATACGGTCTATGGCGAACATACCCATTTGGATATGCTTGTCCATTTCGTCATCAAAGGGCCGTCCATACACCGCCTCTGCTTCAGCAACGTCGAAGGACAGGACCTGCTCCACGGTGTGTCCTTCGACAACAACATGCGCCCAACGTACGTTCACGTTTCTAATCTGGCCGGTTTGCTCCCTCACTTCTGCTGTCACGATCGACTCCTAGTGTAGCTTCCCCTAAAGTGATGGGATTATACAGCGACGGCATCAGTCGGTGCCAAACTTCACATTCATGTGGTCAATGACCTCGGGGTTCGCACTGGCGCCCAGAAGCACTTCGGCGAACCCACCTGGAACAAAGTGCAGGGCGGTGAATACCGGGGTGGCCACACCCAGGAAGAGCAGAAAGCCGCACACGTCGGTCACCGTGGCGACTATTACCGCGGAGTCCCTTGCGGATTCATAGCCCCCAATGTCGCTGCACGTACTTCACAGTCTCATCTACCGGGAGTGGCTGAGTCAGGTTCCCGTTCCTCACGTAGAACAGTGGTTGGCTGGCGTTCTCTACATAGACCGGCTCATCGCTGGTATCGACGGCAACCTGACAGATGTCCTTACCATCAATCTCGTGGAAGTTGACCGTCATGTAGGATACCGACAGGGCCTCCCCTAGATTACTCGCCACGATATGCTGCAAGTGTTGCTCGAACGCGTCACGGCTTTGTCCCTTAAGAGTCTTGTAGTCCTCGGCAAGTCCAACCGCACGTCCGCTGTCATCAACGCCTATCAGAAGAGTACCTCCCTCTGAGTTGAGGAAACCCGCCAGCGTTTTGATCGTTACAGCTTCAAGCGCTTTATTGACCCTTTCTTCATTTACGGCCCAGCGGAGGCTTGACTTGAACTCCACCCTCTCGTTTTCGCCACAAGCCATGAGACGGCGAACATCATGTTCACTAATCGTCTCTGAGTCAATCTTTGAAATCCAACTTTCGATGAATTCGTTCATGGCCTTTGCCAGCAGACGTCGCCGGGCCGTGAGAAATTCTAGAAACCGCTCCGGTTCCCATAGCTCAGATGCCATCGGCACGGACTGAGCCCTAAGTGCATCCCCTTCGACTTTGGGCAGATAATCGACAGGCGACGACCGGCGATCCGCTAGAGATGGGTTCTGCCCAAGGATCGCCCGGTTAGCGACCGCGTTGATTCTGGTTGAGTCAGTAATCCCTGCTCTCTTCAACAATGTCTTCGGGAAAATGTAGTGACGTTCGCCGCCATGACTCTTGCCGACTGCTGGATCATAGATCTGGATGCTAGTAAACCAGTCACGGGCACCTCGCGCTCGCGCCACGACCTGACTGAGAAGTGCAACAGATGAGTTGATGCGAGCCCGGTCCAAGTCACCCTCTTCTAGGGCTACCCGGCCACGCTCTCGAATGATTGCCGCTTCCAGCTCGTGCGTCGGGTCTGGATCGCTGCCGGCTACCAGTGCCACGTCTTGCTGGAGCTTGGTTTCGGTGGCTCCTGAGTACCGCGCCCACAGTCCGGCCAGACAGAGCCATCGAATAAACCTTCGCTTGACGGTTTCGCTCGGGAATGTCCCGTTGTGTCGGGCCAGATAAATCGTAACGGGGACCAGGACATTGTCCGTAGTCAGGTCTGACAGACTGCCGATGTACGCTTCGTGCCGGAGTACTCCAACCAGATGTTCGAAAGCTGGCTGCATCTCCTGCCAAGCGCTCTGGAGCTCTTCCGCTGGCGTTCTCATGAAGGTGCCCTCGAGCACGATAGATCCCGTGGCCACGCCCGCCATGCACCGGACTAAGAAACTGAGATTGACATCGAATCCCACACCTGCCATCTTCAGGCTGAATGTTCGCAACTCCTCCCGCGCCTCCGGCCAGATGCTGCAGACATGTGCAAGGGCGAGGTCCGCCTTCGTGAGAGGCGTACCTTGGCTGTTGACCCGGTTAAAGATACTCACGACCTGATCTACGGTGTATTCGTCACCAGCTACTTGGTCGACCGTATATGTGTAGTTTCGGATCGCATCCAGACGACTTAACCGGGCCAAATTCTGCTGGATGACAGCCCGCCGATTCTCGTCCAGTTGATCGATCTTCTCCAGTGTCTTTGTCAGCCCATGCCGGAGAAACTCGTGCACGCCGATCCATGTCGGGTCGTTCGCCATTCGCGATTTCTGATAGAAGCGAAACTCCTCCGTCTGCATATTAAAGTGCAGGTCGAAGTACAGGGACTCGCCCTCATAGAACAACGGTGCTCTTCCCTCGAACAGCACGTAAAGCGTCGTAAGACGCTGCTGTCCATCCAGAAGCAGTATGGAGTGGCCGTTTCGTGGAGACTGAGTACCTCGTACTAGCGATGGCTTGTAGGTGCGCCAAGTCAACAGATGCCCTGTAGGGTGCTTGAGATATAGGGCCTGCATTAGTCCACGAACCTGGTCCCGGTTCCAGACATAGCCGCGCTGGAACTCTGGCACCAGAATTTCTCCGTGCCCAATCTCATCCAACAGGTTCTGAATCGATTTCACTTCATGCATGGTCTATCCTCCAAGAGTCGATTGGCGCACCGCCCGTGTTGACGTGGGTCGTGGTGTGGAGTGAATCCGGCAATTCACCGCTTATGCGCTATCTGCTCTCATCTACCAGCACCCGAGTCCTACCCCTCCGTTCCCATGCTCAGTCCTCTTGCGGTTTTACGTGACTTTGGAAGTGGTGGCAATACGGTCAAGGAGTGGTACCCCCGGCGGGACTCGAACCCACGCTTCCAGCTCCGGAGGCTGGCGCTCTATCCTCTGAGCTACGGGGGCGTTTGACTAACCGACCCTATTCTACGGCTTCAAAGCGCCGGAACGCTACCCCTGCTCTCCCGGGCCCAACAGACCCGTACCCAGGAACAACAGGCTGGTCCCGGTATTAGTCTTGCCTGGATCCTAGACTTGATCCCTCCGAGAAGGTTAAGAGAAGCCAGCGGCACACTCCCTTCGAGGGGCGGCCTGTAGGTGTCAATCCGAGGAAACCCTCGGTCTCGTACGCAGGCCGGATGTCTCACGCTGGAATAGAAAGACCAGCACAACAGGGGCTATGAGGGTGGTGACAATGGTCATGAGGATGGCCACCCCGAACAGCTCTTGCCCTATGACCCCTTTTGCGAGTCCTATGCCGGCAATGATCAGCGCGACCTCTCCCCGGGGCAACATGCCGAACCCGATCCTCGCCGACCCGATATTGTTGAACCCCACGGCCAACGCCGGGATGCCGGAGCCTAGAACTTTGCCCAGGATGGCCAGAACACTCAGTACTATACCGAAGACGATGGCGTGGCTGAAGGTCGTCACATCCACCTGCATACCCTGCACCACGAAGAAGATGGGTACCAGGGCATTGTAGACCGCGGACATTGGTCCTTCCAGGGTTTCGGAAAGGTCGGTGTTGGAAAGGGCCAGACCGGTGGCATAGGCTCCGATAATGAAGGCCAGTCCGAAGCTCTCCGCCAGTCCCGAAGAGAGAAAAGCCAGCCCCAGCGCTATGGCGATTCCCGCTCCTACACCCCTCAGCGAGTGAATGAATCGGGAGATGTACTTGGATACAACCAGGCCGCCGCCGAACCATATCGCCAGGAACGCCAGCGCCTTACCACCGACCGCGAGTACGTCTACGATGGACACCTCCCCGGTCTCGGCTACGCCCACGGCAAGGGTCAAGACCAGAATGCCAAGAACATCGTCTATTACCGCCGCCGCCAGCACCGTCACGCTTTCGGGAGTGCCCAGCTTTCCCCTATCGCTCAGGACCCTGGCGGTAATTCCCACCGAGGTGGCCGTCATGGCAGCCCCCATGAATAAGGCCTGCGGACTGGCGAGGCTATCGGCATGACCGAACAGTATGGTGGCATAGACGCCCATGAAGAAGGGTATGATTACCCCACCTAGAGCCACCACCGATGCCGGGCGAGAGTAGCGGACGAACAGTTTTAGGTCAGTCTCCAACCCGACCACGAAAAGCAGGACTATGACCGCTATCTCGGAAATGGAGAAGAGCTCCGAGGAGATTGCGTCGATGGGAACATCGGGCTTGGGAAACAGCGTTCCCAAACCGGAGCCCGGGATTATCGTCCCCAAGTCGATCAGATCGCCCAGGGCAAAGGGGCCTATAACCACACCGATGAGAAGCTCGCCGATGACGGCCGGTAGCTTCAGATAGCGTGTAAACAGCTCACCGCCCAGCTTGGCGAGAATTAGAATCACTGCCAGCTGGAAGATCAGCAGCGTTACAACCTCGGTTATGCCTCCTTCTCCACCTGCAAAAAACAAGCGCGTACCTCAGTCGTATTCAGGAAATAATGGAGCGGGTCAACGGAAGCGGCTGCGATGTGACGCTAGAAATGAAGGATTTGCCCGGTCGGACTCATCCGGCCGAGTATAGCACGCTGGCTTACCGGCGGCAAAGAAGAAACGACTTACTGGCGGCTAGAATATCAGGCGTCCTTGACAGTAGTCTCATACCGGATTTAATATGGATTGTGGATAGACGATGAGTGAACCTAGCGATCCCGACGATAGTAGCTCACCGCCACTCGTATATAGGAACTAGTGAGCCCGCCGCCCAATCGAGCCATGTCTCGAAGGGCAGTGGGCTCCTTTGCTTAGGAGGTCTATGACAGGCTGGGGCAGCGTGGTCCTGGCAGCCGGTCTGGGAAGGCGCATGCGCTCCAAGATTCCGAAGGTGTTGCATCCCATCGCGGGCAAAGAGATGCTACGCTACGTCTTGGATGCAATTGGCCAGACCGAGCCTCGGAAATCGCTTGTGATAGTCGGGCCCAATTCCTCCGCCATCCGCGATAGGGTCGGCAACGGGGTCTCGCTGGTCACACAGGCAGAGGCCAGGGGTACGGGAGACGCCTTGGTACAGTCGCAACCCCTCCTCGAGCAGGTAGTTGACTCCGTACTAGTCGTAAACGGCGATCAGCCACTCATCACCAGCGAGACCCTCGGTAAGATGATGGAGCACCACCTGGCCACCGAGGCTGTCGTCACCGTCCTGACGTCTGAAACCGAGCATCCCGACGGGTTAGGTCGGGTAGTCAGGGACGGTGACAGCTCGATCTCCGAGATTATCGAAGAGCGGGACGCGACCTCTGAACAGCTGGCTATCCGGGAGTTCTGTGCCGGGGCCTACTGCCTGCAGGCCTCCTGGTTGTGGCCGGTCCTCAGTCGGCTCGAACCCCACGCCTCTGGGGAGTACTACCTGACGGACCTGGTGGCTATAGCCTCGGGCGAAGGTCAGAGGGTTGAGAGCACCAGGCCGAACGAGCCGGAAGAAGCTATCGGCGTCAACGATAGGTTGGACCTGGCTAGCGCCTCTCGGATTGTTTATCAGCGTAATCGTGAGCGATGGATGCGGGAGGGGGTCACTCTCCCCGACCCCGGCACTGTCTACATCGATACTGACGTGGAGATTGACATAGATACCGTGGTCCATCCGGGCACCAGCATCGGCGGCAAGAGCCGAATAGCACAAGGATGCGAGATTGGTCCCCATAGCATCGTCACTGATTCGGTGATGGGCGATGGGTGCCGGATCAGGGCATCGGTGATCGAGGCCAGCACCCTGGAGAAGAACGTCGATGTCGGGCCCTACAGCCATGTAAGGCCGGGCTCTCATCTGGAGTCCGGAGTCCACCTGGGGAACTACGTAGAGGTGAAGAAAAGCCGTCTGGGGCGGGGCACTCGGGTGGGACACTTTACCTATCTGGGGGATGCTGCGTTGGGAGCCAACGTGAACATCGGCGCCGGTACCGTCACTTGCAATTACGATGGCGTCAGAAAGAACCCAACCACCATAGAAGATGGCGCATTCATCGGATGTGACTCGATGCTGGTGGCCCCGATAGTCATAGGTGCTCGGGCTGTCACCGGAGCAGGGGCCGTAGTCACCCACGACGTTCCACCCGACACTCAGGTCGCAGGGGTGCCGGCAAGAGTTATGAAGAAGCTAGACGGACACTCCCGGGAAGAGGAACATCAGACGATAACATGAAGTTGACTTTCGGACCGGTAACCAGATTTCTACGTTTCGGGAGCCATGAATCTACTTCGGAACCCGAAGAGGGGCTTGAACCTCCGAAACCAAACGGCTCTGTACAAGCCAGGGGTTTCCGGGCCAAGCTGGTAGCTTTGATCTTCAGGCGGAAACCGCAGCCGTCCAACGGCCAGTCCACCATACTGGTCCACGCCGAGGGGGTACAGGAGGTCCTGGAAGAGGAGGAGAGCCAGATGGTCCGGTCCATCACCAGGCTGGACGAGACCGTCGCCAGGGAGATCATGGTACCCCGCACCGATATCATCGCCATCGATGCTGCCAGTCCACTATCGGACGTGGTCCGAACAATCATTACTCACGGATTCAGTCGCATCCCGATCTACGAGGAGACCATAGACAACATTATCGGGGTCATCTATGCCAAGGACCTGTTGCGGCTGTGGGGCGAAAGAAGCCCCCAGGTGGAGCTTCGGGAGCTGGCCAGGGAAACCCATTTCATACCTGAGACGAAGCGGATAGACGAGCTTCTCCAGGAGTTTCGAGTGAGACGAGTGCACATGGCCGTGGTCGTAGATGAGTACGGCGGCGTTGCGGGGTTGGTCAGCCTCGAGGACCTGATGGAAGAGATAGTTGGGGAGATCGAGGACGAGTTCGACGTGGGCCGTACCCAGATAGAGACGGTCAGCCCCACCGAGGTGGTCATGGACGGGAGCGTGGGGGTAGATCAGCTGAACGATAGGTTTTCCCTAGGGATAGAGGGCCAGGACTTCGATACCATCGGCGGGTTCATACTGGCCCGTCTTGGAAAGATCCCGAACCCGGGTGACGAGATTCAGGAAGACGGGTTCCGCATATCCGTGCTGTCCACAACGGGACGCCGGGTAAGAAAGGTGAAGATTACTCAGGCGCCGCCCGTACAGGAGGACGAGGAACCGGAGAAGTAGCCCTCCCGAACCTGTCCCAAAGTGCCCCGCATGATACGAACTCCGAGGGGTGGGAGTGTGTGGATGCAATCCGCGGTGAGTGGGAGGGAAAACCGGCATGGGATGGGGCGAGTACCGAGCCTGTCTCAGCACCCCGCTACGATTGCCGAAGGCGTGTGCCGTATCCTATAGTATTGGGAGAAGCCACATCGGGGAGAGGTGTCCGAGTGGTTTAAGGTGCCGGTCTCGAAAACCGGTGTCCCGTTTTGCGGGACCGTGGGTTCGAATCCCACCCTCTCCGCCAACTACCCTTCCGATCTCATATCTACGGCTCATTGCCTAATGCCATCGACGGACGCCGTCGCGATATCGGGCTGGGGGGATATCCATCGGTAAGACTAGCCAGAGCTCGCGAGAAAGCGTCGCATAACCGGGCCGCCGTACTGGAAGTCCTCAAACGTATCTGGACGTCCAGGCCTGAGACGGCGCGAAGCGTTGGACCAGAAGCAGTGCTACTCTCTCTATCGCTCAATATCCGGCAGCATCCAAGGATTTGGCGGATTGCGGTCTGGCATGGACACTCGACCATGATATATAATATGTATATTAGAGGAGGTGCTCATATGGGTGCAAAGTCGCATGTCTCCAAGTGGGGCACGAGCTTGGCCGTCCGGATTCCCAAACCCATCGCCGAGCAGTGGGGTGTCCAGGAAGGGTCAGCCATAGAGATTGTTCCTCGGGGCGACCAAGTCGTAATGCGCAAGAGGTCCTATGACCTGGCCGGCATGCTGGCCCAGATGAGCCATGACAATCTTCATTCCGAGCAGGACTCCGGTCCGGCCCAGGGCAACGAAATATGGTAGACCGGGAGTATGTTCCCGCAAGGGGAGACATCGTGTGGCTCAGCTTTGCGCCCCAGGCTGGGCATGAACAGGCTGGGCATGAACAGGCTGGCCACCGGCCTGCTCTGACCCTGAGCCCGGAAGATTACAACGCGAAGACCAGCCTAGCGCTCTTCTGTCCGATCACGTCAAGAGTCAAGGGATACCCGTTTGAAGTACTCCTCCCCGCGACAAGCAGCGTCTCGGGAGTTGTGCTGGCCGACCAGGTCAAGAGCCTGGACTGGCGGGCGAGACGCGCCCGTTTCGAGAGCCAGGCCCCGCGGCAGGTTGTTGGGGAGGCGCTGGAGAAGATCAGTGTCCTACTGGAGTGATGTCATGAAACCGTGGGCTGACGCCTGACATGCCAGGCAATCTGTTCACCAACTACTTCCTGACCGAAGGCATAAGGGCGACCACCGAGTGGCGCACGTCCATCTCGGACTCGACGGCATTTGCCGCATTTCGTCATGGCGTTCGTCAAAGCTACGGTGCGCTGAGCAGCTCCGAAGGCCCCAACGAGGCCGTCACCGAGCAAGAGCTGATTCGCCCGATCCTGAAACTCCTGGGATGGGCCGACTACCTTCCCCAGCAGGGAACAACCCGCAACGAGGACATACCCGACTATCTCCTCTTCACCGATGCCGTATCCAAGGAGCGCGCCGCCGGGAGGGCCAACCCTGATGAACGATTCAGGGACGCCATCGTGGTGGAGGAGAGCAAGAGGTTCGGTCTCTCTCTTGACGCCCGCGATAGGGAAAAAGGACGCCAATCGAGGACGCCCCACGGCCAAATTCTCCGATACCTCTCGACGGCTGATATCGAGTCGGAGAGCCGAATCCGGTGGGGATTCCTGACCAACGGCGGCCTGTGGCGTCTCTATGACTACCGCTCCCGCCCACGCGCCACAGGCTACTTCGAGGCCGACCTCGGAGAGACGCTGGAGTCCGGCGGCGAAGACGGGCTCCGCCTCTTCTACCTGCTGTTCCGTCGCGACTCCTTCACCCCGCACCAGGGGGACACGACCAGCTTCCTGGAAGCGGCGCTGGCTCGCGGGAGGCGGTACGAGGAGAAGGTGGCGCAGGACCTATCCAGCGTTGTATTCGAGAGGGTCTTTCCCAAGCTGGTCCAAGCCCTGGCCGACGCCACCGACGAAGATCTGTCACGCGTCCGCCACGCAGCCCTTATCCTTCTCTACCGGCTGCTCTTCGTGCTCTACGCCGAGGACCGGGGACTGCTTCCTGTGAACGATCAGCGGTACGAAGACTACGGTTTGCGGAAGCCGGTCCGCGACCACGTGGCGCACAGGATGCAAGGCGGCGGCGTCTTCTCTGCCAGCGCCTCCAGCTACTACGACCACCTGATGACGCTGTTCCGCCAAATCGACGAGGGCGACGAGTCCATCGGTCTGCCGCCCTACAACGGCGGCCTGTTTGCATCCGAGGCTGCTCCATTGCTCAAGGCGGCCCGCCTTACGGACAAGATAGTCGGCGACATCATCTACGACCTGAGCCACACGGAAACTGAGGGCACACGCCACTTCGTCAACTACCGTGACATGTCCGTCCAACAGCTTGGATCAATCTACGAGAGGCTCTTGGAACGTGAGCCTGTCCGGGACGGCAGTGGCGGGATCGCCGTGCGTCCCAACAGCTATGCCCGCAAGGACAGCGGCAGCTTCTTCACCCCTCAAGAGCTCGTCGATCTGATCGTCGACCGGACTCTGAAGCCGCTGGCCGAAGAACGCTTGAAGGTGTTCGAGGACAAGTCGAAGGAGTTGAGCGGCGACCACCGCCCCATCGCCGTGCGAAATGCCGAGTTGCTTGAGCTGGACCCAGCCGAAGCCGTGCTCAACCTGAAGGTGCTGGACCCGGCCATGGGAAGCGGTCACTTCCTGGTCACCGCCGTCGACTTCCTATCGGACTACATTGCGGAGATAGCGGAGTATGCCCCAGCGGTGCCGGATTGGCTGGACGGCGAGTACTCATCCCCTCTTGTGGAGCGGGTGGCGGCCATTCGGCGGGACATCCTCCAGCGAGCCCAAGCGTCGGATTGGGTCATGGACGAGACCCAGTTGACCGACCAGGCCATCATCCGGCGGATGGTGCTGAAACGCTGCATCTACGGCGTGGACAAGAACCCCCTGACCGTCGAGCTGGCGAAGGTGTCGCTGTGGTTGCACAGTTTCACCGTCGGGGCGCCGCTGTCGTTCCTAGACCACCATCTGCGCTGCGGCGACTCCCTGGTCGGGCTCCGTGTTCCGGAGGCCACGAGGGAGTTGAACCGGCTTGGGGGGCTGTTCGCAAGCTCCGCCATAGCCGGCGCGGAGGCCGCCGCCGCCGGGATGCAGCGCATAGAGGAGATGTCGGACGCGGACGTTGCGGAGGTGCGGGAGTCGGCCGAGTTGTTCCGTGGAGTCGAAGACACGACGGCCGACCTTCGAGGCCTGCTCGATTTTCTGTGCGGCCTGCGCTGGCTGACCTCGGACATGAAGGGGAAAGCGCGCGCCGCGCTTGAGGTTCCTCTGGTTGAAACCCTGGGCGGTCGGCCCAATGAGGCTTACAGTCTCCTGGCGCGGGGTCCTGACGTCTTTGGGGAAGGGGAGACCGGCGGCGACACTTCCTGGGCAGGGTTCAAAGAGTTGTGGAGCGATGCCCGGCACGTCGCGGACCGCGAAGGCTTCCTGCATTGGGAGGCGGCCTTCCCCGGCGTCTGGCAGCGGTGGCAGCAAGAACAACCGGTTGGCGGGTTCGACGCCGTCATGGGCAACCCGCCGTGGGACCGCATCAAACTCCAAGAGGTGGAGTGGTTCGCCACTCGTTCACCGGAGCTGGCCCTGGCCCCGACAGCGGCCGCACGTAAAACCGGCATTCAACAACTGCGTGACAAGGGAGCGTCTCTGGCGGACGAGTTCGACGCTGCGAAGGAGCGAGCAGATAAGCTGGGCGAGTTGATTCGCGCTTCCGGGAACTATCCCCTGCTGAGCGGTGGCGACATCAACCTCTATTCGTTGTTCGTGGAGCGCGCCATGGGGCTTGTCAAGCCCGACGGAATCGTCGGACTGCTCACGCCCTCCGGCATCTACGCCGACAAGACGGCGGCGGACTTCTTCAAGTCCGTCTCTACCAGCGGACGTGTGTCCGGCCTGTTCGACTTCGAGAACCGCCGCCTTGGGACGGGGCTGCCACACTTCTTCCCCGACGTGGACTCGCGGTTCAAGTTCTGCGCCCTGGTACTCGGCGGCGCGGAGCGGCGGTTCCAAGAGACCGAGTGCGCCTTCTTCCTCCACGATACCGAGACCATTAGCAACCCTGGCCACTGCTTCCCTCTGGCCCCCTCGGACTTCGTACTGGTGAACCCCAACACCGGCACCGCGCCCATATTTCGTACGCGGCGGGACGCGGAGATCACCCGGCGCATCTACGAGCGGCATCCCGTGCTCGTCGACCGCTCAAGGGGCGAGGAGCGCAAAGCATGGCCTGTACGGTACGTGCGCATGTTCGACATGACCAACGATTCCCATCTTTTCCGAACTGCCGCGCAGTTGGAGTCGGCGGGTTTCTACCCCGTAGAGGGCAATCGCTGGAAGAAGGGCGCGGAGATGTACCTGCCGCTCTATCAGGGCCGGATGATTCACCAATTCGACCACCGGGTGAGCTCCGTTCGGGTGAACCCGGAGAACACTCACAACCCGTACCTCAGCGAAGAGGTCACTGAGACGCAGCACGCGGATCCCAGCTTCCTGCCGCAGACGCAGTATTGGGTTCCAGCCGACAACGTAGAGACTGCTCTAAGCAAGAGCCGTGGCTATGCGCTAGGCTTCCGAGACATTGCCCGGCCCACGGACGTGAGGACAGTGATCGCCTCCATCGTGCCTTGGGCCGGTTATGGCAACAAAGTGCCCCTCTTCGTCGGCAGCGACGGCATAGTCGCTGCTTCCCTTGTAGCGAACCTGAACTCCATCTGCTTGGACTTCGTCGCACGACAGAAGATTCAGGGTGCCAATCTCAACTGGTACATCGTCGAACAGCTCCCGATCATCGCACCCGACGACTACGATCAGCGGTTCGGTGACAACACGGCCCGCGACCTCGTCCGGGACCATGTGCTTCGGCTCACCTACACGGCGCACGACATGGCCCCATTCGCCCGTGACCTCGGCTATGACGGCCCGCCGTTCACCTGGGATGAGGAGGAGCGCCGCCACCTGCGGGCGCGGCTCGACGCCCTCTACTTCCATCTCTACGGGCTATCCAGAGAGGACGCGGGCTACGTGCTCGACACCTTCCCTATTGTCCGACAGCAAGACGAGGCTCAATTCGGCTCCTATCGCACACGGGCCCTCATTCTCGCCTATATGAACGCCTTGGCCGCCGGGGATGTGGACACAGTGGTGTCGGTGTAGGAGAGAGGGATGAGGTTCATTCCGCTCTTCTCCATCACGAACGCAATCGCAGCGGCCCTCACCGAGATTGAGCGCGCCGTCGTGAGCACTCTCCGCCGCAAGCCGGGTGACGACTCGGGCAACCTTACCCACATCTTCACCGAGCCTCGCATCGGCTACTGGATGCCAGATGGAGGGAGGCGGGGTGCTAGCCCTCCCGCACGTCCATATATGAGCTTGTCTCAAAAGTACGGACGTCTTAGTCCCAACCGCCCGCCCTCGGAAGGTTTTGTAGCTGGGGGAACATCCCCCAGGCCCCCTACCAGAGGGAAGTTTCCCTCTGGACTCTCTCAAAGCAGGGTTCTGGGACAGGCTCATACGCGGTCTTGTTGTGTTTATGGCTATCCGCTCCCCGCTCATCAGTGGGCCTCTATCACCGCCGGAATGCTCTCGCCGCCGGCGGTGACGGTGTACACGTAGTAGAACAGCGAGCCGATCTCATAACGGCCGTACCGGGGCAGGGCGCCGGCCTACCATCCCCGCGCCCTGCTCTGCGTTTGGCTGGGTTGGAGTTACCATCGTTAAATGAATTCTGCCCTCTGAGGTTAGGGGCGGAGCACATCTCCCATCCACACTTTTGAGATAAGTCTGTTATACTACAGACTGCGACCCACAGTCTCGCCAAGGTTTCACACAGCAACGGTCCATCAGACTCCTGGTTCCCGTCTTTTCGCCCCGCGCTGAATCACGGGTGTCACCTCTGTTACTAAGGAGTCTTTTGCCATGATTGTCAGACCTATTTCAGGTCGCCGACTGCGGCCCAACCGTGTCCAGCGCCACCACGGTGTTTGCGCAGATTGCGGCACGACTACTACCATCCCCTTCCGGCCAACTCAAGGCAGGCCGATATATTGTCGCCTGTGCTTCAAGGCTCGCCGGAATGGCCCCTCTTCCAACGCCAAAGCTCCCGTGAGCAGGGACCCGACTGCCGTAAGTGGTCCCCCTGCCGATAAAGGTCTGGACGATGAGGCCGTGTTTCCCGGAATACTTTTGAAGGCTGCTACCAGAGCGGCGATTCTCCGGATGAACATATCGGAACCAACACCGATTCAGGAAGAGGCCATCCCAAAGCTCCTTGAGGGACTGGATTTGATAGGTCAGGCGCGCACTGGGTCCGGAAAGACGCTGGCGTTTGCAGCACCCCTGGTAGAGCGGTGCGACGCATCACTACCGCAAGTCCAGGCGTTGGTGCTGGTACCCACCCGCGAACTCGCTATTCAGGTAGGTGGAGTCATCGATGCTCTGGCTTCTCCGCAGCAACTCCTCGTGACGCTGCTCTACGGCGGCCGGTCCATAAGGCCAGAGTATGCAGCGTTGAAGAATGGACCGCAGATAATAGTTGGGACACCGGGCCGTACCCTGGACCATCTGCGCCAAGGCACTCTGCAACTGCAATCAGTACGATTCCTTGTGCTGGATGAAGCAGACGAAATGCTGGATCAGGGATTTGCCCGGGACGTCGAAGCCATCATAAATCGGACACCCCAGAAGCGACAGACGGCGCTCTTCTCCGCAACCATGCCGGAGTGGGTAACCCAGACCTCAGCGAAGCACATGCGCCGGCCTGTCAGAGTGGAAGTGGACGCAGGTTTGCTAAGTCCGCCCAGCGTTGAGCATCTGGTCTACAGTATTGAACAGAGCGGCAAGATTGAAGCTCTCCAGGCGCTGTTGAATCAGAGGAATGGCGCTTCGGTGCTCGTTTTTCGCAAGACCAAGCACAGTGTCAAGAAGCTGGCGAAACATCTAGATTTGCTTGGATACCCCGTTGGCGCGCTCCAAGGAAATCTGAGCCAAGGCGCACGGGAACGGGTCCTGGCGAACTTCCGGTCCGGCGTGGTGGCTATCTTGGTCGCAACAAATGTGGCCGCCAGAGGTCTGGACGTTGAGGGCATTGGCCAGGTCATCAACTATGATCTGCCGGACTCTGGACCGCTGTTCACTCACCGGGTCGGACGGACCGGACGCCTGGGACGCTCTGGAGAAGCGGTAACGTTTGTCACGCTGGATGAGGAACGTAAGTGGCGTCAGATTGAGAGAACCTTAGGCCGCCATTTTACCCGCAAGCCCTGGAACACCGCCCGTCAAGCTCTGTCGGCAAGTAGCTAAAATGAGACCCTTTGAGACCAGAAAGATCAGGGGTTGGATTAAGGTTTCGTAAGCTCCCCGATGGCCCTGTTGTGATGTCTAGACCGTCGGTGAACATCGGACACATCTGAGGTTTAGAAGACTCAACAAATCGGAGTGGGTGTGAGCTCCCAGACTGAGGGCATAGTGCCCCAGGAAAGGAGCGGATGTGTCCCGACCAGATACCGACACCGCACTGGCTGCTCAAGCGGCTGGAAACCTTGACGGCCCATCCATTCGGGACCAGTTGCGCACCGTCAGCAGTCCGCCAGGGGAGACCGTCCTGGGGACTCCCGACGGAGTCGCCGAGGGCCGCCAGATCGACTACGAGGGGGCCGCAAACTCCCTGGAATGGGACGAGAACGGGGATCTGCTGCAGGGCTACATCGGCATCTGGCGGAGATACGGGCCGACATCCTAGCCCTCAGGCGGGAGACGTAGGGATTGTTGGGTGAGATCATGGGTGGAGGCGATTAAATGGCGGAGAGCACGAACCTTGGTGTGGAGTCTTCCGCCGTTCAGAAACCGGCAAGCGTGAGAGTTGACTTAATGGCACTAGAGCACCCCGAACGGCGGAAGCCAAAGTACAACACGGTGTTTGGTCGTATAGAAAGTCGGAGATAAGCATGTCGGGTCTTCCGTACCTTGGTATCGTACTTCAGGGCGTCGTGATAGCGTTCACGATTTTCCTTGGACGAATATATGTGCTTACTTACCACGAAACTCTCGGAGTGCCCGTTTTCGAGACCCGGTTGAGCGCCATAGATTACGCTATAGTCTCGCCTGGCGTCACGGTCATAGGCATTGGCTTATCCATAGCGCTGGTTTCGTATTTCCTGCTATCTGGACCTCTAACGAGGTTGCAATTGCCTAGATGGCAGAAGTGCGGTCTTGGCTGCCTTCTCATGGTAGCGGGGCCAGTCGTTGTGAGTGTTACTCCAATTGTCACCACTGATTCAGTCATGCGGAGTCTTTGGATTGTACTGTCAATGGCTATGAGTTTGTACGGTGGAGCAATGCTGGGCTTGGCAATGCGTGCCAAATCTAAACCGGAGGATTCAAGGCCCGAACAAAAACAGGTTGAGGAGAAGGCCTCTCGCCGATTTCTTGTCAGTGTCATCACTGTAGGGTTGGTGGTCCTGTGGGGGACGTATGCCTACAATTTCTCGTCCTCAACGGCGCATGATGAGGCGGCGGACGCCCTGCATCAATCGCCACAGGCGACCGTCCAGTTTGCTTCCGGCGACAGTGGGAGTTTTCGGGTCATCATGATTGGAGAGCAGTTTGTGTATTTGCTGCCTGAAGAGAACGAAGGCCTACAAGCATTTCCGCATGACAGGATTGCGCAGATTGATTACGCAGGCCCGTCGGAATCTTACGCTCGGTGAGCGCAGTAGATAGCTATCACGAACATCTAAACAATGTTCTATTCTTAGTTAGGAGATGCGATTTGAGGCGGGACTTAAACTTGATTCGCGAGCTACTGCTTCGTATTGAAGCTCAAGAGAGCCGTAATGCTGATCTAGCCCTAGAGGTAGCGGGATACACCGAAGGGGAAGTTGATTACAACCTAGACCTTCTGATACAGGAAGGGTTAGTGAACGGTGATGGCAAATGGACGTTTGGCAACAAGTACTACGTCAGTATCAACGGTCTCACGTGGTCTGGACATGATTTCCTCAACAGCGTTCGGGAAGATGCGGTTTGGGAGGCAGCGACCCAAAAGGCCCAAAATGGGGGCCACAAGCTGGCGAACCTCACAATTGATGTAGCCAAGGGAATTGCGACCTCTATCATAAGGGAGCAGCTTGGTCTTTGAACGATCGTAGCCAGGCCTCAATTCAGATACATGCAAGACGTGAGACCCCACCCCCCTACCCCTCCTCAAACCCTCCGACGCGTCCCCTGGCTTGGCGATGTGCCAGAACATTGGGAGGTGAGGCGTGCGGCTGGTTGTCTCGCAAGATAAACCGGCTCTCCAACATCGTCAGGGAGTTCAACGACCGGTTCGACAATATCGAGTGGAAGGACCAGGACAAGATCGAGCAGGTGATCACGGAAGAGCTGCCGACGAAGGTTACCGGAAACAGGGCCTGCCAGAACGCAATGGCCAACTCCGACCGGCAGAACGCCCGAGGTGAACCGGGTAGCTGCTAACGTCCGTCTTTAATGAAGTCGGCTATCCGCTCGGCCATGGCCAAGATGTTGGCGTTGAGATTGGCCCGTACCGAGTGAGGCATTATCGATGCATCCGCAACGCGAACGCCTTCCAATCCGTGAACTCGGCCGTACTGGTCTACTACAGCCAACGGGTCCGATGATGGCCCCATCTTGCAAGTACCGGCAATGTGGTGAGCCGACCGCACCGATTTCTTCAACCACAGGTCCAGAGCATCATCCGATTCCAGGACCTCATCCGGAGGCGCGATGCGGTCCGTGACCAGCTCTTCGAAGGCCGGGTACTTGGAGAGTTCTATGCACATCCTGACACCATCTCGATATCTAGAGAGGTCCAGCGGGTCTTGGAAGTAGTTGTAGTCCAGGTAGGGCGCTTTACGAGGATCTGTGGACTGAATTCGCATCTCACCGGAACAGAGGGCCATGTAGTTACATAGATGGAGTCCGATGCCCATCTCCGCTTTTTCATCGAGAGGGAGGCCCGGGCCCTCACCCAGGCGGTTGCTCATGCAAACCACCATATCGTTTTTGTAGGGTGATCCGGGAGCGGTGTATCGGAGGGTTATTGTCGCTTCGGCCGCGCGTTCTTCGGCTACGGGAAATCTTGTGTTCGAGTTCCAGCTTATGTCCAAATCCAAATGGTCCCGAAGGTTCTGTCCAACACCGGGCATTTCCTGTACAACCGGGATGCCCAGGGGAGTCAACTGATCCGCGGGGCCGACACCGGAAAGGGCCAGGATGTGAGCGGAGCCAATGGTGCCTGCGGATAGAATAATCTCCTCCCCGTACACCGTGAACATCTCTCCGCCACTGGTGAGTAGAACGCCGGTGGCCCGAACGCCGTCGAAAATGATCCCATGGACCAGACAATTGGGCTTGATGGTTAGATTAACCCTGTGGCGAGCGGGGTCCAGATAGCCTAACGCCGTACTCCATCTGATACGGTCTACAATGTTGAATGTTAGAGGCCCCACACCGGTGGAATCGGGTCGGTTGTGGTCTGGACAATCGGGGAATCCGTAATCCAAACAGGCATCGTAGAAAGCCTGCTGCTGAGGGCCCCACTCTTCGGGGGTGAACCTACGGCAGTGGATGGGACCGTCGGAGCCGTGAAACTCGTTCTGGAAGTGGTGGTCTGTTTCCGTTTTCTTGAAGTAGGGAAGTATCTGTTCGAAGCCCCACTCGTCATTTCCCGCCTCTGCCCAGAGATCGAAATCTTCTCGGTCTGCCCGGAGGTAATTGGCGCCGTTGACGGCACTGGTTCCCCCCGTGACTTTTCCGCGGGGTACCAGCAGGGGTAGGCCTTCATCAGTTCCCCTTGCCTCGAAGTTCCACAGGTGCTCACTTTCGAAAGCTGAAGGCCTCTCCCCATACATGTACTTCAGCTCCGGGGGTAGGTGCTCAATGTCCGGGAAATCGGCACCCGCCTCCAGGAGGAGGACCGAGCGGTTGGGGTCTTCGGATAGACGGCTTGCCATCACCGCTCCGCCTGATCCTGCGCCGACGACTATGTGATCGTAGTTCATCGTCTAGACCTCCGCTCTGTGGTCACGGGGAAACACGCGCAACTTCTCGGGCCTTATGTGAACCATGGCCAGCGATAGGAAGGGAACGCACTCCCTTCCTATCGCTTCTAGTCCACGGATCGATTCGTAACCGATCTCTCAGTGGAGCCGGCCTGGTTATCTATCAGGGTATCCAGGCACGCCAGACAGACTCATTGGCGTCTATCCACTGTTGGGCCGCATCCTGGGGAGTCATCCCACCTTCGGCTACTTTGAGAACCATCTCGTTCTGCTGGTCATTGGTCATCTGGAAGTTGGATAGGAACTGGTAGACCTCGGGGAAGGCCTCCTCCAGTCCAGGCCAAACCAGCTTGGCGACGGGGTCTCCGGGCCAGCCACAGTCAAACTGCTCGCCTGCAGGGTAGCACTCCTCGGTCCAAGGGGGCATCTGAATTTCGGTCAACTGCCACTTCGCATGCGCCCAGTGGGGGTGCCAGAGGAATAGGAGGATAGGGTCTCCCCGCTCGTAGTAAGCGCCGAGCTCGGCAAAGCTGGCAGCTTCAGAGCCGGAAAAGACGACTTCGTAGTCAGCGCCAAAGGCCTCCAAACGTTCGGCAGGCCGGGTGTCCCAGGCCGGCACAATCTCCACCAGTCTACCCTTGCCCCGGGTGTCAGCGGTGGCGAAAATCTCGCCGTATTCGTCCAGCTGCTCCCAGCTTCGAAGGGTAGGCGCGGCGGCTTCTATGCCACGCTCGGTGTCTCCCTCTATAACGTATGTCGGGACGAACCATCCACTGGACCCGTTGATCCCGACCAGACCAAGGCGCTCGACGCTCCCCTTGGTGTCCACGTATTCTTCGAGCAGATGGGCGCTATATGAGGGCCAGTTGCAGCAGACGAAGTGAAAATCACCGGTCTCCAGCCCGATAAACATGGGAACGGAATCTGCCGGGGCAAACTTCTGGTCCACCTCGTAACCCATCTCTTCCTCCAGCAAGATGTGTACGACCGAGGTCAAAACCAGCTGCCCGTCCCAGTCTTGCTCTACGATCGTTATCTTGCCCTTGGATTCGCCTGTATCAGTTTCAAGAACTTCGGGTGTTGCAGTTTCGTCATCCTCGGCGGGTTCGGAAACTTCAGGTTCATCCGGTTCTTCGGCTGCTCCCCCACAAGCCATCCCTACAGCCACTACCGCTATCAGCATGAGCACAAACGGTAGGCCAATCCACCATGATCTCTTCTTACTCATAGGTTTGTCTCCCTTCCGGTTGGGAGTTAGTAAAGTTTATCGCACTCGACTTGAACAAACTGGGGGCTGTTACCCTTCCATAGGCATCACCTCCCTGGCTGGTTTCACGGTCTCATTTTCCAAAGTTGCACCCTGCGTCACCTATCTCGCCATGGAAAAGGTCCTAGCCAGACCACTCTTACCTTGGGTCATCCGGTCCAACACCATGGCCATGATGACTATGGTCAACCCAGACACCAGACCATGTCCCATCCTCAGATAGATGGAGCTAACATACACCTCCTGTCCCAAGCCACCCGCGCCTACGAGACCGGCGATGATTACCATGGCCAAGACCATGATTATGGTCTGGTTCACCCCCATCATGATTGTGGGGAATGCTAAGGGTATTTGGACCTGGAGTAGGGTCTGCAAGCCGGTAGAGCCGTGAGATTGTGCTGTCTCTATGACCTGGGGAGGGACCTGTTTGATGCCCAGACAGGTCATGCGTATCACGGGCGGCAACGCGTAAACGACTGTGGCAATTATGCCTACTATGGGGCCAATACCCCACAACATGATGACCGGAATCAGATATACAAAGATCGGCATGGTCTGCATAGTGTCCAGGATAGGTCGTAGTATTGATTCGAAAGTCCTGCTCTGGGAGGCGAGAACGCCCAGAGCTATTCCCAAGATTACGGTGAAAACGCCACCGGTCAGCACCTGGCTCAAGGTATCCATGGTAACTTCCCAGATCCCGCCGATCCCGGCAAGCATCAGACCCAAAGCAGCTAGAATGGCCACATTCCTGCCCGCAACTGCGAAAGCCAGGCCGGCTGACAGGATGATTACGGCTGGCCAAGGGAGCCACAGGAGTAAGGTTTGGATAGGTCCAAAGCCGAATTCTCGAAAGAGGCTGTCCCTTATCCAACTGGTGATGAAGTAGAGGTTAACCGCCATCCAATCCGCTGCTTCGTTGACAGCGTTGGATACAGAGAAGGTCCAAGCCTCGGGAAACTCCTTAGCACCGTCCCACACCGTGGAGAAGATCAAAAGGATAACTATGACCAACCCGCCAGTTATCTGGACGCCGAAACGATCGAAAACCTCGCTGATCGCTCCGACTGCGGGATGGGTTGTTTTGGCAGACTCTGGGGCGTGTGTGTTCGTAAGGCTGCCGTCTCTGAGTGTGGATTGTTGATTGGACTTGGACATGGCATAACTGAATCTGTCGAGGATAATCGCCAACAGTACTATGGCTACTCCACTTTCCAGCCCGGCGCCTGCATCCACTTGCCTCAGGGCGACCCAGACTTCTTTCCCCAGACCAATCACTCCCACCAGCGCCGTAATGATCACCATGGCTACGGCCATCATTATGGTCTGGTTGATGCCCATCATTATGGAGCTCTTAGCCAGCGGCAACTGGACTTGGAACAGTGTCTGCAAGTTGGTTGAACCGTGGGACTGAGCGGTTTCGATGGCCGCTCTAGGTACTTGGCGGATACCTAAATTGGTCAACCTGATTACGGGAGGAATGGAGTAGACCACAGTCAAGAAGACCCCTTGTGTTCCGCTCACGCCGAACAGGACCAAAGCCGGAATGAGATACACGAAGGGCGGGAGCACCTGCATTGTATCCAGTATGGGCCGAACGACGGCCTCGAACCGGTTGTTGTAGCCGGCCAGTATGCCCACCGGGACGCCGACTGCCACAGCCAAAATGACCGATACGCCCATGACACTCAGGGTCAGCATGGTGGAATCCCAAAGGCCGATTACGCCGAAAAACATGCTGCTCAAGGCACAGAATACGGCCAAACCCACCCCGCTCAGCCTAAGTCCTACCAAGGTAGTTGCAGCGACGACAACAGGCCAGGGAAGCCAAAGAAGAAAGCTATCGATCCAGGCGAGGCCCAGATCGACGACATCAGAAATAGGGTTGAAGAACCATGAGAAGGTGTCCCCTACCCATCCAAAAACGGAGTCTATGGGCTCCTGTATGGGCACTTCCCAGGATGAGGGAAAGTCGCCAAAATCGATGTTAGCGTTGTTCTTGGCGAGGACGTAAGCCAGGATGTATAGAGTTACAGCCAGACTGGCCCACAGTCCGGCCCGGTACATGCCCCCATGGCGAATCTGGGATGGGATGTCGCCTACGCGAATCAATTGGCAACGCCCTCTTCGCTCAGCATGGCAGCCATTGCCGCCTCTCTGCTGATAACCCCCAGACAATGTGCGTCATCAATCACGGCGATGGGGCTATCGTTGGCGATGGCGAGGGGGATCAGGTGCTCCAACCTGGTGTGGGGCGCCGCGGTGGGACAGGAGTCCCGCATGACAGCGGCGACACTCCCATGATCCGTGACCGCCGCATCTTGGCAGTCCTCCAGCTGTAACGTTCCTCTGAAACGGTCCTGATTATCCACCACCACAGCGCAGTTGCAGTCCTGGCTTGTCATTAGATTAACAACATCTCGTAAGTTTTGATCAGCCGTGACGGACACCAACGCCGGCGACATGACGGAGCGGGCCGTTAGCACTTTTGACCTGGGTACGTCTCTGGTGAAGTCACGTACGTAATCATCGGCCGGCGCCGATACGACCTCTTCCGGTGTGCCGATCTGGACGAACTCTCCATCTTTCATGATGGCAACCCTATCGCCCAGCTTGAGGGCCTCCAGGAAGTCATGGGTGATAAAAACCATGGTCTTCTGTACCAGCCCCTGCAGGTTTATCAGCTGGTCTTGCATCTCCCGGCGTATGAGGGGGTCCAAGGCGCTAAAGGGTTCATCAAAGAGCAAGATTTCGGGATCTACCGCCAGCGCTCGGGCGAGCCCGACACGCTGCTGCATCCCACCGCTTAGCTCATGGGGATACCGTTCCTCCCATCCCGTCAAGCCCACCAGCTCGATCACCTCGGCAACCCTCTCTCTTCGCACCGTCTTGTCCATGCCTTGAACCTGCAAGCCGTAGACCACGTTGTCAAATACTCGTTTGTGGGGGAAGTTGCCAAAGTGCTGAAAGACCATCCCGATTTTGTGCCGGCGGATCTCCCTGAGCTGATGTCTGCTCATCCCCAGGATGTCTTCGCCGTCTATCCATACCTCACCACGAGTAGGTTCGATGAGACGGCTTAAACAGCGCACCAGGGTTGATTTGCCGCTTCCGGAGAGACCCATGATGACGAAAGTCTCGCCAATTCGCACATTGAAGGAGACGTCTTTCACGGCCAGAACACATCCCGTTTGCTCCAATACCTGATCCCGGGAGAGGGATGGGTCCAAGTCTTTTATGACACTCTCAGCTTTGTCCCCGAAGACCTTCCACATGTTCCGGCAGACCAGCCGGTGCTCACCTCCGGCTGCGGGTTGGTTGGCGTTGACTTCTTTCGCAGTAGTTGTCATCTGCTTGCCTTGCCTAGACCTGGTCCCTCGTTGGAAGCTGGACAGGGTCTGGCTCAATTGGGGCGGCTGTTATGTTATTAACCGGTTTACCAAGTGTCAAATGTTCACGGTTTTACGTTAGGTTGTACACTTGGACTGCATTTAGGCCCAGGACTTTGCTTACATCCTCTTGAGACAGCGGGCTTAGCAACTCTCTTAGCGCTTGCACCACGCCTGGAAACCCATCATGGTGAGGGAAATCTGTGGCCCAGAAGAACTTATCTGCCCCGACCTTCTGGATAACGTGGGGGATCAGCTCCTCTTCAGGTTCGAGGGAGATCCAGCACTGGCGCCGGAAGTAGTCGCTGGGCTTCTCCTTGAAGGTTGTGGAGTGGCTCTGGGTTTCGAACTTCTCGTCTAACCGCTCCAGCAAGTAGGCAATCCATGTGGCCCCTGTCTCGAGAAACACGTACTTCAGGTTGGGAAACCTATCGAAGGCCCCTTCCGAGACCATATGAATAAGAGCCAGTTGGGGTTGGAAGGGTACTACCATGGTCAGGTAGAAGAAGTCGTCGGTCGTCGAATCGGATTGCTGGTACTCTGATCGGTGGTTGTCCTTAGCAAGGTAATCCGCTTGATTTACAACGTGGTTGCCCAAGGGAAGTCCCGTTTCCTGGACGGCTTCGTATAGGGGATCGAAGTGGGGATGTCCGTAGTAGAGACCATTGGTAGCGGTACTGTAGACCATATAGCCCTTGATACCGAGTTCGGCGGTACGCCGGACCTCTGCTGCGGCCTCGTTGGCATCTATGGTGGGGATGTGGGCAACAGGGTAGTGACGGTCCGGGTGTGAGCTGCAGAAATCCAGGATCCAGTTGTTGTAGGCTCGGCAGTAGGCTGCTGCCACCTTGGGGTCCTGGCATTCGGTTTCCCAGGAAATGCCGAGGGTTGGGTAGAGCAAAGCCTTATCTATGCCTTCCGATTCGTGCCACTTGGCTCGAGCGTTGGGTTCGTTGGACTCCGGGATCATGCCGTCGTAGTAGTGCACCTTTCCCGGGGTAAAGAATGGGCGGTAGTCCTCAGCGCCGAAGGCTTTCCCGGCGTCTACCCCCAAGCCCGTGCCTCCTTGAATGACCTCCGACTTCACGCCGTTGATCTCCAGGTATTCCAGGCCTTGCTCATCGTTCAACAGCCTCAGGGGCCGGTCCCTGAACTCCGGTTCCAGGTATTCGTCCATGATCAAGGTTATGGGCTCTGCGACGTGCCCATCTATGTCAACGACGGCGTCCTGCATAGCATTCCTCCTGCCCTGAGTGGCGCCTGTCAGCCGGTCCCTATACGAGGTCAGAAACTTAGTTCAGGTTGTATATCCTCATGGCGTTCTCCCCTAGGACCTTGTCCTGGTCCTCTTGGGAGAGGATGCTGATGGTCTCTTTTAGCTCTGCCAGCGGCTCCTCGTGGCCCTCTTCGTGAGGATAGTCGGAGCCGAACATGAGCTTGTGGGCGCCCACCAGCTGGGCCATGTGAGGGAAGGTCTTTTCATCGGCCTCACCCGTGATCCAACCCTGCCGTTCAAAGTACTCGCTAGGCAGCATCTTCAGAGGCGGATGACCACCTATCTTGTACTTGGAGTCTAGCAGCTCCAGCCAATGGGCAATCCAGCCGCACCCGGTCTCCACAATCCCGACGCTCAGCTTGGGGAAGCGCTCGAAAACACCGCCTTGGAAGAAGGATGTGAAGCTTAGCTGGCAGTCCTGGTTGTACATCACGTTTAGCCACCAGTAGTTCTCGCCGAAGGCCCCCTGGTACAGGTGGTGGCCGGCATGCTTGGGTGTATTGCTTACGTGAATTCCCAGAGGCAAGCCCAACTCTTGACAGGCGTTCCAAAACGCATCGTAGCGGGCATCACCGTAGGGAATCCCGTGGACGGGTGTAGCGAAGAGATACACGCCCTTGGCGCCCAGCTTGGCGGCTCTGTTGACCTCCAAAACGGCGTCCTCGATGTTATGCAGAGCGACATGGGCTATAGGGACAATGCGATCTGAATAGGGCCGGCACAGATCGGTAATCCAGGTGTTGTACACCCGGCAGTATGCCCCGGCCAATTCCGGATCTTCCGTTTCGTCCTGCCAGCCGAGTAGGAGAGACGGGTAGAGGAGGGCGATATCAATTCCCTGTTGGTCCATCCAATCCAGCCGGGCTTCCATGTTCCTGGCGCCCTCGGGAACACTCTCTTCGTAGGTTGGACCTCCCACTTGGTTATTGGTATCACGGAGGGATCGGATGTCGAGGTCCAGGCTGCCGAAGCTGTTGAAACCTCCACCGCTAACTACATCCGATTTACTACCTTCGACCTCCAGGTACTCGATGCCGTCCTGGTCTACTCCGATACGCAGAGCCCTGTCCTTAAACTGGGGCTCCAGGTTTTTCTCCCACAGGTCTGAGGGCTCCAGGATGTGGCCATCCGCGTCCACTACTGTTGCTTCGCCCATGATGTTTCTCCCTTCTTGACTAAGGAGGATCCTTCTGCGACATCCACCAGCAAAGGTTGGTACCGAGACAACTTGTCTAATCTTGGAACTCGGGCATGATCTTGGTGCCAAAGATTTCCATCTGTTCCATAGCCTCCTCTATCGGCATGTAACCCTGGTCCAGCTGGTAGGTGAACCACTCCAGATTTCCACCATCGTGGCAACGGGCGAGTGAGTCCAGCTGACGCTTGACATCATCGACCGTGCCGACCAGGGCAAACTGGTGCTCGATGAGTCGTTTAGCGACCTCATCGGCGTCCTTGAATCTAAGCGGCTTCGGCTCTACCGGGTCTTCAGGGTTGCGAAATCCTTCCATGAAACCGAAGGCGCCGAAGTATTCGGCATACTGCCAGCCGAGCGTCCTGACGGCCCTCTGGAAGGCTTCTTCGTAGCTATCTCCGATGTAGATATAGCGAGGTGCGGCAATCTGCTCGCCAAGCTCTAGCTCTCGGCCGTGCTCCGCAGCGACTTCCTGGTAAACGTGGCACAGGTGGTTGAAGTCGGCAGGCCGGGAAACCTGAATCTGGGAAATCATCCCTTCGCGGGCGGCAAATCTAATGCTCGTTTCGCTGAGGGAGAAGGCCATGAAGACGGGAGGATGAGGAAGCTGGTACGGCTTGGGCACAACGGAGATACCCCGTATCACGCCCTCATCGTCCATCTCACCGGGCGCACCCCGATCCCTGGTGATCTGATCGAGAGGCCAGCCTTCAATACCGTCTTCGTAGGGAAAGGGCGCTTCATAGAACTCGCCTTGATAGCTGAGAACGTCTTGGGTCCAAGCCGCCTTGACGACCTGCCAGTTCTCTTCAAACAGCTTTCGGTTGCGTTCATTTGTGGCCGATTTATCCGACTGGGTGCCTTTTATTCTGTATTTCTGGCCCAGAACGCCTACCCACCTGTCCTGGTAGCCCCGTGCGAAACCCGCCATCATACGTCCCTGGGTGAGGTGGTCCAAGATGGCCAACTCCTCGGCGGCACGTATGGGGTCCCAGGTGGTAAGGACGATGGCCAGGGGAGCGAACTTTATCTTCTTAGTCCGGGCCGCCAGGTCCGCATATAGCAACAGTGGGGCCACAGACATCTCGATTCCTTCGGAATGGAAGTGGTGCTCCGTTGTAGAGAAAGAGTCGAAACCCATCTCCTCGGCGGCAAAGCAGATCTGTTTCATCTCATCCAGCAGGCCCTGATACCGCTCGTTGTTGCGACCAATGGGGGCTAGCCTCACACCATCGGGAATCACACCGGGCATGGCCGGATTTGTGAATATGCCGAACTTCATTGACTCCTCCTTTTCGGGATATCTTAACGCTTTACACTTTCCAATGTAAATGCTATGAATTACTGGTCGGACGCAACAAGGAACAGATGTGAACCTTCGAACCAGGACGGACGATTTTGACTCCCGGATAGCCCGATATCACTTAGGTCTGCCGGCAGTCGGATCCATATTGAGGGGCCTGCAGCGAAACATAGTGCGGTTGACCCGGCTTCGCCGTCGGGGCTACTATCACCTGAATCAGTCCGGTAGAGCTGTTCTCGAGCGATTGTGGTTGCCAAGCTGATCCCAAGAAGCCGGTTCAGCTGGCCCAAGAAACCGGTTCAGTTGAATCGTAATTAGCATCCAGGGTATGTCATCAAATGGCAGATACATCACAGGCTTCGGTTCCAGACCCACTTACCGACGCCGTTCAGGCTATTGAGTACTATTACCAACAGGGCTTGACAGACGGCCTTCCCGTCATCCCTCCCACCGAATCTCGGGTGATGGAGTTCCTGAATCGCGCTGGACTTGAATTCCAAGAAGTGCTAGGGACGCGGCCCAGTAGGAACTGGGAGGTCACTGCGGGCAAGGTGGCGGTCAACTCCATCATGGCGGGCTGCCTCCCTGAGTACGCCCCCGTGGTGGCAGCGGCAATCCGAGGACTGCTAGAGCCGTCCTTCAACGCGTCGGCGTTGGCGGAGACCACCGGGGCCTCCGCTGCTCTTATAGTGATAAACGGGCCCATGAGGGAGAAGTTGGACGTCAACTCCGGGTGGAATCTGATGGGCCCGGGGTGGAGGGCCAACTCCACCATAGGGCGGGCGCTTCGGTTGGTGTTGATGAACGTCTGCCGAGAGATACCAGGCGTCACCGCCAAGTCCACATTCGGACACTCCGGCCGCTACACCATGTGCATCGGCGAAAACGAAGAGGCCAGCCCCTGGTCTGCTTACAGCGTCGATAACGGCCTTCCCCTTGAGGCCAGTACCGTGAGCCTGTTGCCAGTTGGACACCCGATGGAAGCCTTTAACCAAAGGGACCACCACCCGGAAGGCATTCTTGACGTAATTTCTCATACCGTGGCTTCGAGCGAGCGCTGCCATGCCGGGGCAATACTGCTAATGAGTCCGGAGCATGCCACGCTGGTCGGCGGGGCCGGGTGGTCAAAGAACGACGTCAGGGACTATATAGCCAGCAAGGCCAACCAGCTCCGGCCTCACTTGGCCCCCGATAAGGGCATAAGAGGTGCCTTGGCCGGTGCACGGTTCCCAGGCCCCGAGGGCAAACAAGAAGCTGCCCGAAATACGGGGGATGACTTCTATCTTTTCGTAGCCGGGGGAGCAGCGGGAGGCCACTCCACAGTACTGCCCCTGTGGGGCCAGGGTATATGTAAACCGGTTATCAAAGAGGTATTGGAGCCCAGATAGAGGCAGGTTCTAGAGATTCATGCCGGAAATCTACGACGTCGCAATTGTCGGGGGTGGGCACAATGGTCTGGTGTGTGCCGCCTACCTGGCCAAAGCCGGGCTGAATACTGCTGTGTTGGAGCGGCGAGACATCGTAGGCGGAGCGTGCGTAACAGAGGAGCTGTTTCCGGGATACAAAGTTTGTACCGGCGCCCAAATCGGCGGGTTGCTGAAGACGAAGGTCATCCGTGACCTGCAGCTCCATAAGTTCGGATTCGAGCTGGTCCCCTTCGATCCCCATCGGCTGCACCTCTTCCCGGATGGTCGCTACATACAATATTGGAGAGACCCAGATAAGAGCATGTCCGAGGTGGCGAAATTCTCAAAGAGGGATGCGCAAGCTTACCTCCGGTTTGAGAAGCAAATGGACAAGCTGGCTTCGATCATCAAGCCGTCCTTGGAGCTGCGGCCTCCGGTGTCCCTGGGTGAGCTGGAGTCAAAATTCGCCGATGCGGGAGAGCTGAAGGGCTTCCAGGAGATAATGTTCGGCACTATGAAAGGATTCCTTGACGCGCGTTTCGAGTCGGAAGAAGTGAAGGCATCCATCGCTCCGCGGGGAATGACGGGTATAGGCGGGGGGCCAATGTCTCCTGGCTCGGCTTATATGATGCTGCACTACTGGCCCGAACCAGGCACGGCCTGGGGTCGAGTTCCGGGAGGCATGGGTACCATAACCCAGTCCCTGGCCATGTCAGCCCATAGCTTTGGCGCCCATGTTTACACCGAGTCGGAAGTGGCCCGGATAACTGTGGACAATGGGAAGGCCAAGGGTGTGGAGCTAACGGACGGAAGGGTTATTGAGGCTAAAGTAATCGCCTCCAACGCTGACCCTAAGCGCACTTTCCTCGGGTTGTTGGAGCCGGAGCACCTGGATTCGGAGATTCAGACCCAAGTGGGAAACATCCGGTCGGAAGGGATGACCTTCAACATCCACTTTGCCTTAGACGGGCTGCCGGAATTCAAGGCGATACCGGGTAAGGGCCTCGGCTCGCAGCACCAGGGTCTCTTTTGGATTTGTCCTACCGTGGAATACTTGGAAAAGGCCTGGGACGACGCGAAATACGGACGGCCTGCTCAAGGGCCTTATCTCTCCGGAATCATCCACTCGGCCATGGACTCCAGTATGGCGCCCCCGGGAAAACACTATATGACGGTCTATGGGCAGTGGGCGCCATACCATCTGAAGGAGGGTGCCTGGGCGCAGATCGGCGATTCATACGTCGAGCACTGTGTAGACCTGATGGAGGAATACATACCCAACCTGAAAGAGATCATTGACGACTATGTTTTCATCTCTCCTCAAGATCTGGAGGACAGGATCTATATGACGGGCGGCCACATGTTCCACGGCGATTGTGTTCCAGGACAGCTGTTTCAACAACGTCCCTTTTCCGGTTGGGCCAACTATAGAACGCCCATCCGTAACCTGTATCTATGCGGTGCAGGTACCCATCCGGGTGGCACGGTGACGGGGGCGCCGGGCCACAATGCCGCCCACGAGATACTGAAGGACTGGAAGGAAGGGGTTATTGCATAGAAACGTTAGAGATCTACTAGGCCCACTAGTATCGGCAATGCGAGCACCCCAGCGTTATCGAACACATCTAGTCATCTAGGGTAACAAGCAGATGCGGTCAGAGCTCACTTAGCAGCAACTTCACTGTCGACTATCGGCCGAACAGACTCGCTCGGCGCAGCTCGTACACAAGATGCTATCGAGCGGGATAAAGAAGGCTCTCAAGATAGAGATGATCCATCGGAACCTCGTGTCCCCTGTCTCCGGCCTTCCCAGTGGTGGTGAGGGAGTTCGAGACACCCAATGTTCAGGTGGCCAAGACTGCCTATGCTCAAACCCAAGCCGCGGGTCTTATGGGTTTATCCCGACATTCATCCGATCGGTCAAACAGCCTTGCACCTCGGCGATTCGCTGACCTTAACGTGGGACCGGATCGATCTCGAGGCAGATCGCTTCATCATCGACGCCTCCCTGGGGAAGAGCTGGTACCGGGGGCATCATCGAGCCGCCGAAGACGTCCAACTGGCGATGAGCGGTGGTCATGGACGCCGCCACTAGTAAGGTCATGTCAATCCAACGAGAGCGACAGACGAAGGAGTAACTGCGGACGGGCTACGTTGATGGCGGGTGGGTCTTCCTCTGTCCAACCTTACTGTCAGATGGAGGCTTGAAGTCACGGCCCACCTGAGGCTCATCGGGGATGTTCTTTCGGCCAATAATTGTGGTAATCATTGCGGCACATTTATAGCTAAATCCGAATCCCACCCTCTCCGCCACATCCTGAACCGTCCTACAATCACCTCCTGGGAGATTGACGACGATATCGGCTATCGTCAGGTAGAGGTTTGCCCACCGCCCGCGAATAGCGCCGCTTTAGAGATACATAGCGTACTTAGATCATTCCAGTTTGCCGTGCGCCACGCGATCCTATTTGCCATGAGATTGTAGAGCGCGATGGGTGGCGATTCGATGGGCAAGGTCGGGGAACGCTATGTCTATCTCGTATCGGTAGCCATCCCAGAAGCCGTCCTTACTAGGATCGAAGTGGCGGGGTGGCGTAGCGCTGGCAATGGCAAGCCGTTTCATGCGCCGTTCGATCGTTCTTTGCCGGGAGACGGCTTCTTCAGACGGGATAGGTGGCAGGACGACGAGGCTCATGGACTGGCCGGTGCGAAGCGTGGGGGAGAAGGGGTGCTCCCAGACACGGTGTCCGCCAGTGACAACGACGGGGAGAATCGGTCGGCCGAGCCGTCTCGCAAGATTGAAGGCTCCGGGCTGAAATGCGACTTCGATTCCTAGGATAGAACCCTGCGGGAACAGGAGGACACTTTCTCCGGCCTCGATGGCAGCGCGGGCGCCGCCAAGAAGAGTGCGGGCCGCTGGTCCCGGACTTTCGGGCCGGATGAAGAGGTGCCGCCCGCGAGCGAGATGGCCGCCCAGAAGCGGGAACGTGATGAGCTCGTTCCGAGCAACCACGGTCAACGATAGGGGTAGATGGAGCAGGGCGAGGCCGTCAGCGAAGCCTTCGTGAAGCGATACAACCACATATCGCTCGTTCGGGTCGATGTGTTCGAGGCCCTTGATGCAAATCTTCAGACCGAGGAGACGGGCAGCCAACCGAGCCCACCAACGCTCAGCGACCCGGCAGACCGACCGACCGCGGATAGGGATCATATCTGCCACAACCGTGGTGAGACGAAGGACGAGTCTTGCAGGACCGAAGAGGATGAGGATGGCTGCCCAGACCCTGAGCCACTCACGGGTAGAGTGGACTGCGACAAGGCCGCCGAGAAGAGTGCGTGAAGCCTCGGTGGAGGTCACGGAGGCAGAATGGTCAGTCGCCATCGGCGCCTGCGACCACAGGGCCTACACTGTGCATTAGCTCGCGGCGCAGCCCGTCTTCGTCCGGGACTACTCCCTGGGTACTGACTCTTCCATTGATCGTAACGACGGGCGGATGCCATCCTCCACGTCGCAGAGCATCGAAGAGGTGACTAAACCACGGTTTGATCCTAACTTCGACATCGGGGAAGTCGGCGGCGACGCGCTGTACCAGGTGAACGGTCAGGTCGCACTCCTTGCAGACGGCGTGAGGGACGTTGAAGAAAAGCTGGCGGCCGGTCATCGGATAGACGGTCACGACGACAGGGCTTTGGGCGCCTCGGAGTGGGTGAGTCATGCGGTCGAGCGTACAGTAACGGATCGTAGTGTGGCAAGTCTCTCCGAGGTGAAGTGCCATCGCCCATTCTCTGCACCAGCCCGGGTACGAATCCGACCCTCTTAGCCTTACCCCTATAGCTGTCGTGTACCTCAAGCCCAGCCTATCCAAGTCCCAGCGGCCCAACCCCTTGCAACCACTCTGTAACCCCACTACATTGGTCAGCAGCTTCAGGGAGCCGGGTGAGCGTTACCAGATCGAGCTTTTTACGAAATCAGTCTACTATCGGGGCCGTGTCGTGCACATGGCTCGAGTCCTCTTTGATCGCTCCGTGGCCGCCCGCACTACCGTGCAACAAGGCAGTAGATCCGATCCTTACTTTCTTCCTCACCGATCAGGAGATAAATCTCGCCAGAGGCATCCTCCGCCAGTGACAGAATGAAGCGCAGGCCGCTATCGGCTAGCAACAACGATTCTACGGACTCTCCGGCGGCTGCGGTTCCGGCATGTATCCCCCAGACACGCCCAGTGCAGTAGTCTGCGAAGACATACCGACCAACGATTGAGGGGACCTCATTCCCCCGGTAGACGTAGCCTCCGATGACGGCGCATCCAGAGGAACGGCCGTACTCCCAGACAGGCAGCGTCAGGCCGGCAAGATCACAGGTCTGATCTTGAGGGAAGCAACTGGTACCCTCCGTGATGTTCCAGCCGTAGTTCTCACCCGGCCGGACGATATTGACCTCCTCAGCGTGGTAGTGGCCGACATCGGCGGCCCAGAGAAGGCGCGTCTCAGCATCGAAGCTCAACCGCCATGGATTGCGAAACCCGTAGGCCCAAACTTCGGGGCGGGCTCCCTCGATGGTGACCATAGGGTTGTCTGGAGGTATGGAGTAGGGTTGTTCGGCCGATGGGTTGCGGACATCGATTCGGATCACGGTGCCCAACAGAGTTCCCGGATTCTGGCCGTTTCCCTGGGGATCACCGTCTCCACCGCCGTCTCCTATGCCCAAGTAAAGCATGCCGTCGGGACCGAAGACCAAACTACCGCCATTGTGGTTCCAATTGGGTTGGGGTATCTCGAGTATGACGAACTCGCTGTCGGCATCGAAGGTGAAGGTGTCACCTTCGCCTGTGGTCGCGAAGCGCACGAGCCGTGTGGAGCGTTCCTCAGGGCCGGGACTATAGCTGTAATAGGCGTAGACGTAGCC
Source organism: Dehalococcoidia bacterium (assembly GCA_965197645.1). GTDB lineage: Bacteria > Chloroflexota > Dehalococcoidia > Plut-88900 > Plut-88900. The sequence goes on along the minus strand of OZ240219.1, from coordinate 1,861,056 downwards.
GTTTTGGTCGAAACTGGGATCCAGCGCGAGCGCTAGAAAGCCCTCTTCGTAGGCGTAGCGGAGCGTTCGGTCTCTTTGGTCATGCACTATGCGGGGGTTATCGTAGGGGCCTCCGCGGGGTACGGAGAGAACGAGGCCGTCCTGCAGGGCGATTAGAAACAGATCGTGCTTCGGCACGTCCACCAGAGCCACGGGGAGCTTTAGCCTAGGGAGGCCGGGAAAGGCCGGCTCTATGTTGAGCGGATATCGCTTGGCGGGATCAGGAAAGGGTTTTGTGACAGTTGCTACAGCTTCGGTGGAGTGGGAGGCGATGGGGGTTGTCGGAACAGCCGTTGGAGTAGGGGTTGGATTTGAGGCCGTGACCTCCGGTCCGGGGGTGGCGATTCCAGGATTGGGAGAGGCCGTGACCCCAGGGGTTGCTCGCAAGGGGGCGGGAGTAGGCGTTTCCTCCCGCAACGGCTCCGGTCCTGCCACCTTCCCACATGCCGCCAGTACCACGGTCAGTCCGATTATCAAGAACGCGGTGAATCGCATTCTCACTCCTCCGGCTTGATGGAGGAACAGGGCCTCTACGAGTTCAAGAAGCTGGTGATCAGCCCTACCACTTTCTCTCGCTGCTCCAGGTGTGGATAGTTTGCTGCCTGGTCGATGAGCTCAACGCTATGGGTCCGCTCCTTACTGCGGGAAAAAGCGGATGGTCCAGTCGCCACTTGACTCGATGTTGACCAGCTGGTCACCGGGCACCAGGCCTTCGAACTTGTCTCCCCCAACTCGTACGCTGACACTGCCGCTCCAGTCAGTGGAGAACCCATCGAATGCGTGGATTTCTCCGTAGATCCCCTCCACTTCATTGATGGACGCGATGCCTACGGTGAAAATGTCATCGGCGCAGATGTCCCCAGCACACTGTTGGTTGTTCCTCAGATCCATCTCGACGATGTAGAATCCCTCGGTCAGCGTGATGCGTTCCACCACCGTACCAGACCCGGTGATGTCGAAGGGGAGCGTGGCTGCGGGGACTGGAGTTGCAGTAACGGTTGGGGTGGGGGTGGGAGTTGGTGTGGGCTCAGGCGTTGAGGTGGAGAGTGGCTGCACCTCGCATACCACACCGTCGCCATCCGCATCGCGGTCATCGAGGACTTTATCCGCTGGAAAGCCCAGCCCAATCCCCTCACTACCCAGTACTCGTGGTTCACCTGCGGCCTCCGCCTCTTCGCAGGACGCATAGATCATTAACGGGGTGCCGGTAGGCGTCGCATTAGCCTGGTCGCGGACCGACTCCAAGTTTTCGGCCCATTCATCCGGAGTACGTGTAGGCAAACCTGCCTCTTCGAGTATTTCGTTGACAGCTTGCAACTCCTCCTCGTTTGTCTCCGTCGGATTTGGAGTCGGTGTTGTCTCCGGGGTGGCTTGGGGAACCTCGATGGTGCAGGCGATGCCGAAGAGAATAATCGTGCCGATTATTAGGAGTATTCTGTAACTCATTCTCATTCCTCCCCTTTTGACCGAGGAATCGACCTTCCTACGTATTCAGGAAGCTGGTGATCAGCCCAACCACTTTCTCTCGCTGCTCCAGGTGAGGATAGTTACCCGCCTCGTCGATGACCTCGACCTGCACCGACGCGTTCTCCATCTTGTCGGAGAACTCTTGGGCGTAGACCGGGTCGGTGAGGCCGTCGTTCTTGCCCCATATGACCAGGGTCGGCGCCACTATCCGGTGTATCCGATACTTCAGCCCCTTGTCCGGGATCGGCCAGGTGAATTTGCTGGTGCAGGCCTTGGCCCACATATCCTGTATCAGATAATCGTTCTTGGCATCCGGGTCTTCCGGGGCCTTGGTCAGCGACAAAGCCACTTCGCCTTCGACATCGAAGAAGGTAGCCTCCGTTACCGCATCACGGGGCATCCCCAACGGGTCCTTCATCGGGTAGTCGTCCCGCCACAGTCCCAGGGAGTCGATCAGCACCAGCTTGCTAACCCTCTCCTGGTTGGTAGCGGCCACCTCTGCCGCCACCATCCCTCCGAATGAATGGCCGATCACCGCCGGGTCTCGAAGGCCTAGGGCGTCGAACAGCTCGTAGTAGTAAAGCACCAGGTCCCAGAGGTTGTCGATGTTTCGAATGGAGTCCGGGTCGCTCAACCCTGGATGGAGGGGAGCGTACACCGTGAAGGATGCCGCCAGGTCATCGAAGAACCGGTTCCACGTGCCCGTGTCCAGTCCATGCAGGAACACCACCGGTGGACCGCTCCCGGCTCGCCTCACTTGGGTTTTGACTGCTCCTCTTCTCAGCTCGACGGTTTCATCCTTCGTTACGGCAGCCATGACAACCTCCATTAAGGCAAGTTTGAATTGGGAGTTACGCCCGAAATCGGCCCAATCTTACAGGCGGTGCTCGCTCAGCGTCAACAAGCCGCGCCCCTGCCCGCTGACCCCGCTCACGGCCCCGGTCGCTGACCCAGACCATCTAGTGTTATATACTAGGCGAAGCCTCTTCCTAGCATGTGAACGGTCGACATGACGCCACAAACAACAGACAGCTTCACCCACGCCCTGGGCGTCGATATCGGCGGCACTTTCACCGACTTCTCCCTACTGGACTTGCGTACCGGAGGGCTCACCGTCCACAAGGTCCTGACTGACCCCTCGGACCCAGCCAACACGGTCATCGAAGGCGCCGCCCAGGTCCTGGACGCCGCCTCCACCTCCTTCGAACAGTTGGGCGTCGTGGTGCACAGCACCACCCTGAACACCAACGCCATCATCGAACGCAAGGGCGCCCACACTGCCCTGCTCACCACGAAGGGGTTCCGAGACGTGCTAGAGATGGGCCGCGAGCAGATGTACGACATCTTCGACCTCCAGGCCCAAATGCCTCCGCCCCTCGTGCCTAGATATCTCCGGGAGGAGGTCACCGAACGCATCAGCCGGGACGGCGAGATATTCCAGGAGTGCGACGGGTCGGAGGTGATTCCCCTCATTCAACGCCTGGTGAAGGAAGAGGGCGTGGAAGCGCTGGCGATATCCCTCCTCCACTCTTACAAGAACCCGGCCAACGAGAAGGCCCTGAAGGAAATCGTAACGGGCCGCTTCCCCGATCTGACCCTCTCCCTATCCTCGGAGGTGGCGCCCGTCATCAACGAGTACGAACGCACCTCGACCACCGTCGCAGACTGCTACATCAAACCCCAGGCCTCCAGCTACCTGGGCAACCTGGAAAAAACGCTGTCCGGTAAAGGTTACCGGCGAAGACTCCTGGTCATGCTGTCCGAGGGCGGGGTCATGGGCAGCGACTGGGCTCGAGAGCATCCCATACGGCTCCTGGAGTCCGGGCCCGCCGCTGGCGCACTGGCCGCGGGCTTCTACGGCAACCTTCTGGGCAGGCCTGAGCTTATCTCCCTGGACATGGGCGGCACCACCGCCAAGACCTGTGTGATAGAGGGCACCAAGCCCCCCGTCACCCAGCACTTGGAGGTGGCCCGGCTGCATCGATTCAAGAAGGGCAGCGGACTTCCCGTTACCATGCCGGTGGTCGATCTGATCGAGATCGGCTCCGGTGGGGGGAGCATCGCCTGGGTGGACAATCTGGGCCTGCTCAAAGTGGGCCCTCACAGCTCGGGCGCCAGTCCGGGGCCCGCCTGCTACGGGCAGGGCGGCGCCGATCCCACCGTCACCGATGCCGATCTTATCCTCGGTTATCTCAACCCCGGCTATTTCCTCGGCGGCCGGATGGGTCTCGACGTTGATTCCGCCAAACGCGCCGTCTCCGGCCTCGGTAGGTCTCTAAATCTCTCGGAGACCGAGACCGCATGGGGAATCTACCGGGTGGTCACGGAAAACATGGCGTCCGCCGCCCGCATCCACATCATCGAAAGAAACAAGGACCCCAGAAACTACGCCATTATGGCCTTTGGAGGCGCAGGACCCATGCACGCCGGCGAGGTCGCCAGGACGCTGGGCGTGAACCAGGTCATATCACCCCTGGCAGCCGGTGTAACTTCGGCCGTGGGCTGCCTTGCCGCACCCCTATCCTTCGAGGAGGTCCGCTCCCTGCCCGGGCTCCTCCACGAAACCGACTGGCACACCATCAATCAGCTTTACTCCGAGATGGAGACCCGCGGCCTGGAACGCCTGGCCGAGATCGGGGTATCACCCCAAGAGGTGCAGCTGGTCCGCACCGCGGACATGCGTCTCGTGGGCCAGATCCATGAGATTCACGTCCCCATCAGCGACGGCAGGCTGGGCACCGATGCCATACCCAGAATCGAAGCGGACTTCCAGGACATCTATCAGGACCTCTACAGCCGCAAGAACCTGAACATCCCCATAGAGGTGCAGAACTGGCGCCTGCTGGTCAGCGGCCCCGAGCCTTCCATCAACCTGCGCCGTGAACCCCTGGCAGCAGACGCCGACCCCTCGACAGCCCAAAAGGGCAGCCGCAAAGCCTACTTCCCCGACTCCAATGGCTACGTAGACTGCCCAGTATTCGATCGGTACCGGCTCCAGCCCGGCACCAACATCGAAGGCCCAGCCATCGTGGAGGAGCAGGAGGCCACGGCTATCATCGGGCCCCGGGACAGCGGCTACATAGACGAGTGGCTAAACCTAGTAATCGAGATAGGCACTGTATAACCCCTCAAGCGGCGGAATTACACCCATGGTGGGCCGGCCCATCGAAGGGCAAACGGAAATCTCAGTGAGGTAGAAGATGAAGCAGTTTGATCCTGTATCCCTGGAGATAATGTGGAGCCGGATGCTCAACATCGCTGAGGAGATGTGGACCACGGTCCTCCGCACCTCGGTATCCACCATCATCGCCTCGGCCAACGACTTTGGCTGCGAAATCCTCGATGAAAAGGGCCGGTCCATCGCTCACGCCTACCGCAGCATGCCCGTCTTCAACATGACCATGCCCAACGTCACCAAGGCTGTCCTCGAAAAGTATCCCGTGGATGAGTTGAGCCCAGGCGACGTCTTCCTCACCAACGATCCCTGGCTCTGCGCCGGCCACCTGCCCGACCTCGGTATCGTAACGCCCGTCTTCTATCAGGGCCGGTTCGTGGGTTTCACCGGCAACATCGCCAACACCTCGGACATAGGCGGCTCCCTGGACCCCAAGTCAGTCCGGGACTCCTACGAGGAGGGCATCTTCTTCCCGATATGCAAGCTGTACGACGGCTACAAGCCCAACGAGCTGGTCTTCGATATGTTTCGCCACAACGTGCGCGCCCCGGAAATGGTCCTGACCGATATCGAGGCCCAGGTGGCGGCCAACGAGGAAGGCGCCAAGCGAGTGGTGGATTTCCTCGACGAGTACAAGCTCGAGGACCTGTCCGCCCTCTCCACCGCCATCCGCGGCAGGTCCGAAGCGGCCATGCGCAGAGGCATCCGGGAGCTGCCCGATGGCGTCTACGCCAACGAGGTCTACACCGACGGCATGGGCACTCCGCTGAAAGTCGCCGTCGAGATCACCGTCCAGGGCGACGAACTGACGGTCGATTACACCGGCTCGTCTCCCCAGGTGGACAGCGGCGGGCTCAATTGCACGCTCATCTACACCATAGGGCACAGCCTGTACACTCTGGCCTGCATGCTCACCCCGGAGGTCCCCGTAAACGAGGGCTGCTACGCCCCGATCACGGTGGTAGCCGAGGAAGGCTCCCTGATGAACTGTACCTTCCCAGTCTCGGTGGGCTCTCGGACCAACACCGGCTGGTACATTCACGGCGCCATCTTCGAGGCGTTGGCCGAGGCGCTGCCCGGCCAGATACAGTCGGGCAACGGCCTGATGTCTTCGCTACAGACCTACGGCGTCGAGGCCAACGGACGAGTCTTCAACGCCCACCTCTTCTGCGGCGGCGGCCGGGGCGCCACGCCCGTAGGCGACGGCATGGGACAGAACATGTTTCCCAGCAGCGCCTCCAACGTCCCCGTGGAGGTGTTCGAAGTCAACAGCCCGGCAGTGGTCGTGGCCAAGGAGTTCATCAAGGACTCGGCCGGGGCGGGCCAGTTCAGGGGAGCTCCGGGCCAGCGGGTGGTCCTGTCCAAGCTGCCCTCTCATCCCGATCCGATCAACATCTACTTCCACCCCAACAAGCGGGTGTCCTTCCCTCCTACTGGGATCTTCGGCGGCGAGGACGGCACGCGTACCCGCATCATCCTCAACGACCAGGTCCTAAGCGATAATCCCGACTCCATCGAGAAGGGCAGCATCACCATCGAAACGGCGGAGGACCAGCTGGCTCTCGAGTGGTCCAGCGGCGCCGGCGCCCACGATCCCGTCAAGCGGGACCGAGAATCCGTGCTGAACGATGTCCGGGACGGCCTGGTATCCCCCGAACAGGCCAAGGGCACGTACAAGGTGGTGCCGTGACTAACTGGACCGTCGAGGAATCAGATAGTGAAACGCTCACAGTGGCGGCACAATGATCATCGACTGCGATGACAATCTTGAATTGCCTGACGCCGATGCAGATCGGTATTACAATCTACTCGATCTTCTACAAAATCTTGCTATAGGTCTTGATTTCCTCAATTGTCAGGTTAGCAAAGTAGAGAATGAGGTGCGGCGTAATCTATGCACTAAGAAGTATCGAGTCATGTCTTATGGCAATGATCCTAGGCTTGAGGGTGTACCAAGGCAACTCATTTATTGTGCTTTCAAGTGGTACTCCGTGACTGTTTGCGACTACGTCAGGACCATCGGCTGGCTTGGTTATGGAGGTGATAACAAGAAGGCAATGGGTTATCTTAATCGTGTTATACCGCACGTTAAGAACTGGCTGGACAAGGTGGGAGCGCATCTCGCACTCACCGATCCTAGGGAGAATGACTCGCCTGCGGATTTGCAAATCACCAGCTCCACTTGGCAAATCGGATTCAGAGACGATGCCTTTACAGCGGGAGAGCTCACCATGTCTCTTGGGTCAAAAGATGGAGGGAGCACTAGTCGGCAAGACAGGATGTGGAAGCTGACCGATACCCACCAACAGTTAGCTTCACGTTACGGCTGGCATTCAACTCATGAAGCGTGATCAGAGAAGGAATCACGTCCGGTCTGGGAAGCTCCTATCCCGCGCTAGTTTACGACCTTGTCCTGAACCAACTGGTCAAGATCGGCGGGTGCTACTCCCAGCAGGTCGCGGTAGACGTACTCGTTGTGCTGGCCCAGGGCCGGCACGGGCCTCCTTATCGGTCCCGAGCTGTTGGAAAGCCGTATCGGCCGCCCCGCGTGCTCCGTTCTTCCCCACTTGGGGTGTTCCAACTCGACCAGGAAACCCCTCGCCCGAAGGTGTCGGTCGTAGTACATCTGCTCCCCGGACTGCACCACCCCGGCGGGCACTCCCTCCCGTTGAAGCATCTCCATAACCTCGTCGGGCGAGAACCCCTCAGTCCATCTCCCGACGTGCTCGTCCAGCTCGACTTGGTTCTCTAATCTAACCTCAAGTTCCGAGAACCGGGCGTCCATCGCCCAATCCGGGTGCCCCATGGCCCTCCGAAGCCCCTCCCACTGCTCCTCCGTCCAACAATCTATGACACACCACCGGTCCTCCCCTGCGCATGGGTAGCATCCCCGAGGCGCGGCGTTCCGGTTGCGACTGCCCATCGGTTTCCAGGAGCGGCCGTTCACTTCCCAGTCCAGCAGCGGCACCCCCATAAAGGCCGCCAGCCCTTCCGCCTGGGCCAGCTCGATGTACTGGCCCCTGCCAGTCCGAGAACGGTACTCGAGAGCAGCCGTAATGGCGAACGCCGCGGTAGGCGCCGATACGAAGTCGGGGTAGTGGACCTTGGGTCTCGCCTCGTAAGGCGATTCCGGGTGGCCCCACAGATAGGACAGGCCGGTATAGGCCATGAGCTGATGACCGTAGGCCACCATCCCGGCGTAGGGGCCGTAGTTGCCGTAGGCCGGCATGCTTATCATGATGATGTCGGGCCGGATCATTCTCAGCCGCTCATAGCCAAGGCCCCGCCGAGCCAGCACCCCCGGCGAGTAGTTGTCTATCACCACGTCGCTCACCTTGGCCAGCTCCTCCACCAGCTCCCGTCCCTCCCGCTTCTGGAAATCGAGGGTGATTCCCAGCTTGCTTCGATTGACCTCCGGGAACAGCGGATCGACGGCCGTCGGGCTCCTGCCCTGGTCCAGGTACCGTTCCGTCTCGATCTTTATGATCTCGGCGCCCATATCTCCCAGGTAGCGAGTGGCCATAGGCCCTGCCCACACACGGCTGAAATCTATTATGCGAATGCCCTCGAGGGGTGGTGCAGACCCTGCCTGAAGCGACTCTTCCGGCGAAATCGGTGCCAGGCCTTGGAGGACCTCATCCTGGTGCTCACCCAATATCGGCGCCGGCCTGGCCAGCTGCCAGGGCGTTTCCCCGAACTTGCACCCGCTCACCGGATATCGATGCTTACCGATCCTCGGATGGTGGCTTTCGATGAGGCTGTTTCTCGCTTTGACCTGAACACTCTCGGCGTAGGCCTTGGTATCGTTGAAGCGCATGGCCGAGATGTGGCGCTTGTTGGCCTCCTCCAGCAGCTCTTCGACGGTGAACTGCCCGACGAACTCCGCGACGTGGGGATCTATCAGGTCCGGATTATCGAGGCGAAAGTAGAAGTCCTCCCACATCGGGTCTGCTAGCTCATCCTTCCCGATCCACTCCACCAGTGTTCGCCAGTGATGGGCCATGAAAACCGAGAGGACCGCGTACCCGTCCTTGCACCTGTAGTAGTTGCTCGGTGCGATGGGCGACGCTACTCCGGTCCGCCGCACGACCCTCCCGCTGGAAGCGTAGGTAGCGAGACTGAACAATATGCCGGCCATCACCTCCTGCACCGAGACGTCCACGTGCTGTCCTCGCCCACCTTCTCTCATTTCGTTCAGCGCTGCTAGGACTCCGTACGCGGCGTGCAACGAGGCTACCTGGTAAGCCTGGATGGAGGGCGCGGCGCAGGGCGCCCTCTGATCGTCGCCCTGGACGTACATGATCCCGCCCATCGCCTGGGCCACCAAGTCCGATCCCAGATAGTCTCTATGGGCACCGGTCTGGCCGAAGGAGGTGATGGATGTCATCACCAGCCGTGGATTGATTCGCCTCAACTCCTCGTACCCGATACCGAGGCCTTCCAGGTATCCCGGCGCGAAGGACTCTATCAGTATCTGGGAGCTGGATGCCAGACGCTTGAAATCCTCCAGGCCCGCATCCGACTCCAGGTCCAGCACCACGCTTCGCTTGTTGGCGTTGTAGTACAGGAAATGAAGGCTGGTATCGGGGCCCGGCTCATCGCCGGCAAAGGGGGCCATGCGTCTCGCCGGGTCTCCGCCGGGTGGCTCGACCTTTATCACGTCGGCGCCCATGTCCGCCAGAAGCTTCCCGCAGAGCTGGGCTTCGGGCCCGGCTAGGTCCAGCACCCGGAGGTGTCCCAGCGCTCTTGGTACCGGATGCTTGCTGCTCATGGAGCTCGGTTAGTGGAGTTCAGGCATGGGTACACGGCAGCCCGACATACTTCGACGGTCGCCGTCTTCCTCGGTTTGATACTATGTAGCCGTGCCAAGACCTTCATCCGCCCTCCCAATCCATACCGACGGAGGCTTTCGGCATCATACACCTAGCGCGTGCGGGGGTTAAACCCTGATGGAGGTTCACCGATATGGACGTGCTGATCAAGAACGGGACTGTAGTCACCTGCGATCGGGAAGACACCATTATCCGTGATGGAGCCGTCGCCGTTACCGGGAACAAGATCGCCGCCGTGGGCGGCACCTCGGACATGGAACGCCGGTACCCCAATCTCGATGTCATCGACGCCAGGAACAAGGCCGTACTGCCCGGTTTCATCAACGCGCACACCCACACGGTCCTCACCGTCATTCGCGGCACCGTCGAGGACATGGAGTCGGAGGTGATCTACACCTACATGAGCCCCATTACCATAGCCATGACCCCCGACGAGCGCTCGGCTATGACGGCCCTGGGTTGCCTGGAAGCGATCCACTCCGGCGCAACCACCCTCGTCGATCCCCTCCGATGGGTCACCACCTATGCTCAGACCATGGTCGATACCGGCCTGCGCTTATTCCTCAGCGAAAGCTGCGCCGATGCCCTCACCCTCAAGATACGCCACGGAGAATACGAGTACTCCAGGGACTGGGGCGAGCAGTTCCTGGAACGCGCTGAGGCCCTAGTGGAGCGGTTCCACGATACTGAGAACGGTCGCGTCCAGGTCCAGACCGCCGCCCACGCGCCGGACAACTGCTCTCCGTGGATGCTGGAAAAGCTCCTCGATATGGCCATAAAACACGGGCTACGAAGGACCATCCACCTCGCCCAGAGCCAGCTCGAGGTCGATCAAGTGAAAAAAATCAGTGGTCGTACGTCCGTGGAGTATCTACAGGACAACGGCTGGCTGGACTCCGACGTTCTGGCCGCCCACTGGACCTATTGCACCGAGAAAGACATTGAGATCCTGGCCGAGACGGGGGTGCACATGGCCACCTGTCCCTCCTCCAGCTCGACTCACGGCAACTTCGGGCTGGCCAACTACCCCGCCATATTTGACGCCGGCGTCAACGTGGCCCTCGGCACTGACAACATGACCGAAGACATGTTTCACGCCATGAACAAGGGGCTCATCACCCAGAGAGGCATGCGAGGCGGCGGAATCAACCCGCCCCCCGAGGTGATGCTTCGCTGCGCTACGACCAACGGGGCGACCGCTCTAGGTCGAGACCACGACCTCGGCTCCATCGAGGCCGGGAAGCTGGCCGACCTGTGCATCGTCAATGCGAACAGGCCTCACCTGGTACCGGCCATCAACATCGTCTCCAACCTGGTGCACTACGGTCAGGCCGGAGACGTCGAGACCGTGATGGTGGACGGGGAGATGGTGATGCAGGACGGTGTAGTGCTTACGATGAACGAGGAAGACGTGGTCCGCAACGCGCAGGAAGCCACCGTCAGTTCCTGGAGACGCCTCCACGAGCAGTACCCCGACGTCCCGATGCCCCCCTCACTCGTTGCCGGGTGACCCATGCTGGAGGGCTGCCTGAGTCGGGGGTGTTGTAAAGAGGACTCCTCTTCCACGTCCCAGGTTCTCCAGTCGATGACAAGACGATCTAAGCGCAGACCGGACAGTCGACGTGGGGGTCAACATTCTTGTATCGATAAGTGCTCAGATTGCGTAGCCTCAGGCTTCCGGCTCTAAGCTGTCATTGCGAGAGCCAGCGAGGAATCTGAAGACATCTCGCTATGAATCAACGTCGTTCCAGAGGGCAGCGTCTTAGGTTCCTCACTCCGTTCGGAACGACAGGCATAGGGTGCGCTGCGTTTTCGTCCCTTTCTACGACCTGCGTAACCCCGTCTGGGCTAGCCGTCATTTTCTAGATTTCGGGACATTAGCCAACATGGTCGTACCGGACCACCTCGATAACGTTGCCATCCGCATCGGCGATGATCATAACGTCTCCGCCCCAGGCCGAATGCCTGGTCAACGGGCTCAGGATGTTTATCTTGTGCTTCTCAAACCATACGGCAACTTCATCCGGCTCCGACATCATGGCGCTGATCCATACGGGATGCTGCCTGAGGGGAGACCAGGACGCCGATAGGTCTGTGCTGACCTTCTCTCCTCCAGGTTCGATGAGTATCATCGGCTCGTTTTTGTCCTGTTGAAGCATGGCACCTTCTAGGGTATGAAAGACCGTCTTTAGCCCTATGACGTCCCGGTAGAACGCCACCTGTTCATCGATGTCTGCCGCCTTGATCTCCACCCATCCTATGTGTGGTACATGCAACCCCCGGCCATACGGAAATCCATAGGCTTTACCCACGCTCCAACGAGTCCCCTCTGGGCCTATGATCTCCGCCATCTCGCCCCACTCTCGCCGGCGGATGTCTCCATTGAACCTAACGCTACGACCACGCAACTCAGCCACCGTTATCTCGACGTTCTCTACCTGAATACCCGGCCGGACATTCTGCCCCCGGCCCCAAGCCCTATCGGCGGGAGGAGGCGGTGCATTGCCGAACAGCTCCCACATCATCCCCGGCGTCTCAAGAGCCAGGTGTTCTTCCCACGTCTTACCCAGCATTGCCCAGTTGTCTTCCTGATGATCGGAAGGTGCCCGTCGTACCCCCAGCACCTCCGTATAGTAGCGATACGCCGATGGGAAGTCGGCCACTGAGACCCCTAGAAAATTCATTTTGAGATTCGGTCCGGTCACGGCTCGCTCCTTAACACTTCTCAGGTTCGATTCGATACTGAGCTCCTGCAGGCCAATCACTGCACTCACCCGTTTTTCGCCAAACCAGGCACGGGCCCATTTGGGGACGTCAATCCATGACGGCGAGGAGTGCTAGGGCAAGGATGACAAGTACTGCTGCTACCGGGAGAAGGCAGCCGGCGCCACGTTGACCAGCGCGGTAAGCGGAGAAGCGCCGGTGGTAGATTGCGCGTACCTCCCGCGATGCCCTGGTGTATTGGGTTTCCTCGTTGAGTTGGGCCTGGGTAATGGGAGGATACGGGATGCTGCCGTCGGCAGGCAGGAGCCGCTGGTAGCGGTGTCGAAACTCCTCATCGGACTGGATCCCCTTTCGCATGTTGCAGGGAGTACAGAGGAGTTGTAGGTTGTCGAACTCGTTGCCGCCACCTCGACTAAAGGGGTATTTGTGGTCTATCTCAAGGTAGCGCATGCGGTGGGTGCGCCCGCAGTAGAAGCACCTGCCCTTCTGGGCCATGAAGAGCTTGTTCTTCAGGCTCCGGGGGAAAATGGCTCTGGGTCTACCCGAATCGTTTGATTCGCCCCCCGATAGCATTAGAGCGGTCCGCCGACGCTCCGGCCGCTAGGCGCCCTATGTCCGGGAGTACTTGAGGTCGCCGTCCACGTAGGTCTGCTCCACGTTGATGTCCCGGATGAACTCCGGATTACCGGTGGTGGGATCGTGGCTCAGCAGCACCATATCGGCCCTCTTGCCCACCTCCAACGAACCCACCTCGGTCTCCCGGCGCATCGCCGTCGCCGAGCCCATTGTGTACATCCGCAGCCCCTCCAGCGGTGTCACGGCTTCCTCGGCTGCAACCGGGCCCTCGCCCCGTTGTCCCTTGCGGTTGACCATGGCGTACAGACCGATCAACGGGTCCAACCGAGCGCATGGATAGTCCGACCCGGCGGCTACGGTCAACCCGTGGGCCTTCATCGTCTTGTACGGCTCCACCATCACGCCGCCCCCCAGCTCCTCTGCCGGGTCTGCTTGGGATGCCGCCCAGGAGTACACGAAGGGGGGCTGAATGGACGCTACCACTCCCAGGGCCTCCGCCCGTTGGATCAGCTCGACGGTTGGGAAGGTGAAATGCTCGATCCGGAACCTGGGGTCGGATGACGGATACTCTTTCTGGGCCTTCTCGAAGGAGTTGAGCGCCTGCTCTATGCTCCAATTGCCCAGGCAATGGATGCCCACCTGGAACCCGTTCTTCCGAGCCTCCAGCACCACCGCGTCGGACTGCTCCTGGTCATAGTACCTTTCGCCCAGGTACTCCTTGGTCCCGTCGGGATGGCACTTGACCCTGGCCGCCGACGGCCAGACCGGGTCCATGAACATCTTGACCGTCCCACCCCTCAACCGGTCTGAAACGTTCCCATCCCCCCGCTCGCCTGCCGCTGCATCGGTAGGATGTGCGAAGAACTCGTAGCCGCCCAGCAGCTGGTGGATGGTCATGGGCAGCTTGCCCGCCGCATCCGCCTTCCTGTACATCTCCTGGGTCTCGGGCAGGGTGTCTGCGTCCCCGACGCTGGTGATTCCGTACCGGAGGTGTCTGCGGCAGTTCTGCTCCACCAGGTCCGCCACCGAGTCGCCGTAGTGCTCCATGTGGGCCCGGATGCACTTGATGTGGACAGGGTCCATCGCCCGCTCCCACAGCGTGCCGTTGGGCTCTCCGTTGTCATCCTTGAGCACCCAGCCGCAGGGCGGGTCCGGCGTGTTCCGATCGATCCCAGCCAGCTTCAACGCCGCCGAGTTGGCGTACAGGGAGTGGTGCGAAGCATCCATGATGCACACCGGATTGTCCGGGGCAACCTCGTCCAACTCCCACCGGGTGATGAGCCGTTTCTCCTTGGAGCTATTTTGATCATAAACCGATCCCCAGATCCACTGGCCCCGGAGACTATCGCCGGCCGTCTGTGCTATGGAGTCCAGGATGTTCTGGATGCCCTCATTGGGGGGCGTCCAACAGTCCACCGACACCGGATCGAAGGTGTTCATCCCAAAGTGGTTGTGAGGGTCTATGAATCCCGGGATCAACGTCCGCCCCGTCATATGTACGACTGTGGTGTTCTCCCCAACCAGCTTTTCTACATCGGGAGTCGCCCCGACCGCCGCTATCTTGCCGTCCTTGACTGCGACCGCCTGGGAGCGGGTGTCCATGCTGTCTATAGTAAGTACGTTGCCGCCTAGCAGTACCAGGTCCATGGCTCGCCTCCTGGGATGTCTAGAAAATCGATGTCTAAGCCGGTTCGCTCAAGCCGTAGTATTCCACGTACTTTCTGGGCTTTACCCTGATCGAGACCCCATTGCCTGGTCCTCTCTTGGCCAGGTACTTCCGGGCGCCCTCGTCACCCAGGTACCGAGCAGCCATCCTGAACTCCTCTTCTTCGCTTAGGGTCGGGCCTATCTCGGCGTCGCCCTGGGCCATTATCGCGTAGTAGGGCGGCTCCCGCCGGTCCACCACCACGGTGGCCTCGCCGTTCCGCTCCACGTTCTTGTGCTTCTGCGTTCCGGCGCCAGTGCTGAAGATGAACACGCCGTCTTCATACAGGTACCACATAGGCATGGAATGGGACCTGTACCCCGGCCCTGTCGTCGACAGAACGCAGACGTGCACCTCTTTGATGAAGTCGTCTATCTCTTTTTGACTGGCCACGCTGTTCGACCTTTCTAAGACTCGTAGAGTCCGAACGGTATCTGATTCGATGATGCCTGTTCGTCTTGGGAGGCCGTCCATTCCGACGGCTTCCGTAGCTTATTGGGAACCAACCGACAAGTCAACACAATCTCTTACGAGGGGCCTGAAACACCCGTCCGACCATCCCTCTACCCGCCTTGCTGACCAGGACGGGATTAGAAATAGTACCTGGGGCACATCCCTTCGGCAATCGCGTCGGCCTCTTCCAGGACCTGGCAACCGACTAGCAGCCCGGCACTCTCCCCATTCCAGTCCGTCCCCCCGGTTCAGCGTAGAGGGGAGAAGGCTTGTCCATGAGGAGTAGCGTTGACCCTGTAGACCTTGCAACAGGGTCTTATGCGACTGTCGTCCGTTGCTAGCTCGAGGGCGCCGCTGCGACCGGAGAGACCGTCTCCCGTAGGGATTTCAGGAATGCCTTTACCATACTACTGCGAGGCTGCTTTCTAGGCAGCAATGCTACCGTGTTCAGGGTCACCCGGTGGCCTTCCGTCAATGGGACGGCGGCCAGGGTCCCGTGTTCCACTTCTCGACTAATGGAGCTCCGAGGAAGGAACGATATGCCCAGACCCCGCTCCACCATCTGCTTGGTGGCCTCGATACTATCCAGCATCATCAGCACCCTGGGCACTATTCCGGCCTCCCGGCATACCCTATCGATGAGAACGAAGTAGAACGAATCTCGATCGTACAGGATCAGCGGCTCGGTAGCGACCTGGTAGATGCTGGCCGACCCCGCTTTGGCGAATTCGTGGGACGTATCGCTCACCAGTACCACTTCTTCGTCATATAACGGTACAGACTCCACCTGGGGATGGGTGAGCGCCCGAGCCACGCCTACGTGGACGTCGCCGTTTATCACCATCTGCAGCACCTCGGTGGAGCGTCCCGACCGCATGTGTACGTCGGCCGAGTTCTCCTCTCGAAAGCGGGCTATCACGTTCGGCAGCACATAGGTGCCTACAACCCGGGCGGAGCCCACGTGCAGCGTGATATTGGCTCGGGGGTCCATCTCTTGCAGCGCCTCCTTGCCCTCTCTGAGATCCCTCAGCGCGTGTTCCGCATAGGGTAGCAGCGCCTTGCCCGCCTCCGTCAACGTCACTCCTCGCCCCATCCGGTGGAACAAGGGCTGCCTCACGTCCTGTTCCAGCCGCTTGATACGGTCGCTTAGCGAGGGCTGGGTCAGAAACAGGGCCCCGGCCGCCCTCCTAAAGCTTCGCCACTGAGCAGCCTCTAAGAATGCTTCCAACTGTATCAGCTCCATTCCGCCCTTCCTCTCGTACAACCTTACTATTGCCCAGTCTTGAGCGATAGGCTTACTCTATCACACCGATGTAAAAGAAGGCTCTTGCATTATACCACAGCCGCTCTTAACATGAGTCCCGCTGCGGTCTTGCAGCCATAGTGGAAGAGCGACGCGGCGTCATTCACCGGGCTGGTCCAACCGCCCACTGACAGAGATTTGAGAGGAAGCATCGAAATGGAATCGAACGTTCAGGTGCTCGGGAAGGTCGGGAACGGCCACTCCGGCATCGTGAGCCCCGAGGCTATGTCCTTTGTCGCAGGCCTGGCCAGGGAGTTCGAGCCCACCAGGAAAATGCTGATGCAGGCCCGCCAGGCCCGTCAGCAGCAGATAGACGCCGGTCAGCTCCCCGACTTCCTACCCGAAACCCGCTCAATTCGACGGGGTGACTGGCAGGTATCCTCCGCTCCCCAAGACCTCCAGGACCGCAAAGTAGAGATAACCGGCCCAGCCTCGGACCGCAAGATGGTCATCAATGCCCTCAACTCCGGCTCTCGAGTTTTCATGGCGGACCTCGAAGACGCCCACTCGCCCGTCTGGGGCCCCACCCTGGACGCCCAGGTAAACCTCCGGGACGCCATCGAACGCCGCATCGATTTCACCAGTCCAGAAGGCAAAAGCTACAGCCTGGCCGATCAGGTCGCCACCCTAACCGTCCGGCCCCGCGGTTGGCATCTCATGGAGCGGCACGTCCTCGTCGATGGCATGCCGGTGTCCGCCAGCCTGTTCGACTTCGGGCTCTACTTCTATCACAACGCCCATACACTGATGGACCAGGGCACTGGCCCCTACATCTATCTGCCCAAGCTCCAGTCTCACCAGGAGGCACGCTTATGGAGCCACGTCTTCGACTACTCGGAGGACCGGCTCGGTCTTCCCCGGGGTTCCATCAAGGCGACCGTCCTGATCGAACACATCCTGGCCGCCTTCGAAATGGAGGAGATACTCTACGAGCTGCGTGACCACATTACGGCCCTCAACCTGGGGCGATGGGACTACATCTTCAGCTTCATCAAGGTGTTCGCAGAGCACCGGTGGGCCGTCTTCCCCGATAGGGCCCAGGTGACCATGGCCACCAAGTTCCTCCGCTCCGCCGCCGAGTTGATGGCCGAAACCTGCCACCGGCGCGGCGCCCATGCAATAGGCGGAATGTCGGCATTCATCCCTCGCAGGGACGATCTCGAAGCCAACGAAAAGGCCATTGCCCAGGTCCGTGTCGACAAGGAGCGGGAAGCCAGCCAGGGCTGCGATGGGGCCTGGGTCGCCCATCCCGGCCTAGTCAAAGTCGTCCTGGACATCTTCGAAGACGCCTTCGAGGGGCCCAACCAGCTGCGCAAGGTCCCCAACGTAGATGTATCAGCCAAGGACCTGCTGGAGGTACCCGAAGGCGATATAACCGAGGCCGGCCTCAGGAACAACATCAGCGTCAGCCTCCAGTATCTGGACGCTTGGGCCCAGGGCAGAGGCGCCGTGGCTATCAACTATCTGATGGAGGACACGGCCACTGCTGAGATAGCCAGGGCCCAGATATGGCAGTGGATCTGGCGCGGCATACACCTCTCCGATGGTCGGCCCGTGACCCAAGGCCTCTACCAGCAGATCCGCTCGGAAGAGGTGGAGAAACTGCTGGAAACGCCGGGCGACAACGGCGGCCGCCTGGACAAGGCCGTCCAGCTATTTGACCAGCTGATTACAGATAGAGATTTCGAAGAGTTTTTAACCATACCCGGTTCCAGATACCTGGACTAGATCAAAAAGGAGGTGCCCGTGAGCACCAACGGAACGGAACGAAAGAGGGAAGCCGAAACACTTGAAGAGCGCTGGGCCCGAGAACCCCGATGGCAGGGCATCAAGCGAGACTATGCCGCCTCCGACGTCATCAGACTCCGGAGCAGCCTCAAGGTCTCTTACACCGTCGCCGAAGCCGGTGCCCAGCGCCTGTGGAGCCTTCTAAACAACGACGACTACGTGGCCACTTTTGGCGCTCTCACCGGTGCGCAGGCCGTTCAGATGATTAGAGCAGGTCTCAAAGCCATCTATGTCAGTGGATGGCAGGTGGCCGCCGACGCCAATCTTTCGGCTAACACCTATCCTGATCAGAGTCTCTATCCGTCCAACAGCACTCCGGCGCTGGTCAAGCGGTTGAACAACGCCCTCACACGGGCAGACCAGATCAGCAACATTCAGAACAATGCTGCCAGTCACGGGGACAACGGTCACCAGCCTGGCAAGAATGGGGTCTACTGGTATGCGCCCATCGTGGCCGATGCCGAAGCCGGTTTCGGTGGGCCTATCCACGCCTTCGAGCTGATGAAGTCGATGATCGAGGCCGGTGCGGCCGGCGTCCACTTCGAGGACCAGCTGGCGGCCGAGAAGAAGTGCGGGCACCTGGGCGGAAAGGTGCTCATTCCCACCTCCCAGTTCGTTCGGACTCTAAACGCTGCCCGTCTGGCCGCCGACGTTCTCGACGTGCCGACCCTGGTCGTAGCACGGACCGATGCCCTGAACGCCACCCTTCTCACCAGCGATATCGATCCTGCCGACGGGATCTTCACCACCGGAGAGCGGACCCAGGAGGGCTACTATCGGACGCGCGATGGGCTGGACTCCGCCGTAGCCAGGGGCCTGGCCTACGCCCCCTACTCCGATATGCTGTGGTGCGAGACCTCGGAACCGGACATTCAGGAGGCCCGGGAGTTCGCCGACGCCATTCACTCCGAGTTTCCCGGCAAGCTCCTCGCCTACAACTGCTCCCCCTCCTTCAATTGGAAGGCGCACATGAGCGACTCCGAAATCGCCGATTTCCGTCGACAGCTGACCGGGATGGGCTACAAGTTCCAGTTCATCACTCTGGCCGGATGGCACATGGTGAATCTCAACGCCTTCGAGCTGGCTAAGGAGTTCAATGAACGGGGTATGTCCGCCTACGTAGAGATACAGGAGCAGGAGTTCGCTCGCGAGGCCGACGGGTACACAGCGGCCCGGCACCAGCAGGAGGTCGGCACGGGCTACTTCGATGAAGTCCTGATGTCGGTCACTGGAGGCGAGTCCTCCACCGCTGCTCTGGCCGGATCGACCGAGTCGGCCCAGTTCGGCTAAACCCAACCGAGACCGGATAAGCTAGACACGCGAAAGGGGCCGGGACTTTCGTCCCGGCCCCTTTTGTGATCTCTCAACTCTTGATCCGTTCTCAGCCTTGCTATCCCGGTATTCACGACCGGAGCAGGTTCGCTTTAAGCGGTCTCCTCATCTGGATAGGGCCGGAATGGACTGCCGGGTTCCCCACCGGCGACCCTCTTCATCACTCCCGCTATCCTCCATCACCGCCGGTGGGGTCTATAAGGTCGAAGTCCCAGCGACAGAACAGGACGTTTAGTCTTTTCACGTCGCCCTCCTTTCAGGGACTGTCCTTGACACCCCTAGGGCAATCCCATAGTAAAAGACCCGCATATAACTTGTCAACATTGCGCATCCCGTCACAATGGTTGCTATCATCACCGGGGCAATTGCTATGATTACAGGAGGGACTGCCATGAGTTCCAGAAGGAGTCCTGGGCCGAAGCGGTAGCCGGTAAGTTCGACCGCGTCCCTGGTAGTCAGGACTCCGGCCCTATAGAATCGAAGCTCGGTGAAATGTGGAAAGGCGACACTGCCGGTCGACTACTACAGTGAGCCTCTTTGTTCCCGGTATTGGAGGGTGATGATGCCACGTGCCCGCTTACGAGACCTTGGACTGACCATCGGCCGCATGCCAGTCGGCCCCTACAACGCCATCACGGATGTACCCGGCATCCTGGTAGGTCACACCACCCTGATACACGATGAACCCCGGGTGGCGCGCACCGGCGTAACCGTCATCGTTCCCCGGGACGGCGAGATATGGAACGATATGGCCTTTTGCGGATATTTTTCGTTCAACGGCAACGGGGAGATGACAGGGATCCCCTGGATCGAAGAGTCGGGAATACTGGGATCGATAGTAGGCATCACCAACACCCATCAGGTGGGCATGGTGCGTGACAGCATCGTCGAGTACGCCATCGAAAGCGGTCGCGCTGATACCTGGCTTCTGCCCATCGTCGCCGAGACCTATGACGGCTTCCTCAACGACATCGACGCCTTTCACCTCACCAAGGAGCACGTCTTCCAGGCCATTGGTGCGGCATCCAGTGGCACACCCGCCGAGGGCAACGTCGGCGGCGGCACCGGCATGCTCTGCCACGACTTCAAAGGAGGCATCGGCACCTCCTCCCGGCTGGTGGACACCAGGAGCGGGCGATTCACCGTCGGCGCCCTCGTCCAGTCCAACTACGGCTATGGCGCTCGATCCGACCTCCGTGTCGACGGCGTACCCGTCGGTCTTGAAATCGGTCCCGAGATCACTCCTCTCCCCGGAGAGTCCGTATCCGGCGGAGGGTCCATCATCATCGTTGTCGCCACCGATGCTCCTCTGCTTCCCATCCAGTGCCAACGCCTCGCCAAGCGGGCTGCCGTCGGCCTCTCCCGGGCCGGAGGCTCCGGGCACAACGGCAGCGGAGACATCTTCATGGCCTTCTCGACCGGCAACCACGTCACCGAGGGCTCCCAGCCTCTTGAAGTGAAGATGTTTCCCCTGGAGCACATCAGCCCAGTCTTCGACGGAGTTGCCGAAGCGGTGGAAGAGTCGATCATCAACGCCCTCACCTCCGCCGAGACTATGACCGGTTTCCGCGGCCGCACTGCCCACGCTCTCCCCCTCGATGAGCTGCAAAAAGCTATGAACAGGTACGGACGCCACAGCTGAGCATCCCCGGCTTTTGCCTCGCCGGCGCCAAAGGCCAAACAGAGACAGAAATGAGCAACCTCGGTAGCTCCATCGAGCATCACTACTTCCAGCGCAATCTGGGGCGATCTATACTCTCTGCCCTTCAAGAGTTGGGCAAGGACATAGAAGCTCTGACGGTCGATGACCTGGCGCCCGTTGACGAATTTCACGTCCGAGGTCGGGAGGCGACCCTGGAGCTGGCCGAACTGGTCCGACCAACCCCGGACATGCACGTTCTTGACATCGGCTGCGGCATCGGCGGCCCATCACGACTGCTGGCCCACAAGTTCGGCTGCCGGGTTACCGGTATCGACATTACGGAGGAGTACTGCCAGGTCGCGGATGAATTGGCCCAACGCACCGGTCTCGGCCATCTTGTCGACTACCGTCACGGAGACGCTACTGAAATGCCCTTCGAGCCGGCCTCCTTCGACATAGCGTGGACCCAGCACACCACCATGAACATCCCCGACAAACCCGGCCTCTTCGCCGAGATACACAGGGTAACCAGGCCCGGGGGCAGACTCGTCAGCTACGAAGTGCTCAGCGGCGATGGCGGGCCACCTCATTTCCCTGTGCCGTGGGCCGGCGAGCCCTCCATCAGCTTTCTCAGTTCCGAGTCTCAGATGCAACAGGACATCAGTGACGCCGGTTTCCGGATAGATGCCTGGAACGACCTCACGCGGCTGTCGCTGGACTGGTTCCACCGGTTTCTAGCCAGGGCCCGTGAGCGGGGCCCCAGCCCTTTGGGCCTTCATCTCGTTATGGGCCGGGACGCTCGAGAGAAGATGGGGAACATGGTCCGAAACCTGGAGGAAGATCGAATACGGGTGGTCCAGCTGGTGGCAGTCCGGGCCTGATTCAGCAAGCCGGGCCGTCGTCAGTTGGGAATGTCCGTGCTTCTGGAACGTTCTGTTGACCCCGTTTTGGTAGCCTGTTATTCTCCAACCAACATCTGTAGGTTCCCACCGGCTTTAGCCCACGGAGGAGGTTTAGCATGTTTTCGCTCATCAGGGCTCTTCCACTAAGCTCTTTGATCCTGCAACAGGCCCCGGCCTTCGGTCTCTCACTGATCATCGCCGAGATGTTCTACAAGCTCGGCAGCTTCACCCTGGAGGCCATAGCCTTCCTGGGCACCTGGTTCGTAGTGGACGCGGTCATCTCCTTCGTCAGGGGCCGGTTCAGGTCTCAGCCACCCTCTTCCGACCGCTCCTAACTACGAATCGATAACCGACTAGCCGGACAGGAGGTGGTAGGCGTGACCGTAGACCCTTCCCTTCTTCAAACCGTGGAATGGCGTTGCATAGGTCCACCGCGAGGCGGACGGGTCGTGGCCGTGGCCGGTGACCCGGTCGACGCCCCCGTTTTCTACTTCGGCGCTTGCGCCGGTGGAGTGTGGAAGACGAACGATGGCGGGACCTACTGGGAGAACGTTTCCGACGGCTACTTCAACACCGCGGCCGTCGGCGCTATCGCCGTCTCCGACTCCGATACCAACGTGGTCTACGCCGGCACCGGAGAGTCCTGCATCCGCGGCAACGTCTCCCACGGAGACGGAGTCTACAGGTCCACGGACAAGGGCAAGAGCTGGAGCAATGTCGGCCTGTCCGACACCCGTCACATCGCCCGCATTCGCATCCATCCTTCGGACCCGGACACGGTCTACGTCGCCGCACTGGGCCATGCATACGGCCCCAACGAGGAGCGGGGAGTCTTCAGGTCCCGGGACGGCGGCCGGGCCTGGGAGCGAGTCCTGTTCCGCAGCGAGAAGACCGGCGCCATCGATCTGTCCATGGACCCGACCAACCCTCGCAGGCTGTTCGCCAGCCTCTGGCAGGTCCAACGGACGCCCCACAGCCTGATCAGCGGCGGCCCGGAAAGCGGCATTTTCCACTCCACCGATGGCGGCGACACGTGGACTGACATTAGCGGCAACCCCGGCCTGCCAAGCGGGCCCATGGGCCGCATCGGCATCGCCGTTTCTCCTTCCAGACCCGAGAGGATATACGCCACGATCGAGGCCAAGGAGTTCGGCCTGTATCGCTCCGACGACGGTGGCGCTACCTGGGGCCTGATCACCGATAACCGGGACATTCAGGGCCGCCCCTGGTACTACCAGCACATCTTCGCCGATCCCCAGGATGCCAACACGGTTTGGGTCCTCAACTACAAGGCATGGAAGTCCGTTGATGGGGGTGCCACCTTCACCGAAGTCACCACTCCCCACGGCGACAACCACGATCTGTGGATAGACCCCAACGACCCGCAGCGCATGATAGAGGGGAACGACGGAGGCGCCTGCATCTCCTTCAACGCCGGCGAGTCCTGGTCCACGATCTACAACCAGATGACCTCCCAGTTCTATCACGTCACCACCGATGACCAGTTTCCCTATAGGGTTTACGGGACGCAGCAGGACAACTCCGCCATCAGCGTGCCCTCCTGGAGCGCCAAGGGCGCTATCCCGTGGGACGATTGCTACACCGTGGGCGGCTCGGAGAGCGGGCACATAGCCGTCCACCCCCAGGACCCCAATCTAGTCTTTTCCGGCGCTATCGGCAGCTCTCCGGGTGGTGGCGGCAACTTCCTCCGCTACGACCGGGCCACGGGCCAGATCCGAATCATCACCGTCTGGCCAGAGCTGACCACCGGCATGGGCGCCAAAGCGATGAAGTACCGGTTCCAGTGGACCTATCCCATCCAGTTCTCACCCCACGATCCCGACGTGCTCTACGCCGCCGGCAACCAGCTGTTCCGTTCCACAGACCAGGGCGGCAGCTGGGAGGCCATAAGCCCCGATCTCACCCGCAACGATCCGTCGAAGCTGGAGCCTTCGGGTGGCCCTATCACCAAGGACTCCTCAGGCGCCGAGGTCTATTGCACCATTTTCGCCTTAGTGGAGTCGCCCCACGAAGAAGGGGTTCTCTGGACCGGCTCCGATGATGGTCTCGTCCACATCTCCAGGGACGGCGGCGATACCTGGGACAACGTCACCCCTGAAAGCCTACCGGAGTGGAGCCTGGTCTGCATGATCGAGCAGTCTCCCCACGATCCCGCCACCGCTTACGTGGCTGCCACTCGATACAAGCTGGACGATACCCGGCCCATGCTCTACCGGACTACCGACTACGGCCGGTCCTGGACGCAGATTGTCGGCGGCATCCCCACCGATGATTTCACCAGGGTAGTCCGTGAAGACCCGTCCCGAAAGGGCCTGCTGTACGCCGGCACCGAGACAGGGGTGTACGTCTCCTTCGACGATGGCGGCGCCTGGCAACCCCTGCAGACCAACCTGCCCAAAGTGCCCATCTACGATCTGGTGGTCAAAGGCACTGATCTCGTCGCCTCCACCCACGGCCGCTCCTTCTGGGTCCTGGACGACCTCACCCTCCTCCATCAGGTCGCTGAGGGCTCTGACGGTTCCGGGTTTAACCTCCTGACACCCCGGCCCGCCCACCGCATGAGAGCCGCATCTTACGAGAACGGGGCCGCTGGGCCCGGCAAGAACTACGGAATCGCCTTCGGCACACCACTGGCCTTCTACGAGGCCAAGAAACCGGGCGGCTCGTCCGAAGTGGTCTTTCTCGATGCGGGAAAGAATGCTCCCTCAGGTGCTCTGGTCAACTACTATCTCGAGCGGAAGCCGGAGAATGAGATTCGATTGGAGTTCACCGAGGCCGGCGGACAGGTGATCAGGACCTTTTCCAGCCAGTCCGACGATGAGACCCTCAAGGCGCCCTCCGATGCCGGCATGAACCGTTTCGTCTGGGACATGCGCTATCCTCCCCCTCGCAAGGTACCCGATGACAAGTCCACGGAAGACGAGGTCAAGTTCGGCCCCTTGGCCCCTCCCGGCGCCTACCAGGTGCGTTTAACTGTCGACGGCGTTTCTAGCACCGAGTCCTTCGAGATCCTCAAAGACCCCAGGGTCTCGACCCCTCAGGACGATCTGCAGGCCCAGTTCGATCTGCTCATCCGGATCCGTGACAAACTCTCGGAGACCCACGATGGCGTCAACAAGCTGCGCAGCGTCAGGGAGCAGGTCAACCAGTGGGTCCAGCGAGCCCAGGGCGGCCCGTCCTCTGACGCCGTATCCGATGCCGCGGTGCCCATATTGGAGAAGCTCGCCGCCATCGAAGACCGGCTCATCCAAGTCGACTACCGGGGCGCCCGGGACCGCCTCGATCTGCCGGTGAGACTGAACAACATCCTCGCCGAGCTGCCAAAAGTGGTTGCCAGCGCCGATTTCGCTCCGCCCAAGCAGACCTACGAGGTCTTCACTGATGTATCGGGACGCATAGACGCCCAGCTGGGTCTGCTGACCAACGTCGTGGACGACGACGTTCCGGCTTTCAACGAGCTGGTCAAGGAGCTCGATCTCCCGGCTATCGTGCCCCAATCCCCCGGGCCCATCAGTCAGTAACGCCCTGTAACGGCGGTGAGATGGCCCAGAATGACCTCCTGAGGCCCCTGCTTACGCGGCCGCCCACTCTGGTGGCAGTCGTGGTCCTGGTAACCGGGTGGGGATCCCTGCTGTTAATCGCTTGGCGAGTTGACGCCATCACCGACACCCTCCTCAGAAGCCCCGGCTTCATGATCGGTGATCTGGTCCTCCTACCCCTGGCCGGCGGGCTGATTGCAAGCTGTTACAGGAAGTCCTGGACGCCTCCTCCTCCGGCCCACGCCAAAATCCTGACCTACTCATCTCTTGTAGTCGCCACTCTCTTCGTCCTTGCCGCCACCCATTACAGCCTGCTGGTATCGGGCAACTATCACGGAATATGGTCGGTACCTCACACGTTGTTCATCTGGTTCATCGCCTACGTGCTGGTCCACTTCTTCTTCAAAGGCGCCTACTTCCTCTGCACCCGTTCGGCCCCGGGGCTGCGGTACCGTTACGCCGCGGTTGTCGCTGCCGTGTCCGGGCACATCCTGCTCAAGCTGATCTTCGGTTCCGCTTCCTTCGAGACTAGCTAGTAGCGTCTTACTATGTTGAGTTCACCGGAATACTCGCTCTCTTCTTCGCCAAACCAAGTGGGATACTCAACCGTTTCCAATAGCTAGTCAGAAGGAGTCCCTATGGCACAGCCAAACCCGGTAGAGCTCTACGAAGCCGCCGTCCAGAAGATGTTGCCCATCATAGGAAACGTCACGCCAGGCCAAATGGAAGACCCGACACCGTGCAGCGAGTGGTCGGTAAAGAACCTGGTCATTCACAATCTGAAGGTAGCCCAGTTCACCGCCGCCCTGGTTACCGGAGACACCGCGGGCGATCCGATGGAGGTGATGCGGGTAGAAGGTGACCTACCGTCAGAAGGAGCCGGTGAGGCGTTCGATTCCGCCACCAAGATTGTGCTGCAAGCAGTCCGGGCTCAAGGCGCCACGGACAAGGCCTTCCAGACCCCGATGGGAGAGATGACTGCCGCTGACCTTCTCCTACGCGTGTTCGGCGATGTGGTCATACATAAATGGGACTTGGGCAAAGCTACCAACCAGGATACCTCGATAGACGCCGGACTTGCCCAAGCGGTTTACAACTCGATACAGCAGGACGTGGCTCAGGCCCGAGATATGGGGGCCTTCGGGCCTGAGGTTCAGGTGCCATCCAACGCCGGCATCCAGGACCAGCTTCTCGGCCTGGCCGGTCGTCAGCCCTAGACGCCGAACAGGTTTCGCGGCTACGTCGGTATTACGCTTACGTTGCGACCCTAGCGGGAGGTGAGAAATGGGAGACTATCTCGACCAGCTTTCCGAATTTGTGGCCGCCACCTCGTTTGAGGACCTGCCGGAAAGCACCCCCACCTATGCCCAGGATGTCGTCCTGGACACTCTGGGAGCCATAGTTGCCGGCAGCCGGCTGCCCGAGAACGCCAAGCTGGCCCAGGTAGCTAATGCCAGATCGAAATCCCTCAGCTCCACAATCCTGGGCCATCCTCTCAGGGCCGACCCGATGTACGCAACCTTGGTCAATGCCACGGCTGGCATCGCCCTGGAGATGGACGAAGGCAATCGCTTCGCCGCCGGACACCCCAGCATCCACGTCCTTCCGGGCATCCTCGCCATCGGTGAAGAGATGAACATCGGCGGCAGGCAGCTCCTGGAAGCCCTGGTCCTGGGCTACGACGTCGAGGCCAGGCTCGGCGCCGCTACCAAGCCTCGATTCAACGTCCACTCCCACGGTCACTGGGGAGTCATCGGAACCGCATCCGCAGTGGCCAAACTGAAGGGCTACGACGCCGGCCAAATCCGCGATCTCATCAACGTCGCTGCGGGCATGAGCCCGGCCAACTCCTGGACCCCCTGCTACGAAGGGGCCACCATTCGCAACGCCTACCCCGGCCGGTCGGGCTTGATGGGGATACTGGCCATCGATATGTACGAGTGCGGCTTCACCGGCATCCATGATGGCCCGTCGGATATGTTCGGCATCATCCTTGGTGATTCCTTCGACCCTGAGGTAGTTACCGCCAACCTGGGCAACGAGTACCGCATAGAGCAGAACTACGTCAAGTTTCACGCTTGCTGCCGCCTCAACCATCCGGCAATCGACGCCGCTTTACGGGTCAAGGAGCAGCACGGCTTCTCCATCGACGACATCTCCAGCATAGACGTCGCAACCCAAGACTATCTGGCCGGAATGGTCGGCGAGTACCCTCGGAACATGCTGGCCGCCAAGTTCAGCGTGCCCTACGCCGTCGCTGCCGCCCTGGTACATGGTCACGCCGACGTAACCACCTTCTATCCCCGGTCCCTGGAAGACTATTCGGTCCGGGAGCTCTTTTCCAAGATTCACGCTAGGCCGGACGAGGAAGCAAGAGATGGAGACGACGGGCCTTCGGGCCGGATGTCGATCAGGTTGAAGGACGGAAGCACGCTAAAGACCGAGGTAGATATAGTGTTCGGCGACTACGGTAACCGAGCGCCCAGGTCCCAGCTCCTGGAGAAGTTCCGTTTCCTAACAGCCGACATTCTGGGCGCTGCTACCGCCGACGACATCATAGCCACGACCGAGGACCTGACCAACCTGGACAGCATCCGAGAGCTTACCGCCTTGCTGGGAGGCTAGCTCCAAGGCCACCTTAGCTGATGAACCCATGGGGCGTGCATAGAGGCAGAGCAAATTCTTCTGAGACTGCCTGCCGGGAGGCCGGGAGTCTGAGGGTTTCCCTCAGAAATTATTTGTTCTTTCCCCCCTTCCTGGCCAGGAAGGGGGCCAGGGGGATGGTCGAAAAGGGTTATTCAGCACCCACCTACTCCTCTAGGGTGGTGATATCACCCGGGTCCAAACCAAGCTCCAGCGCCTTGAGCAATCGCCTCATTATCTTGCCGGAGCGGGTCTTCGGCAGGCTGGGCGTGAACTCTATCTCAGCCGGCGTAGCTATAGGGCCCAGCTCCCTTCGAACGTGACTTTTCAGGGCTTTCTTCATCTCCTCGGATGGGGTGGCGCCTGAACGCAGCGTGACGAACCCCTTGATCGCCTCCCCTTTGAGGGGGTCGGGCTTGCCTATGACAGCCGCCTCGGCCACCAGATCGTGGGACACCAGGGCGCTCTCCACTTCAGCGGACCCTATCCTGTGTCCTGCCACGTTCAGAACGTCATCAGCCCTGCCGACGACCATGTAGTATCCTTCCGAGTCCCGCAGTGCGACATCACCAGTCAGGTAGGATTCTGGAATAGTGCCCCAGTCCTTGTTGTATCGCTCCTCATCGCCGTACACCGTGCGGAAGAAGTGGGGGAAGGGGCGTTTTATCACCAGCAGACCACCTACGTCTGGCTCGGTTATGGGCTCGCCTTCCCGGTCTACTATATCCATCAGCGCACCGGGCAACGCCTTCCCCACCCGGCCAGGCTTTGCGGTCATGTTCGGCAGGGTGCCCAGGCAGGGTCCACCGGTCTCCGTTTGCCACCAGTTGTCGGTTATGAACCCCCACTCGCCGCTGCCGCATAGGTGCTCGTGGGCCCAGCGTAAGGCCTCCGGGTTCAACGGCTCGCCGGCGCAGGTAAGCAGCCTTAGAGATCGCAGATCGTGCTTTTTGGCGTAGGACTCGCCGTTGCCCATCAGCATCCTTATCACCGTCGGTGCCGTGAACATCACGTTGACCCCGTATTTTTCGATCACCTCGTAGACGATGCCGGGGTCGGGAAAGTCTGGGGCTCCTTCTCGAAACACGGTCGTGCCGCCGGCGATCAGAGGCCCATAGACGATGTAGCTGTGACCGACCACCCAGCCGATGTCCGACGTGCACCAGTAGACATCGTCCTCTTTGTTGTCCCAAAAGGTCTTGAAGTGGTAATAAGTGCCCACCATGTAGCCGCCGTGAACGTGGAGGACCCCCTTGGGCTTGCCCGTAGTGCCGCTGGTGTACAGAATGTACAACGGGTCTTCCGAGTCCATCTCCTCGGCCTCGCAGTACATGCTCCCTTCCGAGGTCAGCTGATCGAAGTCCACCTCTTTGTCACGCAGGGCCGGCTTCTCTTCTTCCCGTCGCCACACCACCACGTGCTCCAGTATGTCGAGCAGCTCCACGGCCTCGTCGGCGATGCCCTTGAGATCGACTCTCTTGCCTCTTCGGTATCCCGAATCGGCCGTGATCAGCACCTTGGCCTGGGCGTCCAGTATCCGATCCCGCAACGAGCCTACGCTGAGCCCGGCATAGACCACGCTGTGCACGGCGCCTATCCGCGCGCAGGCCAACATGGCTATGGCGCCCTCAGGGGTGAGCGGCATATAGATGACCACCCGATCGCCCTTGCCCACGCCGAGGCTCTTTAGACCGTTGGCAAACCGGTTGACCAGTTGGGCCAGCCGTCCATAGGTGAACACCCTCTCTTCACCGTTCTCGCCGAGCCAGATGAAGGCCGCTTTGTTCTTTCGACCGTCGGAAAGATGCCTGTCCAGGCAGTTGTAGGTGATGTTACAGGTCCCATCCAGGAACCATTTGAACCCGGGATAGTCCCACTGGAACACCTTGGACCATGGTTTGAACCAGTCCAGCTCCGACGCTTCTCGCGCCCAGAACCCCTCGGGGTCGTCGATCGATTCGTCGTAGACGGTCTGATAGTCCTGCAAGTTGGCGTTGTCCGCAAGGCTCTGTGGTGGCGGTATCTCCCCCGTCTGTTTCAATAGATGTTCTATTTGTCCCTGGTTGACCATGGCTTTTCTCGCATTCTAGCTCATCGGATTTGTGGGGCCGTGCGTGTGTAGGCTATCACCTGAGGGATGGGGCATCAAGCCGATGCATCGACGAGCTTGCATAAACAAGAGGGGCCGCCCTTCCGTAGAAGGGCGGCCCCTCTTAAGTTTCGGCTATTCCTAGGTTATCCGATTAGCAAGCCTACAGTCCCTGCTGCCACTCGAGGTAGCGCTCGTAGCGAGCGTCTGCAACCTCACCGCCCCACTTCTCGTCGTACAGGATGGCGTACTGGATGTTAGCGGGCGATGACGGGAGCTCATCCCGTACCGCGTCAAACTCAGGAGCATCCAGGTAAGAGAGTGACTTGATGTTGACCGGCCCGTAGGTAATGAACTGGCTGACATCGGCATTGATCTCCGGGAAGGAGGTCCAGGCCATGAACAGCTGGGCCAGGTAGAACTTGTCGGGGTCCTGAGTAGACAGGCCCCTGGGGATGTACCACACGTCTGTGTTCAACTGGTGGCCGCAGTGCCAGCATATTGCCAGCGGGGCGCCCTCTTTCTGAGCATCGTAGATCCGCCCGTTCCAGGCGGTGCACATGTCCAACTCGCCGCTGATCAGCAACTGCGGACAGTCGGAACCGGTTTGCCAGAAGAGGCTTATCTGGTCTTTGTGCTGTTCGAACAGCTCGTAGGCACGGTCCATCTGATCGTCTGTCAGGGTTGCCAGGCTGGCCCTGCCCTCTGCAGTGTCCAGAATGGAGGGGTCATCACCCAGGAGTACAAAGACCTCCTCGTGATCGCTGTAGTAAGCCCAGCCTCTGCGGCCCGGGTATCTCTCGGTGTCGTAGTAGGCCGACATGTCGGGCAGTCCGTTGGGGTAGGTATCAGTGTTGTAGGCCAGTACGGTGGACCAAGTGATGCCACCGCCGCCGAACCAAGGGGCCTGGACCACTGACAGGAAGTCCCGGGTGTCGATTATGCTGAAGTCCAACTCTTCCAGGTCTCCCGAGAGGGCTAGCTGAAAGGCGCCGGCTGTACCGTTGTCAATGACGTGCCATTCGATGTTTTCCGTCTCCACCATGGCCCTGGTCTTGGCGGCCGTGGGCACGCTCTCTTCGATCACGTCAATTCCGAACTGTGCCTCGAAGGGGACGATGTAGGCCTGCCGCTGGGCTGCCTGGTAGGCGCCGCCCCAGGACACGAACACGAAGCTATCGCCTCGGAACTTCTCCAACTCGGCTTCGATTTCAGCCCTGGTGGCAGGCTCTTCAACCGTCCACTGGTCAGGACCACGCATTCCGACCATGGCATCATCTTCCATAGCGGTGTCGTCCATGGCGTCATCTTCCATAGCGGTGTCGTCCATGGCGTCGTCCATGGCATCATCTTCCATAGCGGCGTCGTCCATGGCGTCATCGTCCATGGCGTCGTCTTCCATAGCGGTGTCGTCCATGGCATCATCGTCCATGGCGTCGTCTTCCATCACTTCTTCAGTCGGCTCGGGTGTGGCTTCCATTACCTCCTCGGTCGGCTCGGGCGTGGCAGCCTCACCACAAGCAGCGGCGACAAGCATTAGCACTATCAGTATGCTTGCCATACCAATCAGTACCCGCCGCCGGGTTATCGCTTTACGTAGTTTCAATTTGTGGACCTCCTGAATCTCAATCGATTGGTTTCGGTGTACGGCGCCAGCGAGAGCTGGCACCTCTGATTGTTTCATGTTACGGCCAAACAGTACCTCCATTCACCCGGGATAAAAGTGGGGGAGTTGTTGTCTGCAGGAACAAGCGTTTCCGGTTGGGTGTTCTCCTGCGTCGAACTATATCTGCTCTTAAGACTAATAACGAATAGCCAGCCCTAAAGTAATCACCAATTCGATAGTTACTTTTTTCTCAATTAACGGAAAATTATAGGAGAAGAGGCGGCTCTCGTCAAGAACGCCTCTTCTGCGGTCAGGCTGTCTAACCAGAAAAGCTGGAAGCTCTAAGCTCATTGTCCTCTGACCAGGAGCTTGCGGAAACCGGCCACAACCAAGAAGGCAGCCAGTACCATCAGGAGCAAGAGCGTCGACACCGCCGGCATCATCGGATCGTATTCGGCGGAGGTGCCGATCCACATCATGGTGGGCAGGGTCTCGAAGCCGGGGGCCTTCAGCCAAAAGGCGATGATAACCTCGTTGAAGGAGACCAGGAAGGCAAAGACTGCGGCAACGATGATGCCCGGGTAGATTTGAGGAAGGATCACTCGACGAAAGGCGGTAAATCGGTTGGCGCCCAGGGTCATAGCGGCAAATTCCTGCACCTCGTCGGCGCTGCGGAGGGTGGCGTTTAGGATCAGTACAACAAAGGGTAGGGCGAGCATGGCGTGGGGCATCACCAGTCCGGCCACCGAGCCTATCAGGAAGTCCCAACCATCCGAATAGAAGAAGTAGAGGCTGGCGGCAAACAGCACCGAGGGCACGATCAGAGGAATGAGGGCGACCGCGCTGATAAACCCCCTGCCGGGGAACCTGCCCCTCACCAGGGCATAGGAAAGAAGGCCACCCAGAGTCAACGAGACCAATACGGCCAGACCTGCCACCTCGGCGCTGGTTAGGGTCGGGCCTATCCAGTCGGTGGGGCTCTCCTTGCCCGTGAAGAAATTGGCGATCCATTTCAGGCTGTAGTTGTTGGGGGGAAAGAAGTAGTATCGACTCCTGTTGAACGCCATGGGCACCACGATCAGGCTGGGCAGCAGAAGAAAAACGCAGACCGCGGCGGCTCCGATGGTCAACAGGAACCTGTAACGCCCCCGTCTTTGATCAGGGGCCGAGGCCGAGTGGGTGAGCAGGTTACCTATCTGATACAGGGGTTGAAAGCCTATGTACCGGGTGAAGACCAGGTAGGGCACCAGGATGAACAATAGGAGAAGGACAGCCCGGCCGGCGTTGAAGGGGCCGCTGCCGTCGATGAAGGAAGCGATGGTCCTATCGTGGTTGGGGTCCAGCAAGGAGCCCAGGGTCTCCGGTATCACCACGGAACCGGCGCTCAGGCTGAAAACCAGCACCGCTCCGGCCAACGCTCCCGGCAGGGTCAAGGGTAGGAAAACCCTGAAGAAGGCCTGCAGCGGGGAGGCGCCCAGGCCCTCGGCAATGACGGTGAGACTGCGAGGGATTCCTCGCATGACCGCATACAGGGGCAGAATCATAAATGGGAGGAACACCTGAATCATGGCTACGTGCACCGCACCGGGTGTGAATAGCAGGTCGAAGGGTTCATCGACGAACCAGAGATACTGGAGTACGTCGTTGACCGGTCCATTCCTTCCCATGACTATCCGCCAGGCGTGAAGCTGGGCGATCAGGCTGGTTATGAAGGGGATGAACACCATCGCGGTGACGATGGTGCGGCGCCATCCGGAGGAAGTGGCGAGGTAGTAGGCCACGGGATACCCCAGAAGTAGACAGCCCAGCACCGTAGTCCCGGCGAGGGAAAAGGTGGTTCGCCAGACGTCCGGGTAGATACCATACCTCAAGCCCTCGTCCAGATATCTGATGGAGAAGGCCAGTCCACCGGGGAGCCCGTGCCTCAAGAAGGTCTGGTCCAGCACTTCGATTAGGGGCAGGACGAGAAAGACGATCAGCAAGGCCAGAGCCGGAAGGACCAGAGCGAGGTAGAAGGCCTGCCTCTTCAGGGTGGCGATAAAGGGAACCCTCAACTCAGCGCTGGATATTCTAGCCAGAACGAAGGCAACCTTTCTCACGGCCATAGCTAAAACATCGGGTGATTGTCGCTGGACCGTCAGTCGCCCCCTCAAGTAGGATGCGGCCAGGAGCACTATCGCCGCGCCGACTATCACGAGGGTGGAGACCACTGCCATCATCGGAGCGAACTCGGCGGTCACTCCATTCCACAGGTTCATCGGCAGGGTACGGAAGCCGCCAGGAACGGCCAGCCACAACCCGATGACGACCTCGTCCAGGGAGACGAGGAAGGTGAACAGGCCGGCTATGACCAGCCCAGGCAGGACCTGGGGTAGGACTATCCGGCGCAGCACCGTCCATCGGTTGGCGCCCAGGCTCACCGCCGCTTGCTCATGGACATGGTCCAAGGAGCGGAAGGCCACACCGAGAATCAGAATGGCATAAGGAAGGGCCAGCACAGCGTGGGGCACGGCGAGCCCCGGGATCGTACCCATCAAGAACTCCAGGTGGTCGGCGTAGAAGATCCAAAGAGCCAGACCTATCACTGTGCTGGGGATCACCAGAGGAGCCAGAATGATGGCGCTGGCCGTCGCCTTTCCGGGGAACCGGCCTCGCAGCAAGCCGTAGGAGAAGAGAACCGCAAGGGGCACGGTCACCACGACCGCCAGTACGGCTACCTCCAGACTGGAGATGGCCGAGCCGGTCCAGTCGGTGCCGGTGTCGGCGCCCGTGAAGAAGTTCTTGATCCACCGGAGGTTGTAATCCTGAATGGGGAAGTAGGCGAACCTCTGCTGGTTGAAGGACAGGGGGACGATGACCAGGATGGGAACGAGGAGGAATAGGGAGGTGAAAGCAACGACGGCGGAGACCACCCATCGACGAGGACTGGGATGGGAGCTCCATCCCGACGTGGAGTGCATTAGCGCATCGCCGGCCTTGTACAGGCTGCCAAAACCTACGAACCGTGCGAACCCCAGGTAGACAACCACGATAGCTCCCAGCAGGAGCATGGTTAAGGCCATGGTGTACCCGTCGGAGTCGTCTATCAAGCTGGAGAGTCCGTGGTCCATGGGCCAGTTGCCCACCAGAGTTGGCGCTATGAAGGTGCCGGCGCTCAGGATCAGCACGAGAATCGATCCGGTGGCCACGCCCGGCATGCTCAGAGGCAGGAACACCCGCAGGAAGCTTCGGAAGGGACTGGCCCCCAGGCTCTGGGCTACCGACAACAGGCTGTTAGGTATGCCGCGCATGACGGCAAAGAGGGGCAGGATCATGAAGGGGAGGAAGGACTGGACCATGGCCACTATTGTGGAGACACGGTTGAAGACCAGATCGAAGGGTTCATCTATCACGGGCAGCAGCTGGAGAGCCTCGTTTATGGGCCCCTGTCTCCCCAGGGTTATTCTCCAGGAGAAGGTCTCGGCGATGATGTTGGTCAAGAAGGAGAAGATGACTATCGCCAGTACCACATTGCGCCACCTGCCTTTTCGGGTGGCGAGGTAGTAGGCGACGGGATAGCCCAGAACGAGACAGCACAGGGTGGTGGTGACGGCCAGCTCGAAGGTGATGCGAGCCGCCCTTTGGTTATCGTTGTCGAAGATGGCCCACTCGAAGAACTGAGTCGTAAAGCAGCCGTCTTCTATAAAGCTGCCGACCAGGATGTCGTAGAGGGGGATGATGAAGAAGAAGGTCAGAAGCAGGGCCACCGGGACCAGGAAGAGCAGGTAGAGCCCCTGGTCCTGCATCTTGAGGACAAGGAGCCGCAGCCGGCTTCCGCGGTCTAGAAGAGACCGACGGGCTGGAGATCCTCTAACTGTCAGATGCTCGCTCATGGGAAGAGGTTCTGTCGGACTGATGCCATACTCAAGGTAAACGGACCGCTATTGTGAAAGAGCGTGGTACAGGTGCTCCGGTTACAACTGGAAAGCCTGTATGGGTGGTAAAGCAGTCCCCTACCGACTGTTGCCCTATAGACAACGGTAAAGCTCAGCCGTCAGGGTGAAAGGCTACGTGTGGGAGGACCGCTCTCTTCGGCGTCTATGCAATAGCCCGTAGGGCCACAAAACAGCCGATATCTATGTTGCTGTCTGGGAGTGATAAACCACTGAGGGCTTCCGGCAAATCTTGCAACTCGTCGTGAAGCCCTCGCAGGAACGATAGGTATATTATGCCACACCCGACAAGTTCAGCAGCGCCTCAGTCGGTTGTGTCCCCGGACTTGGATGTACCGCCAAGGGAAAGATGTCCCGAGGCCTCGCCCCGACAGGGGGGTGTAACAGGCGATAAGGTGGGAGGCTGTTAGACGCCGACTTTTTGTTCCAGCTCGATTCCGAACTGCTTGGCGGCGTTGCGGCCGAGGGTGCGAGCTATAGTAGGCTCCTCCACGTCTGCCTCGGACAGGGCCTTGATGGCGTCCCAGGCGCTGGTGGTGTCATCGTTGGGGTAGCGGGAGCCCCAGACGATGTGTTGCTCGAACCGTTCCGGCAGCCGCTGTATCAGCCGTTCCTCAGCGTCGAACCCCAGCATCACATGTCCCTCTTTCCACATCTCCTCCGGATCGGTACGCACGGGATGGTGGTGGATCAGAGGTATGGTCTTGGTCGAGGCCTCCATCTTCTCCAGGACCTCCTCCATCCAGGAGGCCTTGCCGTGGGCCACGACTACCTTCATATCCGGGTATCGCTGCATCACCGTAAAGCCGATCAGTGTGGCTGCGACGAACATGTGGTTGTCGAGCCAGGGAGAAAGAACAGGCGATATGGGGTGTCCCAATCGCTCTCCTGCCCCATCGATTGCCAGGTTTTCGCTGGTGCCTCCGCCTGCAAAGGGTCCTCCACCGGCATTGCCCGCTATACCGTCTTGAACTATCCGGCGGCTGATCTTTTCGAAGAACGGGCCGTGAGAGGTCCACTCAGGGTTCCACAGGCCGGACGTGGGATGAACGGCAGCCGCGACGCCGAGCTCTTCCAGTTCCGCCCACAACGGATCGTAGTAGGAATGCGTAAAATAGCGCCCCTCTATGAACATGGGGCGGACGAAAGCGCCGCGGAAGCAGGGGATCTCAGATACTCGATGCAGCTCCTCCAGTGCGAAGTCCATGTTCTGGAGGGGCAGCATGCCTGCGGCGTAGAGCCTGTCCGGACCCGCCTCGCAGAAATCGGCTATCCAGTCGTTGTAGGCCCTCGCCAGGGCGTAAGCCACGTCCGGGTCTTTCACCAGGTGAAAGCCTTCGGCGAACCAGGTGGGGTAGAGAAACGCCTGGTCCACCCCCATTGCGTCCATGTCGGCGAGCCGGGCCCGAGGGTCCCAGGCGCCCTCGTTCTTGGGATGGCGGACATCCGGGTCCAGCTGCCCTATCTCCTCCCAGGTAGTGCCGGGCCGCCATATGGCATATCGGGGGATGTTGGGGTTCCCGGTGTCTCGGAACACTTCGCCGTTGACTTTGAGGTAGGAAGTGGTCTTTCCTTCCTCTCTCCACAAGGCGTGTTTGCCCAGGGTGCGGTACTCGGGCTCTAGGTACCGCTCCCAGACATCGCGAGGCTCTACGACGTGGGAGTCGGCGTCAAAGACTGCAAAGCGCTTCTTCGAGGTCATTACCCCTCTCTCCGGGAGCTCATTCCCAGTCTCCCCTTACGCTCTCTGACTACCGACTTGGGACGGAAGCCTCCGCTCTGAGAGCGTCTTTGATCTCCTCCTCGGTGGGCCACCAGTCGGGCCGTTCGATCTCGGTTACCCGTTCACGGATGAAGCTCTTGGGCGGCTCGATGTTGTAAAGACGGCGGGCGTTGCCACCCAGGAACTTGGCCTGGTCTTCTACGGGCAGCTCGCACTGCAGCATCGTATCGAGGGCCCGCCAGGCGTCGTCGCCGTCATGGTGATAGACGTCCGAGGCCCAGGCTAGGATGTCCCGATAGAACTCGGGGAAGCGAGACGGCGGCGCCTCATCGCCCTCGAAGCCGGTGACGCAATGCTCGAAGAAGGTCTCGCTGGGAAGCTGCTTCAAAGGAGGCATCCGGCGATCATTTCGGTTCAGCTTGTAGATCTTGTCGCACTCATCCAGCAGGAAGCTGAGCCAGGTGGAGGACGCCTCGAACACGGCGGCATTTATTCCGGGCCGGCGCTCGAAGAGGCCCGAGAGCAGCACCATGGTAACCCAGAGACCTGCCTCGGCCTGGAATGCCTGGACGTTCCCCAGGAAGGTATGAGGGAGATCGGACCTGGTCATAGCCAGATCGATCATCTCCGCCGCCGAGTACTGCTCGGAGTAGCCCGGCAATTTGGACACGCCGAAGGCCGCGAAGGGGTGCATGCCGTAGACCACGCCCGTGTCCTCCAGGGCATCCCAGACCGGCTCATACTTGGGCTGAAGGGGATAGTTGCCCATGGCGTCCATGGGGCGGACCAAGGCTACCCTGCAACCCTGGGCCGCCACCCGGTATATCTCCTCTATGGCGAACTGGGGGCTTTGCATGGGGACGAGAGCGGCGAAGAAAAGACGCTCCGGGTCTTCCTGGCAGTATTCGTAGGCCCACTCGTTGTAGGCCTTGCACATGGCCCGGGCCCCGACGGCGTTCTGCAGCCAGGGATAGTCATCTATGCAGGTGGGGATCAACATCACCTGGTCGATGCCCTGGACATCCATATCCCGAAGCCGAGGTTGAGGCTCCTCGGCTCCTCTATGGGCCAGATACTCCGACTGCTCCTGACTGAGGGCAGTTTCGGGGTCGAGGTTGCGCACATTCAGGGCCCGCTGGACGTCATGATTTAGGCCGGGCCCCGCCAGCCTGACGATATCCATAGTTCCGGGACCAACTGCCGGTTCCGGGAAGAACTGGGCTACGTTGGTCTTCCCGTTGATAATCAGCTGCTTGCGCTCGGAGTCGTACCACATGGTGGCTTTCAGCGCTTCCAGCTCGTCCCTGGTGAGGTGGTCTTCCGCTCTCTCCCACAGCTTGGCCGGCTCAACTACGTGGGCATCGCAATCGAAGGTCGGGTAGTCCTTCATCATGGGCTTGAATCTCTGTACGGGCATGCTGAACCTCCCCGCGTCTTATCGCCAACACTTCCAGGATGATCCGATTGCGAGCATAGCACATTCCAACAGATGCGAGCAAAGAGGTCAACGGACTTGTCAGGCCGGTCGCCCGACATTCACAACCGGGGTAAAATTGAGTGATCCGCTGGGATGAGTGCACCTCGGGTTATGAAGGGACGGGTTTCGATCATGATCAATGATGCTTTGCGCACGCTATTACCCTTCGCCGGTTGGCCTGAACAGAACGCCCTCACCGTCGAAATCTCCGGTGGTACCGATCCGATACTGCCAACACCCTTCCGCTTCGGTGAGACCAGTGCAGCCACGCTAGCGGCGGTCGGCCTTGCCGTCTCCGATCTGTGGCATTTACGCACAGGGCGTCGCCAGGGGATCGCGGTCGATACCCGGCAGGCGACCGCCTCGCTGAGAAGTGGGCAATACCTACGGATGGACGAGACGCCCGCACCGATGGAGAGCGACGCGGTAATGGGCGTCTATCCAGCCAGGAACGGCCGTTGGAGCTACCTCCACTGCAAATTCCCCAATCATCTTGCCGCAGCCCTCGAGGTGCTCGACGTGCCAAACGACCGCGATGCGGTACGGGCGGCGGTGGCGAACTGGGACGCCCTGGAGCTGGAGGAAGCGATCATCGCCGCAAAGGGCGCCGGGGGCATGGTCCGTACCATGGAGGAATGGTCACGGCACCCGCAGGCAGCGGCAATCGCCTCGTTGCCGTTGATGGAGATAGTCAAGATAGGCGATAGTCCGCCCGAAAGGCTCCCTGACGGGGACCGGCCGTTGTCGGGCATCCGGGTGCTCGACCTGACGCGGGTCCTCGCCGGGCCGACCTGTGCTCGCACCCTCGCCGAGCACGGCGCCGACGTGCTGAAGATCACCGGAGCGCACCTGCCGGACATCGGCTACCAGGAATACGACACCAGCCACGGCAAGCTCTCCGCTCAGCTGGACCTACGAGAACCGGAGGACTTTCAGACTCTTCTCGGATTGGTCCGTGAGACCGATGTACTCTCACAGGGCTACCGGCCAGGGACCCTCGACGAGCGGGGGCTCTCGCCCGAGGCTCTGGCGCAACTGCGGCCTGGCATCGTCTACGTTTCGCTGTCAGCTTTCGGACACGTTGGGCCGTGGGCGCGGCGGCGCGGCTTCGACACTGTGGTGCAGACGGTCAGCGGCATAACCATGCGGCAGGAGAAGCTGTTCCCGGGCGATGAACCTGGCCCCCAATTCTATCCGGCGTCGGCAATCGACTATCTGAGCGGCTATCTGATGGCGTTCGGCGCGATGGTGGCCTTGGCCCGTCGCTGGCGCGAGGGAGGAAGCTGGCTGGTGCGTGTCTCCCTGGCGCAGACCGGACGCTGGCTCGTCGAACGGGGTGAAATGCCAGCTGCCGAGCTCAAGACCGTGCCGGAGGAGTTCACTCCCGCGGAGTTGGAACGCTGGACGATAGCCAGTGATACGCCCGTGGGCCGGCTGCACCATCTGGGACCGGTGGTCCGTCTCTCCGAGACACCCCCGCGCTGGGCTCGGCCCGCTGTGCCCCTCGGCTACAACGAGCCGGTGTGGCCGGAGCGGGCCGGGTAACCGCTCCAGGCCCAGAATCTAGGATATGTGGTGTCGCTCACTGCAATGGTGCGTTGCTTCGCTAAGCAAGCTCGATTCGTTCTCGGCTTAAGAGCCCTGCTCTTGGGACTCCCGGGCCCTCACGCTGCTTTCCGATTCGAAGGCCCCGAGGAACTCGGCATTGAATTTGGCGTCGGTCCTGGGGACTCGGGCCATGGACAGATTGTGCGGGATAACGAACCCACCGGAAAAGACCAGTTTCATGGCTGCGTCCACGCTGAGGTCCGTTTCCAGTACATCGTCTTCATGGACAAAGGCCATGTTGCCGGAGGTGGGATTGGGTACTGTGGGGATGTACACGCTGACAAGGGAATGATCGCCGTCCTTGGCTAGCACGCGGCCTGTGACGAAACCCATGGCCACCATGCCTTCACGCGGCCACTCTATGAACACTACTCTGCTGAACCCGTAATCGGAGACCAGTACACTGGTGACCTGGAGCATGACCCTGTAGATGACCTTGAGCACCGGTACTCTTAGCAGGATCACCCCAATAAGGGTAATGAGCCATCTGCCGATGCGGAAAGTAATGAGCAACCCTATCAAATAGAATGCAGCCACAAGGGAGGCTATTCCTATTCCCGTCACATCCCAGGGTTCATCCTTCACAAAGGGCAGTGCCCTTACATAGGCATCGGCCTTGGTGATGATGAACAGAAGAACTATGACAGTGACTATCAGGGGAACGAGCTCCAACAGTCCGGCGAGAACCCTACCTTGAAAATGGCGTTCTACCGCTCCGACCAAACGCGCCGCCTTCCCCTGTTCCTCTTTTTTTTCGTTATCCAGACTCTTCAATCGGTACGCTCCTTTCTAGATGGCGGCTCGCCCGGATTGCAGCCCTTCCGAGTCGGAACTCTCGGCATGAATAGTTCCCGCACTGGTGTCTATTGGGCTCAATGAAGCCAGCTTATTGGAAACCTATAACTCGGTCAACAATCAGACCAGCGCCATGCTGAGCAGAAGTAGACGCTGCCGGAGCGGTCACTTGGCCCACTCCGAGCCCAGGACCGGAGATGTGCAGCGCTACGTGCGATGGCGGCCGGTACCCCGGACCATCTCGTCTATGATGGTCGCCTTCTTCCTTTCTGGCCTCTCAGCTGGCGCCCTGCTACAATCTGCTTGTTCCACTGTTTCGTGACCGGCGCGACGGCCACCGATACACCACAATCCACTATGGGAAGTGCCCCACAGGAGCTATCATGCCGACTCCCGAGGAGATGAAGGCCGTTGCACAGGCGGAGATAGACCGTCGTGGCGACGAACTTGTCCGGATCGCCAAGACGATCCTGGACAATCCGGAGCCGGGCTTTCGAGAGGAGAAGACCTCTCGACTTGTTGCCGAAACGTTTCGTGGAATGGGCGTCCCTTTCCAGGACGGCATCGGCATCACCGGTCTGAAGGGCGCGTTGGACAGCGGCACGCCCGGGCCGACGGTGGCCGTCATGGGCGAGCTCGATTCCCTGAAAGTGTTGGGCCATCCTCATGCCGACCCCATCACCAGCGCCGCTCACGCCTGTGGCCATCACTGCCAGATCGGCATGATGCTGGGGGTAGGGATGGGTCTCAAGGCCGCGGGCGTGATGGAGGGTCTCGCGGGCCGAGTAGCCTTGATAGCCGTGCCCGCTGAAGAGTACATCGAGATCGAGTACCGGGACGAGCTCAGGCGCGAGGGCAAGCTGGAGTTTCTCGGAGGCAAGCCTGAGTTTATTCGTCACGGAGCGCTTGATGACGTGGACATGGCCATGATGACCCACACCTCCAGCAACCCGAACGAGGGCAAGATCGCCTTTGGCGGAACCAACAACGGCATTGTGGCCAAGAGGATCCAGTTCGAGGGGCGTGCCGCCCATGCCGGGGGTGCGCCCCACCTGGGGGTCAACGCCCTCAACGCCGCCATGATCGCTCTCTCCGCCATTCACGCCCAGCGCGAGACCTATCGGGACGAGGACACCATTCGCATCCATCCGATAATCACCCGGGGCGGCGTCGCCGTCAGCTCCGTGCCGGCGGACGTACGAATGGAGACCTTCGTCCGGGGTAAGACCATCGAGGCATTTCTATCGGCCAGTGAAAAGGTCGACCGCGCTCTGAGGGCCGGGGCCATCGCCATGGGCGCCAGCGTGACCATCACGACGCTGCCCGGCTATCTTCCCATCCAAAGCGATGAGAGCATGCTGGAGCTAT
Source organism: Dehalococcoidia bacterium (assembly GCA_965197645.1). GTDB lineage: Bacteria > Chloroflexota > Dehalococcoidia > Plut-88900 > Plut-88900. The sequence goes on along the minus strand of OZ240219.1, from coordinate 1,818,317 downwards.
ATCGAGCCAACGCCTCCGCACTCGTCGGTGAGGAGAGCCTGGCGCGGCTTGGGCACCGCACAGGCTCGACCGATATGGGTGACGTATCGCAGATAATGCCCGTCATCCATCCTTACGTAGTGGCGGCATCGGGCAACGGCCACGGCAACGACTACCTGGTGCAGGACTACGACCTGGGCGTGTTGAAGGGCGCCAAGGCCATGGCCATGACCGTCATAGACCTCCTTGTCGATGGCGGGCGCCGTGCCAGGGAGATAGCAGATACCTATCAGGCGCCCCTCAACAAGCAGGGCTACCTCTCCCTAATGCGCAGCATGTTCAAAGAGGAGACGTACGCGGATTAGTCACTGAGGCCCTACCCGGCGACCGAAACAGCCGTGTCCTCGAAGGGAGCCTTTCGCTCCGAGTCCGCACTCACTCCAGCCGGTCCACCAACTGGCTAGTGAATTATGGGGTGTGCAGAGGGGCGAAAGCCCCTTTGTCGGGAGTCTGAGAGCCTGCCCTGAGCCAGCCGAAGGGGTGTCCCTCAGAAATTATATCTTTTTACCCCCCCTTCCTGTCCAGGAAGGGGGCCAGGGGGATGGTCGGAAGAGTTTTTCCTAAACCTGCTACGGCCAGGTCTTGCCGAAATCGTTCCTGAGCAACACATGCCCGGTGAAGGAAGCATCCTGCTGGGCCAGCCACAGCGTCGCCGGCAACACCTCCTCGGGCGGAGATATCTCCAGCCCTCGCGGGTTATCGGAGGGATCCCAGTTCCGGGTCATATAGGAGGTGACCAGGCCCGGGCTGAGAGCGTTGACCGCTATGTTGTAAGGCCTCAGGTCCTCGGCCAAGTTCCGTGAGAACCGATCCAGAGCGGCTTTCGAAGGGGCGTAAGCCAGGTCCTCCGGCGAGTCCCATATGGCATTGCGCGAAGTCAGGTTCATGATGTTGCCGCGCCGGCGTTCCATCATCCCCGGCGCTACGTATTTGCAGGTGATGAATGGGCCCCGTAGGTTGACCGACATCACCGCGTCGAACTCTTCCACCGAAAGGCTATCCAAGTCGCCCTGGTGGCTGATGGCGGCGTTATTGATGAGGACGTCTATCGGTCCCGCCTCGGACAGGGTGCGATCCACCAGGGTCTTGATCTCCGACTCTACCCTCATGTCGCAGGGTATGGCCAGCGCCTTGCCGCCCGAACCGGTGATCCGGTTTACGGTCTCTTCCAGCGACCCTTCGGCGACCCCAGAGGCGGGACGGAGGGTCCGCGCCGCGGCCACCACGGTGGCGCCTTCTGCAGCGAAACCGATGGCGAGGGCCTGCCCTATGCCTCGGCTGGCCCCGGTAATGACTACGATCTTACCGTCCAAACTCATGTGTCCTCACCTCTTCAGTGTCTGCCGATTCCAGCCCTACACTCGAAAGCGCAGCCCACAGCTCACCGGCCATCACTGATCGCTCAGCGGGATGGTGGCCGTGAGGCACGGCTGATTACCATAAACGGCGGTGGTATGGCCCTGGCCCGTGGTGTCCTCCACCAGGCGAGCATCGCCGGGGCCGAAAACGTGCTTGGTACCGTCGCCCAGACCGATCTCCAGCTGCCCCGAGAGGATGATGACGAACTGGCGTCTCGGTGCGGGGTGCCAGTCCAGGAAACTGCCCACGGGCTGCTCCTGGAAGGTAATCTGCGTGGCCGCCAGCCCCCGTGTCCAATCGGGAGCACCGGCTAAATCTATGGGTTCGACGTGAGATTGGCGGTCATCCCCGGTGTACAGCCGATATGTCCCCATTTGCTGCTCCTTGGTCCTCAGCTTCAGGCCTTTCAGGTGAGTGTACCCGAAAGAAGCAAGGGGAGCTTGTATCGAAAGGGCAGATGCATTGGTCTCAACCGCCCGTCCTCGGACGGTTCTTTGCTGGGGGCACATCCTCCAGACCTCCTCAATTGGAAAAGAGTGTACTCTCCTTCTCTACACCCTTGACAGTAGAACTAATGTACTTTATAGTACGCCTGTTCGCATGAGGTGGTCCCTACGGAGGAATTCGTCCTCGATGCTGAGGGCTTTGAGCTTGCTACTCTCAAAGAGCAGGCCATGGGATTCTCCCAGTGGATGGTAAGAAGCCCCGGCCGAGATAGAGAGGGCCGTCCGCATCCCTTCCGAGCGAGGACCGGAGGGATGGCGAGAGGGAATGGAGGGTATAGAGGTGAGTTCGAGGAGGTGTGTACGGTCATGAACCCTGTCCAAGCCGTCGAAGACGATATCTTGACAATCGGCTCCCCGAGAGAAGGGCTCAAGGCCGAGCCCCGGTATTCTCGGAAGCGCAAGAACTCCAAGAAAGGCACCCCGGCGAAGGTGGCGTGCGTCCTCATCGATCACTTTGCACTGAGACAGGAGGCCATGAGGAACCCCGGGCTGAAGAGCATCCCCTCCATCATCTACTGTTCCCACGGCTCCAAGCAGTATGTTCTGGACTATTCACCTCAATTGCAGGGTGTGCATAGGAACATGCCGTTGCAGGAGGCGCTGTCGAGAGCCAGGTCGGCCAACCTCATCGAGGCTGACATGCCACACTACGAGCAGGCCTTCGAGCGGGTGCTGGACTCCCTCGAGGGCAGGAGTCCAATCGTAGAGCCTGCCGAGCTGGGTTGCGCGTACGTCGGGCTGCAGGGACTGGAAGGAATGTACAGAGGTGAGGCCCGGATGATAAGCGCCATACTGTCCCTGCCCCCCGAGGGTGACGGCGCCAGAATCGGGGTTGCGAAGGGGAAATTCCCCGCGTACCTGGCCGCCAGGCGCGCCGCCGTCAACCAGGCGTTCAGAGCGCCGGATGACATCAAGGGATTCCTAGAGAAGCTGCCCGTAGAGGTGTTGCCCGTCTCCTGGGCCCTGAAAGAGCGTCTTCACGTCTTCGGTCTGCATACCTTGGGGCAGATCGCGTCCCTGGCCCCCGGTCCTCTGACATCCCAGTTCGGACCTGTGGGGCGACGTATCTGGGAGCTTTCAAATGGGATCGATAAGACCGAGATACTTCTTCGGAAGAAAGAGGAGGAAGTTGTTGAGTCGATGAGCTTTCCCGATCCTGTATCCACCATCGAGCCGGTGCTCATGGCCATCGAAACCCTGCTGAGAAGGGCCTTCTCGAGTCCCCGTGTGAGAGGAAGACAGGCGCGGGTGTCCACGCTGGAGGGTCGGACTATGCGAGGGCCTCGTTGGACCCACAGGATGGTGTTCAGGGAGCCGGTGGCAAGCGCCGAACAGGGGCTTGCACTGATCAAAGGGTCGCTTGCATCTCGAGTGCTGCCGGGGCCCTTGGAGGACCTGAGCCTGATACTGTCCGGAATCAGCCGCGAAACGGGCCGGCAGATAAACCTTTTTCCAAAGGTACGACAAAGGGACCGGCTCAGGGACTCGGTTAGGCAGCTGGAGGCGAGGCTGGGGTGCAAGGCCCCGATCTTTCAGCTCAGGGAGGTAGAGCCGTGGTCCAGAATACCGGAACGCCGGGAAGCGTTGGTGCGATACGCCCTCTAAGGGCTCCCGCTGACCTGGAGGTCGAAGTGGGGGATGACGGCCTGCCCAGGGTGATTGTGCTGGGAGGTCTTCCTCTGCAGGTGACGGCCGTCCAGGACAGGTGGCGCATCGACGACGAATGGTGGCGGCCCCGCCCCATCTCCCGGACCTACCATTACCTGGTCCTGGAGGACGGACGAACCTTGACGGCATTTCAAGACCAGACCACGTCCCGGTGGTACCGGCAGAATTATGTCTAGCTACGTAGAGCTGCACTGCCACTCCAACTACTCGTTCCAAGAGGGGGCCTCCTTCACCCACGAGCTTCTGCTGCGAGCCAAAGAGCTGGGGTATCCGGCCCTAGCCCTGACCGATCATGACAACCTGTGCGGCGCCATGGAGTTCGCCCAGCAGGCCCGCTCCATGGGAATTCAACCCATCACCGGTGCCGAAGTCACCCTGAAGGGAGGAGGCCATCTGACCCTTTTGGCCGAGACGGCCAGGGGTTACAGCAACTTGTGCCAGCTGATCTCCTATTCCCACATGACATCGGACCGCCGAGAGCCGGAGCTGGACCCGGACCTCATACCAGACCACACGGAGGGCCTCATCGCTCTATCAGGGTGTCCAAAGGGGGAGATACCCGTGCTTCTGGCGGAATCTCGGTACTCAGAGGCCCGGTCAGCAGCCAACCGCTACCTGCGATGGTTCGGCGGCTCCGGCTTCTACCTGGAGCTGCAGCAAAACCTGGTCTACGGCGACACCCAAAGGAATCGGCTTCTGACCGGACTGGGTGAAGATCGAGGAATCGAGGTGGTGGCCACGAACAACGCTCACTATCACACACGGGGGAGGCATCGACTGCAGGACTCTCTGGTCGCAGTAAAGGCGTGTAAAAGCCTGGACGAGACCCACAGACAGAGAAGGGCCAACTCCGAGTTCCATTTGAAGTCGTCGCTGGAGATGGAGGAGCTGTTCCCGGAACACCCCGAGGCTGTCCGGAACACCCTCGTCATCGCCGAGCGGTGCACATTCGATCTGACCCAGCATCTGGGGTATCGGTTCCCCGACTATCCAGTCCCAGAAGGCCACACTCCTCAGAGCTATTTCGAAAAGCTTTGCTACGAGGCCGCCGTCCGAAGGTACGGCTCCATCACGCCTCGGGTAAGAGAGCGGTTGAAAGAAGAGTTCCGGCTGATCAAAAAGCATAGCCTGGCAGGATTCTTCCTGATCTACCACGAGATAATCCAGATGGCCCGAGAGGTGATGATAGACCTGGGCTTGACCGATCCCGAGATACCGTTGGAAGAGAGGCCCCCGGGCAGAGGGAGAGGTTCGTCAGTGGCGATGCTGGTGGGATATCTCATCGGTCTATCTCATATAGACCCGCTGGAGTTCAACCTCTCGCTGGAACGGTTTCTGAGTGACGAGATGGGAGCGGCGCCCGATATAGACCTGGACTTTCCCCGGGAGATCAGGGAGGAGCTGATAAAACGGGTGCACGAAAAATGGGGGTGGGAGCGGGCTGCCCTGTCCGGAATGATAAGCACTTACAAGATGAAGGGGACTATTCGTGATCTGGGTAAAGTCCTCGGCCTCCCTTCCGAGGACGTTGATAAGCTTGCCAAGCGGGTCGATACCCGGCATTCGGCGAGCCTGCAGTCGGAGATGAACATCCTCCCAGAGTTCAGGCACAGGGCGGACGCACCGGGGTGGCGGGACCTGATAGACCTATCGAAACAGCTGGAGGGATTCCCCAAGTACCTGGCCCAGCACCCCGGGGGCATGATCATAAGCTCATCTCCCCTCATAGACGTGGTGCCCGTACACCAAAGCGCCATGGACGGACGGTACGTCTGCCACTGGGACAAGGACAGTATCGATGACGCCGGGTTCGTGAAGATAGATTTCCTCTCGCTGGGGGTTCTGTCCCAGCTAAACGAGGCCCTGGCCCTCATAGAGCAGAGAGATGGCACCTACCCGGACCTCTCGCGTATCGACTTCGAGGACGAGGCCGTCTATGAGATGCTGCATAAAGCCGATACCATCGGCATCTTCCAGGTGGAGTCCGCCGCGCAGATGCAGACCATCTCCCGCGTCAAGCCGAAGAACCTCAAAGAGATGGCCATAGAGGTTGCTGCCGTGCGACCGGGGGTGGGAGTGAACAATGGCATTTCCAAGTTCATAGAAAGGTACGTCCGTAAAGAGCCGTGGGACTATGCTCATCCGCTGGAAAGAGACGCTCTGGAACGCACGGAGGGAATCGTTTTCTTCCAGGACCAGGTGAACCAGCTGGCAATGGACGTAGCGGGCTTCAGTGCCATGGAGGCAGACCAGCTGCGTCGCGCCTTCAGCAGAAAGAACAATCGGGACCTGCTCCAGGAGTACTGGAATAGGTTCGAGGCAGGGGCGGCCAAACGGGGGGTGCCCGAGTCCGTATCAAGAGAGATATTTGGCAAGTTCTCGGGGCAGTACATGTTCCCCGAGTCCCACGCCTACGCCTTCGGGATAACAGCCTACCAGATGACCTGGATCAAGCATTACCACGCGCTGGAGTTCTTCGTGGGAATCTTCAACCAGCAGCCCATGGGTTTCTACAACACGGAGACCCTCAAAGAGGACGCCAAACGACACGGGATAGATGTTCTCAATCCGGACATCAATGAAAGCGACGCCAAGTGCGCAATCAAGGACGAAGGGATACTTCTGGGACTGCTCACTGTGAAGGGAATGGGAGGGTCCGGGGTGGAATCGGTCCTGGAGGCTAGGGAAAGGGATGGGCCTTTTGAATCGCTGGGCGATGTGATGCAAAGAACGGGCCTGCGTCGAGAGGTACTGGAGGACCTATCGGGGGCCGGCGCCTTCGACTCGCTGGCTGCGGACCGGAGGTCGGCGCTATGGGAGGTGGGACTGAGATACCGCTCATCCGGGACTCAGATGGCCCTTCCTCTTCCCGTCGAGCAAGACCTCGTCGAGCTCCCATCCTTGAGTCGATGGGAAAAGATGATGGGAGAGTACCGCACCCTGGGGCTGCATCCCGATGGGCATCTCATGACCCAGATCAGGCCGTCTTTGGACAAGAACGTCCTGCCGAGCTATCAGGTCCAGGACCTGGAAGAGGGCAGCGAGGTGACGGTCGCCGGGCTGGTGGTCCGCCGGCAGCACCCCAGCGCAAATGCGATCTTCATCACCCTGGAGGATGAGTTCGGACACATACCCCTGGTGGTATGGCCCAAGGTCTACGAGCGATATCGCCTGGTCCTTAGAGAGCCGGTGCTCAAGGTGAAGGGGGTGGTCTCAAGACGGGAGGACGCGCTGAACATAGTAGCCAGCAGCGTGTCGAGTATCGAAACCACGGGTGCGCTGCCCAAGGCCAGGAATTGGGGTTGAGGGAACAGCTACCTCCATAAAGTCAGTAGCCGCCTGAGCAAGGCTATTTCGCAAGGGCTTGACAATAGAACATTAGTGCTTTATAGTACTTTCGTTCTGTTCAGCGGCCGATCAAAGAGAAGCACCGCTATGGAGGTGGCCCATGCTTCAAAGTGTTCAAGAATCACAGGCGCCCAGTGCAGTAGGACTGCCGACTGTATCGGTCCCCGTGAAGGTCGTCACCGATTATCAGGGGAACCCATCTGCAGTCAGACTGGGCAGGTGGGTAGGGGTAGTGACAATTCTGGACTGCTGGCGCGCCGATGATGAGTGGTGGGAACCGCAAGCCCAGCCCAAGACCTACTACAAGGTGGCGTTGCAGAACGGTTTCGATCTAACAATTTTCAGAGAGCCCAGCTCCGGTAAGTGGTACCAGGAGGTCTGCAAGGGGTCCGGATTGGGCGCACCTCAACTGCCCTTTCAAGGGTAATGCCCCCGATTAATCGAAGTCTCCGCGCCACTGCCATATCGGAGCTTGTCTCAAAAGTACGGACGTCTTAGCCCCAACCGCCCGCCCTCGGAAGGTTTTGTAGCTGGGGGAACATTCCCCAGGCCCCCTGCCAGAGGGAAATTTCCCTCTGGACTCCCTCAAAGCAGGGTTCTGAGACAGGCTCATCGGAGGGCCTTTTCTAAAACCAGCCCCCCGGGGCGGGTGTGTAAACCGACCTAGTGCGGACGGAAACTTGACTGCCCTCGACGTCGGGCACTCACGGGAGTACCCCACATCGGATCAGTGCCTGGGGGTGGGGAGAGTATACATCTTCTCCCTAAACCCCCATCGAGGAAATGCGGAGGGTCTCTTTCCCTCGATGACGAAGCTGGTCCCGTCTCAGCCATCGCAGGGCCGGAGGCCACGGAGTTGGGACGCTTGCTACCAATGATAGAATTAGGGAACATCCCTCAGCAATCCCACCCTAAATCGAGATTCACTCTGAGGTCAGGAAGGTTGAACTTGAAGGGAGGGCGGTTATGGCCAGTGAGTCTTTGCGAATCGAGGAGCCTTTCGCGAAGTGCGTGGTGAGCGGAGAGAAGGTCACGGTTACCCCACCCGGCGGTCTTCTTTCGTCAAGGGACTACGTTTTCGATAAGTCCCAGCAACGGCTGACCGTGGCGGATAAGAAAATGGTGCTGTTCGGTTCCAAGAAGAACGTCAGCTTCGACGATATCTCCTTTGGGGTCTCTCAAAAGGTCGGTGCGGCATACTGCATAGAGATGTTTTGCCGGCAACCAAACCGCCCCTTAATCGTGTATGAACTGACCGGATACGCCGACGCCTCCGATCGGTTTGATCCCATGAAGGAAGCGATAACCAGCGGCACGGGCATCGATCGGTGGGAGGGCGCCTCCTAGCCCAGGACCCCTTCGTTGAGGCGTGGGCCCATTCTGAAAGCTTTATGGTCTCTTCTGGTGTCCCCGCGCCAAGTACTCGCCCATCCTGATAGATCACTACTGGTGCACGTGCCCGTCCTGAGCGGTTAGAACCCCTGTGGTTAGAATAGGTGCGCGGTGATCTTCAAACAGATATTCCATGCGGGAATCATCGATGGCGCTGTTAGCCTAACGTTCCGCAGGTGGAGCAGTCCCAGGGTAAAGGTCGGCGGCAGGTACCGTCTCGACCCCGAAGGCGTGGTGATGATCAACTCGGTTGACGAGGTTGGGCTGGAGACGATTACCGAGGACCAAGCCCGTCTCTGTGGTTTCTCTGACCTCCTAGAGCTGGTAGAGGAGCTCAGCCAAAGGTCGAGTGGACCGCTGAAGGAGGACGATACTGTTTATCGGGTCGCTTTCCGCTACTGCACAGAGCCGGACCCGCGCCGAGTACTTGCCTGTGATACCGAGTTGTCCCCAGAAGAGTTGGACCGGCTGTCAACGCAGCTTGGGCGTATGGACAGCCGCAGCAGCCACGGCCCGTGGACCGTTGAGACGTTGACATTGATCGGCCGACAGCCCCAGGTTGCCGCATCGAAGCTTGCAGCGCAGACGGGACGAGATACGAAATCGTTCAAAGCGGATGTTCGGAAGCTGAAGAACCTGGGGCTAACGACTAGTCACGAGGTCGGCTATGAGCTGTCGCCTCGAGGCCGCGCTTTCCTCAAGCATCGACGCCTTACTTAAGACATCGGCCCTTCTGGAGATCACACCCTCCTTACGCATCCGGGATCAGTTGAAGGTGTGCCTTCGTTTCTCCTTGAAAGCCTGACCGGCGGTGGCCATGTCGCCAGTGGCTCCTGCGGCCAGTCCTGCGTCCCTTTCGTAGGTGATGGCGGTGCTGAAAGTGGACTCGGCGCCAACGTTTAGACAGGCTTTGGCGAGGGCAATGGCGGTGGCAGACTTCTCCAAGACGCCCCGGGCCAGTTCGGTGGCCGCATCTTCCAGCTGGTCGGCCGCAACTACACGGTTGACCAGGCCCAAACGCTCCGCCTCCTGGGCGGGTATGTGTTCTCCCAGGAAGATCAGCTCTTTGGCCTTGGCGAGGCCCAGCTGCTGAGGCAGTAGATGGGTGCCTGCACCAGTGACCGTGGCGCCCACGCCCGTCTCAGGAAAGCCCAGCTTGGCGGTTTCCGAGGCGACGGCCATGTCACAGTCGAGGACGAACTCGCAGCCGGCGCCCAGCGCGTAGCCGTTCACAGCGGCGATGGCGACCTTCCGCATGTTTCGGAAAATCTGGGCGAATTCCTGCAGGTGGTCCGCGTTGCCGCCCTCCCCATCCTCGGAGGAGCGTCTCGAGGCCTCTTTGAGGTCGGCGCCGGCGCAGAAAGCCCTGCCCACACCGGTGAGGATTACGATCTTGACGTTGGGATCGGCGGCGGCGGCACCGGCGGCATCCCGCAGCTCTCGGGCCAGGGTGTCATTCACCGCGTTGAGCACCTCCGGACGGTTGAGGCGAATCCACAGAATACCGTCGTCGTTCAACTGGTACAGTATCGTTTCGAACTGCATGAAATAGCTCCTCTACGATTGCTAGGTGGTCCTCAGTAGATCACTTTTCGGTCCTTCAAAGCGATGATTTCATCCCAGGAGTAGCCTGCACTCCCGAGCACCTCCTCGGTGTGCTCGCCCCACTCGGGGGCCGGTCCGCTGGACTGGGGAGGCGTTTCTCTCAGGCGGAACGGGACCCCAACCTCCTTCAGGTCACCGAGGGATGGGTGGGGCACCTGGGCCAGGTAGCGGTTGGCCGCCACCTGGGGGTCTGCGATCACCTCGGAGAGCCTGGCATCGTGGGCCCAGATGAGCTGTTCCTGATCGAACCGGGTGGCCCACTCTTTCAGCGGACGGCGGGCGAAGGCCTGATCAAACAGAGACACCACCTCCTGCTTTCTGCTCATCAGCTTTTGCTGGCTGTCGTATCGATCGTCGTGTTCCATGTTCGGCATCTCCAGGGCCCGGCAAACGGGGCCCCAGAAACGATCGGTCTGGGGCATTGAGAACTGCACCCACCGACCATCGCCACACATGTATATATTGTATAGAGGGCTGTAAGCTTGGGATCTGGCCTGCCGGATGGGGTCGTCACCGGTGAACAGGGTGGTCTGTAGATCGAACCCGGACACCCACATGCCAGCTGACAGCAGAGAGGAGTCCACCACCTGCCCCTTACCCGTTTGGCCACGAACGAGCAGGGCCATGGAGATTCCTGCGACAAGACACATGGCGGTGGTGAGGTCGCCCATGGCGCCGTGCAGTTGAGTGGGTGGAGCATCGGGTTCTCCCATGAACGAGAGGAATCCGCCCCTGGCCCAGAACCCGACTTCATCGAAGCCCCCCTTGTCCCGATCTGGGCCTTCAGGCCCGAAAGCGGTGAGCAGGCCGTATATGAGGCGTGGATTGAGCTGGGTAAGCCGCTCGGTGGTCATCCTGAGGCGGTCCAAGGCGCCGGGCCTGAGGTTGGTAACGAAGATATCCGCGTCCTTGACCAATCTGTCGATGACGTCCCGCCCTTCGTCTTGACGCAGATCGACAGCCACGCTCCGCTTGTTGCGGTTGACCAACTCGAGGAGATAGTTGATTTCGGACGGATGCCCGTGGCGCTCCTCCACGGAGAGGCCGCGAAGGGGATCGCCGCCATCCAGGGGCTCGACCTTGATGACATCGGCGCCGCACTCTCCCAGCAGCATTCCGGCGGCGGGACCTGCGAACCAGAGACTCAGTTCTACTACCTTCAAGCCTTCGAGGGGTCGCACCATGCTCTCCGGATGGAACGGTAAAGGCCGCACCCACGCTTACGACGCTTAGACAGGCGAAAGCGTAAGCCCAGCTTTAGAGCGTGTCAATCCCCGCCGGGAACCTGGGAGAAAGGGGACGCAGGGCGTCAGATTGGAGTGAGAGTTTACCCTTCCGGCCGATGTGGTCGCAGGGCGGGAGTCTCGGTGCTATCATAGGTCGCGCCGGTCCGGTTTTCGCATCGAACGACCCGTCCTCGCCTGCCGGGCAAGTCACGTTTACGGAACCGATCGCCCGTAGTGCCGGGAATCGTTACCCTCTCCGGCCCGGTCCCCGAGGCCGCTTATCGCCGGTACGAATTTCACCATGCTCCAGTGGTTTAGAAACAGGTACAGCCGGGTCATATTGATCACGGCCTGCGTCTTACTCTTCTTCAACAACGGGTCTCGGTTTGCCTTCAGCGTACTGCTCAAGCCCATGGAGGAGGACCTGCGCTGGAGCCGAGGGTCGCTTTCACTGGCCGCTACGATGTTCATGATCGTGTCCTCGGTGACCATGCCTGTAGTGGGCCAGCTGGCGGATAAGTACGGTTTCCGGGCGACGTTGTTGGCCACAACCGTTCTTGCCTCGGTCGGGTTGGGACTGGTGGGTTCGGTGGACCAGAAGTGGCAGCTCTTCCTGCTGTATGGCGGCATGTTCGCTATGGGAAACGGGGGCACCTCGATCTCTCCCGTAGGCGTCATGGTCAGCCTATGGCACCGGAACGGTCGGGGTATGGCGAACAGCGTAGCGATAGCCGGCGGAGCCGTGGGACAGCTGGTAATGATCTCATTGCTCTCTTCTCTGCTGCTGGACCTAGGTTGGCGCTGGGCATACCGGATATTCGCGCTGGCGGTAATCGGTGCGACGTTGCCGTTGATCCTGTTTCTCGTTCGCCCCGCGCCATCGGGAAGCAAACCGGCGCCGATGTCGATGGAGCGTGAGAAAGAAAGTTCCATAGGGCCGGTCCTATCCTCTCCCAAGTTCATCAGTATGTTCATCATGTTTTCCATATGCGGGTTTCAAGACTGGCTGGTGGGCACCCACGTCGTAGCCTTCGCCACGGACGAAGGGATTGGACCGGTACTGGCGGGCAACCTGCTGGCGTTGATGGGAGTGATGGGGCTGATCGGGGTTCTGCTCTCAGGCTATCTGTCCGACACCTTCGGGCCGAGCCGGCCAACGATGATGTGCTTTCTGCTTCGAACAGGCATCTTTTCGCTGGTGATAATCTCGACATCCACGCCTGCGATTCTCGCCTTCGCCCTACTGTACGGGTTCACGTTCCTCATGACCGCCCCTCTCACGCCGGTGTTCATAGCTCGGTTCTACGGTATCGGCCAGCTGGGCGCTCTGACCGGCATTATCAACATGGTCCATCAGATGTCCGGCGGCCTGGGGGCGTACGTGGGTGGCGTGGTGTTCGATAGCTTTGGGAGCTATCAATGGGCCTTTGTCATGGCCTTCGCACTGTCGATTGTAGCGGCAATCACAACCCTATCGCTCCGGGACCCTCGTGTGCCCCATCCGGCATGAGGAAAGGTGGACAGCGCAAATCTCGTTAAGCTATCATGCACATCCCTGATGGTTTTGAGACCGATGACGGGCGTCAAACCATCGGTACTTGGAGCAGGAACACCAATGAAGATCCACGAATACCAGGCCAAGGAAATCATGGCCGGATACCGGATTCCGGTACCCGAGGGGAGGCCGGTCACCACAGCCTCCGAGGCGGGAGAAGCGGCACGGGAGCTAGGGGGCAAGGTGGTGGTCAAGGCCCAGGTCCATGCCGGCGGCAGAGGCAAGGCCGGCGGAATCAAGGTGGTGAGCTCACCGGAAGAGGCTGAGCAGGCGGCCGGTGATCTGTTGGGCAGCCGGTTGGTCACACATCAGACTTCGGCAGAGGGCGTGCCGGTGGGCACGGTACTGGTGGAGAAGGCAGCCGCGGGAGAGCGGGAGCTGTATATTGGAATCGTTATCGACGGTTCGGCCCAGAAGCCGGTGATTATGACCAGCCAGGTGGGCGGAATGGACATCGAGGAGGTTGCAGCGTCGACACCCGAGAAGATCCTCCGAGAATACGTCGACCCCGTAATCGGGTTGCAGCCGTTTCAGGGCAGGAGGCTGGCGTACGGCATGGGGCTGAGCGAGGCCCAGATAAGACCTGCCGTCGCCCTGATCTCCGGCCTGTACAAGCTGATGGCGGACAAGAACTGCAGCCTGGTGGAGATCAACCCGCTCGTCGTTACTGAAGAGGGAGGCCTGCTGGCCGTGGATGCGAAGCTGGACTTCGATGATGACGCCCTGTTCCGTCACAAAGACGTTCAGGAGCTTAGGGACGCGTCGCAGGAGGACCCGCTGGACGTAGAGGCAAGCAAGTACGACATTAACTATGTCAAACTGGACGGTGACGTCGGCTGCATGGTGAATGGGGCCGGGCTAGCGATGGCCACCATGGATATCATCAAGTACATGGGCGCCGAGCCGGCCAACTTTCTGGACGTGGGCGGCGGCGCCAACGAGGAGAAGATCGCTCAAGCGTTCAAGCTGCTGGTGGCCGACCCCAAGGTGAAGCGGGTACTGGTAAACATCTTCGGGGGAATACTTCGCTGCGATATAGCGGCCAGGGGGATCGTGTCCGCCGCCAGTGAGATCGAGGTGGAGATCCCGGTGGTGGTACGCATGCGGGGCACCAACGTGGACGAGGGGCGGCAGATTCTCGAAGAATCGAGACTTAATATAACCTTTGTATCGGACCTGAAGGGGGCCGCCGAAAAGGTGGTATCCCTTTCCGGCGGCAGGTAAAAGGGCCATCGGATGAGTATCCTGGTAGACGAAAATACTCGATTGCTTGTTCAAGGCATCACCGGCAGGGACGGCGGCTTCCACGCCATGCGATGTCGAGACTACGGGACCAACCTGGTCGCCGGCGTGACACCTGGCAAAGGTGGAGCGGACGTGGAGGGGGTGCCTGTGTACAACTCGGTACGGCAGGCTGTGGATGAGACCCGTGCCAACGTGGCCCTGATATTCGTTCCGGCGCCCTTCGCTGCCGATGCCATCCTTGAGTCCGCCGAAACGGGTGTGCCACTGATCGTATGTATCACCGAAGGTATTCCGGTAAAGGATATGGTCTCCGTGGCCCACTATCTCGGCGAACACGAATCGATACTCATCGGCCCGAACTGCCCGGGGGTGATCTCGCCGGGCAGCAAGGCGAAGGTTGGTATCATGCCCGGTGATATACACAAGGCGGGGAAGGTGGGTATCGTCTCCCGAAGCGGCACCCTGACCTACGAGGCGGTGGCCCAGCTTACTGAGCTGGGCATCGGTCAGTCTTCCTGCCTGGGGATCGGTGGCGACCCCATCATCGGCAGCGATTTCGTGAAGGTCTTGTCCATGTTTGAAGAGGACGAAGACACCGAGGCAGTGGTCATGATCGGCGAGATTGGGGGCACTCGGGAGCAGGAAGCGGCAGGGTACATCGAAGCTAACATGACCAAGCCTATAGCCGCCTTCATCGGGGGAGCGACGGCGCCTCCCGGCCGTCGGATGGGGCATGCGGGCGCCATTATCACCGGCGCGGCGGCTACGGCTCAGGCCAAGGTGGAGACTCTAAGGGCCGCGGGGGCCCATATAGTACCCAGCCCAGCGGAGATCGGCGCCACGTTGCAGAAGGCGCTGCGAGGCGCATAATCGATCTATCATAGATTGATATCCTCAACCCTATTTGATATCTTCTAGTTCCCGCGAAGCGTGGGGCTGTAGCTCAGTTGGGAGAGCGCCTCAATGGCATTGAGGAGGTCAGGGGTTCGAATCCCCTCAGCTCCACCAACGTGCACGGAAGCTAGCACTGACCCATTGAGAGCCACTTTTTCGGCAGCCCTTCCAGGTATCATGCTGTCGTCCGGCATCGGGACGGTGTATCTGAGGAGGGCGTCGCCGGGCATGACTACGATCTCTTTGACGAACGACTCGATGAAGGCTTTGCGCTCGGTCAGCTCACTCTCGTTCAGGACGTCCCGCATCTCCTTGGCATAGGCGGCGATGGTATTCACGTCGTCCAGGACGGTTCTGCGCTGCGCTAGGATGGCCCTCGCCTCCGCCGCTTCGTCCTCCAGACTACTCTGCTTCGCACGGTGCTCTTTGATGCGGTCCGAGGCGTCAGCCATGTCGATGTCGGTCGTCTCGATGACGTGCCAGATGCGGCCCAGCTTCCTCTTCACGTCTTCAAGCTCAGACTCGATGGTCTCAAGCCTCTTGCGCTGCTCGGCAGCTACTCCATCCATCTGCTCGTCCACCACCTTCACCAGGTCACGGATGTTTCCCTCCGTGAGGATGTTGGATCGAATCTTGCCGACGACCAGCTTTTCGAAGCGCCGTGCATTGAGCCTCGGCGTGTCGCATGCCCCACTGCCCCGTTTCATCAGGGACTGGCACACGTAGTAGGGGTACTGGCCGCTCTTGGAGTACTGGCCGGTGAGTGCCCTCCTGCAGTTCTTGCACTTCACGAGCCCGCTAAGCAGGAAGGGGCTCCCCACCCTGCGGGGGTTGGCGATCTTGGGTGCGCGGGAGCTCATGAGCTTGGCGACGCGGTTGAACTGCTTCCTGGTGATGATGGCGGGGAACGCCTTCTCCACCCTTACCGGGGCAGCCCTGTCTTTGGCGTTCGTTCCCCAGACCAGAGTCCCCGTATACACCTCGTTGATGAGGATGGCGTGGACGCTGGTCTTGCCCCACTGCTTTCCTCTGGGACTGGCGATGCCCTCTTTGTTGAGGATGCGAGTGATGTCAGTCATTCCATTACCGGCCTCGGACAAGCCGAAGATGCGACTGACGATGGGAGCCGTGCCCGGGTCGATCTGCAGCGTGGGCCTCTTCTTGGCTCCGTCCTGCACCTTGACACGGTTGTAGCCGTAGGGAGCATAGGGGGAGACCCAGAATCCTCTCGATGCGGATTCGCGCATTCCCCTTGTGACCTCCTGGGCCAGCTTATCAGTTATCCAATCGACACCAAAAACTCAGGTACACATGGGCGGTGGGGCTGAGTGTTAGCTGACTACAATGACACTTCACGGGGCCTCGTGGTTGGCGCTTCCTCAATCCCTCTCAGGACACGGCCTCTCCCCCTTCCCATCCGGCAGCCGAAGCGGGGCTCGGTGAGGGTGTAGGCGAGATGGTCGGCGTCCTCCCCAGCCGGCGCCGGAACTGCTTCGCCGCAGTGCGCACCGGCTGCGAGTCGGCGAAGCAGTCTCTGTCGCTAGTCATCCAGGAGCCCGTTCTGCGAGGCCCACACCACGATCTCCTGCTTCGAGTCGACGCCCAGCTTCACCTGAATGGTGTAGATGGCGTTTCGGATGGTGACCACCTTGACTTCCCTTGCCTGCGCAATCGCAACGTACGACATGCCCCGGCAGAACGACACGAATATCTCCTTCTCCCTCTGGGTCAGGTGGACGTCCTTCGCTCTCGCCCCGCTCCGTATCCTGTCGAAGACCCGCTTCACCACCTCTGTCGGCAGACGCCCCTCGCCCGCCGCCGCGCTCTTCATCATGCCCAGGACTTGGTCTATCCCGGCCATCGTCTGAAGGTAGCGGGTCGCTCCGGTCACGCTGGCGCCCCCGACCGATCCCGTGGGCTCGACGATGAGGCGTCCACCCAGCCGCTCGGCGTACGCCCGCACGCTTGCGAAGCCGTGGCCTTGTTCCTCGTATTGCAGAAACACCCTCCAATAGAGCAAACACACGGTCGGTGAAAGAGTGAAAAGTTGCAGAAACACACTCTCCAAGAGCTAACAAAGTGTCGTCCAAATTACCTCACCAAGAAGTGTGATTAGGCACTTACCAAAGCCTTCTAGAGCCGCTACCATCCCGCTGAATCCCGCCTGTGCGAGGGAGGCATTCACATGGCGCTCGACAGATCGGTCCATGCACCTGAGACGGCGGACGGAACGGCGGCCCCTGCGGTCGCTGCGCCGCTCGCCTCGGGCTTCGCCGCCTATGGCGGCCTAGCTCAAATGTTCACCCCTTGGCTAGCCGGAGGTAAGTCATGACCATCTCGCGGCGTCTTGCGACGCTCCCACTGATTCTC
Source organism: Dehalococcoidia bacterium (assembly GCA_965197645.1). Taxonomy (GTDB): domain Bacteria; phylum Chloroflexota; class Dehalococcoidia; order Plut-88900; family Plut-88900. The sequence goes on along the minus strand of OZ240219.1, from coordinate 1,801,110 downwards.
CTCGGACTGGCGGCCATCGCCGCCCTGGTGCTCATACCCTGGGTTGTCCAGGCACAGAGCCAGACGCAAGATGAGAATACAGTGGTTTGGTCGGCAGACATGTTCGTGGTGAAGTACACCGACGTTTCCATCGGCGCAGCCAGCGCCGACCTCTTCTCCAACGTTGGGGGCACCGGGGGTCTTCAGATTAAGTCGCTCTGGTCCCACATCCCGGGCCGCGACCTTCGCCTATCATTTGCAGCGGGGGTTGCTGGAGCTGAGGGCTATACGCTGCAAGTTGGCGACCTCACCCTGGAATTTCCAAAGGGAAGTTCCGAGAACAGTAACTTCAAATGGACGGATGTGGACGTCGATTGGGAGGACGGGCAGACGATTCCTGTGAGCATCGTCCCAACGTCGGCGCTGGTGAAACCCACTCCCAACAGTGATGCCACCGGTCTGCCGACCATCAACGGGACGCCCCAAGTGAGGGAGACCCTGACGGCGGATACGGCGGACATTGCCGACGAGGACGGGCTGACCAACGTTGCTTACCGATACCAGTGGAGCGCCGGGGAGGCGGACATCAACGGGGCCACCGGTTCCACCTACACCCTGACTACCAGCGAGCAGGGCAAGACCATCAAGGTGAAGGTGTCCTTCACCGACGACGCCGATAACGAGGAGACCCTGACCAGCGAAGCGACGGTGGAGGTAGCTGCGGCGCCCAACCGTGATGCCACGGGCTTGCCGACCATCAGCGGGACGCCCCAGGTGAGGGAGACCCTGACGGCGGATACGGCGGACATTGCCGACGGGGACGGGCTGAGCAACGTTACTTACCGATACCAGTGGATCACGAATGACGGGAACGCCGACGCGGACATTGAGGACGCAGCGGACTCCACCTACAAGCTGTCAGACACCGATGTGGGCAAGACCATCAAGGTTCGGGTCTCATTCGCCGACGACACCGATAACGACGAGTCCCTGACCAGCGTGGCGACAACAGCAGTTCTCGCCACCGTACCCACACAGCCTTTGAGCCTGGCCGTGGCAACAGGAGACCAGATCCAGGAACTTGATGCGTCTTGGCAGGCCCCCTCATCCAACGGTGGTTCCGCCATCACTGGATACAAGGTGCAGTGGAAGGAGGCGGCAGACAGCTGGGACACCGCAGCGGACGTTTCCGAGGCCACGGTGACCGGGACTACGGACACTATCACCGGATTGACTGGAGGGGTGGCATACGCCGTTCGGGTCATAGCCAGCAACGTCATGGGCTACGGTCCGGCATCTACCGAGGCAGCGGGCACGCCTAGCGGAGGCATCTCGGAGCAGAACACCGAGTCTGAGAACTCTGCGCCCGCCGGCCTGCCCACCATCAGTGGGACGCCCGAGGCGGAACAGACGCTGACGGCGGACACCTCGGCCATTACCGACGGGGACGGGTTGACCAATGTTTCCTACGGTTACCAGTGGATTAGGAACGACGGGAACGCCGACGCGGACATCGAGGACGCGACGGACTCGACCTACAAGCTGTCCGACGCCGACGTGGGCAAGACCATCAAGGTGAAGGTGAGCTTCACCGATGACGCTGACAACCAGGAGACCCTCACCAGCGCGGCTACTGACGAAGTGGTGGCGGCCCAGGCAAGCAGTCAAGGCACCGCTCTTCCTACCGTCATCGGACCTGCCGTGGTCGACCAGACGCTGACCGTGTCCACGTCGGACATCGCCGACGACGACGGACTGACCAACGTTTCCTACAGCTACCAGTGGATTCGCAGCGGCACCAACGGTGACACCGACATAGCGGGCCAGACAGCATCCACGTACACGCTGGTCGCCGCAGATGTGGGCAACGCAATCAAGGTCAAGGTGTCCTTCGACGACGACGCCAACAACCAGGAGACCCGCACCAGCGAGGCGACCGCGACCGTGGTGGCCAAGCCGAACGTGATTGTCATTCTCGTCGACGACCTGGGGTACAACGACGTCAGCTACAACGGCGCCACGCAGATTCAGACGACAAACATAGACCGCCTGGCCAGCCGCGGCATTACATTCACGAATGGATATGTGCCCTACTCAACTTGCACTCCGTCCCGAGCTGGCCTTCTGACCGGTCGTTACCCGTCAAGGTTCGGTTTGGAAGGCAACCTGGCGTACGCTCCCTTTGACGATAACCATGGGCTTCCACTAGAGGAAACGCTCTTTCCCGAAAGACTTCAAGACGAAGGCTATCGGACTGGTATCGTGGGCAAGTGGCAGCTTGGAGCCGCACGGAGATTCAACCCGCTTAACCGGGGATTCGACTACTTCTTCGGCTTCCTGGGCGGTGGGCACAGCTATTGGCACTCAAATACGACGTCCCCGCACGACCACATGCAACTCCCGCTCATCGAGAACACCGGTTACGGAGAGTTCGACGGATACTTGACGGACGTCCTCACCGACAGAGCAATAGACTTTATCGAGAAACCAACGGACGAACCCTTTTTCCTCTACCTGGCCTACAACGCGCCACACACTCCACTGCAGGCCCCGCAGGAACTCATCGACAAGTACTCCACAGTTGAAGACCGGGATCGGCGCATCTACCTCGCAATGGTGGACTCGCTCGACCAGAACATCGGCAGAATGCTGGACGCCCTGGACGAATCCTCCCTCGCCGACAACACCGTCATCTTCTTCCTCAGCGACAACGGCGGCCGGTCCGGCAAGCCTCCGGACGGAGACCACGCCGACAACAACCCGCTCCGCGGCGCGAAAGACAGTTTCTACGAAGGCGGAATACACGTACCTTTTGTCGCTTCATGGCCAGCCATGTGGCCCGAAGGGCACACATACGATCCTATGGTCATCAGCCTGGACATAGCCTCTACCGTCCTGAAGCTGGCAAACGCCACCTCCGAAGACCCCGACAGGCCGATCGACGGAGTCGACCTTGACCCATTTCTCCGAGGCGCAGAAGAAGGTCCCCCGCATCAGGCATTGTTCTGGCGCGACTGGAGAAGCGGAGGCTACGCAGTCCGCTCCGGCGATGACAAACTGATCAAAGAAAGGCGCAGTCACGGAAAACCCAAACCCATCCTGGACACAGGTGAAAGCCCCCAGCTATTCGACCTTGAGAACGACATCAGCGAATCACAAGACCTGCTGGCCGAGCAGCCGAAGACAGCACAAGAGCTTGCAGCGCTGTGGAACGCATGGAACGCAGACAACGCCATCGGCAACCTGTTCTACGGCATCAGTTCGTACAACTACAACCTCAAGGCATACCTGCAAGGCATTTACGACCAAAGGGTCCTCACTGCGACACAATTGCCGAAGTATGAAATAGATTTGCCTCTTGTGCAGCCATCCGTAGCCGACGGCAATGCCACGGGCTTGCCGACCATCAGCGGGACGCCACAGGTGAGGGAGACCCTGACGGCGGATACGGCGGACATTGCCGACGGGGACGGGCTGACCAACGTTGCTTACCGATACCAGTGGAGCGCCGGTGGTACGGACATCAACGGGGCCACCGGTTCCACCTACACCCTGACCGCCAGCGAGCAGGGCAAGACCATCAAGGTGAAGGTGTCCTTCACCGACGACGCCGATAACGAGGAGACTCTGACCAGCGAAGCGACAGTGTCCGTAGCTGCAGCGTCCAACCGTGATGCCACGGGCTTGCCGACCATCAGCGGGACGCCACAGGTGAGGGAGACCCTGACGGCGGATACGGCGGACATTGCCGACGGGGACGGGCTGACCAACGTTGCTTACCGATACCAGTGGAGCGCCGGTGGTACGGACATCAACGGGGCCACCGGTTCCACCTACACCCTGACCGCCAGCGAGCAGGGCAAGACCATCAAGGTGAAGGTGTCCTTCACCGACGACGCCGATAACGAGGAGACTCTGACCAGCGAAGCGACAGTGTCCGTAGCTGCAGCGTCCAACCGTGATGCCACGGGCTTGCCGACCATCAGCGGGACGCCACAGGTGAGGGAGACCCTGACGGCGGATACGGCGGACATTGCCGACGAGGACGGGCTGACCAACGTTGCTTACCGATACCAGTGGAGCGCCGGGGGGTCGGACATCAACGGGGCCACCGGTTCCACCTACACCCTGACTGCCAGCGAGCAGGGCAAGACCATCAAGGTGAAGGTGTCCTTCACCGACGACGCCGATAACGAGGAGACCCTGACCAGCGAAGCGACAGTGGCCGTAGCTGCGGCGCCCAACCGTGATGCCACGGGCTTGCCGACCATCAGCGGGACGCCACAGGTGAGGGAGACCCTGACGGCAGATACGGCGGACATTGCCGACGAGGACGCGCTGACCAACGTTGCTTACCGATACCAGTGGATCGCCGGGGAGGCGGACATCAACGGGGCCACCGGCTCGACTTACACCCTGACCGCCAGCGAGCAGGGCAAGACCATCAAGGTGAAGGTGTCCTTCACCGACGACGCCGATAACGAGGAGACCCTGACCAGCGAAGCGACAGTGGCCGTAGCTGCGGCGCCAGTTCCGCTCACCGTCAGCCTGACGGTCGCGGCCCCGGCGACCCATGACGGATCGTCAGAGTTCACCTTTGACATTGAGTTCAGCGAGGAGTTCGGCCTGAGCTACGTGACCCTGAAGACCCACGCCTTCAATGTGACGGGAGGCACGGTCGAGACTGCGCAGAGAACGGACAAGCCCAGCAACATCTACTGGCGCATCACGGTAAAGCCCACCTCCACCGGGGACGTTACCGTGGTCCTCCCGGCAACCACGGACTGCACCGCCGATGGAGCCATCTGCACGGAGGACGGCAGGATGCTGTCCAACAGACTGGAGTTCACCGTTAGCGGTCCGAGCGGATAGAGCGGGAAGTCAATCGCTCGGTCTTACTGGCAACAAGAAAAGCCCGCGTACGGATCGCCGGGGGAGGGCGGCGGCCTCTCCCGTGCCGGATACGTCGGAGCTTCGAGGCCGCTAGAGAGCGGGTTTGCTTGACGGCTTGGACGCCCCGTCGCGGAGGGGATTGTGGTCGTCCGTGACAAGGATTCGCGCTATGCCTCGACAGCGCACGCAGTACAGGAGAAAGCCCCGCGACTTCCCAGACGACTTCCCACAACGGCTGGTGTGGTTCAAGCACGCATCCGGCCTGTCATGGGTGGAGATCGCCCGTCGTCTCGGCGTCGATCCCGTCACCGTAAGGCGTTGGTGGCAGCGAGGAGTGCGGCCCAACTATCGGCATTTGAAGGCGCTTCAGGACCTGGCAGACGACCTGGGCCTCGGTCACCTGTTCACCGGCTGAGCCGGCTTGCCGGGGAAGCGGCCCGCGACCACAGCGGCCGAAATGCAAAAAGGCCACATACATGGCTGGGCAGGGGAAAGCCGTCGCCGTTGCGACGACCTCCCCCTGCTACTGCGGTCAGCGTCCCGCGCCGACTGCGATGATGTGTCCGAGCCATCTCGACTCGGCCCCTAGAACAGCCTCAGCGTCTCGGGTTGCTGCTGCTCTGCCCCTCCCTCGGCCGTCTCGGCCTGAGCCGCAGCTTGCCCACGCCGGTTCCGGCCCCTGGGAGTGGGAGCGGGTCTCTCGTGGGCCGGATGCTTGGGTGTTTCCTCCCATTTGGCTCTCGCCCGGTCGACCACCGCCGGCACCTCCTGTGTCAGGCCGGGGAGGTCAGCGTCGTCGAAGGACTCGATGTGCGGGTCGGACGAGGGCTGTTGCACCCCGATGGTGGCCTTGCCGTCCTTGACGGACACGACGACTTTCAGATCCTCCGGCTGACCGGCTTGCTCCTCTGCGTCATCAGGAGCTTGTTCCTCGCGGTCGGGCTCCTTGTTGGCGTCCTGCTCGTCGGCAACAGCGGCTCCCGTGTCGTCCGCCGCTTCGCCGAAGAGACTCCCGTCCGTGCTCGGCGCATCCGAGCGGGTTGCTTCCGTTCCATTCTCGTCAGGCATGGTGTCTCCTTTCCTTGATTCTTCTTCGACTGCGTTTATGTGGGCCGTTCGCTAGGCCGCAATCCCCGACGACTGCCTCCTGATCTCGCCGAGGGTCTGCGGCTCCCAGTACAGGTCGCGCTCCACGGCGGGGACGCTGCCGAACACGGTTACCTCAGCCAACTCGGTCAGGTCAAAGTAGCCCAGCTCCACCTCGAACCCCTCGACGAGGCCGAAGCACGTTCCCGTCTCCGGGTCCCACTCGGTGATGTACCAGCGCCAGCCGGTGTAGGGGCTGAACAGCTCCCAGAACTGGCTCGCCAGGGAGGTCGGGGTCAGCCCCGGCTACATCTCGATGCTGGTCAACGCGGGGCGCACACCCTCCGGTCGCATTCGCCGCCGGATGCTCAGGGCCCTGGGTTTCGACGACTTCGACCAACTTTTCACTATGGAGGATAGAGATGACGAACCATAACGATTCGTCCCGTTTCGACGGGATCACGGAACAGACCTTCGACGAGGAACAGGACCTGGCCCTCCAGGCCGCCGTGCTGGCCGAGGACTTCCCCAAGCGCCTCGAACGGCTGCACGAGGTCAGCGGCCTCACGTGGGCCGCCTTCGCCAGGGCCATCGGCGTGGACCCCAAGCTGGTCCACCGGTGGCGCAACGGCGTCGAGCCCCGCGGCTGGGCCATGCACGCCCTCTTCCGCTTCGCAGCTCGGATGCCCGGAGGCATGGCGATCCTCGTGACCGAGAGCTTCCAGATGAGCTTCTTCAAGGAGCACAGCTAGACGAGCGGCCCCGCCGGGCGCAGGCGCAACGGCGGCACGGCGGGGTCTGAGACGGCTGGATGCCGCCGGCGCCCGCCCGTTCCGTCGGCGCCGGCGGCCCAGCCGCAATCCCGTAATGAGAGGCCAGCGGCCCAGCAGACGCCGCTGTGACTACGCAACATGAAAGATACCACCGCACAGAACGAACACAACAGTCAGGAGAGGACGGCCCGGCGGCCTATACCCCGGAGCAGCGGAGGATGTTCCGCAAGGGCCTGCGCATCTGGGCAAAGGTCGCCATCCGCTCCTACATGCGCAAGCGCGGGGACGCGTCGCCCTTGCCCGAGGCTGCGCCCGACGGCGGCGAGGAGGCGAGCTGATGAATTCGCATCCGACCCTGACCGTCCTCAGCCTCGGCGGAGGCGTCCAGTCCTCCGTCATGGCGCTCATGGCAAGCGAGGGCGCGTTCGACTGGGTGCCGGACTGCGCCATCTTCGCCGACACCCATTGGGAGCCGCCCAGCGTCTACGAGCACATCGAATGGCTTGCCGGGCAGCTCCGTTTCCCCCTGCACGTCGTGGACAACGGGCGCAGCCTCCGCGAGGACGTGAAGGCCCTCACCAACCACTCCGGCTCACGCAGCTACGTGGACATTCCCGTCTACCTCAAGGGGCGCGACGGGCAGGGCGACGGCATCGGCAGACGCCAGTGCACCACCAACTACAAGATCAGACCCATCCGCCGCAGGATACGGGAGCTGCTGGGTTTGCGGCCCCGCCAGCGTGTCCCCGCCGGAACGACGGTCGAGCTGTGGCTCGGCATCTCCACCGACGAGGCCATGCGCATGAAAGATTCCCGGGACCGTTGGATGACGAACCGCTACCCGCTCATCGAGGCGGGCATGTCCCGCAGCGACTGCGCCGACTGGTGGGCGGCCCGCTACGACAGGCCCCTGGAACGCTCGGCCTGCGTCGCCTGCCCCTTCCAGTCACGCCAGCGTTGGGTGGAGGCGAAGCGCCGGTGGCCGGGGCTGTTCGCCGAGGCGGTGGAGATCGACGCAAACCTGCGAGAAGGGCTCGCCTTGGACAAGACCCCATACCTGCACATGCTTCGCATGCCCTTGGCCGAGGCGGTCGACCTCGACGAGGCGGTCTTGGGAGCCGGAGGGCAGGCGGACGGGTTCGGGAACGAGTGCGAGGGTCACTGCGGCGTGTGAGCCGCCCCTGGCTTTGGGCGGGCGCCGGGCCGAGGGATGGACGGACCGGACAGGACGTAGAGAAGGAGGGTAGACGAATGGCTGAACGACACGACTGCACACCAGTGGCCCTCTATGCCAGAGTCTCCAGCGACCGCCAGGACGTGGACCTGTCCGTTTCCGCACAGCTCAGGGCGCTCCGAGACCACGCCCGCAAGAACGGCTACATGGTCGTCGGAGAGTTCGTGGACGAGGCCGAGAGCGGCCGCATCGCCGACCGCCCGCAGTTCCGCAAGATGATCGACGAGGCCAGCAGGACCACGGCCCCCTTCAAGGAAATCCTTGTCTGGAAGTTCAGCCGCTTCACCCGCAAGCGCGAGCACGCCGTCGCCTTCAAGTCCATGCTCAGGCGTAAGGGCGTCCGCGTCGTCTCCATCACCGAGCACGCCGACGACACACCGACGGGCAAGCTCATGGAGGCCATCATCGAGAGCGTGGACGAATTCTACAGCGAGAATCTTGCCCAGGAGGTTACGCGGGGGATGCGGGAAGCCGCGTCGAGAGGCTTCTGGATTTCCAGCCACGCCCCTTACGGCTACAACCGGGTCATGGTGCAGGACGGTCCCAAAAAGAGGCCCACCCTGGAGATCGACCCCGATGTGGCTCCCACCGTCAAGCGCATGTACGACATGGCGGAGGCCGGAAACGGGACGCTCGAAATCATCCGCACCCTCAACAACGAGGGCATCGCCAGTCCCAGGGGTAAGCTCTGGGCCAGGACCAGCGTCCACAACATCCTCACCAACGAGGCGTACACGGGCACACTGGTCTGGGGCGCGAACGCCAAGGACAACGCCGACCCGGTGCGGGTGGAGAAGGCGTTTCCCGCCATCATCACCAGGGCGCAGTTGCAGCGCGTCGGGAAGCATCTGGGCTCCCGCGCACCCAAGTTCAGCCACCCGCGAAGAGTCGGAAGCTCCTACCTGCTCAGCGGCCTCGCCAAGTGCAAGACGTGCAACACGCCGCTCATCGGCCGGTTCGCCCAGAGCGGCAAGTACTCCTACTACGTCTGCCAGTCGAACATCAAGCTCGGCAGGGACGCCTGCGAGACTCCCACGCTCAACGCCCGCCGCTTCGAGGAGCTGGTGGTCAACAAGATTCGCTCCAACATTCTCACTGAGGGCAACATCCGAGATCTGGTCAAGGGGGTGGCCGAGGAGATGGACGGTGTGACCCGAGAGCAGCGCAAGAGGCTGGAGACCATTGAGGATGAGCTTGAAGAGGTGAAGCGGAAGCTGGGCCGCATCTGGCACTTCATAGAGACATCCGACGCCGTTATGGCCGACGCCTCCGACCGCATCAGGGAGCACCGAGAGCGGCAGGAGCGTCTGGAGTATTTCGCTGAGCAGGCGAGGGCGGTCCTGGCCCAGCGCCGGAAGGTCCTCGACGACGTGAACACCATCGCGGCCTACGCCAAGGACATGAAGGACTTCCTGAAGGAGAGCGAACTGACCGAGCGCAGGGCCTTCATCCAGTCCTTTATCAAGGAGATCGTCGTCGTGCCCGGCGACGCCCTGCTCAGATACACAGTCCCTATGCCAGACGACAGCTCGATACCTGGGAGAGCCGCCGAAAACGTGGCCCTGAACGGGTCTGTTCTATCTACTTTACCCGATGGTGGGCCGCCAGGGACTCGAACCCTGAACCTACTGATTAAGAGTCAGTTGCTCTTCCAAATTGAGCTAGCGGCCCCGGTAACGGGTGGCCCATCGAGTATAGCACGCCGAGGTAAGATGCCCTCTGTCCCATATCCTTCTGCAAGAGACCAGTAAACAGACCTGTGAGGCGACGTGCGAACCCCACCCGGCATCAGTGAAACGAGGCTACCTGTCCGCCGCCAAGGTGCCTCCGAAGGACCAGTCCTCCGTCGTTATCTCTCGGAAGATTATCTGCACGGCGTCCGGGTCAGTCTTGGCGATGCTGGCCATGGCGTCGGTGATTACCCGGGCCAGCTCCGCCTTCTGGGCCTTGGTCCGACCGGGATACATCTCTATAGTTACGTTGGGCATATTGTCCTCCTCACCGGGACATCGTGTCCGATGTTCGTGCTAGTATCCCAGCTCCTTGTCTACCAGGTTGATGAAGTCCTCGCCTTTGACGTACCTCTCAAGATTCCGGGCGAACAGATCAGCTATACGATCGCCGTACACGTCCACGTCCCCGGTTATGTGATGGGCGCCGATGACGTTGGGCAGGTCGTACAGCTCACTGTCTGATGAGAGGGGTTCGACCTCAAACACGTCCAGCGCTGCCCCGGCTATCCAGCCTTCCCGAAGAGCCTTGGCCAACACCGGCTCGTCGATAATCTGGCCACGGGCGATGTTGATTATATAGGCGTCCTTTCTCATCAGCCCCAGCTCTCTTTCGCCGATGAGCTTTTCCGTCTCCTTGGTCAGCGGGACACACACGACCACGAAATCGCTCTGCTTGAGCACCTCGTCCAGCTCCGAAGCCGGGTACAGCTGGTCTACGTTCCCCACCGAGGTCTGCCTCTTGGTAGCCGACCGCCGCGTAGCCAGTACCCGCATGCCGAAGGCCTTGGAGAGGCGAGCCACGTCGTCTCCTATCGCGCCCAGCCCCACGACCCCCACCGTCTTGCCCTTGAGCTCCCAAAGGAAGTAGAAGTCCCCGTGAGACTTGCGCCAGTCCTTGTCCCGCCAGTCCTGCGTGAAATCCAGCGCCTTCTTGCTGAACATGAGCATGACCATCAGGACCCACTCGGCGATGCAAAGAGCCCCCAGCTGTCGAGCGTTGGTTACCCCTATGGGCGACTCCAGTATGTCCGGCCCTACTCCCAGGTCTATCCCGTCCCACACATACTGCAGCCACTTCAGGTTGGGAGCACGCTCGACGAGTCCGGTTGGAGGCTCGGCGGTGTAGAGGACCTCCGCGTTCTTGAGTCCGGCGTCCACCGCCTCGCTGGACGCGCCTATCAGGTCGACGAGTCGAACATCGGGGGACACGGCTTGCAGCCTGGCCAGGTATTCGTCGGATATGGGGAAGTCGTAAGCTACCTTTATCTCTCCCACAGCGACTCCTTTCAGCACACGTTAGGGCCGGGGAACGGATGCATTATAGCAACGGGAGAGTGCCTGTTCAACGACCGTGGGACAGCCTTGCGGCCAACTTGTCAGGGAGGCCGGCGCGAAGCATCTTCTCCTGGGTCTTGGGAATATCGTACTCCACTCGGTACCGGCAAATCGAGTCATTGGAGCCATCGTAGATGGCGTAGCTGGCGGTCGGTATGCCGTCCCTGGGCTGTCCCACACCGCCGGGGTTGATGACCAGCCGTTCCTCGCCGAGCTGAATCGGCACACCCTCGGGAAACTCCCGGAAGGTACAGCGCATCGAAGACCCGTCCACCTCGCAGATGAAGGGTATGTGGGAGTGGCCGACGAGGCAGTAGGGGGTATCGAAATGCTCCAGGCTGGCCAGCGCCACCGTCTCGGAAAGGAAGTACTCCCAGATGGGGTCCCGAGGACTGCCGTGCACCAGGGTGAAACTCCCCTTGGTTACTCTGGTCGGAAGCCGCTCCAGGAAGCCGGCCTCTTTCTCCGAAAGCTGGTTTCCGGTCCAGCGGGCCGCAGCCTCGGCGTAGGGGTTGAACAGGGTCGCATCGATCTTGCCTATCGCCGCCCAATCGTGGTTGCCGGCCACACAGGTATATTCGTAGCCATCCAGCAGGGCAATGCACTCGACCGGGTCGGGCCCGTAGCCGACCACGTCTCCCAGCGCCCACACTTCGTCCACATCGCCCCGGTTCGCTGCGTCGCTAAGAACGGCCTGAAGGGCCTCGATGTTGCTGTGGATGTCGGCAAGAATGGCTGCGCGCACCAACACCTCCGGCGGAAGATATCGGTCAAAATATAACAGCTTGGCCTTTGACTGACCACTGGCGTTTATTGTGGCTCAGCTGAGGGTCTGGTTATAATCTGTTCGATGCCAGCGGGCTGGTTATAATCTCTTAGATGCCCGGGGCCCCCTTGTAATCAGATGATGAAAATATCCGAGTTGGGCGAGGTCGCGCTGATCGAGCACATTGCCGAGGCCCTGGGCCCGGTCGGGGTTGCGGCTGCCGACGAGCCCGAGGTCCTCATCTCCATAGGCGACGACGCCGCCGTGTGGCGCCCTCCCGAGACCGATCAGCTGGTGACCACGGACACGATGGTGGAGAACGTCCACTTCCGGCTCGACATCATCAGCTGGCGTGACCTGGGCTGGAAGGTCATCGCTATCAACCTCAGTGACATTGCAGCCATGGGCGGCATCCCTCGATACGCGGTGGTGTCGATGTGCCTGACCGCAGATACCGATGTAGGATCCGTCGCCGAGCTCTACAGGGGTATGGCGGACATCTGTGGGAAGTACGGATGCAAGGTGATAGGAGGGGACACGGTCAGCGGACCGGCCCTGGTGCTAACAGTAACGTTGATCGGTCAGGCCTCCGGCGGCGGATCCCATCCGGACAACGTTCTTAACCGGTCTAGTGGGAGACCCGGCCAAAAGATCGCGGTTACCGGCAACCTGGGGAGCTCGGGGGCGGGGTTGAAGTTGCTGCTGGACAGCAGCGAGAAGGAAGTTGAACTCTCGGAGGGTCTAGCCGCCTCTCACAATCGTCCCGTTCCCCGGCTGGCGGAAGGCCGGCTCCTTCTATCGAAAGGAGTCGCGAACGCCATGGACCTCAGCGATGGTCTCATGGCAGACCTTCCCAAGATGTGTGCCGCCAGCGGCGTATCCGCCAAGATCAACATCGACTGCATCCCAATCCATCCTTATGTTAAGAGTGCCTTCGGCGATCAGGCCCTGGAGTTGGCTCTCTCGGGAGGCGAGGACTACGAGCTGCTATTCGCAGCCGACGAAGCGGTCCTGGAAGGGGTCAAACGGGAATGCAGTACCCCAGTCACGATAATCGGCGAATTACTAGCTGGATATCCTGGACAGGTAACCCTGGTCGATGGCCAGGGCCGTGAGGTGCCCAGGACTAAGGGTGGCTGGGAGCACTTCACCTCCGCCGGGGAACCCGAGGATAAGAAAATTTGAAACAGAAGAAACTGTCCACCGGCAGTCCCGAAGAGACCCAGCAGCTAGGGCTAGGGCTGGCCCAGCACTTCGAAGGCGGAGAGGTGCTGCTCCTTTCGGGTACCCTCGGCGCGGGCAAGACCTGCCTTACCCAGGGCCTCGCATGGGGCCTGGGGGTCCAGGAGCACGCTCGCAGCCCCACCTTCGTCTTGGCCTCCGAGTACGAGGGCCGCCTGACCCTCTACCACTTGGACCTGTACCGTCTGGACGATCTGATGGAGATAGATGACCTCGGCCTGGACGAGTATATTTTCGGACAAGGGGTCTGTGTCATTGAGTGGGCCGAGAAGGGCCGAGGAGTCCTTCCCGACGATGGCCTTACGATTCGCATCGAAGTCAAGGGCGAAAATGACAGGGAATTCACCCTGGAAGCCCACGGCGAGCGGTACGAGCGGCTGCTGGACCGGCTGCAGTCTGAGTCCCTGACCGCTTCTACCACCGGGAAGAGTGAGTAGTTGCACCTGGTAATCGACACCGCTACCAGCAGGTTGAGCCTCGCCCTCCTCGATGGCGGAGAGCTGGCGGGAGAGCTGACCTGGTGGTCAAAGCAGAACCACACCGCCGAGCTGATCCCCTCCCTAAACTACCTGCTGGATGGGGCCGGAATAGGGCTGGACGATCTGGGAGGAATCATCGTGGCCAAAGGGCCGGGCAGTTTCACCGGCCTGCGCGTCGGCGTGACCACCGCCAAGGGACTGGCGATATCGAAGGGGGTGCCCCTCGTCGGCGTAGGCACCCTGGAGGCCCGAGCCTATCCCTACCTGAGCATGGGGGTCCAGGTATGCGCCCTCCAGGAGGCGGGTAGGAGCGAGGTGGCAGCCGCCATCTTCGAAGGAACTCGCCACGACTTTCAGGCCACGCTCGCCGAGCACATCACCACCGTCGCCGATCTTTGCGGGAAGCTTCCCCGACCAGCCATTCTATGCGGGGAGATATCCGACGAGACTCAGACCGGCATCGAAGAAGCCCTGGGAACGGATGCGTTGCTGACCGATACCCGGGGTCTCACCTATCGAGCGGCCTGTATCGGAGAGCTGGGACTGGCCAAGCTCTCAAAGGGAGAAGCGGACGACCCATCCACCCTTCAACCCCTCTACCTGCGCCGCCCTTCCATTACCAAGCCCAAGAAAGCCAAAAAATCGAGGTGAAAGCATTATGGAAACTACCCTGGTACTCCTGAAACCCGATGCCGTGCAGCGTGGCCTGACCGGCGAAGTCATCGCTCGCTTCGAACGCAAAGGGTTGAAGATAGTGGGGATGAAGCTGATGCACATGGACCGGGCTTTCGCCGGGCGACACTACGGGGAGCACGAAGGGAAACCCTTCTTCGATGGGCTGGTTGATTTCATCACCTCGGGCCCCATCGTCGCCATGGCCCTGGAAGGTCTCAACGCGATGGAGGTAGTACGACGCGTCATGGGGGAGACCAATCCGGCCACCGCCCAGCCCGGCACCATCCGGGGAGATCTGGCGCTGGAGATCGGCCGGAACATCGTACACGGATCGGACTCGCTGGAAACGGCGAAGCGGGAGTTGGCCTTGTTCTTCTCGGATGACGAGCTGCTCGCCTACGACCGCAGCACTGACATATGGATTAGAGAATAAAGAGCGGGGCGCCTATTGGATGTGCACCACGGTGGTGGCATCCTGCCACAGCTCGTCCAGGCGATAGTAGGCCCTTTCGGCCTTGGCGAAGATGTGGACTACGACGTCCCCGTAATCGAGGAGCACCCAGCCCGAATCGCTGCTTCCCTCGGTGTGAAGCGCCCGGATGCCCTCTTCCTCCAGCCCCTTGGCGATCTCCTGTTTGAGGGCATCGGTATGCCTGTAGGTCTCGGAGTTGAAAATCACGAAGTAGTCGGCAAAGCTGCACACCTTCCCCACGTCCAGCATCCGGATGTCCGACGCCTGCCTGTCGGATGCTATGTCCACTATCCTTCTGGCCTTGCTAGACGGTTCCAGCCTCTGATTCCTCCTCGCCCGCTCCGGTACAGAGCTCCACCTGAATTCTAGCACAATACCCTCTCAGGACAGCGCATCCACGGAGTCCAAAAGGTTTTCCCTCTGGCAGGGGGAATGGGCGATGTGCCCCCATCTCTAAAACCTTCCGAGGGCGGGCGGGTGGGACGAAGACATCCCTCATTGAGAGACTAGCTCAACCAGCACCTTGCTAGACGACGAGTGCTGAGCGGCCAGGCGTGCTGCTCAGCACCGAACAAACACGCTCGTTGCTAGCGGATATCCGCCGTGCTATCCTTCCCCCAACGTCATGCCCGATACAGATCATGCAGTCAAGGGGAGAGTGGTCGTAGCCATGAGCGGAGGCGTGGACTCCTCCGTTGCCGCCTACCTCCTCAAGGACGCCGGCTACGATGTCATCGGCATCACCATGCGGCTCTCCTCCATCGAGGACCCCGATTACTCTCGACGGAACAAGGGGTGTTGCAGCGCCCAGGACACCAGCGACGCCAGGCGGGTCTGCGGCGTGCTGGACATCCCCCACTACGTCCTCAACTTCGAAAAGGAGTTCCATACCCACGTAGTCCAGTACTTCATCGACGAGTATAGAAGGGGTCGGACGCCGAACCCCTGCATCGCCTGCAACGATCACGTGAAGTTCCGGTTCTTCATCGACAAGGCGAGGGCGCTGGGCGCCGAGAAGCTGGCCACGGGACACTACGCCCGCATCGATCGCACTGCCCACGGATACCGGCTCCTCCGCGCCCGAGACCCGGGCAAGGACCAGAGCTACGTCCTCTACGGCCTGGGCCAGAGGGAGCTGGAGTATCTGCTCTTTCCTGTCGGGGAGCACTCAAAACCTGAGATCAGGCGGACCGCCCAGAAGCTTCGGCTTCCCAATGCCGACAAGCCCGACAGCCAGGACATCTGCTTCATCCCCGATGGCAACTATAGGGGCTTCGTCCGAAAGCACGTGGACGCTCATCCCGGTGAGATCCTGGACACCTCCGGAAACGTCCTGGGTGACCACAACGGGGTCGAGCTCTTTACCATAGGCCAGCGCAAGGGCCTGGGAATCAGCTCTCCGTCCCCTCGATACGTGGTGGACATCGTGCCCGAAGAGAACGTGGTGGTGGTCGGAGAAAAGGACGACCTACTGTGCCGTAGCCTAGTCGCCTCCTCCGTCCGATACACCTCCGGCGCCACACCCGACGCAGCGTTACCGATCACCGCAAAAGTACGGCACCACGCTCCCGAGGCGGCGGTGGAGCTCACACCCTCCGGCGACTCGGCCGAGGTGCGTTTCGCAACCCCTCAGAGGGCGGTGGCCCCGGGCCAGGCCATCGTTTTCTACCATGGGGAAGAGGTGATAGGGGGTGGGGTCATAGACAGCACGTCCCCGGTGCAATCGGACCGATCGCTGTCAGTGTCAGGAACTCGTTGAGAGTGGGTTAGGTGCGCAGCCGAGCTGGAGGACCAGCTTGCTAGACCCGGAGTCGGCGCCTTCATCCGGCCTGGAAGAAGAGCTTCGCGACCAGGGGTTCGGCCTCGTCGCCGGCATCGACGAAGTGGGCCGGGGTCCGTTGGCCGGGCCCGTCATGGCCGCCGCCGTCATTCTCCCCCATGAATTGGACCACCCGTGGTTGGCCGAGGTCCGAGATAGCAAAGCCCTCACTGCAGCGACACGTGACCGCCTTTCGGACCAGATCAAAGAGGCCTCGCTGGCCTGGTGTGTCGGAGAAGCGTCGTCCGGGGAGATAGATAGCATCGGAATAGTTGCTGCCACGAGGCTGGCGATGTGTAGAGCGGTTCGGCGCATGTCTACACTGCCCGACTGTCTCGTCATAGACGCCCTCGAGATCCCCGACTTGGACATACCTCAGTACCCGGTAATCCACGGCGACGCCCTGTGTCGGTCCATCGCCTCGGCATCCATTGTGGCCAAGGTCGAGAGAGACAGGCTCATGGAGTCTCTGGACTCCACGTACCCGGAGTTCGGGTTCGTCCGCAACAAGGGCTACGGTACGCCGGAACATCTGGCCGCACTGGAGTTCAACGGGCCCTGCGTTATCCACCGCAAGTCCTTCGCTCCCATCCGAGAAGAGCCGATCGAAAAGCCGGCCCGGCGAGTCAGGACCTCCCGGACCAAACCAGCGCCTCTCCAGGACCAGACTCCCCTATTCGACGTTTCCTAGAAGCCATGTCCCAACACCGCAAACGGCTGGGCAAATGGGGGGAGGGCGTGGCAAAGAGACACCTGGAGCGGCAGGGCTACTCGATACTGGAGACCAACTACCGGTGTGCTTATGGAGAGGTGGACATCGTGGCCCTCGAGGGCAACGCGGTGGTGTTCGTCGAGGTAAAGACCCGGAGAGACCGGACGTTTGGCCGGCCCGAAGAGTCGGTCACCGCCGCCAAGCAGGAGAAGCTGATCGAGACTGCCCAGGCCTACCTCCAGGAGAACTCGGGTCTGCCTGAGGACTGGCGCATCGACGTTGTTGCCATCCGGGCACTCGACCCCCGTTCCCCACCCCAGGTCGATCTCATCAGGAACGCCGTCTCCTGAGTTACGCACCTCACCCGGTGTGTTAAAATTGGTTTGTCCCCATATGCCCATCTACGAGTACAGATGCAACGGCTGCGAGCGCCGGGTCAGCCTGCTGGTGCGAGGGTTCACCGATCCTCTCTCCAAGGCCTGCCCCCGGTGCGGCAGCCCAGAGCTTGACCGGCTCGTGTCCCGGGTAGCCGTGCTCAAGTCGGAAGAGAGCCGCATGGAGGAGCTGGCCGACCCATCCAGCTTCGGCGATGTCGACGAGAACGATCCCCAGAGCATGGCTAGATGGATGAAGAGGATGGGCGGCCAGATGGGCGAGGATATGGGCCCCGAGTTCGATGAGATGGTGGACAAGATGGAGGCGGGAGAGATGCCCGACGGCATAGGCGATGATGGGGACGCCGATTTCGGTGATGATGATGTCGACTAGCTGACAGCATGCCAATCTACGAATACAGCTGCGCTTCCTGTAAGGTGATTACTTCGGTGTTCGTCCGGAGCATCGGCTCAGAGGTAAACGCGACCTGTGATTCCTGTGGCAGCCGGGACCTGGACCGGGTCATATCGAGGGTTGCCTATCACAAGTCCGGGCAGACCAGACTGGAGGAGGCCGGGCCAGCCCAAGCCAACCCCATCGATGACTACTACAAGGACCCGCGAAACATCGGCCGGTGGGCCGAAAAGCGACTCGGCGACATGGGTGTCGACATGCCCGAGGAAGCCCAGCAGATGATCGATGCCGCCCGCGATGGGGAGCTGCCTCCCGCTATCAAGGACGCCTAGGCCATTTGCATCGTGTCCCGGTTGCCGTTATCCCGATAGGACAGGAGGCATAGAATGCCCTACTATATGCTTCAGGTAAGCTACACGCCCGAGGCCTGGGCCGTGCAGGTCGGGAATCCTCAGAACCGGTTGGAGATGGCCCGCCCGGTTGTCGAAAGGCTGGGAGGTAAGGTCGAAAACGGATGGTTCTCCTTTGGCGATTACGATACCGTGCTCATCTGTCAGTTCCCCGATAACATGAGTTCGGCCGCTCTTGCCATGGCCGCGGCGGCCGGGGGTTCGGTAAGCTCACTCAAGACCACCATTCTGATGACCATGGACGAGGGGATCGAGGCGTTGAGAAAGGCGGGCTCCGCCGGCTATCGCCCGCCCTCCAGTTGACCCATGCCTGCATCAAAATCATCCAGGGAACGAGTACGGGGCCTTTATGTCATCCTCGATCCCCAGTTTTGCCGGGGCTGCACGGAATTAGAGGCCGCGCAGGCCCTCATCAAAGGCGGAGCTGGCATCATTCAGTGGAGAGACAAGGTCCGAGATAAGGGTGAGCAGCTGCCCATAGTCCGGGAGCTCGTTCGCCTCTGCGCCGAGGCGGGCGTCGTATCCATCATCAACGATCACCTGGACCTGGCCATGATCTCCAAGGCTGATGGCCTCCACCTGGGCCAGAAGGACTTGCCCCTCACCCAGGTGAAGCCCCTCGTTGCCGACGAAAACATAGTCGGGGTGTCCAACGCCACCTATGAAGAGGCTTTGCGAGCAGAGGAGCAGGATGCCGATTACATAGCCGTTGGCGCCATCTACGAGACCTCGTCCAAGGAGAAGACCCGACCCGCTGGCCTCGAAACGTTGCGCAGGGTCGTAGAAGCGGTCTCCGTGCCCGTGGTCGCCATTGGCGGCATAAACGAAAGCAACGTCGGTCCCGTCATGGAGGCGGGCGCCGACGCGGTATGCGTCATCAGCGCCGTCATGTCTGCCCCGGACATCGAGCAGGCGACCCGAAATATGGTCTCCCGGATAGAGGCCTACCGCAAAGGAGCAAATTGACCAGTCCCATTCTCAATCTGGATCCCATAGCAGAAGAGATCAGGACCCATCTCGCCGAAAAGCATCGGGCCCGAGAAGAGGGCCTGCCCAAGTGCCGCGAGGCGATCCGGCACTGTGCCAACTCCATCCGAGCCATCCATCGCCTCGAGTTCGAAACGGCTCGGGAGCTAATGGCCAAGGCGCGGGTCTGCCTCGACGAGGCGAAAAGCGCCCTGAAGGACCACCCGGACGTATTCCACGTCGGGTTCGTCCACGACTCCCAAAAAGAATACGCCGAGGCCGCCATCACCCTGGCGCTGGCGTCGGGTGGCTCGTTGCCCAACCCGGAAGAGCTGGGTGTCCATTCCGCGGCCTACCTCAACGGGTTGGCCGAGGCGGCCAGCGAGATGCGGCGCCACATCCTCGACACCCTCCGCCGTGACGATATCCAGCGCTGCGAGGAGGTGCTGGGCCACATGGACGAGATCTACTCCGTGCTGATTACCATAGACTACCCGGACGCCATAACCGGCGGCCTTCGGCGCACCACGGATATGCTGCGCGGCGTACTGGAACGCACCCGCGGAGACCTGACCGTCGCCTATCGGCAGAGCCAGCTGGAGTCCCAGCTCAAAACGGTGCGCGATTCCCTGCAAGACCGTGCTTCGGGCTCGTGAATTTTGTAACGCTTCCCTTGACCCCGGCGGGCTGAATCGCTAAAATCCCAGCCAGTGTAATCCTCCTAACAGTCTGGAGCCTGGGAACAATGACAATTCTCGTACTAAGTTTGGCCGCGGGCGTTGCCGCCCTCCTCTTCGGCCTTGCACTCGTCATGTACATCCTTCGACAGGACGAGGGCGACGACACTATGAAGGAGATCGGCAAGGCAATCCAGGAAGGCGCGATGGCCTTCCTAGCACGGGAATACTCGGTTCTTGCCGTCTTCACCGCTATCATCTTCGCGGTGCTGTGGGTCTTCATAGACGCCGACGTTCTGGACAAGATCGCAGGCCCGGCACGCGCCCTGCCATCGACCTCCATCTCCTACATAGCAGGCGCGGTGGCCTCCGGGCTGGCGGGCCTGATAGGCATGAGCGTGGCCGTAAGGACCAACGTCCGCACGACGGCCAGCGCCCGGACCGGGCTCAGCCCGGCCCTCAGGGTGGCCTTCTCCGGCGGCGCCGTCATGGGCGTCACCGTGGTGGGACTTGGTATAATCGGCGTAACCGCCCTCTACTGGACCTTCAAAGACCCGATAGTCATCGCCGGATTCAGCTTCGGCGCCTCCTCGGTGGCGCTTTTCGCCCGTGTCGGCGGCGGTATCTACACCAAAGCGGCCGACGTGGGCGCGGACCTGGTAGGCAAGGTGGAGCAGGGCATCCCCGAGGATGACCCTCGAAACCCAGCCACCATCGCCGATAACGTCGGAGACAACGTGGGCGACGTGGCCGGCATGGGCGCCGACCTGTTCGAGTCCTACGTAGGTTCTATCATCGCCACCATGGCCCTGGCCGCCGCCGCAGGCATATTCGCCGCCAGCGATACGGCGACCTATGACGCCAACGCTTTCATGCTTCCCCTGCTCATAGGCGCCATCGGCATCTTCTCGTCGATTCTGGGCACCTTCCTGGTCCGCACCGGTGAGGGCGCCAGCATGGGAAGATTGCTCTGGGCCCTCCGCACCGGAATCTTTTCAGCCGGCGGACTGGTCCTGATTGGAGCGGGCGTAGCCATCTCCGTCTTGGACTTGGACTTCAACCTGTTCTGGGCCGTGCTCGTCGGACTGGTAGCGGGACAGGTGATAGGAACAGCCACCGAGTGGTTCACCTCCTACGAGTACTTTCCCACCCGGTGGCTCTCAAAGCAGACCCTCACCGGCCCGGCCACCGTGATCATCGGAGGCATGGGGCTGGGTATGCTGAGCAACCTCATCCCCGTAGTAGCGGTGGTGGTGGCGATATGGCTGGCCAACTGGCTGGGCGGACTCTACGGGATAGCTCTCGCAGCCGTGGGTATGCTCTCGACCCTGGGCATAACCCTCGCCACCGACGCTTACGGCCCGGTAGCCGATAACGCCGGCGGCATCGCCGAGCAGGCCGGCCTGCCTCCCGACGTGAGGGAGCGGACCGACTCCCTCGACTCTCTGGGCAACACCACCGCCGCCACCGGCAAGGGGTTCGCCATCGGCTCGGCAGTGCTGACCTCGCTGGCCCTGATGGCAGCCTACTCCCAGGTGGTGGGGATCGACATCATCAACATCCGGGAGCCTTCCATTCTGATCGGGCTTCTGGTGGGCGCACTGATGCCCTTCATCTTCTCCGCATTGAGCCTCGGGGCCGTTGGCCGGGCCGCCAACAGCATGGTCGCCGAGGTGCGGCGTCAGTTCCGAGAGATACCCGGCATCATGGAAGGAACTGCCCGGCCCGAGTACGGTAAAGCCGTAGCCATCAGCACCCAGGGCGCCCTCCGAGAGATGATCCTGCCCGGGCTGCTAGCCATCATCGCCCCCATTCTCATGGGAGCAATCATGGGTCCCGAGGCGCTGGGCGGCCTGCTGATAGGCTCCATCGCCAGCGGCGTGATGCTCGCCATTACCATGGCCAACGCCGGCGGAGCGTGGGACAACGCCAAGAAGTACGTGGAATCGGGAGAACACGGAGGCAAAGGCTCCGACGCCCACGCCGCCGCCGTAGTCGGCGATACTGTGGGCGACCCCTTCAAGGACACCTCCGGCCCCTCGCTGAACATCCTGCTGAAGCTGATGTCCATCGTCGCTTTAGTGTTCGGGCCTCTGTTCGTGTAACCGCCACGATGTTGGGCGGAGGCAGGTTGTGAAGAGCTGTAGACACTGCGGCGTTGGCGCTAAGAAACAGGTGCTGTTCTGTCCGAACTGTGGAAGTCGCGACGCTTTCGAGGATCCTCGAAACCAAACCTGGCTTGGAAAAGTCAAAAGGCGCTTCTGGAAGGACCCGGTTGACAGGGCCATTGACAACGCTTTGCAGTCTATGGATCGTTACGGTTCCATTGTCACTGAAGGAATGCTGGAACAACTTGCCCATAGAACGGGGCGCCGAAACGAGAAAGTAAATGACGCCCTTGCCTTGGCTTACGGCATAAGAGGTCAAGCCGACCAATTCGAAGGAGGCGATAAGCAACAAGCACTATCTGCATACAATAAAGCAGTTGAGGTTGCTTCCCACAAAGCGAGATGGTTTACGAGTAGGGCGGACGTCTTACGTAGATTAGCCTTCGAATTACAAGTTTTTGCACAGTTGGAATACTCATCGTTTGCGCTTCGTGCCATTGATACTCCATTAGACGAACTGGAAAAAATTAGCGAAACGGAAACGCCATCAGGCTTATATAACAAAGCGATAGACGACTATGGCAATGCGCTAACGGACGACCCTTGGTACGTACCAGCTCTGATTAAGCGAGCCAGGCTTCAAAAACATCTTGACCGGACAGACGACGCGACATCTGATCTAAATGCGGCCAAGGCTATATTGGATCGTGCCTTGGCAGTAAATCCAATTGACTTAGATAGCCGTAAAGAGCGTGCGGATGTTTTAGAGGAACTCGGTCAGACCAGAGACGCAGCTCAAGACCTAAAGCAGGTGCTTGCCTTTACCGATGAGGTATGGAATCTAGATTCGCTAAAACAGCGCATCAAAGAGCTAGAGAAGAAATCGGATTAGTGCGCTGATGGTCCACCTTCGTCCATGAACAACCACAGAGCCCGCACTCTTACCCCGCTGCCTCTCCTACAAAGGGGTTCCGGCGCTTCTCATCGCCGATGGTCGAGTGGGGGCCATGGCCGGGCAGGACTATCGTGTCCTCGGGCAATACCAGCAGCTTGGTTTTGATGCTGTTCATCAGCTGGTCCCAATCGCCGCCGGCAAAGTCGGTCCTGCCGACGCTGCCCTTGAACAGGGTATCGCCGGTAAACACCACCCCGTGTCCATAGAAGGAGATGCCGCCGGGGGTGTGGCCGTGGGTCTCGATCACCTGGAATCGCAGGTCCCCTATCTCCACCTCATCGTCCTGCTTGAGATACAGGTCCGGATCGGGGGGAGTGCGATAGTCGGGAATGACGGACTCGCCGTCCGAGGAGTCCTGCCACATCGAAACATCGTTGGCGTGGACGGCGAAGGTTGCGTTGGTGGACTCCTGAACCGCCGCGACGGCGCCCACGTGGTCCTCGTGGCCGTGGGTCGTCAGCAGGTATTTCACCTCCAGCCCCGAGTCCTCGACTGCGCTCAGGATGGAAGGGGCGTCCGCTCCTGCATCGACCAGCGCGCACCCCTTCGATTCCTCGGAACCGACGATATAGGTGTTTTCCATGTAGGGCCCAACCACAACTACCTTGATTATCATGTTTCGCCACCGCTCCTGACTTGTGAAATCGCCCAAATTTACCCCGCCGCGGAGAGCAGTGTCAACGCACGTTGGTTTTCCGCTTTAAATTGTGGTGAATTTCACTTGCAGACCCCCAGGGCTTGTGATATATTTTGCCGAACGTCGGACAGGAGGAAGAATCGTGCTTGCCGACTTCGGCTACATCGGAATCTACCTGCTTCTGGCCACCTTCATTCCCACCACCATGATCCTTATTCCCATGGCCCTGTCCTACGTTGGCGTGAAGCCTAGAAATCCCAACCCCGTCAAGTCGGAGACCTATGAGTCCGGCATGCAGACCGTGGGCGGCTCCTGGGTGAGGTACAACTTCCGGTACTACTTCTTTGCCCTGCTGTTCGTGATCTTTGACGTCGAGGTTGTCTTTCTCTTCCCGTGGGCGGTACATCTGGACCAGCTGAAGCTATTCGGCCTGATAGAAATGGGCATATTCATCGCTATACTACTCGTCGGTTTTGGTTACGCATGGCGTAAAAAGGCCCTGGAATGGAGCTAACGTGGCAGAGAAGCAGCAGGGCATCGAAATACTCGGAACTCCCATCGAAATCCAGGCGTTGGACAAGTCCGAAGGCGCCGAGGTACAGGCGCTAAAGGACTCGTCCAAGGTCCCCTATCCCGATCCCGTCATCGAGGTGCCGGACGACCTGAAGCGCAACCTCCTGGTCAGCTCAGTGGACTTCGTACTGAACTGGGGTCGAAGGAACGCCGTCTGGCCCTTGACCTTCGGGCTCGCCTGCTGCGCCTTCGAGATGATCGGCACGGCGATGTCCCGCTACGATATCGCCAGGTTCGGCATGGAGGCCTTTCGAGCTTCCCCCCGCCAGGCCGATCTGATGGTGGTGGCCGGCACCGTTACCTGGAAGATGGCCGTGCCCATCAAGCGCATCTACGATCAGATGGCGGAGCCCAAGTGGGTCATCTCGATGGGGGTCTGCGCCACCAGCGGCGGCCCCTACTACGAGGCCTACAGCGTAGTCCCGGGCGTCAATCGAATAGTTCCCGTCGATGTCTACATCCCCGGATGCCCGCCCCGTCCCGACGCCCTGCTGTACGGGCTGATGCAGCTCCAGAACAAGATCAAGAAATACAGCATCGCCAAGAAGAAGAGCTAGCCTGCGGTGACTACCCCGCTGGATGTAAACCAGCTTTACCAGAACCTCCAGGAGCAGTTCCCAGGCTCGGTGCTAGAAGCCGAAGGGGAGTGCATACTCCTTAATGTCGAGTCCCTGGAGCAGGTGGCTCGCTACTGCCACGACACTCCTGAACTTAGCACGGACTTTCTATCGGCGGTGACCGGGACCGATTTCATCGATTACTTCGAGATGGTGTATCATCTCGTCTCCATCCAGCACAACCATAGGGTAGTGTTGAAGACGCGGGTCTACGATAGGGAAGAGCCTATCGTCCCCTCCATGATCGGTATTTGGGAGGGCGCCAACTTTCAGGAGAGAGAGATTTACGACCTGCTGGGGGTGAGCTTCTCCGGTCACCCCAACCTGAAGCGGATACTGCTTTGGGAAGGCTTCGAAGGCCATCCCCATCGCAAGGACTTCACCACCGCATGAACTCAAATGGTCCTTTCAATTCGGGTAGTGCAACCCGTCCCGTTGAGGGGAGAAAGTAGTCTTGACGCTTAAGACCGAAGAGGTAATGGTCAACATCGGGCCCCAGCACCCGAGCACCCACGGGGTGTTCCGAATGCGCGTCACCTTCGATGGAGAGGTGGTCACCGAGCTCGAGCCGATATTCGGATACCTGCATCGAGGGACGGAAAAGCTCGGAGAAGAGCGCACCTACACCCAGGTCATCACACTCACAGACCGGCTGGACTACCTCGCATCCATGTCCAACAACCTGGCCTACGTGCTCGCCGCCGAGAAGCTGGCTGGCATAGAGCCGCCGGAGCGGGCCAAGTACATCCGCGTGGTCATGGCCGAGCTTATGCGCATCGCCAGCCACTGCATGGGACTCGGTTTCTTCATCAATGACCTGGGCGCCCTGGCCACTCCGCTAATGTATATGTTTCGAGAGCGAGAAAAGATACTGGACCTGTTCGAGCTGGTGTGCGGCGCACGCATCACCTACAGCTACATGCGCATAGGCGGCGTGAGCGGCGACCTGCCCGATGAGTTCATGCCCGCCATCACCAAGTTCATAGACGAGATGCCGGGCTACATAGACGAGTACGAACAGCTCCTCCGAGAGAACGAGATACTGGTCTCCCGCACCAAGGACCTGGCCATACTGCCCAAGGACAAGGCCATCAACTGCTCGGTCACCGGCCCCGTACTCCGCGCCAGCGGCGTTCCCTGGGACCTACGAAAGACCGATCCCTACGAGGTGTACGACCGCTTTGACTTTGACGTGCCAGTGGGCGCCGTTGGCGATACCTATGATCGGTTCCTTGTGCGGTTGGAGGAGATGCGAGAGAGCGTGCGGATAGTGAAGCAGGCGATGCAGCAGATGCCGCCGGGCCCCTTCCGCGCCGATGCGCCGGCGCTGATCCGCCCGCCCGTGGGAGACGCCTACGCTCACGTAGAGGCCCCCAAAGGCGAGTTGGGATTCTACCTGGTCAGTGATAACTCCATCTCTCCCTACCGGTGCAAGATCAGGTCTCCCTCTTTCATCAATCTCACCGTCCTGCGAGACTTGATCGTCGGGTACAAGCTGGCCGACCTCATCGTGATATTCGGCAGCATAGACATCAACATGGGTGAGGTCGACCGCTAATGGACTGGTTCTACGAGCTGTGGGCCAAGCTGGGAGAGACCATCACCGGTTGGTTGGAGTGGGCACTTCCCGACTCCGTCGAGGGTTGGGTCATCTACCTGGTAATCGGCTTCCTCAGCGTGTTGATAGTGGTCAACGTGCCCATGATCCTAGTCCCCCTGATGATCTGGATGGAGAGGCGGCTGTTGGGCCGGTTGCAGAACCGGCTCGGCCCCAACAGGGTAGGCCCCTTTGGCATCCTTCAGCCTGCAGCGGACGGTATCAAGATATTGACCAAGGAGGACCTGGTACCCGCCGGTGCCGATAAGATAGTCTTCAACATCGCGCCGGTAGCGATGATGGTGCCGGTGCTTTTGATGTTTACCGTTATCCCCTTCGGCGGCAAAACCTTCCTCACCGATCTGAACGTAGGGATCCTGTTCATCGTCGCCATCACAGCCCTGGACACGATAGCTGTGTTCATGGCGGGCTGGGCCTCCAACAACAAGTACGCCCTTTTCGGAGCGATGAGGGCCGTCGCGGTGCTGGTCAGCTACGAGATACCCCTGGTCCTGTCCATAATGGGCGTGGTCCTGGTGGTCGGCTCCATGAGCCTCAACGATATCGTGCTGGCTCAGTCCAGCTGGCCCATGATCCTCTATCAGCCCCTGGGGTTCATCATCCTCTTCATCGCCGTCTCCGCCGAGCTGAACCGCACTCCCTTCGACCTCCTTGAAGCGGAATCCGAGATCATCGCCGGGTTCCACACCGAGTACAGCGGCATGAAGTTTGTCATGTTCCTTACAGCCGAGGGCATAGCCCTTGTCGGCTACGCCGCCGTCATAGCCACCCTTTTCCTCAGCGGATGGGAAGGCCCCGGCTTCCCCGGCTACATCTGGCTGCTGATCAAGATACTCTTCCTGTTCGGTTTATTCGTGTGGACCCGCGCCACGTTGCCCAGGCTGCGCATCGATCAGGTGATGGCCCTGGCCTGGAAGTTCATGTTCCCCCTCTCTCTGGTCAACGCCGCCATTGCCGCTGTAGAAGTGGTGGTCTGGGACGATGGACTGCCGCCATGGCTGATCCCGGTCAACATCGCTATCGCCGCCATCCTGATTGTAGCCATGAGCACCTTCCTGAGGTTCCCGGGCCAGAAGAGAGACGTGGTGCCTCGTAGATTCGATAGATTCGGGACATTTGTAACGCCGGTCAGGGGAGGAAGCGAGTAATGTACGGACTGGGAATCGCAAAAGGCCTGATGGTCACCCTGAAGCATCTATTTCGGAAGCCGTTCACCGTCCAGTACCCCGACGAGTACGTCCGAAGGGGCCCCCGCTTCCGCGGCTACGAGTTTATCTGGTACGAAGACCGGTGCACCGGCTGCGCCTCCTGTGCCAAATACTGCCCCTTGGGCACGATCCGCATAGTTACTCATCCCGAGGGCGACCCCAAGCAGGGGCTCGACTACGCTATTGACGTGTTCGATATCGACGGCGGGCGCTGCATGTTCTGCGGCCTCTGCGTGGAGGCCTGCCCCTACGATGCTCTGTACATGGGCAGCGGCTTCGAGCGCGCTACCTACGAGCGCACCAACATGGTCATCGACGTCGAGGAGTTGAGGGGCAAGACCAACCAGCCCAGCGCCTTCTTCCGCCCCAACCTGGACGGCATCCAGTACGTAGCGGACTACTCCATGCCTTCGGACGTGGCTGGCAGACCGTGGGAGGGCCGCTGGGCAGAGGAAGGGGAGCCTGTGCCCCAATCGGCGAAGAAGCCGGGACAACCGGCGCCTGAGGGAGACCAGACCTAAGAGATGGAAGTAGGAATCGGTATCGCCTTCTGGGTACTGGCCATACTGGCCGTGGTATCGTCGGCGGCGGTCGTGCTTCTCAAGGACATCTTCAGGGCCTCCCTGTTCCTGGTCCTCTCCTTCCTGGCGGTAGCCGGGCTGTATGTCATTCTGCGGGCCGATTTCCTCGCCGTTGCCCAGGTCCTCATCTATGCCGGGGCCATATCCATTCTGCTCATATTCGCCATCATGCTCACCCGGGACACCCAGCGGGGCAACCCCTCCAACCGGCTCATGGCGCCGGGGTTGTTTCTGGTCGGCGTGATATGCTCGGCGATCATCGTCGCCATATTCACGACTAACTGGCCCGAGTCGGCCGAGAGTCCGCCCGACGCCACCACCGAGGTACTGGCAGACGCACTGTTCAACAAGTTCGTGCTGCCCTTCGAGCTCGCTTCGGTGCTGCTGCTGGCCGCCATGCTGGGCGCAATAGTCATAGCTCGAGAAAAGTAGCAAATCGAAACTGAGATAACAGCTGAATGATCGGACTGGAACATTTCCTGACGCTGTCCGCCATCCTGTTTGGCATAGGCCTGTGGGGCGCGCTGGTCAAGAGCAACATAGTGGCCATCCTCATGTGCATCGAGATCATGTTCAACTCCGTGAACGTCGCCTTCGTTGCCTTCTCCAGGTACGCAACTCCGACGTTGCTGACCGGCCAGGTCTTTGCATTGTTCATCATTACAGTGGCGGCAGCCGAGGTAGCCCTGGGCTTGGCCGTGGTTATAGCCGTGTACCGGACGAGAGAAAGCGTGAACGCGGGAGACGTCGACACCCTACGAGGCTAGGCCCGCAAGTCAACACAACTACCTTGAGCTGGATAGAGTACAAAAGAGTCCCCAACCTGATGCTCGCCGAGATGTGGAAGGAGCTGATGGAGGGCGAAGGCCTTCCCACCAGAATCCTCCCCGAAGGCGACATCCTGTCCTGGTCCGAGACCGTCCCCTTCATCGTTTACGTTCCCAAAGGCCGCGAACACGTCGCCGACGAGATACTCAGGAAGATATAGATGCTCCCCGAATCAGCGGCCTGGCTCATACTCTTCCTTCCCCTCGTCTCCTTTACACTGATATTCCTTGTCATCAGGCCCCTCATCGGCTCTACTTCGCTGCTCAGCGGCGTTGCAGCCGTTGCGGGAATCGGCGGGTCGTTGGCATTGTCCATCTGGGCGCTGGGCTCGGTCATCGGCGAGCCGGGCCACGTCATCGAGTACGCCAGCCACACGTGGATGGAGGTCGGGCCCCTGGACATCAGGCTCGGCATCATGATGGACTCCTTGACGGCGGTGATGCTCTTCGTGGTGACGGGCGTCAGCCTTATGGTCCAGGTCTACTCCATCGGCTACATGAAGGACGACGAGTCCGTCTCCCGGTTCTTCGCCTACATGTCTTTGTTCACCTTCTCCATGCTGGGTATTGTATTGGCGGACAACCTGATAATGGTCTACGTTTTCTGGGAGTTGGTCGGTCTCTCTTCCTACCTGCTCATCGGGTTCTGGTTCCAGCGACCCTCGGCCGCAGCAGCAGCGAAGAAAGCGTTCATCGTTACCCGATTCGGAGACCTCGGTTTCCTCATAGCGATACTGGGGGTCTACTTCACAGTGGGCTCCAAAGGCTTCGACATAGCGGCCCTTCACCACATGGCCGAAGCCGGCATCCTGAGTGGCATGGCCCTGACCCTGATAGCCCTGGGCATATTCGCCGGCGCGGCGGGCAAGTCGGGCCAGTTCCCCCTCCACACGTGGCTTCCCGACGCCATGGAAGGCCCCACACCCGTCAGCGCCCTGATCCATGCCGCCACCATGGTCGCCGCCGGCGTATTCCTGGTCGCTCGGTTCTTCCCTCTGTTCGAGGAGTCCACCAGCGCTATGCAGACAGTGGCCTACATCGGAGCCGGCACCGCCTTGTTCGCGGCCACCATGGGCCTGGTGATGACCGATTTCAAGCGTGTCCTGGCATATTCCACGGTCAGCCAGCTGGGATTCATGATGCTGGCTCTGGGAGTCGGCTCCCTGCCGGCGGCCATGTTCCACCTGTTCACCCACGCCTTCTTCAAGGCGCTCCTGTTCCTCGGAGCCGGAAGTGTGATCCACGGGGTCGGCGAGAAGTACGACGTAGATATTCGTCGCCTGGGCGGCCTCATGCGGCCGATGCCCTGGACCTTCGCCACCTTCTTGATCGGGGCCTTGTCCATCGCCGGAATACCGCCGCTGGCCGGCTTCTGGAGCAAAGACGAGATACTCCACGTCGCCTGGAACGAAGAGAAGGGTGTCTTTATTCTCGCCATCATCGCTGCCTTCCTCACCTCCGTTTACATCTTCAGGCTCGTCTTCCTCACCTTCACCGGTCAGTACCGAGGCGAGACGGCTGAGGCGCATGACGACGATGCCCATCACGGCGGAGCGCCCCACGAGTCCCCGACAATTATGTTGATCCCCCTGATAGTGCTGGCCGCCGGCGCCTTCGCAGCGGGACTCGCCAGCCTACCGGGCTTCTCCTTCATCGGTGTGCCAGATAGCTGGATGGGCTACTTTCTGGACGATCACGGCGAGAAGTTCTCCGTCGGTATTGCCGCATCCTCGTCAATTGTCGCCGCAGCGGGCATCGTAGTGGCCTATGCCGTCTACGTGGCCAAGGTGGTAACCCCCGATACCATCATCTCTACCTTCAAGCCCGTCCACACCATTCTTGTCAAGAAGTACTATTTCGACGAGCTTTACGAAGACCTGATAGTAAAGAAGGGGATCTACGCGTTCGTGGCCAACTTCTGCGACAAGTTCGATCGGCACCTCGTCGACCGGGTGGTCAACACCGTTGGGTTGATAGGGCGAAACTTGGGTCGGGCTATAGGCAGATTGCAGACGGGACAGGTCCAGACCTATGGTGTGGCGATCTCCATTGGGCTTATCGTTATTGTAGCGGCCTTCTTCTTCGCGACGGGCTAACGGATAGATGTTCCAGGGAACGCTAACATTAATCGTATTCCTGCCCCTGGCAGGAGCTATCCTCATCGTGCTGGTAGGCCGTGACCCGCGTTTGACGAGACTCATCGCCTTCGCTGTCGCCATGACTGCCCTGGTATTCTCCCTGGTAGCCGCATCCCAGTTCGATACCAGCCTGACCGATCCTCAGTTCGTCGAGCGTTACAATTGGATACCCTTCATCGACGTCCAGTACTTCTTTGGCGTAGACGGCCTCAGCATGCCCATGGTCGTCCTCACGGCCCTGCTGTCCTTGGCCGCGATCCTGGCTTCCTGGTACGTCAAGCTCAGGGTTCGGGAGTACTTCATCTGGCTGTTGGTGCTGGAGACCGGCGTGATGGGAGTTTTCACCTCCCTGGACCTGGTCCAGTTCTTCCTGTTCTGGGAGGTGGAACTGGTGCCGATGTACCTACTCATCTCCATCTGGGGCAGCGGACGAAAAGAGTACTCGGCGATGAAGTTCCTCATCTACACCGTAGGGGCCAGCGCCTTCATGCTGGTGGGAATCCTGGCGGTGGGCTTCGCTGCTGGCACCTTCGATATGGTGGAACTGGGCCGGACCAGCCTGGACTGGGCGCCCAAGCTGTTCATCTCCGCCGAGGCCGTCTTCTTCCTCATCATAGCCGCGTTCGCTGTCAAGCTGCCTATCTGGCCCTTCCATACCTGGCTTCCCGACGCGCATACCGACGCGCCCACTGCGGTCAGCGTGATGCTGGCCGGGGTGCTCCTGAAGATGGGTGGGTACGGCATTCTTCGCATCTCGCTAACCCTCTTTCCCGGCGTCGCCCGGGACTGGGATTGGCTGCTGGTCTCCGCGGCCGTGGTCAACATCCTCTACGGCGCCGTGGTCACCCTGCGCCAGAGCGACTTGAAACGACTTGTGGCTTTCAGCAGTGTGAGCCACATGGGATTCTTCCTGCTGGGGGTCTCCTCCTTCGGGGAGGTGGGATTCACCGGAGCGGCCCTGCAGATGTTTACCCACGGCACCATCACGGGACTCCTCTTCTTCCTGGTGGGGCTGGTATACGATAGAGTGCACACTAGACATATCCCGGACCTGGGCGGGCTGGCGCCTCGGATGCCACTTATTGCCATTGCCATACTTATCGCAGGGCTGGCGTCCCTCGGCCTTCCTGCGACCAGCGGGTTCGTCGCCGAGCTCACGGTGTTCCTGGGGACCTTCGAGGAGTGGCGGACCGCCACGGTCCTTG
Organism: Dehalococcoidia bacterium; assembly: GCA_965197645.1. Taxonomy (GTDB): domain Bacteria; phylum Chloroflexota; class Dehalococcoidia; order Plut-88900; family Plut-88900. The sequence continues at coordinate 1,768,603 of OZ240219.1, read as the reverse complement.
GCGTCGTGGGGATAGCGTTCTCGGCCGCCTACATACTGTGGACGATTCAAAGGGTGATGTTCGGGCCGTCCAAGTCCCACTTCGACAGCGTGGGCGACGCCACGATCGTCGACGCATCCGGAGCGGGACTGCTGGTCGCCGCAACCCTGGTGATAGGAATCTATCCGGCGTTTATTACGGACATGCTACGGTCCGGCGTGCAACCCATTAGTCAGCTGTTCGCTTGAGTTAAATGTATCCAGACGATCTATACCTATTGATGCCGGAGCTGGCCCTCGGTGGTCTGGCTCTGATACTGATCATCGTCGAGCTGTTCCTGAAACGGAAACAGCTTCTGTCCACGCTGAGTCTCGTATTTCTGGCGGTGCCGATAGCCCTATCGCTGGTGCTGTGGCTCAAGCTGGACAGCATGGACTCCCACGTCCTGACCGGCTTCAACGGCTTTCTGATAGTCGACTACTTCAGCCTATTCTTCAAGTTCCTCATACTGGGAGTCGCCGCCCTGGTAATCATCGCCTCCAAGGAGACGGTGGCCCGGTTCCCCAGGTTCCAGGGGGAGTACTACGCCCTGGTAATGCTGGCCTCGGGCGGAATGATGCTCATGGCCGGCGCCACCGAGCTCATCTCCATCTACATCGCCCTGGAGCTGAACGCCCTGTCCATAGTGGCGCTGGTATCCCTGATGAAGGACAGCCGCTCCACCGAGGCATCGATGAAGTTCCTCGTGCTCAGCGCCATCAGCTCCGCCGTCATGCTCTACGGCATGGCCCTGGTGTTCGGGCTCACCGGCAGCACCAATCTGCTGGACATCGCCGACCGGATCACCTCGGTAGGCGATCTCATAGACCAGCCGGCGCTGTTGCTCGGCGTCATCTTCATCGTTGCCGGATTCGGGTTCAAGATATCCTCGGTGCCGTTCCAGATGTGGGTGCCCGACGTCTATGAAGGCTCGCCGACGCCCATCGCCGCGTACCTGTCCGTCGCCAGCAAGGCCGCCGGCTTCGCCGTGATAGTCCGGGTGTTCTTCATGGCCTTCGGTCCCATGAGCGACGAGTGGGCGCTGCTGTTCGGCATCCTGGCCGCGGTATCGATGTTCATCGGAAACCTGGTGGCCATCGCTCAGAACAACATAAAGCGGATGCTGGGATACAGCACCATAGCCCATGCCGGCTTCATCATGGTGGGCCTGGCGTCCATCGGTCGAGAGGGGCATCTGCTGGGCCCGGGCGTCGAGAGCATCCTGTTCTATCTTGTGGCCTACGCCGCGACCAATCTCGGTGCGTTCTTTGCCGTAATCGCCATCTCCAACAAGATCAACAGCGAGCTTATCAACGACTATGCCGGTGTTGCCCGCCGCAGCCCGGTGCTCGCCTTCGCCCTGGCCATCTCTCTCGTCTCCCTGATGGGCATCCCTCCGACCGCCGGGTTCTGGGCCAAGGTCAACGTCTTCAAGGCCGCCGTAGATAGCGACCTGGTGTGGCTGGCCGTCATCGGGGTGGTGAACAGTGTGATCTCGGCCTACTTCTACGTCCGGGTCATCAAGGCGATGTACCTGGGCCAGCCTTCTTCCGAGGAAGGTATCAAGGTGGACTTGCCCCTCGTTTCGGCGCTGGCGGTCGTAGTAGTGGGGATTCTGTTCATGGGCGTAGTCCCCCACTTCGTCATGGACGTCGTCGAGAACGCGGTCGGCACCCTGATCTAGCTTCTCCCGGCCCGGCTCCTCCAAATAGGAGATGCTCTCCGCCCCTCACTCTGGTAGCTGAGACCGAAATCGGCTATTGCTGATCCTTGAGGTAGTTACGCCCCAGCTCGGTGATCTCCCAGACGCCATGGGGCGAGTCGGACCTGAGGAACCTATGCTTATCCACCAGGCTCTGTCGGCAAAACCCTGCTCTAACTCGCCAGCGCGGCCTTCGCTCGGATGGTGAGTATCCTAAGTCCTGTTCGGTTAGCTCGCTCTTCATCTTCTGAAAGACCATTTCTTCTACTTGGGATCTCTTGGCCGAGCCGCCAAGCTCGACCAGGCTTTCCAGTATCGGCCTGATGTACTCCCGTTTGGGAGTACGCTTACGTTTGGTTACGCTAGACGGGGAAGGCTCTTCAATCACTGTACGAGGGGACTCTTCCCGAAGGGTTGCCCGTGGAAGCAGTCCCGCCTCTCTCCCTTCGGCCTCCAGCAGCCGCAACAAGCGCTCTCTAGCCTGACTGAATACTAACTGCCCGTCGATGGGTCGGTTCTCCAAGCCGGCAAGCTCTTCCTTCCAGCCGGCGAGCTCCGATTTTTGATTGTTCTCCCATTCTACAAACGCTCTTGCCTTGATGGCCTCGTTTTCAGGGCGTTGCTCATGGGGGAGAGACTGCAAATGCTGCTCGAACCGACCCCACATTCCCTCGACGTCAGCCAGCTCAGACTCCCGGACGCCGATAAACGATCGCAGCTCCTCTTTACGTCCCTCGTCGGCGAAGGTGACCCGGCGGCGCTCTTCTTCCAGAAAGTCCTTTAGAAACGGGTCCCTAGTGGGTGAGAGTTCATCCCCATCTCTCAGCATCGATAGCTCCTTCAGCTCTTCAGTTACCGGTAGACGGGCATGGACGTGGGCGTCGTAGTGGCAGAGATCGCATACTAGGTCGTGGTCTTCACCACAACCGGTCTTGCGACTCCATCTATCCCACACTCTCCAAGCACCGCAACGATTACAGGAGTCCCCAAAGGCCGCACCGCACCGGCTGCATTCGTGGCTTGCGGCAGGGGACACGCTCTCGCACACGGGGCATCGAACCACCCATGGTTCTCCGTCACCCGCCGTTGGTGCTCCCCGCGGCAGCAAAGACCATTCCCGGTCTTCCTCGGGGAGCCCATGTCGCAGACTGTTTCCGGCCAAGTCCAGTACGATGCAATCGCCCCCGTCCGGCTTGGGACGCAAGCCGCGGCCAACCATTTGCAGGTACAAAGACAGGCTCATGGTCGGGCGAGTCAGCACCACGCAGGAGGCGTCCGGAAGGTCGAATCCCTCGGTGGCCACGACGACATTGACCAGCACCTTGACGGCTCCGTCCTGGAATTCCCGCAAGAGCCTGACCCGCTCCTCATCCGGGGTATCCCCCAGGAGCAGTCCAGCGGGTGTTCCGGCCTCATTGAACACGGCTGCCAGGTTTCGAGCGTGTCTCACCGACACGGCATAGACAAGGGTTGGACGGCTCTCGCCGTGCTTTTGCCAGAATCGCAGCGCCCCGGCGGTCCAGACATCCCGTTTGTCGTTGGCCAGCTCGATGCCGGACTCGCTGTAGTCTCCGGTGTAATCAATCTGGCCGCCTTGAACTTGCTCTTGCTCTGCAGGCAGCACCACCGATGCCGGGCACAACCATCCGCCTGATTGCAGGTCCGAGACCTGCGGCCCGCAGTACAGTTCGTCAAACAGGTGGTCGAACCCCTCTCTTTCAGAGAGACGCCACGGCGTAGCAGTCATACCTATGACTGGGCCAGGCCATTGCTTCATGGCCCTGGCCCACCCGCGCGCAGTGGCGTGGTGGGCCTCGTCGATAATCATCAGGTCGCGGCTGTTGTAGTCGCCCCACACCGCCGCCTTTGAGTTGCGCCTGCTCACGGTTTGAGCCATCAAGATAACGACACCGTTGGCTATCATTGGCGCATCAGTGCGGGGGGTCCACCGGATGTTGGCCGTGGCCGGGACGTTGGCCTGTCGCAGCATACCTTCCGTTTGGACGGCCAACTCCTTACGGTGAGTCAACCAGACAGCCTTTCGCCCGTCTTTCAGCCATTCTGACAGCAACTCGCCCGCGATGTGGGTCTTACCGCCGCCGGTGGGCAACTGCATCATTATTCTGGCGCCCGCGTCGGCCAACACGTCGCCCACGCGTTGCATCAGGTAGAGTTGGTAGTCCCGGAGCTCAATCAACGGCTTTCATTCTCTTTACTCAGGGACGTGTGGACCCGTGGCCTGGAAGGCGCGTGTCTACGTGAACGTCACGGGCGGTGTTGCGATTAAGGGACAAAAGGGGCGGGCCCCGCTGTGAGTCGGGCCTATCCCAGCTTCTGACCAACCTTTAGCCCAGACTGCTCGATGTACTCTGGGGCCATGATCTTCTTCGATTCAGGCGGCTGGACGCGCTTCACCTTGATGGCGCCTCCCTGGGCCGACACCGTGAACCCGTCCTCCTCGACCTTCACAACCTCGCCAGGGGTTCCACCGCCCTCTCCGGCGCGCAGCTCGGAGTCGAATATCTTCACTGTCTGCCCGTTGATCTGGGTCGATGCCCCCGGCTGCGGGTTGGTGCCTCGAATCAGGTTGTAGACGGTCTGGGCCGGCTTGCTCCAATCGATCACCCCGTCATCGGGTCTGCATATCCCCTCGTAGGTGGCCTGGGACTCGTCCTGAACGATTCTCGGCGCCTTGCCCTTCTTCACCAGGTCCACCGACTCCAGCATGGCGTCGACGCCTATCGGGTACAGGTGATTGAAGTACAGCGACCCCACCGTGTCGTCAGGTCCGATATCAACCTCTTTTTGAAGGAGGACCGGGCCTGTGTCCAGACCCTTGTCGGGCCAGAAGATGGTCAGTCCAGTCTTGGAATCGCCTTCGATTATCGCCCAGTTGATGGCCGAGGCCCCTCGATGCTTGGGCAGTATGGACGGATGGTATTGGATGGTATCGTACTTGGGGCAGTAGAGCACCCGCTCGGGCACGATCATAGTAACGAAGGCCATTACACCCAGGTCGGGCTCCATACCCGCGATGGTGTCGTACACCTCGTCGGTCTTCATCGAGGTCACCTGGTGCAAGTCCAGTCCCTTCTGTTGAGCGGCCTCGGCCAACGGGTCAGCCCGGCCCCGTCTCTCCGGCGGAGCGAACACCCCTACCACCTCGTCCCCCCGCTCAACGAGCTTCTCCAGTACCGATGCTCCAAAGGGCGCCTGTCCAATGATGACGATCCGCATAGCCGTTACCCCCGTGTGTGCTGTAATGCTCACTGAGTATACCAGACCGTTTCTTGACAAGGATGTGATATGAACGGACAATCAGATGTCTCCTCACCGATGGACTACCAGACGCACCAGTTCAATCGAATCGGCATCCTCTATCATCCCAGGCTAGCCGCCGCCAAAGACTTGGCCCAGGAGCTGCTGACCAAGCTGCGGGATGGGGGTTACGATAGCTGGACCAGCTCGGCTTGGGACGACAGCGCGGCCTCGGAGAAACTGGACGGCAGCGACCTGTTTCTGAGCATCGGCGGCGATGGTACGGTCCTGAGGGTTGCCCGGGTGGCGATGGACATGCGCATCCCTATCCTGGGTGTCAACATGGGCCAGCTAGGCTTCATGAACGAGATCAGCGCAGAGGACGCTCGAAGCGGGATACTCGGGATACTTTCCGAGCCCGGCAGAATCGAAAGTAGAGCCGTGCTAAAAGGGAAGGTGAGCATAGCCGCCGACGAAGAGGAGGCCGGCCCCTTTCACGCCCTCAACGACATGGTTGTAGCCAGGGCCGGAGTGTCCAGGGTCATCCGCATAGAGACCCGAATCGACGGTGATCTTTTCACAACCTATCGAGCCGACGGTGTCATCGTGGCCACCGCCACGGGCAGCACCAGCTACTCCATGGCCGTGGGAGGCCCCATACTCTGGCCCGAGAGCCGTGAGCTGGTCCTGACGCCCATCGCTCCTCACCTCGCCATCCGCAACCCCCTCGTCCTGGCGCCCACTGCCCAGGTGGAGCTAACCGTGTATGGCGAACACGGGGCCCACCTCAGCGTAGATGGCCAGATGGACCATCCCCTGGCCGATGGCGACCGGGTCTCGATCTCCGGCAGCTCCGAATCGATAAGCTTCCTGCGCTTCCAGCCGTCCGGCCGTTTCTACTCGACCGTAACCCACCGCCTTACCCGGTTCGAATAGTGCCCATGGAACCGGAAAAGACCATCAGATCGGAGCGGATATTCCAGGGGCGGCTCCTTACCCTCCGCGTCGATACCGTAGCCATGCCCAATGGCCGGACCACAACCCGCGAGATCGTTGAGCATGACGACGTCGTGTTCATCGTCCCGGTTGATGCTCAGGGCAACGTGCTGATGGTTAGACAGTACAGGAAGGCCGTCGAACAGGAGCTTCTAGAGATTCCCGCCGGTGTCATGGAACCGGATGAGGAACCGATCGAGGCGGCCCAGCGCGAGCTTCGAGAGGAGACCGGCTTCCGTGCCCGGAGCCTGAAGCATATGGCCTCCTTCTATATCACACCCGGATTCTCCACCGAGTACAGTCATCTCTACCTCGCTACGGACCTGGTACACGACCCGTTGGAGGCGGAAGACGATGAAAACATTGAGGTCTGTCCCGTCTCTTCCGACGCCGTCATCGGCCTGATCAACTCCGGCGAGATCAAGGACAGCAAGAGCATTGCGGGACTCCTCCTCTATCTGACCTGCTACCGAAACTCGTGAAAGCAGTTCGTGTTAAAATGACGATGGCTTTATGATCGAGTTATCACTGCCCAAATCGTTCCCGATGAGAACGCGCTCTGTGCATCCTCGGAGGCTGGGGCATTTTTCAAGCCTTCACGCCAAGGCGGCAGGTACAATGAGTAGAAAGGTAATGACGTGGACTACAAAGTAATATCGGCAGACACCCACACCGACATCGTCTGGCTCCCGGAAGACCTCTTCGTCTCCAATGCCCCGGACAAACTGAAGGACAGGATGCCCCGGGTAATTGATACCGACGAGGGAAAGATGTGGATGGCTGACGGCGAATCGTTGGGGTTCGTTGCTGCCGCCGCCCTCACCGGCTCCTACGAACCCTACGAGCCGGGACGGTCGCATCGACTGGACAAGATGGCCGAGTTCGGTTTCTTCTCCGACGCAGAGGCCGGCAACTTCCACCCCACCACGCCGGAGCTGCGCCTGAAGGACCAGGACGTTGACAATGTCCAGGCCGAGGTGATCTATGGAATCCTGGGCGTCGCCAGCGGCTTCTCCGATGCTGCCGGCGGCGTCTCCAGCGCAGAAGCTCTCACCCAGGTCTTCGACATATACAACTCTTGGATTGCCGATTTCTGCAAGCACAATCCCCAGAGATTGGCCGGGCTGGCCTGCATCTCCTCCCACGATCCGGAAACTGCCGCTCAACAGCTCAGGAGGGCCGCAGACCTGGGCCTGAAAGGAGCGGAGATGAATGTTTCCAGCGCCGTGAAGCCGATCTACCAGGACGAGTGGAACGTGCTATGGGATGCCGCCGCAGAGACCGGATTGCCCATCTCCTTCCATACTGTAGGGCTCCAGTTCCGCCATCCGGATGACCCTACCAATGATCGGTACCACTGGATCGATCTGGGACTCATGTACACCCTCTTCCAGCTGTCCGGCCCCGAGTTCATGACCAGCATGATCCTCTCCGGCGCCTGCGATCGCCAGCCGGACTTCTCGTTCGTGCTGGGAGAGTGCGGAGTCGGCTGGCTGCCCTACATTCTCCCTCGTCTCGACCAGGAGTACGACGACCGTCTGTTCCATCTCGGACTGAGCATGAAGCCCACCGAATTCTGGTACCGCCAGGGGTACTCCACCTTCCAGGACGAGTACGTCATTCCAGATATGCTGGATGTGATAGGAACCGGCAACGTGTTGTGGGGCTCGGACTATCCCCATCCCGATAGCGTCTGGCCAGATTCCCAAGAGACCATCCAGCGGAACCTGGGAGGCCTGGACGAGAGCACTCGAAGCAAGATTATCTGCGAGAACGCCGGCAAGCTCTACGGCTTCATCGAGTGATCAGTCCCGGTCCCAGAGGGAAGGACTCACACTCGCCGGGCAAAATGTCCCGACCTTTCAGCCGTTGCCTTTTTCTTGTCAGCCAGATAGTGAAATGTTACACTTACGGCGGTCCAAATACCCTACGCTCCGGAGGAATGTTACGTGCCCCAGCATGACGTTCTGGTATTAGGAGCGGGTCTGGCAGGGATGAGAGCAGCCCTGGAGGCCAGCCGTCAGGGCGCAACAGTTGCCCTAGTCTCCAAAGTCCACCCGGTCCGCAGCCACTCCAACGCGGCCCAGGGCGGTATCAACGCCGCCATGCCGGAAGAGGGCGCCGATGACACCTGGGAGTCCCACGCCTTCGATACCGTCAAGGGCAGCGACTACCTAGGTGACCAGGACGCCATCGAGATCATGGCCCGGGAAGCGCCAGACGAGATCATCGAGCTGGAGCACATGGGCACCATCTTTAACCGGGACGAACGCGGCCGGTTAGGGGCACGCAGCTTCGGTGGCGCATCCTACGCTCGGACCTTTTTCGTCGCCGACATAACCGGCCAGGCCATCCTCCACGTCATCTACGAGCAGCTCATGAAGTCCGATGTCCAGATCTACGAGGAGTGGTTCGTCACCTCCCTCATCATGGACGATGGCGTCTGCTGCGGCGCAGTGGCCCTGGACATTCGCACCGGCAAGCTGGAGGCCCTCCAGGCCAAGTCCGTCATCATGGCTACGGGCGGCCTTGGTAGGGTCTACGAACCCAGCACCAACGCCCTGATCTGCACCGGCGATGGCATGAGCCTGGCCTACAAGGTCGGCGCGCCGCTGATGGATATGGAGATGGTCCAGTACCACCCCACCACCCTCCCCGCCAACGGCGCCCTGCTCTCGGAGGCCGCCAGGGGCGAAGGCGCCTATCTGCTCAACTCCAAGGGTGAGCGGTTCCTGGGCAACCCTCGCAATCCCTACTACGCTCCCAACAAGATGGAGCTGGCCTCTCGCGACGTGGTGTCCCGCGCCGAACGGGTCGAGATCGACGAAGGCCGGGGTGTCAACGGAGCGGTCCTCCTCGATTGCCGGCACCTGGGCAGGGACGTGATCATGGAGCGGCTATCCCAGATCCACGAGCTGGCCCTACAGTTCGCCGATATCGACGTCGTCGAAGAGCCGGTGCCCATAGTCCCGGGGATGCACTACCAGATGGGCGGCATCAAGACGGACGTCGATGGCGCCACCTCCATCCCCGGACTGTACGCCGCCGGCGAAGTGGCCTGCATAAGCCTCCATGGCGGAAACCGGCTCGGCGCCAACTCGCTGCTGGAGACCGTCGTCTTCGGCCGGCGGGCGGGCATCGCGGCCGCGGAGTTCGCTCAGAACACGCCTTTGCCCCGCGTCTTGAACGGACATCTTAGCGATGAAGTCGCCCGCATCGAAGGGCTGCTGTCCAGGGATGACGCCGGCGAGCCCGCCGCCAAGCTTCGTCTCGAGATGGGTCAGACCATGCACGAGCACGTCGCCGTATTTCGTGATCAAGAGGGCATGGACACGGCCCAATCAAAGATCGCTGACCTCAAAGAGCGATACAAGAAGGTCGTCCCACAGGACAAGGGGCGGGTGTTCAACACCAACCTGCTGTTCGTACTGGAGCTGGGATACATGCTAGACTGTGCCGAAGCGATAGTCGCCAGCGCCCTCACCCGTAAGGAGAGCCGGGGCGCCCACACCCGGTTGGACTACCCGGAGCGGGACGACGATAACTGGATGCGTCACGTGCTGGCCTACTATCAGCCCGAGGAGGCTCGCATAGATTTCGCCCCAGTCACCATCACCAAGTGGCAACCCCAGGTCAGAAGTTACTAGATCAACCTAGAAGGTCATCAAATGGACGTCAACCTGAAGGTCCGCCGGTTCAACCCCGAGTCCGGGGAGGAACCTTATTACGAAGATTTCCAAGTGCAGGCGCGAGATAACGATACCGTCCTTGACGCCCTGATCAACATCCGCGAGTACCAGGACGGTAGCCTCGCCCTCCGCTGTTCCTGCCGAAGCGCCATCTGCGGCTCCTGCTCCATGCGCATCAACGGGCAGGCCATGCTCGCCTGCAACACCAGGCTGACCGATGCGTTAGCCAGAACTTCGTCGGTACTGGTGGAGCCCAGCGGCAACATGCCGGTGATCAAAGACCTGGTCGTGGACATCGATGTCTTCTGGAACCAGATTAGGGCCGTTACCCCCTGGCTCCTGCCTGACGGAGAGCCGCCGGACCATGAGTACATCGTTCCCAACTCTTCCATGCTGGGTCTCAACCAGGTGATGGGCTGCATCATGTGCGGCTCCTGCGTATCGGACTGCACCGTCCTCGAGGTGGACAAGAACTTCCTCGGCCCCGCCGCCCTGGCCAAGGCCCTTCGCTTCGTCGATGATCCACGCGACAAAGGTCCCCGGTCCCGACTCAAAATCCTGAGCGAGCCCGGCGGAATATGGGACTGCACCCACTGTTTCCAATGCGTAGAAGTGTGCCCCAAGGGCGTGGCGCCCATGGAGCAGATACTGGAGCTGCGCAGGAAGGCCGTGGATGCCGGTTACAAGGACCACAACGGCGTTCGCCACAGCGACTCCTTCGCTAGCTCCGTGAAGGCCAGCGGCTGGCTGGACGAAGCGCGCCTCGCTGTAGAATCTTACGGCTACACCAACGTCCGTGCCCAGCTAGCCCAGCTCCCCACGGGGCTCAGGGCCCTGGCAGCAGGCAAAATGCCTCCCCTGATTCACCACAAACGGCCCGGAGCGGACAAGGTCAAGAAGATATTCGAAAAGCTGGATGAGAAATAAAGAATGAAGTTCGCTTGGTATCCAGGCTGTGTTGCCCAGGGCGGCGCCCCAGAGCTGTATAACTCCACACTGTCCATCGCTGACAAGCTGGGCCTGGAGTTGGTCCCGCTAAAGGAAGCGGCTTGCACCGGCGCAGGCGTCCTCAGCGAGCGCAACCCTGAGTTGGCCGATACGCTCAACGCCCGCACCTTCGCCATGGCCGAGCAGATGGACCTCCCCATCATGACCATCTGCAGCACCTGTCAGGGGGTGATGAGCGCAGCCAACCACAAGCTCACCTCGGACCCGGAGTACCTGGCCAAGGTCAACGAGACCCTGGCCGAGGAGGGCTTGGAGTACAAAGGCACCACCCGGATCACTCACTTCATGTGGGTCATCGTAGAGGAGGTGGGCCTGGACAAGCTCAAGGAGCTTGTGGTGCGTCCCCTGGAGGGCGTCCGTGCCGCCCCCTTCTACGGCTGCTACGTGCTCCGGCCCACAGAGATCCTCGGATTCGATGAGAACCCGGACAGGGACACCTACATCGAGCAGATAACCTCGGTGCTGGGCGGCATAGCGGTCGACTACAGCGGCAAGACCAAGTGCTGCGGGTTCCCCATCCTCACCATGAACGAGGCCGCATCCATAGGAATGGCCGGTGACCATCTGATCGAGGCCAAGAACGAAGGGGCCAATGTCATGGTCACCCCCTGTCCCCTGTGTCACCTCAACCTGGACGGAGGCCAGCCCCGGGCCGAGAAGCGAAAGCGTACCCAGATAGGACTGCCCGTCATCCACCTGCCCCAGTTTCTCGGCCTGGCCTTGGGCATCTCCCCCAAGGAACTCGGGCTGAACAAGCACATCGTCTCCACCAAGCCGCTCACCGCCAAGCTGGCAACCTAAAGCCTGTCCTCCCCCTCTCGAATCTTGTCGTTTCCGCTAGTTGCGCTATCGCGGAGGATCGCTAGAGTTTATCCCGTCAACGGGAGGCGCTCCGGGTGATCTGGGTCAGACGTGCCTTCGTCATACCCTTCGCTCTGCTGTTCTTCGTCGTCCTCCTTGGGAACCTTCTGCTGGTCCGGTTCAACGACACCATTCTGAACGAAAGCTTCTATGTAGAACAGCTTCGAAAGGCCGATGTCTACAATTTCGTGCTGAACGATCTGCTGGCCTCCGTGCTGGACGAGGCCAGGGCAAAAGAGCCCGAGGACCTGGGCAGCGATCTCGACGCCAATCCCCTGGACACGACGGAGCTGACCACCGATGAGCTAGTGGCCGCAGTCAACCGCGTCCTGCCTCCGGACTGGGTGCAGGAGCAGGTGGAGCAAGTGTTGGAGCAGGTTGGTGGATACGCCACCGGGCGCGAGGACAACTTTAGCTTCACCATCGTAGCCAAAGACCGGGTCGCGATCCTCGTTGATGAGGCCGGTGCCCTATTCATCAAGGCCAACACCTATGACCTCCTCTTCGCCGAGGTCGTCGAACCAGAAGCCGACAAGGCCCTGGAGGACCGGAGTTCACTGCCGTTCGGCATTCCCTTAACCGACGAGCGACTGGTCCGCTCTGCCAGAGCCGTCGTCTCCCCGGAATGGGTCGAAGCCCAGGTGAGGGCCGTCATAGACGAACTCACGCCTTACATCGTCGGGGATAGAGATTCGTTCCGCATAGACGTTCAGCTGGCTGACCGAGCGGATATCGCCCTTGAGGAGGTGAAGGACCTGCTGCAAGAGGGAGATACACACAGTATCCTCTACGACGAGGTCATCAATCCCAAGGTGCAAGAATCGGTCCAGGGCGGGTTCGGTCTGCCCTACGGAGTAACAGTGTCGGAGGAAGAGATACTTTCGGCACTGCAGCAGACCGCTCCGGACGACTGGGTGCAGGAGCAGGTGGATAGGGTAGTCGACAGTTCCGGCCCTTACCTCGTGGGCCGTACCGATGCTTTATCGGTGACCATTTCCCTGGAGGATAACAAAAGGGATGCCGCCACGGTCATCGAGGATATCGCCACGGCCCGGCTGGTGGCCCTCGTCGAGCAGTCTTCCGTCTGTGGGCCGGGAGAGGCACTTCATTTCGATCAGACCGGTCTACCGGCATGCATCCCGCCCGGCAGCACTGCGGCAGACCTCCTTGACCAGGCGCGTATTGACATATCCGGACCCGTTCAAGAGCAGGTTGACACACTGATTCCGAACAGCGTTACCTTTACCGAGGCCGACCTTCGCCAAGCGCTCATCGATTCCGGAGACGAGCATAACGTCGAGCTGATAGATGATATGCGGGAATTGTTCAAAGACGGCTGGGTCTACACCGTTCAGGACTTGCGAGGTGACCTGGAGACCGAGTTCGGGGACGACGGCCCCCGAGTGCTGGATGATGTTAGAGATGCCTTGCGCAACGGGTGGACATATACAGCTGCCGACTTTCGTCAGGACATGATCGATGCCGACGAGGGTGAGCGTCTGGAAGAGCTGGATAAAGGCCGCGAGAGAATAGGCAGCGTCCGTATCTTCCAGTGGGTCTCCTCCTTGATAGCGCTGGCCGTGCTGACAATCATCGGGTTCCTCGGCGGCCGAAGATGGAGCAGCCGGTTAGCCTGGGCGCTAGGCGTGCTCACCGTCTCATCCCTGATAATCCTCATCGCAGCGGGTGGCGTCTGGTCGGTGCAGGGTTCAGATCTAATAGAAAATGAGCGGGAGGACGCCCTTAGTGGCCTGGACGGCACGAAGCTGCTGGTGGCGGACAAGCTCTACACCATCGTCCAGAACGCTGCCAACGAGTACTTTTCGGGACTCCAGCTGCTTGCCCTGGTCTTGTTTATCGCAGGCGCCCTTCTGTTCACGCTGGCCGTCCTGTGGCCTACAGAGTGGGGCGCAAAAATCAGACGTAGAGTCGGGCTGACGAAGACGCGGCCGCCACCCGATCCTACCTACCAATGACCTCCAGGCTGTGAAACTCGTATTGACACCTCCAACCGGCGCAAGTACCATCTCTGCGGTGCAACAGCCCTTCTGATCCGCCATGCAGATATACGTATCGGGTTCCATCGCCTACGACCGTATCATGGTCTTTCCCGGCCGCTTCTCCGACCATCTGATGCCGGACAAGCTGCACATGATCAACGTCAGCTTCCCGGTGAACGGACTCACCGAACGCCCGGGGGGTACGGCAGGCAACATCGCCTATGCCCTATCGCTGATGGGTGAGGACCCCACCATCATGGCCACCATCGGCCACGACTACGATCGCTACTTCCAGTGGCTGGATCAGCACAACATATCCCGGGACAGCATCCGCATCATCGATGAGGAGGCCACGGCCAGCGCCTACATCACCACCGACATGGCCGATAATCAGATTACCGCATTCAACGCGGGGGCCATGAAGCTCGCCTCCCAGTTCGACCTCGAGTCCGCCGACGCTGTCGCCAGCATAGGCATCGTGGCGCCCGGCAACCTGGACGACATGATGGCCTATTCCAGGGTGTACCAGTCCAAGGGCACCAACTTCATCTTCGACCCCGGCCAATCGATACCCATCTGGGACGGCGACCGAATGGCCGAGTGCATCCAGGGCTCCCAAGTCCTCATCTCCAACGACTACGAGCTGGAGATGGTCAAGACCAAGACCGGCCTGTCCAAGGACCAGCTGCTTGCCCTGACGGGATCTATCATCACCACCAAAGGGGAGGAGGGATCGGTGATAACCACCGAGGCCGAAGACCTGCCGATCGCCCCCATACCCCGCCCCGACACCCTGGTCGACCCCACCGGCGCCGGAGACGCCTACCGGGGTGGGCTTATCAAGGGGCTTGTCGAGGGAAGGAGCCTGGTCGAAGCGGCCCAGATGGGTGCTGTATGCGCCTCCTTCGCCATAGAGGTGCAGGGCCCGCAGGAGTACTCCTTCACCCCGGAGGAGTTCAACACCCGTTACCAAGACGCCTTCGGCGACTAACCTACTGCAGGGGAAGGGGCGGCTGGAGCCAGCTCGAGGTGGTGTTTACCTCAATCCGGTGAACCCACTTGACCCAGTTGAAGCCTCGCTTGCCCGGCCCGACCAACCTCAACGGGAACCCGTGGGAGTGGGCCAGCTTTTCGCCGCCTACGTGTGTCGCCAGCAACGAACTTCGCGCATCGGCCAACGAGTACCGCCGGTAGTACCCCGTCGTCGACCAGAAGGTAACGCTTTCGGCTTCTGACATCGGTCTGGCTCTCGTCAGCAGTCGAGACACGGCTATGCCCTGCCATTCCTGGGTCGAGTACCAACCGCCGGTGCAATCGAGGGTGGCGGTGATCTCGGCGTCCTGGACCAGCTGATCGTAGGTCAGCTCCAGCGGTTGGTCGACGGCGCCGTCCACCCTCAACTTCCAGGCGGAGACGTCTACAGGAGCAGGGTTATCGAACAGCCACGACGTTACCGGGAACTGATTACCCGAGAAGCTTCCCCTCTCATAGGAGCCGGTGTGCCGCCGAGCGGCCCCGGCCACGCCCAACGGCCCTTTGACCACGTCCGTAACCCTCCACAGCGCCAGACCCGCCAGACCCAGGGCGGAAAACCTGAGGAAGGTGCGCCGTCCCTCGGTGTAGCTCAGGGAGGGCAACCCGCGACGCCGCACTACCAGGTGCCAGAGCAGGAACGGCGTGAGGCCCACCCCCAGAATCACGTGCCAGGTGATCACACTGATCCCCAGTATCCTCGGCGGGTTGGTGAAGGTCCACAGGATGCCCGCCGCCATCGTCGCGACAAGGAGTGCTAGAAGCAACAGAAAGGCCAACCGGGATGCCGTCAGCCTCCGGTCTGATTTGAGGGCCGGGAGAATGTTCTGGTACTTCCAGACCAGTACCCCCACTATCGCCCAGCCCCCGATGCCGTGCAGGTCTACGAAGTACTTCTGCCCTGCAGACCCCGAGGTGTAGCTGAGCAGCCCTGTGACCAACTCGGAGGCCAACAATAAGAGAAGGAGCAGATTCGCCCACCGGAACCTCATAGATAGATGTTAACGTATTGGGCGCACCTGAGTTATCCAGCGGCCCTTAGATTTCTATGACGTATCCATCGAAGTCTTTGAAGTAA
Organism: Dehalococcoidia bacterium; assembly: GCA_965197645.1. Lineage (GTDB taxonomy): Bacteria > Chloroflexota > Dehalococcoidia > Plut-88900 > Plut-88900. Next base: position 1,752,961 of record OZ240219.1, on the reverse strand, counting down.
GCGTAGGGCTGTCCCGGTGCGTGCTCTCCCCGGTTCATCAGCTCCCCTCCGGCCGCTTGTACCTCGCTGATCGCCTGGTCCAAGTCTCCATCCAGCTGGAATCCGAAGTGGCTGAACCCGCCTCCCGGTCCAACCTGTTCGCCTTCCTGGGCCTGCTGGAGCGTGAAGGTGTCGTTGCAGCCGGGGGTGTTCAGGAACACCATGTTGTCCTCCACCCAGAACTGCACCTCCATCCCGAAGGCTTCCTGATAGAACTTGAGCGACTTGTGAATGTCCTTGACCGACAGGTTCAGATGGGTAAGCCCCTTGGTCTTTACCATCTCCTACCTCCTCGAACGGGTCTGGTAAGTTTACCAGTAGGCGGCCGATCCCACCAACGGATATCTTCCGACGTCTCCGAATCCAAACAAAAAGGGGCGGTCTTGATACATCGAGGCCGTCCCTTCTACCTGCATATGTAACCTGCTTATGCTACGGATTCCTTAGCCCTCATAACCTCCACCAGGTCCCGTACGGCCTCTGCCGAGTTGTTTAGGGCCTCCTTCTCCTGGCTGGAGAGCTTTATCTCGATTATCTCCTTGACGCCTCCAGCGCCCAGCTTGATCGGCGCCCCCACGAACAGGTCGTTGATGCCGTACTCGCCCTGAAGGTAAACGGCACAGGGCAACACCTGGTTTTTGTCGAGGACTATGGCGTCCACCATCTGGGTTATCGCCGCGGCAGGAGCGTAGAAGGCGCTCCCCGTCTTCAGATGCCGCACTATCTCAGCGCCGCCGGTCCTGGTGCGCTGCACTATGGCGTCTATTCTGTCCTGGGATATCAGTTCCTCTATGGGAACGCCTCCAACGGTGGTGTATCTGACCAGCGGCACCATGGTATCGCCGTGGCCGCCGAGCACATAGGCCGATACATCCGCAACCGATACATTCAGCTCTAGGGCCAAGAAGGTCCTAAATCGGGCCGTATCCAGCACTCCCGCCATTCCTACGACCCGCTCGCGGGGAAACCCGCTCAACTTGTATGCGAGATAGGCCATGGCATCCAACGGATTGGTCACCACCATCAAGATGCAGTTGGGAGAGTGCTTCACCAGGTTCTCGGTAACCTCCGTTACTATTTTCATGTTGGTCAGCAAGAGATCGTCTCGATTCATGCCGGGTTTCCTTGGCAAGCCGGCGGTGATAATCGCTATGTCAGAACCGGTACTGTCTTCGTAGTCGTTGCTGCCGATAACCTGGGAGTCATAGCCCACGACAGGCCCCGCTTCCAGCAGATCCAGCGCCTTTCCCTGCGGCAACCCTTCGATTACATCGATCAAGACGATATCGGCATACCCGCGCCCGGCGATCATCTGGGCGCTTGAGGAGCCGACCATGCCGGCCCCTACGATGGTTACCTTCTTTCTCATTCCGATAATACCCCCTCGGGTTTGGTTGTCTTCACTCAGCCCCATCTCAGTGGGAAGGGCACAGGGTCATACGGCAACGGTCTCCACTGAGAGGAAAGCACCTCGTATCGCCGGGCCTCTAACGAATCATCTTAGGCGTGTACGTAGCTCTCCCACCGGGACTCGATGTCCGAGGCCTGGACCGTGTCGAGGATGTAGTCGGCGAGCTCATCGCCCGTCCCGCCGGTGTCCCTACCCGTCAGCACCACCTTCTGCTCGTACTGGCCGCAGATGTCCAGGGCCTTGTTCAGCTTCTGGCCCCGCTCCGGATATCCGATGTGCTCCATAAGCATGGCGCCGGCCCGGATCATCGAGCTGGGGTCAGCGTACTGGGCCCGGCCCGTTTTGACCATGCGGGGGGCGCTGCCGTGGATAGCCTCGAACATGGAGTACTTGTTCCCCACGTTGGCGCTGCCGGCCGTTCCAACGCCGCCTTGCATTTCGGCGGCTTCGTCGGTGAGGATGTCCCCGTAGAGATTTGGTAGCACAATGACCTGAAAGCTCTGCCGACGCTTGGGGTCGATCAGCTTAGCCGTCATGATATCGATGTACCAGCCCTCCCAGGAGATGTCCGGGTAGTTCTCCGCTACCTTACGGGCCATGTCCAAGAACAGCCCATCGGTGGTCTTCACCACATTGGCCTTGGTAACGACCGTCACTGAATCCTTGCCGTTGTCCTTTGCGTACCGGAAGGCGGCGTCGATGATTCTCTCGGCGCCCGGCGAGCTAATTACCCGGAAGTCGATGGCAAGATCGTCGGTTACTCCAACGCCCTGATTCCCAACGGCGTAGATGTCCTCGGTATTCTCACGGAAAAAGGTCCAGTCAATCCCCTCTTTGGGAATGCGCACCGGCCGGATGTTGGCGTACAGGTCCAGCTCTTTTCTCATGGCTACGTTGCAGCTTTCGATGTTGGGCCATTCGTCACCCTTTTCTGGCGTGGTGGTCGGCCCCTTGAGGGTTACGTGGCAGTTCTTGATGTCCTCCAGCACGTCGTCGGGGATGGCCTGCAAGTGTTCGGCACGGTTCTCGATCGTCAGGCCTTCAAGCACGCGGAACTCCACTTTGCCCGATTGCACCTCTTCCGCGAGCATCGTCTCGAGGACCCGCTGGGCGTGGGCGGCGATGAAGGGCCCGATGCCATCGCCCCCCAGAATACCGATAATGACCGGATTCAGCTTGGTGTAGTCCGTGACCTCCTCGCTCTCTTTAATCCGCTCGACCCGGGCAAGCTGCTGTTCCAGAACGGTCCCAAAGTGCTCTTTGGCGGCGTTGATGGCCTGCATGTCTACCACGTTGAGTTCCTCCCCCTCGACAAATTCTCTTTATTCTCGCCGTTCTTCAATCGCAGTTTCGAACCCCAGGTCCTACCCGATAACGGCCAGCACATGGTCTTTAGGAACCGACTGTCCCGGCTGGCAAGGCAGCGATACAACCTTGCCGTTCACGGGCGAAGGCAGGGCGTTCTCCATCTTCATAGTCTCGATTATCAACACTGGCTGACCCTCGGTGACTTCCTGTCCAACCTCCACCTCGTATCTGATAAGCGTGCCGGGCATCGGCGATTTTATCGAGGTGTCGTTCGAGGGCGGGGCCTCAGAGGCGGGAGCCGCCGCGACAGGCTGGGGCTCAGGGGCAGGCGGCGCCGGTTCCGGCTTGGCCTCCACCACTTCCTCCGCCGGAGCAACGGGGGCGCCGACCGCTTCCACAACCGCCAGCACCGCATCTTTAGCCACGGACTGGCCGGGTTGGCAAGGCAGCGAAGTGACCTTTCCATCGATGGGTGCGTTCAGCGCGTTCTCCATCTTCATAGTCTCGATAATAAGCACCACCTCACCCGCCGAGACCTCCTGTCCAACCTCCACCTCGTATCGGATTAGCGTGCCCGGCATCGGCGCCACAATGCTTCCGTTGTCACCCGCTGGGGATGCGCTGGGCCTCGACGAGGGTGCAGGCCTCGATGGCGCCGGAGGCTGGACAGGCTGTGCTGTGGAGGTTGTAGGCGGCGGGGCCGGAGGCCGACTGGGCACAGGTGCGGGTTGTGCGGCGGGTGCGACCCGCTCCACCTTGACCTCGCCGTCGGGCAGCGGCTCCACATCCACCTGGTACGGCCGGCCGTCAACCCGGACGTTGAACGACCGGGGTCCGGCGGTCCGGGAAGCTACGGCTTCCAACTTGCCCGCCCTGGCATTCTTGACCAGATCGTCTTCTTTCTTGACCTCTTCCAAGGTCCGAGCCTGGACCTCAGACGGAGGTTTCTCCTTACCGGCTTTCCAGTTGAGATATCTCATCCCGGTGGTTGGGAAGAGAACGTAGACCAGCGTATCCTCGACGCCGTCGGCTATGTCTTTAGTTTCCGCCTCGGCCTTCTTCATCTCGTCTTCCAGCATGTCGGCCGGCCTGGAGGTTATTGGTGTCTGGCCCCTGGGATAGTCTTTGAGGGCTTCTTTCAACAGGTCTTGATTTACTTCCGCAGGGGGACGTCCATACAGCCCGAACAGATAGTCCTTCACCTGGCCGGAGATAGCTTTGTACCGCCCGAACAGCACGTTTTGCACCGCCTGCGAACCGACCATCTGGCTGGTGGGCGTAACCAACGGCGGGTACCCCAGGTCTTTTCTGACCTGGACCAGCTCCTCGTGGACCTGGCCCAGCTTGTCGAGGGCGTCCGCCTCTCTGAGCTGGGAGGCCAGGTTGCTTATCATGCCGCCGGGCACCTGGTGCCGCAGCACCTGGGTATCGACCACCGACACCCGACTCGTATCCAGGTAGTCTCGGTACTTGGGGAAGATCGTCTCCAGGTGTTGTCCTACCTGGGTAGCCCGGCGCACGTCCAGCCGCGGGTCCTGGGGAGAGTCTTTCAGCGCCGCCGACATCGTTTCAATGGAGGGATGAGACGATCGAAGGGCAAAGGGCGCCATCGACGTGTCCAGTATATCCAGCCCGGCCTCGATGGCCTTGAGGCCGCTCATGGCCGCCATCCCGCTGGTGTAGTGCGTGTGGAGCTGGATGGGTATGCTGATCTTCTCTTTGAGGGCTTTGACCAGATCGTAGGCATCGTAAGGGCCGATGAGGCCGCTCATGTCCTTGATGCAGAGACTATCGGCCCCCATCTCCGCCAGCTTCACGGCCTTGCCAACATAGTAGTCCAGGGTGAAGACCGGCCCGCCCAACCTCTCCTCGGTCAGCGAGTAGCATACTGTGCCCTGCACGTGCTTACCCGCCTCTTTTATGGCGGCAAAGCTGGACTCCATGTTTCGCTCGTCGTTTAGAGCATCGAACACCCGGAAGATATCAATCCCTACCGCTGCCGCCTGCTTGATGAAGGCATTCACAACATCGTCGGCGTAGTGCCGGTAGCCAACGAGGTTCTGGCCTCGAAGCAGCATCTGGAACGGGGTATTGGGCATCAGCCTTTTCAGAGTCCGCACCCGCTCCCATGGGTCCTCGTTCAGGAACCGGTGTGCCACGTCGAAGGTGGCGCCACCCCACATCTCCACCGAGTAGAAGCCCATCTTGTCGATCTGATCGGCTATAGGGACCATATCCTCGGTGCGCATGCGCGTAGCGAGGATCGACTGGTGGCCGTCTCTCAAGGTTACGTCAGTTATCTTTACAGCGGGTCTATCTGACATGGCGACTCGTTTTCGGGCCTCCTCTGACACGGCTCCTCCGGATTCCGAGCGCCAACCCATTCCTCTCCACTCTCTCGCACCTCTCTCGGGCTCCCGGCTGGGCTCTTCTCCACGCCACTTGCCTAACCCTCGCCGATCCGATTCGCCGCTCTGTGCCATTTTGGAAGCGATTCCATGCTACAGAGGGATGTTTCCGTGCTTCTTCCAGGGCAGACTTTCCTTCTTTTCCGCCAGCATCTCCAGGGCGACGATGAGCTTGGGCCGGGTCTCGGCAGGGTCGATCACGTCATCGATATAGCCCCTGGAGGCGGCGATGTAGGGGTTGTTGAAATTCTCCTCGTATTCCTCTATCAGTTTCTGGCGGGTCTCGTCCGGGTTATCCGAGTTCCTGATCTCGTTCCGGGAGATTATGTTGACCGCGCCGCTGGCTCCCATAACCGCAATTTCCGCGGAGGGCCAAGCATAGTTCACATCTCCGCCGAGGTGCTTGCTGCTCATTACGATGTAGGCGCCGCCGTAGGCCTTCCGTGTAACAACCGATAGCTTGGGCACCGTTGCCTCGGCGTAAGCGAAGATCAGCTTAGCGCCGTGCTTGATGATGCCGCCGTACTCCTGCTCCGTGCCGGGCAAGAACCCGGGTACATCCACGAAGGTCACCAGCGGGATGTTAAAGGCGTCGCAGAACCGTACGAACCTGGCCCCCTTGACCGATGCCGCTATGTCCAGCACTCCCGCCATCAGGGAAGGCTGTTGGGCCACGATGCCCACCACCTTGCCGCCCAGCCTGGCGAATCCCACCACGATGTTGGGCGCGTATCTCTCCGCCACCTCCATGAAGTCGCTGTCATCCACTACGCGGAGGATGATCTCCTTCATGTCATAGGGTTGGTTAGCGTCTCCGGGGACGATGCAGCGAAGCTCTTCGTCAGTCCTGGAAGTGCTGTCCGAGGTTGGCGCACCGGGCGGGTCTTCCCGATTGTTCCCAGGGAGAAATCCGAGCAGCCGCCGGACCTGCTTGAAGCACTCCTGTTCGTCCTCGTACACAAACTGGGCTACCCCACTCTTGGTGGAGCTGCTCTCAGCGCCACCCAGCTCTTCGTGGGTTATATCCTCCCCCGTAACAGCCTTGACCACGTCTGGGCCCGTTATGTACATCTGGCCGAGCCCCTTCACCATGAAGACGAAGTCGGTAATGGCGGCGGAGTAGATGGAGGCGCCGGCAGCCGGTCCAAGTATGACAGAAATTTGGGGGACTACGCCCGAGGCCTTGGTGTTTTGAAGGAAGATGTCCCCGCACGCACCCAGGCTATCGACCCCTTCCTGGATTCGAGCGCCACCCGAGTCGTTCAATCCGATAACCGGGGCGCCGGACCTCAGGGACAGGCCCATCACCTTGCATATCTTCTCCCCGACAACCTCAGAGATGGAGCCGCCCAGCACCGTGAAATCTTGGGAAAAGACGTAGACCAGCCGATCGTTGATCTTGCCGTAGCCAGTTACTACGGCATCTCCCGGCGTCTTGCGGTCCGCCAGGCCGAAGTGGGTAGTCCGGTGGGTGAGTAAAGAGTCCAGCTCTTGAAACGAGCCTGGATCCAGGAGGTGGTCTATCCGCTCTCGAGCGGTTAGTTTGCCTTTATCGTGCTGACGCTCGATTGCCCTGACGCCGCCACCGAGCCGACTCTTCCCTTTCAGCTTCGCAAGCCGCTCTAACTGGCTGTCGGTCGTCATCCCCACTTATGTGTAAGCGTCAGAATTTCCGAAGGGTTTTCGGTCATGGACCGGGGCGGATGGGCTACCTGGGTAATGCTATCAGATAATCCCCACCCTTACAACTAGTTCCCGAAGCTGTTAGCTCCCTTTGTGCTACAATGACTTTGCCTGCCAGCCCTCTTTCACCAACCGGAAATGAGCACCAGCCCTCAAATAGACGATAGGCCGGTAACCCTTTGTCCGGGCCGCGAGTTTAGATGGGGGTCCCGGACCCACGTCATGGGGATCATCAACGTCTCTCCCGATTCCTTCTCGGGTGATGGGCTTGGCGGCGACCTGAACGCCATCGCTGATCAGGCAAAGCGGTTCGAAGAGGACGGCGCCGACATACTGGACGTTGGCGGCCACTCCACTCGCCCGGGCCACACACCGGTAGCTCCGGCAGAGGAGTTGAAGCGGGTCGTTCCGGCCATCGACCGCATCGCTCACGAGACTGCTCTGCCCATCAGTGTGGACACCTTCTCTTCGGAAGTAGCCAAGGCAGCCCTGGACTCCGGCGCATCCATGATCAACGATCAGTGGGCCCTCCGGCACGACCCCAACATGGCTAGCCTCGTCGCCAAGTCAGGCGTGCCGGTGGTCCTGATGCACAATCAGCAGGGCACCAACTATTCGGACATGATCTCGGAGGTCAGGTTCTGGCTGGAGGAAAGCGTTCGGACAGCCGTTCAACACGGGATTGGAATAGAGAGGGTCATAGTGGATCCCGGCCTGGGCTTCGGCAAGACTATGGAGCACAACCTGGAAGTGGTCCACCGGTTGTCCGAGATCGTCGGAATCGCTCCCGCGCTTATGGTGGGTCCATCCAGAAAGTCGATGGTAGGCCGGGTGCTGGATCTGCCTGTGGATCAGCGTGTCGAGGGCACGGCAGCGGTGGTGGCCCTTTCGATAGCCAACGGAGCGGACATCGTCCGCGTCCATGATGTCCGGCAGATGGTCAGGGTTTGCCGCATGACCGATGCCATAGTCAGAGGGCGGTCATCAACATCGGAGTGGAGGCGCCATGGAACGTAGAAGTCTGGTCCATCACACGAAAGTTTACATGGGACTGGGTTCCAACGTGGGAAACAAGGAGGCGAACCTGGCCCAGGCCTTCAAGCTGTTGCCACCCGATGTCACCGTCGCCCGTATCTCCTCTCTGTACGAGACAGAACCCGTCGGCTACAAGGACCAGCCCTGGTTCCTCAACTGCGTCTGTTGCGCCTACACCGATCTCAGCCCTCCCAAACTGCTGGACTACGTCAAGCATATCGAAGAGCAGTTGGGCAGGTTGCTCAGCTTCAGGAACGCTCCCCGGCCCATAGACATCGATCTTCTTTTCTACGGCGACGAGACCGTCGATAGCGATCAGCTGACTATTCCTCACCCGCGAGTACACGAAAGGGCCTTCACCCTGGCCCCGTTGGTGGAGCTGGATCCCGCTCACATGCATCCGGTACGGCGCCAGACGATCTCCGAGATGCTCGCAGACGTGGAGCTTGAAGGGAAGATCAAGAGACGCAACTGGAGCCCCCTCTTCGTTGACGACCTCATCCCCAGCCCGACCGGTCATATGGTCGATAGGGACAAGCAGGGCGCAGAGTAAGGGAGTGGAGCGGGTTACTGGCGCAGTTCAGCGGGCAGAAAACTGGGGATTGAATCGTCTATCGGGTAGCTTTCCGAGCACTTGGCGCAGGATAGGGAACCGACAATTATCTCCTCGTCCTTCTCCTCCTCCACAGAAAGCTCCAGGCTCCCTTTGCAGGTAGGACAGGCGAGTATCTCCATCAGGTCTTTTTTCATCAGCTCTACTTTGCAATCAATGGTACTAGGTATAGAATCGCAATAGTATATCACGACCCCCTCAAACTACTTGACACTCTACACCGTTAAAACTAGAATGCCAAATCCAACCACCATCCCATGAACCATAAGCCACCGCACATTAAAGCAGTAACGGTTTCGACTCTACAACGGTCTGCTTCTATGCCGGTGCAGCGCCGGATTCCGTACCGCGCTCCGAAAGGGGCCGTCCAATGAAGACCACAAAGCTATCCAAGTCGCTGGGAATTCAGCACGCGATCATCCAGGCCGGAATGAGCTGGGTCTCCAATGCCGAGTTGGCGGCTGCCGTCTCCAACGCCGGAGGGCTGGGTGTGATAGTGCCCAATGCCGGTCTGCCGGCCAATGGAGATATCGCCGAGAACTACCACGCCCAGCTTCGCAAGCTGCGGGCCTTGACCACCAAGCCTTACGGCGTATCCCTGAACCTGGGACACCTCCAGCTGGACACCCTCGTCAACATCACCATTGAACAGTCTGTGCCTGTGGTCTTCACCGCCCTGGGCAGCCCGGACGTCCATACCGGCCTGATAAAAGACGCGGGGATCACCGTGTTCCACGTGGCCTCCTCGGTCAGCGAGGCTCGGGCGGCAGAAGCACGGGGCGCCGACGTGATAGTGGCCCAGGGCCACGAGGCCGGCAACCAGGTCGGACGCAACGAGCTGCCCACCTTCGCCCTGGTCCCCCAAGTGGTTGACGCAGTGGAGATCCCGGTGGTGGCGGCCGGCGGCATCGTCGATGGCCGCGGCCTCGCCGCCGCCCTTTCGCTGGGCGCAACGGCGGCCCAGATGGGGACACGCTTCATCGCCACCCACGAGTGCATCGCCCACCACAACATCAAAGAGGCCATAATCAACGCCATCGATTCCAGCACCACCATCATCAACGTCGACTCCCAGCAACGGCGGGTCCTGAAGAACGCCGCCTCCAGCATCTTCCAGGGGGGCAACGGGTCGAAACGAGAGCTGAGCCTCTACCTGGTCGACGACCTGGAGCGCGCCGCCCTGCTGGATGGCAGACTTGAGGAGGGCCTCGCCCTGTGCGGTGCAGGCGCAGGCCTCATAACCGAGGTGCTGAGCACCGAGGACCTGATGAAGGCTACCATATCCCAGGCCGACTCTATCATCACTAGAATCAAGTAGGTAGACCCGTTCCATCCCACCTGTCCCGGCGGCTGGGCGGGATGGTTCTCCACCTCAGATGTGCCTGATCGACCGGTAAGGCCGGACCAATAATCGCTTTCCATGCTCTTTCCAGAACCCACAGGCCCGGAACGGGAATTCATAGACCGCAAGATCGATCCGTCGCGGACGGACCTCGCCCAGCGGTATCGCGACAACCCCGCCGCCCCGCACGACCCCGAGGTGCAGGAGATGTTGAACATCGTCCGGCTTCAGGCAGTGAATGGGAACCCTTATGGAGACGGCAGGTACGTCATCCTCTGCCGCAAGCCCCACCAGGAGTGGGTCATTGCCGAGATACACGTCGACCGCCGCACCGGCCCGGTAGAAGTGCTCGATGAATCTCCCTTTACGCGTTTCGAAGACGCCGAGTGGGCGCTGCTCAAGCTCCAGTGGAAGCGGCACACCGGCCGGGAACTGCCGATAGAATGACCAAAGGCATCATCGGATACACCGATACCCTCTCCGTAGCCCCCGCCGAAACCCTTCGTGGCTACGTTAGCTGCGACGCCAACGTCTCCTCCTTCAACGCTGAGATCGTGCGTATGGTCTCTTACGATCCCAACCCGCTGGGGCCGGGTATCAAGTCCGAGCGGGTGTCATCTCTTGGCGAGCATGAGGGCCTCTTTCAGCCTGTACACCCGGGCTCCTACGCGCTAATCGATGATCATCCTCTGCTTTCAGGGCTGACCGATTTCACTCTTCAAGCAAACGTCTTCCCCACCCTGCCCGGTAATGGAGACCAGGTGGTCCTATCCCGCTACACCGGAGATGCACAGCGGGGGTTTGCCCTCCTCATCGATAGTGAGGGGCGGCCGGCGCTGGCCTTGGGCAACGAGTCCCTGGCCCTCGGCACTCGGTTGGAAGCGAGGAGATGGTACACCATCGCTGCTACCTACCAGTCCAACACCCGCGAGGTATCCATCCACTGCAACCCTCTGAATGATGCGGGGGCCGATACTGGTCCTTCATCGGAGGTATTCAATGCCCCTGCTGGCGAAATCGGCGACCCGGACACACCTTTCCTGGTAGGGGCCCAGGCGAAGAGCCGAAGTGGAGAGCGGATTGTCACGGAGAAGCACTTCAACGGTCGGATAGAGAGGCCTGCCATTGCCAGCCGGGCTCTCAGGCCCAGCGAGATAGCCTCTCTGGCCACCGGACACCTGCCCGATGATACCGTCGCTGCGTGGGACTTCTCCATCGGCATCGACACCTACACTATCACCGACGTCTCGGCCAACAGAATATCGGGCCAACTGCTCAACCTGCCGATGCGCGGTGTTTGCGGCTCCAATTGGTCCAATTCGACGCTGTCCGCGGCTCCCGAGGAGTATGGAGCCATCCATTTCCTGGAGGACGGTCTAGAAGACTGCAGATGGCAGCCCTCGGTGGAGTGGACCGTCCCGACCGATCTGAAAAGTGGTTTCTACGCCGTCCACGTCCAGTCGAGAGACCACGAGGACTTCATACCCTTTTTCGTCAGGCCTTCACCCGATAAGCCGAGGGCGAAATGTCTCCTTCTGGCGTCCACCGGTACCTATCTGGCCTACGGCAACTCCCGCTTCTGGTGGGAACAGCCCACCCAGGAAATGCTCCTCAACCGGTACTTGGAGTACGGCCTCGAAGACCGTTATCTCATCGAGCATCCAGAGCTTGGGCCCTCAGTCTATGACCAGCACAAGGACGGGACCGATGTCTGCTACGTCTCCCGCCTACGCCCCAACCTCTTCATGCGGCCCGGACACCGCAGATGGGAGGGCTATCCCAGCGACCTCTACCTGACCGATTGGCTGGAGGCCGAAGGCATCGCCTACGACGTGATCACCGATGAGGACCTGGACCGCGAAGGACTGCCTAGCCTGGAGCCTTATCAAGTCGTCCTTAGCTCGACCCATCCGGAGTACATTTCGACGCGAATGTGGGACGCCCTCCACGACTACACCCACCGGGGCGGACGGCTGATGATGCTGGGCGGCAACATCTACTCCTTCCTCGTCGCCTACCACCCCGATCGACCATGGATAATGGAGTGTAGAAAATCGGAGCTGTGGAAAAGTCGATACGCCAACCGGGCCGGCGAGAACGAGATGTCCACCACGGGTGAAAGAGGCGGTTACACCTGGCTTTCAGGCCGCTCTTCCGACAAACTGATCGGGGTCAGCACCTCCGCCCAGGGCTTCGACCACTCGACCTACTACCGGCGGCAGCCCGACAGCTTCGACCGCCGGGCCAAGTTCATCTTCGAGGGCATTGGAGACGATGAGCTGATCGGCAACTTCGGCTTGCGAGGGGGCGCCGTCGGCCAGGAGTGGGACAACACCTCGGACCGCTTTCGCCGCGATCTGTCCTCCAACGAGCTGGTCCTGGCCCGTTCGGAAGGCCACACCGAGCACACCGGCAAGTACGGCCTGATCAAAGAGGACTACACCGCGGAGATGGTATTCTTCGAGACCGGCGTTGGTGGCGCCGTTTTCTCCATCAGCTCGATGGCCTGGTGCGCCTCCCTCTCCCACAACGCCTACGACAACAACGTCTCCCGAATCACCGGTAACGTCCTGGTCCGGTTTATGGATTCAGCCTCCTTCTCCACCTAAGCAGACCCTGGCCAGGGTCGAGATTACGTCGGACCCCGCCTACTCCCCTTCTCCCCACAGGTCCTCCAGGTCGGACTCGACGGCTACCATGTCCTTCCCTTTATCTCCGGTGAAGCGAGCGGTCAAGCTCTGATAGGACTCGGCCGAGCCGTACTCCCTGGTCTTGACCACCACAGGCATGGGCAGTGCGTGTCCGAAGATAAGGGCCTGCTGTTTGCTGTCCAGGCTCGCCAACACCGATTTCAGGCGGCTTCTGCCGGAAACCCCTGTCAGCACGCTGTCTACGTCCCGTTCATTGTCCAGCAGGCAGGCTATCTTGGTGCCTATCTGGGACATCACCTCGTCATCGATGCCGCTGGGACGCTGGTCTATCACCAGCAGCGTGACGTTGTACTTCCGCATCTCCCGGGCGATGTTTCCGAAGATGGTCTGGTTGGCCAGCCCCGGGTTCAGGAACTTGTGCGCCTCCTCGATGGTGATCACCAGGGGTTTGGGCTTGACGCCATTGCTCGACAGGGCACGTTCCGACCTTCGCACGTACTGATCGTGGATCCGACGGCTCAGCAGATTGGCGACCAGTATGTACGCCGCCAGATTATCGCCGTACCGCCCGAACTCCAGCACGACGGTGATCCCTCGTTCCAGGTACTCCAGGGACCGCTTCACCGAGTCCTGTTGGGGCTTGTCTACCAGAAAGGGCAATCGGCGCAACGTCTGCAGCCGACGGTGCAACGCCGATAGCGCCTCGCCGTTCACGTTGATCTCCTTTGCCAGCTCAAAGATGGCGTCCGTTCCCTCCAGGTTGAGGAAAGTAGAGAGCCACTTCTTGGCGCCGTACCGTCTCTCCAGGCTGTACGCAGCCTGGGACGCCACCTCGCTCATGTTCAGGGTCTCTCTCAACATGGCAATGTCTTCGGGCTCGATCTCGTCGTACCCTATCTCGACGTTCACGTCGGTGCTGACGCCCCGCTGCCGGGCACTTTGCGGGTCCAGGGAGAACACCGCCACCTTGGAGGGGAACAGCTGTTTGAGCCCCTTGACCTTCGTACCTCCCTCGCTGGAGCCTTGCCACCCATACTCGCCGTGCATATCGAAGACCAGGTTGACCCCCACGTCCTTCTGCAGAATCCCTATCAGAAGCAGCCGCGTCAGGAAGGTCTTGCCCGTCCCGCTCTTCCCGAAGACGGCGTTGCTCCGCTTCACGTACTCTTCCAGGTTGAGGCAGACCTTGGTCTCCATGTCCAGCGGATTGCCGATGAAGAAGTGCCTCTCGTCCTCACCGCCGAACACCGATGTCATATCCTGGTCCGAGGCCTCTCTGGACTCCGAAAAGTGGGAAGGCACCGTACGAACCGGCTGAGGACCTTCGATAGTGCTGAAATCGTCGGCGGCAATGGTGAGCATGGGCGTCACCTTGAGGTTCCCGTACAGCGCCGTGCCCGACAACACCTCAGCGATAAAGGGGTCCGAGATGTCGGGCGGGTTGATGGTTAGCCGCGGATCGATGCTGTCGAGGGTAACGTCGGTTATCATTCCGAAGAACCGTTGCCGGCCGCCTTCGATGACCACGTACCGGCCGACGGCCATATCCTCAACCGATACATCTCCGTCCAGCTTGATCCTGACCCCCTCCATCAGCGAACCCCCCACCACCCGTCCCAGCCGCTTCGATGAATCGGTGTCGTCGGTTTTGAGGTCGAGCAGATCGTCGTTCAAGCACGTATTCCCTTCAGTATGGCACTCAACCGTTGAGGCTCCCCGGCCAGCAGCAGCGATAGCTCTTTGCCAACCCTGACGAGGTAGTCCCTCGGCTGCGCATGGGCCCGGCCCAGGGACCTGATACAGGCGGTAATCAGCTCGTCCCGGGTGTCGGTGGCCGAGCTAACTAGCAGGGGCAGATAGTCCGTCTGCACCGTAAACCTGGCTACCTCGTCGGTGTCACACGATAGTACGAAGGCGTGGATCTTGGGCGGGTGCGGCGGCAGCCGGTGGTATACCCGCACGCCATTTGCACCGTCCGGGCCGTGGACCACGTGGCCGAGAATCAGTCCGGTGAAGGTGGTGGACAGCAGCTTTTCCAACTGAGGGTTGTTGGCGTGAAGTTCCTCCTCCGATGCATCGTCTTGCCCCCGGGCTACTGGCGTCCGGCCGGGCTGAATCGAAGAGGTCTCGGCGCTGCTGACCACGGCCAGGATCTCGCCCTGGCCACCTTTGACCTTGACGAGGCTGCCCAGGGAAGGAGGGGAGTGAAGCTCATAGGCCTGAGCAACGAACCCGGTGGAGCCGCTTTCGATTACCTCGCCTACCCTGTCGCCCAAGTACGTCTCCTGTACCGATTGGCCTTCACCAACCAATTTTATCACGATTGAGGTCGATTCCCGATTGCGGGTTCGAGGATTGTTTTACTCCGGCCTTGCCGTTACTCCAGCACTCCCTCCGCCACCAGGTCACCCACCTCGTCGTCGCTCATACCGAGGATCTCCCTCAGGACGTACTCGTTGTGCTGGCCCAACAGCGGTGTGGGGCGCTCGTACCGAGCCGGAGAGGCGGGCAGGATGAACTCGGTCCCATCGAATGTATGTTTGCCCATCTCCGGGTGGTCCATCTCGATATAGTGATTCCGATGCGCCAGCTGGACGTCCTTGAACAGGTCTTCGCACCGGTTGACCGCACCGGCGGGCACGCCCACCGATTGCAGGAGGCCCATCAGCTCCTCCGGCGTGTACCCAACCGTCCACCGGTTGATGAGCCGGTCCAGCTGTTCTTCGTGCTCTTTGCGTTTGGCCAGGCCGGCAAATCGCTCTCCGAGGCACCAGTCCGGATTGCCCATCGCCCGGCGAAGGGCGGCCCACTGCTGTTCCGTGTGGACCGCAATAGCACACCATCTGTCGCCACCTTTGCACGGGTACACGCCATGGGGCGCGGCGTTGGGGTCCTCGTTTCCCTGCCGGGTCTGCTCGTGGCCGTTCACGGTGTAATCGAGGATGGCGGGTGATATGAAATGCAGCGCCGCCTCCAGCTGGGATAGGTCCAGGTGCTGGCCCTTACCCGTGCGCCTCCGATAGTCGATGGCCGCTGCGATGGAGGTAAGGGCGAATCGGGCCAGGAAGAAGTCGGTGTAGGCCCCGTAGGGAGGCACTGGAGACCGGTCGGGCCAGCCGCACAGGTTCACGAACCCGGCCAGCGATCCCAACAGGCCCCCGTAGCCGGGCTGATGGTCGCGGGGGCCACCCCGACCCAGCATGGAAGCGCTGAACATGATGATGTCCGGCTTTATCCGTTTCAGGTCCTCGTATCCGATTCCCCGGCGCTCCATCGTGCCCGGCGTAAAGTTCTCGGTCACCAGGTCTGCCCACTGCACAAATCGCCCGATCAGGGCTTTGGCTTTGGGGTGTGCTAGGTTCACCGTGATCCCGTATTTGTTGCAGTTGTAGTTGGCGTAGTAGCCGCTCCGGTTGATACCCGGCTCACCATCCGCATAGGGCTCCGCGCCGCGCAGCGTTTCCACCCTCTTTCCCGACTCCACCCGCACAACCGTCGCTCCGTGGTCCGCGAGGTACCGGGTCGCCAGGGGCCCGATGGCAACCCAACAGAAATCCAGCACTTTCAGCCCCTCGAATGCACCCCTTGCCGAGCTCTTCCCGGTGGGAGTCGGATTTCGAGTGGACGTTGACTCGGCCAGGACTTCCTCGTTATGCTCTCCCACTCTCGGCGCCCTGCGCAGCGCCCCCACCCGTCCCGCCGTGGACTTGACGAAGCTCCCCGGATAGAGGAACTTGGCCTTCTCCTCCGGATGCTCGATCTCCACGAAGTAGTCCCTGGCCTGCAGCTGGGCATCCCCAAGAATATCGCTGGGAGTGCTTACCGGGAAGAAGAGTACCCGGCGCTCTAGCATGCCGGCGTAAAGCTCGTCCTTCGTGTGCGCCATGAAGAAGGCCTCCACGTCGGCGCTGGCCCTGTCCAGGACATCCTGGGACATCGTCCGTGTCTCCTGCTTGGTCCAGTCGATCGCCTCGCCCTCCCCGTCGGAGAACCCTTCCCGCTCCATCCATCGAAACAGGGCGTTGGTGCCGCCTCCTAGCCCACCGCCGGTCAGAGAATAGGTAACGTACCCGTCCTTGCAGTCCCATGTGGTACGAGCCGTGACCCCGCGCGCCATCCCCCGGTAGATCCCATCCCGCATCACGTTGACTTTACTGAAGCTCCACGTGGCAGGCGCTTCCGATAGGACCCGGGCCACCGCCTGTTGTCCTGAAACGTCGACGTGCTGCCCCACGCCGGTGAGGGTCCGATAGTGATGGGCTGCCATAGCGCCCACCGCCCCCGAGGCCCCCGTGAGCCGGCCGAACTGGGGCTCGGTGGGCCGCAACGGGGCACGGTCCGCGTCGCCCGTGAGATTCACCAGGCCGCCCAGGGCTAGACCCACCAGGTCCGAGGATAGATATCCGGAATAGGGCCCGTCCTGACCGAAGGGGGTCATGGACACCACTATCAGCGCGGGATTGACCTTTCGCAGCGATTCATACCCCAGGCCCAGCTCTTCCAGGTATCCGGGCGCGTAGGACTCGAAAATGAAATCGGCGGTGGAGGCCATGAGGCGAAAATCTCTTAGGCCATCATCGGACTCCAGGTCGAGGGTCACGCTGCGCTTGCCCGCCGAGTAGGCCCACCAGACCAGGCTGCGCTCCGGATGGGGGTCGTTCTTGTAGAAGGGCCTCTGGTGCCGGACCGGGTTGCCGCCCGGGGGCTCAACCGCGATCACGTCCGCTCCGAGGTCGGCGAACATCTTGCCGGCTAGGATCCCGCCCTCGTCGGCCAGGTCCAGCACCCGGTAAGGGCTTAACAGGCCGACGGGTTTCGAGGCTGGGTCCACGTGCGCTGTATCGACTCGGAGAACGGGCAAAGCCAGGCCATTACAGGCCTAGGGTGTCGCCCAGCTTCCTTCTATGGTAGGTGGGATCGCCCAGGAAGCTATACAGGGTCCGCGACATCCGGGTATGGAAGGTCAATCCATACTCCCTGTCGATCCCGATCCCCGCGTGTACTTCGTGGGCCGCGTCGCAGGACTTCAGGTAGCCTTCGCTGGCCACCGCTTTGGCCATGTGCACGCTGGTCTCGGCGTCCTTCCCGTTATCCAGCTTCCACAGTGCTTCGTAGGTGGTCCAGCGGGCTGCATCCAGGTGATTTGCCAACCGTATTATATGGTCCTGCACCCGCTGGAACCGGCCGATGGGCCTGCCGAACTGCTGCCTGGTGCGGCTGTACTCCACCGACATATCGAACACTGCCTCACAGCCACCGACCTGGTAGGCACAAAGGATGGGAACGGCCTTCAGCACGGCCTGCTGGAATGCGGACCATCCGCCGGCCAGCACATTCGATTCTTCGATCTCCACCGAGTCGAAGGTTACCTCGGCAGTTCCGGCGATGAAGCCATCCAGCGGACGCACTCTCACCCCCGGACCGCGGGCATCGACCATGACGAACCTCACGTCTTCCCCATCCCGCACCGCGCAGACGAGATCTGTTGCGCCGAAGACGTCCTGTACGAAGAGCTTGGTGCCATTGATTGAATAGGAGCCGTTGCGGCGCTCCAGTTTCATCCGTACCGATTCCGGGTCCCACCCGTAGTCCGGCTCGGTCAAGGCCAGGATGCAGATTCGACGGCCGCTGGCGATACCGGGCAGCATAGACCGTTTTTGATCCTGGGTCCCGGCTTCTATGAACGTTAGGGCCGCCAGCACGCCCGAGGTGAAATAGGGGCCGGGCACCGGGCCTTTGCCCAGCTCCTCGAACACTACTCCCACCTCTGTCAGCGAGTTGCCCGATCCGCCGTACTCGTGAGGAACGAGCATCCCTGGCCAGCCCATCTCAGCGGCCTTTTCCCATCCATCGAGGGTGAGGCCGGCATCCATATCATCCATCTCCACCAGGGCCTGCTTGGAATACTCCCGCTGGACGAACTCCTGCGCGACTCTCTTTATCTGCTCCTGGTCCTCTGTTAATGACAGGTCCATCTAGGCCAGTGCGCCCGCTGCTTCTCTGGTTGGCCGGCCGATGCCGATTCGCCTGGACATGATCACCTTCTGAATATCCGCCGTTCCCCCCGGATGCAAGTCCACGATGGCCGTCCGCTGGTACATCTCTATAGCCCCATTCAGTACGCTCCACTTATCGTCCTTCACCAATGCGAAGGGGCCCAGGATATCCAGCATCTGCTCCGATATGTCCAGACCGGACATCTTGTCGAAATAGCTGGACTGGGGCCCCTCGTAGGAGCGGGGTTTGTCGGCGTTGGCGAGGTAGAAGTTCCTCAGTCCGAACAGCCTGGAGACCTCCGCCTGGATATAGATGTCCACCAGCCTCTGACGGACGTCCGGGTCCTTGCTCAAGGGAGCGCCGTTGCGATGGGTCTCCTTGCAGTATTGGATAAACCGGTCTACGAGGGTGTTCCTACGTACCGTGCCGCCTCCGCCGTGCTCCAACTCCAGGTGGGTCGTGGCTACATCCCAGCCCTTGTTCTCTCCCCCCACCAGGTTGAAGGCGGGCACACGCACATTATCGAAGTAGACCGAGTTCTTCTTGCCTGTGCCGCCGCCTCCCTCTCCACTGGTGGCGAGCAGGTCCATCGGCTGCACCGATATCCCGGGTAGGTCCATGGGCACAACCAGCCAGGAGACGTTCTTGTGGCGCTCCCCATCGAGATCCGTGACGCATATCATCCAGGACTGCTCGGCGCCATGATCGCTGCCGACGAATATCTTCTGACCGTTTATCACGTACTCGTCACCGTCCCGGATGGCCGTGGTCTGGACGCCGGCCAGATCGGAACCGGCGTTCGGTTCGCTCAGAAGCTGCCAGGTACGCACCTCTCCCTTCATGATTGGAGGAAGGAAGCGTTTCTTCTGCTCCTCGGAGCCCCACACCAGTATGGAGGCTCCTCCCAGGGCGCCTCCAGTATCGTAGTAGGGGGGCAGCGACAGGTCGAGTCTGTCCAGCTCCTCCGTTATGATTATCGCCCGGTCCATCGACAGCCCGCCGCCGCCATACTCCATCGGCGCCGCCGGCCACAGCCAGCCCTTATTGCCCAACGCCCGGCCCAAGTCTCTGCGTTTCCGGTACTGTTCGAAGGTCAGGTCTTCGGAGTCTACGGGGAACTCCAGGTCGTCCGGAACGTTCTTGCCAAGCCAGTCCCGTACCTCGCGGCGGAAGCTCTCCTGCTCCGGGGAATACTCCAGTTCGAAGTTCATGTTCCAGGCTCCGTCTGCCTCTCGATAGTTAGCCGGGCGTCACCGATACTAGCCACAGCGCCAGACCTGGTCAACTCATAAGGGATTGGCCCTGAGGTGCTGGAGCACTTCGTCGATTACCCGCTCGGTCTTTTCCTGGACGAGCCAGTGGCCTGCGTCCAGCTCGACAAATCTGTAGGGCCCGGTCATGTACTGGGGCGCGTCTTCGTTGGATTTGCGGCCTATGGCATCGTCCTGGTTGCCCCATATCATCAGCGTAGGCGTGGAAATCGAACCGACGGACAGCAGAGGGGCGCCCGCCCCAATCAGTCCCGCCCGATACCAGTTCAAGGCGGCTGTCAGCGCTCCCTCCTGCCGGAACACCGATAGATAGTCCTCCACCTCCTCTGCGGAGCTGAGGGCCCACCACTCCTTGAAGCTCTGGTAATCGTTGGCGGACAGCTCCTTTTCCGGCGCCTCGGGCTTCACGAAGAATCCGATGTAGGTGCTGCGCTCCTGCTGGTCGGGGTCGGTGCGTATCGCATTAACGAAGGCGGCGACGTGCGGAACCGATAGGGCGGTCCAGCTTTGCATCCGGTCCAGATTTCGGAAGACCGTGGCCCATCCCACCCCGGCCCCGTGGTCGTGACCGATAAGGTGTATCTTTCCAAATCCCATCGCGTCAGCGAGTGCGATGACGTCGCTCGCAAGGTGATCGTAGCTGTAGTGCTCCGTCTCTTCCGGTCGTGCGCCGGGGCTGTATCCCCTCTGGTCCGGCGCCAGGCAACGATACCCCTGTGTGGCCAGCGACTCCATCAAGGGGGTCCACATGTGGGACGTCTCGGGAAAACCGTGAAGCAGTACCACCGGTTCCCCGGTCTCACCGGCCGTACGGCAACGGAACCTCATGCCGTTGGCTTCGATGTCCTCTATCTTTATGCTCACCCGGTCGTATCCTCACTGGGCTTTGATAGGGTGTCCGGACTGGGTGTCGATCGGGACCTCTCACCCACTCCTGTCGCGGCGCCGAAAGGCCTAATCTGTGGTTCCGCTACCGGCTGGATTCTATCAGAATACATCCTGGCCTGCGATATCGCCCGGCGTGCAATCGGCTCGAAGCGGTGCTATCCTCTGCTATGCCGGTGCCCATTCATTTCTTTGGAGCAATCCGTACCGGGAGGAGATAGAGATGGCGTTACGAACGAGAAAACGGACCAGCAAGGAAGAGGTCGTCGCAAGCAACGGGCTGATCACCGCCAACCATCCCCATTCGGCCGAGGCCGGGTACGAGATGCTGAAAGCCGGCGGCAACGCCATCGATGCTACTTTTGCCGCCGCGGCCACCTCCTGGGTCGTCGAGCCCTTCGAGGTCTGTATCGCCGGCTGTGGGTTCATGCTCATCCACGTAGCCGACCGCAACGAAACGGTGGCCTTGGAGTTCTGCCCCCGTGCCCCCAAGGTCGCCACCGTGGATATGTACAACGTGCTGGGCTCAGCCGACGACTCCATCGCCATCAAAGAGGTGGAAGGAGATGAGAACCTTCACGGACACCGAAGCGTAACGGTACCCACCAGCGTCGCCGGCTTCTGCCAGGCCCACCAGCGCTACGGCTCCCTGCCCCTGGAGCAGGTCCTGGAACCGGCCATACATTACGCCGAAAACGGGTTCCATCTGCTTCCCTTCGGCGCAGCGACCCTGGCTACGGAGATGGCGGTGCTGACCCGTTTCCCCGAGGCGGCCTCCATCTTTCTCAACAACGGGTTCCCTTACGGCGCGGGCGAAAAGCTGGTACAGAGGGACCTGGGCCAGACGCTGAGGCTCATAGCGAAAAACGGCCCCGATGCTTTCTACCGGGGCGATATAGCCGCGGCCATCGTCGACGAGATGAGCACGGGTGGAAGCCTCGTCACATCCGAAGACCTGGCCGACTACGAACCCACCTTCATGGAACCCGCACGGGTCAGCTACCGCGGCCACGACATCCTGGGTATACCGGTGGCCAACGGAGGAATCACCGAGCTGGAGACCCTTTCCATCCTCAACAGCTTCGACTTGGGCAGCCTGGGACACAACTCCGTCGAGTACCTTCACACCTTCATCGAGGGGACCCGTCACGCCTTCGCCGATAGGTACCACTACCTGGGAGACCCCCAGTTCGTCCCCGTACCCATGAAAGGCATGCTGTCTCCGGGCTACGGGGCATCTGTGGCCGGCGAGATAGATGCGGAGAACGCAGCATTGGAGGGTAGCGACGTACACCCATGGACGGCCTACGAGGCGAAGGCGATTCACGACCCGTGGCAGTTCGATGACTCGCCCAAGCCCGAGCTCGCCTTCCAGCCATCGGGACTCACGCCGCCGTCGAGTACCAGCCACATCAGTGCAGTAGACAAAGACCGGAACATGGTCTCCTGCACCCACACCATAGCCAGCCAATCGATGGTGGTGCCCAGGGGCACGGGCGTACAGATGGCCGGCGGGATGATCTGGTTCCACCCGGAGCCGAATCGGGCCAACTCCATCGAGGGTTACAAACGGCCGCTGGTGAACATGGGCCCCCTGATGGTGATGCGGGACGGCAAGCCATTCCTGGCCATCGGAGCACCCGGGGGTCGACGGATAATGAATGCCGTTACCCAGGTGACCATGAACGTCATAGACCACGGGATGGGCGTCCAGGATGCCATCGCCGCCCCCAGGGTGGATTGCAGCGAGCGATACACCCTGTACGACAACGAGATCGATGAGGAGATCGTGGAGAAGCTGGCCCAACGAGGTCACCGCATGGTCGACGGCGGCACCGATTACAGCGAGTACGCCTTCGCCAAGCCGGGCGGGGTCCTGATAGACCCCGAGAGCGGTCTGCTCCACGGCGGCGTCGAGGTCCTCGGCAGAGCGGAAGCACGCGGCCTCTAGCCAGTTCCGCACTGCGGGATAGGCTCCCAAGTCTAGTGTACCCATCTCCTCAGCCTGGGTTGGCCGACGATCACCCTTTGGCGCATGCAAACACTTGATAAAAGGGTATTAACTATAATCATGCTGTACAAACAACTCCGATTGGCTGGTGAACAGAAGGTGGCTCTCCATGGCGATAGACCGAGCACAGAAGTATCGAGCGATGGCGAATCGGGGCAAGTACCAGAGGTTGTACACTCACCTGTGCGGTATTCAGGACCGGGAGTGGAGGACCTCCTTCGCCGAGATAGAGTTGATCCTCGGTTTCAACCTGCCTCCGTCCGCATGTCGTTACCGCCAGTGGTGGGAAAATCCAAGCGAGAGCAACGGTCACAGCCACGCTCTTGCCTGGGTCGTGCCGGGGTGGGAGACTAGCGAGGTCGACATGGACGCGGAAACTCTGCTTTTCCGGCGGCGGAGGTCCCCGGAGGGCAACCGTAAGCTGAGCCGGGAAGAGGTGTGGCCTGTTCATCCCACCGCGGTGTGGCCCGAAGGCCTGAGTCTCAGCCGTCAGGACATCTACGAAGAAGGGGGAGAGGGCTTTCGATTTGATCCTTCAAGAGTCGAAGTCCGCAAAATGGACCGTATCCTTGTGGGGCGGTCTTTCAGAATCGTCGGACCGATCCTACCAGTGTGTGACGAAAGTGGCGCAGTCATCAAAGAGTTTCCTCAGTCCAGGTTTCATAACGATAGTGACCTGCCCCTCAACAGATACGGTGATGGCCCGTTCTGCCGGTTTCGGGTAGCGCGAGGTTGGCGGCGGAGTGGCATCTACGTCCTTATTGGTGGCGACGACCCACTCTACATCGGTGAATGCGAGAATCTAGAATCCCGCTGGGGACCAACCGGATATGGCACCATATCACCTAGGAACTGTTACAAGGGCGGCCAAGAGACGAATTGTAGAATCAACAACCTGATCTTCAATGGGGCAAAAACGGGCACCGCGTTCTATCTGTGGTTCCATCCGATAAAGGGCGATAAACGCGCACGGCTGTCAGTCGAGAGCGAATTGGTTTCCGCACTCCATCCTTCTTGGAACAAATAGATAGCAGAAACATGCGAAGTGCTTCCTGAACGTAGTGCCGAATGCAGACGTTCTACCCTACGGGGACCGCATAGAGCTGGTGAGGCGCTAGTAGGATGCTGCTCCGTCAAATCCACCTCGTCCGTTTGCTGACGCTCTTGGCCGAGCCGCCCTGCCACAGACCGTTGCCCCCCAGCGCATGGTCCACCATCAACCAGAACTGCTCCCTATCGGCGCCCGTCACCACCGCCTGCTCGTGGGCCTCGGACAGGGCTATGGGATAGCCGTGCCCTTTCCGGCACTGGTCCAGGCAGACCGAATGGAGCAGATCGACCAGCTCTCTACGCTCGGCGACCCACTGAGGTACCTCCACCCTCGCCACCTCGTCACCCACGTTCAGGTAGAAGAAATGTATCTTCTGGCCGTCAGCGTAGCTGTTCATTATCTGCGAACGGTTCAGGAACAGGGCCGATCGCTCTCCGGTTTGCAACAACTCCCCGAACAGATGTCTATCGGTGACGCCGGCTACTTCGTCGCATTCCCTTCGATCGGCGGGGTTCGACATGCAGGTCCCGCAGCTCTTGTTTCCGTCTCGGCCCCGGGAACAATGGGTGTCACAGTCCACTGATTCGTGGGGACATATGGCTACTCGCAGAGCGTTCACCACGTCGGTACTTCGTGGATGGCTGATGTAGCTGGCCAGGGCCACCCGTTTGTCCTTGGACGCCGCTTCGAACGCGCTCAGCTCCTTCATCAGTCCCCGGTGCAGAAGGGCGTCCAGCACGAAATCGGGGACGGCTCGGCCTCCCAGGTTCCACAGTATGAGAGAGCCATCCAGCAGCGCCAAGGCGGGTTCGTCCGCGACCCGTTCTTCGATCATCCTGCGCAGCGCTCGACACTCCTCCACCATCCGTTTGGCCCCCAGAACCTGGCCGGTCACCATCTGCTCCTGGTTGGAAGTCGGGTCCCGCAGTACCATGTCCTCCTCGTCGGCGTACAATCGAGGTTCGCTCTCCAGGGCAGCATCGGGCCGGCTTCCGTACTTCAGCGTCACGCTGCCGATGTTGATGAGGTAACAGCTCGCCGCTCCGTGCCGGTCGACGTCCATATCGGAGCCGTCGGTTGCGAGGACCGAAAAGTCGGCCGGCAGCTCGGGTGCGGGATACCGGGCGGTGAGTGGCTCGTCAACCCCGGCCACCAGCCAGGTCACCTTGTCGGCGGCTAACGATAGCTTGTGTTGCAGGGAAACCGGGTCGGCGCCGGCCTCGTCCAGCGTCGAAAGGGCGGTTCGCAGGTGTCTTCCCCACTCTTCCTCCCCACCCTTCAGCAGCTCCACCATGTCCCCGATCTGCCCCACCGTCTTTTCCATGTCCAAGGACATATCTAGGCGCCTCCCGGTTTGCTAAATCGCTGACCCGGCCAGGGGGTAGTAATGGTCACCATACTCGCCTCACCTCAGCACTCTGTCGTCCCCGACCCGACGGGTGATCTTTTCCTGGTCCAGGTACTCCATAAACGCCAGCGCGTACTTGCGACTGGTCTTGAACATATCCCTTACCCTCGCCACTGTCACCTTGCCCTCCGCTCTCACCTCCTCTACCACCTGGTCGACCATCTTCTGATAGGCACCGGCCTCGAAGACCACGTCTCCACTGACCCGGATCACCTTGCCTTCCTCCACCAGGCCTGACAGCAGCTCCGGCAGTATCGATATATCCGTCGGTGGCGAGAAGGGATTGCCGGCCAGCGCCTTCAGATAGGCGTTTATCTCCTGCTGCTGGCCCTGGCTAACCGTCCGGGTGTGAGAGGGTAGCCTCACCGATGCACCCTCTTCCACGACTACTGCCTCCTCTTTCAGCCGCTCCATTACCTGGGGGAAGGCCTGGGCCGAGAGCTTCAACCTGCCGCGGAACTCCTCCTTGGGCGCCCCCGGCCGCAGCGGGTTCTGCTCGTGGTATCCCCGCAGGTACTCCTCACTGTTCTCCCTGACAGTCTGCCACCCCGCATAGGAATAAAGGAGAGGATTGCCCTGGAGTCCATCCTTTCCCAGCACCACTATCCCCTTCTCCTCGTGCAGGGCCCGCACGGCTTCCCTGGCCGTATCCTCGGCGAGAGTGCTTATTCGAACGAGGTTCTTCACCGAAAGCGGCTCCGAGGACTCCAGCACTTTGATCAACACCTGCCCAGGAGTACCTTGAGCCAGCACCTCCAGCCGCTCCACGGTCTTGTCGTGGAAACGCTTGTGCCGTTTTGGCTGGGTCTCTACCACCTCGCCGCCCCCCAGGGTCCCCAGATGGGACCGGATGATGAACAGGTCTCCCTTGATGAAGGCGATCGGGTCCTGGAGCCGCAGCTGGGCCCAACCCTCGGCGCCCGGCTCCAGCTCCTGCGAGTCCAGCAGCCTCACCAGGGCCGGCGTCTCGCTGGTGCCCATGTGAAGGGTCACCGCGGCATTATGTCTTATCGAGATGGGGCAATCCGGGATGATCCGTAGTCGAACGTCAACGGCGGTGCTCTCTCTGAGCCAGCCGGGAGAAGTGAGGACCTGGCCCCTGCGTATCTCCGCGTGCCCCACTCCCGATATGTTGGCCGCCACCCTCGATCCCGGAGACCCCACCTCCACCTTGTTCTTGTGGGTCTGGATGCCCCGGATGCGGCTCTTTATCGCTCCCGGAACGACCTCGACCTCCTGCCCGACGGTCAGCTTGCCATCTATCAGCGTACCCGTTACCACCGTCCCGAATCCCGATATGGTGAACGTGCGATCGATGGGCAGCCTCGGCCTGCCGATATCCTGCTTCGGGGTCGCCTCTTGCAGCATGCCATCGACGGCAGCCACCAGGTCGTCCAGCCCGTCTCCCGTGATCGACGAGACCGCCATTATCTGTGCCCCTTCCAGGCTCGTCCCCTCGATGGCGTCCTGGATATCGGCCTCAACCAGCTCCAGCCAGTCGTCCTCCACGAGGTCCTTTTTTGTAATCACCACCAGGTGGCGGTCGATCCTGAGCAGATCGACTATGGCCAGGTGCTCCCGGGTCTGGGGCATGACCCCCTCGTCGGCGGCAACAACCAGCAGGGCCAGGTCTATGCTTCCCACACCGGCCAGCATGTTCTTTATGAATCGCTCGTGGCCTGGAACGTCGACGATGCTGACCTCACGCCCGCTGGGCAGGGTCAACCAGGCAAACCCGAGATCGATGGTCAGGCCCCGCTCCTTCTCCTCCTGGAGCCGGTCCGGATCGATGCCGGTCAGCGCCTGGACCAGCGCCGACTTCCCATGGTCTACGTGTCCCGCTGTGCCTATGACATACAAAGATTACCCTCGTACATGGTCTGATTCAGAATAGCAGAGCGGTATGGCACGGGCAACGAGACGGGGCAGAGCACACCTATACCCGCACCTCGACAAACCTGCTGAACACCTCGTTGCCCAGCAACCGGCCCCTGGACGTCAATCGCACCGATTCCGTCCCGCCGTCTTTCGCCTTCTTGCTCCCGTCGACTCCGCCATCGTGGGGAACATGCCCGAGGGTAGATGGCCGCCTCTCCAGCAGCTCCAGCCCCTCAAGCTCCCTGATCTCCGTCCCATACACCGATTCCAACGACCTTTCGAACCGCTCCTCGAACCCGGCATAGCTGACCCCCTCTTCGAGCCGCAGCCCCAGCATCATCGTCTCTGCCATCTCCAACCCCTGGTCGATGGCCTCCAGCTGGTCGATGGGTGCGACCGTCCTCAGCATCTCCTCCGAAACATCAGTGTGGATGCTCTCCTTCCGCGCTTGCGCCAGCCGGGAAACCCTCTCGACGTACCTCCGCGGGCTCCTTTCGTCGGAGAACCGGTAACCCCCGTAACCCGAGTGGGCCCCAGCCCCCATACCGAGGTAGGGCAGGTTTCGCCAGTAGACCAGGTTATGCCGGCACTCGTGGCCGGGCAACACCCAGCTGGAGATCTCGTAGTGCCGGTAGCCTGCTCTGTCCAGCCGTTCCTCGGTGAGCAGGTACATGTCGGCTGCCAGGTCCGGGTCAGGATCCGCCACCGTCCCCTGGCGAACATTCCGATGAAGAGGCGTTCCCTCCTCGAGGGTCAGAGCGTACAGGGACAGATGTTCCGGTCTCAGCTCCATCGCCTGGGCCAGGGTTTCCTGCCACTCCTGCAGAGACTGCTCCGGTAGGCCGTACATCAGGTCCAGATTCACGCTGGTGAACCCGGCGTCTTGGGCCCTTCGAAAGGCATTCACCGCCTCCTCGGCCGAGTGTCTGCGGGTCAGCGCCGCCAGATGTCGATTGTGAAAGCTCTGCACACCGATGCTCAGCCGGTTCACCCCTGCCGATACCAGCCCCTCCAGCAGGCTGGACGTCAGGTCTCCCGGGTTGGACTCCAGGGTAACCTCGGCACGAAGACCGACGTCGAAGGCATTATTGCAAGCTTCCACGATCCTGCGTATCTGTTCCACGGGTAGGTGGGAGGGGGTGCCTCCGCCGAAGAAGATTGTGTCCACTTGAGGGCCTCCATCCACCACCCGACCCCACATACCGATCTCTAGTACCAGGGCATCGACATACGCCGGCATCAGGTCTTCTATACCGGCGTAGGTGTTGAAATCACAGTAGTTGCACTTGGTCACGCAGAAGGGTACGTGCAGATAGAGTCCCAGGGTCATCGGTCCCTTGCGCTGGCGAGGTGGACTGTTCATCGGCTCACACATTGAACAGGAAGGTGATCACGTCTCCATCCTGGACCTGGTAACCCTTCCCCTCCAAACGCAACAACCCTCGTTTCCGGGCCTCGGCCAGACCGCCGCACTCCACCAGGTCGTCATACCCTATCACCTCTGCGCGAATGAACCCCCGCTCCATATCTGTGTGTATCCGGCCCGCCGCTTTGACTGCCTCCGTGTTTCGGGGGACGGACCAGGCCCTGACCTCGCTGGAGGCGGTGGTGAAGAAGGATACCAGCCCCAACAGATCGTAGGAGCGCCGCAGGATCTTATCGGTGGCCGGCTCCCCCACGTTCATCTCGTCTCGAAACACCTGGGCCTCGTCTTCCTCCAGCTGGGCCAGCTCCTCCTCCAGCTTCGCCGATACCATCGCCGTCCCCACCCCCGGCCGCCGGTACCGCTCCGCCATGTCGGCTTCAAGCTCCTCCATCCGGGTAAGGTCCTCCTCACCGATGTTGACCAACAGGAGCATCGGCTTCGCGGTAAGGAACTGATAGCCGCTTATCGACTTCGACTCATCGGGAGCGATCTGTTGCTCCCGAACGTTGACACTGTTCTCCAAGCCCTCTTCGATCCGGGAGATCAACGCCTGCTCTCGCAGCACCGGTTGCCGTTCCTGGGCCGTGGCCCCCTTTAGAGTGTCTTCCAGTCGCTGACGTCGCCGTTCCAGAATGCCCATGTCCGAGTAGGCCAGCTCCAGGTCCATGGTTGCGATGTCCCGCTCGGCATCGACGCTTCCCTCCTCGTGGGGCACCGACGGCTCACCAAACTCTCGCACCACGTGCAATAGAGCATCACACTTGCTCAGGTGATTGAGCAGCTGCCCCGAGAACCCCTCCGTCTTTCCCAGGCCCCGAGGAGTAAAGGGTACGTCCACGTACCGGACCTCCGCCGGCACTATCCGCTCCGGCTGAAATATCCCGGCAAGGCGATCGAGTCGCGGGTCGGGCACCTTGGCCACGCCGAGGTTTACCCGATCGCCCTGTCCCGATCCATCGACGTTGCCGCGAATCAGGCAGTTGAAGATGGTGGACTTGCCACTTCCGGATAGCCCGATGATCCCGATATCCAAACCGCATCCCGCTTTCTGCTCGATATGCCAGGGCCTTCGTTTCGATTGTATGGCTCGGATTTCGAAGGTGTCAACAAAGTGGTAACATGCGCACTGAGAGGAGATTGCCCCTTCCTTAACCTTCCCAACGAAGCTGGATGACGACAGTCCTTGACTAGCACGGTTGTTCTATCATATCCTAGCGGCACCCTTTCTAAGGAGGCCGCCCCATGTCGGCCCGCGTTCGCTACGAAGAGACCCCTTGCCGCAGCGCCCTCAACAAAGTCCGAGGCATGCAGTTTCACTGGTCCCTCAACCCCTACAGGGGCTGTGTCCACGGTTGCCACTACTGCTTCGCCCGCCGCTACCACTCTTATTACGACCTGAACGTGGGGGACGATTTCACCGGTGTTATCATCGTCAAGACCAATGTCGCCGAGGTGCTTCGACAGGAGCTGTCCAGGCGGTCGTGGCGCAGGGAGCCGGTAGCGGTGGGAACGGCCACCGATCCGTACCAGCCCATCGAGGGCAAATATCGACTGACCCGCCAATGCCTGGAGGCATTCGCCGACTACCGAAGCCCGGTGCGCATGGTCACCAAAGGAAGCATGATCATCCGCGACATAGACATACTATCAGACCTGACCCGCCACGCCGACGCCACGGTCTGCTTCAGCATGACCACCATAGACACAGACCTGGCGAGACGGCTGGAGCCGGGCACACCTCCCCCCGAGAAACGCATGGTTGCCCTGGAGCGGCTGGCCCGCGCGGGAATCAACGCCGGCGTGCTCCTGGCGCCCATAGTACCCGGCATCACCGATAGCCTGGAAGGCCTTCGGGAGGTGGTCCGAGCCGCATCCGCCAATGGCGCCCGGTTCCTAGATGGGCAGGTGCTCCACCTCAAGGACGGCACACGGGACCACTTCCTCGGTTTCATGAGGGAAGAGTACCCTCACCTGCTGCCCGGATATCTGCGCCTCTATCCCGGGGCCTACGCCTCTAAGCGGTTCCAGGATGGCGTCGCGAAACGACTCCGGGAGCTCCGCCGCACCTACTCCCTCACGACCAGAACGATGCCCCGGCCCTCCAACCCGCCCCCGGCACGTCAGCTCACTCTCCCCATCAGCTGAGCCGTCATCATCGATCCCATGGCCGACGAAGCCGTAGCTGAAACATCCAAGAGGTCGGCGTTCTACTACGGCTGGCGGATCGTTGTCCTGGGATACGTCCTGAACCTGACCACGGCCGGCGTCGGCTCCTCCGGCTTCAGCGTCTTCGTCAAACCGATGGCGGACGACCTTGGTTGGAGCCGCAGCTCCATCGTTGCCGCGGCTTCACTGGCTATGATCGCCGCCGCCATCTTCGGCCACTACATCGGGACGTTGCTGGACGAGAGGTACGGCGCTCGGCTCGTCACCGGCGCCGGGTCCTTCGTCATAGGCCTGATGATGATAGCCGCTGGACAAGTCCAGGCCATCTGGCAGTTCCTCGGGGTCTTTTTCGTCGCCGGGATCTTCGGTCTCCAGGCCTTCCCGGCTTTCATCGTGCCCACCATCGTCTCCAAATGGTTCGTGCGCAAGCGGGGCATGGCGCTATCCTTCGCCAGCATGGGACTGCCCTCCAGCGGCATGCTGATAGCCCCATACACCAACTTCCTCATCTCATCCTTCGACTGGCGGACCGCCTGGACCATTCTGGGCTTCACCATCTGGGCAGTGGCCACCCCCTGGTGTCTCTTGTTCATGCGGAGCAGCCCCGAGGACATAGGCCTGCGGCCCGATGGTGACTCCAACTCCCTGTCCGATCTCGAAGGCGACGGCCATTCACTCCGGGCCCAGGCCAAGGATTACCCTTGGACGATGCGGGAGGCCATCCGGACCCGTGCTTTCTGGCTGATCCTCGCTGCCAACAGCCTGGCAATGATGGCCTTTCTCGCCATCCTCATCAACTTCTTCGCCTACGCCACCGACGATGCCCAGGGCTTCAGCTCGAGCGAAGCTACCATTGCTTTTGCCGTCTTCTCTGCCCTCTCGCTCACCGGCAAGCTCCCGTGGGCATTCCTGGCCGATCGGATCGACATTCGCCTCTCGACGGCCTTCACCTTCGCCCTACCCGGCCTGGCCGTGATCCTGCTCTTGAACGCCCACAGCTTCTGGATGCTGGTGCTCTGGGGTGCGGTATACGGGACCGGCGTATCGGGGATATCGCCCCTACCGGCCCTGGCCTGGGGCGACTACTATGGCCGGACCTTCCTTGGATCGATAAGGGGCATAACCTCGCCGGTCACCTTTCTGACCATGGCCGGCGCACCCGTGTTCGCCGCATGGATGTACGATGTCACAGACAGCTACACCCTGCCCTTCACCCTCTTCCTGGCCGTCTTCCTCCTCTGCGCCGTCCTCATGCTGTTTGCCAAGAAGCCTTCCATCCCCGAACCAAGACCGGCCCCGTGAAGACGACCTGATTCTCCGCCGCGATTCGGCGAGGCGCCGATCGCTTCGCCAACCGCTCCTTCCAACTCTAGTGTCCCGCCCCTAACTGATGTACCCTACACGGGCGATATCTCTCCCCACCGCCGACTACACCCTTGCCCAGGCTCCCCACCATAACCGGACAGCGTCCCTTCTACGGGTGGTGGATAGTAGCCCTTGGCTTCGCCAACAACTTCGGAGGGGCCGGTTTCGCCGGCTACGCCTTCGCCGTGCTCATCAAGCCCATGGCCGACGATGCAGACCTGGGCTGGTCCCTCACCGAGATCGTCTGGGGTATAACCATTTCCGCCATCGTGGGCACGGTTGTCAGTCCCTTCGTTGGACCCCTGGTGGACCGGAAGAACGGCCCGCGGGCCATCATGGCCATAGCCTCGTTAACCGGCGGCGTGGGCATAGCCCTGGTTAGCCAGGTGCAAGAGCTGTGGCAGTACTATCTTGTGTTCGGTCTGCTTGTGGCCTTCCTGATGAACGCCTCCGCCTCCCTCGTGGTGCCGACGGTGGTCTCGAAGTTCTTCACCCGCCGCAGGGGCAAGGCGCTCATCATGGCCACCATGGGACGGCCCTTGAGCGGGATCATTCTGCTGCCTCTGACCCAGGTAATGGTATCCGGGGTCGGATGGAGGGCCACCTGGTTGATCATGGGCATCATCATCGCCGCCGTTTTGGTGCCGGCGAACAGTCTCTTGATGAGGCGCAGCCCCGAAGATATCGGCCTTCTCCCAGACGGAGATTCGCCCACGGGACCCCATGCCGGAGCAACGAGACCGACCCCTCACATATCGGGCGTCTCCTGGACATTGGCATCGGCTATGCGGACCGCCCCCTTTTGGCTAATCCTGATCGCGACCAATCTGGGTCTGTCGGCGCTGGCCGGGGTCCTCATCAACGGCGTCACCTACCTCAAAGGGAACTTCTCCGATGACGTCGCCATTACTGGAGCGACTCTTGTAACGGTGTCCAGCTTTACCAGCCGGGCTATCTGGCTCCTGGTCGCCGACAGGGTCAACCCCAAGTACTCGGCGGCGGGCGCTTTCATCTTCGCCGGCGTGGGCATGCTGTTTCTGATCCATGCCACCAACGTTCCCTTTATGGTCTTGTGGGCCATCTGCTTTGGCACCGGTGTCGCCGGCATGGACCCGTTGACTTCCCAGCTCTTCGCCAACTACTTTGGACGTACATTCTTGGGGAGCATACGGGGCGTCGTCTCGTTTACCACCGGCTGCGCCTTCGCCGCGGCTCCTCTACTCACCGTCGTGATAGCCGATCGTACTGGAGATTTCACCATCGCCTTTTGGATTTTCCTGGTAGGGCTGGCCGTCGCTGCGATTTTGACCCTTCTCGCCCGCAGCCCTAGAATTACCGCGACACCCACCTGATCGATCTGCATGATCCATATCTACTTCGGCGAAAACGACTACTCTCGGCGAGAGGCCCTCGAGGAGTTGAAGGCCGACCTGGGGCCGCCCGACATGCTGGAGACCAACACCAGCAGGCTCCAGGGCCCGGACTTGACCCCGGACCAGCTTCTGATGGCCTCATCAACCGTACCCTTCCTCGGCCCCCGGCGGTTGGTCGTCGTCGAGGGTTTTCTGGGCCGTTGGGAGGAAAGGGACCGCCGAGGTCGAAGGGGAGCAGCCGGCCGGCGGAAGGA
This sequence comes from Dehalococcoidia bacterium, assembly GCA_965197645.1. Taxonomy (GTDB): domain Bacteria; phylum Chloroflexota; class Dehalococcoidia; order Plut-88900; family Plut-88900. The sequence continues at coordinate 1,719,386 of OZ240219.1, read as the reverse complement.
CTCCTCCAACATAAAGGACTGGCAATCCATCGCTGATTCCCTCCAGGCACTGCCCGAAACGACGGCACTGGTCTTCGTCGATGGACTTCTGAAGAAGCAAAACGCCATGCTCAAGCTCCTCTCTCCCCTCGCCGAGGCAAAGGAGTTCACCCCGCTGAGAGGATCACGACTTAATCAATGGATTCAGCACCGCGCCTCCAAGTCCGGTTCTACCATCACCCCGGAAGCGGTGAGACGGCTGGCTCACGCGGCAGGAGGGTCCCTCTGGGCACTGGCTGCCGAGATAGACAAGCTCTCCGTGTTCGCCCTGGACCGCCCGATAGATGAACAGGACGTAGAGAGGCTGGTAGCGGGTTCTCGGGAGTCCAACATTTTCGCTCTGGTGGACGCTGTTGTAGAGGGACGACCCGCCCGGGCCTGTCTCGAGTTGGACACGCTGTATAGGTCCGGCGCCTCGTCCTCCTACGTAATGACCATGCTCGCCAGGCAGTACCGGATGCTCACCCTTGCAAAGGACCTGGAACGTCGGGGAGGATCCAGGCAGGATATCGGCCGAGCGGCGGGATTGAGCTCGGATTACGCTCTCGGCAAAGTGCTAGACCAGTCCGCCGTCTACCGTACCGAAGAGCTGAAGGGCGCCTACCGACAGATGCTGCAGGCTGACTTGGCCTTCAAGTCCGGCGAGCTTCCGGAAAAGCTCTCACTGGAATTGCTGGTCATCGAACTGGCCCAGTCTCGCGTTCCTCCACGCCGGACCGAATAACACCCCAGGACGAGCCCGCCCTAGCCTCGTTCGAAAGCGGGATGGAAGAACAACCTGGGGCGGAGCAACGTCCAGACGTAGCTAGATTGCCACGCCCCGACTTCGTCGGGTCTCGCAATGACAGGGGGGTGCGGATTCGGATGTTGCTCTCTCTTCTATCATGTTATGGGTGCAAGGCCTGCCCTGCCTAGGCCCAGTCGTGGAGCACCCGATTGTAACAGGCCACACTGTGTCCCGATTCAAACTCTTCCAACGCCGGCATCGGCGAGATCCGGCAGTGGGTCATCGCCTTGTGGCACCTGGGAAGGAAGGAGCACTCTTCGGGCGGGTCCAACAGGCTGGGAGGCGCGCCTCTCAGCGGTTTCAGAATCTTGTGGGGCATGTCCATCCTGGGCACGGATTCTATAAGTGCCGACGTATAGGGATGGGAAGGCCGTTTGAAAAGGGTGTCCGTATCGGCGTACTCCACTATCGATCCGGCGTACATCACCGCTACCATGTCAGCTAGCTGGGCGATGACCCCCAGATCGTGGGTTATGAGGATAATGGCGGCTCCCTGCTCCTCCTTCAGCTTCCTCAGCAGCCCCACCATGTAGGCTTGGACCGTAACGTCCACGGCCGACGTGGGCTCATCGGCGATCAGTACGTCCGGCTGGAGGGCCAGCGCCATCGCCATCATCACCCGCTGGGCCATGCCGCCGCTGATCTGGAACGGGTACCGTCTTACCAGCTCCTCCGGGTCGGGCAGCTCCATCCGGTCGAGGGCATCTATGGCCCGTTCCTCAGCCTCCTCCCCCGTCATCTCGAAGTGGGCCGAGAATATCTCGCCGACCTGCTCGCCCACGGTAGCCACCGGATTGAGTGCGTTGGAGGCGTCCTGGAACGATATGGCCATCTCGTAGCCTCGCACCAGCCTTATCTCTTCATCATCCAGCGATAGCAGGTCCCGGCCGTTCAGTATCACCTCGCCCTCGACGGTCTCTCCAGGAAAGGGCAGCAGCCTGAGCAGGGATAGCGCCGTGGCCGTCTTGCCGCATCCGCTTTCGCCCAAGATTCCCAGTACGGTGCCCTTCCGCAGATCGAAGGTCACACCGTTGACGGCCTTAACTACTCCCTCCTTGGTGTTGTAATAGGAGTGGAGGTTCTTGACCTGCAGTACTACGTCATTCTGGGGAGTTGCAGCTTGCATTGCTATCCTCGCCGATAGGCCCGAAGTGGAAGTAGCCTATCTAAGGGGCTCGGGTTTGAACCGGCCCGCTTTCAGCTCGGTGATCAGGTCCTCTAGGCCGGTGATCCTGCGCTCGAACCGGGTGGCGTTCTTGGCGATGTCGTGCTGCTGGTGGGCATCGCTGGTTGCGGCGCCGCTCATGCCCAGCATCCCGGCCAGCTCACCGGAGTAGTTGTTCTCCAGGTCCTTACCTCTGCCGTTCATCACCTCGATGCCATCGGCCACGGCGTAGATCCCCTTTCGGGCGGCCTTCTCCAACGATTCCTGATACTGTTCTGCATCGTGCTCCGGCTTGTACTGCCTGCGATAGGGGTGGGCGGCGATAATCGCTCCGCCGCCGTTCTTCTCCAACTCGTTCTTCACGAAGGAGGCCCTATGCATCCCGAACACATACTCCTCCAGTCCAAAGACCAGCAGGTGGCCCTCCTCGGTATTGATTTCCACGCCGGGAATCACCAGGAAGTCCATCTTTTCACCCAGGTGCTTGACCTCCTCCGGGTCCCAGAACCAATCGTGGTCGGTTATGCAGATGCCGTCCATGCCGGCGGCCTTCGCCTTCTCTATCAGCTCCTCGGGACTTAACAGGCTGTCGTCGGAAGCGGGCCAGGTGTGATTGTGAAGGTCTATTAGCATCTGTGACTGATTACCGAAGCAACGACCTAGTCTGTCATATCGCGCCTTGCCCAGTCAAGACGCTACTCAAATCCGCTTTTGACATGCCTGGACGAAATTGTTAACGTTCGAAAAAGCGTCAGACCCGTACATTACCGACTACCGACCACGATGGAGACCCCTGTGACCCAAACTTCGGACGTAGTGACGATGGAGAAGATCGTGTCCCTGTGCAAGCGCCGGGGGCTGATCTTTCAGAACAGCGAGATATACGGCGGCCTCGGCAGCGTATGGGACTACGGCCCCCTGGGCGTCGAGCTCAAGCGCAACGTCAAGGAGGCGTGGTGGCGATCGATGGTACACGGGAGGGACGACGTCGTCGGCCTCGATTCGGCCATCCTTCTCCATCCCGATGTCTGGAAGGCCAGCGGGCACCTGGACAGCTTCTCTGACCCCCTCGTCGAGTGCCGGGTCTGTCATCACCGCTTTCGCTCCGACGATCTCGAGGGTGACACCTGCCCCGACTGCGGGGGCGATCTGGCCGATCCTCGACAGTTCAATCTGATGTTCAAGACCTTCATGGGCCCCGTCGAGGAGGACGCCGCCACCGTCTACCTCAGGCCGGAGACCGCCCAGGGCATCTTCGTCAACTTCGAAAACGTCCTCACCTCCACCCGCAAGCGCCTCCCCTTCGGCATCGCCCAGATAGGCAAGTCCTTTCGCAACGAGATCACTCCCGGCAACTTCACCTTCCGTACCCGGGAGTTCGAGCAGATGGAGATGGAGTTCTTCGTCAACCCCGGCGCCGACGACGAGTGGCTCGAGTACTGGATTCAGGAGCGGTTCGATTGGTACGTTGACCTGGGCATTCGAAAGGAAAACCTGCGCCTCCGGCCCCACGAGGCCGATGAGCTTGCCCACTACGCCAAGGCCTGCTCCGACGTCGAGTACCTCTTCCCCATGGGCTGGTCCGAGCTCGAGGGCATCGCCAACCGCACCGACTACGATCTCAAGCAGCATTCCCAGAGCAGCGGCCGCTCGCTAACCTACTTCGACAACGATGCCAAGGAGCACGTCCTGCCCTACGTCATCGAGCCTGCCGCCGGCGTGGACAGGGCCGCCCTGGCCTTCATCATCGACGCCTACCACGAGGAGATGGTCCGCGATGAGACCCGAGTCCTGCTGAAGCTGCACAAAGACCTCTGCCCGGTGCAGGTGGCCGTCCTGCCCCTGAGCCGCAACGAAAAGCTCCTGCCCAAGGCGAGGGAGGTCTTCAACCAGGTGCGCTCCCACTTCCGGGCCCAGTACGACGATGCCCAGAGCATCGGCCGCCGCTACCGCCGGCAGGACGAGATCGGCACGCCCCTCTGCGTCACCGTGGACTTCGACTCCCTGGATGACCACCAGGTCACCGTCCGCAACCGGGACACCATGGCCCAGGAGCGGGTGAGTATAGACGGGTTGGCGGACGCCCTGCGAAACCAGCTAGAGAGCTGAGGCCACCGGCCCTTTCCTCAACCCCGAAACGAGAGCCGGGGGTTCCCCACCTGATTTCTCCCAACTAGCCGTCGATACAGGGGGGATTCCAAAGGGGCCTTGCCCCTTTTGACGGGGGTATGGGGGTGTCCCCCACCTGTTCTTATTCCCCTCTCCCTTGCTAAGGGAGAGGGGCCAGGGGTGAGGGTTTCCGTTAGGGTCCTCTCAAATCGCCGCGGGTCCGATACAATGCTGGACCAAATTCAACGGGGGGAACAGCATGGGACTCGATGTGGGTGTAGTTAAAATCTCGTACCTCAACCGACCACCAGAGCCGGTGTACAGCTTTCTTTTCGCCTTAGCCGGAATGGGACGTGCAACGGAATGGGCTGGAGGATGGGACGGAAACACATTCCTCGAGGTGACTCGCAGGAAGATGGCAGCCTTCGCCAGACTTCATTGTAGGCGGAACGGCCTGCCAGCGAAGTTGGGGCCGGCCATGGGTCACTCCATCGTACGGGTTGATAACTGACTATCGATGGCCATTCTGCGGCAGGCACGAGACGGGTGGACACTACATGGGGAAAATTGCTTCATATTCCGATTGACGGCGTATCATGCGCTGCCCTACAATGGATGTGGCCCAGGCAGGGGCCTGAGATCACAGGAGTATCAGCTGGTGCTGCAACACCAATTAATGCTGTACGTGCAATCCCTACCTGGGCCACACGTACCTTCGGCATTGGCCACTGGTCCCTTGCGGGGATCCGGTGGCGGGGGGCAAACCCTACCGAATGCACGTCGTGGGGAGGTCTTCTAATGGGGAAGATACCCGAGTTAGAGTCGGGTGATGCGGGTTCGATACCCGTCCTCTCCACACATTCATTGAACACACTAGGGTCATGTTGTCAAGGGCTAGGAGGAGGAATTTTATGAGTAGTATCGTAATCCGCGACGTAACGAAACGCCTGAAAGAGTTGGAGGCAGAGTTGGGAGATCGCGACAGGCAATTGAAGGAGGCACAAGCCTCATACGACCACATCGCTGAGAAAGTTGAGAATTATCGAGGTATGCTCGCTGACTACTCCCAGTGGGAAGGAGCCACCGCAGGTCAACAACTGCGGTCAGAAGATTTGCACGATACGATGTTCGAGATACTGGGGTGTGCTCAAACCCCATTGCACTATAAGGCGATATACGACAATTTGCTTGACTATGGCATCAATGTACCCGGGGAAGACCCCGTCAAGAATACAGGTGCTCACCTAAGTTCTGACGCCAGATTTGTGAGTCTTGGCCAAGGAATGTGGGCGCTGGCTGATTGGGAAAGCAATTCAGACGATCCCGTGATGGTAGCAGACGATTTGCCATTCTAGACCATAATCAATGTCATTGTAGCATAGCCGCGATACCTATAGCATTCGGGACTTAACCCAAGAGAACGTCTTCTTCAGTAAACGCCGGCGTTCTTTTCGTCCGTTTGTTATCATTGAGGTCTCCATAGGGAGCAGCACACTAGACGAGTGAGTTCGGCGTCAATCCGGCGCAAACCCTAGGTAAAATACCCAACCCCACCCCTAATGCGTATACTCCACTTCTCTGACCTGCACATCGGCGTGGAGAACTATGGCCGCACCGATCCCGCCACCGGCCTCTCCACCCGCATGGGAGACTTCCTCGCCGCCTTCGACGAGCTGGTGGACTTCGCCATAGAAAGCTCCGTGGACCTGGTCCTCTTCGCCGGGGACGCCTACAAGAGCAGAGAGCCCAACCAGACCCAGCAGCGAGAGTTCGCCAAGCGCATCGGCCGCCTGGCGGGAGAGGGCATCAAGGTCTTCCTCCTGGTGGGAAACCACGATCTACCCAATGCCCTCGCCCGGGCCACCGCCATCGAGATATTCGATACCCTGGCCATCGACAACGTCACAGTAGCCGGGACCGCCGGCACAACCCGAATAGAGACCCGCTCCGGCCCCGTCCAGATCGTCGCCATCCCCTGGCCTCGACGCAGCGTCCTCCTGGCGAGAGACACCGCAAAGAATCTCACCTTCGACGAGATGAACCGGCGCATCGAGGACATCCTGACCGCCCACGTGCTGAAGGAGTCCCAGGCCCTCGACGCCTCCATCCCCTCCATCCTCACCGCCCACGTGTCCATATCCGAAGCCACCCTCGGCTCGGAGCGGAGCATGATGGTCGGCAGCGATCACGTCCTGCTCCGAAGCACCGTTTCACAGCCCACCTTCGATTACGTCGGCCTCGGCCACATCCATCGCATGCAGGTGCTGAACGAATCGCCGCCCGTCGTGTACTGCGGCAGCCTGCAGCGGGTGGACTTCGGCGAAGAGAAGGACGACAAGGGATTCTACGTAGTCGATATAGACCCGTCGTTGCCCCAGGGCCAGCGGGTTACCTCCTACCAGTTCCACCAGGTAAAGGCCAGGCGTTTCGTCACCATCGACATCGACGTCAAACCCGACGATCTGGACCCGACGGCTGTCGTACTCCGGGAGGTACAGCGACACTCGATCGCCGACGCCATAGTCCGCCTCCGCATCAAGGTCCCCTCAGAGCTGGACGCCGGCATCCGCGAGGCGGAGATCCGCAGAGCCCTGTCCGACGCCCACTTCGTCGCATCCATATCCAGAGAGGTGGAAAGGGAGCGCACCGTCAGGCTGGGCGATCAGTCCGTAGAGTCGATGACCCCGCTGGACTCCCTCAAAGCCTACGTCGACTCGATGTCCGATTCCAGGGGTTGGTCCGAGCAGAGAAAACGGGAGCTCATCTCGGAAGGGGAAGCCCTCATCTCCGAGACCACAGCTTCCCCCGAGTAGAGACCAGCTCCGCAACTCCCGAATCCCCGGTCGATAGGCAGCACCGTGTGTTATCATAGGGTCGCACAGCGGGGGGGGCTGTCGAAACATCCAATAAAGCTAGCTCTTGCCCCATCGCGCTTTGATTGAACCGGTGGAGGTGACTCCTTGAAGATTTTCGATTACATGGGCCAGTACGAGTACGAAGAGCTGGCCATCTATACCGACAAGGAAGCGGGGCTGAAAGCCCTCATCTGCGTTCACGATACCACCCTGGGCCCGGCCTGTGGCGGCACCCGCATGTGGCCCTTCGCCACCGAAGAAGAGGCCCTTCTCGACGTACTTCGCCTAGCCAGGGCCATGACCTACAAGTCTTCCCTCGCCGGACTGGACCTGGGCGGCGGCAAAGCCCTCATCATCGGCGACCCCAACACCGATAAGACCGAAGCTCTGTTCCGCGCCCACGGTCGATTCATCAACACCCTGGGCGGCCGGTACCTCACCACTGAAGACGTGGGTACGGTGGTGGACGACCTGGTCAACGTCCGGAAGGAGACGCCCTACGCATCGGGCCTGCCCGAGGCCCGGGGCGGTCTGGGTGGCGCAGAGGTGATCACCGGCTATGGAATCTACAAAGGCTCTCAGGCCTGCTGCAAAGAGGTCTTCGGCTCAGACTCGCTGGAGGGTAAGACGGTAGCAATACAGGGATTCGGCAAGGTCGCCTACAGCTTCGCCGAGTACCTGAAAGAGGAAGGCGCTCACATCATCGCCGCCGATATTAACGAGGGTCGAATAGCCATGGCTTCCGAAATGGGCGCCACTATAGTCAGCCCTGATGATATCTACGACGTAGAGTGCGATATCTTCTCCCCCTGCGCTCTGGGCGGAGTCCTAAACAGCGACACAATACCCCGGCTCAAGTCCCCCATCGTCGCCGGAGCGGCCAACAACCAGCTCCTGGAAGATGAGCACGCCAAAGAGCTCCACGATGCGGGAATTCTCTACGCCCCGGACTACGCCATCAATCCCGGCGGGATCATAACCGTGGCGTGCGAGATAGGGGGCTACAGCCGGGAAGCCGCCATGGACATGACCGCCAACGTGTACGATACGATGACCAACGTCATAGCCAAGTCCAAGGCGGACGGAGTGACCACGGCCCAAGCCGCAGACCGGCTGGCTGAAGAGCGGATCGAAAGGGTCCGCACCCTCAAGAACGTCTACACCGGCCCCGGGTTCGACGAAAGCTGGTTGAGACGGGCTAGGGCTCTCTGATCAGAGACCTGGCCAGATCGGCGTAGGTATCGCTCTCGATCATCCGCTGCTTCGCTACGGTACGAAGACTCGTCAGTTCCTCGTTCGTCGGTGGAGGCGTCACCGGAGCTTCGCCGTCCACTCCCAGATCGAATCCAGTGTTTGCCTGAACGTCGTCCAGGGTGTATCCGGCATGTATCGAGACCAGCTTTAGCAGACGGGTCTCCGTGTCCAGCTCCATAATCGACATCGGTGTGATCACCCTGACCTCTCGGTTTCGCCTGGCTATCCCCTCGGGGGACGTGCCGGCCCCCGACACGAAATTGACCTCTTCCACGAACGTCCGCCTGTCGTGCTTGGTACGGAACAGCACGATGCGAGGCACGGCGTAGTAAAGCAGGCCCGTACCGTATCCGCCGGGCATCCGGACATCCGGCTCGTCGGGGTCACCGATCAGGTGGAGGTTGAAATTCGCCCTCTTATCGATCTCGATTGCCCCGATGAAGAACAGGTCCATCTGCCCGCGTTGGGCCAAGTAGTGGAAGTCTTTGGGAGAGGCGAAGGGCTGGTAAGCCGGGCTGCCGAGGATGATGTACTCCCCGTGAGAGGCGTGAGTAGACTCGGCGAGGATCAGGCCGGCCGCCGGTATGAAGGAGAGCGCTCCACAGGCGGAGGTCTCGAAGTCCCGCACCTCCCGCGACAGGAGGACCGCTAGGTACTCTTCCAGTTTGCAGTCGGCGCCGGTAGTGGACACTAACCTACCGGTCCCGGCACCTTCTCCTCGGTCTTCAACTCGACCCTATCAAGATAAGAGTCGTGGCTCCCGGGGCCGAAGACGTATCTCTCCAAGTACCCGGAGAAGGCATCGTCGGAGGCCGAGGCCTCCACGTACTCTTGTACGTGGGCCACGTCTTCTTCGTAGAAACCGGGACATCCGGTGGGGTGCGCCCCAAAGGGAGCATGCACCACCGCGGTAACGTTCAGGGCGGGTATGTACTCTCCGGCGTGGTCGTGAGGTGATACCTCGTCAACAATCTCTTCGACGGAGACTATGACCTTGCGGGAGGCCAGCGCCAGTGTCAGCGCCTCTCCCGTATTCGCGGCCAGGACATTCCCGAACCTGTCGGCCCTGGGGCCGTGGAAGAGGGCCACGTCCGGGGTAATGGCTTCGGCGACCACAATCCGTTCACCCTCCGCGAAGGGGTGTGGAATCACCTTGAAGTCCTCTCTACGCTCAAGGATGTCGGTGCCCGCGTATCCAAGGGTGGGCACGAAGGGGACTCCCATTGATCCAGCCTGGACCATGCTGTACATGATCCCTCAGGTGTTGTCCTTCATCTTGACCCGGCCGGCCTTCTGGTATCGCAGGTAGTTGGGAGCCACCCGAGCATACGGGGGCAGGCTCAGGTCGCAGGTTTCGACGGTGTTTGTGACGCCGGCCCCGATGAGGAAGTCCAGGTTCATGGCCCCGCCTACCACTCCGACGGTGTGGAGGTCCTTGACCCCGGCTCTGACTATCTCTCTCAGGACGGCCATGGGCGTGAACTCCATGCCGCCCATCATCAGCACCTGGTCTCCGTCCCGGACCAGCTTGCTGACCTGCTCCAGCGGAATCAGCTTCTCTCTCATTTCCTACCCCCTAGTTTTCCCTGGCTCCGGCCAGTCTGACCTGCACTCTGCGCCACAGCTGCCCGAACTCCTGCTTATCCCAGATAACCAGCAGCTGCGTAGCGATGAAGATAGAGCTATACGTCCCGACTATTGTACCGATAAACAGGACGAGGATGAAGGGCTTTAGCGTGGCGCCGCCTATGACCAGCAGAGATATCTGCATGAACGCAGTCGTGAGACTGGTATTCATAGATCGGCCCATGGTCTCCAGGAGACTGTTGTTCACTATCTGCTCGAAGCTCTCGCCCGCCCGGTTCTGAACGTTCTCTCGCACCCTGTCCAGCACTACGATGGTATCGTTGATGCTGTAGCCGATCACCGCCAGCAGCCCGGTGATGAACATGGTGCTGATCTCCATGTCGATGACTTTGCCCAAGATGGAGAAGAGCCCGAGGATGATGATCACGTCGTGGAAGAGAGCGATGATTGCGGCGAAGCTATACCGGAAGAAGTGGGGCATCTTGCGAAAAGCGTAGGCGATGTACACGAAGATGCCCAATATAGCCACGAGGACTGCGATGCCCGCGTTGCGCACCGATTCCGCGGCTACAATCGCCGAGACGAAGGATATCTCGAATTTGTCTATGCTGGTTGGACCGTATCTCCTCTCCAGGGCATTCTTGATCATCTCGCTCTCTGATGGACCCACGTTGCCCTGATCGTCCAGCTCCCCGGAGGCCAGTGCCTTCGTTCGAATGAGGAACGAGTTGGACCCCAGCTTCTGGACGATGGCGTCCCCGTGCCCGAGGTTGGCTACCTCGTCCCTGATTGCCGAGGTGGTTACCTGGGCTTCTCTCCGCAGCCCGACGTCCTGGGGATTGATGAACGATACCTCTATAGTGGCGCCGGAGGAGAACTCGATGCCGAGCTTGAAGGCCGGTGGAAAGATCAGGGACATCAAACCGGGCAGTATCACTATCGCCGAGATAATGATGTACCACATCCGCCGGTCCACCAGATTTAGCCGGGTGTTCTCCAACCTGCCGACCGCCGGCGCTGCCTCTCGGTCTTCATCGTTTTGAACTCTTCTGTCCACGTTGAAGTAATGCAGCTTGGTCTCCAGGTTGGGGCCGATGAAGAACCGGAGGAAGCTGCGGGTTACGAACATGGCCGTAAACATGCTGGTAACCACACCGATGGCAAGGGCCACTGCGAACCCGGTCACCAGCGGGGTACCCAGCTTATCGCCGAACCAAAACAGGATGCCGCAGGTCAGCAGGGTGGACACGTTGCTGTCTCGGATAGCCGGCCAGGCACGGTTGAATCCGGCCTCGACGGCGGCTCTCAAACTTCTTCCGGACCTGAGCTCCTCTTTCAGACGTTCGAATATCAGGATGTTTGCGTCCACCGCCATACCGATGGAGAGTATGAACCCTGCGAGACCCGATAGGGTCAGGGTGACGGGTATCAGCTTGAAGGAGCAAAGCACCACGATGCCGTAAATCACCAGGGCGCACGCCGCCAACGCTCCGGGCAGACGGTAGTAGAGCATCATGAAGACCAACACGGCCAGCAGGCCAATCACCGCGGCCACCATGCTCTTGTCCACCGATTCCTGCCCCAGCGTAGCGTCCACGTCCTGCTCCCGGATGAGCTCTATTGGTATGGGCAGGGCGCCTGCGTTAAGCTCAATGGACAGGTCTTCCGCCTCGTCCAAGCTGAGGTTGCTAATCACACCGTTTTCACGGATTACCGCTTGAACGGTGGGAGCGGAAATCAAGAGATCGTCCAGGAAGATTCCCAGGGGCTGGCCGAGAAGCCTTTCGGTGATCTGCTCGAAGAGCCTGGCTCCATCGCCATTGAGCTGAAACGCCACGTTGGGCAGGTTCGTCGTGGGATCAACGATCACCTGGGAGTTGGGCAGCATGAACTGACCCGTCAGGTGCACCGCCTGCCCGCTGCGACCGGTGCCCATGGCCGGGTCCCAGATTATGCTCCCGTTCAGATCGATAACGGGGGTGCCGTCTTCTCGAAGTCTCTGCTCCCGGAAGTCCAGTTGGGCCGTGGCGCCGATCAGCTTCTTGGCCCTCTCCACGTCCCTTACTCCGGGAATCTGGACCATGATCCGATGGTCGCCGACCCGCTGCACTATGGGCTCTGCGACTCCGAAGGCATCCACCCGCCTGCGGATGATTCTGGCAACTCCCTCCATCTGGGCTTGTGTAACGTTGATATCCCCGTCCTCGTCGGCTCGGGCCTCGTACACCAGGTGGCTCCCGCCCTGTATGTCCAGCCCTTGCCTGAACCCCTGCCGGTCGATGCCAAAGGGGGAAAGGTCGTTGAACGCCAAGGCCATGAGCCCCAGGACGAAGATCACGCCTACTATCAGCAATCGAAGGGCGTTGCCCTTCGGCAAATACCTTAACAGTCTGAGAATAGAGAACAAATCGACTCCAGCTTAGTCCTTCACTATTGTTTATTAACGAATTGCAACGGATTTCAATCGGTACTTTCAGATACCGAGGCTCCAACCTTTTTCCCGGCCAGTTCCAGGGCCTGCTCCCGGGTATCGATCTCTCCGGCAGCCAGGGCTTCCCTAACTTCTTCGAGCAGCCTTCCCACCAGCGGGCCCTCGGATATTCGCAGCGTCTTCATCAGATCATGTCCCGTGACCAGGGGCTTAGGGCGAGGGGCCTTCTGTTCCAGACCCTTGGATAGGATACGCTTGCAGTTTTCCGTGTATCTGGTCCATTCATCCCAGGTAAGCATCGGCCCGCGGGTGGCCCTGTAATCGGATAGGTTGACCAGAACGGTGTCCACGGCGGAGCGGCCGGCGTCGCGGAAGAACTTGTAGATCGCCCTAGGCGTGGGTGGCTCTCCGGGGCTGTTCATCAGGCCCGGCCGGAGATGGTGGAGTACTATGGCTTCCACGTGCCTCGTCTCCCGCGTACCGAACCGCAACCTCCTCATGATTGGGCCCACCATTTCGGCTCCAACTTGGGAGTGGCCGAAGAACCTCATCCTACCGTCGGGTTGGATGGTCTTGGTCCGGGGTTTGGCCACGTCGTGTAGAAGCGCCGCCAGTTTCGCAAGGCCCCGCCTGGAGCAGGGACCCGCCATTTCTTCATTCAGGTAATGAAGGTACTCGCCAGTCCAGTCCAGGGAACCTATGAACGCATCGGGCTCTTCGGTGGTCTCGCCCATGACCTGCTCGACGGCGCGTACCGTTTCCAGCAAATGCTCGTAGACCTCCCAGTAGTGTTCCTTCGGCTGTTCTACGCCTATGCTTTCATCCAGCTCCGGTATGATCAGTCGCAGCAGGCCCAGGTCCTCCATCAGTCCAAGCGATTGGTGTGTGCGGTTCGAGGCGAGGATGAGACACAACTCGGCTGTTGTCCGTTCGGCCGGTACTCCCTTCAACAGCTGGCAGTCTCTTCTGATGAGGGTCCGAGTGTCCCGGTCTATGGAGAAGCCGAGCTCGGCCGACAGCCGGACCGCCCTCATCATCCTCACCGGATCGTTTCGGAAGACCTCCGTACCCACTGCCTGGACTACCCCTTTTCGAAGGTCCTTCACCCCGCCGAATGGATCGATGACGTCGGCAACGCAGGGTGCGCCGTTTGCGTAATCCAGTGAGACGGCCAGGGCATCTATGGTGAAGTCTCGGCGCGCCAGATCCGAGGCTATGTCCTCGGTGATGGGCGTGATGTCTATCTGGCGGACTTCGTCAGTGGATAAGACTACCCGGGCAACCCGCTCCTCTTTGCCCAGCACTACGAGGGTACCGTTCAAGGAGTCTGCGATGGTCCCAGCCAGGGACTCGAAGGGGCCCGTAACCGCCAGGTCGATGTCACCGGTCGATCGACCCAGGAGAGTGTCCCGCAGGAACCCGCCAACCAGGTAGGTTTCGCCGGCGTGGTCTCGGATATGTGCTGCCAGCTGCCCCAGGAAAGGGACAGCGTTGGTATCTATCTCTGTTTCAGTGTTCAACTATCCGTACCGTGGGATACTGGATCGGCGGCATGGATCCTCGGCGATTCCTCTGCCAGCTCCAGCCTGTAGAGATCGTCCATGCTCTCCAGCAAGTCAGTGTATAGGTTGCCCTGAATATGTCCAGTTTCGTGCTCCAGAGCCTGGGCGAGAAGCTCCTGGCCCTTGATCCGTACCACTTTGCCGTCAAGGCCCAGTCCCTTGGCAGTGATCGTCTCGGCGCGCTTGATTTCGCCTCGATAGCCGGGCACGCTGAGACAGCCCTCGGTTACATCCCGCAGTCCGGACCTTTTCACTATTTCCGGATTGACCATGGTCAGTACCGGCTCCTCCGGTATCTCGATTACTATAACCCTGAGGGACACGCCAACCTGGGGCGCCGCCAGCCCAACCCCATGGTTGGCCCGCATCGTATCGATCATATCCTCGACCAGCCTGCGTATAGAGGCGTCTATGTTTCGTACCTTCTTGGCCTTCTGCCGAAGGACCGGATCGGGCACGACTCTAAGGGGACGAACCGCCAAGTTAGGCCTCCACCAGTTTGCTTTCTAGACTAGATATTAAGGCCGTGCCGACCACAGGATTGAATCGGGCTACATTTTATGAAATGGTCTAAAACTTGTAAACCTCAAAGAAGGGTTGCCGGGTCTATATCGACTGCCCATCGCTCCGGCAACGGGATATCTTTTAGGAGCACTTCAGGTTCGGACGTTCTGACCAGAATCTGCCACCTGTGCCTGCCTCTAACCCTGGGTATGTAGCAGGGCACCGGGCCCAGGACGTCCGTGTTTGGAGTCCCCTTGACCTCCACCTCTCGTCTCAGCTCCTTGGCCATCCGCTGGGACTCCTCACGGGTTTGGGCCATACCTGTGTGGGTATAGACCAGCCTGGCGAGCCTGCTGAAGGGAGGGTAATGGTGATGCCTTCTATAGGTCATCTCCTGCTTGTAGAACCCGGCGTAGTCGTGGTGGGCCGCCGCTTCGATGGCATAGTGGTGCGGGTTGAAAGTCTGGACTATCACGCTGCCCCCCAAAGGCCCGCGGCCGGCCCGCCCGGCCACCTGATTCAATACCTGGAATACTCTCTCGCCCGCCCGAAAGTCCGGCAGGTTGATGCCGACGTCGGCGCTTATCACCCCTACCAGCGTCACCCGGGGCATGTGCAGGCCCTTGGCTATCATCTGGGTCCCTATCAGTACATCGGCCTCGTGGGAAAGAAATTTCTGCAGTATCTCCTCGTGGGAGTGCTTGCCGCCAGTGACGTCTCTGTCCCAGCGGAGCAACCTGGCGCTGGGAAAAGCTCTGAGCATCTCCTCCTCCACCCCTTGCGTCCCTAGACCCAGATAGCCGAGCCGCTGGCTGCCACACTCCTGACAGGTCTTCGGCCTGGTGGTGTTGTAGCCGCAGTGATGGCACACCAGCCGTTCCCAGGACGAGTGGTACGTCAGACTTACCTCGCATCTCTTGCATTTGGAGGAGTAGCCGCAGTCCTGGCACTGGATGAAAGCCGCGGTCCCCCGGCGGTTGATAAACAGGATTATCTGTTCCCTGCTGGACAGAGCGGAGTCTATGGCCCCGGTGAGGGCACTACTAAAGATACTCCTGTTGCCCTCTCGCAGCTCCGCCCTCATGTCGACTACCTGTACCTGGGGAAGCTGCGGCTTCTCCTTCACCTGGTACTGCGCAGAGCCGTTGTCCTCTCGGAGCGAGGGGCCGTTGGCGATAATCCGTTCGGGCAGCTCCAGTAGCTGGAACTCACCCTGGCTAGCCCTGTGGTAGATGCCGACGTCCGGGGTAGCGCTTCCCAACACGACCGTGGCGCCGGTCTCCCGGGCCAGCTTCAATGTCACCTCTCGAGCGTGATACCGGGGCGCCGGGTCGGCCTGCTTGTATGCGGCGTCATGCTCTTCGTCGAGCACAATCAGACCCAGGTCCGGCTGAGGGGCGAAGACCGCGCTCCTCGAGCCTATCACCACGTCGAACTGCCCCTCTTTTATCCGCCACCACTCATCGAACCGCTCCCCCAGGGACAACCGGCTGTGGAGCACTGCAACCCTGTTCGGAAATCGGGAGCCGAACCGGTCGATGGTCTGGGGCGTGAGAGATATCTCCGGCACGAGGACCAGGCCCCGCTTACCGAGGGCCACAGCCTTTTCCAGGGCTCTGAGGTATATTTCGGTTTTTCCACTGCCGGTGACCCCGTATAGAAGGAACGGTCTCGCTTCACCCCGGTCCATGGAATCGGATACGGTCTGCCAGGCTTCCTGCTGGTGTCGGGTGAGCCGGGGCTGGGAAGATCGCTGGAAGCTCTTGTATCCCAACGGGTCCCGGTGCACGCGGACCCGTTCGATGGTTACCAGCCCCTGCTCCTCCAGCGCTCTCGCCACTGAGGGATCGATGTCCAAGCCCCGCAGCTCGGTGGATGAGATTGGCCCGTCGTGGTCTACCAGGGCCCCGATAAGAGCCGATCGCCGGGTAGCCCGCTTTTTCCTCAGCGCCTCCATCTGAATGGCAGCTTCGTCTTTGTCGATGGCCAGCCGTACAGCATTGACGTACTTGGGCCCTATTTTCGGCCTGGCCCAACGCCATTCACGATTTAGAATGCCTTTCTTGGCCATTCTTTCCGCCGCATTGACCGCCTTGACGCCAAGACCCTTCTTCATGGATTCCAGCTCCACCGTGCCCCGGCGTTGCACGTAATCGAAGACCCGTTTCTGACCGGGGCTTGAAGGCTTGTCATGGCAGACCGGAGCGATGGAGAAGAAGGTGAGGATTCGCCTGCGAAAACCAGCGGGAAGCATCAGGGCCGTGGCGTCAAACAGGGAGGTGAGATAGCGCCCTGAGATCCAGCGGGCCAGATTTAGCTGTGCTTGCGACAAAAGGGGAGAAGGATCGATTACGGAGATTACGTCCTTGGTCTCTTCGACCGCGGAGGTGGGGCCAATCTCGTAAACTATCCCCTGAAGGACCCGCCGTCCGAAGGGGACCCAGACCGATTGGGCTGCCTGTACGGAGAGCTCGTTGGGAACGGAGTAGCTAAATGTCCTCTGTTGCGTCCAAGGGGCGTCTACTGCTACCTCTGCGAAGCTCATCTACAAGCGAGCATTTCCGGTCCGAGCTTGCGCCTCCGGGCACGGAAAGAGGTCCGTTCCCAAGGGCGCCACTAGTTGAAGCGCTTCTCTCGGATGCGGGCGGCCTTGCCGGACCGTTGCCTCAGGTAGTAGAGCCGGGACCGCCTGACCCTGCCGTGGCGGACCACCTCTACCTTTTGAAGTCTGGGGGAGTGTAGAAGGAAGGTGCGCTCCACGCCCACTCCGTGGGAGATGCGCCGAACGGTAAAGTTGGCGTCCGGGCCGCCATTGCGCACCCGGATGACCGTTCCCTGGAACACCTGGACCCGCTCCCGCTCTCCCTCGACGACCTTGAAGTGGACCTTGACCGTCTGCCCCGACTCGATGCGGGGGACGTCTGGGTTGGGTTCCACCTTGACTATGTCTGCTACATCGACTTTTATAAGAGGACTCATAGTTTCTATCTATCGCCCAACAACCAGCTGAACAAGCCTCGCCTTTGTCCTATCGGCTCAAGTTCTCTGTTTGTCGGTTCTCTCCTTCCCCTGTATAGCTCTCTTGAATCGCTGGTATCCGATGCCACGTAGTCTACCAGCTTTGCAGAGCAGATTTGACAGTATCCGAAATGATCTACCAACCGCTTCCGGACCTGTTCAAGCTTTTCCCTTCGTTCCTCATCGGATATTCTGCCGGAGTGCAGTACCTGCTCTATCTCGCGGCCGTCCGGGAGCAGTCGCCTCTCGATGCCGTCCTTAAGGATATCATGGCTGGTGTAATCGATCTCCCGACCCCTCTCCTTTAGGTAGCTCAAGCGGTCGAGCGCTTCCTTCCGAAAGGCATCGCGATTATGCCCTCGGATTGAAGCGGAGTCCTCGATCTGCCTCATGAACCGATCGTCCGACTCCCGCTCTTGCCCGGACCCTTCATCGATGATCTTGTCGTCGTTCACATAGGCCGTGATGTTCTTGACGTAGGTATTGAAAGTGTTCCGAGCCTGGTGCTCGAAGGAGTCCACGAAGGCCTTTCGAAACTCCTTCTTCGCCAGCTCCCTGTACCCATCACGGGCCTCGATGAATATGGTCTGCAGGCCCTTCAAGTAGTCTTCCTTGGAAGTAAGACCCGTAACCCTCGAACGCCGGGGTTGCTGTTGTTGACCGTCCACCGGCTCCATGGTCTGCTCGTAGATAGGTATGTGCTGGTCCAGCCCGTCCGCCAGGGCCTGAAGAGCAGTCATGGGATCGATGCACTTCAGGTCCGGATCGGAGCTCAAAGCCGAGAGCCGGTTCACCACGTACCTGGGAGAGATGCCTGTGAGGCCTTCGTCCGTGGACTTGTCCTGCAGCTCTATCGCGTCCTTACGGCTGAATCCTCGCACGTGCTGGCCATCGTACAGGGCCAGCTTGTCCATGATGGACATCCCGCTCTTCTTCGAGGTGTCCAGCCTGGACAGGATCGCCAGGGTGCTCGCCACGTTGAGGGTGAGAGGAGCGAAGTGGACCTTGTCGGTCTCGGTCCCCTGAAGCAGCTTCCGATAAATGCGGGTCTCTTCACTCAGCTTGAGGTTATAGGGGATCTTTACCAACACTATCCGGTCTTGCAGCGCCTCGGTGTGCTGGTTCTCAACGAAGGCGCGATAGTCGCCTTCGTTGCTGTGGGCCACTATCGCTTCGTCCACGTAGACGGTGCCGAACCTGCCCATCTTGATGGTCTGCTCTTGGGTCACCGTCACCAGAGTGGTCAGGAACAGCTCGTTGCACTTGAGCATCTCTATGAAGTCCATGACGCCGCGGCTGGCCACGTTCAGCTCGCCGTCCAATCGGTAGGTCTTGCCGGCCGTCTCCACCCTATCCTTCCCGACGAAGGACGAATCTATAGACCCGACGAGACGGGTGATGTCCTGGGACTCCGGGTCGGTCGCTACGTAGGTGCCGATGCCGACACCCTGCCGCTCGCTGAGCACGATCCGTTCCACAGGCACCTCTTTGACTTTACCCTGGTATCGGTCCCGAAGCACGTAGGTGCAGTGAGGACACAGATCGCCCTCGATATACACCCCGTACTCCTTCTCGAACTGTGCTCGAAGCCGGTCCGGTATCAGGTGGAGAGGCTCCTCCTGCATGGGACAGCCCTTGATGGAGTAGACCTCGCCTTCTTCGGTCCTGGTGTACTCTTCCAGGGCCTTCTTCAGTATGTTGACGATGGTGGACTTGCCGGTGCTGGGAGGACCCAGGAGCAGGAGTATCCGCTTGCGGACCTCCAGGCGGTTGGCGGCGGAGCTGAAGTAGTCAACGATGCGCTCCAGAGGCCGCTCCAGGCCATACAGGTCATCCAGGAAGAGCTTGTATTGGCGCTCGCCCAGCTCATTGGTCTCCACGCCGGCGCCCATTATCATGTCGTAGATCCGGGCGTGGGACAGCCTGGCCAATCCGGGGTCCTTGATGACCATCTCCAGATAGTCGCCAAAGGTACCTTCCCAGCTGAGCTTCTCCTGGTCCTGTCTAGCCTCTTCCAGCAGTTTGTCCAGGTCCATTTACAACCCCTGACTCCTCCTCCGTCGAGCCTTCCACGAAGCTGATGGCATACCTTCGATGTTACACTGCGTCGGTACTCATTTCAACAATAACTCAACTCGGTACAGGCAAGTTGCAACCAGCGCCGGATCAAGCATTGCACCACTACGGGACCGCTCTTATCATGGGGCCAAATCCCCTCCAAGGAGGCATTGAGCCCGACATATGGATCATCGCCCAACACTGGCAGACGTCTTGTCAGCGCGTGACGTCATCAGCCCTTATCTACCTCCCACTCCCCTGATCCACTACCCGGGCCTCAGCCAGGTCCTGGGCTCCGAGACCTATCTGAAGCACGAGAACCACCAACCCATTGGCGCATTCAAAGTCAGGGGCGGCATCAATCTGATCTCCAGGCTCTCCAACGACGAGAGAGCCAGGGGCGTGATCTCGGCATCCACGGGGAACCATGGTCAGTCCGTGGCTTACGCCAGCCGGCTGTTCGGAACCAAGTCCGTCATCGTGGTGCCGGAAGGCGCCAACCCGGGCAAGGTCGAGGCCATGGAAAATCTGGGTGCAGAGATCGTGGTCCACGGCGCCGACTTCGACGAGGCCCGAGAAGAGGTAGGTCGCCTGACCGCCGAGTTCAACTACAGGTACATCCACAGCGGCAACGAACCGCTCCTCATAGCAGGCGTCGGTACCTACGCCCTGGAGATCATCGAGGACCTCCCGGACGTCGACGTCGTTCTGGTGCCGGTAGGAGGGGGAAGCGGAGTGTGCGGCACCGCCATCGTGTCCAAGAGCATCAATCCCGCCATACAGGTCATAGGGGTCGGGGCCGAGAAAGCGCCCGCGGCATACCTGTCCTGGAAGAATCGAACGCACGTAGAGGCGAAGGTGGAGACCTTCGCCGAAGGGCTGGCCACCCGGGTACCCTTCGACCTGACCCAGAGCATAATGAGGGACCTATTGGACGATTTCCTTCAGGTCAGCGAAGAGGAGATGAAGGCGGCGATAGTCATGCTGTTGGAGAAGGCCCACTCTCTCGCTGAAGGAGCCGGGGCCGCGGCCCTGGCCGGAGCCTTGCAGATCAGGAGCCGGATAAGGGGCAAGAAGGTGGTGCTGGTCCTCAGCGGCGGCAACCTGGACATCGCTCAGCTCAGGGAGATTTTGACTGAGAGTCGCCGGGTGTAGCCGAGTATCGAAAAGCCCTTCCGAACATCCACGTGGCTTCCTGACCGTTCAGGGCTGGGGGTCATTCACGTCGGCTTTAGCGTGACGAAGATCTTGGCCAGAAACATGGCTAAGGGCGGCCCAGCTCTTACTTGAGTTGGCCGTCTAATGTCTCTGGCCCTTGGTCGTAGTGCGCGCTTATGAAGCCCCGCATCTGCTGCTCGTTAAACTGGAACAGAGGGAGATAGTATTCCCACGCGCTCAGGGTGATAGTGGCGGGCAAGGTTTCTCGCGGGGCCAGAACGTATCCGTTGGGATAGTTCGGCTGGCTTTGAACAAAGCTCACTAGCTGATCTACGAGACTTGGAGGGGCCGTAGGCTGATAGTGGATGACTATGCCGCCGTGCTCCAGATTGTGCACCAGAGCCTCGTCCGGCACCACGTCCGTCTTGATGCCCCAGGGTGTTGGCGCAATGCCCACCGCGCTCCAATGAGGGCCGGATGTAGGCGGGTTGCTGGAATAGGAGCGAGCGGCCTGCCCGACGGGGATATGCTCCCGGCTATCGATTGCAACGGCCTGAAAATACAGCTCTCCGACCAGCAATTGGGGAGCTCCGTCCGTTGGGTCGGTTGTCCCCTCAATCTCCAGGGGTTCCACCGATTCGGAGGAAGAGAATTCATCGCCCAACCCGAAGCTCGCCAATAGATCCGTCCACTCCTCGAACGCCGATAGCAACTCTTCGACGGTGATGCTGTAGGTAGCCCTTGTGATGGTGTCTTCCGATGATGCCTCGATCCGGTCGATGTACCCCGCGGCGTACCCGTCGTCGGTGAACGCATCTATCAGTGTGACGAGACTGTTCAGTACCTCGGCCGCCTCCTCCGCTCGCTCCTCTGTTGGATACCGTATTGACACCTCTACGTTAAACTCACTCTGCACCTTGTCTACGACGAAGCCAATCAATTGGATCTCCGTGAGCAGGCTTAGATCGAGACCCGAAATTATCACTTCGTCTTCACTCGCCAGCTCCGCCGGTAGCTTGAACGCGCCTTTGACCCAAGGTTCTCCCAGGGTACCGAAGAGGCCCATCATCGGGCCAGACGCCGGCTCGGCATCGCGTTCGACGACGTCGATCACGTCCTTTGCCACCTCCGAACTGGGGCCGCCAGCCAGCACGGTGTCCGAGTCCAGCCAGACCAGCGTCACACCGTCGTCGCTGAAGACATGCAGTTCGTACCCCTTGTAGTCCTCAATGCTAGGCGACTCGTTCAGCAACGCCTCCAGCTCGGCGAGGAACAGCTCTTGGTCTATATCGCTTTCAATGAGGGCCCCAAAATATTCGTCAGTATTCAGGTCTCCAAATACGATTAACCTGTTCACCCGTCGAAAGTCTATCCCCACCTCCTCCGTCGCCTCCGCCACTAGACTATCAAGGGTTAGAGACTCACCGTCGAACAAGGATATGGACTCGACGATACTGGCGACGTCTGGGTCGGCCAGTAGCTCGCCTACGCGAATGCTGACAACGAAGTCAGCGTTGGACGGGACCGGTATCCACTCGGAAAAGGCCCCATCGTCAGATGATCCTCGAGGGTTGCATCCCGAGAGGATAACCGCGCCTATCAGAAGGACAAGCAATACTGTCGGTAGGTTCCTCATCTTACCTGCTTGCTCCTCAATCGATGACAACGCCGACGGCATTCCCGATTCCGAAGGTTATCGCAGCGGCGGTTGCCCCCACCATCAACATGCGCACACCGCCTACGATGCCGTTCTTACCGGTGAGAACGGCGATGAGGGCGCCCACGGTCAACAGCATGCCGCCGCTGATCCCGATGCTCAAAGCAAAGCCCAACATCCCCGAAGCGATCATGTGAGGCAAGACGGGCACCAGCGCCCCCAGGGCGAAGGCGATGAAAGAGCTGATAGCGGCAGCCCAGGGCGAGCCAAGCTGGGACGGGTCAAGTCCGAGCTCCTCCCGAGCCAACGTCTCAAGGGCCACCTCGGGATTGGAGATGATGCGATTTGCGACGGCCCTAGCCTCCTCCCGGCTGAAACCCTTGTCACGATAGATCATCGCCAACTCCTGGGCCTCCTGCCCCGGCACCTCCTTGAGCTCGGCCCGCTCCACGTCCAGCTCTCTCTCGTAGATATCCCGTTGGGCGCGGACGGATACGTACTCTCCCGCGGCCATGGAAAACGCTCCGGCCAGCAGCCCGGACACACCTGCCAGGACGATGAAGCCGACCTCGGTAGTCGCTCCTGCCACGCCCATCACCAGACTGAGATTTGACACTAGGCCATCGTTGAACCCCAACACCCCTGCACGAACGTTGGCCGTGCCGCTGTAGTGTCGACGCTCCAGGGAGACGATCTGGGCGTATCCAGCCGTACCCGCCAGCTTGCCCAAAGCGCCGAAGTGCTCCCGTTCCTCCCCTATAATCGAGGATGCGTCGGGGTCGTCCCTGAGGGTGTCGATGTCCGCCGCCTCGGCTCTCAGGATGAGGGGCATTACGGACCGGGTGCCGAAGACCCGGGCGATGAAGCTAAGAAGCTTGACTCTCGTCGTGCGACCTGATATCCGGTTGATTGGGTCTTCAATACCCAGTTTCCGGGCCCACACTCGAACGTGGCGCGTTTCCGCCTGGGCCAGGTTGCGAAACAGCTGGGACCGTTCAGAGTCCTTCTCTATCTCCGCCATGGAGTTGTACAGGGTCAATGACTCCAGCTCGTTTCGAAGATAGCCGAGGAACCGCTCCCGTTCCTCCTCGTCTGTATCCCTCTTTTGTCGTCTTAGAGATTGAATCATTCAGTTGGCTCTACTTCGTCTGTGCGACGATCTCATTCACCGGCCAGGTCCAGCACGTAGTTGACCAGCGTCCGTACGGGAATGCCGGTGGCCCCCTTCACCAGATACCCGGTTTGCTTCCGTGCGATGTCCACGCCGGCTATGTCCAGGTGGACCCAGGGAGTATCCTCGCTGAACTCGTTCAGGAACAGGGCGGCGGTAATGGAGCCGGCGGGCCTTCCCCCGGTGTTCTTGATATCGGCCACGTCGCTCTTGTTCTGCTCTCGGTACTCATCGAAGATAGGAAGCTGCCAGATCTTCTCCCCAGCCTTTTCGCCGGCCTTCAAGACCCGGTCTACCTCGGTCTGGTTGTTGCTGAAGGCGCCGACGCAGACCCCGCCTAGGGCCGTTACGATGGCGCCAGTCAGGGTGGCCACGTCTATCATCGGGGAGATCCCATTCTTCCTCCCGTAGCTCAAAGCATCGGCCAAGAGCAGACGGCCTTCGGCATCGGTATTTTCTATCTCGATGGTCTTACCATTCATCGCCCTGACCACGTCTCCCGGCTTCTGCGCATTGCCGCCGGGCAGGTTCTCCGAGGCGGGGACCAAAGCGGTAACGTTGATCTTAGGCTTCAGCTGCCCGATAGCCCTCATGGCACCGATGACGGCCGCTCCACCGGCCATATCGCCCTTCATCTCACCCATGTTGGACGCCGGCTTCAGGGAGATTCCACCGGAATCGAAGGTCACTCCCTTGCCAAGGAGCCCGACGTTCTGGGAAGGAGCATCTTCATTGCCCACATACCGGAGCACGATGAATCGAGGAGGTTGGCTGGTCCCTTTGGCCACTCCCAACAAGGCGCCCATCTCCAACTCTTCCATCTGGGGCTGTTCCAGGATCTCAACTTCCAGCCCCACCTGGCCGGCCACCTGTTTAGCGATGCTTGCCATATGGGTAGGGGTCATGTTGTTGGCCGGCTCGTTCGCCATGTCCCGGGCCAGCATTACCGCCTCGGCCAAGACCTTGCCTTTAGCGCTGCCCTCCTTCAAGGCCGGTACCTTGGAATCATCGATCTCTATGATCTGAAGCTCTTCGATCGCCTTCTTGTCGTTGCTGCTTTTGTACCGGTCAAACCGGTAGAGCCCGAGAAGAACTCCCTCTGTCATAGCCTGGGTGGCAAGGGTAGAGTCCAGGCCGGCGATACCGGCGCCGTGAACTATGGTGGCCACTTTCCGGACCCCTTTGCCCTTCAGGTAGCGACCACCGACGGCCATCACCTGGCGAACGGTCTCCTGATCGAACTCGTCCCGCTTCCCGAGGCCGGCAACCAGGATCCGCTTGGGTTTGATCTTCCCCAGGGTGTGGATGAGTACCATCTCGTTCTTCTTGCCGGTCAGCTCCCCATCCTCGATGAGAGAGCTTATGGCCCCGTCCAGGGCCTTATCCACCGCTCCCGTAGCGCCGCCGGGGCTGGTGACGCCCTGGAACAGGTTGACTATGGCGGCATCGACCTCGGCCTGGGCAATATCGCCTGCCATGACCGTTATGTCCATTTGACATTCCTCTCTACTAGTCTCGAGATCATCGATCGACCTCCTGCACCACCTTTTCGATGGTCCCGGTTACATCTTTTGACGTATCGGCGACGAAATGGTTCCAGCGTATGGGGTCCATTCTCGCGCTCATCTTCCGATACACTTCCCAATCGGCGTCGGATGCGTTGCGGTTGAGCGGGTCTTCGCTCCGGTCCCTCAGCCTCTGCCTCACTACGTCCCTCGGCGCCGTGGTCCGGACGATTGCCAGCTTCGCATTGACCTTACCGGCGATGCTGTACAGGTACTGTCTGTTCCGCTCGATCAGGTTTGTGGCATCCAGCAGCACCGAAATCCTACCGGCCAGCAGCTCTTCGATCAGAAAATGCGTCGCCATGAAGAGATGTCCGTTCTCGTCAGCTGTGTACGCGGGCGTAGGATACAGAGTCTTTCTCAGCGCATCCGCTTCCAGCACAGCGAGGCGCAATCTTTCGGCCAGTCTGCGACTTATCCAGGACTTACCTGTCCCCGGAAGGCCGCAGACGAGTATGAGGAAGGGTTCGGCTACGGGTTCTGGAAGATCCGGAAGGCTTGACCGGAGGAGCTCTACATCTCGCCGGATTTCCGTTTCTTGCTTCATCGGCGCCTACGTCAATTATAGGCGCAGGCGCCGGTTTGCGCAAAGCGGACTGACGGGCCCATTATCGGTTGGGCCGATCGTACAGCACCCGATTTAGCATCCGGGTTCTCAGGCCCTCACCGGAACCAAGGTCGTCTTCCAGTCCGCCCGTAGCCCTCCGAATGAGCAGAAGTAGGGATGCGATAAAGCACGCCTTTACTACCGGGCGCGGCTCTCGAAGCATCCAGGCAAAGAGGGGCAGGCCGGCCCAGCCGGCGATCATGCCCAGGGGAATGGCCTGACTCATGGACCTTCGAAACTGCATCCGCTTTTTCCAGGGTAGGTGACGTTGAGAAACCACCGGCAGACTCCAGATGGCGCCTCCCGCCAGCATGGGTGTAATGGACATGAGGAAGGCTCGAGGGCTCAGCACCAGGGCCAGTCCAAGGGCCGCGCTGTTGCCTCGTCCGCCGCCGGAGCTTCGGCCCGGCGGCCACATCTGGCCCGCCAGCCCGGCCACCGACGCCAGGCCGGCCACCATCGACCCGAACCCCAGCATCCTGGCTACTATGAAGGGCAACGCACCCTTGGAGAGGTCTGCCAGCCCTCCTATCATTCCGTTCATGGCGCCGGTAGTCTGCCACAGATTGCCTGAACCGACCTTCCCTGTGCCCACTTCGCGCAGGTCTATCCCCTCGCGTTTAGCCAGATACTCCACCACGGGCAGCGAGCCGTAGAGATAGGCCACTATGAGAAAAAGTGCCTTCAGCATAAGAGTGAGATGCCGCCCCTATCCTCAGTTCCGCCGTTCGTTATAGTAGACAAGGCCCAGCACACCTGGCCCCGTATACAGCCCCATCACAGGACTGAACCGAGCCACGAGAATCTCGGCGCAGTCCACCTTCTGTACCACCCTCTGCTGCAACTGCTCAGCCAGGTCCGGGACGTCGGCATGGATCACCGAGACACGCAGGCCTCCTTTGCCATCTGAGCGTTCTCCGAGGCTCTTCACCATCCCCGCCGCCGCCTTCTGCATGCTCCGTGATGCAGACTTGAGCCTGATCCTGCCATCTTTTATGGAGAGGACCGGCTTCAGCCCTACGAGAGACCCGGCCCACGCCCCTGCCTTCGGGATCCGTCCGCTCTTCGCCAGGTAGTCCAGGGTGTCGACCACCGCCACCAGCTCCACTTGGGACTGCACCGCTCTGGCAGCGGCCATGACCTCGCGCACCGATTTGCCTTCCGCGGCCGCCCGAGCGGCGGCAAGTACCATGAACCCCTGGGCCATTGACGCAGTCTCCGAGTCCAGCACTTCGATGCAGGTATCCGGAAGTGTATCCGCCGCCATGTCCTTGGCTATGCGGGCCGCCTGGTACATACCGCTCACCCGCGATGCCACCGTTACGCAGAGTATGGCCTCACACTGGCACCTCAGTTTTTCATACGCCTCCAGGTACGCTCCAGGCGACGCGGGGGAGGTGGTGGGGACGGTCTTCTCGGTCCGCAATCGATGGTAGAACTCCTGGATGTCCGTGTCGGGATCATCGATGTAGGTGGTATCGCCGAACAGGAAGGTAACAGGCACGATCCCTATGCCGTACTGCTCAACCAGATTCCTGGGAATGCACGCCGTGCTATCGGTTACAACGGCGACTCTGGGCATCCACGCTCCCCCTGAACAGCGGCAAAACTAAGAAAGAAGCTAATGAATCGGGCCGCCGGTTGTCAACCCTTCGGAGGCCTGCGCAGGAGCTGACTCGCGGGCCGGGTTGCCTGAAAGCTAGAAGAGGCCGCCACCGCCCAGCATCAGGGATATGACAAACAGCAGGACGATGGCGATCATCGGGCTCAGATCGAAGGCGCCGCCGCCTTTGTGCACCAACCTTCGAATCGGGGCCAGGATCGGCTCCGTGATACTGAACAGGAACCGCATAATCTGTCCGTCTGGCGGGAAGGTGCCGGGGAGCCAGGCCAGGACTATCCTGGCGATGATCGCCCAAGATAGGAGTTGAATTAGTATTGATATTATCTGTACTATCAAGATTACCTACCTAGGCCCTGGGACTTCCGATACGCGGCCAGTACAGCCTGCATCAAGGTGTTTCTAAGGCCGCCTTCTTCCAACGCCAGTAAGGCCTCGGCGGTTGTACCCCCCGGCGAGGTGACCATATTTCTCAGCACCGCGGGATGAGCGTCCATCTCCTTGACCAGAGCAGCCGAGCCAAGCACCGTTTCCAGGACCAGCTTTTGTGAGATCTCTCGTGCCAGGCCCATGTGGACGCCGGCGTCTATCAACGCCTCGATAAACGTAAAGACGTAGGCCGGGCCGCTGCCGCTCAGAGCGGTGGCCATGTCAAGGTACTTTTCGTCGTCTACGTATACCTCTTCGCCCAGGGCTCGAAGCACCGCGGAACAGGCCTCCTTGCCCCGGGAATCGACCCCTTCGGTAGCGGTCCACATCGTGATGCCGCGGCCTATCCTGGCGGGAGTGTTGGGCATAGCCCGAACCAGGAGGTCGTGTCGCAGCCCGCTCCTGATGGTATCCAGCTTCACCCCGGCGGCTATGGACAGGACCACCCTGCCGTCATTTGACTGGCCCTCCAGGTCAGAAAAGACCTGGGATAGGGTCTGGGGTTTAACCGCCAGCACCGTGATCTCTCCTGAGCTTAACGCCTCGGTGTTGCTGGTGGTGGCTTCGACTCCGTACCTACTCGAGAGAAGGTCCCGGCGAGAAGTGTCGGGGTCACTGGCGACGATCTCGTTGGCCTGCGCTATCCGACTGTCCAGGACTCCTTTGATGATGGCTTCGGCCATAAGGCCGCCGCCAATGAACGATACTTTAATCTACGTCTCCTTGGGGTTATAGACCCGTGCTAAAGCCCTGTGCGAACAAGGCCCCCTTGTGCGATGAAGAAGGCAGTAGTAGATTATACCAGCCTATCACCGGGCTATCTAGGTAGTTCACTCGTTCAGTAACCTGAGGGGGGCTATCCAGGTAATCCCGGACAAAAGGGTGGGCACCCTGGGGGGAGGTGGCGCCCTAGGGTGCCCGAGGAGACGTGCGCTGGGAGGAGCAGCGCACGGGGTCAAGTAAGCGGGGAGGCGCCCGAGTAGCTCGGGACGGTTCCGGGGTGGAACCCTCCCCGGTTACTTACAAATTTGTTAAGGCGGCTCGCCTAGACGAGCCGTCAGGCAGTTTTTCATATTTACCCACATTTGTTGTACCCGCAACCCGGGCACATTACGCAACCTTCCTGGTAGACCAGCGTGCTGTTGCACTCTTTGCAACGACCCAAGAACTCGCTTTTCCCATTGGTTTTTGCCTCGACATGCTCGAAAAGGCTGGGCTGGGCAACCAAGGTCTGATTTCCAAATCCTGCGCCGAACTCGCTCTCCCGGCTATGCCGGCTCAGGACCAGGGCAACTCCGTCGGGGCTGGACCTGACCATCTCGCCTCCGCCGTTGAACACCGGGCAACAGGTTATGCCGCGCATGTGATCGATGATCTGGTTCGGGTCTATGCCGGCCCGAAGACTCAGCGATATCAGCCTCGTGATAGCCTCCAACTGGGCCGAGTCACATCCTCCGGCCTTGCCTAAATTGGCAAACAGCTCAAAGGGTCTCTTTTCCTCATCGAAGTTTATGGTCACGTACATGTTGCCGTGTCCGGTGTGCACCTTCTCAGTCACCCCGTGCACCACTTGCGGTCGTTTGCGCGGCACCGGCCCGTTCTGAGCTTCCGAGGCTGGCTGGTCGCCGTTGACCTTTTCCGTATGACCAATATTGAGCACCTGCTCGCTCTTGCTCCCGTCCCGGTAGATGGTGACGCCTTTACAGCCTTCCCGGTACGCTAGCATGTAGACTTCTCGTACGTCGTCTTCCGTGGCGTCGTGGGGGAAGTTCACCGTCTTGGATACGGCGTTGTCCGTATGCCTCTGGAAAGCGGCTTGCATCTTCACGTGCCATTCCGGTTCGATATCGTGGGACGTAACGAAGATCTCCTGCACCCACTCGGGTACTTCTTCGACGCCCCGGATGCTGCCCCGCTCCGCCAGCTCTTCCATCAGGCTGGGGCTGTAGAACCCTTCCCGCTTGGCAACCGACTCGAAATAGGGGTTGACCTCGACCAGCCGCGTGCCGTCCATGACGTGTCTTGCGTAGCTCAGAGCGAAGAGGGGCTCGATTCCGCTGGAGCAGTTGGCGATTATGCTGATGGTACCCGTGGGCGCGATGGTCGTGCGGGTCGAGTTCCTCATCGACCTATTGTCCAGGCTGCCATCCGGCCCGTACACCGAGTCTTCCCAGTCCGGGAAGCTGCCTCGTTCTCCCGCCAGTTCCTGGGATGCGTCCGTCGCCACGGTGCTTATGAACTGCATCACCCGTTCGCCCAGGTCTAAAGCCTCTTGGGAGTCGTACGGGATGCCCAGCTGGATGAGCAGGTCAGCCCAGCCCATAACCCCCAGTCCGATACGTCGTATACGCTTGGAGGTATCTTCTATCTGGGGGATGGGGTACCGGTTCTGGCTTACCACGTTATCCAGGAAGTGGACGGCGAGCTTGCAGGACTCCCTCAGCCCGTCCCAGTCGAGGGTTGGCTCCTCACCTGTGTCCACCACGAAGGCGGCGAGATTGATCGACCCCAGGTTGCACGAGTCGTATGGATAGAGGGGCTGCTCGCCGCAGGGGTTGGTCGCCTGGATGGGCCCTCGCTTGGGCACCGGGTTGGAGTGCGGTTCGTTCATCCGGTCCATGAAAACGATGCCCGGGTCACCAGTCTTCCAGGCGCTTTGCACCAGCTCTTCGAAAACTTCGGTGGCGTTCAGGCTGTCGACCGTCTCCCGGGTGCGGGGATTGATCAGATCGTAGTCTCCGCCCTTGTCGACCGCTTCCATGAAGTCCTCAGTGACGGCCACGGAGATGTTGAAGTTCTGAAGGGACTTATCGTCGTCTTTGGAATGGACGAACCGGAGAATATCGGGGTGGGTCACGTCCAGGATGGCCATGTTGGCGCCCCGTCGCGTGCCGCCCTGCTTGACCACATCGGTAGCGGTATCAAATATGCGGATGAAGGATACGGGCCCGCTGGCGATGCCGCCGGTGGATCCGACCCTGTCCATCTCCGGCCTGAGGTTGGAAAAGGCGAAACCGGTCCCGCCGCCGCTTTTGTGGATGATAGCGGTGTACTTGGCGGCCTCGAAGATGTCTTCCATGGAGTCGGGGACCGGCAGCACGAAGCAGGCCGAGAGCTGCTGCAGCTCTCTTCCCGCGTTCATCAGCGTGGGAGAGTTGGGCATGAACTCTCTGCGGGCCATCATCTGGTAGAAACGTTCGGCCAGAGCCTCCACCTGTGACATCGACGCACCGAACTCTACATCCCCCTCGGCGATGTTTCCGGCTACCCGGCGGTAAAGCTGCTCCGGCTCCTCGGTGACGACGCCCTTGATGTCCTTGGTGAGGTAGCGCCGCTTGAGGACCGCCATGGCGTTCGCCGATACATCTGGGCCGCTATCGTGCCCCTGAGTCTTCATTTCCGCACGCAGACCACGAACCCTCCTGTAATGAGGGCTCTTTATGGTCTGCTTGTCTGTGCGGAGAGTTGCCATGATTCCGGTTTGCTTTCTAGAAACTTGTGTATTGTCCTGTAAATTGTTAGCGCCCTGGTTCCGGTTGGCGTCAGGGCCGGAAATCAACGCTGAGACCCGAATGTCGCAAGGGAAGGTCTCGGCCCCGGCTAGCTGGTGGGTTTCTTACGCCGGCGCTGTCTGGGCCGAATGGAGGCCCTATCTTCCTCCAGCATGAGGGGCAACTGAGCCGAGGGCGTCGTCTCTCCTTTTCCGGTCTCGAGCAACGAGTCCACCTCTACCTTGAAGGTCTCGGCATCGGAGAAGTCTCTGTAAACGCTGGCGAACCGGATGTAAGCCACCCTGTCCAGTTTTCTCAGATGGTTCATTACCATTTCACCGACGATGCCGCTGGGGACTTCGGCTTTGCTCAGCTTTTGCAGGTCCGCCTCGATGTCGTCCACCACTTTCTCTATGGTGCCAGTGGGCAACGAGCGCTTGGCACACGCCTTTCGAATGCCGGCTGCCAGCTTGCCCCGGTTGTACTCCTCCCGACGGCCGTCCTTCTTAATCAGGGACATGATGGCGGCCTGAATCCGCTCCAGGGTTGTGAAGCGAAGACCACAGCGATGACACTGCCTGCGACGCCTTATGGCGTTGTCGACGTCACGGGAGTCGATAACCTTGGAATCTTCGTTGTCGCAGAACGGGCATCTCATGATAAGCAGTCTTTGGTAGAGGGTTTCAACCACAATATATTGTGTTGCCGAGTGAAATTACCACAAGATAGTGGGTGTGTCAATACAATTGTACATGAATTTCGGAGGGGAATTAAGATGTGTATAGAACGACCTCGACGGTGCGGGGCACCGTCGGGGCCGCCCATGGTCCCGGGTTTCCAGCAGGCTGAAAAAAAGGGGTGCGCAAAAGGGCTCCGACAGCTGGGTGTGCCATCGGAGCCTGACCACGAACCCGGGGTTTTCCAGGGGGCCTTTCGGGAGGAAAGGGGAGCCGGTATCCGTCCCTAGGTTAGAACGGGTTTCTCAGGGAAGGGACTGCTCCCTCACCTTGTCGCCGCCCTTGCGCCTGAGGAAAGTTGGTATATCCAGGTTGAACCCTTCCCGGTTCGACGACAGCGCCGGCTCCCCGGCCAGGGAGTAACGACCGTTGCGTTCGGCGGTGGACCCCTTGCGGTAGTCCTCGTTGGAGGACCGGCCGGCGCCATCTGCACCGAGGCCGGTGGCTATCAGCGTGATCCTGAGGAAGCCGTCCAACTTCTTGTCAGTGAGCACGCCGAAAATCTTCTCCGCCTCGGGGTTGACGGCTTCGCCTATGAGCTGGGCCACTCTGTTGACCTCGACGAGGGTAAGATCGTCGCCGCCGGTGATGTCGAAGAGAACGCCCGTGGCTCCCTTGATCGGGGTATCGAGCAACGGTGACGATAGAACGGCGTGGGTGGCCTCTTTGACCCTGTTGACGCCCTTGCCGGTACCGATGGCCATCAGGGCTCGACCGGAGTCGGTCATGATGGAGCGGACGTCGGCGAAGTCCACATTGATCTCGCCGGCGACGGTGATCACGTCGGAGATGGCCCGTATGCCCTGGGCCAGGACATCGTCGGCCATTGCCAAAGCGCCCATCATCGAGACGTTTGAGTCGCACATCTCCAGCAGGCGATCGTTGCTGATGGTAACGATGGTGTCCACCCTTTTTGTGAGGGCCTTGATGCCCGCGTCGGCCAGCCGGCGGCGTTTCTGTCCCTCGAAGCTGAAAGGCTTGGTGACGACGGCGATGGTCAGGGCGCCGGCATCCTTGGCGAGCCGGGCTACTACCGGTGCGGCGCCAGTACCCGTTCCACCGCCCATTCCGGCGGCGACGAACACTATGTCGGCGCCCTGTATCGCCTTGAGGATCTCGGCCTTGCTCTCCTCCGCCGACTGTCGACCCAGATCAGGGTCGCCGCCGGCCCCCAGGCCCTTGGTGAGCCGTTGCCCTATGGGGATCTTGCGGGTCACGTCCATGTTCTCCAGGGCCTGGACATCGGTGTTGAGGCAACACAGCTGGGTGCTTTCCGCCCTACCTTTGACCATGCGCGAGACGGCATTAGAGCCTCCGCCACCAACACCCATGATCACGATATTGACCTCCGTAGACCTCATATTGTTCGTCGTCACTGGTCCGCTCCTTTCCCTTCCCCTCTAATACCTGCTAGACCTGTGCTTCAGGCTCGAAATGAGCGGGGAAATGACCGTTCACGGGCGCCTCGACCCGAGAGAGCATCCGCTTGCTGAAGTTGTTGAAGTAGTTGGTGAAACCCAGCCGGTCCAGCTTGCTCTCGCCGTCTTCGTGGACCAGCTTCCAGATTATGATGCCCATGCTGGTGGCAAAGGCCGGGTCCCGGAGGCTGGCCGGGGCTCCTTCCAGCAGTGTAGGCCTGCCTACCCTCACCGGCATATCGAGGACCTGTTTGGCCAGGGTCTCGATGCCCGGCAGGTTTGACGTCCCTCCCGTCAGGACCAGCCCGCCCGCCGGCCCCTCCTTCATTCCTGCTGCCCTGACTCGTTGGCCTATCAGCTGCAACGTTTCTTCCATCCTGTCCCTGATCACCTCGCAGAGCTCCCGGCGATAGACCGGCTCAGCATCCGACTCGGATGTACCGGATAATGGGACCCTTTCCTCTGGGTCTACCTGTCCCGGCATGGCGTGGCCGTGCTTTATCTTGATCCTCTCCGCCTGCTGAGGTTCGGTGTCCAGCCATGCCGCAAGGTCGCCGGTGACGTGATTGCCGCCTACCGGGATCACCGATGTGTCCCAGATGGTCCCTTCGATGAAGGCGGCCACGTCCGTAGAACCGCCTCCGATGTCCGCCAGAATCACCCCTACTTCCTGCTCTTCTCTGGTCAACACGGCCTGGCTGCTGGCCAGGGGCTCCAGGACCAGGCCCTTCACCTGTACTCCAGCGTTCTGGACGCTCTCTACCAGGAGCTTAATCCGGTTCACCGCTCCGGTGATCACGTGAGTTTCCATCTCCAGATTGTGGCCCCGAACACCGTAGGGGCTGCCCGGCCGGCGATGACCGTCCAGGTGGTAGGCCCGGGGAATTACGTGCAGCACCTCGGTATCCGGCGTCATGCTGCTGTAACGGGCCTCCTCCAATGTCCTGTTGACCGGCCCCGAGGAGAAGTAGCGAAAGTTTCGAGAGCTGCCAACCAGGCCCCGGTTGTTGACGCAGGAGACGTGGCTGCCCGTTATGCCGACGTAGGCCGATGTTAAGGGGATGCCGCACGTCTCATGCAGCTCTTCCACCGACTTGCGTATCGATCTGGAGGCCTCCTCTACGTCGACGACTTCGCCTTTCCACAGACCCTCCGAAGGAATGGTGCTGACACCGAGGACCTCCAACTTTCCGTCCCATTCCAACCTCGCTAGGACGGAGCACACCTTGGTGGTGCCAACGTCTATTGACGCCACCATCTTCGGTCCCGGCACTACGCCCCTCCCTTCCGTTCCCGGAAGTCCATCTAGATTCGCTGGCCCACTCGAAGCTTGGCGCTTCTGCAGCGGGGATTTGCTTCGATTTCGCTCGCGTCGGGGCCGATGGCCTTCTTGGTGATCGTTACCATGGTGGCCTTGTGGTCACAGGTGCATACAGGCTGTTCAGGTGCACAGATGCAGTCCTTCGATTCTCGGCGCAGGTAGTCCTTGACGATTCTCGCCTCCAGGGAGTGATAGGTGATGACCGCCAATCGCCCTCCGGTCATCAGAAGGTCGGCCACCTGGTCCAGGGCTTTCGCGATCTTGTCCAGTTCCCGGTTCACGACGATTCTCAAGGCCTGGAACGTCCTGGTTGCAGGGTGAGTCCTTCTGCCGGCGCCTGGGATTTCCCGTTGCACGATCTTGGACAGCTCCACGGTCGAAGAGATGGGGCGGGCAGAAACGATGGCCCGGGCGATTCGGCGGCTCCGGGGCTCCTCTCCGTACTCCTTCAGGCTCCGTGCCAGGTCCTGCTCCGGCCACGTGTTGACCACGTCGTCGGCGGTCAGGGCCTGTTCGGTGTCGAACCTCATGTCCAGTGGTCCCTTGCGCTGAAAGCTAAAGCCCCGCAACGCCCTGTCTAGCTGGAAAGACGAGACGCCCAGGTCAAAGAGGACTCCCTCAACCGGAAGGAAGTCCTCGTTTGAGCAGATCTCTTCGATGCGGGAGTGGTTGCCGGCTACGGCACGGAAGGACTGACCGAACTGCTGCAGCCTACCCTTGGCTACCTCTACGACAGAGGAGTCGGCGTCTATGCCCAGCACTCGACCGTCCGGTTGGACGGCCCGAAGGATGGCTTCCGAGTGGCCGCCTTCCCCCAGGGTAGAGTCGACATACCGGCCTCCAGGCTTGACGTCAAGTCCCTCGAGCACCGCCGAGACCATAACGGGGACCTGGCTGAAGCTCTTTTGCATACCTATTCCGGATGCAGTCCTTCCGCTATTTCGGCTGCCTGGTCTTCCATGGCGGTCCGTTCCTGGCTCCAGCCCTCCCTGCCCCATACCTCCAGGTAAGTCCCGACGCCGGCAATAACGACTTCGTCCTGAATCTGGGCGTATTCCTTCAGGGAGGGAGGAAGGATGAACCGGCCCAACCGGTCTAGATACAGGCTGAAGGCATTAGTGAAGATGAGGCGGTTGAGTCTGCGAGAGCTGGCGCTCGTTGTGGGGAGGGAGGCGTAGTCCTCGCTGACCTTGTTCCACTCGGCGAGGGTGTAGGCCACCACACACCTATCGTACCCGCGGGTGACTACGATGCCAGTTGCAAAGGACTCTCGAAATCTGGGCGGCACCGCGATCCTTCCCTTCTGGTCGATACGATACTCGTACTCACCAAGAAACATAACGGTAGATAAAAGAATTCCCCACTCATCCCCACGTAATGCCACATTTTAACACTAGTGCATCTTTTGTCAATAATACTCATAGCTGGACTTGCCGACACATCCCCTGTTTGCCCCCCGGATACTCCCGGCAGTAGGGAACCCTGCCTGTGATATCATGGACATCCAGATTCCGGAAGGTGTAAATGTTCAACGTAGGAGTACTCACCAGCAGCGATCTTGGGGCCAAGGGCGAGCGCCAAGACGCCAGTGGCGCCGCCATCAAGGAGATGATACCCCGGATAGACGGGGAGGTCGTCAAGTACATCGTAGTTCCCGATGAACAGCAGGTGATCGCCGACATCCTCCGAGAGTGGGCCGACAGCGGAGACGTGGATCTGGCATTGACCACGGGGGGAACGGGGATGAGCCCCCGGGACGTTACTCCGGAAGCCACCCGCTCCATCATAGAGCGGGATGTTCCCGGCCTTCCCGAGGTGATGAGGGCGACCAGCCTGAAGAAGACTCCACACGGCATGCTCAGCCGGCAGGCTGCCGGAATAAGGAAGCGGTGCCTGATAGTCAATCTACCCGGCAGCCCCAAGGGGGTCAGAGAATGTCTGGAGGCGATCCTTCCCACTCTTCCCCACGCTCTGGAGCTCCTGCAGGGGCGGCGGACAAGCCACCAGGAGCCTAGTTGACCCTGCGTTCGTCCCCGGTTGGCGCCTGATGGAGATCCACATCCTGACCCTGTTCCCCGATATGTTTTCCGGACCCTTCGAGGAAAGCATCGTCAAGAGGGCTCGGGACTCGGGCCTGACGAGCATCCACCTTCACGACATCCGGGACTACGCTCATGATAAGCACAGGACCGTGGACGACTACCCCTATGGAGGAGGGGCCGGGATGGTGATGAAGCCCGAGCCCATATTCGAGGCGGTGGAGGACGTGGTATCCGCTGTTAGAAGAGATATCCGTAATCCAAAGAAAGAGATTCCTGTAATACTGCTGACGCCTCAGGGTCAGGTTTTCAACCAGGATATGGCCCAAGAGCTGCTAGGGGAGAGCCACCTGGTCCTGATCTGCGGGCACTACGAAGGCATCGACGCCCGTGTCAGCCGGCACCTGGCCACCCACCAGATAAGCCTGGGTGATTACGTGCTGACCGGGGGAGAGCTGGCAGCGATGGTCGTCACCGACGCCATAGTCCGGCTCATCCCCGGCGTTCTCGGTTCCAACCAATCGCTGGACGACGAGTCCCATACCGACGGCCTACTGCAGCATCCCCAGTACACCCGCCCTCCCGAGTACCAGGGTCTCGGCGTCCCCGATGTCCTGCTATCGGGCAATCACGGTGAGATCGCCCGGTGGAGAAGGGCGCAAGCAGTGCTGCAGACCAAGCGGAACCGGCCCGAATTGCTGAAGAAGAGCCCCTTGACCGCCGAGGATTGCAGGGTGTTGAACGAAGCGGAATGGGAAGAAAGCAGCTAGCGATTCATCGCCCATCCCCGCTGGAAATCCCGCTCTGTTCACACCGCTTTACCTTGACCCGATATTGATGGGATGCTAGAATTCAGTTCGTTTCCCCGGTGAGCGTCGCCTAGCGGTTAAGGCGCCAGGTTGTGGCCCTGGAGATCGGGGGTTCGAATCCCCTCGCTCACCCCAGTCTTTCATTAGAGGAATGCCCTGGAGGAGAGGGCGTCTGCGCCTGTAGCTCAGTGGATAGAGCATCGGTCTTCGGAACCGAGGGTCGGGGGTTCGAATCCCTTCAGGCGCGCCATATTCGCATACTTTTTGAAAATAGTTAGTGCCCCATCTATTCCTACACATTCAGGAGGCCGTCAATGAGACTTGGCAGCCTTAACGTCCACGTCGTCAGCGACGGCACTTTCAAGATGGACGCTGGCGCCCTTTTCGGAGTCGTACCCAAACCCCTGTGGGAGCGGAAGGTTCGAGCGGATAGAAGAAACCGGGTCCAAATGGGCCTCAACTGCCTTCTGATCCAGTCGAACGGCACCAATATACTGGTGGACACCGGGGTAGGGAAAAAAGAGCCGGACAAGGTTAAGGATATCTACGGTATCTCGGCGGGTAAGCTGCAACGCGGCCTGAAACAGTACGGGCTGACCCCCAAAGATATCCATATGGTTATCCTCACCCACCTGCACTTCGATCACGTAGGCGGCGCCACCCGGTTCGATAGCAAAGGGAACGTAGTGTGCACCTTCCCCAAGGCCAAGTACATTGTGCAGAAGACCGACTGGGAAGAGGCGATGAATCCCAACGAGAGAAATGCCGCCGCCTACCACAAGGATGACTTCGAGCCCCTCAATGAAAAGGGTCAGCTGGAACTAATCGATGGCGACAGCGAGCTGGTCAACGGGGTCCTGGCCAAGATCACCGGCGGTCACTCCGGAGGCCACCAGGTCATAGTTGTCGGCAACGGTAGACGTAAAGCTGCAATCCTGGGAGACCTCATCTCCACCAACCATCACCTTCCCCTCCCCTACATCCCGGCGTTCGACATGTATCCGATGGACACGCTTAAGGTCAAGCGGGACATCCTGGAACAGGCTGAGGACGAAGGGTGGCTGCTGATCTTTTCCCACAGCACGGAAAAGGCAACCGGGTACCTGGAGCGCAGGAACGGTAAGGTCTACCTGAGGGAAGTAAAGGTAACCTAGGCCACCTTCATCGCAGGCGGAAGCTGGAGACTAAGGCCTCTATCTCCGCCCCGTAGTCTTCGAAGGCCGATTCCGGACCGATGGCCTCTATCACGTAGGCCCTTATCCCTCGTTTCGTGACCAGCACCAGGTACTTTTGAGTAGCCCCGCCCAACCCCGTACTGGCCGTGAATCGAAGCTCGCGGCCCGCCAGGTTTCCATGGGTCACGTCATCTTCCGATTCGATGTTGAATCCGGCTAGCGGCTCGTACCGGCTCTCGACCAACGCCTGAGAGAAG
The DNA here is from genome assembly GCA_965197645.1 of Dehalococcoidia bacterium. GTDB lineage: Bacteria > Chloroflexota > Dehalococcoidia > Plut-88900 > Plut-88900. The sequence goes on along the minus strand of OZ240219.1, from coordinate 1,680,562 downwards.
TCGGCGTTGCTCATTCCCGCAGCTGTGCGGCCGGTCAACACCTGCACGATGACGCGTTCCGGTCCTATGAACCGCACCTCATCCTCTTTCGCAGGCGCCAGCAGGCCCCAGCCCAGCGGGACCTCCAAGGTGAAGCCGAACTGATCGTTGGTGTAGCGTCCCGGTGCTATGGTGGACAGGGGGGTTGGTATGGGCGTAGGAGTTGGAGAAGCGGTGGGGCCGGGTGTCGGGGTGGGAGCGGGGGGAGTGGCCGCCAGGGACAAAGATCTCAACACCTGCTCAAACAGCGACCGGAAGTTTGAGAAGAAGACCCGCTCGGTAGTGGCCACGGCCTCCACGCCTCTGGCGCCACTGTACGTATACAGGACTACAGTTCCCGTTTCATCGGAGGTGTACGCTATGATGAATCCGGGCGGGTCGGTGAGCCGCTCCCTCGAGACCTCCTCGAACCCGGGGACCTCCGCTTGTAAGGATAGTATTCTCAGGCTGACAAATTCATCGAACTGGGCCGGGGTCGGTTCGGCGAGAAAGGTGCTGAACCTGATCTCTATGCCGGCAATGCCAGTTGGATTGGTGATGGTCAGTACGTCTGGGTTGCCTTCGTACGCCACCCAGCCTTCTGGGGCCATCAGTGTCGCGCCGTGGGCATCACTGGTATACGGCAGCAATGAGGCGGACACAGGCTGGGCAGTTGGGGTTGGCGTCGCTGTAGGAGTTGGAGTCGAGGTAGCGATGGCGGTCGGCGTAGATGTTTCCGCCGTCGGCGTCTCGGGCTCCTCTGGGTCCCCGCTACAGGCGGCCGCGATGAGGGCTGCTACAATCAGCAGAAGAGGGGAAAGCCGCAATCCGGTCCCCATCAGTTCAGGCTTACTCTTACGCCGGACATGGACTCGACGTTCACGTCCGGAACACCCAGCAATCCGTTGTCCAACTGTGTCGTCAGTAGGGTCGATGTGATCTGGTTGGTGGATAGTCTCTCATCGTCGGAGTAGACCCGAATGTAGTTATCGGTCAGACCGGACCACATTGAACGCTCTGCTATCTGTTCCTGATCCTCCCAGAGTACGCCGAACTTCTGACCAATGAAGGACCTGCGGAATCGGGAAGCGCTATCGTGGGCGAGGGCGAGCATCCTGTCTAGCCTGTACTTCTTATCGGATTCAGGCAGCCCGCTCTGCATCTCTGCGGCGGAGGTGCCGGGCCTGGGGGAATAGGGGAACACGTGCATCCCTGCAAAGCCCATCTCCAGGCAGAACTGGTATCCCTCGTCGAACTCCTTGTCGGTCTCCTGAGGAAATCCCACAATTACGTCGGTGGTTATGGCTATGCCCGGTACAGCCTCCCTCAAACGCTCCACCGCCTCCCGGTACTGGGGGGAGCGATATCTGCGGCGCATTCGCTGGAGGACGGCATCGCTGCCGCTTTGAAGAGCCATATGGACATGCCGGCAGAGCCTCGGGTCTTCCCACGTCCTGAGTAGGCTATCGGTGAGGTCCTGGGGCTGGATGGAAGAGATGCGCAGGCGCTCTATCTCGGTCTCGCCGAGGACCCTTTCGATAAGCCTGTGAAGACGCCCGTCATATGAATCGTAGTCCTTGCGGGCCTCGGCGGTCGGGGGGTAAAGCCCATAAGAGCCGATCTGAGGGCCGGTCAACACTACCTCTTTGTAACCCTCCTCGACCTTGCTTCTCACCAGCTCTATCACGTCGTCCATGGGCAGATTGGACTCTCTTCCCCGTGTGAGAGGGACCACACAGAAAGCGCAGAACTGGTTGCACCCGTCCTGGATCTTGACCGCCGCCCTGGTACGATGAAGCGGCGATGCGAATGGGTTAGTTGTGCCCGTCGAGATGGGCAGGGAGCCGTGCTTCTCCAGCAGTCCAGAAATCTCAACGATCTCGGCTAGCCGACCTTTGTCTTGGTTGCCTACAACCAGACTAACTCCTTCGAGTCCCTCCAACTCCTCCTCGGCCCGGGACGAGTAGCACCCCGTGGCGATTATCGAGGCTTGAGGGTTCCTGTGATGAGCCGAGCGAAGCCATCTTCGGGCCTTGCTCTCGGCCACGTGGGTCACCGAGCAGGTATTCAGGACGTAGATGTCGGCCTGCCCCTTGGGATCGACAACTTGGCAACCGGCCTCGCTGAAGGATCGGCTGATGGAATCGGATTCCGCCTGGTTGAGCTTGCAGCCGTGGGTGGCTACGGCCACTCTAACGGGGTTCGGTGCGGACGGAGGGGAGGCTTTCATGGTCCGAGGTTCGGCATATTATAATTGTCGGTGTTCTAACGGGTCAAGGCATTGGATTCGAGTAGAGGTAAAGGAGCCGGCACCTTGTCAAAGATAAGAGGCGTCATAGTGGCGACGGTCACCCCCTTCACCAAGGGCGGAGAGAACGTAGACTTGGACTGGATACCTGCGCACCTTGAGTACCTAAGGAAGAACGGGGCGGACGCCGTCCTCATCAGCGGGACCAATGGCGAAGGCCCATCGCTCAGCTTCGGTGAACGAAGGGCGGTTATAGACACCGTGCTGGCGAATCGAGGGGACCTGGGAGTTATGGCTGGCACCGGATGCAGCGCCCTACCGGAGACCATCGAGCTATCCCGGTACGCACTGGGACAGGGCGCCGACGCGGTCTTGGTCGTGCCGCCCTTCTACTTCAAAGGCCTGTCCGACAAAGGCCTGATCGAGTACTATGGCGCCATCTTCAATTCGCTGCCCTCGGATGGGAAGGTGGCCCTGTACAACATACCCAAGCTATCGGGAGTCGAGATCACGGACCCGGTCATAGAGGCCCTGCTGGAGCGGTATCCCTCGATGCTGCTGGGAGTCAAGGACACCTCCGGCAGCATCGATCAGACCCGGCACTTCATCGAGCGGTTCCCGGAGCTCAGCATTTTCAGCGGCACGGATCTGTACGTGGAGCAGGCCGCCTTATCGGGCGCCAAGGGCAACGTAAGCGCAGCCGCCAATGTATTCCCTCACATCTTGAAATCGATCTTTCACAGTGTGAAGGAAGGGAAGCCTGCGACTTCCACTCAAGACCGCCTCTCGGAGATAAGGAGGACCCTCGACAGATATCCATCCCACAGCGCCATCAAGCACGCCTTGGGATACTTCGCCGGGCTGCCCTTGAGCTTCGTCAGGCCGCCGCTGCGGGACCTGACCCCCTCGGAAGCGGAAGAAGCGATCGGAAGTCTCACCGCCATCCTTGCGGATGCCCACGTGCCATCGCCGATCAAGGTCTGACAGCTGGCCTGCGGTGACCAGATAAACCGGTCAAAGGATGTTTGTGTACTTTTTCACGCGTTGTATTGTGACCTGTGGTATAATCTTAATGGTTGAACGGCTCTGCATTGAAAAACAGCATTAACTTATCCATTTCTATAGCCACGCTTGACGGGCTCCCATACGTGTCAGGCCGGCCTATGAAGGTGCTCTAGATGGCCGTCGTATCATCCGTCCGTGTTAGGAATTTCCCCAAGGCACGGAAAGTACTCCTCATTGAACCGCCCAACAATCTATACGTAGGCTTCAATGCCACGGTAGTAGTCGAACCGTTGGGCCTCCAGTACCTGGGCGGCGGCATCATAGACCTGGCCGACGTAATGATTTTCGATATGCGGGTGGACGATACCCCGCTGCGGCAGGTGATGGAAGAGTTCGCCCCGGACCTGGTGGGAATAAAAGAGGGCTACACCGTAGACGTCGACTCGGTTAAAGAGGTGGCGGGTTGGGTTAAAGCCATCGACCCGGACGTGCCGGTCGTTGTGGGCGGCCACCACGTGAGTTTGGTGCCTCGAGACGCCTACTCTCCCCACGTGGACGCTATAGTGATTGGCGATGGCGAGGCCACATTCCGGCAGATAGTGCTGAACCTGCAACAGGGCAAAGGGCTCAACGGAGTGGGCGAAGTCATCTTCCAGGACTCTGAGGGCAACTTCGATACCACGAATCTGATGTTCCAGAAGAAGAGCTCCCTCAAAGAGATGGATTCACCGATGATGAACGGCAGACCGTTCCCGGCGCGTCATCTGGTGGATAGGTACAGGGACCAGTACTTCTTCCTCTACCACACCAACCCCTACTCCGTCGAAACGGCCAGAGGTTGCCAGTATCGCTGCAACTTCTGCTCGGTCCACGAGTTCCACCGGGGCGAGTTCAAAGTCCAGGGCAACGACCGCACTATCCAGGAGCTATCCCAGCTTCCGAGAAATTCGTGGATAAACATAGTGGACGATCTGGCCATCCCCGAGCCCTCGGGCGCAATGAAGCTCCAGAACGCCGACGGTTACGATCCGATGGAGGACTTGGCCGATCGGCTCATCGAGCTGGACCTGGGTCAGCGATACTGGATGCAGGTAAGAGCGGACAACGTGGTCCGCAACCCTCGAAAATTCGAGAAGTGGGCCAGAGCCGGCCTGGACACCACCCTGGTGGGCCTGGAGTCCTTTGAACAGGACACCCTCAATTCCGTTTCGAAAGGCACCCGTGTTGGGGACAACGAGAAAGCCATCGACATTCTGCACAGCGTTGGCGTCCGCATCTGGGGCGGTGTAATAATCTTCCAGGGCTGGGCGGAAAAGAACTTCGATAACCTTAAAGAAAAGGTGCATCAGACCAAGATAGAGTTCCCCAACTACACTATTCTCACCCCCCTGCCCGGCACCAAGCAGTGGAACGACGTACAGGACACCCTGGTAACCAGCGAACCCAGGTTCTTCGACTTCCTGCACAGCGTGTTGCCGACCAACCTCAACCACAACAAGTTCTATGAGCAATACGCCTCGCTGTGGCGGTCCGTCGGCGATGGCGGGTTCGACCGCGTCAGGAAGATGCTCCGGGAGGTCTCAACGACCAGAGAGAGCATCATGAGGTTCCTGCGACAGTACAAGACCCTGTCCGATATCAGCACCTACGACTCGGGTATCGAGATCCTCGAAAAGGCCAATGACGGCGTCCGGGCCGAGGCGCAAAGCAACGCATAGAAGAGCTCGAAGGTAAAGAGGGCTTGAACCACCGGGTAGTCGTAACCGGTACAGGGATCGTCAGTCCTCTGGGTCTGGATACGGATTCCACCTGGAAGGGCCTTCTGGCCGGTAAGTCCGGCGTCGGCCATATTACCGCCTTCGATTCCGAGCCCTTCGATACCCACATCGCCGCCGAAGCTTCCGATTTCGTCCCCACCGATTACTTCGGACGCAAAGAGGCCCGCCGCATGGACCGTTTCGTCCAGTTCGCCGTTGCAGCGAGCCGGGAAGCGGTCAACCGGGCCGAGCTTACCATCGACGATTCCAATGCCGAGGACGTAGGGGTGGTAATAGGCAGCGGCATCGGCGGGTTGATCACCCTGTCTCAACAGTTCGAGGTACTGGCGGAGAAGGGGCCGTCCCGCATAAGCCCCTTCCTGGTGCCAATGATGATCACGGACATGGGCCCTGGGTACGTCTCCATCGACCTGGGCGCCAAGGGGCCGAATTTTTGCACCACGTCCGCCTGCGCCAGCGGCAGCGATGCCATCGGCATGGCGTTCCAGATGATTAAAAGCGGACGCACCAAGGCCTTTGTTACCGGAGGCGCCGAGGCGCCGATAACCCCTATAGCAGTCGCAGGATTCAATTCGGCCAAAGCCCTTTCTACTCGGAACGACGAGCCGGAGAAGGCCTGCAGACCCTTCGACGCCGAGCGTGATGGATTCGTTATGGGCGAGGGCGCCGCGATAGTGGTCTTGGAGGACCTGGATTACGCTGTAGCCAGGGGTGCTCCCATTCTCGCTGAGCTGGCGGGATACGGCTCATCAGGTGATGCTTACCACCTCACAGCTCCAGCCGAAGGGGGAGCGGGGAGCGTCCAGGCGATGAAGATGGCCTTGGATGAGGCCAACGTAGAGCCCGACGAAATCGACTACATCAACGCTCACGGGACCTCCACCCAACTGAACGACAAGTTCGAAACCATTGCTATCAAGTCAGTGTTTGGGGAGGAAGCGTACAAGATACCCATAAGCTCCACCAAATCGATGACCGGCCACCTGATCGGTGCAGCGGCAGCCCTGGAAGCGACCGTCACCGCCCTGTCGGTCAAGAACGGTGAGATACCACCCACTATCAATCTGGAAAATCCCGACCCGGATTGCGACTTGGACTACACCCCTTACACGCCTCGAAGAGGCAAGATAAAAGTGGCCCTTTCCAACTCCCTTGGATTCGGGGGGCACAACTCGGTGCTCATTTTCAAAGAGTACCAGGGCTGACCTCCTATCCCCCGGTGTCTCGCCATACCAGCGGAAAACAGAAGGCTGCAAGAAATCATACCCACCGTTGAAGCGTTACAAGTAGTACCAAGGGGTAAATGTTTCCTCCGGGAAAGACTGCCAAAAAGTTGACGTAAGTGCGGGGTTGTACTAATGTATTCTTTTAATTCTGTGGGACTCGGCGGCGAGAATGAACTCTGAAACTAGGTCGTCTGACGAGAAGATGTGGGCGGCCATAGCCCACGCCATCATGGTGGTGAACATCATCCCCGTGCTCCCCTTGCTGGGTGTCATCGGCGCCATGGTCATCTGGCTGTTCAAGAGAAAGACATCCCAGTACGTGGGTACCCAGGCGTTGCAGGCATTCATCTTCCAAGCTATCGCTATCTTCATATACTTTATTATTCTTAATGCGCTGGCCGAGATCGGTCTAGTGTTGATACTGGCAGCCGTTGTTTACTCTCTGTTCGGCGCCTACAGGTGCTACTCAGGACAAGACTTCAAGTACGCCGGAATAGGCAAGCTGGTTTCGCCCGGCTCCGGAGGAGAGTAGGAGAGGCGGCGAGCCCTCTCCTCTGACTGGATCTCTTAGTCGTCCAGCTCACCTCTTAAGTGGGCAAGGGCACAGTTTGGCAGGGTAAAGCGTAATGGGCGTTCGAGGCGTAACGGACTCCAAAGTATGCCGTAGCTGCTCTACGCTGGCGCCCGCAGACCAAGAGGAATGTGATAGCTGTGACGAGACCAACTGGGCTCCCATACCCCGTGAGTTAGCCTACTCGGTAGATCCCGACGCCGTCAAACAGCACGACGCGCCGCTAAAGCTTCCGGGATACCGGGGCTTCATTTTCCCTCCAATCCCATCTCACGCTCAGGTAGGAGACGAGCCCGCCCTGCCCGGCAAGGACCCCGAGTTGGCTGGTATGCTGGCCTCGCTGACCGGTGTTTTCGGAGTCTGGGGCATCGGGCATTTCTACGTGGGCAAGAAGTCCACCGGTATATTGCTTCTCCTGGCCGGTGCGGCGACGTGGGCGACATATCTCGGACTCAATGAGATAGGTAAAGACCACCCCCTCTTTTGGGCGTTTGGGGTGGTGGTATGGGGTCTCTTGATGGCATGGGCCTATCCTGAGATCAGAGCCGCCAACATATCTGGAATAGCACGTTGGCTCTCCGCGCTGGCCATAACGTTCACCGTCATCGGCATCGGCCGGGAAGTAGACGTAGCCTACATTTTCATCGCTTTGTCGTTGACCGTGTGGATCTACCTTACCAGCAGGGCATACAATCTGGCGGTGGACTACAACGACTATCGAGACAAACACGGTTCCTCTCCCTGGTAGCTTCGGTCCGGCGAGCCGGCCGGGAAGAGTCTCCCCCAGAATCGCCGCCCTCGATTCTTGATCCATGAACCTGGAACGCCGCTGGATCATGTCCCCGCCCCCTCCCGAGTCCTATTTACGCGCCCTGCCTGACGTTCCATTTCCGATTGCTCATCTCGCCTACAATCGCGGGATAGCGGACCGCCCGGAGCTGATCTCCTTTCTGTCCCCGGAGAAGACAGCGACGTACGATCCGCTTCGATTTTCTTCGATGGAGGATGCGGTTGGCCGGATAAAGGCCGCCATCGAAACCGGCGAGACTATAGGCATTCACGGCGATTTCGATGCCGATGGAGTCACTTCATCTGCACTGCTTCATCACGGGCTGGGCAAGCTGGGCGCCAAGACTACGACCTACATCCCCCACCGTACCGACGAGGGGCACGGTATCAGCTCTCTCGGCCTGACATTTCTCCACAAGCAAGGCGCCTCCCTTATCATCACCGCAGATTGCGGGGTCAGCTCCTACTCCGAGGTCGTGACGGCCCAGGACATGGGGATGGACGTGGTGATCACAGACCACCACACGCCGCCCGCCACGCTGCCTCCCGCACTGGCCATCGTCGACCCTAAGCTGAACGGGTCCCGTTATCCGTTTCTACACCTCTCCGCCGTGGGCGTGGCATACAAGCTGGTCCAAGCCCTGCGGGAAGCGTGGGGTAAGGAGGATGACGACAGCCTGTTGGATCTGGTGGCTATAGGTACCATTGCAGACGTGGCGCCCCTCATCGGCGAGAACAGGACCCTGGTCAAAAGGGGGCTGGAGGTCCTGAACTCGACGGATAAGGCCGGTATCAGGGAGCTGGTATCGGTGGCGGGTCTCTCTCCAGGCAGCCTGGACGCCGAATCGATCTCCTATGGGTTGGGGCCTCGTATCAACGCGGCGGGCCGTGTGGACCACGCTATGATCAGCTATCGACTTCTTTGCGCCGGTTCGGCGGAAGAGGCGAGGCCGTTGGCACAGGATTTGGAGATCAAGAACCGGGAGCGCCGAAAGCTCAGCAGCGAAGTCACAGAGAGGGCTGTCGAAGAGGTGGTCGCCCGGCAATCGGACCAGCCGATTCTCATGGTCGGGGCTAAGGACTTCCTCCCAGGAGTCGTAGGACTGGCGGCGGGAAAGCTGGTGGAGCAGTTCTACCGGCCTGCCATCGTCATGTCCATAGATGGAGACACCGCCAGGGCCAGTGCGCGGAGCATTCCGGATTTCGATATCATCGCGGCGTTCCGTAAATGCGATGATCTGTTCATCCGTTACGGAGGCCATGCCCAGGCGGCGGGATTCGTTATCGCCAACGAAAACCTGGGGCTCCTCCAGCAACGGCTCGTCGAGCTAGCGTCCCAGGAGCTGGATGGAGTGGACCTTCGGCCGTCGAAGAAAATCGATACGGCGTTACCGATAAAGGGGATCGATAAGCGGCTGATCAAGTTCCTGGGGCTGCTGGAGCCCTGCGGTTTCCAAAACCCGGCTCCCGTATTCCTGGCCAAAGACGCCAGGGTCATCGACGTGAGGCTGCTGGGAGACGAAGGGCGGCACCTGAGGCTGAAGCTACGGGATGGGCCGGCGGTCTGGGATGCCATCGGCTTCGGCATCGGAGACAGGGCGCCAGCGGTCGGGTCGGTAGTGGAGCTGGTGTACCGGTTGAGCCGGGACAACCGGTCCTCGGCCGGCACCCTGCGGCTGGAGATCCTGGATCTGGACCCCGTCCTGGTGTGACTAGCTGGTGGACGGCGCCGGCTGGGGAACGGCGCGCTGTCCATCCAGGGTGGAGCCGGCCATGTATCCGAGCCAGATGGGGACCAGCGGCAGGATGCACGGCGACAGGAATGAGAGGACTCCTCCGCCGAATGCGATTATCAGTGATCCCAGCCCCATGCTGATGACCTCTCCACTGCCGGTGACCTCGGGGATGAATGAGAAGTAGCTGTTGAGCAGCAGCAGAGAATCGGTGACTATCAGGGCGCCGATGAAGACCAGCAGGAGTCCGCTGAAGAGCTCGATCGCTTCCATGTACGGATTGATCTTCCTCAGCCATCGCCTGGCGACTCCCAGGAAGGCGCCGACTCCCAAGAAGGGTATTCCCAGTCCCAAAGAGTAGCCGAACATCAATATAGCGCCCTGGACTACCGAGCCTTCCAGCGTCAGGGAGAGAATGCCGGCCAGTATCGGCCCGACGCAGGGGGTCCAACCGATGGCAAACGCCGATCCCACCACGGAGGACCTGAAGTAGCTGGGCCTTTCCCCCACACCGATGTTGAGCTTCCGTTCCCGGTACAGGAACTCGGTCAACCGACCGAATCTGATCACTCCGCTGAGATTGAACCCCAGGATGATGAGGACGATGCCGGCGGCGATCTCGAGCCAGTCCCTCCAGCCTCCCGGCCCAGCAAGGCCTATCGCGGCGCCCAGGGCGGTGAAAACTATGGAGAAGCCGGTTACAAACGCCAGGGAATGTAGGAAAGGTGGCAGCGAGAAGGACCTCACTATCCCCATTCCGGGCACACCCCCCGATGTGACTTGCGTATCGGAATCCAAGTCTCTATCCCCTTAACCAGCTACTTGCCGTCTGTCAGTACTAGTCTGCCGTATGACTTCCCAGGAACTCAGGGACGCCTAGTTGCCCACATTCTATCAGAGGCTATCGTTTAGATAACGTTCCGAGCTACGGTTGGTTACTGATGTTCGGCTGCAGAGACACCGGCCAGCCTCTGGCGATGCCGCACCTGAAGCAGGACGATCCATAGCAGCGCCACTCCGATGGTAGCCAGGGCGATGATGTGTCCCTGTTGCAGAGAGCCTGCGCGTTCGGCATCTACCCTGGTGAACTGGATGGCGAATCTCCCCAGCGAGTACAGGACCAGGTATATGAGCATGACCATCCCGTTGGGTGCGACCCTTCCAACGAGTCTCCAGACCACGAATAGAAGGACGCAGTCCAGTACCATTTCGTATCCCACGGATGGATGGTAGCCTCCCTCGTTGGGCGTCGGAGCCAGGACGGGGTTTCCCGGCCAGCGATCATGGATATGTACCCAGGACCAGGGAAGGCCGGTGGGATTGCTGAAGTGCTCACCGTTGATAACGTCGCCGACTCTCCCTACGGCCTGGGCGATGAGCAATGCCGGAGCAGTCAGGTCCGCCAGCTTCGCCATCGGATAGCCCCGGAACAGGGCGTAGACCACACCGACCAACGCCCCGCCGAGTATCGCTCCGAAGAGGGCCACGCCGCCTTGCCAAAAGTAGATGATGTCCAGGGGATTGTCGCTGTAGAAGCCCCAGTGGTCTATGACGTGAATCAAGCGGGCTCCTACGATCCCGCCGGGGACGGCCCAGGTGGCTGTAGAGTAGACTACAGAGGGATCAACGTCCAGCTTGGGGGCCAGCCGGGCCACGACAACCACTGCCATAGCCACCGCCAGGGCCGTGTACACCCCGTGCCAGGTAAGGCCGCCAAACAGATTAGGATCGAGATCTATTTCGAGCATAAGCCAGGAAATGTGCCGATATGATTTACAACGGCGTCCCCCGTACCAACTATAACCTAGTGTAGTAATCAATGGGCTCCAGGGTCAAGAATTTCCCGGTTTACCGCAAGACTTAATTGCACATCCCGTAACGCCCTATGCTAAAATGTTTAATTGTGAAAGCAAACGCGAAAGTCATAAGACGTTAAGGAGCTGAGATGTGAAGCCCGCCATCGACACCTATCTCAACCATCTAACAGTGGAGCGAGGCCTTTCATCCAACACACTGTTCGCCTACCGAAACGATCTTTACCAGTTCCTGAGCTTTCTGCAGGGCAACCACAACCACGGCTCCAAAACGATTACCAACTGGTCCGACGTTGACGAGGCTGTGATAGCCAGCTACGGGATGGACCTCCACGATAGGACCCTCAAGTCCTCGACCATCGCCCGAAAGGTGGCCGCCATCAAGTCCTTCTTCGCGTTCATGGTGGAGGAGGGGGAACTGGAGACCTCGCCGACGGAGAACCTTTCATCTCCTAAGGTGGGCAGGGCGCTGCCCAAGGCCCTCAGCGTCGAAGCGATCAACAGCCTTATCGAGAGCGCCAGGTCCCGGTCCGGCTCATCTCCCGAAGGAAAACGAGACTGGGCGATGATGGAACTCCTGTATGCAACGGGCATGAGAGTGACCGAGCTGGTCTCCCTGAATGTCCAGGACGCCGATCTGGAGAACCATCAGATACGATGCATGGGCAAAGGCGCCAAGGAGCGGATTCTGCCCATTCACCAAGAGGCGTCCAAGGCGTTGGCCGATTACATGGAGAACGGACGCCGCCGGCTTCTCAGAAGCTCCGATGAGCAAGCGATGCTCCTCAACCGCCGCGGCGACAGGCTCACACGCCAGGGGTTCTGGCTGATTCTCAAAGGCTACGCCCGAGAGGTCGGCATCACCTCCCCCATCACACCCCACGTTCTGAGGCACAGCTTCGCCACCCACATGCTCAGGAATGGAGCTCCCCTGCGGCACGTCCAGGAGCTCTTGGGTCACGCCAACATCTCCACTACCCAGGTGTATACCCACCTGGCCAGCGACCACGTAAGGTCTGAGTACGACAAAGCCCATCCCAGAGCCGAATAGTCCTCACCCCTGGGATCACACCAGTTGTCTCCAGGCCCTATCGTCAGACCGGACCGCCTCGTACCGATATCATGAGCCGTTCTCTCCCCAAAGCGATCCTACTTGATCTAGACGATACGATCCTCGCTTACGGGTCCGTATCCAACAAGTGCTGGTACGACGTATGTCAACGATTTGCCGGCCGGATTGAAAACGTGGGGGTGGGCCAGTTACTGGACGCCTTGAAGTCCACGAGCCGATGGTTCTGGAGCGACCCGGAACGCCATAGAAGGGGCCGGCTCAGGATGATCAATCCCGTTCAGGAGATCGTCTCCAAAGCCCTCAATAGCCTCGGCGTCGCTGATCAGGCTCTGACAGAAGAGCTGTCGGAGTCTTACTCCAAGATCAGGGAGACCAGCGTGACCCCCTTTCCCGGAGCCATCGAAACGGTAAAGCGGCTCGGCGAGGATGGCATAGGACTGGCGCTGATCACCAACGGCAACAAAGAGGCCCAGCGGAGCAAGATCGATCGGTTTGGGCTCGGACCGTTGTTCAACTACATTCTCGTCGAAGGCGAGTTCGGGGTCGGCAAACCGGACCAGCGAGTTTATCGCCACGCCCTGGAACAGCTCGATGCCAGCGCCGCCGAAACGTGGATGGTTGGGGACAACCTGGAGTGGGACGTCGGAGGCCCACAGAAGCTGGGGATCACCGGCATCTGGGTAAACCCGAGGGGAGATGGACCGCCGGAAACCGCGAAGGTCAGGCCCGACCGGATCATAACCAGCCTCACCGAGTTGCTATGAACCCGTGGATGCCCTCGGCGTTAAGGTCTCCTTGCACCCGAATATCTTCCTACCTATAATTGACTAAACAGCCGATAGGATGAACATTGCCTAGAAAGTCTCGAAAACTCGCCGCTCGACAAGCCGCCCTGGCCGGACGCCGTAAGCTGAAACGGCAGCCAAAGTCCCGACCCGAGCCCATCCAACCCGCTGCGACTTCCGACGTTGCGCCGGAAGAGATATCAGAGCCCGTGGAGCAGACCGGCGATGCCGCCAACGTCGGCACAGGACCGGCCGAACTTGGAACGGCTCCCGAGCCGGTGGGCACAATACCGGAAGTGGCGACGGCGGCGCCCTGGCCCTATGCCTACGTGGTACGGGACGTGAAGCGGATCGGCATCTTCTCCGTAGGGATCTTCATCACCATCGGCATCCTGGCCGTAGTTGTGGGATAGCTTCCCCCACCTCCCAGATCTCCTCGCTGAATCCACCCGATAGCTCGGGCTAATGACCAACCGCCGCTGCGCATCGTGCTAAAATTGGGTTGGCTATGACCACCAAGTCGCTGACCAGCCAGGTAAAGGCAACCCCGACAAAGCCCGGCGTCTACATCTACAGGGACGCCACGGGAAAGGTCCTCTACGTGGGTAAAGCGGCCAGTTTGCGAAGCCGCGTCCGGTCTTACTTTGCCGACTCCTCGTTGCTGCCCTCCAAGCTCAGGACCCTGATGTCGAGGGTGGCCGAGTACGAGTACGTGGTAACCGATTCGGAGCAAGAGGCGCTGATCCTGGAGAACATCCTGATCAAGCGGCACAAGCCTCGCTACAACGTCCGGCTCAAAGACGATAAGACCTATCCTTACATCAAAATCGACCTTAAAGAGGAGTTCCCCAGGGTCTATTTCACCCGGCGGCAGGACGAGGACGGCTCCCGGTACTTCGGGCCCTTCGCCAGCGCCAGCTCCGTTCGAAGGACCCTCGACCTGATCAAGAAGCTGTTCCCCTATCGCTCCTGTACCAAGACCATCACCGGTGAGGACGTTCGTCCGTGCCTGGACTACTACATTCACCGGTGTGTCGGGCCCTGCATAGGGGCGGCGGACAAGGAGGAGTATCACAAAGTCATCGACCAGGTGGTCCTTTTTCTCGAAGGTAAACACGAAGCCGTAGTCCAGGACCTGACCCATGGCATGAACCAGGCCGCGGAGGAGCTCCAGTTCGAACGGGCAGCGGCGCTCCGGGACCAGGTACGGGCCATAGAAAAGGTCTCCCAAGCCCAGAAGATGGTATCTCGTCTGCTGGCCAACGAGGATATCGTGGCCATGGCCCGCTCCCAGGACGAGGCTTGGGTCGAGGCTTTCTTCGTTCGGGAAGGAAAGCTGGTGGGCCGGGACCACTTCATCATGGAGGGGACCCAGGACGAGTCTGATGCACAGATCATGGCCAGCTTCCTCAAGCAGTTCTACGACTTTGCATCGTACATCCCACCCCTCATTCTGACCCAGCATTCTCCCGAAGACCTGTCCTTGATTCGTACCTGGCTGGAGAACAAGCGGGGCCGAAAGGTGGAGGTCCGGCGACCCAGCCGGGGCGAACGTCGGCACATGGTGGACCTGGTTGCCGAGAACGCCGCTCAAGGCCTGGCCCAACACAGAGTGAAGTGGATGGCCAACAGCGATGCTATCTCCCAGGCTCTGGACGAGATCCAGGAGCAGCTCAACCTACCGACCAGGCCCGCGCGGATGGAGTGCTACGACATATCCAACATCCAGGGCAGCAACCCCGTCGGCAGCATGGTGGTCTTCCAGGACGGCGAGCCGGCGCCCTCCCAGTACCGTAGATTCAAAATCAAGACGGTGGAGGGCATAGATGACTACTCGATGATGCAGGAGATGCTGAGACGTCGGTTCCGCCGCATGAAGGACTCACCGAGAGACGATAGGAACAGCGACGAGGCGAACGGTCGAAAGCAAAATGGAAGCTGGGGCCGGATACCGGACCTGGTGATGATAGACGGCGGAAAAGGCCACCTGAGCGCGGTCCACCAGGTGATGTTGGAGTTGGGTGTGGCCGACGTGCCCCTGGCCAGCATCGCCAAGCAGTACGAGGAGATATTCCGGCCGGATTCCAGCGAGCCGATAATCCTGCCCCGCAGCTCCCAGGCCCTCTATCTGGTGCAGCGCCTCAGGGACGAGGCCCACCGGTTCGCAATAACCTTTCACCGGCAGCTGCGCAAGAAGACCGGGGTAAGGTCCATCATGGACAACGTGCCCGGCATCGGGCCCAAACGAAAGAAGGCGCTTCTGCGAAAGTTTGGCTCCGTGAAGGCCATCCGAGAGGCGGAGATAGACGACTTGGCGGCGGTAATGGGAATGACCCGATCGTTGGCGGAGCGGGTCAAGGAGTACATATAAGTCGGCCCGCCTGGGCATAGGGCTTCTTGCTCCAACTGGATATGAATAAAGATACCTCCATAACGGAAGAGGCGCAGGAACAGTCCCGGTGCTACCTGGAGCGCGGCGTTGAGCTAAGAAACGAAGAAGATATCGAGGGCGCCATCGAGCTTTTCAGCAAAGCGTTGGAGCTGGACGGCACGCAAGTCGCAGCATATCTCCACCGGAGCGAGCTGCACGTCCTCCAGGGAGAGTATGGCAAAGCAATAATGGATGCCACCAAGGTCTTGATGCTGAGCCCCAACAACGCGGATGCGTACACCGCCAGGTCCGCCGCATACTTGAGAAAGGGTGATCTCGACAAAGCTTTGGATGATGCCAACGAGGCTCTGAGCCTGAACCCCGATTCGGTATCGGCTTACGTCAACAGGGGCGGGGCCTATAGAGGGCAGGGCAAGCTGAGGATGGCGTTGGGGGACTACAACAACGCAGTAGGGCTGGATCCCGCCTATCCCTTGGCGTACAGCAACCGGGCCAGCGCCTTCCTGCAGCTGGGCGCCCTGGACCGGTGCATAGACGATGCCTCAAAGGCGATAGAGCTGGACCCCAGGCTGCCCCAACCCTACATAGATAGAGGCGAAGCCCACCGCTACAAGGGAGACTTCGACCAGGCGATTGCCGATGCCACGACGGTCTTGGAAGAGCACCCCGACTCCGCCGTCGCCCTCGTCAATCGGGCTGCTGCCCATCTCGATAAGGGCGCCGACGGCCAAGCCTTCGAGGACGTAAACGCAGCTCTGACAATCGATCCCAAGAACGTCTTGGCCTACAACAATCGAGCTATAGTCTACGCACGCACCGGCAGGACGGCTATGGCCATCGCAGACCTGGAAAAAGCGCTGGCGCTGACAGACGACGACAATGCCCGGGCTCACGTATCCGGCATCCTGGACCAGTTGCGACGGGAAGAGCCACAGTAGGCATCATCCGGTTTCAGCCCCGTATCTCAGCAATCCACCCGTTCAGGCAGCGCATCTCACCGATGTAAATGTTGTACAATCCCCCCCGATGCTCTGTATGTTATCCAGACGACGTCCCGTGTGATCCATGAACCCTCGCAAAACAGCTTTATGTATCATTTGTGTTGCCGTGCTGGTGCTTGTCCTGGCCGCATGCAACAGAACGTCCGAGCCGTCGACCGCTGAACCCATCGAATCGGCCCCCGAGCCCACGACTGATGCACAGCCAACCTCTCCACCAGTCGATACGCCGACTTCGGTCCCGGCCGCCGGCGGGGACTACATGACCTCGCTGGGAGACGAAGATTGCCTGATGTCGATACCCGGAGAGCTGGGCGAAGTAACCAACGTTTTCCAGGCCGATGTGGACAACGAGCCGAAGATCAACATCGATAGAGTGTTCCGGATGTTTCACCAGAGTGAGACACCTTCGACAATTCTTCGTTGCGACATGAACTCCGGTGGATTCTTCTCAACCTGGTGGATGCAGTCCTTGGGGGACGAGGAAGCGGCTAAACGGCTTTTCGATGGCTTCATGGAATCGACCGCCGCGGCCGTCGACGAGCACGACGCCAACGTCTTCTCCTGTGCGGGCGCCTCTGGGGAGCTGGACGCTTCCGGGTCCGAGTACCGAATATCATTTTCGAATAGACAGCTTTGTGACGGCGTGGTGTTTGAAGGGGTCAGCGGGTTGATACTGATCGGCAACAACGTGGTGGGCATCGACGCCAAGTTCCACCCCGAGTTCTTCGACTTGATAGACGCCCACGCTCGAGGCGTCATCGAGCGCAAGTCCGCCGAGTAGCCCTAGCTTAGTTCCCGCTCCGGCTTATCTTGACATCCCAAAACCGGCCGGATGGACTCCAAGCAGCAAGTTTGCGCCCATCGTCGTCCTCCTCCTGGTTAAGGCAACGGCCTGTTTCACAGTACGTTTGGTGGACCATGACACTAGCCCGTAACCGGTACGTCGCTGAGTTGCTCCTTCTCATCGCCGGTTATCTGGCCTACATCGGCGTCAAGCACCTGTTCACACAAGACCTGGAGAGCGTCGCCTTCGAAAACGCCCACACTATCATCAACCTGGAAGCGGCGTTGGGAGGGTTCTGGGAACAGAGTATCCAGGAGTGGTTGCTGAAGAACCATAGCGCCGTCGTAGTGTTCTTCAATTGGGTCTACACCCTCGGCTTCTTCCCTGTGCTTATTCCCGCCGCCATAGTCCTGTTCATCAAGCGGTATCCAACCTACGTTTACTATCGCAACGTGTTTCTCATCAGCTATGGCATGACCTGGCTGGTATACCTCGGCTTCCCGACAGCTCCTCCTCGGCTGATGCCGGAGTACGGCTTCGTTGACACCATCGAGCTGCTGGGGCCGGCCCTGTACAACAGCTCCGAGGCCATCGACTACTACAACCAGTACTCCGCCATGCCCAGCATGCACTTCGGGTGGACGTTGCTATTCGGGATGATTTTCATTCGCAGCAGCCACCCCTCACTGAAGGTATTCGGTTTCGTTTACCCGGCCCTCTCGTTGGCGTCCATCGTCGTCACGGGAAATCACTACTTCCTAGACGCGGTAGTCGGTGGAGCGATCATCCTGGCGTCCTTCGCCATCTATAGTTGGCTGAAACACACACCGCTGGGCTCGGGCCGGACTACGCTGCGGGGGCTGCCCGGGTCCTGGTTCGGAAGGAAGCTCACTCCCCACAGAGTCGGTCGAGAGTGACCGTCTCTCCGGCATTGGACTGGTATACCCTGGCCCCCTATTGACCGCAGGGTAGATAATCACATAGCGGGTATAAGCAAGAAAGGTAGGGGGCGCTATGAAATACAACATTATCTCCGGGGACACACACGTAGACCTCACTTTCCTGCCCGAGGACCTGTTCGTGTCCAACGCACCGAGTACGTGGACGGACAGAATGCCTCGCGTAGAGGAAGGGGAAGACGGCAAGAGGTGGAAGGCCGGCAATGTGAGTTTAGGCCCGGCTGGCAGCTACCGTGACCTGGAGTTTTTCAGCCAGGAGATGATCGACCGAACGGAGACGATGAAGTCCGCAGACCTCTTCGATACCTCCGGCGGCGGCTATCATCCCACGACTCCGGAGCTTCGGCTGAAGGACCAGGAGCTGGACGGCATAGACGCCGAGGTCATCTACGGCCTCTTTTTCGTGTCCAGCCAGCTCAAAGACCAGGATCAGGTCACCGAGATCTTCAAAGTCTACAATGACTGGATCGCCGGATTCTGCAACACGCATCCTGATCGGTTCGCCGGCATGGCGTGCATCCCCAACCACGATCCACAGGTTGCCGCCGACGAGGTAAGACGGGCGGCCAGCCTGGGATTGAAGGGCGTCGAGTTCGGAGCGGCCCTGGCCCACAAGCCGATCTATCACCGGGACTGGGACGTCCTGTGGGAGGCCTCTGCGGAGACGGGTATTTCCGTTTCGTTTCACACGGCCGGGTTGCCCACCCGCCGGGTCGACGAGCCAGAGACGGCGCAGTACGAACGAGAGTTCGCAGCCATAAGCACCACTATGTTCCAGCTCTCCGGGGTAGAGTCCGTTTCCAGCGTTATCTTCTCCGGCGCCTGCGAGCGGTTCCCCAACTTCAATTTCGTACTGGGAGAGTGCGGCGTCAGCTGGCTTCCCTACGTCATCGACAGGATGGATCACGAAGGGGAAGGGCAGCCCGGCCTGACAATGAAGCCGAGCGATTACTGGCACCGGCAGGGCTACTCCACCTTCCAGAAGGAGGCCGTGGCCGGCGAGCTGGTCCACCTGATCGGCGAGGAGAACGTTATCTGGGGCTCCGACTACCCTCACCCTGACGGCGTTTGGCCCGATTCGCAGAACGTCATCGCCGAGAACTTCAAGAACATGAAGAACCCGGAGGCGAAGCAGAAGATCATCTGCGAAAACGCCGGCAAGCTGTACGGCTTCATGTAAGTCCAATTCGAGTGACGAGCCTGTCCTGGGCTGGGAACCCGAACCGCGCATCGTGAGTCCGCGGCCTCCGGCGGAACGGCTTCAAAACCTTTCAAGACCGAAGCTGTTCTGATATACTGCCCGACGGTTTTTGTCCACCAACCAGAGAGGGATACGTTTGTGCCTGTTGCAGCCATAGTAGGGGCCCAGTGGGGCGATGAGGGCAAGGGAAAGATAGTCGACCTGCTCTCCAAAGACGCTGATATGGTGGTGCGCTCCAGCGGCGGGAACAACGCCGGTCACACCGTGCGCAACTCCCATGGGGAGTTCGTACTCCACCTGGTGCCTGCAGGCATCTTCAACTCCAATGCCGTTTGCGTTCTGGGCAACGGTGTGGTGATCAATCCCGCCGCCCTACTGGAGGAGATACGCGCCCTGGAGAAGGAGACCGTGGAGGTCACGCCCGGGGAGCGGCTGTGCATAAGCGATCGCGCCCACCTGATCATGCCCTATCACATCCTCCTCGACGAACTTGAGGAAGAAGCTCGGGGATCGAAGGCTCTGGGCACAACGAAGAGGGGCATAGGGCCCGCCTACGTGGACAAGACCGGCCGCATGGGAATCAGGGCCGGCGACCTGCGGGACACCGGGGCTTTCCGGGAACGCTTGGACCTGATTGTGGACCACAAGAACAAGATCATCACCAATCTATACGGAGCGGATCCGCTGTCCAAGCAAGAGATGTTCGACGAGTACTGTAGGTATGGAGAGTTGCTGGCGCCCTACCTGCGGCAGACCGAGGTTGTTGTCCACGAAGCCATCGAGAAGAACGAACTGGTGATCATGGAGGGGGCGCAAGGCACACTCCTAGATACCGATTTCGGGACCTACCCCTACGTAACTTCGTCCGCGCCAGTGGGCGCCGGGGCAGCCCTGGGCGCCGGTATCAGTGCCACCAAGATCGACTCCATCATCGGGGTCTACAAAGCCTACACCACCAGGGTGGGGGCCGGCCCGATGCCGACGGAGCTGACCGATGAGATCGGCAATGAAATCAGAGAGAGGGCCGATGAGTACGGGGCCAGCACAGGCAGACCCAGAAGGTGCGGCTGGTTCGATGCCGTGATCGCCAGGTACAGCAACTTGATCAACGGGTTTACATCGGTTGCCCTGACCCGGCTGGACGTGTTGGACGGGTTCGATACACTCAAAGTCTGTACCGGATACAAGCTGAACGGGTCCGTCTTGGCCCATCCGCCAAGCAGCGCATCCGATTTCTCCGGCTGCGAGCCGGTGTACGAAGAGCTTCCGGGCTGGAAGGGCTCGACCCGGGATGCTCGCAAATTCGAGGACCTGCCCGCCGAAGCGAGGGGCTATGTCAAACGATTGGAAGAGCTTATCGGCTGCCCCGTTGACCTTGTATCGGTAGGACCGCACCGGGAGGAGTCTATCTTTCTCCGACCCCTTCCGTAGATCGAGGCAAAAAAAGGCCGCCCCAAACAGATCAGGGCGGCCTTATCGCGTCCGGTGTATGGGCGTTCTATGAGCTGACGGGCACCGGCAGATCGATCCGATGCCTGCCCAGGGCCTCCGATATCGATTCGGCGGTCTTTTCGTCGGGGTTCACCAAAGGCAATCGGGTGCCTCCTACGTTGAATCCCACGGCGTTCAAGGCATATTTCACCGGGACCGGATTGGCGACGATGAACAGGCTGTTGACCAGGGGCAACAAACGGGCGTGAATACGTGCGGCTTCTTCGGTGTTTCCACATAGGAAGCTATCGATCATCTCCTTGATCTGGAGCCCGACGAGGTGAGACGCCACGCTAACGATCCCGTACCCTCCCAGGGCGAGGATGGGCAGCGTATCTCCGTCGTTGCCGCTCCACACCTTGAACCCATCCCGGGTACCGGAGATTATCTTGGTTATCTGATCGAAGTCGGCACTCGCCTCTTTGATGCCGGCTATGTTATCGATCTCGCTCAGCCTGACCACCGTATCGGCGGAGAGGTTGGCTACCGTCCGGCTGGGCACGTTGTAGATGATACAGGGCAACGAAGTGCTCTCAGCGATGGCCCCGAAATGCTGGTACAGGCCCGCCTGAGGGGGCTTGTTGTAGTAGGGCACCACCTGCATCGCGGCGTCCACACCTATCTTCTCGGCCTCACTGGTGAGCTCTATCGATTCGGCGGTGCTGTAGTTTCCCGTGCCGGCCACGACGGACCCTCGGTCTCCCAGGTGAGCTTTTATCTCGGACCACAGGCGCAGTTTTTCTTCCGTTGTCAGGGTTGGGGACTCACCGGTCGTGCCGGATACCACCACTCCATCGCTGCCCGAATCGATCAAGGCGGTGGCCAAGCGCTTAGCCTGTTCGTAGTCCACCTGCCCCTTGGCATCGAAGGGGGTAACCATTGCAGTCAACAGGCGTCCTAGCTCAGCCATTTTGCCACCTCCCGGTAGAGTAGCCCCAGTCTATCACGAGAAATCAACGCCGGCCGGTCGTCGACCGCGAACTAGTTCTGACGGCCGTTGACGAGAATCTCGGCGATCTGTACCGCGTTGGTCGCGGCGCCCTTCCGAACGTTATCGCCGACCACCCACATAACCATGCCGTTGGGATGGGAAACGTCCTTGCGTATCCGACCGACGAGAACGTCATCGGAGCCAGCCACGTCCACCGCCAGGGGGTAGGCGTGATTTGCCGGATCGTCGACGACCTTTACACCGGGGGCTGCGTCCAGGATCTCCCTCAACCCATCGGCAGTCATCGGGTCCGTGAGCTCTACGTGCACCGCCTCGCTGTGGCCGACGTACACCGGCACCCTGACGGCCGTGGCGGAAACGGCCAGCTCCGGAGCGTGCAGAATCTTGCGGGTCTCTTGTATCAGCTTCCACTCCTCACCGAAGTACCCGTTGTCCAGCAACGGGCCGTTCTCCGGCAGCACGTTGAACGCTATCTGATGAGGAAAAGCCTTGGCTTCAGCCGGTCTGCCTTGCGCCAGGGCGTTGGTCTGTCGCTCCAGCTCCTCAACTCCGACGCCGCCCGCGCCCGACACTGATTGATAGGTATCCACTATGACGCGCTTTATCGGGTTCGCCTGATGTATCGGTTGGAGGGCCACTACCAGCTGGATGGTCGAGCAATTGGGGTTGGCGATGATCCCATCGTGTTTCCACACGTCCTCGGGGTTGACCTCGGGCACCACCAGCGGAACGGAGGGGTCCATTCTCCAGGCGCTGCTGTTATCAACCACCACCGTCTCATTCCCGGCAGCCACTGGGGAGAACTCTTTGCTAATGCCGCCGCCGGCCGAGAACAGGGCTATGTCCACCCCCTTGAACGATTTCTCGGTGAGCTCCTCCACCTCCACCTGGTCGCCGTTGACCTGCAGCCGTTTCCCCGCAGACCTCGCCGACGCCAGCAGGCGAATCGAAGCCATCGGGAACTTCCTCTCGTCGAGAACTTTGATGAACTGCCGGCCCACGAGACCCGTGGCGCCGACAATCGCAACGTTGGGTTGTGTCATTTCTACTCCTCCAGACCCAACAGCTTGTCCAGACCGTAGACCACGCCCACCCTGTTGGGTACCTGTCTTATGGCCATGAGGACTCCCGGGATGTAACACTCCCGGCCGTGGGTATCGTGGCGGATGGTCAGTGTCTGGCCCAGTCCACCGAGAATCACTTCCTGATGGGCCACCATCCCCTGGGTCCTTACACTGTGTATAGCCACGCCGTCTATGTATCCGCCCCTGGTGCCGGGCAAAGTCTCTTTTTGGGTGGCAGCCGAGGTGAAGGCCTTGCCCTTGGCCCTGACCATGTCCCGCGCGGTGGACAATGCCGTGCCCGATGGTGCATCCGCCTTGGTCTGATGGTGGAGCTCGATGATCTCGGCATAGTCGAAGAACTTACCGGCCATCTTGGCCATGTGCATCATAAGGACGGCGCCGAGGGCAAAATTTGAGGCGATGACCGCCCCCACCTTGTTCTCCCGGCTTACCTCATCGATCTCTGCGATGGCTTCCGGGGTGTAGCCCGAGGTGCCGATGACCACGTGGATTCCGTTGCCGATGGCTTCACGGGCCATGGGAACGGATACATCGATGTGGCTAAAGTCGACGATTACCGAGGGGGAGCACTGCTCCAGGAGAGAGGCTAGGTCCAGGGTGTGGGGAATACTCTTCGCGTTATCGGCAAGGACGAGGGGTGAGCCACCGGCATCCAGGGAGACTCCGCCGACCGGCTCCATATCCGGGTCGTTTTGCAGGGCATTGAGTATCTCCTGTCCCACGCGTCCAGTTGCTCCGTGAACGGCCACGCTTAGAGGGGTCATCGAGCACCTGCAACAAGACCTTCCGCGTCCCTACCGTCTTCTATCCCGCTGGCCTTGATCACCTCTGTTGGGACGGGACTGTCCTCGGTTGGGAGGTCCGCCTTGTCTACGGGGGGGAGGCCGGTCTCTCCTAGGTTCCCTTGGCCGGGGCTGACCGGCCCCGTCTCCGCCACTTCCGTCACCAACCTGGGAGAGTCTGTCCTGCACGGCCCGCTTCGACAGATTGATGCGACCCATCCGGTCTATCTCGGTAACGACGACGGTGATTTCGTCGTTCACGTTCACCACGTCCTCAACGGAGCCCACCCGGTGGTCGGCCAACTCACTGATGTGCACCAGGCCTTCCTTGCCGGGCAGAATCTCGACGAATGCGCCAAAGTTCATGAGCCGGGTCACCTTGCCGGTATATACGGTGCCCACCTCCACTTCGGCGGTGAGACTCTTGACCATAGCTACGGCCTTGTCCGCTGCTTCGGGATCGCTGGAGCCAATGGTGATGGTGCCATCGTCCCCGATGTCGAGGGAGGTGCCGGTCTCGTCCTGGATGGCCCTGATGGTCTTGCCGCCCGGACCGATGACCGTTCCGATCTTCTCTTTGTCTATGGTGATCTTCGTCATGCGCGGAGCGTACCGGCTCATCTCGGAGCGGGGGGTGCTCATGGTCCGGTTCATGATGCTCAATATCTCTTTGCGACCATCGATCGCCTGGTGCATCGCCTTTTCGATGATGTCCATGCTCAGGCCGGTAAGCTTGAGATCGAGTTGCCAGGCGGTCATCCCCGTCTCGGTGCCCGCCACCTTGAAGTCCATGTCGCCCATGAAATCTTCCAGGCCGGCAATATCGGTGAGCACGGCATATCGACCGTCGTCGTCGGTTACCAGCCCCATGGCGATGCCGGCGACCGGGGACTTGATGGGAACGCCCCCGTCCATGAGAGACAGGCTGCTTCCGCAAACGCTGGCCATGGAGGTGCTGCCGTTGGAGCTAAGCGCCTCGGACACGATTCTTATGGTGTAGGGGAACTCGTCTTCATCGGGGATAATCGGCTCAATAGCCCTTTCTGCTAGGGCGCCGTGCCCTATCTCCCGGCGCCCGGGAGAGCCCATCCGCCTCGCCTCCCCCACGCTGTAGGGTGGGAAGTTGTAGTGATGCATAAACCGCTTGCGGTCTTCCTGGCTGATGGTATCTATCTTCTGCATCTCGCCGATGGAACCCAGGGTGGTAATACTCAACACCTGGGTCTGTCCCCTGGTGAACATCCCCGAGCCGTGGGTCCGGGGCAACAGGCCAACATCGCACGAGATATCCCTTATCTGGGTCAGGTTTCGGCCATCGGGTCGGACACCATTGTCCAGGATGTTGGAGCGAATGGCTTTCTTCACCTGGGACTGCACAGCGGCGGAGACCAGGTCCGGGGAATGGTCTTCGCCAAGGATTTCGGCGGCTTCCTGCTCAAGCTGGGCGATGGCCGTTTCCCGATCGTTCCTTCTGACCTCTTGCAGCACCTCATCTATCTTGGCGCCCAGGCGGTCCTTCACCATGGCGATGAGGTTTTCATCGGCGGCCGGTGGGGCTGCGATCTTCCGCTTCGGGTTTCCACACTCTCTAACCAACTCTTCCTGGAGGTCGAGCAGCTCCTGGTTGGCTTCCTGGCCGAACTTGACGGCCTCCAGGACCAGGTCTTCCGAAAGTTCATCAGCGCCCGCTTCTATCATGACCACGGCGTCGCGGGTTCCGACAACCACTAGATCGAGGCTGCTACGCAACAGATCGGAGTATGTCGGATTTACTACCAGCTCTCCATCGATGTATCCGACCCTGGTGCCGGCTATGGGGCCGTTGAAGGGGATTTCAGATACGCCCAATGCAGCGGAGGCGCCGAGAATGGCGGGGATATCCGGTTCGTTCTCCCGATCAGTGGATAGGACTGTAATGACTATCTGTACATCGTTGCGCATGCCCTTGGGGAACAGGGGGCGCAGAGGACGGTCCACAAGGCGGCAGGTCAGGATGGCATCCTGGCTGGGTCTACCCTCCCGTTTGAAGAATCCGCCGGGGATCTTGCCCGCGGCGTAGAACCGCTCTTCGAAGTCAACCGTTAGGGGGAAGAAGTCTATGCCCGGTCTCGGTTGGGGCGATATACAGGCGGTGACTAGGACTACGGTTTCCCCGTAGGTTACCATCACGGAGCCTTGGGCTTGTGCAGCTAACCTGCCGGTCTCAAGAGTGAGGGGTTTGCCGCCTACGGTGCGATGAAAGGTCTTGGTGTTTATCAAACTTGCTATAAATCGTGGGCAGGGTGAGGAAAAAACCTATCGCCTGAGGCCTAACCGGCTTATCAGGGAACGGTAACGGTTGACATCTGTTCTGTTGAGGTACTCCAGTAGCCGCCTGCGCTGGCCCACCATCATCAGCAACCCCCGCCGGCTGTGATAATCGTGCCTATGAGCACGCATATGGTCCGATAGTTCGGAGACCCTCCGGGTGAGGAGAGCTACCTGTACCTCTGTAGATCCTGTGTCAGAATCGTGGAGTCTGAATTCCTCGACGGTTTCCTGCTTGTCCAACTACTTCCTCTAGTATTTCTGGAGATTATAGCACACGACGCTTTGCTGCAGCAAAAACAATACGACACGGTCCATTGTACAAGGGTAAGGGGCCTTGTCCCTGACAAGCCGGTAAATCGGGCCGGCCGTGCCGAGAAATCTCATGAATGCCGGGCGGCGCGGGTGTTGCGCTTTCCTTCGCCAGTCGAATAGAATGGCGTATCCCGTTGACGTATACTTATAGACAATTACTTTCACGCCGGTAGCGTACAAGCAACAACTTTCGCCTTTACACTGCATCCACCCCTTTACTATAATAGGCTACAAGCTGATGAACGGATCAGAGCAACAGGAAACGCAGACCGAACCCTCCCAGGCCGTCCCTTCGATGCAGCAACTCCTGGACGAGGCGGAAGGGGCGAAGGTCCTCCGGCGCGGCGATCTGGTAAGCGGAGTTGTAGTTAGGAAGGATCGAGACGGGCTGCTGGTGGACGTGGGCGCCAAGACGGAGGGGATTATACCCTCCCGGGAGATGCGCACCCTGGACCCCCAGGAGCTGGAAAACATTACGACCGGGGACGACGTTCTCGCCTACGTGGTGCAGACGGACGAGAGAGAAGACGGCATACTCCTCTCCATCGACCGGGCCCAGGGCGAGAAGGGCTGGCACACCCTCCAACAGTACTTCGATAACGGGGAGATAGTGGAGGGCAAGGCAGTAGACTTCAACAAGGGCGGGCTGCTGGTGAACATCGAGGGCGTTCGCGGCTTCGTTCCCATGTCCCAGCTTGTAAATCTGCCCTTCAACCCCAACCCCGAAGACCCGGCCTCCAGCCCGCTAGCTGCAGTCGTAGGCAAAGAGTTGAGGCTCAAGGTTATCGAAATCAACCGGCGACGCAACAGGCTGATCCTGTCGGAGAAGCAGGTCTTGCGGGAGGAACGGGAGCATCTGCGAGACCAGATCTTCCAGGAGATCAAGGAAGGAGAGGTCCGCAAAGGCCGGGTGACGGGCATCCGGGAGTTCGGCGCCTTCGTGGACATCGGCGGTGTGGACGGACTTGTACATCTCTCGGAGTTTTCCTGGGGACGTTCCGAATCGCCCGAAAAAACGTTGAGTATAGGTGACGAAGTAGATACGTTCGTGCTGAAGGTGGACCAGGAAGCGAAGAAGATAGCCCTCAGCTTCAGACGGCTCCATCCGGAGCCATGGGAGACGATCCACCAGAAGTACTATGTCGATCAGCTGGTAAACGGCACTGTAACCAAGCTCACTACCTTCGGCGCCTTTGTCAGTCTGGACGAGTCCATAGAGGGCCTGATACACATTTCGGAGTTGAGCGATGCACCGATCGCCAGCCCCGAGGAGGTGGTGAACGAGGGTGATGTCCTCACCCTAAAGATACTACGCATAGAACCGGAACGGAGAAGGCTTGCTCTCAGTCTAAGACAAGCTCCGTCGGCGCCTGCTCTGGATTTCTCTGATACCCGATATGGTACAGAGGAAACTGCATCGGATGAGGCATCCCCAACCGACGAGGCTTACCCCGAGGGGGATAGATAGCGGGGTAACGGCTGACGGCCGGGCCGGTCCCATTCGGCGTTCTAAAACTGCCTGGGAGATCACGACATGGCAAGCAGATTTGAAAAGTTCTCAGAACGGGCGAGAAGGGTACTCTCCCTGGCCCAGGAAGAGGCCCAGAACTTCAACCACAACTACATAGGAACGGAACACATCCTCTTGGGCCTGGTGAGGGAGCCGGACTGTGTGGCTGCCAAGGTCCTGGTTAACCTTGGCGTGCAGCTCAACAAGGTCCGATCCGCCGTCGAGTTCATCATCGGCCGGGGCGAGACCACCTCAGAGAGCGAAATCGGCCTGACGCCCAGGGCGAAGAAGGTTATTGAGCTCGCCGTCGATGAGGCCCGCCGGTTGAACCACCAGTACATAGGCACCGAGCACCTGCTTATCGGCCTACTGCGGGAAGGCGACGGCGTGGCCGCCGGCGTATTGGAGAGCCTGGGAGTAAACCTGGAGAAGACCCGTTCCGAAACAACGCGAATGCTCAGCCAGAACTTTGCCCAGGCCCAATCGGGCGCTCGGGGCACGGTCCGCACACCTACCCTGGACCAGTTGGGCGTGGACCTGACCGAGGCCGCAAAGTCCGGAAAGCTGGACCCTGTCATAGGCCGGCAGCAGGAGATAGAGCGGGTAGTCCAGATCCTCAGCAGACGGACCAAGAACAACCCGTGCCTCATCGGTGAGCCGGGAGTCGGAAAGACCTCGGTCGTAGAGGCGCTGGCCCAGAGGATCTCCTCCGGCGATATCCCGGACACCCTTCAGGGCAAGAGGCTGGTCACCCTGGACATGGGCGCCCTCGTGGCGGGAACCAAGTATCGAGGCGAGTTTGAAGAGCGTCTGAAGAAGGTGATCGAAGAGATCAAGACCTCCGGTAACTGCGTATTGTTCATAGACGAGATGCACACCATCGTCGGTGCAGGAGCGGCGGAAGGCGCGGTGGACGCTGCCAACATCCTCAAGCCCTCCCTGGCACGAGGCGAACTGCAGTGCATCGGCGCCACCACACCCGACGATTACCGAAAGCACGTGGAACGAGACGCGGCTCTGGAGCGCAGGTTCCAGCCCATTAAGGTGGAGGAGCCCAGCGTAGAGGACACTGTAGACATTCTGAGGGGCGTCAAGAGCCGCTACGAAGAACACCACAAGCTGGTCATCAGCGACGAGGCGCTGGAGAACGCGGCCAACCTCGCCTCGCGATACATCACCGACCGTCATCTGCCCGATAAGGCCATAGACCTCGTCGATGAGGCCTCGTCCCGGGTACGGATCCACAACAGCTCTATGCCCCTGTCCCTGAAAGAGGCGATGTCCGTCCTGGACAGCGTAAAGCGGGATAAGGAGTCTGCGATAGAGTCCCAGCAGTACGAGGAAGCAGCTCAGCTCCGGGAGCGAGAGCTTAGCCTGGCAGGGAAGCTGGAGGGCCTGGAAACGGACTGGGAGGACGAGCAAGAGCAGGACAGGCCCGTAGTGACCGCCGATGACATCGCTGAGGTAGTAGCGATGTGGACCGGTATTCCCGTAACGCGGCTGGCCTCGGAAGAGACGGAGCGGCTCCTTCACATGGAAGAGGCCCTGCACGAAAAGATAGTGGGTCAGGACGAGGCCATCAAGATAGTGGCCAAAGCCGTTCGCAGGGCTAGGGCGGGACTCAAAGACCGCCGCAGGCCCATCGGGAACTTCATATTCCTGGGTCCCACCGGCGTGGGCAAGACGTACCTGGTCCGAGTGCTCGCCGAGTTTATGTTCGGCAGCGAGGACTCCCTGATCCGGCTGGACATGTCTGAGTTCATGGAAAGGCAC
This sequence comes from Dehalococcoidia bacterium, assembly GCA_965197645.1. Lineage (GTDB taxonomy): Bacteria > Chloroflexota > Dehalococcoidia > Plut-88900 > Plut-88900. Next base: position 1,650,971 of record OZ240219.1, on the reverse strand, counting down.
GCCGTCGCCAGGCTGGTGGGAGCGCCTCCCGGATACATCGGCTACGACGAAGGCGGCCAGCTCACCGAAACGGTGCGCCGCAAGTCCTACTCGGCCATCCTGCTGGACGAAATCGAGAAGGCCCATCCCGACGTCTTCAACATGTTGCTCCAGATCTTCGACGACGGCCACCTCACCGATGCCAAAGGCCGGAAGGTCGACTTCCGCAACACCATCATCACCATGACCAGCAACATCGGCGCCGAGCTGATCAAGCGAGACAACCGGCTCGGATTCTCGACCTCTGACGAAGACGAGAGGACCTCCGAAGAAGCTTATCAGCGTATGAAGGACAAGGTCCTGTCAGAGGTCAAACGGTTCTTCCGCCCCGAGTTCCTGAACCGGATTGACGGCATAGTGGTCTTCCACGCCCTCAACCAGGAGCACATCCTCCAGATTGTCGATCTGTTGATGGAGGAGGTCAGGGAGAACCTGAAGGAGAAGGACATCGATCTGGAGGTTACCGAACCGGCCAAGCAGCTGCTGGCGGACAAAGGGTACGACCCCATCTTCGGTGCACGACCTCTGAGGCGGCTCATACAGGACCTGGTGGAGGACCCCCTTTCGGAGAACCTGCTCGAGGGTAACTACGAGGCCGGCAGTACGGTGCTGATAGACCGTGACGAAGATGAGCTCAGCATCGGGCCGGTGGCAGAGCTGGCCAAACACTGATCTGAGAGAAACCACAGCACATTTACCAAGAGGGAAGCTCGTGAGCTTCCCTCTTGACGTTTCTGCGGCCTTCTGCCAACGTTGTAACACCGATGGCGAAAGAGCAGACAAAGACCTCCTTCATCTGCCGCGAGTGCGGAGGCGAAAGCCCCAGGTGGGAGGGCCGTTGTCCCCACTGCTCATTGTGGAACACCCTGGACGAGGTGGTACGCAAAGCTCGGAGCGCCGCCAAACGGATACCGGATGCCCAGTCCACTCCACCTCAGGAGCTGGCCTCGATATCGGCCTCTCAGACGCCGCGCATCCAGCCGCCGTCAGTGGAGTTCAACAGGGTGCTGGGCGGAGGTATCGTTCCCGGCTCTCTTCTACTCATCGCCGGCGAACCGGGCATAGGCAAGTCGACGCTGCTGCTGCAGACGGCCGCCGCTCTGGCCGGTGAAGGAAGACCGGTGCTATATGTATCGGGAGAGGAGTCGGACCAGCAGATAAGCCTCCGCGCAACCAGGTTGGGGGTTTCCGGGCGGGGCCTCTACGTAGTAGCCGATAACAACCTGGACTCGATAATCCACCATATGGACCAGCTGCGGCCCTTCCTGGTGATAATCGATTCGATCCAGGCCGTATACCTGGAGAGCTCCCAGTCGTCGCCGGGGACGATAGGACAGGTCCGCGAGGCGACCTGGCGGATTATGGAGTGGTGCAAGTCCACCAAGGTGCCCGTCTGCATCACCGGTCACGTGACCAAGGACGGCGCCATAGCCGGACCCCGCTTGCTGGAGCACATGGTGGACGTGGTGCTTTACCTGGAGGGTGAGTCCTACAGCTCCTACCGGCTCCTCCGGGGCGTTAAGAACCGGTTCGGTTCCACCAACGAGGTGGGAATCTTCGAGATGGGGGACTCGGGACTGGCGGACGTTTCCGACCCTTCTCAGGTGTTTCTCTCGGAGAGGATGTCCGGGTCCGTGGGTTCGGCCATCGTTCCGACGCTGGAGGGGACGAGACCGCTGATGGTGGAGATCCAGGCCCTGACCAGCATGACCAGCTTCAATCTTCCCCGCCGTACGGCCAACGGCGTGGAGCAGAACCGGCTGTTGCTCGTCACCGCAATCCTGAGCAAGAGATTGAGGCTCTCGCTGGCCAACCAGGATGTGATAGTAAACGTTGTCGGCGGTCTCAGGGTGAACGAACCGGCGGCCGACCTCGGAATAGCGCTGGCCATAGTTTCCAGCATGCGGGACATACCTATGGACCCCGATCTGGTGGCCATGGGAGAGCTGGGGCTCAGCGGCGAGGTCCGCTCCGTCGGCCAGGTTGAACGTCGATTGAAAGAGGCGGCCAAGATGGGGTTCTGCAAGGGTATAATTTCGAGCTCGGCCAGGGGACATGTAAAGGCCCCGCCGGGAATGGAGTTGGTACGGGTGGGCATGCTCTCGGAGGCGGTCAGGGCCGCTGTTCCAGGACGCAAGGGTGAGTGATTGCTTGACGGCGGAATGACCCGGTCGGCCTATTTCCAGTGCATCGGCGGCGTCAGCGGGGACATGATCCTGGGAGCGCTCGTGGATGCGGGCCTCTCGGTCCGATCGTTGTCCGGCGAGCTGTCCAAGCTGGACTTGGACGGGTATCGCATCGATTCCAGGCGTGACGTACGGGGCGGCCTCAACGGCACGAAGGTTACAGTGGTTGTGGATAAAGCTGTGCCGGTGGAGCATCGATCGCTGAACAACATCCTCTCTATCATCTGTGCCAGCGACCTGCCGCCCCGGGTCAAGGAGCGTTCCGGTACGGTCTTCCGCCGGCTGGCCGAAGCCGAGGCCAAGGTACACAGGACCACTATCGAAGAAGTGAGGTTTCACGAGGTCGGGGCCGTGGACTCGATAGTAGACGTGGTTGGTGGCTGTGTAGGGCTGGAGCTGCTGGGAGTAGACCGGGTCTTTTCCTCCCCCATTCCGTCGGGAAGCGGCACGGTGTCATCTCAGCACGGCAGGATACCAGCCCCGGGACCTGCCGTGTTGGAGCTTGTATCGATGGCCGGGGCTCCCATCAGGCCAACCTCTCGACCCAACACGGAGCTATCGACCCCGACGGGCGTAGCCTTCCTGACCACCCTGGCATCCTTCGATGCGCCTGACCTCGCTGTGCAACAGGTGGGATATGGTCTGGGGTCGAAGGAGCTGGGGGCCTACCCCAACGCATTGTCCGTCTGGCTGGGAGGGGTCGCCGGAAGCCTGGGAAGCACCACACTATCCGTGTTGGAGACCAACATCGACGATATGAACCCGGAGATGTACGGCTACGTCATGGAGAGACTGTTCGAGGCCAAGGCAAGGGATGTGTGGTTCACACCCATCCAGATGAAGAAGGGACGGCCGGCGACCATGCTGAGCGTCCTGGCATCCCCTAAGGACGAAGGCCGGTTGGCAGAGATCGTGCTCCGGGAGACCTCCAGTCTTGGTTTACGCATCAGATCGGTACGGAGGGTCGAGGCGGAACGAGAGGTCAGGGAGTTCGATTCGTCGCTGGGGCGGGTGACGGTGAAGGTGAAGCTTATACACGGGACGCCGGTGGGAGTATCCCCCGAGTACGAGGCGTGCCGCTCCATCGCCAGGACCAAGAAGCTTCCGCTGCAGGAGGTATACCGCCTAGTAAGCGCCGAGGCAGGAGAGAGGTTTCTTGACGCTTCGGGCTAGCGGGTGACCTGTAGGTACGCCGTGGGCCGGGTACTACTTGGGGAAGACCTGCTCGAACACGCGGAGGAAATTGCCTCCCATGATAGCTTCCACCTCCTCGGGGCTGAACCCGTGCTCACGCAGGCCTCGAACGATGTTGGGCATGCCCGCCGGTGTCTCGATCCAGCTGGCCCACTCGACATCTTCGCCGTCCCAATCGTCGGCTAGAAAGCCCTGGGCGCTCATGAAGGACGGCACTGACCTGGAGAACCTGCCCTGTACCCAGAACTTCTTCTCCTCGGCGGAGAAACCCAGGTGCTGATCGGTGCCGATGCCCACGTGCTCCACCCCCATCAGGTCCACGGTGCGGTCCACCATCTCGCAGAACTGCTCCACCGTGGCGTCATAGGCGAAGAGATGGGGATAGGCGGCCAGGCCGATGACGCCTCCCGAGTCGGCCAGGGCACGAAGCATGTCGTCGGACTTGTTGCGCTGGGTCTGCTTGATGAACCTTGGGTTGGCGTGGGTAATGGCGACGGGGTGGGATGAGACCTCGATGGCGTCCATGGATGTGCGTTCGCCGGTATGGGAGAGATCGACCAGAACGCCGTGCCGGTTCATCTCTCTGATGACGTCGCGTCCGAAGGTGGAGAGGCCGGTGTCCTCGGGCTCGTAGCAGCCGCTACCCACCAGGTTCTGGGTGTTGTAGGTGAGCTGCATGATGCGAACCCCGAGGCTGGAGAATATGCCCACGAAATCGATGTTGTCCTCGATGGGCGAGGTGTTTTGGAAACCCAGGACAATGGCCGTCTTCTCCTGCTCATAAGCCGACCTGATGTCGTCGGGGGTATCGGCCTTGACGATCAGGTCGGAATGCTCCTCCAACCGTCGGTTCCAGTGTCCCAGTATCTCGAGGGTCTCTCTGGCGTTTTCCCAGATGGAGCAGGTGACGTTGACGGCGGAGATGTCGCCGGCGCGGACCATTTCGAGCACCTCACGGTCCCACCTGTGGTGCTCGGCGCCATCGACTACCAGGACTCTATCGTTGTTCATAGGTTGCACCTTCAAGAGCCGACCCGAGGGGCGGCCACCTCTTCCTTTTCGAAGTGGGGTATGACCCGCTCGGCGAAGAGCTCCATGCCCCGGAGCACCTTGCTGAAGGGGATGTACCCCGGGTTGGGCCAGAGGGTCACGTGTCGACAGTTGAGCTCCGAGCGCAGGCGCTCTATCTTCTCGGTCACGAAGTCGGGGGTGCCCACCCAGAGCATGTCCCGCTTGAGGAGAAAATCGAACCAGTTATCGTTCATGTCATCGTCGGTAAGCTCCTCGTCGGCGGCGACGATCCCCTTCCTGGCCCAGTTGTCGCTTAGCCCGGTGGCGATGCTGAAGAAGTCGTTTACTCCGTCCCGGGCCTCCGCTTCGGCCTGCTCCTGGCTCTCGGCGATGTGAAACAGTCTCATGACGTTGAGGGTATGCCCATCGGCGGTTTCCCCCATGGGGATATCGCGGCCGTGAATCCGGGACGCCGTCTCTTTGTAGGTGGTCCATGCCTCCCGCAGGGCTTCGAAGGAACGTCCGAAGGCTGTGGTGGCAATACCCCGCTCAGCGGCGAAGGCGTAGGATGCCGTCGAGTCGGCGGCCTGATAGATGGGCGGATGGGGCTTCTGGTACGGTTTGGGCATGAGTCCGAGAGCGATGAGCTCCCCATCCGGCCCGTAGTGGACCGAGTCGCCTGCGTAGAGGCGAGGATCGGATTCGCTCCAGCCCGGAACGGGATATGTGTAGAACCGGCCCTGGTGACTGAAGGCGTCCTGTGTCCAGGCCTTGATCAGGATGTCCAGGGTCTCGGCGAAGAGGGCGTAGTTGGTCTCCTGGTCCCGCCTATCGGCGTTGACGTTAAACTGGATGCTGGCCGAGCTGTTCGTGCCCCGGGCGATTCCCACGTCCAGCCTTCCCCGGGTGATCTGGTCCAGCATCGCCAGGTCCTCGGCCAGCCGGATGGGATTGTGGTCGGGAAGGATGCAGGCGCTCTGTGCCACCCGAAGCTTCTCGGTTACCGAGGCGAGGTGAGTGCCGATGAGAACGGGATTGGGTGCGGCCACCGGGTAGCCGCCGTGCCAGAAGTGGTGCTCTCCTATCCAAATGCCGGTGAAACCAGCCTGATCGAGGAATCGGGCCGTCTCTCGCCACTCGTCCATCATGACATCTACGGGGTAGGTCTCCAACTCGTGGTAGTAAACGTTGCCATCGAATCGCATGTAAAGACCTCCTATGACGCCTGCGTCGGTGTTGTGACGGGGTGGTCTATTCTATCACGATCGGGCGGGGTAACAACGTGTCGGAACCCTCCAGGGTTGACTTTCCGCAGGCATGTTTCCTATACTGGTTTTGGATTAGTACGGTATGTTCTGAACTATACCTTCTGCGCACTTGGCAGAAGGTATTTTACAGCCAGGTATTGTAGGATATACTGGAGCGAGGAGCGCCCCTTGGCTTCGGCGCACTGCCCAGCAGAAGGAGCAGAGTGAACGATTTTGGAGGGGTGGGTGAGTGGTTAAAACCGGCGGTCTGTAAAATCGCTGCCGAAAGGCTACGTAGGTTCGAATCCTACCCCCTCCACCAGCAATAATAGGTATTCAAAATAGGCAAGGCCCACATAGCTCAGTGGTAGAGCACGTTCTTGGTAAGAACGGGGTCACCAGTTCGAATCTGGTTGTGGGCTCCATTCGGGAGGACGAGAGCAATGGCTAAAGAGGTATTTCAGCGGACCAAGCCCCACGCCAACGTGGGCACAATCGGGCATGTGGACCACGGCAAGACCACCCTGACGGCGGCTATCACCAAGGTGCTTACCATGTCAGGCGCGGACAAGACCGAGTTCCGTACTTACGACTCTATAGACAACGCTCCGGAAGAGAAGGAGCGGGGCCTGACTATAGCCATTACCCACGTGGAGTACGAGACGAATAACCGCCATTACGCCCACGTAGACTGCCCGGGTCACGCCGACTACATCAAGAACATGATTACCGGCGCGGCCCAGATGGACGGGGCCATCCTGGTGGTGAGCGCTCCCGATGGGCCCATGCCCCAGACCCGTGAGCACATCCTCCTGGCGCGACAGGTGCAGGTGCCCTCCATGGTGGTGTTCCTCAACAAGACCGACCAGATGGATGACCCCGAACTGCTGGAACTTGTCGAGCTGGAGCTGAGGGAGCTTCTCTCCAAGTACGACTTCCCAGGGGAGGACATCCCCATCGTTCGGGGTAGCGCTCTGCAGGCCCTGGAGAGCGAGTCCACCGACGCGAACGCCGACGAGTACAAGCCGATCCTGGAGCTGATGGAATCGGTCGATAGCTACATCCCCACCCCGGAACGCCCCAGCGAGTTGCCCTTCCTCATGCCCATCGAGGACGTGTTTGGCATCAAAGGCAGGGGAACGGTGGTTACGGGTCGGGTAGAGCGTGGCACGGTCAAGACCGGCGACACCATAGAGATCGTGGGATTCGGAGAGACGAACAAGACGGTCGTCACCGGGGTGGAGATGTTCCACAAGACCCTGGACTATGCCGAGCCCGGAGACGCTGTGGGTTGTCTGTTGCGCGGGGTCGAGCGCGATGACGTGGAGCGTGGCCAGGTGCTGGCCGCCCCCGGCTCCATCACCCCTCACGTCACCTCCGAGGCCGAGGTCTACGTGCTGACCAAGGACGAGGGAGGACGGCATACGCCCTTCTTCGATGGCTACAAACCCCAGTTCTACATCCGGACCACGGACGTCACAGGCGAGATAGGGCTTCCGGAGGGCATGGAGATGATCATGCCCGGAGACAACGTCACTATGAAACTGAAGCTGATTACGCCCGTGGCACTGGAACCTGAGCTCAGGTTCGCCATACGTGAAGGCGGAAGGACGGTGGGAGCGGGGGTAATCACCAACATCATCGATTGACGGTGCATCCCAGGATAGGGAGAGGGCCAGTCAGGGAGAGGGACCATGGCTAAAAGAGGCGACAACCGGATATTTGTGACCCTGGCCTGCGGCGATTGCAGGGAGCGGAACTACACGACTACCAAGAACAGAAGGAACAACCAGGACCGGCTCGAACTGTCCAAGTACTGCCCTCGCTGCCGCGGTAAGCGCCCGCACAGGGAGACCCGATAGTGCGACAGTACATCCCATCTCGGGAGAGGATGAGCGAGCGCTGGCCGATCCTGGAGCGGTTCCGGTTTATAGGAGAGGTGATCTCCGAGCTTAGAAAGGTATCGTGGCCGACGAAAGAGGAGACCAAACGGCTGACCACTATGGTGCTCATCGTCTCAGTGGCAATGGGCATCCTGCTGGGCCTGGTGGACGAGGCATTCTCCACCATAGCCAATTTCCTGCTATTCTAGGATTGATAAACCGGAGAGAATGAGCTGCCATGACTACTAAGCAATCCGACGTAAAGACGACGGTCGAAAACCAGCTGTGGTACGTGGTCCACACCTATGCAGGCTACGAGGACAGGGTGAAGAAGAACCTGGACCATCGCATCGACTCTATGGATGCCAGCGACGAGATCTTCGAGGTGCTGGTGCCGACCGAAGAGGAGCTGGACATCCGCGAGGGACAGCGGCGCACCGTCGAGAAGAAGGTGTTCCCCGGATATATCCTGGTAAACATGGTGCTCTCCGATAACAGCTGGCACGTAGTGAGGAACACGCCCGGGGTTACCGGCTTCGTTACGTCTGGGGACCCGCCAAAGCCGGTGCCCCTGGACGACAGCGAAGTCAGCGGCATCCTGAAGCAGATGGAAGAAGAGGCCCCCAGAGTCAAGGTTGGGCTGCAGAAGGGCGAGCGGATCCGCATCATCGATGGGCCCTTCGCCGAGTTCATCGGCTCGGTGGACGAGCTCTACCCCGATAAGGGAAAGATCAAGGTGCTGGTTTCATTCTTCGGTCGGGACACGGGCGTCGAGTTGGACTACCTGCAGGTCGAGAAGCTCTAAGGGAGTCCCAACTTGGCCAAGCGAATCAAAGCCATACTCAAACTTCAGATAGAGGCGGGGAAGGCCACCCCGGCGCCCCCTGTAGGTCCGGCCCTGGGGCAGCACGGCGTCAACATCATGGCCTTCTGCAAGGAGTACAACTCCCGCACCGCCAACCAGGCAGGCTCTATCATTCCGGTGGAGTTGACGATATTCCAGGACAACTCCTTCGCATTCGTTACTAAGACTCCTCCAGCATCGGCGCTGCTCAAGAGCGCCGCCGACATTGAGAAGGGGGCTGGCGAGGTTGGCCAGGAGATAGTGGGGCAGGTGACCCGTGACCAGATCAAGGAGATAGCCGAGCTAAAGCTCAATGACTTGAACGCCAAAGACGTCGAAGGGGCGATGCGGATAGTGGAAGGCACGGCTCGCAGCATGGGAATAGAGGTGGTGTAAACAGATATGGCGAAAAGAGGTAAGAAATACACGGACGCGGCCGCGCTGGTAAACAGCTCCAGGACATATCCGCTGGAAGAGGCGATAGACCTGGCTCAGACCGCCGCCAAGTCCAAGTTCGACGAGACGGTGGAGGTCCACATACGCATGGGCCTGGACCCCAGGCACGCGGACCAGCAGGTCCGGGGCCTATCGCTGCTACCCCACGGCACGGGGAAACAGGTGAGAGTGCTGGTATTCGCCCAGGGTGAAGCTGCCACGGCGGCCGAAGAAGCGGGTGCGGACATCATCGGTGCGGACGATCTGATCAAGAAGATCGAAGGGGGCTGGATAGAGTTCGACACCGCCATAGCCACCCCGGACATGATGAGCAAGATAGGAAAGCTGGGTAAGGTGCTGGGCCGCAGAGGGCTGATGCCCAACCCCAAGTCCGGAACCGTGGTGCAGCCCGGAGACATAGGCAAGGCAGTATCGGACGCCCGCAAGGGCAAAATCGAGTTCCGGCTGGACAGGACGGCCGTGATCCACGCGCCGGTGGGCAAGGTGAGCTTCGAGAAGGAGCAGTTGCTGGAGAACGTCTCCACGTTGGTCGATTCGGTGGTAAAGGCCAAGCCCAGCGGCGCCAAGGGCCAGTATGTGAGAAAAATCTCGTTGTGCACTACCCAAGGGCCGGGGATAAAGCTGGACCTTGCATTAGCCCTGGAGATGTCGCCTGACTAGATAACAACAGAACACCGAAAGCCCAAGACGGTGGGCGGCTCATGGATAGGAGCCTTAAACCGGCAGCCCGCTCAGGCAAGGAAAGACAGGCAGGACCGCACGTCATTCGACACGCGGGTCTGTGACGCCAACCGAAACCCCTGAGTAGCCGTCTCGGGGGTATTGTTTATTAGCCCGGGAGTACGGGGACACGCAAATGCCTACAGAAAAGAAGGAACAAGAGGTAAAGCTGATAGCGGACCGGCTGTCTCGTTGCACCATAGCGGTGGCCACCGACTACCGGGGCATTAGAACGGCCGAGATGAACCTGCTCCGCTCCAGGCTCAGAGAGAAGGACATCGAGTACCGGGTCGTCAAGAACACCCTGGCCCTGCGGGCGGCACAGCAGGAGGGAAAGGAGCTTCTCGGCGAGTTTCTCGATGGGCCCACGGCCCTGGCCTTCGGGTACGACGAGATCACCGAGGCCCCAAAGGTCCTCAGGTCCCACATCCGCTCGGAGCGAAGCGCCCTCTCCATAAAGGGTGGGCTGATGGACGGGCAGGTGCTGGCTGCAGCCCAGGTGGAGACACTGGCGACCCTGCCCACCAGAGACGTGCTGATCGCCCAGTCGCTGGCGGCGTTACAGGGGCCACTGTACGCCCTGCAGTCGGTATTGAGCTCTCAGCTGAGAGGTCTGGTCACGGCGTTGAACGCGAGACTATCGCAAATCGAAGAGAACCAATCGTAGCTGGCAAGAGGAGGTCCCGATGGCAGCCAAAGAGGAAGTATTGGAACAGATCAAGGGAATGACCGTACTGGAGCTGTCCGAGCTCATAAAGGCCATAGAAGAGGAATTTGGGGTCAGCGCAGCCGCTCCGGTGGCAGTGGCCGCCGCACCCGCGGCAGCCGCGGATGGAGACGCCCCCGACGCCGAGGAGCAGGTGGAGTTCGACGTCATGCTGACGGAGATCGGACCGAACAAGATCAACGTGATCAAGGCGGTGCGTGAAGTTACCACCCTGGGCCTGCGGGAGGCCAAAGAGCTGGTGGAGAGCGCGCCCAAGGCGGTGAGAGAGGCCGTGGCGAAGGAAGAGGCCGACAACGTCAAGAAGACCCTGGAGGGAGCCGGCGCCTCCGCCGAACTGAAGTAACCTCCGCCGGCTACGGCCGGAGCACAAACTCCCGGGCGATGCCTTCGAATACGCTCTGAGATACGGCATCGCCTGTGATGATGACCCGCCTGCCGATCACCTGGGTTTCAAAGACGGGGTAGGCGCTTGAAATTAGGGCGAACAGGGAGCCCACCTGCTCCTCTCCTGATAGCGCCTCGGACTCGCTGGGGAATACGGCCACCATGGTAAAGGACGATAGAGCGGCGTCCTTTCTGCTGAAGCTGATTCCCAGGGACATACAGGCTTCGGTGATGGGACAGTTGGCAGTAAGTGACATGACCGTGCCGTCGGGAAGGTCAGCCAGCAAGAGGCCCATCTCTATCCGCTTCCCGAAGTAGCGTTCATCGTCCAGATCGGTTACGCTCAAGCTGATTCCCCTGGCGTCGACGCTCATGATGAGCCTATCGGAGGCCAGCGGGGCCACGGCTCCCACCGGCCCTTCGCCGGACAATATGTCCACACCACGCACGGTCTCCGACTGGTAGCCCGAGTCGGAAAGGGTCCGGCGAACATCCTTCTCTTTACCTATGTCTCCATCCAAAACCACAACCCTCTGCTCTCCTATCAGGTAGGTGACGGCCCGATCGATGTTGGCCATCTCTGCTCCTACGGAGGTAAGACCAGGTTCCAGGGCATCCTCGATAGCCGTGAGCAGAAAGCCCAAGTCCTCGTCCTCTCTAAGGGCGTCGATATCTACGAAAGTGACATTTTCGGCGATGAACGGCGCCCCCTCGGCGACGTCCAGCTCTTTTGCGGAGGACCGGGTGCCGGAGCAGGAGAGGACTGTTAGGCCCAGCAAAAGGGCCAGTGCCAAAAGCCCAATAGCCAGTACTGGGATCTTCGGAGGCTTCAAAGAAGCGGGCTTTCGCCGGTGAACATGGTGCACCTCATTATAGTGCTAAAACGGAGCAGACTCTATATCGACATTCCTCGAGCCATCCCGGGTCAGGCCTCGGTGCCGGAGGTCTCGAGGGCGGGTGTGGACTGAGGCGCCGGCCACTCCCGCATCTGCAGAAGGGCTGCGGTAAACACCATTATCAGCGGTGTAAAAGCGGTAACGAGAAGGGCAAGGCGAAGGTCGTCGGTAGCCTCGCTGATAAACCCCACGATGAGGGGACCGATACCCGAACCTACCCAGATGCACACTTGCATGAACGCCAACCCGAGCGCGACCTCTCTCGGCCTGATCGCGGGCAGCCTGTAGACCATGATCATCAGAATCGGGAAGAAGGCCGATGTGGTGCCTTTGAGGACGCCGAGCAGTATGACGAGGGAGGTGTTATCGGTGTAGAGCAGGGCCAGGAAGGTACCGGTAATCATGATGCCGCAGGTGGCCATTACCAGGGGCTGACGCTTCACCAGCCAGGGCACAGTGTTCACCCCTATGTCTATAGGGGCCGCTACGAAGGACATAAGCCCCAGCACAACCCCTGTGATGAAGGGGGAGATACCCATATCGTTCTGGGCAAAAGTGGGCCAGAAGGTCTGGAAGGCGGTCTGGCCGATGATGGCCGAGACCATGGAGGCCCCCATTACCCACAGCTGGGGGTATCGTAGGAGCGTGCTCAGGGGAGTCCCGGTCTGAGACTTCATCCTGCTTTGATATTCCAGCGTAACCCGTTCCCGTCCCAACACCATCCACACGGCGGTGAGTGAAAGAGAGACGGCTCCCATTACATAAACCGTATTTCGCCATCCGTCCAGCCACGCCATCAGGGGCGGGACAGCAAAGAAGGCGGAGCCCATAATCACGTCGATGGTCCCGTAGAGAACGCCGTTGGTCTGGGTCAGCTTCTCCCTGGGGGTCCACTGCTGGATGATCAGAGCTCGTGGCGCCTGGCTGGCCATGAACGCCAGGCCGGTGGCGATCCTGCCTATGATCAGGACGGCCAGCACCGGCGACCAGCCCTGCATCAGGGTGAAGAGGCCGACTAGAAGAAAAGATAGGCTCGCAATCCGCCAGGGTTTGAACCGGGACAGCAGCAGGTTGATGGGTATGGCCAGCGCCAGATTGCCGAAGATCACGGAGGAGGCCAGCCACCCTTGCTGGGATAGAGAGAGGCCCAGGTCCCGGGAGATGTCGGGTAAGAGGAGTCCCAGGGTGAACAGGGCGGTGAGGGTCATCCCAACACATCCGGTGATAGAGGCGACAACCACCCACCGGTATGCCGGCGCCGTCTCTGTTTCCTGGGTCAACAGGCCTCCTATCACCGGTGAGGGACGGACCGCCTGTTCCCCGACCGGTCGCGCTATTATACCCAAAGACCCTCGGGCTACAACGCGGGCGTAGATTATCGACTACCCACTTTGGGGCTGTTAGAATAGCCAGCGCGATATCGACTATCAGTGAAGGAAACCTATATGCCTAGCAATTCATCGTCGCTGCCGGGCCATGCGAGGGCGGTAATCATCGGGGCCGGGGTAGCAGGATGCAGCGTGGCCTACCACCTCGCCCAGATGGGGTGGAAGGACATCGTTGTCCTGGACCAGGGCCCGCTGCCCGATACGGGCGGCTCGTCTTCTCACGCCCCGGCTTTTCTGTTCCAGATAAATCCCAACAAGTTCTACGCCCAGGCGGCCAAGTACACCATCGAGCTGTTCGGCTCACTGAAGCTGGACGGTCAGCCCGTCCTGCATCAGGTGGGCGGGCTGGAGGTCGCCTGGACCCCCGAACGGGTGGAGGAGCTCAAGCGAAAGGTGGGATTCGCAAAGTCCTGGGGTCTGCATGCCGAGGTGATCTCACCCAAGGAAACGTTGGAGTTGTTCCCCCTGCTTTCGGACAAGATCCTGGGGGCGATGTTCAACCCGACGGACAGCTTGGTCAAGGGTGTGCGGGCGGACGAAGCAATGACCATCGAAGCGGAGGCCCGGGGAGCCAGATTCTTCGGGCACGTTCAGGTGACCGACATCGAGGTCAAGAACGGCAGGGTGGAGGCGGTGGTGACCGACAAAGGAAGGATCGTCACGGAAAACGTGGTATCGGCCGCCGGCATCTGGGGCCCGATGGTCGGTCGAATGGTCGGGGTGACCTTCCCGATGTACCCGATGCAGCACCCACTGGTCAAGATTGGCCCGCTGGCCGAGCTCAAGGGACATACAAAGGAGATAACCCGGCCGGCTGTCAGGCACCAGGACAAGTCGATGTACGCCCGGGAGTATTTCGAGTACATAGAGGTTGGAACCTACCGGAACGAACCGCTGCTGGTGGAGCCGGACGATATAGTCCCATACGAGATGGCCCGGGTTACGCCGGCCATCATGCCTTTCAACCTGGACATCTTCGCTGGATCTCTGATAGACGTCGAGGACCTGATCCCCTGCGTGGCTGACGGCCAGCTCTTCGAGCCGATCAATGGGATGTTCTCCTTCACCACCGACGGCATGCCCATACTGGGGGAGGCGCCTCAGGTCAAAGGGTTCTGGGCCGCCCAGGCGGTGTGGGTGGCCCATGCGGGAGGGATCGGGCGGACCCTCGCCGAGTGGATGGTGGAAGGGGCCACCAGCATCGATGCGCATGAAGCCGACATCGCCCGCTTCCACCCTTATGTTAACAATCGTACCTACGTCAAGGAGAGGTCGGCACAGCAGTACCGGGAGGTGTATGGCATCATCCATCCGCTCCTCCAGTCGGAGCAGGAGCGGGGGTTGCGTACCAGCCCCTTCAACGTGCGCCAGAAGGACCTGGGCGCCAACTTCTTCGAAAGCGCAGGTTGGGAGCGGCCCTTCTGGTACGAGGCCAACGAGAAGCTGCTGGACAGCTACGAGGTGCCCCCAAGGTCGGGCTGGGAGGCGATAAACTGGTCTCCCATCATCGGGGCCGAACACAAAGCGGTACGGGAGAGGGTGGGAATGTTCGACCAGACACCCTTCGCCGTGTTCGAGATCGCCGGCCCCAAGGCACTTGAGTTTCTCCAATCGATCACCAGCAACAACATGGACCGGCCCCCGGGAAGGATCATCTACACGTCACTGCTCGATCACCGGGGACGGATCAAGTGCGATCTCACCATCACCCGCCTCGCCGAAGACAGGTACATGGTGGTTACCGGCGGAGGGTTCGCGTTGCATGATCTGGCCTGGATCAGGAGTCACCTATCGGAAAACGGCTCGGTCACGGTGACCGATATCTCGTCCAGCCTATGCTGTATCGGCCTGTGGGGCCCCAGGGCTAGAGACGTACTGAGCGCCGTTACCGACGCGAACGTCTCCAACGAGGCGTTCCCCTACGTCACCGCCCAGGAGATCAGTATAGCCGGGGCGCCATGCCTGGCCTTAAGGATTTCTTATGTCGGAGAACTGGGCTGGGAGATCAACTGTCCAACCGAGTACGGCCTGAGGCTTTGGGACGCTCTCTGGGAAGCGGGCCAGCCTCACGGGATTATCGCCGCCGGGGGCGGGGCCTTCGACTCCCTGCGATTGGAGAAGGGCTACCGGCTGTGGGGAGCGGACATTCACACCGAGTTCAATCCCTACGAGGCGGGAATCGGGTTTGCGGTCCGGCTCAAGAAGGGCGACTTTCACGGCCGGGACGCGCTGGTCAAAGCCAAAGAAGAAGGACTCAAGCAGAAGCTGTGCGCCATGACCTTCGACGATCCCAAGGCGGTGGTCGTGGGCAACGAGCCGATCCTGGACGGAGACACGCCCATCGGCTACGTGACCAGCGCTAACTATGGCTACTCCATCGGCCGCGGCATAGTATACGGCTATCTGCCCATCGAGTACGCAGAGGAAGGGACCAAGGTGGACGTGGAGTACTTCGGGAAGCCGTATCGAGCCACCGTGTCCAAAGAGCCGTTGTACGATCCTGAGATGATCAAGCTGAAATCTTAGGTCCCTGTTTGCTCAGCAAAGATGACGGATAAGCAGCCGGCCCGGCTATCACCAGAGCCCGAAGAGGCGAGATACCACCTCACTATCCACGATATGCCCTCGGGGGAGCGGCCCCGCGAGAGGCTGAGGGACTACGGGGCAGGATCGCTGAGCAACGCCGAGCTCTTGGCCATTCTGCTCCGGACCGGAAGCAAATCGGAAAACGTCCTCAACATGTCCTCTCGAATACTGTCCCAGTTCGGCGGATTAGGAGGGCTGGCAAAGGCCACTTTCCGGGAGTTGTGCGCCGAAAAGCAACTGGGAGAGGCCAAGGTAGCCCAGCTGAAGGCAGGGTTGGAGCTGGGGAGGAGGCTCTCTTCGGTGCAGCCCAACGAAAGGATCAGCATAAGCAATCCCCAGGACGTGGCCAACCTGCTGATGGCAGAGATGAGCCTGATGGACCAGGAGCACCTCCGGGTGTTACTGCTCAACACGAAGAACCAGGTGCTTAGCGTACCCGAGATCTACAAGGGGAGCGTCAACAGCTCCATGGTCCGGGTCTCGGAGGTCTTCCGGGACGCCATCAAGGAGAACTGCCCATCCTTAGTGGTGGTACACAACCACCCATCGGGTAACCCGACACCCAGCACGCAGGACGTCGAGCTTACGACTCACCTGGTCCGTGCCGGCCGGCTTCTGGACATAGAGGTGCTGGACCATATTGTCATCGGCCAGCAGAACTTCGTAAGCCTGAAGGAGAAGGGCCTGGGGTTCGAACCGGGGTAGGACGGGTCGTAGGTCGCTGGGGCAGGGGATCATGCCATCCCATAACGAAGGATCGTGGCGGCAGAAACCGAGGCAGCCACGCGATCGATCGGCGAAATCCATTGCGAGTCCGGTAGAAGGAGGATGACGTGACAGCGAGGAACACACAGCCGGAGAGGGAGATCGCCGTAGCCCTGGAAGAGCTTGAACAGGCCCAACAAAAGCTGGCGAAGCTGCGCCGGCAGCTGCCTCCCGAGCCAGTGAGGGACTACGAGCTCAGAGGCGTGGACGGGACCGTGAGGATTTCGGAGATGTTCGGCGACAAGGAAGACCTTATTCTTGTCCACAACATGGGCGCCGGTTGCCCCTTCTGCACCATGTGGGCCGACGAGTTCAACGGCGTGCTTCAACATCTGGAGAGCAGAGCCGCCTTCGTCGTCGTGTCTCCCAACAGTCCCAGTGTCCAGCGAGACCTCGCGAGGAAGCGAGGTTGGCGGTTCACAATGTACTCCGCGGAGGGCACCACCTTCGTTAGGGACATGGGCTTCCAACGGGAAGAAGATGAGCACATGTCCGGATACCAGCCGGGGGTCTCGGTGTTTCACAAGAACGGAGACGGTACGATAGTACGCGTATCTAAGGACTTCTTTGGTCCCGGCGATCTGTATTGCGGCGTGTGGCACCTGTTCGATCTGCTGCCCGACGGCCCGGGCGATTGGGCTCCTCAGTTCGGCTACTCCTCCTCGAACGACTAATACAAGCCTTCCCCATGCACCCGAGCGAACTCTGGCAGCCCTAACCGTATGGAAGTAAGAGCTTTCATGATAAGCTCCAGGCTGAATGGCTGAACAAGGCTGGGTGGCTGTTATGCTCATGACTTGGTGAAGCGGGGGCCAGAAATTCTTCCGTGGCCAGACCACAGATGAGCTTTCACAAGTGGATGGCTAGCTGTGGTTTCTGATGGAATCGGCATCTTGACGACCGTACTGGTACAGCAAATAACGTCGGATCAACAAGAGAAGTACCCCGATAAAGAATCCGGAAGAAGAAAGTAAAACAACACCCATTGACACCTTAGTACGATTAATCATCGGCAGCGCGGTAATCCTCGTTATCCTGGGTGGTATCGGTTCTTTATTAGACGACGAATCTGAACCGTTTCCCAGTACGCCGACACCGATGCCCACAGCCGCTCCGACGGCCTATCCAACACCGGTGGCAACGCCCGAACCCATTTCCACGGCCTCTCCAACACCAACCGCTACTCCCCAACCCACTCCAACGGTCTCATCCCCTCTCCATGCCTTCGAGAACGGGGGCTGGATGGAAGAAGAAGCCCCGCACCTGGCTGCCTCCATCAAGGACCTGGACTGGGTGCGAGACGGTATCGACGGTAGGGAGTCCATGGTTGTTCAGGACCTGCTTTATATCGCAGCGGTAAACCATATCGCCGCTTCCTACGTCGTTTCCAATAATTGGGTACGGGACGGAGTTGAGGGTGCAGAGGCCGAGGCGATAGATCGGATAAGCAACATTGATAGCGCCGAGGTCGCTTCGTCGGTGGTATCTCTGGGCTGGGTGCTGGATGGCATCGACGATACAGAGCCTGAAGCGATCGAGATCCTGTCATACATCGCGAATGAGGATATCGGACTCGGTCTGCCCCTGGTCTCCATGCGCTGGGTACGGGACGGTATCGAAGATGCAGAGGCCGAAGCAATTGATTGGATTCGCAACTTGGGCAGCACCGAGGTGGCTTCGGCTATCGTTTCCCTTGGCTGGATGCAGGATGGGATCGACGCTACCGAGTCCAAAGTGATTGAGAGTCTGCACTCCATCGCGTATTACGACGTAGCGATAGCCTCGGCAGTCGTCTCTCTGGGCTGGGTGCAGGACGGCATCGACGCTACGGAGTCCGGAGCGATTGAGAACCTATACTCCATCGTCTACAACGATGCAGATGTCGCCTCAGTCGTCGTCTCTCTGGTTTGGGTACAGGATGGCATCAAAGACGTAGAGGCCGATGCGATTGCTTCGATAAGCAACATAGAGAATACCGGGATAGCTTCGGCCCTCGTCTCTAAGGACTGGGTGCAGGAGGGCATCGATAGAGTAGAGAGCCAGGCGATTGAAGAGATCTCCTATCTCGCCTATGAAGACGCCGGGGCGGCGTTGGGAGTTGTAAGTATGCCTTTCTTAGAAACCGTCGAACCCCCCGACGTATCAGCTGTTACGTCGTTGCGGTGGCTGGCCACCTACGAGCCGGAGGCGTTCGAGAATGTGATGTCCCACGCGGCGCTGCAAGACGGCATATCCGACGACTGGGCCCACGTGGTTGCAACGCTGTACGGTGTGGCGACCAGAAATCCCGGTCTCATCGACGTCCTGTTGGACCTTGATCGGATAACCTTATACTGGCGGACTATCTCGCTGCCCTTGTCAGGCGACGTGGTTCTTTCCATCATCCGCACCGGTCCGGGGGTTACACGCTCGATGGACCTGCTGGAGCATTCAGTGCGCAGCGCCGAGGAGTACATGGGCGCCCGCCTGCCGACCAACCACATCGGTCTTCTATACGAAAACGCTGTATCCAGTACAGCCGCAGGCCAAAACTTTGGTACTCACATGGCCATTCTTCCCGATTACGACACACCAGAAGAGACTGATGACACGGGGTTCTCAGGTTTCCTCATAGCCCACGAGGTCGCCCACTACTACTGGAGCGGCAACTCGGAATGGGTCGACGAAGGAGCGGCTGAGTTCATGGCCTCAGCTATCGAGAGTGTCCGCACCGGCCGTCCCATCGAAGCCACCAACTCCCCATGCGTCTATGCCGATAACATCGCGCAGTTGGAGAGCCTGGATATCACCCGAGATGACAGTGCATTCGGTTGTAACTACTCGCTGGGGGAGCGACTATTTCTGGACATCAACCGGACGCTGGGCGATGCTCGGTCCCGGGAGGGGTTTCGCCAGCTCTACCTGGCATCGGAAGTGGAGGACGACACCGACGGCTATGCGGGCACCTCCTTGGGCATCGAGCAGGTCAGGGAAGCATTTGGGACAGAAGACGGGGCCGTTGACACGGTCATCGCCCGCTGGTACGACGGGACCGAGCCCTACGACCTCTCCCACCGCGACACAAGTCCGGTAGAGTCCAGGTTGCCCGCCATCAACGGGAGTATCGACGACGCTTACATCACTACAACTGTTAGGGGTCCGGCTGTGTCCAGCTTTTCTGCTCAAGACATTACTGGCCGGGCCTATTTGACGCTCAAGTACTCCTATAGTGTACTGGGAGGTCCTCACGAAGTTGACCTGGAGATTGTGGACTACTACTACGATGACGGGTTCGTGTTTAACCGCAGAATTCGCAAGTTGACTGCAGAAGAGCAATACATCGGCGGGACGAGCTGGTCTTGGATAGGGTCGCCGGCAGGGAAGTGGAGGCCAGGCCACTATAGAGTGTACGTGTACGCCGGGGAGCGCAAGGTGGCGGAGGTAGCGTACGAAGTTACGCCCTGACCTGAGCAGGAACTGCGCTCTCTACGCCTTAGATCCCATGGTGTCCGGATGATGGTCACTCCGGTACCAGGGGATCCGACGGGGAACCGCATTGGTGCAATGCCCCGGTTCATCTCCATTGACCGAGCGGTGTACCGGGAGATGAGAAACGCCTCGGCTCAGCCAGGGATTACCCTTCATCGTGGCGGGCGTTGCAGGGCGCCGGGAGCGCTTCAAGATCGCCTCGGGCTGTTCTGGCTAGCCAGGGTGTCTATATGATATCGTTGTAATCGTGAAGTTCGACGACTACGAAATCGATCCGTCGATATACGACGAGATGTTCGAACCGGACGGTGCTCCCAGAGAGCATTGCCGGAGTCTTCACGAAACCCTGGCTCAGCTTTCCCCCGAGGAGTTGAGCAGCATACAGGAACGGGTGACCCGGTCCTTTTCCAACGAGGGCATCTCCTTCACCGTCTACGGAGATGAGGAAGGCGAGGAGCGGATAATTCCGGTGGACTGTCTGCCCCGTGCGCTGTCCGCGGAAGAGTGGCGGCATTTGGAGAAGGGGCTAACCCAGCGTGTCAAAGCCCTGAACCTCTTCCTGTCGGACGTTTACGGTGAGGCCCGCATCATCAACGATGGGGTGATCCCGGTGGACGTGGTGCGGGAATGTCCTCAATATCGCATGGAGATGCGAGGCTTTGTCCCGCCTCACGGCACCTGGGTCGCCATTTGCGGGACCGACCTAGTACGGACCAACGATGGATTCCGGGTGCTGGAAGACAACCTGCGAGTCCCCTCCGGCGTCTCCTACATGATCGCGAATCGAAAGGCGGTGAAGGCCAGCCTGAGACGGCTGTACAGGAGTTCCCGGGTACAGGACGTGGAGCACTACGGACGGCTGTTGCTGACGACCCTCCTCGAACTTGCACCTGCCGGACGGTCCGAGCCGTGCATCGCTCTGCTGACTCCCGGGGTCTACAACTCCGCCTTCTATGAGCATATGTTTCTGGCCCACGAGATCGGCGCCGAGCTGGTAGAAGGCCGAGACCTCTTGGTAAACGATGGATTCGTCTACATGAGGACCACCACGGGACTGCGGCGGGTGGACGTGGTCTACCGGCGCGTAGACGACGATTTCCTCGACCCGCTGGTCTTCCGTCCCGACTCTCTCCTTGGGGTGCCGGGCCTTCTCCACGCCTACAAGCTAGGGAACGTCGCGCTGGTGAACGCTCCGGGCACAGGCGTGGCGGATGACAAGAGCGTATACGCCTACGTGCCCGATATGATCCGCTACTACCTTGGGGAAGAGCCTGCCCTGGCTAATGTGAAGACCTTCCTGTGTCGCCGCCCCGAAGACCTGGAGTACACCCTCGATAACCTGGACAGCCTGGTGGTGAAACGGGTGGGGGAGTCCGGGGGATACGGGATGCTGATAGGCCCCCACTCTACTCCAAAGGAGCGGGAGGAGTACTCGGTGCGGCTACGCTCCCACCCGGCCGACTACATTTCTCAACCGGTGCTGCCACTATCCCGATCGCCCTGCCTCATCGAGGGCAAATTCGAGCCTAGGCACGTGGACCTGAGGCCCTTCATACTTCACGGAAGAGAGACCCGCATGGTACCTGGGGCCTTCTGTCGGGTGGCTTTAAGACGGGGTAGTTTAGTAGTGAACTCCAGCCAGGGCGGGGGAGGCAAGGACCTCTGGGTCCTGGGGGATTGAACCCAATGCTTTCTCGCAGCGCACAGGGGCTTTACTGGATGGGCCGCTACTTGGAGCGGGCGGAATTCCTATGCCGTATGCTGCGATTGCAGACGGAGGCCTTGGTGGACCGCCCGATCCGGGAGATCCACTTTGGGTGGACTCGCATCTATGCCGGCATCAACCGGGAACCGCCCGTGGGCAGGCTGGAGCAGCTGGCCAGTGATGATTATACCCTGGCTGATTCCTACACCCTAGCCGACGATCTGACCTTCGAGCGCACCAATCCGGATTCGGTGTGGAACTGTTTCGCCCAGGGCCGGGAGAACGCACGGCAGATGCGCCACCGCATAAGCGGGGAGCTGTGGACCAGCTTCAACCTGGCATACTTGCGGCTCCGACAAATGACAATCCAGGACATCTGGCAACCCTCTCCCGAGGGTTTCTACGCAGGGATGATAGCGGAGATGGGCATGTTTTCCGGCGTGGCCGCCGCCACCATGTACCGCGACCAAGGCTGGCGTTTCATGCAGCTCGGTCGTTTCCTGGAACGGGCCCAAATGTCCACCTCATTGTTCCTGTCTCAGCTGGACGCCGACTCTCAGACGGAGGAGTTCTCCGAAGAGGACTGGACGAGCCTGTTGCGCCTTTACCATGCCTTTGAAGCATACGATCGCAGCTACAGCATCGAAGTCCATCCTGGACAGGTGTTGAATCTGCTGACCACCGATCCCCTCATACCAGACTCCCTGTGCCGGTCCCTGGACAGAACGGCGTCGGACCTGGCATCCATTGGTCCGGGCCCAAACACCAGGGCCGGCGGCGCCCTGTCCCGGCTGGCGGGCCGAATGACGGCTCTGATCCACTACGATTGGCCCGATAGCGAAGACCGCCCTGAGCTGCTGCGGCAGGTCTCGCAGTACTGCCGGGAGCTTCACAATCTTGTGACAGCGGCCTATTTTGAGTATTCGGTAGACGATTCCCCGGGACGTTAGCTCTATGGGCGATCCGGCCCTCTACGAAATCGAGCATTTCTCTCGTTACGTGTACTCTTCACCGGTAAGGCGCTCCGTATCGTCCATTTGCCTGAGGCCCCGGGATGACGATGATCAACGGCTTCTGAGTTTCGACGTGGCTACGAAGCCCGCGGCGCCGGTGAACAGCGAGATGGACTGGTTCGGCAACACGAAGCAGGTCCTCAACATACATCGAGAGCACGAAACCCTGGAGATCACCACGCGGGCGCAGGTGGAGCGTGGCCCGGCCGCTTTGCTGCCGGACTCACTGGGCGCCGACGCCTGGGAGGAGGTGCGCTCGTGGAAGGACTCCTTCGATTACTGGGAGTTCACCCATGCCAGCGCCTTCGCTCAACCCTCAGACGCCCTGACCGCCTTCGTCGACGAGCTGGGTATCAAGGCGGGAGACGATCCCTTGGAGTCGCTGCTGCGACTTTCCGACACTCTCTTCAACAGTTTTCAGTACGTTCCGGGCAGCTCATCAGCGAGTTCCCCCATAGAGCAGATCCTGGAATCGAGGCAGGGGGTCTGCCAGGACTATGCCCACGTGATGATCGCCATCGCTCGTTCCTGGCACGTCCCGGCGCGCTACGTTTCGGGCTACATCTACATGGTCGATCAGGATGGCGAAGAGGTGCCACAAGAGGCCATGCATGCCTGGGTGGAGTGCCGCCTCCCCGATCTGGGCTGGATCGGCTTCGATCCTACGAACCGGTGTCTGGCCGGCCAGCTGCACATCAAGGTGGCAATAGGGCGAGATTATCAGGACGTAGCCCCGATTCGGGGGGTCTTTGCAGGGGGTGAGGAGGCTCGCATGGACGTGGAGGTAAGAGTGCGGGCTGTGACGCGGGATCCGCGTACTGCTCACAGGCTCCAAGTCTCGTAAGATCTGTCCAGGATAGAATAGCCAGGGAGGTACTCTAGGTGCAGGATCGATACGTGGGAGACGTCGGCGACTTCGGAAAGTACGGTCTGCTACGTCGCCTATGCCCTGAGGACGAGCACGGCCCGGCGCTCCGTCTCGGAGTGCTATGGTATCGGTTCGACGGCAACGATTTAGCCGCTCCTAACGACGGTAAGCACATCCAATACCTCACATGCTGTGCCTCTAGCCATGAACGCCGCCTTCGGGATTGCGATCCCGAACTGTTTTGCATGATGCTCGATCTCGTGAACAATGAGCGGTCGATAGCGGCCGTCGAGGCCAAAGGTATCCTTCCTGCGGACACGGTCTTTTTCAACGATGGCCTGAACTTTGATACGACACCGATTGGGGAGCGGTGTGAGAAGCGGACTCGCTGGTTGAGCGCCGGGATTGAGCGGGTCAAAGCTACTGAGATAGTCTTCGTCGATCCCGATAACGGTCTCCAGGTCCCCAGCCAAAGCCGCCACAGGCGGAAGGGAGCCAAGTACGTCTACTACGATGATCTCCAGCGCTGCTGGGACACCGGACAGAGTTTGATCGTCTACCACCACATCGGGCGCTCGTACAATGGCCGGGGAGCAGGCGTGGCAGAGCAGGTAAGAGGTCGAGCCGAAGAGCTGAAATGTTGCTTGCCCAGCGCAAGGCCCATAGCGCTCCGCTACCGACGCCGCTCGTCGCGCATCTACTTCGTGTTGCCCAACCCTTCACACTCTGATCGTCTGGAAGCTCGTATCCGGGCATTCTTGAACTCCCCATGGGGAAGCGGCAGCTCTCCCCACTTCCAACGTGTCGATTGCTGAGCTGAACATGATCGACCCTTTACGGTCAAACGCCATACGAAATGTACTATGGACTCATCCGTTCAAGTAGCTCGATGGGAGAACCGCTATGTACTTGATTCCTAAAGTAATGAGCACCCAACACCCGGATAACGCCATGCGGGCCCCCTTTGCCGACGATGCAGGAGTGTTGAAGGGAGACGGTGAGGTGGATGAGGCCGCAAGTGTGTACGCCCTGGGCTGCGATGAGCAGATGTGGGACTCGGAAGGCAAGGCGGCCGACACACAGGTCGTGCGGAAGCTCCTCACCAGCTACCCCGACTTCTTCCGGAATCAATATCACCTCGGGCGGGACATAGCCCTGACGTTGCGCGTGCCCAATCCGCAGATAGAGCACGATATGCGCAAGTCGATGGTCGAGGCCCTGCAGAGCGTGCCCTCCGCCTGGGACATGGCACGAGGTTTCTACGGCGACGAACACGCCGCTCCCATACAGGAGGTCATCCTTCCGTTCACCACGTCTGCGCAAGAGCTCTCCCTGGTGGAGGCCTACTACCAGAAGGTGATAGTGGGCCAGGAAGACCAGACGCTCGTACACGGTCAGTCCGTCAAGGACTGGGTAGGTGAGTTTCTCCCGAAACGGGTGAGGGTCATCCCCCTCATCGAAGACATGGACAGCCTGCTCCACTGCGACCGGATTGTGGAAGAGTACGTGCGAGACAGGGACCTGCCGCACCAGCGTGTATTCTTTGCGAGAAGTGACCCGGCCCTGAACTACGGGATAGTAGGCGCAGAGCTGGTACTGAAAGTGGGGTTGCTGCGCTTGCACAATCTCGAAAAGAAGCTGGGACTGCTCCTCTACCCCATCATTGGCGCCGGCTCGGTACCCTTTCGAGGCCATCTTACCCCGCTCAATGTCGAGCGCGCCCTGATCGAGTACCCTACCGCCCAGACCTTCACCGTCCAGTCGGCCTTCAAGTACGACTACGACACGGATGTCGTGCGCAAGGGCATCGAGCAGATTCTCGCTCACGAGCGGGCCGAGCCCGTACCCATCGAGGAGAAGCGGGCCCGCGAGATCATAGACAAGACAACGGCCGAGTATCAGGCGAACGTGCAGAAATTGACCGGTGCCATCAGGGCCGTATCGGGACACGTTCCAAGACGCCGCGAGCGTAAACTCCACGTGGGCCTCTTCGGCTACGGCCGCTCTCTGGGCGGGGTTGGCGGTGTGACGCTTCCTCGGGCAATAGGATTCACAGCTTCTCTGTACTCCATAGGCGTTCCGCCGGAGCTGCTGGGCCTTGCCTCCCTGAGCGAGAGCGACCTTGCATTTGTGAAGGAGGTCTACCCCAGCCTGGGTGAAGACCTGCGCGCCGCCTTGCGCTTCGCCAATGAACGGCGCGTCAAGGAGTTGCTCGGCGAACCTTACCTGGCACTCCTGGACCAGTTTACGGACGAGCTTGACCAGGTCCACGAGGGCCTGACCAGCGCCATCTGGGCCAGCATCAGCCAAGAAAACAAGACCAGGCATATCTCCCACTTCATCGAAGAGGCGGCCCACCTCCGCCGCTTCCTCGGCTAGCACTGCATCGGACGCCGCCTCTCCTCGGTCCGGCGCCCGATTGGAATTCGCTTATAAAGGTGCGGTAATGACTGTATGACCAGCCGTGAGTTCATTAGGAGAGCAAAGGACTATGCTCGCAAAACGGGACTAAGCTTCCGTTTCGATTAGGCTCACGGCAAGGGCAGTCACGACAGAGTCCACGTCGGTTCTCGGTTCACGACAGTGCAACGGTGCGAGTTGACAAAGGGCGTGTTAGTCGCGACGCTGCGTCCGTTGAACATCGATCGCAAGGAGCGCTGAGCCATGATCTACGCATACCCTTGTCGACCGACCCCCGATGAAGGTGGACGACTAGTCGTCACCTTCCCCAACGTGCCGGAGGCCATCACCGACGGAAAAGACCGTTCCCAGGCTCTGGCAATAGCGGAAGACGCACTTGGTACTGCGCTAGCCGGGTACGTCCATGAGAAGCGGGACATCCCGATTCCCAGCGAGTCGGTTGATGGCCAGGTGTTGGTGCCGATCCCGACCGTCGTGGCTGCCGAGCTCGCCCTGTACACGGTCATGAGAGAGCGGCGCATCACCAACGTGGAGCTGGCCGACAGGCTGGGCGTTAGCGAGTCCGCCGTACGCAAGCTGACCAACCCGGACCACCGCTCCCACATGAGTCAGGTCGAAAATGCGCTCCGAGCGGTGGGGTGCAGCCTTAAAGTGGAGGCTACCGCCTTCTGAACAAACGCGCACTTCCAACCGACGCGGACGTGCGAAACATCCGAATTGAAGGGGACGACAGGACGCCGAACGATGCCGGCCTTACCCTCTGAACCGCCGCAGGCGCAGAGCGTTGGACACGACCGAGACGGAGCTAAAGGCCATGGCCGCGGCGGCGATGCCCGGATTAAGCAGCAGCCCGATGAATGGGAACAGGACGCCGGCCGCTATCGGGATGCCGGCCGTGTTGTAGAAGAAGGCCCAGAACAGGTTCTGCTTGATGTTCCTCATGGTGGCCTTGCTCAGCTTGACCGCCGTTACCACGCCCTCCAGGCTGGAGCCGATGAGGGTGATGTCGGCGGCTTCCATGGCGACATCCGTGCCGGTGCCCACGGCAATACCGACGTCCGCTCGAGCGAGGGCCGGAGCATCGTTGATGCCGTCCCCCACCATCCCAACCGATCTGCCCTCCGCCTGAAGCTTGCTCACCTCCGAGGCCTTGTCCTGGGGAAGCACCTCGGCCAGCACCCGGTCGATACCCGCCTGCCGTGCTATGGCTTCCGCGGTCCGACGGTTGTCACCCGTCATCATCGCTACCTCGATGCCCATCTCCTGAAGGGCCTTCACCGCCGCCACTGACTCCTCCTTCAAGATATCGGCCACGGCTACGACACCCGCGGGCTCGCCGTCGACGGCTACGTACATGGGGGTCTTACCCTGATTGGCCATGGCGAGGGCCTGATCGCCTAGACCGTCCAGCGATGCGCCGGAAGCGTCCATCAGCTCCCGGTTGCCCACGGCAACCCGGTGTCCATTGACCTGCACCCGGATGCCGCGACCGGGCACCGCTTCGAAGTCTACGGGTTCTTCCAGCTCAAGGCCTCGCTGCCGGGCGCCGTGGATGATTGCCTGGCCCAACGGGTGCTCCGAGCCTCGCTCGGCGGAGGCTACCAGGGAGAGCACCTGCTTCTCGGTGAAGCCCGGTCCGGGAACGACATCGGTCAGCGAGGGTTGCCCCTTGGTAAGAGTGCCCGTCTTATCGAAGATGATGGTATCGAGTCTGTGGGCCGTCTCCAGGGCCTCGGCGCTGCGGACCAGGATGCCGTTCTCCGCCCCCTTGCCGGTACCCACCATGATCGACGTGGGGGTGGCGAGGCCGAGGGCGCAGGGACAGGCGATGATGAGCACTGCTACCAGACTGATGAACGCGTGTGTGAGCTGGGGGGCCGGACCGAGCAGGTACCAGCCGGCGAAAGTCCCCATGGCTATCAGCACAACCGCCGGAACGAAGTAGCCGGAGATCTGGTCGGCCGTTCGTTGTATCGGCGCCTTGGAGCCCTGCGCGTCCTGCACCAGCTTGACTATCTGGGCCAGGACCGTGTCCGATCCGACCTTGGTGGCTCTGAACCGGAAGGACCCCGTGGTGTTGATGGTCGAGCCGATGACCTGCTGGCCGGGGCCTTTGTCGACGGGGATGCTCTCGCCCGTGACCATGGATTCGTCCAGGGCGGACGCGCCCTCCAGGACCTCGCCGTCTGCGGGTACCTTCTCGCCGGGCCGAACTATGACGATGTCCCCCACACGCACCTGCTCCTGGGGTATGTCCTCTTCCCGACCGTCCCTTACCACCCGGGCGGTTTTGGCCCGCAGACCCATGAGCTTCTTGATTGCATCGGAGGTGCGGCTCTTGGCCCTGGCCTCGAGAAGCCGGCCAAGGAGGACCAGGGTGATGATGATAGCGGCGGTGTCGAAATAGACCGCCCCCTCGATGGACTCAGGCAGCAAGTCGCCGGCAAAGGTTACAACCGTACTGAATATAAACGCGGAGAGGGTCCCGACGGCGATTAGGGTGTTCATGTCCGCCGAGCGGTGAAGAAAGGTCGTCCAGGCCGCCGTGAGGAACTGCCGGCCTATCCAGAACTGGACCGGCGCCGCTAGCCCGAAATGGAGGTAGTGATTGCTAAAGAAGCCCGGGTCCCAGCCAAAGAGGTCACCGCTGGCGCCGATGAACAGGAACACGGCTATCGGGGCGCCCAGGGCTACTTTGAGGCTGAGCAGACGCAGGTGCCGAGCCCGCTCCCGGTCCTGCTCGGCGCTGGCCTCCTCGATGGACGATGCCGCCTTGGCCCCGTATCCCACGGCCCGTACCGCCTCGATCATCTCGCTTTCCGCTGCCAGCTCGGGATCGTAGGCGACGGTGGCCCGCTCGGTGGCGAGGTTGACAGCGGCCGATTGAACGCCTTGGGCCCGCATCAACGCCCTCTCGATGGCCATGACACAGGCGGCGCAGGTCATGCCCTGAATGGAAAGGGTGCAGCTGGCAAGGCTCTCCACGGGCGCCCCCTCTATTGAGGGCTCTTCGTGGGACGCTATACTTACGGGAGGAGACTCGACGGCCTCCCTCTTCCCAAAGAAGAACCAGAGAAGGGATACGGACAGTACGACAGCGCTTATCCCTATTGCGATCTCGTCGATCATTTTCCATCGTCCCCGGAGCTAGAGCAGCCGGGTCGGCGGGTCCGGGTCTACATCTCGACAGCCGGCGTTTCGGAGCCGATGTGCTTGGCCGGGTCCTCGTCGAACATGTTCTTACAGCCTGGGGCACAGAAGTAGTAGGTCTCGCCTTCATAGCTGCTGGTAGCCCGGGCCTTGGCCTTATCCACTTCCATATGACAAACGGGGTCCCTGGCGAGCTCAGGCTTTCTGCGAAACAGGTCTAGGATGCCCATAGTTGATTCTCCCGCACACCGGTGATTCCTATCCGCCCGTCCTTCGAAGAGGCGAGGAAGGCGACGGCTACTTGTTGGCGACCTTGTAGAGCTCCAGCAGTTCGCCGACTATCTGGTCCTCCCGGCCGTCCCTGATGCCCTCCAGGACACAGGTGTGCATGTGGCCCTCCAGCATCAGCGCTTCCAGTTTTTCGATGGCCCGGCGAACGGCATACGTCTGCTTGAGGATGTCGACGCAATACTTGTCCTGCTGGACCATCTTGCGGATGCCCTCTAGGTGTCCATCTATGTAGTTCAGCCGCTTGAGGCTCTCGCCCTTGGTCTCTTGCTTCATAGCAACCTTTCAAAATACCCATACCCCCTGGGTATGGGTACGAAATGAAGTATAAGCTTATGAGCAGGGTCGGTCAAGGGGAGTTCCGACGGTTACCAGTCGGGTTGAGCGTCGTTCTCCAGGCCGAGGGTCACCTGCTGCTGGTGGGCGCCATCGGAGTCCATCACGTAGATATCGGTGTTGCCATGCAGGTCGGAGACAAAGGCCAACCGCCCTTTCTCCGACCAAGCGATGCCGGACTCTGCGGCCTCATTGCGGGTGAGCCGTTTCTCCAGGGTGCCGTCTATGCTGATGATGTAGACCTCGGGATTGTCGTCTCGCTCGGAGATGAAGGCTATCCAGTCCCCTCTTGGAGACCAGGCGGGTGAGTGGTCGGCGGCCGGATCGTTTGTAAGCCGCCGGGGCTGGCCGGGGTTGAGGTCCTCGTCCAGCTCGACGACGTAGATGTCGCTGTCTCCGTCACGGGTGGACTCGAAGACGATGCTGAACCCTTCCCGCGACCAGTTGGGCCGGGTATCGGGCCCGTTGGTGAGCCGTATCTGGTTCACCCCACCCAGGTTCCGCAGGTTGATGCCCTGGGGCGTCCCCTCGGCGTCCATGACGGTGTAGGCGATCCACTGGCCGTCGGGCGAGATGGAGGGCGAGCCTTCATTGGTCTGCTCGTTGGTAAGGCGCCGGGGGTCCGGATCGTCTACGTTGGCAACGACGATGTGAGTGGTGCCGTCGGACGACTGGGAGAGATAGGCCAGCATGTCGCCGTCGGCGGACCATACGGGCGAAGACTCGTCCCCCGGGGTATCGGTAATCGCCGTCAACTCTTTACCGGTTGTCTCCACTATGAAGATATCGTCATTGTCTTTGCGACTGGAGACGAAGGCGATCCACTTACCGTTGGGGGACAGCACGGGCGAATGATCATCGGCCAAGTTGGAGGTCAATTGGACCGGGTCGCCGCCGACGGATGTGACGTAGATATCTCGGCTACCATCGGTCTCCGAGGTGTAGACGAGGGTGCCGCCGGTGTCTCCCCTCCTGTTGCAGGCCACCAACATCAGCAGGAGGGCTGCCAGCAAGACGACGGTTAGGCCCGGCACCGACCGCGATGACATGAGAGGATTATACAGGACGATACTACATGTTGTAAAAAGCTACGGCAGAAGCACTACATGTAGTAGCGCCTAGGGGCTATCCACAGCTATCGAAGATGGAGTGGAGAAGGTCTATGTTCTGCCTGTCCGGCCCCTTGCGCTCGAACCCGGGGACCTCCAGGAGGAAGGGAACGTCCCGGAAGGCGGGATGACACATGATGACCTGGAACCCCTCCTTGCCGATGTGGCCCTCGCCGATGTTCTCGTGTCGATCGACCCCACCGCCCAGGGGGATCTTGGAGTCGTTAGCGTGCACCGCGACCAGCTTGTCGATGCCGATCTCCTCATCGAACTCGGACATCGCCTTCTCGATCCCGTCCTTGTCGGCCAGATCGTAGCCGGCGGCGTAGGAGTGCTGGGTGTCCAGGCATACCTTCACCCTATCGTTGTCAAGCTCCCGCATGACGGTGCCGATCTCGGCAAAGCCGGCGCCGATGTGGTTCCCCATGCCGGCCGCGTTTTCGATGATCAGCCAGGAGTCCTCCGGGGTGTTCTCTAACACCGAGTTCATGGACGCAACCACCTGGGGCAGGACGGCATCGAAGCCCCGGCCCTTGTGGCTGCCCATGTGGAAGATGACCCCGCCGGCGCCTATGCTGGAGGCCAGGGTCATGTGGGAGACCAGGGAGTCGATGGCCTTGCCGATGTTCTCCTCTTTATCGGTGCCCAGGTTTATCAGGTAGACCCCGTGCAGGAACACCGGCCCCATGCCGGCCGCCTTGGTCGACTCTTTGAATGCGGCGATTTTCTCTTCCGAGTGCTCTTTGTACCTCCAGCTCTGGGGCGGCGACCCGAATATCTGGAGGGCTTCCGCACCTATCGCCTCTCCGTTGGGGATGGCTTTAGGAATGCCGCCTGCCGTGGAAACGTGGGCGCCGATTTTCATGTCATATCTCCTTTGGATGGAGTAACCCTGCAAACGAGTAAGTATCAGAGCAGTCAGGAGGGGGCCCGGCCGTAGAAGACCGCCAGGCCTAGCCGCTTCCAGACGCAGTCCACGTCATCGTACCCGGCTTTACGCAGCCACCGGACGTAGCGGAGGAAGTTGGTGGTGGCGCTGGCCATCCGGTGGCCGTGGGTCATCTCTTCATCGTATTTGCCCATGTCCAAGCCCTGGGCTTCGGCGTCTTGGCGAGCCAGGGCATCATAGAGTTTACCGAGGCCCTCGGTATCGGGATCGACCAGATCTGCGATGATAATGCATCCGCCCGGTTCCAGCAGCGGAAGAAGCCGCTGAAACAGCCGCTGCCGTCGGCGGGAGCTGAGGTGGTGTATAACGTAGGCCGATACTATGGCCTTGTATTTGCGGTCCGGCAGCTCCTGGGTCAGATCCATAGCGGTCAGGGTCACCCGGTCTCCGAAGTGATGCAGCTTGCGGCCGGCCTCGTTCAGCATGCCCTCCGATATGTCGTAGCCTTCCACTTCCATGGTGGGAAATCGCTCCAGGATGTCCACCGTCAGGTTGGCGGTGCCGGTGCCCAGCTCAAGCACCGGGCCCGATCCCACGTCTGAGAACGCCAGCAACCCAAACACGATCTCGTGTACCTCTTTGTAGTGACGAGACTCGCTGAAAATCGAGGAATCGTACTCGTGGGCATCATCGTCGAAGGCTGCGCGGTTGATATCGCTTACGGTGTGTCGGTGGGCCATGAGCTAACGCCTCCCTGGGATTGGACTAGCTGGAAGCCACCTGGTCACGAATGTACTCGACTATATCCTGGGTGGACGTCCCGGGACCGAATATGCCCCTGACCCCGATCTCGGTGAGGGGTTGGTGGTCCTCCTCGGGGATTATGCCCCCTGCCAGAACGATAGTATCGTCCAACTCCCGCTGCTTCAGCTCCCGGATGATGAGGGGGAAGAGCTCCATGTGGGCGCCGGAGAGGATGCTGATACACACGACATCCACGTCTTCCTGAAGGGACGCCTCCGCGATCATCTCGGGGGTCTGGCGGATGCCGGTGTAGATGACCTCCATGCCCGCATCTCTCAACGCTCGGGCTATGACCTTGGCGCCCCGGTCGTGCCCGTCCAGGCCGGGCTTGGCCACCAGGACTCTTATTATGTCAACTTCCGTTTCTGGCATTTGGGTCCTTCCTATCCTTCGAACCGTAAGATTAGGCGGGAACTACATCGTTCGTGCTTAAGCTGGTCTCTCGATCCCGGCCGCTTACCCTCCATCGGTCTACTGCTAGGACACATCCACCCGGCTCTCTACGTGGAGGCCTTGTCTACCAGCTCTACCAATACTCCTCGGGTGGATTTGGGATGCAGGAAAGCGATCATGCCGGCCAGGCCCTTTCTAGGCGACTTGTCTATGAGCCGCACTCCCCGGGCATCCAGCGTGTTGAGCTTGTCCTGCAGGTCCTCCACTTCAAAGCAGATGTGGTGCAGGGCCTCGCCTCGATTCTCCAGAAAGCGGGCTACGCCCGTATCCGGCTGAACCGGCTGGATCAGCTCCAGTTGGCTGCCGCCAACGGAGATCAGCGTGGCCTTTACCCCCTGATCGGCTATCTCCTCTATCTCACCGCCTTCGACTCCGAAGGTGCTTTGGTAGAACTCCAGCGTTTCCTCGATGCTCTTGACTACTATGGCGACGTGGTTCAGGTGTTGGGCGGTACAGGGCGGTGCGTCGGTGGGACTCATTGCGGCCTCGTGTGTTCTGGAGGTGCGGATCACACTCCCCTGGTCAACATGTCTCGTGCGATAACCATCTTCTGTACTTCCGAAGTCCCCTCGTAGATCTCGGTAACCTTGGAGTCCCGGAAGTACCGCTCCAGAGGCAACTCCTTGAAGTATCCGATACCTCCGTGAACCTGGATGGCCTGGGAGGTGACGGAGGTGGCGACCTCGCTGGCGAAGAGTTTGGCCATGGCCGACTCCCGGGAGAAGGGCTCGCCCTGGCGCTTCAGGTCTGCGGCGTGATAGAGGAGGAGCCGGGCCGCCGATATCCTGGTAGCCATCTCGGCCAGCATCCACTGTATCGCCTGGAACTCCGCGATGGGCTTGCCGAACTGGTGACGCTGCTGGGCATAGGCGAGGGAAGCCTCCATGGCGGCATGGGCGATGCCCACGGCCTGGGCACCGATGATTATGCGGCTTCCATCTATGATGGTGAGGGCTACTCGCATCCCCTTGCCCTCTTCCGCAAGCCGGTCCTCCGCTGATATCTGACAGTCCTCGAAGAACAGCTCCGCGGTGGTTGAGCCTCTGACCCCCAGCTTGCCCTTTTCGTTTCGAGCGGTGAAGCCCTGGGCCTCCTTTTCCACAATGAAGGCCGTTATCCCCTTGGAGCCCAACGAGCGGTCCACGGTGGCGAAGACCA
Source organism: Dehalococcoidia bacterium (assembly GCA_965197645.1). Taxonomy (GTDB): domain Bacteria; phylum Chloroflexota; class Dehalococcoidia; order Plut-88900; family Plut-88900. The sequence goes on along the minus strand of OZ240219.1, from coordinate 1,616,983 downwards.
CCAGGGTATCGGCGACGTCGCCGTTGGTGATGAAGGTCTTGCTGCCGTTGAGGAAATAGTGACCATCGTGTCCCAGCGCCAGTGTCCTCAGCGAGGCGACGTCGCTGCCGGAGCCGGGCTCGGAGAGACCAAAGGCGGCCAGCTTCTGCCCCTGCGCCAGGGGGCTAAGAAATCGGCTCTTCTGCTCGTGGGTGCCGAAGGTATTGATGCACTGGGACGCCAGCGACAGGGACGCTATGTAGATGACGGCGGTGGCGGCACAGGCTCGAGCAAGCTCCTCAGCGACAATGGCTAGGTCGATGTAGCTCCCGCCGGTGCCGCCGTACTCAGGGTCCATGGTCACCCCCATCAACCCCATCTCCCCCATCTTGCGGATGCTCTCCCAGGGAAACTCCTCGTCCTGATCGATGCGAGAGGCCACGGGGGCGATCTCCCGCGCGGCGAAGTCTCGTACGTTTCTCTGAAGGATCTTCTGTTCTTCCGAGAGTGTAAAGTCCATCTCTACTCCTGTTCTCGGCCTCCTCTCCCCACCGATGGTCCTCACCGGTTGATGGAGATTACATCGGAGGTAGACTCGACGAATTGATTTGGCGTTGACTCCTCTTTCGCTCCCGAGAAGGGCCCGGAATGACGAGGGAGGGTTAATACGATACCGAGGGCTGGTACTCTCCCGTGACCTCTCGCATGACGTCACATATCTCGCCGATGGAGGCGTAGGCTTCGACGCATTCCAGGATGGCGGGCAAGGTGTTGTCCTCGCCGCGGGCCGTCTCAGCAAGTCTGTCCAGTGTCTTCTGCACCTGGCCTTCGTCCCTTTCAGACTTGACGTTATCAAGCTGCCGCAGCTGCTGCTTCTCCATGGCGGGATCGATACGGAGGACTCCCTCCATGGAAAGCTGGTCCGATTGGTACCGGTTGACTCCCACCGAGATGCGCTGCTCGCTCTCTATCTCCCGTTGGAACTTGTAGGCGCTGTCTTGGATCTCTCTATGCATGTAGCCCTGCTCTATGGCGCCGGTGGCGCCGCCCAGCTCCTCCACTTTCTCCAGGTACTTCCACGTCTCGTCTTCCAGGTTCTGGGTAAGGGACTCGACGTAGTAGGAACCTGCCAGGGGATCAATTGTGTCGGCAACACCGCTTTCGGCGGCCAGTATCTGCTGGGTCCTCAGGGCTATGGTGGCCGCCTTCTCGGATGGAAGGCCCAGGGCCTCGTCCATGGAATTGGTGTGCAGGGACTGGGTGCCGCCCAGCACTGCGGCCAAGGCCTGTATGGTCACCCGGACTACGTTGTTCTCCGGCTGCTGGGCCGTCAACGCTACTCCGGCGGTCTGGGTGTGAAACCTGAGCATCATCGAGCGGGGTTTCTGCGCCCCGAAACGGTCCCTCATTATCTTGGCCCATATCTTGCGGGCGGCTCTGAACTTGGCTACCTCCTCCAGCAGGTTGTTCTGGCTGACGAAGAAGAAGGAGAGCCGGCCGGCGAAGGCATCGATGTTCAGGCCGACCTCCAGAGCCGCTTCCACGTAGGCGATGGCGTTGGCGAAGGTGAAGGCCAACTCCTGAACGGCGGTGGCGCCGGCCTCCCGCATGTGGTAACCGCTGATGCTGATGGTGTTCCAGGAGGGCAGGTTCTCGCTGCAGTACTTGAACAGGTCAGTTACCAGGCGCATCGAAAACCTAGGCGGGAAGATGTAGGTGCCCCGCGCTACGTACTCTTTGAGGATATCGTTCTGAACGGTGCCGCCCACCTTGGCCAAGTCTGAGCCCTGCTTCTTGGCCAGGGCCACGTAAAGGGCCAGCAGCACCGAAGCGGTGGCGTTGATGGTCATGGACGTGGTTACCTGCTCCAGGGGAATCTGATCGAAGAGCACCTCCATGTCGGCCAGGGTATCGATGGGAACGCCTACTTTGCCGACTTCGCCCCGAGCCATGGGATGGTCTGAGTCGTATCCCATCTGGGTTGGCAGGTCGAAGGCGACGCTGAGGCCGGTCTGGCCCTGGTCCAGCAGATAGCGGTAGCGGCGGTTGGACTCCTCGGCGGAGCCGAAGCCGGCGTACTGCCTCATGGTCCACAGGCGGCCCCTGTAGCCGGTGGGGTGGATGCCGCGGGTGAAGGGGAACTCGCCGGGCACCCCTATCTCGGAGGCGTAGTCCATCTCCCCGGTGTCCAGGGGCGTATATACCCCGTTGATGGGGACTCCGGAGCTGGTCTCGAACGAGCCTTCCCGCTGCTTCGTCTTGCTCGCCTTCTCCTCCCACTCCTTCTGGCGTGCGCGGATGTTATCGAGCTCGGCCTGGTTTTGCACGTCCAACCTCCGAGGAAGGGGTCTCCTCCTAAATGATAACCTTTTGGTTCTTCAGTTCCAGTATCTCGTCCCATGAATAGTCGTGCTCCTGGAGAATCTCCTCCGTGGCAGAACCGAACTCCGGAGCGCTGGTGCGAGACGCGAGGGTTTCCTGGTTGAACTGGAATGGAGCGGCGACCTCTTTGATGCGCCCCAGGTGGGGATGATCGACTTCGACGATTGATTGGTTGGCATACAGCTGGGGGTCGCTGGCCACCTCCTCAATTTCGCTGGTGGGTTCCCAGGCGATGTGGGCCTCGTCCAGCCTGGGGGCCCAGTAGTCCAACGGGTGCTTACCGAACTCCTCCTCGAGCAGGGCCACCAACGCGGCCGAGTTCTCCGCTCGGGCGTCTTGGTCAATGAACCGGGGATCGGTCTCCAGGTCCGACCTATCTATGACGGAGCAGAAAACCGACCAGTAGCGTTCGCTCTGTAGGATGCACAGGTTAACCCACCTGTCATCGGAACAGCGATAGAGCTGGAGCAGAGGGTTGGGAAACTCCTCCCTGGATAGCTTGGGCATTGAGCTGCCGCCTATCAGGGTGGACCATATCGCCTCGGAACTGGTCCATACTCCCGAGGCGTAGAGGGAGGTTTCCACGAGGCTGCCCTCACCGGTACTCTCCCGGTTGTAGAGGGCCATCATTATGGCAGCGAAGAGGAAAGTGCCGGTGGCTACGTCTCCCAACGAGCAGCCGATGGGTACGGGAGGCCCTTCGATGGGGCTGAAGACGTCCATCAGGCCGGACCGGGCCCAGAAGCTCAGGCTATCGAACCCCATCCTGTCCTTGTCTGGGCCTCGGGCGCCGAAACCGGTGATCCTGGCGTAGATGAGCCGGGGATTGAGGGCACTCAGGGTCTCGAAATCCAGGTGGAGGGTCTCGGCCGTCGATATCCGGACATTGGTGACAAGGATGTCGGTATCTCGAATCAGCCGTTGAAGTACCTCCTGGCCCTTGTCCTGGCCGAGATCCAGGGCAAGGCTGCGTTTACCCCTGTTGATCGCCTCGAACACCCAGTTGATCTGCTTCTCCTTGGGCAGGTTGACCGGGACCCAGCCGCGAGCCGGGTCACCACCGGTCTGAAGGTGTTCGAGCTTGATGACATCGGCCCCGCAGTCGGCCAGGACGGTGGCGCAGGTGGGGCCGGAGATCCAGTTGGAGACCTCTAGAACCTTGATGCCTTCCAACGGTTTCATGCGACGGTCAGGACCTCCGCTTCTCCAAATACCTCTCGAAATACGTCCGTCATCTCGCCCAGCGTGGCGTAGGCCCGGGCGGCCTCCAGGAGGTAAGGCATCAGATTGTCGGTGCCGCGGGCCGCCTCTCGCAGGTCGTCGAGACGCCTCTGCACTTCGTCGGCGTCCCTGTCCCTTCTCACTCTATTCAGTCGGTCCAGGTGTCGTCGTTCACCCTGTTCGTCCATGTTCAAGATGGGTATGGTCAACTTCTCGTCGGTGGTGTAGCCGTTGACGCCGACCTTGACCCGCAGATTTTGCTCCACCTCCCGCTGGTAGGTAAAGGAGGCGTCGGCTATCTCCCGGAGGAAATAGCCGTTCTTCACGGCCGGAAGCACGCCGCCCTGGTCTCGGATGGCATCGAAGTAGCGGTAGGCCTCCTCCTCCAACTTATCGGTGAGCGCCTCCAGGTAGTAGCTACCTCCAAGGGGATCGACGGTTTCGATGACGCCGCTCTCGTTGGCGATGATCTGTTGAGTCCTCAGCGCCACGAGGGCGGCACTCTCGGAGGGCAAGGCGTGGACCTCATCCATCGAGTTGGTGTGCATCGATTGCACGCCTCCCAGCACCCCGGCCAGGGCCTGTATGGCCACCCGGACCATGTTGGTCTCCGGCTGTTGGGCCGTCAGAGATACGCCGGCGGTCTGGGCATGGGTGCGGAGCCAGAGGGAGCGCTCGTTCTTGGCTCCGTACCGCTCTTTCAGCTCTCTCGCCCATATGCGGCGGGCCGCCCTGAACTTGGCTATCTCTTCGAAGAAGTCGTCGTGGATGTTGAAGAAGAAGCTGAGGCGGGGTGCGAACTCATCGACGTCCAGTCCCCGCTCCAGGGCGGCGTCTATATAGGCGAACCCGTCGGCCAGGGTGAAGGCCAGCTCCTGGACCCCTGTGGAGCCCGCCTCCCGGATGTGATAGCCGCTGATGCTCACCGGGTTCCAGCGGGGCATGTGCCGGGCGGCGAACTCGATGGTGTCGGTAACCAGGCGCATCGAGTCCTCTATAGGGAACAGGTACTCGTTCTGGGCGATGAACTCTTTGAGGATATCGTTCTGAAGGGTGCCGCCCAGCCTGTCCATGGGTACGCCTTGCTTTTCGGCGGCGGCGATGAACATGGCCCAGATGATGGCGGCAGGCCCGTTGATAGTCATTGAGGTGGTTATCTCGTCGATGGGCAGGCCGTCCAGCAGCACCTCCATATCCGCCAGGGAGGACACGGCCACACCGCACTTTCCGAACTCCCCCGTGGACATGGAGTGATCGGTGTCGTAGCCCATGAGGGTCGGCATATCGAAGGCGACGCTCAGGCCGCTTTCGCCCTGTTCCAACAGGTACTTGTAGCGGGCGTTGGTCTCCTCGGCGGTGCCGAAGCCGGCAAACATGCGCATGGTCCACAGCCGGGTCCGGTATCCAGTGGCATGGACGCCCCGGAGGTAGGGGTACTGGCCGGGCATGCCGGTGTCCTGGGTGTAATCGGCGCCGGACCGGTCGATGGGAGAGTAGAGGGGTTCGACGGGGATTTCGGATAGGGTCTTGTAGAGTGCATCCCGCTTCCTGGCTGCCTCGTACGCCTCCGCCCAACGAGACTGCTGTTCCCCGACAGACTGACGTTTCACGGCATCGGACAAAGGATACTACCTAACCTCCGACCTGACGGTTCGTGGATCGGGTGTGTTACCGCCAACATCCCGAAAGGTAAGTTTAGCAAGGGGTCTGTAGGGGAGTCAATCTTGATTGTATGGTCCAAGGCTATTACAAGCAAAGGGGCTTGGGCGAAGACAAATCGGACGGCGTCCGTGGGCTGGAGTAAGATGGGGCGGGAAGGACTGGTAGCGGGTAACCGATGAAACATGACTGAACCGCCGGAGCTGTGGTCTTCACCCTTTGGCGAGGCCTTCCTCGAGCGGGTACGAGGCGTCAAGTCCGAGCTTTTCATCATCTCCCCTTACGTCAGGCTGGACGGCGTCTCGAGGGTAGTGGAGACCCTGAAAGCTAACCCATCCCTCGATAAGCTCGGCATCCGGGTCCTCACCCGGTTCGATGAGGACGCTTTTGCGGGAGGACACTCCCACCCGAAGGCGCTGCTGACTTTGCTCGATCTGGGAGAGTTCTGTCAGGTCGAGCTGAGGTGGCTGCCCAATCTGCACGCCAAGGTCTACGTCTTCGACCGAGAGGCCGCGCTGGTCACGTCGGCCAACCTGACGGCGGACAGCTTCTTCCAGGGAAAGGGAGGTGGGAACACCGAAGAAAGAGCCGGCGACCTGGAGTATGGCGTGCTGCTCAAGTCGCCGCCGGTGGTGGAGAAGCTTCTCAGCGATATGGAGAGGTTCTGGCATGCCGCGGCGCCGGTTACGGCAGAGGAGCTGGGCAGGGTCACCTAAGGGGGACGAGGTTTAAGTACGTCCAAAAGAACTGTCTTTAGCTCAGGTGTCTACTCTGGAGTTATACAATTGCGATAGGATATGGGACGAATGAGTCATACGAAGGATAGTTCAGGAGCGAAAATGAATTCAGCATTTGTGTTAATGCCGTTTGCTGAAGAATTCAGCAATGTTTACGAACATTTCATCAAACCTGTGTTGGAAAAGGCTGGGTTCACCGTTCAACGGGCTGATGACATAGAGAATCAACAGAGTATTCTCAGGGACGTCATCGAGAGAATTGAGACTAGTGACCTGATCGTCGCGGATTTGACTACTATCAACCCCAACGTGTTTTACGAACTCGGTCTGGCTCATGCCCGCGGGAAGCCAGTTATTCTTATGACGCAATACTTAGAAGATGTCCCTTTTGATATCCAATCCTACCGTGTGCTGGAATATAGCACTGACTTTGTCAAAATTGAGAATGCAGAAAAACAGTTGTCTAATCGGGCCAAGGGATTCCTGGAAGGAACCGTGAAGTTCGGGAGTCCTGTTACCGATTTCCTTCAAGATGGATCCAGGGCAAACCAAGATTCTAATGTTCATTCCTCTGGTACAGTTCAACAAGATGAGCGAGGGTTCTTTGACCACGTTATTGACGTTACCAATGGTTACAATGATATTGCCGAGATCACTGTTGATGTAACGAAAGACTTACAAACCCTGACCAATGCTGCGGAAACTGCGACTGCACAATACAAGAAAATCAGCACCAATCCCAGCGATTCCTCCCCAGTCGCCGCACGGAAGGTGTCCCGCCGACTCGCCGAACAGATAAAACAATTCAAAGGCCGGTTGAGGAAGGCGAATACCGATTATTCTGGCATTGCACAAAACACCGAGAACAGCTTGGAAATCGTGCTTTCCTTCCAACTCGAACAGTCTGACATGACAGACCCCAAAATCATTAAGTACATTGCTACCCTGAGAGATCTCCAATCTTTGGTAATAGAGGCCCGTAACTCATGTTTAGGCTTGGCGGAGAGAATGGATGAAATACCTCCGCTAGAGCGCCACCTCAATCGCGAATTGAAGGAAGGGAGCGAGGAAGTCCGTGTTATGGCAAACAATCTTGATAAAACTATCGCATCGATAGCTAGGGCACTGGGGAAAAACCGCGTCTAACATGCCCAACACCCTCTTCTACGGCGACAACCTGAACATCCTGCGGGAGCACGTCCCCGATGAATCGGTGGACCTTGTCTATCTCGACCCGCCCTTCAACTCCAACGCCTCCTACAACGTGCTGTTCAAGGAGCAGTCCGGCGAGGCGTCCCCGGCACAGATACAGGCCTTCACCGACACCTGGGAGTGGACCCTGGAGTCCCAGCGCACCTACGAACGGGAGATCATGCTGAACCCGGCCACTCCGGTCAACGTCAAGGAGATGATGAAGGCCTTCCGGCAGTTCATCGGCAGCAACGCCATGATGGCCTACCTGGTGATGATGGCGCCCCGGCTGGTGGAGCTGCGCCGGGTCCTCAAGCCCACCGGCTCCATATACCTCCACTGCGACCCCACTGCCAGCCACTACCTCAAGGTGCTCATGGATGCCGTGTTTGGTAAGGAGCATATCAGGAATGAAGTTGTCTGGAAGCGGTCGGATTCTAAGGGTGATACAGGGCAAGGTGCAAAGCACTTTGCTCGTGTAAACGATACGATCCTCTTCTATACCAAGGCTAGCGACAGCGCCTTCAATGCCCAATACGGACCCCTTGACCCGGACTACGTAGATAGATTTTACCGTTACACCGACCCGGACGGCCGCCGCTACAAGTTAGACAATATGCTGGGGCCTGGCGGAGCGGCGAAAGGCAACCCGCAGTACGAAGTAATGGGGGTTACAAGGTATTGGCGATATTCAAGGGAACGCATGCAAAAGCTGATAGATGAAGGTCGTGTTGTTCAAACTAATCCTGGCACTGTCCCTATGTACAAACGTTACCTTGATGAATCCCTCGGAACACCCATTACTACAAATTGGGCCGATATTAGTTTTGTCAGAGGCTGGTCTAAAGAACGCCTTGGCTACCCCACCCAGAAGCCGCTGGCCCTGCTGGAGCGCATCATCCAGGCATCCTCCAACGAGGGAGACGTGGTGCTGGACCCCTTCTGCGGCTGCGGCACCGCCATCGCCGCCGCCCAGAAGCTCAACCGCCAGTGGGTAGGCATCGATATCACCCACCTGGCCGTCGCCCTGATGAAGAACCGTTTGAAGACGGCCTTCGACATCCTGCCCGGCAAGGACTACCGGGTCGTGGGAGAGCCGGTGGACGTCGGCAGCGCCCGCGCCCTGGCTGAGCAAGACCGATTCCAGTTCGAGTTCTGGGCGATGTCGCTCTTGGAGGCCTTTCCCAGGGAGCACAGCAAGAAGGGGGCGGACCGGGGCATCGATGGCATTGTGCACTTCGTGGACGGCCCCCGCCGGACGATGCACAAGGCCGTGGTGCAGGTGAAGAGCGGCAAGGTGTCGTCGCCCCAGATGCGAGACCTCAAGGGCACCGTGGAGCGGGAGCAGGCGGCGATGGGGCTGTTCATCACGCTGGAGAAACCCACGACGGCCATGACCACCGAGGCCGTCAGTGCCGGGCTGTACCGTTCGGACGTGTGGCAGAAGGACTACCCACGCCTGCAGATACGCACCATCGGGGAGCTGCTGGCGGGCAATGGGTTCGAGATGCCGCCCCACCCGCCGATGTACCGGAAGTCGCAGCGGGTGAAGAGCGACGAAGGGGAGCAGGGCCGGTTGGGGTAGCGGTACCTACAGCCGGGCGGAGACCTGCTCAGGTTGACAGAGCAGCGCTCCAGCCAGTATTCTAGGGTTCCCTCAGCGTAGCGTCGTTCTCGGGGGCAACCCCCAACCAAGAGGAGGCTGTAATGGCCAACGGCACAGTCAAAATGCTGGATATCCACCCTGATAAATGTACCGGTTGCATGCAGTGCGAGCTCGCCTGCTCGTGGGTGCAGACCGGCACCTTTGCACCCTCCAAGTCCCTGATCCGGGTGCACATTTTCGACGAGCAGTCCAGCTACGGGCCCTACACCTGTTTCCAGTGCGACGAGGCCTGGTGCCTCCAGGTCTGCCCGGTCAACGCCATCGATATCGACCCGGTTACCCAGGCCAAGATAGTCATCGAGGACGTATGCGTGGGCTGCAAGCTCTGCGTCATCGCCTGCCCCTTCGGCACCGTGTTCCTCAACCCGGACACCCAGAAGGCCGTCAAGTGCGATCTGTGCGGCGGCGATCCGGCCTGCGCCCGCTCCTGTCCCACCAATGCCATCGAGTACAGCGAGGTAGATGAAGAGGCCTGGGTCGGCGCCTGGGGCGACAAGGTCCAGCAAAGCTATATGACGGCCGTCGGCGGAGAATGACCGCCGGCAAAACAGACCGAGTATCCAGCAGATTAGAAGGGAGACCGGGGAAATGAATGGATGGGCTGGGAAAATACTAAGAGTTGACCTGACCGCCGGTTCTATCGTCAAGGAAGACATAAACCAAGAGTGGGCACGGGACTACGTGGGGGGCCGGGGCCTGGGCGCCAAGTACCTTACCGAAGAGCTGGACCCCACCGTCGAACCTCTGAGCCCGGAAAACGAGCTGATATTCGCCACGGGGCCCATGACGGGCACCAACGCCTCCTGCGGCGCTCGATACATGGTAGTCACCAAGAGCCCGTTGACCGGCACCATCACCACCTCCAACTCCGGCGGGCACTGGGGTCCCGAGCTCAAGTTCGCCGGCTACGATATGGTGATCCTCACCGGCAGGGCCAGCTCTCCCCAGTACCTGTGGATATACGACGATGAAGTGCAGCTCGTCCCGGCCGATCACCTGTGGGGTAAGGGCGTGTGGGAGACCGAGGAGACCATCAGGACCGAATCGGGTACGCCGAAAACCGTCGTGGCGTGCATCGGGCCCGGAGGCGAGAACCTGGTGCGCTTCGCCGCCATCCTGAACGATAAGCACCGGGCCGCCGGTCGCAACGGCGTGGGGGCCGTGATGGGCTCCAAGAACCTCAAGGCCATCGCAGTTCGAGGCAGCGGCAGCGTTAACATCGCATCGCCGGAAGCGATGATGGCGGCAACGTGGGACGCTAAGAAGAAGCTGAAGGAGTCCCCGGTAACCGGCGAGGGCCTGCGGGTCTACGGCACGCCGGTTCTGGTCAACGTCATCAACGCCCACGGCGGGCTGCCGGCCAACAATCACCAGCAGAGCGTGTTCGACGAGGCCGAGGGCATAAGCGGCGAGACCATGACCGATGAGCGGTTGCTGGCCCCCAAGGCCTGCTTCGCCTGCACCATCGCCTGCGGCAGAGTGACCCACCTACCCGGTGAGGCCTCCGAGAAGTACACAGTAACAACCCATCCCCGCAACTGGAAGATCGCCGGCGAGGGCCCTGAGTACGAGGCCGCCTGGGCCATGGGCGCCGACTGCGGCGTCGGAGACCTGGATGCCCTCATCAAGGCCAACTGGCTGTGCAACGATCTCGGGCTGGACCCGATCTCCCTGGGCGGTACGCTCGCTGCGGCAATGGAGCTGTACGAGAAGGGCATCGTCGATAACGACCAGACCGAGATGCCCCTGGAGTTCGGCAGCGGCGACGCCCTGGTAGCGATGACGGAGAAGACCGCCTATCGTGAGGGATTCGGTGATGAGCTGGCCGAAGGCGGCAAGCGGCTCACAGAAAAGTTCGAGCAGCCGGACCTGTTCATGGGCGTCAAGGGCCAGGAGTTCGCAGCGTACGACGGCCGGACCTTCCAGGGCATCGGCCTCGGTTATGCGACCTCCAACCGAGGCGCCTGCCATCTGAAGGCTTACACCATCGCCGCCGAGGTCTTCGGCATTCCGGAAAAGGTGGAACCGGCGGCGACGGAAGGCAAGGCCGGCCTGACCAAGGTATTCCAGGACCTGACCTCTACGGTCGACGCCTCGGGGCTGTGCCTGTTCCTGACCTTCGGCATCGGTCTGGACGAGATTCACCCCGAGATAGTAGCCACTACGGGCATCGACTACTCCCAGGAAGACCTGATGCAGATAGGGGAACGGATCTACAACCTGGAGAGGATGTTCAACCTCAAAGCCGGTATCGGCGGCGATCAGGACACACTGCCCAAGAGGATCCTGAACGAAGGCATACCCTCAGGCCCGGCCCAGGGCCAGGTCAGCGAGCTGGGCAAGATGCTCCCCGAGTACTATGAAGCCCGGGGCTGGAGCTCCGACGGCGAGCCTTCGGCTGACAAGCTTCAGGAGCTGAGATTAATCTAGGGCCGCAGGGGAGAGCAGTCGATGGCCAACCGGACAAAAGAGCAGTCCCTGGGCCTCTATGCCGAGGGCTGGTCCGAGGGCAACGTTGACAAGCTCTTGGAGTCCACTGCGCCCGGTTTCCAGTTCAACGATCCCCAGAAAGGCTCGATATCCCGCGAGGGTTTTCGAGACTACTTCGAGGGGTTCAAGAAGGAGGTGGGCCAGTCCGGCGATACCTTCATGGACCTGTCCGGGATCGTTGCCTATGAAGCGGGAGACCTCCTGATCGCCTGTTGTACCTGGAAAACGGGCGTCGACAAGAGCGTTGTCGGCAACGGTCTCATAACCGTCGCCGCCGAAGGGGTGCAGAGAGAGGACGTAGTACTCCTCTAACCCGGTCTGGCATAAGGCCACCGGTCCCGCTTGCAGACCAGTAAGGAAGAGTGAGGTTACATGTACGGATGGACCGGCAAGATAGTCCGTGTGAACCTCACCGACGGCGTAACGACGAAAGAAGACCTGAACATGGACTGGGCCCGTGACTACGTCGGCGCCCGGGGCCTGGCTGGCAAGTACCTCTTCGAGGAGATGGACCCTTCCGTCGACCCGCTCAGCCCGGATAACGTGCTGGTCATGGCCACCGGCCCGCTGACCGGGACGGGTGCATCCACCTCGTCCCGATACTCGGCCGTAACGAAAGGCCCTCTCACGGGAGCCATAACCGGGTCCAGCTCGGGTGGTCATTGGGCCGCAGAGCTAAAGTTCGCCGGATACGACATGATCATCCTGGAGGGCGAGTCCGCCGACCCGGTCTACCTATGGATATACGATGACACCGTCGAGCTTCGTTCGGCGTCGGGCATCTGGGGCCGGACAGTCTGGGACGCCGAGGACCTGATACGGAGAGACACGGGGGTCCCGGACTGCTCCATAGCCGGTATAGGGCCGGCGGGTGAAAACCTGGTGCGGTACGCATGCATAATGAACGATCTCCATCGCGCCGCCGGCAGGTCCGGCGTAGGCGCAGTGATGGGCTCCAAGAATCTCAAAGCCATCGCCGTACGGGGCACCGGCGGAGTGACGGTCTCCTCTCCTCAGGCCATGATGAAGGCGATGTGGGAGCAGAAGAATAAGCTGGCGGACAGCATCGCCATCGAGGGGATGGCAGCCAATGGCACCCTGGGGATGATGGACGCCATCAACGCCACCGGGGGCCTGCCAACCCGGAATCATCAGCAGACGATGTTCGAGGACGAGGAGAGCATCAACGTCGATGCCCTCAACTCGACCAGCCTGATCAGGAACAAGGCCTGCTTCGGGTGCACGATAGCCTGCGGCAGGGTGTCTCATCTCTCCGGCGATGCAGCCGGCAAGTTCACGGTCTCCAACCATCCCCGCAACTGGAACGCGGCCGGCGAGGGGCCGGAATACGAGACGGCGTGGGCACTGGGCGCCCAGTGCGGCGTCGGTGACCTGGATGCGCTGATAGAGGCCTCCTGGCTGTGCAACGAGTTGGGAGTGGACACCATTTCGATGGGCGCCACCATCTCCGCGGCCATGGAGCTATACGAAAAGGGGCACATCAAGAAGGAAGAGGCCGGGATGGAGCTGAGCTTCGGCAGTGGAGAAGCCCTGGTATCCCTGGTGGAGCAGACCTGCTACCGGCAGGGCATCGGCACCGAGTTGGCTGAGGGTTCCAAGCGGATGGGCGAGAAGTTCGACGACCCGGATGTCCACATGGGAGCCAAGGGCCAGGAGTTCCCCGCCTACGACCCCCGGACCTACAACGGCATGAGCCTGGGATACGCCACCAACAACCGGGGCGCAGACCACCTTAGGGCCTTCACCCCCGGCTCGGAGTTGTTCGGCATGCCCTACAAGTTGGACCCGGCTTCGCCCGATGGCAAGGCCGAGCTGGTGATATCTCTGCAGAACGAGAACTCTATACACGATTCGACCGGATTGTGCCTGTTCATCAGCGGTGGCAACGAACTGGATGACATCATGGAGCTGTTGGTTGCGGCAACCGGCGTACCCTACACCATCGAAGAGATGCATCGCATAGGCGAGAGGGTGTGGAACTTGGAGAGGATGTATAATCTGAGAGCCGGCCTGACCAAGGCCGATGACAGCCTTCCCGATAGGATTACCAAAGAGGCGGTCCCCGAAGGGCCGGCCAAAGGTAGAGTGGGCCATCTGGACCAGATGCTCCCCGAGTACTACAGCCGGAGGGGCTGGAACGAAGACGGAGAACCGTTGACCACGAAGCTCGTCGAGTTGGGAATTGAATAGGACCATCCTCGGGTAGGCGGCCCCCATGGCAACGGTCGTATTTCTCGGTAAACTCCGGTCGGTGACCGGAACGGCAACAGATGAGATCGAGGCATCCGGGGTTGGGCAGGCGCTGGAAGAGATAACGGACAAGTTCGGTGGAGAGCTTTCCGACCTGGTCTATACCGAGGGGAACGGCAGTCAGCCGAGCGAAGACATCTATATACTGGTAAACGGCAAGAACATCGATTTTATCAACGGGACCGATACCGACCTTAAACCGGAGGACCGGATAACTATTCTGTACCACGGGGCGAGAGGATATCCAGGAGGGTAGAGCCATGGCAAACGGAGCTAGAAATGTAATAGCCGGCGCAGGCCCAGCCGGGGTGAGAGCGGCCGAAACTATACGCCGCTACGACTCGGATGCCCAGATAACCGTAATCGGAGATGAGCCGGCCTACTCTCGGATGGCCCTGCCCTATTTCCTGGCGGGCAACATCGAAGAGAAGTCGGTGCTCACCGGCAACCCGGACTACTTCTCCAAGCTCAACGTCGAGACCAGGTTCGGTCGGAGCGTTGCCTCTATCGATACGGGCGGCAACTCCGTGACCCTGGACGACGGCTCGACGGCGGAGTACGACAACCTGCTGATCGCCACCGGGTCCTCTGCTACCAGGCCCCCCATAACCGGCGCTGACCTTTCAGGCGTGCAGAACATGTGGACCCTGGAGGATGCCCGGGGATTCTTGGCCGGCGCCAAGGCCAACGGGGACGTGGCAATCGTCGGCGCCGGATTCATCGGCCTCATCATTCTGGACGGGCTCCACGGCGCCAGGCACAAGGTGACCTTCGTCGAGCTGGAAGACCACATACTTCCCCGGATGATAAGCGCCGATGGAGCGGGAGTGGTGGAGGGCTGGATGAGCCGCCACGGGGTCGAGAGCGTTACCGGCGCCAGCGTAACGGAGATATCCGCCGGCAACGGTCGCTTCAGCCTCAGCCTTCAGGACGGTCGAAGCCTGGAAGCCGATTCGGTGGTGATGGCCACGGGCATAAGGCCCAACATGGACTTCGCAGCCAGCGCAGGGATAAACACCGGCGACGGCATCCTGGTGAACAACAAGATGCAGACCAACGTGGACAACGTCTACGCCGCCGGGGACGTGGCCCAGGGCCCGGTCCTCGGCACCGGCGCCCAGGAGGTCCACGCCATACAGCCCACAGCCTTCGAGCACGGGCGGGTGGCGGGCGCCAACATGGCAGGTCGGAGCATCGAGTATGCGGGGAGCATGGGACTGAACGTTCTGGACGTGGTCGGGCTCCAGGTGGCCAGCTTCGGAGACTGGGGCAACGAGGCGGATACCACCACGGTGTCCAGCGATCTCACGTCCGTCTACCGCAGATTATCATGGAAGGACGACCAGATCGTCGGTGCCATTATGGTGGGCAGGGCCAACGACGTGGGCGCCCTCAACGACGTGGGGATGGTCAAGGGTTTCATCCAGGCCGGCACCAAGCTGGGAGTGTGGAAAGACTACCTGCAGAACAGCCCGCTGGACGTACGAAAGCCCTACGTAGCTTGCAAGGTAGCCGAAGGTCTTCTCAGCACGACTCTCACCGGCGAGGCTGCCGATTCGGGAGGCCGGGGCTACCGGTTCCCGGCCATCGAGCCCGTCACCCAGAGGTCTCCCTGGCACCAGACACTGGTGCAAGAGGCGCCGGAATAGGTCCTCGCCACTATTGGTAGAATGTAGATGAGTCGATAGAAAGGACCTCTTCGCTTAAATGAAGACTATAGAGGTCAAGTTGTACGCTAGCCTCAGACCCAAGATCGGCAATAAGACGGGTAAGGGGGTAGTGGAATTGGATGACGAAGCGACGCTGACCGATCTACTGAACAAGCTGGACATCCCTGCTGAGATGTCCCAAATGACGCTCATAAACGGCGAGACCTGTCCACCCGAAGAGCGGTGGCGCTCCAACAAGAAGCTGGAGGAAGGGCAAGTCGTGGCGGTATTTCCGCCCCTAGCCGGTGGTTAGTCCCCATTCCTCGGAGCCAGACTACAGTTTGACCAGACCAATAAACCACTTGAATTTCGGAGAAGGGCCTTTGACCGGCAAGGCCCTCTCTTTCTGCCTGGACTAGATATATGCAAAAACTATGGTTCCTCTTGCCGCTCGCGGTAATCGCGGTGTTGGCTTGCACCTCGGTAGTAGTTACTCCTACCCCTACGCCCGATCCGTTGGCAACCCCGGCGCCCGTGGGCAACTGGCTGGACGTGGCGCCTATGTCAGTACCTCGAACCGGGCTGGGCGTCGCCGTGCTCAACAACAAAGTGTACGCCATCGGGGGTCAGGACCAACTGGGCAAGGCGCTGGACACCGTGGAGGTCTACGACCCCTTCTCCGACCAGTGGAGTATGGCGGCGCCCCTTCCCCAACCGATTCACCGCCCCGCGGTAGCGGTCCTGGAGGGCGAGATCTACGTCCTAGGCGGCTTCGTGGGCCGTCGCTCAGACCCCACCAGCAGCATATACGTCTACTCGCCTGCGTCGGATAGCTGGGAGCTGCGAGGGACGATGCCCATGGCCCGCGCCGCGGCGGCCGCTGCGGTGCTGGACGGGTTCATCTACGTGTTCGGAGGCATCAGTGAGGAAGGCGTCCTCGACCGGTCTGACGTCTACGAGCCGGCCCGCGACAGGTGGACTGTACGGCTGTTGCTGCCGACGCCAAGGAGCCACGTTGCTGCAGTAACGGTGGATTCGCTGATATACGTTGCCGGGGGCAGAGGCGCGGAAGGCCCGGGGGGATTGCCCCATTTCGATATTCTCGACCCGGTCAAGAACACGTGGACAGCCGGCCCGGACATGCCGACCGCCAGGGCGGGAGCGGCTGCAATTGCCATCGGCCAAGAGATCTATGTGGTGGGCGGAGAGGACCTGCAATACACCTTCGCCGCAATGGAAAGGTACAGCATCCCCAACGGAGAGTGGACTGTTCTACCTTCCCTGACAGGCCCCCGGCACGATCTGGGTGCGGCGGCGATAGATTCCCGGATCTTCATCGTGGGCGGCAGCCCAACCACCGGGCACTCGGCCAGCGAGTCCGTCGAGGCGCTAACCGTTCTGTTTTAGCTCTACTTCTTCGGTGCGTCGCAGACGATGGTCAACACCGAGCTGTAGTTGTGGACCAGGTTCAGCTTGCCCCGGGGAGCAAACTCGGCGTTGGTAAGGAACCCGATTATCGGGACGTCTCCCAACCCCTCGCGAATGATTTTGACGTCGTGGTCCGGCTCCGTGTGCACCCGTCCACCCCTTCCCAGGCTCTCCATGTAAAGGGCGAACAGGGGCGTCTGCAGCTGCGAGTCCCAGGAGACCTTCCTGACGCTGTCCTCCAGTTCCGTGCGAGCGGTTAGAGGATTTCTCACGTGGAACTGGATCGTCTGGCCCGGCTTGACCTCCTCGACGATGGTCACCGTCCCTGACGAGGGATCGACGCTCTCTATGCTTCTGGTAAGGTAATCGCCTCTCCGGGGCGGGTACTTGCGCTCATCGAACAGTAGGCCGGCGAGGATGCCCTTGGAGACCCGCTCTATCTCCTCGTTAGGGAATATGCTCAAGGCATCCTGGAGCATGGAGTAGGCGGGCCGGTTACCTATCTCTCTGATGGTCTTGCCCTCCGCCGCCGTGATGATGAAGGGTTCGCCTATGGGTTCGCAGCCCGGGGATACGTGAGTGCTGTACCGGAGATTGCCCGAGATGAGAGCGCCTGACACACCCTGATTGGTATGGCGCTCCGAGTACCACTGGACGGTGGACTCGTCCTCTGGGTGGCCGGAAGCCGCTCCGCCGACGATGGGTACGAAGGCTCCTTCCGGCCGCAACTCCTTTATGATCTGGGGCGGGCGGACGCCGAAGATATCGGTCAGGAGGAGAAGCAGCGAGGTTCGGCTCTCGCCGTCGGTGTTGGCCAGCATGCCGTTGATGTCTGCCGCTAATGAAGGACCGTTCTGGAAGATGAAGGGTGAGAACTGGAGCTCGTCGGAGGACAGAGCCAGGACCACAAGTCCCGGCCGGTCCTCGAACTCTCCTTGCTCGGATATGACGGTCATAGCGCTGCACCCGACGATTTCCGACGTGCCGGTATGCTGTTTCAGCTCGTCGAAGAGCCGAGGGGAGTGATGGGCGTACTCGGAGGTGGCGAAGGATAGAAGGAAGTCGACATCGGACGAACCGAGCCTCTCCATCACCATGAAGGACGCTTCTCTAGCGGCCTCTTCCAAGCCCAGCTTGTGGGAGTGGCCGACGGCTGCTAGGGTCATTTACCGTTGCCGGGAGTTTCGAGAGCTGGGCTAGCCTTGATCATGGCAGGGCGCGTTGACGTAGCCTGAACGAAAGTCGTAGGCGGCCTGCTTCTCAACGTCGAAGGCATGCCTCCACTGGCACCCGATATCGTTTCCCAGGATGTGAATAGAGATAGAAGTCTGGTCTTCGCTGATAGTCTCTATCTTGTGGATGTCCCCTTCCGGAGGCACCAGGTGGGTGATATCTCCCACGTTGAGGACGTTTCGCTCCGTCTCCACCAAAACGGCTTTCGCTGGATCTCCCGCCCCATCGGTCCGCCGGTAGACCGTCTCCTGCTGCCTGCCCTGGTACACGCCGACGAGACCCCAGGCCAGATGGTCGTGAACGGGGGTGGTGGTCCCGGTGGGTACTACCATGGCCATCACGGATAGAGAGCGGTCCTCCTCCCGATAGACCAGGTACTGGGCGAACTTTCCAGGCACCGGGATCTGGTGCTCCTCTGCAAGCCAGTCGGGCTCCGAGAGCGTCTCGGCGAACAGCGGGTGGATGAGGTCTATCGCCTTCCTTCGGTCCGGTTGGGTCCTGGATACGTCCGCCACCCGTTCAACAAACCGGGCGAGCCTGACGGGCTGAAGGTCTACCTTGGTTGCCATCTACGATACCTCGTGCAGATTGATGCCTGACGGGCTACGGCTACACCCCAGCTCGTCGCGTGGAAAGGAGTCGATCCGTATGCGCACCTCGCTGAGATCACGCCAGGTCGAAGCGGTCGAGGTTCATCACCTTGTCCCACGCCGCCACGAAGTCCCGCACGAAGTCCTGCTGGCCGTCGTCGCACCCGTAGAGCTCTGCGATGGCCCGGAGCTCGGAGTTTGAGCCGAAGACCAGGTCAACCCCGGTGCCGGTCCACTTGAGATCCCCGGTCCCGCGATCGCGTCCCTCGAACACGTCGTCAGACGCTGAGGACGCCTGCCACTCGGTGTTCATGTCGAGCAGGTTCACGAAGTAGTCATTGGTCAACGTGCCCGGCCGACCGGTCAAAACCCCGTGTTGCGACTGTCCGGCGTTGGCATCCAGCACGCGCATGCCGGCAACGAGGACTGCCATCTCGGGAGCGGTCAGCGTCAGCATGTATGCTCGCTCTACCAGCAAGTCCTCTGCAGATTCCTCGTGGCCGTCCTGAAGGTAGTTGCGGAACCCGTCGGCGGTGGGTTCGAGGACGGCAAAGGACTCCTCGTCCGTCCACTCCTGCGAGGCGTCTGTGCGCCCGGGCGAGAAGGGGACCTGGACGTTCTGTCCGGCGTCCTTTGCAGCCTGCTCGACTGCAGCGCATCCGGCCAGTACGATCAAGTCCGCAAGAGACACCCTCTTACCACCGCTCTGCGAGGCGTTGAACTCCGCCTGGATGCCCTCCAGCGTCTGCAGCACCTTCCCCAGACTGGCCGGGTCGTTGACTGCCCAGTCCTTCTGCGGCGCGAGGCGGATGCGCGCCCCGTTGGCGCCGCCGCGTTTGTCGGTGCCTCGGAAGGTTGCCGCTGATGCCCAAGCGGTCGAGACCAGTTGGGAAACGGGCAATCCGGAGGCGAGGACCTTCGCCTTGAGATCGGCGATATCCTGGTCTCCAATCAACTCGTGATCTACTTCGGGGACGGGGTCCTGCCACAACAGGGTCTCCGTGGCGACCAGCGGTCCGAGATATCGGCTGCGAGGTCCCATATCGCGGTGGATCAGCTTGTACCATGCCCTGGCGAACGCGTCTGCGAAGACATCCGGGTTATCGAGGAAGCGCTTCGAGATCTCCGCGTAGGCCGGGTCCATCCTCAGCGAGAGGTCCGTCGTGAGCATCATGGGAGCATGCTTCTTCGCAGGGTCGTGAGCATCCGGGATGGTTGCCACTTGGGCAGCATTCTTGGGAGCATACTGGGATTTACCGGCCGGACTCTTGGTCAGCTCCCACTCGTGACCGTGCAGGTTCTCGAAGAAGTTGTTGTCCCACTTCACCGGGTTGGTGGTCCAAGCGCCTTCCAAGCCACTGGTGATGGCATCGCTGCCCTTGCCGCTTCCGTGGCTATTTCTCCAGCCAAAGCCCTGCTCCTCCAGGCTGGCGCCCTCGGGTTCGGGGCCCACGTTGTCCTCCGGGGCGGCGCCATGAGTTTTGCCAAACGTGTGCCCACCGGCGATCAGGGCAACCGTTTCCTCGTCGTTCATGGCCATCCGTTTGAAAGTTGTGCGTATGTACCCCGCAGCTGCCAGGGGGTCGGGGTTGCCTCCGGGCCCCTCGGGATTGACGTAGATCAGGCCCATGTGGTCGGCGCCGAAGGGTTGCTGCAGATCTCCATTGTTGCTGTGGCGTTCGTCTCCAAGCCAGGTCTCCTCAGATCCCCAGTAGGTCTCGTCGGCCTCCCAGACGTCCGGACGCCCGAAGCCGAAACCGAAGGTCTTGAAGCCCATCGACTCCAGCGCGCAGTTGCCGGCGAAAATGATCAGGTCCGCCCAGGAGAGCTTCCGGCCGTACTTCTGCTTGACCGGCCAGAGAAGGCGGCGCGCCTTGTCCAGGCTGGCGTTGTCCGGCCAGCTGTTGAGGGGTGCAAAGCGTTGGTAGCCGGCCCCTCCTCCGCCCCGGCCATCGGTAATGCGGTAGGTGCCGGCGGCGTGCCAGGTCATGCGGATGAAAAGCGGGCCGTAGTGGCCGTAGTCTGCCGGCCACCAGTCCTGGGACGTCGTCATCACCTGTTCGACTTCTTTCTTCAACTCATCGACGTCAAGGCCCTTGAACTCCTCGGCGTAGTTGAAGTCCTTGCTCAACGGGTCGGACAGGGGAGAGTTTTGCCGAAGAGCCTTCAGGCTCAGCTGATTCGGCCACCAGTATTGGTTCGAGGTCATTTCGTCTCTCCTATGATATTCAATTCAGACGAGTATGACGCAACCTTCCGTAACCGCGTTGCGCCTGCCCTATTGTAGCTTCAATCGCCCGTTTTTGGAACCCCCTGTACTCGTCCAGCCGCTACCCAACAAGGCAGGTTCCGATGTCGATTGAGCGGGCCGGATTACTCCGCGGGACCCCTCCAATTCGCTACACAACAGGTCCATCGAATGAACCCGGCAGACCAAGTTGTCAGGCGCTCTACCTGACAGTACGGAAGCTGTGGAAGGAGCGGGAGATCCCAGCCTAGGGTGACAGCCGCTGGCGAAGTGAGTCCTAATCGGTCAGAAGGGGTGATGAGTGATGTCCGACACCCCTACATCGTCACGGAGTTGGTCCACGCCGAAGGTCTCTAGATAGCTCGGCCTGCCCGGGTGCCAGTCAGGATGGCATCGTGGATCTTTCGAGGCGCCTGAGCATCTCCTACCAGGAACAGCTCAGATACCCGGCCCTTGAGCTGCTTGTACAGACCGTCCTGGGCCTGCCGCAGCCCCGCATAAACGATGGTGGACACGCCATCGACCACCCGCTCCTCTTCAGAGTAGATGTTCTTCAGCACCACCGTCTCTTCCCTGATTTCCTTGATTGCGGTGTTGGGGGTGAGGGTAGCGCCCTTGGAGAAGAGCCTTTGGTAGATTATCGGCTTGTTGAAGTGGTCTATGTCCTCTCCGATGGTATATAGATCGCTGACTATTTCGACCTCTCGGCCCTGGTCGATCAGGTGGTCCGCGACGGCGGGGCCCTGGTGATGTCCGTCCTGGTCAAGCACTAGTACCTTGTCCCCCCAGTCCACCTTCTGAGTCAGGACATCGTCGATGAAGGCCACGGGTCCGGACTCGGCACCCGGCACGTCGGGCATGAGGGGCACGGAGCCGGTGGCTATGATGACCGAGTCCGGCGCTTCGGCCAGCACTGAACTCAGGTCGGCTTCGATTCCCAACCGGATATCGACACCGAGCTTCTTGACCTGCTCCTCCAGCCAGAGGGGAATGGCGGCGAAGTCCCCCCTACCCGACGCCATCGAGTAGGCGTGGACCTGCCCGCCGAAATGGGCGTTCTTTTCGAACAGCACCACCCGGTGGCCCCGTTCCGCAGCCACTCGAGCCGCCTCCAGGCCTGCGGGTCCTCCTCCCACAACCACCACCTTCTTCCCGCTTGGAGCCGGTTCCGTTTGTGCCAGCTCCTGCTCCCGGCCGATGGCCGGATTGTGTATGCACCCGATCCCCCAGTAGCCTCCCACGTGGCCGATGCACCCCTGGACGCTGCCTATGCAGGGCCGAATGTCATCCAGCCTCCCCTCCATCGCCTTGGTTACCAGCTGTGGATCGGCGATCTGGGCCCGGGTCATGGCCACCAGGTCAGCATTGCCTTCGGCGAGGATCCACTCGGCCTGGAGGGGATCGACGATTCTACCGGCGGCGATGACAGGCGTATCCACATTAGCCTTGATCTCGGTGGCGAGATCGAGCCAGAGGCCGGTCTTGTACCAGTAGGGGGGCACCGCCTCGGTCTGGGACATGGGGTTTTCCGTGGTGCCTCCGATTACGCTGAAGTAGTCCAGCTTGCCCGTGGCCTCGAGACGCTTGATGATCTCCAGCTGGTCCTGCTGGTCCAGGCCACCGGGCAGCTTTTCGTCTCCTCCCACTCTGGCGCCGATTATGAAGTCGTCTCCTACGGCGGCCCGGACCTGGTCAATGACCTCGATAATGAACCGCATGCGATTTTCCAAGCTGCCGCCGTACTCATCAGTGCGTTTGTTGGAGAAGGGAGAGAGGAACTGCTCGGGGAGGTGGTGGTAACCGATGAGGATCTCCACCCCATCGAAACGGCCTTTCTTCACCCTGAGCGCCGCCTGGGCGTAGGCCTCCTGGACCTCCTTGATCTGTTCGATCTCTATCTCGTGGGGAGTCTCCCGGTTGCTGCGCTCGGGCATCGGGGAAGCCGAAAGCAGCGGCTGCTCGGGGAGCATGGCGGACCGGCCCCGGTGTCCGCGATGGGTCATCTGGGACACGATCTTCGCTCCGTGTGGGTGGACGGCGTCGGCCATCGTCTGAAGATGGGGGATGACCTCGTCGTCGAAGAGGTCGACCTCGCCCCACTCGCTGCCTGGGGAGCTGCGATGCACACCTGCAGACCCGAAGGTCAGGATGAGGCCGCATCCACCCCTGGCCTTCTCAGCGACGTAGGCCGTGTATCTCATTTTCGGCATTCCCCCCTCGGCGAGGCTGGTGGCGTGAGGGGTGCTAACGACCCGGTTCTTCAACGTCACGTGTCGGAGCTTGAAGGGGCTGAACAGGTGGGTGAACTGGGAGGTGACCATCCGACTCTCCTAACCGCGTCGACAGGACTCGTTTGATTAACGTTGGATCAGGTTACAATCCCAGGGCCGGACTGGCAAGGCACAGCTACGATAGGGCGTAGACTTCGGGGAGGTTTCTGTATCTCTGGTCCAGGTCCAGGCCGTACCCGACGAGGAAGACGTTGGGGACCTCGATGCCTCGGTAGTCTATTCGCACGGCCGCCTTCCTGTTCTCCGCCTTGTCCAGCAGGGCGCACAGCTTGAGGGAAGCCGGGTTCTGGCGCCCCAGATACCTCAACAGGAAGTTGGTGGTCAGCCCCGTGTCCACTATGTCCTCCACCACCAGGACATGCCTGGAAGCCACCGGGGAGCGAGGCTCGCTATGCACTGTTACCTGGCCCTGGGGAGCGGTGCCGGAACCGTAGCTGGACACGGTCATGAAATCGACCTCCAGCGGCATCTCCAGCCTTCTGACCAGATCAGCGACAAACACGAAGCCGCCCCTGAGAGCGGTTACCAGCAACGGGTTCTTGTCCTGGTAATCTTCGCTGATCTCGGACGCCAGCCGGTCGATGATCTCGGTGATCCGCTCTCGAGATAGGACTAGTCGCAGTCCGGAAGCTTCTGAGGTTGATTCGGGCATAGCCTGCCTGGTGTATGGGTCCAATTGAGATGACGTCAGTTTATCACAGCCGAGGGTGTGCGCCCCTGATTTGACGAACGTGCAGTAGTGCTCATACCATGCGATATCTGTCACTGAGGGAAACCGTATGAGAAGCAGCGCGGACGTAGTGGTCCTGGGCGGTGGGGTGATGGGAGCCAGCATCCTCTTCAACCTCGCCAAACGGGGGGTCACCGAAACGGTGCTGGTGGAGCGGGCAGCCTTGGGCGCCGGTTCTACCGGCAGGTCCTCGGGCATCGTTCGAATGCACTATACCAGCGAGGTGAATGTCCGGATAGCGTTCGAGAGCCTGAAGATCCTGGAGAATTTCGACGAGATAGTAGGAGGCGATCCAGGGCTTACCAGGGTCGGCGTGATGTTCTTCGCCGGTGAGGACACGGCCGAAGCGTTTCGAAGTAACGTAGCTATGCAGCAGAGGCTCGGTGTCGAGACCAGCCTGCTGACGGACGAGGAGGTCCGTGAGGTGGCACCCTACCTGGACCTCGATGATACCGCGGCCGTCTGCTACGAGCCCAACTCGGGCTACGCCGACCCACCCGGTGTGCTCCAGGCCTACGCCTCCGCGGCCCGGGATCTGGGCGCCGAGCTGGTGCTCGACAACCCGGCCCTCGACATAGAGATATCAGGCGGAAAGGTCGCTGGTGTGGTTACCCGGCAGGGCAGAGTCGAGACGGACACCGCCGTGATAGCAACGGGCCCCTGGACGCCGGGACTGCTGAGCAAGCTGGATATCGAGCTGCCCCTTGTGCCCACCCGCCACCCCGTATTCTTCCTCAAACGATCGATGGACAAGCTGCCAACCCACCCCGTCATAGGGGACCTGGTGAACCTGGTCTACTTCCGGCCCGAAAGCCCGGACCTCACCCTCGTTGGCGACGTGGACGTTCACGACCAGGTGGACCCGGACACCTTCGATCAGACGGTGGGAATGGACTACGTGGAGGAGATGTGGCCCAAGGTCAACCGGCGGATTCCTCTCCTTGCCGAAGCCGAGCTGTTCACTGGCTACAGCGGCCTCTACACCGAGACCCCGGACAACCACCCGGTAATCGATAAAGTCGAAGGCGTTGAGGGGTTATACATCTGCACGGGGTTCAGCGGCCATGGCTTCAAGGAGTCGCCCTTCGTCGGTGTGCTGGTGGCCGAGATGGTGCTGGATGGGAAGGCCCACAGCCTGGACATCTCAGCCTTCCGGATGGGCCGGTTCAAGGAAGGTGCGCTGAACGAGACGGGCTACGTTTCCAACGTGATCGCCTAGCAGGGTGTTAAACACCCATTCGACCATCCCCCTGGCCCCCTTCCTGGCCAGAAAGGGGCCAAAAAAATAACTTCTGAAGGACACCCTCAGACTCCCGGCCTCTAGCAGGCAGTCCTGGAAAAAGAGCTTCGCCCCTCTGCACACCCCATGTCCATAGGCATTCGGGATAGCTGTGCTCGGACCATTTTGGGGCTGGGGCTTCTATGGCCCAGCGTGGCCGGTCAGGTATGCGTCGACTTCGGCTAGATACCCTTCCTTATCCTTTTGCGGAAGCCAGGAGCCTTCGAACCCATTGCGCACCAGCTCGATCACCTGCTCCCTGGAGAGGTCCACTGTCCTCGCCAGATCGCTGAGGATTTCGTTGGTGTAACGGCTGAGGAAGTAGGCCGGATCGTCGGTGTTGGCGGTGACCCGGAGCCCGTAGTCCATCAAGGTCCTGATGCTGTCCGCGTGGCGGGGCCTCATCGGCATGCCCTTTCGCATGGTGGGGCAGGTCGTCAGGTATAGCCCCCTTCGCTTGATGGAGTCCATCAGCGCCTCGTCCTCCACGCAGTTGACGCCGTGATCGATGCGGTCTACCTCTATCTCGTCAAGACACTGGCGGATGTGCTCGAGGACGTTGTCTACGTCGGGGCCGCAGTGAGCGGTCAGCCGGTAGCCTTCGGCACGTGCCCTGGCGAAAACCTCGCTGAACTTGCTTGGCGGGTTGCCAGGCTCCTCAGAATCGAGTCCTACTCCAACAAAGAGGTCCCTGTGCAACAGCGCCATTTCGAAGGTCTCCATCGCCGATTCAGAGCTCAGCTCTCTCAAGAAGCAGAGGATCATCTGTGACCGGATGCCCAGCTCCTCTCTACCATCTCGCTGCGCCCTCTGAATACCACCGGCTAAGGTCTCGAAGGCCACGCTGCGGCGGATATGGGCCTGAGGATCGAACATGATCTCGGCGTAGACCACGTTTTGAGAACGGGCTTTTTCGAGGTAGGCGTAGGTCAGATCGTAGAAGTCCTGCTCGTTGATCAGGACCTCCATACCTCCGTAGTACTGCTCGAAGAAGGCGCCTATATCGGGGAAGAAGTAGGCTGCCCTTAGCTGAGCGGCGGTGGCGTAGGGCAGCGTGATCCCGTTCCGCTTTGCCAGCTCAAACCTCAGCTCCGGCTCCAGGGTGCCTTCCAGGTGGACGTGCAACTCAGCCTTGGGAATTCCCCGAATGAACTCTTCTATGTTGGGCATGGGGCGTTTATCGACTGACGCTATCAGCCTCGTCTGGGTTGCGGCGCAGCAGGAAAATACCCAGGGCGCCGATACCCACGGCAGCCGCTACGTTGATGAGGCCTGAAAACAACTCCCGGAAGAAAAATTCCATTTTGTGCCCCTCCCACTGCTCAGGGCTGTTGTGGAAGGGGTTATACCATAGTGAGAGCAGTGCAGGGACAAAGATGACCAGGGCCGAGAGAACGACCACGACCTTGCTAGGCACCGTACCAGTATCTTCCAAGCGTACCACTGTCCAGACAGCTATCAGGGCCGCAAAGAAGCTGACCACGGATAGGACAATGAAGCCTCCCACGGCAACAACGCCCTCGACCGGCGTTACCGCTAGGACGAAGGGAAAGAAGGGGATGCCTAGACTGGTTCCTAGCACTCCCAAGACCACCAACTGATCGTATCGACCCCCTGCCGCCTTCAGCACAAAGAGCCCGGTCAACAACGGCGTGTAGGAACTGAGTGACGCCCGAGCGAAGCCCCACCAGCCATATGACTCCACCCCCAGATGCCGAAAAATCAGGTCTATGAGGAAGGAGACGGCTATCAGGGACAGGCCCAGGGCGGCTAGATAGGTAATTAGGGATCGTCGTCGGAACATGAAGAAGACAACCAGGGCTGCGCCGACTGCGAGTATAAGAGTTTGGGCGCCGGTGGAAGCAAACCCCAGTGTGTGCCAGTGATAGCCCCATGCCTTGGTGATGAGCGGCCGAGCCCAGTCAGCCGAAACAGCAAGGGCGTGGAACCCCTCCACTATCAGCGGGATCAGGACCAGGAGAAAGAAGGGCAGCAGGTATCGCCCAAGGCTTCGGGCGGGTGGCGTTGCGTCGCCGGCGTCGGATGGCGCTGTGTCGGTGGTCATGGCACGCAAAAGGGTTTACATGTATCCCCTACAGGTAGTCCAGGATGAGCAGGTGCGCCGCCGTCGGACCGTGAATCCCTATGGTAAGAATCTTCTCGATGTCTGCGGTGCGGCTGGGGCCGGTGATGAAGGTGACGCTACTGGGCATCCGGCCCGGGTTGTCGCCGTCGTCGGTAGGCAGAAGGGGCAGGATGTTGGCCATGCTGGGGACGATGTCGCCGGGCCTGACCATGGCGAGGTGGATGGGCGGCAGCAGGGAAACGAGCCTGCTCTGATCGTGCTTGGAGAGCAGCACAAGGCTACCCGTGTCGGCCAGGGCGAAGTCCACCTCGGTGATGCCCAGGTCGGCATTTACCAGGGCCTCCCTGGCTTCGCCGGCGTCGCCGTCCTCGGGCCCGATGGTGGTTACCGCCGCCCCCGAGTCCGTGAGGGTTTCGTCGAGAGATTCAGGGAGTGGAGTGTCCCACCTGGCCACCCGCTTGATGTCCTGGGATGAGACGAGGTCCCGGACGTAGCTCTGCAGCTCCAATTCGCTGCCTATGCGGGCCACCTGGCCCTGCACCCGAGTGAACTCCCGGTCCAGGGACTCGATCAGCGATTCTCTTTGCTCGTGCACCAGGGCATCAAGCTCCTGGCGAAGCTGGTGCGCAGGCTTCAATCGGTCCTCGCTCCCGAAGAAACGCTCCTTATCCGGAGGAGGTGTCATGCCCGGCCGGCCCAGGCTCCTCCTCACCTTCGAGAGGAAGTCCTGCCGGTTGCTATCCGCCATTCTTGGACAGCCGCTCCTTCCATATCTCCCTGAAGGGTTTGGGCGCCAGGTGTGGGAGCTCCCGGTGCTCGGTCCACGAAGACAGGATGGGAAGCCGGCCTTTCATCACGCCGCTTCCCCGGAGCAGCTTCTGGGCTATCGAACCGGCTCGGTGGCCCAGGCCGTAGGCGTGCCGGCTCTTCATGCCCATCGACCACAGGTTGAAGACCGTTTTCTCCACCCATTTGGACTTCGGTTTGCTCTTGGTCGCTTCGGTAGGACCCTCGGCGATCTTGTGACGGAGGTTGAGCAGCATGTGAGGGATGTTGATGCGGAGGGGACAGATGTCCCGGCAGGCGCCGCACAGGGTGGAGGCGTTGGGAAGGTCTTTGGCCCTGTCCAAGCCGACGTATTGCGGCGTTATCACGGCTCCTATGGGCCCGGAGTATACCCAGCCGTATGAGTGGCCGCCGACCTTGTTGTAGATGGGACAGGTGTTGAGGCATGCTCCGCACCGGATGCAGAACAGAGACTCCCGCATCTCCGGGTCCTGGAGTATTCGGGAGCGGCCGTTGTCCAGGATTACCAGGTGGAACTCCTCGGGGCCGCCAATCTCGCTGGAGTTTTTGGTGCCGGTGAGGAAAGATACGTAGCAGCTAGCCTTCTGCCCGGTGGCGCTGCGGGGGAGCAGGGTCATGAAGGTGGAAAGATCGTTGAGGGCGGGGATGACCTTCTCCATGCCCATGAGGGCCACGTATACCGGCGGCATCGAGGAGGAGAAGCGGCCGTTGCCCTCGTTCTCCACTACCACTACCGTACCCGTCTCCGCGACGCCGAAGTTCACCCCTGTGACCCCCATATCGGCGGTGCAGAACTTTTCGCGGAGCTTCTCACGGGCGATTTTGGTCAGCTTTTCGGGGTTGTCCTCGTACTCGATGTCCAGCTTCTCGGCGAAGAGCTTGCCGATGTCTTCCCTGGTCTTGTGTATCGCCGGGGCGATGATGTGGAAGGGCGCCTCTCCGGCCATCTGCACGATATACTCGCCCAGGTCGGTCTCCACCGGCTCGATGCCCATCTCCTCGAACCGCTCGTTTAGGCCGATCTCCTCGGAGGTCATGGACTTGCCCTTGACCACCGTCTTCACTCCCCGAGCGACGGCCAGATCGGTGATGTAACGGGAGGCGTCCTCGGCGGTACTGGCCCAGAACACGGTGCCGCCCGCCTTCTCCACCGAGTCGGCCAGCAGGGCAAGGTACTCGTCCAGACGTTCCAGGGTATCCTGCTTGATGGCCCTAGCCTTGTCTCGGAGCTCCTCCCAGTCGGGGATCTCGGCGGCGGCGTGGTCCCGCTCTCGCACCGCCAGGGAGGTGGCCTTGTGGATCGCCTTCTGGAGGTGATCATTGTTGATGGCCTTCCGAGACCCTTGTACGAACTTCTCAGTGGTTACTTCCATCGGTCCCTTTCATCGCCAGAATTTCGGCGAGGTGCATCGCCTTTACCGGCAACCCCTGCCGGGTGAGGGCCCCCGATATATGCATCAGGCAGCCGGAATCGTTGGCGACCAACACCTCGGCGCCGCTTTCCTTGATATCTTTGACCTTCCTGTCCAGGATGGCCCCGGAGATGTCCGGGTACTTCACCGAGAACGTCCCACCGAAACCGCAGCACTGCCTCTCGTCGGGCAGCTCCCGGAAGTCTATTCCATCTACGTTGGACAGAAGCTGTTTCGGCTCGGAGCTGACACCCAACTCTCGAAGCAGATGGCAGGAGGGATGGTAGGTTACCGACCCGTCGTAGGCGGCGCCCACGTCATCGGCGCCCACCACCTTGACCAGGAACTCGGAGAACTCGTAAGTTCGGGAAGATAGAGCTTCGGCCTTCTTTAGATTCGCCGGGTCGTCCTTGAAAAGTTCCGGGTAGAACACCCTGACCATCGATGTGCAGGAGCCGGAAGGCGCCACCACGTATCCATCGCCATCGAAGACGGAGATGAACCGCTTGGCCAGGTCCCTGGCCTGCGCCTGGTATCCCGAGTTGAAGGCCGGCTGGCCGCAACAGGTCTGGTCTTCCGGAAAATCGAGCTGTACCCCCGACTGCCGCAACACCTTCACCATCGCCTCGCCTACGTTGGGGTAGAGCATGTCCACCAGGCAGGTGATGAATATCGAAGCTCGGATGTCTTTGGAGGTTGATGCCATTACAGGGTCCCCGTTCGGTGTGGGTCAGCTACGCCATTATAGAAGCTATTGATAGAGGGCCTACCAGGGCTCCAGCAATGGCGGCGGGTTTGGCCGATCACGCCACCGACATGAAACATGAAGTGGACTGATGAGATTATAGATGCCAGAGAGCCTAGGCTTAGGAGCGGGTCTGATAGGAAACGGATTGTGAGGGCTACTTGGTGGGAGGGCTTTCTTCTTCGCCATTAAGATGCGGGGGAAGACTTTTTATGTCCTGTTCCTCGCGCCATTTCATCCATTGCTCCCGTTCTTCATCTGCCCCTTCCTCTCTCGCCTTCTCTTGCCGCTTTTTGTACTTTTCCCATGCAATGACCACTGTAGACCCCACCCCTTCTAGTATCGCGGCAATCCCTACGGCTACCACTGAGGAGAAGATTGCCAAATCTCCCCCGTGCCTGATGACGTAAATGATGGATTCTTGCCAGTTTTGTTCCTCCAGGCTTTGGCTAATCAGGAATCCCGTACCTGAAGAGAAGAGCGCGAGAAATAGGGCTAGGACGTAACCCTTTAGCTTGTCTGGGATGTTCTCCGTCCACTCGCTCATACCCACTCAAGCGAGATCCTAACAGTGGCACTTGTCGAGAGCAACCAGGATTATATTGTACGACGATTGCTCTTGACAAGCGAAATCCCCCGTGTCCACGTTGGGGGCGGGGCACTCCTGGATAACACACCACCGACATTCCGCGTCCGGTACCTGGCCGGCGGTTTCGTTGAGGCTTATGTGGTAAAATCAGCCTCAGTACCACACGTCCCCTTCGCACATCTCTCAACAGGAGGCCGCCGTGGGTCAATTTGCTTTCATGGACACCACCGAGCTTGCCGGTCTCATCAAGTCCAAGCAGGCATCGCCCGTCGAAGCGGCGAAAGAGCACCTGGACCGGATAGAAAGGCTCAACCCCAAGCTGAACGCCTTCCTCACCCTGTGCGCCGACGAGGCCCTAGAAGAAGCCAAGCAGGCGGAAGAGGCGGTGATGAACGGAGGCGATCTGCCGCCCCTGCACGGCGTGCCCATAGCGGTAAAGGACCTGGAATCGACGAAGGGCATTCGTACAACGAGGGGATCGCTGGTGTATCAGGACGACGTCCCCGACGAAGACTCGATTATCGTCGAGCGGATGCGCAAGGCCGGAGCGATAATCTTGGGCAAGACCAACACCCCGGAGTTCGGGGCTTCCGGCACTACTGAGAACAAGCTGGGAGATCATTGTCGCAATCCCTGGAACACCAGCCGGACCACCGGCGGTTCAAGCGGCGGCTCCGGCGCGGCGCTGGCGGCCGGACTATGTCCCCTGGCCACGGGCAGCGATGGGGGAGGATCGATACGTATACCGTCGGGGTTCTGCGGCGTCTTCGGGATCAAGGCGACCCAGGGCCGGGTGCCCTCTCCACGGGAGAGCTGGGTCCTGTTTTCCAGCAGCGGTCCCATGTCCCGGACGGTCCGGGACTCGGCTCTGATGCTGAACCTCATCTCCGGTCGTGATCGTCGAGACTCGCTGACCATGCGGGAGGCCCCGCCCGATTTCACCAAGGCGATGGACGCCGACGTAAAGGGACTCCGCGTAGCCTGGAGCACCGACCTGGGATACGCTAGCGTAGACGGCGAGGTTGCGTCGGCTGCCAAGGAGGCGGCCTACCTGTTCCAGGAGTTCGGCTGCACGGTGGAGGACGCTACCCCCAAGTCGGGCTCGCCGGCAGAAATCTTCGACGTCATCAGCTCGGCGGAGGACTACGCCTACCACGGCGAAGAGCTGCTCCGAGACCACGCCGACGAGCTTATGGACTACGTAAGAGAAGGCCTGGAGCATGGAAGAGATATAACGGGGGCCGAGTACGCCCAAGCCATGGTGGCGCTCTGGGAGTTCCGGGCGCGGATGGAGGACTTCTTCGAGACCTATGATCTGCTGATGACCCCGACCATGGCGGTACCCGCCTTTCCCGTAGGCGAGCAGCCTACAGTGATAGATGGAGTCGAGGTCGATCCTGCGTGGGGCTACAGCCCCTTCAGCGCCGCCTTCAACATGACGGGGAACCCCGCGGCAACCGTGCCCAGCGGCTTCTCCCTGGATGGGATGCCCATAGGGCTCCAAGTTGTCGGACGGCACGGCGACGAGCTATCGGTGCTCAGGGCCGCGGCGGCCCTGGAGCAGGCCAGGCCATGGGCCGATAAAGTACCCGATCTGGCCAATTTCTAAGTCACGACCAGGAGGATATCATGCCGGGGCCGCTGGAAGGCATAAGGGTAATCGAGCTTGCGGTCTGGCACGTCGGGCCGCCCATCGGCTACATACTGGGGGACCTAGGCGCCGAGGTTATCAAGATCGAGCGGCCGGACGGCGGAGATGCCTTCCGCCGGACGCCCTTCTGGTTCGAGGCCGTCAATCGCAACAAGCAGAGCATAGCCCTGGACCTGAAGCAGGACGAGGGCAGGGAGGTCCTCTACAAGCTGGTGAAGGACGCCGACATATTTGTCACCAACTTCCAGGAAAGCCTTCTGTCGCGGCTTGGCGCCGACTACGATACCCTCGCCTCTCACAACCCCGGACTGGTCTACGGATCGGTGGGTGCCTACGGTCATCGGGGGCCGCAGAAGGAGAACAGGGCCTTCGAAACCTTGATACAGGCCCGCTCCGGCTTCTCCTCCATCCTCACCGGTGGGGTCACCAAGGAACCGAAGGTTCTGGAGGGCGGCCTTTTCGATCAGCTGACGGGCACCGTCATGACCTACGGCATCCTGGCCGCGGTCGTGGCCAGGGAACGGACGGGCAAGGGCCAGAAGGTGGAGGGTTCGCTGCTGGGCAGCGCCATTCATCTCCAGCACGGCGCCGTCAACCTCTCGCTGTGGGAAGGCCACGATGCTCTCGCCTTTCCCGAAGGGCTTGAGCACTTCTCCGACCCGGTGGGAGACCGGACGAGGCCCCAGAGCCCCCTGTTCAACTGGTACAGATGCAGGGATTGCCGGTGGATGATGTTCTGCGAGCCGGACTCGGACAGGTTCTGGAGCGAGTTTTGCAGGGTCATCGGTGCGCCGGAGCTGGCCGACGACCCCAAGTACGCTGCTGAAAAGGATCGGGCCGTCAATCCCCAGCTCATCACCAAGCTGGACGAGATTTTCGCCCGCAAGACCCAGGCCGATTGGGTCCGGAGCTTCGATGAACAGGGTGTTGTCTTTGCCTACTCGCCGGTTATGGAAGGGGCAGATCTCTCCGAAGATCCCCAAGCGCTGGAGAACGAGTACGTGGTCGATCTGGACCATCCCGAAGAAGGAACGCTCAAGACGACAGGCATCCCCCTGCGGTTCACCGGCACGCCTGCATCCATCCGCTCGGCGGCGCCCAAGCTGGGAGAGCACACGGACAGCGTCCTGTCCCGGGTACTGGGACTCAGCGACGATGAGATAGCCGGTTTGAGGGCGCAGGGAGTAGTGAGATAAAATAGCCCGTCCGTCCCCTCCTGGACCGGTACGTTCACCTGGAGGAAAGAATGACCACAGGCCAGCCAAAGCCGGGAGCCCAGGGCGTCAAGACCTACCCCTTCGTCGGCATACCATCGTTTCTCAGGACCGAGATATGCACCGATCTGGACAATCTGGACGCCGACGTTGCCATTTTGGGCGCCCCTACCGATGAAGGCTCCCCCTTTCTTCCCGGCTCTCGTTTCGGGCCTAGGGGCCTCCGCGAGCAATCGATGCGGTTCGGTTCCGCCGGATTCTTCAACCCCCAGGAGCGGAAGGAGTACCTGGAGTACGAGTTGGGGAACAAACGCATCGTGGACGTGGGCGATGCCAATGTCCTGCCCACCAACCCGGAGCAGACCTTCCGCAACATCACCGATCTGACCCGGGCCGTCCTGGATAGGGGCTCCATGCCCGTGGTGCTGGGCGGCGACCACGCCATCTCCTTTCCCGTGGTCCGCGCCTACGACGGGCCCTTGTATGTCATGCACTTCGATGCGCATATAGACTACTCGCCCTTCGCCCACGGGTTTCAGTACACCAACTCCCACGCCTTTCGTCACATCCACGCCCTGGACAACGTCAAGGGAATAACCCAGGTGGGCATCCGGAGCTTACGCAGCGTCCAGTCCCACATTCAGGACTCGATCGACGATGGCAACCGGGTGGTAACGATGGGCCAGTTTCGGGACGTAGGCTTCAGATCGCTGGTGGAGGAGATGCCGGCAGAAGCCAAGTGTTACGTAAGCATAGACATCGACGTTCTGGACATGTCGCTGGTGCCGGGGTGCGTCTCGGCCGAACCCGGCGGCATGACCTACGAGGAGCTGCGGGACAGCCTGACCGCATTGGCGGAGCACACCGACGTGGTCGGCTTCGATCTGTGCGAAGTCAACCCGGAGCTGGACGTCGGCACGGGCGTCACCTCCTATCTGGGCGCCCATACCATAGTGGAGTTCCTGGGCAAGATCTGCGACCAGCCCCGTTGGGTCGCCCGCCGGGAAACCCGATAAACACGGTCCGTATGTAATATAATGTCAACCAGGGTACCGAATCGTATCGACTATGTGAGGAGGTTTTCATGACCACCGTAAAGGCCATCTCAGCCGATTCTCACGTTCAGGAGAACGAGGACTTCGAGGACCGGGTCCCTGCCGAGTTTCGCTCCCGCATCCCCCACACCGAGGTGCGAGAAGAGGCGGAGTACTTCATCGCGGAAGGCAGAAAGGACAGGAGGTTCGATCTGGCCGCCGAAGGCGTTACCGAGGATGACCTGAACCGTGAGTTCCGGCAGGACCCCTCGGGCGGGACGGATATCGAGTACCGGCTGAAGGACCAGGAGAGGGACGGCGTCGTGGGCGAGGTCATCTATCCCAACAGCCTCCTCATGCTGTTTGCGGCGCCGGACCCCCAGTTTCAGATGACGGTAGCTGAGGCCTACAACGATTGGGCCGCAGACCTTTTCGGCCCCCGCTCAGACCGGTTCGCTCCCGCTGCAGCGGTGCCGGTAATAGACGTGGACGCAGCCGTAAAAGAGGTGTACAGGGTGGCCGGCATGGGCTTCAAACTGATCAGCAGCCCAATCCACCTGGATCAACAACCCTACAACCTCCCAGTGTATGAGCCCCTGTGGGACGCCCTCGAGGACACGGGCATGCCCCTGAGCCTACATTTCAACACGGGATCGACGGACCATTTGCCCGAAAATGCGGGCGACGAGAACCTGGGCGGGTTCCTTTCTTACATGGTCATCAGCATGGCCGAGGGGGTCTATCCCGCCTGCCACTTCGTCACCTCGGGTATCTTCCAGCGCCACCCCAAGCTCCACACGGTGGTAGTCGAGTGCGGTGCAGGCTGGCTCCCCTGGGTCCTCTACACCCTGGACGATCAGTACCAGCGCAAGCACATGTGGATAGAGCCCAAGCTGGAAATGAAACCCAGCGAGCTGTTCAAACGCCAGGGGCACACCACCTTCGGCGATGATCCGGTGGCGCTGCAGATGCTGGACTTCATCGGCCCCGAAGCACTGCTGTGGGGCAGCGACTACCCCCACGACGAAGGAACGTTCCCCCATTCTCAGCAGGTGATAGAGGATACGTTCAAGGGAGTGTCGGAAGAGGACAAGCGTAAGATAGTCCACGGCAACTCGGCCTCGTTGTACGGCTTCAACTAGGGGTTGTAGAGAGCAGTTAGAAGGGAGACTGAAATGGATCGTATGCCAGCCATCTCGGCCGATTCCCACGTCCAGGAACCGCCGGAAATGTACCAGGACCGTGTCCCAGCCGAGTACCATCATCGGCTGCCCCGCATGGAGGAGATCGACGGGGCGCAGTGGTCCATCGTGGAGGGCAGAAAGCCCCGGCGTTTCGATCTCGCCGAGTCCAAGATAGACGAGGACGACAAGAACCGGGACTTTCGCGAAGACCCCTCGGGCGGGACGGATATCGAACATCGGCTGAATGACCAGGATAGGGACGGGGTCGTGGCCGAGGTGATCTATCCCAACGACGGGCTGCCCCTGTTCATGTCCCCGGACCCCGCCTACCAGTTCGCCGTGGCCCAAGGCTACAACGACTGGCTGGTTGACGTCTTCGGTGAGCGCTCCGATCGATTCGCTCCCACCGCCATAGTCCCTACCATCGATGTGGACGCAGGGGTGAAAGAGGTGTACAGGGTAGCCAAGAAGGGATTCAAGCTGGTCAGCTCACCCATACATATCGACTACCAGCCTTACAACCTCCCGGTATACGAGCCCCTGTGGGACGCCCTGGAGGAGACCGGAATGCCTCTGAGCCTACATTTCAACACAGGGACTGTCGACCATCTGCCGGACAACGCCGGCGACGAGAACCTGGGCGGGTTCCTCTCCTACATGGTCATCAGCATGGCCGAAGGCGTCTATCCCGCCTGCCACTTCGTCAGCTCAGGCATATTCCAGCGCCACCCCAATCTCCACATGGTCATAGTCGAGTGCGGCGCAGGCTGGCTACCCTGGGTCCTCTACACCCTGGACGACCAATACCAGCGCAAGCATATGTGGATAGAGCCTAAGCTGGAGATGAAACCCAGCGAGCTTTTCAAGCGCCAGGGTCATACCACCTTCAGCGACGACGTGGTGGCGCTGCAGATGTTGGACTTCATCGGCCCTGAAGCCCTGCTGTGGGGCAGCGACTACCCCCACGACGAAGGGACGTTCCCTCATTCCCAGCAGGTGATAGAGGATACCTTCAAGGGCGTATCGGAAGAGGACAAACGCAAGATAGTCTACGGCAACTCGGCTTCGTTGTACGGCTTTCCCGACAGCTAGCCACGGGCAACAATGACGAGGCCTGGCGAGACCGTACTCACGTGAACGGGCCCGGTTACATCGGAAAACGGAAAGGGTTGAGTTTGTTATGTCAGAGCTACTGGTGATCTCCGCCGATTCCCATGCCGAGGAGCCCGCGGACCTATACGACGGGCTCCCGGAACACCTGAAGAGCCGCGCCCCGCGCATCGAGAACATTAGCGGCAAAGACTACTACGTCGTGGACGGGATAGGCCCTCGCAACCCGATGGAGGCGCCTCTGCCCATGAACGAGGACGACAAGCGCAAGGAGTTCCGAGGCGGCGAGGAGGTGTCTGGGGGATTTCACCAGGCAGGCGGCGCCGACATTCCCCAACGGCTGGCCGACATCGAAGAGGATGGGGTCACCGGCGAGGTAATCTACCCCAACGGGATTCTCCGGGTCTTCGCTTCGCCCAGCGCAGAGTACCAGTCGGCGGTGGCCAAGCTGTACAACAACTGGTACGCGGACACGTTCCACAAGCACTCGGACAGGTTCGTTCCATCGGCTGTGATCCAGACCTCCGACGTTGACGGGGCGGTGCAAGAGGTCAAGCGGGTGGCCGACATGGGATTTCGATCCATATCCCTACCGGTCAGCAGACCGGCCCTTCCGTACACCGAGAAGGCATACGGCCCCCTCTGGCAAACCATCGAGGACAGCGGCATCCCCATGAGCTTCCACGTCTTCACCGCGAGCGAGTCCAGGGAAGTGGACAAGCCCTACGAAGAGATCGTCGATAAGGAGCAGCGGGGCGAGGACCTGACCGGCATGGTGCTCGGCATGGCGGAGGCGATGAGCCCCCTGAGCATGCTCACGGCTTCCGCAGCTTTGCAGGAGCACCCGGACCTGAAGTTCGTGCTGGTGGAGTGCGGCACCGGCTGGCTGGCATGGGCGCTTTACGCCATGGACGATGTGTTCAAACGGCGTCATATGTGGCAGCTCCCTCGATTGGAGATGAAGCCCAGCGAGTTCTTCCGCCGCCAGGGATACCTCACCTTTGGGGATGACCCCATCGGGCTCCACAACATCGAGTTCACAGGCGTAGATTGCATGATGTGGGGCAGCGACTATCCCCACGACGAAGGCACCTTCCCCCACTCCCAGGAGGTCATCCAGGAGACCTTCGAGGGCATCTCGGAGGAGGACAAGCGGAAGATAGTCGGCGAGAACGCCGCCCGGTTGTACGGATTCCCTCTGAACTAGACCGGCCGCCTGGCTCTGCATTGATGCGAGGGAATAATCGATCGCTGATGAGCCTTGTCTGGAAGCTGCTCTTTGCATCCCTGTTTACGGCCAGCCTGTTCGCGGCCGCGTGCTCCGAGGAGGGCCCATCGGTACGGGTGCCGGCGGAGTGGGAGCCCCACGAGGCAACCTGGATGCAGTGGCCTCGCGAATTAGAAAGCAGCCACCGGGCGGACTTCGCCAACGTCGTCAGCGCCATCAAGCAGTTCGAGCCGGTCAACTTGCTGGTCGCCAGCGCCGCCGCCAGGGACGCCGCTCAACGGTACTTACAAGATCGTGAGATATCGCTGGACAACATAGTCTGGCACATAGCGGACTACGACTGGAGCTGGATGAGGGACAACGGACCGGTCTGGGCCGTTGACCGATCGGGCCTGGTGGTCCAGGACTGGAGCTTCGATGGTTGGGGAGACCTGACGCATCAGTTCTCCAAGGACAACTCGGTGCCGTCATACGTGGCGGACACCGTCGGACAGCGGCGGGAGGTCTACGATCTGATCAACGAACGGGGCACCCTGGAGTTCAACGGCGTCGATACGCTAATCACCTCCTGGTCTGTGCTGAATGACCGCAATGCGGGTGTAAGCCAGGAGGAGATGGAAGAGCTGTTCAAGGAGGCCTTCGGAGTGTCGAATGTGATCTGGCTCCTCTCCGGCCCCTCCGACGATGTCACCCTCGGCCACGTGGATGCCATAACCCGGTTCATAGATGAGGATACGGTGGTGATTCCCAGGTACGTGGACCAGCAGGCCGAAAACGCCTGGGTCTACGAGGAAGCAGCCGCCATAGTAGCCGATGCCGGCCTGGAAGTGGTCAGGCTGGATGTACCGGGCAGCGTCACGTACAAGGGTGTACCCATGTCCGCCAACTACGCCAACTGGTACGTAGCCAACGATGCCGTCATTATGACCGGCTTCGGAGTGCCCGAGTGGGACAACGCCGCTATAGAGACGCTCAAAGGCTTCTTCCCTGGACGGGAAGTGGTGATGGTCGAGACGTTGGAGCTGTGGTACTGGGGCGGCGGCGTCCACTGCATTACGAACGACCAGCCATCAGGGTAGTCACAAGGCTGCCAGCCGTCTGGGTAACCACAAAGCGACTGCTGTTTTACCGCCAAAAAAGCAGAGGGGCCGTTCCGTGGAACGGCCCCTCTTTCAGTTCCCGTAAGCTAGAGGTTACTTCCCGGATTCAACCTCGGTGAGGGCTTCGTCGATGATCCCCACCATCTCGTCCACTTCCTCTTTTGTGATGTTCAGAGGTGGAGCGAGGGAGATGTTGGGGAAGCTCCTGGTCAGCAGTCCCTTGCTCATCAGCTTCTCGTCCAGGCTCTTTACGCGCGGGTCCGTCTTGTCCAGGGGTTCCCCGGTAGCCTTGTCCTTGGTCAGGTGAACGGCCGTCAGCAGTCCTATTCCGTGGATCTCCTTGACCATGGAGTGCTCTTTCAGAGTGCCAAGCTGCCCTATAAGGTAGTCGCCCACCTCTGCAGCGTTGTCCACCAGGTTCTCTCGCTCCAGTATGTCGAGGTTGGCGAGGGCCGCTGCTGCTCCGGCAGGGTGACCTGAGTAGGTGTAGCCGTGAGTGAAGGTCTGGGTAGCGTCGCCCTTGAAGGCGTCGTAGACCTTGGGGCTTGCGATTACGCCGCCCACCGGCATGTATCCGCTGGTCACGCCCTTGGCGAAGGTCATCATGTCGGGGATTACGCCCCAGTGCTCCATGGCGAACATCTTTCCGGTGCGCCCGAAGCCGTTGATCACCTCATCGGCGATCATGATGATGCCGTGCTCGTTGCAGATCTCCCTCATCCGGGGCCAGTAGCTGTCGTCGGGCACCTCGACGCCGCGGCTGAAGCTGATGGGCTCGGTGATGAAGGCAGCGAAGGTGTCCGGCCCTTCGAACTTCACCAGATCGGCCACCTCCTCGGGGTCCGGACCCACGGCCCGCATCGGCGCCAGCAGTGGCTCCCATACCTTTCGCTGTACCACCGGGGCGGTATTGACGCTCAATGCGCCGATGCTCACACCATGGTAGGAGCCGCGCCGGGAGATTATCTTGGTCCTCTGGGGCTCGCCGTTGTTGACGTGGTACTGCCGGGCTATCTTGAGGGCCGTGTCCACGGCCTCCGAGCCGCCGCTGGCGAGGAACACTCGGCTCAGGTCGCCGGGGGCCAGATCGGCCAGCTTGTCCGCCAGCTTGGCGACGGGCACCGACCCGTACACGAAGGTGTTGGCGTAGTGCACGTGGTTGAGCTGCTCGGCCACAGCTTCGGCGATCTCACTTCTGCCGTGTCCGACATTCACCAGTGCGAGTCCCGCCATGCCATCGATATAGGTGTTTCCGTCGCTGTCCGTCATGCGGATGCCATCCGCATCGACGATGAACTTGGGGCCGCCCGCGGCCGCCTGGTCCTCATACTGGGTGTAGGGCATCCAGTAGTGGTCCAGTATGGACTGGCCAAGCTCGTCGAAGTTCTCTTCTATCTTCGCCATGAGTTCCTCCTCGCTGTCCTAACTAAACACTGTGGAGATTGAGGCAAGGGTATTACCATCCCACCAGTCCGTCAAGCATTCCGTCGGACCGACGGGGAAACGAGTCTTGATACGGACGCCGCACCGGGCTGAGAGGTCTTACTCTCTGCTGGGTGGAAGCAAGCGATTGCCGGAGACGCCTACGCGTTCGAGTATTCGGTAGACTCCAGGACAACGCTCTCGGTGCCTTCCCAGACCTTTTCGTCACCCAGGCCGGCCAGGAAGCCCTTCCACCTCTCGTCCCCTCCGAAGTTGCCCCAGGCCCGCTTCATGTGGTCGTTATCGTCGAAGCTCAGCATGTAGACGAAGGTCCGCCTGTCGTTGTCCTGCTGCTCCCAGAACCCGGAGAACCCGGCCTTTTGCTCTGTGAGGATGGGGATGATGACGTCGGTGAAAGCCTTGTGGTTGACGTCCATCTTGCCCTCGGCTACGTGGTACGTTCTGAGCTCGTGGATCATGGTTCACCTCCCGAGGTTTGCTCTCTGCGCTTACTGCAACGGCGAGTAGCTGGTGGGGTACATGATGAAGTTTTCTACCCCGGATATCAGGGGTCCGTTGGTCTCGCTCTCGGCCTGCACGGTTGCCCACTCCGGGTCCTTCTCAAAGTCGTCCCAGGCCTTGTCCATCTGTTCCTTGCTTTCGAAGGCGAGGATATAGATCAGGACCTCTTCCTGCTTGCCCTCCTGCACCCAGTACCCGATCGATTTCATGTTGTGCTTTGCGAACAAGGCGTCGGTGTGGTTGGCAAAGCGGTTGTTGAGGTCGTTCATCTT
This sequence comes from Dehalococcoidia bacterium, assembly GCA_965197645.1. Classification (GTDB taxonomy): domain Bacteria; phylum Chloroflexota; class Dehalococcoidia; order Plut-88900; family Plut-88900. Next base: position 1,575,563 of record OZ240219.1, on the reverse strand, counting down.
GCCTGGCTCTGCGTAATACACCCGGTATTCGTAAATCATCGCGGCCTCCTTTTGCAGCCTTCTGCTTCTACCACTTGATACGGGCTATCTTCATCAAGACTTCTCGCACGGTCTCCTGAAGGTCCTTGATCACCCGGCCTTGGTCAGCGACTTTGGTTTCCAGGGCGGCAACCTTGTCCTGCATCTCGGCCAAGCCCGACTCCTTGCTCACCAGTTAGCTTATCCTCCCTACCGGTAAACAGAAACCGTTCGATGCCAGACTACGTTCCTCGCAGTGAACCCGAAGGCGGACCTCGGCTCTTGGCAGGGTTGTCCCGGAACGAAACCTCATGGCCTGGCCACCGCCTTTCCAACATCTCCAAGAAGTCTGAGAGGGGTTGATGCCGGGGAGCTTTGGATCGCGGGCGGCACCCCCTCCCCAATGTGCGCCACTGGAAGCAATTGTACCATCAGCGGGCAACTCGGAACGGGGATACGCCGGCAGACGAGTAAGAAGTCCTAGGTTGCCGCCGGTGCTATCGCCTCGACGGTGCGTCGAACATCACCCAGCGGCGTCACGACGGGGACCGTAGCCCCAGTTGCGATGTACTCCTCCATCTTCTCGAGGGCATCCGAGACTGTGCCGCAGGCAGCGACAGACTTTACCATCTCGTCGGAAACGTGTCGCATCGCCCTGCGTATGGCTTCGTCGGTGGCCGGCCAGCCAATCTCCGACTTGACCGCGGCGATGACTTCCTCCGGGACTCCGCTGTGCTTGGTGATGTGGGGCTGCTGACCGATATACTCGGTCAACATGTAACGGCAGGCGTCTACCGCTTCTCGAGGGTCTTCGTTGTTGACGCAACAAGCTACAAGCTGAGGCCGGTCGATTTGCTCCAGTGATCGTCCCGACTCCTCGGCCCCGCGGCGAATTTCGGCCACCGCTTTGAGGTTGTAATCCACCGGAACAAGAAAGTCTAGCAAACATCCTTCGGCGATCTGTCCACATAGCCGCATCATTTGAAACCCCACGGCGCCAATGTATATGGGAATGTCCAGGGGCCGAGCATCCTGGGACACGGGGTCGAGGCGGATGCTCTCTACGTTGACGAACTCACCGTGTAAGGTAACGGTGTTTCCCCGAAGCAGGTCCCGTATCACCGTTATGTACTCTCTCATAGCGCGAATAGGCTTCTTGACCGGCGTCCCAACGCTGCTGGCCAGCGGCTCCCACCAAGCGCCCAGCCCGAGCATCAACCTCCCCGGTGCGACCTTGTCGAGGGTACGAAAGGTGACGGCGATTAGGGGCGCTATACGGGACTTGTTGGGTATTATCCCCGTCCCCAGCCGAATCCGGTTGGTGGCGTTGGCAAAAAGCGCCAGCGGCACGATTGCATCTTCGGACAGCCCTCCCTCACCGGTCCAAATGGAGTCGAAGCCTTGGTCTTCGCAATACTTCGCCAGATCCACCCGTTGGGTGAAGGTAAGGGGTTCATTTATCGAGATACCGAGCTTCATGGGGACATCCTCAACTGGAGCGCCATCGTATTCTAGCACGGGACTATAGTCCAGAAGCGTTCCAGGCGCGGCCGGCTGCTCCCGAGCCCTTTGAAAGAAGACGCCTAGTTCGAGATGGAGGACTGGCGTCCAGGCATGATTCAGCGTATCATCTACCTAGTGGAAAGGTCGGTTTATAGCCTGGGAAGTGGACGACAAAGGACAGGAGTGTGACATGGCTGAGTATGACCTGGTTATTCGCGGCGGGACCATCGTGGACGGCACCGGCATCCCTCGGTACAAGGGGGACATGGCCATCAAAGGCGGGAGGGTTGCCAAGATCAGCGGCAAGATCAACCCCGCGGGCGCCAAAGAGATCGATGCCGCAGGCTGCATCGTAGCGCCAGGCGCCGTCGATCTCCACACCCACTATGACGCGCAGCTCAACTGGGACCCATATGCCACCCTCTCCGGCTGGCACGGCGTAACATCGCTGACCATCGGCCAGTGCGGCTTCGGCTTCGCTCCCACGAGGCCCGAGGACCGGGACCTGAACATGCGGATGATGAACCGTATCGAAGCCATCCCCCTTGAGTCGATGAGGCAGGGGATGCGCTGGGACTGGGAGACCTTCCCGGAATACATGGACAGCCTGGACCGCCAGGGCCTGGGTGTAAACGTGGGTGCACTGGTGCCCTTCTCCCCGTTGCGCGGCTACGTGCTCGGCATGATACCTGCCCGGGAGAGGACCTCGGTAACCGACGCCGAGCTTAACGAGATGAAGCAGATCATGTACGACGGGATGAAGGCAGGGGCCTTTGGAATCTCCGCCGACATGAACATGGAAGACCGGCCGGAAGACGGCAGCTTCCTTCCGAGCCACGTAGCCTCGACAGAGGAGTACGTAGCGCTCGCCGAGGTTATGGCGGAGTTCGGCGTGGGGCACATCGGATGGACCGTAGGCCTGGGGCACACGGCGGAGCAGCGGGGAGAGCAGTACGATCTGCTCTCGCAGATGATGAGGGTCAGTGGCCGCCCGCTAAATGTTGGCGTTGATAGGGACGCCGGTCCCTGGCTCGAATCGGCCCGTGCCGAGGGGTTCAATGTGCTAACCCAGGAGCTTGCCGTTGCGGTTCCGGCCCAGTTCACGCTGGCGGAGTACAATCTCTTCGACTACATGCCCAACTGGGTGCAGCCGCTGGTCGGCGGCATAGAGGACCGCATGGCCAAGCTCAGCGTTCCCGCAACCCGAGAGGCCATGAAGAGGGACGTGGAGGAAAGCACCGAGCAACTGCACCTTCTCCGCACCAACTGGGAAGAGGTGAGGGTGGTGGAGACCTCCTACGAGCGAAACGGAAAATACGACGGGCTCAGCGTGGCCGAGATTGGCCGGCTGCAAGGGAAGCACCCGCTGGACGCCATGTTGGACCTGGCCATCGATGAGCAATTGCAGACCGAGTTCAGCCACATGGCGGCCGATGAGGACGAGGAGGTCGTTGCCCGTGGCATCAAAGACCCCTACAGCCACGTCTCCGTCTCCGACGGCGGCGCCCATACCAGATACCTCACCGTCAGCACGTGGCCCGTCTACTTCCTGTCCCACTGGATCCGGGATCAAAACCTTATGACCCTGGAGGAGGGCCATTACAAGATCAGTGCCCTGCCGGCCTGGCTGGCCGACTTCAAGGACCGCGGCACCCTCAGAGTGGGCAACTGGGCTGACATCATCGTCTACGACCAGGACGAGCTGGGGTTCATGTACGACAAGGCCATATTCGACAATGACTTTCCCGGTGGCGAGCGCCGCCTGATCCAGAAGCCCACGGGACTCCGCTATACCCTGGTCAACGGGGAGGTTACCTTCGAGGAGAACGCCTGCACGGGAGCTTTGCCCGGTAAGCTGCTCCGCAGCTACGATATGGTGGGCTAGCAGGGCGAGGCTCTGCACCCATAACATGAGAGAAGAGAGCGGCTAAACCCGTTTGCCGGGAGTCTGAGAGCCGGCTCTGAGGCCGCCGAAGTGGTGTTCCTCAGCAACAACCTTCTCTCAATCCTTGACCGGGAAGAGCACCCCAGGTGGTTCTTCCGCCTCGCCCTGGGTTGAGAACCACCCTCTCTGTCATTGCGAGCCACGACCTTGTCGGGGCGTGGCAATCTAGCGCGTCGCTTTCCCTGCCGGAGGGAAGCTATCCGGACTCACTGGATTGAACCGGTGGGCGGCGCGCGGTGTAGAATACGACAGTGCAATAGCGGAAGGAGGCTCCATATATGAAAGCTGCGGTGTTGTACGAAGCAAATGCTCCTCTGAGGGTCGAGGACGTGTCACTTCAGGAGCCGGGCCCGGGTGAAGCGCTGGTGAAGATGATGGCCAGCGGCGTGTGTCACTCGGACTGGCACGTGGTGAAAGGCGAATGGACCGATCCCAAGCTGCCGACAGTTCTGGGCCATGAGGGGGCGGGCATAGTCGAGGCGGTCGGGCCCAACGTGACCGGCGTGAAACCGGGCGACCACGTAGTGCTCTCCTGGCAGACCAGCTGCGGCGTGTGCGAGATGTGTCAGAAAGGGTGGCCCAATCTGTGCGGCAACGCGCCCGCCGTAGAGGCAGAGCCCGTGGTTACGGCCACGGAGACGCCGGTAACCCAGATGGCCGGCCTGGGGACCTTCGGAAGCTACACCGTAGTGCCGGAGGTAGCGGCCATCCCCATAGACAAAGACGTGCCCTTTCCCCAGGCGGCGTTGGTCGGTTGCGGGGTTACCACTGGTGTGGGTGCGGCCATAAACACGGCCCAGGTACAGCCGGGGAGTACCGTCGCCGTCTTCGGTTGCGGCGGAGTCGGGCTCAACTGCATCCAGGGGGCGGCTATCGCCGGCGCGACCACCATCATCGCCGTGGACCTACTGGATAGCAAGCTGGAGCTGGGCCGGGAGTTCGGCGCCACGGACGTCGTCAACTCCTCCAGGGAGGACCCGGTGGAGGGTATCCGCCGGCTCACCGATGGGAAGGGCGTGCACTACGCCTTCGAGGCCATCGGCCTGGTAGAGGCGCCCTTCGTGCAGAGCGTGTTGTGCACCCGCTCGAGGGGGATCTCTGTCTGGGTTGGACATGCGCCCATGAACACGCCAGTCACGATAGATGCCAGGGCCCTCATGCCGGAAAAGACGATCATAGCTTCGATGTACGGCAGCGCCAGACCCCACATCGAGTTCAACCGGTTGCTAGACCTGTACAAGGCGGGCAAGCTAAAGCTGGACGAGCTGGTCACAAGGAGTTTTCCTCTGGACCAGATCAACGATTCCTTCGATGTACTGGCGAAGGGTGAGGTGGCTCGCAGCGTCATCAGCTTCGACTGACCTGCCACCGTAATCTAGTACGAAGCGGCAAAGGCTGGAAGCATAGCGTCCGGGCTTGGGAAATCGAGGTGCGGACCGTATCGTCTGCCGGGAGGAAAGCAACATGGCCATACTGGTAGTTGGCGGCACCGGTTTCATCGGCCCGCGGGTTATTCGCCGGCTGGTCGAGAGGGGAGAGGACGTCGTCTGCATGGACCTGGACCCCCTCGCCGCCTCATTCCACGGGCTGGAGGACCGAGTCAAGGTCATCCGGGGCGACGTGACTAGGTTCGAGGACGTGATGCGGGCCATCGTGGAGGCGGAGCCCGAACGCCTGCTGAACCTGGCATACCGGCTCGGGGGAGGCGAAGATCAGCCGCACCATGCCGTCAGGCTGAACATCCTGGGCATGGACAACTGCTTCGAAGCGGCCAGGCTCTCCGGTGTGAAGAGGGTGGTGTACGCCAGCTCCCTGGTCGTCAACGGCCAACAGAGCCACTTCGGGGAGAGGCTGATCGACGAGGATGACACCAGCTACGGCACGGGCCAGTACGCCATGTGCAAGATATTCAACGAGTTCCAGGCGCAGCAGTACATCGACAACTACGGCATGTCCATCACCGGGGTCCGCCCGGCAAACGTAACGGGCCCCGACAAAGTGCGAGGCTCCATCGACCACGTGCAGTGCATAACCCTTCCCGCCCGAGGCGAATCCATCCGATTGCCGCAGAAATCCCTAATGCGCCTTCCCATCCACGTTGAGGATATCGCCGAGGTGTTTACACGTGTGCTGCTGTCGGATAGTCCTCACCACTCCGTCTACAACTCGGGAGGAACGCCCATAAGTCTCGGCGAATTGGCCGACATGGTGCGCGGGTTCATCCCCGACGCCCGCATAGAGTTCGACAGCGAAGGGGGACGAGAGGAGTCAGGGAACTTCCTGGTGGACAACAGCCGCCTGCTCCAGGAGTTCGAGATGGAGTACGCTCCCTTCCCCACCCGGGTCCTGGAGATTATCAACGACATACGACGAGAAAACGGCTTGCCCCCAGTGGAGGCTTGATGGGCTTTGATACTCTCAGCGATCCGCTGAGCCTCGGAGGGTTCACCTCTCTAAGCCTCCGTTAGCCGGAACCAGGGAACGCCCGCCCATATCAGGAGAAGTATGGACAAACAACGGTTCGACGTAGTTATCATCGGCGCAGGCTCCGCCGGGTGTGCCCTGGCCTATCAGCTTTGCCAGTCCAGCGGGCTGTCCATCTGCCTGGTGGAGGCAGGCCCGGACTATGGGCACCTGGACGATGGCCGATGGCCGCCGGAGCTCCTTGATGCCAGGCACGACCCGGTGTCCCACGATTGGGGCTACGAGGTGGAACGGCTGGAGGGCCCCAGCTTCGTCGATGCCAGGGCCAAGGTCGTCGGCGGGTGCTCCGCCCACAACGACTGCGCCGCTATCTGGGGTTTGCCCGCCGACTACGATGCCTGGGCCGAAGCCGGCAACCCCGGCTGGAGATACGACGACCTCCGGCCCCTGATACAACGGGTCGAGGGGGTCTCCCCCGAATCCAGCGGCCCGTACCGCGGCCGGAACGGCCCCCTCTACACCAGAAGAATGAGGGAGGACGAGCTGTCCATCTATCAACGCTACTTCATAGAAGCATGCGTGGCGGACGGCTTTCCCAAGGCCGACGACATGAGCGCTCCGGAGCCGGAGGAGGGGGTGGGCCCCTACCACGTCAACGTCAAGGACTCGGTGAGGTGGAACGCAGGCCTGGCGTTTCTCGACCCGGTGAGGCAGCATCCCGGTCTCACCATCCTGCCCGAGACCCTAACCGACCGGTTGATCATCGAGGGCAACAGGGCAGTAGGAGCGGTATGCCGGTCCGAGGACGGGGTGGTGGAGCTGAGGGCGGAAAGGCTGGTGATCAGCGCCGGGACATACGGCTCTCCAGCCATACTCATGCGATCGGGGATCGGGCCCGGACACCACCTTCGAGAGCTGGACATCGACGTGAAAGTCGGTCTGCCCGGAGTAGGGCGAAACCTGCACGATCACCCCTCGTTCTTCATGCAGTACCTGCCCAACTCCGGCACGTGGCAGACCATAACCCGGGTCCAGGCCGAGCGAACGACCTACCTCGGTCAGACGATACTCAAGGCCAAAAGCCCGTACTGTCAGGGCGCCTTTGACATTCACATCCTGCCGTCCCAAGTCATCAGGACCCTGGAGGACCGGACCCTGGAGCTTTTCGTGTGCAACATGGCCCCTCTGTCCAGAGGAGAAGTGCTGCTCAGGGGCAAAGGCCCGGACCTTCCACCGAGGATACTCACCCGCTACCTGTCAGACCCCGAAGGCCGGGATATGGCCGTGCTGACCCACGGGTTCAGCCTGGCGCGAAGCGTCGCTGGGAGGGAACCCCTGGCCTCGGCCTTCGACAGGGAGTCCGAGGCGTTGAGCCGTCTTCCAGGCGAGAGCGAGATAACCGAGTATCTGAAGCTGAACATAGGAAACTACAATCACGCCGTCGGCACGTGCAAGATGGGGCCGGACTCGGACCCCGAGGCCGTGGTCGACAGCCAAGGGCGGGTGCGAGGGATGGAGGGCCTGTACGTGGCCGACGCCTCCATCATGCCTACCATTCCCCTGGCCAATACCAACCTATCGAGCATGCTCATCGGCATGAAGCTGGGAGACCAACTGCTGGGCAGCTAGGCCTGATTGTGGGTTATTCCGCTCTAAGAGGATGACGAAATCCGGGGCATGCAGAGGGGCGAAGCTCCTTACCTGGGACTGTATGCTGGGGCCGGGAGTCTGAGAGCCTGCCCTGAGCCCGCCGAAGGGGTGTCCCTCAGATATCAGAACAGCTCCTTCAGGGTGTCGATGCCGACGGACAGCTCCCCTCGCTCCACGGCCTTGACCTTGGCCACCAAGCCTTCGTTGGCCGAGACATCTATGCCGGCCTCTTTGCCTTTAGCCACCACGACCCCGTTCAGGTACTCGATCTCCAGACGTCGCCCCTTCTCCATATCCTGGGCCGTCGATGAACGCCCCGATTCCTGGTAGCGCTCAGCGGCCTGCATGATGGAAAGCTCCAGCTCTTCGAGTCCCTCACCCCGGCCGGCAGCCAGCCAGACCTCCGGGTCTCTACCGCCAATGGGTACCAGATCGTAGCCCAATGCCTGGCCCACAGCTACCGCCTCTGCGGCCAGCCGGATGGTCAGCCTTCTGATATCTGCGTTCTGGGCCATCTCCCTGGAGCTGGCGCCGGTAACCGCCTGCACGCCGTTGCCCATGGAGTTGGCTGTCAGCTTGCTCCACCTCTCGCCCCAGAGATTGGAGGTGGTTTTGGCGCTGTCCACCCTTTCCAGCAGGGCGGCCAGCTCCTCCACCCTGGGAGTGATTCTTCCGTGGACTTCGCCCACTCGAAACACGGTGTGTTGGGCGCCGCCGGCAGCAGCGGTGCGGGTAACATGGCCCGGGCCCATCAGGCCGACGCCGATGTTGCTGGCGATGCACCCCACCACCCGTCCCCACCCCAGTACGCCGGCCATGGTCTCTTCGTTTATGCCGTTCTGTAGAGAAACGGCAAACCCCTGTGGGGATAGGTAGTCCTTGATCAGCAGAGTCGCCCAACCGGTGTCGTAGGACTTGGTGCAGACAAATGCGACGTCTATGGGCGATCTTATTAGGCCCTGGACCTCGTTCAGGTGAAGGGCCTGAGGCCGGGCGTGGTGTTCGCCCTGGGTACCGGAGATCCGCAGGCCACTGTCTTTGACGGCTTCGATATGGTCGGGCCACGGATCGATGAGAGTAACGTCTTCGCCGACCTCGGATATCAGCCCTCCAACGTAGCTTCCGACCGCTCCCGCTCCCACGAAGGCGAACTTCTTGGACATGGCAACTCCTCGAACTCTTCGACCACATCTGTTACGTATTCGGACAGGAGACCGAAGCCAAGCCTCGACCCCATTGAGAAGGTACTTTAGCAACCGGCCACACCAGGGTCAAGAAACTCACGTTGACCGTCACCAGGCATGGTGCTAGGCTACCGGGCCAGAGACGAGATGTAGCTAGATAGAGGACGTATGGCAAAGAAATTGCCTCAGCAAGCCCGGGTAGTGGTCATAGGCGCAGGCATCGTAGGGTGCAGCGTCGCCTACCACCTGTCGAAAATCGGGTGGAAGGACGTGGTGGTGATGGAGCGGAGCGCTATGGTCAGCGGCACCACTGCCCACTCCGCGGGCCTGGTAACCCAGCTGCGGCATACCCGCGCACTGACCGATATCTCCCGCTACGGGGTGCGGCTTTACCAGGAGCTCAAGGACGAGACGGGCTTGGATACGGGCTTCCGCCAGACGGGCAGCGTAAGCGTGGCCCGCACCCAGGGCCGCATGGACGAGCTGAGACGGATGATATCTCTAGCCAAGAGCTTTGGGGTCCAGATGGAGGAGATAAGCCTTCGAGAGGCCGAAGACCTGTGGCCTCTGATGAGCACCGGTGACCTTGTCGGGGCGGTACATATCCCCCTGGACGGAGAGACCGTCCCGGACAGCACGGCCAACGCCCTTGTAATCGGCGCCACCGAGCGGGGCGTGAAGTTCTTCGAGAACTCCCCGGTGACCAACATCCTCACCAGGGACGGAACGGCCGTTGGCGTCTCGACGGAGGATGGCGACATCGCGTGCGATATCGTGGTGAACTGCGCAGGAATGTGGGCCAGGGAAATCGGTCTGACGTGCGACGTATCCATCCCCCTCCACGCTGCCGACCACGCCTACTTCGTAACCGAGCCGGTGCCCGGCACCACCGACGACATGCCCTCCCTTCGAGACCCCGATGGATACATCTACATAAGGCGCTATCCCCACGAAGGCGGGGGCCTTCTGGTCGGAGGCTTCGAACCCGAGGCTGTTCCCTGGGGGATGAACGGCATCCCCGATGACTTCTCCCTCAACATGCTCAGCCGGGAGTGGAGCCATTACAACGTTTTCTTGGAAAAGGCCATGGACCGCGTTCCGGCCATTGCCGACGCGGGGGTCCGGATTAGGCTCATAGGTCCCGAGAGCTTCACCCCCGACACTCGGTACATCATGGGCGAAGCGCCGGAGCTGCGAAACTTCTTCGTAGCCGCAGGGTTCAACTCCAGCGGCGTCGCTTCGGCGGCGGGGGCCGGACACGCTATGGCCGAGTGGATAACCGAGGGCGAAATGACCATGGACCTTTCGGAGGTGGACATCGGCCGCTTCCAGAAGTGGGCCAACAACCCGAACTTCCTCCGCGACCGCACCGTCGAGGCCCTGGGCCTGCTCTATGCAATGCACTGGCCCCATCGCCAGCCGGAGACCGCCCGAGGGATACGGCGCTCCCCCCTTCACGACCGGCTGAAATCCAGGGGGGCCTGCTTCGGGGTTGTGGCTGGCTGGGAACGGCCCAACTGGTACGCCCCGGAGGGTGTCGAGGCCAAGTATGAGTACTCCTGGGACCGGCAGAACTGGTTCCCCTACTCTGCCCAGGAGCACCTCGCCGTTCGTGAGGCGGTGGGGTTGTTCGATCAGACCTCCTTCGCCAAGTTCCTGGTACAGGGGCCCGATGCGGAATCGGTGCTCCAACGCATCTTCGCCAACGACGTGGCCGTGGAACCCGGCAGTCTGGTGTATACCGCCATGCTGAACAGCCGGGGCGGCTTCCAATCGGACCTGACGGTGAACCGGCTCTCGGAAGATGCCTATATGATCGTCACGTCGGCCGGCTCAGTCACCCAGGACTTCGCCTGGATCAAGAGACACATTCCCGGGGAGGCTCGCGCCGCCCTCACCGATGTGTCCTCCGTCTACGCAGTACTCAGCGTTATGGGGCCTCGTTCCAGGGAGCTGCTGTCCCGCCTTACCAAGGCGGACCTCTCCAACGATGCCTTTCCCTTCTTGACCTCCAAAGAGATCTACCTGGACTATGCGCCGGTAAGGGCCTCGCGCATCACCTACGTGGGAGAGCTGGGCTGGGAGCTCTACGTCCCCACCGAGTACGCCCTGAAGGTGTACGAAGCCATCACGGAGGAGGGGCGACCGTTCGGGCTGAAGCACGCCGGGTACCATGCCCTGGACTCGCTGAGGTTGGAAAAGGCGTACCGGGGCTGGGGCCACGACATCACCAGCGTGGATACCCCCCTGGAGGCCGGTTTGGGCTTTGCCGTAGCCTTCGACAAGAACGCCGACTTCATCGGGAAAGAGGCCCTGCTGCGCCAGAGAGAGGAGGGCCTGACGAAGCGGCTGGCCATATTCTTGCTGGAAGACCCGGAGCCGCTGCTGCTGGGTGACGAACCCATCTACCGCGATGGCGTCCTGGTAGGCCGCACCACCTCGGGAAACTACGGCCACTCACTGGGCCGCTCGGTGGGCATGGGCTACGTAGAGAGCGAGGACGGCGTGACCCCTGGCTGGATACGTTCCGGCCTCTACGAAATCGAAGTTGCTACGCGGCGCGTTCCCTCCAAGGTGCGCCTCACGCCGCCCTATGATCCGAAGAGCGAGCGGATTAAGGTCTAACCCGACCTGGGAACGTTCCTCTCCCGCGGAACACCGGCTGGCTTTACGACTTCACCAGCTAGACCGCAGTTGGGACGGGCAGCTGATAGAGCCCGGTGGCGTTTTCGCTGGCCACCTTCCGCTGGGCCTCCTCTGGTAACGGGGCCAGGTTCTCGTTCAGCTTCCGCACGGGGTCCAAGATGGAGTCGGAGTGGGGGTAGTCGTAGGCCCACAGGAACTTTTCGGCCCCCAGGACGTCTATGCTGAATTTGGCCAGCCGCTCATCGGGGTCCATGGCGATCCACCCCTGGCGCTGGAAGTACTTGCTGGGCTCCATCTTCATCGGAGTAGTAAATCCGTTGACCTCGAATTTGTCGTCCATCCGGTCCATCCAGTAGACCAGCCAACCGATTCCCGACTCCAGCACCACCACCTTGAGCTCCGGGTACTTTTCGAAGGTGCCGTTGTTGAACAGCGACGTGAACTGGAACTTCACCTCGTCGGACGCCGTCACGAACACCCACCAGGTGGATACGTCCTCGGTGCGGGGATAGAACTTGTTGATAATGGACTCGTACCCGGTCGTTGGATGGATGGTCATGGGCATCCCCAGCTCCTGGGCCTCGGCCCAGAGAGGATCGAAGTAGTCGCTCCCGTAAGGAAGATTGTTGGGAGGGAGGGACGACAGCATCGCAGCCTTGGCCCCGAGTGCGGCAGTTCTCCTCAGCTCTTTGACGCCTTCGTTAATGTCCAATGTGGGGATGTGGGCCGCAGCGACCAACCGGTTGGGGTGGGGTTTGCAGAAATCAAGCAGCCAGTTGTTGTAGGCACGGCAATTGGCTGCAGCAACTTTGGCGTCGGAGCATACGTCTTCCCAGCTAAGCCCCAGCGATGGGTACATTATAGATACGTCGATGCCCTCGGCATCCATCACCTTGATCCTCTCGTCAGGATCGTACCCGCCCAGGAGCAAGGAGTCCTGGTAGGTCAAAGCGCCCGGTGTCAGGTGCTCGTGGACGTCCTGACCGATGCCGGCGATGGCGCCCAAGGTGCCTCCCCGCATGAACCAGGAGGACTTGCCATCGACATTCAGAAACTCGAGCCCATCTTCGTCCAGGTCAATCTTTATCGCGTTGTCCCGGTACTCAGGCTCGATGTATTCCTGCCACATCTCAGGGGGTTCGAGAATGTGTCCATCCACGTCTATGTAAGAACGAGATCCATTCACTTTGTTCCCTCCTTCACTGGGCCTCTAGTATCGAAATACTTGGCTCTACAATAGCCCGCAGAAGCCTAGACTCCGTATATCCTGGCGGCGTTGCCGGCCACTATCTTGTCCCTCTCCTCCTCAGTGCAGTCGGCCAGGATGGTCTCGATGAACTCCCTGGACTTGGGGAAGGTGCCCTCGGTGTGCGGGTAGTCGGATCCCCACATGATGTTGTCGACGCCAATGATGTCACGGTGAGCGATGCCCTCTGCGTCCTCCTGGAAATCGACGAAGCAGTTGCTGTGGAACACATCGCTGGGGACCATATTGTTCTTCAACCTGAAACCCTCTTGTCCACCGCCCCGTTCGTTGTAGGTGTAGTCCATCCGCTCCAGCCAGTAAGGCACCCAGTGGAGCTCGTGCTCTGCGACGCCTACCTTGAGCTTGGGATATCGCTCGAACACACCGCTCAGGATCATCTCGGTAAGGGAGACCCGGACCCAGTAATCGCAGTTGTCCAGCATCACGTTGGCGAAACCGAAGTTGTCCAGCTCCCGGTCCCAGCCCCGGCCTTTCTGGACCCGAACAGTGGAGATGTGCAGGTCTAGGGCTATATCCAGGTTCTGAGCAGTGGCCCACAGCTGCTCGTTTTCAGGCGAGAAGTAGGGCCTGATCGACATGTACTCGGGGATGGCGGCTCCTACAAACCCCATCTTGGCGCACCGTTCCAACTCTGCCACCCCTTCCGATACGCTGTCCAGGTTCACGGTGGCTATCCCCTTCAATCGCCGGGGAATGGCCTGGCAGAACTCGGCGGCGAAGTCGTTGTAGGTCGTCAGAATGGCGCTCAGAAGGGCGCTGTCCTCCACCAGGGGGTAGAGGAATATGGCCAGGCTGGGGTACACGACCCCAACGTCGACCCCATCGATGTCCATATCTTTGACGGCTTCTTCGGGGATGTAAGCGCCTGGCCGGGCATTCTCCCACTCCGCCACCGTTGTAAGCTCTTCGCGGGACTCAAACCGTTTACCGGCCTGGGCGGCCATGTCGGTGATGTTGAATGCCATCTCCCCATCGATGAACCAGAAGGGGCCTCGTTCTGTTTCATGCATTTGGGGGCCACGTTCCCTGTAATCGGGATCGATTCTGGTAAGCCACAGGTCGGGAGGCTCGACGATGTGGTTGTCCGACGATACAACCCTGTAATCAGCCATGGACTGCTCCCTCTACTCGGTGATTAGCATCTCTGGTTGCCGGTGTGGGAACCAGGTCATTTCTTCGAGCGCTATTATATCCCAAAACCAGCATGTCCAATCAAGAAGTAGACATTGATTGGCTAGTCGAAGGTGAACACCGTCCGGGCCGTTACGCCCGCTCTCATGTCATCGAAGGCCTGGTTCACTTCTTCAAGGGGCCGGAACCTGGTTACCAGCTCATCCAGCTTCAGCCTGCCGTCCATGTACAGATCGATCAGCCAGGGGAAGTCGACCCTGGGGTTCCCAGCGCCGTAGAAGGTCCCCATCAGCGTCCTGTCGGAGAACAGGTCCATTGCCGATATGGTGACCTCGGAGTTGGTTGGCGGCACGCCGACCATAACGGCTGTCCCGCCCGGTCGGACGCACTCGAATGCCTGACGGGTCGTCTGGGGAAATCCTATCACCTCGAAGGCGTAGTCGGCGCCTCCCTTGGTGATATCCATTACCCGGGAGACCGGGTCTTCCCGGTCTGCGTTGATGGAGTGGGTGGCCCCCAGGCTCTCGGCCATCTCCAGCTTGAAGGGCACCTTGTCCACGGCGATGATCTTCGATGCGCTGGCCAGGGTCGCTCCCTGCACCACGTTCAGGCCGACGCCACCGCAACCGATCACGACCACCGTGCTGCCGGTCTCCACCTTTGCCCGGTTCACCACGGCCCCTACCCCGGTCATAACCCCGCATCCGATGAGGCAGGCCACATCGATGGGGATGTCCTCCCTTACCTTGACCAGGTAGGACTCGGCGACAACCGTCTCCTCGGAGAAGGTGGCGAGGTCGGCGTAATAGGGGATGCCGTCCTTGCTGAAGCGGTGAGTGCCGTCAACCGCTTTGCCCGAGCCCATAACGTGCCACTCGCACAGGTTGCTCCTGCCGGCTGTACAGTTGCGGCACCGTCCGCACTGGGCGGTCAGAGAGAATATCACGTGATCACCGGGCGAGACGCTGGTCACACCCTCTCCCACCTCCTTGACCACTCCGGCGCCCTCATGACCTAGGACGTAGGGGAGGGTGTCGATGATGGAGTGTCCATCAACCCGATGATAGTCGCTGTGACAGGCGCCGGCGCCGGCCAGCTTGACGCGCACTTCACCCGGTTTGGGGCCATCCAGGTCCAGCTCCTCCACCTTGATTGGGGTCTTTTGCTCGTGAATGATGGCCGCTTTCATGATCGCTTACCGCCCTCCTATTGACGTCGACGCAATCCCATAGGTCCGCCGCTACGTTACCCGAAAGTCCACCTTATGTAGCAGTGCTTCTGTGGGTTCAACCCGCGTCCAGCGCCTCCAATATCGGGGCCAGCTTCTCGATGTTGTCGCTGGTGGTCGGGTCGAGACAGATCTGAACGTGAGCGATGCCCTCCTGCTCGTACTGGCGCAGCACCTCCGCTATCGACTCGGCGGGACCGGTAAGCGGCACCAGGGGGGCTTGCCCCTCCGTCTGCTCGCTGGGCAGGCGGTCCCACCAGGGATCGGCGGTGGAATCGGCCATCAAGACCGTCACGGTACGCTCGAGGGTTGCCGGGTCTCGCCCCTGTTCTCTGCAGGCGGCATCGATAATGGGCCGCAGTCGCCTGATGCCGTCGACTTGGTTGTGGGTATCGTCATAGTAGGCGTTCCAGCAGTCGGCATACTTCGCCATGGCCGCCATCATGCGGGGGCTGGTCGACCCGATGAGGATCGGAGGGCCGCCGTCCCTGGGTCCCCGGGGAAGCAGCTCGCATTCTCGGGCGCTGTAGTACTTACCCTCGAAGTCGACCTGGCCGTCCCGAAGCAGGCTGTGCACTATTTGAATGGCCTCCTCGAAGCGGCTCACCTTGTAGCTGTAGGGAAACCCGAAGGCGTCATACTCAAACCTATGGTAGCCGGAGCCGAGTCCTAGAATCAGCCGTCCACCACTGATCTCCTCGACCGTATCGGCCATTTTGGCGAGCAGCGCCGGGTTGCGCCAACCCATCGCCAGCACCAGCGTACCCAGCTCGACCCGGGACGTGGTTGCAGCGATGGCTGAAAGCAGCGACCATACCTCCCAAACCCCCCGCGCCTTGTCTTCACCGTCCAGCTTGTAGAGTAGGTGATCGACCAGCCACACGGAGTCGAACCCCACCTGTTCGGCAACGACGGCCATTTCGTTGATCTCTTTCCAGCTTCTGACCCCCGGCCCGCGGAGGCCTTCGGTCTGGGGCAGCATGATCCCCACCTTCAATGATCGCGAACCGTCAGCAACGGTCATATCCCCACTCCTTTGCTAAAGATGGTCAACTCGAACAGGCCTGCACTCCCATACTGGCGACGAGGGGCATGGGGGCTCGCTGGTGAATATTATCCTAACCGAGCTCCCGGCTGCGGTATTCCAAGAGGACATACCGCCGGGTGCTTCCCGGCTCGTCCAGTCGCCATCAGTCAACACTAGGCTTCGAGCGTTCGGAAAGGCTCCTGCATTAAACGGCCATGTCATAGCTGCGGAGCACGTTACCGGGCAGGGCGCCTGTACACTCTTGCCCCTCAAAAGTGATGGCCCCGTTCACGATGGTGTAGTGGTAACCCTCGGCCTTCTGCACCCGTCGCCAGTCACCGCCGGGCAGGTCATGAACGGTCTCTATCGGCGTTGGCTGGAGCTTGTCCAGATCATAGACGACGATGTCCGCCGGCGTACCCTCTCTGAGCCAGCCCCGGTCACGTATCCCCATCGCCCATCCCAACATGGTGGACATCCGCCAGTGGGCCTCTTCAAGGGACATGAGCTGCTTTTCCCGGATCCAATGGGACAGGAAGTAGGTGTTGTACCCTCCCCCGGTGGCTATGAACTTAGTGTGAGCTCCTCCGTCGGAGATTCCCAATAAGGTCAACGGATGCCTCAGCATCTCCGCAAGGGCCTGCTCATCACTGCCGGAACCGGCGGTATCGATCACGTTGAACTCCGTCTTCAGGTCCTCTTCCACGGACAGGTCCAGCAGGGCGTCCGCGGGATGCTTGTTCAGCTCCCGGGCGATGTCCGCTATGGTCCGTCCCACCAGCTCCCGGTTCTTCTCCAGGGCCGTCTCGGCGACGAAGAAGGAGTCCCAGTCGAACTGAGATATCTGGCCCGCTTCACCATCGGTTACGTCCCTCACAACCCTTTGGGTATTCTCGGAATCGGCCCTCAATGCGGCGCGGCGGGCTGGATCAGCCAGCTTTGCTTTGCGCTCCTCGACGGTACCGATGGTGGCTTCGTTCCAGGCGGGCAGCTGATCGAAGAGTCCCATGGTATCCATCGTGAACTCGAAGTCGTTGGGTATACAGCTGCAAAGGGGCAGCACCACGGCCTCTCGGTAAGCCTTCTCGGTCCATTCCAGGTCCTTGCGATAGTAGTCGGGGTCGCCGGGGTCATACTGAATGGCGTTCCAGTTCACGGGTCTCCCGCTGACCCGGGCCATCTCCAGTAGGAAGTCCTTGCCCAAGCCTCGCAACGACTCTCCCATCGTCCACTCGATGAAGCCGCGGTTGTAGTTTCCCAACACCTCCGCCATCTCCAGCCACTCTTCCCTGGGCACGACGTGGGTGGGCAGATAGCCGCCGTCATAGTCACGGTTGCCCATACTAAAGGTGGCGGAGAAACCGAAACCTCCCGCCTCCAGGCCCTCTCTCAACAGGTTCTTCATCTGCTCCATCTCTTCCGGTTTGACCACGTAGTCCGGGTCCCGGGACGCCTCATTGCCGATGACATAGGCGCGCAGGGGTGAGTAGGGAATCAGCGAAGCGGCGTTGACCCCTATCCCATGACCCTCCAGGCTGTCCAGGTACTCGGGAAAGGTTTCCCAGTCCCAGCGCATCCCCGCTTGCATGACGGACAACGGAATGGACTCGGTGCGCTCCATCCTGAGCATAGCGCGGTCCCGGTCCTCGGGTCGAACCGGGGCGAAACCGAAGCCGCAGTTGCCGATGGCCACGGTCGTCACCCCGTGCCACCCCGATAATGAAGCGTAAGGGTCCCAGCCGGCCAGCGCCGCATCGTAGTGGGTGTGGAGGTCCATGAATCCCGGAGCGACTATGAGTCCCTCCGCGTCTATCTCCCGCCCAGCCGTTCCCCTGACTCTTCCCATGGCGACGATCCTGCCGCCGCGGATGCCCACGTCCCCTCTGTATGCTGGGATTCTCGTCCCATCGACTATGGTGCCGCCTTTTATGAGCAGGTCGTAGTCCATAGCACTCCCCTTCCGGCTACTTTAGCCACCTAGACTCGGATTTCTGACTTCCTTAAACTCCGAACGGACGCCTCCCCATAGATGCTGCGTCCAGCGAACTGTGATGCCTTGGAGAAGCCTAAGGATACATCTCTCTTCGGGGCTTGACCAGTGATGCTCGATTCTGCCGGCCGCTCAGGAAGAGGTCAGGATACGTGATGGGGAAAACTGTTGCCCTCATTCGTGGTCCAGGCCAGCAGGATGGCTTGCGTTCTCATGCCCCGAGCCCTAATCTGGTAGCCAAGCGAGGTCTGATAAGTCTTGTTCTCGTCATGGGGTGTGCAGAGGGGCGAAGCTCTTTTTCCGGGACTGGCTGATAGGGGCCGGGAGTCTGAGAGCCTGCCCTGAGCCCGCAAAGGGGTGCCCCTCAGAAACCATCTCTTTTCGGTCCTACCCTTCCTGGCAAGGAAGGGGGATGGTCGGAAGGGTTTATTCTGCATCCGTCTAGCTATCGCAGAGGGTAATCTACGAGGAGGTGAAAACATGGCGGCACAGTTCGATGGAAAGGTAGCCCTGGTAACCGGAGGCAGCGGCGGTATCGGGAGGGCAGCTTGCCTGGCCTACGCCGCGGAGGGAGCAAAAGTCGTGGTTGCCGACATCCTGGTAGACGGCGGCCGCGAGACGGCCCGGATGATCGAGGACGGAGGAGGCGAAGCTATCTTCGTTGAGACGGACGTTACCAGCGAGGCCCAGGTGCGGACGATGGTCGATAAGGCGGTTGAGACCTACGGCCAGCTTGACTTCGCGTTCAACAACGCCGGCATCGAAGGGGAACTGATACCGGCCCACGAGTACACCGAGGAGATGTGGGACAGGGTGATAGACATCAACCTGAAGGGTGTATGGCTGTGCATAAAGCACGAGGTCATTCACATGATGGAGCGAGGCGGCGGCGGAGCGATAGTCAACACCTCGTCCACTTCCGGGCACATAGGTGGCGAAGACTGGACCATATACACGGCCAGCAAACACGGGGTACTGGGCCTGACCAAGTCGACGGCCATCGAGTACGGCCCCAAGGGGATACGGGTCAACGCCGTTTGCCCCAGCACGACCCTAACGCCCATGTACGATAGGGCCCTGGCAGGCAATGAGGAGAATCAGATCCAGGCTCATCCTCTGCGAAGGCTGGGCAGGCCGGAGGACGTGGCCCAGACAGTGATCTGGCTCTGCTCCGAGTCGTCGTCATTCATAACGGGCCAGGGGGTGCTGGTGGACGGCGGGGCCTTGGCATAGGCACAACGGCCCAACCCGCTAGACCGGACGAGCTAGCCTGTCAACGGGAGATGGTGATGCCGAGCGAACCCATAACCGGACATAGCCGGCATGATGTGACGAAACACACCCGCCCAACGCGTGGCGATTTCCGCTACTCATCCAGGTTGACGACTATGTTGTCCGGTCCTCGGGACAAAACCGCTTCAGCGGGCTCATCGTAGGGGTTGCCTTCGATGTGGTTGAAGTGGGCCGGGACAAAGAGAAAATCTCCAGGCCCTGCTTCTATGTACTCCTTGTATTCATCGCCGTAGTACACCCGGATATGCCCCTTCAGGACGTATGCTGCGGTTTCAGCGTCGGCATGAGTGTGAGGAGGACCCATGGTCTTGGGTTCACAGGTGACGTGGCCGAGCCAGATTTTACTGGCGCCGGCGGTGTTGCGATCGATCCCCGGTTTTCGGACCATGCCGGGAGTTTGGGGCGTGGTGTGGGGCTCAGCCGTACCGTGGACCACTTTCAACTCTCTACCAACAAGCAAATTGCTCATAGACCCTCCCTGCTAGTAACTGCACGAACCGGACACCCGGAACATAGGCTTTAGCTCAGGTTCAAGCCCTAGGCATTAGTCGGTAAGTGATAGGTTTACGGATGCCGAACGACCGGTCGCCGCAGATGCGCTCGACGAGCAGGCGACCGCTGCCACCACGAGCACAATCAGACCGACGATCAGCAGTACCTTAAATTGCAACGCGGCCTCCCCGGTAGGGTCAATACCCTGGTTTCTTCCCACTCAGTCCCCTTCCCTACCGACTGCGCTACTGGGGTGGGTACGTGCTTCAGCCGTAACGCCGCCCTTAGGGCATGGCGTTGTACACCTTCAGGGCGTTCTCACCAAGAATCTTCTTCTGGTCCGCCGCCGACATCTCTCCGATGTGCTCCCTTATCTCCTTGACCGGCTCGGGGAAGGCATCGGTGTGAGGGTAGTCCGAGGCCCAGAACAGCTTGTCTGCTCCCAGTTCCTCGGCTATGAACGTCGCCGTGTGGTCTTCGGGCTCCATGGAAATCCAGCACTGTCGCTGGAAGTACTCGGTGGGACTGCAGCTCCTGTCGGCAAACCTGTACTTGTAGACCTCCGTCAGGTGGTCCATCCTGTCCAGCCAGTGGGGCATCCAGCCTGCGCCCGTCTCCAACACCAGGGTCTTCAGTCGGGGGAACCGCTCGAACACACCCTCGTAGACGAAGTTCGTGAACGCCATCTGGACGTCCAGACTGAACAGAACGTCGCTCCACCAAACGGAATTGAACTGGTTCACTTCCTCTCCCTGGTACATATGGTCCCCGACGTAGTTGGGGCCCAGGATGGGATGGATACCTGCGGCTATGTCCATGTCCTGCAGGGCCTCCCAGTACCTATCGTTGTCCCTATGTCCAAAGGGTCGTTCGGAGAGCCATGGGGGTCTGGCATACACGAACACTCCGCCAACTCCCTTATCAGCGACCCGCTCAAGCTCCGTTATGGCCATGTCCATGTCCAGCAGAGAGATGTGAGCAACCGGTTTCAGACGGTCGGGGTCCGGGCTGCAGAAATCGAACAGCCAGTTGTTGTATGCCCTGCAGTAGGCCGCAGCAAGCTCCGGGTCGGGACACTCTTGCTCCCAGGCTATCCCTATGGTCGGGTACATGAATGCCATGTCTATCCCGTCCTTGTCCATCACCTTGAGGCGCTCGTTGCCGTCATAGCCTCCCGGGGGCGATGCGTTGGCGAAGGTGGTCTCCTCGGTGGCGGTCAGGAAATGCTGCACAACGTCCGGGTCTCCGATGGCGCCCAGGGTGCCTATCGTTCCCCCCTGCATCGCCGCTGACTTCTTACCGGCCACCTCCAGGTACTCCAGCCCGTTCTCATCCTTCTTGAATCGTATAGCCCGGTCCTTGTACTCCGGCTCCAGGTACTTCTCCCAGAGGTCCGGCGGCTCCATGATGTGCCCGTCCGCATCGACGGTTGTCGTTTCCACGTGTATCTTCTCTGCCATAGCTGTCCTCCCTCTCTAGCGTGTCACCCTTGAGCTGCTTCAAAGTTATCACATTGGCGTTCGCTTTGTCAGCAGTCAGCGAACCACGGTACATCACGGCTGTCGAGTATTCGCCGTCCCCCATAGCTTTTCTTGCAAGCCGCTGACTATCCGTGCTAGCATCGCAAGACCACGAGACGGCTTTGTATCGCATGAGTAAGGAGGGGCAAGCCATGACCATCAAAGAGCGAGCGGACACCAGGGTGAAGACCGTAGTAGCGGACGCCGATGGCCACATCATGGAACCCGGAGACCTGTGGACGGAAAACCTGGAGCCCCAATATAGAGACAAGGCTATGCAGGTGGTGACGGGAGAGGATGGCCTCGACTACCTGGAGATAGCCGGAAGTCCGTCCAAGGTGTTGAACGGAGCGTTGGGAGCTCTGGGAACATTGGATGAGGCCGTAGCCTGGAGAGCGAAGCAAGAGGGCAGGCCGGAGCTTCTGAACTGGGAAGCCTGCAGGACCCCCGGCGCCAAGGACCCTCACGCCCGGATCAAATGGATGGACGGGCAGGGGATAGACATGGCGTTCCTCTACCCCTCCCTGGGCCTCAACTGGCAGACTGAATGCCCCGACCCCGACCTGGCCAACGCTTACTGTCAGGTGTACAACGACTGGATCACCGACTTCGGCCGCCCTTACCCCGACCGGCTGATTCCCATCGCCATGATATCGTTGGCGAAGGTGGAGAACGGGGTAGAAGAGATCCAGCGGGCTGTGAAACGGGGAGCGAAGGGGGTATACATGTTCCCCAACCCTCCCGTCAACGGCATCCCCTACGGGGAGACCTACTACGATCCGTTCTGGGCTGTGGTGGAAGAGATGGACATACCCATCGGCATCCACGTCAGCAGCACCCCCAAGTTCGTGGGACACGATCTGTACTCGGCAAGCTTCACCCACAACGGGTGGTGGTACTCCCTGATGCAAAAGCTGGACTGCCAGCTGGCATTCACCACGTTTCTTCAAGGGAAGGTCTTAGATCGGTTTCCACGTCTAAAGCTCGGAGTAGTCGAGGCGCACTGCGGCTGGATGCCGGCCTGGCTGGACGCCATGGACGCTGCGATGAGGGACGACCCGTCGGCGGAGCTGCTTCCCACTGACTACTTCCAGCGGCAATGCTGGATATCGGGCGAGCCGGACGAGAAAGCCTTCGCCTTTACCGCCCAGATGATCGGGGCCGATAAGCTGGTCTGGGGGTCCGATTATCCCCACTCCGAAGGACACGAGGAACCGCTGGCCGAGCTCAAGGAAACCATGAGCTCTCTGTCCGAAGCGGACCAGAAGAAGATTCTCGGGGAAAACGCCGTACGGCTGTATAACCTCAGCTCGTAAACCGATTTCCCCGGACCGGGGTGTTCCGCAGCGTGCCAGGGGCCGCTATCGGCTGTGGTACCCGAACCATCTTCCGCCTTTGACGCCCTTTTTTGGCGATAGACTGAGAAGAATGGAAGAGGAGGTGCAGGTATGTCGCCGAAGATGACCATACTCGTAGGCACAGTAGGGCAGGGAGTCCTCCGCAGCACCGACGACGGCGAGACCTGGGATGTCGTCGGGGTGGGCGACGGTATTCGCAACGGCGCCGTGGTCCGTACCATGGCAAGCCACCCAGCCCAGCCGGACAGGATATTTGCCGGTATGGATGGAGGGTTGTTCCGCAGCGACGATGCCGGGGGAAGCTGGGCGCCGGTGGAGTCTCCTCTCAGCGGAATGTGCGTATGGTCCCTGGCCATCGACCCCAACGACCCCCAACTCATGATGGCCGGCACGGGCACCCCCAATCCTGTGCTCTTGTTTCGCTCTACCGATGGCGGCCTTACCTGGAGACAGCGTCCGCTGAAGGTAGTAGACGAGTGTGACGCGGTCGGGGTCCCCCGGGTTACCGCCATAGCCATCGATCCAGTTGACCGGACCAACGTTTGGATGGGTATAGAGGTGGACGGCGTCCGGCGAAGCAGGGATGGCGGCGAATCCTGGGACTCCATCAACGAGGGCATTCCAAACCCCGATATACACAACGTTGTCGTCGTTCCCGGCCCTCCCAAGACCGTTCTAGTCGTGGCCAGTGACGACATCTACTCCAGCACCGATGACGGGGTGACCTGGAGCTCTCTTCACATCAAGGAGACCTTCCCCTGGAGCTATCCTCGCAGCATCAAGGTGTGCCCCAACGATCCCAGGACGGTGTTCCTCACGATAGGAGACACCACGCCGGGACAGATAGGTACGGTCATGCGCTCCCAGGATAGTGGAGCTACCTGGGCCGCCCTCTCGTTGCCGGTCCAGCCCAACGCCGCCATGTGGACGGTCAGTGTACAGCCCTCTGACCCTGCGCTGGTGTTCGCCGCCAGCCGCTACGGCTACCTCTATCGCAGCGATGACTCGGGCGACACGTGGAGGAAGCTGTGGAGAGAGTTCAGCGAGATATCCAGCCTGGTCTGGGTCCCCGGCTGACCAATCAGCTAAGACTCTGACGTCTTATCACTTCCGAAGCGCGGTATCACTCATTAGCGGTATAGATCCGCAGAAGAAGGCCATGTGGATTCACCAAGTGCAAAAGTATGGGTTGTCCGGGCTGGGGCCAACGGCATCTATATTGAACATTTTCTCGAAAAGGGAGTTGCTGCGATTGGATGGGGTGAGGCGGGAGAAATAGAATCTACTCTTCCAGACGTTGAGATCAAACGCCGCTTCGATGAAATATGGTTTGATGAAAAACCTCGAACACGGGCAACCTGGGCTGCTCAAGTCAAGAGGTTCCTGCGGGAAGTCGAGGAGGGTGACGCCGTTGTCACTTACGACCCCGGCACCCGCCTTTACCACATAGGGATCATCCGATCGCAAGCGGAATTGGAAGCCCGCATGGTCGACGATCAAGAACGCCTAGAATTTGTTCGTAAGGCCGACTGGACAGGCACCCGCCTTCGAGATGATCTATCGGCAGGTACCCGAAATAGTCTGGGCAGTCTTGCGACTTTCTTCCGGGTATCGACGGAAGCGGCTGATGAGTTGCAACGAGACGTCCCAGAGGAGGAACCCGAGAGCCCCAGCGACGAGGATTTGTCGTTTGCATTAGATCAACTGGATGCCGTAGATATCTTCGAGGACTATATCTCCAAATCCGAACAATTCGTCGAAGACAAGATCGCTTCACTGGATGCGCAACAGCTTCAAGAGCTTGTCGCCGGAATTATGCGCGGCATGGGTTACCGGACCAGGGTGTCCCAACCTGGTCCCGACCGCGGTGTTGATGTTTTCGCATCGCAAGATGGCTTGGGCCTAGTCGAGCCGCGTATTTTTGTCGAAGTCAAACACCGTTCCGGTACTGTAGGCGCTCCATTGATTCGCTCCTTCCTCGGAGGCCGCCAACCAGGCGATCGTTGCCTGTACGTCAGTACCGGTGGATTCACAACGGAAGCCCGTTACGAGGCCGAGCGCTCCTCTATTCCTCTGAGCCTTGTCACCATGTCCGACCTTCGGGAGCTGCTGGTGGATTATTACGAAACCCTCGATTCAGAGTCTCGTTCCTTAGTCCCGTTGAGAAAAGTCTTCTTGCCCGTATCGGAGTAAGAAAACGCAAATGGGCCCCAGCGGGTAGAGGGGTCTCTGGGAACAGTCCTGGCAGGTTGATGAAACATGGGGTGTGCAGAGGGGCGAAGCCCCTTTGCCGGGAGTCTGAGGGTGTCCCTCAGATACCTCCTCCTAGCTCTGGAAGTGAGGCATGATCTCTTCGCTTATTGCCCGCATCATTCCCATTTTGTCCAGGATCGTAAACATCACCGTGGAGATGTTATTCACCCCCATCTCCCCCAGAACGGCGATCCGCTCATTGATCTCCTCTGGTCTACCGGTCAGATGAAAGTAATCGATTAGAGAAGCCGTTACATATTTCGCCCACGGCGCATCGAGACGCTCGACCCCGTAGGGCTCGTAAGCACTGGCGACCCGTTTTGAATCGGAGATAAGGTCTTCGGCCAGACCCGGATAGGCCCGCTCCAGTCCTGTACGCAGGTCATTAGCCTCCGGTGTATCCCGCTCTAGAAACCTATGAAGGTGGCCATAGGCCAAGGGATAAGGAGAGACCTCGTGCCGGGCCTCCTCCTTGGAATCGGCAACGTA
Organism: Dehalococcoidia bacterium; assembly: GCA_965197645.1. Classification (GTDB taxonomy): domain Bacteria; phylum Chloroflexota; class Dehalococcoidia; order Plut-88900; family Plut-88900. The sequence continues at coordinate 1,550,145 of OZ240219.1, read as the reverse complement.
GATCATGGTGCGGACCCAGAACTCCACCTCCGAGGGGTCCCTGCCGGCCCTGAGAGCCCCCTTCTCTACTTGCGCCATCTTCCACCTGACCCACTCCGGATTGGTGCCGATGGAGATTACGCCGTCGGCGATCTCGCCGGCCAGCTGCAACATCTTCGGGCCCTCGGCGGCCAGATAGATAGGCACTGGGTCCCGAACCCATTCCGAGTGGGCTTTCGTTCCCCTATATTCCGCCTCTTCACCCGCCATGAACTTACGAATGAACTGTACGACTTCCCGGACCTCCTTGACGGGCGCAGGTCGCTTGAGCACAGTATCGAAAGGCCCCCCTGCTCCCAATCCAACGAAGACACGGCCCCCGGATAGCTCGTTTATGCTGGCGGTGGCGTTGGCTATCGACATCGGGTGGAAGGTTGTCGGGGTGGTCACTCCATGACCAATGAGGATTTTCTCGGTGCTCTGAGCGGAGAGGAGCATCATGGCATGCACGTCCCGGCCGACGAAGGGCATGTCTATGAGAGTCAGCTGCTTGAACCCGCTGTCCTCCGCCGCCCTTGCGTACTCTCCGATCTCGTGGACCGACTCGTTGCGGCCCAAGCCGATGCTAAAGTCCAACTTCATAACTGCCTCCGAGCAACATATCTTGCGATTTACGGGAAGGTTAAGGCGCGTTTGGATGGGACGCCATGGACCGTGTGTCGAATCAACCGGCCGTTCTTCCGGGATTCTCAATTGTCCCGGCGGAGTCGAAACGAGGTATGGAAGAGGACGATGGAGCCTGAGCCGTCCCGATACGACCAAGGGGCTTTACGACTGGATGGGCATCGGCTCTGGCTATCGAAATGCTGGCGACCCCGACCGGATTCGAACCGGCGATCTCCACCGTGACAGGGTGGCATGTTAGTCCGCTACACCACGGGGCCGCTAGAAGACAGCGGAGCAGGTTGTCACGAATCGATACTATCAGCGAGGTGCGAAAGCTGTCAAGAATACGTTCAGCTGCCGCCGGCGGCAGTTTCCTTGATCTGGACGTCTTTGCCCTGAGCAGTGATGGTTATCTGAACATTAGATGCGTTATGAAAAGTAAACGGCATGCCGGGCATCAACGGCATGGGCTTGAGCGTAAGCTTAGCACTGGAGTTAGGTGCTACGGTAACGGTGGCCATTTAGTCCTCCTGCTTGGTCTTTGATTCGGCCCAAAGGGGCGTTCACTGCTACGTCAACTCGGTCTCAACAGAGGCGATTCTGTGCTTTAACTTTACCTACCCCCGGTCGATATCGTCAACCCCGAGAATTAGCTCATAGTGAACCATATAGAGGCACCCCGAGCGCCTTCGATTGGCCGGACCCATGATATAATCGGGCGCTCTTCCACCGAACGAGGGTGACTCTATGAAAGCAAACTACATCGAAGAACAGGGCGACATCGAAGTCCTGACCTACGGCGATCTTCCCGAGCCCACCATAGGCCCCGACGATCTGCTAGTCCGGGTCAGAGCTACGGCGTTGAACCACCTGGACACGTTTGCCCGGGCGGGACGAAACGGGGTCAAGATCAATCGGTTCCCTCACGTACTGGGTTGTGATCTTGCCGGCGAGGTCGCAGAGGTAGGCTCCAACGTAGATGGATTTTCCCCAGGCGATAGAGTACTGGCCGATTACACCATCCGTTGCGGCGAATGCTCGGCGTGCCACGCGGGAAGAGACGAGTTCTGCATCGATTCGAAGAGCATCGGTGTGAACGTGAACGGGGGATACGCCGAGTACGTCGCCATCCCGGCAGTCAATGCCCACGTCATCCCCAGTTCCCTCTCCTTCGACGAAGCGGCCGCCATCCCCCTGGTCTACAAGACGGTCTGGCACTGCCTCATGACCAGGTGCGACATGAAACCGGGTGAAGATGTCTTGATCATGGCTGCAGGGAGCGGCGTGGGCAGCGCGGCAATCCGCTTCTGCAAGACGATGGGCGCCCGGGTGATCACCACGGCGAGCACCGAAGAGAAGCTGGCCAAAGCAAGGGAGATCGGAGCCGACGAGACGATCAACTACGTCGACGAGCCGAAATTCAGCAAACGGGTCCGCGAGCTGACCAACGGCAAGGGAGCAGACCTCATCTTCGATAGTGTCGGCACGGACGTATGGGACGAGAACGTAAAGTCTCTACGACCCGGTGGCCGGCTGGTGAACTGCGGTGTAACCAGCGGGCACCGGGCCTCGATCAGAATCGGCCACATGTTCAGCCAAGGCCACTCCTATTTCGGGGCCTCGACGGGCAACAAGAACGATTTCGCCAACGTGATGAAGCTGGTCCGGCAGGGGAAGATCAGAGGGGTCATCAGTCAGACCTTTCCCCTAGAAGCTGCGGCCGACGCCCACCGGGCCATGCAGGACCGGAACGTATTCGGCAAGCTGGTGCTGCAGGTCCCCTAGGTCAGCCTCCACATCCAGACCGGTCGCTGAGTTTTCCGATACTCAACGGTGGTTGAGTCCGCGAGTCAGTCCTGCCTTATGCCTGGAGTGTGCTTGTAGTGCTCGGTGATGGAGGTTGGTCGCTCGTAGTCCAGCCCCCAGCTCCGATCAGCCTCGGCCACTTTGCCAACGGCCCGACCCATCTGCCTGATCATGGCCGGACCGGTGGAGCAGCAGCCTCCGATGTAGCTCGCCCCCATCTCTACGGCGGCGCGAGCGCTATCCGCCATATCGAACCGGGTGCCTATCATAGGCTCCATGGCATCGGGGAAGCCCGGGTACTCGAAGAAGGTGGCGTACTTCCTCCCCGTCCGGTAGGCCGAAGGCTGCACTGCGATGGGCACGTCCACCGCATCGGCCATGTGGCGTACCACGGGGAGGATCGTCACCGGCCCTCTGCCACAGTTGGTCCCCACTATGTCCGCTCCCTCCGCCACCAGCTTGCGAGCGCATTGGGCCGGGGTGAACCCGTCCCTCGTCCTGAGATGCCGCTCGAAGGTCAGGGTGACCATGGCCGGCAGGCCCGTACTCTTGATACTCTCCAGAGCGATCAGGGCCTCCCCCAAATCGAATATGAACTCCGCAATTACGAAGTCGACTCCCTCGTCGACCTGCTCCTCCAGCTGCTCATCGAACTGCTGGCGGATCTCCTTGTGGCCGTCCTTATCGTCAGCGTCGTATCGCCATGTTGTGCTCAGGTTGCCCGACACCAACGCCTGGTCTCCCGCCACCTCCCGTGCCAGTCTTACGGCGGCCCTGTTCACGTCTCGCACCCTGTCCCCGAGCCCGACGTACTCCAGGTGGCTCCGGCTGCCATAGAACGCCATGGCCTGAAGCACCTCTGACCCGCAGTTGAGGAACTCCCAGTGCAGCTCTTTGACGGCCTCCGGATAGCGCATGCACACCTCCGGGGTGTAGGGGCCTTCCTGCACCACGCCCCGCTTGCCCAGCTCCTGTATGTAACCCCCGTCTCCCAGGACTACGCCCTCCGCCAACCGTTCCATGATCCCTTTGGCCATGTTTCGAGTCCCTCCCAGATCGACTTGAAGTTTCTATCGCAGTCCCGGGACCAGTGATGGTAGCCACCGGGCCCGGATGAGCTTATAGGTCGCCCTCCCGAAAATTCGCCGCAAGTGTAGAGTATCCGTAAGAGCCAGTCAATCCTATTTTCTTATGGTTTTCAACGGGGGCCTATGATACCATTTGCGCTGCCCCAAACCCCCGCGCCGCATAGCCAATTGGGATGGTGAAAATGCCTCGGATGTCGGGAAACGATGCCCTCATGACGGTCTTGGAAGCTCACGATGTGGAGTACGTCTTCGGCAACCCGGGATCCACCGAGGTGGTCTTCATGGACGCCCTGTATGATCGCCCCAAGATGAAGTACATTCTTACCCTCCACGAAACGGTGGCGGCGGGCATGGCCGAGGGTTACGCCTGGGCATCGGGGAAGACGGGATTCGTCAACGTTCACACGCTGCCCGGCGTGGCCAACATGCTCAGCACCCTCTACAACGCCAACCTGGGCGATATGAACATGGTGGTTACCGCAGGCCAGCAGGACACCCGCCTGATACAGAAGGACCCGGGCCTCACCGGCGACATGGTGAGCATGACCAGGCCCTTCACCAAGTGGAGCGTGGAGGTGCAGCACGCCGCCGACATACCCCTGGTGATGAACCGGGCCTTCAAGATGGCGGCGCAGCAACCCCAAGGTCCCGTCTTCGTGTCCCTTCCCCAGGACGTGCTCATGCAGGAGGACGATATCGAAGTTGGCCGGCCCAGCTGGGTCCCCTCGATGACCGGGCCCGACAAGGAGGCGATAGACCGCGCCGCCGACCTCCTCGCCGGCGCCGATAGCCCCGCCCTGTTCCTGGGATTCAGACTGTCGAGGTGCGGTGCTCTGGAGGAAACGGTACGCATCGCAGAGCTGATAGGCGCTCGAGTCACCGAGAACTACATCAGGGCCGAGACCTCCTTCCCCTCAGCCCACCCGCTCTTCGACGGCGGCATGGCGACCGATCTGACCAGCTCTCCGGGGACTATCGAAGACGTTGACGTGATGCTGGTCGTCGGCGCCAACTTCGTCTCCCAGCTGTTCCACCTGCCCGAGCCTGTGATTAGCCCCAGCACCAAAATCGTCCACCTGGATACCGATCCCTGGGAGATAGGCAAGAACCAGTCCACAGACGTGGGTGTCCTGGGCGATATCAAGGTCTCCCTCCGAGAGCTGTTCAACGCCGTGGATTCCCGGATGACCCCGGCGGCCAGAAGCGCCGCCGAAAAGCGCGCCAAAGCTATCGGAGATGCCAACCGCAAACGCCGAGAGGTGCTGTGGGAGCGCTCCCAGGAGAACTGGGACCAGGAGCCTATCGCCCTCAACAGGCTGGCACTGGACCTCCGTGAGACCCTCCTGCCGGACACCATCATCGTAGATGGCGCTGTCACCTCCTCGGTCGCCCTTCGGAACTACCTGGATTTGGATGATCCCACCGCCTATCTAGCCTTTCAGGATAATGACGGCTCCCTGGGCGACTCGCTCCCCAAAGCCTTGGGCGTCAAACTGGCCCGGCCGGACAGGCCCGTAGTGGGTCTGGTGGGCGATGGCAACGCCATGTACTCGATACAGGGCCTATGGACGGCGGCCCATCACGATATCCCCGTAGTCCTCGTCATCTTCAACAACGCCACGTACAAGATACTGAAGGTCAACGCCATGCGGGTGATGGGCTCCGATGTGAAACCCCGCCTGCACTCGATGGACCTGTTCGACCCGCCCATCGATTTCGCAAAGTTAGCCCAGGACTTCGGCATGCACGGCGAGCAGGTGCGCAGCCCCGACGACCTCAAGCCAGCCCTCGAGCGGGCCATCAACCTGGGTAAGCCGGCCCTTGTAGACGTGGTGATAGAGGAAAACCTTTAGCGGTTCGGAGATACCCTAATGCCCAAAGTAGACCGGTTCAGGATGGATATGGAGGCATTGGCCCAGATCGGCAGGATTCCCGAAGGCGGCGTCGCCAGGTTCTCGCTGACCCCCGCCGACATCGAGGGCCGCAACCTGGTCATCAGCATCATGAAGCAGCTGGGCCTCTCCGTGAAGGTCGACGCCATAGGCAACATCCGAGGCCGAAGGGAGGGCCAGGACCCCACCCTGCCCTTGGTTATGATGGGGTCCCACATCGATAGTGTGCCCAACGGCGGGGACTACGACGGCCCCACCGGGGTGATGGGCGCCCTGGAGATAGTCCGAAGCCTCGACGACAACAACGTCAAGACCAGGCATCCCATAGAGGTGGTGGCCTTCACCGACGAAGAGGGGGTCAGGTTCAAGAAGGGCACCATGGGCAGTGCCGCCCTAACCGGCGCCTGGCCCATCGAGGAGCTTTACAAGCTCACCGATCAGAACGGCGTCACGGTCAAAGAGGCCCTTACAGCCATCGACATCGACGGGTCTTCCGAGAACCTGCCAATGAAGCCCAGCGAGGTAAAGTCCTTCGTGGAGCTCCACGTCGAGCAGAGCGCCCTCCTCGACGAAATCGGGGTCCCCATCGGCATAGTCCAGGCCATAACCGGCTCATACCACGGGCTGGTTACCGTGGTCGGCAAGGCGGACCACGCCGGCGCCACGCCGATGAACCGCCGCACCGACGCCCTGGTGGCCGCATCTCAGATGGTCCAGGAAGTAGAGCGTATCGGTCGTTCGGATCCGGCAGAGTCGCTGGTAGCCACGGTGGGTTATATGGACGTCCAACCGGGCGCGACCAACATAGTGCCGGGCCTGGTGACCTTCACCCTGGACATCAGGGATACCTCCGTTTCAACCCTGGAATCGGCCATCGAGGAGACCAAAAGGGCCATTCATAGCATCGCAGAGGAGCGGGAGGTGGAATGCAGTGTGGTGGACACGGAGTACGTCCCGGCCGTCGATATGTCCACGACGGTCAAGGACGCCATCTCGCAGGCTTGCTCCCATCTCGGCCTCCAGGCTACCGATATCCAAAGCCGCGCCGTACACGACACCTCTCACATGGCCCGGATAGCCGATGCAGGAATGATCTTCGTGCCCAGCGTGGACGGAAAGAGCCACTCGCCTGACGAGCTTACGAACTGGGAGGATATAGCGCCGGGTCTGGAGGTCCTGTACGAGGTCACGCTGACCCTGGCCGAGGTGGTTGACTGAGCGCAGCTAATCGGAACTGTAATTGACCCGATTTGTGGCCTCGTGATAGAATCTATCCGTACCTGAGGCCGTACAGGAGTGTAGCTCAGATGGAAGAGCAGCGGTCTCCAAAACCGCAGGTCGGGGGTTCGAATCCTCCCACTCCTGCCAGCCATCCCGGGATATAAGCAACCTTACCAAGACAGGAGCGAAGCTTCAGCACAACCGGGCCGAGGTGGTGGAATCGGTAGACACGCTGTCTTGAGGGGGCAGTGAGCGAAAGCTCGTAGGAGTTCAAATCTCCTCCTCGGCACCAACCGACCATAAAGGCCCAACGTAACATACGCGGAAGTGGCTCAGTGGTAGAGCATCTCCTTGCCAAGGAGAGGGTCGCCGGTTCGAATCCGGTCTTCCGCTCCAGGCGACGTAGCCAAGTGGTTAAGGCGGGGGTCTGCAAAACCTCTATCGGCGGTTCGAATCCGCCCGTCGCCTCCAGCAAACCAAGAGCGCCCCGATTGAATCGGGGCGTTTCTCTTTTCCAGGGTCAAGCCGGCCTACTTTCCGATGCAGTACTTGCTGAATATCGTGTCCAGGAGCTCTTCGGTGACGGTTTCGCCCGTAATCTCACCCAACGCGTTTAGTGCTGCCGTCAGATCGATGGTCACGAAATCCTCGGCCATCCCCTTCGACACGCTCTCCTCGGCTGCATCCAGATGGGTCCCGGCCCTCTCCAGGGCGGCCTTGTGACGAGGGTTGCTAACCAGGGGAGCATCGGAGGTCACCGCCCTGCCTCCCATCACCTGGCTCACCATCCTATCCTCCAGCTCCTCTATCCCCTCTCCGGCGAGCATCGAAGTCTCGGTGTAGCCCATGGCCAGGCTATCGAGGGCGGCTCGGGTTGGAAGATCGCACTTGTTGGCCACTGCCACAACCGACTTATCGCTTATCTGCTCGATAACCTCTGAATCGGCCCGGGTCAGTGGTTCGCTCTGATCGATAACCAGCAACACCAAGTCGGCCCTGGCAACCGAGTCCTTCGTCCGTTCTATCCCCAGTTTCTCAACCACGTCTGCGGTGTCGTTTATGCCCGCCGTGTCCACCAGGAGGAAGGGTATGCCGCGGATGTTGACCACCTCCTCGACGGTATCCCTGGTTGTGCCCGGAATAGGGGTCACCAGGGCCCGGCTCTGACCCAGCAGCCGGTTCAGCAGGCTGGATTTTCCCACGTTTGGCCGGCCCACTATCGCCGTCCTCACCCCTTGCCTCAGCACTATGCCCGCGTCCGCCGAATCGATAAGCCGGAAAAGCTTCTCTTTCGCCTCTCCAAGGGCGGGGAGTACGTCGTGCGCTTCCACGTCGTCCTCGGGGAAATCGATCCTGGCGGTCAGATAGGCCAGCACGTCCATCAGCTCGCCCCGGATCTCCTTGAGAGGTCCCGACAGCCTGCCCTGCAATCCGGCCATCGCCACCCGCAGTCCGGCGTCGGTCTTCGCCTGGATCACGTCCAGCACCGATTCCGCCTGGGCTAGGTCTATCCGGCCGTTCAGGAAGGCACGAAGGGTAAACTCGCCGGGATTGGCGGGACGAGCGCCGCCGGAAACCAGGACCTTTAGCACCCGCTGCAGCGGCATGGGGCCGCCGTGCCCGTAGATCTCGACCACGTCCTCCCGCGTATAGCTGTTGGGGGCCCGCATGTAAGCAACCATCACCTCATCAGCCAGCGAGTCGTCGGCGGGGTCTTTGATATGGCCGTGTGACAGCCGCCGGTGCCGAAGCTCCCTGGTGAACACGCCGCCCACTATCTCCTTTGCCTGGGCGCCGCTGACCCGTATCACCCCGATCCCGCCCTCGCCTATGGGCGTAGCTATGGCCGCGATGGTGTCTTCATACATCGATCTTCCACCTTCAGTCCTGACCGATTAGTCCGGTTGCACTTGAATTATAGCCGTGCTCTGCGCTGTGGTCTTGCCGGGCCTGCTCCTCTATACTCACCTTCCGCGCTAGATCCTCACCACATGAGTTGGTCGATTAGACGGAGGGGGCCCATATGGCCAGACTGCTCCTATTCGACGTCGATCAGACCCTCCTGAGCACCGCTGGAGGCGATAGGCTGGCCCTGAACACCGCCTTTAAGGAGATGTTCGGTGTCGAAGATGGGTTCGAAGGCATCGACTTCGCGGGAAGAATGGACCTCTCCATAGTGGGGGAAGCCTTCGCCAAGTGGAACATCCCCAACTCCGACGACGTCATGGGCAGATTCAAGCACGCCTACGTCCGCAACCTGGAATCGGTACTGGACGCCTGGACCGAAGGCGGGGATTCCCCCGGCGTCAGGACCCTATTGGACCGGCTGTCCCAACGGGAAGACGTCCATCTGGGCCTTGTCACCGGCAACTTCCGGGAGACGGCCTTCGTCAAGCTCAGGAAGTACGGTCTGGACGGCTACTTTTCCGAGGGCGGGTTTGGCGGCGACTCCACCGAGCGCTCCGAGATCGTGGCCCTGGGCATCGAGCGTTGCCAGGCCTGGTCCGGCGCCGGATACTCCAAGGATGACATCTGCGTCATCGGCGACTCTCCTCGAGACGTGCAGGCCGGCAGAGCCAACGGGGTGAAGACCGTCGCCGTGGCCACCGGCTACTATTCGGAGGAGCAGCTGGGCCGGCACGAGCCAACCTTGCTCTTTTCAGACCTGTCCGATACCGGCGCGTTCCTATCCAGAGTGCTGGACGAGGGTTGAACGCGTCTACCGCCGAGCTATGCCCTGCGGTGGTAGGCGGTGAATCGGGACAGCGCTCTGGCGGCCCTGCCCAGGGAGCTGTAGGTCAATATCCCGGCCTCCGCCAACTTGCGATAGAGCAACCTGTAATCGATCTTGACATCGGAGTCCGATAGCCGCTCCGAGATGATAGGGATCAAGGGTTTCCCGGCAGCGCTGTCCTCGGCGATCTTGACCAGCTCGCCGGTTATCGAGTCTTCAGGTGTAGACGCCGAGTCGACGAACATCTCGATGGGGGGCATCACCAGTATAAAGTCTGCTCCCTCGTCCCGCGCTACTATCTCCACCGCTTGCTGGGTGTGAGTCTTCTCCCTCATACCGAAGGAGAGGTCGAGAGGATTCCGTACGCTGTTGCCGGCGTCCGGCACGAAGCCGCGAAGCCTCTCGCTGGTCTCTGCGGAGAGGGGTGTCAGGTCCAGCCCTTCCTCCGAGCAGATATCCGCTGAGGCCACGTTGTTCCCTCCGCCGGCGCCAACCAGCACTGCCCGGTTGTTCCCGATGGGAGGTAGATAAGTGAAGGCCCGCATCACCTCGCCCACCTCCTCTGCAGAGCCGGCCTGTATAGCCCCGGTCTGTGCGAAGAAGGCGTCCCATATCTGCCGCTGCCCCGCCAGCGAGCCGGTATGCGAGGCCGCAGCCCTGGATCCCGATTCGGTCAGACCGCCCTTCCAGATGATGACCGGCTTGGTCCGGTTGACCTCTCTCACCACCTGCATCAGGCGGCTGCCGTCCTTGACCCCCTCCAGGTACATGCCAATGACCTCGGTGTCGGGGTCGGTGGCGAGGTACTCCAGGTAGTCTGTGCCTTCCAGGACCATCGCATTACCGAAGCTGACTACCTTGCTGAGCCTAAGGTCCATCTCGGCGGCGAACTCGATCATGTGCATGGCGTGGCCCCCACTCTGGGCCACGAAAGCCGCCCTGCCCGGTTTTCCCATCGTGTCGGTGATCGTCGATAGGCGGCTCTTAGGTACGTGGATGCCCATGCAGTTGGGGCCGATGATCCGCGCCCCGGACTTCGCTGCGGCTTCCTGGACCTCTTGCTGCAACCTATCGCCGCGCTCCGTCGCCAACTCCAGCAGCCCCGAGGTGAACACGTGTACGTTGAGCGCCCCAACCCTCCCACACTCTTCCAGCACGGCGGCCAGGAACCGAGCGGGCACGGTGATGGTTACCAGGTCGGGGACTTCGGGCAGCGCCGAAAGGTTGGGGTACGCCTTCAGGCCGTCTATCTCGTCGGCCTTCGGATTGACCGGGTATATCCTGCCGGGGAAGCCCACCTTGATGAGGTCGGGAACGAACCTGCCGGCCGGATTGCGCCAGTTGGACCCGGCCTTCTTAACGTCGCTGGAGGCGCCCACCACGGCAACGGACTCTGGGCTGAAGGCCTTTTCAAAGTCGGGATGAAGGGCGGGGGAGGGGGTTCTCGTCGATGATTTCCGGGGTGACACCTGGGTCGGCTCTACTGATGTGGGATCCGAATCTATGAGCTTGAACGGCGTCATTATACTGGCGGCCCCGAGGACTTACAAGCCGGCTCTTGGTAATTAGCTACAGCTAGGCTATACTTCACCCTTGATAGCTACAAGAAAGGACCCTTATTTCACTACGCAATGACGCAACAAATCCAGGAATATGGATATGCCTCCGGTAACGGACAACGAGTAGCAATTTTCATCGATGGCAGCAACCTGTATCACGCATTGGAGGAGAACTGCAAGCGGGCCGACCTCAGCTTTTCCAGGTTCATCCAGGCGCTGCTGAGAGGCCGGAGCCTCCTGCGGACCTACTACTACAACATACTGCAGGACAGCCGGCGCAAGCCCCAGGCCTTCTGGCAGCAACAGAAGTTCCTCAGCATCCTCCACGGCACACCCTATCTGGAGGTCAGACTGGGACGGTCTGCATACAGAAGGGGTGTCGCCATCGAAAAGGGCGTGGATATCATGCTCGCCACGGACATGCTTCACCTGGCGTGGCGGGAGATGTACACTACGGCCGTTCTGGTCAGCGGTGATGGCGACTTCGTCTATGCCGTGCAGACGGTCAAGAACCTTGGCAAGTTTGTCGAGGTGGCCTGCTTCGAGAGCAACCAGTCCAGAGACCTTATGGAGGTGTCCGACGCCATGATAGAGCTCACTCCCGAGTTCTTCGAAGGTCTCTGGGTCGGCGCCATCACCTGATTCTCGGCGTCTATCGAACAGGTAGGCTTGTCATCGCAACCATCACAGTGTTCGGTCGCGTATAGCGGGAGAGCAAGTTGTACAGCGATGGACTAGAGATTGCGGGCATCGGGGTCGGGATGGTGTTCCTGGCCCTGGTCTCTATTCTCGTGCTGATCCTGGTGATGCGGTTCGCCATCGACACCATCGAAGGCAGACTGCAACCGAAGCGGGATACGTCCCTGGTCACCGCCACCCCGGAAGCCCCGCCGGCCGCCGTAGCGCCACCCCCTGAGACCGCCGCTACACCGGCTCCCGCCGATCCGGCTCCTGACGACTCTCAGGAGCGGGCGGCCCGGGCAGCAGCCGTGGCCGTAGCCATCTTCATGTCCGAAGAAACCGAACAGAAGGACTGAGGGGAGGAGCGAGATAGAAGACCTATTCGAAGGCTTCACAGCGCTGGAGTGGCGAGCCGTCGCCATGATGATAGTGGGCGGGGTGTTGATCCTGCTCGCCATCCGCTGGCGATTCGAACCTCTGTTGCTCCTGCCCATCGGTCTCGGGGCCATGGTCACCAATCTCCCCCTTGGCGGTCTGACCGGAGAGCACGGCGTGCTGACGGTCCTCAAGGAAAGCGGCCTCGATAACGAGCTGTTCCCCCTCCTTATGTTCCTCGGCCTGGGCGCCCTGACCGACTTCACCCCCATGTTGCAACGGCCCAGCACTATACTGCTGGGCGCCGCCGCCCAGGCGGGCATCTTCGTAAGCCTGATGACCGCCATCGCATTGGACTTTTCCCTTAGGGAGGCCGGATCGATAGGGATAATCGGCTCCGCCGATGGACCCACGACGATCTTCGTCGCTACCCAGCTCTGTCCCGATACGGAGACCTGTCCCAACGAGATACTGGCGCCCGTAGTGGTTGCCGCCTACTCCTACATGGCCATGGTACCCCTGATCCAGCCGCCCATCATGATGCTGCTCACAACCAAGGCGGAACGGAGCATCAAGATGGAGTACACCGATAGGCCTATACCCAAGCTCCTCAAGGTGCTTCTACCGATTGTGGTAGCCGTTGCCGGCGGTCTTCTGGCCCCGAAGGCGGTCCCATTGCTGGCCATGTTCATGTTCGGCAACCTGATGCGAGAGTCCGGAGTGGTGGAGCGGCTCTCCAACACCTCCCAGAACGAGCTGATCAACATAGTTACCATCTTCCTGGGGTTGGTCATCGGCTCGACCATGACCGGAGATGCCTTCCTCCAGCTAGGCACTCTCAAGATTCTGGGCCTCGGCCTGGGCGCCTTTATCATCGGCACCGCAAGCGGTATCCTATTCGGAAAGGTGATGATGGTTATATCGGGCAGAAAGATCAATCCATTGATCGGCGCTGCCGGAGTATCTGCGGTGCCAATGGCCGCTCGTGTGGTCCAGCGAGTAGGCCAGAAAGAGAACCCCGATAACTTCCTGATCATGCACGCTATGGGCCCCAACGTAGCTGGCGTTATCGGGTCGGCCCTGGCGGGCGGCGTTATCCTCTCCCGGGTACCCGCCTTGGCCGGCTGATCGTTACATAGACCGATCTGAATGTAAGGAGGCCCGGCATGTCTCCCGGGAATCATGCAACCGGTCTGATTGTTCTAAACAGGGACGACCTCACTACCATCGGTCCCAGCACTATCTAGGACTTTCCCGTGGAGACGCTGATAGTCGGCTAAGCGGTCTACAAGGGGTAGAAGCCCGGCCGAATTGTCGGAATAGGAGGTGGAGCATGAAGTACGATTACATCATAGTCGGAGCGGGCTCGGCCGGCGGAGTGCTGGCCAACCGGCTGACCGAGGACCCCAACAGGTCAGTGCTGTTGGTGGAGGCGGGCGAGGACTTTCCTGACATCGATCGCCTGCCTGCCGAGCTCAAGTATCTGTATGGCGAAAGGCCCGACGTCTACGAAAGCGAGCACCTGTGGAACTACGAGGCCCGTTCAACCGACGAGTCTCTGCCCGTCCTGATACCCAGGGGCAAGGCTACAGGCGGGTCCAGCGCAGTCAATGGCGCCCAGTTCCTGCGGGGTGTGCGGGAAGACTACGATCTGTGGGCGGAACAGGGCAACGACGAGTGGAGCTTCGAGAAGATACTCCCTTACTTCAGGAAGAGCGAGAACGATCGGGACTTCCGTGACGAGTATCACGGCGCCAGTGGCCCGATCCAATGCCGGCGCTTCCCACCCGACGAGTGGGGACCTCAGCAGAAGGCCTTCTACGATGCCTGCATAGACGCAGGTTTCCCCGACTGCCCCGATCACAACCGGCCGGACTCCACCGGTGTGGGACCTATCGCTTTCAACATCGTCGATCGGGTGCGTTGGAGCACGGCCCTAGGATACCTGGACCCCGCTCGGCACCGGGTGAACCTCAACATCAGACCCAACTGCCTGGTCCACGGGATCATCTTCGATGGCAACCGGGCCACGGGACTCCTGTTGGTCAGCGGAGGAGAGATGTTCACCGTGCAGGGGGAGGAGATAATCCTGTGTGCAGGCGCCGTGGAGACTCCTCATATCCTCGGCCTGTCAGGAGTGGGGCCCGCCGAGCAGCTGACCCGCCTGGGGATTCCGGTGGTCCAGGACCTGCCCGGAGTGGGACTCAACCTTCGGGACCACACCTCCATTGACATCGGTTGGAGCACGAAGGATTCCTACCCGGTAAACGAGGAGCGGGTTGCGGGCGGCGCCGTTACCCTTCGCTACACTGCCACCGGGTCTCCCTACGAGAACGATATGATCGTGTATATGAACAACCGTCTCGCCGAGGCGCCCGGCAGAGGCATGGACGAAAGCATGGACCACGGCATAAGCGTGTATGTTTGCACGTATCTCAGCCTCAGCAGCGGCGAGCTACGGATTCAGTCCACTGACCCGCGGCAACCGCCCTACCTGGACTACAACTACATGGAGGACCCCCTGGACCGCTCCAGGTACCGCGAGGGGATAAGGCTTTGTGCCGACCTGTTCAAGCACCCTGTCTTCGACGATATGGTCGAGGAACGGCTGGCCCCCTCGGACGAGATCCTGGCATCCGACGACGCCCTCGATCTCTGGGTCAAGCAGGAGGTGAGGACCGCCCACCATATCTGCGGCACCTGCAAGATGGGCCCTTCCTCCGATCCCCTGGCTGTCGTCGACCAGTACGGCAAGGTGTTCGGCACGGAGGGTTTACGAGTCGTAGACGCCTCGACGATGCCCCATTGCGTGAGGGCCAACCTCAACGCCACCGTACTGGCCACAGCGGAACGGGTCGCAGATTTCATAAAGGAGGGCCGCTAAACATCCCGGACTCGCAGGCTGATGCCATTTGGGGTGTGCAGAGGGGCGAAGCCCCTTTGCCTGGAGTCTGAGGGTGTCCCTCAGATACTATTTCCTCTCCATTTCTTGGCCGGGAAAGGGTGTCAGATGGATGGTCGGAAGGATGTTCCACACCAGACTCTAGTCGGGTGAAAGAGATGACAGGCAAGCTTGACGGCAAAGTAAGCATTGTTACCGGCGGAAGCTCGGGGATCGGACGGGGCGCGGCCCTCCTGTTCGCCGAGGAGGGCTCGAAGGTCGTCGTGGCCGATGTCAACGTCCAGGGCGGCGAGGAGACCGTTTCCCTGATAGGAGAGGCCGGCGGCGATGCTATCTTCGTCCCCACCGACGTGTCCCAGTCCTCCCAGGTCCGAAACATGATCCATCGCACCGTAGACCGGTACGGTCAACTGGACCTGCTCATCAACGCTGCAGGACGGCAGGTGCCGACCCCTCCCTTGGTTGACGTCACCGAAGAAGAGTGGGACCTGGTTATGGATATCAACGTCAAGGGGACCTTTCTCGCCTGCAAGTACTCCATACCCCATATGCTGCAGCGGGGTGGCGGAGCGATAGTAAACGTCGCATCGTCGGTGGTCCTGCGGGGCGCCTCTTTCTCGTTCCCCTATGCCGTCAGCAAGGCGGGAGTGGTACAGCTCACCAAGACCACCAGCAATCAGTACGCCTCCCAGGGCATCCGGTCCAACTGTGTCGTTCCCGGCCTCATCGATACCCCAGGCTCTCAGGCCGTGGAAGGCGCCGCCGGCACCTTCGACGAGATAGTCTCCGGCATCCCACTGGGCAGGGCGGGACAGCCAGAAGATGTCGCCCGTCTTATACTTTACCTCGCCTCCGAGGACTCGGCGTTCGTTTCCGGCTCCGCTTACGTTATAGACGGTGGGAAAGACGTTCGATAGAACCGGCCGGGCCGCGGTGTCAGGCGAACGGCACGTGGAGCGATTCTCGGTAGTGCGTCCATCCCAGATATTCCCTTGGCCGCTGGTGTTGTCGGATATGGCGGCCTGGGTTAGGATATCCTTGTTACCAAGGTTGGGCTTCCCATGCAATCCATAGCCAACCCCAGGAACATACTGGCGGCTCTGCCGACGTTCGATACTACCCTGAAAAAGAAGAGGGCGATCGGTCTCGTCCTGCTGGCTACTCTGCTGGTCCTCTTCCTGCTATTCAACCGCATCGACAAGCTGGATGTGGTCGAAGATGACCTCGCGGTGATCAGCGCCACCGAAATCGAATGTTTCCAGGGATTCTGCATCGAGACCGGCCCCGATACTTCCCTTGCTTCGAGGTGGTGGGAGTTCTCGATAACCTACCTGCAACTCGTGGCCCTGGGCATGACCTTTGCCTTCCTGGTCGCCGGCCTAACCGAGGCATTCCTGTTCCCAAAGGACAATGGGCAACCGTTCACGGGCAGCGGCATAAAGGGATCACTGAAGGGGCTCCTGATTGGCTCCCCCATGAGCCTCTGTTCCGCCTGCATTGTGCCTGTCTCCTCGGCTTTTCGCAGGAAGGGAGCGGGCATAGAGACAACCCTGGCCATCACGTTGGGGTCCTCCACGTTGAACCTCCCGGCGATACTCATGGCCATTCTGATCTTCACGCCCATGCTGGCCGGCTCACGAATAGTCCTCAGTATAATGGCTGGCCTGCTCATAGGGCCTGTGGTAGCCATCCTCATAAAGCAACGACGGGCGGGAGCGCCCGGAAGTTACCTGGCCGCCGCGGACCTGGTCGATCAAGAGAATGCCCCCTGGACTCGAGCGTTAACGGAGGGCGTCCGAGTCTGGATCAAGACCAGCTTGAAGTACCTGATCCGGCTTGGCCCGATAATGGTGATAGCGGGTTTCGTCAGCGGTCTGGCGATCCAGTGGGTCAGCCGCGATACGGTCGGTACCTACCTGGGCGATAACGTGTTGGGTATAGTCATAGCCGCCACGCTGGGGATCTTGATCAACGTACCCTTGATGTTCGAAATACCCCTTGTCGCAGCCCTCCTCCTGGTGGGGATGGGGACGGGCCCAGCCGTTACTCTGCTGTTCGTTGCTGCAGCCGGAGGGCCCATCACGTTCTGGGGGCTGGCAAGGGTGATGCCCAAGAGAGTGATAGCCGCCTTTGCCACGGCAACGTGGGGCTTGGGCCTGGTTGGCGGGCTGGCCGTACTGCTCCTCAATCCGCTGATACCCGGGGTGGACTTCGGCCTCAGACCTAACGAGAGAGAGGTCCCCGTAGTTACCCGAGAGGTCTTCGACTCGGGCAACAACTTCGTCCTGGAGATCCCGACCGACTGGGTGGACGCAACCAGAGAGGTGAGGTCCACCGCGGCAGCTGCTGTAGGAGGAGATGATTACTCGACGTCACTGGTCCTCATAGTGGGGAAACCGAGCCGCTTTGGTGAAAACCCCAACATCTACGTTTATCGTCGATTTGTCGGCTCAGACGCCAACTTGGAGCAGTTGATAGATCCGCAGGTTGACCAGTTCCTCGTGGACAACCCGGAGGCGGAGTTGGACGACCGAAGTTCCTCCACTTTCGCCGGATACGAGTCCCAAGAGGTCCTCTTCTCGGAGCTGGACTACAGGACCCTTCAGGTCTATCTGCTCAAGGATAAGCTGGAGTGGCTCTTTCAATGTTTCTGGGCTTCCTACCACCCCAACGGGGAGGAGAGCTGCAAGGAGGCCCTCTATTCGACCCGGTTCCTAACGGAAAGGGAGCGTCTCGTAACCCTTCCGCGGGACTCGATAGACGCTCCCCTTCCAATGGTAAATCCGTTCAATTCGATAATCGGAAACTACCAAGGGTCGGGACAGGCCTACACCGACCCCTTCATCGCTCCTTCCAGATGGAGAGTAGACTGGCAGGCCGTATCGACAGAGCCAGTGGACTTCAGGATCAATCTGCTGGAGCGCTCCACCGGTGACGACCTCGGCCTCCTGGTAGACGAGCGAGTAACTTCGGCGAGCGGCTATCTCTTCGTGGAGTGGACGGAAAAGCTAGACTTCTATCTGCTGAATGTTTCCGGCCCGTCTGAAGAACAGGGGTGGTGGAGCGTGATATTGACACGGTACCCTCCTGAAGACTCCAAGCTCGTGCCCTAGCTCCCTTGTCATACGATCCTACCTCAGAACTCTGTGTAGAGGGAGTCCAGAGGGTCTGTCTCTTTCCCTTAATGTGAGGGCAGGGTAGGGCACACAGCCGACTGGGAACGCTGGCGCCTCCGTTTTCGACTGCTAGGAGAGTGGGGATGTGGCCCCCCAACTACAAAATCGGCCTGGAGCGGGCGGCCGGGACAACAACATCCGAGCTTTTTCGACAAGGTCATACGGACGCGCTAAGGCCCATCCCGCCGGAGCGGGATGGGCCCTTTTGGTCTGTCTGTGCGTCCAAGCCTACTGACGGGTGGGCGCGTCTTCGCTCATCCAGGCCCACGTGAACGCGAAACCTGAATTGGGGACCAGGGTGCCCTTCTGGGCGCCGACGTTTTCCAGCCATGGCGGGTAGATGTTCTGTGCCAGGTAGTTAGGCACCCGCCACTCGTACTGTCTCTCAGCCAGGTACTCCTGCATGTCGTAGATGATCTGTTTACGGGCCTCTGGGTCCTGCTCCGCCCTCTGAGCGTCGATCATGGCGGTGAGGGTAGGATCGTCCACCCCTCCCCGATTGTCGTCGCCGTTGGGGTGGAAGTTTCGGTAGAAGTAACCGTCGGGGTCAAGCTCAGAGTGCCCGTATGACCACTGGATGCAGCACCACTCGTAAGGAGGAATGGCGATGCTGGTGTTCCACTCGGTCCAGTCCAGGACTACGATCCTGGTCTCTACGTCTATGTCGGCCAGCCAGGCCTTTATCAGCTCGGTAATGCCGGCAAAGTAGTCGGCCAGATTGTGGGTGTAGATGGTCCCGGCGTCGATCATGTCGTCGGGGTCAATACCCAGCTCTGCTTTGGCCTCGGCAACCAGGGCCCTAGCGCTCTCGATGTCCCTGATAGGATTGCCTTCCGCGTCTCGGGGGTAGTTGGCCATTCCCAGATCGCTCAGCTCGCTCCAAGGCAGGAACCAGGGGTGGTCGAAGTTCATCTCTCTGGCCTCTACCACGCCCCAGGTGCCGGCCCACGGGGTGAACGTACGGTCGATCACCCGGGACACAGCCTGGCGCAGCTTCTCGTTGTCGAAGGGAGGCCGGTCTATCTTGGGCTGCATCCTCCACAGAGGGAACGCAGAGTCGCTGAAGCTCCGGAAATCCAGGGCCAGCTCGGGGTCGGTGGATTTCAGGGACTCGTACACGTCGTTGTCACCGGACCACCAGCCCCAGTAGTAGAAGGCCGGGCCGACGTCTATGTCGTGCCCGCGGTACATGGCCAGCTTGGTGGCGTCGTCGGTTACGAACAGCGCCTCCACCCGGTCGATGTAGGGCAGCTCTTCCCCGGTGATGCCATCGGCGCCGCGGAAGTAGTTCGGGTTCCTAACGAAGACCTGCTTGACTCCCGGCTCGTGCTCCAAGAGCATCCAGGGTCCGGCGCCTATGTTGGATTCCGGTGAGTCGTAGCCGCCGAATTCCTCCAGCACCTCGGGTGCGTAGATGGGGTAGTAAGAGCTGGCCGTGTGGGGCAGGAATGCCGGGAAGGGACTGCTCAGCGTGAAGACAACGGTGTCCTCGTCAATCGCCTCCACGCTCGCCAGAGGCCCGAGGCTGCCCTTGATCTGACTGTTTTCCAGTACCCGGTTGTAGGAGAACGCCACGTCGTGGGCGGTCACATCCCGGCCGTTTACAGGAGGCCGGTCCTCCCACTCGACGCCGTCCCGTATGTGGAAGGTGTAGACGGTTCCTTCGTCATTCACCTCCCAGGACTCGGCAAGGTACGGGTATACCGTGTAGTCCGCGGTGTTGCGCCAGTCGCAGAAATCGGCCTGCGTTAACGTTAGGTGGGTGAAGCTCTGGGTAACCGATCCGCCATAGGGGTCCAGGGTGCCCATGGCATCGTAGCTGGCGGGTTCGTATGCAGTAAGACGCAGCGTGCCGCCGTGTAAAGGAGTCTCGCCTTCTACGATACACTGGGGCATCTCGCCCACGGCTGCCATCACCTGTGAGGGAGCCTCCTCCTCCATGGGTTCATCCTCCATGGGTTCATCCTCCATGGCTGTAGGTGTCGGCTCCATCGCTTCCGGCTCATCGGTAGCCTCGGGCATTGCAGGCGTCTCTTCCATCATCGTCTCAGGCGTAGATGCGGCGGGAGTAGGCGTAGCCGCCTCGCCACAGGCCGCGCCTATGACTCCTACAACGATCACGAGGCTCAACAGTATCCATAAACCTCTAAGTCTGGCTATCATCTTGTCCCCCTTGTGTCAAATGTTGCCGCCGATCTCCTACAGCGGCTCAAGTCCGGTCTCGCCGAACATCTTCACATTCGACTGGGTGCCGCCGTCGATGGATTTATCTGCGGCATCATACCCCTCAAGATGTGCCGAGTCAACCTTTAATGGTGGCTGAGACCAGGACGTGCGTCCTTTTAGGACAGGCGCGCTAAGGCCCATCCCGCCGGCAGCAGGATGGGCCTTAGTTGTGGTCTGTTACTGTCCGGACCTACTGCTTCGTCGGAGCGTCCTCCGTCAGCCAGGACCACGTAAAGGCGAAGCCCTGGTTGGGGACCAGGGTGCCCTTCTGGGCACCCACGTTCTTCAGCCACGGCGGGTAGATGTTCTGTGCCAGGAAGTTGGGCATCCGCCACTCGTACTGTCTCTCCGCCAGGTACTCCTGCAGATCGTAGATGATCTGCTTACGAGCCTCCTGGTCCTGCTCCGCTCGTTGCGCATCGATCAGCGCCGTCAGCGCCGGGTCGTCAATCCCTCCCCGGTTGTCGTCACCGTCGGGGTGGAAGTTCCGGTAGAAGTAACCGTCCGGGTCAAGCTCGGAGTGGCCGTAGGAAAACTGGATGCAACACCACTCGTAGGGAGGAACGGCTATGGTGGTGTTCCACTCGCTGATGTCTAGCACGGCGATCTCGGACTCTATGCCTATATCGGCCAGCCAGGCCTTGATAAGCTCGGTGAGGCCGGCAAAGTAATCGGCCTGGTTGTGGGTGTAGATGATCCCGGCGTCGATCGTGTCGTCGGGCCCTAGACCCATCTCCGCCTTGGCCTCGGCGATCAGGGCCCTGGCACTCTCGATGTCACGGATGGGGTTACCAGCGGCGTCCCTCGGGTAGTTTGCCTTGCCCAGGTCGGTCAGCTGGTCCCAAGGCAGGAACCAGGGGTGGTCGAAGTTCATCTCTCTGGCCTCTACCACGCCCCAGGTGCCGGCCCACGGGGTGAACGTACGGTCGATCACCCGGGACACAGCCTGGCGCAGCTTCTCGTTGTCGAAGGGAGGCCGGTCTATCTTGGGCTGCATCCTCCACAGAGGGAACGCAGAGTCGCTGAAGCTCCGGAAATCCAGGGCCAGCTCGGGGTCGGTGGATTTCAGGGACTCGTACACGTCGTTGTCACCGGACCACCAGCCCCAGTAGTAGAAGGCCGGGCCGACGTCTATGTCGTGCCCGCGGTACATGGCCAGCTTGGTGGCGTCGTCGGTTATGAACAGCGCCTCCACCCTGTCGATGTAGGGCAGTCCTTCTCCGGTGATGCCATCGGCGCCGCGGAAGTAGTTCGGGTTCCGCACGAAGACCTGCTTGACCCCCGGCTCATGCTCCAGGAGCATCCAGGGGCCCGCTCCTATGTTGGACTCCGGCGAGTCGTAGCCACCGAACTCCTCCAGTATCTCGGGTGCGTAGATGGGGAAGTAGGAGTTGGCCGTGTGGGGCAGGAATGCCGGATACGGGGTAGCCAGTGTGAAGACCACCGTGTCCTCGTCAATCGCCTCCACGCTCGCCAGAGGCCCGAGGCTGCCCTTGATCTGACTGTTTTCCAGTACCCGGTTGTAGGAGAACGCCACGTCGTGGGCGGTCACTTCGCGGCCGTTTAGAGGAGGCCGGTCCTCCCACTCGACGCCGTCCCGTATGTGGAAGGTGTAGACGGTTCCTTCGTCATTCACCTCCCAGGACTCGGCCAGGTAGGGGTATACGGTGTAGTCCGCCGTGTCGCGCCAGTCGCAGAAGTCGGCCTGCGTAAGCGTCAGGTGTGTGAAGCTCCCGGTGACGGCCCCTGCGTAAGGGTCCAGAGCGCCCATGGCATCGTAGCTGGCGGGCTCGTACGAGGTAACGCGCAACGTACCGCCGTGGCTGGGAGTTTCGCCCTCTACCATGCACTGGGGCATCTCACCCACTGCGGCCATCGCCTGTGCTTCTGCGGCTTCCTCCGCCGTGGTTTCAGCCATGGCGGTAGGCGTAGGCTCCATGGCTTCCGCCTCTTCGGTAGCCTCGGGCATTGCAGGAGTTTCTTCCATCATCGCCTCAGGCGTAGATGCGGCGGGAGTAGGCGTAGCCGCCTCACCACAAGCCGCGCCTATGACTCCTACAACGATCACGAGGCTCAACAGTATCCATAAACCTCTAAGTCTGGCTATCATCTTGTCTCCCTTGTGTCAAAGGTTGCCGCCGATCTCCTACAGCGGCTCAAGTCCGGTCTCGCCGAACATCTCCACATCCGAGTCGCTGCTGGTATCGATAGACTTGTTTGCGGAATGATAGCCCTCAAGTTGTGACTAGTCAATTTTTAATGGTGGCTGAGACCAGGACGTGCGTCCTTTTGAGGCGGGCTCGCTAAGGCCCATCCCGCTCCAGCGGGATGGGCCTTAGCGAGTCTGTCGAATCTGGACCTGCTACCGACCGGGTGCTTCTTCGGTCAACCAAGCCCACATGAAGGAGTATCCCTGGGTTGAGCTGGCCTTCTGGCCGGCCACGTTTTTCAGCCACGGAGGGTAGATGTTCTGGCCCAAGAAGTTGGGCACCCGCCACTCGTACTGCTTCTCCGCCAGATATCTCTGGATGTCGTACATGATCTCCAGGCGGGCCTCGGACCCGAACTCACTCCTCTGGGCTTCTATTAGAGAGGTGAGGTGTGGGTCGTCGATACCGGTCCGGTTGTCATCACCGTTGGGATGGAAGTTCCGGTAGAAGTAGTTGTCGGGGTCCAGGCCGGCGAACCCGTAGGACCACTGGATGCAGCACCAGTCGAAGGGCGGCAGGACGATGCTGCTGTTCCACTCGGTGTAGTCGAGCACCACGATTTCCGTTTCGATGTCGATCTCGTCCAGCCAGGCCTTGATCAACTCCGCAATCCCGGCGAAATAATCGGCCAGATTGTGAGTGTAAATCGTGCCCCCGTCGATCTTCTCGTCGGGCGACAGGCCCATCTCTTCCTTGACCTCGTTCACCAATGCCCTGGCGCTGGCGATGTCCCTGATGGGGTTGTCTGCTGCGTCCCTGGGGTAGTTGGCCCTGCCCAGCTCTGTAAGATTCTCCCACGGCAGGAACATAGAATAATCGAAGTTGAACTCTCTGGCTTCGACGACGCCCCAGGTGCCGGCCCAGGGTGTGAAGGTGCGGTCTATGACCCTGGATACCGCCTGGCGCAGCTTTTCGTTGTTGAAGGGAGGTCTGTCCACTTTAGCCTGCATCCTCCAGAGTGGGAAGGGACTGGTGCTGAAGCTCCGGAAATCTTCGACCAGTGCGGGATCGGTCCCTTTAAGCGCTTCGTAAACGTCATTGTCGCCGGACCAGTGACCCCAGTAGTAGAAGGCTGGCCCCACGTCTATCTCATGTCCCCTGTACATGGCCAGTTTTTGGCGTCATCGGTAACGAAGAAGGACTCTACCCGCTCGATGTAGGGCAGTTCTTCGCCGGTTATACCGTTGGGGCCCCGGAAGTAGTCCGGATTCCTCACGAAGACCTGCTTCACGCCGGACTGGTGTTCGATCAACCTCCAAGGGCCCGCACCTATGCTGGATTCTACGGAATCGAAACTGCCGAACTCCTCCAGTACTTCCGGTGCATAGATGGGGAAGTAGGGGTGGGCCATATAGGTCATGAATGGAACGTAGACCGCGTCAGTGGTAAACACCACCGTGTAATCATCGATAGCTCTGACGGAGGATAGCGGCCCCAGCAGGCCCAGGTTGGGGCTGTTCTCCATGTGATGGTTAAAGGAAAATACCACGTCGTGGGCGGTGACCTCTCTGCCGTTGAGGGGAGGCCGATTCTCCCACTTGACTCCTTTCCTGAGGTGGAAGGTGTAGCTCAACCCATCTTCGCTTACATCCCAGGACTCCGCCAGGTAGGGGTAAGGGGTGAAGTCCAGCGTGTCCCTCCAGTCGCAGATGTGCCACGTGGCCAGGGTCAGGTGGGTAAAACTCTGGGAAGAGGCGGCCGCGTAGGAATCCAACGCCCCGCCGGCGTCGTAACTGGCGGGTTCATAGGAAGTCACACGCAAGGTCCCACCGTGTACGGGATTATCCTCTGGACTTAAGCAAACTGGCATCTCGTCAATTTCGGGGGCTATGACGGAAGCCGGAGTTGAAACGTCAGTGGCCGATTCGGGAGAAGATTCGGCATCCGGGGCGGTGGTTGTAGCGACTGGGGCGTCGGGTGTAGTCTCCTCTGTCTCGGGCACCGCGGCAACGGTTGCCGGTTCCGGCGTGGGAGTACTGGCCTCGCCGCAGGCCGCCGCTATGATTCCTATGATGACCAATAGGCTCAGTAAGATCCAGGGAACTCTAGTCCTGGTAATCATCTTGATCCCCCCTTGTCACATCTGGTGCAATAGAATCCGGCCGACCTCTTGTGGCGGTCCAACTCCAGTCTTATCAAACCCTTCTCACATTTGAATCACCCCCGGCGCCGATAACCTTTTCAGTGGAATCATAGTCCTCATCTTATGACAAGTCAATCCTTGTGACCGATGGTTCCTATGTTAAACTGCCAGCAGGAGAAGGGGCCCGTCTCAGAAATCCGAGTAGTCCTGCACGCCGGGACGTTCGGGGCAACACAAATCTTGATCCATACAGGAGGTAGAGATGTACCAGTTTCCTGACATAGATTGGGATGCTCTGCGAAAGTACCGCACCGATGTCGTCAAAGATGTAATGCGCAACGCCGACGTCGATACCCTTGTCTTCATGGGCCACGATAACATCCGCTACGCCACCGACTGTGGCGTCTTCCTCGTTTGCGAGGCCTTCGACTGGTTCGCCGCGGTCATCACCAGCGACGGCGAGGCCTCTCTCTTCATCCCCTACGTCGACCAGGTCATCCCCAACCCTCTGCCCAACTTCCCCTGGATCAGAGAGTATGTTCCCATGCCCTCGTGGGTCTCCAGCATTACCCAGGAGGGGATCTGGATCAAGGCGCTATCGGACAGGCTCCAGGCCGTGCAGGCGAAGAAGGTCGGTGTTGATTTCATGCCCTTCCAGCTTTACGGCGCTCTGGGCGAGTCGCTGCCGAATGTCCAGTTCAGCTCCGTCTACATGCCGATAGCCGAAGCGAGACAGATCAAGCACCCCGAAGAGGTCAAGCTGATCCGCTGCAGCGCCGAGATCGCCTCCCTGGGCGGTGCGTCGGGTATCCGGGCCATCCGGGAAGGGGCCATAGACTTCGAAGTTATCGCCGCCGTGGACCACACGATGCGATCGATGGGCGCCCAGTACATCACTCACAACGTCTGTATACAGGGCGAAAGCCAGGTCACCGGCGGTTGGTTTCCCAAGGGCAACATGCTATGGGACGGCGACACCATGGCCTTCGACTGGGGCTGCTACGTTAAAGGCGGATACGGCTCCGATATGTGCCGCACGGGCTTCGCCGGCGAACCCCCGAAAGAGGTGCAGCAGGCCTACAAGGTCCTGATGGAGGCCCACCAGGCGTCCCAAGAGGTCGCCAAGCCCGGGGTGCCGGTGTCCCAGATCGACAAGGTGCTGAACGACTATCTGCGCAACTCCGGTTACCCCACCACGCCCTATGCGCTGGGACACGGCGTGGGCCTTCGCGCCTGTGAGCTGCCCATTATCTACAGACCGGAGATGATGACCAAGGATGTTGCCCTAGAGGAGAACATGGTCATCGCCCTTGAGCCGGAGACGGCCGTAGAGTCCCGTGGTCAAACGGTCGTTGTGAAGCTGGAGGACATGTTCGAGGTTACCGCCACCGGTCTCAAGCAGATGACCACCACCGGGTATACCCCCTTCGCCTAGCCCAGGGTAAACGAAGGAACGGCCGCCCGCATATGGCAGTCAGGTCCGCCCTAAGAGGGCGCACCGCTATCGGAGCGTCCTTTCAATATCGGGACTTTCGCATACTCTGGGCCGGGCTGACCTGCCACTCCCTGGGCTGGGGGATGGAGAACGTCACCCTGGGATGGTTGGTGCTGGATAGGACCGACTCCCCTTTCATGGTGGGTGTCGCCGTCTCGGCGAGCATGGCGCCCATGTTCTTCCTGGGCATTTTATCCGGGGCGATAGCCGATAGAGTCGATCGTCGCCTGTTCCTAAGATTCATCATGTTCCTGCTGAGCGGTGTGGCGGGCCTCATCGCTCTGGTAATACTGACGGACGCCTTCCAGGTCTGGCAGGTCATCGTACTCGCCGCTGCCATTGGATGTCTGAGGACATTCCTGAACACCATCAGCCAGGCCTACACATACGATATCGTCGGTCACGGCTACGCCCTGAACGGGATGGCGTTGACTTCCATCGGGTTCCGAATCGGTGGCCTGATCGGGTCCCTCATCGCCGGCGTAGTTATAACCTGGATCGGGACGGGGGGCCAATACGTCGTCGTTTGCGGCATCTATCTTGTGGCTACGGGAGTCCTGCTCATGACCAGAGAGCCTGGCCAACTGGCTCTCACTCAACGGCAATCGGTACTGCGGAACCTGGCCGGGTACGTAGAGCAGCTTCGTCACAACCGCACACTGCTGATCCTCATGTTTCTGGCCGCATTCACCGAGGTTTTCGGCTTCACCCACCAGACTGTGCTGCCGGTGTTTGCCCGTGACGTTCTCGATGTGGGCTCTATCGGACTCGGCCTGATGATAGGCTGTACCCAGCTGGGCGGACTGACGGGACTCCTGTTTCTCGCTGGTCTTCGTGGAGGTAGTCGCAAGGGGTTGATCATGTTCGCCGCCTCCACCATTTTCGGGCTGGGCCAGATGGCGACCTACGTATCCGAAAATCTGGTCCTCTTCCTCCTGGCGCTGTTTCTGATAAACGTGTGCGCCTCCATCGCCGATACTTTGTACAAGACGTTGATGCAGGCCAACGTCCCCAACGAGCAGCGGGGCAGGGCCATGGGCTCCTGGGCCTTCAGCATCGGTGTAGCGCCAGTGGGTCACCTGGGTGTAGCCGGCATGGCCTCCATCTGGAGCGCTCCTGTCGCACTGCTGATCAACGGCAGCGTATTGACGGCCGTCAGCTTGTCCACCGCCATTGGACTGCCCCGGATCCGCCGATTGGAGTGAAGGAGAGCCACGCCCGATGGACAAGCGACAATCCCATGGCGAGGTTGATCTGAAAGCCCTGATGGACGTTGCCGTGGAGGCGGCCAAGAGCGCTTCGGAGACCCTCATGGCCCGGTTTCGTCCAGCCCGGGATGAATCCCTCAATCTTCGCTACAAAGGCCCGGGAGACCCCATAACCGACGCCGACCTAGCCGCGGACCGAGCCATATCAGAAGTGCTCCGGCTTCACGATGCCCCAGGCAACGTGCTTTCAGAGGAGAGCAGCTACGACAAAGGAGATACCCGGCTGACCTGGCTGATCGATCCGCTGTGCGGAACGCTGCCATACAGCACTGGCTTGGCCCACTTCGGGGTCAGCATCGCCCTTCGCATTGAGGACCGGCTGGAGATGGGAGTGGTCTCTTTACCCGCCAGCGGGGAAATTCTGAGTGCGATACGAGGCGAAGGCGCCTACGTCAACGGGGAGAGGCTTGAAACAACGGAACCCCCCGGAGACCCACTGAACGTCGGCATCGCAATCGAGGGGGAGACCCGTCCCTTTGCCGGGCCCAAGAAAGCGTTGGCGGAGGCAGCGGGCAGGCACTACACCTTCGGCTCGGCTGCCTACCCATTGGGCCAGGTGCTGCTGGGCCGGCTGCATGGCGCCGTGTTCACGGAAGTGAACGTACATACCGCAGGATCGGTGGTGCTAGCCAGGGAGCTGGGCACTCGGGTGACCGATGAGACGGGGAAGGACCTAAACGATACACCCGACCCAGCGTCGAAAGCGTTGATCGTGGCCTGGCCCCTTGTGCACGCCGCCCTGCTGGAGAGGATGCGGACCTAACGCTGTACCATCATTCTAATCAGGGCTACAAGGCTGCCGACAAACGATACAGCTCCACCTATCAGCGCTATGTACAGACCTGAACCTATATCGCTAGCGGTACCCGCGTCGAGAACGTCCCATAAAAGTCGAATGGCAACGAAAACGACATAGAGGCTAACTATGCTGACGGCCGCACTCGTGTATTTCTGGGTACCGCTGTCCATAAATAATCTCAAGGTCAGTATGGCTATCGATACACTCGCTATCAGCACGAGAAGACCGAGGTTTGACACCAGCCCCCAAGGACCGCCGCCTTCTACCATAGGCTGAAATGCGCCGACGGCGACTACTACGGCCCCCAAGCCCATCGCCGACCCGTATACCCATCTTTCGTTATCGCCTAACGATCTCTGGTCTTCGGACATTAGAGACTCCTTTCCGTCAACAGCCTTCCTCTACCCGGAAGATAAGTGGACCGTGATACGCTGGTGCCGAGGGAGGGATTTGAACCCTCACTCCCCTAGGGGAATCGGATTTTAAGTCCGACGCGTCTGCCAATTCCGCCACCTCGGCGAGCCCGATTGCCCGCCTGCGTTCACACAAACCGTGACTCAGACGGGGCTGACGATATCCCTTTTGCCGGCATTTTGCAAACGCCTGAAGGACGCCCCGCACGGCACCTCCCACAATCTCCTTGATGCACAGTCCGGCGACAGCTTACCTCGACTTCTCATCTTGAGTTCCCTGATGGGTCGATGGAGCTGCTCCCGAGGCCTGCCGCAACCGGCTCGCCGCATCTCCAACCGGGTCGTCGTAGGCACAAAACGGTCGAAGTGTGCACGGTACGTTACAATATAACATTCGGTTATTCACCATATAACATTCTGTTATAATTGTTCATTTTCTCACCATCGGTTCGCAGACCCGGCCGTTTGGGAAGAAGGGAGGCCAGGTGATGAAGCATAAGAAACTACTCCTTCCGGTACTCGGTCTAGCCTTGATATTGGGCTCAGTAGCCTCGGGTTGCTCAGAAGCGACTGAGCAGAGGACAGTGTTACCGAACGTCGAGCCCAGTCCCACGGGACCCCTGGACTTCTTCGTCAACTGGGAGACCCCCCACGTCCACCCTTTGGACATCACCCCCGACGGCGCCCGATTGCTGGCGGTAAACACTCCGGACTACCGTCTGGAGGTCTTTCGGATAGCGTCTCACTCCATTGAACCCCTGGGAGCTATCTCCGTCGGGCTGGACCCGGTCTCCGTCAGGGCAAGAACGAACAGCGAGGCGTGGGTCGTCAACCACATATCGGACACTGTCAGCATCGTGGACCTGGACCGGATGAGCGTAGTAAAGACGCTGTGGACCGCCGATGAACCTGCCGACGTCATCTTCGCCGGCGGCATGGAGAAGGCATTCGTCTCCTGTTCGCAGGTCAATCAGGTCATAGCCTTCGACCTGACGGACCTGGAAGCCGAGCCGGAGGTCATACAGGTAGAAGGTGAAGACCCCAAGGCGATGGCCGTAAGCTCGTCCGGCGACGAAGTGTACGTAGCCGTATTCGAGTCCGGCAACGGCTCGACGATTATTTCGGGAGACTCCACCGCATTGCCGACCCCGATAGATGACTATGACAGCCCTCACGGCGGTCTAAGCCCGCCACCCAACTCGGGGGATGAGTTCTATCCTGCGATCAATCCCGACAACCCAACTCCACCGGAGGTCAGCCTCATAGTCAAAAAGGACTCTGATGGCCGGTGGATGGATGATAACGGGGGCGACTGGAGCGAATACATCAGCGGCAACGAGTCGCTCAGGACCGAGCGTGTCAGGGGCTGGGACCTGCCGGACAGGGACCTGGCTATCATCGACGCTCAAACCCTCGACGTGCGCTACGCACGCAGGATCATGAACATCAACATGGCCCTGGCGGTGAACCCCGGCACCGGGCTGGTCACCCTAGTGGGCACGGACGCTACGAACGAAGTGCGGTTTGAGCCCAACCTGAACGGTCGGTTTCTGCGGGTCAACCTCGGCATGGTCGAGCCCCAGGAACCGAAGGTCCTCTCTGTCGTAGATTTGAACCCGCACCTGGACTACGCCGGCCCCACCATTCCCCAGACCGAGCGCAACAGATCGCTGGGCGACCCGCGAGGGATAGTCTGGAACACGGCGGGCACACGCGGCTACGTGACCGGAATGGGGTCCAACAACGTGGTGGTCATCGACGAGACGGGCGCCCGGATAGGGTCAGCGCCCATCTCGGTGGGCGAAGGTCCCACCGGCATAGCGTTGGACGAATCTCGTCAGCAGCTCTACGTTCTGAACAAGTTTGAGTCGGCCATCTCGGTGATCGACGTGAAAGACGAGCAAGAGCTGGCCCGAGTGCCCTTCTTCGATCCTTCGCCTCCTGCGATCAAAGCTGGTCGAAGGCACCTTTACAATACCCACGATACATCCGGGTTGGGCCACGTCTCATGCGCCTCGTGCCACGTGGACGCGCGGATGGACCGCCTGGCCTGGGACCTGGGCAATCCCGCAGGCCTGGTCAAAGATTCTCTGCATCAGAACCTGGGACGTTGGCACCCCGGCCTGAGCAGCGGGTTCGAGGACTGGCACCCGATGAAGGGCCCGATGATCACCCAGACGCTGCAGGACATCATCGGCAAAGAGCCTTTCCACTGGCGAGGTGACAGAGATGGTTTGGAGGAGTTCAACGCCGCCTTCCTAACTCTCCTTGGGGACGACGAGCCGTTGACTACAGACGAGATGCAGGAGTTCGAGGACTTTCTCCACACCATATACTTTCCGCCCAATCCGTTCCGCAACTTTGACAACACTCTGCCCGATAACGTCTCTTTGGAGGGGCATTTTGCCGTCGGTCGCTTCGGTGTCAGGGGTTCTCCACTGCCCGATGGCAATGCCCAAAGGGGACTGGAGCTGTTCCTGCCGCCCAAGTTCGCCGATACGCCCTTCTCTTGCTCGACGTGTCATACCCTACCGTCGGGTATCGGGCCCAACATCGGACCTGTTGCATCCGCTGAGATCCCGCCGGGGCCGAACGGAGAGCTGCATCACGGCCTCGTCTCGGTCGATGGAGCAAACAACGTCACCCTGAAGATCGTGCAACTGAGAAACATATACGAGAGGGTAGGCTTCGATACAACCCAAAAAACTAATCTCGTCGGATTCGGGTTCGCTCACGATGGCGCCTTCGATTCACTGCCACGGTTCTTCCGTTTGGGTTTCGATGGGATAGACAACATGCAGGAGCTGGCCGACATCATAGCGTTCCTGATGGCCTTTTCCGGCTCTGACCTGCCGGCGCCGAAGGGCGGGCGGATGGAGCCTCCCGGTCCCCCCAGCCTGGACGCCCACGCAGCGGTGGGAAAGCAGATCACCGTGGCCGACGGCTCGAACCTCTCACCGGCCCAGTCCCAGTTCCTGGCCAACTCCCTGGTCCTGGCGCCGGAAGGTAGAGTGGACCTGGTAGCCAAGGGCGTATACAAGATGGCCCCTCGGGGTTACACCTACGTTGGCGCCAATCAGTTCCAGTCCGATCGGGCGGGAGATGTCCTGGAGTACGAGGAACTGCTTGCTCGGGCCGCGCCGGGAAACGAGATCACCTTCACAGTAGTGCCTGTAGGATACGGGAACCGCATAGGCATCGACCGCGATTGGGACGGCGTGTTGGATGGCGACGAGTTGGCTATGGCCGCCGCATCGATCGAGGAGGATACTTTCGCCGGCTGGCTAACGCCTGCTCTTGGTGGCGTGTGCGGAGGGTTTGCCATCATGCTTGTCGTGCTGGCGTTCTGGTACCGGCGTTCCCAGCGTACTGCCTAAACAGGCCGAACTCCCAAGGATGTATCGGATCAGCGGTGACCGCTATGATGGCATGTCGTCTGTTGAACGTCCGTTGAGGAGTAGGTTATTATGAAGGACGCTGGAGGAACCAGGAATGAATCGGAACCTTATCTCCATATCCGACCTCTCGACCGATGACGTCTGGTCGCTCATAGATAGAGCCAAGGAGTTGAAGAAGGGTGAGCAGTCTACACCCCTCTCCGGTCGCACCCTCGCCCTGCTATTCCGGATGCCGTCACTGCGGACCAGGGTGAGCTTCGATGCGGGTATGAAGCAGCTTGGCGGCCACACGATCTACCTCTCACCCGAGGAGGTCGGCCTGGGCACCCGGGAGCCCATTCCCGACGTGGCCAAGGTGTTGAGCCGCTACGTCGATGGCATTATGATCCGCACATTCAGGCACTCCGATGTCGTAACCCTGGCCGAGAGCTCGACGGTGCCGGTCATCAACGGTCTCACCGATCAGGAGCATCCATGTCAGGTCCTGGCCGACCTGCTGACCATCCACGAGGTAAAGGGCGACCTATCAGGGTTGAAGATCGGTTACGTGGGCGATGGCAACAACATGGCTACCAGCCTATCCATGGGCGCGGGGCTGGTCGGCGCCAGCATCTCGCTAGCAACCCCCGAAGGCTACGAGCTCGATGGCCCGGTCCTCTCTCGAATAGAATCCCTCTTCTCCAGGAATGGAGCCAGCATCGAGATCACGAGCGATATCCGGCAGGCCGTCTCCGGAGCGGATGTCGTCTACACCGATGTCTGGACCAGCATGGGGCAGGAAGAGGAATCGGAGAGACGACGGGTAGATTTCGCCGAATACAGGGTCGATCCTCAGCTGATGGCCGCGGCCGGAAAGAAGGCGATCTTCATGCACCCGTTGCCTGCCCACCCCGGCGAGGAGATCGAAGAGGGCATGTTGGACCACAGCCAGTCGGTTGTCTTCGATCAGGCCGAGAACCGTTTGCACATCCAGAAAGCCATCCTGGCCGAACTGCTAGGCCGAGGCTAGGCAGCCAAACCTCCCCCGTTCTCTACTTGAGATGTCTATCGTAGCAATAGTAGGGCGTCCTAACGTAGGCAAGTCTACCCTGTTCAACCGGTTTGTCGGCAGGCGGCTGGCCATCGTCACCGACGTGCCGGGGACTACCAGAGACCGGGTTTCCGCCCTGATCTCGTACCGAGACCGGGACTTCATCCTGGTCGATACCGGCGGCCTGGACCCCGGCCCGCAGACCGAGATCGAAAAGGGCGTCCTGGACCAGGTGTACACCGCCATAGACGATGCGGACGTGGTGTTGTTCCTCGCCGACGCCGTAGGAGGCCTGACCTCGGCAGACCTGGAGGTCAGCGATCTCCTAAGGAGAAGGCGGAAGTCGGTTGTCCTAGCCGTCAACAAGGTCGACAACGAGAAGCGTCAGGCGGATCTGCCCGATTTCTACAGGCTGGGCATCGGCGATCCGATACCAATCAGCGCATATCATAACCTGGGCCTGGACGATCTGATGGAACGGGTCGTGACCCACCTGCCGGCGGAGAACGTCTCCGCGCAACAGGATATGCTGAAGATCGCCATAGTCGGGCGTCCCAACGTGGGCAAATCGATGTTGCTCAACTCCATCCTGGGCGAGCAGCGGGCCATCGTGAGCGAGGTGCCAGGCACTACCCGGGACGCTATCGATACCCACGTAGAGTACCAGGGAACGTCCCTTCTGCTAATAGACACCGCCGGAGTGAGAAAAAGAGGTCGCATAGAGCAGGGCGTTGAGAAGTACAGCGTCCTGCGCACCATGCAGGCCATCTACCGTGCCGACGTAGTGCTCCTGGTGGTCGACGCTTCCGAGCTGATGAGCTCCCAGGACCTGCACATTTGGGGCTACACGAAAGACGCCTTCAAAGGGGTTATCGTGGTGGTGAACAAATGGGACCTGGCACCGGAGCTGGGGCTGACCGAAGAAGACGTAGCACCCTTCATCCGAGGGCGTCTCAAGGCTGCCCAGTACCTGCCTATTCTCTATGTATCGGCACTACAAGCTGAGAACACCGATCAGGTTATCCCCACCGCCGAGGAGATATTCGAGGACCGGGGAAAGAAGGTCGCCACTTCGGCGCTGAACCGGGTGCTGATGCAGGCGGTGGCCACCAACCCGATACCCAACGTCAGGGGCAGGCGTATCAAGATCTTCTACGCCACCCAGACCGATACCCACCCACCGACCTTCACCTTTTTCGTCAACGATCCGAGCCTCCTTCACTTCTCCTATGAACGGTACCTGGAGAACCGCCTTCGCCAGACCTTCGCCTTCCGAGGCACCCCCCTTCAGCTGCGTTTCGAACGCAGGAACCAGGAGCGATGATCCTCCTGGGCCTTGTTCTTCTGGGCTATCTGCTCGGGTCTCTACCGACGGGCCCCGTGCTGGTAAGGTGGCTGAAAAACACCGATTTACGGCAACACGGCAGCGGCAACACCGGAGCAGCCAATGTCTACAGGGCGGCCGGCCCTCGCATCGCTGGCTGCGTGCTGGCGTTGGACCTGGTCAAAGGAGCCGTTCCCGTTTACCTGGCGAAGGCGACCCTCGAAAGGCCGTCCGGTCATGTACTGGTGGGACTGGCCGCCGTAACCGGCCATCTCTGGTCGATATTTCTCGGGTTCAAGGGCGGCAAGGGTGTACTGACCGCATTGGGAGGCCTCTATGTCCTGGCTCCCCCGTCTGCGCTGCTGGCAACCATAGTGGGCGGAGCTGTGATCGCCATATGGCGATACTCCTCGCTGGGTTCGCTGACGGGCACCCTGGTCGGAGCCTCGTCTCTTCTGGGAATGATAGCCGCCGGTAAGCGACCCGTTGGCTACCTCGGCCAGGTAGTCATCGTACCGGCCCTGATCATCTTCACCCACCGGGAGAACATACGAAACCTCATCGACGGGACGGAGCGTAAGCTGGTCCGAGCGACACCCGTAGATTAGCCTTCTATCCTCTTTCCTTCCTCGACACCACGCCGCGCCAGTCCTCCACGCAGGCGATATCCAGCGTTTCCAGGCCCAGCTTTGCAAACGCTCCCGTCACCTGATCGGCCTGGGTATCCAGAATCCCCGAGCAGACCACCACCCTATCCTCTTTGAGGCGCCGGCTGATCAATGGCGCCAGGTCACTTATCGCCTTGGCCGTAATGTTGACCGCCACCAGGTCATATTCCCCTGAGACTCCCTTGTCTGAAGGTCTTAGGGTCCCCTTTTCGATCTTCACCCTATCCTGTACGCCATTGAGCACAACGTTTTCGGCTGCAACTTTTGTAGCTACCGGATCGATGTCCAGGCCGAGAACACGGCTCGCTCCCAGCTTAGCTGCGGAGATGGCCAGAATGCCCGAACCGGTGCCCAGGTCCAGCACCTTCATACCGCGCTCGATATGTCGTTCCAGCAGCTCGAGACACATTTGTGTGGTCGGGTGAAGACCCGTGCCGAATGCCATCCCGGGGTCCAGTTGGACCACCACCTCGTCGGGCTTGGCCGAGTAGTTTCGCCACGTGGGGCATATCACCAGCCTCTCACCGATGTGCAGCACGTGGAACTGCTTTCTCCACGCCTTCGACCAGTCCTCCTCGGAGATTATCCGGTCTTTCAAGTCACCCACGGGGCGTACAAGGCCCAGCAGCCGCACCCCCAGGTCGAGCTGGGCACTGGTGTCGGGCAGGAGCTCGTCCACGGGGAGAAAGGTCTTGACCAGCACCTGTTTCGAGAACTTGGACGGCTCGGAATACTCCAGCACCACGTCACGGCCGCCATAGCGTCGAAACATCTCCGTCACCGGTTCGACGAACTCCCGGTCCACCTCTATGCTGATCTCACACCAGTCCAAGGCCAGTCCTTCCGTGTGCAACAACTCCAGGCTAGATGACCGAACGGCATTATAGCAACCAAACCCGATCGATAGACCATGTAGGTTGGAAGTGCTCAGTCTAACCGACGCGTTGCGGCCCTCCCAGAATCTGGGAGGGCCGCAAGTTCTTGCCTAAAATATGCCGTTAGGAAAAAGCGCCCTTGATCTTCTCTAGCAAGCCCTTTCCGTTACCGCCGTTTTCTCCGGGCTTCTCAAGTGTGTCGGAAAGCTCGTTAAAGAGGCTCCTCTCTTGCTTGCTTAGAGATGAAGGCGTTACCACGTCGATAATTACCAACTGGTCTCCCCTTCCGCTCTTTCGTAGCCGGTAGGATCCCTTACCCTTCAGCCGCAGGGCTTTACCGCCCCGAATGCCTTCCGGAATCTTCAGCATCACCATCCCATCAACGGTTGGGATCTCCACCTCATCCCCCAAAGCCGCCTGGGCAAAGTTGACCGGGTACTCCACCAGGATGTCGTCGCCGTAGCGCTCGAATATCTCGTGTTCTTTCACCTGGACCTTGACATACAGGTTACCGGGGTTTCCGCCTCGCGAGCCCGGCTCGCCCTCGCCCGAAAGCCTGATCTGGTAGCCATTATCGACGCCGCCGGGTATCTTCACCGATATCCTACGAGACTTTCTTTCCAGACCGGACCCTTTGCACTGGCTGCACGGCGTAGTGATCAGCTTGCCCTGGCCCCGGCACCGGTCGCAGGGGGAAACGTTCATGAACTGCCCGAAGAGGCTTTGCTGCACTCGTCGCACCTCGCCCGAGCCATTGCAGTTAGAGCAGGTCACCGGGTTGGTTCCCGGCTCGGCGCGGTCTCCTCGGCAGTGGCTGCACACCTCGGTGCGTTCCAGGTTGAATTCCCGGGCACATCCAAAAACGGCGTCCTCAAAGGATATCGAGATTGTGTGTTTCAGATCGGCGCCGCGTTGCGGGCCGGTCCTGGCCTTGGTCGAGCCGCCGAAGAATGCATCAAAGATATCACCGAATCCGCCAAAGCCGCCGGCTCCCTCAAACCCGCGTCCGTAAGATGACCCTGTGCCCACATGTCCGAACCTGTCGTAAGCGGCACGTTTTTCGGAGTCGCTCAGCACCTCGTACGCTTCGTTGATCTCCTTGAACCGTTCCTCGGCGCCGGCGCTCTTGTTTCTATCGGGATGGTACTGGAATGCCAGCCGCCGGAACGCCTTTTTGACCTCCTCGACCGTGGCGTTCCTGGATACCCCCAGTACCTCGTAGTAATCAGCTTTGGTCTTCATCAGCTTACGTTTCTAAGGTTGCGCGCCAGTGAACCGCTAATCGGATGATCCGGGCTGGCTGTCAATGGGGCCGCCATCGGTTTCCTCCGCCCCTTCTGTACCTGTGGTCTCGTTCTGGGAACTGGTCCCCTGGCCTACTTGCACCATCGATGGCCGCAAGACCCTATCATGCAACATGTACCCTTTTTGAAGTTCCACCACCACCTTGCCCTCCTCACCTTCCCCATACATTACGGCTTCGTGGAGGTTCGGATCGAAGTCCTCGCCCAAGGCAGTGATTTCCGATAGGCCTTGCCCTTCCAGAATCGTCTGGAGCTTCTTCTGCATGAGGAAGACCCCTTCTATCCAGGTCAACCCCATCAGGTTGGCGGGCATGCTTCGCAGCGCCCTATCGAAGTCATCCAGCACCTGCAGAAGGCTGCTGATCGGCGCCCAGCTGGCGTATTTCGCCGATTCCGATCTTTCCTGTTCTACCCTCTTCTTGTAGTTGACCAGGTCCGCTTGAACTCTCTGCCAGTTGGCCAGATATCTCTCGGCTTGCTCCTTCTCTTTCTTCAGGCTCTCTTCGAGGGAGGCTACTTGCGGCTCTTCTTCCGAGCCGGACTCGTTAGAGTTAGACTCTTCGTTCGAGGCATCAGCCCCTTCCGATTTCTGGTTCTCCTCGACAGCCATGTCCACGCCGGTTCGTCCCGCGATTAACGGTAGACCTCTTCGGTCATGTGGCTCATCAGATCGGCCATGAAATTGACCGCCGATATGTTCTTCACGTAGTCCATCCTGGTGGGGCCCAGTAACCCCGTTACGCCTTTGATCTGTCCCTTGACACCGTACTCGGCGATCACCAGGCTAAAGTGGCGTACACTGGCATCCCCCAACTCCTCTCCAATGGCCACCTGTACCCCGGCAGAGTAGACCTGTTCCACGAGCTCCCGCAGGTACCCTCGCGCCTCCATGACCTCTATGAGGTCCCGCAAGACCTCCGCCTTGGAGAACTCGGGCTGCTCGAACAACTGGTGCAACCCGTCCAGGTAGGGTTCATCGAAGTTCTTCTGCTCCTCGTTGACCATCAACTCTTTGACTGTGCTCATGAGCCGCTTTTCGATGGGGGAGAGCTCCGCTTCGGACGGGCTGATCTCGTCCTGGTTCACGCCCTCGAAGAGATCGTTGAGTTTGTTGGACATTCTGGTGAGTTGCTGCTGAGATACTGGCTCATCCAAGGGAAGCAGGTGCCGGATGATCCTGGTCTCTCGGAAGATCAGAATCAGCATTATTACCAGTTCTTGCACCGAGACTATCTCGATTCTTTTCAGTCTCACCTCGGTGGCCTTTGGCATGGTGATCAGGGCGAGATTGTGGGTCACCTGAGGCAGCACTGTAGCCGCGATCCGTACCCACTTCTCCAAGTCCAACTCTGCGGGCTTGAACTCCTCGAGGATGAGTTGCTTATCCTGGGGCGCGAGTGCTTCTCGATGGGTCACGTGCTCTACGTAGTATCGATATCCCTTGTCCGAGGGGATACTACCCGCCGAGGTGTGAGGCCTGAGGATGTACCCTTCCTCTTCCAGGCCCGCCATCTCAGATCGGATTGTGGCCGAGCTTACCTGAACTTTCTTGTTCTTGGCGATGATCTGGGATGCTACGGGAATCCCTGTGTCGATGTAACCACTTACAATCGAGTTCAGGATCGCTTCTTTTCGCTTAGTTAACAAAAAGGCCTCCTTCATAAGAGTAGGCCAATTTCTGTCCGGTCTGGCACTCTTCGGGTAGGACTGCCAGGGTTGTTTGACTGTAGCATCGGTTGTCTCCACTGTCAAGAGCTTGCGTTAGTTATGGCTGCTTCATATACTGGATTCTAGGCGAACTACACATAGCTGCGAGGCATCCCACTTGGACCTAACTTGGCTGGGCAATCGATGTTTCAGCGTCCGCGGACGCGATGTTACCGTTGTAACCGATCCCGACGGGGAGGCGATAGACAAGACTCTGAAAGGCCAGGAGATCACAGCTATAACCCTCAGCCGACCTCACATGGCTAACGGGCTATCTCTGGCCGGCGGCCGCTACCCTCACGTGGTCAATGGCCCCGGCGAGTACGAGGTCGCCAACGTGTTCCTCACCGGTGTCGGTACACCCTACCATATAAGAAGCGATGAGGGCGAGATAACCCGGGAGAAGAACACCGTCTACACCATCGAGCTGGAAAGCCTGGTGGTCTGCCACTTGGGCGAGCTGAACAGTCCTCTAACCTCGGAGCACACGGAGCGACTGAGCGAGGTCAGCGTCTTGCTGGTGCCTATCGGGGATCCGGAGACGTTCAGGCCGGCTATGGACACCATAAGCCTGCTGGAGCCCAAGCTGGTGATACCCATGGCCTACCCATGGTCAAACCCCAAGGAAGAGGAAGAGCCGGACACACTGAAGCGGTTCATAAAGGAGATGGGTGCCAAGGAGTACGAGGTCCAGAGACGTCTCCACGTGACCCCCACCTCCCTTCCTCAGCAGACCCAGGCCGTGGTCCTAGAAGACCGCAGCTAGTACCGCTAGCTTGTCCGTTTACACCTGGGCGACCAGACCAGTATCCCAACCCCGGCCGCTAGGCTAAGCGCGCCCAGTCCCGCCGCAATCGGCCACAGCAGGTTGAGGGTATCATCTCCGGCGAGGGGCAGCTCGGGGAAGTGAAGGTCCAATTGCTTCTCTATGAATGTCCCCTCTTCGTACCTGTCCGTCTCTACGGCGCGCACACCATCGGCATAGAAGGTGATGAGTAGGCCCGCTGCATCCTCGCTGTGCTCGTACTCGAGGGATGGGTCAACTACCAGTAGTAGGTATCTTCCATCGCTGACTATCACCGGCCGGGATTCGGTGTTGGCGATGCGTCCCGTTATCATCGTGCCGACGGGGGCCGGCTCTCCGCCGATAAACGCCCGGCCTGAGTAGACGATGGGGAAGGGTGGCTGGGCCGATGCTTCCGTAGAGGTTAGCCAGAGGCCCACCGTCAGCAGGCCAACGATGACCGCTCCCACCAGCGTCAACCGCACGGGCCCTGCCACTCTACGATGGATCTTGTTGGTTGCTTCCATTGTCGGAACTACGTTAATCGTCTGCTAAAGCAAACCCCTCCCTCCCCACGTCGGCGGGGAGGGAGGGGTTGTTATCCATTCGTAACGGCTATCCTACTACGGTATCAGCTCTCCAGCCTCGGTTAGGAAGACCCAGTAACCGCTGCCTGCGTGGAGGTTGTCCTCAGTGGATTTTGGTGCGATCCGCTGGAATCCCACGCTCGGGTCTGGATCGAAGCCGTAGGCAACGCTCCACTCCACGCTGATGAAGTAGTCATCGGCGTCCAGATCGGCGATGTCGTCAGCCTTGGGAGGCGGCAGGTTGAAGAACTGGGGACCTACGAGGTTCCAGCCGGCATCGAGGGACTGGGCCCGAGGGGCCGCGGGAATGCCGGCCAAGCGCCGTAGGAGAACTGGCACGTCCTCGGCGGTGGCGGAGAGTACCCAGTAGCCCAAGCCTTGCTTGAGGGCCAGGATGTCTCCAACCCATGCGCTCTCGGTCGACTCGTCTACGTCCTCGGTCATCGGGTCATCGGCCTCACCGGGGACGAAGGAGGAGACCAGCCATCCGTCTGTGGAGTTCCAGGTGCGGACCTTGGTCACGCTCGGCGACTCGTTGCCGAACACCTTGCCGGGTGTGGCGGCGTCGAGCCTACCGGGGACCGAGATCAGGTTCCAGCCGGGCTCCAACGGGATGGTGAAGGTTGTGGGCGCTGCCACCATGAAGGCGACTTCCGCCTCTTCGCTGACGTTGCCCGCTGCGTCCTGGACGGTGATTACCCAGGTGTGCAGGCCTTCGTCTACGTCCTCCGTAGCCTCGTCATCGGCCTCGCCGGGGAGGGCGAGGATCTGGATGTTGCCGTCGGAGAAGGTGTTGGCCGAAACGTCCTCACCGTTGAGCATGGAGCTCATCACCGTGGTCTCTTCGCCGAAGTCGGCTTCGACCCTGATGACGTTGTCCAGACCCTGTAGGGAGACGTTGAGGTCCTCGCCTTCTTCAACCGCTGCCGGCGTGAATTTGACCAGCGCCGGGTCATCGATGTCGACGTTCACCATCGCCGCCTCGGAGGTGGCCATGTTGCTCGCACTGTCCGTGCCCGATGCGGTGACCTCGTAGTCTGCCGACTTGGTGGAGCGGTAGGTGGCCGTCCACTGGGTGGCGGTGCCGGGCACGTTGGTCACGTCGCCGAAGGTGAAGTCGGGGTTCCTAGTCGTCTTTTCCACCTCTACATCTTCATCATCGTCGTTTTTCTCGACGACCGTGTAGGTGCCTTTATCGGACAGGGTGGGCTTTCCGGCCAGCGCTTCGCTGGAAACGATGGTCACGGTGCCCTCGGCATCGCCGTTGTTGTCGGGGTCGCCCACCGTATCGGCATCGAGGGTCACGGTGATGGTGGGGGCGATGTCGTCGGATGCAGTCCTCTGCAACCCTCTAATTGCGTTGTTCCCCGCCAGGTCAAGCAGGTCGCCGGGAAGGCTGACTGCCGGTGTGGCGTCGCTGTCCAGGTCTGCTCCAACTTTCAGGAAGACCTGGGCGTTGGAGTCGTAGGTGTAGGTGATGGCCACTGTCTTGGTGTGGTGGCCCTCCACAGTCACGTTCCTGCCATCTACGGACAGGACGTTTTCAGCGTCTCCGTCCACGGTTGCCGTGACGTCGTCCTCGTCCACGTTCCCGTCGTCGTTGGTGTCGATGGGGGTGAACTCGGTGAGGCTGTAGACGGTTCTGGCCGGTATGGCATCCTTGGCCTCAACCGCATCGGCCGCCTCAATAGCATCCCTGCTCTCGTCCACACCTTCCGTGGTTTCGTCATCCAAGACCGCAGGCTTCGCCTCAACCGCGTCCTCCGCATCCTTCTTTTCGCCGTCGTCAAGCACGTCGTCCGTGCTCTCGGTGTTCCTCTGGGTAGCGGAGTGGCGAGCGCTTAGGATGTCCGGGCTTCCCACCACGTTGAAGTCGCCGGGGACCACGCTGTCCCCGTCTATGGCCTCGTTGAAGGTGATCTCGATGCCGGTGTTGTCGTTCCTCGTCCTCATGTTCCCAGCGTCGTTGAGGCCGAAGCCGGCCTTGACCGAATCCATGGCGGCTATCGACGTGTTGTCGACGGTCACCGTGAAGGGATTCTCGCTGCTTCCCAGCTGGTATGCTTTCTCTTCCTCCGTACCCGTGTTAACGGCGACGTCGTTGCCGACGGCGTCCTCGGCGGACACGTGCCAACTCACCGGCCCATCGGCGAATGGCGAGGCCTGGAGGTAGCTGAGGCGGAAACCGCCCACCACGTTGGTCTTGGCGGCGCTCACGGTCTGGCCGGATATTATCAGGCTGACCGAGTCGGCGTCAGTGATGGGCGCCACAGCGTCGGTTACCTCAACCGTAAAGCTGGGGGTGGGGTCCTGGGTGGAGAGGTTGTTCTCCGGCTCCACCAGGGTTATGACGGGCGCCGTCAGGTCGACGACGGCGGTGTCCACCCGGCTGCCGAGGGGGCTGGCATCGCTGTAGGACACCATGATGGTGTCGCCGTCGGCCACCTGGAGCATCTCGTCATCAATCTCGTCGTCGTCGACACCGGCATCCTGCAGTATCTTCTCGCCTGTGAAGACACCGCTGCCATGTTCAGTCTCTTTCAGGTCGAT
Source organism: Dehalococcoidia bacterium (assembly GCA_965197645.1). GTDB lineage: Bacteria > Chloroflexota > Dehalococcoidia > Plut-88900 > Plut-88900. The sequence goes on along the minus strand of OZ240219.1, from coordinate 1,507,345 downwards.
CGTCCTCTCGGCGCCGGCCAGCCGGGTGCTGTCACTGGATATGGGCACGTCGGAGATGGTGTCGATCAGGTTGTAGCTGAAGGTGATCGCCAACGTGCCAGAGCCCGCTGGTAGAGTGGTTATTTCAACTATGCCGTCCCCGGAGTTGAAGTGGCTGACGCCCAGGGTGGCGTCGCCACGCTTCACCAAGGCTACGGCGTTGATGGGGCTGTCCTCCGGGTTCGCCCTATCGAACTCGTAGAAGTTGTAGTCCACGGTGATGGCGGAGCCGACCCTCGGCGCCTCTGCCAGGGCCACCATCCCGAGAGCGGCGTTGTTAACGGCCCGGTTTATAACGTAGACGTCGCCCGTGTCCCAGTCATTTTCGGAATCAGGGTCGTCAGTGTTTGACAGGCGCCCGCCCACTGTTATGGTCGTGGCGGTGTTATCGGTGATTGTACCCGATGATCCATCGGTGATGTTGTACACCGTACCACCAATCAGGAGTCCGTCATCGTCCGCCGGGTCGTCCGGAGTGACCGGGTTGTTCAGATCTTCCGTAGGGAAGCTGGCGCTGGCATCGGTCAAAACCGTTTCTTGGCCATCATCCCCAGTGTGGGTACCCGAAGGCTCCGTGATGGTGTAGACGTCGTCGGTGTCCCAGTCGTCGTCGTCGCCACCGCCTAGTTTCGCTGTAATGGTTGTGGCGTCGTTGGCGGTGATTGGACCCGATGACCCATCGGTGACGTTGTAAACGGTGCCGCCGACGAGCCCACCATCAGCATTCTGTACGGGGAAGCCGCCGTCAGCGTCGGTCAACTCGACCGCGTCATCCGCGGCATCATGGGTTCCGGTGTAGGCACCGATGGCGACTACGTCGACCTTGACGCCGCCAACCCTGACGGTCACGTCAGCGGTGTCCACACGGCCGTCGGGACCTTCAACATCTTCCGTGCTGCTGGCCCTGTCGCCCAGGACGGTGTTGGCAACCTTGAAGATCCTGTTGGTGCCGTCCACAGCGCCGGTGGGCGTCTCGCCCATCACGTCCTGTCCCTGGATGGCATCGGCAATGAGCGCACCAGTGTTCCCAATGCCATATGTTGTATTGTCCGGCGTAAGGAACCTGGCGGTGGCCGTCCTCAGGGTGTTGAGGTCGGCGTCGGTCACCTTAACCTCAACCACGTTGAACTTCGCATCGTCGTTGTCGAAGTCATCCGTCCCTTGGCCATCGGCCAGGGAGTAGACGCTCCTGTTCAGTTGTACTGTTCCGGCAGTCTGAGCGCCGGTGATGGCCGCCGGCACAACTGCCACCAAGGATAAGACCAAAAACAATACCGCCGCTATGGACAGTATCTTACCCTTCTTACTCATGTTAGCCCCTTTCTTGTATCGTCGTCTGGGATTCGGCAACCACTAAAAAATAGTGCTGAATAGTGCTGAAAAAAGCCGGTGTTGGGAGAGTCCCAACGCTCCTCCGGGACAGTGGGCCAATATCACACCTCCTTGATACAGCAACAAGCCGCCCGGTGTACGTCCCTCATCCGGCGGCGGCCCATCAAACTGATTTTAAACCGATTCTAAGATTCCGTTCGAATATCGTAACACTAGATGTCAAGCCCGTGACAATTCGTGACAATATTAACATTGCGCTTTGCTTTGTCAACCCCTTACCCAGGCGGATCGAAGGGCCTGGAAAAGCGCCCTGGAACGCCGGCCTAGTCCCATCGACGGGACGGCGCCAAACTCCGGGAGTTTCATGCATCGCAGGCGTGAATGTTGTCATCTTTTCGGCCGGTCTCCGGGTCTCGTCACTCGAAGCTGGAGTCAGGGTAGTGAGTATCGTGTTACGAAAGTATTACTTCCAGGGGTGTCCCTCAGACTCCGCCAAAGAGGATTCTTCGATGGACTCGGTATGACCCGACCAAGGCGGGTGGAAGGGAAGAACCGCCTGGGGTGGGGCTAGGCTTGAGCCCGCATCAAGCAGGCGCATGTGTAACCCTACCCTTCGATAGGCTCCAGAAGCGACTCTGCCAGCAACCTCGGGTAGCCCCGGCCTTCCAACTTCACCAGCCAGAGCTGCTCAACATTGGACAGGTCCCTTGAATACTGGGGCGCCATCTTGGCCCCTGCTTTTACGACGGTTCCCTCCGCGCCAAACCGCCGGATGCGTACCTTGTCACCCTTCTTGAACTTGCTCATCTCCTCCTCCTATCGGGCCTGTACCGATACTCTACCGAGCAGAACGCGGCCCGGCAATAGCAGGCAGGGCCGGGGTTGTGCGCCGGCCCGGAGCGTTACGTCTGAAAATCGAAGAGTTTGGGCGCCAGGAGGGCCATCAGCAGCTCCGAGGACATCACCATCGACCTTCCACTAGGATCGATGCGCGGCGATACCTCGACGAAGTCCACGGCGCCGATGGGGTACCGGGTCAGCTCTCTCAGGATGGTGGCCATGATCTCCGGGGTTATGGCATCGTTCACAACGGAGCCGGTAGCGGGGAAGAATCCGGTATCGATGAAATCGATGTCCACCGACATGTAGATGAAGTCGCACCCGGCGCTGGCGTGCTCCCCGGCGGCCCGAGCAACCTCTACGGGTCCCCGCTGGTGGACGTTCTCGGCGGTGAAAATCTTACCGCCGTTGCCCTCGATGGTTGTGATGATACTCTCCGACTCCCACCCCTGTAGGCCTATCCAGACCATGTTGGCCTTGCTGATCAGTCCAAGCTCGGAGATACGACGGGCGTTGGTGCCATGGTTGTACTTGCCCCAGGGGGTAGCCTCGTCGTAGAAGTCGGAGTGGCCGTCGATGTGGATGTAGCCGATCCTGGGCTTGTCGCCCATCTCCTCGAGGGCGCGAACGTAGCCAAGGCAGGAAGGGTATCCGACGTAGTGGTCGCCGCCCAGGCATACCGAGAATCCGCCCTTCTTGACCACCTCTTTCACTCCCCCGGCGATGCCTTCGGTGGATTTCATCACGTCCGACGGGTAGACGTTGTAGTCCCCAACGTCGACCAGGCGAGCCTGCTGGGAGGGCATCAGCCTGGCGCCGGAGGATACGTCCACTATCCCATCGGCGCCCCCTTGATGAATGGTCCTTGCCAGGGCCAGGGAGCCGTCTCTTATGCCCCGGGGACCCATCCTGGCGCCGAAGCGGCTGGTGTGGGTGCTATCGTGAGGCGCTCCTCCTATGACCACCATTCCAGGTCTCACCTGGTCCAACCCGACCAGGGACGAGTCCAGGAAAGTAGCCTGGCCATGTGGCATGCCTATGTGGTGGGACTGGGTCATGTCTAACTTGCCAGCTTCACGACCGTGGCGTGTGCGTACCTGAGCACCAGGTGAGTACCGAACCGCTGCCCCGTCTTACCCAGGCTCATCGTCTCGATGAGGGGGTTCAGACCGCACAGATCCAAGGCGCCGACCTTGCCGGCTGCCAGCACGTCCATCGCGTTCCACATATCGACGTTTCTAAGGCCGTTCAGCTGAGGGGCACCCGTCATCGCCACGTACCCTCCGTCCACCACGTCCATGTCCACGCTGGCGTAGATTCCGTCCGTACCCTTTCCGGCGATCTCCAGGGCCTTGGCGGTAACGGCCTCGATCCCATCTCGCTGCACGTCTTCGACGGTGAAGATGTTGTCTGGGAACGCGTTAGCCCTCTCCCACTCCTCCAGGCGGACGTAGCCGTTGGCGCCGATCCAGACCACGTTTTCCGGTCTCGCTATCCCCGAGTCGATGATTCTGCGCACCGTGGCGCCCCGCCACACCTCCCCCCACACCGGGTCTACGCCCCCCATGTCCAGGCGGCTGGAGAACTGGATGTACCCGATGTTCCCTCCCGATATGGCCTTCTTGTAGCCCTGGATCAGGCCGTAGGTGACGAAATGGTCCCCGCCCAACCCCACCGGTACAGCGCCTCGCGAGACTATCCCGTGGACGGCATCTCTGGTCCAGCCTTCGGTCATGGCCCAGTCGTGGTGGGCAACCCTCAGGTCGCCGATGTCCCGGAGCTTGCCGGAGAACAGCTTGTTCTCGAACCTCTCCCGGGTGTTGACCTCGATGGTCTGCGCACCGGGGTCGGTGCTGCTCAGGTAGTAGTTGGAGGTCTCCCGATAGGCCCGGGGAGCATCCTGGGGCCCCAGCTTCGTCGGCGAAGAGCTTTCGTAGGGAACGCCGAAGACGGCAACCATTCCTGGTTCCAGATCGTCGATGGTGGCTTGCTGGGCGCCGGCGAAGGTGAGAATGCCCGAGGTCCTGGGGAGTCTGGCTTTTCTTATCGGCATGATTTTGGGCTAGTGCACATTAAGTATCTTGGGCGTGATCAGCCTCAGCAGGGCCTCGGCCGCATATCTGGGAGTGCGGTTGGCGGGGTCCAGGGGCGGGGCCGTCTCCACCAGATCGAAGGCCCCGATAGGGTACTCCGCTATCGGCTCCAGAATCTTGAACAGGGTCGAGGGAGGCATGGCGCCCATAGTCACCGAGCCGGTGCCGTCAGAGAAGCCGGCATCGATGACATCGATATCGAAGCTCATGTAGATGTAGTCGCACCCCTTTAGCGCCAGCTCGCAGGCTCGCCTGCCGACCTCGGCGGGGCCCATCTCCTCGACGTCCTCGCTGGTGAAGATGTGGCCTCCCATGCGGCGGATAGGCTCGACCTCGTCCATGTTGCAAGGCCCCTGGATCCCGATCCAGACCATGCTGCTCTCGACCATCGGGTCCAGCTCCGATATCCGTTTGGCGTTGGTGCCGTTGTTGAAGCGGCCTCCCCCTTCATAGCCCTCGGCGAAGTCCAGGTGTCCATCTATGTGGACATATCCCACCTTGGCGTTGGGCCGCTGCTCTGTAAGGGCCCTGGTATATCCGAGACAAGAGGGGTAGCCGACGTAGTGGTCTCCCCCGAGACATACTGAGAAGCCGCCCCGCCGCACCACCTCCGCCACTCCCGAGGCCATCGACTCGGTGGCTTTCATCACGTCCGACGGGTGCATGCCGAAATCGCCCACGTCCACCAGCCGGGTCTCCGAAGGCAGGGCCAGGATCTTGCCGGAGGACATGTCCACTACACCCTCGCCGCCGGCCCGTTCGAACCGATCGGCGATGCTCAAGGAGTTTTCGCGAATGCCTCGTGGGCCGTACCGCTCGCCGAAACGGTCTCGCATGCTGTGGGGCGCGCCGCTTATGACCGTCATGCCCGGCTCGATTTCGTCCATCGTGACCCGGGGCGACCGCATGTAGGTGACGGCGCCTGACTTGAGACCGAATTCACTCTTTTTTGTCATGTCCGTTACGGGGGCGCTAGGATACTTCCTGATAGGTACCGGATCACCAGCCAGGCGGCGAACCTCTGGCCGGTGTGGGAGAGCATGTTGACCGTTGGGTTCATCCCCACGATGTCCAAAGCACCGGCCTTGGTACGGCGCAACAGGTCCATGGACTTCAGCAGCTCCGTGTTGGAGATGCCATCCAGCCGCGGAGAGCCGGTGGCGGACACCAGGCCCCCGTCCAATACGTCGAAATCGACGCTGACGTAGACGGATTGACAGCCCTCTCCGGCTATCTCGGTGGCTCTCTCAACGACCTCCAGTATACCCAGCTTTCGAACGTCGTCCAGGGTAAAAACGGACAGATCCAGCTCGTGGGCCAGGGCCCAGTCCTCGGCCCGCTGATAGCCGTTTACTCCCACCCAGACCATGTTGCCGGAATCGACGGCCTGGGAATCGAGGATGCGGCGGGCCGTGGAGCCTCGCCAAACCTTTCCCCAGACCGGGTCCTCGTCTCCCAGGTCCAGCTGGCTGGAGAACTGGATGTAGCCTATCTTGCGGCCGGTACGCTCTGCGATGGCGTCTCCATAGCCCTGGGTCAGGGGGTAGGTGATGAAGTGGTCGCCGCCCAGGATTATCGGCCTGGCGCCGGTGGATGCTACCTCCAGCATTGACTGGCGTAGAGAAGCCTCGGTACGGGGCCAATCGAGGGGGAACACGTTCAGGTCCCCCAGGTCGAGAAACTTCATCCTGTCCGAGCCCTTGATATGGTCGCCCGTGGTGATCTCCACCACCTCGCCGCCGCGATGAAATTTGCCGCCGTAGTACTGGGAGGTGTACCTGATGGCACGGGGCGCGTACCGGGAACCGATGCGGGATGTGCAGGAGAGATCGTAGGAGACGCCGGCGATGGCCGCCATACCCTCTTTCAGGTCCTCGACATCGCCCTCCGGCAAGTTCATGAAGGTCTCGATGCCCGGGATGCGAGCTAACAGTGTTTTGGATGGCGAAGTCATGCTCGACTCTTCAGGTACTAGGCTCCGAACACCTTGGGAGCGATGAGCTCTATGATGGCCTCGGCGGCGAGCCGTTCCGTCCTGCCCCGAACGTCCAGGGAAGGGGCAACCTCCACCACATCCATGGCGCCTATGGCATCGGACTTTGAGAGCTCGCGCATCAGGGAGAGCACCTCGATGGGCTTCAGACCGCCGATCACCACCTCGCCGGTGCCCGATGCGTACCCCGAGTCCACTACGTCCACGTCCAGGCTCAGGTAGATGATGTCGGCGCCTGCTCCGGCCGTTTCCAGCGCCTGTTGAGCCGTGGCCTCGGGCCCTTTCTCCCTGGCCGAGTCTGCGGTTATGACGGTGGCGCCCAGGGACTGGGCCAGGCTCCACTCCTTGTGTGTGATGTAGCCCTGAGTACCTACGAAGACAATGTTCTTGGGATCGATGCTTCCACCATCGATGATGTGGCGAAGGGTTGCGCCGTAGCCGTTCTCTCCCCACTCGGTGTCGGGATCGGCCAGATCAAGCTGGCTGGAAAGCTGGACCAGCCCCACCTTCTTGCCAGTGGCGGCGACGTAGCTCTCGACCAGCGGATAGGTGATGATGTGATCGCCGCCGATGGCCACGGGGAATGCGGACTTCCCAACGATGGCCTCCATAATGCTTCGTGACCGGTCCGTGGCCTGGTTCAGGGCCGATGGGTCGACGCTGAGGTCGCCCAGGTCGGTCAGGCGCAGCTCGGAGGGCATACGGAGAGTTCGCCCGGTGTTGATGTCTATGAGAGCGCCGGAGGTGGAGGCCTGCAGCTCGTAGATGAAATCGGCACTGGCGTTGCGGATGGAGCGGGGGCCTTCCCTGGTGCCCTGCCTGGCGCCGGGTGTTATCTCCAAGGGGATGCCAACCACCGCTACGTCGCCCGCGGAGAGATTGTCAATGATGCCCTCCGGCGCTCGGGCGAAGGTGTTGATTCCGGCAAAAGAGGGAAGCAGGTCTCTTTCGTACATCCGGTTGCCCTCTAAGGAAGCTGGGAGTGACCGATATTATAGCATGGCCGTAGCCGTTACACCGGGGTTCAGTCCACGTCCACCACATCCAGCAGCTTTGGGGTGAGCACGCTCAAGAGGCCGTTGGCGGCGAGGAACACCGTCCGGTTCATGGGGTCCAGCGGTGGCGATACCTCGCACATGTCCACTGCGGCGATGACGTCGTACCCGCTGAGAGCGTCGGTGATGCCGATAAACTCATCGGTGGTGATGCCGGTGAAGACGGCGGCGCCGGTGCCCGGAGCGAAGGAGCCGTCGACCACGTCGATGTCGATGCTCACGTAGACGGCGTCGGCGCTATCGGCCACCACCTCCATTGCCTGTCTCACAACCTCTGCCGGGCCCTGCTCTCGTACCACCTTGGCCGACATCACCTTCATCCCCTCCTTATCGAAGATACGATGCTGGGCTGGATCGATGACCGCCCCGTTGAGCCCGACCCAGGCCATATTCTTGTAGGAGATGGTGGTATCTTCGCTCAGGCGTCGCACCTGGGTGCCGTGGGTGTACTTGCCCCCCACCCCGTGCCGGTCTCTGAAGTCGGGGTGGCTGTCGATGTGGAGATACCCCAGGCGAGGGTTGGACTTCCGCTCCAGCATACCCCGTGCGAACCCGGCGAAACCGGGATAGGCCACGTAGTGGTCACCGCCGAGGATCACCGGCATGCCGCCGCGCTTGACGATATCGCCCACCCCCTCTATGACGGTCTTGGTCGTGTCCCGGATGTCGGTGGGATTAACGTGGAAATCGCCGATGTCGCCGAAGCTGGGAGCCTCCTTGGGCCGCAGCCAGAGATCGCTGTCCGGTTCACGGAGGGTGTGTTCGGAAGCGACCTCGTAGGCGCCTCGAAGGCTCATGGAGGCCTCTCGTATGCCTCGGGGCCCGAACCGAGCACCGTTCCGGGCCGTGACCACTCCCTGATCGATGGGCACTCCCGCTACAACCACCATTCCCTCTTCTACCTGGTCGATCTCCTTGATCGGAGCGTTGAAAAAGGATGGGAACCCGGTGTAATAGGTGATCAGCCTGTCGGTCACGGCGCCTCCTCCACACTTGCCTGGGGCCCCTGCCCGGAAGGGGGAAACTCGTTTTCCGGGGGCTCCAGAGGTCTATGTAGGCTACATCAGCAGGGGATTGGGGTCAACACGCACGCCGGGGATAGGTCAGGGCTCGGGCGGGTCTCTCAGCCCTCTCAGCATCGACCGGAGCCGACGCCACATCATGTTCAACAACCTTAGGCGCTGCGAATCGGTCTGGACGCCACCGTAGCGTTCGTCCACATAGGCTTGGGTGATGGCATGGAGCTCGACGTCGTCTGCAAGATGGCGTTCCAGCTTTCCCTGGTACTCGTACGGCGTCTCCGGATGGAGTCGAGGGAGACCGGACAGGCGGGCCTCCCACAGCATGCCCTGGTAGATCTCGCGGGTGGTGAACTGGCTTTCGACGTCGTCTTCTATATCGGTTACGGAAAGGGGAGGAGAGACCGATGCCACCGCTTCGTCGGCCCGTTTGCGGAAGCGGTCGAAGAGGCCGGACAGGAAGATTCGGAGGTCCGCACCGAAGACGGACCAGGACAGCAACGACTCGCTTACCTCTTCGACCTCGTCGTCGGAACGGCCCTTGCGATAGCGGGCCAGTGCCCTGGCCAGGAAGAAGAACACAACGATGGCGACTATGGCAAACAGTCCCCACTTCAAGGCCAGCACCAGCTCCGGGGGGATGCCTCCGGATTCGACCATCTCGGCTCCCGGGAGCAGGTCTGCGGTAGGATCTTCGATGGTTTCCGGGTCCTGAAGCGGGGACAGATCCGGCGGATCGAATTCATCTCCGCTTCCGCGGAGCTGGTTTATGATCCACAGGACCCCTCCGACGGCTAGGGCCAAGGGCAGAATGACTGCGTAGGTGAAGCCGATGAGTATCCACTCCGCCAGGGCCTTGAAGGGGCTTAGCATCAGGGCGGCCAGATCGAAGGAGAAGATGCTGGCGATGCCCAGGGATGCAGCTACGATGAGGCCTAGAACGCCCAGCAGCAGCGAGAGAGACCATCGATTCAGGAAGCTGGTCGACTCCTGGTGCTCGGCCATCGTCTCTTTGAAGGTGCGAAGGTGGGAAAGGGCGAGGACGAGAAGCCCCATGAAGAAGTAGGAGGCCAGGTAGACACCGGTGGAGGCGGGAATGGAGGAGAACCCCTCGGCGTGGGCAGTGACGCTCCACGTCACCATGAGCACGAGCAGGGATACAGCCCCCACAACGAACCTGCGATACAGGCTATGAAAAGAAGGCAGCTCCACGCCCATCGAGAGGCCCCGGTAGGCGAGGACGGCTCCCAAGGCCAGTCCGCCGACGATGAGGACCACGTTGTCCTGCGCGTACTCTCTCCAACCGGTGTCCCACAGTATGTAGCCTCCCCCGGAGTCCAGCCGCACGACCAGGGCCAGCAAGAGGACGACGCCGAACAACGAGGTAACACGCGCCCGCTCCAGCGGTCCCCCCAGGGCGAGGAACAGTCTCGGCAATCTTTCCGCCCCAATGGCGATCATCAGGGCCCCAACCAGGGTTAGAGGCGGCTCTTCCAGGCCGAGGATGTCCCAACCGCTAATCCAGACCACACACGGATAGAGCCACAGCACCTCGGCGAACACTACCAGGACCGGCATGATCCGCTCGGCGTTGGGAAGCCACAGAAGAGGACGATCCTGGCGCATGGCTAGGTCGAATCTCCCAGAGGCGTCAGCCGCAGCGACTCTACCTCTCGCCAGTAGACTTGGTCCGAAACGTGGTAGACGGGAATTCCCTTGGGCTGGATGCGACCGGCCCGCTCACCTATGAGGATTAGGGCCACTCGCCGGCCTGCGCGACGGTACCGGTGCAATGTGGCCATGGAGGACCGCTGCGGCGACGCCGAAATCACTACCATTGTGCTGTCCCATGGCAGCGAGCGCGCCTCCCGGTCCAACATCTCGTCCAGCCCACCGAAGGGGAGGCCCCGTACCTGGGCCAGGGCCTCCAGCACCAGGGTCAGCTGGTCCGGGTGGTCCGATGGAGAGAGCTTCATCAGCCGCCTGGTGTTGGCGTACAGCTCGTTGGCGTACAGGCCAACGCGGTACCCATTGTTGACAGCGTAGCTGGCCACCGAGGCTGCCACCAGCACGGCCGTTTCCAGTTCCTGCTGTACGGGAGCGCCGAAAAAGGAGTCATCCCCGGTGGTCTGATCGAGAAAGATGCTCAGGTCCACCGCCGTCGTGGGCTCGAAGACGCGGGACTGGAGCCGCCTCAATCGGGCCGAGGCCTTCCAGTGGATATGCTTCAACGGGTCGCCAGGCTGATACTCCCTGATTGTCGCCACCCGGACTGGGTCCTGGAAGAGGTGCCGCCTCACTTTCATATCGCCAAAGGGGTTTCGAGATGGGATGTCGAGGCTCTCCAGAGGCACGATGCGAGGATAGACCAGCAGGCGGTCAACCTTCTCCTCGGTGAGTTGCTTGTTGAAGAAGCCGAAAAGGTCGCCGGAGCGGATGGTGGCCGGACCGAAGGAGAAATAACCCCTCCTCAGGCACTGGATGGGATAGCGGCGGGTTATGCGGTGGTACCACCCCAACGATAGGAAGTTGGGCAGCGTCAGGCGGGAGGGTTTGTGGGTAGGAATGGTGACGCCTTTCAGGAAGGTCAGCTCCTCGGGGACCTCGTCCCGGATGTGAAGCCAGGGCACGGGCAGGATTTTGAGATTGGCTATGCCCAGTTCCAGGTTGATGGTCTCGCCGAAGAAGGCCCGGTTTACGCTGAAGCTGCGCTTGTACTCCATGCGGTCCAGGGCATATCTGGTCCACAGCCTGGCTACTCCCGAGGTGAAAAAGAAAAGGAGGGCCGCCAGCAGTATGAGGGTCTGCTGGGTCAGCACCCCTATCAGGACCAGCGCCAGGGTAAAGCTGATCCAGGCGCCGCTCAGCACCTCTAGCGCCCCGCTTCCGACGCGACGCCCTCCTCGTCTTCCACGGGAACGGGCACCGAGTCCAGCACCTCGCGCAGGATACCCGAGGCGGTAAGCCCGCGAATGTGGCTCTGGGCATCGGCGATGATCCGATGCTCCAGCACGAAGGGAGCCAGGTACTTGACGTGGTCCGGGATAACGTAGTCGCTCCCCCGGACGGCGGCCAGGGCCTGGGCTGTTCTGAACATGCCCAGCATGGCGCGGGGACTGGCGCCCAACTCCACCTGGGGATGCTCTCGGGTGGCATGGACAAGCTGGATTACGTACCGCCGGACCTCGGGGCCTACCCTTACCCCGCGGCAGCTGGTCTGCAATCCGGTCAGCTCCTCGGCCGAGATTACAGGTTCCAGGGCATGTATGGGATTATCTTCGGCGAACCGGTCGAGAATCAGCTGGTCGTCCTCCTCGGTTGGGTAGCCCATTCTGACTCGCAGCAGGAACCGGTCCAGCTGGGCCTCGGGCAGCGGGAAGGTGCCCTCCAGCTCGATGGGGTTCTGGGTGGCCATTATCAGGAACGGCTTTGGCAGAGCCTTGGTCTCGCCCTCCGCCGTCACCTGGCCTTCCTCCATGGCCTCCAGCATCGCAGATTGGGTGCGGGGAGTGGCCCGGTTGATCTCGTCGGCCAGCACCACCTGGGCGAAAATGGGGCCGGGTCGGAACTGAAACTCGCTGGTCTGCTGGTTGTATATGTAGGTGCCGGTGATATCGGAGGGGAGCAGGTCGGGGGTGCATTGTATGCGCCGGAAGGAGCAGCCCAAGGAGCGAGACACGGAACGGGCCAGCATGGTCTTGCCGATGCCCGGCACGTCCTCGATCAGCACGTGGCCCTCGCACAGCGTGGCTACCAGGAACAGCTCTGCCACCTCCCGTTTGCCGACGATGACCCGCCCGATGTTTTCGTACAGCCGGTTGGCGGTGGCAGCGATGGATTGTGTGTCGGTTTCTACCATGGATGGACTCCTCTATGAGGATAACGGCGATGCAGGCACAGGGCAAGGTTTTGACGACCATCCCCCTGCCCCCCTTCCAAGCCTGGAAGGAGGAAGAGATAAAGAAAAATTCTGAGGGACACCCCTTCGGCGAGTTCAGGGCAGGCTCTCAGGCTTCCGACAAGGGGGCTTCGCCCCTTTCCAGACCCCGTGCCCCATCGGCCTGGTGACAGCAGTCGGGCATGGAGGGCGGTGTTTGACACATCTCGTGTCTCGACGGTATCGTTGACACCGCTCTAGCTGCTTGATATTCAGGAGGGGAGGACGCCCATGACCACCGGAAGAAAACTGTTATCGGAACGACTGGTGCCCGCCTATCACGGCGGTGGCGTACTGGCCAAGAAGGGCCAGAGGGTCAAAGTCGTCAACACCCATGGCCAGCAGATAGGCGATCTGTTCGCCTTCGTTCTAGACGATCCGGGAGAGTACCTATCGCCCGATGGCAGCTGGAGCCAGCTGCGTCGCATCTACCCCATCCTCGGCCAGCCCCTCTACAGCAACAAGCTGGACCCCCTACTCAATTTGGAGGAGGATACCGTAGGAGTGCACGATTTCCTCCTGAATGCCTGAAGTCCCGCCCTTTTCGAGGCCGTGGGCGCCTCGTCCGACCACCGCAACTGCCGGGACAACCTGAATGAGGTGTTGGAGGAGTTCGACTTCACACCCGCACATCCACCCCACCCCGTGAACCTGTTCCAGAATACCCCCATCGTGGACCTGGAGGGCCACTGGGAGTCCAAGACCTCTCCTGCCAAGCCGGGGGACTACGTGCTGTTGGAAGCTCTCAAGGACCTGCTTGTCGTGGTGACCTCCTGCTCCTGGGACCTGGATTCCATAAACGGCGATGAATGCACGGACCTGATGCTGGAGGTCTACGAGTAAAGATTAGAGGACCATCGAATGAAAGTTTACGCCTCCGTAGGTGACGACAGTCTGAAGAATATAGCCGGTGAGGCCAAGCGGATAGAGGACCTGGGCTACGACGGAGTCACCGTGCCCGAGATCAAGCTGGACCCCTTCCTGTCCTCCACCCTCGCCGCCGAGCACACCAGCAACGTGCAGCTGTCCACGGACATAGCGCTGGCGTTTCCCCGCAGCCCTATGACCACGGCCTATCAGGCGTGGGCCATTCAAGACCTCTCCGGTGGCAGGTTCCAACTGGGCCTGGGGACGCAGGTCAAGGGGCATATTCAGCGCCGGTTCAGCGTGCCCTGGGACTCGCCGGGCCCCCGGTTGAAGGAGTACGTCCAATCGTTGAGGGTCATCTGGGACTGCTGGCAGAACCGCACCCCGCTCAACTTCCAGGGCAAGTTCTACAACTTCAACCTGATGACCCCCTTCTTCGATCCCGGACCCATCGATCATCCCACCATTCCCATAGGAATTTCCGCGGTGAACACATACAACATCCGGTCGGCCGGCGAGGTATGCGATAGCCTGCGGCTCCACGGGTTCTGCACCGGCAAGTACGTGGACGAGGTGGTGCTGCCCAACCTAGAAAAGGGGCTGGAGAAGTCCGATAGATCGATCAAGGACCTGGAGATTACCGGGGGTGGGTTCGTGATTACGGGCGCCACCGATGAGGACGTGGCCCGGGGGGTAGAGCAGATCAGGGAGTCGATGTCCTTTTACGGGTCCACCCGCACCTACAACCCGGTGTTCGACATACACGGCTGGGGACACCTGACCGGAGAGCTTCATCAGCTATCCCTCAACGGCGAGTGGAAGAATATGGTCGGCCTCATTACCGACGAAATGGTGGAGGCTTTCTCCGCCATCGGCACCTACGACAAGATCGCCGATGCCGTCAAGGCTCGTTTCGGCGCCTGGGCCACCCAGACCTCGCTGCCTCTTCCCAAGGACGATCCAGAGGACGAAGCTCAGCTCAAGAAGACCATCAAGGCCGTCCGGGCGATCTAGGCGGTCTGGGGCGCGGGCTGCCGGCCCCCTATCTGGTCCACCTGCCTGGGCAGTAGTAACCCGGTGGCCGTAAGGGTCAGCGCGCAGACACTGGTGATCATCAGGGCCAGTCTCTGATCACCGGTTATCTGCTGGATTCCGCCCGCCACTATCGGACCCAGCATGGCGCCGCCCACGAAGAAGGTCTCGATGAACCCGTTGGCCACTGCTATTTCCCGGGGCTTTATGTTGGGAAGCTCGAAGGGGATGGTCATGAGAATGGGGAATATCGAAAACGCCAACCCCTGGGAGATGGATATCAATACCAGATAGGGAAGGTGACCAGTAAGGAGCAGCCCTATAGTAGTGACGGTCATCAATATCCCTGCGGCGGTTAGAAATGGTCTTCGTCTGCCCGTTTTTTGAGCTATCAGGCCTACTCCCAGCGCCGATACAGCGGAGGTAAGCCCGCTGACAGCCCACATTATGGCGCTCATCTGCAGGGAAAAATCGTAGGTGTCCAGCATGTAGCTGGGCCAGAATACCGCCAGCGCTCCGAACGCCATGTCTATTCCCACCACTCCCATGCCGATCAACCACAGCTCCTTGTATCTCAGGACGGCGGTTATCTGGGGTCTCTCTCTAGACGCGGGGTCACCGGAGTATTCCGGGTTTACGCGCTCCCTACCCAGTATCTGCCATGCGAAGGTCATCCCCAACGAGATCGCTGCGAACAGGTAAAGGGTGTCCCGCCAGCTATCATCCAGAAGCTTGAGAATCTGGGGGATGAGGATAAACGCTATAGAGCTGATGCCCCACAGGAGGTTCATGGAGGCGTTGGCTACCACTATCTCCCTGAGTCGGATCCATTGCCTTATCAGCAAGGCGCGGGCCGGCTCTCTGGCAACGATGGAGATGCCGTAGAGGAGGCGGCCCACCAGCAGCACCGCAAAGGTCGGGGCCCAGCCTTGAAAGACCAGCAGTCCGGTACCGACGAGCAGCGTGATAGTGGTGAGGCGTTTTGGGCTGAACCTGGACATGACCATGCCGGACGCTATCGCAAGGAACAACACGCCGATGAGAGGTGCGGCTCCCAGCAGCCCCTCATGAATAGGTTCGAGGCCCAGTTCGTCCCGCATGCTGGGAAGCAGAAACCCGAGGCTTTCTACCGCGATAAACCCCCAGATATGGGAGATCATCCAGGTGACTATTACCACCCAGCGGTAGGAGGAAGGTCTGTTTGTGGCCGGTACGGTGTCTACAGTCGTGCTCAAGCCAGCGAATACTAGCAGAAACGAAACTCAACCGCTACATTCGCCGCCAAGCTATCACGGACCTGGTGACACCGGCAACGAGGATTCCTAGAAGGACTCGGAATGACCTTACCAGGGGGCGATCTCAGACTACCGGCCCCAGCAGGCAGGGGGTTCAGGGAACGTGCCCCCAGATAGAATACATCTCAGGGCGGGTGGGTGGGAAAACTAACCTGGAGTCGGGCACCCATCCATCAACACAAGCCCCACCTACTTGGAGGAAAGCCTAGCCTGAGATTGCCACGCCCCGACAAAGTCGGGGCTCGCAATGACGAAGTCATGGATTCAATCCAACTGTGGTCGTCGTTGCCAGCGAGGGGTAGTTAGTCCTGAGGGGGTTGAAGGGAGCGAAGCAGTCTGGTGCGCCTCGACCATCCCCCATGGCTCCCTTCCCGGCGTGAGCCGTGTTTCCCACCGGCTCCGAGGAGATAACGGTCGTGATAGCTGAAGCCGGACGAGGCGTCAGCTTGCGGCGATGAGACTGGCCCGCTTGTCCTCGATGTGGGCCAGCAGCTTATCGAAGGAGTCGGCGAAGGCCTTGACGCCTTCTGCCAGAAGCTGATCGGTGACCCGCTTCATGCTGATGCCGGCGGCCTCCAGATCCTCGATGGTATGCTGTGCCTCCTCCAGGCCCTCGCCGAGGGTGGAGAGAGCCGTGCCGTGGTCCAGGTAGGCGTCCAGGGTGGCCTGGGGCATCGTGTTGATGGTGTCGGGCCCTATCAGTTCCTCGACGTACAGGAGATCGCTGTAGTCGGGGTTCTTGGTGCTGGTGCTGCCCCACAGCAGCCTCTGCACCATGGCGCCACGCTCCTTCAATCGAGCGAAACGCTCGCTGTTGAAGGTCTCTTGAAAGTCGCGGAAGGCCAGCTTGGAGTTGGCCACGGCGGCCTTGCCGAAAAGGCCCGGAAGCCCCTTGTCGCTGAGGAGGGCATCCACGGCGCTATCCACACGGCTGACGAAGAAGGATGCCACGGAAGCCACGCCGCCTATGTCCTTTCCGCTGCTCAGACGGTCCTCCAGTCCCGACAGATAAGCCTCCCGAACTTCGCGGTAGAAGTCGAGGGAAAAGATAAGGGTCACGTTGACGTTGACGCCTTCTCCGATGAGGGTACGGATGGCCGGAATCCCCTCGGGGGTGGCCGGCACCTTGATGAGGAGGTTGGGCCGGTCCACCGCGTGGAACAGACGTCTCGCCTCGGCTACCGTCTCTTCGGTATCGTGGGCCAGCTCAGGGCCCACCTCCAGGGATACGTACCCATCGACTCCACCGGTCCGGTCGTAAACGGGCCGAAGGAGATCGGCAGCGTCCCGGATATCCTCGATAGCCAGCGATTCGAAAATATCCTTGGCGGTGTCGCTCCGTTTTGCCAGCTCGCTCAGGGCATCGTCGTAGTCCGTGGTACCCGAGATCGATTTTTCGAAGATCGAGGGGTTGGAGGTCAGCCCGGTGACTCCGGACTCCAACATGCGCTGTAGTCCACCGGAAGAGATCAGCCCGCGACTGATGTTGTCGTACCAGGTGGACTGTCCCAATTGCTGGGCTTCAAGAACGGGATTGGTCATTGAACGGACTCCTTCTAGCTGACCCCTCTTCGCTCGATCTCCAGTAGCTTGGCCATGCGTCTCTTGTGCCGCTCTTCCTGAGTAAACCTGGCGTTGAGAAAGGAGGCGACCAGCTCCTTGGCCAGCTCGATTCCCGTGATGCGGGCGCCCAGGCACAGGACGTTCATGTCATCGTGCTCCACCCCCTGGTGGGCCGAGTAGGTATCCTGGCAGAGGCACGCACGCACGCCCGGGACCTTGTTTGCCGCTATGCAGGCGCCGACTCCGCTGCCGCAGATGATGAGGCCGCGGTCGGCCTCTCCGGCAGCTATCGCCACGGCAACGGCATCGGCGAAATCTGGGTAGTCATCGGCAGGATCGAGGCGGTGAGCACCCTTGTCCGTCACCTCGTACCCTTGGGTCTGGAGCCAGGGCACCAGCTCGATTTTCAGGGGATAGCCGCCGTGGTCGGCGCCTATGGCCAGCTTGAGGGTCACAGGCCGGCCCTTCTGAACGTCTGGGCACCACTCCGTACGGAGAACGGGCCTATCGGGTTGCAGACTAGCTCAGACACCGGGTTAGTTAGACACCTTGAAACACACCAAAGAGATTGGCGAAACCGCCAGGGTGATGATAACACAACCGCCCCACGCAGGTTGGTTTTGTCTCTCAGGTGAATTACCTTCCCCGGATGGAGTCCACAGGCTCCCGCAAACCGTTGTTGCCAGGCCAATGAGTGATTGGCTTGGTAATCTCAGTCGGAGGGTAGGGAGCTGGCGGATGCAATCCGGGACGGGTGGGAGGGAGGACTTACGTTGGGGGCACCCCCACAAGATTGCCACGCTCCGGCAAAGAGAACTCCTCGATGGACACGGAATGACAGTGGGGGTGGGGGCTAGGCTTCCCTGGTGAGATTGGTCAGGAACTCGGCGTTGGTGGAGGTCTTGGCCAATCGCTCGAGAACCTTGCCGGTGGCCTCGGAGTAGCTGGTCGGGTCGTTGCTGATCATGGAGACCATTCTGCGCAGCAGCCACACCTGCTTCAAAGTGTCGGGCGCAAGCAGCTTCTCCTCACGCCTGGTGCCCGACTTCTGAATGTCGATGGCGGGGAATATCCTTCGCTCGGCCAGCTTCCGGTCCAGGTGGACCTCCATGTTGCCGGTGCCCTTGAACTCCTCGTAGATCACCTCGTCCATGCGGCTGCCCGTATCGACGAGGCAGGTGCCCAGTATGGTGAGACTTCCGCCCTCCTCGCACTTGCGGGCGGCGCCGAAGAAGTGTTTGGGAGGGTACAGCGCTACCGGATCGATGCCGCCGGAGAGGGTCCTGCCGCTGGTGGGAATGGCTAGATTGTAAGCCCGGGTGAGCCGGGTGATGCTATCGAGCAATATCACCACGTCCTCGCCGCACTCCACCAGCCGCTTGGCCCGCTCCAAAGCCACTTCGGCGACCTTGGTGTGGTCTTCTACGGGTTCGTCGAAGGTGGAGCTTATCACCTCCCCCTTGACGGAGCGCTTCATGTCGGTGACCTCTTCGGGCCGCTCACCGATCAGGACAACCATGAGACGAAGATCATCGTGGTTGGCTGCCATGCCGTTGGCGATCTGCTTGAGAAGGATGGTCTTGCCGGCCTTGGGCGGCGAAACTATCAGGCCCCGCTGGCCGCGGCCTACTGGCGAAAGCATCATCAGCAGCCTGCAGGAAAGATCGCCGTCGGCCTCCTCCAAGTTGACCAGCTGTTCGGGGAAGATGGGGGTCAGGTCATCGAAAGCGGGGCGGCCCTTGGCGACGTCGGGCTCCATACTGTTGACCGATTCCACCCGCAATAGGCCGTAGTACTTCTCGCCGTTCTTCGGAGGCCTCACCTGGCCGGAAACTCGGTCGCCGGTGCGGAGCCCGAAGCGGCGGATCTGGGACTGGGACACGTAGACATCGTTCACACCGGGTCGCAGGCCGTCGTGGCGAAGGAACCCGTAACCATCGTCCACCAACTCCAGTATGCCGCCGCTGATGATGGCTACCTGGTTGTCGGTCTTCGTTGGGAGCAGCTTGAAGACCAGCTCCTCTTTACGCAGGCCTACGTAGCCGCTGATGTTGGCCTCCCGAGCCAGGTCCATCAGCTCTTCTCGACTCCGGGATTCCAGGGCCGCTATGTCTATGCGTTCAACTTGAGTGGTCATTTTCCTCTGCTTCTACTTCCTTCTGCCTATCGGTATCGGTAAACAACTTGGTTTCGCCTAGTTTCCTTGGAAGCAAGGGCGACTTTCACACCTGCATCCCTGCGGTGGCTCCCGCCTTGCCTGTAGAGGGTGATGGATCCGCAATCGACGCTTACCTTGTATCTATCCGTGAGTACGGCTGACCGCGGCCCGGAACCCAATGCGCGACCATCCTGCTGTTTTTGTCAACGGTCGAGCGCTAACACCGTATACCGGTATGGCTGACTTGCGGTAAAGTGATGTGCTCTGGTAAGTCGGAAGGAATTGAAGAGAGTTGTCGGTATCGAGGCCCGAACGAGTTCTGTCTGGAGTTGCGTTGTACTAGAGCCTCGAAGCTATTGTATCACGGGACGCAATACTCCGTCTACGCTTGGACCTCCTCGGATACCGGGAGAGGGTGCTGGCCGCCTTCCCGCAGCTTCATCTTGGCGGCTCCGATGAAACTTCGAAATAGTGGGTGGGGGAAATTGGGCCGGGACTTGAACTCCGGGTGGAACTGGCAGCCCAGCATGAACGGGTGCCCGCGAAGCTCAGCTATCTCCACCAGGTTCCCATCCGGCGAAAGGCCGCTGAAAACCAAGCCCTCTTCGCCCAGCCGATCTACATAGTCGTTGTTGAACTCGAACCGGTGCCGATGACGCTCCTGCGCCACCTCGTCGCCATAGGCCTGACCTGCTAGGGTCTTGGACACGGCCCGGCAGGGATAGGAACCTAAGCGCATGGTGCCGCCCTTGTTGGTGACGTCCTTCTGGTCCGGCAATAGGTATATAACCGGTTCATCGGTCTCGAGGTCAAACTCCGTGGAGTTCGGCTCAGCGGATTCGAGCACGTGTCGAGCGAACTCTATCACCATGACTTGCATTCCAAGACACAGACCAAGGTAGGGAATTTCGTACTTCCGGGCATAGTGGGCGGCCCTGATCATACCCTCTATGCCCCGGGGCCCGAACCCTCCGGGCACTACGATGCCCCTAACCGATCGAAGGTACTCTTCGCAGCTGCCGTTTTCCAGGTCCTCCGAGTGGATCCAGGAGATATCGATGTTTCGCTGGTGGTGAAGCCCCGCGTGATACAGCGCCTCTCTCACGGACGTGTAGGCGTCAGGCAGCTCCACGTACTTCCCCACTACCGCGATGGGTATGGGATCTTTGGGAGCTTTGATCCTGTCTACGAGGTCTCTCCACTCCTCGAGGTCCGGCTCTCCCTTGGGCAGTGACAACCGATCGATTACCAGATCTCCCAACCCCTGTCCCTGAAGTAGTAAAGGCACTTCGTAAATCGTCTCCACCGTCGGAGCGGCGATGACGGCCTGCTGCTCCACGTCGCAGAACAGGGCGATCTTTTCGTTGACGTCTGGGGGTACCGGATAGTCGCTGCGACAGATAATGACGTCGGGCTGAAGTCCTATACTGCGCATCTCTTTCACCGAGTGCTGGGTCGGCTTGGTCTTCAGCTCGCCCGTAGCGGAGATGTAGGGAAGCAGGGTGACGTGTATGTTGAGGGCGTTCTCACGGCCGATATCGTTCCTCATCTGCCTTATGGCTTCCAGGAAGGGTTGGCTCTCTATGTCACCTACGGTGCCTCCCACCTCAACTATCACCACCGCCGCTTCCGATTCCTCGGCCAGACTGCGCATACGGGCCTTTATCTCGTTGGTGACGTGGGGGACGGCCTGGATGGTCCCGCCGAGGAAGTCGCCTCTCCGTTCCTTGGATATCACCGAGCTGTATATGTCCCCGGCGGTGACGTTGGAGGACTTAGTGAGATCCAAGTCTATGAAGCGCTCATAGTGGCCCAGATCGAGGTCCGTTTCGGCACCGTCGCTGGTGACGAACACTTCTCCGTGCTGATACGGAGACATGGTGCCCGGATCGACGTTCAGGTAGGGGTCCAGCTTCTGCACAGAGACGGAAATCTCGTGGCTCTTGAGAATCCGGCCGATGGAGGCCACCGTAACCCCCTTGCCAACGGAGCTAACCACGCCGCCTGTAACGAATATGAACTTGGTCATTGAACCTCAGCTTTGAAGAGTATTGAAGCGAAATCTACGCGAGAACGCGCAACGAGGAGAGGAGGGGCGGTTAGCTCGCCCGGTGTTTACGCAGGTTGCCCGGGAGCTCGAGGGTCCTATTCCTTTGGGACTCAATCGCGAGTAGACCGAGTTAATAGGGCGCTCCGAACCACTGAAAACGCATTAGAGGAAGCGATGCCGGTAAAGAGGGAGAGACCTTGCTGGTTCTTGGGAGACCGTGGCATCAACGGGTTCCTTGCGGTGGATTATAGGTAGGGTCGGATGAGGTGTCAACAACCATTGATTGCATCTTGGGGCATTGGCCGCATTTCGTAGTAGGTTGTCAGCCGGTCGGTCAAGATAGTTTCGTTGACCAACTATCCCCCTACAATTAAAATATCCTTAGGGGTCCCAAGCCGTTATTGGATGTGTAAGGAGGTGCCATGCAGTCCAGCCTCATCGGAAAGATCGAGAAGGCCAAGCGGTATGCCGAAGAGCCCGAGCGTATTAAGTTTTCTGAGCTGAAGGCTTCCTTCAGGGGAGAGAACAGCTCTCACGAGATCAGCCTTCGCGATAAGAAGTGGCATTGCGACTGTAGCTTCTTTGCGTCCTGGAAAACCTGCAGCCATACCATGGCCCTGGAAAGGCTGCTAGGGGTAATGGTACCCCAGTCCACTTCCGTCGACTCACCGGCCGGTTAGCACCCGGCCACAGACATTACGCCGCGGCCTACTCTTCGTATGCCTTGAAGACGAGGCAGGCGTTCTGCCCCCCGAACCCGAAGCTGTTGGATAGGACCGTCTGCACCGGCTGGCGTCTCGCTTCGTTGGGGACGTAGTCAAGGTCGCAGTCCGGGTCGGCGAACTCGTAGTTGATGGTCGGGTGTATGACGCCTTCCAAGATAGTCTTGACGCTGGCTACGGCCTCCATGCCTCCCGCGGCGCCCAGCGCGTGTCCTATCATCGATTTCGTGGCGCTGATCGGCACCCGGCAAGCGTGCTCGCCAAAGGCCTTCTTGATCGCTTTCGTCTCCACCGCGTCGTTCAGGGGAGTCGACGTGCCGTGGGCGTTGATATACTCGATTTCTGAAGGGTCCATGCCGGCATCTTCCAGCGACCACCGGATAGCTCGTACAGCCCCCACACCCGCCTCGTCCGGCTGTACCATGTGAAACGCGTCCGAAGAGACGCCAAACCCCGACACTTCGACCAGTATGGGCGCCTCTCGTCTCAATGCGTGCTCCAGCGTCTCCATGACCAGGATTCCGGCCCCTTCCGCCGGCACGAACCCATCCCGTTTGGCATCGAAGGGCCTGCTGGCCTTGGACGGGTCGTCGTTCTGAGTCGAAAGGGCGCGCATCACGCTGAACCCGCCCAGACCCAGCTGACTGATACCCGCCTCGGCGCCTCCGGTAACCATCAGGTCGGCGGCGCCTCGTCGAATTACTTCCATGGCCTCGCCGACGGCCTGGGTGCCGGCGGCGCAGGAGGTCGTTATCGTAGAGGTATACCCCTTGAGACCCAGAGTGCGGCTCACCTGGGAGGCGGCCATGTTGGGAAGGATCATCGGGAAGAAGAAGGGGTTGATGCGCATCCCTCCCTTGGAAACCAGGGTCCGGGCGCCCTCCTCGATGGTGGGAAACCCGCCGGCGCCGTTGCCCAGCACTATTCCTGTTCGGTCCAGCTCTTCTCCGCCCAGGTCCAGCTGCGCATCCTCCACCGCCATCCTGCTGGCGATGACAGCTATCTGGCTGAACCGGGCCATCCGTCGCGCTTCTTTGGAGTCCAGGTAGTCTTTTGGGTCGTAGCCCGGTATCTCGCCGGATATCTTGCATGGGAAGTCCGTCGTATCTGCCAGTGTCATGGGTCCGATGCCCGAGCGTCCATCGACCAACCCCTGCCAGAACTCGGCCGTGGACTTACCCAGGGGAGTGAGGGCCCCGGTACCCGTTATGACAACTCGGGGCCGCCCTCGATGATCTGTTAGCTTGGTGTCCGCGTTGCTCATTGCACACCGTTGTCGCTAGACGTACTGCTCCGCCGGTACCTTCTTCACGGCCTGGATTACCTCGCCAACGATGAACAGGGAGCCGGTGGCGCAGATGAGGTCTTCCCGTCCCCCGGCCGAGGTAGCCAGCTCCAACGCATCAGCTACACTCTCCGCCTCATCGACAATTACGTCCGCCTCCCGGAACGCGGCGGCAACCTGTGCAGCAGGCGCGGCGCGAGGATGCCGGGACCGGGTCACAACCACCCGGGAGGCGACCGGCGCCAGCTCGGCGACTATCTCCTCGATGTTCTTGTCGGATGAAATCCCTACTATCAGCGTCACGTTCCGCCCGGCGAAGTACCTGTCTAACGACTGGCGCAGGCGACGTGCCGAAGCCCCGTTGTGGGCGCCGTCCACGACAAGAAGCGGCTCCTGCGACAGCACTTCGAAACGGCCCGGCCAGCTCAGATCCTCGAAGCCTCGGCGAATCTCATCCATGGGTATGTTCCAGCCCTGGGCTTTCAGCACTTCCAGCACACCGATGGCGACGCCGGCGTTCTCCAGCTGATGGTCCCCCAGGAGGGGCGTCTTGACATCGTACCTGCGGTGGGGCGTCTCGATCACGAACTCCTGCCCCTCGATTCCGGTGGGGCCGCTCTCCCAGGTTATCTCCGTCCCCACACTGATGCGATGGGCCGCCCGCTGCTTGCATATCCGGTCGAGCACCCTGTCCACCTCCTCTTCCTGGGGCGCCGTAACGACGATGTTTCCCTGCTTGATGATCCCCGCTTTCTCGCCGGCAATCTCCGGCAGAGTCTCGCCCAACAGCTCGGTGTGGTCCCGGCTTATCGATGTTATGACCGCCACGTCCGGGTCCACAACGTTGGTCGCATCCAACCGGCCTCCCAGCCCAACCTCCAGCACCTCTATCTCGGCCTTCTTCTTATGAAAGTATAGGAGGGCCAGCACCGTCAGCACCTCGAAGGTGGACAACCGTCCGTACCGGGCCTCCCGGTTTATCTCCTCGACGAACGGTTTGACCTCCGCCAACCCGTTGGCGAAGTCGTGCTGCGATATCATCCGGCCATCGATCCTGATCCGCTCTCTGAATGTGTGAAGGTGGGGCGAGGTGTACAGTCCCGTCTTGTAACCCGACGCCCTGAGCACCGATGCCACCATGGCCGCGGTGCTGCCCTTCCCCTTGGTCCCGGCAATGTGCACGATGCCCGGGCCGTAATGAGGGGAGCCCAGCCGGGCCAGCAACAGTCTGACCCTCTCCAGGTCCACGTTGCCCGGCGAGTACAGGTCTTTGAGCGACTTCTCGAAGTTGGTCAGGCCGAGGATGTATTCGAGCGCGGCTTTGTAGTCCATGTAGCTAATCTACTAAGTATAAGAGGTTGCTACCATCGTCTGGCCGACCTCAGTCCCAGGGAGATGGCCGCCGCCTCCCGCCATCCTATTTCTACTATGTACTCGATGTTGCCCTCCAGATGCCGGGACGTGAATCCGAAATGCCGTTCTACCGAGTCCGGCTCGGCGACGTTGTCCAGCCCTATCATCGCCAGCTGGGTCGGCGTAATGGGAGGGTGGGGGACGACTACACCAAGGAGGGGCGCCGCCAGCTTCATCAGATTTACCGGCACCCGAGCCTTGATTCGCCGGACTCCCAGTGAACTGATTATAGCGTCTACTATCTGCCGGTAGCTGAGCCGGTCCGGCCCCCCGACCTCTAGGACCTCGCCCAGCAGACCCTCATCTCTCAATGCCAGGCTAGCGCATCGAGCGGCGTCTTCCACGTGAATCGGTTGGAAAGCGGTCTTCCCAGACCCGATTATAGGCGTGACCGGCGCCAGTTTCACGACAGCCGCCAGCGCGTTGATGAACTCGTCGCCCGGTCCAAAGATGATGGAGTACCGCAATATGACGTGGGGGACTTGGCTCTCACGTACGGCCTCCTCGGCCTGCCACTTGGAGTAGAGATAGGGGTAACGGGTGTCCGGCCCGGCGCCGATGGCGCTCAGGTGGACCAGCCGGCCGACGCCCGCCTCCCGGGCCGCCTCCGCCACGTTACGAGTGCCCATATGATTGACAGCATCGAAGGTGGCCTTGCCACGCTCTCGGATGATGGCAACCGTATGTACCACCGAGTCCACGCCTTCGCAGGCTGACTTCAGAGAGGGGAGGTCGGTCACGTCTCCTTGCCGGGTTTCAACGCCCAGACCCTCGACGACCGTCCGGTCCGACGTGGACCGCACAAGGCATCGCACCGGTTGTCCTTCCTCCACCAGCCTCTGTACTATGCGGCGGCCCACGTATCCCGTGGACCCGGTAACCAGAATCAAGGCACTCCTCACATTCGTAGCTGGTTCAATGTTCGCAGAGTGCTATGGGAGTGTCAACGAACCGGACGCATTGAAAAGCGCTCGAAAAACGCAATTAATCCGAGAAAGGGTGCGAGATATCGAGTGCTATAATGACAACGAATCTCCAACCTTTTCGGCCCTTGTACACACACCTCCACCTACATACCGAGTACAGCCTCCTGGACGGGCTATGTCGTATTGACCCGTTGATGGAGCGGGCCAAGCAGCTGGGGATGGAGAGCATCGCCGTCACCGATCACGGCGCTCTATACAGCGCCGTCGACTTCTATTCGGCCGCCAAGAACGCCGGCGTCAAACCGATCATCGGCTGCGAGACCTACGTCGCATCGGGCAGCCGTACCTCCAGGGAGTCCAGCGACAAGAGCCCTTACCATCTCACTCTTCTGGCCAAGAACCAGACCGGCTACAGCAACCTTATCCAGCTCATCACCAAGGCCCACCTGGAGGGTTTCTACTACAAGCCGAGGATCGATAGGGAGCTCCTGGAGCAGCACCACGAAGGGCTGATCGTCCTCTCCGGGTGCCCCACTGCCGAGGTACCCCGGCTGATTTCCGGGGGCCAGGTTGACGAGGCTATCGAGACGATCAAGTGGTACCGGGAGGTTTTCGATAGCAATTACTTCCTTGAGATCCAGGAGCACGAGAACCTGGACATCCTGACCGAGATAAACAAGGGGCTGGGGCCGATAGCCAGGGAGCTGGACATCCCGCTGGTGGCCACCAACGACGTCCACTACATCCACCGGGAAGACGCAAGCATCCAGGACCTACTCCTCTGCATCCAGACCAATACCACGGTCAACGACAACAATCGCACCCTCAAGATGTCCGATGACTCCCTTTATCTGAAGAGTCCCCAGGAGATGTCCGACCTGTTCTCCGAGATGCCCGACGCCGTCAGCAACACGATGAAAATTGCCGATGCGTGCGACATCAGCATGGAGTTCAACAAGCTCCGCCTCCCCCTCTACCAGACCCCCAACGGGGAGGACGCCGACGAGTATCTTGAGGAGGTGTGCAGGGAGGGACTGAGATGGCGCTATCCCGATGCCGGCGAAGACGTCCATCGGCGGCTGGCCTATGAGCTCGATGTCATCCGTACAACCCAGTTTGCCAACTACTTCCTGGTGGTCCGGGACATCATAGAGTTCACGCGAAAGAGCGAGATACTATTCGGGGTCCGGGGCAGCGCCGCCGCCAGCCTGGTCCTCTACTGCCTGGGCGTCACCGACGTAGACCCCATGGAGTACCGGCTGGTGTTCGAACGGTTCCTCAACATCGAGCGAAAGGAGATGCCCGATATTGACCTGGACTTCCAGGACGACCGCCGAGACGAGGTGATCAAGTACGTCACGCAAAAGTACGGCTACGACCATGTTGCCCAGATCGTCACCTTCGGCACCCTGGGAGCGAGGGGATCACTGAGGGACGTAGGCCGGGCGCTGGGTCTGCCCTACCCGGACGTCGATCGGGTGGCCCGCATGGTACCCTTCGGCGCCAAGACTATCAGCGAAGCACTGGACAACAGCGTCGAGCTCAGCGATACCTACGCCAAGGACCCGCCCTATCGGGACCTGATCGATAAGGCCCAGAAGCTGGAGGGCGTAGCTCGACACGCCAGCACCCACGCCGCCGGAGTCGTCATCTCCCAGGAACCGCTGACGGACTACGTTCCCCTGCAGCGGGCCTCCAAGGGAGATGGCAACGATATCGCGGTCACTCAGTTCGCCATGGAGCCCATCGCCAAGCTCGGGCTGCTCAAGATGGACTTCCTGGGGCTAATCAACCTGACCATACTGGGCAAGGCACTGGAGTTCATGGCCCAGACCAGCGGCGTCAGGACCGAGCTTCAGGACATCCCCCTCGACGACAAGGCCACTTTCGATCTGCTCTCCACCGGCGAGACCACGGGCATCTTTCAGCTGGAAAGCGCCGGCATGCGGCGCCACATCAAGGAGCTCAAGCCCAACTCCGTCAACGACGTTTCGGCCATGATAGCCCTCTATCGTCCGGGGCCGATGGAGCATATCTCCACCTTCATCCAGGCGAAGCACGGCAAAGAGCCGCAGTACCCAGACCCCGTCTTGAAGGATATCCTCAGAGAGACCTACGGCGTCATCGTCTACCAGGACCAGGTGCTCCATATCCTCCAGACTTTCGCCGGATACAGCCTGGGCCAGGCCGACATAGTGCGGAAGGCCATGGGCAAGAAGATCGCCTCGCTGATGCGAGAAGAGCGGGACAACTTCATGAGAGGGGCCACAGGCAAGGGTTTCACCGAGGAGTCGGCGAAGGAGATGTTCAACCTGATCGAGCCTTTCGCCGGATACGCTTTCAACAAGGCCCACAGCGTCAGCTACGCTATGATTGCCTACTGGACCGCGTACCTGAAGGCCAACCGTCCCGCCGAGTTCATGACCGCCCTGTTGAGCTGCAATCTGGGTCAGTCCGATAAGACCGCCTCTGCTGTGGCCGAATGCCAGCGGTTGGGCATTCCGGTCCTGGGCCCCGACATTAACCATTCCGGGATCGGCTTCATTATAGACGCAGGCGAGACTGAGAGTCCCGCCATCCGCTTCGGTCTCTCAGCGGTCAAAAACGTGGGCGCCGGAGCGGTGGCCCCGGTCCTCGAAGTCCGGGACAGTGAAGGCCCCTTCGAGTCCATCGAAGACCTGTGTCGCAAGGCGGACCTCCGCAACCTCAACAAGCGAGCGTTGGAGAGCCTGGTCAAGGTGGGCGCCCTGGACTCGCTGGAGGACAGAGGGGCGCTCCTGGGCGGCGTCGACCGGATACTATCGGCGTCCCAGCGGGAGTGGGACCTCAAGGGCTCGGGGCAGGCCACCATGTTCGACATGCTGGGCGATAGCGTGCCCATACCGGTGCCCTCCCTGGAGCTGGAGAAATCGCCCGTTACCGGCGCGGAGAAGGAGGCCTGGGAGAAGGAGCTGCTGGGCACCCCGTTATCCGAAAGCCGTACCAGAGTGGCCCTCCGAAAAGTCGATACCAGCACCGTGACCCTGTGCAACGACGTTACCCCCGAGATCAGAAACAAGCGGGTGACCGTGGTCGGTGAGGTGACCTCGATCCGGACCATAATGACCAGGAAAAACGAGATGTTCGCCAAGGCCGTCTTGAGCGACATAAGCGGCAACGCCGAGGTTATCGCCTGGCCCGACGTGTACAGCCGGACGGAAGGTCTTTGGGCCGAGGGTCAGCTTCTAATCATCAAAGGCAAGGTGAAATCGGGCCGGGATGAAGACGAGATATCCGTCTACAGCGATTCGGTAGAGGTCTACCTTCCTCCCGCCGACGAGGAGGAATCCGAGAGTGAGCCCGAGCCGGTTCATCCCCTCCCCGAAAAGCCTCTGATACCGCCTTCCAACGGAGACGTACCTCTCCCCCCGCCGGAGGTCTCAGTTGCGGAAGAACCTGCCGACTCATTCCCCAGCCCCGCGCCGGATGTTGACGTTCAACCCGAAACGGTCCCAGAAACCCCATCGGAGACCGAAGCCGCTCCGGCTGATTCCCCCCGCACGGTTACCGTGAGAATCAAGGCTACCGGCGACGAGCCGGCCGACGTAGAGACCGTTCGGAGGGTGATATCCCTGCTCCGGGGCCACCCTGGAAACGACCGGGTTACCTTGGAGATAGTGGAGCAGGGCACGACGACCAGGCTCCAGATGCCCGACGCCGGAATATCCTACGACCCACCCTTCCATAAGCTTCTGGTCAACATGCTCTCCGAGGACGCGATATCGCTGGGGCCCACCGTCCAATGAGGTGGGCGCTACTGGTCACGGCGCCCAACCAGCTCGCCGCTGAGATGTGGAGAACGTTGCTGGAGAACAACGGGATTCCCGCCATAGTCCGGCCGGAAGACGCCCCTTCCTTCTTCGGAGTCTCGGCCCACCCGTGCCGTCTCCTGGTCTTGGAGGACAGGATCGAAGAAGCCAGGGCCGTGTTGGACAGCGGGAAAGAGGCGGAGGATGCCGAGGAAAGCTAGGCCGGGCTAGATCGCCCCTTCCGCCTCCAGCATCCGTCTTTTCGTTTCGAGGCGATCCCCATATCCCCCCAGCCCTCCATCGGAGGCTATCACGCGGTGGCAGGGAATCACGATTGACACGGGACTGGATGCCATCGCCTGTCCAACCGCCCTGGCGCCCGCGGGCCGGCCCACCTGCATCGCGATATCTCCGTAGCTCCTCGTCTCCCCCATCGGAATCGACCGGGTCGCCTCCCAGACCGCCCGTTTGAAAGGCGTTGCGCCTTCCAGGTCCAGCTCCTCGTGGAACTCCACCTTCTCACCCCGGAACAGCCGGGAAACTCTATCCGGCAGGTCGCCGAAGAACTCATCGTCCTGCTCGGCGTCCTCCAGGAAGTCTTCAAGGTCTCGCATGGCCTGCTCGGGGGTGAAGACGGGAGTAGTCATCCGTTTCAGGCCCTTCTCGGAACCCACCACACCTATCCATCCCAGGCTGGTCCTGAACACCGTGTAGTTCACCAGCCGACTCTCCAGAAGGCCAGCTTTTTCTTCAGTGACCACCACAGCAGCGGCCGCCTCAGCGAGCGCCAGGCCTGTCCCAAAGTCTCCCTGTCATCGACGGCCACCTCTTTAATCGACTCGGGGTCCTCGGCGGGGTCTATGGGCCGGGAGGGCGCTTTCATGAACGCGCGGGAATCGGGAGAGCGGTACTTGGTGTGCGCGTAAGCCTCGGAGATTCTCTCGACGTGCCCCTCGATAACATCCATCTCCGTGGCCAGGGCGTAGCCGTACTCTATGGGTGTCTGGTACGGTCTGGGCCCATAGCCGCCGATGGCCGCCAACCTGGCCATCTTGCCGTAGACGCGGGAAGGGTACCCGATCCGACGCAGGCCACGGTTATACCAGTACCATACCCCGGCGATCACTATCACCATGCCGCCCAAGATAGCGGGCACCAGCCAAACGAACATACTGGCCTCTTCGGGCAGATCCACGTTTCTGGGCAGTACAGGCGGGTCGGCGCCCTGGAGCTGGGCTGGGTTCCGTATGGGGCCTCCCGGACCGCCCCCGGCGGTGTCGGTGAAGAACCGGTCCTGTATGATCCCGCCCCTGACAATAGGGGCATAAATGGGAACCGGTTCGAAGGATATCCAACCGAAGGTGGGGAAATACACCTCGGGCCAGGCGTGGGCGTTGGCGCTCCTCACCACGTAAATCTGCTGGGCCTCGTCCCATTCACCCGTGGAGTAGCCCACCGCCAGCCGGGCGGGTATCCCAACGGCCCGCAGCATGACCGTCATAGCGGAGCCGTAGTAGCTGCTGTATCCCCGCTTGGTGGTGAAGAGGAAATGGTCGACGCCGTCGGCTTCCTCGGGCACCCGCTCGATATCGGTGGTGTAGAACATCTGCTTGCGGAGCCAGGACTCTATTTGGACCGCCTTATCGTAGGCTGTCGGGTGGTGGCTATCGGGCGTCAGACCGACGGCCAACCGCCTTACCCGGTCCGGTAGCTCGTCGGGGAGCTGCAGATACCTGTCGGTAACCCAGCTTGGGTAGTCCGTTCCGGCAAACCTGAGCATCGCTTCCGTAGCCGCCGACGTGTAGGAGACCGCTCGGTAGGACTCCCGCGGGTCCAGGTCCTGTACGGGCCTCATGGCCGTGATGTCGGGCGGATTGGGAGGCGACCTGGCGACCTCGATCTTGGATGCCCGATTCCCGTCCCGGACAATGTCGATGATCTCATTGCCCTTGGGCAGCAGCCTCAGAGACCCCTCTTCCGTGAAGGTCAACGTTCCCTGCCTGGCCTCTTCTCGGAACGACTCGGCCACGCCCTTCAGGTCCTGGGGCAGAAGCTCGTCACCGGAGGGATCGTCCAGATCGATGATAAAGCTCATTGGCGGAGCCACCTCAAGCGTGAATTCCACAGTGCTGTAGAGCGGCACTCCGCCCGTGTATATCGAGTCGGTCCCGACTCCTAGCCTGACGGCCAGGTCTACCCTGTTGGTCGATACGTAAGTCAACAGTGCGTTATCGGGGATCAGGCTGTCGGCCAACTCGGCCCTATCGCCTGTGAGCCAACCCTTGGAGGTGTACACGTCGAAGGTCTCTGCCTTCCAGTACTCGGGCCTGTTGGACTGGACCCTCATTGCCACGTGCTGTCCCAGGCTGCTGGCCCCCCGGAAGGGGAACGCCTCGCCGAAACGATAGATGGTGAACGGCTTCTTGGCGGGCAGGAAGGACAGGACCCTGCCCATCTCCGTCTCCATCGATTTCCAAGGCGTGCTCAGCACCGACCAGTTCTTCCTCAGGTAGCCCACCGAGAAGTCGACGCCGGGCAGAGCCCAGGTGACCACTATGACCAGAGAGCCCAGTATGGCGGCGGCAATCAGAAAGGATGAATGGGCCCTCTTGAAGTAGGGCAGCTTGTCCTTGCTCCAGTTGAGCTGCCTCTTTACCAGGTGCAGCCGCATCGCCAGAAGGAGCCCGGCAAGGATGTACAGGTAGAACCATATCCAATATTCCCGCGGCAGGTAGAGGAGGTTCAGGGAAAGCGCGATGGCCGTGGGTATTATCACCGGCCACAACCCCAGTCCTCTAAAAACGAACCAGGCCGAATAGAAGCTTAGCAGCCAGGTCAGGGTCACTATTATGGTTACGAAGGGAACGGGATCGGCGCTGATGCCCCCAGTCTGCATGGCGGAGACCCATATCCTGAACCGATCGACGAGATCCGCCGTTTTGCCGAATACGCCCTCGTCGATGGTCAGCGACCAGGTCTGCCACAGGACCATGATGAAACACAGCACGAGGCCGCTGAGGAACAGGGGAAGGCCGTTGAAGCGGATCTTCGACACTCCCAACCCCGCCGAAGCCGCCAACAACCCTATCAATATGATCGATGGCAGGTCCTCCACCCATTCCGCGGCCTGGACGGACCACACCACGCAGAAAAGCAGGAACAGAAGGATGACAAAGGTGAGCCAGCCCTCGCGGATGGCTAACGGGAAGGGAGTCTTGTCCCTGGGGTCCTCGAACTCGTCACCCACCTCCTTGAAGGTGGCGTCACTTTGGAACTGGAGCTGGAGCTTTCCTGTGTCCTCCACCCTATCCTACCTCTGCCCCGTCCTGGGCCCGAAGTCCAGTGCCTCGGTTATGGAATCGCCCTTTTGCACCACACAGTTGGGTACGCGATGGGCTGCGAGGTTGCCGACCAGGTCCAAGATGCCATCGCCTTCGCCGAAGGTCTGCGACTCTAGCAGCACCGCCGATGTCTTCACTCTCCGCTGGATCAACCCCCTCAACGAGTAGACCCAGGAATCGTCCTGGGTCGGCGTGAGGATACAGACGCTGGAGTAGCGGTCGAACCAGTGGTCCTCTAGGTTGAGTACCTCCTTGAGGCTGCGGGTCCCTTCGCTCCGAATCAGGGCGAGGCTCTCCAGGATCAAGGGCAGCTGGCCTGTGCCGTGGTTGGGCTGGACCAGCCAGTCCTGGTCTCCGTGGGCTATCAGTCCCACAGCCAATCCCGCGTTCAGATACTTCCGGGCTATCGATGCCGCTGCGGTAACGGCGTATTCCTCAGTGCTCTCCTCCTCGTGCCCCGCCTGCACGTTCTGTTGCATATCGAGGAGGACCCACAGCTTGGTCGACTGCTCCAGGTCGAACTCTTTCACCATCAGCTTGCTCATCCGAGCAGTAGACTTCCAGTGGATCTGGTTGAAAGTGTCGCCGGGGGCGTAGTCTCGCACGCTGCTGGCACTGGGGGTGACCACGTTGGTAAATTGCCGCATGGGAGCTTCGCCGGGAAGATCGCTGACGGGCATGTCCAGGGAGGGAAGATCGGCCATGGCCGGGTACACCAGAAAATCCGACCGCTCTCCCAGCACCCGGGACACTCTGAAAAGGCCCATCGGATCGCTGCTGATCACGCTCAGCTGTCCCAGGGTGAACTTGCCCCGCTGGCGGCACCGGGTGTTCAGCTTCCACGTCCCCTGGCTGGCTCTGGGCAGGCTGATCACCATCCCCTGCTGGTGACCCGGCATGTCCGAAGTCTGCCGCACCTCTATCCAGGCTACCGGCAAGAACCTGGAGGGGTTCGATACGGTTATCCTCTCCTCCAGCATGCCCCCTACTCCGATGGCGTTGACGCTTCGTTCCACGTTCACCTTCACCCACCGTCCGTTCAGCCACGTCCAGATGAAGCTGAAGACCAGGAGGAGGGCGAACACGTACGCCAATCGATAGTAGAGACCGTAGTTGGTGGATATCGCCATGAAGGCGATGATGGCCAGCAGGATCACCAGCACCTTGAGCCTGGTGAAGAAATCCACGAACCCCCTAAGCTTGAGGCCGCTCATTTGAAGGACCCTAGCTTCTTACTTTTACGCCGGGAACGGGGACCGTTTCCAGAATGTTGGAGATGGCTGTGTTCCCTGTAACATCCTGCGAGCGCAGGGTGGGATTGATGATGACCCGATGGGCCAGCACCGGGGCCGCCAGTGTCTTGACATCGTCGGGAAGCACGAAGTCCCGACCCTCGAGGAAGGCCTTGGCCTGGGCCGTCCTGGTCAGGAACAGGGACCCTCTGGGAGAGGCCCCCAGGTAGACGTCCGGGTGATTACGGGACGCTTCGACAACAGAGACGATGTACTTCTTGATCAGTTCGTCCACGTAGACCTTGCCGACCTCGGCCTGCAGCGACAGCAGCTCTTCCTGCTCGGTTACAGCCTCCAGCTTGTCGATGGGGTGAGCGTGTCTCTGGCTGTCTATTATCGATATCTCCTCGTCCGGCGAGGGGTAGCCCAGGCTGATTCGCATCATGAACCGGTCCAACTGTGCTTCCGGCAGGGGGAAGGTGCCTTCGTACTCCACCGGGTTCTGGGTAGCGAGCACAATGAAGGGGGCCGGCATGTTATAGGAGACCCCGTCCACGCTTATCTGCCGCTCTTCCATGCACTCCAGCAACGCCGACTGGGTCTTGGGCGTAGCCCTGTTTATCTCGTCGGCCAGGACCACCTGGGCCATGACGGGCCCGGGGCGGAATTCGAACTGGGTAGTTTGCTGATTATAGATAGAAACGCCGGTGATATCGCTGGGCAGAAGGTCCGGCGTGAACTGGATGCGCTTGAAGCTGCACCCTATCGACGTGGCAACGCTCCTTGCCAGCATCGTCTTGCCCACACCGGGCACATCGTCAATGAGAGCGTGGCCGTGACACATGAGGGTGATCAGGGCAAGGGTCACCTCTTCCTTCTTGCCTATGATCACCTTCTCGACGTTATCAATTACCTTCTCAGCTATATCGCGGGGATCGGCCAAAGCGGGTATCCCTCCTCCAGGTTAGGCCCTTATTCTAGCTTCGATGGTTCTAGCCTTCAACAGGACGGCAATGCCGGATAAGGTGGCGCCGTGCATCGCCTAGCCGGGTCACAAGTTTCAACGATCTTCCGGCTGCAACGTTCCCCGAGGGCATAGGAGCTGCGTCGGGTTCAAGCGCACATCGGATCGTTGGGGTCCCACCGGTTGAACCTGGGGGCTTCCATTCGTGCCAGCTGGGACCGGGCCTCTCTCCACATCTCCGCCCATACCACCGCGTCCTTCAGCTTAGAGTCGGGGTTGGCCCGGCTCCTCGCCACGAAGCCAGGGAACCATGGCCGGCCCGTGTCCTGGCCCGTGGGGTTGTAGCGTAGATCGAAGCTCCACCTCAGGTCATCGCTGACATTGGGCATGGCTCCGTGGACGGTCAGCTTGTCCAGGAACAGGACGTCCCCTGCCTTCATCGGCACCGGACGACGGTCCTCGGGGAGCTGCTCGTCCAGAATTCCCATGGGCTGGACGGAGGAAGCGTAGCAGTGCTTCCGCAGCTCTCCTAGATGGCTGCGGGGCGCCACCGAGAGACATCCCCGCTCGACCGGCGCATCGCTCATGGCGACCCAGGCGGTCAGGATCTGAGAGTCGTCGGCCTCCTCCCGTATTACTCCCTGGTCCTGATGCCACGGCGTTCGGGCGACAAGCTCGTTGCCGAGCTGCTCTTCCTCTGAGAAGAGGCGTTCGGGCAGCTTGATGCGCACGTGTTGTACCGGGTTGCTGTATATCTCCGGCCCGATGAACTGCTCGACGACGTCCAGCAACTTCGGGTTGCCAAGCAGGGAAAACACCGCGGGTCCGTGGTGCATCGGCGTATCGCTTCGAATGTTTGCCTGGGGCAGAGAGATATCGAAGTGTCGGGAATATCCGCCGCCCGTTTCTATAGCTATCCGGGACAGACGTTGTTCGAAGGGTAAGCCCTCATATGTCGCGGACAGCTTCTCCTCCGAGTGCCACCTGTTGGCCAGGCGGTCAAGCAGCTCCGAGTACTCATCGATCACCGGCTGGATGTCCTCCACCGGGTCCAGAAGCCCTTCGGCTACGTAGTACCCCTCCTCCTCGAATTGTTTCAGGTCCATCCTCGCTGCGGTCATAGCGTCAGTCCTCCCCGCTAGCTGTCCAACTCGAAGAACTCATCCACGTTTTCCCCCTCGAGGTCCCCCGAAGGTGCGGTGTTCCCCAGCAGTTCCTGGATCCAGATGTTCATGTGTGCCTCGTCGATGGCGCCAACGAACCTTCGTGCGACTATCCCGTTCTTATCGACGAAGAAGGTGACCGGAATTCCGCTCACCCCATACTCTATGGTCGTCAGACCCGACTCATCCCTGCCGTTCTGGTACGGAACTAGGAACTCGTCGACGAAGCCCAGAGCCGCGGCGTCGGTCCTATCGACGCTGACGCCAAGGAAAATGATCCCCTGCTCACGGTAGGTCCGCCAGGCCCGGTCCAGCACCGGCGCCTCGATCCTGCAGGGCCCGCACCAGGATGCCCAGAAGTTGATGACCACGGGGCTCCCGCGAAGCTCGGACAACGTCACCTTGTCGCCCGAAAAGGTAGTCAGCGTGAAGTCCGGCGCCGTTCGGCCGATGCGGGTCTCTCCACTCTTCTCGGCCACCGAAGACCTGTCCACCATCCCCCAGGCCATCACACCCACCAGCGCCGCCAGTGTCACGAAGACCGGCAGTGCCACCTTCCAGCGTTTTCGCCAGAAACTTCCATGCTCCTCAGGCAGGGAGACAACATCTATGTCGACGTCTTCCATCATCTTCAACGTCATTATATCCAGGCTTAAGCGAAGTATAAAGCGAAGTCCCATCGTTGACAGCGTACCCGCCTCTCTCCATAATCCTGGGCAGCCCACGTCCCCGTTCAGCCGGAGGGAGCCGCATCATGTCACCGGACAACAAGCTGAATCTTCTCGTCGTTCCCGATGACCGACCGGGCACCCTGGGCGGCACTCCTCTGGAGGCCAGGGCCCGAGAGCTGGCGCAACAGGTGACGGTCCATAACGACATGCCTCCCTCCCCCGAATCCCTCATTGAGCGTTGCAAGGACGCCGATGCCGCGGTGAATATCCTGGCCAGCTCCTTCTTTAGCCGGGAGCTCTTTGAAGCGTGCTCCCGGATGAAGATTCTCTCAATCTGGGCCGCGGGAGTGAACAACGTGGACCTGCAGGCCGCCGAAGACCTGGGAGTGACGGTGTGCTACACCCCCGGCTACGGCTCTGTTGGCGTGGCCGAGCACACCTTGGCTCTGATGATGTCCGTGGCGAGGAACGTCGTCAACATCGACAAGGCGATGCGGGAGGGCCAGTGGCCCAAGCAACCTCTGGCTGAGCTGCACGGTAAGGTGCTGGGAGTGGTGGGCGCCGGGCCCATAGCCCAACGGGTCATGGAGCTGGGCCGGTTGCTGGGCATGAAAGTGGTAGCCTGGACCCTCCACCCGTCCGCGGAGAGGGCCGCTCGGTACGGCGTCGAGTTTGTCGAGCTGAACGGCCTGTGCCGGGACTCGGACTTCATTGCCGTCATCATCGCCCTATCTGACCAGACCGAGGGCATCATCGGGCGGGAACAGCTGGGCCTGATGAGACGGGATGCGATACTGGTGAACACGGGACGGGGGGCGCTCATTGACGAAGAGGCCCTCGTGCAGCACCTGTCCGGGAAGCGGATCCGGGGCGCCGGACTGGACGTCTTCACCACTGAGCCCCTGCCTGCTGGTCACCCTCTGACGAAGCTCGACAACGTAATCCTGTCTTCTCACGTCGCCGCCCACACTCCCGAGACCACCGCGGCGGGAGTCGGAATGGCCCTGGACAACATCGAGAGCTTCCTGGCCGGCAAGCCGGTCAACGTCTTCGGCAAGTAGCTTCCGAGACCGGCTGGGGTAGGGTCCCGCTCCGACCAACGCGAGACGTGGAACGACCTGGGGGACCCTACAGCACGGAGAGCTGAGGGAGGAACGCTGGCTTAGCCCCGGGCGGTTGCCTCCGCTCCTTCGGATGGGATGCACACCCTGGGCACCCGTTTGCTGATGTTGCACAGGATCTCGTAGGGGATGGTTCCCACCTGCTCCGCCACATCTTCCGCAGTCAGCGAAACCGATTCGCTCTGACCGATCAGAATCACCTCGTCGCCATGGGTCACCTGCGGGATGCCTGTGACGTCTATCAGCGTCGTATCCATGCTGACCCGGCCGACAATGGGCGCGTAGGTGTCCCGAACTATGACCTTCCCCTTGTTGGACAGCAGGAAGTTGAGGCCGTCGGCGTACCCGACGGGTATTCCGGCGATGAGGCTCTCCCTTTGCGTAGTAAAGGTGCCGCCGTATCCCAGCGGCGAGCCCACCGGCACCTTGCGCAGATATGATATCGCCGTCTTGAAGGAGAGGACCGGCTCCAGCTCGCACCTTTCCCTACGACTGTTGGGGTTGATGCCGTAGAGTGACAGTCCCGGTCTGACGGCATCGAACCAGGACTCGGGGTGGAAGAGGAGACCGGCGCTGTTGGCGGCGTGAATCATGTCCACCTGGATGCCTCTTTTGTCCAACTCCGCCACCGATTCCCTGAACCTCTCCAACTGGAGGGCCGAGTAATCGCTGGAGTCCTCATCAGCCGAAGCCAGGTGGGTGAAGACCCCCTCCATCTTTATGGCGGGGATCTCCTGGGCCTGGTCCAGGAACGAGCTAAGCTGCCGGTAGTCCACCCCCATCCGCCCCATTCCTGTATCTATCTTGAGGTGGTAGGACGCCACTTGTCCCCGGGATGTGGCCGTCTGAGAGAGCCGCTCCAACGAGTCCAGGGTGTGAATAGCCGGTGTCAGGTTACTTCTGAGGAACAGCTCCTCCTGGCCGGGCGGCACGCTGCCGAACACGATGATCGGCTTTTCGATACCCGCCTGCCGCAGGGCCACGCCCTCCTCCGTGATGGCCACGGCGAAGGCATCGGCGCCCAGCTTGTCCAGGGTCCTGGAGATCTCGATTGCGCCATGCCCGTAGGCCTCGGCCTTGACCACCGCTATCATTTTCACCCGGCGGTCGATTCGGCTCCGGAGAAACTGGTAGTTGTGCTCCAGGTTACGAAGGTCTATGTCGGCCCGGGTCGGCCTGAAAGATCCCGTCTCCACTTCAGCCGTGCTCTTAGTCATCTGGGTGCGGCGCCTCCGAAACTGTTACAACTGTATTGTAGCCCGTGACGTCTGTGAAATAAAGTGCTAACGATAATGGATTCTTTCCCGGCCGGCCAGGGCACCAATGAGATGGTCGCGAAGGGAGTGCTCTTGCCTCCGTCATTCCGAGTCCATCGAGGAATCTTCTTTGTCGGGGCTCGGCAATCTTAGGTCAGGCTTTCTTACAAGTGAGCAGTGCCTGTGTTTATGGAGGGGAGCTTTTCAACACTCTGCCACCCGGTAGTCAGGTCAATCTCTCCAGCCTATCGCACATCACCCGCTGCAGGTCTTCCGGGTAGGTTAGCCCGTGGGTCTGAGTCAGGCCGGGAGCCAGCTCCTTGTAGAACCGTACGATGGCGAGACCGGCCTCCAGCATCGCCTCCCGTTCCATGGGGCAAAACGTAGATTGCAGAGGCGCCAACAGATCCACCGGCACTGCCTTCTCCATCTTTTCGTAGCCTAGCGCCTCGGCTGAGAAGTCGTGTCGGAGACGCGCCAGGTCGACGCATTGCAGGCGCAGCGCCTCCAGCTGACCGTAGGCCCACCATAGCTGCCCACGAGCCATCGCCGTTATGAAATGGGACAGGTCGTGCCAGAACCAGTAGACCAGGCGACGCAACACTTCCTTCTGCTCGTCTAGGTGAACCTCGTGCAGAGGGTAGACCACTCCGTCCAGCACGCCTTTCTTGTCCACCAAGACCCGGTAAGGCCCGCCGTGGATACGGATGTAATCCCCCTCCCGACCGATGGCAAGCTCACACTCGGTGCCATCGGCGAGGATGAAGAACAGGACGTTGGGGAGATCGAAGTCTTCTACCAGCGCCGGTTCACCCAACTGCCGTATGAAGGACTCTCGCCCGGTGTAGAAGTCTTCATGGGCTTCATCGGTGGTGATCAGCCCCAGATCCAGGTCCGAGTGCTCGTCGGCGGTGTCGCTGGCATGGGACCCACCCAGAAACGCGGCCACTACGCGCTCGTCTTTGTCGCAGGCCTCTACAAACCGGTCCAACACATTCTGCTGGCTGCTAGATAGCCGCATCTCTATCGAACTCACCCGACGCAATCTGATACCGCCGAGTCGGGTAGAACCCTGGGCACTGAACCGATCCGGTTCATGCGGTCGCCTCAAGCTGCTGTTCGGCATCTGGCGTGTTTACTTTATGGCGTCTTCCGTCTCGACGTATTTTGCCTTCTCTCAAAAGCAACCCCAATACGCTATACGACAAGTAGTCCTTCTGCCGACCGCGATAGTCACTACGCAGCCCAAGGAGGCTAGCAGCATCAGCGTTCGTAACACCA
This sequence comes from Dehalococcoidia bacterium, assembly GCA_965197645.1. Classification (GTDB taxonomy): domain Bacteria; phylum Chloroflexota; class Dehalococcoidia; order Plut-88900; family Plut-88900. The sequence goes on along the minus strand of OZ240219.1, from coordinate 1,466,909 downwards.
CCTGAATTAGCTTCGGCGAGTTCGAGGATGGCAGATTTAACCAAATCAAGTCCAATCTGGGCACGTTCTACTGCTCCTTGTGGCAAGACAAGACCCTTCCTCGCCTTGCCGCCGAGGCCAGTTGGAAGCACCGAGTTCGTAAGCAAGCCTCCTGAGGCTTCCGTACCAAAGGCGGCAATCAATTCAGCTTCCAGTTTGAGCGCCTGAGATTCGGTGAGATCATCGGCAAGGATGGTTATTATCGGCCTCTTGCCGGAGTCGACTACCTCACGAATTCTGGAGTATTTCTTTGTGTTGTCGGGCGTGACAATGTGGTCGTACGCACGGCTTCCTGTTCCCTTGCCGATGTAGAACGGATTTGCCGGAGATTGCCTAGGATCTTTCAAGGCGTATACATAATAGAAGTTGATAGCCACTTTATCTTCCTGTTGAACCGGTTTTACAACAAAAACGAAGGGGCCGCCTTACTTTCTGGGAAGTAAGGCGGCCCCCGACGTTCCGTTTCGACGTCTATCTCCGAACGCTTACTTCCCCTGCTCCACCTCCGATATGGACTCGGCTATGATGGTGACCATCTCATCCACTTCGGACTTGGTGATGCTGAGAGGCGGGGAGATGTAGAGGTAGGGCTCGGCGCGGGTCAACAGGCCCTTGTCGATCAGCTTCTTGTTCAGGCTCTTGATCATGGGATCGCCGTACTCAAAGGGCTCGTCCTTGGCCTTGTCCTTGACCATCTCCATCCCCATCAGAAGCCCCTTGCCTCGGACTTCCTTGACGATGGAGTGCTCTTTTAGGGCGCTGAGTTGGTCCATCATGTAGCCGCCCATTTCCGCGGCGTTCTGCACCAGGTTCTCGCCTTCGATGATGTCGAGGTTGGCCAGCCCGGCGGCTGCGCCGGCCGGATGCCCGGAGTAGGTGTAGCCATGGGCGAAGGTCTTCGAGTGATCTCCCACGAAGGCATCGGTTACCTTGGGCCTGGCAACTACCCCACCCACGGGCTGGTATCCGCTGGTGACTCCCTTGGCGAAGGTCATCATGTCGGCGGTTACACCCCAGTGCTCCATGGCGAACATCTTGCCAGTGCGACCGAACCCGTTGATGACCTCGTCGGCGATTAGCAGAATGCCGTGCTTGTCGCAGATCTCACGCAGCTTGGGCCAGTAGTCATCGGGGGGTACCTCGACGCCCTTGCTTATGGAGATGGGCTCGGTTATGAAGGCGGCGAAGGAGTCGGGTCCTTCGAACTCCACCAGCTCCTCGACCTCTTCCGCACTGTTGCCCACGAAGCGTACCTGGGCCAACATCGGCTCCCAGATACCCCTCTGTACGAAGGCCGAGCTGTTTACGCTCAATGCCCCCATGCTGACGCCGTGGTACGAGTGCTTTCGAGCGATTAACTTGGTTCTCTGGGGCTCGCCGTTGTTTACGTGGTACTGGCGGGCTATCTTCAGCGCCGTGTCCACAGCTTCCGAGCCACCACTGGCAAAGAACACCTTGTTCAGGTCTCCTGGCGCCAGGCCCGCTATCCGCTGGGCCAGCTGGACGGCAGGGATGTTGGCGTAGGAAAAGGTGCTGGCATAGTGGACGTGGTTGAGCTGCTCCGCTACGGCATCGGCGATCTCCTTCCGGCCATGGCCGGCGTTTACCAGGAACAGCCCACCGATGCCATCGATATAGCTCTTGCCCTCGCTGTCCGTGAGCCGGATGCCATCCCCGTCAACGATGAACATCAGCCCGTCGGGCTCGGCCATGTCGTTGTACTGGGTGAACGGCATCCAGTAGTTGTCCAGTGCCGCCTGTTTCAGCCCGGCGAAATCCACGCCCGCTGTCGAATCTTTAGCTGTCATTCTTACCCTCCGTTGACAGACTATTGCTGGTCTTTACTACCCGGTGCTCTTTTTGCTAATTCTAGCATGGCTCTCCAAGGGTTGACGCCCAAAAGTTCGGGGCCGGCGCCTTCGGTCTCGGTTTAAGAGTCCAAGTCGCTGGGCTGGGGTTTGTAAGCCTCCTCCCCATGCTGAGAGATGTCCAACCCGGCGTGCTCCTCTTGTTCGCTTACCCTCAATCCTATCGTGTATTTCAAGGCGTACAAAATCAGCAGCGTCGTGACGAAAGTCCATCCCCAACCGGCGCCGATAGCCCCCAGCTGTCGTAGGATCTGCTCTCCCCGTCCGACACCCTCGAGAACATGGTCGGAGATCCCCAAGAATCCTATTCCTACAAAGATGCCCGCGGCAAGGATTCCCCAGGTCCCGCCAACGCCGTGAACGGCCCAAACATCCAGGGAGTCGTCCAGCTTCATCTTGTTTTTCAACAGGACTGCCGAGTAGCACAGAACTCCGGCCACCAGCCCGATGAGTATCGCCGGCATCGGCCCGACGAACCCCGCTGCAGGGGTGATGGCCGCCAGGCCAACTATGGCGCCCGTGGCGGCTCCGACGACGGATGTGGTCCTGCCGGTGCGCAACCAGTGGAGGGCAACCCAGGTCAGTGCTCCCGTGGCGGCCGAGGTGTTGGTAACCACGAAGGCGGAGGTGGCGCTGCCTCCCGAGGCCAGTGCGCTTCCGGCGTTGAACCCGAACCAGCCGAACCAGAGCAACGCCGCTCCCAGGACTACAAACGGAATGTTGTGAGGCTCCATGGGCTCTTTCCCGTGCCCTTGGCGCCTCCCGAAGACGAGGGCCGCGGCCAACGCCGCCACTCCCGAGCTGATGTGCACTACGGCGCCTCCAGCGAAGTCCAGAGCGCCCCAACCGCTCAATCCCAGCCATCCACCGTCTCCCCAGACCCAGTGTGCCAGCGGCGTGTACACGATTGTGGACCAGGCTAATATGAATATCACGAAGCTGCTGAACTTCATACGCTCAGCAAAGGCCCCGGTTATAAGGGCCGGGGTGATGATGGCAAACATAGCTTGAAAGATCATGAAGGTCTGGTGAGGGATGGTATCGGAGTACGGGCCAGCCGCTATCGCCGAGACCCCTCTAAGGCCGATATAGTCCAGGTTGCCAATGAACCCCCCGACATCTGGGCCGAAGGCCAGACTATACCCCCAGAGAACCCAGGACACTCCCACCAGGGCTATGGCCATGAAACTCTGCATAATGGTGGCCAGCGCATTCTTTGTGCGCACCAGCCCGGCGTAGAAAAAGGCTAGTCCTGGAGTCATTAACAGGACCAAGGCTGATGAGGCCAGGACCCAACCGGTGTCTCCACTATCCATGTTTGCCCTCTCCTTTCCTACATGAAGGTCAACTCGGCGCGTTGCAGATCATCTTTGTTGGGTGGACGGTGAGTCATCGTATTCCCCCAACCGACGTATCGTCAAGCCGCCGGATTGAATCGTAGGGCCCCCCCGAACCGCTACGTGACTAAGCTGGAGACTGGTAGCCCCTACGTGCTGGCCAGCTGTGGTTCGATGGTCGGCCTGTCCCAGGCCCGAGGCAGACGATAGCTTCCAATCGTCATTGTCAGGGCCAAGAGGCCTGTGACCAACAGCCCCAACCGGAGATCTCCGGAGATGTCCTGAATGGCGCCGGCCAGAATCGGACCCAAGAGCGCTCCTATCCAAAGTATCGATTCCAGGAAGGTAGCAGCCACGGCCACTTCACGAGGCTTGATCCCCGGCAGCTCGAAGGGAATGGTCATGATGATCGGGAAAAATGACCAGCCGAAGCTTTGTATCAGGAACAGCAGCAGGAGAATCGGGATCGATCCTGTCCAAAGGAGGCCAGCTGAAGTCAGACCCAGCAGCAGCCCGGCCAGGAACAACATCTGCCTTTTGCGGCCTATTCTCCTGACTAGGAAACCCACCCCAAATCCGGTGATGGCGGACAAGCCTCCCCCAATTCCCATCACCAGCGCCGACATGGTCAGGGAGATATCGTACTTGTCCAACACGTAGCTGGGCCAGAAGACGCTGAACGCCGAGTAGCTAAAGCCGACCCCCATCATCGCAAACCCCAGAATCCATAGCTCCTTGTACCTCATGATGGTCCCCAAAGGATGGACGTCCTGGGACCGGACCTCCCGTTCGTATTCAAACGTGCTCCGCTCTCTACCGATGATCTGCCATAGGACGGCGAGGACCAGGGACACGATTCCGTATACGTACAGCGTGTCTCTCCAGCTATCGTCTAAGAGTTTGAGCAGCAACGGCGTGAGGACGAAGCCTACGCCAACTATGCCGTAGAAGAAGTTGACCAGGGCGTTGGCTAACACTATCTCGTTGGCGGGTATCCACTGCCTCACCAGAAGAATCCGGGCCGGCTCCCGGGCGATGGAGGCGACTCCGAACAGAAAGCGACCCAGCAGGAGAACGAGGAAACCGGGAGCCCAGCCCTGGAAGAAGGCCAGGCCGGCCCCAAGGAAGAAGCTGATGGAAGATAACCGCTTGGGCCCGAAGTTGGTCAACAGCCACCCGAACAGAAGGGCGAACATCAGATTTGCGGCCTGGGGAGCGGAACCCAGTAGGCCCTCCCCAGTCGGCCTCAGATCCAATTCTACCCTCATGACCGGCAGCAGAAAGCCCAGACTGCTAACTATGATGTAGCTCCATACGTGGCCGGTCATCCACGTACCGAGGACTAACCATCTGTATCGAGGGGGGCGGTTCTCTTGGTCCATCTAGCTTTCCATGGGGTGCGGCAACGGGTCTGTCTTTCCACATCCGGCCTTGGAGATCACCATGTTAGCGTATACGTGGGCCATGCCGTGTCCCACAGGCGCTCTTTTAACCAGGCGTTCGTATTTTCGGTACAGCTCATCAATTGTTCCCGATCTCTCGTCGGCGGGACGGGAGGGATCGAGGCTGTTGTAAAAGGTGCTCTCGCTCCAGGAACGTATCGTGGCGGTGTACTCCCTGGCAAAGCTTTCCAGGTCTCCCGTCTGTCCAAATGTCTCTTCGAAAGGGCAGTCGATGACCCTGGTCTCGATATGATTGAGAGAAAGGCCGGCTTTTCTGGTCTCGCCGTCCGGCTCGGAGAAGGGAGCGGCAAACTCCTCCACATTTCTGTAGTATTGGGGGAAGGCGGCATTTGTGTACTCTTCCTTCGTAACCGACCCCTCGGCCACCAGCTCCAGCCAGATGGAGTTGAAGGAGTCAAACATGTTGACGCCGCCGGTGTTGCCCAGGTAGCGCCCCTCCTCGTCCTCACAAAAGTTGAGAAATAAGAGCCTTCCACCCCTTCGGAGCTCGGCGGCCCGGAGCAACAAAAGGGCCTGCCAGTCTTCTCTAGCTCGGACAGCGTATTTCTCCAGCTCTTCGCCCGCCGCCCCTACGGAGTGGATGTGATTGGAAACGATGCCGGGCTTTTCACTTAACCAGTGGAATGAGGTCGCTGAAAAGCCAAAGTCCACCGAGTCGTTCGGGAGGACTTGTTGATAGAAGGAGGCGCCGGAGGCGGTCACGAACACGTTGTCGTAGTCTTCTAGATAGCTACGGATGCCGAGGCTGTCATTCTCTCCGCTAACTATGGTGAACAGGGCCGAGAAATCGTTTCTTGGCAAATCGTTGTAGGTAATGATAATGGGACGAACAGGCGCTCTTGCCCGTACCAACTCTATCACTTTTCGGAATAGGTCTAGGGATGTCCCTCCATCGGCGGCACCGTAATCGGCTATCGAGAAGGGCCTGTCTTCGTCGGCTATGTCCATGCCGCTTATTGCCCGTTCTACGAGGCCCACAGCGCTGTTTATCGCGCGGGTAGTTCCGAGGGCGTTGCTGCTGTAATAGCCCCCGCCCTTCATATAGACGGTTTCCGAGGTGTTCTCGGCTCTCGGTCCGGTCATGCTTGGTCCCAATTCTAGGTGGAGAAACCCTTCTCTCCCTCCGACCGCCTAGTCGCGAGGCCCATTCTATCATCGCCGCCGCCGGGACATGAGGGGGACGCAGGACCACTAGGCTAGCGGCTCAGCCAAAGAACGCGGAAGTGTCCGTGGTCACAGGTGGCAAACCCCTGCTTCAATCTCCCATAATCCGGTAGCGGTTGCCCAAAGTCATCCGAAAGGTGTATCAATAACAGGCAGCATAACCCATCAGCACGAGGGGAGAGTGATATGGCAGAGAGATTGTTGGAAGGCAGAGTGGCGATAGTGACCGGCGCCGGAAGCCGAACGGGTATGGGACGGGCTATGTCGATGGCCCTGGTAAGAGCCGGAGCCAGAGTGGCGATGACGGATATCAACGAAGACTGGTTGCGGCAAAGCGCCAACGACGTGCGTGAGATCGGGGGTGATGACAGCGTCTTGCCCATGGCCCTGGACGTCTCGGACCCTGATCAGGTCCAGCTGGTCGTAGACCGGACCACAAGAGAGCTGAATGGTCTTCACATCCTGGTCAACAATGCCGGAATCTTCCCGAGGGCCGAGGGTTCCATGGACAACGCCAACTTCTGGCTGACCTCCCCCGAGACCTGGGCCAGGGCCGTAGCCGTAAATCTCAACGGGCCGTTCTTCATGGCTCGCGCAGTGGTACCTCACATGATCGATCAAGGGTGGGGACGCATCATCGGGGTGACTACCAGCCTGGGCAGCATGTACAACCAAGGCGGCTCACCCTATGGCCCGTCCAAAGCGGGGCACGAGGCGCTGATCGCCACCATGGCTCGGGAGTTGGAGGGCACGGGGGTCACGTCGAACGTTCTGGTGCCGGGCGGAGCAACGAACACGAACATGATTCCCGATGACTCCCCGTGGCAGAGGTCGGCTCTGATTCAGTCGGAGGTGATGCAGGCGCCCCTGCTCTGGCTATGCTCTGAAGAGGGAAGCGGCACCAATGGTCGGCGTTTCATCGCATATCACTGGGACGAGAGCCTCCCAATTGAGGAGCGGCTGGAGAGAGCCGGCGCTCCCGCCGCTTGGCCACAGCTGAGTGGGCACGCCATCGTACCGGACGTACAGCGCTAGGGTTGCATAGACGATACCGCCGAGATCAGGCCCTCTTTATCCTAGAAGCAATGCTCGGATAGATCGGTGCTCCCTGTTGCCCACCGTGTCGGGTTCCAACGTCATCGCGAAGAGCTTACTTCTCCGGTTCGAGTTGATACAATGATGGCCGTTCCCTCCCACACGACAACGAAGAGAAGGCGAGGTTAGCAATGGTATTGTCGGTCGACGCGTTGAAATCAGCCGGATTAACGACGGAATTGGCGTTCTCAAGAGAGGAATACGAAGGCAGAGTGGCCAAAGTAAGAAGCTCGATGGCGGAACGCGGGATAGATGTCCTGCTGGTTCACTACACACCGAACTTCTGCTACCTCTATGGCTACCAGTCACCCCTGGCCAACTGGTACACCTGCCTGATCCTGCCACTGGAAGGGGACCCCATAGTACAGGTCATAGACATCGAGGTGGCGAACCTGCTGGTGCACGGATGGGACACCGACGGCGTCTACACCATCGACTGGATGTCCCAGGCGGAGGCTCCGCAGCAGCTGGTGGAGATATTGAAGGGCCGAGGCTATGCGAACAAACGCATCGGCATCGAGCTGCGGCTTCCAGGTTTCAGCGGTCTGACAAGCCAGGTGCTAAGGGACGAGCTGGCCGATGCCGAGTTTGTCGACGCTTCGGACCTGACGTTGGACCTCCGGGCAGTGAAATCACCCACCGAGCTGGCCCACATTCGCGAAGCGGCCAGGATGACGGATATCGGCATGGAGGCTGCGCTGGCGGCGATACGGGAGGGGGAACGGGACAACGACATAGCCGCCGCTGCCCTGGATTCGATAACCAGGGCGGGCAGCGAGTACGTCTCGGTCCAGCCCTTGGTATACGTCGGGGCCTGGACTGCGCTGACTCATGTGGTAGCCAAGAGACGGACTATCAAAAGGGGAGAGCCGGCCGGCATCGAGTTGACCTCCGCATATCATCGTTACGCAGCGCCCCTGTACCGCACCGGTGTCATCGGCCCGCCATCGGACCTGGTAAAACGGCTTGCCGACAGCGGTCTGACACGACTCGAGTTGCTACTTGAAAACGCTAGGCCGGGCAGGACCGGTTCGGAAGTGGCCCGTGCCGTGGACGAAGGGATGAAGGGGAAGGATTCCGCCGGGTATCCCGCACGAGGAATAGCCTATTCGGTAGGCATCGGGTTTCCTCCCGACTGGGTGGACCACGCCACCTATATCACGGAAAAGCACCATCGGGTCCTCGAACCGGGGATGGTCTTTCACACTCCCACCGGCTGTCGAGCCCCCAACCAGGTGGGCGTGTGGTTCAGTGAAACGATGGTCATCACCGAGGACGGCTGCGAAACGCTAAGCCGGCTGCCGAGAGAGCTGACTATAGTGTCTTGACTATCGGTGGGGGACTCATAGGAAGACTGGCTCGATTCTATATTCCGGTTACCAGGCTATCATGCTCGTTTCCCGACCGGCGGCTAAGATGAAGCCCGGTATAGTAGAATGAATCAACGCTTCCCAGACGGGCAGCGGATGTTCTAGAGCAAAAGGGGAGATCGCTATGAAGCTGGACTTTAGCGTCGGCATGGGACGAAATCTAAGAATGGACGAGATAGCATCCCATGCTCGGGTCGCTGAGGAGTGCGGATTCTCCCACATGACCTTCGTCGACCAGCCCATCCTGTCCCGCGACGTGTATGCGATGATGACCGTAGCAGCCCTGAACACCCATCGCATCCAGATAGGACAGGGTGTGACCGATCCTTTCACCTACAGGCCGTGGGTGACCGCCAACGCCACCGCCAGCATCAACGAGCTGTCCGGCGGCCGGGCCTTTGTAGGGATCGGCGCCGGGGGCTCCTGGGGCAAGGTGATGAAACCCCGGCCGATGAAAGAGCTACGCGAGGCAATAGGCTTTATCAGGGACTACACGGCCGGCAGGGATGCTGATTTCCAGGGCGATAGGATGCAGTCGGAGTGGAGCCGTCGCCAGGTGCCGGTCTACATGGCGGCAGACGGGCCGCGAGCCACGGAGATGGCGGGTGAGATAGCGGACGGTGTGATCTTCGGGTCCATCCACCCCGAAAAGGTCAAATGGCACATGGAGCTCATAGAAAGAGGGGCCGAGAAGGCGGGCAGAGACCCATCGGAGATAGACACGTGGGCTCGCACTCTGATCTACATCTCCGAGTCCAAGGAACGGGCGCGTAGAGAGGTGGCTTCTTACGCCGCAACCTGGGCTTACAGCAACTACTTCGGGATATTCCAGTGGGAGAACCCCGACGTGGTGGACTTGCGAAAGCGCTTCGATCGTACAGCGCCCGGCCTCGTCGACGAGCTTAAGCAGGTGCACGATGCTTTCGACCCCGCCGAGCACGAACTCACCGACGCTTCACACGCCCTCTTGATCAGCCAGCAGACTATAGATGCCTTCATGCTGACCGGCACGCCGGAGGAGATACGGGAGAGGATCCAGGAGCTGGGAGAGCTGGGTGTAAAGAACATCTCCACGGTGCTCTTCACCATCTTCGACAAGAAGAGAATGATGCGTGAGATCAGCGATAAGATAATGCCCTACTTCAGGAACTGAGCCCGAGGGCGGGGGCATTGCACTCAGCTTCACCTCAGCTGGTCCAGGGAATCGCCAGGGAAGAATTGCCTAACCGGTAACCTGAAAAACCCAGATGTCGTAGTAGAAATCGGGCTCCCGCTTGGGCATCGGCACGAAGGGGTCCGTCCTCTTCACCAGCCTCCACATCCCCTGGTTCTCCAATTCGGCGTGTTTCTCCTTGAATCCCCATTCCTCGTGCACGATGGGCCTGAGGGTGTAAACAAGGTGCCCGCCGGGCCTAGTAATGCGCACCAGCTCATCGAGGGCTCTGGCCGGAGCGTGTCCCATCGCCATCACCCCGACCGATACCACCGCATCGAAGAAGTTGGTTGAGAACTTCAGAGGGTGACCCATCTCCATTCGGTGCAGCTCTCGATACAGTCCCTTGTCTCGCGCCTTCTCCATCATCCCCTCGGAGATGTCTATGCCGAAGAGACCGCTGTACCCCAGTTTTACTAGGGCTTCGCCGACCAAACCCGTGCCCACCCCGGCATCCAGTATCCTGGCATTCTTATCCACATATCCCGCGAAGATCTCCGCTATGTGTTCCGGCGGGGTCCAGCCCCACTCTCCCGGCAACGAGTCGTCGTAGCCCCCGGCCATCTGATCGTATCTATCCGCCAGCTCGGCGGTATCCCGAGCCGTGTGAATGCGTTCCAGATTGAACCGAGTGTTGTCCATGGCTACTGTGCCATCTCTTTTCGACCGGTAGCAGCCGCTGGGTCCGCTGTAACTGCCGCGGTCACGTGCAACTGCCGTCCGATGGCTCCCAGGGCGGCGTCCATCATGTCCAGCCGCGATCGGTGCTGGACGTCCAGTACCCGATCAACCTGCGGCATGTGCCATCCTAGGCGGCGGGCCAGCTCCGCCTTGCCGATGTTCTGGTCTCTCATCCCCTGGTACAGCATCACCTTCACTGAAGTCAGAGTCGGCAGTACGGCATAGGTCTCGCCCTGGGACGGTGCGGGAATGTCCTTGCGATCGTGGATGCGGGCCGCTATCGCCTCTTCGAGAGCGTGAACGGCGCGGGCGACCGCCTCCTCATGGTCGTCCCCGAAGCTGGTCAGCTCCGAGAAGTCGGGCGACGTTGCCAGCACGGTCCCATCGTCATCTTCCAGCGTTATCGGATAGGCAAGCATCAGTCCAACCCCAGGTCTTTCTTGATCTTTGCAACGAGTCCCCGCCCCAGTTCCTTCCGGCCTCCATGCAGCGGCAGTTGGCTCGTGCGGTCTCCGAGACGGACGGTGAGATGTCCGCTGCCGCCCTTGTGGGTCTGGAACGAACAGCCCTGCTTTCTCAACCAGCGTCGGAACTCAGACGCATTCACCCTGTTGCACTGTACACAACAAATATGTTGTTGTCAACATATTTGTTGTGTAGACCGGGCATCTTGCTGTAGCCGAGCAAAGAAAAGAAGCCGATTAGGGCAGGCTAGTGGGTAAGGATCTGGTCGAGGAAGAGTTTGGTGCGAGGCTCCCGTGGGGTGGTGAAGAACTCTTCGGATGTTCCGATCTCCACGATCTCGCCCTCGTCCATGAAGATCACGCGATCGGCGACGTTCCTTGCGAAGCCCATCTCGTGGCTGACGCAGATCATCGTCATGCCGGAAGCGGCCAGCTCTCCCATTACCACCAGGACCTCGTTGATCATCTCCGGGTCGAGTGCCGAAGTCGGCTCGTCGAACATCATCACCTTGGGCTCCATCGCCATGGCCCGTGCTATGGCTACCCGCTGCTGCTGCCCGCCGGAAAGCTGTCCGGGGAATTTGTCGGCCTGTTCCGGTATGCCCACGCGGTTCAGTAAACGTAGCGCCAGCTCCTCCGCCTCCTTCTGCGGCAAGTGGCGGACCTTTTGCGGAGCAAGGGTTATGTTCCGCATCACGGTGAGATGAGGGAAGAGGTTGAACTGCTGGAATACCATCCCAGTTTCCATTCTTATCTTGGTCAGGTTACGGGAGTCGTCATTCAGCTCGATGCCGTCTACGACGATACGGCCGGCGTCGTGCTGTTCCAGCCGATTGATCGTCCTGAGCAGGGTCGACTTACCCGATCCGGAAGGCCCGATGATGACCACGACTTCGCCCTCTGTCACCGAGACGCTTACCTTGTTCAGCGCGGTGAAGTTACCGAAGCGCTTGACCACTTTCTCCAGCCGGACTATCTCATTCCCGTTCTTGACTGCCATTTATCGGACCTCCCTGCGGCTTGGTTCCCTATCTCGTGCTCTGCCCCAGCCTGGCCTCCGCCGCTCCGCCTACACGGGACAACAGGAACGAGACCACCCAGTATATCAGCCCTACTATGATGTAAATCTCGAAGAATGCGCCCTCCGCTATATCCGTCTGTCCCGCCAGGATCTTCCTCGCTATTTCCAACGTGTTGACCAGCGATATCGCAGCCAGCAGGGCGGTATCCTTCCAGAGAGCGATGAAGCGCCCTATGATCGCGGGTATAACCGCCTTTATCGCCTGCGGCAGTACGATGAAGGTGTACTTCTGCATCGAGGAAAGACCCAATGCCTCGGCGGCTTCATGCTGCCCGCGGGTTATGGACTGCAGTCCGCTCCGCACAACCTCGGCTATGTACGCTGCCCCAAAAAAGGCGAAAACGAACATGACCCGGTAGACCAGGTCTATGTTGCTGAAGGCCTGGCCAATGGGCCCGAGCTCATCGTCCAGAAATGTGGCGAACAGCAGCCAGACGAGCAATGGGGCCGCTCGTACTACCTCGATGTAGACGACGGCGGTGACCCGTATGGCCCTGTAGGGAGAGACGCGGCTCAACGCAAGTACAAGGCCGATGAAGAAGGAAAAAATGCCGCCAACGGAAAACACCAGCAGGTCCAGAAAGGCGCCCTCCCAGTGACGGCTGGATACCCCCATCTGGAGCAAGACGATTGCCGGGATGAGCAGGACCCACGCCGCGCCGATAGACTGAAGCAGTATCGGGTTGCTTTTCCATCGGCCGAGCTGCTTGCCCGCCCAGGCGCCCCCTATCAGGACCGCAAAGAGCCCGGCAAGCAGCAGCCAGGCCGTACCGAAGGGGACTGCCAATCCCAGTGCGACCGAGTTGAGCCAGCGGGGCGCCCAGCCCCGTTCCCACACCAGCTCTCTTTCGGTGCCGCTAATTTCGATGGTCTGGTCCTCGGTTTGTATCTCCTCGCTGTAGAACCGCTCCTCGATGGTCAGCTCCGTCCCCAGGCCAAAGGTGAGGGTTACCACCGCCACTATGCCGATGGCTAACACGTAGGGCCGTAGTCTTCCAACCCAGATGCCATAGGTCAGCGCGATCAGGGTCGCTACGATGAAGACAGATATCCATATCCGGAAGATCTCGTCCGCCGGGTAGCTGCCGACGAAGAACAGCTTCCGGTTGATCGCCACCAGACCCCAGTTGGCCTGGACCAGGATGAACTTCAGCACCAGGTACACAATGAGGCCGCCGAGACCTATTGACGCTAGGCTAAGGGCCGAGTTGCCCCATGAGTTGAACAGGTTCTCCCGCGCCCAGACCACACGCCCGGAAACGATGGACTGATACCCCGGCGATGAGATCATTTGATCTGAACGTTCCGATTTATGGTGTTCATTATCAGCGAGATGATGAGGTTGGTGACAATGAAGATGAAGAATATGAACATGTACGTCTGCAACAGGTTGCCGGTGTTGTTGACTATCCTATTGGATATCAGGACTATCTCCCCGTAGGCTATGGCATGGGCAAGAGTCGAGTCCTTGTTGGTGTTCTGGTACTCGTTGTTCAGCGAAGGGATCATGATCCGCAGGGCCTGGGGAAGGATGATCAGCGAAAAGCGCTGGTATGCCGATAGTCCTAGCGACGCGGAAGCCTCGGTCTGGCCCCGGGGTATCGCCTGGATTGAGCCGCGCACGATCTCGGCGATGAAGGAGCTGAAGTATAGCGTGAGCGATACCAGCGCACTCAGATAACCCAGCCCGAACTGGTTGCCGCCCTCATACGAGAAGAACCCCGACTCCGATTGAATCACGTCGGGAAGGGTTAGGCGCAACGGAGCGAGCAGTGCCGCGTATGCCACTACTCCAACTAGCACGATAATCGCCGCCGCCCAGGCGTTCGGGTGCAGACTCTCGCCCGTCTCGGCCTCCCTGCGAACACGGAGGCGCCTCACAAGCCACGCCGCAGCGGCGGCGCCCAGCAATGCGATGGGCCATAGCCACCAGAGCGAGTGACTGGACTCCAACCAGGGGAGGGCCAGCCCACGATTGCTGACGTAGAGCACTCCGTCCAACCCCGACCGTGCCTCAATCCTGGGCAGTTCCCGGAACGCCGCGAAGGCGAAGAAGAACATGATCAGCAGCAGCGGAAGGTTCCTGAACAGCTCGACGTAGATGGTGCCCAGCCGGTTCAGGAGCGGGTTGTGGGCGAGCCGGGCCACCCCGACGGCCAGGCCCAGCAGCGAGGATAGGACAATGGCGAGCACCACGACTGATATGGTGTTGCCGGCGCCTTTGATTATTCCCAGCCACCTAGGGTCGCTTGCCTCCACGTCCAGAACATCGAAGATCGAGCTCCGGTCCGGGCTTCCGTAAGGCCCCCTGAGAAAGTCGAAGTCGAAGAGGTTGACGGCTATCGAGTAGCAGAAGTAACCGGCTACTGCAGCGGCCACAACCCCGACTGTGAGATTGACGGCGAGATAGCGGGAATGCTTTTTTGACCAGATGTCAACGATAATGCCGACGGCCGTCTTAACAGTCAGCTTGGCAGCAAGATAGCGGGGGTGCTTTCTTGACCAGATGCCGAAGATAATGCCAACCGCCGTCCAAACTGTGAGATTGACGGCGAGAAAGAGGGAATACTTTTTTGACCAGATGTTGTTAAGACGTTGCTTCATCGCCGAGCAACCTTACGAGGAACGGCGTATGGGCGGGTCTACATCCGCCCATACGCCTTTTTTCCGTTTCGTCGGAGCTGCTCTAGCGCATAGGAGGAGCGTAGATCAGGCCACCGTTCAAGTAGGACGCATTCGGCGACCCGGCGCGTGTGAGCCCCACTTGCTCGAGCGTTCGGTCGTATACCTGACCGTAGTTGCCAACTTGGCGGATCACGTTCTGCATGAAGGTGACGGGGATCTTGTCGTGTCCGATGCCCAAATTGCTGGCAGGTGCGTCTCCAAACCCTGCTCCCAGGAGGCGGGCCACGGTGTTGTTCGGCGGGTCAGCAGCCATATCGCGTACGTTACCGGAGGTGACTCCCTGCTCCTCGGCGATGATCATGCCGTTCACTATCCAACGCACCACGTCTTCCCACTCCGAGTCGTAGTCGCGTACAGCCGGGCCCAGGGGTTCTTTGGAGAGGGTCTCGGGGAGCACGATGGCGTCGAGGTTGTCGTCCGCTTTCAGCGTGAACTGGTGAGCGCCCAGCTGGGACTTATCCGAGGACCAGGCGTCGCACTGATCGCTGATGAATGCGGAACGGATCTCCGGGTTGGCCTGGAGGGTTAGCTCCTCGTATGTCAGCCCTTCCTCGGAGAAGAAGTCGGAAACGGCGCCCTGGGTGCTGGTGCCGTCCAGGATGCAGATGGTAGCCCCGCCGAGCTCCGTCACGCTCGATACTCCGGCGTCTGCCTTGACCATAATGCCGGCGCCGTCGTAGAAGGTTGTCGGTGCGAACGCTACGTTGAGATCAGCGTCGCGGCTGGCGGTCCAAGTCGTCGTGCGGATGAGCACGTCGATCTCCTTGGCCGCCAAGAGTTCGAAGCGATTGGCGGAGGTGGCCTCTTTGAACTCGACTTTACTGCTGTCTCCAAAGATCGCAGCGGCCAGTGCACGGCAATACTCCACGTCGTTGCCTTCGGCCGTGCCGTCGGGATTGAGCACGCCGAATCCGGGAGTGTCTGCCTTAATGCCGCAGATCAGGTTCCCTCGATCGAGAATCACGTCGAGGGTGTTCTCTCGAGTCTCTCCCCCGTCCGATTGACACGCAACCACAACCAGCAACACTACAATCGCCGCTATGCCAGCGAATAAACGTCCATACCGGTGCATCTTTCCTCCAATCGGTCTGTAAGAACTCACAAGTTCAACGGTGCTCTGGTCTCGATCAGCCACGACTCGAGGCGGTCAACCTTGTGCACTTCACCCCTTGCCGTGACGGCTATCTCGGTCGACAGCAAAGGTGAGAGGTTAACTCCAGCGTGAGCCGAATCTTTCCAGCGAGTGCATCTCCGTGTCGATAACCACATTGGCCCAAAAGTAGCGTAAAGTATGGAACGCTGTCAAGACTTTGTACTCGTACGGTAGATTACTGCCACATGAGGCCTTTGTTTGACTTGTATTGATGATGGAGGAACTGAAGGGGAGTGAGGCAGCCGAGGGGTCGTGGTGGAGCTAGCCCCGCGGAGTGGGCAACGAGTCCCTTCTCTCCAAATCCGCCTTGATTCTTGCCAGCCGAGGCAGAATCCCCTCCTGCCCTAACCCCATGAATGTCTTGTAGAGGGGTGCCACTTGCCCGCGATTGAGAGTAGGGCCACCGACATCGTGCGTGACTTGGTTGCGTGTCTCGCGGAGGGACCGAAGAGACTTACGGAGCTTGCGCACAAAACTTCGATCGTAATCGGAGAGGTCCAAAGTCTGAAGGAAGCGGGTCAGTCCCTTGGACTCGACCATGCTCTCGAATTCGAGAAGAGACGGGTTTTTCTGCGGCTCTTTCAAAGTTTCCCTGATTTTCTCGAAATCATCAATATCGAGCTTTTCAAACCCCGTTGGTCCGCCTGTGTCGATCCACTGGCAACAGGGTTCCCAGAACAGGTCGTGCATTACTTCTTCCACGGCAATCTTGATGTTTTCCAGTGCCGCGCCGGGGTTGCCGAGTCGGTGGGAATACCAGACCCTATCCGCCTCCACGAGATTCCTTTGGGCGCGTTCGGGCAGCGCACTCCATTGAGCGTTGTCGAAGAAGTAACGCCTGAGACGCTGTTCAGCCTTTTCGTCTTCCTCCCGTCTCAACTCGTCTCTCAGCTCGCCCGGTTCCAGCTTTGAGCCTCGCAGCCACCCCTGGGCCTCCATCCAATATGGCCGGAGTTCCGAGTCGGGGTCCACGAATTCGGATTCCATCGCGCTGCATATCATATGGACATGATCTGAGACTTCCTGCCAGGACACACCACTGCCGGAGGTTTGCCTGAGGTGCCCAAAGGCTCTCGCGGCATCCTTGTTCATGGATTGCCTGTGCCGTTCCCATTCGTTAACTATCATGTAATCGTATATCGGGATTGGCTCCTCATCCCCTATTTGGCGGAGGCCCGCATACTCTTCCTTGAAGATATCAAGCTGCACGACCTGATCGTAGTCGGTTCCTGTTACAGCATCTAGACAGGCGAGGGCGTGAGCATACATCTGTATCGCCTCCGTCCAATCCTGTTCTCCAGCCCTGATCCTGGACAGGTGCAGACCCACAAGGACTTGAAGCGTCGCCTGATGGTAGATTTCCGAATCTCTGTGCCTATCCTTGACTGCCCGGACGCCGATTTCATGATAGACGCTGAAATAGGCCCGGAAGCTCTCCTCGAAGGCCTTGATCGATTCCTCGGAATAGGACGCCTCTTGCTTGAATAGAATCAGGCCATAGGCTGCGGAAAGGTAAGCAAAGTCAAGGATTACGGTGCCCCTGTCCGCATCAGGTTCGGAGATCGGGCGATACTTTGCCTCTAGATATTCTAGAGAATCCAGCAGCCACGGCTTCAACCCCGGGGGGAAACCCGCACCAATAGATCGCCAATCCCCTTTCAAGAGTGGAAGAAGGCTCCAGAAAAATGCACCGGCAGGGCTAACAGTAGCTATTTGAAAACCCCTCTCGCCGCGGCCCTCCGTGATTCCAAACAACTTTCCAGGAGAGATTGTCGCTAGTTCCAACAGAGCTTTCCCGGCTTCCTGATCGCGCGGGTTGAGTTTCAAGCGCAGTTTAGCTTCGGTTAAGTCCTCAACATACCAAGGATTCTCGCCAACATGTTTAAGTTGCTCCATCAACCCCAACAATGGCAACAACCTTCCGAGGAACTTCTCAACATCTGCATCTTCACTAAGTTTGCCATCCGAAAACGTCCCTGATGAATCTAGGTCTGACAACGCCCAGCTCAAATCACGGCCGGTCAGGATGACTGCAGCGTTGTCTAGTACATGTTTCAGTCGATTGCCTAGGTCTTCATCCTGAGCATCTATGTACTCCGCAATCAACCTATCGCCTTCATGTATGAGTCGATGCAGCTCATCATACGTGGGATCGCCGTTGATGAGATTCTTGATGCTGTCAACGTCAGACATACTCACCCCCCTCTTGCAGCGAGTCTAACACCTGAGGTTGGTCCGGCCCATAACCAAAAGTAAAGCGGGGCGGCAATGCCGCCCCGCTTTGTTGCCCTGCTGAAACCTTAACAGCTGGATAGTGGAAGGAAGGACCCGCCCTTGGCGGGATTTTGTGACCCTCCGGTCCGAGGACCGGAGAGATCGACCTAGGAGTGTCCTTCCGGTTAGGGAAGGAATAGCTCCCTAGAAAGGAGGTGATCCAGCCGCACCTTCCGGTACAGCTACCTTGTTACGACTTAGTCCCAATCACCAGCCCCACCCTAGGCGACTACCTCCCCAGCAAGCTGGGGTTAGCCCATCGACTTTAGGTGTTGCCGGCTTTCATGACTTGACGGGCGGTGTGTACAAGGCCCGGGAACGTATTCACCGCAGTGTGCTGACCTGCGGTTACTAGCAACTCCGAGTTCATGGAGGCGAATTTCAGCCTCCAATCCCAACTGGGACCGGCTTTGATGGGATTAGCTCCGGATCACTCCTTGGCAACCCATTGTACCGGCCATTGTAGCGTGTGTGTAGCCCTGGGCGTAAGAGCCGTGCTGACTTGACGTCATCCCCACCTTCCTCCCCGTTCTGCGGGGCAGTCTCGCCAGAGAAATACAACTGACGACGAGGGTTGCGCTCGTTGTGGGACTTAACCCAACACCTCACGGCACGAGCTGACGACAGCCATGCAGCATCTGTGTAGGTTACTGACTCAACAGTTCGTCCCCCTTTCGGGTTTCTACTTCCTACATGTCAAGCCCAGGTAAGGTTCTTCGCTTAGCATCGAATTAAACCACACGCTCCGCTGCTTGTGCGGGCCCCCGTCAATTCCTTTGAGTTTTAGCCTTGCGGCCGTACTCCCCAGGCGGGATACTTAACGCGTTAGCTTCGGCACGGAGGGGGTCGATACCCCCCGTACCCAGTATCCATCGTTTACGGCGTGGACTACCCGGGTATCTAATCCGGTTTGCTCCCCACGCTTTCGCGCCTTAGCGTCAGGAAGAGCCCAGAGGACCGCCTTCGCCACGAGTGTTCCTCCCGATATCTATGCATATCACCGCTACACCGGGAATTCCGTCCTCCTCTGCTCCCCTCAAGCTCGGTAGTATCTTCTGACGCCTCCCAGTTGAGCCAGGAGATTTCACAAAAGACTTACCGAGCCGCCTACGCGCCCTTTACGCCCAATAAATCCGGGCAACGCTTGCCTCCTACGTTTTACCGCTGCTGCTGGCACGTAGTTAGCCGAGGCTTATTCGTTTGGTACCGTCAGATCTTCGTCCCAAACAAAAGGGGTTTACAACCCGAAGGCCTTCATCCCCCACGCGGCGTCGCTGCGTCAGGCTTTCGCCCATTGCGCAAGATTCCCTGCTGCTGCCTCCCGTAGGAGTCGGGGCCGTGTCTCAGTCCCCGTCTGACTGATCATCCTCTTAGACCAGCTATCCGTCGTAGGCTTGGTGGGCCGTTACCTCACCAACTACCTGATAGAACGCAAGCTCCTCTTCGAGCACCTCGGCAAGCCGAGCCTTTGATGACCCGCCTTGTGGCAGGCCATATCATGCGGTATTAGCTTCGATTTCTCGAAGTTATCCCCCACTCTAAGGTAGATTACTTACGCGATACTCAGCCGTTTGCCACTGACCTCTTGAATCCAATCCGCCTGGGAAACTTTCCGATTCCCGCACCTTCACCCCGGCAAGCCGGGGATCCGGATTGTTCCTCGGATCACTTCAAAGGCTTCATGGAGAGGTCCGTTCGACTTGCATGCATAAAGCGCGCCGCCAGCGTTCGCCCTGAGCCAGGATCAAACTCACCATGCGTACGTTGGCTTTTTCTTACCGTAGACTTCCTTCCACTATCCAGTTGTTAAGGTGCTGAGAACAGCTATAAGCCTATCACGCCCTCGAAACCGATGTCAATACAAATTCAACCGTCTTCCCGGCTCGTTATTCCCTTCCGTACTCGGGGCTTGGCCGCCACGCCACCTTCGGACGTTTGCGCATAATACCGATTGGCCTTGACAGTTCCAGTCCTCACCGAGTATATTCGTGCGCACTCGATAAGGAACATCCCTGCCAAGCGGCGCCGGGATAACGGGCGCAACGGCCGCAGCAACCTAAATGGTCGATCGGCCTCTGGCGCAGACACAACTATAGACAAGTCCTAATAAAATATCTTCGCTCTACCGGGGCATCTCCTACTTCCCGGACCGGGTCGCAGCCCAGAGAGGCGCGACAAGCCTGACCAACACCCAACTGAATATGTAGATTTACTGTGTCTATCATACGGCCGTTCCCCTTGACGCAGGAGGTGAGCCAGCGACGGGTGTGACCCCATCGGGTCTGCCCAACGGGGGATGGGGCCTCTCAGAGGAATAACCTCGAGAGACCCTCGCCGTCGAAGCCGCGTAAACTGGAGGAACAACTTGAGCAAGATCAACGTCGCAATCGTCGGCGTGGGCAACTGTGCCTCATCGCTGGTCCAGGGCATCTACTAT
Organism: Dehalococcoidia bacterium; assembly: GCA_965197645.1. Taxonomy (GTDB): domain Bacteria; phylum Chloroflexota; class Dehalococcoidia; order Plut-88900; family Plut-88900. Next base: position 1,446,585 of record OZ240219.1, on the reverse strand, counting down.
TACAAGAACGCCACTAACGGGGACTTCATCCCCGGCCTCATGCATCCTGAGCTGGGCGGCTATCCCATCTCCGACATCAACATCGTAGCCGCGTTCGATGTGGATAAGGAGAAGGTGGGCAAGGACCTGTCCGAGGCGGTCTTCGCCGGGCAAAACAACACCGTCAAGTTCTGCGATGTCCCTCCTATGCAGGTGACGGTAGAACGGGGCATGACCCACGACGGCCTGGGCAAGTACCTCTCCGAGACCATAACCAAAGCCCCCGGCTCTACCGCCGATATCGCCCAGATCCTTCGGGAGCGGGAGACGGACGTGGTAGTCAACTACCTGCCCGTGGGCAGCGAGGAGGCCACCAAGTGGTATGTCGAACAGGTCCTCTCCGCCGGGTGCGCCTTCATCAACTGCGTGCCTGTCTTCATAGGCAGAGAGCAGTACTGGCAGAACCGGTTCGCTGAGAAGGGCCTGCCCGTCATCGGGGATGACATCAAGTCCCAGGTAGGCGCCACCATCTCCCATCGGGTCCTGACCAGGCTGTTCCAAGACCGGGGCGTCAAGCTGGAGAAGACCTACCAGCTCAACTTCGGAGGCAACACCGACTTCCTCAACATGCTGGAGCGAGACCGGCTGCACTCCAAGAAGATCTCCAAGACCAACTCCGTCGTTTCACAACTGGATTACGATATCGGAGCCTCCAACATCCACATCGGCCCCAGCGACTACGTGCCGTGGCTGGAGGACCGGAAGTGGTGCTACATCCGCATGGAGGGCCGGACCTTCGGGGACGTACCCCTGAACCTGGAGTTGAAGCTGGAGGTGTGGGACAGCCCCAACTCGGCCGGGGTGGTGATAGACGCCATTCGCTGCTGCAAGGTAGCTCTGGACCGGGGCATCGGCGGCACGCTGGAGGCCCCATCGGCCTACTTCATGAAATCGCCTCCCATTCAGCACACCGACGACGAGGCCCGGGAGATGGTGGAGGACTTCATCAACCAGAACGGGCACGTCGAGTAGCGTTACGGTATCCGGGTCAGATAGAAGAGACACCGCTTCTGGAGACTGGACACCCGGAGAAAAGGTGGCTAACAGTACCTCCAAACCGAAACCGCCGCGGTGGAAATACTGGGCTACGCTCACCGGCCTGGTGGTCCTGGCGCCCCTTCCTCCCAGGCTGGGCTACCTGATGACCCGGGCAATATCAGATTTTAGCTTCCTGCTAGATCACCGCTCCCGGGCAAGCATCTCCTCCAACGTCAGGCACGTCCTGGGCCCGAACGTGACCGACGGCAGGGTCAGTCACGTCACCCGGGAGGTCTTCCGAAACGCCGGCCGAAACTGGCTGGACATGATCAGGCTGCCTCGATTCGACGCCGATTCTTCCGAGAACAAACTTACCGTCCACGGCTGGCACCACCTGGAGAAGGCCATCGCAAGAGGCCGCGGCGTCCTGCTGGCTTCGGTCCACATGGGCAACATGGACGTGGCGGTGCAGGTCATCCAGGCCCGCTCCATCAAACTTACCATCTTGAGCGAGGTGCTGGAGCCGCCCAGTCTGGATAGGCTCAGTAGACGGCTGCGCGGGCACAACGGGATGTCCCTGTTGCCCGTCACATATTCCGGCCTCAAAACGGCGATCCAGCGGCTGAAACGGGGTGAGGTGGTGGCTATCGCCTGCGATAGGGCCATCCAGGGAAGCGGCGTCTTGACCGAGTTTATGGGCAAACCGGCTCTGCTGCCGGTGGGCGCCGTCAAGCTGGCCCATCGTACCGGGGCCTCCATAGTCCCCGCCTTCACGGCCAGGCTCAAGGACAACCACTCGGTCTTCTACTTCGAACCGCCCATAGAGGCGTCCGCCAACGGCGGCGGGCCCGAAGCCAGCAGCCAGCTGTTCGCCAGGATAGTCGCCCTGATGGAGAAGTACATCAGGCGCTTTCCTGGGCAGTGGGTAGTTTTCGATCCGATATGGGAGACCCAGCCCGCTCGACCTCTCAACGGTGCTGGTATACTTCAACCAGCCAAATCTCGAAACGGCGGTAAGACGCCGGCAACCTTGTCCAGCGGACTATCACGATCTTGAAAATAGCGATAGTGTCCATCTACGACTTCGGTCATCCGGGTGGAGTGAACCTGCACTGCGCACACCTGGCCCAGGAGTTCACCCGCATGGGGCACGAGGTAAAGATCATTGCCCCGTGCTCCCGCCCACCTGCCACCTTCGGCGGTGAGATGCTGATACCCCTGGGTATGCCCCTCACCATCCCCAGCGCCGGCACCCTGGCACGGCTCACCCTCTCCATGCGGCTTGCCCCCAAGGTGAAACCACTCCTGGAGCGGGAGAAGTTCGACGTTATACATCTTCACGAACCCCTCTGCCCCACCTTGCCAACAACTATCCTGAAGTTTTCCACCGCTCGAAACATCGGCACCTTTCACGCCTCTCACGGCAGCCGACGCATACTGGGGGTGTCCTTCGCCGATAGGATGTACACCATCTTCAACAGCTACGTTCGCAGCCACTGGCTGGACAAGCTGTACGCCAAGATAGCGGTCTCCGCCGCCGCTCGGGATTTCGTGGCCAACCACTTCCCCAGCGATTATCAGATCATCCCCAACGGAATAGACCTGGACCACTATACCCCTAACGCAGAGCCCTTCGAGCAGTACCTGGACGGCAAGGTGAACATCCTGTTCGTCGGGCGTCTGGAGAAGCGGAAGGGGCTCAGGTACCTGCTGGCGGCTTACACCCGGCTCAAGTGGGACTACCCCAACATCAGGCTCATAGTGGTCGGGCCGGGCAAGCTGGACCCCGACTCGGAGCGGCTGATAGGAGAGCGAAGCCCTGAAGACGTGGTGATTGCAGGCGCCGCATCCTACGAGGACCTCCCCAGATACTACAAAACCGCCGATATCTTCTGTGCCCCTACCACGGGCAACGAGAGCTTCGGCATAGTGCTCCTGGAAGCGATGGCCACCGGCACACCAATAGTCGCCTCCCGGATCAGGGGCTATGACGATGTCATGGTGGATGGCGAAGAGGGATTCCTGGTGCCGCCCAAACGGGACGCGGAGCTGGCGGAGACCCTCGCCAAGCTCATAGAAGATCGAGATCTGCGACTCAAGCTGGGTGGGCGAGGCCTGCGCAACGTACAGGAGTACAGCTGGCCGAAGGTGGCAAATAGGGTCATGTCCGTCTACCAGGACACACCTATCCCCCGGTTGGAGCCGGTGCCGGCGGCCTCCTCCTAGCCTCGGCCGGATCAACCAAGATGGCGCCAACCCAAGATAAACATCCGCCCCTGAACGCTCGTATCCTGCGGGAGAAGGCCAAGGAGATCCTGACCAAGAACTTCACCGAGCCTGCGGCGGGCCTTCTGGCGGGACTGGGTGTCACCCCAAACAAGGTTACCATCGCCGGAGCGTTGTTGGGGATGGCGGCGGGGCATACTATCGCTCGCGGCCATCCAAAAAGGGGTGGGGTTCTGGTCTTGGCCGCCGGAGTGATGGACGCTCTCGATGGCGCTTTGGCCAGGCTTACCGGCCAGTCGACCAAGTTCGGCCTGGTGCTGGACGCCACTATGGACCGGTTCTCCGAGGGAGCGGTCCTCTCCGGGTTGCTGGTCCAGTACGCCCGAAAGGGATCTACCTTAAAGACGTTCCTGGTCTACGGCACCTTGCTGGGATCGGTACTGGTCAGCTACATCCGGGCCCGCTCCGAGAGCGTAGGCATCAAGTGCGACGTTGGCGTCCTGACACGCAGCGAACGTACGATCATCCTTGCCCTGGGCCTGCTCCTGGGTAGAGTCCGTTTGGCCCTGTGGGTGCTATCGGTCCTGTCCTACCTGACCGCCTTCCAACGGCTGCTGGAGGTACGCCGCGCCTCCGCCGAGGAAGAGGGAGGCCAGTCGACTTAACGCCTCGGTCGACGCCGCGCGGCGTCTGCGCCAGGCTAGACGATCATCGAAGCGTCGCTTAAGCCCCCGGGACAAGGACGGCTTACCAGTCCGTTATCAGGAAGCGGACGGGGCTTTCAATGTATGTTCTGTGCCGCTTCCGTCAGCTCGCTCCTGAACTTGGGGTGGGCTATCGCTATCAACTCCCGGGCGCGCTCGCGGTGAGTTCTGCCTGCCAGTTGGGCGACACCCCACTCGGTCACCACGTAGTCGGCCCAGTATCTCGAGAGGGTTACGAGGGTGCCGCTATCGAAGTAGGGAACGATGGTCGATACCGCCGGATCTCCCCAGGTCGACGGCAGCAGTGTAACAGCCCGACCACCGGCCGATAGAAAAGCTCCGATATGAAACTCGATCTGCCCCCCCGCCCCGTTTAGCAGCCGCGGCCCAAACTGCGATTCACAGGTTATCTGGCCGGTCAGGTCTATCTGCACTGCGTTGTTGATGGCGACTATGTTGTCTTGCCTGGCGATGTTGGTAATGTTGACAACATGCTCGCCGGGATGCAGCTCGAACAAGGGATTATCGCCTGCCCATTTCGTCTCATCCGGAAGCATACCCAGGAAGCTGGTAAAGACCGCCTTGCCGGGATGTAGCTCGGCATATCTACTCGTCGCGATGCCGCGTTCCACGAGGAAAGCCATGCCGGGACACGCCATCTCGGAAAAGATGCCCAGATCGTTCAGGTGGTCGAAGACCCCAAGCTGCACCAGGTGCCGGGTGTGACTGCCGGCCCCGATCTGTATAGTGTCTCCGTCTCGCAGGACCGGCTTCAGGTTCTCGGCTATCGATTTCATCACCTCTGTCGGGCTGTCGACGTACAGCGCTCCTTCCAACTTGCCGACGTCCACATCGTCTACGATGGGCAGTATCGCGCGTGCCAGCCTGGGTTCCATAGCGGTAACGTACCTTCGAGCTCTCTCCCGCTTCACCTCAGGAATGCGGCTGACCAGTCGCTCCACTTCAGTTTGGCTCAACGGGTCGGCTGTGATATCGACTACATAGTCGATCTCTGAAACATGGACCGACGCATCTCCTCGAGGCCTGACCAGATCCGCATCTACCTCCGCAATCATCGTATTGGCGTGCTTGGCGAAGTAAGCGCTTTCCCAGACACCCCGGCCAAAATAGCAGAACCCGTTCTCGTCCGGTGTCGAGACCTCTACGATGAACACGTCGATATCCCGCTTTGTCGACCGATTGTCCCGATGGGGTTTGATCCATGTGCCATGGGTGTAGGGAAGAAATGGGACCCATCCCGCATCGTGGACGTAGCGCATCGCATACAAGAATGTGCGTATGACCGGGGTGAACGATTCCTCCATGCCCGGTGAAAACCATCCCGGGTCGTAAAAGGGCGCGGAACAGTCGATGGTTACATTCCGCAACTCCCCTCGGCGACCGACTATGGCATGCGGCAGTATTCCGATGTACACGTTGGGGAAGATAACGTTGTCTCCCGATTTGATGGCCCGGACCGCCTGTTCCGGGGAAACGGTCTTCCGCTTGTAGTCGTCCTCCCAGCCTGTAGTGTTCATCCGTTGTGCCTCATCGCACACTCTCCTTGCCAAACCGATACTTGGCTCCCGACCACCCGCCCTCGGCCGGTTTTGTTAGCTGGGGGAACATCCCCCAAGCCCCCCCCCGGCAATTGGAAACGGAGATACCGACATTCCCAGTCGGATTCCTAACTGAACCCTGACCTGCCATCAAGGGAAAGAAACCCTCCGGACTCCCGGGATTTGCCAGAGTTGACGGGGGGAACGCGGGTTGAGGAAGGGGGCCAATTGCGTCGGGAGCAGAGTCGTCCCGTCATCTGACGAGCTCTACAACTTCCAGCAGGCCTCAATGCGGGCGCCGCCTGCCGGCCCTGCCGGCTACTTGGCCCCGATACTCGATTTCAGACTGGCATTCAGCAACTCGTCCAGGTCTCCGTCCAATATCGCCTCCGGGTTCGTCGATTCGTACTTGGAGCGATAGTCTTGCACCAGCTTGTAGGGATGCAGGACATAGGACCTGATCTGGTTGCCCCACCCCGCCTCCACGTGTTCTCCCTTCAGCTTCGCCTGTTCTACGGCGCGCTTCTCCAGCTCCTTTTCCAACAAGCGAGCCTTCAAAATCCTCATGGCCGTCTCCCGGTTCTGAAGCTGGGAACGCTCGTTCTGGCAGGTCACCACCATGCCCGTCGGCAGGTGGGTTATCCGGACGGCGGTCAAGTTCTTCTGCACGTGCTGCCCTCCGGCGCCGCTGGCCTTGAACACGTCCATCTTGATGTCGTCGGGAGAAACCACCACGTCCACGTCCTCTTCGACCCGGGGAAGCACTTCAACCAGCGCGAAGGAGGTGTGCCTGCTGTGGGAGGCGTCAAAGGGGGAGATGCGTACCAGGCGATGCACCCCCCTCTCCGATTTCAGATACCCGTAGGCGAAGGCTCCATCTATCTCCAGGGTGACGCTCTTGATGCCGGCCTCTTCGCCCGGTGAGATGTCCAGTATCCTGGACGGGCGCCCCCTGCCGTCGGCCCAACGGGTGTACATGCGGAGCAGGATCTCGGTCCAGTCCTGAGAATCGGTGCCGCCGGCTCCGGCGTGGACCGCCAGGATGGCCGATTCGCCATCGTATTTGCCGCCCAGAGAGAGGCGCAAGTCGAGATCGGCAAGCTCGTTCTGGACGTCACCCAGCTCTCCATCGATCTGCTCCTCGAGAGAAAGGTCCTCCTCAGCCATCGACAGGTCTATCAGCTCGTCCAGCGACGATATGCGCCGCTCCAGGTCTCGCCACATGCGGGTCTCTTCGTTGATCCTGGAAAGCTGGCGCATCGTGGCCTGGGCCTTGGACCTGTCGTTCCAGAAGTCGGGTCTGGACGCCTCTTTTTCCAGCCTCTTGGCCTCTTTTTCCTTGCTGGAGATGTCAAAGACGGTCCAACAGCTCTGTGGTCCTCGCTCTCAGCTGTCCTGCCAACCGTTTCTGCTCTTCCATATAGATGTCTCCGTTGTTCAGTCCGGGAGGCCTGGTTGCTCTCCCTGTTTCTATCTTGGCGATTACGTCTTGAGTTTGCCGCCGGCGGCCAGATGAGCGTACCTGGTAGGCTCCGGCACCCGGTACCCTCCGCCGCATTCCAGAGTCCACCTGCGAGCCGAGTCCAGGGCCACCCTGTGCCCTACCGAAACGTATATCGGGTTGGTCTTCGCCTTGGTCCTAAGAGCGATGCCGATCACGTCGTCGCCGTCGTACAGCTCCGAGAAGTCACCCACCTCGTTGCCCGGCGCTGCGTGGGTCCCAAACAGGCGGGACTTGGCACACCCGATGGTCGGCAGGTCCAGCAGCAACCCGACGTGACAGGCGATGCCAAATCGACGGGGATGCGCCATGCCCTGGCCGTCCACCATGAGCAGGTCCGGCTCTATGGACAGGCCCTCCAGTGCCTTCAACACCAGGGGCGACTCCCGGAATGAAAGGAGTCCGGGCACGTAGGGAAAGCTGACCTCGTCCTCCACCACCGAGACCTCCAGTACATTGAGGCCGGGGAAACTCACCAGCACCGCCGCTCCCTTCGCCACGCCCTTCTCGTCGGCCCCCGATATGTCGATTCCGGCCACGTGCCTCGGAGACGCCAGGGAATCGACCGTCGAGACCCGGGAGGCGAGGCCTTGTTGTACCTCTTTGGCCTCCTGGATGCCTATATCCCACCTGTGTAGCTGCCGAACCTTCATATCCAACGCCCCATTATACCCGATGTTACGTCGATCCCGACGCCCCCGGAGGCTGGCAGATAACCCAACCGAGTCAGTCTCAGAACACCGCTTTGAAGGAGTCCAGAGGGTTTCTTTCCCTGAATGGTGGGGGCTGGGGGATATTCCTCCATCTACAAAACCTTCCGAGGGTGGGCGGTTGGGACTAAGCCATCCGTACTTTTGAGGCATGCTCAACCGTATCCTCCGCCGGCCAAGTCCGGCCCAATCTGCGCGATGGTGGGCAAAGGGAGACCGAAACCTCCATCGAGCAGTCTCGCTTGTAAACTATTGAACAGGCTGGGGCTTTATGCTAGTCTAGTGCCCGTGCGTCGGGGCGTAGCGCAGTCCGGTAGCGCACCTGCATGGGGTGCAGGGGGTCGCTGGTTCAAATCCAGTCGCCCCGACCATACCCGACAATCACACCGGCCCTTGTATCTGGCGGAGGAGTCAACGAGGGTCGAGGCAAGCGGCGGTTCTTTCTGGGGGAAGCGATCGGGGTCAGCCAATCAGCGGTCCTGATCGATATTCGCCGCTCGTACGGTTACTACTAATCTGCACTGACGGAGGTGGAGAATGCAGTCTGTCCAGGAGCATTTTACTTCTGTGGCGGCAGTCTACAGAGAACTCAGGACCACGGACGAAGCGCCAATCGACAGGATATGGCGTTCCTTGGACCGAAAACCCGGATTGAGGGTAGCGGACATCGGTTGCGGCACCGGCCGCTATACCCAGCTCCTGTTCGATTACCTCGGGCCGGATACCACCATGTTTTGCGTCGACTTCACCCGGGCCATGTTGGACGAGATGGTCGCCCGGGTCGACCCGGCTATATTGCCCAGCTTCATACCCATCCAGGCCAGCGCTTCTGAGTTGCCCTTTGCAGATAACGAGCTCGACGCAATCACCACCTTTAACGCTATACACCACTTCGACGCCGCTGGATTTCTATCGGAGGTCCGCCGTGTCCTGGAGCCCAATGGCAAGGCCTTCATCTATACCAGGCTCCGAGAGCAGAACACCAAGCACATCTGGGGCCGGTTCTTCCCCGATTTCTGCGAAAAAGAGGACCGTCTCTACACCGAGTCCGAGCTGCGACGGCACGGCAGCGAGCTGTTCGACGTCAGGGTCACGCCCTTCTCCTTCCGGAGACGGGCCTCCATCCAAGACCTGTTGGAGCAGGCGAAGGGCCGCCACTACTCCACCTTCTCCCTCTACGAGCGGGACGAGTTCAGCTACGCACTCAGGGAGTTCCAGCAGAACGTACAAAATGCCTACCCGGACCTCGATTCCATTAGCTGGACCGATTCCTACACCCTCTTCACCCTGTCCAACCCAGGCAACGGCCGCTAGCTCCTACTGGGCCATAAACCCGCCGTCCACCGAGATCGCCTGGCCGGTGACGAAGGTCGCCGCATCGGAGCACAGCCAGACCACCGCTTCGGCTATCTCCTGCGGAAACCCCTCCCGGCCTAGTGGGTGACTATCGATGATCCTCTGCTCTGCGTCGGGGCTCCATGACTTGAGTCGCTCCGCCATCGGCGTCTCGATGGAGCCGGGGCACACAGCGTTGACCCTTATCCCTCGCTCGGCGTATTCAAGCGCCGCGGTCTTGGTTACGCCTATTACGCCGTGTTTGCTGGCGACGTAAGCCCCCATTCGAGGGCTCGCTGCCAGGCCGCTGATCGACGAGGTGTTCACTATAGCGCCGCCCCGACCGAGCATGTGGGGAATTTCGTACTTCATGCACAGCCACACGCCCTTGAGATTGACGGCCATGACCCTGTCCCAATCGGATTCTGGATAGTCCGGGACCCGCTCCCATATGCCCTCTATGCCGGCGTTGTTGTATGCGCAGTCCAACCCTCCGTAGACCTCGATCACCCGGTTGACCATCCGTTCCACTTGCCCTGCATCCGAGACATCAGCCTGTATGAAGAATCCCTGCCCACCGGACTCCTGAATCCGCTGCACGGTCTCTTCCCCACCTCTTACGTCCAGGTCCGCCACGGCGACTCTGGCTCCCTCTCGCACGAAGGCTAAGGCCGTCGCCCTCCCGATCCCCGATCCTCCACCGGTTACCACTGCCACCTTGTTTTCCAATCCGTCTGTCATTTCTACGTCCTCATCGATAAAGTTACTATGTAGTCTATCCGACCATGATGACCGCTGTCGTGGCTTGACGTGGGGAGATGCCAGCCCGCCACAGGATATCCCGCCTCCGCCTCCGCTTATCCTAGTGCTCTGTTTGAGGATGCTTCAATTGTCCACACCATCCGAGGGTGTTAGAATCTTCATGCCCCAAAAACCGGTCTTAGAGTCCCTCAAATAGTTCGTCGTCAAGAGTGCCGATGATAGAGTTCGAGTGCATCGTTCAAGAGGGATGTGTTCCCCAGGATTTACGGCCCGATCTGACGGCCGAATTGGCTCGCATCAGCTCCACCTTGCTGAACGAACCCCTGGACTCCGTAACGGTCCAGTACACGGATATACCCAAGGGCTCCGGGTTCAGGGCCAGCGAGCCTTCTACTACGTCCCTGGTGGGGGGTACTATCCCGCCGGGATGCACGCCGGAGTTGAGAACGAAGCTAATGAGGCAGGTCGAGGCCATGTGGTGCGAGATAACCGGTTGCTCGACTCATGACCTCGTCATATCGGCTGTGGACCGCAAGGACTCGGGATAGCAGTCCGGCTGAAGGGAGAGATATCATGCCACTGTACCGCTGTTTCATCCCCGAAGGATCGGTCGCGTTGGATGTTCGACCGAAGATAGCCGAGGCGTTTACCGACGTTCACTGCGGCATTACGGGAGCGCCCCGCGATTTCGTCCACGTACTGTATTTCGACAATCCACCCAACGGTTCTCCCTATACCACTCCGTACTACATCGACGGAGACAATCGGGCAGGGCGGCCGCCGGAGATCAGACAGCAGATCCTGGATGAGCTGATCGGCGCCTTCCGGGAGATAGCAGGCGTGCCTGCCGACCAGATTGGCGGAAGAATCGAGGAGACCCCGGCGTCCTGGTTCATGGAAAACGGCGAGATCCTGCCCGAGCCCGGCGAAGAGTACTAGTCCCTCCTGCAATCGGTCAGGCGCGGAAGACGAAGTTCCAGCGTCTCGTGACCTGCCTTCAATGGAAAGAGACCGTTCAGACTCCCTCAATGCTGGGTTCTGAAAGGGCCTCGTAGATGGGACCTCTCCGAGACTGATACCTCGATAAATCCCAAACACTTAGCAGCAGGCAGCCAATGGCTACCGTCACCACCGGTTCGGTCCCGATGACCGGCGTTCCCTTCTCGAAGGAAGAGTACGAACGCCGGCAGGCCGCCGTGCTCGACAAGATGGAAAATGCTGGCGTGGACGTTCTGGCCGTCACCGCCAACAGCCACCAGGAGTACTTATCGGGCTATAACGGATCAGGCGGCTACTTCGCTCCGTTCCCATTGATTCTCGCCGCCGGCCATCCTCCGACCTATGTGGTCCGGGAGTACGACGAAGATGCGGTCAGAACGGAGAGCTGCATATCGGATGTCGTACCCTACCGGCAGGAGGGAGACCAGGCGCCGGCTGTCGCCGATGTGCTGCGTCGATTCGGTCTGGAGAGAGCACGATTGGGACTGGAGCTGGGCTGCTGGAACCTGGCACCGTGGGACGTAGCCCGGCTGCAGGCCGAACTCCCCGATTTGAAGATCGTCGACGCAACTCGGGTCGTTCCCTCCGTTGCCGCGGTCAAGAGCGACGTTGAGATAGAGGTGATGCGCCGGGCGACTACATTCACCCGCGTTGCCATCGACACCCTTCATCGATCGTTGCGAGAGGGAGTATCAGAGGCGGAGGTCGCCCAGGAGATCAACAGTGCCGTCGAGAAGGCCGGTGGCCAGATACGTCCCTACACGCTGCTGTTCGGGCCGCGCACCGCTCTACCTCACGGTCGCCCCACGTCCTACCGGCTGGACCGTGATCAGCCTGTGTTTGCAGAGCTGGGCGGATGGGAGAACGGCTATGCCAGCGGCATCTGCCGGTCTGCCGTCCTAGGCAGCCATCCTGGCGCCGAATCGCTCCACGCTCTCTCCGAAGAAGCCCTCCAGGCAGCTATCGACGCCATACATCCGGGTGCAACCACCGGCGACGTGGACGCAGCCTGCCGAAATGTCGTCGAGGGAGCGGGCCGCTCCGAGGTGTTCCGTCACCGCACAGGCTACCAGAACGGCATCATGTGGGCCGATCGTGGGAACCTGAGCCTGGAGCCGGACTCAGCCGACGTCCTCGAGCCTGGTATGACCTTCCATATGCCGGTCATCCTGTTCGAGAAGGGGCAGTATGGGGTTGGGGTCAGCGAGACGGTACTGGTTACGGAGAACGGGTGTGAGGCGCTGAGCGGGCTGCCGCGCACCATCCATAAAGTCTCCTAGAGATCGTCCCACAGTGGCAGAAGTTTCCCTCGCACCCGCCCCGGATCGCATCCCGACGGCTCCCCGCACCCCAGGGGGCTGATTGAACGCGGAGTGTACAGAGGGGCGAAGCAAATTCTTCTGAGACTGCCTGCTGGAGGCCGGGAGTCTGAGGGTGTCCCTCAGAAATAATCTCTTCTTCAGCCCCCTTCCTGGCTAGGAAGGGGGATAGGGGGATGGTCGCGAAAAAGTTTTCCCCTCCCACCCACCCTGGGACGTTAAATATCTGGGGGCACATCCCCCAGGCCCCCTGCCAGAGGCAGGGCAGGCCCTGCACCCATAACATGATAGAAGAGAGAGTAACATTTGAATCCGTATCCCCGTCATTGCGAGACCCGACGAAGTCAAGGCGCGGCAATCCTGCCCAACTTGACCCTTTACAAGCTGGAGTATGATTGAAAGCGGGGGCAATCCAGTAGAGGCCCCTAGGTATAATGGCTCCCTAATCGCAACACGAAGGACGGAGCAATGGACCGCAACGGGCACAAGGAACGTCCCTTAGAGGGACTGCGGATCATCGATCTCACCCAGTTCGAGGCCGGCACCACGGCCACCCAGGCCCTCGCTTGGCTTGGCGCCGACGTCATCAAGGTGGAGGCCCCCGGCAGAGGCGACCCGGGCCGGCGCGCCGGCCGGGAGATCACCGACCAGGACAGCTACTACTTCCTGCTCCTCAACGCCAACAAGCGCAGCATCAACCTCAACCTCAAGACCGAGCGGGGCAAGGAGATCTTCTTCGACCTGGTCAAGAAGGGGGACGTGGTCGCCGAGAACCTGGGCCCGGGCACACTGGAACGGCTCGGCCTTGGCTACGAAGCGCTGTCCGAGGTAAATCCGGCCATCATCCTGGCCCGCGTCAAGGGCTTCGGCACCTACGGGCCCTACAGCGGCTACAAGAGCTTCGATATGATCGCCCAGACCACCGGCGGGACCGTTGCCATGACAGGACATCCCGGTGGAAAGCCGTTGCTCGCCGGCATTACCGTAGGGGACATCGGCACCGGATATCATGCCGCCCTCGGTATCATGGCTGCGCTCTGGCAACGAGAGAAGACGGGCAGGGGCCAGGTGGTGGAGGTATCCATGCAGGAAGCGATGGTCAATTTCTCCCGGGTGATGATGCAGACCTACTATCACACCGGGCTCTCGCCCGACCGAAGGGGCACTTCCACTGGCAACATCGTTCCGGCGGACCTGTTCAAGTGCGGCGAGGGCGGCCCCGACGACTACGTTTACATCTATGTCAGCACCGTCATCGGAGACGGCATGTGGGACAACCTGCTCAGAGTGATGGGCCGGGACGACCTGATAGACGACCTTCGCTACAGCGAACCCGAGGCCAGGACCGAGAACCGGGACGAGGTGTACGAGCTCATCGAAGGCTGGGCCGCCGGCCACACCAAGCACGAGGTGATGAAGATGGTCGGCGAGATCGGCATTCCCTGTGGCGCCCTCCTCAACCCCGAGGACATTCACACCGACCCCCATCTCCTGGAACGGGGCATGATCGTCAGCGTGGAACATCCTGACAGAGGCGAGATAGTGTTCCCGGGAGACCCTATCAAGCTCTCCGGCTCGGAACCCGATTACTTTGCTCCCCCTCTGCTGGGTCAGCACACAGAAGACGTCCTGCGGGAGATCCTGGACCTGGATGGAGAGGATATCGCCATCCTCAAAGCGGACAAGGTGATCTAACGTCCCCCGCCTTCCTACCATTCCATCTTTGTCTACTCAAGGGGCCGTTGCCGTCCGAAGTCTCTCCACATACTCATCTGCATCGAAACCGTAGGTAGGCGTGGAGAAGAAAGAGCCTATAAAGGCCTGGCGTCCGGCGGCTTGGAAGCCCCTGTACGTCATCGGAAGCCTCGTTATACTCCTGACGTTCGTTGGGTCGTGCGGTCTAGTGCTCTTTGCCCTGGTTCGAGGGGGTGACACTTCCGACGAACCGGTCGCCACGCCGCTGGCCGAGAACGCCGAGGAGCTCGTTTCCCAAGGTATCGATTTCGCCAGCGAGGGCAACTTCACCAGGGCGCTGGAGGATTTTGCCGAGGCCATTCGTCTGGACCCGAACCTGGCCGGTGCCTACTACAATCGCGGTATCACCTACAACAAGCTGGGCCGGTTCCAGGAAGCCCTGCAGGACCTCTCCCAGGCGATCATCCTCGCCCCCGAGAACGGCGCCGTCTACGCCAACCGGGCCTTCACCTATACCATGCTAGGACTGGACACCCAGGCGTCGAAAGACGTGGAGCTGGCCGTGGCCAATGGCGTGGACAGGGAGAACCTTGAGCAGCAGATCAGGGGCGCCCGGAAAGCTAGAGACGTGGAGGGCGAATAGGACTGGGCGAAGGAGTTGGCGTCTCGGACCTATGCCCACCCTACCCAAGCTGGTTTACGCCCTCACCCGCCCCGGATTGCATCCGTAGGCTTCCCACACCCAGCGTTCGTTTTACACCGGGTACTCGGCTCCGATCAGTTCCGGCCCCGCACCCGCTCGCCGTAGAGGGCCACCGAGTTGTCCCACAGTATCATCCTCCGCGCATCGTCGTTTAGAGGTTGCTCCAGGAACATGTCTACGGCGCCCGGGAAGGGGGCATCCGGGTGGGGATAGTCGGTATTGAAGACTATGTTGGTGCCCTCCAGCGTCTCGGCGACGTAAGGCAGGGTGCCCTCGTCCGGGTCGCAGGCCACGAAACACTGTCGCTTGAAGTACTCGCTGGGCTTCAGCGGCATGCTGTGCCCTTGTAGGAACACCCCCTGGCGCCTCTCCTCTCCGTGGTCGTCCATTCGAGACAGCCAAAAGGGAAGCCAGCCGGCGTTGGCCTCGTAGAAGCCGCAGCGCATCCCCGGAAACTTATCCAACACGTCTCCGAAGATCAGATCGCCGATGGACAACATGCAGTCCACGGGAAATGAGATGGCGTGGCTGACCGAGTAGAGCTTGCCGGTGTAGTCCCCGAAGAGCCTCTGCTGAGCGCCGCCGCCGTGAAAGGCCGCGGTAGTGTCATGCTCGTGAATCACTTCCCACAGCGGGCTGAAATCTTCGTCCGACCAGTGCTGACCGGCGCCGTCGTCCCCAAAGCCCATCAGCATTATCGCCGCCGCCTGCGGGTGCTTGGCCACCCGGTTTACCTCCGAGACCGCTTCGTCGATGTCCTTCAAAGCGATCTGTGCTACGTAAAGGACCCGGCCGTTGGAGTCGCGGCAGAAGTCGGCAGACCAGTTGTTGTAGGCCCTGCACAGGGCCGCCTGCAGCTTGTAGTCCTTCATACCCTGTCCCGTGGCCACGCTGCCGTTGGTGGGGAAGCAGACCTGCACGTCCACCCCCTCTTCGTCCATGTGATCGAGCCTGGTTGGCAGGCTCCACCAGCTCCTATAGGCATCGCCGTAGCGCTCCTCCATGGTGGTGAACACCGAGTCTTCGTAGAAGAGGTCCTGTCCCTTGGGAAAGGCCTCGCAGGGAGCGTAGCCAAACAGGGACCGGCCCTGGTGCGCGTTGACTTTGGGAATCCGGTCTATGTAGGCCGGCTCGGTGTACTTCTCCCATATGTCCATGGGCTCCTGCATGTGGCCGTCGCCGTCGATGACCTTGAAACCGTTCTTCATGACCTGCCTCCATTGTCCGGCTAAAGCGAACTAAACAGCCTAATTTGAGCTTGTCTCAAAAGTACGGACGTCTTAGTCCCAACCGCCCGCCCTCGGAAGGTTTTGTGGCTGGGGGAACATCCCCCCAGGCCCCCTGCCAGAGGGAAGTTTCCCTCTGGACTCCCTCAAAGCAGGGTTCTGAGACAGCCTAATTGACTCCCCACTCTATGGCGTTTCTCAGCAGCTGGACGTAGGCGTCCGTCTCCCAGGGTCCCCTGAACTTCAAGGGCACCGCCCCTTCGGCATCGACGTTGTCGTCGACCGTCGTCTGGCTGTTGCTCGCCGGCGAATGACAGTGCCCGAGGGCTATGTAGGTCACGCCGCCCTTCCCCATGTCACGAGTGTAACCCAGCACCCGGGTCTTACCGTCCGGCTGGAGAGAGGTATCCTTCTCATAGTGGAACCCGTAGCCTGAGTTGTCGGGACCCAGCTCCGAGGTAAGAAGGACCCGAGTATCCGATGGATGCTGAATTTCGACCATGTACGGTTCGTCGGTTATCTCGAAGGATGCCGGAAGGTCCCTGGTGAGCACGTCGTCTCCATCGGATACGGCTACCCTAAACTTGAGCATAGGCGGGTGGGAGATGAAGAATCCGCCCAGAGTATCGTGGTGGCTGGTCTTGACCATCTGCCGGTTTTCGCTGCCCTCCACCCTTTTCGCCTTCCCACCGCTGGACCCGTGCAGGGCAAGCCAACGACCCCCATCGGCGAGCCACTTCCGCACGAACTCGTTCTGCTCGTCGTTGAGGAAGGGCCCTGCCAGGTAGGTGATCATCAGCTTGCTGAGCGGGAGCCATTTCTGGACCTCGGTAAAATCGCTGGCCACCGTGGCCCGCAGGCCCAGTTCGTCGGCCATCTGGAGCAGCCGGAGCCGAGTGTAGTCCATATCGTGCCCTGCCAGCTCTCCAGGCGGGAAGCCCCCGGTGATTACGTGAACGCGGCGGGGTCCGTTTGTACTCATGAGCTGCTCCTCCCCTAGCTACGGTAGCCTCATACAGGAAGTCATAGTAGCACCCCAGCTTCCGCAGTGTCTAGCTGGACAAGTGAACCGTCGCTTTCCCGATGGGCGAGGCACCATACGTGGAGCAATTCGTTGGCATCGCTACCGAAAACCGGGGGCAAACTCAGTAGGATGGCAGGGTTATGCTCTAATCTGTACAATGTCAGTATCACTCTCTCCATTCCCGTAGGTGTGCAAGATAGTCAAGCTTGCTTGAACTAGGGACCGACGACGCGTGCGGCTTGTTGGATCTCAAGAGGTTTGAGCATACACTCCGGTCGGGAGGCCGACGAAGTGCGATCTACTCACCGGCAACAGCAGACTAAACAACCTCTTGGCTTGGAAATGACCTCACCGGACGCCGAACAACATGCGCTCATCGCACGCCGATTTTTGGAAGCGTCAGACAAGGAATTCGAGGAAGGCGACATCTTGCAGGCGTGCGAGAAACTTTGGGGAGCGGCGCGGCACACGTTGAAGTATGCTAGCTTGGTACGCGACTGGTCGAACGGGACGACGACGGCGATCCGTCACGCTGCGCACCAGTTAGCCGAAGAAGTCGAAGACCCTCGCATTCTGCTTGCATACAAGGCTGCCGAGAAGTTACACGCCAACTTCTACAACAGCTTCATGGAGCGGGACGAGATTGAGGAAGAGCGGCCACTTGTGCGTTACCTGGTAGCTCGTCTCCTGCCTGACCAGGCCCCCATGCCAGTAGTAGACTCCCCTCCCGCGGAGCCTACCGATGCAAGTTGAGTGGGTCAAGAACGGGGAGTTGTTTCACCACCTGGAAACGCTCGACACTGGCATTATTCCGCCCGGCCTACAGGGTGTCTATCTCATTTGGCAAAACACGTCACAACGCGTTATCTATGGTGGAAGCGGCACGATTCGACCCCGGCTGGAATACCATCGGGGCAATCCCGAAATTCTAAATCACCGAGGTGAGGGTATGCTTTTGGTCTCGTGGGCAAGAGTTGACCGCGAGTACATGCGGCGGGTCGAGCGGTTTCTTCACTTGCACTACAGGCCTCTGGCTTCGCATCAGATTCCAGCAGACAGTGAAGTTGCGGTAAACTTGCCACAATAAGCCAAGACCTGTATCACCGCCTTGGGCAAAACCAGCCGGATCGACTTGGCGCATCGCGAGGCGCCCGGACACTTTGAGGACTGACCTTCTTGCAAGGCAGCGCCTAATGCCAAATCAAATGCTCGACGTAGGATCTGCGCTTCCCTTACATCCGACTTTGCCTTGACACTCCCACCTGCCCTCTGTAGACTGGAACTCGTAAGGAAAAACGAATAGTCGTCAGTATCACGGGGAGCTCGGAGAGCCGGGCTGAGAGGGTAGACCCACGATTTTACCGACCCCACGGACCTGATCTGGATAATGCCAGCGGAGGGAACGGAACTGCTGTTACAGAGGCCGCTTCCCTGAGGCGGCCTCTTGATTTTATCCGGGTCTCTGATGTACAGAAGAGATACTGACACAGGCGAGGGAGAGAACATTGAGCAACGACGATCTGGTCATAGGTGACAAGACCTTCAAGTCCCGCCTGATCCTGGGCACCGGCAAGTACCGAAACTACGACGACATGAACGCCGCCTTTGAGGCTGCAGGCGCCGAGATGATCACCGTGGCCCTGCGCCGACTCGACCTTGATGACCCCTCCAAGAAGAGCCTCCTGGACTTCATCGACTGGACTAAGTACACCATCCTGCCCAACACCGCCGGCGCCCGGACCGCCGAAGAGGCGGTGCACACGGCTCGCTTGGCACGAGCCATGGGCCTCTCCGACTTGGTCAAGCTGGAGGTCATCCCCGATGCCAAGTACCTGCTCCCCGATCCCATCGGCACATTGGATGCCGCCAAGACCCTGGTCAAGGAGGGCTTCACCGTCCTTCCCTACATCAACGACGACCCTGTCCTCGCCTCCCAGCTGGAAGAGATCGGCTGTGCTACGGTCATGCCCTTGGCGTCGCCCATCGGGTCCGGGCAGGGGATGATCAACTTCGAGCAGATCAAGATCATTGTCGAGCAGGCGACCGTCCCCGTCGTCGTCGATGCAGGCATCGGCGCCCCGTCCGACGCCGCCCTTTCCATGGAGATCGGCGCCGACGCTTGCCTGGTAAACACCGCAATAGCCCAGGCGGGCGACCCTCCCCTGATGGCGGAAGCGATCGCCGGGGGAGTGCGGGCCGGAAGGAACGCCTTCCTGGCCGGCCGGATACCGAAGAAGGCCTACGCCTCCGCTAGCAGCCCCCTCGAGGGTGTGGTAAGGTAACCCTCTCCGAAATCTTTCCTTCCGGGAGGTCGACGTGTCAGACTCACCTGAGGTCCTAATCGCCGGTGGGGGAATCATAGGCTGCTCCATTGCGTATCACCTCGCCAAGGAGGGCGCGAAGGTCACCATCGTTGAGAGGGAATCGATAGGCAGCCAGGCCTCCGGCGCCGCCACGGGGTTGCTGAGCGCCATGACCACCGCCGATACCCCCGACCACTTCTACCAGCTCGAATACGAGAGCCGCGAGCGCCATCGACAGATCGTTCCCGAGCTTAGGGAGCTTTCGGGAGTGGACCCGGAATTCGCGGACTTCTCCTGGCTGGAGCTGGCCTTCACCGAGGAGGAGGAGAATGAGTTGAAGGGTTATCTGGGCCACGACCTGGAAACCTCCCCTAACAAGTCCCTGTTCACCGATACCGACATCCAGCACCTCGAGCCTCGCACCACCAACGAAGCCCGTTCCGGCATCTACATCGATGGTCAAGCCCAGGTCGACCCCTACAAGCTGACCCTGGCCTTCGCCGGGGCAGCCGAATCCCTGGGCACGACCATCAAGTACGGCAAGGTCACCGGACTCACGAGTCAGGCAGGCAGGGTCACCGGCCTGAACACCTCCCTGGGCGACATGGAAGCCGACGCTGTGGTCATGTGCATCGGGTCCTGGAGCAACCAACTGGGTGGCTGGATAGGCACTCCCGTTCCCGTCGAGCCTCTCAAGGGCCAGACTATGCACATCGAGATCGACGGTCCACCCGTCCCCTGCATGATCCACCACGTCGCCAGCTACGTGGCCCCCAAGGTAGCCGGATACGTCGTGGCCGGGACCTACGATGGATTCCTGGGCTACGACACCACCATCCACGATCAGGGCAAGCTCCAGATAACCGAGGGCGTCGAGACCGTGTGCCCCGGCGTGATGGAGGGCAAGATAATTAACCACGTCACAGGCCTCCGGCCCGTCTCCGCCGACTACCTGCCCATTCTCGGGCCAATATCCGGATTCGATGGCGCCTACATCGCCACCGGCCACCAGCGGGCGGGCATACTGCTCAGCGCCATCACCGGCGAGCTGATGTCCCAGCTGGTGCTGGGCAGAGAGACCAGGCTGGCCCTTACCCCCTACCATCTGGACCGCTTCGCCGGCGCCGATCTGGAGGTAGCATTAAAGGACAGGTACGGCCTCACCCACTAACTCTCATCGAAAACATGATCACCCTGACCATAAATGGTAAACAACGGGGGTTGGACGGACCGATGGGCCTCCTCGACTTCCTAGAGGCCCACAGCATCGAGCCCCGGCTCATCGCCATCGAGTACAACGGCGAGATCATCAAGCGGGAACGCTGGCCCCACGTCACCATCGATGCCAACGACAAGCTGGAGATCGTCCACATGGTCTCCGGCGGTTGATCGCCCGACATCACCCGTTACTCCTGCGAATATCATCCCCTCGTCCCGGCCCCGCAGAAGGCCCCCCTCCACCCGTGCACAACCCTCCCTGCTGCGCTAAAATCAACTCCTTACCTGAATATCTACGAGAAAGGCCATGACCATGCTCACCAGAGGCAATACCCGTTTCGGAATAGCCATACCCCAGATGTTCCCTGACGGCAAGGTAGACATGGATCTCGTTTCAGCCCAACTGAAACACGTCGAGTCTCTGGGCTACGAAAGCGTTTGGGTACAGGACCAGATGATGGGCGATATGACCACCCTGGAGCCCTTCACGCTAATGACCTTCGCCTCCACGGTGACCACCAACGTGAAGCTGGGAACCTCGGTGCTGGTGATGCCCTACCGAGCTCCCATTCACCTGGCGAAGTTCTCCGCCAGCGTCGACCAGATAAGCGGTGGGCGGCTCGTCCTGGGCATCGGCATCGGTGGCGGGGAAGAGTCCTATCCCGCCTTCGGATTCAATGCAGACCATCGGGTCGCCCGGTTCGAGGAGGGCATCGATCTGCTAAAGCAGCTGTGGACGGAGTCCGAGGTCACTTTAGATGGCAAGTTCTGGCAGATGGACAAGGTCAACGTCTTGCCCAAGCCTCTGCAGAAGCCCCATCCGCCCCTCATCTTCGGCGCCCACGCCCCCGCTGCTCTCAAAAGGGCTGTGAAGCTGGGCAATGGCTGGATGGGCGCCGGGTCCTCCTCCTTCCCCGCCTTCAAGCAGTCGCTCGGTGATATCCGGGGCTTCATGGACGAAGCCGGGGTCAGCCAGTCCGATTTTCCGTTGTCCAAGCGGGTGTACATCGCCGTGGATAGGGATAGAGAGGGAGCGAAGAAAAAGCTGATGAAGTGGTTCGGCCAGTACTACGGCAACCCCGAGCTGGCCCTGAAGACGGCTGTCTGGGGCCCCGAGGAGGAGTGCATCGAAAGACTGGGGGAGATCTACTCCGGGAACCTGGACCTGATGATGTTCAACCCAGTCTACGATCTGATGGACCAGGCATCCAAGCTAGCCGAGGACATCATCCCCAAGCTGTAAGCGTAATTCAACCATAAACAAGAAGCGATCATACTCATGCGCCAAGTAGACTTCAGGAGCGACACCGTCACCCATCCGACCGCCGAGATGCGTCGGGCCATGTTCGAAGCGGAGGTCGGTGATGACGAGTACCGTGACGATCCCACCCTCAATCGCCTGGAGGAGATGGCCGCCCGGATGCTGGGCAAAGAGGCCGCCGTGTTCACCGCCAGCGGCACCATGAGCAACCTCGTGGCCATACTCACCCACTGCAGGCGGGGCGACGAAATGATCGTCGGCGATAGGTCCCATATGTGCCTCTACGAAAACGGCAGCGCCTCGGGCCTGGGTGGCGTCCACGTCCAAACGGTGCCCAACGACGAGCGGGGAATGCTGGACCCTGACGAGGTCGAGGAGGCGATCCGGTGGGACGATGTTCACGAACCTCCCACCGGGCTGATAGCCATCGAGAACACCCAGGCCGAGTGTGGTGGTAAGGTGCTTTCTCAGGGCGATGTCGGTGCCATTGCCGGGGTGGCGCGTCGCCACGAAATCCCTCTGCACATCGACGGTGCCCGCATCTTCAACGCCTCCGTCCACCTGGAAACCCCGGCGGCGGAGCTGGTCAGGGACGCGGACTCGGTCAGCTTCTGCCTCTCCAAGGGTCTCAGCGCTCCCATCGGCTCCCTGCTATGCGGCTCCAAGGACTTCATCGATCAGGCCCGCTTCTGGAGAGAAACGGTGGGAGGCGGTATGCGACAGGTGGGAGTAATAGCCGCGGCCGGCATCGTGGCCCTTGACTCGATGATCGATAGGCTGGCCGAAGACCACGCCAACGCTCGAAGGCTTGCTCAGGGCCTGGCCGGGATAACCGGCCTAGAGATCGACCCGGACCGGTATCCCACCAACATGGTCTACTTCCGGGTCACCGCCGCCTCGCCCGACGTGCTGTCCCGCAAGCTGGAGGGCCGAGGCGTCAAGGGAGGCGATCCCTCCTTGCGCACGTGGAGATTCGTCACCCACTACGGCATCACCGCCGTCGACATCGACTACGCCCTGGACACGGTGGAATCCGTTTTCCGGGAGCATGCAGACCGATAGCCCTGCAAACGTGCCCGACTTCGGCGGCAAGCACCCGCCCACCGCAGCACTGAAGACCGTTCTTGCGCAGCTGGGGGTACTGGCTCACCACACATCCGAGCCTTACTCCGAGGAGATGTTGCTCGGCATCGGCGGCGGCATCGGCGCAGGATACATGCTCTTCCAGTATGAGGGTACCGATCCCATGGTCATGGTCGGCGCCCGTCATCTGTGGCACAGCGACAACGTCGAGTTCCTCCGCAAGACCTGCAGCCGGCTCGCCCTGGAGTCCGACGTACTGGAAACCCGGAGCCTCAAGGCGGCCGAGTCCAACCTGCGAAAGGCCCTCGACCGGGACGTACCGGTAATCGCTTGGCTGGACCTGGCCAGTCTGCCCTACTTTCCCATGCCTCAGCGCCTGAAAGGCGGCATGTACCACCAGCTGGCAGTCCTCTCCGTGGACTCTGAGTCCGGTGAAGCCTTGCTGGCCGATCGAGCTCCTTCGGCTCTGCGCGTACCCTGGCATCAACTCGCCGAGGCCCGGGCCATCATCAAGACCTACAAGAACCGGATCATGGTGGTCGAGCCTCCCGCCACCGAGGCCGATCTAGAGGACGCGCTCAGGAACGCCATCCGGGACTGCTGGCGAGGCTTGCTGAACCCTAAAATGAAGAGTTTCGGGCTGCCCTCCATCGGCAGCTGGGCGGACCTCGTCACCAATGCTAGGGACAAGAGGGGCTGGCCCAACGTCTTCACCGACCCCATGCACCTCTACGGCGCCCTAACCTGGGTGCACCACTGGATCGAGACTGCCGGCACCGGAGGAGGCGCTCTCCGACCCACCTATGCCGATTTTCTCGACCACGCCGGAGATCTGTTGAATCAGCCCGAGCTGGGGGACGTTGGGAATGGGTACCGGGAGGCTGGTCGAGCCTGGAGTGCCCTCGCCGTTGCCGTGTTGCCGGATCGTGTGACCCTTCTCAAGGAGTCGAGGGAGCTGAGCCGGGGTATGTTGACTCTCTTCGAAACCCAAGGCGCCGACGCTCTGCCTGAGATCACCAACGCAGCAGAGCGCATGTCTACCCTAGAATCGGAGATCGCCGCCTCTTTCCCCCTCACCCCAACCGAAATATCCGATCTGCTGGCTTCCATCGGAGACCACGTCAGGCACGTCTACGACCTCGAGTTGGCCGCCGCCCAAGAGCTGCAGAAGATAGTTCCGTGAAACGGGAAAGGGTGCCTATCCAGACTTAGTCGGTTTGTCGAAGTTAGGCATTAGCCTTAGCGTAGGGCAGCCCTGAAGTCGTTTAAGGATATCTCTAGCGCTATAAGAATATTGCGAAGGGTTCCCTTAGGCACCTCTTTCCTGCCCAAGACGACGACACCAGTCAGTTTACGTCCATCGTCCCTAACGCGATGATAGGCCGCGTGACTGCCCTTTTTGCTGTTGCCAGGGTAGCAACCCAGCCGCTCCAGAGCAGAAGTTATCTGACGGCTAGAGCAGAGTGGTATGGCATGGAATTGCAAGACCGCTTAGGCTGTGACAGCCACATGATACCTAGTGGCTTTCGTAAAGGCGCCAATCGGAATTTCGCGGTGGTCCGACGTATCAACGGTTGCGTCGAGGATGCTTATACCTCGTTCTTGAAATACTCGATCTCGCTCGCCGATCTCCTCCAGAGCGGCAAGATGAACTTCTATTGCCTCTTCAAGATTGGCGAAAGCTTCTTCAACAGAGTCCCCACAGCTGGACGTGCCCAACTCCTGACAGGTTGACACAAACTGGTTTCCTTCAGCTTTGACCATTCCGGTGAGAATTATGACACCTTGCCCCATACGCTCCCCCGAACGCTTCATAATCGTTGCCTGTCGAGCCTGAGTTAGCACCCCGATGGCAATGATACTACAGGTTGGTCGCCTCCCACCTGAAGCCCCCCTACACCATCGGTTGCTTGAGGATACTCGTGTCAACTTTCCGGGATATCTGCCGCCCGTATCCCTTGTCCACCAGCAACTTGCCGTCCTCGACGGCCACTTTCCCCCTAAGGATGGTCATCACCGGCCAGCCCTGCACCTCCCACTCCTCCCAGGGCGAGTAATCTGAGCCGTGGAAATCGGACAGCTCCAGCTTCTTGCGGAAGTTGGGGTCGATCAGGACGATGTCGGCGTCGCTCCCCGGTGCGATGGCCCCCTTCCTGGGATAGAGACCCATGATGCGGGCCGCGTTGGTGGAGGTGACGTTGACGAACTGCTCCAGGCTCATCCCTCTCTTTACCACGCCCTCGGTGTAGGCGATACCCACCCGGGCCTCCACGCCCTCGTTGCCGCCGGTGGTGTCTTCGATGGTCTCGCCACGCATCTTGATCGCCTTGGTGGTGAACAGCTCGTCGGTAGCGATGGTCGAAAGATCGCCGGTCACCAGGCCTTGCCACAGCGCCTCGTTGTCGTCGTCCGTCTTCAGCGATGGGTAGGTGTGATAGATGGCGCCGTGGGGCTCCCTGTAGTCCTCGTGGGAGAAGGAGGCGTAGTGGTGGAGAGTCTCGCCGTAAACGGGCAGCCCCTTGCCCCGAGCCTCCTTGATCGCCTCTATCCCTTCGCTGGCGCTGACGTGCATGAAGTAGACCGCGCTGCCCATCCACTCGGCCAGCCGGACCACCCTTCTAAACGAGATGTCTTCGGACATCTTGCTGTGGGCCAGGTGCATGTTCCACCTCTCCGTCTGGCCCAGGTGCTTCAGCTTCTTGTACATGAACATCACGATGTCATCGTCCTCGGCGTGGATGGCCATGATGCCGTTGTTGGTCGCCACGTGCTCCATGATCTCGGCCAGGTGGCCGAAGTCGGTCATCTGACGAGGCCTGGTAGGCGTGGTGTTGGTGGTCCAAATCTTGAAGCTAGGGTAACCCGCTTCGATAACGTCCTTGATCTGGCCGATCACCTCGAAGGGAAGATCGCCCTTGGTGGAGAACAGGGCGCAGTGGTAGGCGTAGTCGCCGTAGCTGTTGCCGTTGAAGATGGCGCCCTTCTTATCGAGGGTCTCGAACAGGTCTTCGCCGGGCTCCCAGTAGGCGAAGTCCACCAGGGTGGTGGTGCCTCCGAACAGGCAGGCCTTGCTCACTACGTCTATGCCGCCGGTGTAGAGCCCGGCCTCTGCGGCAGTGGGGATTATCCACGAGCAGTGGGTGTGGGGCTCGACCCCTCCGGGAATCACTATCTTGCCGGCGGCGTCTATGACTCGCGCTGCGTCCTGGGTGAGGGCGCCGGGCTGGGCCACGGCAACGATGATCTCGCCCTGGACCCCGACCTCCCACTCACCCACGCCCCAGGGGGCGACCACCCGTCCGCCTCTGATGATCAAATCCAGCATGATAAGTCCTCTGCGCTATCTAGGAGGACGGATGCCTTTGTCCCATCCGCCCGCCCTCGGACGGTTTTGTCCCTGGGGGGCACATCCCCCATTACCCCCTGCCAGAGGGAAGTTTCCCTCTGGACTCCCTCAACACAGAGTTTTGGGCCAGGCTGGGGCTGCTGGTGTTGGCTAAGAGAGCTAAGAAAAGCTTCCATGACAGTCATCCCCCATCCAAGTAGCTTGCGGCTTCGCTCGCAGACGCCTGATGTGGGGCCTACCCCACGTGGGGCGGGTAGTCCATGCCGATATGGCCGGCGTCCTCGAGCTGGCGGTATTTCTGATCGGGCGTCCCCAGCAGGTCCCGGTATACCCACTCGTTGTGCTCGCCGAGCATGGGGGAGGGCAGCCGGATGCTGTTGGGCGTGTCCCCCATCTTCCACATCATCCCGCAGTACTTGTGGGTGCCAGTGGCCGGCTGGGTCACCTCTTCGAAGAACTCCCGGTGTCGCATGTGAGGGTCTTCGAACAGCTCTTTCTGGTCGTGGACGGCGGCTGCCGGCACACCGTGCTTCTGCAGCAGGTGCATCAGCTCGATGTGGTCCTGCTCGCGAGTCCATTGGGAGATGTGGTCGTCCAGCAGGTCCTGGTTGTTGTACCTGCCCAGAACGGTGGAAAAGGCTTCGTTGCCGGCCCACTCCGGACCTCCCATAGCTTTGCACAGGCCCTCCCACTCGGCGTCGGACCCAACGGCGATAACCACCCAGTTGTCCTCACCCTGGCACCGATAGCATCCGTGGGGCGCCATTGAGGTATCCATGTTGCCGATGGGGCTTTGCATCCGGTCGTTCATCTGGTAGTCCATCATCGCTTCGGAGAGGTAGTGGATGGTGGACTCGGCCGTGGGCACCTCCACCAGCTGGCCCTCGCCAGTAAGGTCGCGATGGGTCAGCGCCGCCATGGTGCCGTAAGCCGCCGAGATGCCGCCGACGGAATCGGAGATGTAAGTGGTGTCCTTCAGGGTCGGATCGTAGTCTCGATATCCGCGGATGTGGGCCATTCCCGCCGCCGCTTCCATATGGTTGCCCAGTGCCCGAAAGCCGGCGTAGGGGCCGGTTATCCCGAAGGCCGGGACCCGCACCATCACCAGGTCCGGCCTCACCGTCTTCAACAGGTCGTAGGAGACGCCCAGCTTCTTCATCGTAGATGGAACGTTGTTCTCCAACACGACGTCGGAGATGCTGACCAGGCGCAGGAAGGCGTCCATGCAGTCCGGGTCCTCCAGGTCCGAGGTCATGCTCAGCTTGTTTCGACCGTGAATCTGGAAGGCGACGTGCCGGTTCCAGGGCCTATCGCCCGGGTCGTTATCAGGGAACGCGTCGCCGTAGTACCGGCTGCCCTTCTTGGGCCTGGCCTCGTTCCCCCGGGTCATGGGCTGGAACACCTGGAGAGGCTCGACCCGGATCACCTCGGCGCCCCAGTCCGCCAGCATCTGCGTGGCGAAGGGCCCCACCCAGACCAGGGTTATATCGACTATTCTCACACCTTCCAAGGGTAGCCTGCTCAAGTGATACCTCCAGTGACTAGACGACGTTGCTCTGGCGCAGCTGCACCAACTCCGAGGAACTGTACCCCAGCATACCCCGATAGACCAGATCGTTGTGCTGCCCCAGGGTCGGGGCCGCGCTCTCTATCCTCCAAGGAGTGGACTCCATTACCAGGGATCGTCCGGGGTGTTCTATCGTTCCGACGTATGGCCGTTCTATATGGGTCCAGAATCCCCGACCCCGCTTGTTCCCGTCGGCTGCTACCTCGGTCAGATCGTTGATGGGAGCGGAGAGCACCCGGTGCCGCTGCGCCTCTTTCCAGGCATCCAGTTTGGTCCGCTGGGCGAACCACTCGCTCATCATCCGGCCGAGAACCTTGGTGTTTTCTGGTTCACGCCGGGCCTCGTCCGTGGCGAAGCGAGGGTCCTCCTTGAGCTCGGGGGTGCCGAGCATATCCATCACCCGGGGAGCTCTGTCCCACCCCCACATCTCTATGTATCCGTCCTGGCACTTGAATATTCCCCCAAGGCCCGAGCCGCCGGCCTTGTGCCGGGACCAACGGGCTCCGGTGTACTGGTGGTTCAGCAGCTGGGCGGACTGCCGATCGATGCTTCCCGCTTGGGTTTCCATTACCGAAATATCCAGGTGCTCGCCGGTGCCGCCCCGGTCTCGTCTATAGGCGGCCATGAGGGTGGCTGTGGCGGCCATCTGTCCAGCGACGAACATCCCGACTCTACCCGGCAGCTTGACCGGCTCCCGGTCCGAGGCTCCCGTCGAGAGCATGGGGCCGCCGATGGCGTACTCTACGATCTCAGTGGCTTTGTAGTCTCGATAGGGGCCGGTCTGCCCGAAGTTGGTGATGGAGGTCATCACCAGATCCTTCCTGACCGTCTTCAGATGGGAGTAGGAAAGGCCGAACCTCTCCATCGTTCCTGGCTGAAAGCTTTCGACGACCACGTTTCCCCAGTCCAGCAACCGTTGGACGATCCGGGGTGCGGAGGACGACTTCAGGTCCAGGGTGATGCCGCTCTTATTGGCGTTGAGATGAATGAATAGGCCACTCTTCTCGGGATGGGGTTCGTCGCCGTGGAAGGGGGCCATATTACGAGTAGGGTCGCCTCCGCCGGGCGACTCGATCTTGATGACCTGGGCGCCGTAGTCGGCCAGGAGCTTGGTGCAGAAGGGGCCGGCCACGTCCTCGGTCAGATCGAGGACTTTAACGTGAGCGAGGGCCTGGCTGTTCATAGCTGGCGGCTAGGGTACTACGAGTACCGGGCCGAGGAGGCCCGGCCTAGCCTACCTCTATAGCGTCGAAGAGCACCCAGCCCTGTTTATCGCCACCGTACTCCACGTAGGCCCTCTGGGAGAGGGAACCGTAGATGTCCTTCTGCTCCTGGGTAACCGTCACCTCGATCGGCTCGCTTATCTCGTCCAGCACCTGGGAGCCCTCTACGGCGCTCATCGGCTCGCTCCACACCCGCACCACGCCGTTCCACCTCTTGATAACCTCTTTGCTGATCTTGACCTTGTACGGTTCGACCTTTTCCATCTTATTCATCTTCATCTCCTCCGGACTCGGCCCAGATGTCCCTGAGTTCTTCCAGAAGCCGACGCTCGCCTGAACTCAGGTCGGTCGGAGTGACGACGTTGACGACGACGTATTCGTCGCCGGTGCCGTAGCCGTCCAGGTGAGGTATCCCCTTGCCCTTCAGCTGGAACACGGTCCCGGTCTGGGTCCCCTCCGGAATGTCGACGTGAGAGCCGCCGTTCAGGCTGGGGACCTCCATCCGAGCTCCCAGAGCGGCGTCGATCATGGCGATGTCCTTGCGGAGAAGGATGTCATCCCCTCTCCTCTCGAAGAGAGGATGGTCCTCGACGTGCAAGACAACGTACAGATCACCGGACAGGTCCGGGCCCCGTTGCCCCTCCCCCGCGACCCTGACGGGATGACCATCGGTGGCGCCGGGAGGGACCCCGACCTTGATCTCGCAGTCCTCTTCAATGGTGGCTGTCCCATCGCAGGTGCCGCAGCTTTCGGTCACAACGCTTCCGTTGCCGCTGCAGGCGCTGCACGTGGTCACCTGCCGGATCACGGTGAAACCTGACCTGTGCTCCCGGACCTCCTGGCCGGAGCCCCGGCAGGCATCGCATCCCTTCAGTCCTCCTGCTTCGGCGCCTGTGCCTCGGCAGCCGGGGCAGGCCGATTCCCTGGTGAAAGCAACGGTCTTCTCTTCGCCGGAGGCCACCTCCTCCAGGGTAACGGTGAGGTCGTACCTCAGGTCTGCTCCCTTACCGCTCGACCTCTGGCGGGTGGAGCTCCTGCCGAAAATGCCGTCGAAGGGGGTGCCGCCGAAACCGAAGATGTCGCCCAGGCCGGATTCCCGGAATATGTTGGAGAAATCGACGTTTCTGAGTATGTCTTCCTGGGTGTAGCCTTCAAGACCGGAATGGCCGTAGGCGTCGTAGAGCTGGCGCTTCTGGGCATCGGAGAGAACGGCGTAGGCCTCGTTGATCTCCTTCATCCGCTCGGCGGCATGGTCATCCCCGGGATTCCTATCGGGGTGGTACTTCATGGCCAGGCCCCGATACGCTTTCTTGATGGAGGCCTGGTCTACGCCGCGGTCTATCTCCAGGACTTCGTAGTAGTCCCTTTTGGCCACTACGCGCTCCCTCCCACGTACTTCCAGGACAGGCCGTCCCATTCGTAGAGGGTCTTGCTGCACGTGCGGCACAGGACGGAGTTAACGGCTTCGCCCTTCTGCTCGTTGCTCTTGACCAGCTTCTTGCAGTTGGAGCAGTAAATCTTCCTGCCGGTGATCTTTACCACGATGCCACCTTTCGTTCTGTTCCTAGTCGCTTCTCTGCTGGGAGTGAGGGCGGATAGCGGGTCTGCGAGGGACTTTCATTGCGTGGTCTACCTTAGAGGCGTGGGCCGAGACCAGCTTCTGGCTGTCCCCCCCACAAGAGGGGCACGCGGCCGAGGAGTTGGACTCGCTCATCGGCCTCCTCAGGTCGAACTCGAGTTTGCACTTGGGACAGTAGTATTCGTATATGGGCATAGCGGGTCTCTTGTATAAGGGACTGAGGCCTATTCCTGAGGCGATGGGTCCGGTACCTATTCCTCGGGTTTCCAACCGGTCTTTTCGAAGACGTCCTGCAGGTCCTTGCGCCTCCTGTCTATGACGTCGTGCACCTTCTGATTAATGTCGTCGCTGATCATCAGCAGGGCTATCTGGTTCTTGTGGTGCCAGACCTGCAGGTTGCCGAAGGTCTCCTGTACCCAATAGCCTTCCTTCTCCTGATCGGCGGTTAGTTTGACGGAGTCGGGAATGTCTCCGGTACCAGCCACTGCTGCACCTCCCTATTTCCCATCAGAGTATATCTTACCGAATGGGCTGCTAGCTCGTTTGTAGCTCGACTTCGATTAGCGGGGCGCTGTTCAACCGTTCCTCCAAGCCCGATTCGTTGCCAAGCTTATTGACGATTGTCGTGAGAACATCTCGACGCTCTTGTTCCTCGAATATAGGTCTGGCCCTGGCGGGTAGGTCCGCCTGGGCGCTGTCCTTGAGGTGAAAGGTGAAATGGGGATTGGTGACCAGGTTGGCCAGCCAGTGCCTTCGTCCCGGGGCCCCCGTGATGTACAAGCGGCCATCGAGGTTGTGGAACCATATCTCGACCCTACGAGGCTGTCCCGTCTTTCGGCCCTTCGTCGTGATGTCTATAACCAGGTCCTTTTTCAGAGCCTCCTCTGCTTGCCTGTCCATCGGTCGAGCTTCTCCTTTGCTCCGCACATTGTAAGAATGGGCAAAGTGGCCTGTCAACGTTATAATCCTAGGTGAACCCGAAGAGACCCCAAAAAAGGAGGAGACAATGAAGACCAGAGCCGCCGTGGCGTACGAGTACAATGCACCCCTGGTAGTTGAGGAGTTGGAGCTGGACCCCCCAGGCCCGGGCGAGGTGCTGATCAAAATGGCCGGCAGCGGAATATGCCATAGCGACCTCCGAGAGTGGCGAGGCGAGTGGGTGGGAAGCGGCAACGGAGATCTGCCGCTGGTGCTGGGCCACGAGGGCTCGGCGGTGGTGCAGGAGGTCGGCCCCGGGGTCACGTCGCTCGAGCCGGGCACACCGGCCATTCTCTCCTTCCATCCCAACTGCGGGAAGTGCTATTACTGCATCAGGGGTAGGCCCGTCCTATGCGAGAACCCCAAGTTCCCAGAATCCAAGTTTCACAAGGGCTCGCAGCGGATAAACTGCTACGCAGGCCTGTCCACATTCGCCGCCCACGCCGTGGTAGCCGAGGAGGCGGTGATCCCGATTTCCGATGATGTACCCCTGGACAAGGCATCGCTGGTTGGGTGTGCCGTGCCCACCGGAGTGGGAGCGGCCCTGAACACTGCCAAGGTGGGCGGCGGTGAGAGCGTGGCGGTATTCGGTACGGGAGGTGTGGGGTTGAACGTGATACAAGGGGCCGCTCTTTCGGGGGCCGACCCGCTCATCGCGGTGGACATAAAGGAGAACAAGCTGGCGTATGCTCGAGAGTTCGGGGCTACACACACCATAAACGCACTGGAGGAGGACCCGATAGAGGCGATAAAGAGGCTGACCGAAGGGAGGGGTGTGCAGTACGCATTCGAGGCCATCGGCGACACCAAAGTATCGGTGCAAGCGCTGGCCAGTGTATGCAAGGGAGGAAAGGCGGTTATAGTAGGCCAGTCCCCCTTCCAGGATAAGATCACCTTCCCAGGAAGGATGCTGTGGGAGGAGGCGGAGATGGTGGGGTGCCACTATGGGTCGTCCAGAGTGAGACTGTTCATGCCGAAGCTGATAGAGCTCTACAAGGCGGGCAAGCTAAAGCTGGACGAGCTGGTGACGAAGGTCTTCACGCTGGACGAGATAAACGAAGGGTTCGCGGCGTTGGAGTCCGGTGAGGTAGCGCGAGGCATCATCAGATACGATTAGTGTCTGTTCACGCTCTGTTCTCCAGTGTCATTCCGAAACGGAGCGCAACAGAGTGAGGAATCTATAGCCTATGTCCCCAGCCTACCGGGCGCAGGGGAACCATCGGCTCATAGGCGCAAACCAGCGATTATGGGGACGCCGCCAGAATCGGGCTGCGACTGCCTACCATCCCCTTAGATTCCTCACTGCGTTCGGAATGACATCCAAGCTGCGTAGGTGGCGTGGTCACAATGCGTACAGGCCTTAGGGAATGAAGACAAGGTTCCGACGGCGGCCGGTGAACCGCCTTGTTCGCCGGCCGTTCATCGAAACAATAGGGCGCGGTACGTCTAGCTGGAAAGCACTTCCCTGAGCCGCTCTGCGACCACGTGCTCCTCGCCGTCTTCCAGCATGTTGGAGGCCACGTACAGGTAGCCGTCCTCGGCCCTCGTCCAGATGGATGGATCGCCGTCCTTCAGGGTCTGCTGTACCTCGCCTATAGTCCTGCCCAGCGCGACCTCGTCCAGGGTGATCTCGAAGACAATCCAGGGCAGACCCTTCTCCTGCATCTGCTCCGCCCTGACGTGAGGCAGGCCGCTCAGCGCCTCGGCTATCACCTGGCACCTCAACTCCTGCCGTCGTAAGTCCTCATCGTGGTCAAGCTTGAACCACTCCCGAAGGGTCACGATCAGCGCGGCTACCTCCTGTCGGTCCAGCTTGTATCCACGACCGAAGCACAGGTTGTCTTCCTTCTCATAAGCCACGAACCCATTCAAGCTGGCGGCCTCGATAAGCTCCCTCTTGCCGCAGACGAACCCGACCGAGTTGGGACCACCCATGTACTTGGCACTGAAGCACAGAGCGTCGGCCCCCGATGCCACTACGTCCATCATGTGACTGTTGGGGTAGACCTGGTAGGCGGCGTCCACTATCACCGGAGTTCCCCTATCGTGGGCAATGGCAATCACCTCCTCCAGGGTCACGGTATCCTCCGTGCCGTCCAGGTGAGCTGGAAACAGGACCCCGGCCGTGGAATCCCCGATGGCGTCAGATAGCTGGTCCCTGGATGTTCCGTGAGCGTCTCCTACGGACAGCAATTTGCCTCCCGGGACGGTGACCGCGCGGTCGTACCGGTATCTCATCTTGTGCGGGATTAGGAACTCGTTCCTGAGGCCGGTGGTATCGGGCAACTGCACCCTGGCCTCCAGGCTGTCGCCCGTCATTGCTCCCGCTGCGCTGAGGGCCATCGCCGCGAAGCAGCCGGAGGTAACGTAAGCCGCCTCCACGCCCAGCTGCTCGGCGATGCTCCGGCCGGCCCTATCCAGCAGGTCCTCCATGCTGACGAAGGTGTTGTTCGCCTGGTCCATCGCCCCCTGCATCTCCGGGGAAAGGACTGTGCCGCCCAGGATTGTGGCGGTTCCGACGGCGTTGATGACCCGCCTGACTCCCAACTCCTTGAAAACGTCCGGGGATGTTCCCTGTTCCATGTCTGGTTCTCCTCAGCGGATGATATCGATCAGTGCTTTGTCGCCACGGGTGGCGAGGCGGCGGGTCGGGCAATGGGCTGGTCGGGCCGCTCCATCTCCTTGCGCTGGTGGCCGTGCAGCGAGGAGAGCACGAGGCCCAGCACCATCAGCCCACCGGAGATCATGAAGGCCCTGTTCAGCCCGGCGACAAAGGCTACCCTCACACCGATGTCCTCGCTGTCCGCTACGCTGGCCAGGCTGGGTTCGTAGCCGTAGTCTCCCATGGTAAAGCTGACTATGGTGGTCGCCAGGGCCACCCCAGTGACGTTGGCCGAGTTCCTGATCAGGTTCTGGAAGGCGGCGACTATGCTGTACTTCTCCCGGCTCTGAGACCCCATGATCGCCGCGGAGTTGGCCGAGGAGAAGGTGCCCATTCCCATTCCGCCCAAGAGCATACCTATGATCACGTGCGTGGTCGATGAGTCGGGGGTCAGCTGGGAGAAGATGAACAAGGACGAAGCGGAAAATCCCATCCCCACGACGCTGATCCACCTGGTACCGTACCTATCGGAGATGCGGCCGCTGAAGGGGGAGGTCAGGCCCATGCCGAACGCGTAGGGCATGACCATGAGCCCCGCTCTGTTCGGTTCGAAGTCCAGCACCTGGATCAGGTAGAAGGGCATCAGGAAGATGACGGCCGAGTTGGCCAAAAACTGTATGAACCGGGTGGACACGCCCAGCGAGAAGTTCTTGCTCCGGAACAGGCCCAGGTCCAACATCGGATCGCTGGTGCGTCGCTGCCACCAGATGAACAGCAGGAAGAGGGCCGCGGCAGCGAGAAGACTGGTGACCACGGGCGCTGAACCCCATCCCAGGCGATGGGAGTTGCTCAAGCCCAACAAAAAGGTGGCCAGCATCCCGGAGGAGAGGACGGCGCCACCCCAATCGAAGTTGAGCCGTTTGGGTTGGTCTGCCCCCGAATTTTGAGAGCCCAGCAGCGAGGCGTGGGCCACTCCCCAGGCCCCGAATCCAGCGATGATGCTGGCATAGAACACGGCCCTCCAGTCGAAGGCGCTGATCAGCACTCCGCCGACGGCGGGACCCATGATGAGTCCGCCGCCCACGACGCTGGTGTACAGGCCCAGCGCCTTGCCTCGCTCTCGTTCGGGGAAGGACTCGGTAACGATGGCGAGGCCGTTGGCCTGGACCCCGGCCGAACCTATCCCCTGGACGATCTTGGCTACGAGCAGGACGGGGAAGGAGGGGGCGGTACCCCCGACAATAGCGCCGCCGATGAACACCAGGAAGCCGGCAAGATACACCCGCCGCCGGCCCAGGATGTCAGCGAGACGTCCCAGGGGCATGAGTAGAGCGCTGATGCTGAGTATATAGCTGAGAGTGACCCACTGGACGGTAGGAATGTCGGCATCGAACTCTTCGGCGACCTTGGGCATGGCGATGTTCATGCCCGATTGGTCCATCACCACCACCAGCAGACCAACGGCGATGGATACGTAGGCCCACCATTTGTACCGGCGGCTGTCTACGATAGACGGGAATGGGCCTGAAAGGTATCTCATCCGCGGTGGGTAGGGTTATTTGATGGCAACGGCGTTGGGGGGCGAGGCGATGCCTCCCTCCAGGTTCAGCGGCACCGATACCACCATGGACTCGTAGACGCCGTCCTCATCGCTGTCCGCGGCTAAGCCCTCCAGGTTGAACTGTTCGCCCAGGGGCAGGCCCAGCCAGGCGAGGGTCCGTACGTGCAGCGGACCCCGCTCCGTGTTAAAAGGCCAGATCTCCACGGAGGGACAATCGGCGGCCAGGGCCGAGACACGGTTGTCCCATAACCACGCTGCGACCTCCCTGGCAGAGTCGATGCCGCAGGCTGTGAGATCACTTATGTTTCCCAGGGCATCCTTTTCCCCGGTGGACAGGCCCATATAGCGCCGCATCCAACCCGTGCGGACCAGCAGCATATCGCCGGGCTTGAGCTGAACACCCTGGGCCTTCACCGTGCCCTGAAGGTCATCCAACGTATACCATTCGGCCTGGCTGGGGTCCAAGGACCGGCCCTGGTCGTTGCGATACTTGAAAGCATCTATGAGCACGCCCCGCCCGACCATCTTGTTGGCCCAAAGCTGGATGCCCAGCTTGCCATCCGGGCCGCTCTTGATCTGCTCCTGCTTGACCCCGTTGTAGAAAGTGCCCGCATCTTGGTCGCCCTGGTGTCCCAGGCCATCCCACTGGGTGCCTTCCTGTGTGTTGTAGTTGTCCAGCTGGTCGTCGTGGCCCAGTTCGCCTTCGAACGGGACGATGGTGTGTCGGGCTTCCGGCCTCTCGAAAAGAGTGGTGCTGGCGTAGCCGATGGGCATGTCCAGCCGGAAGACCTTCCCCTTCCTGACCAGGCGAGCCGCTTCTACCACTCCCGGTTCGGTTAGGAAGTTGAGGCTGCCCAGCTCATCATCGTCGCCGAACACGCCCCAGTTGGAGTCGGCAGGCACGCCCGATTTCACGGGCAAGTCTGAGAATTTGGGCAGCTTGTCGAAGTCGATACCGGTCATCGGGACCTCCCTAGAGTGAGTGATCTGGGTTTCCCGGGGCGCTGTTCGGCGCCCGGCGCCACGGAGTTCAGTCTATGCCGACGACATTGGGGCGTCAACCGAAAACCCTGTGATATAATCGCCCGGCGATTCCCCCAATCCGTTGTGCCGTATTTCACCATGAGGTTCCCTTGGAGATAAAGGGCGACAAGCTGGTCAAAAGCCCGCCGGACGTGGTCTGGGCCGCACTCAACGATCACGAGGTGCTGGCCAGAAGCACACCGGGCTGCCAGCTCCTGGAGCCCACCGGCGATTCGACCTACAAGGTTGTCGTGGAGCTGGGTGTGGCCGCGGTAAAGGGCAGGTACGATGGAGAGGTCCGCATCTTCGATGTAGTCCCCGACTCTTCCTACAGGGTCTCCGTAGATGGGACCGGAGCTTTGGGGTTCATGAAGGCGGACGGCCAAATATCTCTGGAGCCGGAAGGCGCCGATACCAGGGTTCGTTACCTGATGGATGCCCAGATCGGTGGGAACCTGGCTGGAGTAGGGCAGCGGGTGGTGGGGGGTGTCGCCAAGATGCTGGCGGGAAAGTTCTTCTCGGCCCTGGAAAAAGAGCTGAAATAGGATAACGATGAAGCCTCCCAAGTTCGACTACTACGCTCCTACAACCCTGGACGAGGCGCTGAAGCTCCTGGCACAGCACGGAGACGACGCCAAGGTGCTGGCCGGAGGCCAGAGCCTGATGCCCCTGTTGAACATGCGCCTCTCCAGGCCATCGGTGATCATCGATATCAACCGGGTGCCGGGGCTGGACTACGTGGAAGAAGACAATGACGGCGGCCTCAAAATAGGTTCGATGACCCGGCAGAGGACCTTGGAGCGGTCGCCCCTCGTCCAGCGGAAGAACCCGCTGATAGTCCAGGCGATGTCCCAGGTAGGCCACTTTCAAATTCGCAACAGGGGCACCATAGGCGGCAGTGTGGTACACGCCGATCCCGCAGCCGAGCTTCCCGCGTTATGCCTCGCCATGGACGCCCGGTTCGTCCTAAGCTCCTCTTCGGGACAGAGGGTGGCCAACGCCGGCGAGATGTTCCTGACCTATTTCACCACCTCCATCGAGCCGACGGAGCTCATCACGGAGATACAGCTTCCGGCCTTGCAGGAGGTCTGGGGTTTTCAAGAGGTCTCCCGCAGACACGGAGATTTCGCCCTGGTGGGAGCGGTGACCCTGGCAGGTCTCAATTCCGACCGGGCGGCCACCGACGCTAGGATCGTCCTGTTCGGCGTGGACGGGACGCCCGTCCGGGTCGAAGAGGCTGAGGACAAGCTTCAAGGCCGGGTCCTGGATGAGGACGCTTTAGAAGAGGCCTCAGAAGCGGTCAAAGTCGCTCTGGACCCTGAAACGGATTTGCACGCCTCGGCGGAGTACCGGAAAGAGGTGGGGGGCGTGATGGTCAGGAGAGCCTTGGAGGAGGCGCTGGCTCGAGGCTGATGCAGGAGCGCTGCGCCGGGCTACAGGAGCTCGGCGTAGTCCAGGTTCAGGAGAAAGGTTTCCCCGGAATAATCGCCTTCGAGGATCTTCACCTCGTGGACGTAGATGTTGTGGGCTTCAACATTGCTGGTGCTGCCCGTAGTCTCGACTATCAGGCCGCTTGGGCTTTTGAATTTCAGGCCGGCTTCCACGCTATCGGACTCGACGTATGACATGCCTCTCTACCTCGGAGCTACTACGGAAATACTGCAGGCCGTCCAGTAATATACACACCTCTGCACTCCATCGCAAGGGTTAGATCGAGAGGTCCACATGACACAGCTAGTCCAGGAAAAGTGCGTCGCCTGCCGGCGGGACGCCCCCAGCGTGACCGAAGAGGAGATAGCCGAGCTGCGTCCCCAGGTGCCCGACTGGGCCCTCGTCACTGAGGACGAGATCCCAAAGCTGGAGCGCACATTTCGGTTCCAGGGGTTCTCCCCAGCCCTGGCCTTTACCAACGGGATAGGCAAACTGGCCGAGTCCGAAGGACATCACCCGCGCATCACAACCGAGTTCGGCAAGGTGGCCGTTACCTGGTGGACCCACAAGATCAGGAACCTGCACCGCAACGACTTCATCATGGCGGCCAAGTCCGACGAGATCTACGCCCGTATAGCTCCCCAGCCGTAGCAAGACGTCGAAATATGGGGTGTACAGAGGGGCGAAGCCTTGTAGTCTGGAACTGGCCGTTGGGGGCCGGGAGTCTGAGAGCCTGCCCTGAGCTCGCCGAAGGGGTGTCCCTCAGAAACTTTCTCTTTTTCTACCCCCTTCCAGGCCAGGAACGGGGCCAAGGGTATGGTCGAAACGGGCTTTCCAACCACCTGCTAGGTGCGGGAGGTGTCCGGTTGGCCCGGCGGATTCTGCCACAGCTCTATGAGCACGCCCTGGGCCTGTTTCGGGTGAATCCAGCCCACCTTCAGCCCGTTATCGCCGACGGATAGCGGCTTGATCAGGGTAAAGCCGAGATTGGTCAGCATCTCCAGGTCGGCGTCCATGTCGTCGGTTTCCAGGCAGAGGTGATGCAGCCCATCCCCCTGTTTCGCCAGGTATCGCCCGACGCCGCTATCGTCGTTGATAACCTGGTTCACCTCGATCATGCTGTCGCCGATGGGGATGTTAACGATTCGAACGTCCTCGCTGACCAGGTCGAACTCCCTGCCCGCTTTCAGCCCAAACTGATCGCAGTACAGTTCCTTGGTGGTGTTCAGGTCTTTGACCAGTAGACCCACGTGATGCAGCCTGATAAACATCGGTACCTCCTGATTCAGATTGTCAATCGGGGACGATGGCGATGAGCTCGACTTCCAGTCTGGCGCTGGCGGGAATAAGGCCGGTCACTACGCCGGTGCTGGCCACCGCGGAAGAGAAGTAGCGCTCCATCACCTTGTAGACCGGATCGAAGTCGGCGAGGTGGGTGAGGTAGACGTTGCGTTTGACCACGTTGTCGAAGTTGGTGCCCGCCTCATCCAGGATGGCCTTCAGATTTTCCATCACCTGCTCCGCCTGCTCATCGATGCCTCCCATCTCGCCCACCTTCTCCCGGCCCTCCTTGGGATCGATGCCCGGCTTGTTGGCTACCTGGCCGGTGATGAAAAGGAAGTTGCCGGCCTTGATGCCGTGAGCCGTGGTCTTGGAGAAGCTGGGGCCTATCTTCGGCGAGATGATGACCTCTTTTTCCATGTGTCGAGACCTCCCTTGCAAGCTGGATCTCCTGCCTGTGGGCCGCCGGATTAACCGGCCCGGCCAAGGCTGGGCCAGTATAGCATAGGGGTACCGCCATCGAAGGGAAACCGTGATACGATTGGCCCAACCACACATCCACCAGGAGGACGTCCATGC
This sequence comes from Dehalococcoidia bacterium, assembly GCA_965197645.1. Lineage (GTDB taxonomy): Bacteria > Chloroflexota > Dehalococcoidia > Plut-88900 > Plut-88900. The sequence goes on along the minus strand of OZ240219.1, from coordinate 1,406,770 downwards.
CTTCCAGCGTCGTAGACTCTCCATTTTTCAAGGACCTGTTCGGTACCGACGAGATGCGAGCGATCTTCACCGAGGTGAACCAGCTGCAGAAGTGGCTGGACGTGGAGGCCGCCCTGGCTCGAGTGGAGGCTCGATTGGGGATCATCCCGGAGACCGCCGCCGAGGTCATCACTCAACACGCCCGCGCCGAGGAGATGAGCATCGAGGCGATGAAACGGGACATAGACGTTACCCGCCATCCAATAGTCCCGCTGATCCGCGAGCTTCAGAGGCACTGTCCGGGTGATACGGGCGAGTATATCCACTGGGGCACTACCACCCAGGACATCATGGATACAGGTCTGGTGCTCCAGCTCCGGGAGGCGTTCGACATCCTGCACCGGGACATGAGAAGGCTAGAGGAGGCGCTGTTGGGCCAGGCGGAACGGCACCGCGACACGGTGATGGCCGGCCGGACCCACGGTCAGCAGGCCCTTCCCATCACATTCGGATACAAGGTGGCCGTCTGGGTGGCGGAAGTACGGCGGCACATCGAGAGGCTGGACCAGTGCAAGCCCAGGCTTCTGGTGGGTGAGTTCAGCGGCGGCGCCGGCACCCTGGCATCGCTGGGAGAGCAGGCGTGGGACGTCCATAGCAAGCTGATGGAGGAGCTGGGCCTGGGAGTGCCCGACATAACCTGGCACACGGCTAGAGACAACATGGCCGAGTTCGTCGCCGTTCAGGGCATGATCGTCGGCTCGCTGGCGAAGATGGGCAACGAGATAGTACTGCTCCAGAAGAACGAGTTCTCCGAGGTGGAGGAGCACTTTGGCCGCGGCCAGGTAGGAAGCAGCACCATGCCCCAGAAACGAAACCCCACCGGCTCCGAGGAGATAGTGGCAGTTTCGAAGATCGTCAGGGGGTTCGTGACCTCAGCCATGGAGGGACTGCTCAACGAACACGAGCGGGACGGCCGGACCTATCACGCCGAGTGGTACTACGTCCCCGAGACCTGCATCCTGACCGCCGGCGCCATTCATCGGGCCATCGAGGTGATATCCCATCTGAACGTGAACCGGGAGAGCATGCGCCGTAACCTGGATGTGACCAACGGGCTGATAATGTCCGAGCGGGTGATGATCAGGCTGGCCGGGAATCTGGGCCGGCAGACGGCCCACGACGTGGTCTACGATTGTGCAATGAAGGCGTTCGAAGAGGGAAGATCACTGAAGGAGACGCTGTTGGAGTCGGAGGAGGTTAGCCCCCACCTGTCCCCCACCGAGATAGACGAGCTGCTGGACCCCGCTGGCTACCTGGGTCTGGCGCCCACCTTCGTGGACAGGGTGGTGGCGAGGGCTAGGGGTTGACGGCCACGCCGGGGGTTGAGAGGTTCTCTCCGAGACTCTACTTCAGGCGCGGTATGACCTCACTGGCAAGGGTCTCGTACAGCTCTACCACCTGCTCGGGAGGGCACTTGGCCGAGATGCAAATGTGGGTCAGGCCGATATCGATGTACTGCTGGATGGTCTCCAGGCAGTCCTCCGGGGTACCGAAAGCGTAGCCTACGTTGGAGGGATCGTCGGTGGGACGGTCCAGAATCTCGCCCAGGCGGCGGCCCAGGGTCTTCCACGCCTCCTCCTTGGACGACCCAAGACAGGTGAACATCCAGCATCCCCACTCCATGGCATCGGGGTCCCGACCGAAGGAGACAGCGTATTCGGATATCCTTTCCTTGGCTTGCCTGTAGAAAGGCGGAGGTGCATCGAAGATGAACCCGTCGCCGTACCGGGCCGCTCGCTTCAGCGGGCCGTCCACCAGCTGCCCCTTCCAGGCGGCGCTGGTCCAGATAGGCAGACCACCCTTTCGGGTAGGCCTGGGCAGCATAGTGAGGTCTTCGATCTGGTGGTAACGGCCCTGATGGCTAACGTTGGTCCGGTTAACCAGGCTTCGAAGTACCTCCAGTCCCTCGTCCGATAGCTCGGCCCGGGGTCCGGGAGCGATCTGAGCGGCTCTGACGTCCTTGGAATACTCGCCGAGCCCGGCCCCGAGGATCAACCTTCCGCCGGACAGAGCGTCCAGGGAAAGGGCCGTTTTGGCCAGCTGCACAGGGGGTCTTACCGGCATTATCAGGACTCCCGTGCCCAGCTTGATCCTCTCTGTTCGAGCCGCCGCGCCCGAGAGGATTACGAAGGGGTCGAGGTCGGGGCCGGTCAGCAGATCGGGCACCCAGAAAGAATCGTAGCCCCAGGCCTCCGCTTTCTCGGCCAGCTCCAGGGGGCCCACCACATCGAGGGGCGTGCCCATCGGGTAGACGGCGCCGAACTTGACAGGCGCCATGCCGCTAACCCGATCCACGGAAATGGGGGATGACCTCCTTGGCGAAGGCCTCCAGCTGGGGGAGTATCTCGGCTGGAGCACAGCCGGGGTCGATGACGAAGTTGGTCAGCCCCAGCTCCACGTATCCCTCGATGGTATCTATCATGTCCTTGGCCGTGCCCAGGGCGTATCCGTTCTCGCGCCTGGTGTCCCATTCCGTACCGAGCCGGCCCCCGATCTCCCGGTTGGTGGTCCGGAGGGCCTGCTCCACGCTATCGCCGAAGCAGAGCCATGTCAGAAGCCCCCAGCCGATGGAATCGGGATCGCGGCCGTGGGACGCCGCCATCTCCCTGATCCTGGGTTGCACCCGTTTGAACTCGGCCTGGGAGATCTCGGTGGGGAACAGCCCGTCGCCGTACTTGGCGGTGCGACGGAGGACTCCTTCGGCCAGGCCGTCTCCGCCGTAGGCCCCGATCCAGATGGGCAGGTTCGGCTGGACCGGCCTGGGACCGATGGTCAGGTCCTTGAACCGAAAGTATCGCCCCTCGTAGCTGACCTTCTCCTCGTGGAGCAGTCGCCGGGTGACGTCGATGGTCTCATCGGTTATTCGGCCTCGCTGGTGGAAGTCCACCCCGGCAACCTCGAAGTCCCGGTCAATGGCTCCGACTCCGATGCCCAGGGTAAACCGGCCATCCGACATCACGTCCACCGATGCCGCCGATTTGGCGAACTGAAGCGGGGTACGGAAAGGGGCTAGGGTTACGGCGGTGCCGATCCTCAGCTTGGTCGTCCTCGAAGCTACAGCCGTCGCCAGAACGAAGGCGTCCAAGTAAGGGAGCGTGACGTAGTCCGGGATCCAGTAGTAGTCATAGCCCCACTCCTCGGCCTTCTCAGCCAGGTCCAGGGGGTCGTAGTCCTCGTCCGTGGGGAAGTAAAGCGGCCCAAACTGGATGTTGCTCATAGGGGATTAGGATAGCAGAAACTGAGGCCGTCTGGCTCCCAGACGGTCCCCACTACCCCTATCGCCCAGGCCCGGTTCAAGCTAACATGACCGGAATCGAGCTGGAACCCATCCGAAATGGCACTGTGATACTATTGTCAAAGAGAAAGCACACCAGCTTAGCCAGAATACGGATCTTCTGATCGAAAGGAATCTTCTGTGAAAAAGGGACTCTACCTGTTAATGGCCATCGTTCTAGCGGCGACAGCTTTCGCCGCCTGTGGTGGCGACGACGAATCAACGGCCACGCCGGTGTCCACACCCACTGCAGTATCGACGCCTGTCGCCACGCCTACAGCCACGGCAATGGCGACTCCTACCGCAACGGCGATGGCAACGCCCACGGCAACGGCCGCCGCCGAGATGGAAGACGGTATGGACCATCCCATGGGCTGTTCGCCCGGCGGCATGATCGAGGATTCCGCGACCGTCTTTTCGTGCAACGTACAGGCCATGCAACAGGTTACCGGCTTCTCCTTCGAGGGGGAGATCAATCTGCTGGCCGTCTTTGGTGTTGTAGAAGGCGGCGAGGAAGGCTTGATACGCTTGAACGGCACCATCGTCCTGCCGGACAAGTTCAGCTTCACGATCACCCTGAGCGACCAGGGACAGATGGTCGAGATGAGAGCACTGCTCATTGGGGAGGACACCTACTTCCAGGACCCGGAGTCGGCCATGTGGTTCAAGGGGACTCCTCCGGACGCCGAGTTCCTGGGGCTAGTATCCCAGGTCGGACTGCTCCACGTGCCGACCGACGCCGACGCTACGCTGAGCGAGACTATTGACCTTGACGACGGCACCCGAGGCTATGTGCTTGTCTCCGATCAGGCAGGTCAGGGGACAGGGATGGAGGGACTCGGGTTCCCCGGCGGCACCCTCATCAGGGTTGTCGGAGCCGATGACTTCCTTACCAGGGAGACCAGGGTCGCCATTGCAGGCTTGGACGAAGTGGAGCGGAACATCATCACCATCCGGTACGTCGGCTACAATGAGACGGATGAGATAGAACCGCCCGCGCAGTACATGGAGATCCCGGACGAGATGATGTTGGATCCCGAAACGATGGATCCCGGAATGATGGAAGCGGCGGCAGTCGTGGAGCTTGCCAGCAACGAAGATGGAAACATCGAGGTGACGTTCAGCGAGCCGGTCTTTGTCGAGGGAGAGGTCGAGTTGTATGTCCTCGACCCGGAGACCGGAGGCTGGGGACTCCCCCTTCTCAGTGGCGACGGCACGGACACCTTCACCTTTGGCGCGGAGGCGGAGGACAGGCCGGCGTTGATCGTCGGCGAGAGCCAGCTCGCCGGGTTTTCCTTCCCGACACCGGACTCGAATCTAGTGGACTCCGAAGGCACTACGATAAACCTGAACTTCGATCTCTGGACCTACGAGTAGCGGCGCCAACTCCCGTTCTCAATAGGCCCACGTGAGCCGACTTGGCCGGCGGTACCTGGACGAGGCCGATAGCGGCCTTGTCCTTGACAGACTCCTGCCCAGCAGGTGGACTTGACCGCTCAGCCGGTGGGATACTGTCTACGGGTTTGCCATGCCATTCGACTACGGATCGATAGGTTCATAGAGCGGTATGCCGCGCCAGACGGAGCCGAACGCCAACAACGCCTTGGGCAGCCTGCTTCAGGATATGCTGCCCAGGAGCCAGGTGCGCTCCGAGAACACTCAGGCCATCTCCGGTCACCCTGGCTTACAACCTGACATCCTGATCGTCGCCCCCGGCCGTGCTCCAGTGGTGGTTGAGGCGGAGTACATGCCCGCCCGTACCGTCGAACCGGAGGCGAAGGACCGCCTGGGGTTGGAAGTGGCGGCCAGCGGGCGTGTCATCGAGGCAGTGATCGCTCTGCGATACCCGGAGGGCATCAGCGAAGCCGACGATCTGCACACTTCCCTGTCGGAGGCCCGCCTCTCCTACTGCATCTTCACCGAGGACGGAGAAGAAGACCGGTTCCCGGAGTCCGGCTGGCTGGAGGGATCGGTCGAAGATGTAGCGGACATGGTGCGGCTCGTATCCGTGCCTCAGCGTGCTGTAGATGACGCCGCGAAAACACTTCAGGATGGAATCGACGGCGCGGCACGGGTCCTTGACGAATTGAACAAGACTCGCTCCGGCATCACCATGTCCATAGCCCGCCTGCTGGGGATGACCAACGTGCCCCAGACCCGCCGCATGGCCTGTGCCATCATCGCCAACGCCCTGGTGTTCCATGAGCGCATCGCAGGCATGCATGAGGGCGTCAAGCCCCTGGCGCTGGTGTGCGGCGACACCGTGGACAACCCCCAGGCCAAGGTACTGTCGGCTTGGAGCGACATACTGAACATCAACTACTGGGCCATCTTCGCCATCGCCAAGGACATCCTGGAGCAGCTGCCCTCTGCCGATGCGGCGGACATCCTGCGACGGCTGAGAGACACCGCCCAGGTGGTAAATGCGACGGGCGTGGACAATGCCCACGATCTCACCGGCCGCATCTTCCAGCGGCTCATCGCCGACCGCAAGTACCTCGCCACCTTCTACACCCTGCCCGCATCGGCGGCGCTGCTGGCCCGGCTGGCCGTGGCCAAGATGGAGGGCGTGGACTGGTCGGATGCCGGCGCAATCGGCAAGCTGAGAATCGGGGACTTTGCCTGCGGCACCGGAGCGTTGCTCTCGGCGGTGTACGAGCAGATAGCCGCTCGCCACGAGCGGGCTGGGGGCGATGGGGCCGCCCTTCACAAGGTGATGATGGAGGAGGTGCTCTACGGCTGCGACGTAATGCCATCCGCCGTCCACATCACCGGCTCGACCCTATCCGGCGTGGAGCCGTCCGTACTCTTCAACAGCTCTCACCTGTACACCATGCCCTATGGCCGCATGAGGGACGGCAGCGTGATGATCGGCTCCCTGGAGCTTCTCCAGTCATCCGACGTGCTGACCCTGTTCAACACCAGCGACCCCGCCATGCGCACCGGCAGCGCCGGCGAGGAGACCGCAACCCAGGTCTGGGCCGAGATACCCGACGAGGGCTACGACCTGGTGATAATGAACCCGCCTTTTACCAGGGCAACCAACCATGAAGGTGCCCATGCGGACATTACCAACCCAGCCTTCGCCGCATTCAATGCCAGCAAGACAGATCAAAGAAGCATGGGAAAGAGGCTTGGTAAGCGTGCGGCAGGAACGTGTTATCACGGCAATGCGGGTATAGCCTCTGCCTTCGCGGCCCTAGCTCACAAGAAGCTGAAGCCAGGCGGCGTTTTGGCTCTTGTGCTCCCTTTGTCGGTGGCCAACGGCCTTTCTTGGAAAGGTTTCCGCCAGACGCTCGCCCACGACTATACGGACTTGACGGTACTGAGCATCGCGGCCAACGGTCATGACATGTCCTTCTCCTCCGATACGGGGATGGCGGAGTGTCTGGTGATTGCTCGCAAGCTCAGACCAGGCGGAGCAACCGACAACAGGGCGCGCTTCACGTCCTTCAATCGCAGGCCACAAGGGTTTGCCTACTCAAGCACGCTGTCGAGCAGCCTATCGGATGTACGAATGTTTAGGCGCCTGGAGCGTGGGCCGTATGGAGGGACGCTCTTGATGGTGGGTGAAGAGTTGGCCGGGGAGTCTGTAACTGCTCCAGTAAGTGAGGAGGGACAGAGTTGGAGCGCGGTGCGTCTAGCCGACTATTCCCTGGCGCAGGCCGCCTACGCCCTGTCTCAGTCCCAGTTATGGCTACCTGGAATCCAATCCCCGGCCGAGTTGAAGATGACCTTGCTCAGCGACATCGGCAAACTTGGCTTGGTTGATCGAGACATCACGGGACCGCGACCTCGTGGTCCTTTCGACAAGATCTCCCCAAGTGCGACAGCTACTTATCCGTCCCTGTGGAACCACGATGCGAAGAACGAGACACGGATGGCTTGCCAGCCAGACTCCCAGTTGACTGTCAGGTCTCAAATGGAAGACAAAGCCGCAGATGTTTGGGAGACTGCCAGCCGTGCTCACCTTAACAGAGATTTCACCTTTGGCTCCCAGGCTCTGGCTGTTGCGTTCACAGAGAGAGAATCCATCGGCGGGCGAGTATGGCCAAATGTGATTTTCCCAGACCAGCGGTTCGACTACGCTTTCTTGGTGTGGAGCAACTCCACCTTGGGCCTGCTATCCTACTGGTGGCACTCCAGTCGCCAGCAGTCAAGCAAGGCTGGTATGACTATCCGCCAAGCCGAGTCGCTATCTGTGCTGGACCTCCGCGCCCTCACCGATGATCAGCTGGTGATGGCGGAGATGATCTTCGAGGAGTTTCGAGACAAAGAGCTGAAGCCCGCCTATCTGGCGGATGCTGACCCCAACCGCGCCCTGCTAGACCGGCGCGTGATCTGCGATCTCCTGGGCTTCGATACGGAGGTTTATCAAGCTGTGCGCCGCCTGTCCGCCAAGTGGTGCGCCGAGCCGTCTGTACACGGCGGCAAAGCCAGGCCGAAGGACGCCACGCTGGTGATCTAGGGCCGGTCTGATAACTTGGTTGCAAAAGACGTACGTCTGTGACACGCTAGTGTAGTAGCGGCGAGCGATGATAGGGCCGGAGGCGGACAGCCGCAACAAAGCAGACTCATGATCTTCGGAAAGCCGATACGCATTACCCACGGAGTATTCCAGGTCCGGGCTATCGGCGCCCGGGTAACCGTCCTGGTCGAGGATGGCGAGGTGCTGTTGGTCGATGCGGGGCTCCGCGGAAGCCTGGGCCCCATAACCCAGGGGCTGGAGACCCTTGACCTGTCTATCGACCAGATAGCACGGGTCGTTGTTACCCACGCCCACCCCGACCACTCGGGCGGCCTCAGCGAACTGGTCGAGGGAAGAGATATCTCAGTTGCTGCGCATCGGCTGGAGGCGGACGTCGTCGAGGGCAAGGTGCCGGCCCCGAGTCCACTGCAAAACAAACTGCTCGCCATGGTGGCAAAGCCGATGCTCGCCAGGCTCGTGGGAAAGCCCGTTCCCGTGGACGATCGGCTGGAGGACGGCGACATCCTTCCATTTGGGACCGAAGTCCGAGCCGTCCACCTTCCCGGGCATACGCCCGGCAGCATCGCCCTCCACCTGCCGGAGAAGCGGGCCATCATTGTAGGAGACGCACTGCAGTACAAGCTCGCCTGGAGGCTGAGTCCACCTGCTGTTGGGGTCACCCAACACCCTGTAGAGGCGTTGCGGTCCCTGGAAAAGCTCCTCGATCTCGATTTCGATACCATATGCTTCAGTCACTTCCCTCCCATGCGGAAGGAGCCTCACAGAGCCCTCCGAGGGCTTGTTCAACGGTACGCCGTCTGACCGGGGCGGTCGCTCCGGGAGAAACTCGCTGGAACGCCGCATCGTGCCTGAAGGGAGGGCCTCAACCTGTTAAGCTACCCACAGCAACAAGGAGGTAGCCATGGGTCAAGCTCGTAAGGGTGGTAACACCGTCGTCAACTTTCTCCGGGAAGCGGTCGAGAAACACGGCCCTCGAGATGCTCTGTTGTTCAAGCCGGCGTTCCGGTACCAGCGGTGGAGCTACTCACGACTGTGGGACGAATCGGGTCGGGTTGCAACCCTCCTGCAGCGCCGGGGTTTGACCAAGGGAGACCAGGCCATCCTGTGGGCCCCCAACTCTCCCCACTGGGTGGTCGTCTTCTTCGGGTGTATCCGCGCGGGAGTCGTACTGATTCCCCTGGACCTGCGCAGCGCGCCCGACTACGTCGCCAGGGTCATATCCAGGACGGAGCCCAAGCTGGCGTTCACGTCTCGGTTCACTCCCAAAGGGGAGGTGGAACTGCGTGTCCCCGAGGTTACCTTCGAGGAGCTGGAGACCGCCATCCAGGGCCTGCCTGAGCCGGAGCACGTGGACATCGAGTCGGACGATCTTCTCGAGATCATGTTTACTTCCGGCACGACGGGCGACCCAAAGGGCGTAATGCTCACGCATCGGAACCTGACGTCCAATATAGAAGGCATATCCCAGTACATCACTTGCAAGACGTCCAGCCGGCTCCTGTCGGTCCTTCCCCTAAGCCACATGTACGAGCAGATGGCAGGATTATTCATCGTGTTGAACAGCGGCGCCAGCGTCACGTATCTGACCAGCCGCCAACCGACCGTCCTGGCCCGGACCATGCGCGAGCGCAAGATAACCATCATGCTCCTCGTCCCTCAGGCGCTGGATCTGCTGATGAACGGGATCGAGCGTGAGGTGAAACGCCAGGGAAGGGAAGCCCTCTGGAACCGGCTTCTCAAGGTGGCCGGGCGGACCCCGTTCCCGCTGAGACGCCTTCTGTTCCGCCGCGTCCACAAGCAATTTGGAGGCAAGCTCGATTTCATCGCGTCGGGAGGTGCGGCGCTGGACCCGGACGTGGGACGCAAGTGGGAGATGCTCGGCGTCAAGATCATTCAGGGCTATGGCACCACCGAGGCGTCCCCCGTCATCAGCAACCACAACCTGGAAGAACGCCGTCTCGACTCCACCGGCCGGCCACTGCCCAACGTGGAGGTGAAGATCAGCGATGAAGGCGAGATTCAGGTGCGCGGCGACAACGTCACTCCGGGTTACTGGCGTGCGCCCGAAGAGACCGCAGCCGCCTTCGACGGAGAGTGGTACAAGACCGGCGACCTGGGCTTCTTCGACGACGAGGGGTTCCTGCACATCCAGGGCAGGAAAAAGGATATGATCGTGCTCTCCAGCGGCCAGAACATCTTCCCGGAGGACATCCAGACGGTGCTGACAAAGCATCCAAACGTCACCGATGCGGCCGTGGTGGGACTCACCAAGGGCTCCTCGGTTGAGGTGCACGCAGCCCTGATCCTGGATAACGCCGATACGGCCCAGGATGCTGTCTCCTGGACCAATGAGCAGCTGGCCGAGCAGCAACGGATACGAGGCTTCACCGTTTGGACCGACGAGGACTTTCCCCGCACCCACACCCTCAAGGTAAAGAAGCAGCTAGTGATCGATACGATCCTGGGCAAGCTGCAGCCTGAGAGCCCGGCTGCGACCGCGGCGCCCTCCGGGAGCGGCGAAGCAAGGGACCTACGGCAGATCATCGGCGAGGTGAGCAAGCGGGAAGTCGGAGACGTGCGGGACGACTCGACCCTCGGCGATGACCTTGAGCTCGACTCCCTCGGCCGCGTCGAGTTGCTTTCGGCAATCGAGGCCGAGCTCGGCGTCTACATGGATGAGAGCCAGGTGGGCCCGGAGATGACGGTCCAGGCCCTCCGGGTCTTGGTCGAAGAGGGATCGAGGAATCCGCCGATGATGAGCTTTCCAGCCTGGGGCATGAAGTGGTGGTGCCGGATGCTTCGCGGATTCCTCCAGCGGGCGTTGGTCTTCCCCATCGTCAGCCTCCCCTACAAGCTGAAGGTGGTGGGACGCGAGAACCTGGAAGGCATCGCAGGCCCCGTGCTCTTCGCATCCAACCACCACCTGGGCCTGGACAACCCGTTGATTATCAAGGCGGTCCCCCTCAAGTGGCGCCGCCGGATGGCAGTGGCCGGGGCAGCCGATCTGTGGCGGAATCCGGTCTGGTGGGTCATGAACCCCCTGTTGGGCAATGCCTTCCCTCTGGCGAAGGAAGGCTCGGTGAGGCCCAGCCTGGAGAACATGGGGAAGATCATGGACAAGGGCTGGTCGGTGCTGATATACCCGGAGGGCGAGCTCACCGTCGGAGGGCCCATCAAGCCCTTCCTGAACGGCACCGGCCTGGTCGCCGTCGAGGGGCGAATTCCGGTAGTGCCCATGCGCCTGCACATCGATAGGTTGGGTTTCCCTAAACGATTCCCCGTTCTCCGGCGAGGCAGAGTCGAAGTCCGAGTGGGCAAGCCGTTGAGCTTCTCACCCGACGTAGACTATCAGGACGCTACATCAGCGATAGAGAACGCTGTCAAGTCCCTATGACTGACCCGAACGAGGGCAGATAGCAACCCTTGTTGTTCCTAGCAGCCCGGACGCCGTTGCGTGGAGGGTGCTGGTGTGGGGAGCTGTGGATATTCATCGTTGTCCCCTTGCTCCTTCTTTTTCAGCTAGGTCAGTCTTCAGCTCCTGGCAGTGGATCGCTTGAACAATTTGCAGGTCTTGCCCCACTTGCACAGGCCTAGTTTTGGCCTTTGATCATTTCCAACAGGTTCAGGCCCGAGAGTATAACCACTCCACCGTCCGGCGTGCTCCCACTTTCAAAAATCGAGTGCCAGTAATCGTTGGTTCGTTTGGTACCGAAGGCGGAGAGGGAGAGGTCCTTGTTGACCCACAACGGGAGGCGTTTCAAGGCATCAATGAAATTCTCGACGTTCTTCCAACAGGCTTCGGGGATTTGCTGTTGGAAGAGCTTGTTCTCGTCAATCGGCTTTCCCGTCGTAACGAAGTAGTGGTAGACGATTTGTCGTACGAGCCGTAACCAGTTGTGGGTTATCTCCTCCTTTGACATCCTGAAAGCGCGGAGGTGGGGTTCTGCAATGTCTTTCCCCCTCTGGACATCGCTCTCTATACGGCCTGTGCCCCGAGTGGGGTCAAATTGTCCTATGTAGATTTCATCGGCGACGATGTTCATCAGTCTAACAGTTTGTTCGATCTCCAGTTGGCGCGGGTTCGCACCTTCCTGGAATCTGTGGTTGAACGATGTCGTGAGCACGTTGCCGTAGATGAAGAACTGGTAGAAGGTTTTCTCGACAGTACTATAGCTGAGAGGTTTTCCCGTGTTTCGACCTCCGTACTCGATGTAGTCGCGAAGCTTGTTGTCGGGGTGAGTGGTTATGCCGTCGCGCACCCGGTCGAGGACGTATCTCCGCATCTCCCGTCCCTCGCCCTTGAAGTGGTTGACCAGATCCCGTTCTGAGAAACTTTCGTCGTCAGAGTCAAGGCCCAACTCCACGCGATATCTGTCAATCCTGTTACTCAGTATGGAGCTTCCCAAGCTACGTTGCGCTGATTTGTCAAAAGCGACCTGGCGTAAGACGGTGCCAGCATTGGTGTTAGCGGTAAGGAGTGCATCCGTGTCCGGATCGATAAAGACCCTTACCGGCAAGCTACGGGTACCCAACAGGACTTGTGCAGCGGCTTTGTGCTGGCCGTCGAAGATTTTGACCTTGACGCGGCTTCCTTGAGAGGTGTCGACCCACCCCAAGGAGATGTGGAGTTGTGGGAGCTTCTTGTGAAACTCCACCACCAGTTTCCTCAAATTGCTACCAATCGCCCTTGGATTTATGTGGTCGTCGTGGTGCAAGTACTCGATTGGAAGGTTGATGAAACAGGAACGAAAACCCGATATGTCGTCCTCATATACTGGGAGGACTTTCACCTCATTCTGGCCGATGTCTGAGAAAGTTGTTTCTATCGAATCCCCGTTAATGGTTATTGGCAGTTTGTACAGACTGCCTTCGTGTTGTGCCAAGACATCGCCGAGGTTCGGGGATCGGTTTTCATCTGCTATTTTCTGTGCGAGGGTATCAAAAGAAGCTAGCACTCGGGCCACCCGTAAGTCACTAGCTTGTTTTGACCGGTTGCAGGAATCGTGAGTTAGTGCGAAGTTCTCTGGACCATCTTTGCCACCGGCACTGGTTGGCTCGATATGGTCGATGTCGAGACTGTCAGCGTGTAAGTCTAAATTGATGGCCAGTCCGCAGATAAAACAGTTCTCCTTCTGGGAATCGTGCAGGCTTTTTACTAAGACGGTTCGTTCCTCGTTGGATAGGCGACTTAAGTATAGGGATGCCATGATGTCCTTTCTTTGCTTACCTGGCTCTCTTGTCAGGCAAAACTTTGGATTATCAGGGACGTCTGTCCTTCCTCCGTCAAAGTGAACGCCGGCTCACTGCGACGCCGGTTCTTGATTCGGTAGGCCCGGCGTGGGGTTGCTAACGGTACGGAAGTCTCCCGTAACGTCGGGAACGCGGGCGTAGCTCAAGCCCTCGCCGGCCTGTCCATCGGCCCAATCAACCGAATCGACGAGGCTGCCTTCCGCCGTCCAGATTCCCAGCTCCTCGTCCTGACCGAGGGCAAAGCCGGGCCAGTTTTCCTTGTCCAACTCGACCTGTAGATACCCGCCTGGCGGGACTACCAGGTCAGCCGGGAATGCGGTCCGCTTTCCCGCATCCAGCAGGTCGTCGGACAACACAAAGTTGGCTAGGGCTAGGTGGGACTCCGAGGCGTTGTAGAGCTCGACCCAGTCCAGAGGCTCACCACTGGCGGCGATTTCATTGATGACCAGGCCCACTTCCATGGCGACAGTGCCTTCCCCTTCACCGGGGAGTTGCGCGCCACCCCATGCCCCGTAGAAACGTCCCGTGATGGCCGCACCGCGTTCGGAGCCGGCAGCGTCCAGCTCTAGCAGGCCTTCGGTGAACAGTGAGAATCGGTCCAGGTCGGCAGACCCGGCGGGTATGGACCAACGGCCTCCGGCGACCTCATCCTCACCTATGACCAGGATGGCGCCACCGAACAGCCGGTCCATGGACACCGCGATGGTGAAACCCTCGAAGGAACCGTCGGGTCTAATAACGAGGGCCGCGAGAGACGCTATCTCGGCAGTGGCCGGCAGCAGATCCCTTTCTTCCGCGCTGGCAACGCCGGCGATCATGCCCCAGCCGGTGACGTGCTGTTCCATACCGTTCAGCGCCAGATAGGTGATTTGTCCCTCTCCGAAAGGATTGATGCTTCTGTTGGTCCCCCAATCGGTCTCGAAGTGCAGTTCCACGTTGCCGGGCTCAAACCCGCCCAAAGGTACGTTGGATTGGTCCGGCGCCGGCCATTCCGGTGGTTCGGGCGTGAGGTCGTCCAGGATCTCGGCGCGCCGTTTCATTATGAACTGGCGCACCCGTTCAGCGTCCGCGGCTGCTGCCGCCCGACTTTCGGGCAGTGCATGCTCCTGGACGATGGTGGCCATTTCGTCGACGCTGTCCAACAGATACTCTTCGTTCCAGGCGGTATCCAGCAGCTCTTTCAGGCGAGCGACGTATTTAGCCCGCCAATCATCATTCCGGTACAGTCGGTTGGGAATGGCGGCGAGGGCCAGCACCGACGGCGGAGGATCGCTGATGTTGTCGAAGGGGTTGGGATCGTCCTTCAGGTGAAAGACGTCATCTGCGCCCGCGGGTATGAACACAAAGGGATCGTCGGGTTCCCGGTAGAAGTAGTAGTTATTGCGGTCGCCGGAGTATCCGTCCCAATGGCCCACCAGCACCTCCGTGGCCCAGAAGGTCAGGAAGCGGTCCAGGTCGACGGCCTCCGCCAGCGATTCCAGGCCTGCGGCGGAGGGGTCTTGCAACGCGGCGACCACGGCATCTATGTCCGACCAGTCGTCGGCGTCTTCGTTGGTCTTCTTTTCGAAGGTGCCGCGATACTCAGGAGTGAAATCGCTGACCGTTCCCTCGTACAGGTTGCCCTCGGCGTTGGCGAAGTGGCGCGCCAGGAAGGGGGACTTGTATTCCTCGACGTGAACGTACAAGCCGAGGTTCTTCCCATTTACCGAAACGGTGGCGAAGTTGCAGCGAGGGGTCGGCGACCCGGCGGCGGCGAAGACCTGGTAGGCCAGGCAGGTGTTGATCATCGAGGAGTCCTGGATGCTGTTGTTCAAGGCCATGCGCTCGACGGCGCCGCCCAGGGCCTGCCCTTCTACGTACTTGTCGAAGCGGAGCTTGAGAGAGGGCTTGGTCTCACTCTGGGAGCCGAGGAACCCCTTCTTGCGGACGCCGACTTCGGTGTAGACCTCTCCGTCCACCGTCACCGTGCCCGGGAACCATGTGTAGATGCTGGCGAACGGTTGAGAGAGACCGTATTTCTCGATCTCAGCTATCAGGTCCTCGAATGTGCGGGTCTGGTGCCGCAGAGTGTCCCAGTCCTCCGGCGCAATCTCGATGGCGATGTCCAGAACACGGTCCATGGAAAAGTAGCGGTCGGTGGGGCCAGGTTCTTGGACGGCAGGTGTAGGAGTGGGAACTGCCGTGGCCGTCGGGGCCGCGGTGGGTGTTGGGGTCGGGGTGGGCGTCGGAGCCTCGGTCGAGGTGGGTGTGGCTGCTTCATCCCCTTGACACGCGGCTGCCAGGATGACTACGACCATCAGCCCAGCTACCGCCAGTAGTTTTATGTGGGTACTCAATTGAGCCTGTCTCAGAACCCTGCTTTGAGAGAGTCCAGAGGGAAACTTCCCTCTGGCAGGGGACTTGGGGGATGTTCCCCCAGCTACAAAACCTTCCGAGGGCGGGTGGTTGGGACTAAGGCGTCCGTACTTTTGAGACAAGCTCAATTCCCTCTCTTTTCAGTCCATTGATTCTCGAGGGAAGAGTATAAACACTTTGCGAGTTTTTGTGGTAGAAGCCGGGTCCGTTGGGCGGGTGCCTTGACAGTGGACAGTAACATATTCGAGATGCGCGGTTGGACGTATCAGATTCTATGAGCACGTCTGAAGGTCGCGGTCCGACCGTGTTTGCCCGCCTACTGATGCAACCTTTTCGAACAGACCAGGATGAAAGACGAGAGATGAAACACATTACTGTTAATCGGAAATCGGTATTAATCGTTGCCTGTATCGTGCTGATGTTGGCGACGCTGATAGCGTGCGACTCACAGCCGACGCCTACGGCAGACCCAGAACCCACAGCCACTCCGGCGGTGCCTACTCCCCTTTCCAGTCCGGAGGCCGCGCCCACTGCGAGCCCGGAGCCTACGGCCACTCCTACACCAGTATCCACTCCGGCGCCGGAACTCATGGCAACAGCCGCTCCGGAACCGGAGGTCGATGAGCCTCTGGACTTTGATCCCTCTGTGGTTCGCGGCACCCTTTCCAACGGCCTCAGCTACTACATCAGGCACAACGAGGAACCCCGCGATAGGGCACAGTTGATGCTGGCTGTTAGGGCCGGCTCGGTCCATGAAGAGGAGGAGCAGCGGGGGCTGGCTCACTTCGTAGAGCACATGGCGTTCAATGGTACGGAGCGCTTCGCCAAGCAGGAGATCGTCGACTACCTCGAGTCCATTGGCAGCGGCTTTGGTCCCGACCTGAACGCAAGGACCAGCTTCGATGACACCCTGTACTATCTGGAGATTCCGACCGATGATCCCGTGATCACCGAGACCGCCTTCCAGATTCTCAGCGATTGGGCCTACGCAATCTCCTTCGACCCGGAGGAGGTTGAGCTGGAGCGGGATGTCGTGATGGAGGAGTGGCGCCTGTACCAGGGTTTCGGTTCGCGCCTGGAGGACAGTTTGTTCCAACTGCTCTTCGGCTCCTCGCTCTATGGCCAGAGGACTCCCATAGGCCTGCCGGAGGTCATCGAGACCGCGCCCGTAGAACAGCTTCGGGCTTTCTACGAGCGTTGGTACAGGCCTGACCTGATGGCCGTAATCGTCGTCGGCGACTTCGACGTAGAGCTGATAGAGGCCAAGGTGAAGCAGCACTTTGCTCCGCCGCCGGAGGGCGAGGCCAACCAACCGAGCGCCGCTGTCGCGGCGTCTGCCAGTGATAGGCCGGGCTTCGACTTCGAACGCCACGAGACGCCGCGCATCGAAGTGTTCACCGATTCGGAGTCGCCCGGTTCCCAGTTCGTACTTATCCGAAAGCTTGCCCCCGACACGGGTCGAGACCTGACGGCTTTTCGGAGCTACGTTGCGGAAACGCTCGCATTCATGATGCTGAACTCCCGGTTGTTCGAGCGGGGCCAGTCAGAAGATCCCCCTTACCTGTCAGCTAGCGCAGGCCGTTCCGGGTATGTGGAACCGTTGGACATTCTGACGTTCGGTGGGTGGGTGGAACCGGACGGGATAGAGCGTGGGCTGGAGGCGATGCTTGAGGAAATTCAGCGGGTTAGCCAGCACGGATTTACCGGTGGAGAGCTGACTCGAGAGAAGGCCAACCTGCTGAGCTCGGTGGAGAGCTTGTACAAGCAACGTGACCAAACGTTGTCGGCGAACCTGGCCAACAGGTACGTCAACCACTTTTTCAAAGGCATACCGGTCCCCGGCATCGAGGCTGAGTGGGCCTTGTACCAGGAGGTCCTGCCGCAGATCTCTTTGGCGGAGTTCGATGCAGTGGTGGAGTCTTGGACGAAGTCAGAGGACACGGCGCTTCTGGTCGTCCGACCCGAAGAGACCGAGGCCGGTTCGGATGGCGGGCTGACCGCGGTTGCCCTGGCGCGAATCGAGGCGGCCGACACCCTCGAGTTGGATGCCTATGTAGACGTCCTTGGCGATGTCCCGCTGCTGGCAACGCTTCCGACTCCCGGGAGCATCACCAGTGAAGAGCAAATTGAGTCTATCGACGCCGAAAGATGGACGTTGTCCAACGGGATAACCGTGATCGCCAAGCAGACCGACTTCCGGGACGATGAGGTGGAATTTGCGGCCTTCAGTCCTGGCGGGCACTCGTTGGTCACAGACGAGGACCACGTGTCCGCTCTTTACGCCGCCGCTTTGGCCGCCGGCAGCGGCGTGGGGCCGCACGACAACGTGGCCCTGGAGAAGCTGTTGGCCGGCAAAGTGGTCTCGGTGTCCCCTTACATTGGAGAGTTGTTTGAAGGCTTTGGCGGCAGCGCCTCCCCGGAAGACCTGGAGACCCTATTCCAGCTGATTACTCTGTATGCGACCGCACCACGGCTGGATCCGACCGTCTTCGCACAGTACGAAGCGAGACTGCGCAGCATCGCCGAGACTCGAGCGGCCCAGCCGGACGGCGTCCTCTTCGACACCGTCAATACTTTACGCAGCCAGAACCACTTCCGTGGTCGGCCACTCACCGTCGAACTGTTGGAGGAGCTGAGCCTGGAACGAGCGGAAGCTGTGTACACCGACCGATTTGCGGACATGGGCGACGCTACCTTCGTTTTCGTGGGCGCCTTCGACTGGGAAAACCTGCGTTCGTTGACCGCTACCTACCTGGCCAGCTTGCCGGCAACCGGGCGCGCCGAGGAGTGGGAAGACGTGGGGATCGACCCGCCGACGGGCATAATCGACCAGACTGTCCGCAGCGGCATCGAGCCGCGAAGCAACACCGTGGTGGTCTTTGCCGGAGATATGAAGTGGAGCCGGCAGGAAGCCCTGACCCTCAATGTGGCGGGGGAGATGCTCGGCATCCGTCTCCGCGAGCGAATCCGGGAGGCGCTTGGCGGCACCTATAGCATCTTCGTCGATGCCGGCGGGTCTAGACTGCCGGATCCCGAGTACCTGGTCGCCATCATCTTCGGCAGCGACCCTACCCGCACCGAAGAGCTCTTCGAAGAGGTGTTGGAAGAAGTGGACTGGCTGCGGGCGGGAGGCGAGCAGGAATACCTGGATAAAGTCAAGGAGCTTCTGCGCACCAACCGGGAGGAACGGCTGCGGGAAAACGGCTTCTGGCTCAATCAGATCCAGACCGCCGCACAGCAGGGTGAACCGTTCATGGAGATAGTTGGCTTCGATGATCGGCTGGAGGAGTTGACCCTGGAGCATGTAGCCGCCGCCGCTCAGCGCTACCTGGTTGACGACAACTACATCCGGGTGGTGCTGTTCCCTGAAGAGGAGTAGCCATAGACGAGAAGTTCTTGGGCGGCAACGCCGAGACGGTTATCGAAGAGGGGGCGTGGACCCGTCGTCCGGCAACGGGAACGCCTACCGGGTCCTCTGCATCGCGGAGAGCGCCATCTCTCTACCCCCTATCGCATACGGGGATACCACCCTGTCCGCTCCAGCCCTCCGCAGCTTTTCCTCAGCTTCGACGCGGGAAGCCCGCGCCACCACGTGCAGGCCGGGGTTCAGTCCCCTAGCCGTCAGGGATATGTAGACGTTTTCACTGTCATCGCCCGTGGCTGCCACAAGCCCGGCCGCCTTGTCTATCTGAGCGGATAGCAGGTCGGCATCCCTGGTAGCGTCACCCTGCAGGCACAGCATGCCCTGCTCCTCAGCCTCCGCCAACGATTCGGCATGCTTGTCCAGCACGATCAACGGCACCGACTCCTTTCGGAGTGTGTAAGCAACCGACATCCCGACGCGTCCAGCGCCGCATACTATGAAGTGACCGTTGAGCTTTGCCATGTGCGCCCTCCTTCTACGCCTCCGGATGAAGTACTCCACAACTTCATGCGCTACCGCCAGATTGACAATGGTGGTCAGGACATAGAGCATCACCCCTACACCGGCTATCATTAAGAAGATGGTGAAGATACGGCCGCCCGATGAGAGGGGGTGCACCTCCTCGTAGCCTACCGTTGTGAACGTGAGAATGGTCATGTAGGCGGAATCAAGGAGCGACCATCCTTCGATCAGCATGTACCCCGCGATGCCCAGCGCTGTCACCATTGCCAGGGCGACTATGCCTTTTGCCAGCCGGCTCCGGAAAAGCTTCACCGCTATCTTTCACCTCGTACCGAGCTGTACGTCCTTCACCGTACTCCTATTATGAGGGCTGCTACGGCCATATTATATTCCGGGGTTCGTTCTGGACCTGAAGCCGACGGTAGACCCAGTCCTACCAGGCGGCTTCTAGTCGGGGGGATCTCACTGGTCGAAGTTGACGGGCGGTCCCGGTGACACGGTTTCTCCGAGAGGTGGGTGTCATCCCGTGACCCAGATATTCACGTGGATAGGCCCACGGCGCAGTCGAACGCAGAGGAACTCACGGCAATTCGCGTGTCCGGATAGCCGACGACTTATTGAAGTACATCAACCGCGCAAGTCAAGCCGCGGCTACTTGTCCTCAGCGTCCCCGCGGGTGAGCCCCACCCCGATGGTGTTGGGGCCGAGATGTGTGCCCAGGACCGGGCCGAACCGGGACTCGATGATGTGCTCAGGCTCCACCAGGTCTGCCAGCTGATCGCGGACGGCTTGGGCGTCGTCCGGGCCTGTGCTGTGGCTTATGTGCATCTGGCTAATTGGGGCCATCCCGCGCACCAGCTCGACGATCCTGGCCAATGCCCGCCTGCGGGTTCGGGGACGCTCCACCGGGTGGACCTCGCCATCTCTGACGCTCAGTATGGGCTTGAACTGGAGCACCCCGCCGAGGAAAGCCTGGGCCTTGCCGATGCGCCCGCCTTTTTCCAGGTACTTCAGGGTGTCGATCACCACGAACGCGAGGTTTTTCGGGATCGACTGGCGTACCCGCTGCGCCAGTTCACCATGGTCGGACATCTCCTTGGCCCATCGGGCAGCGTTGAGCGCAAGCAACCCCAGGGCGCCCCCGGCAAGCTCGGAGTCCACGATCTCAATCTGGGCTTCCTCCCCCATCGACTCCTTGGCCTGGAGGGCGGAGTTGACCGTGCCGCTGAGCTTGGAGCTTATGTGAACCGACACTATCTGGTGTCCCTCGTCCACCAGCGGCCGGTAGACCTCCTCGAAATCGGCAGCGGAGGGTTGGGACGTCGTGGGCAGCTGGGGAAGCTCCTGCAGGAGGGAATAGAAGCGATCGGCGTCCATATCAACACCGTCTTTGTAGGTCTCGCTTCCGATGGCGACGTACAGGGGCACCACGGTGATGTCGTTGGCCTGCACCACTGAGGGGGGTAGGTCGGACACGCTATCGGTAACTATCTTGATCGCCATGTGGTCTCCCTTCTCGGTACTCTGCGAGCCCCAATTCTAACACTTCGACAACGTTGTCACGATACTCTCACCTAAGCCTCTGATATACTGTTGACATGCTCGCCCTGCTGCGCGCGATACCCGGATTCCTCAGACTACTATGGGCCGACCCAGGGCCGTGGTACGCTCGGGTTTGGCTGGTGCCCCGGAACATACTGATGAGATTTAGGCACCGGCGCCTCTGCTGCGGGCACCCTGCACAGGCTGGATGTTGAAAAGAGACCTTAGGGGCTCCCGGCGGGAGCCAGCCACTCCACCGGCACTAGCGCCGGACGGTATTCCCCTCGCGACCGAGACGCGCGGCCCACCCTTTCGGTGATAGACGGGTACTGGACTGAGCGCTGCTATCGAAGGAAGGAAAACTGTCCGGACTCCTCGATGGGGTACTGAGATGGACATCTCCTCGGCGGCCATTCTTGGAAGAGTCTGACCTCGTTCAGAAAGATAGGTGGCACCTGGAATGGTGTCATGATGAGGATAGCAAGCGGTACAGTAAGCAGGGCGAAGATGCCTGCAAGGAGCTGGGGCTACGTCTCTTCGTACTTCCTCCCCGCTCTCCCAAGCTTAATGGCCATGTGGAAATGGCCCAGCGCACCCACACGGAGGAGTTCTATGAGATCTACGGCGACCCGGATATGGGCCCTCTCAACCAGGCCCTTCGCAACTGGGAGGAGGTCTACAATACCGTACGCCCCAGCCAGCCCCTCGGCTACCTCACTCCCCTTCGGTTCCTCCATCATCAATACAAGTCAAACAAAGGCCTCATGTGTCACCCATCTACCGAACGAGTGCAATCAGTTGACCTAATTCCCCTACTTTACTTATAATCGGCTGACATTCATCCCGGCATACAAAGCCCCCATCTCAAACCTGAGGGAGACACTTGCCCGAACACGATGTACTTGTTGTAGGCGGCGGATTCAGCGGAATGCGCGCCGCCATCTCGGCCCAAGAGCAGGGCGCCCGCGTGGCGGTCCTTTCGAAGCTTCATCCCCTGCGCAGCCACTCCTCCGGCACCCATAGCGGCATCAACGCCAGCCTGCGGGGCGACGACTCCTGGGAAGCCCACGCCGCCGATACCGTCGCCGCGGGCGACTATCTGAACGAGCAGGACGTAATCGAGGCTATCTGCCAGGATGCAGCCCAGGAAGTCATCAGGCTGGAGCACATGGGGGTGGCCTTCAACCGAGACGGCGAAGGCAGGATCGACCAGATCTCCTTCGCAGGGTCGACCCATCCCCGCACCTGCTACTGCTCGGATGCCACCGGCCACAACATCCTCCAGGTCCTGTACGAGCAGATACTGAGACTGGAAATCCCCGTCTACCACGAGTGGTTCGCCTCGTCTCTCGTTGTGGATGACGGCACCTGCAAAGGCGTGCTGGCGAAGGACCTTCGCAAGGGCGGCATGGAGGCGTTCTCCGCGGGCGCCGTAGTGCTGGCCACCGGAGGGACCGGCAGGATGTACGCGCCCAGTACATCGTCCCTGGGCGCCACCGCCGACGGCTTAGCCCTGGCCTACCGAGCCGGTGCCCAGCTCCGGGACATGGAGATGGTGCAGTACGCCCCCACTACCTTGAAGAACCGGGGGATATTGATATCGGAAGCAGCTCGAGCCGCCGGCGCCCGATTGGTCGACAGCGAAGGGAAAGGCCTCCTGGACGGCGACGTGTCCAAGCTGTCTACCAGCGATGCCTGCGCCCGAGCGGTCGACTCCGCTCTGGGTAACGGCGACGTCTTCCTCGACTTCACCGAGGTAGATCCAGGCCGGCTCGCCAAGGGACTAAAAGAGACCAGGGCCCTCGTAAAGGACCTGGCCGGAATCGATCTGACGAAAGAGCCAGTGCCGGTGCGGCCCGCCATGCACCGTCCCATCGGCGGCATCAAGACCGATGCCGAGGGAGCAACTTCGGTCACCGGCCTGTACGCGGCCGGCGAATGCGCCAACACGGGCTTTCACGGCGCCAACCGGCTGGGAGGCAACTCGCTGCTGGAGTGCGTTGTGATGGGCACCAGAGCGGGGGCTGCAGCCGCCGGTCATGGTACGGGCGCATCCAAGTCAGGCCCCTCCGGCTCCGCTCTATCCGACGAAGAAGCCCGTATCAAAGGCCTGCTATCCAAAGAGAGGGGTGCCGACAACCCGGGTGGACTGCTTCGAGAGCTTTCGGCCAGCATGAACGACAACGTGGGCATTTCTCGAGACGAAAGCGGCCTCAAACAGGCCTCTGACGCTATCGTCGGTCTACGAGAGCGCTGCGAGAGCCTGGGCGTGCAGAACAGCTCCGAAACTTTCAACTCCGACCTCACCTCCGTCCTGGAGCTGGCAAACATGCTGGACGCGGCCTCGGTTACCATCGCCGGCGCGCTCGGCAGGCAGGAGAGCCGTGGGACCCATAGCCGAACGGACCACTCAGGTCGAGACGATCAAAACTGGCTGAAACACACCATCGCCACAAGTTTCGATGAAGGGCCCAAGCTGGAGTATGAACCGGTCACAGTTACCCGCTGGCCTCTGGAAGGGAAGAACTAGATGGAGCTTACGTTCAAGATACGCCGGTACGATGCGGTCACCAACGGAAAGGGGGAGCACCAGAGCTATACCCTGGACCTGGAAGAGGACACCACCGTTCTGGACGCCCTGATCCGGCTACGTGAGGAGCAGGACGGCACCCTGGCCTTTCGAGGCTCCTGCCGCTCCGGATTCTGCGGAGACTGCACCATGAGGGTCGGCGGAAAGGGTAAGGTGACGTGCCGGACCCTCGTCGGGAAGGTGGCCAAAGAGGGTGAGATCTCGGTGGAGCCGATTCGCCTGGTCAACGTGCAGAAGGACCTGATATTCGACCAGGAGACCTTCCTGTTCGATAAGTACCGGGACGTCAAGCCCTGGATAGATACCGCCAGCCCGGAGCCGGCCGAAGAGTACAGGGTCTCCAGCGAGGTCATCGAAGACCTGCAGGAGGCCATGAGCTGCACCATGTGCAGCCTGTGTGACGAGGGCTGCACCACGCTGGTCGTGGACAAGAGCTTCCTGGGACCGGCCGCCATGACCAAGGCGTACCGTGTCGCCAAGGACCCTCGCCATACCAAAGTCAAGAGCAGGCTAACGGAGTGGAGCGAGGTCCGGGGCATGTGGGGCTGCGTCCACTGTTACGAGGCCACCGAGCACTGCCCCAAGGGGATCGATCCCACGGAGCGGATAATGGCCCTGCGGGACGACGCCATCAAGTACGACATAGGAACGCCGAGGGTCAGGAGGCACAACGATAGCTTCGCCGCCTCGGTGAAGTCCAGTGGCTGGCTGGACGAGGCCCGCCTCGCCGTCGAGACCGAAGGGTTCTTCAACCCGGGCGGTCTGGTCAAGCTGCTGCCGACGGCCATGAGGGCGATGCTCAAGCGCAAGGCTCCGATGCCCTTCCTCCATCACAAGCGGCCCGGATCAGGCCACATCAAACGTATTTTCAAGAAGTGGGAGGCTACCAAGAAATGAAGTATGCATTCTACCCAGGCTGCGTCTCTCGCGGCGGCTGCCCCGAGCTCTACCCGGCAGCGGTGAAGGTGACCAAGAAGCTCGGCATCGAGCTGGTGGAACTGAAAGACGTGGGCTGCACAGGGGCCGGAGTCCTCAGCCGAGAGGTCTCGGATCCGATCAACGCTCGTACCCTGGCCAAGGCCGAGGTAATGGGCCTCCCCATCATGACCATCTGCAGCACCTGCCAAGGCACTATCATGCAGGCCAACCACAGGCTGGTAAACGACCCCGGGTATCGAGAGCGGATCAATCGGGAATTCCTGGCCGAAGAGGGATTGGAGTACAAGGGCACCACCGAGGTCAAGCACTTCCTCTGGGTCCTGGACGAGGACTATGGCCTGGATAAGCTGAAGGAACAGGTTGTCACTCCCCTATCCGATCTTAAGCTGGCCGCGTTCTACGGTTGCTACCTGCGCCGTCCCCCAGAGGTAGTGGTCCCCAAGGGCAAAGAGGGCCGCAAGAAGGCCCTGGAGAACACCATCGAGGCGCTGGGCGGAGAGCTAATAGCCACCAAAGGCAAGGGCAAATGCTGCGGGTTTCCCATACTGATCCCCAACGAGGAGAACTCGCTGGAGATGTGCGGAAACCACACACTGGAGGCCAAGGAAAAGGGAGCGGACGCCATCGTGACCCCGTGCCCCCTGTGCCACCTGGAACTGGACGGAAACCAGCCCCGGGCGGCGGCCCAAAAAGGCAAGCGGATAGACCTCCCCATACTGCACCTTCCCCAGATGGTTGGCCTGGCCCTGGGATTCGATCCGAAGGAGATGCAGATGCAGAAGCACATCATCTCCACCGGCACTATCAACGCGAAGATGAAATCCCCTGCCGGCGTCCCAAGCTAGTCACTCCCCAGCGACCAGTGATATGATGATATCGGTGAGCGTGGGCCATTAGCTCAGGTGGTTAGAGCGCGGTCCTGATAAGACCGAGGTCCCTGGTTCGAGTCCAGGATGGCCCACCAACCGGCACGGTAGATAGCACCGAGCCGTTCAGCGCCATGTCCTCGGCGCTCATGCCGGGTGCGAGGCTATCCTCCGGCATGGGCACCGTGTAGCGCATCAGGGCATTGTCGGGCGTGACGACGATCTCCTTGACGAAGGACTCGATGAAGGTCCTGCGCTCGGTCAGCCCGCTCTTCTTCAGGAACCTGCTCATATCCTGGGCGTAGGCGGTGATGGTCTCCACCTGTTCCAGCACCTTCCTGCGCTGGCCGAGGCTCGCTCTCGCCTCCGCCTCCGCCGCCTCAAGACGCTCCTGCCGCTCCCTGTGGTCGCGGATACGGGGCCTGAAGTCGTTGATTTCCATATCAGTGGTCTCCACGAGGTCGTAGAGCCGGTCGAGCCTGCGGCGCACGTCGGCAAGCTCGGACTGGATGGTCTCCAGCCTCTTGCGCTGCTCACCCGCCACACCGTCCATCTGCTCGTCCACGACCTTCACCAGGGCGCGGATGTTGGAGTCGGTGAGGACGTTCGAGCGAATCTTGTTGACGACCATCTCCTCGAAGCGCCGGGCGGCGAGCCTGGGGGTCTTGCAGGCTTCCTTGCCCCGCTTCATAAGGGACTGGCAGACGTAGTATGGGAACTGGCCGCTCTTGGAATACTGGCCGCTGAGCGCCCTCTTGCAGGTCTTGCACTTGATCAGCCCGCTAAGCAGGTAGGAGCTTCCCGCCCTTCGGGGATGCACGACCTTGGGGGCGCGGCGGCGCAGCTGCCTGCCGACTCGCTGAAACTGAGCCTTTGAGACGATGGCCGGGAATGCCTTCTCCACCCGCACCGGGTCGGCCCCGTCCTTGGCGTTCACGCCCCACAGGAGAGTCCCCGTGTAAGCCTCGTTGGTAAGGACCTTGTGGACGCCGGTCTTGCCCCAGAGCTTTCCCCCTGGGCTGGCGATGCCGTCGTCGTTCAGGGCGCGGGTGATGTCCACCATCCCGCTTCCCGCCTCGGACATGCCGAAGATGCGCTTGACGACGGGGGACGTATCCGGGTCCAGCTCCAGCGTGGGGCGCTTCTTCGGCCCGTCCTGCACCATGATGCGGTTGTAGCCGTAGGGCGCCTTGCTGCCGACCCAGAAGCCGCGAGAGGCGGCCTCTCTCATGCCTCGCAAGACCTCCTGGGCCAAATTCTCGCTGTAGAATTCGTCCACGCTCTCGATGATTCCCTCAAGCAGCTTGCCGGTCGGGCTGTCGTCGGCCTGCTCGGTGATGGAGACCACCCTGACGCCCTTGCGCCGGAGCATGGACTTGAAGGCGACGGCGTGCTCGCGCTTGCGGGTGAAGCGGGAGAACTTCCAGACCAAAATCTCCTGGAACGGAGCCTGGGGCCTGCTCGCCTCGTCGATCATCTTGCTGAACTCCGGGCGGTCGGCGATGCGTCCGCTCTCGGCCTCGTCCACGAACTCGCGGGCGACGAGGTAGCCGTTCTTGTCGGCGTAGTCCCTGAGCGCCCTGAGCTGTGCGGCCACGGACAGGTCCACGTCCTGGCGGTCGCTGGACACCCTGGCGTAGAGGGCCGCTGGCGTGTAGTCGTGTCGTTCGTTCATCTGCTCGTCCTCCTTCTTGTGTCTGTCCGCTGTTGGTTCCTGCGGGTCTCGGCCCGTTGGCGGCGCTCCTGCCGCAGCCACTCCCTCTCCTGCATATACAGGCGGAGCGCCTCGCGGATGAGGGCGCTCATGGTGCGGTCTTCCTCCTCCATCAGTTGCCTGACCTGCCCGGCCATCTCCGGGGGCAACGAGAAGGTGATGATCTCCGTCGTCCTGGGCATGTGTTTTTTTGCCTTCCATAGTAATACTAAGTCTTACTCTTATCATGAACGAAACGGGCCGCCCTGTCAATGGCCGCTCCCCTGTATAGAGCGGTCCGAATGGGGTAAAATGGGGTGGTAGAAAACTGCGATGGAGAGGCTCCCTCTATGGGGACATTCAAGTGGCCGCTGCGGATTGCCAGCATGGACGGCCAACAGGGACGGTACATAGAGGCGACGGTGGACACCGGCGCGTCATTCACCACGCTGCCCTCAAGCCTTCTGCGGGAGCTGGGCATCGAGGCCACGGGCAAGCGGGGGTTCCTGGTGGCCGACGGGCGGCGCGTCGAGATGGAGTACGGACAGGCGTGGGCCACCATCGACGGCGAGAGCGTAGTCACCATCGTCGTCTTCGGAAAGGACGAGGCCCCTCCGCTTTTGGGGGCCTACACCCTGGAGGGTCTGGCCCTGGCGGTGGACCCCGAAGCTCAGCGTCTGGTTCCCACGCACATGATCCTCTACTAGCAGGCTGCGGCCTCCGCCGCGCACCTTCCAGCTACAGCCCACGTCACCCCTCCCCATCCGTGTCGTCCTCGGCCTGGGACCGGGCCGCCTCTTCCTCCATGAAGGAGCGGACGGCCACCCGCGCCAGGACGCGCAGCCCTTTGAGGACCTTCTCCCGCTGTTTGGGGGTGTAGGATGACAGCAGCGCGTCCAGCGAGTCTTCGGGGCCGTCCTCGCCGGGCCTCTTTCGTCTCCTCTTGCCTTCGTTGTCTCTCATGGGTCACAGTCGCAGCGGCTTCTCTCTCGGGGCCGCTGGCCTCTCGTTTCAGGTGTGGGGTTTGGCCGCCGGTGCGGACGGACGGGGCGAGCACCGGCGGCGCTATGGGATCAGTCCCTGAGGAAGCTCATCTGGTAGCTCCCCCCCAGGAGGATCTCCAGACCTCCGGGCAGCCGGCTGGCGAACTTGTAGAGCCGGTCCATCGCCGCGCCGCTGGGCTCGACGCCATGCTTGCGCCACTTGTACATCTGCCTGTAATCGACGCCGATGGCCCTGGCGAATCCGCTCCAGGTGAGGTCGGCGAGCTCCTTCAGGCGCACCAGGCGTACAGGGAAGTCGTCCGACAGCCGGTTTCCGTAGAGCAGGCGCTCCTCGTCGTTCACGTAGTCTTCGATGCTCCCGTCGATGCGGGGCTTACCGTTAGGTTGTGTCATCGCTATCCTCCAGTTCGAAAAGGTCTTCAAAGTTCTCCACTTCAAGGGCCTTCTGCATCCGCGTGCGGATGCGTCCGGAGGGCGCTCGCCCCGTGTTGACCAGCATGGAGAGGTATCCGTGGCTGATGCCGACCTCTCCGGCGAGCCAGCTCTGGGAGCGGTTGAGCAGTGCCAACCGCTGCCAGAGCGCCGCCGCGTTGAGCCGGACAACGGCCCGTCCTCCACGCCTCCGGTGTCCCTTCGCTTCGTTGGCGTCCTGCGATCTCATGGCTATTCGGTCTCCTGTGAGCAATAGAGGCGGGAGCGGCCGTGCGGCTCACGCTCCCGCAGTCGTGTTCTTCGTTCATGGGGGCGTCGGGGCCTGGGGCGACTCCCAATCGCCGGGGACGCGCCATGCGCGTCCCAGCGGCCCCAGGGCGTGGACGGCCTCCCTGTGGGACACCCACAGGGGCACCGTCGCGCCCTCCGCCCGCATCTCCTCCCGCGCCACGCGCAGGAAGTGGGTCTGTGCGATCTCGTCGTCGAAGACGACCAGGACCGAGGGTCTCGTGCCGTGGTCGTCGGTGGGTCTGTGGGATGAGTAGTAGCGCAGATAGGGGGCGAGTCGCTGGGACATGGTTGAGGGCCGCACGGCCCTTCGCTCCCACTCAAGGAAGAAGGCCCAGGTCGCATCGCCCTTCTTCAGTACGCCGAAGGCGTCGGGGTTGACGGAGCGCATCCCGCCCTCGTGCCTGAAGTGCCTCGACGCCCTCCTGGGCGGGTCGAGCTGGACGACCTCCCACTCCAGCAGGGGGGCCTGCGCGGTCAGGGCGGCCAGGAAGCCGTGGACGGCGTCGGTGTGCTCCATGTTCCTGAGAAGCTGCCGCGTTCTGCTGCCGGAGACGTTGCGCCACTCCAGCGGGGCGTCGGCGTCCCGCGGGGCGACGCTCCACCGCTTCCTCGCCAGGCCGACGGAGGTGCGGTCCCTGCGGGCGAGCAGGGCCAGCCCCCGGTCGGCGACCACGAGGCGTCCGCCCGCGTCGCGGGGCCGCGCCGCCAGGTCGAATCCCTCCAGGGGGTTGACCAGTTGCGAAGCCCTCTGGGGCGAGACGCCCAGCAGCCCGGCCAGGTCTCCCAGGGCGATCCAGGGCCAGTCGGAGATGGCGTCGAGGGCGCGCTTCTCTGCGGACTTGAGCATGAAGGGCAGCATGGGGTCGGAGATGTCCCACTCCGGCCCCTCGACGGCGACGTCGGCGGGGAAGTCGGCCCGCTGCGGCTCCGGCTCTACCGGAAGCTGCCCGCCCGGACCCAGCCGGTCGAGGACGTAGCGCAGGTCTAGGGACGCGCTGACGGCGGAGGGACTCCATATCCGGTCTCCGGGCTTGGCCAGGACCGCCTCGCGCTCGACGGCGAACAGGGCGGGTATGCGGGTGGTGGCCAGCATCCTTCGGGCGTGCCTGAGCCGCACGTGGTCGGCCATGAGCATGAGCACGGCCCCGGGCATCGGCTCGTCGCGCATCCGCCAGATGCGCTTGGCGAAGCCCGACCTGTCGGCGGTGAGTCCCTGCCTGACGACGCCGATGGTCCTGCCGTCCGGGAGGGTCATGGCGGCGTCCATCGGCATGGCCCTGTACCAGCGGAAGTCGATGGGATAGCCGACGTTGGAGACGATGGACGCGACGTGATAGACGGCGGCCAGGGCGTCCATGCGCTCCATGAGGTTGCGCCGCCACTGGGCGGAGACGGGGCGGGAGCGCACCAGCTCGTCGGGGGAGATGTCCTCCTCGTCGGCGAGCCTGCGCAGCCCCGCTGCGGTGAGGTGGAACCTCCGCGCCGGGGGGAGGATGTCGGTGGCGTGGAGCGCCGATGCGCAGAAGCCTTCCGACTCCAGCTTTGCGGCGGCCTCGTAGACCGGTCCCCTCGACCAGCCGGTGACGGCGACCATCTCCAGGCGGTCGAGGAAGGGCATCGCGGCCAGGGCGCGGAGCAGCTCCGCCTCGCATCCTTCGGGTCTCATAGCTCAGCCTCCTCTCCCTCGTCTTCGGCGGCGCGGTCCTCGTCGGCGTACCCCGCCTCGCTCGCGGCGTCCGACGCTTCCCGGTCTCGCTTGCTCTTCTGCGTTCTGCGGTCCGCGTCCTCCTCGGCCTGCGGCTCTCCCGTCCCTCCCTGTTCGAGGTCCTCGACGCCCTTGCGGTAGTCGCCCACCTTCTTGTGGCCGTCTGCGTCGGCGTACTCGCCCTCGCGGTCGGAGACGGTGTAGGCGGACGTGGCCTCGCGGATGCGGTCGGCGGCGTCGGGGTCTCCGTCCTCCGGCTTTCTGACCATCATCGAGAAGGCGGGCATCCGCTCCGTTCCCACGGTGGCGCGGACGTAGCAGTGGTGGACGGGGAGCGAGGTGATGTCGTCCTCGGTCACCCGTTCCTTGCCCAGCTCCCACACCAGGGTCCGGGCGTCGTTGCCCGCCACCTGGAAGACGGCGAGGCAGCCCACGTTGGCGAGAACGGTGTCCCGCATGGTGCGGGAGAGGTCGTCCAGCTTGGCGAGGCTCTGTGTGGCCAGGATGAAGCTCGCCCCGAACTTGCCCAGCTCGGACAACATGCTCTCGTAGTCCACGCCGGGCATCGACTGCATCTCGTCCACCACGACCAGCGCGCCCCGGCGCCTGTGGAGTGGCAGCCGTCCCTGCTCCCGGATCACGGCGTCAACGAGGTTCAGGAGCGACGCGCCCACCAGGGCGGCCACGTCCCTGCCGACGGTCCCCTGGGACGTGGACACGAGAAGCACGCCGCCGTCGTGGACGGTGCGGCGCAGGTCGATGGTGGAGCGGCGCTGGCCCAGGATGGCCCGCGCCCGCTTCGACGAAGCGTAGTAGGAGAGGCGGGTCTGGACGGGGGCCAGGGAGTCGGCCTTGTAGTCGCGGCTCCAGCCGGTGAAGGTGCTGCCCCACCACTCCAGGAGGTAGGGGTCGGAGACCTTCTTGAGCACGTCCTTGCGGAACGGGTCGTTGGACAGGAGCTTGAGCCCGTCGAGGATGGTGAACTGCCGCTCCGCCTCCATCTGCTCGTTGGCTTCATGCAGCGTCTTGACCGTCTGCTCCAGGATCGACTGCATCCTCGGCCCCCACTGCTCCCACAGGCCCTTCGCCACGCGCACCACCGAGTCGGCGGTGCGGTCCCGGTCGGAGAAGATGCGGGTGTCCAGCAGGTTGATGCCGGGGGAGCGGGTCTCGTCGGACAGGTCGATGAGGCGCACGCGGCCCGCGAGGGAGTCGGGGACGTGTTCGAGGATGCCGGCCACCAGGTCGGTGTGGGGATCGACGACCACGATGGCGTCTCCGTCCCTGCCCGCCGCCTTCTCCTGCATCTTGTGCGTGACGAGGTGGTGCATGAGGGTTGACTTGCCCATGCGGGTGCGGGCGACGTAGAGGTGGTGACGACGCAGCAGGTCTGCGGGAAAGCGGATCTCCCTCCTGGCGCCCGCGGTGGTGTCGCCCACCAGCGCGCCGCCCCTGGTTCCCTTCGCCGACGGGCTGAGCGCCCTCGCGCCGGACCGCTCCACCAACGGCGTCTCGTCCCCCGCTCCGGGCGGGTGCCACAGCGAGGCGATCTCCCGGACTCCCAGGACGCTGCGCCCCCCGAACAGGCCGGGGCCTGGGGGGTGCAGGTTCTCCCGGTCGGGCGCGACGGGCCGGACCTTGTCCACCTTGAAGCGCGCCCCTGCGGGGTTGTCGTAGTGGCGGTAGGCGGCGGCCACGGGGCCGAGAAGCTCCCCGGCCCGCTGCGGCCCCGTGCGTGAGGGCACTATCGCCGTGACCTGGAGCTCGGCGTCGAAGGCGATGCGTGACACCTTCTCCTGTATCAGGATCGGGTCTTCGACTCGACTCCGCGCTCGCTTCCACCGCCACCACGCCCAGCCGCCTGCCGCCAGTCCCAGCGCCGTTCCCGTCCCAAGGAGCGCGGCCTTCCATATCTCCCCGTCCTGCACCCACAGATAGCCCTTCAGGGCGGCCAGAGCCCCGATGCCCAGCACGGCCATCGTGATGCCGTCCATCTGTAGAGGCTTGGTCTGGAAGGTGTAGGCGGGCTCCCTCGGCTCCATGCCGGGCCGCTTGTGGGCCTTGTCCATGTGGGCCTGGGACCAGTCGGGGCCGAGGGAGCGCAGCAACAGACGGGCCACCACCCGCTCCCCCTCGTAGAGGGCGGACAGAGCGCCCATGAGGGCTATGAGGGGGTCGGAGCCGGGGTCGAGCAGGTCGTCGTCCCTGAAGGTCCTGAGGGGGACGTACTCGGGGCCGTCCGCCCGCAGGGTCATGCTCCACGCCTGTTCCTTCTCGCCCACACGCAGGGGGTCGTCCTCCGGGTCAACCGTCTGGATGCGGGCTTGGGGGTAGTGGGCGGAGAGCTGGCCCCGCACCACCCGGTCGTCCAGGCAGCGGGCCATCAGCGTCACGCCGTCCATGTCCCCGGCAAGCTCCAGGGAGAAGGGCTCCGGCACGGCGATGGACTGGAGGAGGTTCTCCACTCCCAGGAGCGTGCGCTCGCCCGCCCGCGGCGGCGTCACCGCCAGCAGCACGGGACTTTTCTTGTCCCGGTCGTCCCCGAACAGCAGGTTCTTCGTGTTCAGCTTCATGGGTGCTATTCCTTTCTCTAATGGCGTCCGGGCGTCCACTCGATTACCGCCGTCTCCTCCGGCGTGGCCTCGATGCGCACGGGGAATCGGTTGCCTCGTGCCAGCAACAGCCCGTCTCCACGCGGACACGATAGGAGCCAGCGTTGGAGGTCCTGGGGAAGGTCGAAGGCGTCTCCCACCGTGCTTATCGCCGCCGCGTCCTGCTGGAGGAGGAGCTTGAAGGCGGCGTTCTGGAGCAGGGCGCGACCGGAGTGGCCGGTGATGGTTCTCGACGTGTCCTCGGAGAGGAGGTCCTGGACGTCCTGGGTGATGAACTGCAACCCCAGCCGGTGCTTCCTCGCCCGCTTCGCCATGCTGACCATGAAGGCCGCGCCTTCGGGGTGCTGCATGATCGACCACACCTCGTCCACCACCAGCAGCCTCGGCTTGGGGTCCTGGGCCGCGGCGGCCCACACCGTCTCGGTGCAGACCATCGCGGCGGCGGGGCGAAGCTCCGGTTCGAGGAGGCGGAGGTCGAAGACGGTGACCAGGGCCTCGTTGCCCAGCAGGTCATCGCCTTCGTCGGATAGCAGGTGTCTGAGGCTGCCGGTGGCGAAGGGCCGGAGCAGCCTTGCGAGAGCGGGGTCTCCCGCCTCGTCTTCTTGCAAATATGCGTAGAAGTCTCGGAAGCCGGTGCGCTCGCGGGTCTGGGCGTAGTAGCCCGCCAGGGCGTGGTCGAGGGAGGCCCGTCGCTCCGCGCCGAGGCTTTCCCCCACCATCACCTCAATGAGGCGTCTCAGGCTGCCGATGCGCTGGAGCAGCTCCTCGGAGTCGCCCCTGTCGATGACGAAGGGGTTCATGCCCTCGCCCGGCACGCCGGGGCTGAGAACGCGCCCGCCCGCTGCGCGGGCCATGTCCGCGTACTCGCCCTCGGGGTCGATGACGTAGGCGGTGATGCCTCTCGTCAATCCCCTGAGCACGCCCAGCTTGGTGGCGAAGGATTTTCCTGAGCCGGAGCGGGCCAACACAGCCGTATTCGCGTTGAGGTGCGTTCCGTCCCAGGGGTCGTAGACCACCGGGGAGCAGGCCCGCATGTCGATGCCGTAGAGGGTCCCGGAGCGGGTGTCCAGGTCCGGGGGTGAGAAGGGGAAGAGACGGGCGATGCTGGAGGTGTCCAGGCTGCGCCACTCGGCCACGGCGTTCAGGGCCAGGGGCAGGGTAGATAAGAGACCTTCCCTCTGCCGGAAGGCCAGGGCGTCCAGCTTGCCCAGGGTCGCTCCGAAGTGGGCCTTCGCCCGCTGGGTCATCTCCCTGAGCGACGCCTCGTCTTTCGCATGGAGCGTCACTGACAGCGACGCATGAAAGAGCCTCTCCCGTCCCCGCTGCACCTCGTCGCGCAGCCGGGTGATGTCCTCCAGGGCGATCTCCGCCTCGGGGGACATGGTGCGCCCGCGCTTGAAGGAGAGGGACTGCGCCGACTCGAAGCGCACCTTCTGCCACTCAAGCGTCCTGGCCGCCTGCTCCGCCGGTATCGGGCCGACGTGGACGGCCAGGTCCATCGGAGCTCCCGCCGCCATGAGTCCTTGCAGGAAGCCGGGGGCCAGCGACCGGGGCCACTTGCCCAGGTGAAGGGAGCGGACCAGCCGGTCTCCGACGCGCATGTCGCGGCGTCCTATCTCCACCTCGACGGGCGTCTCCTCGTCGAACTCGGAGGGTGAGCCGCCGAGAGTTGCGGCCACCAGGAACATGCGGAGCTGCCTGCCCTTCAGCAGGTGGACGGAAAGCCCGGCTCTTGCAAGCAGGCCCCGCAGGTCGTCGATGCGGGCCGCCTCGCACACGGCGTAGA
This sequence comes from Dehalococcoidia bacterium, assembly GCA_965197645.1. Classification (GTDB taxonomy): domain Bacteria; phylum Chloroflexota; class Dehalococcoidia; order Plut-88900; family Plut-88900. Next base: position 1,372,017 of record OZ240219.1, on the reverse strand, counting down.
AGCGCCGGTCGAGGATGCCGTCCCTTGCCTCAAGGTCGGTGAGCAGTCGCCCAAGGGACTCGGCGGCCGCCCTCGTCTGCGGGGGAAGGTCCTCCGGATGGGCCTCCTTCAGCTTCTCCCGCATCCCTGCCAGACGTGGCGGGTGCTGCCTGATGAGCAGTTGGGCGGGGAAGTCCAGGGCGTTGAGCGCCCCGGCGAATGCCCCCAGCTTCGGCTCGTCTATCTCAAGGCCCATCACCTCGCAGACGCCGAGCTTCACCCCGTCCAGGCGGACGGGACAGTCGTCGTCCAGGTGGGACAGCATGAAGAACAGGGGCAGCTCGGGCGGGAGCTTGGGGACCGGGGTCTCCGTCGTTGCGTTGGATTCCGGCTCCGTGGTGAGTCCGCCCTCCGGTATTGCCGGCGGAGCGACGTCCCCGTCAGGGGTACTCCCCGCTCCGCGTCTCGTGATTCGTTCAAGCAGCTTCTTCAATTCGCTCGCTTCCTTTTCTCTAGGGGGTTGGTGGGATGACGCCGTGGCTCAGGAGGGCGGCGACGCCCTTGGCCGAGAGCACCAGGACCAGGCCGACCACCGCCATGACGACGGCGGTCTTTGCCCTTCCGCCACCCCGCTCCTCGCCTCCCTCGGCCATCAGGATGAAACCGGCCCAGACGATGGCGAAGACGGCGAGGCCGGAGCCCGCGTAGGCCATCGCCGTGAGCACGCGGTCGAACTGCTCCAGCATCGTGTCGCGCTCCTCCGGCGCAGCCCCCGTGAACACGAGGGCCGCGCCGGTGAGCATCAGCAGCGTCACGGCCCGCCTCACCAGGGCCACTCCCATCCCAGCGCCTCGAACCAGCCGCGCAGTCCGTCGGCGGGCTCCTGCTCGGCGGGCGGGTCTTCCGGCTCGGGTTCCGGCAGCACCAGGACGGCGAAGGGGTCGTCGCTGCCGACACCGGACGCCAGAGACAGGGTCTCGTCACGACTCCGGTTGATGGGGGATCGCTCCACCGTCTCGGCCTTGACGTGCTCCTTGTGCAGCACGTCCACCGTCACCTGTTTGGCGATGGTGGCGCTGGGGACGTAGGCGTAGGCCGTCGCGGTGGCGGACGCCGTTGCGCCGTCCTCGCAGGCGGCCGTCGCCGTCTGGCTGTCGGAGTCGCTGTCCCCCGGGCGATGGAGGTGCACGGTCCTGGTGACCTGCTCCACACGCTCCGGGTGGTGGGTGAGCACCGTCAGCGGGGGGATGGGGATGCGGAGGCTCGCCTCAAGGCTCGCGTCCACGGTCACTGCGTGAATGTCTGCCCCATCTCCCACCGGCAGCGTGAACCGCGTCTCTCCGTTGGGGACGAAGGCGACGCTGGTCTGCGATGCTCCCGTCGCTGCCGAGACCGTCCCTTCGATGGCCGTCACCTGGGCGTCCATGACCGCCGTCTCGGTGACGCTCTCGTGCCCGGCCACCGTCTGAAGCTCCACCGGGTGCTCGATGCGCGTCACGCACTCGGACTCGACAACTCCGCGGACCGCGCCGGGCGTCCAGCCCAGGGAGGTCACGCGAAGGTCGCAAAGCTCCCCCTCCACGACCGGCAGGGGGAAGGGAAGCTGTGCTTCCTCGACCGTGAGCGCCCCGGCCTGGCCGAGGGTGTCCTCCCACGAGACGGTGAAGGACGGCGCGGGTCCGTGGAGCGGGAGCGAGTAGTCGATGCGCTCCCCCTCCTCCAGCGTCGCCGATCCCCAGAAGCGCAGCCACGCGCCGGTCGGCCCGCCGAAGGCCCGCACCCGGATGTCCAGGGCGGTGGCGGCCCGCAGGGTCACGGCGGCCCGTTCGCCGGAGACGGTCAGCCCCTCGACGAATAACCGCCGTCCCTCCACCGGCTCCTCGATCTCGAAGTCGATTTCGTCCCGCCAGGGCTCGTGGTCGTCGGCCAGGGCCGACTCCGGGACGGCCACGACAGCCGCCATCAGGACGGCCAGGGCCACCACCGGAATCCAGCCCATGCGGGGCTTCCTTCGTCTGCTCTGAAGGGTCTCGGCCCGGTGGTCGTGACGCTGGCCCCTCCCTCCGTCCTTCCCCCTGCGCTTGCCGAACCAGCGCATTCGCCCGTTGCGGCGCTCCCTGTTCTTGCGGGTCTTCCTGTTCTTGCGCAGCCTTCCCAGCCCGCGTCCGGCGCGTTTCGCCATCAGGCTCAGCGGGCCGGGGCCGCTCCTGACCGGCTGCGCCGGCGCGGGCGGCTCGGCTCTCACCAGCTGGGAGACCGGCCCGGCGTAGAGCCGCGCCCCCAGCCGGTACTTCAGCAGGTCGGCGGCCACCAACGGCAGCCGCCGACCGCCTATCTTCCCCACGACCATGGCCACGCCGACCAGTCCGAAGACGACGGCAATCCCCATGCGCACCTCGGACGGGCCGACCGGGGCGTAGCGGTAGGCCCCGTAGGACAGGGCGCACACGGCCACCACCGCAACGACCTGCGGGAAGGTGAACCCCAGCAGCACCCGGTCCTCGGCCTGGACGTGAGTCGGTACCTCGTGTTCTCTCATCTCTCGTTCTCCTTCCTCACGCGGCCTATCCGCCATCGCCGCTTTCGGCTTCCGGCGCTTCCGGCTCGGGCAGTACGTTGTCAATGTCGATTCCGGGGTCCACGACCGCGTTCATCACCAGCTCCACGACGCCGTAGGCGACCAGGGCCAGGACGATGCCCGCGAGGGCGGTCATCATTGCGCTCTTGCCGCGCTCCATCTGGTGGGGCGCTCCGCTGGCCGTCAGGTACAGGTATGCGCCGTAGATGAAGAAGCCCACGCCTATCGCTCCCACGACGCCCAGCAGGATGCCCACCAGGTTCGATATGGTCTGCGTCAGTTGTTCCATTCCTGTTGCTCCTCTCTTGCGCCGGGCGGGTCTCCCCACCCGGCGTTCATCGCTCCGTCTTTTCTCCTCGGTGACTCCCCGTTAGCTGCACATCGCTGATCCTCCGTCGTGTCATTCGCTCGGCGCGGGTCTCGTCCGCGCCGTTGCGTTGTTGTCGTGTTTGGGGGCTACTCGCCGCTGCTTCTGGGCGCTCCGCCGCCGTCCGCGCCTCCGCCCGATGGGGTCGCCATCGACGCCGCCGAGCTGAGGCCGGAGGCTGCCGCCGACACCCCCGCGCTGGCCGCAATCGCTCCCACGGCCATGCCTCCCGGCCCTCCCACCGCGCCGCTCATCAGCCCGATGGTCTTCGCCGAGCGCACCATCGAAGCGGGCAGGTTCATGCCGAAATAGAGCATCGAGAGCCAGGAGTCGAAGGTCCCGGAGTTGCCCAACATGCTCGGAACCCTGGTCGCCATGTAGACGAAGGCCAGGGACATCAAGAGCTTCCAGATCAGGTCCTGCACCGGCTCGAAGGCGGCGACCGACGCGAACTCGTTGAGGAAGCCGATCCCCAGGGCCAGGGCGATGAGCTGCACCGCCTGCTGGAACACCGTCGTCATGAACAGGCGCAGCCAGTGGCGGCCCCAGCCCGCCGTGTGGGGCAGAATCCACAGCCCCAACGCGATGGGGGCCAGTGCGAGAAGGATGTCGATGAGGGCCAGGCGCAGCACCATCTGGACGATGACGTAGAGCACGAAGAAGCCGTAGACCAGATAGAGCAGGGCCAGGAGCTGCGCCATGCCCACGCTCCCGGCCTGGACGGCTGTGAGGAAGGTGTCGAGGGGAGCCCGGAGCAGGTCTCCGGGGGTGACGTTGAGGGAGACGGCGATGAATCCTGACACGGCGTCGGCCACGTCCAGGACCAGGGCGCACCACCACAGGGAAGACGCGGCGGCGACAAGTCCCAGCACGAGCCGGGGCACCATCTCCCGCCATCCCGTCTGCTGGCGGCCAAGGTGCTCGGACACGATGAGCGAGAGGCCCATCCAGCCGAGGATGACGACCAGGGCGCCGGTTGTTATGGCCCAGACGACCATCCACGCCTGGCGCACCAGCTCATGGGCGTAGGTGAGGTCGGCGGGTGTTCCGGTGAGGATGTCGCTCATCGGCTACCCGCCCCCGCAGTTGTCGGCGTCCTCGCCGGACGCCCGCTCAACCACTCCGCAGAGGGTCCCGTGGACTCCCTCGATCATCCAGCCGGCGAAGGCCCTCGCCCAGCGCGCCGGGTTGAGGGCGCTCAGAATCTTGTCCCAGATGCGCCCCGGCTCGTGGATGGGGACGACGGCGTAGAAGTCTCCCCGCTTGCCGTCCTCGGCGACGGCCAGCATGACCAAGAGGTACGCCTTGTCGCGGTCGAGGTCGGGGTGGTCGTCCAGGTCTGGGTACTCCCACGAGTACTCCCAGCCATCCGAGCGCTTCTTCTCGCCCCCCTTGACCCGGTACATGGCGCTTATCCAGTCGCCGGTGTCGGCGTCGCGGACGGCGTAGTGGAGGACCTCGATCCTCCGGTCGAAGACGGGGCGGGCGACGAACTCGCCGCCGCCCTTGCGCTCCACGAACTCCCGGTCGGCGTTGACGAGGGTCAGCTCGTTACCGGGCGGGGCCTGGGCCAGGGCGATGTTGCTTGCGGGGATTGCCAGAAGCGCCGCCAATAGCAGCGCGGAAACAAGGGGAATAAACCGCCTTGACGACCGGAGCTTCGATTTCAGCGCCACGTTGTCCACCTCTCTTCGCTTTCGTGCGGCCCACCGGTTGGAGGCCGTCGCAGGAGAGTGTGAACAACCGAAAAAGGGTTAGAAACTACCCATAAGGTGCATCAACAGTAATGCACCTTACGAGGTCATTGGAAAACGCCTCCATCTATGCAGTAATGGGGCTGTACAGGAAATTGAGTTTCGGAGGAAATCGAATATCGGGTCGTGGCAAAGCTGAAATGGGCATGAATCACCCCCTACAGGACGTGAACAGTGAACACTTTGTTGAAAGAGTGCGTTCAGGTCATCCGGCTCAAAACCCGCTCGACGGTGGGGGGCACGCATCACGGGAAAGGGGCGGGTGGAGCGGAAAACGGGGCGCAAAACCCCGGCGACGTGGGGGTGCATGACGCCGGTCGGCAACCGAAGTCAACGCCGGGCCAAAGCTGGGCCGTAGCTGGGGCGAAGTCGAAACGAGGTTCTGAGAAGGAGGAAATTGCCATGAAGACTACCGAACACGGCATCGAGGAGAGCCGGGCCGTGGAGAACATGTACCACATGCGGCTCATGGCGCTGCTGCAAGAGCTGGTGCGAAAGCGGGGTCCCAAGGGCGCGGCGCGGGTGCTGGAGATAGACCCGAAGACCGTGGTCGAGAGCATCAGGACGGGTCGGCTCTCACGGCGGACGCGGGACTCCCTGGAGCGGGCGTTGCAGGAGGGCGTCGGCTCGGCTGCGGAGCGCCAGCGAGAGCGCAACGAGAAGCTGGAGGCCCGTGTCGATGCGCTTGAGAAGGGCCACGACGAGCTGGGCAAGGAGCTTCGCAGGCGGATGGCCTCCGTCGAGGGCAAGCTGGCCTCCCTGCGGCGGGACGACGGCTACGAAGCTGCGCAGGAGGGAGAGGAGCAGTCCGGGGCCAGTGCTGCGGACCGGGACGGAAAGCCTCCGTCGAAGCCCTCGATGCGCAGGGAGTACCCCGACCTTGCGACGCTGGAGCCTGCCCCGGACGACGAGGAGATATTCGGCGCGGCCTGGCCCCTCATCGTCGAGTGGCGGAAGCTGCTGGACGCCCACCCCGAACGGGGCGAGAGCGTTGAGTGGCTGACCACCCAGGAGCGGGTCTTGAAGGTCGAGCTGGCCCTCCTCGAAGAGCACGGGATGACCCTGCCGCCTGAGAAGCAGCCGCTGCGGGACTTCGACCGGAGCGGCCAGATCACCTGGCGCAGGACCGCTCTCTCCGACACGCGGAGAGGGCGGAAGAAGGCCGAGTTCATGCGCAGAGTTACCTTCGGGCTTTGGCGGAAGTGAAGGGCCGCAACAACGCACGGGAGCGCCGCACGGGAACCATATGAACTTTTTCGGATGTTTTTATGACGTTTACATGAACTGGATAGACGGATTTGGGCGGTCACGCTTCCAAAGCCTTTTCAACGCCGAAAGGGTCTGGTAATAATGGTTGCACTGTTTGGCTTTTACCACGGTTTCCGACCATAGAAACCTGGGTGCGTGATCCCTGTTGCACGGGTTGACCTTAGCGTCACCCAAGAGGGAATGCTGGCCACTGCGGAGTTTGACGTTGGTCCTTCGCAACCAGCGCGGGCCGATTCGACGGAGTTGACACAGCGCCTTCGTCCTCGGTCCAGTTCGGCGGGTTGGAGTTGACGTTCGTCCTTCTCCCGCTGAACACCCGTCCGGCGAGTGGAGTTGATCGCTTCATACGTCGGGCACCTGTCTGGCGGTTGGGGTTGATCGCTTCACTCGCTGGGCATTGGTCTGGCGAATCGGAGTTGATCGCTTCGGTCGCTGGACACCGGTCTGGCGGTTTGGAGTCAATCGCTCTCGCCGTTGGACTCAGCGACGAAGCGCGCCCCTTGCGCCTCGTCCTCACTTAGTCGGTCGAAGTGCGTCTGTCGCTTCGACCGACTCCTCATGCCCGCGGCATGGCTGTCACGCAGCCGGGCCGCAGCTTCGACATGCGCCGGTCTGCCGTCTCAAGCAGGCTGGTCGCTTCATGTCTCGCAGCCCTTCCCCCTTGACGCCATTCATCCCGGGGCGAGCTGCGTCTTCTTTCACCCCGGTCTCCCATGCGTTCGCATCCCTGGCGGGCCGGGTGCGTCTTCGGAACGGAGTCATGGCGTCAACGGCACACAACACACAAGGAGGTATCGCACATGGACGAATCACGGACACGGGCAACGACGGAGCAGTACGTGGGACCGAGCGCGGCACGGATCGCCGATCTGCTGCCGCACCGGGTGAGCTTCGACAAGGGCTGGTTCTGGACGAGCACGGCGGTCTGTCACGGCGGCAAGTCGGACGGGCTGGCGTTTCGGCAGCGACCGGACGGACAGGGCATCGACACCAGGTGCCACACCCGGGGCTGCTCACGCGGTCTGGTCATCACGCAGCTCGAGGCGCTCGTCGGCCTGCCCATCTGGACGGCCTTCGAGCCGGTTCCCGACACGGCGGCCAAGGCCCCTGAGAAGCGTCCCTGGTGGAAGCGGAAGAAGGTGGTCGTGGCAGGGGTCGTCGCTCTGGTCGTTGCGGCGCCGCTGCTGACCCTCGACCTGGAGCTCTTCTTCCTGAACCTCGTCGGGCTGGGCATCGGCTGGATGCTGCTACGGCGGTTCATGCCCCGGCGTCCTGTAAGGCGACGCTGACAACGGGGGCCTCGGGCTCCCTCACCCATCCCAACACGCAAAGGGTCGTCTCCATCCGGGGGCGGCCCTTCTTCTTTGCCCGCAAGCGGGCGCATTCGGCAAGGCAACAAAGCATAGGCACTAAGGAGGTGCACGATGACGACGGCAACACTGGTAGCAGGCAATCGGACGATGGACACGGTGGACAGGCCCCGGCGCAGCCTGGAGGAGCTGGTCGACCAGCTCATTGCGGCGCTGTTCAAGGTGGAGGAGCCGAGAGCCGCAACGCAGACGGCATCGGCGGAGACGGCGGAGCCGAGCGCGGTGCGCTCGATTCACGAGGCCCGGCGGCTCAGGCAGTCGGGGGACGTCGACGGGGCGCTGGCGGTCCTCGCCGGCGTGGACGCTGCGAAGACTACGCAGAGGGAGGCTCGGTGGGCCTTCTCCGAGTGGACGCAGCTGGTGAAGCGGCGGTTCGGCGGCGGGAAGATCATGCTCTACAGCCAGGGCACGGGAAGGGCGTCCGCGCTGGTTCCCCAGGGCGACGGGACGATGGAGGTCGCCGCGGTGTTGGGTATGAGCTGGCGGCCCGGCAAGGTGGTCTCGGGGCGCAGCCTGCGGGGGCTTCGGCCCCTGACGAATGCCTACCCTCGGCCCTGACCGGAGAGTGGCCCGGCGCTGACGTGGCCCAAGCAACGGTTGACGACTCGTGAGGCAAACGGGGCGCCTCAGTGCCCTGCTTGGACCCTGAGTCGTCGCCTTCTTGCGACTGCTTGCATGGGCGCTCCGTTTCACCAGGCAGCGTCCCGCATGGGGATCGCTGCCTCCTCCGCCCGCTCCTCTGCGGGCTTCGATCCCTCTTCCCCCAACCCCACACGCGTCGCACAGGTCTGCTCCCCGACTCCGGTTGGGGTGGGACCTGTGCCCTATGCACGACGGAGCCTGCCCCGGATTGATTCCGGGGGCTTGCCCCGCACACGGCCTTCCGCAGAGGCCGCCCCGGACTTGAGTCCGGGACGCCGCACCGGCCATTCGCCACGGCAACTACGCCACCCAAGGAGACAGTCCCGGCCATCGGGACAAGGCATCAAGCGGGACTGTCTCCCACAGGGGGGCGGTCCCGCTTCTTCATTACAGGAGGAAGCGACATGACGACGGCAACGACGACACAGACCAATCGGACCAACGAGACGGCGGGAGCGGAGAGCGAGCTCAGGGCTGCGGCGAGGCGGCGCGGGGTCACCATGAAGGAGCTCGCGGCCATGATGGGCGTGAGTGCGGGCTACCTTTCGCAGATTGCGAACGGGGGTAGGCCGTGGACGCCGAAGATGCGCGAGAAGGCTGCGGCGGTGCTGGGAGAGGTCCCCGGGCAGGGGACCGTCTACCGCCAGGGCGGCGTCGTGACCGGCGAGAGCAGCTTCATCCGGGAGCGTGCACGCACCCTGGGCATGACCATGCAGGACCTGGCCGACCGCGCTGGCGTGTCCTACGGCTACATGACGGACGTATCCCGTGGCCGCAGGCACATGGGCGTCAAGGTCCAGGCGCGGGTCGAGTCGGTGTTGCAGGCCCCGGCGAAGGTTGCCCCCGCACGGTGCGTCAACCGCCAGGGGGAAGTGGTGAGCGGCGAGTCCAGCTACATCCGGGAGCGGGCCAGGGAGCTGGGCATGACCATGCAGGACCTGGCCGACCGCGCTGGCGTGTCCTACGGATACATGACGCAGGTGGCCCGTGGCCGCAAGCACATGGGCGTGAAGATGCAGGCCAGGGTCGAGTCGGTGTTGCAGGCCCCGGCGAAGATCGCGCCCGCCAAGTGCGCCAACCGACAGGGACCCGTCGTGAGCGGCGAGTCCAGCTACATCAGGGAGCGGGCCAGGGAGCTGGGCATGACCATGCAGGAATTGGCCGACCGCGTGGGCGTCTCCTACGGCTACATGTCAATGGTGGCGCGGGGCCGCGGGAGCATGGGCGTGAAAGTCCAAGCGCGGATCGCGTCGGTGTTGGAGGCTCCGGTGAAGGTCGCTCCCGAGCAGCCCGCCTGCATCGACCGGGAGGCGATGTGGGGCCGGATGGACGCTCACGGCTTCAGCCAGAACGAGGTTGCCAGGCGAGCGGGCATCAGCTCCGCCAACCTCTCCCAGATCATGAACGGCAGGAACAACCCGTCGCCGGGCGTTCTGAAGAGGCTCCACGGCGTCCTGTTCCAGCAGACGAGTGCGGAGCGCGTCATGCCCGCCGAGGTGAAGGTGCTGGGCTGGCGCAAGGGCGAGCGGAGCGGGATGGTGGTGCGCGGCGCCGGTGGCCCCGGGCGCGGCGCCAAGGCCGGCGGCGGCTCCATTCGGGTCGGCGGCCGGGTGCCCTGGGGCGCGAAGGCGGAGTACGCCTACCGCGCCGGGTACGACGGCATGGGCCGGGTCTCGGTCACCCACGTCGTCGAGAGGGGCTACTCCGCCATGCTGAGGCAGCCGGAGACGGCAGCTGCGTAGGGCTCCGTGACGCACCGCATGATGGGCGGCTGCCTCGAAGCAGCCTGGGACGGCCCGTACCGGGCCGCATACGCGAGTCCCGCCGTGGGCGGGCCTTCGCACGTTCAAGCATTCGCCTGGGGGCGTTGCCGGAACCCGACCGCCCCCGATGGGGCGGTGCAGTCCGTCTCCCGTCGCTCTCCGCCTGGCGGCGGCGACTGATGGAGACGTGCGTCCGGGTTCCGGCGTCGTCCTCTAACCACCACGAAAAGGAGGACGACTCACATGAACCTCGGAGGTTTCATAGACACGTTCAAGGACGCGATAGCCAGGAGGGTGGTCGAGTCCTACCCGCCGCTCTACCGTCCCTCGGAGAACGGCGGCACGCTCCCCAGGCTGCTCCGCAGGCCCCTGGGAGCGCAGGCCGACGCAATCAGGGGCGCGGCCCTATCGCTGAAGGCCCACCGGGGCACGACGGTAGTGGGCGAAATGGGCACCGGCAAGACATTCATCGGCGCGGCGGCGGCGTACATGGCGGGATTCCAACGGGTGCTCATCATCTGCCCGCCGCACCTGGTCCCCAAGTGGAAGCGGGAGGTGGAGATGACGGTGCCCGGCGTCCGCGCCGCCATCGTCGAGTCCATCACCGACCTGGAGCGGCTGCGCCTCTCCATAGGCTCCGGCCCGCTGTTCGCGGTGATGAGCCGGGAGAAGGCCAAGCTGTCCTACCGCTGGATGCCCGCCGTCATCGAGCGGTGGGCGGTATCCAAGGGAAGGCTCCTGCGGGAGGAGGAGACGGGGGAGCCCTTCCGCATCCCCTGCTGCCCCGACTGCACGGCGCAGATCGTCGACAAGGACGGGGTGCCGCTGACCTTCGCGGACCTGAACCGCCGCAAGCACACCTGCGCCGCCTGCGACGCCCCCCTCTGGCAGGCCGACAGGTCCGGCCCGGCCCGCTACCCGCTGGCCGACTACATCAAGCACCGGATGAAGGGCTTCTTCGACCTGCTTATCGGCGACGAAGTTCACGAGTTCAAGGGGCGCGGCTCGGCCCAGGGCATCGCCGCCGGCATCCTCGCCGACGTGTGCGGCAAGTCCCTCTCCCTTACGGGCACGCTCCTCGGCGGCTACTCCTCGACCATCTTCCACCTGCTCTACCGGTTCTCGCCGGAGATCAGGACGGAGTTCGGGCGCTCCGACGAGCACCGCTGGATACAGCGCTACGGCTTCGAGGAGGTCACCGTCGGCAAGCCCGACGACGACGCGGTGGAGGACGGGCGCAACAGCCGCCGCCGCAGCTACCGCAAGGTCACCAGGGAGAGGCCGGGACTCGTGCCCTCGGCGTTGTTTCACATCATCGGGAACACGGTGTTCCTCAGACTGGCCGACGTCGCCTCCGGGCTGCCGGACTACGAGGAGAAAATCCTCGTGTCCTCGATGGACTCGGAGGAGGACTCCACCGGCTACTCCCAGCGCAGCGCCTACAACAAGGTGTTCGAGGAGCTGAAGAAGGAGCTGGCGGCGGCTCTGAAGGCCGGTTCCAAGCGGCTGCTGGCGACCTACCTCCAGACGCTGCTGGCCTACCCCGACGGCTGCACCAGGGGCGAGACGGTCTTCGACCCCAGGACGGGCGACGTCATCGTGGCGGTCCCGCCGCTTTCCGAGGAGAAGCTCTACCCGAAGGAGAAGGCGCTCGTCGACCTGGTGGCCGCCGAGCGGCTGGAGGGAAGGCGGGTGCTGGTCTACGTCACGCATACGGGGACGCGTGACATCACCGGGCGGATGGACGACTTCCTCACCCGGCACGGCTTCCGGGTGGCGGTGATGAAGGCCGACGCGGTGGCCCCGAACCGCAGGGAGAAGTGGGTCGCGGACAAGGTGAAGGAGGGCATCGATGTCCTCATCTGCCATCCCAGGCTGGTGCAGACCGGCCTCGACCTGATCGACTTCCCGACCATCGTCTGGGACGAGACAGATTATTCGGTGTACGTCGTCCGGCAGGCGTCGCGGCGGTCGTGGCGCATCGGGCAGACCCGCCCGGTCAAGGTCGTGTTCATGTCCTACCGGAACACGCTCCAGGCCGACGCGCTGAAGCTGGTGGCAAAGAAGATGCAGAGCTCCCTGGCCGTCGAGGGGGAGCTGCCGGAGGACGGCCTCGCGGCCTACGGGGACGACGGCGACGACATGATTATGGCGCTGGCCCGCAAGATCGTCAGCGGCGAGGAGGAGGACGAGGCCGAGACGATGGAGGAGGTGTTCGCCCAGGCCAGGAACGCTGAGGCCACCGCCGAGGAGCTGTTGGTGGACGACGGCTGGAAGCTGGTCGAGATCGAGCCGGAGACCATTGCGGTCAACGGGAACGGGAATGGCAACGGTCACCACGACGACCTGTTCGGGCCGACGGTCGAGCTTGTGCCGGCCAACGGCCGCCACGCCAACGGCAATGGGAACGGCCACGCGCCCGCCCCGGCCAACGGGAACGGGACCAACGGCCACCACGAGGACGAGGACCCGGAGCCGCAGCAGTCGCTGTTCTCCTGGGCCGAGTTCATGGCCGAGCCGGTGAAGCCGAAGCGCAACGGGAAGCCCCAGCCCGCAAGCCTCTCGATGTTCGAGTGGGCGATGGAGCAGGAACGGGGGAAGGAGACGGTCGGCGCGGGACGCTAGACCACAGTTCACGAGGGGGAGGTCGTCGCACTTCGGGCGATTGCCTCCCCCTGCCCGTCGATGTATGGGGCCTTTTTTGCGTTTCCGGCCCCTGCGGTCGCGCCGCCTCAGTCCGTGAAGATATGGCGGAGGCCCAGGCTTTCGGCCAGGTCGAGCAGGGCCATCATGTGCTCCATGTTGGGGCGGCCCCTGCCCTCCTTCCAGCGCCATACGGTGTAGCGATAGGTTCCGATGCGCCGCGCAATCTCCGACCAGGACAGGCCGGACTCCTTCTGGAACCGCTTGAGCCGCTCCGGGAAGTCGTCGGGGAACTCGTAGGTTTGTATGTAGTAGTCAACTCGCTGTCTCGGCATCGAGCCGGTCCTTCCGCAGGACGGAAACCCCGGGCGGTACGGTGTGCGGAGTGCAAGCTCCCTCCCGCAGTCGGTCCAACCCGGAGCCCTGGGGGAGGCCACGCCGTGCTTGCCGAATGGTGGCGGCCTCCCCCCTTTTATCCATGTGTGCGGGCTTTCTCCGTTGCCCTCTACCGGCCCGGACCGCTGACGGTCAGCGCCGACCCGTCGGGCAGCTTTCCGCCGTCTCTCGTGCGGACGGCCCCTAGCCCGCGCAGTCCTCGCTGCCCGCTACGGGGCCTCGGGGATGTCGATGTGGTACCAGCGGGACCGCTCGCTTGTTCCGTGCTCGTTGATCGCCTTGATGCGGTAGGTGTAGGTGAGGCCGCCAGACACGGTGTCGTCGGTGTAGGTGGTCGCGGCGCTGGCCGTGTCCGCGACCAATACACTGAAATCGCCCCCGGTATTGTTCTCGCGGACGCGCCGCAGGATCACGTAGCCGGTGATGGAGTCGTCGCCGGGGTCGTCCCAGGTGAGGACCACCTGGCCGTGGGTTACCGTGGCTTCGAGGCCCGTGGGCTTATCGGGTACGGGCGCTGCCGGAGTGTCGATGTGGACCCAGCGCGAGCGTTCACTCGTTCCGGCCCCGTTGATTGCCTTGATGCGGTAGGTATAGCGAGTCTCCGCCGACACGGTGTCGTCGGTGTAGCTGGTTGCCGCCGTCGCCGTGTCCGCCACCAGCACATCGAAGTGGCCCTCCGGGTCGAACCCAGGAACGCGCCGCAGGATCACGTAGCCGGTGATGGAGTCGTCGTCGGGGTCGTCCCAGGTGAGGGTCACCGAGTCGTGGGTCGCCGTGGCGTCGAGGCCCGTGGGCTTGGCGGGCGGCTCCGTGGGTTGCGCACCGGCCACCATGTCCGTAGCCGCGCTGGTCAGCGTCTCCTCGTTGTCGGCGTCGTCGGTGAAGCTGACCCGCACCGTGATGGCCTTGCTTTCTTCGCTATCGGTCAGGGTGTAGGTCGCGTTGGTCGCTCCTGCGATGTCGGTATCGTCTGCAAGCCACTGGTACTCGTATTGGACGTTGCTAAGCCCGTCGGCGTCGGCGATGCCCGACGTGTCCGCCGTCAGCGTCTCGCCCACCTGGGCGGTCCCGCTGATGGTGGGCGCGCCGGTGGCCGGACTGTTGGTAGTGGGCGCCGCCTCCACCGTGTCCGTTGCTCCGCTGGTCAGCGTCTCGTCGTTGTCGGCGTCGTCGGTGAAGCTCACCCGCACCGTGATGGCCTTGCTTTCTTCGCTATCGGTCAGGGTGTAGGTCAAGCCGGTAGCGCCTGCGATGTCGGTATCGTCGGCAAGCCACTGATAGCCGAAGGTGGCATTTGCAAGCCCGTCCCCGTCGGCGACCCCAGACGTGTTCGCCGTCAGCGTCTCTCCCACTTGGGCGGTCCCACTGATGGTGGGCGCGCCCGTCGCCGGGCTGTTGTCAGGCGTGTCCGCGTCTTCTGAGCATGGCTCGATCTCGTCGCCCTCCGCCACCTCGGGTACGGGCACACCCTTCCAGTCCGATGCGTTGGTCCCGTACGACTCCTCGATCTGCGACCACTCCGATGCCCCGTCGCAGCTCGCCGCACCAACCCGCAGCCACGAGAGCCCATGCAGGTTGCTCACCACCGCGCTGGAACCGTGGAACGCGATGTCCACTCCCTCGGCGGGCAGGTCCAACCACTCTCCGTCTTCGAGGTGGTAGTACTGGACCACGTACCACCCGGCGTCCTCTATGTCCTGCCAGTCCAACTGCACCATGCCGTGATGCAGGTCTTCCGTGTCCGACAGCACCGGCGTGCCCAGGACCACGGGGCATGGCTCGATCTCGTCGCCCTCCGCCACCTCGGGTACGGGCACTCCCTCCCAGTCCGATGCGTTGGTCCCGTACAACTCCTCGATTTGCGACCACTCCGATGCTCCCGCACAGCTCATCGCACCAACCCTCAGCCACGAGAGCCCATGCAGGTTGCTCACCACCGCGCTCGATCCGTGGAACGCGATGTCCACTCCCTCGGCGGGCAGGTCCAGCCACTCCTCGTCTTCGACGTGGTAGTACTGGACCACGTACCAACCGGCGTCTTCTATGTCCTGCCAGTCCAGCTGCACTATGCCGTGGTGCAGGGTCTCCGTGTCCGACAGCACCGGCGTGCCCAGGTCCACCGCCGAGCCGGAGGTGGGAGTGGCGCTCACCTCCCCGGAGGACGGTCCATATGGCCCGTAGCTATTGCCGTCATCGTTCTCGGCCTTTACCCGGAAGAAGTACTTGACTCCATTGGCCAGGTTGGCCTGGGCGTTCGTCGTATAGGTCGTCTCTTGCGCTGTGCCCCAATCGTTCCTGTCGTAGTCCTTGCCGTCGACCCTCCACTCGATGCGGTATCTCGTCGCGGGCGGGTTGCCGTTGTCGTCGGGCGGGTCCCAGGACAGGGTGACCTCCCGGTTTCCCGGGGTGGCGGTGAGGTTGCGGGGCGCTCCCGGCAGGGCGTCGCCCAACACCGGCTCCTCCTCCGGCCCGGCCCTCACCCAGTCCGATTCCTCGCCCGGGCCGGACTCGTTGTGGGCGCTGACCTGGTACTCGTACTCGACGCCCTGTTCCGCGCTTTCATCGACATAGCTCGTTTCGGTGTTGCCGGTGTCCTCCACCAGGGTGTGGTGGTCCCTGGGCTGCCCATGGGAACGCTGGGGACCGCTGCCCTGCCCGCCGGCGCGGCGACGCTCTATGCGGTAGCCGGTGACCGCGGCGCCGTCCGGGGACTGCCAGGTCAGCCTGACCCCGCCCTTCTCCTCGACCGCACGCAGGTTTTTGAGCCCCTTCCCGCCGTTCGTGCCGTCCCCCTCGTCCCCCTCGTCCCCGTGGTCCCCGTGGTCATCCTCCGTGATGTCTTTGACCCACAGCTTGTAGGTGCCCCACTCGAACGACTCGCCGCTCGCCGCGATGTAATAGCTGCGATTGCTAGAGGCGGTAAACGTCACCCGGAACAGGTAGTGGGAGTCTGATTCGTCGCTGTACCACGTGTTGACAATGAAACTCCCTTTCGAATCGTAGATCGCGTTGATCTGCGGGAGGCGCAGGGTGAGACCGTTCGCGGTAGTGTGGCCCCACATGTCGATCCGGTAGGTCTTGTCCGCCTCCAGCTCCACCTCGAACCAGTCGGTGTCGAAGTCCCAACCGTCTACCTCGTTGGGGCCGTCCCCTTCCGAGAATTCCGGGGCGAAGATGTCTCCCCTGACCGCGGCCCGGCCCACCTCGACCGTTCCGGTGGTGGTGGTGTCGGCGGCCAGGTCGTCTTCCTCGGTCTCTGAGTCGTCAACTGGAGGATCGTCGTCGTCCAGGATCGTGCCCTTGGCCGTCGGGTCCGTCGCCAGCTGCGCGTTCGACGACACGCCCGACAGCGTCACCGTGAAGGTCTCGTCCTCCTCGACGATGGTGTCCTGCACCGAGCGGAACGAGCATATCCCCACCACCTGGCCGCTCCGGACACCTCCGTTCGCGCTCGTAAACGTGAGATCCTCCGCGACCGCCGTGTCGCCGCCCCCGAACGTTGCCGTACAGGTCACCGCCACGTTCTCTGAGGTCGCTTCCGACAGACTCAGCAGAAAGACCATGAGCGAGCCCTCGGTCTCCGACTTGTTCACGATGCTCAGCGTCGGCAGGACCGCCGTCGGGACCTCACGCACCGACAGCGTGTAGGTGCCCGTTTCGGTGTCAACCCTGCTGTGGGGCCTGAGGTAGTAGACGCCAGTCGCGGTCGGTGTGTAGACAATCTGGCTGTTGACGCCGTCGCCATCGTTGTCGTCATATTCAAGCACGGTGCCCGTCGCATCTGCGAACGACAGGGCCGGGTCTGGCAGGGTGCCGCGGCCTGTCGGCGCGCCCTCCAGGTCGAACTGGTATTCCTTGTCCGCCTCCAGATCGACCCGGAAACGGTCCACGTCATTCGCGGATTCGACGTTCCCCGTGACCGAGGCCCCGACCTCGACCCGGCCGGTGGTCGTGTTGTTGTTGGGAAAGTCCGTGTCCGCCTCCGAGTTCCCGTTCGCGCCCAGCACGATCACCGACAGCGTGTAGGTGCCCTCGTCCACAGCGGAGACATTGGATGCCTGCACGTAGTAGGTGCCGCTCGTTGTGGGCGTGTAAATCAGCCGGGCGTTCTCGCCCACGCCCCCGTCGTTGTTCGCACCAAGGTTAGTGCTGGATGTATCGAAGAGAGCTGCGGCCGGGTTCGGCAGAGTGCCGCGGCCGGTATCCGCCCCCTCCACGTCGATCTGGTATCTCGTGCCCGCCTCCAGCACGACCCGGAACCAGTCCCTGTCCAGGGTTCCGCTTGTGCCCGTGGCCGAGCCGCCCACGTCCACCTCGCAAGTGGTGGTGGTGTCGTTGGGACAGTCGTCGGACGGCGCCGCGTCCGTCGTGCCGCTGCCCGAGTCCGACCAGTCGCCCGTGCCCTCGTCGTTGGTCGCCCGCACCTGCACCTGGTAGGAGGTGTCCTCCGACAGGCCCGTCAGCGTCGCCGTCGTCGCCGTGCCGACGTGGCCCCCGTCGCTCCAGGCCCCGCTGGTGCCCGCCCGGTACTGCACGTCGTAGTCGGTGATGGCCGGACCCGCGTTGGTCGGCGCCGACCAGTTCACGCTCAGGCTCGTCGCCGACGCCGCCGACGCCGCCGACACCGTCGGCGCCCCCGGCTTGCCCGGCGCCTCCGTGTCCACGTCGGTCACCGTCACCGTGATCGTCTGATCCGCGGTCATCTCCCGCGTTCCCGTCCCGCTGGTCGCCGTAACCTCCACCACGTAGTCGTTGCCGGTGTCCGTATCCTGCGGGTCCTCGAAGTTCGGCGCCGACTTGAACGTCAGCTCGCCTGAGGTCGCGCCGATCTCGAACAGGGCCTGGTCCGCCCCGCCGGTGATCGCGTAGCCCGTG
This sequence comes from Dehalococcoidia bacterium, assembly GCA_965197645.1. GTDB lineage: Bacteria > Chloroflexota > Dehalococcoidia > Plut-88900 > Plut-88900. The sequence goes on along the minus strand of OZ240219.1, from coordinate 1,354,381 downwards.
ACGCTGTCGTCCGCATCGCTGTCGTCCGCCACCACCGTGCCCGCCGCGGTCTGGTTCTCCGCCGCGTCGAAAGTCGCCAAAGACGTGAACGACGGGGCGACGTTGTCCGTTGTCCGCGAGCCGTCCACCTTGTGGTCGGACAGCACGCCCGGGCTGTCATGGTCGAGGTCCGCCGCCCGGTCCGTGACCGCGCTCGTGATCTCCCCGTTCTGGGGCTCGCCGTTGCGGTTGCCGACCAGGGTCCGGTCCTGTTCCCCGATCCAGATGCCGTCGTCGTCGTCGTCGCTCGCCACCACGGTGTAGCCGAACACGAGCTTCTTGGTCCCCGAGCCGCGCAGCAGCGGCGCGCGCTTGGCCCCGGCCACCGACAGCACGAAGTCCGTGTTGGTCGTGGCGTCCACTGCGGCGCTGAACTCCACCTCGATCTCGATGACCTCGCCGAGGCCGTAGGTGTCCGTCGCCGCCTGCGGGTCGGAGATCACCGACACGCCGTCCGAGACGATGATGGGGTCGCGGTTCACCCGGTGATCGGAATCCGCGTCCAGGGCGGCGTGGTCGAGGACCGCGTTCGTGCTGGAGTCGCCGTCCTTGTGGATCGCGCCGCCGTTCAGCTCCAGCGCGTCGGCGGCGATGGAGACGCCGTTCTGGTCGTGGTCGTCCGCCGTCACCGTGTAGACGAACGCCAGCTCGTCGTCGTCGCTGTCGCTCGCCGAGTAGTCGGCGTAGCGGGTGTTGGAGCCGACGGTCAGCGCGACGCTCGTCGTGCCGCTCGTCGTGTCCACCGTCACGTCGTCGGTGAAGCCCACGGCCACCTCGATCTCCTCGCCGACGCCGTAGCTGTCGTGCGCATCCGGGTCGGACTCGATCCGCACGCCGCCGGTGGCGACCCGCGGCACGCCGTCGATCGTGCCCCGGACCCGCATGGCGAATTGCTGGTTCCAATTGCTCCAGCTCGAGCCGCTGGCGCTGTACTGGGATCTGTCCTCGATGCTCCACCCGCTCTCGGCGCTCGTCTCGTCATCCGGGCCGTCCGTCATTCGGAGGTTGTCCGTGTCGCCCATGCGCCACCGCACCCGGATGAAGTACTCTCCGGCCGCCAGCGCCGTGCCCGCGGGCGCGGCGAACGTGTTGTCGCCGACGGCCAGCGCCCCCGACAGGTCCAGTTCCCCCAGATATGTTCCCGGTTTGCTGCCGTTCCGCGCGTGCAGCGACACCGTCACGCGCGAGTTGTCGGGCACGCGCCTGAAGGGGATGTCGACCGCGGTCAGGGTGAACCCGGCGCCGGCCGTGAACGTCTGGGCGAAGTAGCGGCGCTGGCTGTTGCCGGACTGCACGAAGTTCAGGTTGAAGTCGGACCCCGAGCCGTCGGGGTAGTTGCTGACCAGCACGTCGGTGGGCGTCATGGCCACCGCCGCGTTGGTGCTCACCGCGTCGGAGGCGTCCGACCAGTCGCTGTCCGTCTCGCCGTTCTTGGCCAGCACCCGCGCCTGATAGGACGTGTCCGCCGTCAGCCCGGTGATGGTCGCCGTCGTCACCGTCGCGCCGTAGCTGGTGGAGCTCGACCACGTGCCCGTCGCGCCCGCGCGGTATTGCAGGTCGTAGCCGGTGATGTCCGGGCCGCCGTTCAGGTCCGGCTTCGTCCACGTCGCGGTCAGGCTCGTCGTCGAGCCCGAAACCGCCGCCAGCGTCGGCTTGTCCGGCTTGGCGGATTGCTCGGCCACGTCGGTCACCGTCACCGTGATCGTCTGCGTCGCGGTCATCTCCCGCGTCCCCGTGCCGCTGGTCGCCGTCACGTCCACCACGTAGGTGTTGTTCGTGCCCTGGTCCTCCGCGTCCTCGTAGTTGGGGGCCGCGTCGAAGGTCAGCACCCCGGAGGTTGCCCCTATGGAGAAGGACGTCTGGTCCGCCCCGCCGGTGATCTCGTAGCCCGTGACGCTGTCGTCCGTATCGTCGTCGGTCGCCAGCACCGTGCCCGCCGCCGTCTGGTTCTCCGCCGCGTCGAAGGTCGCCGAAGACGTGAACGCCGGGGCGACGTTGTCCGTTGTCCGCGAGCCGTCCACCTTGTGGTCGGAGTCCGTGCCGAGCAGGGTATGGGCGATGACCGCCGCCGCGCCGGTGGCCACGCTCGTGATCGTGCCGTTCTGGGGCTCCCCGTTGCGGTTGCCGACCAGGGTCCGGGTCTCGTCCCCGATCCAGATGCCGTTGGTGTCCTCGTCGCTCGACACCACGGTGTAGCCGAACACCAGCGTCGCCGTGCCCGAGCCGCTCAGCAGCGGCGCGCGTCTGGCGCCGCCCACGCTCAGCACGAAGTCCGTGTTGGACGTGGCGTCGACCGCCTCGCTGAAGGTCACCGAGACCTCGATCGTCTCGCCCGCCCCGTAGGTGTCGGTCTCCAGCACCGGCATCGAGGTAACCGCCACGTTGGTGACCGTCGGCCTCAGGAACTCGCGCAGGCGCAGCGTGACCGTGGTTTCCGACGACCAGTCCAGGTCCGTCCGCGCGGGCCATCGGTAGGAGCCGGGGATCACCTCCGTGCTGTCGCTCCACACGAACGGGTCGCTCTCGCCGTCGACATGCAGCGCCAGGCTCTCCTCTTCGGTGTTCGTCAGAGTGTTGGACGTCACGAAAAACAGTTGTTCGCTGATGGCGGTCCTCGCCCCGACCACAATCGCCGTAATCGTGTAGTTGTTGGTGGTCCCGGTCTCGAACATGAGCGAGAACGTCTTGTCCGACAGGTCGCCCTTCGTTCCCTGGAATCCGTGACTTTGAGTCATTCCGCCGCTATTGGTGATGGTCCCCACGTCCACCACGCCGCACCACAGGTCGCCGTCGTTCAGTGTGCAGGCCGCCCGCGTCACGGTCACCGTGTAGTTCTGCGTGGTGGTGCCGTCCTCGGCCGTCACCTTAACCTTGAAGACGGTGTCGCCCACGTCCAGCTCCACCTGGTGGCCGGCCGCGTTGGTGTCCTCGTCGTCGAGCGTGGCGTCGGACTCGTCCAGGTATTCGAACGTGGCGTCCGTGTCGGTCGTCGAAGCCGTCACCGTCACCTCGTCGACGCTGTTGGCCACCGACGCCGTGTAGGCGTACGTGTCCGCGTCGAAGGCCGGGCTCAGCGTCACGCCCGTGCCCAGCGACAGCGCGCTCAGCGTCGCGTCCGTCGAGACCGTCGGCGTGTCGCCGCCCGACTTTGCGCTGCCCTTCAGCCGAATCTTCAATTCGTCGGTATCGTCTCCATACCAGACACCACTATCCAGAGCATGCGAGATATCAGCGATCTCCCAATCGGCATCGCCCTCCGCGTTCGTGGCGCCGCCCGAGTCCTCGTCATTCGTATGGGTCATCTTTATGCGTATTCTGTTGGTGCTTTCATCCGGATCGTTCGCGCCGTCAAAGACGATGAAGTACGGCGTATTCGAACCCGCCAGGGTGGTGTTGGCGGGGGCCGTGAACGTGTTGACCGCGTCGGCGGTGATACCGGAGGTCGGGTTCGTGAAGTTGAAGATGCTCGACCCCGGCTCCCCGGAGGAATCCGAGTAGAGGCTGACCGTCACCACGACGTTCTCGTAGTCGCCCACAGCAATTTCGACGCTGTCCAGGTTGTAGCCGGCCGCGTTGTCTCCGGTGGTGAATTGCAGGCCTATGGGCTGCCCCACCGGGTTGCGGGAAAGGGTGGCTTCGGCCTGCCCGATGTTGCTGACCAGGGTGATTGCGGTCTGCGCCTGGGCCGTGCCGGAGAGGGCCACGGCGGCGAGGATAACGAGCAGCGCCAGGGTGGTGACCACCGGTACCGGGAAACGTAGCCTGGGGAAACGTAGTCTCTTGATGGTTTCAGTCATGATGGTTCCTCCATGTGGTGGTGCGGGTGTGCGGGACGCCGCCCGTCCGGTCCGCAGGCGTCAGCCGATGGAGGCGTGGCGCACACCGGGTAGGGCGTTGCATGGTTGAAGGCGTGTGGACGCGAGGACGCGGGAAGCGCCCGGGGGAGCGTCCTTCGAGGACTCTGAAGGTTTCGGGCGCGCGCTCAGAGGGAGCGGCGATGGGAGAGGGTCGGGCCTGCCGGTATGAGCCGGAGGGGACGAGGGTGCTAGAGCAGAGGGAAAATCGGGGGGGGGGGGGGGGGGGGTGAACATCTGTGCTAGTCCGAGACGGAAGGCGACCTCAAGCGCGGTCTTCGCGTCGGCGGCAAGGGCCGCCGGTGCGTTTGCCGTCTCTATTCCATCTATCGGTCTGTCGAATGCCAAGCGAATCTCTCCCACAAAATGGGCAGTCACGAACCGCATTTTACCAAAACGCCTGTGAGGTATCTGTGAGAGTCAAGACTTTTCCAACCGAATCCGTTGTGAGTTTTTCCTGGGCCAGCTATAATTCGGGGGCTGGCCGAGCCTAACGCGTTCTCGCATCCCGCATCCGGCGCGGCGGCGGGCAACCTCAGAGTCATCGGCAGCCCGATTCGAGGAGGGAAATGGAACAAGCAGACGATCAGGCGCGGGAGATAGCGGAGCTGCGGGACCGGCTGTCCCGGCTGAGCCAGGCCAGCCTGCGCATCAACGAGAGCCTCGACTTCGACACAGTGCTCCAGGGGGTGCTCGACTCAGCCTGCTCGCTGACCGGGGCGCGCTACGGCGTCATCACCCTCCTGAACGAATCGGGACGGATACAGGACTTCCTCTATTCCGGGCTGACTCCCGAGGAGAGCCGGCGGTTCGCCGAATTTCCCAACGGGATGCTGTTCTTCGAGTACCTGAGCAGCATCAGTGAACCGCTGCGGCTGCGGGACTTCCACAGCTACGTCAGGGAGTTGGGCCTGCCCGAGTTCCACCCGCCGATGACGGTGAGTTCGCCACTGCCCTTCCTGGCCGCGCCCATCCGCCACCTGGGGGAGAGCGTCGGTGCCTTCTACGTCGGCGAGAAGGAGCTGGAGTTCACCCCCGAGGACGAGGAGACCCTGGTGATGTTCGCCTCCCAGGCGGCGCTGGTCATCGCCAACGCTCGCAGGCACCGGGAGGAGCAGCGGACGAGGGCCGACCTTGAGACCCTGGTGAACACGACTCCCGTGGGCGTCCTGGTCTTCGACGCGAAGACGGGCGGCGTGACGTCGGTCAACCGGGAGGCCAGGAGGATCGTCAGCGGTCTGCACATGCCTGACGGCTCTGCGGAGGAGCTCCTCGACATGCTGACCTTCCGGCGTGCCGACGGGCGGGAGATCTCCCTGGAAGAGTTCCCCCTGGCCCAGGCGCTGAGCACGGGCGAGACGGTGCGGGCCGAGGAGATCGTCATCGAGGTCCCCGGCGGGCAGAGCGTGACCACCCTGGTCAACGCCACGCCCATCCGCTCGGAGGAGGGCGAGGTCGTTTCAGTGGTCGTCACCCTACAGGACATGACGCCGCTGGAGGAGATGGAGCGGCTGCGGGCCGAGTTCCTGGGCATGGTGAGCCACGAGCTGAGGACGCCGCTGACCGCCATCAAGGGCTCAGCCGCCACGCTGACCGAGGCGGCGTCCGACCTGGACCCCGCCGAGATGCTCCAGTTCTTCCGCATCATCGGCGAGCAGGCCGACTACATGCGCGACCTGATCGGCGACCTGCTGGACGTTGCGCGCATCGAGACGGGCGAGCTGTCGGTGGCCCCCGCGCCTGCGGAGGTGGCGACCCTGGTGGACGAGGCGAGGAGCAGGTTCCAGAGCGGAGGGGGCAGGAACAACCTCCGCATCGACCTCTCGCCGGATCTGCCCCTGGTCATGGCGGACGGGCGGCGGATCATCCAGGTGCTGAGCAACCTACTCTCCAACGCGGCCCGGCACTCCCACGAGGCGTCGGCCATCGGGGTGACCGCCGTGCGGGAGGGCTACCACGTGGCGGTCTCCGTCACGGACGAGGGCCGGGGGATAGCCGCCGAGCGTCTGCCGCACCTGTTCCGGAAGTTCTCCCGCATCGACGGCGAGGACCGGGGACGGGACATCGCGGGGTCGGGCCTGGGCCTCGCCATCTGCAAGGGGATAGTGGAGTCCCACGGGGGCCGCATCTGGGCCGAGAGCGACGGGCCGGGCCTTGGGGCGCGGTTCACCTTCACTATTCCGGTGGCCCAGGACGCCGGGATCGGGGCCGCCAATCTCCCGGTGCGCTCCAGCCGGTCGGAGAGGGAGCGGGAGCGCATTCTCGCGGTGGACGACGACCCGCAGACCCTCAGGCACGTCCGGGACGCGCTCACGAAGGCGGGCTACGCCCCGGTTGTGACCGGAGACCCGGAGGAGGCGCTCAGCCTGGTGGAGGCGAACGACCCCCACCTGGTGCTGCTGGACCTGATGCTGCCGGGAACCGACGGCATCGAGCTGATGCGGGGCATCCTAGACATGGCGGACGTGCCGGTCATCTTCCTGTCAGCCTACGGCCAGGAAGAGATCATCGCCAGGGCCTTCGAGAATGGGGCCGACGATTACGTGGTCAAGCCCTTCTCGCCGATGGAGCTTGTGTCGAGGATCAAGGCGGCCCTGCGCAAGCGGGAAGCCCCCGAATGGGCCGAGCCGTCGGAACCCTACGTGCTGGGGGAACTGACCATCGACTACGCCGAGCGTCGCGTGACGCTGGCCGGGCGTCCCGTGCAGCTGACCGCCATCGAGTACGGACTGCTCTTCGAGCTATCGGCCAACGCCGGTCGCGTGTTGACCTACGACCGGCTGCTGCAACGGGTCTGGGGCCTGCGGAGGTCGGGCGACTCGCGGCGGGTGCGCACCGCCGCCAAGCAACTCCGCCGCAAGCTGGGCGACGACGCCAACAACCCCACCTACATCCTCAACGAGCCCCGCGTCGGCTACCGGATGGAGAAGGGGGAGGAGCCGGAGGGGACATGACTAATACGATCTTCTTCTCATGGCAATCTGACCTCGGAGAGACGAGGGGCGTCATCCAGGCGGCCCTGGCCAAGGCAGTCAACAACCTGAATCGAGACCTTGCCCTTGAAGAAGCATTACGGTTGGACGAGGATACTTCCGGAGTAGCCGGGTGGCCGGAGATCACTTCTACCATCCTCGACAAGATCGAGCGATGTGAAGTGTTTGTAGCGGATATCACCCCCATCAACGGCCCGCGGTCAGACACTAGGCTTACGCCAAACCCCAACGTCCTTTTCGAGCTAGGCTACGCCTTGGCTACAGGATTAGGCAGGACGCGCATAATATGTGCCGTCAATGCAGCGTATCTTCCCGCTGGAGACCTGAAGGAACTTCCCTTCGACGTGCGCGGCAGCCGCCCGCTTCAGTTCTCTCTTGAAGACCCGGCAACTCGCGGTGTAACGAAAGGACTGGAAGACCCGGTGCGAACCAGCGTCAGAGAGGACCTGTCGAGTAGGCTTCGCGGTGCCTTAGGCCACACGCTCGACGCCGTTCAGGCGGAGAGAGAAGGCTCCATTCTCAGCGTCACTCCTCATCTAGCGACCGACAATCTGGAGAGGTTCCAGGTTGTGTTTGATGTCAAGACGTCCGTCCCGTTTCAGGTGTACTACCGAATTCAGGAACCTGACCCCTACAAGAAAATCCTGTCGGGCCTTATGACAGCCAACCACCCAATTGATCCAAAGGAGAACAGGAGAATCCAGTTCCCTGCCGAAACGCTGAAGCCGCGCAGTGCGGGCAACGACAGCTATGTGCTCTGGGGGAAGATTGGCCACGTTGCCACTGATTCGAGACCGGTTCCAGAAATGCACAGATTTGAAGTTCATTACCGTGTCGTAGGGAGCAATCTGGTCGAAACACATCGACAACAGCCTACCTCCCAGTGACCGTGTGGTTGTGTCCATCTGGACGTCCGGGCATATGGGGGGCTCTAAGGTGAGAAATGCCTATACCTGAATCAACACTATCCAGGTGGAGCCATCATCAGGCCGGAACGGCCTTCAAGCAGGCTCATGTACCCATCCGGGAGGCCCTCAAAGCCCACAAGGGCCCCTATCGCAGTTCAAGTACGAGGTCTTTCTCCAGGGCTCGTACAAGAACGACACGAACCTCGGCGGGGACAGCGACGTCGATGTGGTCGTCCGGCTGTCGTCGAAGCTAAAGCCCGCGGTGGCCGACCTTACCGGCGAACTGCTGCAGGAAGATGGTTCCCACAGGTTCGTACACCAACAATGGAAGTCGTTCCGGGACGAGGCGCTGAAGGCTCTGCGGGCCAGGTTCGGGAAGGCCGCAAAGAGCGGCCGTAAGACTCTGAAGGTGCCGAAGGGCAGGATCCCGGCGGACGCCGACCTCGTGGTCACGGTGAGCCACAGGGAGGGCATCGGATTCTATCTCTCCGACGAGGGGCGCTGGGTCGTCAGCCTTCCACAGCAGCACCATTCCCGAGGGTTGAGGAAGGAAAAAGCCGCTAACAACCGGTTCAAGAGGACCATCCGCATGTTCAAGGCGGCCCGGAACCGGCTCGTCGAAAGGAAGGCGCTCACCAAGGACGCCGCCCCATCGTATTTCATCGAGTGCCTGCTCTACAACGTACCCAACGGGTTGTTCAAACCGGAATTAGCGCCGACCTATACGAGCATCCTCGACTGGCTGAAGAAGGCGCAGCTCAAGGGCTGCAAGTGCCAGAACGGACAGGTGCCCCTGTTCGGGCGAGGGCGGGAGCAGTGGACCATAGCCAAGGCGCAGGCTTTCGTCAAGGGGCTTCAGGATCTGTGGGAGGCGGGAGGTTGAAGGTGGAAGCCGCTGCGGACCGGGACCTCGGAGCGACTCCGGCTTCGGCAAGACTCTGTTGACTGTAAGGAGGGGGGAAGTTCTATACTGTCATAGACTTTCATAGCATTTTATATACACAGGTGGTATTGACATGACTTCCACTGAAAACTGGGTGGACATCGCGGAGGTGGCTACGCACCTGCAAGTCACCAAGGACTCGATATACCGCTGGGTCGACTCAAAAGGCTTCCCAGCTCACCGGGTTGGTCGACTCCTTAGATTCAAGCTGTCTGAAGTAGACGACTGGGTGCGGTTTAGAAGTGACGAGCATACTTCCTCAGAAGGTGAGGGCAGAAGCATCAATGACAATTGAGTCAATCAACTCAGCTTCGACACTGACGTCAGAAGCAGCATCTTCTTTGGGAGCCGACACCTTGTTTCCGTCTCGTGACGACGCGGACGGAGTTCCTTTGGAGGAAGCAATCCACGACCACCTGTTGACTCTAGGTTTCTCCAAGAATGGCAGTGGCTATTTTGTGGACGGAGAATTGACGAAGCAGAAGATTCGGAATCTGCATGCCGCCCAGCGGCTGGATATCCTAGAGCGGCAAAGGGCCTTCGTAGAAACGCATGGTGTTGAACTCGCAGGTCACTTCGCGAACGGTAGCCAGATTGACCCGGCATCGATCAAACCAGAGCTTGTTGAGGTTTTGCCTGGCTCACTTGAGTCTCGACTATTTAGGTTTGCTTGCCTGTTGTGGTCCGTCCCAGTGTCGCAAGGTTTTGGACGTCGACTCCGATTCCTTGTGAGAGATAGACAGAATGGTTGTTTGATTGGACTCTTCGCTCTTGGAGACCCGGTCTTTAATCTTTCAGCGCGGGACAATTGGATTGGCTGGACCCATGAGGACCGTCGTGACCGCCTTGTCCATGTCATGGATGCTTATGTCGTTGGTGCCGTCCCTCCCTACTCACAGATGATTGGTGGAAAACTTGTCGCGGCATTGATGGGCAGCACGGAGGTGAAACGAGCGTACGAACGGAAGTATCTAGAGCGTCAATCGGTTATTCGCAAAAGGAACCATCGAGCGCGTCTCGTGTTGTTGACCACGACATCGGCACTTGGTAGGTCATCAATCTACAACCGCCTGGCTATTCCAAATGGTCCTCACTTTCTTAGAATCGGAACAACCAAGGGTTTCGGCCACTTTCACCTACATGGCCGAATCTTCGATTCGCTTAGAGAGCATCTGGAGGCAAAGGGACATCCGTATGCTTCAGGCCATCGCTTTGGTATGGGACCAAACTGGAAACTGCGCGTGGCAAGAGCTGCCCTCGAAGACATTGGCATTGACGGGAATTCAATCCTAAAGCACGGCGTGGAGCGAGAGGTCTATGCGGTCCCGCTGGCAGACAACTGGAGGGAGGTCCTAGCGGGAAAACGTAAGAGAACGCGCTCTCTCACAAGATCAGCTGCCGCGATATCAAAGTTTTGTCTGAATCGTTGGGTCGTTCCACGATCCCTTCGTGACAATAGCTATCAGAACTTTGACAAGGACAGCATGATTGAATCCTTGTTGCATGGAGGCCCAGGGTGAGCGTCGCTATGCACATTGAGCTTGAAGAATGGCAGGCGCGCCTTGCGTTGCACTTTGCCACGCTCCGTGACAGTCGGCGCGCAAGGGGCATTACTGAACCACTCTTTGGACTTGAGCACGGACTGACCCAAGCGGAAGTCGAAGAGCTAGAAAGCGCAGTGCGAGCCCACATCGCTCATCGCCGGCCATCACAGAATCACTGGCTGGCGTGGATAGTGTATTCCGCTGAACTGGGCTATCGGTACTCTGGTGACGAATATTGGCAGACCTTCGAACAGGAGACACCCGGATGGCTGCGCAATGGAGACCGCTACAGGATTCGAGACTTCTACCAACGGTTTGCGCGAGAGTTCAGTGGTGCGGTGCCATCGGGTCCTTGGGCAGAACACTTTTCCATCATATGTTGGCCAATTACACACGCCATCCTCCCAAAGGACCTTCAAATACAACTGGCACGGACTCTCTTTGATTCCAGATTCCTCCTTAATGAAGATATTCTCAGGTCCCCGGAGCTACTGGGTGAAGTCATTGCTGCGCGTAGCTGGAATGCATCATCGCGATTCCAAAACTTGGCACAGGGGACGCGACTATTGGGACAGATAGCTGCCGCCCTTCTCATTCAAGGGCAGGCCGGGACGAGCGAACTCATATACCCGGCGACCCTTGAGAGGATCAGTGAGGATCTAGACCGTGAGCGGCAGGCCAGGGAGTGGCTTCGAAAGGCGCGTAGCTCGGTAAACGAACGAGTCCGAATCCGTGGTCTCGGTTCTTCGCCTAGTAGTCGCACAGATCCCTCCAGCATTAATCAAGTGGACGAAGCCAGGTCGGCGGTCGCTGTTCTAGGGATTGAACCACGCGTGATGGCTCGACCAACAGATGCTACTGGCGCTTCGTGGGATATCCTCCTTGAAATCCCTGCACTTTCGCATCTTTTGCTGCGTTTTCCTCAGACGCGGGACATCCTGACGGGGTCTCGATGCATGGTTGCAGGTTCAGCGGGACGGCCTTTGGCGAGAGGTCGGCTCTTGCATGGCGCTCAGCAGGTAAGGCTTGGCCACTGGCCGAAGCCGGATGAGGTCCTCCTGCAGTTCGAAGGCGCAGATACCCAGCTTGATTTCCTTCTTCGTATGGAGTGCCTACTTCGCCCTGGTCCCATCTGGCTGTTGAGGGTCGCGGCCGATGGATTGGCCTATGAGCGCAAGAGCCTGAGAGTTAGACCCGGTGAACGCTACATACTCCTCAGTACGGTGGGGCCAATCGAGACAGACGAATATGTTACTCAGATAGAGCTAGCGTGCAAGGGAATACATGCGGCGATATTGGACGTGCCGGAGGCCCTTGAGACAGATTGGCAAGAAGCTATTCTAGACTTGGGGCTTGGGCAGGCAAGGACGATAGAGGTCTGGCCTGCCGGCCTGGCCGCAGCGGCATGGGACGGCGATGGGCACGGAGAGTGGTTCGCCTCGGAGCAACCGTGCCTCGCCATTCTTGCGGATCACCCTCTGGCATCCGTCCGTGTCTCAATGGACGCAAGCCCACCTCATTCCTTCGAGGTGGCATCCCTGAATCCAGGGGAGCCACTGTTTCTGGAGCTTCCCCGGCTTCCGGTCGGCATCCATAGGCTTAAGTTCTCCGCACAGAGTGGTTTGGCAGGTCAGCCTGAGCTTCTCGATGACCAGGAAGCAGTCGTCCGAATTAGGGAGGACTTGCCACAGACGCATGTAGCTGATCATCGGGGCCCGCTGTTGGTACAGATCGATCCTGCTCATCCGACTATGGAAGAACTTTGGGATGGTGAGGTCGAAGTCTTACTTCGGGGACCACAGCACCGCGATGTCGAGAGTCGCTTGTCGTTGTTTGAGAGAAATGGGGGCGCCCCAATTCTCGTGAAGCAGCTTCCGCCGATAGCTCTGCCAGTAGACACGGAAGACTGGCAGAAGCACTTCGACAGATACGTTCGAAGCAAGGAGGAAGTACAGGAAGCCTACGATTCGGCCAACGTATGCGCTCTGGAATTCAAAGCCGGTGACCTCGGCGGATTCACACTCCGATGTGAACGGCCATTCACTCCCCTTCGATGGGCATTGAAGCGAGATGGTAGTGCCTATCTGGCCCGGCTATTCGACGACAGCGGCGAATCGGATCGACCCCTCTTGAGCCGCGTGGCATTCGAGACGCCGTGTACTGAAGAACGGATACCATACGCGACTGATATTCAAGCATCCGATCGGGGCGGAATGTATGTCGCGCAAAATTCGAAGCACGGCGCTGCGATCATTGTTCCTCCAGTGCCCCGCCAGAGTTACGGCCTCGCGGACCTGGCCCTTTCTCCGCATATTGAGCCATTAATCAGGTCTCCAGACTCTGCTCTCAGAGTGGTTGGGTTTGCAGGTCTGTGGAGTCGCGCGAGACTGCCCGGCAATGTATTGGCTGCATTCCGACGTGAAAAGGTCTTGGCCACTCTAGTCTTCGAGCTCTTTCGCCTCCTGGGTGGAAATAACTGGGCGAGAGCTGAAGAGGAGGCAACTTCCGGAGCGAGGAACTCCGGAGGCCTGCAAGCCTTATCCAGTGCGATCTCCAGGGATCCTACCGAGTCAAGGGCGGGGGATGTTCTACTACGCGAAGCGCAAACTGTGGCTCATGAAGGCTGTGGCCATCGAGTTGACCGCCTAGCCTCAGTAGCCCTGGAGTATCGGCTTCTGCCTGAGAGCATTCGGCGAACCACGACAATCGACGCGAGTGCTGCTGGCGTCATTACCCCTAAGTGGCTGGCAGAGCTTGCGTTGAGGCTAGCGAGCGACCCCGCTGGCGCCGAATCTTGGGCGGGCCAAGAACTACGCACCGGGCTAGGTCACCTTATGGACTCGCCGTCTCTCGCGCGATCTGCGAGGCTAGCTGTCATTGCCGCAGATTCGTACATGCCCCCCGGTTCTCCATCTGGGACCCTCTACTCGGGCTGGAGGTGGGCATGAGACGCCTGACCTCCAGCGAAGTTCACGCCAACAAGGTAGCCGAGCTAGGGTTAGATAAGACGGCATTTGACCTCACTTCAGTCGAGTCAATGGCCGCAGCTCTGAGGAGGGCTGCGAACTTCCTGTGCCCTTGCGCCTCTACCACGCTCGTTCGCGCCGTTTCCGAGCCATTGCGCGGACTGGTTGAAGACTTGGAGGAGACGAGAGAGACGATCCGAGAAACACTGGAGGCTATGGTAGCTCTTGGGGACTTTCTTGAGCACCGCGACATAGAATCAGATGTGACCTCTCGCGCGGCAGTCCTCCTTTACGCGGCTTCCCCCAGCTTCGTATCTAGAGAAAGTGGTGCCGCGATTCTCCTAGGCATCTCTACTCCGGTACTCGATAGTCTCGCGGACCGCATCGAATACGAGGGTCACCTGCGGCGCCTCAGTCCCAGACCCGGCGAAGACCTTGGCGCCGAACTCGAGCAGTTAGGTTTCAGTGAAGCGCCTGGTGATCAGTGGTTGTGGGCACCCCGTCGAGAAGCCCCAACGCAGCACTTGGCCTATATGGACCGTTTACTTGACGCAGCTCAGCCCTCGGGGGAGGTGGCTGGATTGTCGGTGCTCGACAGTAGCCGCCCGGTCCGATTCTACCGTGGGCGATGGACTTCAGCAGGACGGCTATCAGGACGTTTTGTGGCCCGTCGAAGCCAGGCCTACGGTGGAGACCTGTGGTGCTACATAGAAATGAGCAACGGGAGACCTGAGCGACTCGTGGACCTACCTCTGGCGGACAGTCGATGGCGCGGCTGCGATGAGGCATGGCGTCTGCAGATGGCGATTGACGCGTCTAGGGGAAGTGCCCAGACATTCAGCATAAGCCTGGGCCCAGGGAACTCCTATGTCATGCAGTTCTTCTCTCCCTTGCCGATGTGGGCTCAACGCAGACTGGACTCGATCGGACATCTGGTGTCGAGGCCAGGAAGTCTCTTCGCCTATCGAATAGCCGAGGATGAGGTAGCGGAAGAAGTACGCTTCGCCACGGAAGTGCTGTGGCTAGATGAAATGAATGGCAGTCCAGAACCCTCATGACCGGAAGAGTGGGGAATATATGTCGCTAACCATCGTAGAGACCATCCAGCAGATGCAAGAAGCTCTAAGGGATTACATCGAGGCGACGTATCACATAAGCCATCCGAGCCTGGTCGCTCAGCGTCAGGAGATTCTCCGAACAACTGGTGTGATTCACCAGCAACCCTACTTGGAGAGCACACCTCGCTACAAGACCGGCACGGCGTTCAAAGATCTCGGGCTTGATTCGGCTGCCCTTGAAGTATTCGGCGCTGTCTCTGAGACCGACGGTGACTTAAACCGCCTGATCTATGATCCCCCATATCAACACCAAGCAGATTCCACGAAGCTCACGCTTGTGGATGGCCGAAGCCTCGTGGTCATGACGGGGACTGGATCTGGCAAAACGGAGTGTTTCCTGTTGCCCATCCTGGGCAAACTGGCCTCTGAAGCCCAAAGGAACGGGCAGGCGTTTGGAGCAACGCCAGCAGTGCGGGCGATGGTGTTATACCCAATGAACGCCTTGGTCAATGACCAACTTGGCCGGCTCAGGCTCTTGTTCGCGGACCCACGCATTAGCGACAGATTCATCCGGTGGTCCGGAAGGCCTGCGCGATTCGCGCGATATACAAGCCGGACCCTGTACCCGGGAGTACGCGACTCGAAGAAGGACCAAGTCAGGCTTGCGCCGATAAGGGACTACTACATAAGCAATCTGGAAACCTCGCGGGACTCCTCTTCTCCTCAACAAGCAGCGGCCGAGGCGCTGGTCCGGGAATTGCAGGAGAGGGGCAAATGGCCGGCTAAACCCGACTTGATAGGTTGGTACGGCCAAAGGGGACAGCGATGGCTGGACTCGAAGTCCGGAGAATTCAAGAGAGCGATTACGCTACCCCAAGACCCTGAGCTGTTAACGCGACACGAAGTACAAGCTGCTCCTCCCGACATCTTGGTGACGAACTACTCGATGCTGGAATACATGATGATGCGCCCTCTGGAGAGGCCGATCTTTGATCAAACGCGCGAATGGCTACGTGCGAACCCTGATGAGTCGTTCCTGTTGGTCATCGACGAAGCTCACCTATACCGCGGAGCTGCGGGCACAGAAGTAGCACTGCTCATACGGCGGCTCTGCGCACGACTCGGGATTCCGGCAGAGCGGCTACAGGTCATATGCACCAGCGCGAGCATGCAGAACCCGGACTACGCGCTGGAGTTTGCTGCCCAACTCACTGGAAAGCAATCGGGAGACTTTAGCAAAGTTCAAGGGGACCTTCTTCTACGTCCTAATGCAGCTAAGGCCTCGGCCGAAGATGCCCGCACATTAGGAGCAATCGACCTCATGGCCTTCTACGAATCAGAGGCCGAGTCTGACCGAATGTCGCACGTGGCAGAGTTCCTCCGTTACCGAGGTGTCGAGCCGTCAGGCGAATTGCACCAAGCGCTATACCAAGCACTAGAGTCGTTCCCGCCGTTGGCGACACTTATCAACCTGACTATGAGCCAGGCTCAGCCAGTCGAGGAAATAGGGGAGGCGCTGTTCGATGGAGTCCCGCCTGAGGATACGGCACGCGCCGTCACCAACCTAATCGCTCTCGCCAGCATGGCGAAGCCTGACTCAAACCAGCCGGGTTTAATGCCCTGCCGAGTGCACTCGTTCTTCCGGGGCCTCGCCGGGCTGTGGGTTTGCATGGACTCTCAGTGCAGTGAACTCCCTGAAGATCAACGAGGAGGACCTTCGGGGAAGCTGTTCAGTCAACCTCGCAATGTATGCGATTGCGGTGCCAGAGTCCTTGAACTCTACACGTGCCGAAATTGTGGCACGGCCTACGCCCGGGCGTATACGAACGAAATAGAAGACCCCGACTTCCTCTGGTCAGAGCCGGGCGGAGCGTTTAGGACACTGTCTGGGCTATACGGTGAATTGGATGCTATTGATCTACTCTTGGAGGGTCCAGCCTTCCCAGATAGGGTCGAGCCCGCAGACTACGATCTGGTCACAGGACGGTTGAACCCGCTCCATTTGGGGGCGCGGAACCGGCAGGTCTACTTGCGTCCTAATCGTGCGGATCCTCCTACGACAGATGAGGGCACTACCGATTCACCCTTGGGCGAGTTCAAGCCGTGCGCAAGGTGTGGTGAGACCGCCGGATTTGGCCGAACCTCCGTTCAGGACCATCAGACTAAAGGGGATCAACCGTTTCAGGCTCTGATTTCGAAGCAGATTCAGGTTCAACCCCCAAGTCCTAAGCGGGCGACTAAACTGGCTCCCCTCCGAGGGAGGAAAGTCCTCATCTTCTCCGATTCAAGGCAGATGGCCGCGCGCCTAGCACCAAATATCCAGACCTATTCGACGCAAGATGCCTTGCGCCCTCTGATCGTGTCTGGATTCGCCCGCTTGAATGCGAATCCGACAATCACCAGATTTCTTTCCTTGGAAGACCTTTACCTAGCAGTGTTAGTCGCAGCAAAGGAGATGGGGGTACGGCTGAGGCCCGAATTGAAGCTCGGTGAAAGTTTCGAGGTGGAGAATACTGTTGAGCAGGCAGTCAGAACCGGAGCTCTGGAGGACGATGGTGATCTCTTGGAACTCCTTATGGAGCTCAAGAACTCATCACCGCCTGAGTCTCTGCTGCGCTCGATCATGAATTCGATCACGGATAGGTACTACGGTCTGGAATCGCTCGCTCTAGCGTCGCTCGTTGAGCGCTCTACCCACGCCTCCAAGGTCATTGCCTTGCCTGACATTCCCCAGTTTGCGGAATCTGAAGACGAGAAGCTCGCACTCGCCCGTGCCTGGTTACGCTGCTGGATGCGACGAGGAATATGGTTGAGCCGAATGCCAGGAGCGTGGTCGTCTACGGTTGTGCGCTCGCATTCAGGGCGATTCATGGCCATGAATCGCCTCCTAACGGAATCGTCGGGGCGGTCACTGTTTGAAAGGAAATGGCTTCCGCAGCTATTGGAGACGTTTG
Source organism: Dehalococcoidia bacterium (assembly GCA_965197645.1). GTDB lineage: Bacteria > Chloroflexota > Dehalococcoidia > Plut-88900 > Plut-88900. The sequence goes on along the minus strand of OZ240219.1, from coordinate 1,337,122 downwards.
CCGAGCCTACTACCCAAGGGATGTTCCGACTAGCAGGGAAAGAGCTGTCATTGGCGATTGGTGGTGACTGGTCGTACTGCCAGTCCTGCCGGACCGCTCAAAGGCCCATTCCTGGAAGAATCACTTGTGCCAACTGCGGACATGATTCTGCTGAGCCCATAAACCCGGACACAGACCCTGTGTTCGTCGCCAGAAAGGGGTACTACCGAACGAGTACGTTGGCGGCGCTGGAGTCACCGCCTAGACCTCCGCTGGCCCTTATTGCTGCAGAGCACACTGCGCAGGTCAACACCGCACAGGCAGACGAGATATTCTCCAAGGCCGAAGAGCACGAGATTCTCTTCCAGGATGTGGACTTGGGTCCCGGGGACACGGGCCGAGAGAGACCGGCGATAGATGTCCTTTCCTGTACGACCACTATGGAGGTTGGCATCGACATTGGCGCTCTTTCTGGTGTTTCACTGAGGAACATGCCGCCGGCCAGAGCGAATTACCAACAGCGTGCAGGCCGCGCAGGCCGCCGAGGAACGACCATCGCAACCGTAACTGCGTTCGGTAGTGCTGATAGCCACGATGAGCATTACTTTGAACATCCAGACCAGATGATCCGTGGAGAGGTTGACGACCCAACACTGACGCTAGGCAACCCGGTAATTGCCCGACGTCACGTTACTGCGCACCTGCTGCAGCAATATCACCAAGCGAAACTACCTCAGATTAGTCCAGATGATCAGCCCCACCTGTTCGCGGTGCTCGGGACGGTCGCAGACTTCAAGAACCCCGGTAGAGTGCTAAACCGCGCTGATCTCGAACAATGGCTGCGCTCGAACGAGGTCGAGTTGAAGGAGGATGTCGATGCTCTGCTTCCAAGAGAGATTTCGGGGAACGAACGCAAGGAACTCCTGGATCAAGTAGTCGAAGCAACGCTAGATTCAATTGATACTGCGATTCAATCCGAACCTCCCAGTACGAACGCGGGCGGGGAGTCAAGCGAGGAGGAAGATGCCACAAGCTTAGAGGCACCAGAAGAGCCAGGTGAAGAAGGACCTACCCGAGACCCATCGGAGAAGCTCCTTGATCGCCTACTCTACAAGGCAGTGCTTCCTCGTTATGCCTTTCCCACAGATGTCGCCGCATTTCACGTGTTCGATCAAGAGCGCTCGACTCGATTTCGCGCGGCCTATCGCTATACCCCGTCCCAAGGACTTGCTACCGCGCTCTCTCAGTACGCGCCAGGGAGAGAAGTCTGGATTGATGGCAAACTCTGGACTTCAGGAGCGCTGTACTCCCCGATGTCAAGCGATCGATACGAAGCTTGGACTAGCCGACGACTCTACTACGAATGCAAGGTTTGTCACTATGCCCTCACTAGGGAATTGGGGGAAGGAGAAAGGGGAGAGAACAGACACTGTGAGGGGTGTGGTGGGACCGGGACCATGGGTCCAGCGACCTATTGGCTGAGGCCCCCTGGGTTTGCACACCCCGTCAGCCGAGAAGAGGGGACGTCCCCAGATGACCAGCCCAGCAGGAGCTACGCAACTCGCGCCAAGTTGACGATGGCTACGCCATCAGACCCAGGAAACTGGACGGACCTCAATGAGCGTATTCGCAAACACTACGCTAGGGATTATCTGCTCGTCACAAACCGCGGGCCGCGTGACGAAGGTTACTCATACTGTACGAGATGCGGCCTCATTGAGCCGACCGCGACGCGGGATGGGCAGCTGGGAGCAGACCACCGTAAGCCATATCCCGACCCTGGCGATCCGAATTGCACGGGAGCCGGCACGACTACCGGATTGGTACTAGGAACTGATTTCATCAGTGATGTGCTGCTCATTTCAATAGGTGTTACGCCACCGCTTAGCCTGCTTCCCGGCCTGCTGCCCACAAACGTCGCGCTCCGCACTATTAGCGAGGCGCTCACAGTTGCCGCCTGCAGGCTGTTGGAATTGGACCCCAACGAGTTGCAGGCCGAATATCGACCAGCGCTCACAGAAGACGGACGCAAGGGTCTCGAATCTGAGGTCTATCTATATGACACATTGCCCGGTGGTGCTGGCTTTGCCAGACGTGTCGGAGAACTGGGCCTAGATGTCTTTGAGGAAGCCCTCCACATCTTGGAAGCATGTCCTGAGAACTGTGACCGGTCATGCTATCGCTGCTTGAGAAGCTACAAGAACAAATTCGAACACGACCTCCTGGACCGGCATCTCGGGGCAAGTCTCTTGAGATTTTTGATCCACGGGAGCTATCCGACCATGAACGCCGGACGCCACCAAGGTTCAACCAGGTTGCTCTTCGAAGATCTCAAGAGACAAGAACTCCCAGGTTCAACCCTAGAACTGAATCATCCCGTGACACTCCCTAGCTTTGGGCAGGTGACGATTCCGATATATGTGAAACGGGCAGATGGAACGGAACTCTTCGTGGGCCTCAGTGAGCCGCTTACGCGTGAGACACCAGCTGATGCTGTGCTCAGGGATCTCAAGCAGGCTGCCCAGGCACTCCCTGTGGTCCTTTGCGATGAGATAGTCGTGTCTCGCAACCTACCTGCCGCTACCAATCACGTGGTGGAGGAGATATTCGCGTAGCAGACCTGACGTCCACTGTGAATGACTCGCTCATCAAGCCTGGTGGCTCATGGAGAATCGTCTCTGACCCCACCTTGGTGGGCATCCGGCCCCGTGCACTACAGGCCGCCTAGCCACAACTCGAAGACGGAACCGTCTACCGTATACGTTGGTGGAGTTGTACGAACGCTACCTGCGCTTTCTGTCCTGGCCCAGCGAGAAGGAGATATATCGCATTTTCCTCAAGCACACGCGGCCGGTCCGTGAAGCAGCGTTCCTAGACGTGTACCGGCGGTTCCATGGCGGGCCGTTTCTCGACGGGGATTGAAGCGGCCGTGGGCATACTCATCGCCCTGGCGGTCAATTTCGCCCACATGCGCGCGCAGTTCGGCCAACAGACGGTCACTGGTAGCTTCCCCGCTCGACTAATTCACCATCATTTGTGATGGTGAATTTTCTTCCTTCAAATATAGCTTCCATAACCATGTACACATTATCCGCCGCATCGACTGCAACCTGATTCTCGGACACGCTGTGTTCTAGTTTGAATTCGAGAGATCTAATGGGGCAGCCATTCCCCATCCACTCCTGGTCGTCTTCGTTTTCGATAACAGTACCTGGGGGGAACTCGATTTGCTGCTCGCCTTCTGCCGCAGTATTCATGACGGGGTCGAGTATCTCCGCCAATGACCGTGTACGTTGGTCTGACTCCTTTATGATCATCTTTCGCGCATCTGCAAAGCCACCATACGTCCCTTCGGCAACCTTACCCTCTGCTCTTAGGTTCAACCGAAGGTCGGTGATACGAGGTATGGTCATGACGATCCGAATGTGGATTCGCCTGATTAGTCCCTCCCAATCCTTGTCCATCGGGCGACGCAACTCTACCAAACCTATTCCGTTCGCCTCAGCTTTTTTCTTTGCCGGTTCGGAAAAACCTTTGGCAGATACAATAACACCCTTGTTGGCATCCGTATCGTCTACCAATTTCGCCATCTCTGTTACGTGCGGGCTTCCTACCTTACGATCCCAGTTCTTACACGAAATCAGAGTGCGATACTGATTAACTCCATCACTGTGTTTTGTCACCACATCAATTTGGCGGGAAATACCATCCCTATCCTTGATTCTGCAATTCGCGCCCCAACATTCTATTTCAACGTCCGAGGCTTGACCTAATGTTTTGTAAACATCTTTCACCAATCGTTCATAGTTTTGCCACGTAATCTGTTCCATTGAGATGTACCTCTACACCAATCACTCATCTATAAGGGAACAGATGGCCTCTTGGCGTTGAAGTAGAACCGGAAAGTCCCGGAACTCCCTACGCTTTCATCTGGATGAGAACAAGCCCGCCGTTCTCGACGTCGATGTTCAGGTTGTGCCCATCCAGCAGGGCCATGCCGACCAGTGGGTCCACGCCAACCGCCCCGGTCTCCACGTACATCGGCTGGCCGTCCCAGAGCACCGTAACGCCGTACACGTCGAAGGCTGCCTCGCTGCCATCCGCCAGAACCGCCTCGCCATCACCCACTACAGGCAGTTCCAAGTCCTCCATCAGCATCGGGGGCAAGGTCAGGTAGCCGTTGAAGCCGGTATCGACCACGGCTTCGACCTCCCGCATCTGCCCAGACGGGTCCTGTAGAGGAAGGATTACGACGGCTTCGAGATTGGCGTTCACGACTCCCTCTATCACCCGGTCCTCCGCAGGGAACTGCCTCCAAAGTGGTACAGAGCTCGGTGTCCCACCCGCATCAGCCAGACTTGGGCGTCTGGACGTTGGTTCCGTAGGCTCTCAGATGCGTCAATGGCATTCTTGCCGAGGGCATAGCTTCCGCTACCAACGTCAATGGCCACGACTTCTCCAAAGTGATCCGACTCAACGAGAGACCGTATATCCCGCTCGTAGATCTCTTTTCCGATACGGGCCGTTTCCTCGCGGGAACGCCGAACAGGTGTCGTCATCTCTTATTACCTACCTCTGAGGGCACTCCTTCACACGTGACATTCTACGACAATCGGTAGTTTGAGGGCAATGACGAAGGCCCCGCACGCGGGGCCTCGAACAGGAGGAGCACTAGAGGGCCGCGGGCCGGGGCTTCCCGTTAACACATCGGCTGGACTGACTCCTCGGCTTGCCGTCCTCCCCCCTATTGAGCCATACTACTTGGGCCGAGGGCCTTGGTAGTCTTACAACCTTCCCAACCACATCTCGAAGATGGTGCCATCTACCGTCCACTCAGGCCCACCAGCCGGACAAATCGAGAACCTTATCACCCAGGTTCCGGCTGTCAGCAAAGCTCCCGAGAGGTCGCGGTCACGCTACCGGAAACCGATGACCTGCCGTAGAAAGGCGGCCTGGCGGCGCGGGGAGAGGCAAACGTCACGGATTGAACATAGGTTGTGAGAATCGACAACCGCTATCGACGACGACTCTGGAGATATCATCTCGACGGCTGGCCTGTTCTCGCCGGAACAATTCATCCAGGGTGTCTAAACCCCGCTACCGCTCGTGAACGCACAATACTTGCCCATGATTCATAAAGAGCTTAGAGAGTAGGATTTTGACTCAATTCTTGGCCCGTATCAGCGCACGAAGGCCATTTTTTATCATCGCCATCTGGGGCGTGATCGCACTGGTTGCGGGCGGATTCTCTGTGGACGCCGAAATCGCTCCTTGGCCGCCGCCCCTTACGGACTTCCTAGGCAGGGCCACCACCACAGAGTTTCAACTAAGCAGCAACGCCGGTTCCGAACGCGCTGAACGTCTCCTCGAAGAACGGCTCCGCGGCCCTAAGCCCGTCACCGAGATAGTCATCATACAATCCGACTCTCTCACTGTGGACGATCCCGCGTTCCGGGCAAAAGCGGAAGCAGTCCAGGCCGAAATCGCCTCCCTCGGCCCCGATATCGTAACCCTCCTCCCCAATTACTACCAGACCGGCGACCCATCCCTCGTATCCCCCAAGGGCCGCATGACCACGATTATGCCGGTGATCATGGCCGGCTCCTTCGAAGACGCCGTGGACAACGTCCCGGATGTCCTTCACGTGATCGAGGAAGCGAACGGGAAGGAAGGCTTCAGCGTACTCATGGTTGGGGACGCCAGCACCGCCCACGACAACAACGAGCTGGCGGAAAACGACCTGAGGCGGGGAGAACGCATCGGCCTCCCCGTAGCTCTCGTCATCCTCGTAGTCCTGTTCGGCACCATCTCGGCTGCCTTTATGCCCGTAGGGCTGTCCATTACCGCCATCATAGTTGCATTGGGCATTGCGGCGCTCATTGGTCAGGCCTTTCAGCTGATCTTCTTCGTCAGCCTCATGATCATCATGATCGGCTTGGCCGTGGGTATCGATTACTCCCTGGTCATCATCTCCCGTTACCGGGACGAGCTGACCCGCGGACTGGACACCAACGCGGCCATAGAGCGCGCCGGCGCCACAGCGGGCCGCACGGTGCTGTTCAGCGGCCTCACGGTCGTCATCGCTCTCTGTGGGATACTCATCGTCCCCTTCTCCTTCTTCCAGTCCCTCGCTCTCGGAGCTATCCTCGTCGTACTGGTCGCGCTGGCGGCAACCCTCACCCTGCTGCCCGCCAACCTGGCGATCCTCGGCCCGAGAATCAACCACTTTCCTATCCCCTTCTTCGGCAAGGCGCGGACCGGTTCCTCGGAGTCCTCCGGTCGGGGGTTCTGGGAGCTTGTAACCCGCATCGTCACCCGGTCTCCGGTCATCAGCTTCGTCGTCGTCGCCGTGCCTATGGTCGCTGCCACCGTCTTCTACTTCCAGATCAATACCGGCCTCAACGGCGTCGACGCCTTCCCTGAAGGCACCCAGACCCGCACGGCCTTCTTCGTGATGGAAGAGCACTTCTCCTTTGGCCTAGTTAATCCCACCGAGATCGTCATCGATGGGGATATCGATAGTCCCCAGGTCCAGCAAGCCATAGGCAAGCTTCAGGAATCCCTGGCAGCGCACGAGGGCCTGCAGTTCAAGCCTGCCATGAACTCTGCAGGTGAACATACCCTCGTACAAGAAAACACTTCCGGCAACCTCGCCTTGATTGAGGTGTTAATCTCAGGCGAACCCCGTACCGAGGCCGCCGTAAACGTCGTCGAGACCATCCGCAACCAGTACGTTCCCGCCGCTTTCGACGGGGTCGACGCCGAGGTCTTCGTCGGCGGCGTGAGCGCCGAAGCCACGGATGTATACTCCATCGTGCAGGGGTATACCCCCATCGTCTTCGCCTTCGTCCTAGGCTTCAGCTTCCTCCTTCTCATGCTCGTCTTCCGCTCGATAGTCATCCCGATCAAGGCCGTCATCATGAACCTTCTCTCCGTAGGCACCGCCTACGGTCTCATGGTCCTGGTCTTCCAGAAGGGAGGAGCCGATCTTCTTGGGTTCCAGCACGCAGAGGTCATCGACGTCTGGATTCCCTTGTTCCTCTTCTCCATCCTCTTCGGACTATCCATGGACTACCACGTATTCCTCCTGAGCCGCATCCGCGAGCGCTATGACCAGACCGGGGACAACGCCGAGGCGGTAGCCTACGGTCTCCGCTCCACAGCGGGGTTGATCACTGGCGCCGCCCTTATAATGGTCGCCGTATTCGGCGCATTCGCATCAGGCAAGACCATTATCAATCAGCAGGTCGGGTTTGGGTTGGCCGTGGCAGTCTTCCTGGACGCTACCTTGGTGCGGTCGGTCCTCGTGCCGGCCAGCATGGAGGTGCTGGGGAGACGGAACTGGTACCTGCCCTCCTGGCTGAACTGGCTGCCGGACCTGCGAGTAGAAGCAAAAGAATAAAGAAGTCATGTCGTCCGAGATCAAAGCTGATACGGGGGGTATGAGATCCGATGAATATACCGACTGACTACACCACCGGCCATGAAAAGGCACATGCCGTTGCGCCCGACATCGCCGACAAATACATCGCGCACGCCCACATCGGAGACCCGCTCGCCGAAGAGATGGCGACGGACATGGCGGAGTTTAGCTCGGAAGAGTCAAGGCGACTCATCCAAGCAGCTATGAATGACGAAGGTGAGGAGGCCCTACGTGATGCGCCGGCCTCGCTGCGAAAACTCTTCGAAGAGGCGGAAACTCCACCGGAATGGCTCGACTATTCAGCATTTGCCCCGGCTGTCCGCATGTTTCACAGAAACTCCCAGGTTATCCTAGCGGCATTCGTCACCGGCGTGCTGATAGAAGGCTTTACGACGAATATAGCGAAGTCATTCTTCATCACCGGGCGGGTGCGTGACCAGGGCGTCAGGCGCTTGGGGCAGAACAACCGCCACATGATGGAGATATTCATTCCCGGCGGCCTGTACAGGCAGGGAGACGGCTGGAAGCTTTCGGTACGTATCAGGTTAGTTCACGCACGGCTGAGGCACCTCCTGAACAGCTCGGAGGACTGGGATACCGAAGCTTGGGGTGTGCCGATTAGCGCGGCACATTTGGGCTATGCCATTTCCGCTTTTTCGGCAAGACTGCTGAAACACATGAAAACCCTGGGGGCGAGTTACAACGATGAAGAGTACGCTAGCTTCATGGCTGTTTGGCGCTACAGCGGTCACCTGATGGGCATTCCTGAGACCATCCTGTTCCACGATGCTGAAGAAGCCCTGAAACTGTATGATATCGGCCACATGTGTGAGCCTGAGTCCCCAATGGAATCGGTAGTGATGGCCCATTCCCTGGTCAACTCAGCGCCCTTGATTGCCGGGATGGCTGAGCCAGCCGACCGCCGCCGCTTAGCTAAGTATGTATACCGCATATCCCGCAAGCTTATCGGAAAAGAAGCTGCCGAATCGCTGATGTATCCGCCGCTCTCCTCCTTTGGAGTTGTCGGGTGGTTCAGGTTGCAGCAGCGTTATGGCCACATCCTGGGCAAGCTGCTTCCGGGCCGTCGCCAGAACAGCAACTTCACCAGGTTCACGTCCCTGCTCGATACTTCGTTGTTCGACGAGGAAGGAATCCGCTACACCCTGCCCGACCACGTGTACGCCGAAGAATCGAAAAGATGGTAAGGGCAGGGTCCGCTGGGCCGCGCCGAGGAATGCTTTCATTTCGAAGTCCCTGACGTAGAGAGCGGAAATCTCGATCAAGCCTTACTGAATTGGCAGTGTACATGCGACTCTTTCCAACTCTACTACTCTCTGGACGGCCGTACCCCAGAAGAATATCTTCAATGGTGTCACCTAGACTTGGTCTTTCCTTCATCGCCCAGATGTGCCGGGCGAGTTCAGCCCCTTGCATGATACACATCTCATGATGCATACTTTCGTGCAATTCCGCTAGTCAGGGTATCTGGTGCAACGTGGCACACAACACCATTGCTGTTATCGCTGATTGTGACGGCACCCTCGCTCCAGACACTACTGACCAACTCCTAACTTACTTCGATGTAAAGCCTGAAGAATTCTGGCCGCTTGAGATCGAACCCCTCGTGAAGAAGGGGTGGGACGAGCACTTGGCCTACATGCAGAAGGTAATTGAGTTTTCGAGGGAAGGTGGACCGCTGGAAGGACTGACCACTGAAAAATTCCGTGAAATCGCCGCTGTATTGAAGTTCTACCCAGGAGTACCGGAAGGACTGATTGCCCTTCGTGACGAAATTCAAGGAACCTCTGAATTCAGAGATGTAGGCCTCCGAATCGAGTTTTATGTTATCTCCGCTGGGATCGGTGACATGTTGCGAGCTACTGCCTTGGCCAAAGTCGCTCATCGGATTTGGGCTTGCGACTTTGCATACGACTCCGAAGGCATACTCACCCACGTGAAGAACGTTATCTCGTTCACTGACAAGACCCGGTTCCTCTATATGGTAAACAAGGGGAAGGTCGGTGAAGAGTACCTCAATCGACAGTATGTCGTTAACGAACCCATTGATCGTGAGGATCGCCCTGTCCCCTTTGAGAACATGGTCTACATCGGTGACGGCCCAACTGACATTCCATGCATGTCGCTCGTCACCGCAATGGGAGGGTACGTCATGGGCATCCTTGGAAAGGACAAGCCTTACAAAGCGTGGGCGCTAGGATATGGGCGCAGGGTCAACGCAACGGTTCCACCAGATTTCTCAGAGGGCGGATATGGGTATGTCCACTTGAAACAAGTCATCCTTAACAGGGCAAAGATAATCCGAAACCAGATGAGTTCGTCAGGGCCAATGCCCAGCCACTAGCGACCGAACACCGTTTAGCCAACTTAAGGAGGCAAGGACGTGGCACCGCTAACTGCACCGCCTACAATAGAGGTCTTGTCCAGGGCTGCTGGCGAAGAAGTGGGTAAGAAATTTGCAGTCAAGATAGGCAAAGACCGTATCGCCGATCTATTGGCCATGTCTGGCCGGATCAACATTTACCTTGAATCCAGCCCAGAGCCTGTGGCGGTACTCAGGTTTGGTAGCGCATATTCCGGAGCGTTGTGGCTGGCGGGTGATCTCATCGGGGAATTCAGTAAGGAACCCACAGGCTCGTTTGTGGTAGTTGAAATTGAGGATGGATTCAAGAGGCCAACTCGCATAGAAGGCAAAGACCCCATCACGTACTTGCTAGACCGCCTGTAGACCTTCCCACTACAAGAACACTCGCAATTGGACGGATATGTGTGGGTCTCGCTGGCTGACGCCCCGACATACGTCAAGCACCTCTGGAAGAGCCACTTGAGGCGGAGCCTGTTTCCCGCTATTCTGACCGACGAAGTCGGAATCATCAGAAAACCGGTCGGGTGGTGAGAGACCAGCCAGACGTCGGCAGCGGATCAACCAAGACGACCGAAGTACTGTCTGTCAGGGGGGTTGGCTCCCCGATCAGGACTCGAACCTGAAACCTAGCGGTTAACAGCCGCTCGCTCTACCATTGAGCTATCGGGGACCGTTGAAATTATAACATGACGATCGTACGGCCGGGCGTTGGCCAGCTGACGGGCGCTGTCCTCGGTCTAAGATGTCGAAACCCCGCATCACGCATCGCGATATGCTGCGCTCTGCCCACCATCAATCAGAAGGGTCGCCCCGGTAACGAAGGCCGATTCGTCCGAGGCGAAGTATAGAGCGGCGTAAGCCACGTCCATCGGGTGGCCCATGCGGGGCAAAGGTTGTTTCTTCTTTCGCATCTCGATCACCGCAGGGTCCTCCAGCTTGTCCCAGGGCACATCGGACATCTCAGTGGCGATGGGGCCGGGATTCACCGCATTCACCCTGATGTTGTCGGAGGCGTACACGACCGCGGCCTTCTTGGTGAGGGCCGTGACTCCGCCCTTGGAGGCGTGATACGAAGAGCTTGACGAGAAATCCCCCTGGATGTCGTTCACCGACGAGTTGTTGATGATCGAGCCTCCTCCCACCTTTCGCATCTCAGGCACCGCGTACTTGATGCCCAGGTAGACCCCCTTCAGGTTAACGTTTATAACCGATTCCCATACATCCTCGGACTCCTGGTCCGGGCCGCCTACGGTATCGCCATTGATACCCGCATTGTTGAACAGTACATCGAGCCTGCCATAGGTCTGTACAGTTGCCTCGACCACCTTCTGAACTTCCTCGGCACGGGAGGCGTCAGCCTGGACGAAGAGCACATCACCCCCCTCTTCCCTGATGCCTCCGGCTATCTCCTCACCCAGGCTCTTCCTTCGACCCGTCATCACCACCTTGGCGCCCTCGCGAGCGAAGAGCACAGCCGAAGCCCTTCCCATACCTGCAGTCGCGCCCGTAATCACCGCCACTTTGTCTTTCAGTCTCAAGTGTGCCTCCGTAAGTAGTAATCAGATCGAGCGTCCTGCCTCGAACGGGGGGCATCATAGCACGTTATCCGGTACAGCCTGATTTCGTAGATATCAAGCCACTGGCAACGAAGCCGTGCCTGCTTGGCCCTTAACAGAGGGTTGCTGCTATGAAGCGCTCCTCCTTCGGCGATTCACCGGCGGGCAGCCTTGTTTACTGGGCACGGTCAAGTATGATGGCCTGTGCATGTCCACCACCCAAGCTAACATCGAAGCAGCGGGCCCTTCCTCGTATCGATGGGTGATCCTTCCTCTCTGGATGGTGGGGCACGTTTGGGGCTACTCCGTCCTGGAGAGCATCGGGCTGCTCCTCCCCAGCATCCGGGATGACCTGGGGCTTTCCCCCTTCGAAGAGGGACTGTTGGGTTCCATACCTCGCATAGCCAACTTCGTGATAGCCATGCCTCTGAGCTGGCTGCTATCCGGTTTCCGCCCGAAGCTGGTCACCTCCTTCAGTCTTTTCGCTGTGGCGGGATTTGCGCTGTTCCAGGGTTGGTCCCCGACCTTCGCCCTTCTGCTGTTGGGCCGATTCCTCTACAGCCTGGTATCGGTGGCGCGGGAGCCGGCCCGTGCTCTTCTCATCCGGCAGTGGGTGCCCGTACACGAGATAGTGATAGTCAACGGCTTGGGGAGCGCCGTCTGGGGACTAACGGCGGTTGGGTTCCTCATCACGCCGGTCATCCTGAATCTGATGGACGGCAGCTGGCGCGGTACCTACGTGGTTTTCTCCATTACGTGCCTGGTTTTTGCCGTCCTGTGGCAGCTGCTGGGTCGGGAGCGCATAACCCCAGAGTACGAAGCCGACGTTCGCTCCCAGGTGGCCAATCCCATGGCCACCCTCTTCAAGTACAAGGACCTCGCCATCGGCGGTCTGGGCATGATGGGAGCAGGGATCGGTTTCTCGGCATTCGCCGTATTCTGGCCCAGCTTCATGCTGGACTTTCATGACGTCTCCGTCGGCACGACGTCGATTATGCTGGCCATCAGCGGATTCGTCTCGTCGATGGGAGGGATCGGCATCGGAGTTGTTGCATCGAAGACGGGCCGGAAGAAGGAGGTGCTGATGGTGGCCGGAGTGGCCGCTACGGTGAGCGGTGTGGCGATGCTATTCACCGCCTCCTTCTCGACCCTGGTACTCCTCTCCCTTCTGAATGGCCTGGGCTCAGCCTTCATCCCCATAGTGTTCACCATTCCTTTCGAGTTGCCCGGCATAAAACCCAGGGAGATTGCTGTAACCTTAACCTTCATGACCACTATGATATGGGCCGGCTCCTTCGTCGGGCCGCTGCTGGCCGGCGCAATACATCAGACAACCGACGATCAGAGGCTGGCCTTGATCGTCACCAGCTTGTCCGCCATGCTGATTACCGTAGCGGGCATTCTCCTTCCGAGAAGAACCGTTGCCAGGCGGGCGCCCGCTTAGAAGCCAGGAAGTTCACCCACGATGAGAATCCATAGATTTGCAGGCAACCCGATCATCGGGCCCTATGCCGGAAGAGACCAGGGCGACAATGTAAACGGCCCCTCATTGGTCCAGGCGCCGTCCTGGCTGGAGAGGCCGTTGGGCAAGTACTACCTATATTTCGCCCATCACGTGGGTAGCTACATACGCTTGGCCTACTCCGACCGGTTGGAAGGCCCCTGGAAGGTGTACGAACCCGGAACACTCGGCCTGGAGCACTCCCACTGCTACAACCACATCGCATCGCCGGACGTGCACGTGGACGAGACCAACCGGGAGGTGCGTATGTACTACCATGGTTGGGTAGGTGAAGAGGTACAGCGGTCGAAGGTAGCCGTATCCCAGGACGGCATCAAGTTCGATGCGCTGCCCGACAGCCTCGGCGAGGCGTACTTTCGCGTCTTCCAGTGGAACGGATATCACTACGCGCTGGCTATGCCGGGCATCTTCTACCGGTCCAAGAACGGGTTGACCGGGTTCGAGGAGGGAACGACCCTATTCAGCCCCGATATGCGCCACTCTGCGGTAAGGGTAAGGAACGGCAAGCTGGAGGTCTTCTACACCAACGTTGGCGAAAGCCCCGAGCGGATCCTCTACGCGACCATCGACCTGACCCCCGACTGGAGCGAATGGAGGGAGTCGGATCCCGAGGTGGTACTGGAGCCGGAGACGGAATACGAGGGAGCGGACCTGCCGCCGGCGCCGTCCGTACGGGGGGCCATTATGAAGCGGGTGCGCCAGCTACGCGATCCAGCCATCTACCGGGAGGGCGAGTCCACCTACTTGCTGTACTCAGTCGCGGGTGAGCACGGAATTGCCCTGGCCGAGCTGGACTGACGGGGTGCTGGAATAGCCTTCCGAACATCCCCCTAGCCCTTTCCTGCGGATCGAGAGCCGTCGTTGCGAGCGACGGGGGAGCTGGTCCTGAAGGAGGTCGAAGGGAGCGAAGCAATCTGGGGCAGCGGGGTACACGTCCTTGCCAGCCAACGGCCAAGCCTAGCTAGATTGCCACGCCCCGACTTCATCGGGTCTCGCAATGACGAGGGCACGGACTCAAGCTTACTGTTGCCGTCGTCGCGAGCGATGGAAGGCCTGAAGGAGGGCGGTGGAAGCGAAGCAATCTGGGGATGTTCGTGCAGCTAGATGGAGGGCGGCTGGAACCCGCCTAGCTCGGCCTCCAGGCGTTGGGCCAGGGCTAGCGACACGTCCTCCCGCCACGGCCTCGTCACCACCTGCACCCCGATGGGCAGACCTTCCGCCGAGGTGCCTCCCCTGACTACGGTCCCAGGCCAACCGGTGACGTTGTACACGGCCGTGTAGGTGAAAAGGTGCTCGTTCTCGTCGTCGATCCAGGTGCCGAGGGGAATGGCCGGCTTTGCCGCCGGCGGACACAGGATGGCGTCGTAGTCCTCCATGAAGGTGAGCATTTCGCTGCGAAACTCGTCTCGTTCCTCGAGGGCGGCCGAGTATCTATCAGCCGTCCAGGTCTCGGTTGATTCGATCCAGTGGCTGATCCAGGGGTGGATTTCCGTGGTGCCGGACCTGGCCAGCAGCCGGGTCAGCCAGGCGTTGCCGTCCTTGTCCAGATCGGTCATCTCCGAGTATTTCGCCAGCGCCTCCGGTCTCCTCTCGTCGATCACCGAAACGACCCCGTTCAGAGCAGCCACGGCGTCTCTCACCACCTGCATCACGTCCTCATCGGGGGTACAGATGCCGTTGTCGGTATGCATGGCGATTCGCAGGGCGCCTAGATCGACGTCGTTGGGATCGCCGAGGGGCATGGGGACGATGGCCGGGTCTCGCCAGTCCACGCCGGAGATTATCGGTAGGGCAAGTACCAGGTCGTCGACGTAACGGGCCATAGGGCCGATCTGGGTCAGAGAGTCCTGGGCACCCAAGGCGTAGGGCACGGCATGACCGGTTCGAGGAACCCGGCCCGATGTCGGCTTGATGCCGGCTATGCCGCTGAAATGGGAAGGCTGCCTGATGCTGCCGCCGGTATCGCTGCCCATGTCCAGGGGCGAGCCCCCGGATGCGATGATGGCCCCGGCGCCACCACTGCTTCCGCCCGGGGTCCGTGTAAGATCGTAGGGATTGCGGGTTACGCCGTAGACTAGATTATCGGTCTCGTAGGCCATGGTCAGCTCGGGGGTGTTGGTCTTGCCTAACACTATGGCGCCGGCTGCCCGCAACCGGGCCACCACCGTTGAGTCGCTGTCCGGCACCGAACCTTTGCGGCCCATGGTGCCGCCTGTGGTTACTATCCCCTCGGTATCCAGAGAGTCCTTGATAGTTATGGGCAGGCCATGGAGAGCGCCCTTGCTCTCACCCTTAGCAAGGGCAGCGTCGGCCTCTTGAGCTTCGGACCGGGCCCTCTCCTCCGCCAGCTGGACGACGGCGTTCAGCTTGGGGTTTACCACTTCGATCCTCTCCAGGTGAGCATCGATGACCTCGGCCGACGAGACCTCTTTATCGGCGATGGCCTGGACAAGCCTCGTAGCGGACGTGTAGATGATATCGTCCATGAAGGTTGACCTCCGCTGATGCCGGAAGAAGGACTTCCGGCCCTATTAAAGGGCGTCCCGCCCCTTCCGGTAGGCCATGAGGTTCTGACCTGAGTCCCGGTTCACCAGGTTGCGGCCATACATGGGGTGGAACATGCTCCGTACCTCGTGTTCCAACGTATGCAGCTTTTCGCCGCTTTCCGGGTCCACAATCTCCTGGAACCGGTACTGGTGGGCGTCGAACTCTTCGGTAATCAGGCCCTTCTCCTCCAACGAGCTGTAGGAGTTGGATATGTTGGCCACGTAGATGGCGATGTGGTGGCCGTCGTACTCCCCGGCGCCGTCGTCCGTCTCTCTGAAGACCAGACGCTGGGACTTGCCGACCTGTATCTCGGCCGTTTTGCCGCCGTTCTCGCCGCTGACCGACGAAGGCGCACCAAGCACCTGCTCATAGAAGGCGGCTATTCCCTCGGCGGTCCCCGGCCGGGCTAAAAACTCCACGTAAGGCACTCCCAGGTGATTGTCTCCGTACTCGGGGGCGGGTTCGTAGCATCGGAAGTTGTTGCCCCAAGGCCCGGTTACCTCCATACACCCATCGCTCTCCGACCAGCTATAGCGGGTGCCGGCCAGCGGCTCCTCTACTTCCTCCAGACGAGCCTTGAGATTCTCCAAGTCCGGGACTATGAGCCCGACGTGTCCCGGGATAACCTGGGCGTTGCTGGTGGGGAGATGAAACTGCTGCTCCCCCAGGTTCACCCACATGTTGTCCAGCCCCACCATCAGGTAGGGGTCCCTAGTGCCGCCAAGCCCCGAGATGTAAAAGGTCGTGGCCAAGCTTTGGTCCGGGACTGTGACGTTTACGTGCTCCAGGATCACTATGTTGCCCAGGTCGTCCCCGTGCGGTCTTCCGTTACCAACCATACAACCCCTCCTTACTTTGGATAGCCTCGCACTCGAATAGTATTAGAGGATGGTGGAGAGTTCAAGGGGCAGGGGGACTTTTCGGCTAGTCCTTCACTCCCCAGCACCAAGCGGCCGGAGTCCCCGCTCCCTTGCTCCCCTGTACCGTCCCGCCGTGGGCTTGTACCCGCTGGGTGACCTCCTCCACGGTGAGCGATGCCCCTGCCCAGGTCTTTCCCGCCTCGTGGATATCGGCGCCCATGAGCCGGGAGACCATAGGGATTCGCCACCGGTCCAGAAAGCCCCACGCCACCCTCTGTGCCAGGCTATAAGGCGGTTCAGTCTCTCCGTTGTACTGAAACAGGAACAGGCCCTTGGATTTAAGCACCCGGACCATCTCCCCGATATTGCCCAGTATTATCTCAGCTTCAGGAACGTGCTGGAACACCAGGAAGCTGAAAGCGAAGTCGAACCGGTCGCTGTCCAGATGAGCAAGATCGAAACCGTTGCCCTCCTGCCAGGTGACGTTGGTTAAGTGGCGATTATAGTCCGTGGCCCGTGCCAGCATTTCGGGTGATACGTCGATGGCGCAGACGGATTTGAACTGCCGGGCAAAGGTCCTGGTCATCCTGCCTATCCCGCACCCCAGCTCCAGCATATCGCTGTCTTTCGGCTGCAGGTCGGTGGGTCCCAGGACGGGTTCGACCCACAGCCGGTAGTCCCGCTCTCCCGACTCGAAGTAGGATTTTTCGTCCCACCTGCCGTCTTTGAGGCGCCAGGTACTGTAGTGAAAAGCGTCGCTGCGAGCACGGGCGTCCCAGTCGCGGCGCATGAGACGGCCCCATTTGCTGCCGGCTTCCATTGACCCCCCCGGCCAGAGGAAGGATAGATGATGCAGGCCCATTATAGGTGAAGCCCTTGTTGACATTGAATCTGAAATGGAGTAGTTAAATAACTACAGTTCCCACCACGCATTGCAGACCGCTATCCATCTACCACACCGGGGAGGACATACCATGACGACGGATAACACACTGATAGACTGGCACACCCACTGCTTCGCTCCCGAGACCGTCTCGGAGGCCGCCAAGGAGGAGATGAAGAAACACGGCGTACGAAACACGGAGGGCGGCGGCCCCGAGGGCTATCGCGAGAAGGTGGCCGGCGTGGCCCAGAAGTTCCTACTCATCGCCCCGCCGTCAGGCGTCGGCACGAGAGAACAGCGCGTACGGAACAACGATTTCGTATCGGAGTACATCTCCCAGTACCCTGGACGGGCCAGGGGCCTCTGTTGTGTACACCCCAACGACGAAGGGGCCGTCGAGGAGGTGGAGAGGAGCATGACGGACCTGGGTCTGCACGGCTTGAAGCTGTCGCCGGTTTACCAGGGCTTCGATCCGTGGGACCCCAAGGCCTGGGCCCTCTACGAGAAGGTCAACGAGCTGAACGGCGTGGTGATGTTCCACATGGGCGGCGCTTACCCGCCCAGCGCCACGCTGGAGTGGGGAAATCCGCTAACGCTGGACAAGGTGGGGCGGACCTATCCCGATCTCAGGATCATCGTTGCCCACTTCGGCCAGCCGATGATGGAGGAGACGGTGATGCTGATGCGCAAGAACAAGAACATCTGGACAGACCTGTCCGCCAGGCTCCATCGAAAGTGGCAGCTCTACAACGGCCTCCAGGTGGCGATAGAGTACAAGGTGCAAGACCGCATCCTGTTCGGCTCCGATTTTCCGGTGATTACCACGGAGGAAGCGCGGGACGCGTTCGTCAACTTCAACGACTGGGGCGACGGTGTGAAGATGCCTCCCATCCCCGACGAGATCATCAACGACATACTCTACAATCGCCCCTTCGAGCTGATGGGCTGGTAACAGTCCCGGCCAATGGCCATGAAGAACATAGTCTTCTTTCCCGGACCCATCTACGGCCCGGTCCTCAACTGCGTGGGCATAGCCAACAGGGTGAAGGAGCGGGGCCAGCGGGTCATCTTCGTGGTAAACGAGCACTACAGGGAGGATCTGGAGGGGCGGGGCTTCGAGGTGGCGCCGATAAGGGGACCCCTCGAACAGGGGAAGGAAGAATCCGCCGACGGTGCTTCCGAACAACAGGGTGCATTCTATAGCCACACCAGCCACCAGCAAATCCCCACCATTACCGGACCGTTCTGGGCGGGAATGACCGCCGAACCGCCGTCGATACAGGACCAGCTGGAAGAGATATTCCCTCGTTTAGAGCCCGACGTTATAGTCCAGGACTACGTAGTGGCTTATCCTGCAGTCCACACCGCCGGAGTCCCCTTCATCAGGATAGTTTCCTGCACCCCGACGGAGATGCGAGACGTCAACGTGCCCCCAACCTATTCCGGGTTGCCTACCAACCAACCCGAGACCTGGGGGCCGTTCATGGACGAGTACCGCCGGGTCATCGGACCGATACACGATCGGTTCAACGCCTTCCTGCAGGAGCACGGGTGCTCCCCACTCGGAGACCTGGACTTCATGTTCCAGTCCGAGTACCTGAACCTGTACCTCTATCCCGAAATCCTGGACTACCGGAGGGCCACGCCTCTGCCGCGCACCTTCCACCGGCTGGACTCGTGCGTTCGCGAGGGAGGTCCTTCGTTTCGGGTCCCCGGAGAGCTGGGAGATCGGGGCGCGCTGATCTACGTCAGCATGGGGAGCATGGGCTCGCTGGAGGCCGAGCTGAGGGAGCGGCTCATCGGTGCGCTGAAAAACTCCAAGCATAGGTTTATAATAAGTCTGGGCATCGGTACGCAGGGGACGGAGCTGCCGGACAACTTCTACGGCGAGCCGTTTCTGCCCCAGCCTTCGGTCATTCCCCACGTGGACCTCGTCATTACCCACGGAGGAAACAATACGGTTACCGAAACGGTCCACTTCGGAAAGCCGATGATCCTGATGTCGCTGTTCTGGGACCAGCACGATAACGCCCAGCGGGTGCACGAGCGGGGGTACGGAATACGGATGTTTCCCTACCAGTTCACCGAATCGGAGCTGCATGACACCATCGATGACCTGCTGGCAAATAAACAGCTTCGTCAGGAGATGGAGGAGTACTCTCGAAAGCTCCGGGCCAACCCGGGCACCAGCAAGGCGGCGGACCTGATCTGCCGGGTGGCCCAGACCGGGAAACCCGTACTCCGGCAAGACTGACTGTAGTAACGGCTTGATGCATACGTGCGGCATGGATTGAATAGAAAGGGAGGGGTGAGATGGCAAACTCGCAGCAGTTCAAGCAGGTAGTTTCGGCGGACTCCCACGTGATGGAGCCCCCGGACCTGTGGTGGAACGCCCTGGGAGATGAGCTGGGCGACCGGACGCCTCGATCGCTGGACGAGTACCAGGGTAAGAAGGGCAACTTCTACTACTCGGGATACAAGGACTGGCCGGTATGGGAGTCCTACGAGGACAGCCCCGATACCGAGGCCGCCGCCATGGAAGCGGTGGAGAAAGGGTTTGGGGACGGCGGTTGGGACCCGGCGGTCAGGGTGCAGTTTCAGATGGAGGCCGGCCTCCAGGCCGAGGTCATGAATCCCACCACCATGCTGGGGGTCCTCAAGAACCCGGACACCGAGGTGGTGCAGCGGTGCTCCGAGGTCTACAACGACTGGGTTGCCGAGTTCGCCTCCCACGCTCCGGACAGGCTAATCCCCATCAGCGTTATACCGATGTACGACGTCGATTGGGCGGTAAAGGAGTTGGAGAGGACTCTCAAGAAGGGACTCGTCGGCCCGATGATCAACTGCCAGGCGCCCGACGACCGGCCCCACTATCGCAACTCGATCTACGATCCGTTCTGGGCCGCCGCCAACGAGGCGAAAGCCCCCGTCACCCTGCATCTCCTCACCGGCCGGAAGCTCGATCCCCTGGTCATCGCCAACATCCAGACTCAGGAGGAGCGGACGGAAAACCCCAGCCTGTGGATAGAGATGTTCAACGAGATCCAGCTCACCCTAGCCGACGATTTCATCTTCGGCGGGATACTGGACCGCTTCCCCGGTCTGAAAGTAGTCTCCAGCGAGTTCGAGCTTTCGTGGGTGCCGGGGTTCATGGCCCGGCTGGACCAGATCGAAGACATAGGCCCTCGGCTCTTCCTCGGCCAGACCGAGATGAAGGCCAGCGACTACATGCGGACCAAAGTGTTCCACGGATTCATCGATGATACCGTGGCCGAACACGCCATCCCCCAGATAGGCGCCAGCCAGGTAATGTGGGGCTCCGATTTCCCACACATTAGATCAATAGGACTGGAGGCCCGATCAGCGCTGCAGGACATGGTCGGGTTCCTGCCCGAGGATGACCAGAACATGGTTGTGGGGGAGAACGCCCTCGAGGTGTTCAAGAACAGCTAAACGCGATATCCGGGATGGGGTGTACAGAGGGGCTTCGCCCCTTTGCCGGGAGTCCAAGAGCCTGCCCTGAGCCCGCCGAAGGGGTGTCCGTCGAATACGATTTCGATTCCCTTCCTGGTCAGGAAGAACGCCAGGGGATGATAGGAAGAGTCATCAGCACCGTGTAGAAGCACTAGCCTAGAGGGAGAGAAGTCATGACCAGTAAGCAGTCCCCAAACGTCGAGTTCAAGCCGCGGCGGCTGGGTCACGTGAACCTGACCGTCAGCAACCTGCAGAGCTCGGTGGAGTTCTACAACCAGGTCCTGGGGATCGAACATGTGCGCTGGGAGCCGGATATCAAAGCGGGGTTTCTATCCAACGGCAACACTCACCATGACGTGGCCCTCATCGAGGCCAGGGTGATGGAGAAGGAGCCGGTCCTGAATCACCTGGGCTGGGAGCTGGAGAACCAGGTGGAACAGGTGGAGGCCTACGAAAGGGCGCGGGAGGCCGGAGTGAAGATAGATTTCATGGCCTACCACCAGATCTCCTACGGGATTTACCTCTCCGACCCCGAGGGCAACGGCCACGAGTTCTACGCCGACGCCATGACGGACTGGCGTGTGGTCATGGACCCCCAGCGGTTCGACAACATGACCTCCGAGTGGCACCCCGGAGACCCGGCTCCCCATCCCCAGGGTATGTATCCCGTCAGTCCTGAGATCCGGCGGGTGGACGGCGCCATCTTCCAGCCGGAACGGGTAGCGCGGGCAACCTTCGGGGTACGGGACCTGGAGATGATGACCCGTTTCTTCGAGGATGTTGGTGGGCTGAGCATAGTGGGAAGCAACGGGGATGATGGCTCGGTGGTCCTGGGAGGCACGTTGGGGCTGCCGGACCTGACCCTCGTTCAGGTCGATGATGGACAAGGAGAGGGGCTGCGCCAGTTCAGCTTTGAGATGGCCGGCCAAGAGGACTTGGACAGGGCGGAAGCGGAGATGGAAAAGGCCGGCATTAGTCCGGCATTGCGTGAAGACGACGAGGGGAAACGCAGCATCTTCCTGGAAGACCCCGACGGATTCCGCATCGAGTTCTTCGTGGACAAGTAAAGAGGGCGCCCGCACCCGTAATAAGGGGCGTCCCCCCGTCATTCCGAGTCCGCCGAGGAATCCTCTTCGCCGGCCTGCCCACCCCCCCGCGTGGCTTTTCCCTCCCACCCGCCCTAGGATGATTAGTTTGTATGTTGGGGGCACATCCCCCATACCCCCTGCCTGAGGGAAGCCCTCTGGACTCCCCGGATACGCCTCTGTCATTCGGATTCTGTCCAGGAATCTGGGGGATTCTCTGGATCCGTCACCCGCAGTAAGAGGACAACCCCTCGAGGCCTAGATTAGCGATTTACCGCCATCAATGACCACGATGTGGCCGGTCACCATCCGGGCCAGGTCGCTGACGAGATAAGCCACGGCATCGGCCATGTCCCCGGGCTCCATGATGACGCCCATGGGTACCATGCCGACCTCAGCGTCGTATATCTCCGGGTCTTCCAGCGAGGGCATGAGCATATCGGTCCGGGTGGGGCCCGGAGCAATCCCGTTGACCCGGATGTTGTGGGGCGCCCACTCGACCGCTAGGGACTTGGTCAAGCGGACGACCCCGCCCTTGCTTGCATTGTAGACCGCCGAAATACCCGTCTTGGGCACCACAAAGGCCAGCTCCGAGGCGGTGTTGACTATCGCGCCCCCACCCGTCTTGATCATCTCCCTTGCGGCGGCCTGGCAGCCGAAGAAGACCCCTCGCAGGTTGACGTGCTGGACCGAGTCCCATTGCTCGGGAGTCATCTCCAGGGCGGAGTCTCCCTCGCCGATGCCGGCGTTGTTGCACATTATGTCGATACGGCCGTACTTCTCCACCACGGCGGCGATGGCCCTGTAGATGGAGTCGGGATCCCGGACATCGCATTCCAGGGCCTGGGCGACGCCGCCGGTCTCTCCGATTTCGGATACTACGGCCCGGGCGGCTTCCTGGGTCTGGGGAAGATCGAGGATGTTGACTACCGCACCGTAGGAAGCGAGTCCCCGGGCAAGAGCAGCGCCGATCCCGCGGCTGGACCCGGTTACCGCCGCTATCTTGCCGCTGAGGTCAATCGGATTGCCAGGCATGAGTCCGCCTTCCGTTCAATCAGATCAGAGAGCGCCCGCCGTCAACGAGAATGACATGGCCGGTGACCATGCGGGCCATATCGCTGGCCAGGTAGGCCACCGCGCCGACCATGTCCTCCGGCTCCATGACATCGCCCATGGGCACGTTATCTATGGCGGCCTCGTATCCGCCCGGCTTTTCCAAGGTGCCCTTCATCATATCGGTGCGGGTGGGACCGGGAGCAAGGCCGTTGACCCGGATATTGTGGGGCGCCCACTCGACGGCCAGGGAACGGGTGAGGTTGACCACCCCGCCCTTGCTGGAGTTGTAGACGGTCGATCCGCCCATCCTAGAGACGACGAAGGCCAGCTCCGAGGCGGTGTTGACTATCGCGCCGCCGCCCGTCTTGATCATCTCCCTTGCGGCGGCCTGGCAGCCGAAGAAAACCCCCCGCAGGTTGACGTCGTGTACCGAGTCCCACTGCTCCCTGGTGAGCTGCAGGGCCTCCTCTCGCATGGCGACTCCAGCGTTGTTGCACATGATGTCAATTCGGCCGTACTTTTCTACGATGGCGGCTATGGCTCTGTATATGGAGTCCGGGTAGCGGACGTCGCACTCCAGGGCCTGGGCCTCGCCTCCGGCCTCGCCGATCTCGGCAACCACCGAATGGGCGTCGCTCTGCGCCTCGGGTAGGTCGAGCACCGATACCACGGCCCCGTAGGCGGCCAGTCCCTTGGCTAGGGCTGCACCGATTCCCCGGCTCGAGCCGGTTACCGCCGCTATCTTGCCGCTGAGATCTATCTGCTTCGGAGTCATTCCGTTCACCTGCATCGACTGGGTCGCCAAGTGTTTGCGAGTATAAAAGACCCGGTTCAAGGTGGCAATCGCCTTGCTACATTATCGACTTCAAGATAGTATGGTTTCACCCCATGCACCGATCACCGGTTCGGCGATTACGGGCGGAAGGAGGAGAACGTGGCCAGTCCCATCCTGATCGATGCCCATATCCACGTCAGCGCTACCAAGGAGGAGGGCCGTTCCGGCAAAGAGAACTACGAGATCTGGGAATACGGCCAGAAATCGGATATGAAGTTCAGCAAGTACGATGGCGACGTGGAAGATGCCCTGGACGCCATGGACAAGGCGGGGATCTCCAAGGCCGTGGTGGTCAATCTGTTCGGGTCCGAGTCTCGGACGAAGGGGGCGGACCTGGCGGCGGAGCTATTGGCCTACAACAGGTGGGCTTGCGATCTGGCGGCACCCCACGATGGCTTGATCGCTTACATAAGCGCAGACCCGTTCATCCTGCCCGGCGATGAGATGGCGGCCCACATTCGAGACATGGTCGAGAACCACGGGGCCCGAGGGGTCAAGCTTCATCCCGTGTTGCAGGGGTTCGAGATGGGAGACCCGAAAATGGCACCCACCTACGAGACCTGCCAGGACCTGGGGATTCCGATAATCTCCCACTCGGGGCCCGAACGGACGGGGAACGCCTTCGGAACGCCCAAGGCCTATGCACCGGTGCTGGAGAACTACCCGGACCTGACCATGGTGCTGGCCCACCTGGGAGGTGGAGCGTGGACGGAGACGCTGGAGCTGGCCCAGGCCTATCCTCACGCCTACTTCGACTGCTGCGAGATCATGGAGTGGACCGGCGGCACCAACGCACCCACCTACGAGCAGCTAGGCGCCCTCATCAAGGGGATAGGACCCGAGAGGGTGATGTTGGGCTCCGATTTTCCCTGGTATGATATGGACCGGAGCGTCGATATAGTCATGGGGCTCCCCGGACTGGCCCAAGAAGAGAAGGAAGGGATGCTGGGGACCAATGCAGAGAGAATTCTAGGGCTGTAACTACGCCCAGTGTGGAGGACAGAGCTATGGCCGGCTACAAGATTATTTCATCGGATTCCCATGCCATTGAACCACCGGACCTGTGGACCGAACGGATAGAGGCTAAGTACAGGGACCAGGCCCCCCGCGTGGTATCCGAGGAGGAGGGCGACTGGTGGTACATCGGCGACATCCGCACCAACTCCTTTCAGAGCGGCACCCAGGCGGGCGTCCGGTTTGACCGCCCCGAGGACCTGAGGATGTACGGTCGATGGGACGACGTAAGGGCCGGTGGCTACCTGCCCGATGACCGGATACCGGACCTGGACATGGACGGCGTCGACGGGGAGGTGATCTACCCCACCGAGGGGCTGCTGATATACGGTGTGCCCGATAGCCGGCTCCTGACGGTCCTGTGCCAGACCTACAACCAGTGGCTGGCAGAGTTCTGCGGCGCCTATCCCGGCCGGATGAAAGGTGTTGCCATGATAAACGTGGACAACATCGAGGAGGCGGTAGGGGAGCTGGAGAGCAACCGCAAGGCGGGGTTGGTAGGGGCGATGATCACCGTCTACCCCAGTGAAGATATGCCCTATTCCAGGCCGGAGTACGAACCCTTCTGGGCCGCGGCACAGGAGATGGGTATGCCCCTTAGCCTACACATCGCCACGGGCAGGCCCGGGCCCGGGCAGAACTTCGCCGACCCGACCGACGTGCACCCCGGTGCACTGGCCAACATCGATTACTGGGTGCGGATGTCGCTGGCCCAGATCATCTTCGGCGGTGTGTTCGAGCGCTATCCGGACCTGAAGGTAGTGTCCGTGGAGCACGAGTTGGCGTGGGCGCCCTACTTCATCGACATGTTGGACTACACCTATACCCAGCGGGCACCCAGGGGGGACTCGTGGCAGCGGTTCAAAGGGGATGCACTGCCCAGCGACTTCTTCCATCGTAACGTTTACCTGAGCTTTCAGGAAGACGGACGGGGGATCAGAGACCGGGAGGCCATAGGCATCGATAATCTGATGTGGGGCTCGGACTATCCCCACACCGAGTCCACCTTCCCCCGGTCCAAGCAGATCCTGGACGAGATTCTCGAGGGCGTACCCGAGGACGAGAAGGCGAAGATCGTCGGGGGCAATGCGGCGGCGGTCTACAACTTCAACTGAGCGCATTAGATGAGCTTGGACGGCAAGGTCGCCATAGTCACCGGGGCCGCTCAGGGCATCGGGAAGGCGATTGCCAGCCTGCTTGCGGAGCGTGGAGCGATGGTCGTGGCCTCCGACGTTCAGGGTGACAAGGTGGCGAAGGCCGTCTTGGATTTCGACGCTCCCGCAGAGAACCTGGCCAGCGTTGCGACCGACGTTACCGACTCGGCCCAGGTTGCGAAGATGGTGGACCTGGCGCTGAAACGGTTCGGCCGGGTGGACATTCTGGTGAACAACGCAGGCGGCAGCGGCACCGTGGGAATTGACCACATCGAGGACGTCACCGACGAGCTCCTTGACCAGGTGACCGACCGAAACTTCAAGAGCGCCTTCCTGTGCTGTCGAGCGGTGGCGCCTCACATGAAGGCCCAGGGCAGCGGCCGCATCGTGAACTTCTCGTCGGTGTCGGCCAAGGGAACTTTCGGGCCTAGGGGACCATCGGCGGCACGGCTGCCCTATGCCGGGGCCAAGGCCGGAGTCGTCGGGCTTACCAACCAGCTGGCCAAGGACCTGGGCCCCTTTGGAATCACCGTCAACGCCATCATGCCCGGCTTCATTCTCACTGAGTCGAACGCCAGGGTCGCGCAGCGTTACAACGACCTTTCGAACGAGGAGCAGGAGCAGCAAGTCGCGGGGATCCCGCTGGGACGGCCGGGCAAGGCCGAAGAGGTAGCCGCCGTGGCGGCCTTCCTCTGCTCCGACGAGGCCAGCTACGTGTCCGGGGCGACGATCGAAGTATCAGGCGGGGCCTAGCTTCCGGTCCGTCCCTTCTTCAATGGGCGGAATAACAAGCCGGCTGGCTATCCGGCGGTCGGGGCTGGGATGTCCATCCGGTAGAGGGCCAGGGCGTTTTCGCCGAGGATCCGTCGCTGGTCGGCCTCGGGAAGATTGGCGATATTCTCCTTGACCTTTCGCACAGGGGCGGTGTGGCCCTCGGGGTGAGGCCAATCGGAGCCCCCAGGTGAACCTGTCCACGCCGACGATCTGTGCAACTACGCCTATGCCCTTCTCGATGGGCTCGGCGCTGATCCAGCACTGACGTGTGAAGTACTCGCTGGGCTTCATTCTGAGGTTGCTCTCGAAGTCGAAACGGCCGGAACGGAAGTCCAGGATGTCCAGCCAATGGGCTATCCACGTTGCGCCGATCTCGACCATGACGATCCGCAGGTTGGAGAACTTTTCAAAAACTCCTTCGGCCATCAGGTTGGTGAAGCCAATGAATGGGTCGCCGAAGGGCATACTCTCGACGAAAAGCTCCGGCGCGAGGCCCGGGTCGTCGGAGTAGTAATTACTGCCTACGTATTGGGGATTGAGTGCCACGTGGAGGGTTATGGGCATGTTCAGGTCCTGGGCGGCGGCCCAGAAGGGATCGTAGTAATCGTGGCCGTAGCGGATGCCGTTGACAGGGGCTGGGCTGATGAAGCCGCCCCTCATTCCGTCACCGGCAACCCTTTCAAGCTCCTTTACCCCCTCATCGACATCTCTCACGGAAACGTGGGCGATGGGCACGAGCCGGTCCGGGTAGGGTTTGCAGAAGTCCACTAGCCACCTGTTGTAGGCCCTGCAGTAGGCCGCAGACAGGGCGGGGTCTTCATATCGAACTCCCAGCCGAGGCCGAGCGAAGGGAAGAGGAAGGTCCGGTCTACGCCTTCCCGCTGGAGGTGCTTGATCCTTTCGTGGGCGTCGGCGGCGCCGGGAGCGAGGTTAGCGGCCTCGGCGTAGGGGAGCAAGGTGTGCTCCATCATCCATTCTCGGCCCTTCTCGATGGCGGCTATGCGGCCCAGCACTCCGCCATTGTATCCGGAGCTTACCCGTCCATCGATGTCCAGGTACTCCAGGCCCTCGTCATCCACGCTGATGCGCATGGCCCGGTCTTTGAAGTCCGGGTCCATGTATTCTTGCCACAGAGTCGCGGGTTCCAGGATGTGGCTGTCGGCGTCTACAACGGTTCCGGATGACATTCCCGGCTCCTCCCTGACTGGCTGGTCCAGTGCAGGCCAGAGTATAAGCAGTCGCTGTGCGGGAGGGCAACGGAACCAAGGACGAGTGGTATCATAGCGATATGCTCAAGGTAGGCGTTGAAGCGCCCGACTTCGAGGCTGTACAGGATGATGGCACGACCTTCCGCCTGTCCGACTGGCGGGGCTCCAAGAAGGTGGTCCTGTTCTTCTACTCCAAGGACTTTACCTATGGCTGAACGAGAGAGGTGTGCGGCCTCCGTGATTCCCATGAGGCCATAGAAAAGAGGGATGGGCTTGTCGTAGGCGTGAGCAACGACTCCACAGAGAGCCATGCCAGGTTCAGGGAGTCGTACTCTCTGCCCTTCCACCTGGCATCGGACCCCGATGGCGGGGTAATGAGGATGTACGATGTGCGGCGTCGGTGGGGGCTCGGCGTCTCCCGGATCACCTACCTCATCGACAAGGCGGGGACTATCCAGGGCGTGTACCACAACGAAATCATGATCGGGAAGCACGTTCGGGACGTACTGGCCGGGCTGGCCGAGTTGACATAGAGGTTAGGAGTGCCTAGTCTGGCCGAACGACTAGGACATCAAGTACTTCATTATGACGCATACGGCTGCCGTCACCTTCGAAGATATGAGGGAGCTGGCCCGGCTCTTCGCTGAAGAGGCGGTCCCGGCAGTCGAGAGGGCCTAGGCCCGGAGGAGAGAGATGCAGGCGTCTAAAGAGGGACCCCGGTACCTGGAGAAGACGGAGAAGAGCATCCCCGTCAGCTACTACTACGATCCGGACCACTATCAGCGTGAGCTGGACACCTTCTGGCACCGGTCGTGGATATACGCCTGCCGCACCGAAGAGGTGGCGACGGTCGGGGACTACGTGGTGGTCAAGATCGGCGACCAGTCCGTCTTCGTAACCAGGAACAGGGACGGAAACCTTCGAGCCTTCCACAACACGTGCCGGCACCGCGGTTCCATCCTGTGCACCGAGGCCCAGGGCAACTTCGCTGGCGGCGCCATCGTGTGTCCCTATCACGGTTGGACCTACTCGCTGGAGGGTGGGCTCATCGCCACGCCCAACCGGCTGGAGGTTGGCGACTTCGATATGCGGGACTACCGTCTCTACGACGTGGCGGTGGACGAGTGGGCAGGGTTCGTGTTCGTCAACCTGCAGGGGAACGAGGCCCCGCCCCTGCTTCACACCCTGGACGACATGCCGGCCCAGTTCGCGAACTACCGCATGGAGGACCTGAAGATCGGGCACCGGGTCGTGCGGGAGATCGAGGCCAACTGGAAGATCATCATCGAGAACTTCGCCGAGTGCATGCACTGCCCCAACGTCCACCCTGAACTCTGCAAAGTTGTCCCGCTGCACGGTCGGGGGCTGCTGTGGCCCAGTGAGGAGCCGGCCTGGGAGCCCGATGGCAGACCGGGAGCGGAGTACAGGTTGGATCTGGCGCCGGGGATGGTCACCTTTACGCTGGACGGCACTACCAACCGGCCTCCCTTTCCGGGCCTCAACGAGGATGAGCGTAACAACCCGTACCAGTCGGGCGGCATAAGGCCCAACTTCACGTTGAACATTCACCCGGACTACGTGAACTCGATGAAGATGCTGCCGATTAGTCCCACCCGCGTAGAGATGACCTACGATTGGCTGTTCCAACCCTCGACGATGGAGCGGGAGGACTTCGACGTGAAGCAGGCCTACGAGCTGTGGGACATCACCTTCCTGCAGGACAAGGACAACTGCGAGTGGCAGCAGCAGGGGATACGGTCCCGGCGACACGAGCACAACGTCTACATGCCCCAGGAGGAGGGGGTGTGGGTCTTCAACCAGTGGGTGCTGCAGGAGCTGGGAGAGCTACGGTAGGGAGGTAACGGCGGACTATTCCTCCGCCCGGGCGTAGCGGAAGTCGCAGTGGGATGCGCCCTGCATGATGGTCTGGGTGCGGGTCAGCTTGATCTTCTTGCTGAAGCCCTCCGAGTGAGAAAAGTCCCGGTTGCAGGACAGGATGAATCCCAGGTCGGCGATGCCCATCTCCTTGTACATCTCTGCGTAGCGGCAGCGGGTCACGTTGTAGGCGTAGCTGTTGGGGGACTTCTCCAGCTCTTCCGTATCGAAGGCATCGCCTCGGGCCCAGGGCTCGGAAGCTTCTTCGAAGGCCCGCAGGTCGTCGGCATCCAGCTCCTCGGCCATCTGCCTGCCCTGCTCGCGCGCTATCCCCACGATCACTTTTCGAGCGATCTCGTTGGTCTTGGCCTCGCCGAACTCCTGCTGAAAGGCCCTGATCATGGGGCCGAGCACCTCTGCTTCTATGCGGCGGCGGTCCAGGATGGCCATGTTCTCGATGCCCATGCGCTCCTCCTATGAAGGTCTATCCGT
Source organism: Dehalococcoidia bacterium (assembly GCA_965197645.1). Lineage (GTDB taxonomy): Bacteria > Chloroflexota > Dehalococcoidia > Plut-88900 > Plut-88900. Next base: position 1,307,002 of record OZ240219.1, on the reverse strand, counting down.
TATCGGCGATGAAGTCTCGAATAGCAGTGAAGTACTGTCGAAGCCCGACGATCATGATGTCGTTGTGGCCCGCTCCAGGGATTTTCACGAATCGCTTATCGGCGCTGCTTACCGATTCGTACAGCTCCTCCGCCAGAGAGATGGGGACCAGATTGTCGGTGGCGCCGTGAAGGATAAGCAGAGGTATGGTGATGTTGCCGACCTTCTCCTCGTGCTTCGCCGCTAGCTCCTGGACGGCCGGATCGCCCTCCAGCCCGAACCAGCTCAGGGCCCGGCCGATGCTGGCCGTGCCGCTCTCGGCGATGAGCCCTTTGATGCGCGTCGGGTGCCGCGCCGCCAACTCGACGGCGGAGTATGCGCCCAACGACCGTCCCATAACGAAGAGAGGGCCGGTGGAGCCGTTCTCCTGGAGCAGGTTGGTGAAACCGTCCAGAACGGCGTGGCTGTCCGAGACCATGCTGGCTACGGTGGGGGTGCCTTCGCTTTGGCCGTAGCCCCGGAAGTCGGCGACGAAGAGGTTGGTGCCGATCTCGTTGTAGAGGTGGGCGGCGGTGTCATAGTCGCTGGCAACCTCGCCGTTGCCGTGAAAGAAGAGGATGGAGGGCGAAGCAGGGTCGTAGGCGTAGAGGCGTCCGGCGAGATTGGTGCCGTCGGGTGCTGGGAATCGATGGTCGGAAGCGCCGCGTGGAGGGGGCCGCCAGTCGGGCCTGGGGTGGAACATGATGTCCAGAACGGGTTGGATATCGAGGAGCGAGTAGTCGATCAGCTCCATGGAGGCGGGCCTTTCCGAGATGTTGGTCGGATTGTAAGGCACGGCGGCAGGAATACGCAACGCGGACACTTGACGGTGAAGGGACTGACGAGGAAGTATCGCTACGTACCGGAGGGGTACGCCATGGCCAAGTCCGACTTCATAAAGGCGGTGATGGAGAGGGCAGTGGGGTGAGGTGGTGTGCCTTAGCTAAGGCTGGCGCTACGGTGTTTCAGCGAGACTGTTATGACACCTGTTCACTCTGTTCCACGATGATGTTAGGTAGGGGGTCTAGTGTACTGAGCCATCTAGGCAACGGGCTGGGCGGCATATGTGAGTGGACGAAATGGATCAATAAGAGGTTGATGAGATATTGCAACCGTATGGACATAGCAAGTTGCGGCATCAGAGCCGGTGGTACCTTTGGATTATTGAGCTTGAGAATGATGGATTCGTTCTCTTCACGCATCTTGCCCAACATCTCCAAAGTTTCTAGAATCTGCTTTTTGCGTTTGGACCTTTCCCCTCTCCACAACAAACCGCCCACAATCACCGCGATAAGGGCAATCGTTGGGGCGACTATGGTGGCGATGTTGCTGGCTAATTCCATCACTTCCCTCCTTGCTGGTTTGGGTTAGTCCTCGTCATTCGTGCGGTTCTTGATACAGCACCTGCTCTCCCACGGCCGGCGGCCTAGGGCTAACACGGCGTCGATAGCCGCCCCGCGAGTGGCGTACTTGCCTAGCCAGTTACTCGGGTTAGTCGGGTCGAAGTGCTCATGCGGGCAGCCCTCCTCATGGATGGTGCCGTAACGGGCACTGTACAAGTTGACGTAGTACATGGGCTCCGAAATATCCGCCACAGGGGGCCTCCTTTACTAGGCCAGCAAGGCAACGATGACCGCAATTGGAATCGCTAGAACGATGCTGGCCAGAATCAGCGCCGGTACGAATTTGACCAAAAGCATCGTGAGATCACCGACCGACACGTCGATGCCGGTAATCTTGACCTTGGTTTCCCCTGGTCCGTCTTTGTTCAAATCGTCGATCTGCTCGGGTGTTAATCTCAAAGGGTGTCTCCTATCGGCAGTCAAAGCGGAGCCAGATGTCCAGGTCCAGTCCTCTGAGCCTGCAGGTGGCGCTGCTCACATCGCCGACGTTGAACTCGACTAGGTCCTCCTGATCGAACTCCAGCTCCGCCTGTGTAAGAAACCCATCCAACTCTTGGACCACGTACTTATCCTCGATCTCGTCCACCCGGAAGCTGAGGCGCAGGTCCTGGTTCTTATAGGTGGCGTTGGCCCGGGCCTCGTTTTCTTGATACGCCTGGTAGATTGCCACCACTGATGTTCTCAGCGGCGGAGTCGCTGCTTTAGGCTCCTCACAAGCGAGGGTCGAGCCAAGCGGGATCAGTACTACAGCCAGTACGATGGCCCATCTGATTCTCATGCGCTCTCCTTTGCTGTATGGTAAAGTCAGCCGTCTATGCTACCTTTCACCTAAGTTTGACAATACCCCAGCCTATGGCAAAACTCAACCGAAACGTAGCATCGCACCCCCCGTTTGACTCCCCATACCCAAGCCGCTACAATGGCCGTGAAATCTAGGTAAATCTACAGTTTCTTGGATGCCAATGCCCGATTCCGATGACAACGGCGCCGTAGAGGTCCAGCCCACGACGTGGGTCTCCATCGGCAAGGCCAGCAAGCTCCTCGGCGTGAACGAGAGCACCCTTCGCCACTGGGCCGATAAGGCCGCCATCCGCTCCTTCCGCACATCGGGCGGCCACCGGCGTTTCGCCCAAGAGGACCTGTACCTGTTGACCAGCCGGAGCGGCAGCCTCTCGGAGTCCAACGGCCTTTCCAACCTGAGTGACATCGCCCTGACCCGCATTCGCCGCCGGCTTCATCGCCGCCATCCCCTGCCTGAGCGCTGGCTAGAGCGGCTGCCCGAAGAGCAGAAGTCCCGGCTGCGGAACCTGGGACGCCAGATGCTGGTCCTCGTAAGCGATTACCTGGCCCGGAGACGCCGTCGCTCCAACGTCCTCGATGAGGCCCGGTCCATCGGCGAGGAGTACGGGATCCAGGCCGCCAACTTCGGCATGTCCCTGGACGACGCCCTCGAGGCCTTCCTGTTCTTTCGAAACTCGTTGGACTCCATCTCGACGGACGTCACCCGTGGTCGTGACCTCAACCCGGAGCAGGCCCTGGACATCTGGAAACAGCTGAACAACTTCATGGACCAGGTGCTGCTTGCCACCATCAGGGCCTACCAGTCCGTGGCGACGAGCAAGCAGGCCGAGCCGGCCCAGGAGAGGCGATGACCGAAAACGGCAAGCGGCAGTTCGTCAAGTACAGCTTCTACAAGCTGGACAAGCTCTGGCGAAATCGGGGGGCAGGCGAGAAAACCAGAGGCAAGAAGGAGTTCCTGGAGTTTCTCGACAGTTTCTCAGAGCTGATGATGATCCGCACCTACAGCACCGTCGGCATGCGTGCCGACACCGACTTTCTCATCTGGCAAGCTACGGAGAGCCTAGAGAAGGTACAGCAGTTCAGCACCCGCCTCCGGTCCACTAGCTTCGGCAAACACTTGGACACTCCCCACTCCTACCTGGCGATGACTAGGTCCTCCGTCTACCTGGACAACCACAAGCACGCTGACCAGGATGGGAAGCGCAAGAAGGTCAAGCCAATCGATTCCAAGTATTTCTTCGTCTATCCCTTCGTCAAGACCCGCAACTGGTACCAGCTGGATCAGGCCTCCCGCCAGGGCATGATGAACGCCCACATCCAGACGGGGCACAAGTACCCATCGGTCAAGATCAACACCGCCTACTCCTTTGGGCTGGACGACCAGGAGTTCGTGGTGGCCTTCGAGACCGATAGCCCCTCGGACTTCTTGGACCTGGTCATGGAGCTTCGCGGGTCGGATGCCAGCAGCTACACGCTGAGAGACACCCCGATTTTCACCTGTATTGCAATGAGCCCGAGAGAGACCCTCGATAGCCTGGGAGAGTAGCCGCTTCGGCGGAGCTAGCTGAAAGGGGAAGGTTATGAAGGACGGACTCCGATTCGTGGACTGCGACATGCACATCCAGGAGCCCCACGATCTCTTCGAAAGGTACCTGGACCCGAGATTCAAGGACAGGATCACCACTGCTCTAGGCTCCGACGGCAAACCCCGGCGCGGCGGGTGGGTCATAGACGGGCTCCCCACTACCCAGGACGTCGAGCTCCAACAGTACCGCAAGCGGGCCGTCTTCAGAGACCAGTCAGAGCCGACAATGGGCTCGCCCACCAACACCCTGTCAGCATCCCGGCTGGCGGCGACCGGTCGCATGGACTTCGCCATCGATCGGGACTACAACGAAGAGGCCCAGGTCATGGCCATGGAGATGGAGGGGATCGACATCGCCGTCCTGTTCCCCACCGGCGGTTTGGCCCTCCTGGCTCGCAACGGCATGGACTCCCAGATCTCGTTGGCCCTCTGCGAGGCCTATAACAACTGGATTTACGACTTCTGCCAGTACAGCCCCGACCAGATGAAGTTCGCCGCCATGCTCCCGATGCACGACGTCAACCTGGCCTGCAAAGAGCTGCTGCGGTGCGTAAACGAGCTGGGCGCGGTGGCATCCTTCATCCGGCCCAACCTGGTCAACGGCCACTACTGGCACTCCAACTACTGGGACGCCCTGTACAGTCTCCACGAGGAGCTGGACGTAGCCTGGGGCTTCCACGAGGGGACCGGCGCCTGGTACTCCCACATGAACGTGCTGTACGGCGAAAACCGGTTCTACCGTCACGTCACCAGCCATTGGATCGAGATGCAGCAGGCGATGGTGGCCCAGATCATCGGCGGCGTCTTCGAGTTTCATCCCCGCCTTCGGGTAGGCTACCTGGAAGCCCAGAACTCCTGGGTGCCCGGCCTATTGACCCGCATCGAGTGGGACTACGCCAACTATCGAGACTCCCACGCTCCCTACCTGTCCATGACGCCCAAGGAGTACTTCCGACGCAACTGCTGGGCTGCAGTGGAAGGCAGCGAGCCTGAGATCATGCCAACAGCCCAGCTCATCGGCGCGGACCGGATGTGCGTCTCCACCGACTATCCGCACTTCGATTCCAACTTCCCCAACGTGTCCAGCAACGTGCTGAGCAACGCCTCCAGGGAGGTGGCCGCGGACATCCTGTTCGGCGGCGCTCGCCTCTACCAGTTCACCGAGAAGGACTTCGGGAAAGCCGATGCGGCGGTGGCCCAACGAAAGCGAGAGAGGGCTCCGGCTGTAACCTCCTGACACTCCCGTTCCATCTCGATACGGCACGAGGCCGGTTTCTTGACAGCCTCCAGGGCCTTGAATATGATTGCCTCCGCATAAAGCCTGGGCATACAGGTTGGTGTCTGCATTACCCGCACCCTCGGAGGTCGTCCCCTCAAAGCTCTTGCGTAGTCCCGTTATGCACTACGAGACCATCGATTTCGAAAAGACTGGGCCCGTGGCGTCGATCAAGCTGGCCCGGCCCGACTGTGGCAACAGGCTGGACGCCCGGGCCGTCACCGAGCTGAAGGACGCGGTGCAGGCCATCAAGGACGACGAAGAGGTGAGGGTCGTGGTCCTGACCGGCTCGGGTCCCGCCTTCTGTGCCGGCTCTGCCCTGGACCTGTCGAACCTGGTCAACGATGTCGCCTTTCTCGGCGAGGTCCAGGAGACCCTCGGCAGGCACAGAGTAGCCAACGACATCGCCGCTATAGAATGTCCGACCATCGCCGTCATCAACGGCGATGCCATCGGTCAGGGGTTGGAGCTGGCCCTGGCCTGCGACTTGCGACTGGCAGCCGAATCGGCCGGATTGGGTCTGGACCAGATCAAAGCCGGATCGATCCCCTGGGACGGCGGCTCCCAGCGTCTGCTCAGACAGGTGGGGCGAGCACACGCCCTTTCGATGATACTGACAGGCGAGGTAATCGACGCACGGGAAGCCGCCAGGACCGGCCTGGTGCACCACGTTTTTCCTGGAGACACGCTTCACTCGGAGGCTCTGCAGCTGGCGGAACGGATCGCGAGCTATGCTCCCATCGCTCTCAGGTACGCCGGCGAGGCGATCAACAAAGGCATGGAGATGACCCTGGACCAGGGACTCCGTCTGGAGCAGGACCTCACGCTGCTCCTCCAGACCACCGCCGACCGGGACGAGGGAATTCAGGCCTTCTTGAACAAGAGGGCGCCCCGGTTCAAGGGAGAGTAGCCGTTGTCGAGCTTTGAGACCATACTCTTCGAAGTCGATGACTCGGTAGCTCGCATCACCCTCAACCGGCCCCGGGTGCTGAACGCCTACAATATTCAGATGCGGGACGATCTGTACGAGGCTATAACCGCCATATCCGAAGACCCCTCGATAGGGGCCCTGATCATCAGCGGCGCCGGGGACCGGGCCTTCTGCGCCGGCGCGGACTTGACCGAGTTCGGCACGGCCCCATCCAGGGTAATCGCTCGATATGTCCGGTGGGAGCGCGACGTATGGGGCAAGCTGATGGCCCTACGCATCCCGACGATGGCCGCTCTCCACGGATTCGCTCTCGGCTCAGGCCTGGAGCTGGCACTGTGCTGTGATTTCAGAATAGCCGCCGAAGACGCTCAGCTCGGGCTGCCCGAGGCATCGCTGGGATTCATACCCGCCGCCGGGGGCAGCCAGACCCTCCCCAGGGTGGTGGGCCGGTCCGCCGCCTCGGCCATGCTGCTCACCGCCGAAAGGGTGAACGCCCGAAGGGCCTTGGACATCGGTCTCGTCCATGAGGTCGTGGCCCCGGAGGACCTGCTCGACCGAAGCGAAGAGCTGGCCCGGGAGCTGGCCGCAATGGACCGCCGTGCGTTGGGTTATGCTAAGGAGGCCGTTATCAGCGGAGAGGACTTGACACTAGCGGACGGACTTTCTCTGGAGCGGCGATTAATCGGCCAGCTAGTTGTCGCTCAACTAGGCAGATAGCTACCATCAAGTATCGTATCTCAGGCACTCGACAGGGGGATAAACCATGAACACAACCGAGCTTCTGACCATCTCCAGCGCCATCTGTCCCGATAGAGACGCCATCGTCTTCGAGGGGCAACGGATCACTTTCGGAGAGGTTGCCGATCGGGCCAATCGCCTGGCCAATGCCCTGGCGGGCATGGGAGTGGGCAGAGGCGACAAGGTCGCCATGCTGGAGGTCAACTGCAACGAGTGCATCGAGGCCTACTTCGCCGCCGCCAAGCTTGGGGCCACCTACGTACCCCTCAATTTCCGGGCCAAGGCCAACGAGCTCAGCTACATGGCCAACTTCTCTGAGTCCAGCGTACTGCTGCTGGGCCGGCGCTACATAGATCTTGTGAACTCTGTCAAGAGCGAGATGGGAGGCATCAAGAACTACATCTCGCTGGAAGGCCCCGCCGAGGGCATGCACGAATACCAGTCGGTCCTTGCGGGTGCCGACCCGGAAGAGGTGTTCACGGACATCGCCGATGAAGATACCACCATATTGATGTTCACCGCCGGCACAACGGGTCAGCCCAAGGGCGTAATGCTCACCCACGATAACGTCTGCACCTACGTGCTCAACAACGTCACCCCCGCCGACCCAGACGTGGAAGAGAAGAACATCCTTACCGTCCCCCTGTACCACATAGCCGGCATGCAGGCTGTGCTGGCCGCGGTCTACGGCGGCAGGACCCTGGTGATCCAACGCCAGTTCGAACCCTCGGACTGGATGAGCCTCGTGGAAACGGAAAAGGTCAACCGGGCTATGATGGTGCCCACCATGCTCAAGAACCTAATGGAGCACCCGGAGTTCAAGCAACGAGACCTCAGCAGCCTCCAGGTAATCACCTACGGCGCGGCCCCCATGCCCGTAGAGGTCATCTCCAGGGCGATAGAGGAGCTGCCGGGCACCCGCTTCATCAACGCCTTCGGGCAGACCGAGTCCGCCTCCACCATCACGATGCTGACCCCCGAGGACCACGTCATTGAGGGAACTCCCGAGGAGAGAGAGGTCAAGCTGAAGAGGCTGGGGTCCATAGGCCGGGCGCTGGACGATACGGTGGTGATGATCTTCGACGACAACGGTGAGCCACTGCCTCCCGGCGAGGTCGGAGAGATTGTGGCCCAGGGGCCCCGGGTGATGAAGGGCTACTGGAAGGCCGAAGAGGCCACCTCTGAAACGGTGAGGGATGGATGGCTCTACACCGGCGACCTCGGCTACATGGACGAAGACGGGTACATATTCCTGGCGGGCAGAGCCAAGGACATCATCATTCGCGCAGGGGAAAACATCGCCCCCGAAGAGATCGAGGCCGTCCTGCACTCCCACCCCTCGGTGGACGAAGCAGCGGTGATCGGGGTTGCCGATAGTCAGTGGGGGGAGGCCGTTCGGGCCATAGTCGTGCGCAAAGATGGCTTCGAAGTCTCGGCTGAGGAGATCATCGAGTACTCGAGAAGCCGCCTGGCCAGCTTCAAGAAGCCGGAGTCGGTGATATTCGTGGACTCGCTGCCTCGCAACCCCTTGGGCAAGGTGCTCAAGCGGGAGCTTCGCGAGGAGTACGGCGAAGCGTAAGAGCAGTGCCGGAGGGAATATCCTCCCTAGCTTGTCCTAGAACCCGCCCTTGAGGGAGTCCAGAAGGACACCCCCCTCTGGCGGGGGCATGGGGGACGTGCCCCCAGTTCCTAAACCGTTCGAGGGCAGGCGGTTGGGAAGCAGGAGTCAGCTAATTTGAGACAGGCTCAACACTGGCACCACCCCAGGTTGGTTTTCCCTCCCACCCGCCATTGAGGTAGTCCAGAGGGACACCTCCCTCTGGCAGGGGGCATGGGGGATGTGCCCCCAGTTCCTAAACCGTTCGAGGGTGGGCGGTTGGGAAGCAGGCGTCAGCTAACTTGAGACAGGCTCAGCACTGGCACCACCCCAGGTTGGTTTTCTCTCCCACCCGCCATTGAGGGAGTCCAGAGGGACACTTCCCTCTGGCAGGGGGCATGGGGGATGTGCCCCCAACCCTTCTAGCTCTCCAGGGAGTCGGCCACCAGCTCAACCAGGTCGCGGGCTTCCACCTTCCCCTCCATCTCCTTGACCCGGATGCCATCCTCGAACATCTGCAGGCAGAAGGGGCATGAGGTACCGACCATCTCGGCACCGGTGTCCAGGGCGTGCTGGGTCCTGACGTGATTGATTCGTTCGCCCTTGGACTCATCCATCCACATGTGTCCCCCGCCGGCGCCGCAGCAGAACCCTCGGCTCCGGTTGCGCTCCATCTCCTTGACCTGCAGCTTCGGAATGATGTCGAGGATCTGCCTGGGTTCCTCGTAGATGCCGTTGTGCCGGCCCAGGTAGCAGGAGTCGTGATAGGTGAGCAGCTTGTCCAGCGGCTTGTTCAGCTTCAGCCTGCCCTGTTTTATCAAGTCGGCGATGAGCTGATTGTGGTGTATGACCTCCAGCTTGGCCCCGAACTGGGAGTATTCGTTCTTGAAGGTGTTGAAGCAGTGGGGGCAGGAGGCGATGATCCGGGTCACGTCGTGCCGCTTGAAGGTCTCGATGTTCTGCTGGGCCATAAGCTGGAAGAGATACTCGTTGCCCATGCGCCTGGCCGGGTCGCCGTTGCAGGTTTCCTCCTCACCCAGGATGGCGAAGTTGATCCCGGCGGCATTCAACACCTGGACCAGTGATCTAACTATCCCCTGGCTCCGCTCCTCCAGCGCCGGTGTGCACCCGACCCATAGAAGATAGTCGGGATGGTCGTTCTCCGATATCTGCTTGACGTCCAGCCCTTCGGCCCAGTCGGTACGGCTGAACTTGGTCCCCGTCCACGGGTGCCCCCTGGTCTCCATGCTCCGCAGCGCCGTCTGGGCAGTTTCCGGCATGGAGCCCTGTTCAAGCACCAGGTTCCGCCGCATGTCGACTATGCTGTCTATGTGCTCGATGGCTACGGGGCACTCCTGCTCGCAGGCGCCACAGGTAACGCAGTCCCATATCGCCTCCTCGCTGACCGCGTGTCCTATGACCGGAGGGACCTCTACGCCCCCGTTTGCAGAGCCCTTATTCTTGATGACCGTAGGTCCCACTTCGAGCAGATGGTCCTTGATCCCCTCGACGATGTGCATCGGCGAGAGCACTTTGCCTGTCAGGCTGGCAGGACAGGAAGCGGTGCAGCGTCCGCAGACGGCGCAGGCGTATCCGTCCAAGAGCTCCTTCCAGGTGAAGTCCTGAATCTGGTTGGCGCCATAGGTCTCTGCAGTCTCGATATCTTCGATGGGATGGAGAGTGCCCCGGGCATTTACGTCGTGGAGAAAGGCGCCGAGAGGCGCTCCGATCATGTGCATATGCTTGGAGAAGGGGATGTACATCCCGAAACCGAGTATCAGGGCCAGGTGTGCCCACCAGAAGGCGCCCTGCAGGGTCAACAGGGTGTCTTCGCCCAGGCCGTCGAAGGCCTTACCCAGCAACGTGCCTACGGGCGATGCAGCGTGTGGGCCATCGGCCACATAGCCGTTGCTCACCAGCCCTCCGTAAAATCCCTCTATCAGGAAGGTAAGGACCATCAGGCTGCCGATCACCGAAACTATAACGATGGCGTCTTTGCTCTGAGTCAGGTCGTAGCTGAGGCGATGGGGTGTCATTACCCACCTTCGGAACAGGGCCCAGATCAGGGCGGACAGTATCGCCAGTCCCAACGAATCCAGGATGAAGACGAATACCTTGACCCCTGTTTCCGTGAAGATGGTGGCGGAGATATCGTGGTGAATTGAATCGAGGAAGATGAACAGGATGTAGCTGGTAACGAAGGAGAGGAAGCCCCAAAAGATGAAGACGTGGCCCAGCCCCGCCCTGTCCGTCAGTGAGACCCTCTGAAGCACTTTCCGCTGGCCCAGCACCACCAGAAAGGCGCTCAAGGACCTCTTCAGGATCTGGTCGAACCGGTTCACCTTCTGGCCCATCAGGACCAGGCGGAAGACCCGCATGTGGAGAATGAGGCCGGTCAGTCCGAAACAAACTCCGGCGAACACGAAGACGCCGACCCAGGTTGGTATGAACCCGAATATTTCGCCTGGTGGTACCACGCTTATTACCTCAGTGCTTACAAATGGGCATGAAGGGGGGAAATCGGGGCGTATTCTAGCACGGCCCACAGGTATCGACAACCTGGATGCGTGAGCAGCAAGAGGGCGCCGTTGACATCCCCCGGCGTTTCCTTTACTTTTGTCTCATGGTGCTCCGAAAGCGAAAGTCCACCGAGGCGAAAGACTACCTGGGAGACCTGCTTCGAGGAAGCACAGAATCGTTGTTACTGGCCCTCATCGGAAATTCTCCCATGTACGGCTACAGCCTGATCAAGGAGGTCCGGAGGAGGAGCGATGGACACCTTCAGTTTAAAGAAGGCACCATATACCCAGCTCTACACCGCCTGGAACAGGCCGGTCTGATACAGGGCGAATGGGTGTCTGTGAATGGGATGGAACGCCGCTACTACTCCCTGACCGCAGAAGGCCATCGGGTGCTTCAAAGCCGGAGGGAGCAGTGGCGCCAGTTCTCCACCGCCGTCAATCGCATCATAGACACCGGCAATCCATAGCATCGTCTCAGCAGAGGCCGAACAGATGCTTACAGAGCTCGATGCATACCTGGAGCAGGTACGGAGCCACCTCCATCTGGATTCCGAGACGGAAAAGCACATCGTCCTGGAGCTCCGTTCTTACTTCGACGACAAGCTCACCGAGCTGCATGAGGTCGGCGTTCCCCAACGTCAGGCCCTTCAACAAGCCATAGAGTCCTTCGGGCGTCCCCGCTCGGTTGCCCGCCTCCTCTACGAGGCCCACCACCGGGTGACTTGGCCGGAGGTGGGGCTGGCGGCCCTTCCCCACTTCATGATTGCCTTCCTATTTGCCGTTGGCGGCTGGGACCGCTGGCTGTTGGCCCCTTCTCTCCTGGTCCCCATAGTGGCCGTCACCCTCTACGGCTGGTGGCAGGGCAAACCGGGCTGGCTGTATCCCTGGGTGGGATACTCACTGGTGCCGCTGATCATCACCGGCTATCTGTTCCTTCCCGTCCTGGGCCAGCTGGCCGGGGTTTTCCTATCCAGTGGACCTGCCCCAGACATGCTGACCCTAGCGATATGGGGCATCTATCTACCCATCGCCTTGTGGCTCATCGTCTCCACAACCGTCAAAGTGGCTCGAAGAAACTGGATGCTGGCATCTCTCATGCTGTTGCCTCTTCCGGTGGTGGTGGCCTGGCTCATCCTGCTGGGGCGGGCGGGCGGCCTGCTCAGTACGGAAGTAGCGGTCCACGATGCTGACGGGACTATGGCCCTGGCATACATAGGCCTTGGTCTCACTACTGCCGTTTTCATCCGCCTGCGGGCAGGCGCCCTCAAGATCGGGGCACTTATGGTGGTTACCTTCTCCATGTTCGTAGGCATCTTCCAAAGCGAGGACGTCGGCATCGGCTTCTTCTCGATGGTGCTGACGGCCATTCTGATCTTCGCCTTCTTCCTGGCGCCCGCGGCCGTGGAACCGGTGGCCGATAGATGGGAGAGCCGCCGCAGGTTGGATACCGAATAGACCGACCGGCGTTCTCACTGTCCCGTTAATACCTGTGCTATCATGTTCTGTAGTTCACTGCGCGCCGTTTCCCAACCGCCTTGATTGTGTGACAGTCGGTCTAGAGAGCCCCAGCTATGGCGATAGACTTCGAAAGAGGGGACCCAAGCAACCCCAGAGGCCACGCCCTTCTTTACTTCACCTCTGAGACGGACCAGTCCCAGGTCTATGCCACCTACCTCATCGTCCCGCCCATCAACATCGAGCTGGCCAAGTACATGCCGCCCATGTTCGCCTCCAAAGTCTCTATGACCGACGTGGAGAACGTTTCCTCTATACCCCTGCCTCCGGTGCCGGAGAAGGTGGACAGTGTGGCCTATCTGCAAGCCCTCGCCGAGTCCCGGGGCGATGATCTGGTCCACGGCGGAAGCGTCGACGAGGCGGAGGTCGAAAGGATGCTCTACCGCACTAGCGAGGCGGCCCAGGACTATCTGAGGCTGTACAATAGCCGGCCCTCTTTACCCGAGCCGGTCCAGGAATTGGCCGGAGAGTCCGAGGAGAACGCCAGCGAGGTCTTCTACTCCGTGATGAGCGACAAGGACAAGCTGAGCGAACTGGCCAAGTTCACCGGCTCCCTTCGCTACGCCATAGAGGGCAACGATAGCTCTCAAGCCGAGGAGGTCCTCAAGGAGATGGAGGGCCTGTCCAAACATCTCGGCGTCAAGTACAGGGTCGACGAGCTTATCGAAGCGGCCCAAACCCCAGGACCCGTGGCCAGCAGGCTCTCCCAACTCTACACCGAGCGCTGCTACAAGCTGTGCGAGGAAGACTACCTGGCAGTGGCAGAGCTGGAAGACGAGATCAACCAACTCAAGACCGGCTGATCGCCGGCCTACCGGGTCATCGGACAGGCCAAGACATCCTTTATCTGCTCTGGCGTCAACCCAACACCTTCTTGATGTCACGCATGACCTGGTCGATATCCAGGAAAGAATTGATGTAGTACTGGCGAATGCGACCCTCTCCATCCACCAGGACGAACACATCCTGGTGCTGGAACTGGACCGAGTGATCGATATCCAGTAGTTCGCCCAGATCATCGGCCCCCACCACGTCCTCTAACTCTAGCTCTACCTGGCCGCCGCCTTCCTGTGTAGCCACGTCGTCGACGTGAAGCTGGTCGGTCCCCCCTGTGATTGGCCGGAAGGACACACCAAAGCCGTTGGTCACCACCTCGATGATCGAACCGGGGGCGCCGGTGAGGAAGAACCAGCCGTCGGGATCGGCTTTGAACAGGCGGGCGTATTTTTGCAGCCGCTCGGGTGTGTCCCGATCGGGATCGATGGAGAAGGAAACGAGCACGGCGTCGTTTCCCAGCAACCGGTCTGCCTTCAGCCTCTCCTGGAGTATCGCCATCTGGAGCGACATGGTCGGGCAGGTATCGCGGCAGTTGGTCCATATGAAGTTTGCCACATAGGCCTTACCCAACAGGTCCTTAGAGGCCACTTTGTCCCCCGATTGGGAGTCCAGCTCCCAGGTCGGGGCCGTACCGATATTGGACAGCTCGGTGGAGGGGCCGCCTCCCGAGCATGCCCAGCCGAGCATCAAGAGACCCAGGGCAACCAGCGCCAGCAGTCGCCAAGAGACATAAGGTTTTGAACTGCTCGATGTCAAGCTAGATCGAAACTGCGCCATCCACCATCATGGCTGCGAACAGCCCTGCAAGGAAGACCAGCGAGTACAAATAGGTGGTCCGAGCGGAGGAAATCGTGTTCGATCTCCACAGCTTCCAGGCCAGCCACACCAAGGGGACGCACAGTCCTGCGGCGCTGAAGAGGTATATCCAGTCCACGGCCTGGGTGGTGAAGAACAGCAGGCTCAGCGCTGTCAGCAACAGGCCATAGAGGAGTATGTTCCAGGTGGTCTCCGGAACGCCTTTGACCACGGGCAGCATGGGTATGTTGGCCTCGGCGTAGTCTCGTCGTATGAGAAGGGCCAGCGCCCAGAAATGGTAGGGCGTCCAGAAGAATACGATTGCGAAGAGGTAGAAGGCGGGCAGGTCCAGCTGGCCCGTCACCGCAGTCCAGCCTACCACCGGGGGTATGGAGCCGGCCGCCCCTCCTATAACTATGTTCTGCGTGGTGGTCCGCTTCAGCCAGATTGTGTATACCAACACGTAGAACACGGAGGCGCCCAACGTGAGGAGTGCGCTTATCAGGTTCACCTGGAGGAACAAGACTAGGAACGCCAGCAGATTGAGAGCGAGACCGAACAGCAGCGCCTGGGTCGGGCCGATCCTGTGGGCAGCTACCGGACGCCGGCGGGTACGGGTCATCAGCTTGTCGGTGTCCCTCTCGACGTAATGGTTCAGCGCGTTGGCGCCCCCGGCGCCAAGGGCGCCGCCCAGCATGACCCACGCAAGAAGCTGGGGGGAGGGCACACCCTGCTCGGCAACGAACATCCCACCCAGGGCCGTCACCAGCAACAGCGAGATTATGACCGGCTTTGTCAGGGCCAGGTAGTCGGCGATGACACCGGATATCGCCGGGGCGTGACGGAGCTGGAACAGGTATCGCTGCCTAAGCATCGCCCGCCCTCGTAGAAAGGTCCTTCACTGGTGGCCGCGCCAGGGCAGTCAGCCACACCAGCAATGCAAAGGTCAGCGTCGCTCCTGACAGATGGAGCACGTTGGCCCATCCGGGAAAGGCCATCCACACGTTGAACCCGCCTATCAGAACCTGGGCGATGAACACCCCGGCCAGGGCCAGCGCCGGTACCCGCAAGGAAGGGTAGCTTTCTCGCAGACGCCACGCCTCCACCAGGGCGGCTATGACCAGACCCGCTGCAGGAATGGTGAGAATCCGGTGGAACATATGGACCAGAGACAGCGTTCCTCCTCGAATAATCTCCCCGGCACACAGGGGCCAGGTGTCGCCGCAGGCCACTGTCGCGCCTGAGGCCCTCACGTAGGCCCCGGTCATCATCAGGATGAAGACAGCCACTAGAGCTATCGGTATCCAGGTGGGCCTGCGATGGTCGTTCTTCTCCACCGGGGTATCAAACGGGAGAGCGTTCTCATCGGTCGGGATCCTCCACAGCAAGACCGTGCTTAATATCAGGCAGGCCAGGAACACCTCGGCCGTGGCCAGGTGAGCGACCACCAGACCCTCGGAGAGCTCGGTAAGTACCGTCGCTCCACCCAGGCCCACTTGGACTATCAGCAGCACGACAACCGCTGCCATCAGACTTACCAACAGGCGGTCCTGCCGGTGGATCTTCCACACGAGGAACGCCACAGACAGAATGAGCAGCCCGGTGAAGCTGGCCAGAAGCCGGTGGGAGTACTCGATGAGGGTGGTGGCATCGGCCGGTGGGATGATCTGCCCGTGACAGAGGGGCCAGTCCGGGCAGCCCAGGCCGGACTCGGTCACCCTGACCACCCCTCCGAAGGTGATGAGGGAGAAAACCGCCACGATGGCGGTCAACGCTAGATACCTGAGGGCAACCTCGGCCCTTGGATGGGTTTGGGAGACGCTGAGCGCCCTATCCATTACCCTCTGCTCTCAGTCCGTTCCATCGTCCAAGTGTGACGTAATGCCAGCCTTAGGAATTGTGCATTTCTGCACATAGGGCAGTATATCACACGTCTTTGGGCCGGAGGTGTCAGCATGACCGGATGGTCTAAAGTTACCGGCCAAAACCCCTTGACTGGCTGCTGAAGCTCTGATAATCTCCGCGTGAAAAATTTTACAAAAAGGCCGCAAGAAGACATTTCCAGGCCAGCCGGAGGAGTCTCTAGTGTCGCACCGCCGCTATTCGCGGCATCTCATACTCGTATTCCTTTCCTTTGTAGCCATTCTCCTGATCGCAAGCTGTGGCGATCAGTCTACCTTTGACGCCAAGGGTGACATCGCCCAGAAACAGCTGGAGCTATTCTGGATAATATTCGGATTGGGCACCTTCGTGTTCGTCATCGTCGAAGGCGTCCTGATCTACAGCGCCTTCCGGTTCCGAAGACGTCCCGGCGATGGCATACCCAAGCAGGTACACGGCCACACCAAGCTGGAGATAGCCTGGACCATCGCTCCGGCGATAATCCTTGTCGGCATAGCCATTCCCACCCTCATCGTGCTTTTCGAGACCGATATCGAAGCCGCACCTACCGACATACCGAAAATCGAAGTGGACGTGATAGCCCACCAATGGTGGTTCGAGTTTCGATACCCCGAGTTGGGAGTGGCCACGGCGAATGAGCTTCACGTACCCATCGACGCCCGTGTGGACCTGAGGCTCCACTCCGACGACGTGATCCACAGCTTCTGGGTCCCCAACCTGGCGGGCAAGCTGGATATAGTGCCCCGCAACGTCAACGAGACTTGGTTCATCGCCCGCGAGCTCGGAGAGTACAAGGGCCAGTGCGCCGAGTTCTGCGGCACAGCCCATGCCCTGATGAGGTTCCGGGTGGTGGTGGAGACCCGGGCTGAGTTTGATCAATGGGTGGAGGACTACACCCGCGCTGCCACCACTCCCACTGGAGAAGCCGCCCAGGGAGCGACGCTGTTCGTGGCCAAGGGTTGCATCCTGTGCCACAGCAAGGACGGCGCAGAGACCGTGGCCTTGCGAGAGTCCCAAAGGAGTGCATTTTTCGCCGGAGACCCGGTGGTGCCCGGCCCCAACCTTACCCACTTCGCCACGCGAAGCACCATGGCGTCGGGCATAGTTCCCCTGACCGAGAGTAATATCAAGAGCTGGCTGACCGATCCCGAGGTCCTGAAGCCCGGCAACAGGATGGCAGAGAGGGCGGCCGTCTACAACGACCCCGGCCAGGCCCTCACAACCGATGAAATCTCGGCCTTGACGGCCTATCTATTGACCCTGTATCCAGCCATGGCGACGGTCCAGGCCACGCCGGATATCGTACCCACTATCTTTCCTCCTGCAGCCACCGTGGAAGCACCGGAATTCACGCCCACGCCGGTACCGACAGAGCCGCCCGTTATTGACCTCGGCGTTGGCGGCGCCGGCAACGCGGCGGCCGGGGTAACCGTGTACGAGACCGCCGGCCCCATCGCCTGCAACGTCTGTCACTCGCTGGACGGGACCGTGGGTCTAGGGCCCAGTCTCCAGGGTATAGCGAGCAGGGCCGGCGATACGGTGTCGGGGCTGAACGCGGAGGAGTACATCCGGCAGTCCATCATGGACCCGATGGCATTCATGTTGGAGGACTTCACCCCCAATCTGATGCCTCAGGACTTCCATGCAACGCTCACGGCTCAGCAGATCAACGACGTAGTGGCCTATCTGTTGACCCTGGAGTAGCCAGTTGAGCAGGCACTCGAAAAAAGCTTATAATCGCGGTAACCAGCAATCAGGAGGAGCCAGGTGGCGACGGTAGATAGAACAGTCGAGGGTGCCCTAGGCAGACCAAAGGCGATCGATGCCATTTGGAGCTGGGTCACCACCGTCGATCACAAGCGGATCGGGATACTGTACCTGGTTACGGCCCTGGTCTTCTTCCTCACCGCGGGGATAGAAGCCCTAATCATTCGTCTTCAGCTCGCCCGGGCCGACAGCACGCTGGTAGACGCCGAGACCTTCAACCAGCTCTTCACCATGCACGCCCTGAGCATGATCTTCCTGGGCGTGATGCCCTTGAGCGTCGCCTTCTTCAACTTGGTCGTGCCCCTGATGATCGGCGCTCGAGACGTTGCCTTCCCCAGGCTGAACGCCCTCAGCTACTGGGTCTTCCTGTTTGGAGGCCTGCTACTCAACGGAGGGTTCATCTCCGGGATGGGCTCTCCGGACGCGGGATGGTTCGCCTACGCCAACCTCACCGAAAAGCCCTTCTCCGTCAACGACGGCATGACCTTCTACAGCCTGGGCTTGCTGGTGTTGGGGATATCCTCCCTGGCGGGTGCATTCAACTTCCTGGTAACCATCGTGAACATGAGGGCGCCGGGAATGCGTTTGATGAGGATGCCTCCCTTTGTGTGGATGACGTTGGTAACCTCGGTGTTGCTGGTGACGGCGTTTCCGGTGATCACAGTTGGGCTGATACAGATACTGTTCGACCGGAGCTTCGGCACCAACTTCTTCGACACGACGGCCGGCGGAGACCCTGTTCTGTGGCAGCACGTGTTCTGGCTGTTTGGTCACCCCGAGGTGTACATCCTGATCCTGCCTGCCATGGGAATCGTATCGGAAGTGATACCCACCTTCTCCCGGAAGCCCCTGTTCGGGTACTCCTTCGTCATCTTTTCCGGAATCGTCATAGGGTTCATGGGCTGGGGCGTGTGGAGTCACCACATGTTCACCGTGGGACTCGGCCCGATAGCGAACTCGGTGTTCGCCATGACGACCATGCTCATCGCCATACCCACGGGGGTGAAGATATTCAATTGGATGGGGACGATGTGGGGAGGCTCCATACGCCTTAGTAGCTCTATGCTTTTCGCGATTGGCTTTATCGCCATGTTCATCCTTGGAGGGCTTAGCGGCATAACCCACGCGTCCCCGCCGTCCGATCTGCAGCAGCAGGACACCTACTACATCGTCGCTCACCTGCACTACGTGCTCTTCGGCGGCAGCATCATGGGCATATTCGCCGGAATCTACTACTGGTTCCCCAAGATGACCGGCAAGCTGATGAGCGAGACCTTGGGCAAGACCCACTTCTGGTTGACGATGATAGCCGCCAACCTCACCTTCTTCCCGATGCATATACTGGGACTGGTTGGCATGCCTCGAAGAGTCGGCACCTATCCCGCCGACGCCGGCTGGGAACCCTACAACCTGTTGCAGACGGTGGGGGCGTTTCTCTTGGCCGTTTCCATCATGATATTCGTGCATAACTTCCTGCGGTCCTGGATCAAGGGAGAAAGGGCCGGCGCGGACCCGTGGGACGGAAGAACCCTGGAGTGGTCGATACCCTCGCCTCCGCCTCACTACAACTTCGTCGAGATTCCCACGGTGCACAGCCGGGAGCCCCACTGGGACGCGAAGATGGAGGCGGGACATTCCAACGGACCCATCGAAGCGTCCAACGGACCCGTAGAGGCGGCTTACGGCGAGGAAGAGCATCACGACATTCACATGCCCAGCCCCTCCTACTATCCGTTGATAACGGCAGTAGGACTGGCCCTGGCCGGGGCGTTGTTCGTCATTCATCCCTGGTACAGTGCAATAGGCGTCAGCATAACGGCCATCGGGCTTTATGGCTGGGCCGCAGAACCGGAATCCCACGAGTAGTAAGGAGTAGTACCAATTGGCGGAGGCTCACCCCGTAGAACACTCTCCTGAGCTGGAGACCACCACCGGCCTGGACAATCGCAAGCTGGTCATGTGGGCCTTCCTGGGATCAGAGTGCCTCTTCTTCGGCACGCTGATCTCGACTTATCTGGTGTACAGGAACAAGAGCCTCGTCGGGCCCTATCCCGAAGACATCATCGACGTTCCCGTCACCTCGGTCAGCACCTTCGTGTTGCTCATGAGCAGCTTCATGATGGTAATGACGCTGAACGCCATCACCAAAGGCGATGAACGCTCCTTCCGGGTGTGGATCCTGGGCACCGCCCTGCTGGGTAGCACCTTCCTCGGATTCCAGGTGTTCGAGTTCAGGGAGTTTTGGTTGCATGGGCTTACCCCCAGGACCAACCTGTTCGGGACCACCTTCTTCGTGCTTACCGGCTTTCACGGAGCCCACGTGACGGTGGGGGTGATATGGCTGGTCTCGCTGTTCGGGCAATCGCTGCAGGGCAATCTCAAGCAGGAGCACAGCCTCCGAGTGGAACTTGCGGGCCTCTACTGGCACTTCGTAGACATCGTTTGGATCGTCATCTTCACCCTGATATACCTGGTTGGAGGGGAGGACGGCCCCGAGTTAGGGCATGAGGTCGCCATGCTCTCCGAGGGCATAGCGGCAGCACTACCAACCGTCTGACCAAAGGAAAGGGCCATCTGACCAAAGGGACTGTAGATGGAGCAGCAGAGCACACCAACTGAAGCCGCCCACCCCACTCCGCTAACTTACATCAAGGTAGCGGTGATCCTGGCTGTAATCACGGCCGTAGAAGTGGCGGTCTTCTACATCGACGTCCTGGAACCGGCGTTTCTGGCCATCTTCCTGATACTCTCCGCGGTCAAGTTCGCCATAGTCGTCCTCTTCTACATGCACCTGAAGTTCGATGCCAAGATCTTCACCCGGTTCTTCGTAGCCGGCTTCGTGTTGGCGGTGATAGTGGCGATCGCTCTGCTGGGCCTGTTCCGAATGTTCTCCGATTAGCCCCGGCGCTCAGCAGCTCAAATCGTACAGTCGCTGGATTGGTAGCCCATAGTGCTAGCCCACGGAGGGCACACCCCGGAGTTTTCCTGGACTGACTGGAGCGGAGACCCCAGCGTAGTCGTCGGGGTGGTACTGCTGGAAGCCGCTTACCTACTTGCTGTAATACCTCTCCGCCAGCGTTACGGCTGGGCCGAGGAGGTGGACTCGAAGAGGATCATCTCCTTCACCCTGGGGGTCTGGGCCATATTCTTCGCCCTTCACTCGCCGTTGGACTTGCTGAGCGACGAGTTTCTGTTCAGCGCCCACATGGTGCAGCACCTCATCCTTACGCTGGTAGTGCCGCCCCTGCTGCTCATGGGCACACCGGGATGGTTGATCCGACCGATTCTCCGGTCGACCACGGTCTTCTCCGTAGCCAAGGTGCTCACGCATCCCGTTGCCGCCTTTCTGATCTTCAACGGAGTCTTCGCCATCTGGCATGTGCCGGCTATCTACGAAGCCGGCCTCAATCACCTGATCGTCCACATCATTCAGCACCTGGTGTTCATGGCCGCCGGGGTGTTGATGTGGTGGCCGGTGCTGAGCCCCCTGCCGGAGTTGCCTCGATTGCCCTACGGGGGACAGGTGCTCTATCTGTTCCTTCTCTCCATGCCCCCGGCCATCATCGGCGGTCTCATCACCTTCTCGAACGATGTGCTGTACGCCACCTATGAACAGGCGCCCAGGCTTTGGGGAATCTCCGCTGCGGCGGACCAGCAGATCGGCGGGGTCATGATGAAGCTGCCCGGGTTTATGATACTGGTCGCAGCCGCCGGCATCATCTTCTTCACGTGGGCGGCCAAGGAAGAGGAACGTGACCGGGCCGAGGCCGCCGAGCGGCTCAAGAATCTGCGGTAGCGGCTGAGATTGTCACCGCCCACCGAGGTGGTTTTCCCTCCCTCCCAACCCGTATTGCATTCCGGAGGCGCCCCTGTCCCGGGTTTGTCTTCCACCCGCCCTGGGACGCTTTGTGGCCGGGGGCACGTCCCCCGGACCCCCTGCCAGAGGGAAACCCCCTGAACTTCTGGAATGCGGGGATTTGAGACCAGCTTCTGCGGGCCGACTTCGTGGCGATGACGTGGAATGAAGTGAGTTTCCGTTCATGGCTAAAGTAACCGAAAAGCTGGCCAGCCGAGGAGACGGGCCCCTGTTTCTCTGTGATTTCTCGCCTCCGCGCGGCTCGGACATCGGAAAGCTGGATGCGGCGCGCGGCCTGGACGCCGAATTTATCTGCGTGGCGTACGGCCCGGGCCGGTCCGTCAGGCTGGACTCCGTGGTTACGGCCCACCTGATCAAGGAACGTCTGTCCAAAGATGTGGTCTTCAACGTCGCCTGCAGGGACATGAACAAGCTCGCCATGCAGACCCATCTGCTGGGAGCCGCCGCCCTCGGCCTGGAGAATGTGCTCGTGCTGGAAGGCGACCCTTTCCCCGAAACAGAGCCTCTGCAGCTGAGCCCATCGGCCAAGTTTACTCCCACCGATCTGATCGCTTCGATAAAGTCGATGAACGAGGGCCTGGACTTCAGGGGGCGGACGCTGGACAACTCGGTAGATCTTTGCGTCGGGGCGGGGATAGACCTGGGCAAGGGCCTCGATAGGGAGGTGAGACTCGCCAGGAAGAAGGTGGAGGCGGGGGTGGACTTTCTCGTTACACAGCCGGTGTTCGATCCGGATACTGCCCTGAAGTTCGCCAGCTCGCTGGGGTCCGACGAAGTCCCGGTCTTTTTCGGGGTCCAGGTGCTCGTCAAGGACGGCGTGGTCTTCGCCAACGTACCCCGGAGAGTAAGAAACGATCTGGCAAAAGGCAAAACGGGCGTCAAGATCGCCGTGGAAGTGATCGAGGACCTGCATGGAGCGGGGCTGGACACCTTCTACCTAGTGCCGCCGATAGTCAAGGGTGGCGGGCGAGATTACCAGGCCGCCCAGGAAGTGATCGGCGCCTTTCGCTAGAGGTCCACCACTCGACTAACATCTGCGTTTGTAGAAGACGGTGGCACCTGGTCAGGGCCTCGATAGTTTGTTCCCAGTCGGGCAGGCTGACAGCTTCGTCCACACCGCACCGTCTCCAGGCGTCGTGTTCATCGGAGGGGGTGGGGGTGGCTCCATCAGTGCATGCGACGAAGACGTGCTCGACGATCTCGTCCACGTCCTCCGCGTAGAGCTGCTTCCACCGCTCCTCGAGAGGAAAGGTGCAAGAGTAGTCGATGGGTATTATCGTGTTAGGACGTAGGCCAGTCTCTTCCATAACCTCACGCCGGGCGGCGTCGATGAGCCGCTCTCCTTCCTCGACTCCTCCTGTGACGCCCTGCCAGAAGCCTCCCCTTTCGGGTACGCGGCGCAGCATCAGGTACTGCCAGTCCCCTGCCGAGTATCGCACAAGGTAGACCGGCACCTGAATGGGGAGCCGATTTCTCTAGCGGGTCATGAAGGTATAATGTACCTGAATCTCAATGCATTCGTAGAGGAGGCGAGCTATGCCTATCCAGCGAGTCAACCCGGACACCGTATATCACCTGACGGGGCTGAGCGCGACGGTCAGAGTCGGGAACACGGTCCACATATCCGGCCAGGTATCCCTGGACGAGAACATGAACACCATCGGCGGGAACGATCCCGACGCCCAACTGAAGCAGATTTACAGCAATCTCGACAAGCTATGCCGGGCCCACGGCGGCAGCATAGCCAACATGGTGAAGACCGTCACTTTCATCACCCACATTAACCAATACCCCGCTGTGGCCAAAGCCCGGGAGGAAGCCTACGGAGACAACCCGCCCTGTAACTCGACGGTGGTTGTCGCCGGTCTGGCAAAGCCCGAATGGCTCATCGAGATCGAGGGGATCGCTCATATCGAGCAGGGGTAGCAAGAGATGCTTACTGACGGCATGAAGAAGTTCCTGGCCGAAAACCACAACGCCGTCCTGACGACATTTCGGAAGAACGGCGCCGCCCAGATGAGCATAGTTACCGTCGGCTTGTATCGAGACGGGGCGGCCTTCACCACCCAGGAGGGTCTGGCGAAGTTGGTAAACCTGAAACGAGACCGCCGGTGCAGCCTGCTGGTCTCTGAATCGGACTGGTGGGGCTTCCTAGTACTGGAGGGCCACGCCGAACTGCTAT
Organism: Dehalococcoidia bacterium; assembly: GCA_965197645.1. Lineage (GTDB taxonomy): Bacteria > Chloroflexota > Dehalococcoidia > Plut-88900 > Plut-88900. Next base: position 1,283,256 of record OZ240219.1, on the reverse strand, counting down.
CGCCGGGCGTTACCGATCCCAAGGAGCTGCGCCTCGCCTTGAGGGACGTTTACCGGGTGGCGGCGGATGAAGAGCATCCGGACTGGGAGGAGTACGACCAGGCCATGATCGAGCAGCAACGCTCGGCGATTATCGTGGTGCCGGAGCACGTCTACGGGACAATCTGATACGCGAAAGATCCGAGGGAGGGTCTAGGTGCTCACCGGCTCGGCCACATCGTCCGTCTTCTTGACCAGCGAGATGATCATATCGATCGCCTCCCTGGGGCTGACCTTGCGGGTGTTGATCACCAGGTCGTAGTGGCTCATATCCTCAACGTCGGCCTTGAAGTACTTCTTGAGGAAGGCTATATGGGCCTTGTCCGATTCCTCGATGCGCTTCCTGGCCTCTTCTTCCTCCACGTGGAAGTAGTCCATCACCCTGGGAACTCGGACTACGACGGGAGCATGCAGGTAGATGTGGAGGGAGCCCGGATGGTCCTTCAGCACAAGCTGCGCCCCTCGACTCATAAGCACAACGTCCTCGGCTTCCGCCAGGTCGTGTATCACTGCCTGGAGCGCGGTTATGTACTTCTCTTCGGTCAACACTTCGCCGGTGGGAACGTAGTGCGGTCCCAGGTCGAAGGGAGCTACCGGACCGGCCGAGATCTGCTCAAAGGCCCGGCCCAACTCCTTGGCTATCCTCTCCCTAAGGCCCCAGGGCACGTGGTCGATGTCGGCCACTTCCTCAACGGTCGTTTCCAGGTGCTTGGCTATCTCGCTGAGGACCTGCCGGTCAACGTACCTCACGTCCATGATGCGAGCGACTTCCGGGGCTATCAGGTATACGCCGCTGCCTAGCTGTCCTCGTATGGTAATTGCTGGCATAGAGCCCCTCCTCTGAGCTAAGTTGGTCTAAGCGTCGGCGGCTGCGGTTAGCCGCTAACGAGGAGTGTGGTGGAACCCGATTATAACACATTTCATACGGACTTCGTTGAGAAAAATGGCGCATAACTTCGGTGGAATAGGCCCAGTTTCCGGCTCAGCGGCGGACTGCCGGACAGGGCAACAGAGCGGACCAAGAAACAGATGGCGTGGTCGAGCCGGTATCCCGTGTCCTACCCGCCATAGGTCTTGAGCAGATCGGGCAGCTGGCTGGAAAACTCGCCCTGGCTCAGCACCAGGTCGCAGCCGGCGTTTGATGCCGTCTCGAGCAGCTCCTCTTCGACATGAGGGCCAAAGGCGAGGAGAGTCGCCTGCGGGTGTTCGGACTTCAAGTTGCCCAGGGTCTTCGTCCAGTCGATATCCTCCGTGCTCAGGTCCATGATAACCAGGGAGGGACGATGCCGGCTCATCAGTTCGGCGAGTTTGGAGGGCCCGCCCGCCACGAGCACCTGATATCCCAGCTCGCTGGCCGCGTTATCGATCTTGCCGGTGAAGAACAGGTTGTCTTCCAGGGCTACCACTACTCTTTCGTTCGCCAATTCATTTCCTTTCGAGCAAGGGCCGATTTCGGATCATAGCTACCGAGAGCTGCGACGCTCCGGCTAATCGTTCCCCTTCCATCGCCGAGTGATACGTGAAGGGAGAACTGGCACATGAGCTACTTTCCTACATTATGCCCTCCGAGTCCAGAAGGTCTTGATCTATCAAGGCTTTGACTACAGGCTGAGCCGTTCGCTCTGCTATAATTGGCCCCGGCCCAATAACTCAACCAGGAGGCTATCTAATGCTGTCATTTATCGGTGGGACCGGACCGGAGGGACTGGGACTCGCCTTCCGCTTCTTGCTTGCCGGAGAAGACGTCACCATCGGCTCCCGACGCGAGGAGCGGGCGCTGGAGGCTGCGGAGAAGCTGGCATCGATGCTCGGTCCCGACGTTAAAGGCGCCGGCAAGCCCCAGGGACTGGTCAACGAGGAGGCGGTGCGAGCAGGAGACGTCATCCTGGTGACCGTCCCCTTCGATGCCCAGGTCCCCACCCTCGAATCCCTCAAGGAGGAGATCGGCGACAAGATGGTCGTCAGCACCGTCGTGCCGTTGAAGTTTGGGAAGGGCGTAATCAAGGCCGTTCCTGTCGAAGAAGGATCCGCCGCTGAACAGGCGCAGGCCATCCTGCCCAACGCCACCGTGATCGGGGCTTTCCAGAATCTGAGCGCCGAGTCCCTCATGGACCCGGAAGAGAAGATGGACTGCGACGTGATAGTCACCGGGAACGATGCGGACGCCAAGGCCAAGACGAAGGAGTTGGCGGAGAAGATTGAAGGCATCCGGGCCGTCGATGGCGGAGGGTTGACCAACACAACATACGTGGAGGAGATCACCGCCCTGCTGCTGAACATCAACCGCATCTACAAGGCCCACTCTTCGGTCAAGATAACGGGCGTGTAGAAGGACATGGCCAGCCGGATAGAGATAACGGGGCTGTCCAACCTGCCCGAAATCGCCGAGGGAGATGACGTCGGCGAGAGGATTCTCCAAGCCGCATCCCGGGTGGGACTCACCCTTGCCCAGGACGACGTGGTTGTGGTCAAGCAAAAGATCGTGTCCAAGGCCGAGGGCAGAATCGTGTTCCTGGCCGACGTACAGCCCTCGGACCTGGCGTGCCGTATCGCCGAAGCGTGGGACAAGGACCCTCGACACGTGGAGACGGTGCTTCGAGAGAGCAACCGAATCGTCAAGATGGACCAGGGGATAATCATCTCCGAAAACCGGCAGGGCGTGGTGTGTGCCAACGCCGGGGTGGATGCCTCCAACGTGGGCGCGGACGAAGCCGTATGCCTGCTGCCCGAGGACTCGGACGCCTCGGCAACAGCGATCCGGGCCACCCTGGAGAAGGGCTCCGGAGTCAGCCTGGCAGTCATAATATCGGACAGTATCGGACGCCCGTGGCGTCAGGGCATAATCGATTTGGCCATCGGAGTTTCGGGTCTGGAGCCGGTCAGAGACTACGTGGGCCAGTCAGACGACTACGGCCACGAGCTGAAGGTTACTACCGTGGCCATCGCCGATGAGCTGGCCTCCGCCGCCGAGCTGGTGACCGGCAAGCTGGAGAGGACCCCCGTGGCCGTAATCCGGGGGTACACCTACGCCCGCAGCGACATAGGAGCCGCGGGGTTGATCATGGAGCCGGAGCGGGACCTGTTTCGGTAAGCCTCAGCGGCTCCCGCGCGGTTCAAATACGAGGAAGTCCAGCGGCATTCTTTCCCTTATAGGTATGCCTGGGCTCGGTTAATCAACCCACGACCCGGTACCTCCGGTTCTGGTTGCGGTGACTTGGAGGATGTGCCTCTTAATTGCAACCCTCAGAAGCGTGGGAAGATTGGCAAAATCTTGGGGAGGGGAGCCGGTGGATGCAATCCAGGGCGGGAGGGCGGGTAAAACAACCCGGGGTGGGGTTAATACTGGACGGGTGCGTGGACGTCCAGAGGGGCGAAGCCCTCTAGACTTGGTCCTTGACCTCGAACTTGAGGGCGCCCAGTCCCGGTACTACGAATCCCATGCCTACCTTATGGCCCCCCGTGTCCAGGGACGCCCCCTTCACCAGGATTTCGATGGTCTTGTTCATGCCGATGGTAAAGGTGTTTGTATCGGTCACCTCTGAAAAGGTGGTCTCGACTCCGTCCACGAGAAAGACGGCGTCTTCCAACGGCTGCTCCTTCCCATCGATGGACACGGGCAGCATGGCTTTGGCGTAGCCGGAGCCCAGCGAGTTCTTCAGCTGGAACCGGACCCCCTCCGGGCTGTTGGACAGGCTACCCTTGACGTAGAGCCTGCGTAGTAGAAATCCGGGAACGGTAACCATGTACGATTACTCCTGGGCGATATGTTGTTGCATCTTGAATATCTGGCGCTCCGCCTCCACCGCGGGGGCTGGAAGCTCCTGGACGCGGCCGAACGCCCTGGCCTCGACGAAGATGTGGGCCGCCCGTTCCACCAGCTCGCTGGCTCTCATGGCTTCGAATACACCGGTACCGGTGCTCACCACCCCGTGGTTTCTGATCAGCACCGCGTTCCGGTCTTCCAGGGCGGCCACAGTCTTCTCTCCCAGCTCCTCTGTGCTGGGGAACCCGTACTCGGCTACCTTTACCGGCCCACCGAGATACACCACCATCTCGTCTATGATGGGCGGAAGATCGACCGCTGCCACGGCGAGCACGCTGGCGTACAGGGAATGGGTATGAATGACACAGCGGACATCGCTCCGCGCCTCGTAGACGGCGACATGGGTGAGGGACTCGCTGGACGGCACACCTTCGCCCTCGATTACGTCAACGTCGCTATCGATCACTATAATGTCCTCGGTCTTCATATCCTCATAGGGAACGCCGCTGGGAGTGATAGCGAACAGCTGCCCATCGTCGTTCGTGGGAAGCCGCCCGTCTTTCGTTGGCAGCCTCACACTGACGTTGCCGCTGGTCGCGGTTACAAGGCCCCGCTCCAGCAGCTTTCCAGCGGCCCGTACCACCTCCTCTTTTTGCCTCTGCCATCCCATCACAGCGCCTCGGATAGCTTCTCCAACTCCTCGTAAATGGAGAGCCACTTATGATACCTCTGGTCCAGCGCGTCGGCGGCGTCCGGATCCGGAACGAGGGTTGAGTATTCGCCTCTCATAGCTACCGCCGCCTCTTCAAGCGATTGGTAAGCCCCCACACCGACGGCGGCGCAGATGGCAGCGCCGAGGAGGCTCGAGTCCCTGGTGATCGGCACGCTGACTTCTCTGTTCAACGAGTCTGCAATGAGCTGCGGAAAGGCGGGAATGTTGGCGACTCCACCGCTCAGCCAGACCTCCGAGACCTCCGACCCTACTATCTCCTCTATCTGGCAGTGGTTTCCCCTTATGGCGAAGGCCAGATTTTCAAGGGCCGCTTTGTACAGGTCGGGGCCGTTCAGGCCGCTCTGAGCTACGGGCACGGGAAACAGCATGCCCCCCAGCTGCAGGCCCATGCTGCTACAGTTCATTATCCTCGGACCCAGGAACACCACCGCCTGGTCCGCGCCGAGAGCGAGGCCTTCCGCCTGCCCATTATCGGTCCCGTCTGTCATGCTCAATATACGATTTATCCAGTCCAGAGAGCCTCCGGCTTCGGTGGTGTTGCTCTCAATCACCCGGCGCCCTGGAAGCAGATGGCAGCCGGTCCATGTCCTCCTTCGAGGGTCGAATACAGGCTCTGAAGTCACCATCTGCAGAGGAGCGCTCCACCCCGTAAGTATACCCAACTGCCCCGGTGAAGTAACCGACATACCCAGCAGGCCGCACTGGGTATCGGGGCCTCCCAGCACGACGGGAAGCCCCTGTGGAAGTCCGGTCTCCGATGCCGCCAGTGACGTGACTTCGCAGACCACTTCACCCGCCGTACCGAGCCCCGCTATCAGCGAACCGTTTTCTATCCGTGATGCGTCCGGCTCGCCGGTGCTCACGTTGACCAGACCAATCTCACCCATAGCGGAGCGTTCGCACTCAGTCTCTCCACTGAGCTTGAAGGTGAGCCAGCCGCTGATGGGCAGCACCTTGCTGACCTTTTCGTAAACATCGGGGCGGTGAGCTTTGAGCCAGGACATCTTGGCCGGCGCGAACAGGAAGGACGGCAGGTGACCCGTGACGGCGTATATCTCATCGCTGTGGTCTCCGTCCAGGGCCATCCCCTCGAAGAAGGCTCGAACATCTCGGTTCGGGCCGGCGTAGAGCTCACTTCCGCCCTTATCCAGGGCGACCATTCCCTGCCGTTGGCTGGTGGCGCTGATGGCGGCAATCTCCTCGGCCATCAGCCCGGCCCGGTCGAGAGCCTCCCTGATCAGAAGACAGGCCGTATCCCAGACCTCGTTCGGCGAGAACTCCCTGGCCAGTGGCGTCAACCCCTCCGGGGTTTCGTAGGAGACTTGGCGGCGGGTAATGGCTCGAGTCGTGCCGTCGGTGTCGACGATCAGGCATTTGACGCTACTGGTCCCCATATCGAGGGCCATAAGATACCGATTTCTAACGGGTCCTACCCTCCCCCCGTCCCCATCCCCAGCCGGGGAGGAGGGAAAATTCGTATCTGGGGGACACCCTCAGACTCCTGGCAAAGGGGCTTCGCCCCCCTGCACACCCCATCGTTCATCAATCTACCAGGCACATGCGGGCCGTCCTATTTCCAGGCCACCGGGTTCACCAAGTTGTCGGGACGTACACCATCCAGGAAGCTGAAGATGGCCTCCTTCATCATCCGGGAGTGTCTTGCCACCGTATCGTCGGTGGCGCCTCCTATGTGGGGAGTCAGCACCACGTTCTCCAAGGCGAGCAGGGGGTGATCGGGAGGGAGGGGAGCGCTCTGATAAACGTCCAGCCCGGCGCCGGCTATCTCGCCGTTGGACAGCGCCTCAACCAGGGAACCCTCGTCAATGGCCTGCGGATTGGAGGTGTTCAACAGATATGCCGTGGGCTTCATGGCCTTCATCTCGTCCCGACCTATCAGACCCTCAACCTCCGGCGCACCAGGCAGGTGCAGGCTAACGAAGTCGGATATCCTCAGCAGCTCCTGCAATCCGGTCAATCTGATCGCGCTGGTCTCGGGAGCCACGTAGGGATCGTGAGCGATCATTTCCATGTCCAAAGCCGCCGCCTTTTTTGCCAGCATCGAGCCGATGGAGCCCAGACCGACGACTCCCAGGGTCTTGCCCGCCAGTTCCGTCCCTCGAAGCTCCAGGTAGGGAGACACGGGATCTTTCCAGCAGCCGGACACAACCCGGTTGTGAGCCGTGGATATCCGGCGGGCCAACGACATCATCAGCCCTATGACCAGCTCCGCGACGGCGTTGGAGTTGCGGGCAGGTGTGTTGACCACCAGTACTCCCCGCTCGGTGGCGCTGTCCATGTCTATCTGTCCTGTGGCGTTCCGGCAGATGCCGACAAATCTCAGGCTGGGCGCTCCTTCGAACACCTCCTCCAGGACGAAATCGGCCTCCACCACCAGTATCTCTATCTCCTCACGATGGAGCCTGTCCGCCAGGTCTTCCGGATCGTACAGCCGCTTCGTCTCCAGCCAGCTTTCGTGGATCACCTCGATCCGATTCTGGAGCTCTTGCAGACACAGGGCATCGAAGGGAGCGAGTATAAGGGCTTTCATATTAGACGCTAGCTGCTCAAACCGTTCTTGTAGCGGTAGTTCACCGGCTTCCGGGCCGGGACGGAACGATTATAGCATCGGAGGGGCAGGCTTCTGTCTGAGCATCGTAATGACCAACGGGATGGATGACATCAGGAGACCTTGCGGCCTCCCCCCTTCAACCTCTCCCTCAAACCCATCTGCTCGACCAGCGAGGAGGTGAGGGTGGCGCCGGGAGTATCGAGGAATTGGAGCAGGTCCTCCGGTGAGTCTATATCCGTCGTGAAGGACGGCAGGGGTATGACACGATACGGGATGCCCCGGGACTCGGCCTCTCGAATGTGCAGGGGCAGACTGTCGGGACCGAAGCGGGAGGGGACGGCATCGGGGGGTCTTTTCAACAAGGCGTTGGTCCCACCATCGTCGGAGGGGGCCATCACCACGGACGGAGACCCGATATCGACGTCCAGCAGGGTCTCTATATCGGACCGATCGACCAGAGGCAGGTCCGACGGGACGATCAACACGCCCTCGACACCCTCGCCGGCGAGGACGCCGGCGCCGTAGTCAACTGCGGGCCCTTCACCTACTATATTGACCGGCTCTTCGATAACCCGGATACGGTGGCTCTCGGCGATCTCCCGGACCGTTGGGTCGCGGGTGACCGCCACGAGACCTTCAAACCCGTCCACGCCGGTCAGGACGGTGAGAACATCCCGGAGCATGGTCAGCGACAACCGGCCTCGCTCCTCCTCGTTCAGCAGCGAAGCCAGCCGGCTCAGGGGCGCCTTGGACAGCCCTTTGACAGGCACCAGCCCGACGGTCGTCACCCTGCCAGCCCCATGGCTTCCAGGCACGTCCGAGCAAGGGCCGTCTTCTTGCCTATGTCGGTCATGATTGTATCGGTAACGACAGGTTCCAGCCCGAGGGCCCGTACCCTTTCAACCTGGTCGGCGTCAACGTTATCCAGGATGAACGTGTCCAGAAGATCGTTATAAAGCTCGGCGACCTTCCAGGCGCTGACTTCCATGCCCAGACCTCGCATCATGTCGGCGGCCGGCCCCTTGATGGCAGCCCCGTCGACTATCGGGCTGATGGCGGCGACGGGAGCACCGCAGCCGACTAGAGCATCCCTGACACCCTCCACGGCGAAAATAGGGCCAATGCTGATGAGAGGATTGCTGGGCGCGATGACGATTCCGTCGGCCGCGTCTATGGCCTCGATGACGTTTGGCGCGGGTCGAGCGTACTCCGCGCCTGCGAACCTCAATTCCTTCACTTCGTCCCGGGCGCCGCGTTTGACCAGGTACTCCTGGAAACCCAGGTCTCCGGCCTCGGTGACAACCCGGGTCTCGACCCTCTGGTCGCTCATAGGCAGTATGCTGCACCGGACGCCGAAGATGGACGCAACCTGGGCCGTCACCTCCGACAGGGACTTCCCCGACCTCATCAGATCGGTACGGTGTATGTGGAGGGCCATGTCCCGATCACCCAGGTTGAACCAGGTGTTACGGCCCAGCTGTTTCAAGACGGAGAGGGTACGGAAAGACTCGTCCTTGACCCCCCACCCCCGCTCCTCGTCGGAGAGGCCGGCCAGCGTGTAGGTCACGGTATCGACGTCGGGGGAGATGTATAGCCCGTGAAGCACCACGTCATCGCCGGTGTTGACGATAACGGTGACCTCCTGTGGGTCTACGACCTGCACCAAACCCTGTAGAAAGCGGGCCGCGCCCACGCCGCCTGCCAGGACGGTGATCAAGATGGTCTCGCCTCGAACCTGTGCCTCATGAGGATCAGGTCAGCACGTTGTAAGCCAAAGCGACCAGCATCTTGGTGCCGAGGATTAGGCTGCGGATGTCGATGGACTCGTTGGTGCCGTGGATATTTGAGAGGTCGGGGTCATCCTCGGGGTGCGAAAGCTGAAACCCGTAGGTAGGGATGCCCATCTGGCGAACGAACCGGGAATCGGTGAACCCGGTGCTGAAGGTGGGAATCCACACCGCCTCGGCGCCCTCCATGGCGATCTCGCTGGCCTCTCGCACCTGGGCGGCAAAGGGCGTGTCGTAAGGTGTCAGGCTGGGCACGGCGGTGTAATCGATGTCGAACTCCACGTCGGGTATCCCCTCGAGGATCTTCTCCACCTCTTGATGCACATAGTCGAGGTCCTGGTGGGGCAGGGTGCGGATATCGCAGGTGATGAGGCAGGAGGCAGGAATGGAGTTTGACTTGATTCCTCCGCCTATCATGGTGGGTGTAATGGTCATCCTGGATAGCCCGCGCATCCGCGTGGCCAGCTGCTTGTCCCGTTTCTCAACCTCTTCGGCCAGCCGTTCGATGTTCCCGACAGTCGGCGCCTCGTCCACTCCCAGGCTTCTCAGATGCCCGAACACCTCCAGGGATACGTCCAGCTCCGGCTGGTATGCGAACAGCCGGTCCAGCACCTGGCGTGCGTTGCCGATGGCGTTCACACCGTTCCACGGGGTGGAGCCGTGGGCGGGGACTCCGCTCACGTTGACGTGGAGCTCCAAGCGGCCCTTGTCCCCTATGCCGAATGCGATGCCCGGCGCCCCCTCCCGCTTGATGATCTCACCGCCACCCTCGTTGATGACCATATCGGACTTGAGCTTGTCGGGGTGGTGCTCGGCCAGCCAGCCGTACCCCCATCTTCCCCCCGCCTCCTCGTCCGCCCCGGTGGACAACAGCAGATCACCGGAGAGCTGGACACCGGCCCGCTTGAGGATGAGCATGGCCATGACCTGGCAGGTCAACAGCGCCTTGCAGTCCGATGCACCGCGGCCGTAGAGCCGGGTGCCCCGGATTTCGGCACTGAAGGGATCGCATATCCACTCCGCTTCGGTCTCCACGGGAACGACGTCGGTGTGAGACATGTAGTGCAGGACCGGGTTTCCGCTGGCGCCGTTCAACCGGGCGAACAGGTTGCCCCGTTCCGGCGCTCGGCCCAGGGTCTCACTGGCGATCCCATCGGCGGCCAGCTTCCGCTCCAGGAACTCGCATGCCTTGGTCTCGTCTCCCGTGGGCATGAAGCCAGTATTGACCGTCGGGATTCGCACCAGGTCCTGTTCGAGCTGGATTATCTCGTCATGCGCTTGGTCTACCTGAACTAGAAGCTCGGCTAAAGTAGCCATGAACATACCTCCAAACAGCTAAAAGCACTCATCGAACCCTCTTTCCCGCTATCCCCGAAAATGGGGAAGAAAACATCAAGGGGATATCCCCGGCCCTCCGCCAGAGGGGGTCGCCTCCCATCTGCACCCCCGGTTAGTTGGTTGCATTGGAAAGTACCGGGGAGAAGGCGTGTCCAGAGGACCTAGCCCTCGGGGGCCAGCTGCATAGCCAGCCGGTGGAAGTGAGATTGCTTGAGACGCTCGAAGAGGCTCTGGTATTCCTCCGTGCCTATGGGGTCGGTGGTCATCACGTAAGCGTCTTCGTGGTTGTCGTTGTAGTAACGCTTGCGAACTCCCACCTTCTTGAAGCCGTACTTTTCGTACAACGCCTGAGCGGCGAAGTTGGAGACCCGTACCTCCAGTGTTAAAGAGCGGGAGCCCCACTCCCTGGCTATCTCGATCGACCGGATCATCATGAGCTCGCCCACCCCCAGCCTTCGATACGGCCCCCTGACGCCCACGGCCACGATGTGTGCGTCGTCCACCATCGACCAGATGCCCAGGTAGCCGACGACGAACTGGGCATCCCGGCTGGAGGTCTCGCGATTGGCGTCCACCAGCAACCTTCGCAGGTCTCGGACCCATCCGAGTAGGCCCGCTCCAACGCCGTCCGAAGCCGATTCTGGGCGGACTCTATCTTCGTCCACGGCCACGATGTAGCGGGCCAGCTTGTTTTTCATCTCCCTTTTGAAGGGGGTGGGGGGCCATAAGGTGGGGAACGCGTCTCTCTCCACCTCCAGTACCTGGTCGGTGTCATCGGTCTTCATCGGCCTGACGATGAAGTGGGTTGCCGTCGCTATCATTGAGTTCCCCCGCCGGTCAAAACAGTCACCATTTTATCATACGAGTGCCTGGAGGTTACCCTTCCGGCCATAAATACGTTATATTAATTGCACGGACAACAGTTCAGTACGAATCATATCAGTCTGTTCTAGGCAGACCGGCCGGATGAGACAACCGAAAGAAACGGGGTTGTCTAGTGCAAAGCGAAGAGAGATTAGTAAGAAGTGCCCAGGCCGGCGATGATCGGGCCTTCGAAGCTCTTTACGAAGAGTACTTCGACAAGATCTATCGATACATCGCCGTGCGGGTTGGCAACCAGCCCGATGCCGAGGACCTGACCGAGGAGGTCTTCCTCAAGGCCCTGGAGGCCATCGGGTCCTTCCAATGGCGCGGCGTTTCCATAGGCGCCTGGCTGTTTCGCATCGCTCACAACGTGGTGGTGGACCATCTGCGCAGGATATCTAAGAGGCAGACGACTCCGATAGAGGACACGGTTCCCAGCAGCGCGCCCTCGCCTCATGAGAGGGCCACGATAAACATTGCCATGGACAAGCTAAAGGGCGGGATCAAAAGACTTACTCAGGCACAGCAACAGGTCCTGAACCTCAGATTGGCCGGCGGCCTGTCCATAGCCGAAACGGCCAAGGTTATGGGAAAGACAGAGGGAGCCGTCAAGGCTTCGCAGCACAGCGCCTTGGTGACCTTGAGGAAGATGTTCGCAACGGAGTACGGCGATGGACCGGAGGATTGAGGAGGCATTAGACCACTGCCTGGACGGCCTTCTGCTGGGGGAGCCGGTTGAAGAGTTGTTATCCAACTATCCCGAACACGCAGAAGAACTGGCGCCCCTCCTTCAAATTGCAAGCCAGGCTATAGCGTCCAGCTCCACCACACCGAACCCTGAACTGAAATCAGAGACGCGGCGGTATCTCGGTATTCAGCTGGGCAACGACGAAGCGCACGGCGGTTTGGAGGACGCTCTAGACCAGTGCATCGACCTGCTCCAGCAGGGGTACTCCATCGAGCAGTGTCTGAAGCGTCATCCCGCCCACGCCACAGCCCTGGAACGCCTCTTGACGACTGCACTGGCCTTGAAGCAGGAGTTTGCCGTAGAGGCTCGAGCCGAGTTCAAAGATGCCGCTTTGACCCGGGTCCTATCCTACCCCGGCCGAAGGGGACCCGGGGGCTACATCGCCCGGCTGCTGGGACGCAGATGGTCCTTCAAGGCCGCCGTTGCGCTGGCCAGCGTACTGATAATGGTGCTCGTCGGCGCGGGCGCGGTCAAGGCCTCATCGGACAGCATGCCCGATGACCTGCTCTACCCGGTGAAGGAGTTCACGGAAAAGGTGGAGCTTACTATGGCCACATCCTCTTACAAGGAGGCCGACGTCCACATCAAGCTGGCCAACCGCCGGGCCCACGAACTGGCCGCAATGGCCAAGGAGGGCAACTACGAAGACGTAAGCAAGCTCGCCGCCGAGCTGGAAGACCATCTGAACCAGATGTCCATCCTGGTACAGGAGCAGCAACGGGACGCCGCCATCAAGCTGGTCTTCGAAAGGGCCGAGGCCGGCTCGTCGGAAGCCCTGAACTTCGATGAGGTCCTCGATATCCGAGAGGTGCTGGGCGACCATATCAGGTCACATACCGAGATGTTCGATACAGCGTTGCTGGAAGTGCCGGTAAACATGCGGGCCGAGATGAAGGCTATGCTCCAGGACGCAAAAGAGGGGTATGTGAGGGCCATAGCAGCGTTGCACATTAAGCAAGGCGACGAGGACGAGATGTTCTTCAAGGCCGTGGGGCTGGCCTACTACCCTTACCCGTCCCCTGAGTAATCCGCTCCACCCTAAGTAGTTCTTCCCTCCCACCCACCCCGGGACGTTTTGTATATTGGGGGCACATCCCCCAAACTCCCTGCCAGAGACAGGGCGAGGCCCTGCACCCATAACTTGAGAGAAGATAGGGCCAAACCCCTTTGCCCGGTCTGCCTGAGGCTCGGACAGGCAGGCCGAGGTCTGAGGGTGTCCCTCAGAAACTATCTCTTTTTTCTTTCCTCTTCCTGGTGAGGAAGGTTGTCCCACCCCAGGTGGTTCTACTCCCCGTCAGAGGGAAAGCACTCATTCGCGTCCCCAGGGCGGGGTCGTACTCAGGCCATCTCTCGCTGGATAATGTTGACAAACAAGTCTAGACTGTAAACACAGATCGAAACCAAGCTATGGTCCCTCCCGTGCACCTGTCTCCCTTGTTTCGGCTAATCGTGGAGAAACGCGTTGCCGGCCGTGAAATAGAAACCCGCACTCGGCCTTCTTGGACCGAGGCCAAGTAACCGACGCTACATGAGACACATCCTACGCCTGATGGGCTTCGTCAGGCCCCACAAAAAATACGTCTTAATCGCCTACGCGGCTCTCGTCCTCTCTACCCTTGCATCCCTGGCGATGCCACGCCTGCTGGGCACCTCCATCGACAAGATCCTGGAAAAAGACGCATTTTCGTTTCTGGTATTTGCAGCGACAGGCGTGTTTCTCTTCAGCATGGCGCACGCCGTGTTCCTCTACTCACAGAGGTTTTTCGGAGAGATGATATCCCACAAGGTCGCCTACGATCTTAGGAATGCCTTCTACAACCACCTGCAGCGCATGAGCTACGCCTACCACGACAAGCAGCAGACCGGGCAACTCATGTCCAGGGCGACGGCGGACATAGAATCGATCAGGTGGTTCATCAGCTTCGGGCTGATACGCTCTCTGTACTTGGTACTGCTGCTGGGAGCCATCAGCGCCTTGCTGATCACCACTAGTTGGACGCTGGGTCTGATCGCCCTGGTTTCGCTGCCCTTTCTGATAGTTCGAGCAACGCTGATCAGCCGGAAGATGCGGGTCATATATCGAAGGATCCAGGCCATGACCGGCGATCTCGGCGCCGTCATGCAGGAGAACCTGTCGTCGGTGATGGTGGTACGGGCCTTCTCCCGAGAAGAGTATGAAAACGACAAGTTCCGGGCCAAGTCCGTAGAGCTGGCGGATGAAAATATCGTAGCCGCCAAGCTGCACGCCACACAAGGTCCCTTCATCTACCTGGTGTTCGCCCTACTCACCTGTGCGATTCTGTGGTTCGGCGGGCGGGACGTCATGTCCGGCAACCTGAGCCCCGGAGAGTTGACCGAATTCTTCCTATACCTGGCGATGCTCGCCATGCCGATACGAATATCCGGCTGGATGATCACCCTCTTTTCCAGGGCGGCCTCGTCGGCGGAGCGGATATTCCAGATCCTAGATGCGGTCTCCCCCGTCGAGGAACGTCCCTCCGCCAGATCTCTGGAGAACGTCAGGGGTCGGGTAGCCTTCAATAACGTCCACTTCGGCTACGATAGCGTCGATCCGGCCCTATCGGACATCAGCTTCCAGGTGGAACCCGGGCAGGTGGTAGCCCTTCTTGGGGCCACCGGCAGCGGCAAGACGACCATCGTCCACCTGGTACCCCGGTTCTACGACGTCAACCAGGGTTCGATAACCATCGACGGTGTGGACATACGGGACGTTACGCTTAATTCTCTCCGGCGTGCCGTAGGAATAGTGCAGCAGGAGGTGTTCCTCTTTGCGGATACCCTGAAGGAGAACCTAGCCTACGGCGCCCAGGAAGCCACCATGGAGGATATAGAGAGAGCGGCGGAAGCGGCCCGTCTGAAGGATTTCATCGATTCCACCCCGGATGGCTACCAGACCCGCGTCGGCGAAAGGGGCATTACCCTTTCCGGCGGGCAGAAGCAGCGGGTCACCATTGCCAGGACCCTGCTGATGGACCCCAGGATACTGATCCTGGACGATTCAACCGCCAGCGTAGACACCGAGACGGAGATGTTGATCCAGGAGGCCTTGAAAGAGCTGATCAAGGGGCGGACCACGTTTATCATCGCCCAACGGTTGAGTACGGTTAGAAATGCCGACCTGGTGCTGGTCCTGGACAAGGGACGCATCGCCGAGCGGGGCACCCACTCCGAGCTTCTGGCCAAAGGCGGCATCTACACTCAGATCTACGATCTCCAATTCAGGCACCAGGAAGAGCCACACCAACCGGCCCATTCCCCCACTTTCTCCTCGCTAAGGTCGCCCGCGGGCGGAGCGGAAGGCTAGCATGCAACTCTCCTCCGGCGCCAAGACCGTCCGGCTGGATGAAGGCGATCCGTATGGGGCCGTATACGACCATCGAGTGGCATCCCGCATGGTGCCCTTCCTTGGGCCTTACAAGCTGCAGGTCACCATCGCACTGATCAGCATGGTGGTCTACACCGGTACTCTGGTGGCCGCGCCCTGGCTTATATCCCTGGGGATAGGCGCCGTTACCGGGGGCAACATGAGCGATCTCAACTGGATCGCCCTAGTCTTTGCCGTCAACGCGGTTCTCGGGTATGCCACCAACTGGCTTCAGCTGGTCTTCATGGCCAAGGTGGGACAGGGGGTACTGTACGCTCTACGCATCCGCGTATTTGGTCACCTCCAACGACTGTCCCTCAATTTCTACGATCGCAACGAGGTCGGGCGCATCATGTCTCGGGCCCAAGGCGACGTGCTCCAGCTAGAGCAGTTCCTGACCGAGGGTATTCTCTCCGCCGGCGACCTGCTGGTGCTGGTAGGCGTGGTGGGGGCGCTGCTCCTGATGGACCTCCAACTGGGGCTGATAACCCTGGCGGTGATACCGGTCCTGATCTTCGCTCTTTTCTACTGGCAGGGGTTCGCCCGGCATGCCTTCTTGAGGGTCAGAAGGGCCATATCCGCGGTCAACTCGGGGCTCCAAGAGAACATCTCAGGGGTCAGGGTGGTCCAGAGCATGGGTAGGGAAGAGCTGAACATGGAAAAGTTCGATCAACTCAACCGGCGCCACATGCGCTCCAACATTCTCGCCAGCCGCCTTTCGGCGGGCATAATGCCTGTCGTAGAGCTGCTCAGCGCTCTGGCCATCGCCCTGGTCATCATCTTTGGCGGTAACCGGGCCTTGGGCGGGGATCTGGAGATTAGCACCCTGGTAGCCTTTGCCCTGTATATCCTTCGCTTCTTCGACCCCGTTCGGAACCTTGCCATCGAGTACACGGAGATACAGAGGGCCATGGCCTCCGGCATCCGCATTTTCGAGCTTCTGGACGTCAAGGCCGACATAGTAGACGCCCCCGACGCTGAGGAGCTCCGGTCCGTCAGGGGCGAGGTCCGATTCGAGAACGTAAACTTCAGCTACATAGAAGGCATACCCGTGCTCCGGGACGTGAACCTTACCGTTGCCCCCGGAGAGACGGTGGCCGTGGTAGGCCCCACGGGCGGCGGCAAGAGCACCTTGGTAAGCCTGCTGCCCCGCCTCTACGAAGTACACGACGGTCGAATTACCTTCGATGGCAAGGACGTCAACAAGGTCACCAGGAAATCATTGACCAGCCATATCGCTATCGTACTCCAGGACCCGATCCTCTTCACGGGGACGGTGAGGGAGAACATCCGCTATGGACGCCTGGACGCCACCGACGATGAGATAAGGGCCGCTGCCGAGGCTGTGGGCGCGGACCAGTTCGTAGAGAACCTGCCCAACGGCTATGACACCATGCTCCAGGAGAGGGGCCTGAACTTCAGCACCGGCCAGCGCCAGCTAATCAGCTTCGCTAGGGCCATCCTGGCCGATCCCCGGGTGCTGGTCCTCGACGAGGCCACGGCCAACATCGATACTCAGACCGAGGTGCTAATTCAACAGGCGCTGGGACAGCTGCTGCAGGGCCGCACGTCGTTGGTTATCGCCCACAGGCTATCCACGATCCGAAACGCTTCGAGGATCATCGCTATAGAGGACGGGCGGATCGTGGAAGAGGGCACCCACGAACAGCTGCTCCGGAAGGATGGGGTATACGCCCGCCTGTACCGGATGTCACAACAGAGTCAGAAGGGCGACGGCTTCCCCGAGTGATGGCGGCTTCGGCCGAACGGTCAAGCCCTGGCCGGTAAGGAAGCCTACTGCTTAGCTTGAGACTTACCCTTGGATGATGCGGTATCTTCGGCTGGCTCGTTTCCGTCTACCTCCGCCGCTACGGCGGCCTGCTTGGTCGCCTCCGGGACGGAGGCTTGTGCAGTGGTAGGCTTGGTCGCCTCGGTGGGAGAGGGCTCGGTCTTGGCCGCCACCGTGGGCGTTGGTTGAGGTTTCGATGCCTCCTCGGGGTACTGGCCGGTCCGGTAGATCTCATCCTCCCACTGCCGGTCTCGCCACCACAGGTACAGAACACCGAGCCCCACCAAGCTAACGCCGATGATTACCAAAGTTCCTATCAGGGTAAACAGTTTGAAAAGTAACCCCAAACTATGCTTCTCCTTCCGGTCCGGAATGATGCAAAGAGATTATGCAACGAAAGCGGCCCATCGGGCCAGTCCCTTCGTCCCTACCAGAGGCTCCCCTGCAAGTTCGATTTGTCCTCCTGCCAGGGCAAGCCTAGGTGTTCGTAGGCCAACCGGGTAGCCACTCTGCCCCGGGGCGTCCGGGACAGGAACCCCAGCTGGAGAAGGTAAGGTTCGTAAACGTCCATGATCGTATCCGGCTCCTCGCTGATCGATGCCGCCAGTGTGTCCAGGCCAACCGGGCCACCATCGTATTTACCGATGATGGTGCGCAGGACCCGGAGGTCTATCTCGTCCAGTCCCAGCTCGTCGACCTCGAGCCTCTCCAGCGCTTCCCGAGCGACGGCTCCCGTCGTGATCCCGTCCGCTTTGACGTCGGCGTAGTCCCGGACCCGTCTCAGCAGCCGGTTCGCTACGCGGGGGGTCCCCCTGGCTCGGCGAGCCAGCTCTTGCAGGCCCTCCTCGTCGATAGATACCTTCAGAATCCCCGCGGACCTGCGTATGATCTCTTTGATCTCCTCATTGTCGTAGAAGTCCAGCCTGTACACCGAGCCAAACCGATTTCTCAGAGGAGCACTGACCATTGCGTAGCGGGTCGTCGCGCCGAGGAATGTGAACCTTGGAAGATTCAGCCGAAGGCTCCGGGCGCCGGGGCCCTTTCCGATGATGATGTCCAGGGAGAAGTCCTCCATCGCCGGGTAAAGCACCTCCTCGACGGAGCGATTTAGCCGGTGCACCTCGTCGATGAACAGAACGTCGTCCTTCTTGAGGTTGGTGAGGATGGCAGCCAGGTCGCCGGGCCGCTCGATAGCAGGGCCGGAGGTGGTGCGAATGTTGACCCCCATCTCCGCGGCTACGATGTTGGCGATGGTTGTTTTACCCAGCCCCGGCGGGCCGTAGAAGAGGATGTGGTCTAAAGATTCGCCCCGCTTCTTGGTCGCGGCGATGGCTATCTCAAGGTTTCCAACTACCCTGCCCTGGCCTATGTAGTCCTTGATGTGCCGGGGGCGTAGGTTGGACTCCAGGACAGCGTCCTGGATCTGAATCTTGGATGAGACTACCCTTTCTACCATGGCCGCTTGCCATTATAGCAAAGAGGGCCTCTTTCTCTTTATGGCGAGTCCCGGTCCGGTGACGCAACCGTCCGTTTCCGTTGGAGGGCCGGTGGTGGGCGTGGTGCTTCGTCCTAGGAATCCCTGTCCCTGAACTTGCCGGTAAAGACCGGGTCCCGCTTCTCCGCGAAGGCCATGCGTCCTTCGTACGAGTCGTCGGTCAAGCTCAGCATTGTATTGGTGGCATACTCCATGTTCAGGGCCGAGTCCAGGTCGCCGTCCTGGTTGGAGTAGACGGCCCTCCTGATGCCGCGGATTGCCAGGGGTGCGTTGTTGATGATGGCCGTCGCCAGTCCGTCCACCGTCTCCGTCAGCTCGTCGTGGGGAACGACCTTGCTGACCAAACCGATCCTATCTGCTTCTGCCGCGTCGATAATATCGCCGGTGTACAACAACTGAAAGGCGTTGGAAAGCCCTACGGTCCTGGGAAGGGTATAGGTCAGTCCGCAGTCGCCGCCCAGCGCTCGCTTCACGAAGATTGCCGAGTACCTGGAACGGTCCGATGCGATTCGAACGTCGGTAGCCAGGGATAACGAGAACCCGGCGCCTACCGCCTCTCCGTTCACCGCCCCGATTATGGGGACCGTGAAGTTACGCATCAGCCGTATCAGCGTGTGAAGCACCTCGATGATCTCTACGTTTTCGCGATCGTCGTCCGAGGGGGTCAGGTCCGCCCCCGAGCAGAAACCTCTCCCCGCCCCGGTCAGGACTAACACCCGCAAGTCCGGGTCGTCTTTCAGCTCTGCAAATGTGTCTCTGAGCTCAATGCACATGCGGGCGTTAAGGGCGTTCAGCTTTTCAGGTCGATTCATAGTTATCGTTACTTTGTGACCGGCCCTATCGACCAGGATTGTCTTCAAAGTCATCGGTTTCCTCCCACCCGGACTTACCGGGCGTACTGAGCATCTGTGGAAGCGGTTACAGAATCATACTCATCGCCTGCGTCAAGCGTCAACCGCTGCCACTTGACACCAAAATCGGGGCATTCCATAATAGCCGGTGGCAACTACGTGAGATATTGCACAATGCAGTTCAACGTATCCCAGCTGCTTCAAGATCGCTCCGGCTCGGTGAAGCGATACCAGGTCGAGGAGGAGATTTCAGGCCTGGCCGACACCGGTCCGGTAAGGGTAACGGGCACTGTATCGATGATGAAGACCGATCTGGGGATACAGGTAACCGCCGTTCTGGAAGCCGGGGTGAGTTGCAGCTGTGTCCGCTGTCTCACCAGTTTCCATCAGTCACAGGTACTGAAAATGGAGGAGGAGTTCCTGCCCATATCCGAGGTTCGAGCCGACCCCTTCCAGGACGAGTTGGTTACCGATGACTTGATCATCGACGAGCAGCACCTGTTGGACATGGAGCCTGCGGTGCGGGAATATCTCGCTCTGGGAGTGCCCATGAAACCCCTGTGCCGCGAGGGTTGCGCCGGCCTGTGCGCTCAGTGCGGGGCCAGCCTGAACGAGGGCGAATGCCTCTGCAGCGTCACCGATTTGAAGACCGCATAAGCTATACTCGAGGACAATCAGTATGGGAGCATTACCGAAACGTAAGACCAGCAAGGCCAGGAAAGGCAAGCGGAGCGCCCACTCCCGGATGCGTCTCCCGGCATTGGAGCCCTGCTCTCGTTGCCACAGCATGAAGCGGACTCATCACGCGTGCCCTACCTGCGGCACCTACGCCGGACAGCAGGCAATTGAGGTGGAATAAATGACTACATCAACCCAGATCGATTCTGAAAAGACCGCCTTTATCTTCCCTGGACAGGGCTCCCAGAAGGTGGGAATGGGCAAGGAGCTTTACGAGAGTAATCCTTCAGCCCGACGCATCTTCGACGAGGCAGACGAGGTCCTGGGGTTCTCCCTGACCAAGCTCTGCTTCGAAGGCCCTGAAGAGGAGCTGACCCTAACCCACAACGCCCAGCCCGCCATCTTTACCACAAGCCTGGCGGGACTCACCTGTCTCACCGAAGAGCTTGGGCATCCTCCCCCTCAGCCCAGCTTCCTGGCAGGTCATAGCCTGGGCGAATACACGGCCCTTGCCGCCGCGGGCGCCCTCCAGTTTGCCGACTGCCTTAAGCTGGTACGGGAAAGAGGCCGGCTTATGAACGAGGCCAACACCGTCCAACCGGGTGGGATGGCCGCCATCATCGGCCTGGATGAGAGCACGACCGAGGATATCTGCCAGCAATCGGGCATGCAGATCTCTAACGTCAACTCCCACGAGCAGATCGTCATCAGCGGCCCCAAAGTGAACATACCGGCAGCCCTGGACATGGCGAGGGCACGGGGCGCAAAGAAGGTCGTACCCCTCAACGTCGGCTCCGCTTTCCACTCCAGCCTGATGGAGCCGACCGTAGACGGCATGACCACGGCGCTAGGTGCGGTGAGCTTTTCAACTGCGTCGATTCCCATCATAGCCAACACCACCGCCGAGCCGGTTACCTCGGCCGAAGAGCTCAAGACCGAGCTAATGTACCAGCTATGCAACTGTGTGCACTGGCTCAAGTCCATCGAGTTCATGGTGGGCTCCGGGGTCTCCACCTTCGTGGAGATAGGCCCCGGTAAAGTGCTCTCGAGCCTGGTGAAGCGCATAAACCCTTCCGTTAACACCCTCAACCTGACCGACCTGCTCCAGCCCTAGGTATCGAGACATCGGGACAGGTTTCCGTAAGGCAGGACTAGTGAGTCGTGATCTAACTGGCAAGGTGGCCGTCGTCACGGGTGGATCCCGAGGTATAGGGCAGGCCGTAGTGCTTGATCTGGTTTCCGCCGGAGCTACCGTGGTAATTGCCGGTATCAGCGATTCATCCGATACCCTGGCTAGGGCCAAAGAGGTCCAGAAGAGCGGGGCGGACTTGACCTTCGTCCCGGTTGACGTGACCTCCGCCGAGGACGTGCGCCATATGACCGATCAGGTCCTGCAAGAGTTGGGGCACATCCACGTCCTCGTCAACAACGCCGGCATCAACCGGGATGGTCTGCTCGTCAGGATGAAGGACGAGGACTGGGACGATGTCCTGACGACGAATCTCAGAGGCGCCTTTTTCTGCACCCGCGCGGTCCTGTCCCCCATGATCAAGGCGAGATGGGGTAGAATAATCAATATAACTAGCGTGGTGGGGATCGCGGGCAACGCCGGGCAAGCCAACTACGCCGCTGCCAAGGCCGGAATCATAGGTCTGACCAAGACTACGGCCAAAGAGGTCGCATCCCGGGGCATAACCGTAAACGCCGTAGCGCCCGGTTTCATTGACACGGACATGACCCGAAAGCTGAGCGATAAGGTCAAGGAGCAGGTCATCCAGCAGGTCCCACTAAAGAGGTTCGGCACTCCCGAGGACGTCGCCAAAGCCGTGACCTTCCTGGCCTCGGAAGATGCCAGCTACATCACAGGCCACGTCCTGACCGTGGACGGCGGCATGGTGTCGGCCTAGGAGCTGTTGAGTTGCCCGGTCTTCGGCATATGGCCAGAATCAAGGCCCTGCAGGTCCTCTATGAGGTGGACGCCGTCGGACACGACGCCCAAGAAATCGTAGCCCGGCACAAGCGAGAGTCCAACCTGCCTGAGGAGGCCCTGAAGTTCACCACCAGGCTTGTCGAGGGAGTGGCCGCCAACCGGGACCCAATAGACCGGATGATCGCTAAGTATGCGCCCAACTGGCCGGTGGACCAGCTCTCTATAATCGACCGGACCGTCTTGCGCATCGCGATTTTTGAGTTAAAGTACCACAGAGAGACACCATCCAAGGCGGCGGCCAACGAGGCGGTGGAGCTCGCCAAGTCCTTCGGGAGCGATAGTTCGACAAAATTCGTGAACGGAGTGCTGGGGAGCCTGATGGCGGAGTTGGTGGTTGGGGCCGCGAGAAAGTAGACTCTACAACAACGAGCACAAGCAGGGAGACAGAAATGGCAACAGTCCATGACAGGGTGAAGAGCATTATAGTCGAGCAGCTGGGAGTGGAAGAGGATGAAGTGGTAGCCGAGGCGTCCTTCGTCGATGACCTCAACGCCGACTCGCTGGACCTCGTTGAGCTGATAATGGCCTTGGAAGAAGAGTTCAGCGATGGAGACAACAAGCTGGAGATATCCGACGAGGACGCCGAGAAGATTCTGACCGTCAATGACGCCGTCGAGTACATCAAGGAGCACGGGGAAGAGGACTCTTAGCCAATAACTTCCGTCTCAGCCATCAAGTGCCACTCGCGCGTCCCCTCGTTCCACGCGATCCCCTCCGTCCATCCACTTCGCAAGACCGCCTAGCCTCAGTTTTGCCGTACCTCTGACATTGGTGTATACTAGCTATCGTTTTATGTTGAGGGTTGTTCCATCCACTGGAAGATCCCTCCTCGTTGGTCTGGGGTTTGATCTATGGGTATCGGACGCTATTCCCAGTCCGATACGCTCGGTCTGTCAGCTTCCCTCCAGCAGGTCCAGTAAGCTGCCCATCCTGAATCTAACCTCAGGAGGTTGCTTTTGTCCGAGTTAGAGCTACTTCACAAGGAAGTCTCCGGCTGTAAGAAGTGTGGGTTATGTCAAGGCAGGACCTACGCCGTGCCTGGAGAGGGGCCGGAAAACGCCGAGATCATGTTCATCGGCGAAGGCCCAGGGTTTTACGAGGACCAGCAGGCCAGGCCCTTCGTGGGGCCCGCAGGCAAGTTCCTCGAAGAGTTGCTCGCGACCGTGGACATGAAACGGACCGACGTCTATATCACCAACGTGATCAAGTGCCGGCCTCCCGGCAACCGGGACCCGTTGCCCGATGAGATCGAGGCATGCAGCGGCTGGCTGGACAGGCAGCTGGAGCTGATCAAACCGAAGATGGTGGTGACCCTGGGCCGCTACTCCATGGCTCGGTACTTCGAAAAGCAGACTATCAGCAAGGTGCACGGCACGGCCAAACGCCGGGGTGATCAGACCGTCTTCGCCATGTACCATCCGGCCGCCGCATTGCACCAGCAGGCCCTGAGAAACACTATCATCGAGGATATGAAGAAGATACCGGCCATCTTGGCACAGGTCGATCAGGCCCCGACAGAGGAAGTGGAGGAAGAGCAGAAGCCGGAACAGCTCTCCATGTTTTAGGTCCCATGGCAAGACAAGCGCTAAAAGTGATCCCCCTAGGCGGCCTGGGCGAGATCGGCAAGAACATGATGGTGCTGGAGTACGATGATGACATCATCGTCGTGGACGCAGGCGTTATGTTCCCCGCCGCCGACCAACCGGGCATCGACCTGATAGTCCCGGATGCATCGTATCTGAGGGAGAACCGGGAGAGGGTCCGGGGGATAGTCATCACCCATGGGCACGAAGACCACACCGGCGCTCTGCCTTACATAGTCACCGATCTGGACGCTCCGATCTACGCTCCTCGGCTAGCCGAGGGACTCATATCGGTTAAGCTCAAGGAGCACGGCTGTCTCAAGGGCACTGACCTGCGGGAAGCCGGGCCGGGAGATAGATTGGACCTGGGCGCCTTTCAGGTGGAGATGTTCCGGGTCTGCCACAGCATCCCGGACGCCATGGGCCTGGCTATCGATACCCCCCTCGGCACGGTGGTACACACCGGAGACTTCAAGTTCGACCATACCCCCGTCGATGGCCGAGCATCCGATTTTGGCAAGCTCGCCAGCCTGGGTGATGCGGGTGTCTTCCTCCTCCTGTCGGATTCCACCTACGCCGAGCTACCCGGGTACACCCCGTCTGAAAAGGAGATAGACGATACGCTGGACCGGGTAATGGCCAAGGCCGAGGGCCGGGTCATCGTCTCCACCTTCGCCTCACTGGTGTCCCGTGTCCAGCAGGTTGTCGACGCAGCGGTAGCGAACAACCGGAAAGTGAGTGTCGAAGGCCGCAGCATGGTGGAGACGGTCAAGATGGCCATCAGGCTGGGCTACCTGGACGTTCCCGAGGGCACCATAGTCAGCCTGGAGGAGATACTATCGCTGCCGCATGACAGGGTCGCCATAGTCCTCACCGGCACCCAGGGCGAGCCGTCGTCCGCTCTGGCCCGGTTGGCTAACAGAGGCCACAGACGCCTGGAGATCGTGGCCGGCGATACCGTGGTCATCTCGGCCACCCCCATACCGGGAAACCAGCTTCTGATACAGAACACCATCGATAACCTCTTCCGCCAGGGCGCCAATGTTCTCTACGAGAAGATCGAAGATGTGCACGTGCACGGCCATGCCAGCCAGGAAGAGTTGAAGATGATGATCGGCCTTACCAGGCCTCAATACTTTGTCCCCGTGCACGGCGAGTACCGGCACCTGGTGCTTCACGGCCAGCTGGCCGAATCTCTGGGCGTCGACCCCGAAGATGTCTTCATAATGGAAGACGGGGACGTGCTGGAGCTAACCCCGGACAGCGGTAGCATTGCCGGTCGCGTTCAGGCAGGCCCGGTCTACGTCGATGGTCTTGGCGCTTGGGGGCTGGACAGCACCGTGCTGCAAGACCGGAGAGACCTGGCTCGAGACGGGGTCGTCATAGTCAGCCTGGCTATAAACAAACAGACGGGGGAGATCCTCTCAGCTCCGGATGTAGTTACCCACGGCTTCGTGGACGGCACCGACTTGAAACCGATGATAGATGCCACCCGGGAGGTTTTGGGCGAGGCCCTAAACGGCTCCAAGCCAACCGCAGGTGCCGAGCCTATCAAGTCCTCAATCAAGCACGCTCTGAGCAAATACTATCTCAAGAGTACTAAACGCAGACCAATGATACTACCCATTACCCTCGAGGTTTAGGCACATGAGAATCTAGTAGAAAGGAAGGAAAAGATGGCTCGAATGCAATCCGGTATAGACGCTGATCTGGGCATCGATACATCCTCCAGAGGCCCCACCGGCTCCAATTTCGGCAACGTGCTGGTGGACAATCCGTCTTACCGTTGGGCAATTCTGGTCTTAGTCGCTTCAGCAATATTGGTCCCGCTCGTTATCTTTTTTTGGGACACCCTTCTATCGACCTTCGGAATTGCCATGGCGCCAGTGGGAGCAATGATCCTGATAGGGTTGGTGGTAGCCTACCTGCACCCCGGCAGTCTCTGGTACAACGCCAACAGGTGGCTGGCCTATGTGGCTTTCGGCGCCCTGATCTTCGGCTCGATGGCCTTTTTCCAGTCCGACCGGGGTGTTCTCTCCGAATCCACCTTTGGTGGCGAGCTGGGGCTCTCCATCATCGGAGACCAGGACTATATAGGAGTCCTGGTGCTGGTGGGTATAGGCCTGGGCACCATTCTCCTGGCGTCACCCCGTCATTTCCGGAAGTACGGTGTAGCAGGAGCAACCTTCATTGCGATAGGGCTGACTCTAATCGCTACATGCTTGGTGCTTCTGGGCCGTTCCGTTGGGCGGCCGCTTGGCGCTCTGAAGGATTGGCAAGAACGCAGGAAAATGCAGCACTGGATAGGTTCTCTCTCGTCTAGCAAGGACTACAGTGGGATGGGCTACGGAATCACCCTCCAGCGCGAACCAGAGCCGGCATATGAAGGCGACTCTGATGCCATGAGGTTTGCTCAGGGCGCGACCGACACCCTGGAGCCCGCCGTCCCGCTCTCTACTCCGATAACGGGAGTGACAGAAGAGGTCTCGACCGATGAAGAGGCGGAGCTAGAAGATGGAGAGTTCGCCCCAGTGGTCCCCTGGAACGTCGGCAGCGATGGCCAGGAAGAAACAGATTCCTACGAGGTGGTAGGGCAGGAGCGGAGAGCCGTCCCACCCGAGCTCCTCTGGAACGTCGGAATCAGTGGCGTGGTAACGGCGGATTCCGACGAGAAGGTGGGACAGGAACAGAGAGAGGCTCCGTCCGAGGTTCCCTGGAACGTCGGAATCAATGGTGAGGGCAGGACGGATGCCGATGAGGTGGCCGTACAGGAACCGGAAGAGGTCTCATCCGAGGCTCCCTGGAACGTCGGCGGCGATGTCCAGGAGCACACAGATACAGACGAAGACGTGGCAGAGGAGCAGATGGAGGCCACACCCGAGCTCCCCTGGAATGTAGGCAGCAATGGCGTTGACGGGACGGACTCAGATGAGGAGGTCGCACAGGAGCAGAGTGAGGTCTCGCCCGAGCCGGCCTTGAACATCGTAATCGATGGCGAGGACCAGATAGACTCAGCTGAGGAGGTGGAGCGAGGGCAGATAGAGCTGTTACCCAAAGCGGACTTGGCCACCGCGGGCAATGGCACGGAAAAGCCGGACCCCGAGTCCGAGTTACCGCCCATCGATTTGCTGGACTCCGTCGAGGAAGTTGAGCTTCAACCCGCCGACAACGAACAGCGGGCCGATATGATCAAGGAGGCCTTGGCCAGCCACGGAATCGAGGTTACGGTGGCGCAGATAAACCCGGGCCCCACGGTGACTCAGTTCGGGGTCGAACCTGGCTGGTTCAGGAAGTACAAGGAGATCAAGGAGCGGACCGAGGAGGGCAAGATCAAGGTGGATAGCGATGGGAACCCCGTCGTCCACAGGGAAGAGGTCTCCAAGAAGAGGGTCAAGGTAGACCAGGTCGCGGCGCTGGACAAGGACTTGGCGCTGGCTTTGGCGGCGCCAAGCATACGCATAGAGGCGCCGGTCCCAGGCAAGGCGCTGGTGGGCATAGAGGTCCCCAACGCAGCCATGGGCGTGGTCGGTCTCAAGGAGGCTATCGGAAGTCCTCATTTCCAGAAGATGTTGGGCAAGTCCAAGTTGGCCCTCGCCTTGGGCCAAGGCAGCTCGGGAGAGGTCGTCGCAGACAGCCTGGCCCGCATGCCCCACCTGCTGATAGCAGGAGCTACGGGCAGCGGAAAGAGCGTCGCGATAACATCGATTATCTCCTGCCTTCTGATGCACAACACCCCCGAGGACCTCAGGTTCGTGTTGATAGACCCCAAGAGAGTCGAGCTGGTGGGCTTCAGCACCATACCTCACCTGATGACCCCCGTCATCGTGGACATGGAGAAGGTCGTAGACACGCTGAAATGGGTCTGCAAGGAGATGGACCGGCGCTACAAGGTCATGGCCTCGGCGGCGGCCCGAAACATAGAGAGCTACAACAAGAAGGTTGACCCCTCGCAAAAGATGTCCTTCCTCGTGGTGGTCATCGACGAGTTGGCGGACCTGATGGCTATGTCCCCCTTCGACGTGGAGCAGGCGCTGACCAGGCTGGCCCAGATGGGGCGGGCCACCGGCATTCACCTGGTAGTAGCTACGCAGCGACCATCGGTGGACGTCATTACCGGGCTGATCAAGGCCAACTTCCCCACCAGGCTGAGCTTTGCCGTTACCTCCATGATGGACTCCCGGGTCATCCTGGATACCGGCGGCGCCGAGAAGCTGCTGGGCCGGGGCGACATGCTCTACCTCCCCTCGGACGCCTCCAAGCCCAGGCGGCTCCAGGGCGTCTATCTCTCCGACCAGGAGGTGGATAGGCTGGTCTATCATTGGACGGAGCAGCGAGGTCAGCTGGAGTTGCCCATAGCTGCGGACGAGATTACCGAAAGCTCTGAAACTCCGACACAGGTCCGTGATGAGGACCCCATGGCAAACAAAGCCCGAGACCTGGCCATGGGGCTCAAGAGCATCTCCACATCCCTGTTGCAGAGACGCCTGGGCATCGGGTATCCCCGAGCCGCGAAACTGATAGATATACTGGAAGAGCAGGGAATAGTAAGCGAGGGCGAGCCGGGCAAGTCCCGGAAGGTTATCAAAGAGCCGCAGACCGCAGACAGCTACTTAGATGACTAGCAGGCGTTACTTCGATGACTAGCAAGCAAAGGGCCAGGGGTCTGGCCGACCTCCTGAGCTCCTTCATCGGAAGGGGCGGTGACACTAAAGCCGTCCCCGATCCGGACCCGCTCGTCTGCCTCTCCTGCGGCACAGACCTGTCCCAGTCCGATAGGTACCGGAGGACATGGGTCTGCCACGAGTGCGGCTTTCACCACAACATCTCCGCTCGCGATCGGATATCCCTTTTGGCCGATCCGGGGACCTTCAAGGAGCTCAATCATTCCCTCATCTCCCTGGACCCCCTCTCCTTTTCCGGCGGCGTGTCCTATAAGAAGAAGCTGTTCGAGGCCCAGAGGTTGACCGGCCTCACCGAGGCTGCGGTGACCGGCATCTGCGAGATCAAAGGCTCTCCGGCCGTGATAATCGTTCTGGACTTCGGTTTTCTGGGCGGGAGCATGGGTTGTGTGGTGGGGGAAAAGGTAGCCCTGGCATTCGAGGCGGCCCAGAAGAAGAAGCTGCCTCTTATCGCCATCGTAACCAGCGGGGGAGCAAGGATACAGGAAGGGGTGCTCTCCCTGATGCAAATGGCCAAGACGGCCGCTGCGGCCAAACGGCTGCAGGAAGCCGGCATCCCATTCATATCCGTTATGGCCAACCCAACCTCCGGCCACGTCTATGCCAGCTTCGCCAACATGGCCGACATCATCCTCGCCGAGCCGGAAGCCTTGGTCGGGTTCGCTCCTCTCAGAATGGTGGAAGAGCACACCTCAGAGCCGCTGCCGAAAGGCGCCCACACGGCCGAAGCCCACCTGGAACACGGCATGATCGATATGATCGTAGAGCGGGAGCGTCTCACCGACCTGCTCTCGATCCTGGCCGACATGTTGGCGTCCAAGTACAAGCTCACCCTTCGCCAGAAGGGAAAGAGGCCCTCGTTTACTAGGGCCGTCGAGCAGACCGCCTGGGAGAGGGTCAGACTGGCCCGCCACAAGGACCGGCCCACTTCCCTGGACTACATCAGCCGCATCTCCTCCAGCTTCATCGAGCTTTCAGGCGACCGGGTCCACGGCGATGATCCTGCAGTTGTGTGCGGGCTGGGATACTTGGGGGGCCAGCCTGTTGTGATAGTAGGTCAAGAGCGAGGCCACGCCGCCGGAGTTGCCCGGAGAAACGAAGGCCGCTCCGGGCCTGATGGGTTCAGAAAGGCGCAGCGGGCCATGCGCATGGCCGCTCGCTTCAACCTCCCGCTGGTCACCTTTATCGACACGCCCGGCGCCCTGCCTTCCCTGGACTCCGAGCAGCGAGGGCTGGGCAACAGCATTGCCTCCACAATGGCCCTCCTCTCCGATCTTCCAACTCCCGTGATCTCCGTAATCATAGGAGAAGGCGGCAGCGAAGGCGCACTCGCCCTGGGCGTTGCGGACTCTATCCTCATGCTCGAAAACGCCATCTACTCCCCCATCTCTCCCGAGGGAGCCGCAACGCTGCTCTATCGAGACCCGGACAGGGCGGAAGAGGTTACCCCGGCGCTGAGGGTCACCGCCCAGGACTGCATGCAGCTAGAGATAGTGGACGTCGTTGTGCCGGAACCTTCGCAAGGCGCCCACAACAGCCCCGAGGAAGCCGCTGCCCAGCTGCAGCGGATGTTGGTGGCCCAGCTCTTTGAGGTGCAGGGCGTTCCCGCCAAGAAGCTGGTGAAGGAACGATACAAGAAGTACCGCAAGATGGGCGAATACAGCTCCCATTTCAAAGCCGCCATAAACAAAGAGGTGAATTATCTGCAGGGCAGGGTTTCGAGCGGGGTCCGCAGTATAAGGGGGAGGCTGCCCCGACGCACCAAACCGATGGAGATCGAGGACGCTGGCGAGCCTCGGAGATGACCCTGTTCTAACCTGACACGTCTGCCGGAGGCCGGGCCTGAACCAATTTGGGTCCGGACTACTGCTCCAGGCCGGAGAGAGCACCCTCCAACAGCTTATCGAACTGCTTGCGGATCCGCTCTTCCCGTAGGGCCACCGGACCGGACATATCGTTGTAGACCTTGTCCATCTCCAGACTGCCCAGGTAATCGATCTCCAGCCGCTTGGCGATCTCCTCACCGGCGCCCGATCCGAAGATCTCTCCCGACATGTTCTCCACCACACCCAGGATGTTGACGTTCATCTTCTTGATCATGTTGATCGAGCGGATAGCGTCGATGACCGACAGGTCCTGGGGCGTGGTCACCACGATGAACCCATCCAGCTTCAGCACCTGCATGATGGTAAGGGGAGCGTCCGAGGTGCCGGGAGGCAAGTCGACGACCAGGTAGTCCAGATCGCCCCACTCTGTCATCTCCAGGAACTGGTTGATGGCGTTGTGTATCATCGGGCCCCGCCAGATGATAGCCTCCTGCTGGTCCTTCTGGAAGAAGCCCATGGACATGACCTTGACGTTGTACTTCTCGGCAGGGAGGATGTGTCCGTCCTGCATGGCGGGACCGGTGTGCATGTGGAGCATCTGGATGACGTTGGGACAGTCTATGTCCGCGTCCAGCAGACCGACACTGTGTCCCTGCTGGGCCAGAGTCACTGCGATGTTGACGGCTATGGTGGTCTTGCCCACACCGCCTTTGCCGCTGTAGACGGCGACTTTGTTCTTGATCCTATCGAGGTTCTGTCCGACTCTGCGCTTCTGCTCCCAGTTGCGCTTCATCGCCTCGATGCGAGCCTTGTCTTGCTCGCTCACCTCTTTTTTGCCAACAATCGGCTTTATAGGCTCAGCCATGTATAGCCATTCCTTCGGGTGGTGCGAACGGAAGAATAGACGTAAAGGGAACGGGATAGGTGGGGATGACTTGGGAGATTACTCCCAGCCCAGGGCTTTACGGCCCTCTTCCGTTATCTTCTCCGGGCTCCATGGGGGATCCCAAACTACGTCCACGGTAGCGTTGCCGACTCCGGGTATCGCCTCTATAGCTTCTTCGCAGGTGGCGCTGATGGTGCCGGACATCGGACAGCCCTGAGCGGTCAAGGACATTTCTACGTTGACCTCGCTGTCGTGCACCTCAACCTCGTAGATCAAACCGAGATCGACGATGTTGATAATGGGGATCTCGGGATCGTATATCTCCCTGAGCGCGTCGACTACTTGCTCTTCGGTCACGGTTGCTGTTGTCATGTTGCCTCCTCTAGTGTTCTTGCCAGGATAGATTATACCGCAATCGCGAAGGTTTAGGCCCCTTTTATAATAGTTCCGACCCTCCCTTCAGCCGCCTTTCTGACCAGGCAAGGGTAAGAAAGGAATCCGGGGGACTCCCCCGGGACCCCCGCCAGCGGGGAATCTTCCCTCTGCACACCCCATAATTCGTCGGCCAGCTGGGTTCTCTGGAAGGAGGCAGATGTCATCAGGGCCTCAGCTCTTGAAAAGTGATCTCGTCGTATGGCGCCCCTTCGTCCATCAAAGCGGTCTGACCGACTTTGATTCGGTGAAGGTTCATTATCTTGGCCAGAGTTTCCGTGAAGGCGAACATCGCCCGGTGGACCTCCGCCGGAGCCGAACCCGGTGGGAGAAGCCGCCTGCTGTGCCGTCTGAGAATATACTCGTCGGGGGACGGAGAGGTCAGCTCCATCGAATCCCCTTCCATGTCCCCCATGAGCTTGGTAAAGATGGCCAGGGACATAGCGCTCTTCTCCGTGATGTTCAAATCGCCTAGGAGCTCCCTGCCAAACTGGATGGCGATGCCTCGAAATGCTTTTGCGACGACCCTGGCCGTGGCGTGAGTGCCCATCATCTGCATATGAGTGGTTATCGACTCTTCAACGTATCCCCTGGCGAAATTTCTCAACGCCTTGGCCCGGCGGTCCGGAGGCCAGACCTCCGAGTCCAGCTTCGGGGCGGTCTCGGGATCGAACTCGGGCATTTTTGAGACAGAGTCGTACTGGATACGCTCCTCGGGTGCCAGCTCGTGATCGTACTCCTTGAAGTACCCTTCGCCGTACGGCTCTTCCTCCGAGAATCCACGGGTGAGAACGAATCCAAGTTTCAGGTTACCCAATAGCTCACCGTTACGGGCGTGCCAGCCTTGAAAGGTGGCCCGGCCCGCACTGGGTGGCATAACTAGCGATCCCGTACTTCCACCCGAAGAAGGTGGGTTATAGCGGATCCAGACCTTCTTGGGTGACTCTTCCACGTACTCCATGTCCAGACCGCCAAGGCCGTTGGATAAGAAGTGGTACTTACCCGCCACTACAGCCGGGGGTTCCTTTTCCGGGTCTACGCCCAGTTTCCTCAGGCCCTCCAGGAAATAGCCCCTCTGGTGATTGTGGATCATCCGATAGCTCCACTGGGTAACCACCTCCTCGCCGTTTAATCCGTAGTTGGAGAGCGTGAGGCCGGTGGACCACAGCCCGTACACCTTTGATAGGAACTCGCACCGGCGCTGCAACGGCCAATCTTCCTGGGAAAGAGCTATGTTCATTGTCATTTGACCGTTCTCCTGTAGTGATTAATCACGTCTGGACTCTCTACCTGGGCTTGTCGCGAAAGGACAGGTGTCTTATTCACAACCGCCTGCCATCAAGGGAGAGAAACCCTCTGGACTCCCTCAATGCGGGGTAGTGGGATAGGCTCGATATCCTCCCTGAGTGGTTTACGCTTCCGCCCACCTCGGATTGCATCCGACGGCTCTCCACCACCTCAAACTGCAGTAGCAGGTTGGTAGAACAAGGGGTGTGCAGAGGGGCGAAGCCCCTTCGCCGGGAGTTTGAGGGACACCCTCAAATATAATCTGTTTTTCTGCCCCCTTCCTGGCCAGGAAGGGGGCCAGGGGGATGGTCGCGATAAGACGGCTATTTCCAGGGACGTTTCAGACGCTTACCTTTAGACGTACGGGTCTGGACTCCCGCCTCGAGCTTGGCGTCTTCGTCCAGTGCCAGCGCCTTGCGGATATCGACGATCTGGTCTCGGAGGGCGGCTGCCTTCTCGAACTCCAGGTTCCTGGCCGCCTCCTTCATCTGGGTCTCCATGCTCTTGACCAACCGCATCAGCTCGCCGCGGGGCGCTTCTTTATCGATGGTGTAGGTGGCCCGCTCCTCGGCGATGGCCTTCACCCTATCGGTGATGTCCTTGATGGCCTTCTTGATCCCCTGGGGGGTGATGTTGTGCTCCTCATTGTGGGCTATCTGGAGCTTGCGTCTTCGGTAGGTCTCATCAATGGCCCGGCGCATGGACTCGGTGACCATGTCTGCATACATGATTACCTGTCCATCGACGTGCCGGGCGGTCCGGCCCATGGTCTGTATGAGCGCTCCTGAGGACCTCAGGTAGCCCTCTTTATCGGCGTCCAGGATCGCTACCAGGCTCACCTCAGGCAGGTCCAGCCCTTCCCTCAGGAGATTGATGCCCACGACAACGTCGTATACCCCAAGCCGGAGGTCTCTGAGTATCTCGCTTCGTTCCAGCGTATCTATCTCGGAGTGGAGGTAGTGGGTCTTGATGCCCATCTCCCTCAGGTAGTCGGCCAGCTCCTCGGCCATGCGCTTGGTCAACGTGGTAACCAGGACCCGTTCGCGCCGCTCGACCCTCTCCTTGATCTGCTGCAGCAGATCGTCTATCTGCCCCTCCGTCGGCTTCACCTCGATGGTGGGATCGACCAGGCCGGTGGGACGAATCACCTGCTGGGCTATCTGCTGGCTGTTCTCATAGTCGTAGGGGCCCGGTGTAGCCGATACGCATATCATCTGGTTGATGTGCCGTTCGAACTCGGCGAAATTCAACGGGCGATTGTCCAGCGCGGAGGGCAGGCGGAACCCGAAATCGACCAGTGTCTGCTTTCGAGATATATCGCCGTGGTACATGCCCCTTACCTGGGGTATGGTCATGTGGGACTCGTCTATGAACATGATGAAGTCGTCGGGGAAGTAGTCGAGGAGGGTCCAGGGGGTGCTGCCCGGGGCGCGGCGGGCCAGCGGCCTGGAGTAGTTCTCGATTCCGGCGCAGTAGCCCGCCTCCCGAAGCATCTCGATGTCGTAGTTGGTCCTCTGCTCCAGACGGGCCGCCTCCAGCACCTTCTCCTCGGCCCGGAGCTGGGCCGTCCGCTCCTCCAACTCCACCTGGATGTCCTCTATCGCCGCCGTCATCTTTTCCTGGGAGGTGACGAAGTGCTTGGCCGGGTATATCTCGATCCATTCCCGCTCTCCCAGGAGCTCACCAGTCAACGGGTCGACCTCGACGATCCTTTCGATCTCGTCGCCCCAGAACTCGATGCGTATGGCGATCTCTTCGTAGGCCGGCTGTATCTCGAGGGTATCGCCCCGGATCCTGAAACGACCGCGAGTGAAATCGATGTCGTTGCGCTCGTACTGCATGTCCACCAGGTGCCGCACCAGCTTGTTGCGATTCCGGCGCTCCCCCTTGCGAATACCAACTACGAAGGAGTGGTACTCGGCCGGGTCTCCGAGACCGTATATGCAGGAAACGGAAGCCACTATCAGCACGTCCCGGCGGCTCAAGAGCGCCCTGGTGGCAGCGTGGCGAAGCTTGTCTATCTCGTCATTGACATCGGCGTCTTTTTCTATGTACAGGTCCGTACGCGGGATGTAGGCCTCGGGCTGGTAGTAGTCGTAGTAACTGACGAAGTACTCGACTGCGTTGTTGGGGAAGAACTCCTTGAACTCGGTAGCAAGCTGGGCGGCGAGGGTCTTGTTGTGCGCTATCACGATGGCAGGGCGCTGGACCCGTTCGATGATGTTGGCCATGGTGAAGGTCTTGCCGCTGCCGGTCACTCCCAGAAGCGTCTGGTACCTCATGTCTGATTCCAGCCCCGCGACAAGCTTATCGACCGCCTGGGGCTGATCGCCCATCATCTTGAAATCGGACGTGATCTTGAATCGCTCTTCTACTGCTGTGGTCAAGTGTTTCCCCGGCGTTGCGGTGCGGTGTTGGAGCCTCCTACCAGTCTAACCATTCCAGCGAGATTTTCAAAGTGCAGCTCTGCTTCGATTGTCTTGAACCTCAGGCCATTTCGATGGCCGGAACGACTGGCGGTTTCTCGGTACTGCCCGGCATGACGAAGGAAGAAACGACGCTTTGCTCGCTCCGAGCTAGTGACCCCTACGCCGGGAGCCGCAGACAATGCTGAAGAGCTATTCCGGAGGTTGGGTGCCCATGGCCCCTTGGGCCTCCAGGCGGGCGACCTCGTCAGGGCCGGCGCCTAACAGGTCCTCCAACAGGTAACGGTTGTGCTGACCCATCATAGGAGCGGGCATCCTCAGGGCTCCGGGGGTCTCGGACAGGCGCACCGGGACGCCCAGGAACTGTTGGGGCCCGGTCCTGGGATGGGAAACGTCCCAGATGTAACCCCGCTCCTTCAAATGGGGATCTTCCGCGACGTCCCGGTTGGTGAACACGGCGCCGGCGGGCACCCCGGCCTTCTGGAGCGTGTGCATCAGCTCTTTGTAGTCTTTGTCGGACGTCCATGCCGAGATATTGGCGTCCAGCTCCTCTTGGTTGCGCCAGCGATTGAACTGGTCCCCAAACCGCTCATCCTGACACCATTCCGGGTTGCCCATCACATCGCACAGGGCTAGCCACTGCTCTTCATTGGTGACGGCGATGGCGATCCACCGGTCGTCGCCCTTGCACCGGTAGGCGTTGTGGGGAGCATGATAGGGGTGGCGATTGCCCATCCGCACCGGGTCCTCTTTATTCATGCTGTAAGCCAGCAGCTCCTCTCCGATCAGTCCCACCGCGGCCTCGTTCTGCGACAGGTCTATGAACTGGCCCTCACCGGTCCTTCGCCTGTAGAAGAGGGCCGTGAGGATAGCGGCCACGGAGTGTAGGCCGGCGTTGGGGTCCGGATAGGCCTCTCCGGACTTGTAGGGCACGGGGCCCGGATACCCGATGAGATTGGAGTGCCCGGCTGTCGGTTCTATGTTGGTGCCATAGCTGATGTGGTGCTTGTGAGGCCCGGTCGTGCCGAACCCGGGCATGGAGATGTACACCAGGGTCGGGTTCAGCCTCCTGAGGGATGAATAGTCCAACCCGAAGTTCTCCATCACCCTGGTGCTGTAGTTTTCCATTACAACGTCCGATATGGGGATCAGGCTTCGAAAGTATTCGTTGCACCGCTCGTTGGTGAGGTCCATGGTCAGACTCAGCTTGTTGCGGTGATACTCGTTGAAGACTCCGTAAGTGTTGTAGGGCTCCCTTCTAGGATCGTTGCCGGGATAGACGGCGTGGCAGATCTTGGCATAGTCGTTGGGGTCCGGAGGATCTCCCCCCAGCAAGCGTCCTCGTTCGCTCAGGGCCTCGACCTTGATGACCTCGGCGCCGAGGTCGGCCAGCAGCCGGGCGCCTATTGGACCAGACCAACCCTTGGTCAGGTCCAGCACCCTGAGACCATCGAGGGCCAGGGGGGCGCTCTGTCCGTTACTAGATGACATTTCTCTCCCTCAGCCGGACCATCTCCTCGCGGCTCAGGCCCAGGTACCCCTCGTAGACCTCTTCGTTGTGCTCGCCCAGAAGCGGAGCCCTCGTGGCCCGCCAGGGGGTTTGGGACATTTTGAAGGGGGCGCCGGCATAGGGTAAGGTACCGACCGCCGGGTGCTCGATGGCCACCCAGTAGTCACGAGCACTGAGTTGGACATCGTCTTGGAGCTTGCCGAAGGTGGGCACGTAGGTGCAGGGGATCCGCAGCTCCTGTGCCAGCTCGACTATCTCATCCATGTCGTGGTCCATGAACCACGGCTCAATCAGCTCGTCGAACTCCCGGTAGTTGTCCCAGCGGTCGGGGGCGGTGGCGAATTTTGGGTCTTCCGCCAGGTCCGGCATTCCGATGAGGACGAACAGGTTGTCGGACTGTCTCGGCGTCACACAGGACATGGATACGTAGCCGTCTTTGCAGGGGATTAGATTGAGGGGGTGCCCACCGACCGGATACCTGTTGCCGGCCCTGATGCTTTCGGTCTGAACGTGGGTCCAGGTAACAATGGAGAACTCGTGGTAGTAGGACATGGCCTCCATGGCGGACACATCGATGTACTGGCCCTTGCCGCTGGTCTCCCGCCAGTAGAGGGCGGCCAGAATGGCATCGTAGGCGTGCAGGCCGGCGGTGTATTCGGGCTGGAAACCCGCGCTTTTGAGTGGCTCCCGGTCCGGCTCGCCGGTCTGGTGCATCTGACCGGTAACGGCAAACCCGATCATCGAGTTGCCTTTGTAGTCCCTATACGGCCCGTCCTGCCCGAAGTAGGTGACGGAAGCCATCACAATCGATGGATTGATGGCCTGGATGACGGGGTATCCGAGCCCCATAGAAGCCACGATGCCCGGCTGGGAGTTCTCCACCACCACGTCGATTTCTGGGAGCAGCTTCTTCAGCGTCTCCACGCCGGAATGGGTGTTCAGGTTGAGAGTAACGCTCTTCTTGTTGGTATTCAGATAGAGATAGGTGGCGCTGGTCTCCTGGTCCGGCAGGTGCTGAAAAAAGGGGCCCATCCTCCGGGAGCTGTCTCCCTGGGAAGGGTCTTCTATCTTTATCACCTCGGCACCAAAGCAGCCGAGCAGCTTGGTGCAGTAAGGACCTGAAACGCCCTGGGTCAGGTCTAGTACCCTGATCCCTTCCAGAGCTTGGGGAAGCATGGACATCTCCGTTGGACTCGGTAGAGCGGGCACAATCCTAGCATCGGGCGCGATAGGCGTCAATGGACTCCGGCCGAGGGTCTCCCTGTGGTGTCAAACATGTACCACCCTGGCAGGCAGCAGGTTCCGATATAACGAGAACCGCCCCATACGAGGAGGTCGCCCGACCGGCAGGGCTTGACTTGAGAGGTGGAAGGCGTTAGTAGTGTAGACTGGTGCCGAGTGGTGTAGTGGTAGCACACGGGACTTTGAATCCCATAGCCCAGGTTCGAATCCTGGCTCGGCAGCCAGCGCTCTCCTCCATTCCCAAGAAAACCACTCGGTCCGGCTGAACTCTGTCACCGGCGGTGAAATCTCCTATATCGGGCGCTCTCGATGAAGTAAAATGGGATGGTAGAAACTTCGGTGGTGAGGCTTCTTTCATGGGGACTTTCGAGTGGCCGGTGCGGATTTCCAGCATGGACGGCCAGCGGGTCCGGGACGTAGAGGCGACGGTGGATACCGGAGCCGCTTACACCACGCTGCCTGCCAGCTTGCTGAACGAGCTGGGAATTGAGCCGATGGGCAAGCGTACGTTCCTGCTGGCCGATGGGCGGCGGGTCGAGATGGACTACGGGCAGGCGTGGGCTACGATAGACGGCGAGAGTGTAGTCACCATCGTGGTCTTCGGAGAGGACGACGCCCCGCCGCTGCTGGGAGCGTATACCCTGGAGGGCCTGGCCCTGGCAGTGGACCCAACCTCCCAGCGGCTGGTTCCCACACATCTCATCATGTACTGAGGCCTGTGCCGTCTCCCTGGCCGAGACTAAGAGAACGATGCACAAACGGCCAATGGTAGCAGTACTGGAAGACCCGGGGTAGCCGTGGATTAAACTTCGTGCCCCTTTGCGGTCGAAACGAGTAGCTCCAGTACTTCATGGCTGGAGATAGAGCCAACGAACTCCCCCGTTTCCCTCTCTTCAACCGGTACCACCGTTAGTGCATTCTCCGTCATGCGTTGCAAGGCATCCTCCACCAGCTCGTCCGAGTAGACGTGCGGTGTATTCCGTCGCAGCACCTTGTCAAGAGAAGTGTGTCCCCACTGGCTGCGAGGAAGGTAGCGCAACATGCCTATTGATACTATCCCCACCAGTTTGCCATGATCCACGACCACGTAGTCATGCTGTTCGGGCAGCAGCCAGTTTTCCGCAAAAGTTTTGACCGTCAGTGATCGTTCAGGATGGCTTCGAGACACGTCTAGAATGTCGCGTACTCTGACGTCGTCCAAGGCAAACCGGACCAGCGAAGGCGGCATTTGCCCTTGAGGAGTGACATCTTCAGAGTGCTTGAGTTTCTTTAGCGCGAAGCTTATGCCAATGGGCGTCAGCAGGATGTAACCGAACATGACGAGCACCAGCAAGGAGAAGACACCACTGTCAATGGCCCCGGTGTGGATCAGCACAAGCAATAGCGCAATCTCGGCCACACCCTTGGCCATTAGCCCCGTGGCGGTGGCGAAGGGAGCATGGAGACGGGTGACGTATGCGCTGAGAAAGGCTCCGATGAACTTGCCGGCCAGAGGCACCAGCGTCAAGGCCAGTATCGTCTCAGGCTGTAGTTTCAGGAAGTCCAAGCTCAGGTGAAGGCCCGCCGAGGCGAAAAACAGTGGAACGAAGAATCCTTCGGCCGCTCCTTTCATTCCCGGCATAATGTCGCGCCGCACCTGGTATGGAAGCGAAGACAGGGCAGCGCCGAACATCAGCGCTCCCAGGGAACCGTGAAGCCCGGAGCGCTCGGCTCCTACCACCACCAGGAAGAGTCCTCCCAAAAGCAGACCGAAGGAAAGCTGTGGCACTCGCAAGAAGTGATGCAGCAGGACTATCACCTTGGGAAGGACCTTGGTCGAAACTATCCAAGTAATCAGGGTGAAGCCGAATATCTGCCCTATGAGTGTCAGTACGCTCAGCCAGTGCAAAGTATGACCGTGCCCCTCTGAGTAGAAGTGCTCGCTTATGGCGAACCCGACTACGAACAAAGCGATCAACTCTGCGATGATCACGGCTGTAAAGATTTGAACGCCCACTGGCTCCTTGATACGTCCCTCGTCAATTAGCACCTTGGCGACCACTCCAAGGCTGGACAGCGATAACACTCCGGCTAGTCCCAAGGCATAAGAAAACCCGAGGTTCAGACCCAAATCAAAGAATATCTCGGTGGTAACGGCCAGGGATACCAACAGCGATATGGTCAAGGACATAACGGAAGCAAGGAAGAGGCGGCCTCGGACAGCTGCTAAGAATCCCCTTATGTCCAGCTCCTCCAAGCCGACGAGAAAGAAGAATATGAATATGCCGAGGCCCAAAATGATTTCGACTTCGGTACCCGACTCCACCAGCCCGGTTGCCGGACCGACGACGATACCGGCAGCGGCATACGCGATGAAGGCATTTAGACCGAAGCGCTTGAATATGCCCTCAAACAGCTTGGCCGAAACGATTAGCAGGCCAATAGAAAAAAGGGACTCATGGAGTTCCAATAAGAGAGGACCTCCTTTCCGCATCCATAGCCACACCTTGCGAATAGGTTGTCATTGGCATGAAGATTGAGCGCCGAGTTGAGCCGTGAACCTGCTGTTAGCGGGCTGTAGTATATCTCACGGAGGGCACCGTGGACCTGTTCGCGCCCTGAGGGCCCGTGCAGCCGGTGCTCACGATTTGGGAGACAAAGTCCAGTAACCCGGATTGGGTCTCATGGCTATGGGATGCTAGAATAGTTCAACCGCCATACCCCTAACGTCGAGGAGGCGATATGTACAACTACGGGCTGATTGGTGACATGTCCTCGGCGGCACTGGTCAGTACCGATGGCTCCGTTGATTGGTGCTGTCTGCCTCGATTCGACTCACCCAGCGTCTTCGCGTCCATCCTCGACAAGGACATGGGCGGCCGGTTTCGCATCCGGCCCAGCGGCGCGTACACAGACTCGCGCCAGGTTTACATTGAGAACACCAACATACTGGAGACCACCTTTACTGCTCCCGGCGGCATTGTGAAGGTTGTTGACTTTATGCCCATTCAAGATAACGACAAGGATGGCAAGCCCGACACGAACCCCGCTTTTCCTCCGGAGCTCCATCGCATCGTCACGTGTACGTCCGGCAGCGTGGAAATGCGCTGTGAATATGAGCCCCGGCACGATTACGCTCGCGCCATGCCCGTGTTTCGCCAGCGCCGTCGCAACGTCGACGGCATCGCGGTCGAGACTAATGGCGGCCAACAGAGCATGACGCTGCTGAGCAACGTCTCACTGTCGGTTGGCGCCGATGGCGTAAACGGGGAATTCTCACTATCGCAGGGTGAGTCGGCAACCTTCGTAATGGCGTACGGCAACGGAAGACCGGCAAGTCTCGAGCAGTACCGCACCCAGGAAAAGCTGGAACTGACGCGGAGATACTGGCAGGGCCTCGTAGCAGGGATGCATTACAGCGGCCTGTGGCGCGAGCAGGTGGTGCGATCATTCCTGGTTTTGCACCTGATGATGTACCGCGGCACCGGGGCCATTGTCGCTGCACCGACGACAAGCCTGCCCGAGACGCTGGGCGGGTCCCGGAACTGGGACTATCGCTACTCATGGCTGCGGGACACCAGCTTCACCGTCGACGTCCTTTACCGGCTCGGAGATGTGTACGGAGCAGACCACTACATCCACTGGCTGATAGAGCAGTGCCGGTTGCACATCAGCCACCCTCGTATTTTGTACGGGATCACGGAGTCGTCGTCACTTGAGGAGGAGATTCTCGATCACCTGCGCGGCTACGAAGATTCCCGGCCCGTGCGCATCGGCAACGCCGCCGCCGAGCACCTGCAGTTGGACGTGTTCGGCGAAGTCATCGCGTCGATCCACTCGCTGCTGGTGCTGGAGGGCGAGATACCGGAGGAGGCGTGGGACCTGGTCTGTACCTTGGCGGAAATGGTCATCGAGAACTGGCAGCGCCGCGATCAAGGGGTCTGGGAGGTGCGGGGAGAGCCACAGCACTTCGTCTACTCGAAGGTACTGTGCTGGTCCGCTTTAGACACGGCTGCGTACATCGCAGCAGCGGTGGAGCAGCGGAGGCACTACCGGCGCTGGGCGCAGACGGCCTTCCTCATCAAGACGGAGGCGCTCGACCTCGGGTGGAGCGAATCGAAACAGGCGTTCCGGCAGCGGTACAACAGCGATGCCCTGGATGCCTCCAACCTCGCCATACCCTTCTTCGGGTTCATTCCCGCCGAGGACCCGCGGGTGCGGAAGAACCTGGATGCCATCGAGCGGGAGCTGGCAGATGGACCGCTGGTGTGGCGCTACGACCCGGAAGAGACGGACGACGGTCTAGGAGCGCAGCCGGAGGGTGCTTTTACTCTGCTGAGCTTCTGGCTGCTGGGCAACTTTATCTACACGGGGCAGGCTGACAAAGCCCTCGACCTGTTCCATGAGACGATCACCCGGTGTTCCAACCACCTCGGCCTGTTCGCGGAGATGATCGATCCCTCAACGAACCGCCAACTGGGCAACTTCCCGCAGGCGTACTCGCACATCGGACTCATTCACACGGCGTTGAACCTCTCCGGCTACATCGCGGACACGCCAACGCGGCTCATTCGCCGGCGCGAGCAGGAGTAGGGTCGGGCCCGGCTGATTGGCGGTATCCCGAAACCGAGGGAAACACGGGAGGATGAAATGAGGGCTCGCTTTCTGGGTCTAAGGTGGTCCGTTGCCCTGGCAGCGGTGCTCATCGTCGCTGCTCTCGCCGCCTGCCGCGGCGGCCCGGCGTCCGTGGAAGACACCACGCCCACCTCGACGCCCATGCCCACAGCCACGGCTACACCCACCCCTGCGCAGCCCTCGCCGGAAGTCATGGATGTGACGCCCACTCCAACACCAACGCCTACTGCCACGGCTACGCCCCTGCTGCTACAAACCTCGGCCGAAACCGACATGGAAACACTGATCGCCCTCTACAATGCCACGCTAGGCAATTACTGGGCTAATACGACAAACTGGCTGAGCGACGCGCCGATCGATGACTGGTATGGAGTCGTCACCGATGATAATGGCCGCGTTGTTGAATTGCACCTCGATCAAAACAATTTGGGCTGGGAGATACCGCCGGAGCTGGGTAACCTCACCAACCTGACAAAGCTTAACCTCGGCGGTAACAAGTTGAGTGGGGAGATACCACCGGAGCTGGGCAGCCTCGTCAACCTGACAGTGCTGTCCCTTAACGCTAACCGGTTGAGGGGAGCGATACCACCCCAGTTGGGCAACCTCGTCAACCTGAGAGGGCTGAATCTCTCCCAAACCTGGCTGAACGAGGAGATACCGCCGGAGTTGGGTAATCTCACCAACTTGAAACGGCTGTACCTTTACGGTAGCTATCTGAGTGGGAAGATACCGCCGGAGCTAGGCAATCTCGCCAACCTGACGGTGCTGGACCTCAACGATAATCGGTTGAGCGGAGAAATACCTCCCGAGCTGGGCAAGCTCACCAAGCTGACAACGCTGTCCCTTTTCGGTAACAAGTTGAGTGGGGAGATACCGCCGGAGCTGGGCAACCTAACCAAGCTGCAAGTACTGGACATCAAGGCAAATCAGTTGGGCGGGGAGATACCGCCGGAGTTGGGCAACCTAACCAAGCTGCAATGGCTGGACATCAAGGCAAACCAGTTGAGCGGGGAGATCCCGTCAGAGCTGGGCAACCTCGTCAACCTGGGAGTACTGGATCTTAGGCTTAACGAGTTGGCTAGGGAAATACCCGCCGAGTTGGGCAACCTCGCCAACCTGCAATGGCTGCACCTCTCCTCGAACCAGTTGAGCGGAGAGATACCGCCGGAGCTGGGCAACCTCGCTAACTTGGAACTACTGAGCCTCAGCGAGAACGAATTGACCGGGGAGATACCGCCGGAGTTGGGCAACCTCGACAACCTGTATGAGTTGTTCCTCTCAGATAACCAGTTGAGCGGGGAGATTCCGGCAGAACTGGGCAGCCTCGCCAACCTGTATGAGTTGTTCCTCTCTGGCAACCAGTTGAGCGGGGAGATTCCGGCAGAACTGGGCAACCTCGACAACCTGTATGAGTTGTTCCTCTCTGGCAACCAGTTAACCGGCTGTATCCCCGATAAACTGCGGGATGTACGCTCTAACGACCTTGAAACTCTCGGTCTACCCTACTGCCTTAACAGATCGGTGCCGGAGGCGGAAACCGGTTAACTGGCTGCATCCCCGATGAGCTGCGAGGTGTGTCGAGCAGGAATTTCCACGATCTCGGTTTACCCTACTGCGGAGTGACCGAGGACGGTTGATTGGCCGGACCACACAGCCTGCCGGGCCTCTACTCAACACCCAGGAACTTACTCAAATCGGGCGCGGGGGACTTGACCTCCACTATAACCAGGTCCTCGATAGCCTCGATGCTGTGGGGTACGTCCTCCGGATGCCGGCAGACGTCGCCAGGACCTACGATGCTGACCTGGTCGCCCACCGTGGCCCGCGCTGTGCCGCGCACGATGTAGCAAAGCGACTCGTGGTTGTGGGTGTGGACCGGCGTGCCGGACCCCGCCTCGCAATGTATCTCCAGCAGGACCATATGCTCGCCGCTCATGAGCGCTTTCAGCCCCACGTTACCTTCGACGTCCCGCCCCTCGATGACCTTGACTGCACGCTTATCGACGTTCTTGTTGTTTACCGTAAGCATTCTTACCTCCCAGGCTTTACACTTACAGAATATCCAATGGTACGCCGAAACGAAAGGAGCCTAATGACAACCCAGGAAAAACGAGACTACATGGAAAGGATACGACAAAATCGGGGCTATCTGGTGGATATGCACAAGATCCTGATAACAGCCGATCTGGACTGGGTAAAGGCCTACGATCCCTTTGTCCGGGCCACCTAC
This sequence comes from Dehalococcoidia bacterium, assembly GCA_965197645.1. Lineage (GTDB taxonomy): Bacteria > Chloroflexota > Dehalococcoidia > Plut-88900 > Plut-88900. The sequence continues at coordinate 1,238,513 of OZ240219.1, read as the reverse complement.
ACCGATGATCGGCTGCTGGACCGCAAGACCAAGGAGCTGATCCAGCTCACCGTTGAGACCGCCCTCAAGGCCGAGGTGGACCAGATACGGGGACACATACGCCTCGCCATCGAGCACGGCGCCACGCCCCAAGAGGTGTTGGAGGCGATGGAATGCGTCGTGATGCCCATGGGCATGCTTGCCTTCCGCCGCGGCCTACAGGCCTGGGCCGCCGAGACCGGCCTGGAAGTCCTCGATCCGGACTCCTAGGAGAATCCCGGGGGTTCGGTTATTTCAAGCCTGTCTCGGAACCTAGTATTGAGGGAGTCCAGAGGGAAACTTCCCCTCGGCAGGGGGTATGGGGTACCTGCCCCCAGGGAGGACCGTTGTCGACTAGATGGATCGCCTCCTGGTTCGATTTCATGCCTATAGGTGTAACCTATGTCTCCGGTCTGTACACCAGTCAGGAAGGGAGCCAGGGGGATAGTCGCGAATGAGTTTAACGGTACCCTACTAAGACTTTGACGAACCGGCGGATGCCGTGATTTGGAATGGCGCCGACGGGGTGGTATAGTCAACTAATCAGCTACTGGAAAGGAACAGCAGATGGTAGATGCCGTGGAGATCGAGGCTACCTTCGATAACAGGTTCACCCGCGAGTTCGGCTTCCCCAAGGAGCGCCCGGCCCTCAAGGTGAAAGACTACCTAGAGGACGATCTGAAGGAGTTCATCCGCCAATCGCCCTTCCTGGTAATGGCCAGCAGCGATACCGGCGGCAACTGCGACGCCTCGCCCAAGGGGGGTAAGCCCGGCTTCGTCAAGGTGCTGGACGACCGACGCCTCCTGCTGCCGGACGTAGCCGGCAACAATCTGTTCCAATCCTATCAGAACGTCGCGGCCAACCCTCACGTCGGGCTGATCTTCTTCATCCCGGGCATACGGGACACGGTCCGCGTCAACGGACGCGTCAAGATCGTGAACAAGGAGGAGCTGGAGCGGCTGTCGATACACCTGGAGGTCAACAACCCCGATGACAACTCCAAGGTGCTCCAGGGCCTGCTGATAGAGGTGGAAGAGTCCTACGGCCACTGCCCCCGGGCCCTGGCATTCTCTCGGCTCTGGGAAGACGAGCGGATCCACAAGGACAAGTCCCGCCGGGCAAAACGGGTGTAGCCGGGCTCAGTTCGTCGTGAAGATTCTCGCGCTGGACGTAGGCACCGGTACCCAGGACATCCTCCTGTTCGACTCTACGAAGAGCGTGGAAAACTGCATCAAGATGGTGATGCCTGCGCCCACGGTCATCGCCGGCCAGCGGATCCAAGAGGTCACGCGAGCCCAGAAGCCCCTGGCCCTCACCGGCGTCAACATGGGAGGCGGCCCCGTCACCGAGGCTACAATCCACCACAAGAGGGCGGGGTTTCCCGTTTTCGCCACGCCGGAAGCGGCCGCCACCTTCGATGACGACATGGACGTGGTCAAAGAGATGGGCGTTACCCTGGCCAGCCTCGACGAGATCAACTCGTTGCCGGACGCCGGCCGGGTCGAGCTTAGAGACCTGGACCTCGAGATGGTGGGCGCGGCACTAATCGCTTTCGACGTCAGACCCGATTGGGACGTTGTTGCGGTTGCCGTCTTCGATCACGGTTTCGCACCGGCAGGGTACTCGGACAGGAAGTTCCGGTTCGATCACCTGCGAAAGCAGATCGGCAACCGGCAGCTGGCAATCGCCGATTTCGCCTACCTCCGCCACGAGATACCCGACTATATGACCCGAATGAGAGCCGTAGTGGAGTGCGCCGGCGATTCGGAGGTGCTGCTGATGGACACCGCGGAGGCTGCACTGGTCGGCGCGCTTGAGGACGATCACGTTGCTGCCCAGAGTTGCAAGGTGATAACCAACCTGGGCAACGGTCACACCCTGGCTTTCCACCTCCATGACACCACGATCCAGAGCCTGTTCGAGCACCATACCGGGCTCTTCGATCAGAGCAAGCTCGAGTCCTACCTGCGGCGCCTGGTGAAGGGTGCTCTGGACGATCAAGAAGTCTGGCTGGACCACGGCCACGGCGCCATCACCCTGGAAAAAGGGGACTGCGACGCCTTTCTCTCGGTGACGGGCCCGCAGCGGCACCTGCTGAACAACTCTCCCTTGCACCCCTACTTTGCCGCGCCCTACGGCGACATGATGCTAACCGGGGCTTTCGGCCTGGTCAGGGCCTGGGCTGAGAAGGACGAGGCGTCCGGGGAAGAGGTCGCCCACGCCTTGCGCAGCCAGGAGATCAGCGCCCTGGAGACCCATTCCCACCCCTAACGCCGATTCAGGCTAGAAGAACCGCTCGTCGAAGGGGGCGTGAGAGAGGATCTCGGGGCCGTCCTTGGTGATGAGTACCTCCTCCTCCAGCTTCACGCTTTCGTAAGCCCCCCGCTTGCTGGCCAGTCCCTCGACGCTGAGCACCATGTTTTCCTCCAGGACGTCGGGATCGTTGCCGTAGCCGCTCCAGCTCTGGTCGGTCCAGTAGACACAGGGCCACTCGTCGGACATGCCGTCGCCGTGGGCGATCATGGGGTAACGCTGGTACTTGTACTCCTCGGGAAGCTCGGGGCACCTCTCGGCGATCTCCTGGAAGTACATTCCAGGCTTGAAGTGCTCCAACGACTCATAGATGAAGTTATAGGCGATCTTGTACGCTTCCAGCTGATCCTCGTTTGGTCTGCCGGTGCCGCAGAGGTAGGTACGGGAGAAATCGGCGAAGTAACCCATGGGACCGGCCATGTCGGTGTCGTAGGCAACCAGCTCTCCCGGCATCACCATCCGATCCGTGGCGAGGTGGGTCCAAGGATTTGTGTTCTCGCCGGTGGCCAACAGCCGAACGTCCATATGCTCGCCGCCCCGTTTCAGGTTCTCATAGGTCATGATGGCGAACAACTCGTCCTCGGTAACTCCCGGCTTTATGGCGTCCCGAACGGCACAGATGGCTATGTCGGCTATAGCGCAGGCCTGGCGGATCAGGAGCACCTCGTCCTCGGTCTTGATGGCCCGGGCCTTCTCCAGGGGCACGCGGGCATCGGCGACCTCTATCTCTTGTCCTCGCAAGGACTCCATCGAGTAGAAGTCCAGCTTGTCGACTCCCAGACGCTCCCCACCGAACCCCATCTGGATCATCAGGTCCTTGACGTCGGCCCCCCATTTTCTGGCGGCGGCTTCCACGTTGCGGCCGCAGGGGAAGTAGTCCCACATGGTGCCCTTCGCTACGGCGTAGGAGCCGTCGTCGGTTGTCGCTCCTACTACAACCGGTTCTCCTTCGGCAGGCACCACCGAGTATCCCATGAACATCCTCATGGCCGCCGCGCCGGAATTCCTGTCTCCGGTGGCGTAGCGGATGTTGACCGGATCGAACAAGAGCATGCCGCCGAGGTCCGCCTCGGTCATCTGGTCCTGTAATCGGGCCAAGCGCTCTTTCTTCAGCCGGGGAACGTCAACCCTGCCTTCGAAATCGACGGTGTTCTGTCCAACCAGAAATCTCTTTTTCGCGGGGCTGGCCATAAATACCTCCTAGCATCTCCGACCTTGAGTCGCCTTCTTCCTCCGGGCCACGAGAATGATAGCACGTCCATAGATCAATCGTTTTCAGTCGTTGGAGGCCATTGACATGGGCGGCATTTGCCATTATATTTCCTCAACTGCGATACTGGACTGACATGTCAGTCTAGTAACATAGTGGGCAGGTGAGGTAGGGATGCTGAAAGAGAAGCGAAGAGAGCAGCTAATCAGGAGCGCGGGCGAGGTCTTCTCCGAAAAGGGTTACTTCTCCGCCAACGTCTCGGACATCATCCAGAGGGCCGGGATAGCCCGCGGCACCTTCTACCTCTACTTCGATGGCAAACGCCAAGTCTTCGACAGTATTACCGATACCCTGCTGAAGGAGATAGAGGGGCGCCTGAAGCCCATCGACCTGGGCAAGGATGCCGCACCTCCCCTGGAGCAGCTCCACAGCAACTTGACCAGGGTACTGAGCTACCTCCTGGACAACAAGCCCCTGACCCAGATACTGCTGCGCCACGCGGAGGGACTGGGCAAGGAGTCGGACCAGAAGCTGGACCGGTTCTACGCAAAGCTGGCCAATATGATAGAGGCTTCGCTGAAGCACGGCGTAGAGATGGGCCTTATGAGGGAGTGCAATACACGGCTGACCACCTACTGCATTATCGGCCTGGGTAAAGAGGCGATACGCCAGGTCACATCCTCACAACAGGGACCGATTCCAGACCTGGACGAGCTTCTCGAAGAGCTGCTCAGCTTCGGTCTGCAGGGCGTGCTGCTCACCGTGCCGCCTAACTATCTATGGACCAACAACGATAGACCAGACCTGACGGAAGTAGACAAAGGCGCCGTTGCAAGTACCGGCGCATCCTAGAGAGGGGTTACCCGTGAGCAACGGGCCCAACGGAAACGGAAAAGTTCCCAACGTAGTCCTGGATAGGTCCAAGTCCAGTCGCAAGAAATCCAGCGCCAAGGAAACACCGGAAGTCAACGGGGCGTTGCTGATCGGGCTGGACGTAGGGTCAACCACAGTCAAGGCGGTGGTGATGGACCCGGAGACGGACGAGATCCTGTGGCAGGACTACCAGCGCCACGATACCAAGCAAGCGGAAAAGGTGATGGCGTTCATCGAGACCATTACCACCGAGTTTCCCTTGCCCAACGACAAGTTCCGCTTCTTCATCACCGGCAGCGGCGGCGGGACGTTGGCCCAGTACATCGGCGCCAAGTTCGTCCAGGAGGTCAACGCCGTCTCCCTGGCCGTCGAGAAGTTCTATCCCGACGCAGGATCGGTGATCGAGCTGGGCGGCCAGGACGCCAAGATAATCATCTGGGCGCTGGACCCCAAGACCGGCGCCAAGCGCAAGATCCCCAGCATGAACGATAAGTGCGCCGGAGGCACCGGAGCGGTTATCGATAAGATCAACGCCAAGGTGAAGCTGGACGGCGACGCCCTGAAGGCCCTGAAGTACTTCGACGTGAAGCTGCATCCGGTGGCCGGCAAGTGCGGGGTCTTCGCCGAGACCGATATCAACAGTCTGCAAAAGGAGGGCGTGCCTCCCCAGGAGCTGATGGCCTCCCTCTTCGAGGCTATAGTGCAGCAGAACCTGAGCGTTCTCACCAGAGGCAACACCCTTCGCCCCGAGGTGCTCCTGCTGGGCGGCCCCAACACCTTCATACCAGCTATGCAGGACGCCTGGCGAAACAACATCCCGCCCATCTGGGAGGAACGCGGCACCCCTCTGCCCGAGGACGTCGATCCTAAGGACCTGATCCTGGTGCCCGAGAATGCCCAGTACTACGCGGCCATAGGCTCGGTGCTGTACGGCAAGAGCGAGGACCCGGACGTCGGCGTATTCACTGGCTCCGAGGAGCTGGCTGAGTTTGTAGAGTTCGGCCGGACCAAGATCAGGGAGGCCAGTGGCGATGCCGGGCTCACCGGCAGCCAGGAGGAGCTGGACGAGTTTCTGGAAGCGTTCACCAAGAAGCCCTTCGAACCGGCCGTGCTAACCCCCGGCCAGAAGGTCGAGGGATACATTGGCGTAGATGGGGGCTCCACCTCCACCAAGGCCGTCGTCCTCGACAAGGACGGCACCCTCCTCTTCAAGTCCTATCAGCTCTCCAAGGGCAACCCCCTGGAGGACACCAAAGATATCCTCGAGGACCTGGAGCGGCAGATCGAGTCCCAGGGCGCGGAGCTCATCGTCAGGGGCGTGGGCACCACCGGTTACGCCAAAGACATCCTGAAAGACACCCTCAGCGCAGACGTAGCCCTCGTGGAGACGGTGGCCCACACCAAATCGGCGCTCCACTACTACGAGGACGCCGACGTGATCGTGGACGTGGGCGGGCAGGACATCAAGGTTATCGTCCTGAAGAACGGTAGGGTGAAGGACTTCAAGCTGAACACCCAATGCTCGGCGGGCAACGGGTACTTCCTCCAGAGCACTGCCAAGCGGTTCGGGCACGAAGTAACCGAGTACGCCGACCTGGCTTTCCAGGCGGAGAGCTTGCCCATCTTCAGCTACGGATGTGCCGTATTCATGGAATCTGACATCGTCAACTTCCAGCAGCTGGGTTGGGAGCAGAAGGAGATCATGGCAGGACTGGCCAAGGTGCTGCCCAAGAACATCTGGCTTTACGTCGTCGCCGAGCCCAATCTGGCGAAATTCGGCAGGAACTTCGTGCTGCAGGGCGGCACCCAGTACAACCTGGCCGCAGTCAAGGCCCAGTACGATTTCATCATGTCCAAGGTCCCCGATGCCAAGGTGGTAGTGCACGAGTACTGCGGCGAAAGCGGGGCCATCGGAACGGCCCTGGAAGCCATCCGGGTGGTCGGCGAGGGGGAGACTACCTTCGTGCAGTTGGAGGCGGCCAAGAGCCTTCAGTACACCACCACCCGGAACGAGTCCACCAGGTGCCATTTCTGCAAGAACAAGTGCCTGAGAACGTTCATAGACACCATTCTGCCCTCCGGAGACACCACCAGGTTCATCGTTGGCAACTCCTGCGAGAAGGGCTCGGTCGAAACCCTGGAGGACATGAAGAGGGTGCGGGGCAAGTTCGACAAGATCAAGGACGCCAACCCCAACTTCGTCCACCTGGCCGCAAACGAGGCCTTCCGGCGAGACAAGTCGGAGCGGGTGGACGCTCAATCGTCTGGCAAGTTGCTGGAGACCCTGGATGAGAAGCTGAGTCTCGTCGAGTCCAAGGTCCGCCAGCTTACCGGCAACGGCGAACATGAGAACGGCGGTACCGAAGACAATGGGAACGGCAACGGCCACAAGAGCCTGACCAACTCCTTCATGAACCTGGTCGGGGGCAAGCGGCGCAAGTACATAGAGGTCATGGACAAGCGAAGGACCGGCGCTGTCATCGGCATGCCCAGGGTGCTCAACATGTACTCTACGGCGCCCTTCTTCTCGGCCTATTTCAGCGCGGTAGGCGTACCCTACCGCAACGTGGTGTTCTCGGAGGAGACGAGCCAGGAGATGTACAAGAAGGGTTCCCGGCGCGGCTCCATCGACGCCTGTTTCCCCAGCAAAGTGGCCATCTCCCACGTGCACAACCTGATCTTCGATCAGAAGAAGAAACCTAACATCATCTTCTTCCCCATCCTCCAGACCCTCAAGTCGGACCTGCAGAATACGTTGGGCAGCAACGCCTGCCCCGTCGTATCCATAAGCCCGGAGGTTGTCAAAGCGGCCTTCACCAAGGAGGGCGACATCTTCGATAAGAACGGGATCAAGTACGTGGCGCCCAGTCTGAACATGGGCGATCCTCTCCTGTTCGAGAAGCAGATGTACGATAGCTTCAGCGAGCTGCTGGGCGTTTCGGAGGAAGAGAACAAGCAGGCCGTCCAGACGGCGTTCAAGGCCCTGGACCGCTTCTACAACGACACGCTCCGGTCCCGCGCCAAAGAGGTGATCGAAGAGCTGAAGAGCGAGGGGAGAGTTGGTGTGGTGATGCTGGGACGGCCCTACCACAACGATCCCGGCCTGAACCACGACATCCTCACCGAGATCCAGAAGCTGGGCTACCCCATCTTCTCCATCTGGTCCCTCCCCATAGACGAGGAGAGTCTCCACGAGGTGTTCGGGGACGACGTAGAGGCCGGCGAGATCGAGCACGGGATGTCCATTACCGACGTCTGGAAAAACGCCTACAGCGAAAACAGCGCATTCAAGGTCTGGGGCGCCAAGTACGTGGCCCGGCATCCGAACCTGGCGGCCATAGACCTCTCCAGCTTCAAGTGCGGCCACGACGCCCCCATCTACTCGGTGGTCGGCGACATCGTGGAGGCGACGGGCACGCCCTACTTCACCTTCCACGACATCGATGAGAACAAGCCTATGGGCTCCATCAAAATCAGAGTGGAGACCATCGATTACTTCCTGAAGCGACACCAAGAGCGCCTTCAGGAACAGCTCGGGCGTGAGCAACAGGTTGAACGACGGGTACAAGAGTACGCCGCTCAGCTCCGGGGGGAACAAGGCATGGAAGAACCGGAAAAGGAAGATTCGGAACCGGCTAAAGTAAAAGCGGGCGTAGCTAGTTAGGAGGCCACCAGCGTGGTTCAAACTGCTGACAAAACTATAGAGGAGAAAGTAAAGGCCTTCGAAGCCGAGCTAAGAGACGAGATGGGCCTCGGTGCGAAATCGAAGCACTTCAAGAAGCCCATCGAACGTCCCTTTACCAAGAACGAGCGCGAGTCGACCACCATTCTCTGGGGCGGGCTCACCATCGCCCACGAGCAGCTTATGACCGCCGCCGTGGAGCACCTGGGCTACAAGGTCCAGCCGTTGCCCGTCCCCGATAACGACTCCCTGCAGGTGGGCAAGGAGTACGGGAACCGGGGCCAGTGTAACCCCACCTACTACACCGTGGGCAACCTGGTCAAGCACCTCAAGATCCTCAGGGATGAGCAGGGCGTCGAAGATATCGAGGACAAGTACGTCTTCGTCACGGCCGGCGCCTGCGGCCCCTGCCGGTTCGGCATGTACGAAGCGGAGTACCGAAAAGCCCTCAAAGAGGCGGACTTCCAGGACTTCCGGGTCCTACTGTGGGACCAGAACGGGGGACTGAAGCAGACCTCCGGCCAAGAGGGGCCTGGGCTGGAGCTCAACGGCAAGTTCTTCATGCAGATGCTCAAAGGCATGATTGCCGGCGACCTCCTCAACGCCGTCGTGTACAAGATCCGCCCTTACGAGGTCAACCCCGGCGAGACCAACCGGGTGCTGGAGGAGTCCAAGGAGCTGGTGGCCGACGCGCTCCGCCGGGGCGTCCACGTGGTGCTGGCCCTTCGCAAGGTGAGAAAGAAGCTGGAAAAGATAGAGGTGGACTACACACGGGTGAAGCCCAAGGTGAAGATCACCGGAGAGTTCTGGGCCCAGACCACCGAGGGCGACGGCAACTACAAGGTGTTCAGCTGGCTGGAGAGCGAAGGCGCCGAAGTCAAGGTGGAGCCGGTGGGCACATGGATCGAGTACCTGATTTTCAGCGCCAGCCACACCGCCGAGGAAAAGGTGGACATCGACCCCAACGCCAAGAAGCTGATACGCAAGCTCAAGGTGGCCAAAGCCTTCGTGCGGGTGTTCTACAACTCCTACAGAGCGGCCCTGGGCTTCAAGACGGATCCCCTGCCCTCCCAGGCTAAGCTGGCCCAGTACGCCCGGGCCTACTACAACACCCACTTGAAGGGCGGCGAAGGCCACCTGGAGATAGGCAAGAACATAATGGCCACCAAAGAGCACCAGGCCCACATGGTGATCTCCATGAAACCCTTTGGCTGCATGCCCAGCACTCAGAGCGATGGTGTACAGAGCAAGGTGGTGGCGGATTTCAAAGACGCCATATACATCCCCATCGAGACCTCCGGTGATGGTGAAGTCAACGTCAAGAGCAGAATGCAAATGAAGCTCTACGAGGCCAAGATGAAGGCCAGGGAAGAACTGCAGAAGATCCTGGACGAGAACGACGTCACCATGGAGGAGATAGGGGAGTTCGTGGCCGAAAACCCGAAGCTCGGGCGGGCAATGAGAAACGTCCCCCACGAAGCTGCCAGCACCGCAGCCAACTTCGTCGCGGACATAGCCCATCACAGAAACAAGGCCCGGAACGGTGGTACGCTGCGTCATTGGAAACGTCAGGCGGACCTGGCCATCAAGCGGCTGGGAATGGGCCTCAGCTAGCCGCCATCAAGGCAAAACCCACTGCGGGCTGGCCGCCCTTGGCGCGCCAGCCCGCAACGTTTCCTCCAGGTCTATGTAGGTAGGGAAATGAAAAAGCACCAGCTCAACCTCAAAGTGCTGCGAGAGTGGATGGCAGAGGGCATGACCCCGGATAGGCAGACCATCGCTGCGCTGGACTACTCCATGGCCCTGATGCTGTGTGTCGAGAGGAAACGGACCTGCAAGGCCAGCGAGGCCGATAAACTGACCACCGATTGTCCGTTGCTGGGGCAAGACGATTGCGTTATGGCCCGGATCGACCCTCTCATCGAAGCAAACCGTTAGCTCCCCAAGCCTCCCCGGCCATCTCCTCCGACGCATGGTATCATCGCCTCGATCCGGTCTCGGACGAGGAGGCGCCATGACCAATCCCGCTTCATCCCTCAAGGTAATCAAACCCGGAAGGCTGGTCGACGGACGCGGCGGCCCATCGAAGCAAGGTCTGGCCGTCGTCGTGGAAAACGATGTGATCACTAACGTCGGCCCTCTATCAGAGCTGTCCTCTTTCGAGGAGCGGGCCACCGACGTCATTGACCTCCCCGACACAACCCTGCTCCCCGGTCTCATCGATTGCCACACCCACACCAACATGCCCGGCACGGGCCAGTCCGTAGACCAGGTCCACGAGGACAATGACGATATCCACCTGTTGCACGCTGTCAAAAGCAGCCGCATGGCCCTAGAGAGCGGCGTGACCACCATGCGGGATAACGGCGGATGGCACGGGGTGGTCTTCTCGGTGAAGGAGGGGATCCGTCGTGGGATTGTGCCGGGGCCTAGAATAGTCGCCTGCGGCCGCCCAATCACCATCACCGGCGGCCACTGCTGGATGATGGGCTCGGAGGCCGACGGCATCGACCAGGTCCGGTCTGCCGTTCGCCAGCTGATCAAGGAAGGCGCCGACTTCATCAAGGTGATGGCCAGCGGCGGCACCACCCGGGGTTCCATGCGCCAGCGGGCCTCCTACACCCAGAGCGAGCTACAGGCAGCCGTGGAGGAGGCCCACCACAGGGGCAAGCTGGTGGCCGGCCACGCCATCGCCACCGACGCAATAGTCAACTGCCTGGATACGTCGGTGGACATGATAATCCACTGCTCCTTCGTCTCCACCGACGACACTGTTCAGTACGACCCTGAAGTGGCCGACAGGATCGCTGAATCGGGAGCGTGGATCAACCCGACCCTCCACGTGGTAAAGTCCACCGTCCTGGCACTGGAGGAGAAGCGGAGAAACGCTGGTCTGCAACCGGAGGAGGAGATAGCTCTGGAGGAGAGGAAACGCTATCTGGAGGCGACGACCGAGAATACCGGCAGAATGATCTCCCAGGGCGCCAGGTTCATCGGGGGCTCAGACTGCGGTTGGGCCGACTATCCCTTCGCCCAGTTCCATGCAGAGCTGAAGGCCCTGGTGGACGCCGGCCTGTCCCACTCCCAGGCCATCGTGGCCGGTACCAGGGACGCCGCCGATGCCGTTGGGATCCTTAACGAAGTCGGAACCGTCGAGCCGGGCAAGCAGGCCGATCTGCTGCTGGTGAAGGGCGACCCAACCCGGGACATCGAAGACCTGGCCAACGTAGTAGCCGTCTTCCAAGCCGGGGCCAGGGTTGTGTAATTACTTCAAGGTGTGTCGAGGGCCTTAGCGTAAGCCAAGGGCCTCAACCCGTATCGATGGACGCCATTGCCCGATCTACTGGGTTTGACACACTTTGGGAGGTTCCATAGAATCGAGCCATAGTCGATTTTCGAACTCAGGGGGAAGTGAACTATGGCGGACTACAGGATCATCTCTGCGGACTCCCATGTTGGTCACCCTAATAATCTCTACGACCGGCTTCCCGCCGAGTATAGCGACCGGAGGCCCAGGACCGAGAAGATCGACGGCCAGGACTGGCTTATCATCGATAACCAGCCGAACCAGCCCATCGAAGCGCCCGGCGAGCTTACCGAAGAGGACAAGAGGAAAGAGTTCCGCCAGCAGGACCTGGAAGGCGCTGACTACTACGATGGCACCAATATAGCAACCCGTCTGTCCGATTTGAAGGAGGACGGCGTCGAGGGCGAGGTGATCTATCCCAACGGCATCTTCGGTTGCTTCGCATCGCCCGACCCTGGATATCAGATGGCCTTGGCCCAGCTCTATAACGACTACTATCAGGAGATCTTCGGAGATGCGCCGGACATGTTCCTGCCCTCGGCTGTCGTACCTACCCTAGATATCCAGGCCGCCACGAAAGAGGTCGAAAGGGTAGGCAACGCCGGATACAGGTCCATATCGGTCCCGGTAAGCAGGCCCGCCGTTCCCTACAACCATCGCGACTACAACCCCCTCTGGACGGCGGCGGAGCGCTCCAACATACCCGTCAGCTTCCACGTGTTCACCGAAAGCGATCCCAAAGAGAAGAGCGCTGAAAAGAACAGAGACGAAACTGCCATCGATGGCTTTGACACCATGCTCATGGTTGCGGGAATGGCGGAAGCAATGGGCCCCATGCTCGCTCTTTGCGCCTCTGGGACCCTGGAACGTCACCCGGACCTCCAGTTCGTTCTGGTGGAGTGCGGTACCGGCTGGTTGGCCTGGGCCCTGTACGCCATGGACGATAACTACGTGCAGCGGCACATGTGGCAGTCTCCCAAGCTGGAGCTGAAGCCCAGCGAGTACTTCCAGCGCCAGGGCAACATCACATTCGGCAACGATCCGGTAGGCCTGCACAACATCCGGTTCACCGGGGCCGACTGCATGATGTGGGGCAGCGACTACCCCCACGATGAGGGTACCTTTCCTCACTCCCGTGAGGTGATCGAGGAGACTTTCGAGGAGCTTACCGAAGAGGATAAGCGGAAGATCGTCTACGATAATGCCGCCCGGCTCTACGGTTTCTCCCCGAACGGCGCCTAGCCGCCTCCAGTAAACGGCCGATCGACCTCCCGCTCTCTCCGAAGCCGGTGTCCAATCTATTCTTTCGGGTTTGTCTCAAATACCTTGCGCGCCGGCTCCTCTTCCCGTCCTCGGCCGGTATCGTAGCCGGAAGCACATCCCTCAAGCCGCCATGTTATAATCTGGGCCGTTCTGCATCCCGCAACCCCCAGCAGACTGATGAAACAAGGGGGGTACAGAGGGGCGAAGCTCGTTTTACGGGACTGCACGAGGGGGCCGGGAGTCTGAGAGCCTGCCCTGAGCCCGCCGAAGGGGTGTCCCTCAGATACGATTTCTTCCCCCCTTCGCCAAGAAGGGGGCCAGGGGGATGGTCGAAAGAGTTTTTCAACACCCTGCCAGGGGAGGTGACCAATTGTCGAAGATAGCTAGTCGCATGGGTAATCTGGGCACCGAGACGGCCTTCGAGGTGCTGGTAAAAGCTAACGCCCTCGCCGCCAAGGGCGTCGACGTGGTGCACCTGGAGATCGGTGAACCCGACTTCGAGACCCCGGACCACATCAAGGACGCATCCAAGCAGGCGTTGGACGATGGCTTCACCCACTACGGGCCCGCGGCCGGCCTCCCCGACGTGAGAGAGAAGATAGCTGCCCACACCGCGGAGACCCGGGGCATGACCGTCGACCCAGACCACATCGTAGTGACCCCCGGCGCCAAGCCCATCATGTACTTCGCCATGACCGTCCTGGTGGAAGAGGGCGACGAGGTGATCTACCCCAACCCGGGCTTCCCCATCTACGAATCGATGATCAACTTCTCCGGCGGCACCCCGGTGCCGATGCGGCTCTACGAGGAAGAGGGGTTCAAACCGGACATAGACGAGCTGCGGAAGCTGGCCAACCCCAAGACGAAGCTGATCATCCTCAACTCACCTCACAATCCCACCGGCGGGATGCTGGACCAGAAGGACCTGGAGGCCATCGCCGAAATAGCCATAGAAAACGATGCCATAGTGCTCAGCGACGAGGTCTACCGGGACATTCTCTACAACGGCACTCACCACACAATCGCCACTCTCCCCGGCATGCGGGAGCGGACCATAATCCTGGACGGGTTCTCCAAGACCTACGCAATGACCGGCTGGCGGCTGGGCTACGGTGTGTTCCCGCCCGAGATGGTGCCCCACGTATCGCGATTGATGGTCAACAGCGTCTCCTGCACGGCTGCCTTCGTGCAGAAGGGTGGCATCGCAGCCATAGACGGCCCCAAAGAAGAGCCCCATCAGATGGTCAAGGAGTTCAAGGAGCGAAGGGACTGGACCTGCGATGCTCTCAACGCCATAGACGGCGTCCGCTGCTTCAAGCCCGGCGGCGCCTTCTACCTGTTCCCCAACGTCTCGGACCTGGGCATGACCAGCCAGGAGTTCGGTGACAGGGTGCTGTACGAAGCCGGTGTTGCCGTGCTGCCGGGAACTTCCTTCGGCCAGTATGGCGAGGGTTACGCCAGGCTATCCTTCGCCACCTCGCTGGAGAACCTGCAAAAGGGCGTCGGGAAGATGGCGGAGTGGGTCGGCAAGCTGTAGGGGTGTAGAAACAACCTTTCGCGACCATCCCCTTGATCCCCTTCCTGGCCAGGAAGGGGAAAGAAAAAAGAGATAGTTTCTGAGGGACACCCTCAGACTCCCGGCAAAGGGGCTTTGCCCCTCTGCACACCCCATGTTCTATCAACCCGCCGGCGGCAGTTAAAGGGGGGAGCCGTCGGATGCAGTCCCGGGGGGATACGACTCCGCCCGGTCAACCGCCAGACCTGGCAGGATTGCCACGCCCCGACTTTGTCGGGTCTCGCAATGACGAGGCCGTCGTTGCGAGCGACGGGGGAGGTGTTCCTGAGGGGTTCGAAGGGAGCGAAGCAATCTGGGGTGGGGCGCTTTTCCTGACCGGGAAGGGGCTTTGCCCCTCTGCACACCCCATGTTCTATCAACCCGCCGGCGGCAGTTAAAGGGGAGAGCCGTCGGACGCGATCCGGGGCGGGTGGGAGGATACGACTCCGCCCGGTCAACCGCCAGACCTGGCAGGATTGCCACGCCCCGACCTTGTCGGGTCTCGCAATGATGAGGCCGTCGTTGTGAGCAACGGGGGAGTTGTTACTGAGGGGGTCGAAAGGCGCGAAGCAATCTGGGGTGGGGCGCTTTTCCTGACCGGGAAGGGGCTTTGCCCCTCTGCACACCCCATGTTCTATCAACCCGCCGGCGGCAGTTAAAGGGGAGAGCCGTCGGACGCGATCCGGGGCGGGTGGGAGGATACGACTCCGCCCGGTCAACCGCCAGACCTGGCAAGATTGCCACGCCCCGACTTTGTCGGGTCTCGCAATGATGAGGCCGTCGTTGCGAGCAACAGGGGAGTTGTTCCTGAGGGGGGCGAAGGGAGCGAAGCAATCTGGGGTGGGGCGCTTTTCCTGACCGGCAAAGGGGCTTTGCCCCTCTGCACACCCCATTGTTCATCGGCCTTCTAGGGGTGTACCAGCGTCGAGGGCGGTCCAGTCGCTACGAGTGGACCGCCTCGCGGCTCACCTGAAGCGGGGCACTATCTCCTTGGCCATGATCTCGTACTGGCGGAGCATGTCCGAAGGCGGGCAGATGGCGTCCAGAACGAAGTGGGTTACACCCACCTCCGCATACTCCTCGATCACCTGGATGCAGTCCGCAGGCGTCCCGCAGGCCAGCCCCTGCAGCGACTCGGCGGATTGGGTGCGCCCGAACCTCCGTAGCATCTCCTTATCGACCACCTCTCGGGCCGCCTCTATGCTGTCGTCGACGCACACCCACAGGAACAGCGCCCACTCGAAACCCGAGGGGTCTCTGCCGTAGGACTCGGCCTCCCGGGCGATCTGCTCCTTGGCCTGGGCATAGCCGTCGGGGGGTATGCCAACTGGAACGAAACCGTTTCCGTAGCGTCCCGTCCTCCTTATCGCGCCCGGCGCCACGCCATCGTTCCATCCGGCGCCGACCCACATCGGCACGGGCTTCTGCACGGATGCAGGCCCCAGCTGCAGGCCGTCGAACTGATGGAACCTGCCCTGATGGCTGACCTCTTCGCCGGTGAACAGCTGGCTGATGATTTCCATCGCCTCGTCGGACATGGCTGCCCTGTCCTTGAAGTCCAGCCCGAAAGAGTCGAACTCCGGCCGGGTGCCCCCGAGCCCCACGCCCAGTATCAACCTTCCTTGTGACAGTACGTCGATGGAGAGGGCCGTCTTCGCCATCATCACCGGGTGCTTGTAGGGTAGGACCATCACCGCGCTGCCCAGCTTGATCCGCTTGGTGACCGGTGCGGCCGCTGCCAGCGCGGTCAACGCCTCGAAACAGGGCCTGTGCACGTAGTCCGGAACCCAGAAGGAGTCGTAGCTCCACTCTTCGGTCTGCTTGGCCATCTCCACGGGCCCGATGAATGGCTCCATCTGGGCGTACACAGGGCCGAATTCTAGCTTTGCCATTCGTGCCTCCTCGCCGAGATTATATCGACAGGGGGAACCGGCCACAAGGAAACCGGGACGGCTTCGCTTTGCCACGGAAATCGCTATAATGCTAAGTCGAAAATCGAGGAGGGACCACCCAGTGGATCTAAAGAGATACATCGCCGACGTGCCGGACTTCCCCCAGGAGGGGATCATGTTCAGGGATATCACTCCCCTCCTGCAGTCTCCCGAGGCTTTCCGGTACGTAATAGACGAATTCGCCCGCATCTACCGAGATGAAGGCATAGACGTGATAGTGCCCATCGAAGCCCGCGGCTTCGTCTTCGGCGGACCGCTGGCCTACAAGTTGGGCGTGCCCTTGGTCCCGGTGAGGAAGCCGGGAAAGCTGCCCCGCCGCTCCATAGGCGTGGAGTACGACCTGGAGTACGGCTCAGCCGGGGCCGAGATCCACGAGGATGCCATCGAACGCGGGCAGAGAGCGCTGATAGTGGACGACCTCCTGGCTACCGGCGGCACCGCTGCCGCAGCCGTGCAGCTCGTCGAGCAGGCCGGCGGGACCGTTACGGGACTGGTCTTTCTCATCGAGCTGGAGGCCCTGAACGGCCGGGAGCAGCTGAGTAGCTACCCGTGCCTCTCCCTCCTCAAGTATTGATCCCGGAACCACGTTTGCAAGAGCGCAAGATCCAGGCCGTCACATTCGACCTTTGGAACACCCTGATCGTCGACACCCTTGAGGGCGGCAGAAATCGGGCCGCCCAGCGGATCGACGCTACGTTCGAGGCGCTGAGCCGGTCCGGGCTGGGCTACTCCAGGGACCGCATAGCCAATGCCTACTGGAGGTCTCAAACAGGGTTCGAGGAGGTCCGGCAACAGGGTCTCGATACCCCCTTCGCCGAGCAGATGGACATCTACTTCGAGCTTATCGAGAGCGGGCTGTCGGACAGGCTGGCACCCTCGATCAAGGAGCGGATCACCGCAGACCACGCCGACGCCTACCTGGTCGACCCACCGGCGCTGATGCCCTACGCCCTCGAGACGCTGGAGACCATCAGCGTCCGCGGCTACAAGATTGCCCTGATATGTAACTCGGGGGCGACACCCGGCACCCACCAGCGCAAGTACCTATCGGACGTGGGTGTGGCCCGGTACATGGAAACCCTCACCTTCTCCGACGAGGAGCGGCTGGCCAAGCCCAGCGCCCCGATCTTTCACACGACGCTGGACGCTATTGGCGTTCCCGCCGGCGCCGCGGTGCACATCGGAGACCGGCCCGAGACCGATATCCTGGGCGCCAAGAGCGTAGGGATGAAGGCGGTGATCATCGGGGATGCGCCAATGGCCGGTGTGCCCGCGACCCCGGACGCCCGTGTGGCAACGCTGAAAGAGTTCCCCGACGTGCTGGAGCGGATCGGCTAGCCGGTATAGGCTTCCGCGACCATCCCCCTGGCCCCCTTCCTGGTCAGGAAGGGGGAATAAGATAGTTTCTGAGGGACACCCTCAGACTCCCGGCTTCCATCAGGCGGTCCCGTAAAACGAGCATCGCCCCTCTGCACACCCTTTGTTCTACCGACCGGTTAACGGTGGTTTGGGAGAGCCTGCGGATGCTGTACGGGGCAGAGGTACGAGAAGGCCCCACCCACTAGTCCCGGATGCCGGCTGCTGCTCTACCGGTCAACTCCAGAAATGCCTCCTCTGTAGCGTATTGACAGATGTATGGCGAGTGGGTACGGTTGACCCGGCTTATCAGTCACCCCCGGAGGGTAGCTTCAGCGTCGCAAGGATTACGGGTTAGTGACCTGTCCACGCTGATGTTGCTGGATGAACTGTAGGCGCCGAAAATCCTGACGACTTGAGGGGGCTCCCAGACCCCTTGATATAGAGAGGAGAGGCCTGTGGACTTCATTGATGAGGTGCGGACCCGTTCAGGCAGATTTGCCACGCGCGTAAACCATCTCGATACCGAAGAAGCCACGAAAAGCGCGCTCGTACTCCCATTCGTTCAGATGCTCGGGTACGACATATTTGACCCCACAGAAGTGGTCCCTGAATTCACCGCAGATGTGGGAACCAAGAAGGGTGAGAAGGTAGACTATGCCCTGATGCAAGACGGTAAGCCAGCCATTCTGATTGAGGCCAAGAAACATGGCAGCAACCTAGACGAAGAAGAGATATCACAGCTCCTTCGTTACTTCACTGTCACGAACGCCCGTTTCGGCATCCTCACCGATGGCGTAACATATCGGTTCTTCTCCGACCTCGAAGAACCCAACGTGATGGACCCGCGCCCATTCTTCGAGTTCGACATGCTTGACTTCACAGATGCTCAGGTCGCGGAGCTAAAGCGGTTCACCAAGTCGACCTTTGATATGAGTGAGGCCGTAGATGCTGCTAAAGACCTGAAATACACCACCGAGATCAAGCGAGTACTGTCAGAGGAATTCTCTAGCCCTTCGGAGGACTTTGTACGCTTCATTATCAGACAGATTTATAAAGGTGTGGCCACCTCTGGCGTAAGGGAGATGTTCAAAACTCTAACGCATCAAGCGATAACTGAGTTTATCAATGAGCGTATCGATAGTCGGCTGAAATCTGCATTGGCGCAAGGAGGTGAGCACACCGCGACACCTGAATCAGATCAAACCACGGAGCAAGGCGACGACAAAGCGGAGTTCGCTCCCGCGGAGATAGAGTCTCTACAAATCGTCAAAGCCATTGTCAGGGACATGGTGTCGGTGCAACGCGTCAGCCTCAGGCGTTATACACGGCACTGCAGTATTCTGCTCGACGACAACCGTCGCAAGGCGATCTGCTGGATACGGCTTGCAGCGGAGCGTATGTGGTTCGGCCTACCCGACGATAACACGAATGTACAGCTAGAGACTCTAGATGACCTCTATGACCATGCTGAGGGTATGAGGGCACGGCTCTCTGAAATACTCAGTCCCTCTGAACAAGCGAACGATGTCAAAGAGAGAGAAGAAGAGAATACAACTTCGGATATCTAGCCATTCCGGAGGTAGGGAGGCATCTGGCTCACCACCTCCGGTCCCCTGTGTCATCCACTAGACAGGCAACGCGCTTCTGCTGGTCCCGCCGGCGATGGCGATTACTCCCGTGGCGTTCAGCCCTCCGATGGCGACCAGGCCCATGGCGTTAAGGAAGCTCACCGCAACGAGGGCGACGGAGTTAAAGGTGCCCGCTGCTACAAGGCCGATGGCGCTGTTGCCCACCGCGATAGTGTCGATCGTGAACCACTGCTTCAACCTGGATTCTGACATTTGTGACTGCCTCCCCGGTATTGTAGTCTCACAACTCGCCAGGGTAAACGCTCCAGCTCGCTCCGGTCTACCCATACCGGGGACGCGACTCGATGTTTCTGCGGTTGCGGACGGTCGCGCCAGCGCGCACGGCGTCCTGGTGCATATGGGTGTAGACGCCAACGTGACAGGGACCTCAGGACGAGAGGCGTCGTCAGGTCTGATGGGCCATTCGCTGCAACAAGGACAGATACCCGGCGCCCCTAGCCCTTGCGCCGAAGTGGGAAGCGGTTGGGCCTTGGGGTGGCCTAGTTGATGACGCCCAGGTCCTTGAACTCGATGACCTCGTCCCAAGTGTAGCCGCAGACCTCGGTGAGTATCTCCTCGGTGTTCTGGCCCAGGTCGGGGGCCGGCATCCTCACCTTGCCGGGGGTCTTGGACAGCTGCACCGGTACGCCGACCATCTTCAACGGCCCCTGGGAGGGGTGGTCCAGGTCGGCCACGAACTCGTTCTCCAGCACCTGCGGGTCTTGCAGCACCTCCGAGTAGGTCCTGAGAGCCGCCCAGGGGAGGCCACTCTTGTCCAGACCGGCTTCCCACTCGGATATGGGACGGGCGGCGAACTTGTCCTCCAGGAGGCGTACCAGCTCCGCCGAGCTCTCTCCACTCCTCTTGTCGGCAGTATCGAAGCGAGGGTCTCGCTCCACGCCGTCCAACTCCAGTACCTGGCACAACGAGTGCCAGTCGGCGTCGGACGCGGAGGCGTCGATTCGGAACCACGCGCCGTCCGAGTCCTTGTAGTTGTTGCTGAAGGGATCGACGTGGTTATCGCCGTTCTTTCGTACCGGACTGGGGACGTGCCCCTCGAACAGGTGCTGCTGGAAGTTGACCGCACCCAGATGCACCTGCCCGCCGAGTAGAGATGTGTTGACCTCCTGGGCTATGCCGGTCCGCTCTCGAGCCAGCAGGGCCAGCGCGGTACCGTAGGCCAGCGAGACGGCGCCGCTCCGGTCTGCCAGGTCCGACCAGACTGAGACCGGGCCCTCGGTGCTGTCGTAGCTGATGTACCCACCCCAGAACTGGCCGATGATATCCCCCGAGGCCCGGTTGGAGTAGGGCCCCTCTTCTCCCTGTCCCGTGCCGTGGGCGAAGATGAGCTTGGGATTTCGCTTCCTGAGATCGTCGTAGTCCAGGCCCAGCTTCGTCAGGCCGCCGCGCCGGAAGTTGGAGAGCAGAACGTCCGACTCCTCGATGAGCCGGTACATCACCTCCTGCCCCTTCTCCTTCTTGAGGTCGATGGCGAAGGCCTTCTTGTTCCGGTTGTTGTTCTCGAAATAGTAGGACAGGGGATAATTGATGGCGCCCATGCTGAGCCCCATGCTGGCCCTGCCCGGATCTCCGGAGAGACGCTCCTCCACCTTGATCACCTCGGCGCCCATATCGGCCAACAGGGTGGCTGCCCCGGGCCCGTGGTGCCACACCGTCATATCGAGTATTCGGAATCCTTCCAGCGCCATAACCATATCCATCACCTACCTGTAACTAGATTATGCCGGTCCGTCCTTAGATTACGCCAGTCTTTTTCAGGTCCTTCAGTTCATCGGAAGAGTAGCCGCCCACGCCGGTCAGCACCGCGTCGGTATGCTCGCCAAGCTCGGGGGCCGGTGTTCTCACACCTCCCGGAGTCTCGCGCAGCCGGAAGGGCACACCCACCATCTGCACAGGGCCGACCTTGGGGTGATCGAAGTCCACGACGTACTCGTTGGCCACGACCTGCTCGTCCCGGGAAAGGGAATCGTAGTCGTTGAGCACGGACCAAGCGATGTCGCTGCGTTTCATCCGGGTAATCCACTCCTCCAGGGTCCTCTCAGCGAACAGGTCTTCCAGGATCTTCAACAGTATCTCGGAGTTCTCGCCGGTACGCTTGGCGTTGGAGTCGAACCGGGGATCGAACTCCAGGTCCTCCCTCTCGATGGTGCGGCACAGGTCGGGCCAGTCCTTGGCTTCCTTGAGAAAACCGAGGGCGATCCACTCTCTGTCCTTGGTCAGATAGAAGTTCCATACGGGGCTCAGCGGCATGTCCCGTCTCATGCCCCAGGGTTCCACGCCGTTGAACAGGTTGCCCTGGACGTTCAGCGCCGCCCAGTTGATCTGGCTGCCGAGCATGGAGGAGTAGACCTCCTGCCCGATGCCGTGCCGCTCTCTGGCGATGAGCGCGCTGACGATGCCATAGGCCATCAGAATGGCGTCTTCCTGCTCGGCGAGGCCACCCCAGAAGGGAACGGGACCATCAGAGTTGCCGTGGCTGAGTACCCCGCCGTGCAGCTGGACCGTATCGCCGGTGGCCGACTTGTCCTTGTCCGGTCCCGTGGGGCCGAAGGCGGTCGCCACGGCGTAGATGATCTTGGGGTTCCGCCCCTGCAGGGTCTCGTAGTCGAACCCCATCTCCTCGAGGGTCGTGATCGGGAAGTTGGAGAGGAACACGTCCGAGGTCTCGACCAGCCGGTAGACCACGTCTCGACCGGCCTGAGAGGTGTAGTCGACGGCCACACCCTTCTTGTTCCGGTTGTTGTTCTCGAAGTAGTAGGAGAGGGGGAAGGGTTCCTGGCCGGGGACCTCGGTGCGAACGTTGCGGCCCGGGTCGCCCACGTCTTTAAGCTCGATCTTGAGGACCTCGGCGCCCATGTCGGCGAGCATGGCGGCAGCCACGGGGCCTTGCTGGCCGGTGGTCAGGTCTACGACCCTGATGCCCTCCATCGCCATCGGCATTGCTGCATCTCCTCCGCGTGAACGACCGCAGACGTATCTCCAAGGCCTGGGATTGACCCATGACAAGGTTATGACCGGGTCGGGGAGTTGTCAAGGCGAGCCTTGTCGTCACACATCCTGGAAGTTACACTAGGAATTGTTGGCAGGATGCCCAATAGACCAATTCGGTCACCTATCCCACAAGGTAGACCGGATGGGTCTGAAGGGCACAGGAGGAAACATACAATGGCTGAACCACCTACAGTCTTTGATGTCGCCGCATACATTTTAGAGAAGCGTGGCAGTATGTCCACGTGGAAACTTCAAAAACTATGCTATTACAGTCAGGCGTGGTCTCTGGTATGGGATGAGTTGCCCTTGTTTGAAGAGCGAATTGAGGCTTGGGCAAATGGGCCTGTCGTGCTTCCCCTATACGAAAAACACCGAGGATACTTCACTATTTCCAAAATGGGGAACGGCGACTCCAGTCAACTCTCCCAAGACCAGCAAGAAACCATTGACATTGTCTTGGACTCCTATGGAGACAAGACGGGGGCGGAACTCAGCGCCTTAACGCACAGAGAACGCCCTTGGCGAGCTACCCGACGAAGCGCTGGACTAGATATAGGAGAACGGGGGAATGCCGTGATATCCCACGACGACCTCATGGGATATTACAGCGAACTCCTATATGACGAAGAAAACTAAACGAACTAGGCAAAAGGAGCGCCATACTGCCCCTAAGCGAACCAAACAGAACGAACCCATTAGTGCCGTCAAACGAACCAAGACGATTCTCGGGATCGCAGCAATTGAAGATCGTCATTTGGCATGGCGGTTCAGTATTTGTGACTTGAGCGGGCCGTTCTCTTGGAACCACATCTCCAATGCAGAGCGGCAGGCCGTTTGGACGCGGATGGCTGAATTCGAGAAAATGACCATTCCCGAACTGAAAGCTGCGAAAAGCCATCACGGCGTTCCTCTATCCAATATATCGAAGAAATCCAAGGAACGGCTTCGGCAACTGCAACTGGATGACCAGGACAACCTGTGGTCATTTCGGGTTAGCAGTAAACCCCGGTTCTGGTGCATCAAACACGAGAACATCTATGCTTTGCTTTGGTGGGATCCTGATCACCAGGTATATCCAATAACCAAAACGCGTACGTGAACCCCATAATAAACTGAGCCACGGTGTGCGGTTGACTGTGGTTTTGTCGAGGCCTAAGACGTACGCCTAGCGCGAGGCGCCGGGCCGGGGCCGTAATGTCCGATTTAGTGCGGCGGGGCCGGCTCTGTATCGTCGGTGAAGACTCCGGCAGTCCTGAGCTCATCGATATCCGACCTGGAGTAACCCATCTCCAGCAACACCTCCTCGGTGTGCTGGCCTGCATCGGGGGCGGCCCTTTTGGCGCCAACCTGGCTTTCGCTGAACTTGATGGGGGTATCCAGGGTCCGGTACTCACCGTGAACGGGGTGCTCGACAGAGGTGATCATCTCGTTTACGACCGTCTGCCCATCGTTGACGGCCTCCAGCACCGTGCGCTTGGGGGCCCATATGACGGCATTGGCGTCCAGCCTGGGAGTCAGCTCCTCCAGGGTCATCGATCCGAAGGCCCGGTCGAACTCTTCGATCAGTTGGATGCTGTGCTCGGTCCGTTGCGAGGGGCTGCTGTACCGGTCATCGGTCAACAGGTCCTCCCGACCGAGGGCTGTGCAGGTCCTGACCCAGGAATCGTCCCTGTTGAGCATGACTATGTTCAGCCATTTCCTATCCTTCGTGCGATAGGTGTTGCGGAGGGGATTGGACTCGGTGGTGCGTCTGTAGTACCTGGGCTCCAGGTTCGCCACCAGGGCCCGTTGCACGTCGCCGCTGATGGCCCACATGCCCATGTTGAGCAGCGAGGTTGACACCTTCTGGCCTTTGCCCGTGCGCTCCCGTTCCCAGAGGGCGACCATGGTGCCGGCCAGCAGCAGGGGCGCCGAGCAGTGGTCTCCGAAACCGGGACGCAGCTGGGTGGGGGCCAGATCGGGATCGCTCAGGATATGCATCGCCCCGGAGCGGGCCCAGAAGGCCGTGTAGTCGAACCCGGGCCGGTCTTTCTCCTCCCCCTCGGCGCCGTACCCGTTGAAGCACAGGTAGATCAGCCGCGGATTACCGGGGGCCAGGTCCTCGTAGCGGAGGTTGTAGCGCTCCATTCGCCGCGGCAGCAGGTTGGTGGTGAACACGTCCACTTTGCCAGCCAGATCGTGGACCACCTCCCGGGACCTCTTCTTTCGCAGGTCCAGGACCATGCTGCGTTTCCCTCGATTGTCCAGCTCGAAACCGTAGGAGGTGGCGAAATCGAAATCGAAGTCGGAAGTGGCGTACCGCTGGCGATAGGGGTCGCCGCTGGGCGGCTCGACCTTGATCACGTCGGCGCCCATGTCCGCCATCAAAACGCCAGCCGAGGGCACGGCGAGGAAGTTGGCTACCTCCAGCACCTTGATGCCGGCAAGGGGACCCTCCATGTACACCTCCTGAATCGAAGCAGACCTGCCGCCGATTTTACCCCTTCGGGTTGAAGTTCGCCAATGCTCCGTTTTCCTCTCTTCGGTACACCACCATTTCATGGCGTGTGGAGAGAGTCATCTAGCTGTCGTTGACGGCTTTTTGGGGCCATGTTAGTATCGCCATAGCTACGAAACGGGCGCAACAGCTAGGCAACGGGGAGGTTATTATGGCAGCTGTCGGAGAATCAAGGCCTGGACTGAGAAAGCCCGATGGGATCTGGGAAAAGCCGTTCTCCTACCATCCCTTCACACCGGTCCTAGATCGTGCTGAGGGCGTCTATCTTTACGACGAGGACGGCAACCGCTACATGGACGCCTCCGGCGGGCCGATGGCGGTCAACCTGGGACACGGTGATCCTCGGATTATCGAGGCGATCACCAAGCAGGCGGAGAAGTTCTCCTACGTCCACCCGGTCCTCTCCAACAGGCCTCGAGCCGAGTTGTGCGAAAGGATCAGCGAAAAAGCGCCGGGCACTCTCAACACCACCTTCCTGGCCTCGGGAGGTTCGGAGGCGATAGAGACGGCCATCAAGCTGGCCCATCAGTATCACACCGCCAGGGGCAATCCCCAGAAGAACATAGTCATCTCCCGATGGGAGAGCTATCACGGAATGAGCCTCGGGGCGCTATCGGTGGCCGGCGGGCCCACCAACCGGAACCAGTTCAACAACATGCTCTTCGCCTGGCCTCACATTCGCCAGCCCAGCACCCAGACCCCGCCCCGGACCAGCTTCGAGGACTACGCCATCCAGTGCGCTAGGGAGCTGGAGGAAGCAATACACTACACCGGCGCCGAAAACGTGGCCGCGTTCGTCGCCATGCCCCTGGGCCAGGGCGAGGACTACGGCCTCAAGCCTCCCGCTCAGTACTGGCACACCATCCGAGAGATCTGCGACAGGTACGACATATTGCTGATTGCCGACGAGGTGATCACCGGCTGGGGCCGGACCGGTAAGTGGTTCGGTATGGAGCACTACGACGTCCAGGCCGACATAATGGTCACCGCCAAGGGTATTGCCAGCTGCTACGAACCCCTGGCCGCGGTCACGGTCAGCGACGAGGTCAACGAGCCTTTTGCCTCGGGAGACGCTCATTTCATCCACGGCTACACCTACTCGGGTCACGCACTGGCCTGCGCCGCCGGTCTCGCCGTCATCGATATCCTGGAGAAGGATGGGCTGATAGAAAACGCGGCCGAGATGGGGGCCTACCTCCATTCGAAGAAGGACGCTCTGATGGAGCACCCGACCATCGCCGACGTGCGGGGCCAGGGAATGCTCTTCGTTCCAGAGTTCGTCAACAACAAGGAATCGATGGAGTTCTTCCCGCCGGAGGTAAACGCAGAGGAGCGGTTCCAGAGCATCGCTATGAAGAACGGTCTGGCGATGTACGGCACCCTGTACGGGCCACGGCGTCCCGCCGCCCACACCAGGGGCTTGCCCCTCTTCATCGCCCCACCCCTGTCCATCACCAGGGACCAGATCGACGAGCTGGTGGATGCCCTGGACCGATCACTCACCGAGTTCGAAAAAGAGGTCGGTGTTACCAGCTAGACCCGGACCAGTCAGCGAGGTGGAGGCACCTCAAACTCCCGTCCGGTTGGGCCAGTTTGGTCTGGAGGTGTATCTATCGAACAGATAACCATAGGGAACGTTCAGGTAGTCCACCTGTCCGATGGGATCATGCGGTTCAAGGCACGGGAGTTCTACCCCGATGTCCCGGACACCATCTGGGCATGCGGCTGCTCTCTGCCCGATGGCGCCCCACAGCTGGACCTTAACCTGGGCAGCTACCTGGTTCGGTCCGGCGGACAGACTATTCTGGTGGACACGGGCATGGGGCCCTTGCCTCTCGATGACTCCGGCAGCGAGTGGGGACTGCTGATGGACAAGTTGTCTTCCCAGTCCATCGACCCAGGAGAGATCGATATCGTTTTCATGACCCACCTCCACTACGATCACATCGGCTGGAACACCAGCAAGCGAGAGGGGCGTTATGTTCCCACCTTTCCCAGGGCTCGATACCTGGTGAGCTCCGAGGACTGGAGCTTCTTTCACAAAGACGCCGAGACCGCCAGCGAACTCTCCCGTCCCAAAGCCATGGACCCGCTGGACCGGGATGGCGTCCTGGATACCATCGACGGCGAGCACAGCCTCACGGATGAGGTTACGGCCATCCCCACCCCCGGCCACACCCCGGGCCACATGAGCATCCTGGTCTCCTCCGACGGTGAGAAGGGGCTTATCCTGGGGGACGTCGCTCACCACCCTCGACAGGTCCACGAGACCGGCTGGGAGAACACGGCAGACGTGGACAGTGACACGGCCGGAACAACCCGGGAATCGACTATGAAATGGCTGGAGGAGGAGGGTCTGACCCTGGCAGCCGGCCACTTCCCGGCCCCCGGCTTCGGTAGGGTGATACGGCTGGAGGGTAAGCGTTACTTTCAGGCACTCTGAATCCTAGTTGTTCTAAAGGAGAGAGGGAAATGGCTTCCAACACCATAACTATCGGCAACGTCACTCTGGTCTCACTGTCGGACGGATACCTGCGAGGAACGGCCAAGGACACCTTCCCCGATGTACCGGAAACGGTCTGGGCCTGCGGCTGCAGCGCCCCCGAATCGGCACCGATGATGGACATGAACCTGGGATCGTTTCTTGTCAGGTCCGGCGGGCGGACTTTGTTCGTAGACACGGGCATGGGCCCGGCCCCGCTACCGGAAGACCAGGGCCGCTGCGGCCTGCTGATGGACAACTTGCGGAAAGAGGGTCTGAACGTCAACGAAGTGGACACCGTTTTCATGACTCACCTGCACTTCGATCACGTGGGCTGGAATTTGAGCAACGGAAGCGGACCGGCACGTCCAACCTTCCCCAACGCGCGGTACGTGTGCAGCACCATCGATTGGAACTTCTTCAACCAGGTATCCAACCCCGAAGGAGTCTTCTACGACTCCAGGCCCGTAGAACCGCTGGAGGACATGGGCCTGCTGGATTTGGTCGCCGGCGACCACAACCTAACCGACGAGTTGACCGCCATCCCAACCCCGGGACACACGCCGGGCCATATGAGCATCCTGGTCTCCTCCCAGGGAGAAAACGGCCTGATACTCGGCGACGCGGCTCACCACCCCATGCAGGTCCACGAGACCGCCTGGGACAACAGCGCCGACATCGACCACCAGGTGGCCCACGAGACCCGGGAAGCGCTGATGAAACGGGTGGAGGAGGAGGGGCTGACGGTGGCGGCCGGCCACTTCCCGGAACCGGGCTTTGGCAAGGTTGTGCGGCTGGAGGGCAAACGCTTCTGGCAAGTCCTCTGAGGGACACCGCTTCGGCGGGCTGAGGGTAGGCTCTCAGACTCCCGGCGAAGGGGCTTCGCCCCTCTGCACACCCCTTGTTCTATGAGCCTGCCAATGCATTCCAGGGCGGTAGGAAGATACAACACTGCCGGGTGAACGGCCGGATTTAGCTAGATTGCCACGCCCAGACTTCGTCGGGTCTCGCAATGACGAAGGTATGGATTCAGGCCAACCGTGGGTGTCGTTGCGAGCGAGGGGAATCGGTCCTGTGGAGGTTGAAGCGAGCGAAGCAATCTGGGGTGGGGCGTTAACGGATGCAACCCTGGGAGTCCAGAGGGCTTCCCTCTGGCAGGGGGCCTGGGGGATGTGCCCCCAAGCAAATTTGGTTGACAAGATAACCCCTCATGGATAAACTACATAAGGCTGTTGGCACTCTCTTTCAGGGAGTGCTAACGACGTAAAATGGAGGAGTAGATGCCCCTATACGATTATCGGTGCCTTAGCTGCGGCCACTACTTCGAGACGAGGCAGCGCTACGAGGAAGCCGGTTCGGCCGCATGCCCCCAGTGTCAATCCAAATCCCGCAGGGTCTTCCATTCCGTCCCCGTCCTGTTCAAGGGGTCCGGGTTCTACTCCACCGACCACAGAAAGGGACAGGCTAGCGCTCCGTCCAACGGCGCCAAGGACGAGGAAAAGTCCGAAGACAAGCCCAAGGACAAGTCCAAGGAGAAGGTAGCGGCCAAGGCCGAGAGCAAAGGGACCGGTGAAGGCTCTTCTTCAGAGGGTGACAAGAGCGGCGGTTAGGGTTGACGGCTCTACCATCGGCGAAATCGGCCAAGGGATGGTGGTGTTGCTGGGTGTAGAACAGGAAGACTCCACAGAGGACGCTAGCTACCTACGGGACAAGATATCCAACCTCCGAATCTTCGCAGATGGGGACAATAAGCTCAATCTTTCGGCCCTGGACATCAGGGCCGATTTTCTTGTAGTGAGTCAGTTCACCCTGCTGGCCGATACTCGGAAAGGCCGAAGGCCCAGCTTCGTCAGGGCCGCGCCGCCGGAAGCAGCCCAGGCGCTGGTAGAGGAGTTCGTGGGGTTCATGAGGGAAACCGGGCTGACGGTGCAAACCGGCCGGTTCCAGGCCTACATGGAGGTGGAACTGGTCAACGATGGCCCGGTTACCATCTGGCTGGACAGCGCCGATCGGAACCGACCTCGAAGGGGCTAAGAGCCGGCCTCACGCCGGGCGCGGACCTCACACTCCATACACTCGTCCATTACCACCTTTAGACCGGCGGCGCGGGCCTTGGCCGCCCCCTCCTCGTTCACTACCCCCTTCTGCATCCACACGGCCCAGGCCCCAATCTCGATGGCGGACTCTATAATGGGACCGGCTTCCTCCGACTTTCGGAAGATATCGACCACGTCCACCGGCTCGGGTATCGACTTCAGGTCGGGATAGGCCTTCTCTCCCAACACTTCGTCCACCGTGGGGTTCACCGGTATGATCCTCAAACCCTGCTCTTGCAGGTACTGGGCCACGCCATGGCTGTCCCTGTCCGCTCGAGGGGAGAGGCCGACCACGGCAACCGTCTTACATCTGTCCAGTATTTCGTCTATGTCGCTCATTTTCTATCCTAGCTTCCATCCGGCCGGACATACTTGCCCGGTATCAGGTCCATGATGTCCACCACCTCGGCGCCCCCATCCGCTGGAGCTATCACCCTGGCTTCAGGCGAGTAATCCGAAATCAGCCCGCGGCTCCGTGCCGTCATTGCTGTTGTCTCGCATCTTCGCCTCCGGATCTGTTTACCATTGAACACCAATCTGTCAGCGAATTACCTAACATCTCCAGGAATGACATTGGAGGGACGGAGTGTGACCGGACACTAAGCCGGCGCCTGTTGGGCCCGGCAGTCCCGGCACAGGCCGAATATGGCGAAGTGATCTATGTCGGCCTCGAAGCCGAACTCATCCAGCAACGCAGACCTAACCGGTTCCAGGAACTTGCGGTGATCGACGTCTATGGTTCCCCGGCACTCTCGACAGACCATGTGATGATGCCGGTCGTCGTTGGTCAGCTCGTATTGGGAGGGGCCGCTGCCGAGGTCCATCTCGGCGACGATGCGCAACCGCTTCAGGAGCTGGAGGGTACGATAAACGGTGGCTATATCGATGTAGGGGTAGGTCTCTTTGACGCTTTCGTGGATCTCTTCGGCGGTAACGTGTCCGGGACTGGATGCGATGGTGGACAGGATCATGACCCGCTGCGGCGTGAGCCTGTATCCCACCTTCCTGAGCGAGTCCAGGACTTCTTCGTACTTGGCCGCCTTCTCCGATTTGTTCAAGACGCCGCCATAGATAGAACGGTAACTCCGGCGAGGCTGCCCTGCAGCGACCATGCCGTGGAGCTGTCAATTCTCACGTCGACCAGCCGGCCTTGCCTGTCAGCCTCGTCCTCGAAGAAGACCAGCTTGTTGGTGCGGGTGCGCCCCGTCCACTTGCCCTTCCGACGGCCCTCCACCAGCACCTCTTCAGTTGTGCCGACCAGCTGGCTGTTGATCTCGGAGGCTATCCGCTCGTGGACCTCCTCGAGGACGTGGAGGCGTCGCATCTTCTCATCCTTCTCCAGGTCATCGTTTATCTTGCGGAAGGCTATGGTCCCGGGTCTGACCGAGTAGGGCGCCATGTGCACCTTGTCGAATCGCACCTGTTCCAGCATGTCCACGGTGTGCTGGAACTGCTCTTCGGTCTCGTTGGCGAAGCCCACTATGACATCGGTGCTCATTGAGACCCCGGGAATCGTGTCCCGAATTCTCTCCACCAGCTCCTTGTAATCGTCCGAGGTGTAGCCCCGACGCATGATCCTCAGGATATCGTCGTCACCGGCCTGGAAGGGCAGATTGATGTGCTCGCACACCTTGTCGAGGCTGGCCACTGCGTCTATCAGCTTCTGGCTCATGTCGTTGGGATGGGAGGTCAGAAACCGGATCCGCAGAATGTCTTCGATGCGGCTGAGCTCGGTGAGCAGATCGGCCAGGTCCGGTCTATCGGGCAGGTCATGGCCATAGGAATCGACGTTCTGGCCCAGGAGGGTGACCTCCTTGACTCCCCGCCGGGCCAACGCCCTCACCTCGATGGCCAGCTCTTGGATGGGCCTGCTTCTCTCTCGTCCCCGCCGGTACGGAATGATGCAGAAGGTGCAGAACTTGTCGCACCCGTGGATTATCGGGACGTGGGTGCTCAGCTTTGGATGAGAAGGCACCAGGGGCTCGGCGTTGTCCAGGCACAGACCTTCCCGCTGGGCTACCAGGTCCAGGAGAGGACCGTAGGCCTGGGGCCGCATGAACAGGTCCACGATTGGAAATCTCTCTTCCAATGTACCGGTCTTGGGACCGACCATGCAGCCCATCAGCGCGATGGTAGCGTCCGGATTGGCCCTCTTAACCGGTTTCAGGGAGTCGAGGCGACCGGTCACCTTGTCCTCCACGCCCTGCCTCACCACGCAACTGTTGAGGACGATGATGTCGGCGGTGTTGATGTCGGGCGTGGGTGTGCAGCCTATCAGGTCCAAAGCGCTGGCCAGCCGTTCCGAGTCGGCCTCGTTCATCTGGCACCCAATGGTCCAGATGTGGTAGCTAGTCATCGTGGCCGTCCTCTAGCTGGCGCAGGAACTCGGCAGAGGTCATTGGGCGGGAGAAGAACTGGTATACGCCATACAAGTCCTTGAAATTCTCCCGGTTGAGGAGTCCCTCGCCGCTGAACACGCAGTCCTCGATGGTGACGGTGTGATATCTGTGCTGATAGGCGTCGATGGAGGTGGCCAGAACACAGCAGCCGGCGGTGCCGCCGGTAAGTACGAGAAGTTCGGCGCCCAGGCCCCGGAGAAGATGCTGCATATCGGTTTGGAAGAAGACGCTGAACTGGCGCTTGTCGATGACGTAGTCGCCGTCCTCGGGGGTCAACTCATCGACCAGCTCGACGCCGGGTGTGCCATCGATGCAGTGCTCCGGCTCACCATCGCCTTCCCTGCCCATGTCGACCCAGTTGGCGCGGTGCACTTCCCTGGTGAAGATGATGGGCACACCTCGCTTGCGCATCTTGCCTACGAGGGCGGCGGTGTTCTCGATGAACTCCTTGGCCTCCAGGCCGCCTCCATAGGGGGCGTCGGGGAGGAGGAAGTCGTTCTGCGGATCGATGACGAGCATCGCCGCTTTGCCGGTGTACTTTGAGAAGTCCAGTGGTGTTTTCATAGCTAGTGACCTTCTCTGGTTAGGATATCACGTGGCGGAGGGAGTGGGATTCGAACCCACGATCCAAGTCTCCCCGGATAAGCGCTTAGCAGGCGCCCGCACTAGGCCACTATGCGATCCCT
Organism: Dehalococcoidia bacterium; assembly: GCA_965197645.1. GTDB lineage: Bacteria > Chloroflexota > Dehalococcoidia > Plut-88900 > Plut-88900. The sequence goes on along the minus strand of OZ240219.1, from coordinate 1,206,180 downwards.
CCGCAGCTCCATTATAGCCGTATGTGTTACACGTTGAATTCTCGGGTAATACCTCTCACCGCAGCTCCGGACGATAAGCGGAATCTCTAATGGGAGTGGGCGGGAACGTGCCCTTCCACCCACTCACCCGCCCCGTCTGCATCCACCTCCTTCTTCCAGATGGGCAGCCGTTGCTTGATCTGCTCGATGACGTACCGGCAGGCTTCGAAAGCCTCGGCCCTGTGAGGGGTGCCGACGGCGATTATCACGCTGATATCGGTCAACTCCAGCCTACCGTGCCGATGAGAAACCGATATGTCGTCGGTGCTCCATCTGTCTTTGGCCTCGTTGACTATCTCGGTCAGCTTCTTCTCGGCCATCTCCTTGTATGCATCGTACTCCATGTACTGGATCACCCGGCCGTCGGAGAGCTGGCGTACCGTACCCATGAAGGTGAGCACGGCGCCGTTCCGGGCATCCGTCACCCGGTCGATGAATTCTTGGGGCACGATAGGCATTTCGGTTATCTCAATCATTTCATCCTCCGCTGACCGGGGGGATCAGGGCCACCTCGTCGCCCTCGCTGAGCGGGTGGCTCAGGGGCACATACTCATCATTGACGGCCACCACCAAGCTTCCCATGTCCTGAAGCAGCGATTCGTGCTGTTCTTTGATCTTCCATACCAGGTCCCCCGCAGTGGCGTCCTCCGCCAGATCGACGTCCTCTTCCCTGCGCCCGGTCTTCTCCCGGTATACCGCAAAGTACCTGGCCTTTACCTTCAGGATACGCCTCCGCCATGGGTTTCTGGGACAGTCTATCAGGGGGTTGGAAAACCCTTTCGACCATCCCCCTAGCCCCCTTCCTGGCCAGGAAGGGGGGAAGAAATAATCTCTGAGGGGCACCCTCAGACTCCCGGCAAAGGGGCTTCGCCCCTCCGCTCACCCCACTTTTCATCACCCCGCTAGATTATACCCAACCGCTCATTCCTAGTCTAACGGAACTCTCGGACTGCATTGCGGCTGGGGCACATCCCGAAGCCCGTGCCAGGGGAACGTTTCACGGAGGCTCAGGTTGGCTCAGTCCTCGGCCGTGGAAGCCTCTTTCCAGAATTTGTGAAAATGATGCACTGGCCCGTGGCCCGATCCGATGGAGTAGGCCGATCTGATCGACTCGGTTACGTACTCCTTGGCGTGATACACCGCTTGCTCGACAGACCTGCCGCGGGCAAGGTAGGCCGCCACCGCCGAGGCGAAGGTGCAACCGGTACCGTGGGTGTTCTTCGATTCTATCCTGGGCGCTCTGAACTCTCTAAAGACTCCGTCGGAGTAGAGGGTATCGACCACCGGGCCCTCCCGGTGCCCGCCCTTGATCACAACGCTGGCTGCACCCATGCGGGCGATGTCCCTGGCCGCTTTCTGGACGTCGGCGTCCGACTCCACCGCATAGCCTACCAGGGCCTCGGTTTCCGGGATGTTCGGCGTGACCACTGTCGCCAGGGGAAGGAGCTCCTCGATCAGTGATCTTGCGGCCTCTTTCCGCAGCAACCTATCACCGCTCTTTGCCACCATCACGGGGTCTACCACCAGGTTGGGCATGCTCAACGCCTTCACCCGTTCGGCAACAGCGCCGATGATCTCGGGGCTGGAGAGCATGCCTGTCTTGACTGCATCGGCGCCGATGTCCTCCATCACCGCATCGATTTGGGCAACCACCGTCTCCACCGGCAGCTCGTGGATATCGGTCACCGAGTAGGTGTTCTGGGCCGTTACAGCGGTGATGACCGACGTGCCGTAAACCCCCAGGGCTGCGAAGGTCTTGAGGTCCGCCTGGATGCCCGCCCCCGCCCCGGAGTCGGAGCCGGCGATGGTCATGGCAGTCGGAACGTTACTCATTGCTGGGGGAAGGGTCACCTTTTGTGCCGGTAAACAGCAGTATCACTTACGGTCTGGGCTTGCGCCCGAGCACCACCGCCCGATCGTTTCGCAAGCTTATCACCTTCCCGTCCTGGATATCGAACCGGAAGTAGCGGTGCTGCTCGGGGGTGGCGTCGATAATCATTCCTTCCAAGAGCCCGCGGGTCTTCGGAGTTACGCCGGAGCGAATCACCCAGTCATCGAAGTCGTAGATATCGTCCTCCAGATAGCTGACGTCCAGCTGGAAGCCTGCGTCTCGGAACGCGTCCCTCCATTCGGAAAGGGATAGACGGCGGTTGTGACTCGGGTCTCGTACCACCTCCAGGTGGTCCAGGTACTCGTGCAGGCCCGGGTCCTCGGGCGCCGCTCCATCGATGACGACCATGCGGCCTCCCGGCCTGGTCACTCGCCACGCCTCTCTGACAAACAGGCGGACGTCTTTGAAGTGGTGGGGCGCCGCACGGCAGGTCACGATATCCAGGGTCTCGTCGGAGTAGGGGATGGCGTGGGCGTCGCACAGCAGGAACTCGACGTTGGTGATGCCCTCATCGTGGGCGGCCTTTCGTGCTCGTTGGATCATCGGCGCCGTCAAGTCGCTTGCTATGACCCGTCCGGCCCGCTTCGCCACGGCGAAAGCGGTATGGCCGGCGCCCGTAGCCATGTCCAGGGCCGTCTCGTGGGTCTCTGGAGACGCCAGTTCGACCAGCTTGTTGAGGTCGCCGCCCTGGGAATGGTACTTGCTGCGGTAGTAGTCGTCGGCATGTTCGCCGAACTGTTCTATAACGTTTCTGGCCATGATTCAGTCATGATTCAGTAAGGTGCTAATAAACCTCTTTCGACCCCATCCCCCTGGCCCCCTTCCTAGCCAGGAGGGTACAGAAAATCATTTCTGAGGGACACCCCTTAAGCGAGCTCAGGGCAGGATCTCAGACTCCCGGCCCCCGGCAGGCACTCCCAATAAATGGGCTTCGGCCCTCTGCACACCCCATATTTCATTAGTCTGTTAAAGATGGCGTGCAGGCCGGGACGCCAGATGCGATTATAACCTCCACATCAACGCCATGCTATCGAGCCGATTGGATACAACCTCCTATGTTATACTAACTATGACCCCTCACAGCCAGCTAGGAGAGCCGATTGAAGAAACAGAAGACCTTCGAACAAGCCTTAGCCGGTGCCGTCAAAATGTCCGAAAAGTACGTTCAGAAGAGCGGTTACAAGTTCTACTCGGACCCGGAGATCGTGGACGAGGTACAGAAGGGCCTGGCGAAGAACGAGGTAAAGCACGGATACCGGTACTGTCCCTGAATGATCGTGGAGGGCGACCCGGACCGGGATCGCATGAAGATATGCCCTTGCGAAAGGCACCACGAGGACATAGCTCGGGACGGATTTTGCATCTGAATGTTCTTCGTGAGCGAAGAGTTTCTTCGCAGGATGGAAGAGGGAGAAGAGGCCGTTAGCAGCGCCCTAGGCGAGGGCGGCGGGCCTGGCGAGGACCTCTTCCCCGAAGAGAAATACGCGGGCGCCGAGCGAAAGTCTCAGCGAGGTCCTGCCAAACCAAAAAAGAGATAGAGCCCAACCCTCCGTTTCTCGCTACGGCAACCTTTAACCCGTTCCCCCGTTTTACAATGTACCAACCCATCGCGGCGTAGTACGACTGCGCCCCACGTAAAAGTCCTTTGAAGAAGCATCACCTGATATACATAGTCCTGGTTCTCCTGGTCATAGGCTCGGCCTGTAGGATACGGGACTCGGCTGATACTCCAACGCCGACGGGAGAGGCCGCCGTACAAGCTACGGAGGTTCCTTCCGCCGACACACCCTCTCCTACCTTTACTCCCGTCCCGACGCCTCAGGCCACGCCCGAACCCACGCCTACAGACCCCATATTCAGCCCCTCCGATAACCTGGGTGAATTAGCCTACTCCTATACTCAGCGATTCGTGGAGGCGCTGGGCGCAAGGGAGTCCGCCTCCGCCCAGGAAGAGGCTGCCGCCGACTTCATAGCTGCCGAGCTAACCGCTCTGGGCTACGACATCGAGATACAGGAGTTCACGGTCCAGAGGTACGATACGACTGAGCCTTTTATCACCATCTCCAGCCCGGTGGAAGAGACCATCGTGTCTCGTTTCGTCCATCTGAGCGGCACGGGAGAGACCACCGCTTCGATAGTCCACGTCGGCTTTGGCGAGCCGGAAGCCTACCCCGAAGAAGGCCTCGAAGGGAAGATCGCGTTGATACAGAGGGGAGTCCTGTTCTTTGAGGACAAGGTCCAGAACGCGCAGAACGCCGGCGCCTCGGCGGCCATCATCTACAACAACGAAGAGGCGGAGCTGTACGCCACCCTCTCTTCTCCCGCCGAGATCCCATCGTTGACCATCTCCCGGGCTGACGGAGAGCGTCTGGTGGAGATGCTTGAAGAGGGGGATGTGGTCCTCGACGTCAGGCTGCTCCGCTTCCCGACCCCCAGCCGAAACGTGGTGGCCTCCAGGATAGTCTCCGGGTTCAACACAGTCGTCGTGGGCGCTCACATGGACACGGTAGCGGACGTGGACGGCGCCAACGATAATGGCTCGGGCATTGGTATACTGTTGGCCCTGGCCCAGGAGACCACAAAGGTGGATACCATCCCCTACTCCATCCACTTCATCGCCTTCGGCTCGGAGGAGATCGGCCTGCTGGGCAGTGCGAACTGGGTAAATTCCCTATCTCCACTGGGCGGGAGGTCCAGCATCAGGGCGATGCTGAACTTTGATGCCGTAGGCTCGGGGGAGCTTCAGCTGGGAGGAGATCCCGGGCTGGTGGCTCAGGGCCTTACCTTGGCGACGGACCTGGGGCTGGACGCCTACGAAGGGCAGCAACCCCGCGGTCTTGCCAGTGATCACGCCGTGTTTCTGGCGGTCGGAATCCCAGCCATGTACTTCGCAGGCACAGATCTCTCTCGCATCCACACCCCCGAGGACACCTTGGAGCACATAGACCAGGACCTGTTGGGCAACGCCGCCCGCCTGGGTATAGCCATGCTGGATTATTTCGCTGTGGAAGGGGCCGGCGGGTTCAGGCTGCCCGAGTCTGAGGAATGATTCCCCTTCCCTCATCGTGATAGGATTCTGGTGTCAACGCGCCCAGTTTCGCCAAGCTAGATGTCTCGCTTAGTATCCACAATAGCTGTGTCCGTCCTCGCAGCACTGATCTTCGCCACCGCCGCAGCGCCGACGAGTGCTGACGAGTGGATAACCGAGGCGGACGTTCGCCACGAGATCAATTTCCCCGAAACCCTGTCCTTCTACGTAGAGTTTGCCAGCGACCGGCCCGTGGAGAGCGTCACCATCTCCTTTGGGATCATCGGAAGGGAGATCCTCCGCAATGAACCAGCCACCCTGATAGAAGGCGACCCGATGAGGGCGGAGTACATCCTGGAGACCCGGGGCGGCTCAGGGAGCCTGTTCATACCCAACGGCGCTGGATTCGAATACCGATGGATTTTCCAGGACGCGGAAGGCAACCGGGTAGAGACCGATCCCGTCGAGTTCATCTACCTGGACACCCGGTTCGAATGGGAGGTCCTGACAGAAGGCTTGGTCTCCACCTACTACTACGGGCCAACCAACACCCGGGCCCAGACGATTCTGGACACCTCCATAGAGACCCTCAGCCGAATGGGCGCCGTGCTCCAGACCGAGTTGACCGATCCGATCAGGATAATGATATACAACAATCCGCTGCAGATGCAGGCGGCCCTTCCCTTTACCAGCAACACGGCGCAGAGCGGCCTCGTGACGCTGGGACAGGCCTACGGCAGCGAGGGAATCCTTCTGATTATGGGCTTCACTTCCCAAATCCGCGGCACTACCTCCCATGAGGTCACCCATCTGCTGGTTGCCCAGGCCGCCGAGGGCCCCGGTCGCCGGGTGCCCGACTGGCTCAACGAAGGACTGGCCGAGTACGGTAACCTGGAGCCCAGCTACTCCTACGACCTTGCTCTCCTGGAAAACGTCAGGACCGGTCGCCTGCTTCCCATCACAGGCATGAACAACCAGCCCGGCACCCCCGACGAGACCATCCTCTTCTATGGCCAGGCTCGGGCGATCGTAGAGTTTATGATCGACGAGTACGGCCCTGGAAAGATGGCCGAGCTGCTCAGGACTTTCAGGGACGGCTATGGGAATATGGACGACGTATTGGTCCAGGTCTACGGCTTCGATCGGGTCGGCCTGGACAATCGGTGGCGGTCCAGCATCGGCTTGCCCCTACTCCCCGAGCGAGAGGTGGTGGAAGACCTAGCGACGGCTACTCCCATACCGACCCTGGTGCCCCTGGGAGCGCGCACGCCCACCCCGGTGGTCCCGGACACGCCGGAAACCATCATCACCGGTGACCTAAACCGCGACGGCTCGGTGGACCGCGATGATCTAGCCGTGCTTCAAGGGGCCTACGGCACTGGGTCCGGAGACTCGGGTTACGCAGCGGAGATCGATTTGAACGGGGACGGGGTGATCAACTACCTGGACCTGGCTATGCTGGGGGCCGAGCTTTAACTCCATGAAGCTTCCGAGACTGTCTCCCAGGCTCTTCCTGCTGGCCGGCGCCCTGCTGGTGCTCATCGCCTGCGTCCGGGACTCGGACACCGATGTCATCCGGGGCGTATCCGTTCAGGTACTACCCGAATCGGTCACCGTGGAAGCCGGGGATGAGCTAATGGTTGAGGTGAGGGTCGATCCCGATGGCCGGGGCGTCAGCGGCGGTGAGCTGAACTTCGCTTTTGACCCCCAGGGACTGACCCTTGTGAAGGTCGAGGCCGGCAACCTCTTCGGTCCCGACCCGTTGGTCGGCATCGAGCTGGTGGACAACGTTGCCGGTACCCTAACCTACGCTCTGGCCCGCCGCGGAAGCACCACCTCACCCACTCCTACGTCCATCTTTGCCGAACTCACCTTCCAGGTATCGGAGACCGCCGCCGGGGAAAGCTACATTCTATCCGTCGCCAACCTGGGTCTCGCCGATGAGGATTTTCAGGATATAGCGGGAGTAAACCTGGCCTCAGCCGCCGTCAACGTGCAGAGCTGACCTTCCTCACTCCGGTTTCCAGCTGACCAGTGCCTGTCGCCTGGGCTTGGCTCCCTCGACGACCAGGCCATCCGAGGTCTCGATCAACAGCTCCTTTGCCGCCTCCATCAGACGGGTGTCCTTCTCCGTGCCCGGCTCCACGTAGACGATTCTTCTCAGCATCTCCAGCGCCGATTTCATGTCCTCGGCAGAGCGCGGCCCGCTGGTCTGGACCATTTCTACGTCCGGATAGATGTCCATCTCCCACAGCACGTTCATAAGCTCGGGCAGGGCCGGCAGATCTATCCGGTCCTCCCCGTGTACCCGCTTCCAGACCTCCGTCATCCCCCCCATAGGCGTCTCTGTAAAGATGAGGACCATCACCCGTTCGTTGGTGCTAGAGTCCACCTTGCGGAGAAATGGCTCGATATCGGAGATGCCGTAGACTACATGAGCACAGACCAGCACGTCCGACGGCTCCACCCGGGCGTCCTCCCAGTCCTGCTGAACGGTAGAGATGTTATCGATGCCAGCCTCTTTCATACCCTCGACAAGCCCTTCCAACATACTGGCCGAAGGCTCGACCACCGTCACGTGACGGGACTTGAGGGCCATTGGAAGAGCGAACCGCCCGGCGCCACCTCCAACGTCCAACACCGTAGTGTTGGCGGTCAGGTCTCTGGACAGCCTGCTTAGTATCGTGTCGCCGGTCCTGCGAGGATCGTCTTTGAAGGAGGCCACCATGGGCGCCCAGAAGTCACCCTCGGTCTTGGGCAGCTCTTTCTCGGCCCTGATGGATTGCGCATGGTGGGTCTCCACCCGGTTGTTCCAGTATTGGATGGCTGATGTCATAGACCGTAAGTTCCCTTCCATCGGATTCTACAGGTTTGGCAGTACAGTTGGAGCGGACTGCTGCACGCGGCGTGTATAGTTGGCAACAGTTCACGAGGCAAGGAGGGACAATGCCAGACAACACTATTCGTCACGTGTTTCCGATTCGGATTGGGGTGGGGGTGATGCGGTCGGAGGATCTGGTTTCGTTAATTGTCGAGTACAAACTAGATGAATCAGAACCCGAGGTATTTCAACAGGCTTACGCGTTTTCCACGGCCCAAGCCAATGATATGGCTCGAGACCTTCAAGGGGCTGTCCGCCATCTGTCGGATATGCCATCGTGACACCTCTTGATTAATACTTTTGGTGCAGGGGGTTCACGCAGGATTGTACATATTCTCCTCAGTTTACGCTCCCACCTGCCTGGGATGTTTTATGTCTGAGGCCACATCCCCCCACACCCCGCCAGAGGCAGGGCGTCTGGAGCGGGCTCAATAGACCGTAAACTCCCTTCCAGAGCTATGCAGAGGCGAAGCTCCTTTGTCGGGAGTCTGAGGGTGTCCCTCAGGAACTATTCTTTCTCTTTACCCTCTTCCTGGCTCATGTACAGACCGGGGGGATGGTCGCGAAAGAGGAGCCTCTCGGAAGGGGTCATTGGGTGCGAGGGTTGAGGACATCGTTGAGTCCGTCGCCGAACAGGTTCCAAGCGTAGATGATGACGGCGATGGTGAACACGGGGATCAAGATCAGGTGGGGATCGTTGCGCAGAATGCTCAGATTGCCGTAGCCGAAGTTTTCGAAGATCATCCGGCCCAGGCTGGGATTGGGCGGCTGCACCCCGATGCCGAACCAGCTCAGTATCACCTCCGATCCCGCCACCGAGCCCATACCCATGGACACCGATACTATCACCGGGCTGATGGCGTTGGGCAGCAGGTGCCGGACAACAAGCCTGGTGTTGGTCGCTCCCATCGACCGGGCCGCGTCGATGAACTGGCTCTCTTTCAGATGCAGAATCTGGCCCCGCACCAGCCGGGCCATTCCCACCCAGCTGAACAGTGTCAGCGAAAGGAACACCACGTAGTAGTCCACGGCCCCCGAGGCCACTATCCCATCTATACCGGACCACTCTTCGAAGCTCCGGGTCCAGTCGGTAAACCGGGGCTTGACCGTCGCCGCTATCAGGATTATGAGGAGAATGCCGGGGAAGGCGAGAAATATCTCGCCGACGCGCATGATGGCGTTATCGATCTTGCCTCCCATCAAACCCGCCGCAGCGCCCATGAACAGGCCCAGCAGCAGAGAGCCGGTGAGTACGCTGGCCACGGTTATGATCACCGTAGTACGAACGCCGTAAATAATGCGGCTGAAGTAGTCTCTCCCCAGCCTGTCCGTGCCGAATATGTTGTCGAAGTTGGGGGGCCAGTTGAAAATGGTCGGTCCTTCCTTCAGGTCCTGGGAAGCGACCTGGTACCAGCGTTCTGCACCGTCATCGGACCGGAACAGGGCTGCGTCTACCGTGCCCACCATGAGGGTCCTATCGGAGACGAAGTCCGGCGAGATCACTGCGCTGACCAGCCGTGTCACGCTCAGGCCTTCATTGACCAGTTGGAAGGTCTCGCCACCGTCTGTGGACCGAGACATGCCCCGTGTCGATCGGACGGCGTACACCGTGTTGTCGGATGTGAACCCGGGGGAGACCAGGATCTTTTGCACCTCCCGGTAGCTCAGCAACCGGTCCAGGTTACGCCACTGGTCATCGGTCTCGGTGAACCGCAACAGACCCGCATCCGTAGAGGCATAGAGAGTGCCATCGCTGGCGAAGTCCGGGGAGATGGCCATCGGGACCACCCTGGAGGTTATTATGGTGTCTTCGTAGATCAGCTCCCAGCTCCGGCCCCTGTCCTGGCTCCGTAATATCTCCTCCGAGGTCTGAAACGAACCCTGCTTCCGTTCGGTGGCGGAGGCGAAGATGGTGCCGTCGGCGGCGAAGGTCGGAGATATCACCAGTGAGAGTATATTAGGAGTATCGCTCTGGAACCCCTCATTCGTCGCCTGCCAAGATGCGCCCCCGTTCCTGGATACGAACATACCGCTGGACAGGGCGACGAACACGGTCCTGTCCCGCTCGAAGTCCGGTGAAACGGCGATGTAGTTGATATTGGTGCTGGCCAGTCCGATGTTGGCCTCCACCCAGGAATCTCCCCGGTCCTCAGAGCGAAACACCCCTCGGGACGTGGCGGCGAAAAGGGTCTCCTCCCCCGCTGCCGATGGAGCTACGGCCAGGAGTTCGACGCTGGCGTTGCCCAGCCCGTTGTTGATCGGAATCCAGGTCCTTCCCCGGTTCGGCGAGCGAAATATCCCCACTGAGGTGCTGTTGTAGATTAGGTCGTTCTCACTCCAATCGGGGGAGAAGGTCAGGTGGGGAAAGTTGGGTAGGGAAAGCTCCAGGTCCGCGGCGGGGGTCTCGCGAAAGCTCTGCGGAGCTACCCAGGTAGCCAGGGTCCCCGAACCGTAGATGATCAGGATGACTATGAGCGCGGTAAACGCGAGCTTCTTGTGGACCAGCCGGCGCACCGCCTGGACCCAGGGGCTTCCCCTGGACCTGGACAGTACCTCGAGGTCTCCGGCGTTCTCAGCAGCCAATTTGACAGGTCTTCAAATCAGTTATACCTGATCCTCGGATCGAGGAAGGCGTACATAACGTCCACCAGAAGGTTGGCCATCACATAGGAAGCGGCTATCAGCAACACTACCGCCATGATTATGGGGTAGTCCCGGTTGAATATGGAATCGATGACCAGGCGGCCGATGCCCGGAATGCCGAACAGGCCCTCGGTAATGAAGGCTCCGGCGACCAGATCGCCCAGGGACAGTCCCAACACGGTCACGATGGGGATCATGGCGTTGCGGGCGATGTGACGCCGGCGGATCAGAAACTCGCCGAGCCCCTTGGACTGGGCCGTGCGAATGAAGTCCTGACCCATTACGTCCAGGGTGCTGGCCCTCATAAGCCTGGTGAAGACGGCTATGCCGGGCAGGCCCAGAACGATGGCCGGCATGATGATCCGGGTATCGAAGAATCCGCCCCAGCCGGAGCTGGGCAAGATGTCCAACCAGACCACGAACACCAGCAGCAGCAGCGGGGCGGTGAACAGCACCGGCACCGAGAGGAAGAACAAGGTGCCGCTGACGATGAACGGGTCCAGCCATCTCCCCTGATTGAGGGCAGCAACGAGCCCCAGAGGCACGCCGATGATCAAGGAGAGGATAGTGGCTGCTATCCCCAGCTGGGCAGATATCCATATCTTCTCCGCTATCAACCCGCCGACGGGCTGGCCCCGGAAGGTGAAGCTCTCCCCCAGGTCCCCCTGGACGGCGTTGAATATGTACCGCCCGTACTGAACGAAGAAATGGTCGTCCAGACCCCTCGCTTCTCGGATTCGCTCTATGACCTCCGGGTCTCGATGTTGACCGGCCAGGACGGAGACCGGGTCCCCAGGCCCAAAGGTGCCCAATGCGAAGGTAACGAAGGAGACAACCAGCAAGACTAAGGGGGTCCACATCAAACGCCGGATGATGTAGTTTCGCATAGCCTTACCTGGCAGACATTATAACCGCAACCATACACCGTCAAAAAAAGTGGGGCCTCGGCGCAAGACCAAGGCCCCACGAGATTCCGCCGGTCTCTTCTACCTTTCGACTATGTAGACGTCTTTGAGCTGGGGAATAATCAACGGGTTCAGGGCGTATTGCCTCACCCACGGCTTGATCAGCACGTAGCGGTCTCCCCGATACCAGGTGGGTATCCAGGGCGCCTCGCTTACTATGATCTGCTCAGCCCTCTGGTACAGAGATATCCTGGTATCCACGTCGGCCTCGGTCCTGGCCTGCTCCAGCAACCTGTCCACCTCAACGTTGGTGTAAGCGGTGTGGTTGTTGGAGCTTTCGCTATGGAACAGGATGTCCAAGAAGTCCTGGGGGTCGGGGTAGTCGGCCACCCAGCCCAGGGTGAACAACTGGAACTTGCGCCTGTCCAGGTCACGCAGGAACGTGGCGAACTCGGACTGCTGGATCTCGACGTCTACGCCCAGGAATCTCCTCCACATCTCAAGGATCACTTCCGTATCGAGGCCCACCGCTCCTCCGCCACCCGATACTGAAAGTACCATGGTCGGGAGGTTGACCGCCGCCAGGTTGGAAGCCTGGTTCAAGAGAGCCAGCCGGGCTTCCTGGTCCATCTCGTTCTCCGCCTGGGCCAGCAGGCTGGTTATCTCCGGGATTCCCTGGCCATAGGTGGAGGTGGCCATCAGAATCATGGCCCTCTCGGGATCGAAGTGCAGGCCCTCCAGGTCGTCATTGAAACCGGGAAAGCCGGGGGGCAGAATGCCGTAGGCCGGCACCAGGAGGTTTGATAGAACGGCGTCGGCTATCAGCTCCTTGTTGATAGCGTAGCTGAGGGCCAGGCGCACGTTCATATCGTTGAACGGTTCCACCTCTGTGTTGAGACCGATGTACTCGATGCTGTATCTGGGAGGGGTGATGTGGAGGTCCTGGTTCAACGGCTCGGTCGGGTCCAGCACCCGGTCGATGTCGGCCAGGCCCACACCGGTAACGTCGATCTCATCGTTCTCGTACATGGTCATACCGACGCCGCCGCTAAGAATGAAGTTGACCGCGTCCAGGTGGGGCGGGCCGTTATAGTACAGCTCGTTCCGCTCCAGCCGTATCAACTCCCCGATGTCCCACGCGGCGAGCTTGAAGGGTCCGGTACCGTTGGGGCGAGACGTCCAGTCGGGACCCGATTCCACGTTCTCCTGATCGACGACGAAGGCCGTGGGATAGGTCAATTTGGCAAGGAAGTAGGGCTTGGCCGCATCGATGGTAAGCTGGAGGGTGCTGTCGTCCAGCACCTGAATGCCGATGGTGGTCGCGGCCGAGCCATTGAGCTTCGCCTTGGCGCCCACTATGTCATTCAGATACAGGTCCGCCACCGTTGATTCGGTAGCCGGGTTCAGTGCTCGCTCCATGGAGTACTTGAAATCGTGGGCCGTGACGGGTCTACCGTCATGGAACGCGACGTCGTTTCTAATGTGGAAGGTGTAGGTCCTGCCGTCTTCGCTGACGTCCCAGCCTTCAGCGATGTCCGGAACGATGTTGAGGTTCTTATCGATGGTCACGAGGCCGCTGTAAACCTCAACCACGATGGTGGCCGAGGAGGTGTCGCTGGTCAGGGCCGGGTCGAGGGTGGGGGGATCGGTGAACAACCTGTTCAGCTCGCCGCCCTGGGTAATCCCCTCGGCGGTCATGGGCGCCGACTCTGCCGCGGGGGTCGGTTCCAGAACCTGGTCGGCGACCGCCTGAGCGGTGGCAGTCGGCTGCACATCGGTCACTTCCGGATCGCCCCCTCTGCCCCGGCACCCCACTACCACCAGGACGGTCACAAGAAACAGACCGAGTAGTATCTTCTTGTTCTTCAGGATCGCCATTGGCCTCTCCGTGATCTATAAATTCGTAGGTGTTAGTATACCTAGCCTGGTATGGTACATCGGGCAGCGGTCCTATTCAACGGAACCGGCCTCCCAAGTCTCGATTCATCCTACTGCAGCTCAGGTTGGGGATCTTGACACTCCCACGTGATTATTCCCCCTCCTGATTTTGTAACGAATGCCGTACAAAAAGGTTTTCGCAGCAGAGGGGGTAAGAAGGCGAGGGGAGTGCAAATACTCCCTCGCCCGCGACGACGTTGGAAATCAGGACGGCCCAGGCGGCTTGGTACTGTAGGATGTACACATGAGGACATTGGCAGCAGCTGCGATGGTCTTGGCCTTGGTGTCGGCGTGCGGGTCCGAAGCCACACCGACCTCAGAACCAATACCTATCTTCGATCCCGTATACCAAACCTTCATGGTCAGTTCTCTAGAGCAAGAGATACTGATGGCCAAGCAAGAAGGCAACGACGCTCTGGTAGAGTGCCTTACGGTGATACAAGAAGCGTACATCCATTGGCAACCAGTAGAGGACGACGTGGAGGAACGCTGCGAGCCGCTACTTGGGGCTCATGCTTCGGCGACTCCGGAGACTCCGTAGAGTGTTTTGCACTTCTCTCAAAGAAGGCGGGCTGCGGTTGACATCAGGCGGGTTCAGCGCTAGACTACCCTACCCGTCAGAGGATAGGACCAGCGCACAATCTTCCCCTAGCTTGGACAGAAGCGGACTCGAACCTCTAGGACAGTCATGACCTACACCCCTGCTCCAACGCGCGTCGATGATATTCTGGAGAAGGCTCTCGGCGCCGGGGGCATCACGAGAGAAGACGCCTACCTGCTGATCCGGTCCTCCGATACCCAGGTCCCGGCCCTGATGCACTGCTCCAGCGAGCTCAGGGACCGGAGCAAGGGCCACCGGGTCTCCTACTCCCGCAAGGTCTTCATTCCCCTGACCAATATGTGCCGCGATCGTTGCGGCTACTGCACTTTCGTAAAGGTCCCCTCCCATCCCCAGGCCCACACCATGACCCCCGAGGAGGTGCTGGCCGTAGCCGAGGCGGGTAGGAAAGCGGGATGCAAGGAGGCGCTGTTCAGCCTGGGAGAGAAACCTGAACAGATTCACCCTCTGGCCAGGGAGGACTTGGACAGGCAGGGATACGCCACCACCACTGACTACCTCACCGCCATGTGCGACTTGGTCATCCGGGAAACGGGCCTCCTGCCCCACTCCAACTGCGGTGTACTGGAACGGGAGGAGATCGCCCAGCTCAAAGAAGTGAACGTGAGCATGGGCCTGATGCTGGAAAACGTCAGCCCTCGACTCATGGAGAAGGGCCAGGCCCACTACGGCTGCATGGGTAAACACCCAGAGATCAGGCTGGCAACGATGAGACACGCCGGCGAAATGAACATCCCCTTTACCACCGGCATACTCATAGGAATCGGAGAGACCCTGGAAGAGCGGGTCGATTCGCTGTTTGCCATCAAGGAGCTCCACGAGGAGCACGGCCACATTCAAGAGGTCATCATCCAGAACTTTCGGGCCAAGCCGGACACCCGAATGCGAGGGTACCAGGAGCCCACGGCACTGGATATGGTCGTCACCATCGCCGTGGCCCGGCTGATCCTCGGCGGCGATATGAACATCCAGTCGCCACCTAACCTCACACCCGAGGCCTACCAGTTCTATCTGCTGGCCGGCATCAACGACTGGGGCGGCGTCTCGCCGGTTACCAAGGACCACATCAACCCGGAAAAGGCCTGGCCCAAGCTGACCGAGCTGAAGGGGCGGACCGAACTGGCCGGGTTCGATCTCAGGGAGCGACTGGCCATCTATCCCGAGTACATCTTCGAAAGGCCGGAATACCTGAACCCCTCCATGCAGTCCCAGGTCTGGGACTGGGTGGACCAAGACGGGTTTGTAAAGGAAGAGAAAACAATATGGTAGTCGAGGCAGGTACGTTTTCGGCGGCGGCAGGTAGGTCAGTGGACAGGTTGCTGAGCGTCATCGATCTGGACACGGCCCACATTCTGGACCGGGCCCTGGACGACAAGGAAGTGACGATAGAGGAGGGGATCAAGCTCTTCGATGCCAGCGATCTGGAGCTTCACGCCCTCTGCATGGTCGCCAACGAGCTTCGCAAGCGGGCCGTCGGAGATATGATCACCTACGTCACCGTTCGAAACATCAATTTCACCACCATCTGCTACACAGGCTGCCGTTTCTGCGCCTTCGCCAAGCACTTCGGGGAGGAGGGCGCCGAGACCCTGACCATCGCGGAGGTGGCCCGCCGGGCCGAGGAGGCCTGGGAAGCCGGCGCCACCGAGGTCTGCATGCAGGGCGGCCTTCACCCCAAGATGACCGGCTACGAGTACCGGGACATGCTCATCGCCATCAAGGAGCTGGTGCCCGATATCCACGTCCACGCCTACTCCCCCTTCGAGATCGATTACGGAGTCAGGAGGACTGGGCTCAGCGTGCGGGACTTCCTTCTGATGTTGAAAGAGGTGGGCCTCGGTACCGTCCCCGGCACAGCAGCAGAGATCTTGGATACGGAAATCCGCAGCACTCTGACCAAGGACAAGCTGAGCGCCGAGCGGTGGGTGGAGATAGTCAAGACCGCCCACAGCGTCGGTCTGAAGACCACTTCCACCATCATGTACGGTCACGTCGACTCGCCGGTGCACTGGGCCAATCATCTGGCTCTGCTGAGGGACATCCAGCGAGAAACGGGCGGCTTCACCGAGTTCGTTCCCCTGGGGTTCGTGCACTGGAACGCTCCCATCTACTTGGACGGCACCGCCCGGCCCGGCCCCACCGGCTTCGAGGACCTGCGAATGCACGCCGTATCGAGGATTATGCTGAACAACTTCATCGATAACATCCAGGTCTCGTGGGTCAAGCTGGGCCCCAAGGCCTCCCAGCTCTGCCTGAACGCCGGCGCCAACGACTTCGGCGGCACCTTGATGAACGAGAAGATATCCCGCTCCGCCGGAGCGCCCTACGGCGAGTACATGTCCCCCGAGGAGTTCCAGCGGCTGATCAAGGACATGGGCCGCATCCCCGCCCAGCGCACCACGACCTACGACCTCATCAAGGTCTACGAGTAGCCGGCCAACTGGTCATTCATTCTCAGCGGATGGAGCGGACCCGTAGGGCACAGGTGCGTCGGGCGCCAACCGAGTCCTTAAACGGATGCCCCTCTAGTTGAACGGTCGATTGATAGCCAGTCGATTGACAGACAACGGTTACTCAGCAGGTCCCACCATGCAAGTAGAAGAAAAGCTGTCCCAGATGGGCATAGAGCTGCCGGATTTCTCCGAGACTGGGTACTACGGCTCTACCTTCGGGTCCATGAAGTCCCACCACCGGGTCGGCAACCTGCTGTTTCTCAGCGGCCACATCCCCTGGCGTGACGGCGGGCCGGTACACCCCGGCATCTTGGGCAAAGACCTGACCATCGAGCAAGGCTACGAGGCGGCTAGGCTGACGGCTATCAACTGCCTGGGCGGCATCAAGCTGGCCATAGGAGACCTGGACCGCATCGGCGGCCTCGTCCGCTCCCTAAACTTCGTCGTTTGCACCCCCGAGTTCACCGACGTCAACAAGGTCTCCAGCGGCGCCACCGACCTGTTCGTCGAGGTGCTGGGCGAGGAGAAGGGCCTCGGTGGGCGGGCAACCATCGGCGTTACCAGCCTGTCCAGCGGCTGCTGTTTCGAGAACTGGCTCACAGTCGAGGTCCAAGAAACTGCCATCCTGGACGAGCCGGGCGACTTCCATCATCACTAAAATACCCCGAGGGTGATGGGCCGGTCTTCCTGACCCGCTTTCACAGCGGCTTCTCGGCTGTCTGGCACTGCCATCCCTTTCACCTCGGTGGTAGAATTGGGCCGCTTAGCTCAAGCAGACGAGGTATCGCAAGTTGCCGACCCAAGCCCTAGGCGATCTGAAAGTGCTGGACCTGACCCACTACGTGGCCGGGCCGTACTGCACCAAGCTGCTAGCCGACTACGGGGCCGACGTCATCAAGGTCGAGCGGCCGGGCTCCGGCGACGGCGCCCGCAGCATCGGCCCCTTCCTCGACGATTTGCCGCACCCGGAGAAGAGCGGCCTATTCCTGAACCTCAACACCAACAAGCGCTCGGTCACGCTGGACCTCAAGATTCGAAGGGGAGCCGACCTGCTCAAAGAGCTGGTGAAGTGGGCGGACCTGCTCGTCGAGAACTTCCGCCCGTCGGTGATGCCCGGCCTCGGCCTCGACTATGAGACCCTGGCCGATATCAATCCCAGGCTGGTGATGACCTCCATCTCCAACTTCGGACAGACCAGCCCCTACCGGGACTACAAGTCCCAGGAGATAGTCACCTACGCCTTCAGCGGCCTTATGTACGCTTCGGGCATCCCTGAACGCGAGCCGATGAAGTTGGGCGGCAACGTGATCCAGTATCACACCGGTTCTACGGCCACGCTCTACAGCCTGCTAGCCCTTCACGCCGTCGATATCAGGGGCAGGGGCGATCACATAGACCTATCCATCGCCGACGTTCAGACCGGCAGCGTCGACCGCAGCGGCCCGATGCTCCTGGCCCACCAGTACACCGGCGAGCTTTTCGGGCGAGGGTACCAGCAGCGGGAGGGCGGGGAGTACATACATAAGTGCCTGGACGGCTACATCAACATCACGCCTTTCGGAAACTTCGTGCCGGGTGCCCTGGATATGATCGGCATGCCGGAGATGAAGGATGACCCGATGTTCGATACCTCCCGCGGCGTTCTGGACCCGGAAGCCGTCGATGTCTTCAACGCTCTGTTCGATCCCTGGCTTATGGAGCACACCGTCGAAGAGGTCTGGCAGGAGGCGGAAAAGGCCCACATGCTGTCCGGTCCTCTGTACACCTCGGAGCAGCTGCTTCAGGACCCCAACTACCGCGGCAGGGCCTACTGGACGGACATCGAGCACCCCCACGGGGGCAACCTGACATACCCGGGGCGGCCCTTCGTGATGAACGACTCACCCAGGACGCTGCGCCGCCCGGCCCCGACCCTGGGTGAGCATAATCAAGAGGTATTACAAGGCCTGCTGGGCCACAGCCGGGAAGAGCTCACCGGGTTGAGACGGGCCGGCGTTATCTAGCTGAAAATCGATGAAGATCCGGCGGATGAACATGGAGAATCGACCGTGAACAGGCCTCCCTTGCCGTTGGAGGGCATACGGGTCATCGCCATCACGCTGGTGTGGGCCGGCCCCTATGCCGCTCAGAACCTGGCCGACTGGGGCGCCGAGGTGATAAAGGTGGAGCCCCTGAGCGTCCTGCAGCCTCAGACCCGAGGCTTCTCTACTCACCTTACCAAGGAGGACGTGGTAAAGCGCAAAAGCTGGGGTGTCGCCTACCCAGATTGGGACCCGGGCACTCGCTTGTGGAACCGGTCCCCTCACTTCAACGTTCACGCCCGAAATCAGCTCAGCGTCACCATGGAGCTCCGCACGCCGGAGGGCAAGGAAGCCTTCGACAAGCTTATCGCCGTATCGGACGTCCTTATCGAGAACAACGTCCCCGAAACCGCCACCAAGCTGGGGTTGCAGTACGAGCGCCTGAGCAAGATCAATCCCGGCCTGGTAATGGTCAGGATGCCCGGTTTCGGCATCGATGCTCCTTACAGCAGCTACAGGGGCCTGGGCAGCCACAGCGATGGCATATCGGGGCATACCTGGATACGAGGCTACGAGGACCTGGATGTGCAGGTCCGAGAAGACGTCTACTACAGCGACTCGGCCTCGGGTGTGATGGGCGCCGTCGCGGCGATGATGGGACTGAGGCACCGGGCTCGCACCGGCCGGGGCCAGATGATCGAGATGCCGCTGATCGAGAACTTCACCGCCTACATGGGCGATTCCATAATGGACTACACCATGAACCGCCGCTCTCAAAGGACCCTGGGCAACCGGCATCGGCACCTGGCGCCTCACGGCTGCTATCCCTGCAAGGGAGACGACAACTGGGTGGTCATCGCCGTATCCAACGAAGATGAGTGGCAATCCCTCCGCCACGCCATGGGAGATCCCGACTGGGTACAGGATGACAAGTTCGCCACCGAGTCCAGCCGATACAGAAACCAGGTCGATCTGGACCGCCACATCGCCGAGTGGACGAAAACCGTGGACAAACAGGAGGCGTCCCACCTGTTGCAGAGCAGGGGTATAGCCGCATCGGCAGTGCACAACCAACGAGAGGTGTACGAAAACCCTCACTACAAGGAGCGAGAGTTCTTTCACGAGGTCACCCAGGCGGAGACGGGCACCCATCTCTACCCGGGAATGAACGGTCACCTGGCCCGCACTCCCAACGCCATACGGTTGCCGCCGGCCAGGCTGGGAGAGCACAACGAGTACGTCTACAAGGAAGTGCTGGGTTACTCCGACGCCGACTACAAGCGCCTAGAGGAGCTGGGGCAGATCGGGATGGACTATCCCGACCACCTCGCCTAGTAGACCCGATGAGTCCACCACCAGACGTTTACACCCGTTCCGTTGTGATAGACGGCCTCAACGTCAGCAACTGGGACAGCCCCGACGTGTATCGCAGCCTGCATGCCGGCGGGGTGACGGCCAGCAACTGCACCATCGCCGTCTGGGAGGGCTTTCAGGCCACCATGGACCACATCGCCACGTGGATGGGCCGTTTCCGCAGCTACTCGGACTACGTTACACAGGTCAAGACCGTGGAGGATATCCACGCTGCGAAGCAGAGCGGCAGGTCCGGGATGATCTTCGGATTTCAGAACGCCTCGCCCATCGAGAACCGCCTCGACCGGCTGGACCTCTTCCACGCCCTCGGCGTGCGAGTCATACAGCTGACCTACAACGAGCGAAATCTGCTGGGAAACGGCTGTATGGAGCGCCATGACGATGGGCTGAGCACCTTCGGAGTCGATGCCGTCAAGGAGATGAATCGACTGGGCATTCTGATCGACCTCTCCCACGTCGGCGAGAGGACCACCATGGAGGCGGCGGAGGTCTCCGAGCTGCCCGTTGCCTGCACCCACGCCAACGCCCGCTCCTTCATGGAACACGTGCGCAACAAGACCGACGACGCTCTGAAGCTGATCACCGAGAGGGGCGGTGTCATAGGGGCCAACGCCTTCCCGCCATTCCTCCGCCGCGGTTTCTCATCGACGTTGGCCGACTACGTCGACGCCATAGACGACCTGGTGGAGCGGGTCGGCATCGACCACGTGGCCATCGGCACCGACTACACCCAGGACCAGCACGGAGACTTTTTCGAATGGCTCTCCTCCCAGCAGGGAGTGAGATACCGGGAGCGTCCTGTTACCTACCCCGACCCCCTCCTGCACCCCGTTGGCATGGAGACACCAGACAAGTTCTCCAGCATAGCCACCGAGCTGCTGAACCGGGGCTACAGGGACGACGACGTATCCAAGATCATGGGCGGCAACTGGCTGCGTCTCTTCCAACGGGTCTGGCGAGAATAGCGCCTCAGGCGTTGGACAGCGTCTTCCTCATTACCGATAGGAAATTCATCGCCGGGGTGGACAACGTCCTCCCCTGAAGGGTCACCACTCCCCCCTGCTCCACCGGCAGCAGCGTAGCCAGGCTTACGACACCCAGGGTCTTCTGGTCCCCCGGGTCTATGGCGAGCCTGGGCCCCACCGAGACTCCCATCCCCAGCGCGACGTACCTCTTGATCATGTCCATGCTGTCCAGCTCCACCACCACCTCATAGCTCAGTCCTCTGCGCCGGAACTCCGACTCCAGCATCTCCCGGGTCGTTGTATGCGGGCCCATGAGGATCAACGGCCACTGGGCAATCTGGTCGATGGACGTTAGCCGCGTCTTCAGCAGCGGATGGCCTACGGGGGTGATCAACACCCTTTCGTAGCCGAACATCCCTTCGAAATCAAAGGCGGAGCCCAGCTCGGGGCCGGGGACTATCCCGATGTCCGCCTCCAGGTTGGCCACCCTGGTCAACACCTCGGCCCGATGGTCCGACCGGATCCTCAGCAGCACGTGGGGATACTTGGATTCGAAGGCCTGGACCACGCTCAGCAGCGTATGGGGGATGATGTCGTGGGTGGCGGCTATGCTGACCGGGCCTTCCATCTCCTCCTTGGACGTATTGGCAGCCAGGGCGTCGATCCCCTCGACCAGCGGAGCGGCCATCTCGAACAGCTTTTGTCCGGCCAGGGTGAGCTGTATAGGGCGCTTGACCCTATCGAAAAGCGTCTTGCCCAGCTCTTTCTCCAGGTTCTTCACGTGGGTGGTGACGGTCGGCTGCCCGATGTCCAGCTTGTCCGCCGCCTTGGAGATGCTTCTGAGCTGCGCCGCGATGCAAAAGCTCCTGAGCTCTCGTAGCTCCATAGGGTACTCCCAGCTACACTATATCATCAAAAATGATACTGAATATTATAGAACATATCTGGACACAATGTAATTTTAGCGTGAGAATAGCTATACGGATTAGCAAACATCTACTCAGTGAAAGGAGAGAGCAATGAGCGTAAAGAGAATCCTCAGGAAGACCGTCGAGCTTCCCATAACGCTCGACCGATGGGCCGGCGAGGTTCAGGGAAAGCCCAAGGCCGAGAAGTCCAGCACCGACTGGCTCCTGTACACCATGTTCGCCAGGTAACCTGGCATAGAAGACGCTCCGACTAATCATCGGAGCGTCTTGCTTCGACGGGAGTACTACTCGATTACTATCTCCCCATCGGTCTGAGCGACACCCCCCCAACCCCGAGCACTGCTCAGACCACAAAGAAAGAAACGCCGCAGGCTAAGATCTGCGGCGTTTCTTTTTGCATCATCGGTTCCGGAGGCGCACAAAAGCGGAAAGGCCTACCAGCAGAGTGAGGGAGCGGAAACTACTGCAGCATGGCATCACCGGCGCCCGAGGCCATCTCGCCGCCGTCCACCACGTAGGTCTCGCCTGTGGCATAGCTCCCCGCCGGGCTCGCCAGGAACAGGGCCATCCCGGCTATCTCGGCAGGCTCGCCGATGCGCAACTGGGGGCTGGGATAGTGGCCGGAGGCCTCGACGGCTTCCACCAGTCGCGTGGCCAACTCGGTCCGTATCAGGCCGGGGGCGATGCAGGTCACCCGTATATTGTCCCTGACCCACTCCTTGGCCAGCAGCTGGGAAAGGTTCATAAGCCCGGCCTTGGAGGGGGCGTAAATTCCGATGCCCAACGAAGGCCTGACCCCCTCGTTGGAGACGATGTTGATAATCACTCCCCCACCTCTCTCGACCATCGATTGACGGCAAAGCTGAGAGAGTCTGAGGGGCGCCCACATGTTCATCTGCATAACAGCTTCGAACATCTCGTGGGTGGTATCGCCCAGATTGGGCATTCCACCCCTGGCTGCGTTGTTTATCAGGATGTCCACGCCGCCCAGCTCATCGACGGTGCGTTGGTACATGCTTTCAAGGCCTTCGTCGTTGCTGGCGTCGGCCTGTATGGCGATGACCCTCCGACCGGTGGCCTGGATCTCCTTTCGTGCGGTCTCCAGGGCTTCAGCACCCCGAGCGGCGATGGCGATATCAGCCCCGTGCTCGGCATACGCCAGTCCTATAGCCAGGCCGATCCCCTTGGAGCCGCCGGTTATCAATGCTACCTTTCCCTCCAGCGATAGGTCTACAACGGGCATGTTCTCCTCCTTGGTCAGGGTTGACGTATCGGTATTACAGTTTTCGTAGGGGCGGTTGTTCCGACCACCCTTGGCACGGTCCCAGTCCTGGTCCTCAGGACGCGCCGTTGAAAGCCACTGGCAAAGACTCCAAGCCGTGAAAGGCCCGATTGTTCCGCCACGGGAATTCCTCCACCGGGCTTTCGGGGGAGAAGGGGGGCTCCAGCCTCAGATGGCGCATGCGACGAAGGACGGTATTGATGGCGATCTGTCCTTCCAATCGGGCCAGGGCGGCGCCCAGGCAAAAATGAGGCCCGAACCCGAAGGCAAGGTGCCTGTTCTCCCGCCTCGTGATATCCAGCCGGTCCGGATCGGCAAACTGCGCAGGATCCGTGTTGGCCGCCCCTATGTATATCCCCACCCACTGCCCCTGGGAGATCGACTGGCCGCCTATCTCCAGGTCTTCCAAGGCCAGCCGAATCGTAGACTGTATCGGGCTGTTGTAGCGCAGGAACTCCTCGACGGCGGTCTCGATCAGGGAAGGGTCGGCTTTCAGCTTCTCCAACTGGTCCGGGTTCTGCAACAGGGCCAGCAGGCCGTTGCCGATGAGATTGGTGGTGGTCTCATGGCCTCCTAGATGCAGCAGGATGAACATCGAGAAAAGCTCTTCCTCGCTGAACACCTCTCCCTGCTCTTCGACGGCCACCAGGGCACTAATAAGGTTATCCCTGGGGTTACGACGACATTCCCTGATTATGTCTTTAAGGTACTCCGTCATTGCCAGCGCGCTCTGCTGGGCGACGGGAATATGTTGAGCAGCGCGGCGAATATCGCCCAGGAAGTAGGCCAGGTCGTCGCTCCAATTCTTGAACTGTTCCCGGTCTTCGGGCGCCACACCCAGCATCTCGCAGATGACCGTAACGGGCAGCGGGTATGCCAGATCGGCTATCACGTCCATCTTGCCCGCCTCTTCAACCTTATCGAGAGCGCGGTCGACGATAGCCTGTATATGGGACCGTATAGCCTCGACCACCCGCGGGGTGAACGCTTTGTTGGCCAAGCTGCGGAGCCGGGTGTGCTTCGGCGGATCGGACATCAACATCATGTTGGAGAAGAGCCGAGTGACGGGGGCCATCATCTCCTGGACCGGCTCTGGAAGCCGGCCTACGAAGAAGGACATCCGCTCCATGGAAAGACGCCGATCTCGCAGTGCCGCCAAGACGTCGGGGTACCGGGTCAGGGCCCAGTATTTGAGTCCATCGTTCCAGTGGACCGGGTCTCTGGTACGCAGCTCGTCATAGCTGGGATACGGATTGGCGATTACTTCCGGAGCCACACGGTCCGGGTTGTCGAATGGACTGGTTAACGCTTGCGCCATCGGTCTCTTCCTTTGCTTCAGTCCTGCGCCAAGCGGGGGCGCTAGCTTCCTGGTACGAACCGGGAACCGATGGGTTGTACGGGTACCCCCGGCCACGGGTCTAGAGCGAGCCGCTAGCTGCTCGGGTTCAACGTCTGCCGGGACTCCGCCTCGGCCTCTATGCGCTCCCAATCGTAGAGCATGGGAAGCAGCTTGACCTCGCTCCAGGTCACCGCCTGGTCGGAGAAGTGGTCGCTCCCCGGATGTCCCGACGATCCCAGCGGCACAATCCACCTGCAGTTGTTCCAGTCCGCCAGATCGAACACGTACCTCGACACCGAGGTGCTGGAGATGACGAAGGGGTCCGACAAGTCGTAGCTGCCGGCCAGCGGTGTGTCTCCGTCCCCGCTCAAGGTCACCGCGGGCGGGTCCAACAGGTCGGACACCTCTGGGAAGTATGGAGACAGGGTGTGCCGAGGACGGGTGGTGTGGACGCTTCCCCACGTCCAGGAGCTCATGTCGTCGCCCAGTCTATCCCGCAATCGCGCCGTGGCCTCTTCCAGGGCCTCCGCCATGACCGATCCCCAGCTACGGCCTTTGGGCAGGAAGCCATTTTCTCCTTCTCGAGCGTATCGCCGGATGACGGTGCCCAGGTTGTGCAGCCACTGAGGGCCCCCTCGACCCACCCCGCTCAAGGCCTCTTCGGCCAGCGGCCCGATGGTATATCCGGCTACCTTCTCCACCAGCGCGTCCCGGTAGGCGCTGAACAGCGTAGGCTCTATCCGGTCCTTGTGCATGCTCCCGTCCCACTTCACCAGCTTATCCCTGGCGATCAGAGCATCGGCGGTTTTCGGACTGGAGTTGGACAGGAGCGCAGCGATCTCGGCAGCGGGTATCGATACGTCGTCCGAGTGTACTTCGGCCATGTCATCGACCGTGGCGCTTTCGATCTCGCCGAGTCTCTCCTTGATCCTCCGCGCCCTGAACTCGGCGTAGTAGTCCAGCCCGATGTAGTAGGGGAAGTCCTCATCCACTATCCGGTGGTTGGCGGTTATGATGTACCCGTCCTCCGGGTTGCGGGACCGGGGCATCTCTTCGAAGGGCGCCATCCCCTGCCACTCGTGCTCTCCGGTCCAGCCCGGCACCGGGAGCCAGGCGTTGGCGAAGCTGCGCACCGGAACTTTACCCCGGGTCAGGTACTGGATTCCCCCATGTACGTCGGCGAACAGGAGATTGTTACAGGGATCGACCCAGTCCCGCATCGATTCGTCCATCTCCTCGATAGACTGGGCTTTCAGCATTTCCAACAACACGTCTGCGGCGTTTATCGGCTCGGCGGTGGCGGTGTACCTGAAGGCGAGCCCGTGTCCCGCCGACGGGTCTCCCAGAATGACGGGCCCGTGCCGGGTCACCGTCACATCCAACTCTTCGGACTGCCCGTCCTTCACGTCAATCGTCTCTTTGTGGACCTCGGCCTGCTGATACTCTTCATCGACCAAGTACCGGGCCGGGTCGCCCTCCTGGAACCGCTCGATGTACAGGTCCTGGTAATCGGCCATGGCATGGGTCACGCACCATGCCACCCAGGCGTTGTGACCGAAGTGGGGGAACCCGGGCACCCCCGGAAACGACATGCCGACGACGTCGAATTCGGGACATGAGACGTGGTTCTGATAGTAGACGTTGGGAGTATCGAGACCCCTATGGGGGTCGCCGGCCAGCAACGGTTTGCCCGAAGCCGTGCGCCGGCCATCCAGGACCCAGTTGTTGCTTCCCGCATCCGTGTTCTTAAACGGAGACACGGCTTCCACGCCCTCCAACATCTCCTTCAAGCCGCTGGGAGCGGGACCGGAGTAGAGCCCTCCGGGTGGAACGGTCAGCAGGTGTCCAACTTCGTACCCGGAAAGCAGCTCGGCGGCCCTCTCCGCCCCCAGCTGGTTCACCAGCTTGGCCCGCCATATCTTCCCCTCGAAGACGCCCATGAGGATGTGCCGCACTTTGAATACGGCCAGAGAGTCACAGGGATGCCATGGCTCGGGCTCCGCTTCCACTATCCCATACTCCGCGGGCAGGTTGGCGGTGCTGCCGACGAAGGCGTTGACGCCGTCGGAATAGGCCTGCAGCATGGCCCTGGTCTCCGGCTTGATCACCTCGTAGTCGGCCTTGGCGCTGAATGCCAGCCGGAAACGGCGCATGAACCGGTCCTGCTCCAACGCTTCCGGGCCCGCGTACTCGGCCCACCGGCCGGCCGCACGACGCCGGTCGTACTCCATGTGCCACAGCCTATCCTGGGCCGTGGCGTATCCCTGACCGAAAAACGCATCGTGGGTGGACTCCGCTCGGACGTGGGGTATCCCCAGCCGGTCTCGCAGTATCTCCACCGGTCCATCTATCCCCTTCAGGGACATGTCGTTGGACACGTCCGGCAGGGCCGATTTCAAGTCTTCCCGGGTGATGCCTGCTGCAGTCACGTTCCACCTCGCTAACGTGTGGACAGTATATCCCTGCCGGTAGTATCGTGCCAACCATGAGTGAAGCCTTGAGCTCCCCACCCGAGTCCCAGGAGCCCACGTGGTACCGATGGGTTGTGGTGGTCACCTGGATGGCGGCCAACATGTGGGGCTTCATGATGATCGAAAGCCTGGGGATCTTCCTTCCCGCCATGAGAGAGGAGCTGGGACTTGTTCCGTGGCAGGAAGGCTGGCTGGGGGCCGCTCCTCAGATAGGCAACCTGATACTGGCTATCCCTTCCGGGGTATTTCTCTCCCGGCTCAGCCCCAAACGACTCACCACGGCCACTCACATAGCCGCGACCCTCTTGATGGTGTACCAGGGCTGGGCCCCGGCCTTCGGGGCTTTGCTGCTCGGCAGGTTCCTCTACGGGTTGACCATCGTTGCGCGGGACCCGGCCAGAGCGCTGCTGATCAGGCAGTGGATGGACCCCAAGCAGATAGTGATGGCCAACGCCACCATCGAGCTGCTGTGGGGTTTCGGGAGCGCCCTGTTCATCCTGTTCCCTGTAATCCTGGGTGCCTTCAATGACAATTGGAGGGCTACCTACTACCTGTTCGCCGGAGTAACGCTGCTCATCACCCTGACGTGGCAGGTACTGGGAAAGGAGCGGACGACCGGCGAGTACACCTCGGAGATGCGTTCCCAGGGGAGAAGCCCGGTCCGCAGCATCTTCCGGTACAAGGAGCTGTGGATACTGGCGATAGGTGTCCTCGGTCTGGACATCACCTTCTCCTCGATGTCCACCTTCTGGCCCAGCTACATGCTGGACACCTACGGCCTCTCACTGACGAAATCGACTGTCGTGAGGGCTTTGGGAGGATTCGTGATGGCGCCGGCTGCCCTCGCGGTCGGCGTTCTGGTAAGCAGGACGGGCAAGAAGAGACCGCTCCTGTTCATATCCGGGATCTTGATGGGTCTCAGCTACGCGGGAATGCTGTACACAGGCTCCTTCTTCAACCTCTCCATGTTGTCCATCGCCAACGGGTTGTCCGTGACCATCTTCCCGATTATCTTTACCATCCCCTTCGAGCTTCCGGGGATCAAGCCTCGAGAGGTGGCAGTAGCCAGCGCGTTGATCCGGTCCATCATGATGAGCGGAGCGATAATCGGACCGGTGCTTACCGGAGCGCTGCAGCAGGCCTTTGGTGACCTGCGCCTGGCGTTGACCGTCGCCTGTATCGCCTCGGTTACCATGCCCGTGGCCGCCCTCCTTCTACCCCGCCACATTGACCATCCGGTCATGTCAGAGGCCCTCGCCACAACGTAAGCGGCCCCCTCCGCTTCGGTCCGCCGGGGCAGCTAAGACTTGGACTGAGACCGTTTGTCGAGACCCACGGTCCGTCACCGAACTGGACGGAAACTCGCCTCCCTCAAGGTGTACCCAGGCTTGCAACCGGCGGAACACCTCTGATATAATGCCTACGAATCAAATAGTGACCGTCGTAAAGTGGGGTTCACCCACTTTTTTGCTATAAGGGGATGAATGGGCTCAGGTCTATAAGGAGGGTATAGACCGGTATGAAAAGCGATTTTCTGATCGCGGTGACGCAGTTGGCGGCGGAAAGAAATCTACCCAGGGAGGTGGTGATTTCGGCCATCGAAGCAGCCCTGGTCTCGGTCTATAAGAAGGACAGCATAGCCGCTGGCCAGGATCTTTCAGTCAAAATCCTTCCCAATAGCGGCGAGGTCCGGGTGGCTGTGATCAAGACCGTGGCGGATGAGGTGGAGGACTCCAAGCTGGAGATGACCCCAAAGGAGGCGCAAGAGTACAAGAAGGGCGCCGTAGTCGGCGATGTAGTAGAGATAGAGACCACCGCCCAGTTCGCAGGCCGGATCGCCGCTCAGACCGCCAAACAGGTGGTTATGCAGCGGCTGCGGGAGGCGGAACGAGAGCTGGTCTACGAGGAGTTCGCCGATCGAGAAGGGGACATAGTCAGCG
Organism: Dehalococcoidia bacterium; assembly: GCA_965197645.1. GTDB lineage: Bacteria > Chloroflexota > Dehalococcoidia > Plut-88900 > Plut-88900. The sequence goes on along the minus strand of OZ240219.1, from coordinate 1,177,462 downwards.
TAGTCGTCCAGCGCACCGACCCCCGGCAGGTGACCCTGGACCTGGACAAGACCGAAGCTATCATGCCGACCTCTGAAATGGTGCCCACCGAGAGGTACCGGGCCGGCCAGCGCCTAAAGGTGCTGATAGTGGAGGTGAACCGCAGCCCCAAAGGACCTCAGGTCCTGGTCTCACGAGGTCACCGAAGCCTGGTCAGCCGCCTCTTTGAGCTCGAGGTGCCCGAGATCTACAACGGCACCGTCGAGATCCGCTCCATCGCCCGGGAGGCGGGTTACCGGACAAAGGTGGCCGTAGCGGCCAAACAGGAAGGGGTCGATCCCGTCGGCTCGTGCGTTGGGCTGCGGGGAATTCGAATACAGAACATCGTCAACGAGCTGCACGGCGAGAAGATAGACGTGGTGCAGTGGGATAAAGATTCGGCCGTATACATCGCCAACTCGCTGAGCCCGGCCCAGGTAGCCCGAGTGGAGGTCAACGAGGAGGAAGGCGAGGCCATGGTGGTGGTGTCCGACCGGCACCTCTCCCTGGCCATCGGTAAAGAGGGACAAAATGCACGCCTCGCCGCCAAGCTTACAGGCTGGCGCATCGATATCAAAGGCGCGGCCGAAGCTGAGGAGGAGCGGGTAGCCGCAGCCGTGCTGGCTGCCGCCGCTAAGGAAGAGGCCCCGACGCCCATCGAAGAACCGGTAGCCGCCGTAGCCGGTGTCGAGGCTGTGGCTGCACCGGCCGAAGTGGTAGAGATACCAACCGAAGCGGAAGAGCTGGCCCCCGTAGCCGAGATTGCTGCAGAGGAGGTAGTCCCCGAACCGGCGGTAGCGGCCGAAACGCCGGCTATCGAAGAGGCGGAAACGATCGAGGTGCTGATCGCCGCAGAGGAACAGGCGCCGCAGCTGCAAGAGGTGCCCGTCAGGTCCGTCATCGAGGAGGCGCCGGCCACCAGGTCCATAGAGGAGATATTCCCCACCGCCCCCGAGGTGGTCGTAAAGACGGACTCGGTCCTGAGGTTTGCCGAGGACCTGGACATAGCCATCCCCGGTAGATCCAATTCCAAGTCCAGGAAAAAGAAGCGAAAGCGGGGAAGGCACGAGGTGGAGGGGCGTATGGGCGGTAACCGGGGAGCCGGTCCCAATGCCAAGCCCTTCTACGACAGACCGGACTAGAACAACCAGACCGGCCTCATCCAGTGTGGTGACTAAGGTACAGGGTAGAGAACAGAAGCGAAAATCGAGGCCCCAGAGGTCCTGCGTCGGCTGCGGCGAGGTGAGAGATAAGGGGGACCTGGTCCGCATAGTACGCACTCCTGAGGGTGCCGTTATCGTCGATGAAACGGGAAAGAAGTCCGGCCGGGGCGCTTATCTCCACCGGAAAAGGGACTGTTGGGAGATAGGCCTCAAGAAGAGTAGGCTGAATCGTACCCTCAGAGTCCAAATCGGCGAGGAATACGTTGAACAGTTATGGAGATATACTCGTAGCCTGAGCTCTGAGGGCTAAAGCGGGCCCGCCGGGCGGATGTAAGAAACCGCTAAGTACCGTGTAAACCCTGTACTTATACTATGTCGCTAGCGACACAATCGGAGGCCAATGACTGAAAAAACAGACATAGCGGAGCAAGAGGCAGGCGCCGGCGAGGCCCCCACGACCAGGGCCCCCCAGGAACCTGCCCGACCCCGCAGACCCGCTGCCCCAATTATCAAGTTGCCTCAAGCCCTGTCCGTCCAGCAGTTGGCGGACACCATGCGCGCCAACCCTATCAACGTGATCAAGCAGCTTATGCGCCGTGGCGTCATGGCGAACATCAACCAGATCATCAACTACGAGACCGCTGCGGCCATCTCATCCGACTTCGGTCTCCAACCCCAGCCGGTGGAAGAAGCCCGGTCCGGATCGGTCAAACCCGATATCGATGAAACGGAGGAGCATGCCCAACTCCAGACCCGGGCCCCGGTAGTCACCATCCTGGGTCACGTAGATCACGGCAAGACTACCCTGCTGGACTCTATAAGGGAGACCTCTGTAACCGCCACGGAAAAAGGCGGCATTACCCAGCACATCGGCGCCTACCAGGTGGACATCGAGGACCGGAAGATAACATTCCTGGATACCCCGGGCCACGAGGCCTTCACCGCAATGCGCGCCCGAGGAGCCCAGGTTACCGACATCGCAATCCTGGTGGTCGCTGCCGACGATGGGATCATGCCCCAGACCCGCGAAGCCATAGATCACGCCAAAGCGGCAGGGGTGCCCATTGTAGTTGCCGTAAACAAGATAGATATGGAGGGGGCTAACCCCGACCGGGTAAAGCAACAGATGACCGATCTGGGCATGGTACCCGAGGAGTGGGGCGGCGACACCATCGTGGTACCCGTCTCTGCCCAGACCCAGGAAGGCATCCCGGACCTCCTGGAGAACCTGCTCCTAGTGGCCGAGATATCGGAGCTCAAGGCCGACCCCAGCCAGCACGCTCGGGGCGTCGTTATCGAGGCCAAGCTGGACACCACCAAGGGCCCCATAGCCACGGTGCTGGTGCAGACAGGTACCCTTTACAGTGGCGATTCCTTCATTGTAGGAGACACGTGGGGCAAGGTCCGGGCGATGTTCGACGACCACGGCGAGCCGCTGAAGGAAGCAGGCCCTTCGATACCCGTGGAGGTCTTGGGAATCGACTCCGTACCCCACGCCGGTGACCCGCTGATCGTAGACCAGGAAGGGAAAAAGGCCGAGAAAGGCCGCCGCCGTCGTCGAGGAGCCGATGCGCGCCAGGTGACCCCCGTCGGCAACATGGAGCGTCTGATGGCCCAGGTCTCCTCCGGCGAGGCCAAGGAGCTCAACGTAATCCTCAAAACCGACGTGGAAGGGAGCGCCGAGGCCATACGCGGCGCCCTGGAGAAGCTGGCATCTGATCGGGTCAGAATAAAGATAATTCGCACCAGCAGCGGAGCGGTCAGTGAAAACGACGTAATGCTCGCCTCCGCCTCCAATGCCATGATCATGGGATTCAATACAAGAAGTGAAACGGGCGCCCGGAGACTGGCGGACATCGAAGGGGTCCCCATCCGTTTCTACGATGTGATATACAACCTGATAGACGATGCGCAGCAGGCCGCTCTTGGACTGCTCGAGCCCGAGTACAAGGAGGTCGTCGAAGCTCAGGCCGTCGTCAAAGAGATCTTCAAGGTCAAGGGCGGCAGGGTAGCCGGCATCGGCGTAACCGAGGGGACCCTGGCCAGGAACGCCCTCGTCCGGGTTATCCGCAACGGCACCCGCCTGCACGATTCCACCATCAAGAGCCTTCAGCACTACAAGGACTCGGTCAGGGAGCTGGCGCCGGGCACCGAAGGCGGTATCGGAGTGGAGGGTTTCCAGGACTTCCAGCCCGGCGACGTCGTAGAGGCGTACCGTAGAGAAGAGGTCAAGATTCTGGCCTAACGAGTAGATACTCCTTCTCTGGAACGGGTATCTTTCCTCGACCCAATTCACCCCGGAGCTCCAGCCATGTCCCGTCGTGTCCTAAGAATCAACGAACTGATACGAGACGAACTGAGCCGGATTCTGCAGCGAAAGGTCCAGGACCCGAGGCTGCAGCACATGGTCAGCATCACCCGGGTTTCGGTGAGCAACGATCTGGGCCACGCCAGGGTTTACGTGAGCGTCATGGGGACCGAGGAGGAGAAGGACGAAGTGTTCCGGGGCCTGAAAGCCGCCTCGCACTTCCTGCGCCGTAATCTGGGCCCCCGATTGGCCATGCGCCACCTTCCCCAGCTCTCTTTCCGGCGGGACGATTCCCTGGAGCAGGGCGCCCACGTCCTGGAGCTGATGAACCAGGCCGACGCTGTCAGCCACGATGGCGAGGCAGCAGAGCCGCGTTGAACGTCAACGGCAGCCTCAATTTTTGCAAGCCCGCAGGCAAGACCTCCTACGACATCGTACGCCTGGTCAAGAAGCTTACCCGCCAGAAGAAGGTGGGGCACGGCGGTACCCTGGACCCCTTGGCCTCCGGCGTGCTGCCCATCTGCATCGGGCAGGCCACCCGAGTCACCGAGTACCTCGCCGAGGCCGATAAGAGCTACAGGGCGGACATCATTCTAGGGGTCACCACCGACACCTACGATGCCGAGGGCCAGGTAGTCGCCACCCGAGACCCCTCGGGGGTCACCCCGGAGCTGCTGGAAGAGACTCTTGGCTCCTTTCGGGGCGCCATAGATCAGGAGCCCCCCATGTACAGCGCCCTCAAGCACGAGGGCAAGAGGCTCTACAAGCTGGCCCGAGAGGGCGTGGTGATCGAGCGAAAGAAGCGCTCCACCATGATCTACAGGTTGGAGCTCACCGGTTGGGAACACCCGATAATCACCATCGAAGTGGAGTGTGGCCGGGGCGCCTACATCCGCTCCCTGGCCCACGATATCGGCGAAGCGCTGGGCTGCGGCGCCCATCTCCAGAGCTTGATCAGGCTGAGGACCGGCCCCTTCGACATTCGAGACTCCGTCGGCATCGAGGAGTTCTCGGCGGCCGTTGAGGGAGACTCCTGGCAGGAGCTTCTATATCCCGTCGACTTCGTGCTGCAGGGTATGGACAGCGCCATCCTGGACCAGCGGGCGGAGCGGGCGGTACTATCGGGGCAGGCGGTCATGGTGCCTCCCAGCGAGATGACGGATAACAAGCCGGCTCCCCCCTCAGAGAAGCCCTACAGGTTGCGGGCCTACTCCAGCGATGGCAAGTTCCTGGCCATCCTCACCTCTCCCGGCCCCCGAGGCCCCTGGGCGCCCAAGAAGGTCTTCTCCTTGACTTAGGTATTGGCCCTTGCTAGACTCGATTCGTTGGTCCCACGAGCCAGGGGCGGTTAGCTCAGTTGGTTAGAGCGCTACGTTGACATCGTAGAGGTCACTGGTTCGAATCCAGTATCGCCCACCATAACTCCGCCTTATCGGGCGCTCGGGTACAAGGCGGAAAAGATGGAGAGGTCTAGATAGAGTATCGAAACTAGCTGGCCAAACTGAGAGATGAAAGTAGAGGACCTCCCCGGACCGATGTGGGGAGGTCTGAACGTCTAGAGCATAAGTAGGAGACCTGGTGGCTGAATCTATACTGACCGATACGGAGATAGCGAAAGAGGCTTCCTCGGAAGACCCCGACGGCATCGCTCACCTCCGAAGGAGGATCAGGCACACGGCGGCCCACGTCATGGCCGATGCCGTTGTGTCCATGTTTCCCGATGCCCAGCTGGCCATCGGCCCTCCCACGGCCGATGGGTTCTACTACGACTTCCTGCTACCTCGCTCCCTGACCAACGCAGACCTGGAGGATATCGAGAAGCTGATGGCGAAGACCATGGCCGCCGATCACCCCATGGTCAGGGAAGACATCCACCGTTCCAACGCCCCCGATCTGTTCGGCCGTCAGCCCTTCAAGCTGGAGATCATCGAGGAGATCCCGGACGAAATGCTCGGCACCTACACCCACGGCGATTTCATGGACCTGTGCCAGGGGCCCCACGTGGAGTCCACGGGACAAGTGTCGGCCTTCAAGCTTTTGAGCGTCGCCGGCGCATACTGGCGAGGGGACGAGCACCGTACCATGCTGCAGCGCATCTACGGCACCGCGTTTGAGTCCCAGGAGGCCCTGGACAAGTATCTTCACCGACTCGAAGAGGCCTCCAAGCGCGACCATAGGAAGCTTGGACGGGAGCTAGGCCTCTTCACCATCCACGAGGAGCTGGGTGCGGGCCTGATACTGTGGCACCCCAAGGGCTCGCAGGTGCGGACGGTAATGGAAGATTTCTGGCGTGAGCAGCACTACAAGGCCGGGTACTCGCTGGTTTACTCCCCTCACATCGGCAAGAGCACATTGTGGGAGACCAGCGGCCACCTGGACTTCTACTCCGAAAACATGTACTCGCCCATCGATCTGGACGGCCAGGAATACTACCTGAAGCCGATGAACTGCCCCTTCCACATCCTGATGTACAAGTCCTCCCTGCGCAGCTACCGGGAGCTTCCCCTCCGCCTCGGCGAGCTGGGGACCGTCTACCGCTACGAGCGGGGCGGCGTCCTCCACGGCCTGCTTCGGGTGCGAGGCTTCACCCAGGACGATGCCCACATCTTCTGCCGGCCGGACCAGCTGGAGGATGAGGTCGAAGGGGTGCTGGACCTGACCTTTTCTTTGCTCGGCGCCTTTGGGTTCACCGAGTATCAGATCTTCCTGGCGGACAGGCCGGAGAAGTACGTCGGTAGGCCGGAGGACTGGGACCGGGCGACGGAGGCCCTGCGCTCAACGCTGGACAAGAAGGGCCTCAGCTATCAGCTGGATGCAGGCGGCGGCGCCTTCTACGGGCCGAAGATAGACGTCAAGATACAGGATGCCATAGGCAGGAAGTGGCAGTGCACCACCGTCCAGTTCGATTTCAACCTGCCGGAGCGGTTCGATCTCGGCTTCATCGCCGAGGACGGGCAGGAGCACAGGCCCTTCATGGTCCACCGCGCCCTGCTGGGTTCAGTGGAGCGGTTCATGGGAGTGCTCATAGAGCACTATGGAGGAGCGTTTCCCACCTGGCTGGCCCCGGTACAAGCGGTGGTCATCCCCATAACCGATAGGCACCACGATTTCTGCCGAACGGCTGTGGAGGAGCTGCGGTCCGCCGGCATCCGGGCCGAGATGGACGCACGCAAGGAGCGAATGAACCTCAAGATCCGCGAGGCCCAGCTGCAAAAGGTGCCCTACATGCTGGTCGTCGGTGACAAAGAGGTGGAGAGCCACAGCCTATCGGTCCGGCTTCGCAGCGGCGAAGACCTGGGGGCCAACCCCTTGAAGTCCGTCAAGGAGATGATCGCTGAGGAGGTTCGGGCGAAAACCTAAAACATTGACGATTATGGAAACTTGTGCTATATTCCCGCCGCTTCAACCACCATTGAATTTGCATTCAGGAGGTAGCTAGTATAGCCGGCAAGGCCTATCGTACTAACGAGCGAATACGGGCCAGGGAGGTGCTGGTCATAGGCGTGAATGGTGACCAGCTCGGTATCATGACGCTACCCTCAGCCATCAACACGGCTCGTGAGAACGAGGTAGACTTGGTCGAGGTTGCGCCCAACGCAGACCCGCCGGTCTGCCGGTTGATGGACTACGGCAAGTTCAAGTACGAACAAGCAAAAAAGGACCGCCTAGCCCGGAAATCGCAGAAGTCCTCCGCGTTGAGAGAGGTCCGTATGAGGACCCGTATCGGCGAGCACGATATGTTGCGAAAGACCAAGAAGATCGTCGAGTTCCTGGTCGGAGGAGACAAGGTGAAGGTCTCCGTGTTGTTCAGAGGCCGGGAGATGTCCCACCCGGAGATCGGCAACCAGCTCTTGGGCAAGGTGGCTAGGGCCCTGACGGACGAAGCGCGGGTGGAGGTAGCGCCCACCGTAGAAAGACGTACCATGAGCATGGTACTGGTGCCGAGCAAGAAGACGGCATCGACGGCAGAGGAAGACTCGAAGGAAAGAGTAGATGCCAAAGCTGAAAACACATAAAGGGGCTAAGCGGAGATTTCACATCACCGGCTCCGGAAAAATCATGCGCGCCAAGGGCGGCAAGAGCCACAACAAGACCAAGAAGCCCAAGCGGGTCCGGAGGATGTTCGACGAGATGCACCCCATCTCACCCTCGGACCGGCGTAAGATACAAAAGACCCTCCCCTACGGACTCCCGTAGTTGAGCGCCCGGAGAGTAACTTGCCCAGAGTAAAGGGCGGCACGACAACCCGCCACCGACACAAAAAAGTAATAAAGCTGGCCAAGGGCTACCGGGGCACCAAGAGCACCCTGTACAAAAGGGCCCATGAGGCTATGCTCAAGTCCCTGAGCTACGCCTATCGTCATCGCAAGGAGCGCAAGCGGGACTTCCGCAAGTTGTGGATCGCTCGGATCAACGCCGCTGTCCGGCGCGAGGGGCTCTCCTACAGCAAGTTCATCCACGCGTTGAAGCAGAAGGGCATTCAGCTGGACCGTAAGACGATGGCCGATATGGCCTTGCGGGACCCCGCGGGGTTTAGTCAGGTCATAGCCGCCGCCAAGGAGGCGTCTGCCTGACGCCAGCTTGAACATACCGAGGCGGCAAGGCGAGAGGAGACCTCCTCTCGCTTTTCTATATTTAACGGGAGCGGTGATGATCGATCAAGTCCAGGAGATAAAAGACAAGGCCCTGCGAGAGCTGGAATCGGCCTCGGGCACGGACCAGCTGGAGCAGTGGCGCATCTCCTACCTGGGCAGGAAGGGCGCCCTTACCCAGGTGCTGCGAACGCTGGGGAAGCTGGCCCCGGAAGAACGTCGGTCCATCGGCGGTGCGGCCAACCGCGTCAAGGCTGAGCTGGAGTCGGCCCTGGAGCAGAGGGAAGAGGACTTCAAGCGAAAAGCACTCGACGCTCAGCTGGGCGAGTCCATAGACGTTACCCTGCCCGGCCATCGGGTGCCCATCGGGCGTCTCCATCCCACCACCCAGATAATGCGAGAGGTGTGCCAGGCCTTCTCCAACATGGGCTTCCAAGTGGTCGAGGGGCCCGAGGTGGAGTGGGACTACTATAACTTCGAGGCCTTGAACATACCTCGGGGCCATCCGGCTCGAGATATGTTCGATACCTTTTGGATTGATTACGTCAATGCCGAGGGCCAGCGGCCGATGCTGATGCGCACCCACACCTCCCCCATGCAGATCCGGGTCATGGAGAATACCCGCCCGCCTGTCCGGGTGGTGGTGCCGGGCCGTGTCTACCGGTACGAGGCCACCGACGCCAGCCACGAAAGTGCTTTCTTCCAATGCGAGGGGCTCGCCGTCGACAGAAACATCACACTCGCCGATATGAAGGGCACCCTGTACGAGTTCGTCCGCCAGGTGTTCGGCGCCAATCGAAAGGTGCGGTTTCGCTGCGACTATTTCCCCTTCGTGGAGCCGGGGGCGGAGATGGCCATCGATTGCATCTCCTGCAACGGTAGGGGCTGTCGGGTCTGCGGCCAGTCCGGCTGGCTGGAGATCATGGGCGCGGGCATGGTCCACCCCAAGGTGCTGGAGCGGGTCGACTACGACCCGAGCATATACACCGGTTTCGCCTTCGGCATAGGCCTGGAGCGGATCGCCATGCTGAAGTACGGCATCGACGACGTCCGGCTTTTCTACGCCAACGATGTACGGTTTCTAAAGCAGTTCTAGACCCATGAAAGTATCCTTGAAATGGCTCAGCGAATACGTCCCCATCACCCTTCCGGCGGAGGAGTTGGCGGGCAAGCTGACCCAGGCAGGCACTGAAGTAGCCGAGATCACCACGGTGGGTGGAAGCTGGAACGACGTGTTCGTCGGGCTGGTGACCAGGGTGGACAAACACCCCAACGCCGATAGGCTCGTCCTCGCCACCGTCCAGCTTCCCGACGAGGAGCATACCGTCGTCTGCGGCGCACCCAACGTCGCCGCGGACCAGAAGATCGCCTTCGCCAAAGTCGGCGCCGAGCTGATCGACGGACATACCGGCAAGCCGGCCAAGCTAAAGGCGGCCAAGATACGGGGCGTGGTCTCGGCGGGGATGGTCTGCTCGGAGAAGGAGCTGGGGCTGTCCGATGAGCATGAGGGCATCCTGGTCCTTCCCGAGGAGGCGCCCCTCGGCGTTCCCCTGTCCGATTTCATGGGTGATCAGATATTTGACCTAGAGCTCACCCCCAACCGGCCCGACTGCCAGTCTATGCTGGGCATCGCCTGGGAGGTGGGCGCCTTGACCGAGAACCGGGTCTCACTGCCGAAGGTTAGGTACCCGGAGCAGGGCCCTCCCATCGATGAGCTGATGACCATCGAGGTAGCCGACCCAGACCTCTGCCCCCGTTACACGGCCAGCCTGATCACCGGCATGACCGTCGCCCCATCGCCTCAGTGGATGCAGGAGAGGCTCATCGCTGCCGGAATGAGGCCCATCAACAACATCGTCGACGTGACCAACTACGTGATGCTGGAGTTCGGCCAGCCGCTTCACTCATTCGATTATGACAGGCTGAGAGAGAAGAAGATAATCGTGCGAAGGGCGCGGCCGGGCGAGCACTTGGTATCGCTGGACGGCGAAGATCGTACCCTGGACCCGGAAATGCTGGCCATCACCGATCCCCAGGGCCCCGTGGGGCTGGCGGGGGTGATGGGAGGCGCCAACACGGAGGTATCCGAAGACACCACGGCGGTGCTTCTGGAGTCAGCGAACTTCAACAACGTCAACATTCGCCGCACCTCCGATAGGCTGAAGCTGCGCAGCGAAGCCTCCATCCGCTTCGACAAGGGCCTGAGCCGCGAGTTGCCCATCCAGGGCCTTCGCAGGGCCACTCAACTCCTGGTAGAGCTGGGAGGTGGGACCGTTGCTCAAGGGGTGATCGACGTATACCCGGGCAAGGTGAAGCAAGAACCGGTTACCGTGACCGCCGCCCGCGTCGAGCAGGTTCTGGGAATATCGGTAGAAAAGGAGAGGATAATCAAAATCCTGGAGTCACTGGGATTCGAGTGTACCGATGGCGGAGGCTACGATATCTCCGTCGAACCTCCCTTCTGGCGCTCGGACATTGCCATCGAGGATGACCTGGTTGAGGAGGTGGTCCGGACCATCGGCTACGACCGGATTCCCGTTACTTCGCTAAGCGGCGATATCCCTCACCGGGAATCCGACCCCCTTCGAGATATGGGGCAATACATCCGGGACGTCCTCGCCAGCTGCCGGATGCAGGAGGTGATCAACTACTCGCTGATCGGGCTTTCCCGGATGAAAGCCGCCGGTATAGAGGTGCCCGATTCGCCCCGGCCGCTGAAGGTAGCCAACCCCATGCATTCGGACCAGGAGTACCTGCGCCTCAGCCTCCGGCCCGGCCTGCTCGCCAATGCAGCTCTCAACGAAAAGCACCAGGTTGAAGGTCTTCGCCTATTCGAGATCGGCAGGGTCTACCCTGCCCAAGAAGCCGATCTGCCCGCCGAGAAACAGGTGCTGGCGGCCATTTTCACCGCAGGTGAGAGCCCACTAGCGGAGGGATTCCTCGAGGCGAAGGGCGTGCTGGAAACGCTCCTGAACGAGCTGGGTGTGGAAGCCAGGTTCGAGGAGGCTTCGGAGCCAGGCCTTCATCCCGGCAGGGTGGCTTCCCTCTACGTCCAGAACGATCGGTTGGGCGTGCTTGGCGAGGTCCACCCCAGTGTCGCCGAGGCCTTCGACCTGGAGGCCCCATCTGTCCACGTCTTCGAGCTTGACCTGGAAACGCTTCTGCGCCACGTGCCCACTACAAAGAGCTACAGGCCGGTGTCCCGGTTCCCGGGCGTAATGAGGGACGTTGCTCTAATAGTGGACCTGGACACTCAGGCCCGGGCCGTCGAGGACCTCCTCAAGTCGTTCCCCATAGTTACCTCGGTCAGGCTGTTCGATATCTACACGGGCGATCAGGTGCCGGCAGGCAAGAAATCGCTGGCCTACAATCTGATGTACCAGTCGCCAAACCGCACCCTGACCGAGGACGAGGTGAACGTGGTGCAGGCGCAGCTGCTGCAGCGGCTCAGCAAGGAGTTGGGAGCGGAGCTCAGGGGTAGCTGATAGTCAGCCTGGTCCCAGGTTGGTTTGCCCTCCCACCCGCCCTGAGACATTTTCGATCTGGGGGCACGTCCCCCAAACCCCCCGTTAGTGGGAGGCCCTCCGGACTCCCCGGGTTGCATCCGTCAACTCCCCACCCCCACATACTACCGCTAGTGAGTCGGTTAAGCGTGGGGGTGTGCAGAGGGGCGAAGTCCCTTTGCCGGGAGTCTGAGGGCGTCCCTCAGAACTTGTCTCTTTTTCTTCCCCCCTTCCTGGCTAGGAAGGGGAATAGGGGGATGGTCGCCGAAGAGAGGAGCTAGAGCCGGTCTACGGCCACATCGCCGTTCTTCATGACCAAGAGTTGCCGGCGCAGGTTGTGGATGTTCTCCAGGGGATTGGTCTCTACGGCGATCAAGTCGGCGAGCTTGCCCTGTTCGATGGTCCCCAGCTTGTCGCCCACCTTGCAGACCTCGGCCGAGTTCTGCGTCGCTGCGACGATGGCGCCATAGGGTCCCAGCCCACAGCTGGACAGGTACTCGATCTCCAGAAGAGCAGCCTCCCTGGGCGGGCCCTGGTCGGAGCCACAGGCGACCTTCACCCCCGCTTCCAACGCCATGCGGAACGACTCTTCGTGGACAGGGGCAAACTGGTCGGCCCTCTCGGCGAACTCCTCGGGTAGGTGGTGCTCCTGGCAGTAGGAGGTCTGATCCGGAGTGGAAGCCTGCTGAGGGGTGAGGTGGCTGAGGGCCAGTGTGGGCACGTAGTACACCCCTCTATCAGCCATCATGTGCACTGCTTCCTCGTCCAGGATGTAACCGTGCTCCAGCGAGTTGGTACCTGCCTGGACCGCCCACTTCACGGCCAGGGGAGCGGTGGCGTGGGTGGCGACGGGCACACCCCTCATCGTGGCGATCCATATAGCGGCTTCCACCTCTTGGCGGGTGAACATGATGTGGTGCATCACGTCGTGCCCCGTGCCCATGATGCCTCCGGTGGTGACCAGCTTGATCTGATCGACGCCGTGCATGATCTCGTTGCGTACCGCTTTGACGAACGCCCCGGGCCCGTTGGCGATGCCTCCGCTTTCCAGATCGGCCATGTGGCCCGCCGGGGTGTTCAGTCCGTGGCCGCAGCAAAACAGGCGGGGGCCCATGAACTGCCCCGATTTGAACGCTTCCCGCCAGGCTACGTCGGCCCAGTCTGCAATGCCGACGACTCTCAGGGACGTGACCCCGGACTGCAGTGCGTCCATGGCGTGCCGTCCTTCGTTGGCGACGGACTTGGCCGGTCCTTCGGCCTCCTCCTCTACTTCCGGGCCCCAGGTGCCCTTGTTCAGGTGGGTGTGAACGTCCCAGAGACCGGGTAGCAGGTAGGTACCACCCAGATCGATAGTGGTATCGGCGGAGGGCGCCGGCCCGCTGCCCACCTCGGTGATGGTACCGTCCTCCACCAGCACGTACTGGTCCGTTCGCACCTCGGGGGAAGCGGCATCGATGATGTTGCAGTCTTTGATCAAAATGCTCATAGCGATTCCCGTCTACTATCTGTTGTCCGTCACCACCGCGCCGCCCTTCAACACCAGCAGCAGCTTATGCAGATTCTGGATATCGTCCAGGGGATTGTCTTCGACAAGTATCATATCAGCCAGCTTGCCTTCTTCGATAGTGCCGATCCTGTCTCCCACCTCGCAGACCTCGGCCGCGGTCTGGGTTGCAGCCACTATGGCGCCGTGAGGGCCGAGGCCACCGCGGGACAGGAACTCTATCTCCAGGAGAGCGGCCTCCCTGGGCGGCCCTTCGTCGGACCCGGAGGCTATCTTGGCGCCGGCCTCCAGGGCCATGCGGAACGATTTCTCGTGAGTCGGGGCGAACTGATCGGCCCTCTCGGCGAACTCTTCGGGAAGCTTATGGGCCTGGCAGTAGGAGCGATGAGCGGGGCTTTCCGCCTGTTCTTCGGTCAGATGGCTTAGGGCCAGGGTGGGCACGTAGTAAACACCGTTGTCCACTATCATCTGCGCCGCTTCCTCGTCCAGGATGTACCCGTGCTCCAGGGAGTGGGTCCCCGCCTGGACGGCCCACTTGACGGCCTGGGGAGCGGTGGCGTGGGTGGCCACCGCCACTCCCCTCATTCGGGCGATGCCGATAGCCGCCTCGACCTCTTCCCTCGTCCACATCACGTGATGCATAACATCGTGGCCGGTACCCATGATCCCGCCGGTGGTAATGAGCTTTATCTGGTCTACGCCGTGCATTATCTCGTTGCGGACCGCATTGGTTATCGCCAGGGGGCCGTTGACTGTCGCCGCCATCCCGGATCCGCCGCCGTGGCCGGCGGGAGTGTCCAGGCTGTGTCCACAGCAAAACAACCGCGGCCCGACCAACTGCCCCGAGTTGAAGGCATCCCGCCAGGCTATATCCGCCCAATCGGCTATGCCGACAACCCGCATAGAGGTAACGCCGGCCTTCAACGCCTCCATAGCATTGCGGCCGTTGTTGGCGACCAGCTTGGGCGGCCCCTCGGCTACCTCCTCCTCATACTCCTGTCCCCAGGCGCCTTTGGTCAGGTGGGTGTGGACGTCCCACAGCCCGGGCAACAGGCAGGCCCCTCCGGCGTCGATCACGGTATCGGCCGATGGGCCGGCGCCGGCCCCGACCTTTGTGATCGTTCCGTCTTCGATCAGTACGTGCCGGCCCCGCCGCACGTCCGGCGAAGTGGCATCTATGATATTGCAGTCCTTGATCAACACGCTCATGTTCACCATCCTGGACTAGGGCTTGGTCAACCCGTCTTTACCGCCCTGATCGAATACATCATTGGTGCTTGCATGGTCTTTCCCGGCAGGACCCAGCCTTCCTCGGTCTCGATCATGCCCGGCAACACCGAGATGACGCACGTCGGCTGCTCGTGTAGAAACTCTATGCGGAGACCGGCTTGAATCAGCGAGGTGATGATCTCGCCCATGCCGTGATTCCATTCGTAGGTCACCGTGCTCTCGAAGGTGGCGTTCTCGTCGGCATAGGTGCCAATCCCTTCCCACCTGTTGGGTTCGGCGGTCTCGAAGTAAGGCTCGGTCATGGCGAGGACTCCGTCCGTGCGGTCGGCGTCGAGAGCCCAGAGGACCGGATGAAACTCGTGGATATAGAACGTCCCGCCGGGGTTTAGAAGCCGGCCCACCACCTCCGCCCACCTTTTGACATCGGGCAGCCAGCACAGCGCTCCCACCCCCGTGTAAACGATGTCGAACTGTCGCTCCAGCAGAAGGTGCGTCTGGTACACGTCCCCTTCGATGAAGCGGCCCGCCACCCCCGACTCCTCGCTTATTCTCCGCGCCGCCTCTATGGCCTGCGGTGAGAAATCGATACCCGTCACTTCGGCGCCCAACCTGGTCCAGGACAGTGTATCGAGACCGATGTGGCACTGGAGGTGCACCATCGTCCTGCCTCGCACGTCGCCTAGCTCGTCCATCTGCACGGCGGGCAGGGGATTGCCGCCGGCCATGAACCCCTCCACGGCATACATCTCGGATGCCACGTGGACTGGGACCCGTTCGTCCCAGTTGGTACGGTTCACGTCGGTGTACTTGGTGGATGTCATGGCTGCACCAGTATATCAGCGCGGGCGGGTCTCCCGGTAGGCCTGGCAGCTGTCCTTCGAGACTATCCGCCCTGGGACGTGGTGTATCCGGGGGACATCCCCTAAACCCCCTGCCTCTGGCAGGGCGAGACCCTGCACCCATAACATGAGAGAAGAGAGCGCGACATCCCGCACTCTTGGCAGGTAGAAGATAGTGCCGGCCTATATCAAGGAGACAACGGGTTCGGGGTCGAGTGTTAGCAGCCCGATGAAACACGAGGTGCGCAGAGGAGCGAAGCGGGCTGGATTGCTTCGCTCTCTTCAACCCACCAAGACCAACTCCCCCTCGCTCGCAACGACGACTACCGTCAGATTGAATCCATACCTTCGTCATTGCGAGCCCCGACAATGTCGGGGCGTGGCAATCTAGCCAGGGTGGTTAGGACCACGTTTCAAGAGGGTTGGGCTGATGAATGGGAGCCCCACCCCACGCCGGTTTTGCAACGAGCCGGTGAAGTATCCCTCGATTTCCAGCCCGGAGGGGGTTCAGGCCGCCTTCTTCACGTTGCGCGGCGTCGGGATGTGGCTGGGCAACCCTTCCTTCAGCGGCTCGATGTACTCTACACCGAACCCACAGCATGTCCCGATCACCTGGACCCC
The DNA here is from genome assembly GCA_965197645.1 of Dehalococcoidia bacterium. Lineage (GTDB taxonomy): Bacteria > Chloroflexota > Dehalococcoidia > Plut-88900 > Plut-88900. The sequence goes on along the minus strand of OZ240219.1, from coordinate 1,161,684 downwards.
CATCTCGACCCACTTCTTCGCCTCGGCCACGAAGTCCTGGGGCGATTCCGCGTTCTGGATGGACAGGTCCTGCCAGGTGGTCAGCCAGTCCGGCCGCAACGAGTCCGGGTAGGCCGCCATGGGCCCGTCCCATTTCTCGCTGAGCACCTCCAGACCAAGAGTGGTCTCGGGGATCTCGGCGTGCATGATGGTCATCGCCGCCTGGCCGCCCCAGGACATCATGTCTTCCAGGCTCTCGTCCAAGGTAAGATCGTCTCTCTCCCGATCGCTGACCAGAAGCTTGTCATCCTCTTCGTATACCTGGCTGATGCTGGACCAGACCGGCAGGCCCGAGCGCTTAGCGGCGTCCAGACACATCTTCCTCGCCGGATGATCGGACAGGTTCTCCAGCAGGAAGAAGTCCACGCCCATCTCGGCAAGGTGGTCGACCATCTCGTCGTAGTAGGCCTCTTTGAGGATTGGGTCCAGATGATATCCGTCGCCGCTCATGGCTCGGAGAGCGCCCGTGTGTACCTCTCGCCCCACGTGCCGGTCGCTGATGGAACCCGCTATGTAGACGGACCTGCCGCCTGCGGCCCTGGCAACGGCCTCCTGGGCCAGGTAGACGGCTCGGATATTGGCCTCCCGAACCTGGGTGCCGTAGCCGGAGGCCTCCAGCACGTCCCGGTGGCTGCCGAAGGTGTTGGTCATAATGATGTCGGCCCCGGCCTTGATGTAGCGCTCGTGCATGTGGCGCACGGTGTGAGGATGGGTGAACAGGGCCTCGGCGGTCCAGGCTATGGGATGAGCCGGGGCGCCCAGCCTGGTAATCTCGGTGCCGATGGCCCCGTCCAGAACCAGCACTTCGCCGTCAGCCAGTCGCTGTTCGAGCTCTGCGTATCCTCCCATGATCTCCTCCTTACGTTCCGGTGGTGGGCGGTGAAAAGCCGGCGCATAGACGCGCGGGCGTAAGCGGGGCCGGCTACTTGTAGTGGGACTTCTTCATCTGGGTCTGCAGCTCGAAGATGGAGCCAACACGGTCGGGCATTGGCAGCGGGAAGTGGACCGGCACCTTCTCCAAGCGGGGTTCGAACGTGGGCTCGCCACGGAGGATCATGTCGTTCCACACGTCCCAGTCGGCGATGCCGCTGAGGGGAAAGGCGTCGAGGGCCGTGTAGCTCTGAAGAAGAAGGCGTCTGGGCCTCTCCGAGACGTTGGGTGCTGACCCGTGGAGCAGTCGCACGTGATGCACGGAGATGTCTCCCGCCTTCATGGTCACAGGGGCCGCGTACTCCATGTCGAACGCCTCTTCGGAGACGGCGCCTATAAACACCCCGTCCTCGTGGTGACTCCAGTGGGGGCCGGTGTGGGAGCCGGGCATCACCATCATGCACCCGTTTTCGATCTCCATGTCATCCAGGGAGATGCCCACCGCGACGATGTCATCGTTGGTGTGGGGGTAGAAACCCCAGTCGGTGTGCCACTCCACCTGGCTGCCGCCCTCGGGGCATTTCATGTTGAGCTTCGTCTCGAAGAATCGAACACCCGGACCCACGAGATGCTCGACGACGTCGAGGATTCTCTCGTTGCAACGGGCGGCTTCGTAAACGGGGTGATGCTCGTGGGGCGATTTTATGCGACGGAGCTTGGGGTCCTCCGGGGTGTGGTCGGGTTCGAGATCGAAGACGCCCGTGTGCTCGGTTGCCTCTCGAGACTTCTCCCGGAACTCGTCGGTAACCCGGCCGAGCTCGGCCACCTCGTCCTTCGACAGGACGTTCTTGACGACCAGGTACCCATCCTCACGATACTGCTTGACCTGCTCTTCGCTGATCATTGGCACTCTCCTGAGCTTGTCTCAAAAGCATCGGTGCTTTTGTCCCCCTCCACCCCACACCGGGATGGGTTTATACCTGGGGGCACATCCCCCAATCCCCCTGCCAGAGGGAAGTGTCCTTCTGGACTCTCCCTACATCCGACAGATTTGCAATCAGACTACCATGTCGTAGCTGCGCAGCAGCACGCCCGGCAGTGCGCCTGTGCACTCGTTGTCCTCGAAGGTCACGGCGCCGTTGACCAGGGTGTAACGAAGGCCCGTGGGCTTCTGTATCACCCGGCGCTCGCCGCCCGGAAAGTCGTTGGCGTAGACCATCCTGTCGTAGAGGAAGCCTAGCTCCTGCTGGTCGTAGACCATGATATCGGCCCAGGCCCCTATGCGGAGAGCGCCCCGGTCCTTGAAATCGGCGAACCAGGCGGGGAGCGAGCTCATCTTGTAATGGGCTTGCTCCAGACTCATTATCTCCTTGTCCCGGACCCAGTGGGTAAGGAACTCCACGGGCCAGGTAGCGGTGGTGAGGTACCTGGTGTGGGCGCCGCCATCGGACACTGAGATGTGTCCATAGGGGTTCAGGACATTCTGCTCCAACGGCTCGGGGTCCACAGCGTGGGCAAACTGGGTCTCCAGCGCCTCGTCCAGGGCCAGGTCCAGGAAGGCGTCCAGAGGATGCTTGTCCTGCATGCGGGCTACCTCTTCGATAGTTAGCCCGTCATACTTGTAGTTCCGCTCGTGGATCGTCTCCAGGACGGTGATCCTGGTCCAGTCGGTACGGAGCAGGGCCTGCTCGTCGGCGTCTTTCTTCATGGCGGCCCGGGTGTCGGGGTCCCGCAGCTTGATGACCCGTTCCTCGACTGTGCCGACCAGCGGATCCACCCAGCTGGGCAGAGTATCGAAGAGGTTGTACTCCGCCAGCTTGAACTCGGCATTGACCTCCATGACCAACTCCTGGGTCATTAGAGGCAGCCCCTCGGCCCGCATCTCCGCCACCCACGCGTCCCGGGCCGATTCCTGCTCCAAGAGCACGTGCAGGGGCCGGCCACTGATCCTCATCAGCTGGGTCATCACCTCACGCTGTCGACTCGGACTCTTCTCGGGAGGGAGGCCCCCGGAATTAGCAATGGTCCAGCCGATGTGCCCCACTCCGAACTCGGTAAGCACCTCTGCGAGAGCCGTGTACTCCTCGTTGGAGGCCACGTGGCTGGGCAGCCAGGACCCATCTTCCGGCCTATCCCCCGTGTTCATGTCCGTGGAGAAGCCAAAGGCGCCGGCCTCCATGGCCTCGTGGAAGAGGCGCTTCATCTCGTTCAACTCCTCGTCCGTAACCGATGTCCTCTCCCGGGACGGGATCATCCCCAGCACATATCCTCTCAGGGGCGAGAAGGGGAACAGTGCTCCCACGTTCACCCCCAGGGCCTGCCGGTCCAGGCTATCGAGATACTCGGGGAAGGTCTCCCAGTCCCACCGCATTCCCAATCGCATGGACTCCAACGGAATGGCCTCTATGCGATTCATCATGCGCATGTTGAGCTCCCGGTCTTGGGGCCTGGTGGGCGCGAATCCGAAGCCACACTGTCCGATGGTGAGAGAGGTGACCCCGAACCAGCCCGAAAGGGTGGCGTAAGGGTCCCAGTTGAGCTGTGCATCGTAGTGGGTGTGGAGGTCGATGGCCCCGGGCGCCACGATGCATCCGCCGGCATCTATCTCCTTGGCGTTGCCCGCCGGGATCTTGCCGCTGATGTTGGCCACCCGACCGTCCTTGACCGCCAGGTCCGCCCTGTAGCGAGGAATGCCCGTTCCATCCACTATCGTTCCGCCCCTGATTACCAGATCGTACTCTCTCATGGCTCACCTTCCCTTTCCACGGTTGCCGCCACTCCAGGAACTTATCGTATCACCTGGCGGTAGGCGGAGGTTTCAAGATGGGCTTCTGGGTAGCTATTGAGATGCACATGCTACCATATTGCACGCTTCAGAGGGCGCTCCTTCACCGCAGGCAACAAGAGGCAGCCGGACATAGTGAAGGCCTACATGTGCGGTGCCATCTCCCGGTAAGCTTTGTGAAATCATACACATTGTTGACAACGTATTGGCACCGAAGGAAAATGCCGCGAACAGCTTTCACGAAACCCCACTATTGGCTGCCACCATTCTCCTCCGACCGAGAACAGGTAGGAGATAGCCAATGTAGCAGTAACGTCGTCAACAACCAGTCCCTTCCCGCCAGATTCCTGCCGTAGCCAGGACTGCGGGTAGTGGAGAACTTAGTATGATCACACAGGAGGCGAGAGAATGAAACTACTGAACAGGCGGCTCTGGTTACTCACCAGCATCGTCGTCGTTATCGCCCTGGTGGCGCTGGCCTGTGGCGAGGAAGCCACAGAACCTACGACAGCGCCCGAAGTAATGGAGGAAGCGGTGGAGGAGACGCCGGTTGAGGAGGTAATGGAAGAGGAAGTGATGGAGGAGGAACCGGACGACGAGATGGTGATGGAAGATGAGGCGATGGATGAGACGGTCCTCCAGACGGGCGGCTTGCCTCCGGTGTGCACGCCGGAAGGCGCCGAGCCCCTTCACGGCGGTACCCTCACCATGACCGGCTACGACCCGGGAACCTACGACACCTCCCAGTACAACGCCTGGGAAGCGGCCGCCACAAAGAGCTTTACCCACAACAAGCTGATCACGTATCACATCTGCGACCCCCACGACTCTTCCGACCTGTCCCCCTACCCCGACCTGGCCGAGTCCTGGGAGATAAGCGAAGACGGGCTAACCGTCACCTTCCACCTGAGGAAGGGCGTCAAGTGGCAGAACATACCTCCGGTAAACGGCCGGGAGCTGGTGGCCGACGACGTGGTGTTCTCCTACAACCGCTACATGAACGAGATCTCGCCCCTCTCGGGCGTACTGGGCTTCGTCGACAGCGTCGAAGCACCGGACAACTACACCGTGGTGTTCAGCCTCAAGAGGCCCTGGTCCGGCCTTCTCGGCTACGCCGCCTATCACTACTTCGTTATCGAGGCGCCCGAGGTGCTGCATGAGCTCGGCACCTTGGAGACCCCGGAGTCGGTGATAGGCACGGGGCCGTGGATCCTGGTGGAGCACGAGTTCGGGGTTAGACAGTACTACGAGAGGAACCCGGACTACTGGCGGGGGCCCAACGGGGTAACCGGTGAGAACCTGCCCTACATAGACAACATCGAAGTGCTGTTCGTCGCCGAAGATGCGACCAAGATATCCATGTACCGGAGCGGCGAGCTGGACGTGGGCCCAGCCTACTACTACTGGGGCTGGTGGTCGGCCGACCCGGAGAGCTTGAACGCACTGCAGGATAGGCCCGATCTGATAGCGGACCACCGGCAGGTGGTAGAGCAGTTCACCACCGAGGTGTACATCGTACCAAAGCTGACAACTTTCCCCTTCATGAACCAGAAGGTGCGGCAGGCGATAAACATGATCATAGACCGCAGTCCCCAGCTATGGTTCGGCGGCGCCGTGGTCGAGACCAGGGACCTGATCGCCGTCCATCCCTGGTTCGTCCCCCTCGATGAGCTGGGCGAGGGGGCAGCCTACTTCCCGACGGATGCGGAGGGCACCATGACCGCGGACGTCGAAGGGGCCAAGGTACTGTTCAACGAGGGGCTGCAGGAGCTGATAGATGAGGGGCTGGCCCCCGAGGGGTTTCAGATTGGCGATCCGATACAGGTAAAAATGTTCACCCACCGCGTGGAAGAGTTCTTCGAGCAGAACGCATCGGTGTTCCAGGCCAACGCTAAAGAGCTGGGAATGGACGTAGATCTCAAGGTCATAGACTACGGCGAGATGTACGATCAGATCTGGGGCGACTTTGATGACTGGCCCGGCGATATAGCCTACGACTGGACTCTCCAGACCTTCCCGGATCCCATTGACTTCTACTACAACTTCTTCTACCCCGGCAACGCGAACAACCTCCAGAAGGTCGATGACCCCGAGTTTGTAGAGCTGATTGACGCCGGGTTCGCGGCAAGAGACGATGAAACCAAGAGGAAGATAGTGGAGGACCTCCAGAAGCTCTTCGCTGTGAAGCTGTACTGGTGGCCGACTCCCCACTGGATAAGCGAGAACGTTTATCCGGACTACCTCAAGAACGCCGGCGGAATGAAGGGATCAGCCCACCAGGGCTACACCTTCCTGGAGTCCTGGTTCACGGAGGACGCTCCCGCCAGGCAGTAAGATCGACCGGAACTGAGGGGCTCCGCGGGTAGGTCTACTCGCGGAGCCCCTCACCTTTCACCTTCGTTTTCCGCACCCGGCCAGCAAAGTTGACATGGTATGAGCAAAGAAGGAAAATGCCCCAAACAGCCCCCACGAAACCCCTGTCCAAGCTGTTATCAATCCCACTAGCCGAAACAGGTGGGAGATAGTCAATGTAGCAGTAACGTTACCAAAAGCCAATCGTTCCTAAATTGAGGCTATTGTTGTAACAGGGGCTCTGGGCGGTAGAGGAATCCGGGCAATCTAACAGGAGGCGAAAGAATGAAATCACTAAACAGACGGTTGTGGTTATTCACCAGTATAGTCGTCGTTATCGCCCTGGTGGCGCTGGCCTGCGGCGAGGAAGCTGCGCCTACGCCAGTCCCTGAGGTAGCGGAGGAGGTGGAGGCGCCGCCGGTTGAGGAGGTGATGGAGGAGGAGCCGGTCGTCGAGGAAGAGATGGTGATGGAGGAGGAGCCGGTTGCCGAGGAAGAGATGGTGATGGAGGAGGAGGCGCCGGTCGAGGAGCCGGTTGAAGAGCTGGTTGTGCTGACGGGAGGCTTGCCTCCGATATGTACGCCAGAAGGCGCCAACCCCATCCCGGGCGGTACCCTTACCTTGACCGGATATGACCCGGGAAGCTACGACACAGCCGGGGGTGGGGAGATCTGGTCGGGCGCCGTAGTCAAGAGCTTTACCCACAACAAGTTGACCAATTATGACATCTGTGACCCTCATGAATCTTCCGACTTAACGCCCGTCCCTGACCTGGCCGAGTCCTGGGAGACAAGCGAAGACGGACTGACAGTCACCTTCCACCTTAGGCAGGGAGTGAAGTGGCAGGACATACCCCCGCTGAACGGCCGGGAGCTGGTGGCCGACGACGTGGTGTTCTCCTACAACCGCTACATGGCTGAGGGATCACCTCACGCCGGCATACTGGCATTTGTCGACAGCGTCGAAGCCCCTGATAACTACACGGTGGTGTTCCGCCTCAACCGACCCTGGTCGGGGTTGATTGCCTACTCAGCCTACTACTACTTCCCTATCGACGCTCCCGATGTGCTGGAGGAGTTAGGTACTTTGGAGACGCCGGAGTCGGTGATAGGCACGGGTCCATGGATTCTGGTGGAGCATGAGATCGGGGTTAAACAGGTCTTCGAGAGGAACCCCGACTACTGGCGGGGCCCCAACGGGATAACCGGGGAGAACCTGCCCTACATAGACAGCATCGAGGCGTTGTTCGTCACTGAGGACTCCGCCAAGCTGTCGTTATATCGAGCAGGGGAGTTGGACGTAGGCCCAGCCTGGTGGTCCTGGGGCTGGTGGACGGCATCTCCCGAGATGATGAATGCACTGACAGACAGGCCCGATCTGATATCGGACTACCGAGAGGTGGTGGAGAACATCTCTCCCGGGATGTGGATCATGCCTGACCTCGAGGCCTTCCCCTTCATGAACCAGAAGGTGCGGCAGGCGATAAACATGGTCATAGACCGGAGTCCTCAGCTGTGGTTCGACGGCGCCCAGATCGAGACCAGGGACCTGGTGTCCCTCCACCCCTGGTACCTACCCGTGGAAGAGCTGGGCGAAGCAGCACAGTACTTTCCGGTGGATGCGGAGGGCAACCCGACCGTAGACATCGAAGGAGCCCGGGTGCTGCTCAACGAGGGGTTACAGGAGCTGATAGACCAGGGTCTAGCTCCTGCAGGGTTCCAAGTGGGAGACCGGATCCAGATAGAGCTGTACACCGAGGGGACGGATGCGCAGTTCCCGTATAACGCCCCGGTATTCCAGGCCAACTTGGCGGAGCTGGGAATAGACGCAGAGCTCACAGTGATATCGTACCAGGAGATGTTTGACACCTTCTGGAGCACGACCACTGAAAACTGGCCATCAGAGCTGGCGTTCGACTATATGTGGACAGGCTATCCCGACCCGATTGAGTTCTACTACAACCAGTTCTACCCAGGCGCGTCCAGAAACCTTCAAGGTATCGACGATCCGGAGTTCACCGCCCTGATAGAAGCTGGCCTGTCGGCGACAGACGATGAGACAAAAAGGGAGATCGTCGAGGACCTCCAGAGGCTTTTCGCCACAAAGCTGTACTGGTGGCCGTTGCCCCACTGGATAAGCCAGAACATCTACCCCGACTACCTGATAAACGTCGGAGCCATGAAAGGCTACGCCAACCAGGGCTACAGCTTCATAGAGTCCTGGTTTACGACTGACGCTCCGGCCAGGTAGTAAGATCGACCGGAACTGAGGGGCGCCACGGGTAGGTATACCCGTGGCGCCCCTTACCTTTTACCTTCGATTTCCGCACCCGGCCAGCAAAGTTGACATGGTATGAGCAAAGAAGGAAAATGCCCCAAACAGCCCCCACGAAACCCCTGTCCAAGCTGTTATCGATCCCGCTAACCGAAGACAGGTAGGAGATGGCCAATGTAGCAGTAACGCCGTCAAAAGCCAACTCTTCCTTATGAGGCTGTTGTATCAAACTAGGGTTGCGGGTAGTGGAGGAATGAGGACGATCACACAGGAGGCTAGAGAATGAAACTACTGAACAGGCGACTGTGGTTACTCACCAGCATAGTCGTAGTTATTGCCCTGGTGGCGCTGGCCTGTGGCGAGGAAGCCACAGAACCTACGACAGAGCCCGAAGTAATGGAGGAAGCGGCGGAGGAGACGCCGGTTGAGGAGGTGATGGAGGAGGAAGTAGCGGAGGAGGCGCCGGTTGAAGAGATGGTGATGGAGGAGGAGGCGCCTGCCGCCGAAGAAGATGCTATCGACTACATTATAGAACAGGAAGAGCTTGTCCTACAGGCAGGGGGCTTGCCCCCGGTGTGTACGCCGGAAGATGCCGAACCCATTCATGGCGGTACCCTCACCATGACCGGCTACGACCCGGGAACTTACGACACCGCCCAATTCAACGCCTGGGAGGGCGCTGCCACTAAGAGCTTTACTCACAACAAGCTTATCTCGTATCACGTTTGCGACCGCCTGGACGCTTCCGACCTTTCACCCTATCCCGACCTGGCTGAGTCCTGGGAGATAAGTGAAGATGGACTGACGGTTACCTTCCACCTGAGGCAGGGCGTCAATTGGCAGAACATACCCCCGGTGAACGGCCGGGAGCTGGTGGCCGACGACGTGGTGTTCTCCTACAATCGCTACAGGGCGGAGGGATCACCTCACGCGGACATACTGGGCTTTATCGACAGCATCGAAGCGCCGGACAACTACACCGTGGTGTTCAACCTCAAACGACCCTGGTCGGGCCTGCTGCCCTACGCCGCATACCTCTACTTCGTCATAGAGGCGCCCGAGGTGCTGGAGGAGTTCGGCACACTGGAGACACCGGAAACGGTGATAGGCACAGGGCCCTGGATTCTGGTGGAGCACGAGTTCGGCGTTGGGCAGTACTACGAGAGGAACCCCGACTATTGGCGAGGCCCCGATGGGATAACCGGGGAGAGCCTGCCCTACATAGACAACATCGAGGTGCTGTTCGTCTTCGACGACGCAGCCAAGGTAGCCTTGTACCGGGGCGGCGAGTTGGACGTGGGCCCGGCCTACTACTACTGGGGCTGGTGGACGGGTGATCCGGAGACCATGAACGCCCTGCAGGACAGGCCCGATCTGATAGCGGACTACCGGCCCGTGGTGGAGAACTTCACCACCGAGGTATACCTGGTGCCAAAGCTGGAGGTCTTTCCCTTCATGAACCAGAAGGTTCGGCAGGCGATAAACATGGTCGTAGACCATAGTCCCCAGCTGTGGTATGGCGGCTCCAATGTAGAGACCAGGGACATGGCAATCGTCCACCCCTGGTTCGTCCCTCTGGATGAGCTGGGCGAAGGCGCAGCCTACTTTCCGGTGGGTGCGGACGGCGTCCGGACCATAGACATCGAAGGAGCCAAGGCGCTGTTCAACGAGGGCCTGCAGGAGCTGATAGATGACGGGCTGGCTCCTGAAGGGTTCCAGGTGGGAGACCGGATCGAGCTGAGCATGTACCTCCACCGCCTGGAGGAGTTCTTCGAGCAAAACGCCGCGGTATTCCAGGCGAACGCGGCAGAGCTGGGAATGGACATACAGTTCTCGGTTGTAACCTACCCCGAGATGTCCGACCAGATCTGGAGCGACTTCGCGAGCTGGCCCGGCGATCTGGCCTTCGACTGGACCCCCGCGACCTTTCCCGATCCCATAGACTTCTACTACAACTCCTTCTACCCCGGCACGACCTTAAACTTCCAGGGGATTGACGACCCGGAGCTTACCGAGCTGATCGAGGCCGGCCTGGCATCCAGGGACGACGCAACCAAGAGGGCGGTTGTGGAGGAGCTCCAGCGGGTCACGGCGGTCAAGCTGTACTGGTGGCCGATGCCCAACTGGATAAGTGAGAACGTTTACCCCGACTACCTCTTAAACGTCGGCGGAATGAAAGGTTCGGCCGGCCAGGGCTACACTTTCCTGGAGTCCTGGTTCACGGCAGACGCCCCTGCCAGGCAGTAGATACTCGCTCCTGGTAGGCTGTAAGAACGGCCGGAACTGAGGGGCGCCACGGGTATACCTACCCGTGGCGCCCCTTACCTTTTACCTTCGTTTTCCGCACCCGGCCAGCAAAGTTGACATGGTATGAGCAAAGAAGGAAAATGCCCCAAACAGCCCCCACGAAACCCCTGTCCAAGCTGTTATCGATCCCGCTAACCGAAGACAGGTAGGAGATGGCCAATGTAGCAGTAACGCCGTCAGAAGCAAGTCTCACTTTGTGAGGCTCTTGCCGCGGCAAGAGCTGCGGGTAGTGGAGGAATGAGGACGATCACACAGGAGGCTAGAGAATGAAACTACTGAACAGGCGACTGTGGTTACTCACCAGCATAGTCGTAGTTATTGCCTTGGTGGCGCTGGCCTGTGGCGAGGAAGCCACAGAACCTACGACAGAGCCCGAAGTAATGGAGGAAGCGGCGGAGGAGACGCCGGTTGAGGAGGTAATGGAAGAGGATGTGATGGAGGAAGAGCCGGCGGAAGATATGGTGATGGAGGAGGAGGCGCCGGTTGCCGAAGAAGAGGCAACCGATTTTGTTCTGGAAGAGGAAGATCTGGTTCTACAGGCGGGGGGCTTGCCCCCGGTGTGCACGCCGGAAGGCGCAGAGCCCCTGCATGGTGGGACCCTCACTTTGACCGGCTACGATCCGGGAACCTACGATACCTCCCAGTACAACGCCTGGGAAGGCGCCGCCACCAAGAGCTTTACCCATAACAAGCTGATCACCTACAACGTTTGCGACCCTCTGGATTCCTCCGACCTGTCTCCTTACCCTGAGCTGGCCGAGTCCTGGGAGATAAGCGAAGACGGGCTAACCGTCACCTTCCACCTGAGGCAGGGCATCCACTGGCCGAACATACCTCCGGTAAACGGCCGGGAGCTGGTGGCCGACGACGTGGTGTTCTCCTACGGCCGCTACATGTCCGAGGGCTCGCCTCACGCGGCCATACTGGGCTTCATCGAGAGCATCGAAGCGCCGGACAATTACACCGTGGTTTACAATCTCAAGCAGCCCTGGTCCGGCCTGCTGCCCTACGCCGCATACACCTACTTCGTCATAGAGGCGCCCGAGGTGCTGGAGGAGTTCGGCACCTTCGAGACGCCGGAGTCCGTGATAGGAACGGGTCCGTGGACCCTGGTGGAGCACGAGTTCGGCGTTAGACAGTACTACGAGAGGAACCCGGACTACTGGCGGGGCCCGAACGGCATTACCGGTGAGAACCTGCCCTACATAGACAACATCGAAGTGCTGTTCGTCGCCGACGATGCGGCCAAGATGGCCCTGTACCGGGGCGGCGAGCTGGACGTGGGCCCGGCCTACTATTACTGGGGCTGGTGGACGGGTGACGCAGAGAGTGTCAACGCACTGCAGGATAGTCCCGAACTGATATCAGACTACCGCCCGGTGGTAGAGCAGTTCACCACCGAGGTATACCTGGTGCCGAAGCTGGAGGTCTTCCCCTTCATGAGCCAGAAGGTTCGGCAGGCGTTAAACATGATCGTAGACCGCAGTCCTCAGCTGTGGTACAGCGGCTCCAGTGTTGAGACCAGAGACATAGCAGTCGTCCATCCCTGGTTCGTTCCTCGGGACGAGTTGGGCGAAGGAGCAGTCTATTTCCCGGTGGATGCCAATGGCGAGCCCGCAGTAGACATCGCAGGGGCCAAGGCGCTGTTCAACGAGGGGTTGCAGGAGCTGATAGATGAGGGGCTGGCGCCAGAGGGATTCCAGATCGGGGACGCGATCCAGGTGGAGATGTTCCTCCACCGCCTGGAGAACGTCTTTGAGGAAAACGCCTCGGTGCTCCAGTCCAACGCGGCGGAGCTGGGACTGGACATCCAGTTCTCGGTTATAACTTACCCCGAGATGTCCGACCAGATCTGGAGCGACTTTGCGAGCTGGCCAGGCGATCTGGCTTTCGATTGGACCCCAGCGGCCTATCCGGATCCCGTAGACTTCTACTACAACGCCTTCTATCCCGGCGCGACCTTGAACTTCCAGGGGGTCGACGATCCGGAGCTTACCGCGTTGATTGAGGCCGGACTGGCGGCGAGAGACGATGCGACCAAGAGGCAGGCCGTGGAGGACCTCCAGAGGCTCTTTGCGGTTAAGCTGTACTGGTGGCCCATGCCCAATTGGATAAGCGAGAACGTTTACCCCAACTACCTGATCAACGCCGGCGGAATGAAGGGTTCGGCCGGCCAGGGCTACACTTTCCTGGAGTCCTGGTTCACGGCAGACGCCCCTGCCAGGCAGTAAGATCGGCCGGAACTGAGGGGCGCCACGGGTGGTATACCCGTGGCGCCCTTCGACTTTTCATCTTCGCTCCCCCACACGGGCCATCCTTGGTAGATAGGCCCTTCGGTGGGAGGGCAGCTACTCCTGCTTCACCGCTCGGGCGACGTAGGCACACCCCAAGAAAAAGTCCCGCCGATCCAGTCTTTCCACGGCCCTCTCCAGCGCTGAGTACGGCTGCCCCCGGGCGAATATTCGCTTCGCCGCGCCCCGGAAGCCGACCCATCTCCAAGTGCGGAATCGCGCCTGGAAATAGAGATTGAACAGGGGTCCCAGTGGTCCGCGGGCGTGCTTGACTCCCGCCGCGACCAGCCGGCCGTTCGGGGCCAGGGAATCGAGGGTGCGGACGATGGTCGGAGTCGAGAGCATTATCTCCGGCACGAAGAAGGCCAGCACGGCGTCCGGCGGCTCTGGGAGATCTATGCCGAAGGCGTCGCCTTCTATCAGCGTCACGTTGGTCCAACCGTTTTGGTCCACCTTGTCCCTGGCGATCTCCAGCATATCGGCGCTGAGGTCTACACCGATGAGCCGGCCCTCGGGCCCGATCTCCTCCTGGATCATGTCGAAGCTGAGGCCAGTGCCGCAGCCGATATCGAGGACGGACTCGCCGGGCTGAAGGTCCAGTCGACGGACGGCCTGGGTGCGGATGCGCTCGGCGAAGCGCATGGTCCTATCGTATCCGGCGGCGTGGAGTCGGTACCGGTTTTTGACGGAATCGGGATTTGAGGTGTTCATGTGGGGATTATAGCGTTTGGCGATTGGAAGCACTAACGGCATGCTGAAACAACCACTTTCGACCATACCACAGGGGGGGGATCGGGCCAGCCCCGAACCTGGCAGGGCCATTGTGACCAAACATCGCATTGTTGTCACAAAAGGAAAAGGCCCCCGGAGAGACGATCTCCCGGGGGCCTTGGTCTGCCTTGGTAGCGGGGGGCGGACTCGAACCGCCGACCTTCGGGTTATGAGCCCGACGAGCTGCCACTGCTCCACCCCGCGTCGTGGACTACCTACTACTATCTAACGAAAGAGCGCGTCGCCGGTAAGGCCTAACACGCGCCCTTCTCAGGGAACGCTGAATAGAGAAGGGTTCTGTACGAATCTTAATGCAGGTCAAGTCCTCGGTCTATTAGTACCGCTCAGCTAAACGCATTACTGCGCTTACACCTGCGGCCTATCAAGCAGCTAGTCTCGCTGCGACCTTACCCTTTTAACAAGGCGGGAGATCTAATCTCGGGATGGGCTTCGCGCTTAGATGCTTTCAGCGCTTATCCCAACCAGACTTGGCTACTCAGCGGTGCTCCTGGCGGAACAACTGACACACCAGAGGTCTGTCCCTCCCGGTCCTCTCGTACTAGGGAGAGCTTCCCTCAAATCTCCTGCGCCCACGGCGGATAGAGCCCGACCTGTCTCACGACGGTCTGAACCCAGCTCGCGTACCGCTTTAATGGGCGAACAGCCCAACCCTCGGGACCTTCTTCAGCCCCAGGATGCGACAAGCCGACATCGAGGTGCCAAACTCTGCCGTCGATGTGAACTCTTGGGCAGAATTAGCCTGTTATCCCCGGGGTAGCTTTTATCCGATAAGCCACGGCCCTTCCACACGGAACCGTAGGATCACTTTGCCCGACTTTCGTCCCTGCTCGACTTGTAGGTCTCACAGTCAAGCCCCCTTATACCAATACATTCAACGCACGATTTCCATCCGTGCTGAGGGGACCTTTGGGCGCCTCCGTTACCTTTTGGGAGGCGACCGCCCCAGTCAAACTGCCTACCAGGCACTGTCCCAGAGCTTGCTCTCTGGTTAGAACCAAAATCAGAAAAGGGTGGTATTTCACTGGTGGCTCCACCCAGCCCGAAAGCCAGGTTTCCAAGCCTCCCACCTATTCTACGCATTCCTGGCCTCAATCCAGTGCCAAGCTGCAGTAAAGCTCCACGGGGTCTTTTTGTCCTGCCGCGGGTAACCCGCATCTTCACGGGTACTTCAATTTCACCGAGTCCCTCGTTGAGACAGCGCCCAAGTCGTTACGCCATTCGTGCGGGTCGGAACTTACCCGACAAGGAATTTCGCTACCTTAGGACCGTTATAGTTACGGCCGCCGTTCACTGGGGCTTCGGTTCAAAGCTTCTTTCGATTGCTCGAAATAACCTCTCCCCTTAACCTTCCAGCACTGGGCAGGCGTCAGCCCCTATACTTCAGCTTTCGCTTTTGCAGAGACCTGTGTTTTTGTTAAACAGTCGCTTGGGCCGATTCCCTGCGGCCCCTTGGGGCTACTCCACGTCCTCAATAAGACCTCCTGGGCCGAAGCCCTGGTGGCCAAAGAGGGGTATTCACCCTGAGGGGCACCCCTTATCCCTAAGTTACGGGGTTATTTTGCCGAGTTCCTTAACGAGGGTTCTCTCGATCACCTTCTCCGATTTCGGAGCGCCTACCAGTGTCGGTTTTCGGTACGGGCGCCTATTCACCATAACGACGAGGCTTTTCTTGACAGCTTAGGATCGACGAAGTCGCCCCGAGCGAACTCAAAGCTTCCCCCATTCCTCAGCCTATATCCGGAGTGGATTTGCCTGCTCCGGCGTGGCGCGGGTCCGGGGACGTACCGTGTCCAATAGGTACGCTCCGCCTACCTTCCTGTGTCCCCCCTTCGTTTTAAAACGATGAATCAGCGGTACAGGAATTTTGACCTGTTGTCCATCGCCTACGACTTTCGTCCTCGGCTTAGGCCCGACTAACCCTACGCGGAACAACCTTGCGTAGGAAACCTCAGGCATTCGGTGGACATGGTTCTCACATGTCTTTCGCTACTCATGCCGGCATTCTCACTTCCCTCCGCTCCAGCAGACCTCACAGTCCGCCTTCTCAGCACCCTGGATCCGATCCTCACCGGATCCAGGACATAGAAGGGAACGCTCCCCTACCCCTCCGCCGACGAATCGGCAGAAGCCATAGCTTCGGTGATAGGCTTGAGCCCCGGTACGTCTTCGGCGCAGAATCCCTCGAACAGTGAGCTATTACGCACTCTTTAAAGGATGGCTGCTTCTAAGCCAACCTCCTGACTGTCTCTGCGACCCTACTTCCTTTAACACTTAGCCTATACTTAGGGACCTTAGCTGATGGTCTGGGTTCTTTCCCTCTTGGCAATGAAGATTATCCCCCACTGCCTCACTCTCAGAGTATGGAACCGTGGCATTCGCGGTTTGATTGGGTTTGGTAGGTTTTTCACCCCCTAGCCCATTCAGAGCCTTACCTCCACGGCTGAATCTCTGAGGCTGCACCTCAATGCATTTCGGGGAGAACCAGCTATCTCCGGGTTCGGTTGGCATTTCACCTCTACCCACAACTCATCCCATACTGTTGCACTAGTAACGGGTTCGGACCTTCACTCCGAGCTTATCGGAGCTTCATCCTGGCCATGGGTAGCTCACCCGGTTTCGGGTCTAATCCACGCGACCTGAACGCCCTATTAGGACTCGCTTTCGCTACGGCTCCGCATCTGAGATGCTTAACCACGCCACGTAGATTAACTCGCCGGCTCATTCTTCAATAGGCACGCCATCACCCCGATAAATCGGGGCTCTGACCGCTTGTAGGCACACGGTTTCAGTTCTATTTCACTCCCCTTCCGGGGTGCTTTTCACCTTTCCCTCACGGTACTAGTTCACTATCGGTCGCCAAGAGTATTTAGCCTTGGAGAGTGGTCTCCCCAGGTTCCCACAGGATTTCACGTGTCCTGTGGTACTCAAGGACACGGTAGGAGCCTCCCCCTTTCGCTTACAGGACTGTCACCTTCTATGGTGGAGCTTTCCAGCCACCTTCGGCTAGGGTTTGGTTTGTAACTCCTTGTTCCTCCTGGGGAAGGAACAACCGCGCCTTACAACACCCGTAGGACATAGGACCCCAGTCCGTTGGGACCTACGAGTTTGGGCTTCTCCTCGTTCGTTCGCCACTACTAAAGGAATAATCTCTTTTCCTCGGGGTACTTAGATGTTTCAGTTCCCCCACTTACCTCTTCCTGGTCTATGTGTTCGACCAGGAGTTTCCCGGTTTTACCGGGAAGGGTTCCCCCATTCGGGAATCCTCGGCTTAAGCTTGCTGGACAGCTAACCGAGGCTTTTCGCAGTCTAGCCACGCCCTTCTTCGGCTCTTGGCGCCAAGGCATCCGCCGTGTGCCCTTAGTAACTTGACCTACATTAAGAACCGGACAGAACCTTCTTCTCTATTCAGTTGTTAAGGTGCTCCCTAGAAAACAAACGGCTTGATGTTACTCAAGCCGTCAACGAGTAATCATCTCTGGGCCTCAGTTCACCAATGCAGTTGTGCTAAGTGAGACAAGCGACCTCTGTGTCTTCTAAGGCTTTAAAACGCAAACTAGTATATTAACTGGGCCGATACTGTGTCAAGGGCTCACGACCCCATTTCCTGGGCGTTCTGAACCAGCTCGAAGGAGTCCAGCCTGGTGTGGACCGCTCCTCCGGGCGTCAACTCGCTCTTCATCAGGCTGATCCGGGTCACGGTAAACGGCTCCGACTCCCCGGGGGCCTTATCCAGACTCACGGGCGCCGATCTCGATGCCCGGCCGAGGGTGAGATGGGGAACGAACCGGCGTTTCTCCCTCTCGAAACCCAGATCGGTGCAGGCCTCTTCTACCTTCAGCTGCAGACCGGCGAGGGCGTCCAGGTCTCCTTCCACGCCCATCCACACTACCCGCGGCCTCTTGGCGTTAGGGAAGCAGCCCAGCCTGCCCGTGCGAAGGTCGAACTGCGGGTGACCTGCCAGGGACCGTCGCAAGGCTTCGGCTATGGCCGACGCCTGCGCTTCCTCGATGTCACCCAGGAACTTCAGCGTCAAGTGGACCGATTCGGGCTTCACCCACCTGAAAGAACCGGGAAGCTGCTGACGGAGCCGGCGTATGTGTCTCTCCAGCGCCTCCCGGACCCGGCCCGGCAACTCGATGGCTACGAAGGTGCGCAGCATGTCATCCGCCGGATTCCACGAAGGCTTTAAGCTCCCGGAACAGACCGAGTATCTCCGGCCACTGGTAATGGGCATTTCTGCGGCTGGTGGAGGGAAGCACGAACACCTGAGCACCGCAGATCAGTCCGGCCTGTGCGCCGGGATTTGCTTTGATATCGAAGCCGCTCCTGTACCCCGTCAGCCCATTGAAACATAAGACCCTGGGGCGATGCTTCTCCAGCTTGTCCAGGAGATCGACGGCCCCGTATGTAAACTCGTCCGGGGCGACTTCGCCGGCGCTGCGGGTAGGTCGTTTAACCATGTCGGTGAACCCTATGCCCAGCTCGAGCAAGCGGGAGTCGTCCTCCGGGCCGACTGGGCAGTCGACGATTCCGGACTCCTGCAAAGCCCGCCAGAACAGGTTGCCAGGCCTGGCGTAGTAGTGACCCCTCTCGACCGAGTAGGTGCTGGGGTTTATCCCGACAAAGACCAGGGTCAACCCCGGCCTGAGCAGGTCCGGTAGCGTCTCAGCTTCGGTACCATCGCTGGAGGTATCCGAGGCTACTCCCATATCTCGAACTTGAGCGGGGTGATGACCCAACCGTTGCAGGGGCCGTGGAAGGGGCACACGGTCATGGCCACGATAAGGTCCATTTCGGCCCGCAGCTCTATGAAGTCGCCGGGACGGCTGACGGGTTCATCGATGACCATTTCGCCCTCTTCATCGAAGTAGGTGTTCATGAAGGGGTTGAAGGGCTGGGGCACCTCTTCGGGAGCGATATTGTAGGGCTTCACCGCCCTGGACAGCAGCTCCCAGCAACCTCCGTCTTTCGGTGGTTCCCATCCGAACTTTTCGTAGCCGAGAAGATTGCACATGCCGGCGTGGAGATCGTGGATGCCTCCGGGCACGGGGGTATCCTGGGTTATCGTCATCAAGGGTCTGCTCAACGACGAGTAGAGCACATCGCCCACGGTGACCCGACCGGGTATCTTCTTGGGGTGGTTGCGGGTCTTGGTCCAGTAGGCGGCGTACCTCTCTTTGTGGTTCTCCCCGTTGAACATGGCCATATCGCTGACCTGTTTACCCTCAACGTCGATAAGCCGGAGAAACTGACCCTTTTTCATCTCCACCGCCCGGCTGTCCTTGGGAGGGATCACCTCTTCCTGGACCATCGTTCTGCCCTGGCTATAGAGAATGTCGTTCTTGTTGAGTCCTAGCAACCCTCGAGATGTGGCATCAGGCACTGGCTGACCTCCAAAGTAGGTTATGAAGCTATCGGCGAGGATGGATGGGGGGGGTGACGCGAGTTTAGTATTGTCGTGCCGGAGCGTCAATTCTATACGAGGCGTTGCGCCGAGCGTCACAGGGCGAGGAGCGCCCTGGCATTGTCGCCAAGGACCCTGGCCTTGGCGGATTCCTCCCAGCCCAGCTCCTCCACCTGTTTCAACAGTCGACGGTGGCTTATGATGGGAAAATCGGTACCGAAGAGTATCTTCTCCGCACCCACCGCTTGGGCGACGGTGGGAAACACATCGGGGGAGTAGAGTAATGGAGATGCCGCCGTATCGAAATAGACGTTGGCCAGCGCTTCCTTAACCTCCGGCATCAGCGAGTAGAAGGGGAGTCCTCCTCCCCAGTGGGCACAGACTATCCGAGCCTTGGGAAAGCTCTCGATGAAGCCGCACAGCTCGTCGGGTGTGACGGTGCCCTTGCCGGCGTACACGTGGCCCACCGGCTCCGATGAATGGGTCAGCACGATCAGATCGTGTTGCTGCGCCACCTTCATGACGGGTCCCATGACCTCGACGTCGTTCAGCTTGAAGCCCTGAGCGTAGGAGTGTACCTCGCCGATTCCCCTGACCCCCTTGGCGGCGCACCGCTCCACCTCCTCCGCCGCCCTTATGCCGAGGGTTGGGTTGACGCAGCAGAAGGGCACCAGCCGGCCAGGGAACTTAGCTGCCGACTCGAGGATGTAGTCGTTGGCCTCTACGCAGTACTCGTGCACGTTCCAGCCCATGCCCAGAGTCACCGCCACGTCGATGCCGTTGGCATCCATGCTCTCGACCAGATCCTCCGCCGTCATGAGGCGGGCCTTGGGATTGGAGTAGAGATGGGCGAAGGTGCTATCGGTGGCCAGGTAGCGCTCCCGGTTGTCCCGAACGTTAGGAGGAAAGATGTGGGTGTGAAAATCGATGATCATGGCCTGCACCGGTATGCGCTGGAAATTCTAGCAGAGGGTCGTTTGCACGGGCAACGACGCTGCATCATGCCTCCCCCTTGCGAGCTAGCTAAGCACAATGGACGGATTTCACGAAATTGGTGCGAAAAAGGTTGACAGCATATTATGGTAGTGTTAGAATCTTCGTTTGAACGCATGATGCTGTTGCACGTCGCGCCCCCAGTCATCGGCACTTCCTCAGCTACCTAAGGCATTATAGATATTTGCCTGCATTCCGGCTTTTGTATTCCTTTTTAGGAGGATCGCCCCAGCATGGTTTCCACCCTGCCCCTACCCGAACTATCTCTTCAAGATCGTAAGTCCTTCGCCAGGCTACCGGAGGTACTTGAAGTACCTAGCTTGATCCGTATACAGTTGGACTCCTACGATTGGTTCAAGCGGGAAGGCCTCGCAGAGCTGTTTCGAGAGGTCTCCCCCATAACCGATTTCGCTGGCGGCCGTTTCGAGCTCCACTTCGAGGACTTCAATTTCCACGAGCCCAAGTACTCGGAGGCCGAGTCCCGGGCACGGGACATGACCTTCGCCTCTCCCCTATACGTCAAGGTCAGGCTTGTAATCAAGCAGACCGGCGAGATAAAGGAGCAGGACCTCTTCATGGGCGATATTCCCCTGATGACCGCCCAGGGCACCTTCATCATCAACGGCGCCGAAAGGGTGGTAGTAAGCCAGCTGGTCCGTTCGCCGGGGGTCTACTTCACCCGGGAGTCGGACCCCGCCAGCGGACGGGCACTCTGTTTCGCCAAGCTGATTCCCAACCGCGGCGCCTGGCTGGAGTTCGAGACCAGCAACAAGAACATTATCTCGGTGAAGGTCGACCGGAAACGAAAGATTCCGGTAACCACCCTGCTGCGCTGCATAGGCTACAGCAGCACCGAGGAGCTGTTGAGGCTCTTCAGCGACATAGACCCCACCGACGACGTATCCTACATCACCTCCACCATCGAAAAGGACGGCAACATCGAGACCCGTGAGGAGGCGCTGATAGAGCTGTATCGCCGGTTGCGTCCCGGCGAGCCGCCCACCGCGGAGAACGCCGAGTCCCTTCTGACGGCCCTGTTCTTCAACCCCCGCCGGTACGATCTGGGCAGGGTGGGCCGGTACAAGGTGAACAAGCGGCTCAGCCATGAGATCATGCGGGCCGCCGGTCTCACGCCAGAGCAGGTACAGGCAGCCTTGCCCATAGTGCGGGGAGACCCAACCCTCAACGCACTGCGCAAGGTGTTGCCCAACGCCAAGGCCGACCGGCTGTTCGAGGTGTTCGGAAATCGCGCGTTGAACAACGAGGACCTGCTGGGCATTGTCCGCGGCGTAATCCAGGTAAACAAGGGCGAAGACGGGGTCGATGACATAGACCACCTGGGTAACCGCCGGGTAAAGGGCGTGGGAGAGCTGATGCAGAACCAGTTCCGCATCGGACTACTACGAATGGAGCGGGTGGTCCGCGAGCGGATGACCCTGACCGAGCCGGAGACGGCCGTACCCAGCGGACTGGTCAACATCCGACCCATCGTCGCCTCCATCAAGGAGTTCTTCGGAGGGTCCCAGCTCTCCCAGTTCATGGACCAGACCAACCCTCTGGCCGAGCTGACCCACAAGCGGCGCCTTTCCGCCCTCGGGCCGGGAGGCCTGTCCAGAGAGCGGGCGGGCTTCGACGTTCGGGACGTCCACCACTCCCACTACGGGCGCATCTGCCCCATCGAGACTCCCGAAGGACCCAACATCGGCCTGCTGGGATCGCTGGCCACCTATTCCATAATCAACGAGTACGGCTTCATCGAGACACCCTACCGGCGTGTCATCCGCGAGATCCCCAACAAGAGTGACGCTCTGATCGGCAAGAAGCTCGTGGAACCCGTGCAGATGGGCAGAAGGAAGCCCATCGGCGAAGCGGACCAGGTGATCGACAAGCCGATTTTCAAGCGGCTCGCCAAGCTGCCCGATACCGAGATCACGGTCCAGCCCTACGTGTCCGATGAGATCGTCTACCTGGCAGCGGATGAAGAGGAGACCTACACCATAGCCCAGGCCAACTCCCGCCTGGACGATCAGAACCACTTCATCTCGGACAAGGTGGAGGTCAGGCTGGGCGAGACCCTGCGGGTCGAGGACCCGGAGAACATCGACTTCATGGACGTCTCCCCCAAGCAGATCGTCAGCGTCTCCACCTCGCTGATCCCATTCCTCGAGCACGACGACGCCAACAGGGCCCTGATGGGCTCCAACATGCAGCGCCAGGCCGTGCCGCTGCTGAGGGCGGAAGCCCCTCTCATCGGCACCGGCATGGAGTCATACGTCGCCAAGGACAGCGGCCAGGTGTGCCTATCCCAGGTGGAGGGCGAGGTAGTGGCCGTCTCCGCCGAAGAGATTACCTTAGCCGAAAGCAATGGCAAGGAACACGTCTACCCCCTGCTCAAGTTCGTCCGAAGCAATCAAGGCACCTGCATAAACCAGAGGCCCATCGTTCAGAAGGGCGAACGGGTCAAGCCGGGCCAGGTCCTGGCCGATAGCTCCTCCACCGATCAGGGAGAGCTGGCCCTGGGCCAGAACGTGCTCTGCGCCTTCATGAGCTGGGAAGGCTACAACTACGAGGACGCAGTGGTAATCAGCGAGCGGGTGGTCAAGGAGGACAAGTTCACCTCCATCCACATCGAAAAGCACGAGGTCGAGGCCCGGGACACTAAGCTGGGAGCCGAGGAGATCACCCGGGACATCCCCAACGTGGGTGAAGAGAGTCTCAAGGACCTTGACGAGTACGGGATCATCCGTATCGGCGCAGAGGTCGGACCGGGAGACATCCTGGTCGGCAAGATCACGCCGAAGGGGGAGACCGAGCTTACCGCCGAGGAGAAGCTTCTCAGGGCCATCTTCGGCGAGAAGGCCCGGGAGGTAAAGGACACCTGCCTCCGGGTGCCCCACGGGGAGCAGGGCAAGGTCATCGACGTCAAGGTGCTGTCCAGGGCGGACAAGGACGAGCTCTCCCCAGGCGTCAACCAGATGGTCAGGGTATGGGTAGCCCAGACCCGCAAGATAGCCGAGGGCGATAAGATGGCCGGGCGCCACGGTAACAAGGGCGTCATAGCCGTCATCCTCCCCGAGGAGGATATGCCCTTCCTACCCGACGGGACCCCCGTCGACATCGTCCTCAATCCCATCGGCGTGCCCTCTCGAATGAACCTGGGGCAGATACTGGAGACCCATCTGGGCCTGGCGGCCCAGACCCTCGGGTTCAAGGTGACCTCGCCCGTCTTCGATGGAGCCACCGATACGACCATAGAAGACTCCCTCTCCCGCGTCTGGCTGGCCCAGAAAGCCGGTGTGTTCAACTACTCCCTGGATAATGAGGACCGTATTCAGGAGCAGGGAAAGATCGTCGACTGGCTTGCAGAGCAGGGCTTCGACGGCGAGAAGGTGATGAGCGATGAGCATCCCGGCGTTGCCCGGGAAGCCTGCCTTCGCCTCTGGCTGGAAGAGACGGGAGTGGGCGCCGAAGCCAAACAGGCAGAAAGTAACGGAGACTTGGAGAAGCTGTTGAGAGAGGTGGTTCTCGATAAGGACGTGGCCCCACCGTTCTTCGGCAAGACCACCCTCAGAGACGGCCGCTCCGGTGAGTCCTTCAATCAGCCGATAACCGTCGGCCCCATCTACATGATGAAGCTGGTACACCTGGTAGAGGACAAGATCCATGCCAGGTCCACAGGCCCCTACTCCCTCATAACCCAGCAGCCCCTGGGAGGCAAGGCCCAGTTTGGAGGACAGCGCTTCGGCGAGATGGAGGTCTGGGCGCTGGAGGCCTACAGCGCCGCACACAACCTGCAGGAGATGCTGACCGTGAAGTCCGACGACGTGGCCGGACGCGTCAAGACCTATGAGTCCATCGTCAAAGGTGAAAACGTCTTCCAGCCCGGAGTCCCCGAGTCCTTCCGGGTGCTGCAGAAAGAGCTGCAGAGCCTTGGTCTATCCGTGGAGCTGTTGAACGAAGAGGTGGAGGAAGAAGAGGGGCTGGAGGAGGAAGCTCCGGAGCAGATAGAGGGCGATACCCCCACCCTGGAAGGCGTCTCCTTGGGTATCGAGGTAGACCTGTCGCTGGACAAGCTAGCCGATTCCTAGGCACCCAACGAGTAACCGGCATCTGAACTGGCCCAGCCTTATAAGGATCCTAACAAGAATCTGAACCGGAAAAAGGGGAACTGCAACGCATGGTAACAGCCGGCGCAACTGAAACCGATAGCTTTAACGCCATACGGATATCCCTATCCTCTCCAGACCAGATCAGAAGCTGGTCCTACGGAGAGGTCACCAAGCCCGAGACTATCAACTACCGGACTCTCAAGCCGGAAAAGGATGGACTCTTCTGCGAACGGATCTTCGGGCCCACCAAGGACTTCGAATGCTACTGCGGAAAGTACAAGAGGGTCCGGTACAAGGGCATCATCTGCGATAGATGCGGCGTGGAGGTTGCCCGCTCCAAGGTGAGACGGGAGCGCATGGGCCACATCAGCTTGGCAGCGCCCGTCAGCCACATATGGTACGTCAAAGGCACCCCCAGCCGGCTCGGTCTGCTCCTCGATGTATCGCCGAGGACGCTGGAGCGGATCCTCTACTTCGCCCAGTACACGGTTATAAGCATAGACGAGGAGGCCCGAGACCAGGCCATCAAGGAGTTGGCGGAGGGCCTGGAAGGGGAGAGAGAAAGCCTCCAGGAGCAGAACGCTGAGGCTATCGACAGTATCAAGGCCTTGGTCGATAAGGCCACTAACGATATGAAGGCCCAACTCGACACCGACAAGGCCAACATCGAGCAGGAGATCACATCGGACATAACCCGGCTCCGAGAGGAAGCCGCCGCCATCGAGCAGCTGTTGACCGATCTCCACGGCAACCAGGCCGGGGAAGACGTGGTCCTGGCGGACAAGGTGTTGGTCCAGACCGGCAAGAAGGTGACCAAGACTCACCTGAAAAGCTTCGCCACCACCCTGGAGGGCAAACTGGCGGAGCTGGAGTCCCAACTGGGCGAGAAGCCGGCCGAGGCCGAGCACGCCTCCAATGAAAAGACCCGAGAGCTCTCCGACAAGGCCATCGAGCAGATCAACGCCCTTCGCCGGCGCCTGGCAGATGAGCAGGACGCACTCAAGGCCGAGATCAAGCAAAAGATCGACGAGCTAAAGGATCTCAAACCTCTTCTTATGCTCACCGAAAGCCGATACCGGGAGCTGAAGGAGCGGTACGGGGCCATCTTCATTGCCGGCATGGGCGCCGATGCTGTCTTGGATATCCTCAAAGACCTGGACATGGAGAAGCTGAGGGAGGAACTGCAGGAGGAGATCCACACCACCACCGGCCAGCGGTACAAGAAGGCTACAAAGCGCCTCCGGGTGGTAGAAGCCCTCTACAAGAGCGGCAACCATCCATCCTGGATGATCCTGACCACCCTCCCCGTACTGCCCCCGGACCTGAGGCCCATGGTCCAGCTTGATGGCGGCAGGTTCGCCACCAGCGATCTGAACGACCTATATCGCAGGGTCATCAACCGAAACAACCGGCTGAGGAGGCTCCTGGAGCTGGGAGCTCCGGAGATCATCATCCGCAACGAAAAACGGATGCTCCAGGAAGCCGTGGACGCGCTGATAGATAACGGCCGGCGCGGCCGGGCCATCGCCGGGAGCCACAACCACAAGCTGAAGTCCCTGTCAGACATGCTCAGGGGCAAGCAGGGCCGGTTTCGGCAGAACCTTCTGGGCAAGCGGGTCGATTACAGCGGCAGATCGGTCATCGTCGTGGGACCCAAGCTCAAGATGCACCAGTGCGGCCTGCCCAAGCGGATGGCCCTGGAGCTGTTCAAGCCCTTCGTAATGCAGCGGTTGGTGCTGCAGGGTCTGGCCCACAACATCAAGAGCGCCAAGCGGATGGTGGAGCGGGTGAGACCCGAAGTCTGGGACATACTGGAGGAGGTGGTCAAGGAGCGGCCGGTCCTGCTGAACCGTGCTCCCACCCTTCATCGGCTGGGCATTCAGGCCTTCTGGCCCGTGCTCATCGATGGCAGCGCCATCCAACTCCACCCCCTGGTCTGCACGGCCTTCAACGCCGACTTCGATGGGGACCAGATGGCAGTACACCTGCCCCTCTCCAAGGCCGCAGTAATCGAGGCCGAGAAAGCTATGCTCAGCAGCCAGAACATGCTGTCCCCCAGCTCCAGAGAGCCCATCGCTGCGCCTACGCTGGACATAGTCCTGGGCTGCTACTACATGTCCATGATAAAGCCCAAGGCCAAGGGCGAAGGCATCGTGTTCCGAGACTTCGACGACACTGTGCTGGCTTACGACCTCGACCAGATAGACCTGCGGGCCGAAATAGAGGTGCTCCACGGTCCGGACAACGAACGAATCAAGACCACCGTCGGCAGGATTCTATTCAACGCTGTGCTGCCCGAGGGACTGGAGTTTCGCAACGCCATCGTAGACAAGGCCGCCCTCAAGAACATCGCCTCCGAGTGCTACCGGTCTCTGGGCTCCCAGGCCACGTCCGAGGTGCTGGACCAGATCAAGGACCTGGGGTTCAGATACGCGACCAAGTCCGGCATGACTATCGCCGCCAACGACCTCCAGGTGCCCCAGCACAAGGCCCAGCTGCTGACCGAGGCCGACAACAAGGTTGCCGAGCAGGTCAACCAGTTTCAGCGTGGCCTCATTACCGAGGATGAGCTGTACGTCAACTCGGTCCAGATCTGGGAGGACGCCAGCGACAAGATGACCAAGCTCATCGAGGAGTCCCTTCCCTCCTACGGCTCCATCTACCTGATGGCCCAGTCCGGCGCCAAGGGCAACATCTCCCAGGTCAAGCAGATGGCCGGTATGAGAGGCCTGATGACCGACCCCAGAGGCCGGATCATCGATCTTCCCATCAGGTCCAGCTTCCGGGAGGGCCTGTCCGTGCTGGAGTACTTCATCTCCACCCACGGCGCTCGAAAGGGGCTGGCCGATACCGCTCTGCGTACCGCCGATAGCGGATACCTGACCCGAAGGCTCATAGACGTTTCCCAGGAAGTGATCATCACCGAAGAGGACTGCGGCACTGCCAGCGGCCGGTGGATCACCTACTCCGAGGAGACCGATATCATGGGCAGCCTCTCCGAAAGGATAGTGGGCCGGGTCACCATAGGACCCGTGGCCCACCCCGAGACCGGAGAGATCATCCTGGAAGATGGTCAGGAGGTCACCGAGGAGGTCACCCACGTCATCGAGGAGGCCGGCATCGAGCGGGTCTACCTCAGGTCACCGCTGGGCTGCGATGCCAAGAGGGGCCTGTGCCAGAAATGCTATGGCTGGAGCCCGGCCCGCGGTAAGACGGTTGCTTTTGGAGAAGCTGTCGGCGTGATCGCGGCCCAGAGCATCGGAGAGCCGGGAACCCAGCTCACCATGCGTACCTTCCACACCGGTGGAGTGGCCGGCGCCGCCGACATTACGAGCGGCCTGCCCCGGGTCGAGGAGCTCTTCGAGGCCCGCTCCCCCAAGGGCCAGGCGATCCTGTCCGAAATAGACAGCACGGTCCACCTGGTCCAGGACGATGAAGGACGCAAGGTAGTCGCCGTAAGCACCGAGGAGTACCGTGACGAGTACACCTTGCCCGAGGATTTCCAGATGCTCGTGTCCCAGGGCCAGCTCGTAGATACGGACACCATCCTGGCCCGGAAGGTGGACACCGGCGAGGACCAGAAGGACGGCGAAACGGAAGCCCTTTCCGCCCAACCCATACTGTCCCGTATGCCCGGCCAGATAGAGGTGGACGGCGACAGGATATCGGTACGCTACGAAGAGGAAGACCGGCGGGAGTATGCCCTTCCCGCAACCACTCGGCTCCTGGTCAAAGACGGCGAGGAGGTGAAGGCGGGACAGCAGATAACCGAGGGGCCTATCAACCCCCAGGACATCCTTCGCATCATGGGTAAAGAAGCCGTGCAGGAGTACCTCATCCAGGAGGTGCAGAAGGTCTACCAGTCCCAGGGAGTGAACATCAACGACAAGCACATAGAGGCCATTGCACGCCAGATGCTCCGCAAGGTCCGGGTGGACTCCCAGGGCGACACCGAGCTCCTTCCCGGAGAGCTGGTCGATCGGTTTGTCTACCAGGACATCAACGCCAAGGTGCTGGCCGAAGGCGGCGAGCCGGCCATAGCTCACCCCGTGCTCTTGGGGGTCACCAAGGCGTCCCTCAGCACCGAAAGCTTCCTGGCCGCGGCCTCCTTCCAGGAGACGACCAAGATACTGACGGAAGCGGCCCTTAAAGGCAGCGTCGATAGGCTTCAGGGACTGAAGGAGAACGTGATCATCGGGCGTCTGATTCCGGCCAGGCTGGACCTGCCCGAGCTCAAGGAGCTGGAGGCCGTTGTCCCGCTGGAGCTGACCGAAGGCTTCCCCTTCGACCGCGATCCCGAGGACCAGACCAACATATTCGGGCCCCTGGAGACGCCCGGCGCCTTTTCGGAAAACTGATCAAGCCAAGATGGCAACTACGGTCGTTCCAGATCTCTCGGTAGAGTTGGCCCCGGCCAACAACCACGGGCTAGCCCTGAGAAACCCCGTCATCGGGGCGTCAGGGACGGTGGGGTACGGCACCGAGTTGGCCGGCGCGATCGATCTTGACCAGTTTGGCGGTCTGGTGTCGAAAGGGATAACACGCAACCCTCGGGACGGCAACCCCCAGCCGCGGCTGGCCGAGACCACCTCCGGTCTGCTCAACACCATCGGCCTCCAGAACATCGGTCCCGAGGCGGTCAAACGAGACCTGGCGCCCATATGGGCTACCTGGAAAACCAGGGTCATCGTCAACGTCGCCGGCGATACAGTAGACGAGTACGGAGAGATAGTCCGGATACTGGACGGCGTGGATGGAATCAGCGGTTTCGAGGCCAACATCGGCTGCCCCAACGTGGAACGGGGAGGCATGGAGTTCGGAATCCACCCGGAGACCGCTGCCGAGGTAACCGGAGCGATGAGAGCAGCCACCGATCTCCCGTTGGTCGTCAAGCTCACCCCCAACGTCACGGACATCGTAGAGATCGCTCGCGTGGTAGAGGACGCCGGCGCCGATGCCATATCGCTGGTCAACACCTTCGTCGGAATGTCCATGGACCTGGCCAAGCGAAGACCCACGTTGAGCACGGTCATGGGCGGTCTTTCCGGGCCGGCCATCAAACCGATGGCCCTGTCCATGGTCTACAAGGTGTCCGGCGCCGTGAGTGTTCCGGTAGTTGGAATGGGAGGCATCTCCGATGCCGGGGACGCCCTGGCGTTCATCATGGCCGGCGCCTCGGCCGTACAGGTGGGCACGGCCAACTTCCTCAATCCCAGAGCTTGCCTGGATGTGCTGGATGGCATCAGGGATTACATGAGTTCTCAGTCCATCGGTACCCTGTCTCAACTGGTGGGCGCGGCCCGAGGAGCTTGACAGAACCAGGTCCAGACCTACTGTCCGGTCGAGTGGGAACGATATGTTAATATATAGCATGAGAAATCTCCGGGGACCCGCAACTAGTCTGTCCCCTTTCTTACCCGATTAGACCAGGAGGAAGCGGAATGGAAAAGAGCACGTGGACTGAAAAGAGGGGACTGGCCCAGATGCTCAAGGGCGGCGTCATCATGGACGTCGTGACCGCCGAGCACGCCAAGATAGCCGAGGACGCCGGCGCCGTGGCGGTGATGGCCCTGGAGCGGGTGCCCGCCGACATTCGGGCTGCCGGCGGCGTCGCTCGCATGTCAGATCCTCAAAAGATCAACGAGATTATCAGAGCGGTCACCATCCCAGTTATGGCCAAGTGCCGCATCGGTCACTTCGTCGAGGCCCAGGTGCTCCAAGCCCTGGGAGTCGACTACATCGATGAGTCGGAGGTGCTGACCCCCGCCGACGAAGTTCACCACGTGTGGAAGTACGATTTCAAGGTGCCCTTCGTATGCGGCTGCCGCGACCTGGGTGAAGCTCTGCGCCGCATTGGCGAAGGCGCCGCCATGATAAGGACCAAGGGCGAGGCCGGGACCGGTGACATCGTCGAGGCTGTGAAGCACATCAGGTCCGTACAGGACGGAATGAAACGGATCCAGGCCTTGGGTGAAGAGCAGCTGATGACCGAGGCCAAGAACCTGGGCGCTCCTTTCGAGATAATCAGGGAGGTCCACGAAACGGGCAAGCTGCCGGTGGTCAATTTCTGTGCCGGTGGCGTGGCCACCCCGTCCGATGCGGCCCTGGTAATGCAGCTGGGAGCGGAAGGCGTATTTGTGGGCTCGGGCATCTTCAAGTCGGGGAATCCGCCGGTAATGGCCAAGGCCATCGTAGAGGCCACCACCCACTTCCGAAACCCCGATATCATAGCCAGGGTATCCGAAGGCCTGGGCGACCCGATGAGGGGAATATCCGTCAAGGCTATACCCGAAGAAGAGCTGCTCGCGGTAAGAGGTACATAAAGGGAGAGTCGCCTTATTCCTATGAGCAAAATCGGCGTTCTGGCTATCCAGGGCGATTTTGCCGAGCACACCCAGATGCTGGCGGGTCTGGGGGTGGAGCCGGTGGAGGTCCGTCTCCCCGAGCAGTTGGAGCGGCTGGACGGCCTGATCATTCCGGGCGGCGAGAGCACCACCATTACCAAGCTGATGGACCTCTACGGCCTCAGCGAGGCCATCAAGAAGCTTGGTAGAGCCGGGCTGCCCGTTTGGGGCACCTGCGCAGGCCTGATAGTAGTGGCCCAGACGGTGATCGAAGACTGGCTCGAGCCGATGAAGCTAATAGACGTGGACGTTCGCAGGAACGGCTACGGACGCCAGATCGATAGCTTCGAAACAGACCTCTCCGTATCGACCCTCGGTAGTGAACCCTTTCGTGCGGTCTTCATCCGAGCCCCTGTCATAGAGCGTGTGGGCCCCGCCGTGGACGTGATCGCCGAGCTTTCTGACAGCAGCGCCGTGGCCGCCCGCCAGGACAAGGTCATGGTCACCTCCTTCCACCCGGAGCTCACCAACGATCCCCGGTTTCACAGGTACTTTTTGGAACTGGCAGGTATGAACGGCGGATGATAAGGTCCCTTTCGTCCACGGATCTGCTCAAGCTCCCCTTCTCCGAGTTGAGGAAGCTCCCTAACCACGCTAAGCCTCGGAACAGAGTAGGCAGTCCAAACCTGTCCATCAAGGAACTTCTACCCGTCCACTGGCTCAGCGCTTCCAGCGAGCGCCACACATGGATAGCCTCCCAAAGGTTGCAGATAACAGGGCTGGTTTCGGCCCATAGCCGCCGAGGCGCTTCCGCCTGGGAGATCGATCAGCTGGCCTTCCTGCCCGATTCCTTTCAGGAGGAGATGAACGTCGTTCACGGCCTGGCCCTAGGCGCAGGACAGATGGGCGTAGATAAGATCTTCCTCCGTCTGTCCACCAACTGCTCCTACACATCTGAACTCCGGTCCATCGGCTTCTCCTTCTACGGCCGGGAGCTCCTATATGCCCACGAGAACCCGCACTGGAGCCTGAGAAGTAGCGTCGACCCCTCTTTGCTGGGTCTGGATATCAAGTCCCCGGCCGATGAATTCGGCGTGTTTCAACTCTTCAACGCCGTTTATCCTCCTCGCGTGCGAGAGGCGGAGGGCGAGACCCTGGACGATTGGGGTGACGTCCATCGCTCCTGGACCGGCCAGCACAGCCGCGAGTACGTCTACCGTCACAACGGCACGTTGGCGGGCTGGCTGCGAGCTTCCGGAGACCGGCGCAGCTCCTTTCTGCAGATCGTGGCCAGACCGGAGCTCGGCATCGAAGACCGCCTGGTAGAGGCTGGCCTCGCCATCTGCGGGGCCTCCCAGGTCTACTGCCTGGCGTCCGATTACCAGGCGCCCCTGGGCAACGTCCTGGAATCCAAGGGCTTCAAGCCTGTCGAAGAATACACGGCGGCGGTCCGGTACATCACGGCGAGGGTAAGGCGGCCTTCGCTGGTGCCCATCGGCGTAAAGTAGCCGGAGAGACCCCCTTTGATCGAAAAGCAGATCACTGACGACCTGGATGCCCTCTTCGACGTCCTACCGCCCCATCTGCAGAACCCCTTGCGAGACCGCGCCGACAGCAGCGACTTGCTGGAGGTCGTCCTGGACCTGGGCCGCCTGCCCGAAGCCCGGTTCGCCACTGCAGAGATCACCCTCGCCGAACGAGAAGTCACAGGAGAGGACATCGATTACGTTGTGAGCCGGACCGGCACGTTCGGCGATGATAATCGGGCCGGCATCGAGAGGACCCTGCACCGGATTTCCGCCATTCGCAACCGAAAAGGCGGTATCGTAGGCCTAACCTCCCGGGTGGGCCGGGCCGTGCACGGTACCATCGGCATCATCCAGGACCTGGTCGAGTCCGGCAAGAGCATTCTCCTTCTGGGACGGCCCGGAGTCGGCAAAACGACCATGCTGAGAGAGGTTGCCCGCGTCCTCGCCGACGATATGAAGAAGCGGGTGATAATCGTCGATACGTCCAACGAGATCGCCGGCGACGGCGATATCCCTCATCCGGCCATCGGCCCTGCGCGACGGATGCAGGTACCCACCCCCCTCCTCCAGCACGCCGTGATGATAGAGGCCGTGGAGAACCACATGCCCCAGGTCATAATCATCGATGAGATCGGCGTCGAGCTCGAGGCCTCCGCCGCCCGGACCATCGCCGAACGGGGCGTGCAGTTGGTGGCTACGGCCCACGGCAACACCCTGGAAAACCTGATTATGAATCCCACCCTATCCGATCTGGTCGGCGGCATTCAGTCGGTGACCCTGGGAGACGAAGAAGCGAGGCGACGTCGGACCCAGAAATCGATCCTGGAACGCAAAGCACCGCCTACCTTCGACATCGTCGTCGAGATCCAGAATTGGGAGAAGGTCGCCGTCCACCCAGAGGTGGCCAAGACCGTCGACGCCATCCTGCGGCAGCGTCCCCTGCCTCCCGAGGAGCGCTGGCTGGACACCGAGGGGCAGGTCCGCAAGGAGTCGGGCGCCGAGGCTCCCACCACCGTCAATGCCCCACTGGAGACCCTCCAAACAACCTCTGCCTCCTCCCGGATATACCCCTTCGGAGTAAACCGCAGCCGGCTGGAAGACATGGTCAAGAAGATGAAGCTCCCCGTCTCGGTGGTGAACAGCATCCGTGACGCCGATATCATAATGACCACCAAGACCTACTACAGAAAGCGGCCCCAGACTCTTCGGGCCGCCGAAGCCGAGGGCATTCCCATCTTCGTCCTGCGTCGCAGCAGCATGCCCCAGATCCAGCAGTCCCTGGCCACCATGTACGGCCTGGACCGGCCCTCCGATTCCATAAACACCGCAATCCAAGAGGCCGAGAAAGCCGTTGACAAGATACTGGACGGCGCTGATTCCGTGGAGCTCAGTCCGCAGAGCGCTTTCATTCGCAGGCTGCAGCACCTGGTAGCGGAGCGCTCCAACCTACTCTCTCGCAGCAGCGGCAGCGAGCCTTCCCGCAGAGTCCATTTGATGAAAGCCGTAGACCTGTCCGGCTAACCGCATATTC
Source organism: Dehalococcoidia bacterium (assembly GCA_965197645.1). Taxonomy (GTDB): domain Bacteria; phylum Chloroflexota; class Dehalococcoidia; order Plut-88900; family Plut-88900. The sequence goes on along the minus strand of OZ240219.1, from coordinate 1,128,064 downwards.
TCCTCGTTCATTACCCCTCAATCTGGTATATTCTCTTGGGACTACCGCGGCAGGAGACGCTTTGAGCTTGTTCATCTCCTTCGAGGGTGGCGAAGGCACAGGAAAGACCACCCAAGCCCAGTTGCTCAGGGACCGGTTGACGGAGCAGGGATACAAATGTCTTCTGGTCCACGAGCCCGGCGGCACGGTGCTCGCCGAACGGCTGAGGCCTCTGATCAAGGGGGAGATCTCCATGTCCTACAGCGCCGAGCTCTTCCTCTTCTCTGCAGCACGAGCCGAACTGGTCTCAACCGTGATCAAGCCCTCGCTCAAGGCAGGGATCATCGTCGTTACCGATAGGTACGTGGACTCTACGACGGCATACCAGGGATACGGCCGTCGTCTCAGCCTGGAACAGGTGCGGGCCATTAACACCATCGCCACTCAGCAGGTCATGCCCGATCTGACCCTGTTCATGGACGTAGAACCTGAAGATGCCCTGAAACGGCTGAGCCCCATCCAGGTTAGACTGTCCTTGGACGAAAGCGCTCCGCAAATCGGGGGCCGGCAGGATGACGAAAACCAGCGCAAGTTCGAGGAGGAGGCGATGGAGTTCCACATGCGGGTGCGGCAGGGCTACCTGAAGCTGGCCGAGGAAGAACCGGACCGCTGGGTGATAGTCGACGCCAGCAGGTCCCAGGAAGATGTAAGGGAAGCCATCTGGGAAAAGGTAGAATCGGTGCTTGCGCCCGCTCTTGCCTGATCTGGAGCAGATACCCCATGACCGAGCAATCACAAGAGACGGAGCAGGACCGGTCCAAAGCAACTCCCGGGCCAGCAAGGCGTCCCGCCGACAGCTGGGGCCACTTGGGCCGCGCCGAGCTAGAGCTTATGGCCTGGCTCGCAGCCGGATTCGTGCTGGGCGTAGTCCTGAAGGTGACCACCGTCTCGGCCTACATCATTGCTGTAGTGGTCCTGGTCGCCATCGTGCGTCTCTACTACGAAGGGGACCAGAAGCCGGAGAGAAATCCCAGGCCGGCCATAGGGATGGTACCCTCCTTGTTGCTGGGGTGGGGGCTGGGCCTGTTTGTCAGGGCGTTGATATCGTGAGCCTATGCTATAATGCTCTTCCGTCCTCGCCTGCGTAGCCCTATAACATAAGAAGGGGCGAGCTATGCCTGCCGACTACTCGCTGGACTACACGGCCGTACTCATCGCCACCATAGTGGGCGTGGGCCTGGTCCTATTTTCCTTCGCCATGTCGTACATCCTGGCCCCGAAGCACAAGTCCGCGGCCAAAGACACGCCTTACGAATGCGGCATTCCTCCGGTGGGCCGCTTCTGGTCGCAGATCCACATCAGGTACTACATATTCGCCATTCTGTTCCTCATCTTCGATGTCGAAGCGGTCTTTCTGTTCCCGTGGGCGGTCATATTCAAAAGCGGCGGCGCCATACTGTTCTACGAGATGATCCTGTTCATCGCAATCCTCTTCTTCGGCCTGATATACGCCTGGCGAAAGGGTGTCCTCCAATGGAAATAGAATCCGGCCAAGGCCGGAACTGGCCGGGCAAGAGCCTGTTCAAGACCGCCGCGCCTGGGGTGATAACCGCCAAGGCCGAGAAGCTGTTCGCCATGGCCAGAAAATCATCGCTGTGGCCTTTGCAGTTCGGCCTGGCCTGCTGTGCCATCGAGATGATGAGCACCTTCATGTCCCACCACGATCTGGACCGGTTCGGCATAGTTACCTGGCCGTCGCCCCGACAATCAGACGTGATGATCGTGGCGGGCACCGTGGTCAAGAAGATGGAGGAGCCGATAAAGCTGCTCTATGAACAGATGCCCTCTCCCAAGTGGGTCATAGCCATGGGAAGCTGCGCCAGCGCCGGAGGGCCCTATCAGAAGTCCTACTCGGTGGTGATGGGAGTCGACCACATAGTGCCGGTGGACATCTACATCCCCGGCTGTCCTCCTCGCCCCGAAGCCCTGATGGACGGCCTGATCAAGCTTCAAGAGAAGATCATGAGCGAGAGCGAAGACGCCGGTAACGATTAGATGGCCAAGAAGGAAACGGAACAGGACGAAGGAAGGGAACTGGACCCTCGCACCCAGGAGTACGTCCAGACCCTGGAGCGGACCTTCTCTCGATTCAACCCCGGCATCACCGTCGGCATGGACGGAGTGGAGTTGACCATCGACCCCCTCAGCCTACGCGATTTCGCCCAGCTGGCAAAGGATGACTCGACTCTCCGGTTCGATTTCATGCGCTGCCTGTCCGTTGTGGAGCATGACGACGAGTTCCAGGTAGTGTTGCATCTCTACTCCACTGGACAGGGCCACACGGCGGTGGTGAAGGCCAGCGCCCCCAAGGACAACCCGGTGTTCGCCTCGGTCACTCCCGTCTGGCGCGGCGCCGAGTGGTACGAACGGGAGGGCGCCGAGCTGTTCGGGGTCATCTTCGAAGGTCATCCCAATCCCAAGCACCTGCTCCTCTGGGACGGGTTCGAAGGCTACCCGGGCCGGAAAGAGTATCCCTTCGCCGAAATTGAGATACCCGACGACATCGAGGTGCCGCAGTGACCACCGAGCAGCACCTCGAGACCGTCGACATGATGATCAACATGGGGCCCCAGCACCCCAGTACCCACGGCGTGTTCCGCATGCTGTTGACGGTGGACGGAGAGCTGATCGCCGATCTGGAGCCCCACATCGGTTACCTGCACAGGGGGTCTGAGAAGCTGTGCGAGGCCGAGGACTATCGCCAAATCATCGATCTCTTCGATCGGCTGGACTACCTCTCCTCCTTCAACAACGAGCTCCCCTACGTGATGGCGGTGGAAAAGCTGATGGGCCTGGAGGTCCCGGAACGCGCCCAGTACATCAGGATCATAATGTGTGAGCTGAACCGGATAGCCAGTCACCTGATGTTCTACGGCGCCTTCGGCGGAGACTGCGGCGCCCTCACGCCCTTTCTGTACGGATTCAAGGAGAGGGAGCACATACAGTCCGTCTTTGAATCGGTCAGCGGCGCCCGGATGATGCACGGCTTCTTTCGTGTCGGCGGCGTCTTCCAGGACCTGCCCGACGACTTCAACAACCGGTTGGACGATCTGTTCCCCGCCCTGGAAAAGGGTATCATCGAGTGCCAGGACCTCCTCAATGAGAACGAGGTCTTCCTCGAGAGGACCCTTGGTGTCGGGATAATCGACGCCGAGACCGCCATCGACTATGGCATGAGCGGCCCCAACCTGCGGGCCACCGGCGTAGCCATGGACCTGAGAAAGACCGAGCCTTACTCCGTTTACCCGGAGTTCGATTTCGATGTGCCCACGGGCCTGAACGGCGACTGCTACGACCGGTACCTGGTGCGCATGGCCGAGATGTGGGAGTCGATCAAGATAGTCAAACAGGCCCGGGCCAAGATACCCGGCGGTCCAGTCATGGCCAAAACGCCCCGCACCCTGCGGGCCCCCGCAAACGATGTCTACGTCCGCACAGAGAACCCCCGCGGCGAGATGGGCGTCTATCTGGTGGGCAGTGGCAGGGACAAGCCTCACCGCATCAAGATGAGGACCCCGTCCTTCGCCAATCTGATGGCCCTGCGACATATGCTGAAGGGCGCCTATATAGCCGACGCCGTAGTCATCCTCGGCTCCATAGACATAGTCCTGGGAGACGTCGATCGATGAGCTGGGTGGACGTAGGCCTTACCGTTCTCAAAGTCGGCATTCTGATCCTGCTGATTAGCGTGGTGGTGCTGGCCCTGACCTACCTGGAGAGGAAGGCCCTGGGTCGCATTCAGAGGCGCATGGGGCCGATGAGGACCGGCTTTCACGGTACCTTCCAACCGATAGCCGACGCCATCAAGCTGATGGTGAAAGAGGACGTTGTGCCATCGGTCAAAGACCGCATCGTGTTCTGGGTGGCGCCCCTGGTAGTCTTCGTGCCTGCCTTCGCCATCTGGATCACCATCCCCTTCACCAAGGACCTGGTCGTAAGGAACATGGAGTTCGGCATCTTCTACATCATCGCCGTATCGGTGGTATCGATCGTGGGGATGGTCATGGCCGGGTGGGGCTCCAACAACAAGTACGCCCTCCTCGGAGCCGCCCGGGCTGCGGCCCAGCTCATCAGCTACGAGATACCCATCATCCTGATAGCCCTGGCCATCGTGATGACCACCGGCACCCTGGACATGCGGCAGATCGTGGAGGGCCAGGGCGACTATCCCTTCATCTACCTGCAGCCGCTGGGCTTTGTGGTCTTCCTGATCGCCGGTCTCGCCGAGCTGGGAAGGACCCCCTTCGATATCCCCACGGCCGAATCGGAGGTCGTGGGCGGGCCCTTCGTCGAGTACAGCGGCATCCACTGGGCCATGTTCTTCCTCGCCGAGTACGCCAACACCTTCGCCATCGCCGCCCTGACCACCATCCTGTTCCTGGGCGGGTGGAGCGGACCCCTCCTGCCTGCGGTGGTCTGGTTCGCCATAAAGGTAATCGGAGTGATCTTCGTCATATTTTGGATGCGGGCAACTCTCCCCAGGCTGCGAATAGACCAGCTCATGAGCTTCTGCTGGAAGTTCCTCATTCCACTGACCTTCCTCAACATACTGGTAACCGGCATCTACGAGTTCTACGGCTGGCCCTCATGGACCATGCTCCTCATGTCCTTAGGCATGATCGTCGGGGGCAGCTATATAATATGGCTGCGCAAGAAATGGTTGGCGGCTAAGAGGACGGAGATGGTTAGACTTCGCAAGGAGCAGATGGCGGCATGAAGGGAATACTCAAGGGCCTGACCACTACTCTCAGGACCATGCTCCGGTCTCCGGTCACGGTCCAGTACCCCGACACACACCTTCCCCTGGCTCCCCGATTCATGGGCCCGCCGGGCCTGCTCTGGGACGACGTAATCGACGAATCGAAATGCGTCGGGTGCCAGGTCTGTGCCCGCTACTGTCCTACCGACTGCATCTACGTCACCATGAAGGACAACGAAAAGTACCAGGACGGAACCAGCAAACGCAAGAAGATGTACGACGCCTTTCTACTGGACATCTCCCGGTGCATCATCTGCGGCATCTGCGTGGAGGTCTGTAACTTCGATGCCATCGTCATGACCCACGAGCACGAGATCGGCGACCAGACTCGTCGCGGCCTGTGGGTCGATGCGGACGCCCTTCACGAGATGGGTCGCCGCTACGAGGAGAAGATGGGGCCGGTGGGCGCCGCCGTCAACGCCGAAGAGTCTCCGGAGCAGGGAGAAGAGACCTAGTGTCGGTGGTCCTGATCTTCTTCTTCATCCTGGGAGGGTTGATGCTAATCGGATCAGTGGGCACGGTCGCCTCCCGAAACGTAGTGCACAGCGCCCTGTTCCTCATCCTGGCCCTTCTGGCCGTAGCCGGCATCTTCGTCCTTCTCCTGGCCGAGTTCCTGGCCATCGTTCAGGTGCTGATATACGGCGGCGCTATTACCATTATTCTGCTGTTTGCACTGATGTTGACCAGGTCCCAGGAGATGCCCTTCAGCCTGGATAACTCGCAGAAGCCGTTGGCACTGGTGGCTGCGGGGGCTATCTTCGCCGTGCTGACCGTCGTTCTGCTGGTCAGCGACTGGCCGGGCACAAGGGACGACCCGGAACGGGTCAGCTTCACCGGGCTTGCGGATACCCTCTTTCGGCAGTGGGCCGTGCCCTTCGAGGTGGCCTCCCTCGTGCTTCTGGTGGCCCTCATCGGCGCTATCGTAATCTCCCGACCGGGCAGGGAAGAATGATAGACATAGAGTACTACCTCATACTGAGTGCTGCGATCTTCAGTATCGGGGTATACGGCGTGCTGGCCCGCAGAAACGCCGTCCTCATCCTCATGTCCATAGAGCTGATGCTGCAGGCCGTGAACATCAACCTGATCGCCTTCTCCCTCTATCTGAACTCCCAGGGCGGTATAGAGCAGCACCTGGGCATGATAATCGCCCTGTTCGTCATCACTGTAGCCGCGGCAGAGGTGGGTCTCGCACTGGCCATCATCCTACGACTGTATCGAAACCGAGCGTCGGTGAACGTGGATGAGGTCAATCTGATGAAATGGTAGAGAGGTAGCCCATATGCCCTCGCCCCTACTATCCCAGGGGACCCTAGGCGCGGAGTGGGCTTGGCTCGCTCCGATTGTGTGTCTGGGCGCCTTCGCCGTGCTGAGCCTCTTCAACAGGTACCTTCCGGGAAGGGGCTCTCTGTTGTCCGTGGCGGCCATCGGCTTCGGTTTCGTGCTCTTCTGGTTCGTGCTGCGGGACCTGATGGTCTACGGACCCGGATTCTTCAGCAAGACCTGGTTCGACGTCGGGCTTACCAACCTCAGAATAGGTATGATCATCGATCCCCTATCGGTGCTCATGCTGGGCCTGGTCACCTTCGTCTCCCTGGCGGTGCAGGTGTACTCGCTGGGATACATGCGCGGCGATTCCCGGTTTGGCTGGTACTTCGCCGTCCAGTCCCTCTTCGTCGCCTCGATGATGGGGTTGGTCCTCGCCGACAACCTGCTGTTGCTCTACGTTGCCTGGGAGCTTGTCGGCATCTGCTCCTACCTGCTCATCGGCTTCTGGTACGAGCGGCGCTCCGCAGCCGAGGCGGCCAAGAAGGCCTTCATTACCACCAGACTGGGCGATGTGGGCCTGCTCATCGGTATCCTCATCCTGTTCAAATCGGTGGAGCCCAACACCTTCGACATCTCCACCATATTCGAGGCGATAGCAGCGGGGCAGGTGGGCGATGGGACGTTGACTCTGGTGGCCCTGCTGATGTTCCTCGGCGCTGCGGGCAAGTCGGCCCAGTTCCCGTTCCACGTCTGGCTCCCCGACGCCATGGAGGGCCCCACGCCGGTCAGCGCCCTGATTCACGCCGCTACCATGGTGGCCGCCGGGGTGTACCTGGTAGCCCGGATGTTCCCCCTGTTCGAGGCGGCGCCCGGAGCTTTGGAGGTGGTCCTGATAATCGGTATCATCACCACATTCGTGGCCGGTTCCATGGCACTGGTGATGACCGATCTCAAACGGGTGCTCGCCTATTCCACCGTTAGCCAGCTGGGGTTCATGATGATGGCCCTGGGGGCGGGGGGGCTCTCGGCAGGGATATTCCACCTGGTTACCCACGGCTTTTTCAAGGCCCTCCTCTTCCTCGGCGCCGGCAGCGTCCTTCACGCCATCGGTGAACACTACGACGTAGATATACGAAAGCTGGGAGGCCTGTGGAGACGGCTGCCCATCACCGCCCTACTGTTCATCATCGCCTCTCTGGCCCTCGCCGGGCTGCCCCCGTTGAGCGGCTTCTGGAGCAAAGACGAGGTCCTCCAGGCCGTATGGAACGATCAGAACCCCATCGTTACCGTCATTGCCCTGGCGGCCGTCCTCCTGAGCGCGTTGTACATGGCCCGGCTCTGCTTCCTGGTCTTCTTCGGAGAGCTCAAATCTGAGAATGCCGCTGCTCACGAATCGCCCTGGACGATGGCCGTGCCGATGCTGGGCCTCGGCGCTCTAACCCTGGTGTTCGGCTTCACCGCCCCTGACTGGCTCGACAACGTCCTCCGTCTCCCCGAGCCCTACACCGGTTTCGCCAGCTACCTCGCCATTGAGTCGGACCGGTTCCACTCCCACTTCGGCCTGGCGGCCAGCTCTACCATAGTCGCTCTGGTCGGGATAGGCATAGCCTGGGCCGTCTATCGGAGAGGCCTCGTCACCTCCGAATCAGTAACCCGGCGATTTGCTCCGGTCCATAAGCTGCTGGCCAACAAGTACTATCTGGACGACCTGTACCAGGGCCTCACGGACAGGGTGCTCCTCGCCTTTTCCAACGTCGTGGGGATATTCGACCGGCGCGTGGTCAACGATGCCGGCGTCGACGGCACGGGGAGCATAGTCCGGGAGACGGGCAACGTGCTCAAGTACCATGAGACGGGCCAGTTCGCCAACTACGCCCTGGCTATCGTATTCGGTTCTCTGATATTCATACTTGCCGTTACCCTGGCAGACTGACTGCAAGACAGCTAACAGGAGCCTGAACTGGACGAGTACATACTCATAATCCTCATGTTCCTGCCCGCCCTCGGCGTGGTGATAACGCTCCTGCTGCCCGAGAGCCGGCGGGAGCTGATAAAGCTGGCCGCCGCCGCCATTGCCACGGTCACTCTCGCCCTCTCCATCTACGTCTTCGTCGCCTACGAGGTTGGCGGCGAGGGGTTCCAGTTCCAGACGGAACGCTACGAGTGGCTCCCCGACCTGGGCATCACCTTCCACCTGGGTGTCGACGGCATCTCGGCGCCGATGGTGCTGCTCACCGGCATCGTGATGATTACCGGCGTGTTCATGGCTTGGAACACTGCTCCCCGGACCAAGGACTTCTTCATCCTCTTCATGACCCTCGTGACCGGCGTATACGGCGTATTCCTCTCCCTGGACCTCTTCTTCCTCTTCTTCTTCTACGAGCTGGCTGTGGTCCCGATGTACCTCCTCATAGGCGTCTGGGGCAGCACCCGAAAAGAGTACGGGGCGTTGAAGCTGGTGCTCTACCTGGTGGCCAGCAGCGTCCTGGTGTGGATAGCGCTGATTGCCATATACGTCGAGTCGGGATTGAACACCTTCAACATCCTGGACCTGCAGGAGGCCGGGTTCGATACCGGTTTCCAGCAGGCCATATTCCCCATCTTGACCATCGGGTTCGGCGTGTTGGCCGGCCTCTGGCCTTTCCATACCTGGTCCCCCGACGGGCACGTGGCCGCCCCGACATCGGTCAGCATGCTCCACGCCGGCGTGCTGATGAAGCTGGGCGCCTACGGCATCATGAGGGTAGGGCTGGACCTGCTTCCCGAGGGCGCCGACGACTGGAAGCTGATACTGATCAGCTTCGCCACCGTGAACGTGCTCTACGGCGCCTTCTCCGCCATGGCCCAGAGAGACCTGAAGTTCGTCATCGGATACTCCAGCGTGAGTCACATGGGCTACGTGCTCATGGGCATCGGCACCCTGGACGAGCGCGGCCTGACCGGCGCCGTCTACCAGATGTTCTCCCACGGCATCATGACCGCCCTCTTCTTCGCCCTGGTAGGCGTGGTCTACGACCGGGCACATACCAGGGACATCTCGGTCTTCCAGGGTTTGTCGAAGCGGATGGGCGTAACGGCAGCGTTCTTCGCCGTAGCCGGTTTGGCTTCACTGGGCCTGCCCGGCCTGAGCGGCTTCATCGCCGAGTTTTTGGTATTCGTGGGTGCATTCAAGACCTATCCGGTCATCGGGGTGCTGGGTATCATCGGCGCCCTGGCCACGGCGGTCTACATCCTGCGACTGCTGTCCAAGGTGTTCTTCGGGCCCCTAGATGAGCGATGGAAGGACCTGACCGACTGCTCTGGAATGGAGAAGCTGGCGACAGGCGCTCTGGCCGCGGTGCTCATCTTCGGAGGAGTGTATCCCCAGCCGTTTACGCGCATGATCGATGGCAGCGTCACACCGCTGCTCGATAGGATAGCTTTAGTGTCATGAACATAGATTGGGCGCTGCTAGTCCCCGAGTTCCTCATCGCCGGTGTTGCGTTCTTGGTCCTGGCGGTGGACCTGGTGCTTCCCGACGGGAAGAAGGACTACCTGGCCTACCTCGGCGTGGCGGGACTGATAGCCGTTCTGGGGTCCGCTTTCACCCTCCCGGGCAACGAAGGGACGCTCTATAACGGAGTTCTCCAGGTAGACCAGTACGCCATCTTCTTCAAGGTCTTCTTCCCCATAGTGGGAATCGTCATGCTGCTGGCTTCAAAGGATTTCGTGACCAGTCGTCTGGCCCATCCCGGCGAGTTCTACGGCATCGTCATCCTGTCCGTCCTGGCGATGATGCTAATGACCTCGGCCGGCGAGCTGTTGACCGCTTACATCGCCCTGGAGCTCCTCAGCTTCAGCCTGTACGTGATGACGGCCTACTTGAAGTGGGACGCCAGGTCCAACGAGGCCGGTATCAAGTACATCCTGATCGGCGCGTTTTCGTCGGGGTTGCTTCTGTACGGCATCAGCCTGATATACGGCTCGGTGGGCACCACCACCTTTTCGGGAATCGCCGAAGCCCTGAACGCCGGCGCCGACCTCCGACCCGCGTTCCTCGCCGGCCTCGTTCTGCTGGTGGTGGGGTTCGGGTTCAAGATCGTGGCCGTTCCCTTCCACATGTGGGCCCCCGACGTCTACGAAGGCGCCCCCGTCCCGGTAACCGCCTACCTCTCCGTGGCCTCGAAGGGGGCCAGCTTCGTTCTCATGCTCCGGCTGTTCGCCACCGCATTCGGCCCCGCCATCGATGACTGGCAGGCCATAATCGCAGCCCTGGCCGCCCTCACCATGACCGTGGGCAACCTGGTGGCCATCGCCCAGAGCAACATCAAGCGGCTGATGGCCTACTCGGGAATCGGTCAGGCCGGGTTCCTGTTGCTGGGCATCGCCGCGCTATCCGAGACTGCGTCCAACGCGATGGTCCTCTACATCGTCGGATACTCTGCCACCACCTTCGCCGCCTTCGTGTGCATCATCCTCTACTTCAACCTCACCGGGAAGGAAAAGATAGCGGACTTCGCCGGCCTGGCCGGTCGTGCTCCCCTGGTGGCCCTGGCCCTGACCATATCCCTGTTTTCCCTGGCCGGGCTTCCCTTCTTCGCCGGATTTACCATCAAGTTCTATCTCTTCGCCGCCGCCGCCCGGGAGGGCCTGATTTGGCTGGTGGCGATAGCCATCGTGAACAGCCTGCTGTCCCTCTACTACTACCTGATGGTCGTCCGGCAGATGTACATGCGCCCCGCCGAAGACAACACTCCCCTCAAGGTGCCGCCGTTGACCACCGCCCTGCTTACCGCGCTGGTAGGCGTGGTCATATTCGTCGGGGTGTACCCGGGCCCGATAGTCGACCTGATCCAGGAGACGACGCCGCTGCTGTTCGGGGCAAACGTCCCGGCGGGGGCTATGGCGCCGTAGATGCCAGGCACGGTTGCCCTGGTCGGGGGCGACGAGTTTCGCCCCGGCTGCGAGGAGATGGACAGAGTCCTCCTCGAGGAATCTTCAGTGGAGCCCGCCAGGGTTCTGGTGCTGCCCACGGCCGCAGCTACGGAACGTCCCGACCTTGCAGCCAGGCACGGCGTCGACTACTTCAGTGGCCTAGGCGCCGAGGCATCGGCCCTGATGGTGCTCGATTCCGGCCACGCCAACGATCACACCCTGCTCCAACCTCTATCCGACGCCTCGGTCATATATTTCACCGGTGGCTCGCCGTCCCACTTGTTGTCCGTCCTGCGCGGCTCGCTGCTGTGGTCTGGGGTACAGGAAGCCCTTGCCAGGGGCTGCGCGCTGGCCGGCTCCAGCGCGGGGGCCATGGTGCTGGGCTCCCGCATGCGCGTACCGGGTGGAAGCTGGACAACCGGCCTGGGCCTGCTGGACGATCTTGCCGTTCTGCCTCACCACGAGACCGCTGATCCTGAACGAGTCCACAAAGAGCTGCACGATTGCCTATCGACCGGTCTCCGTGTGCTTGGCATCGATGTCGCCACTGCGTGCGTGAGAACCCAGTCCCGTTGGAGAGTTACAGGGACCGGCGGGGTTACTCTATACCGGGCGGACGGCTGGAGCGCCTATCGTCCCGGTGGTGAAGTGCCGCTGCCTTGACCCCTAGCGGGGCGACGGTTAACATTTGCACTGCGTCCCCACCGGTGGGGCCCCCGAAATCAGTTCCTATCGATATTGCCTGGGAGGAGACCTCATGGTTCAAGAGCAGACCCTTCTATCTCCGGTCAAGGAGTACTACGGCAGGGTGAAGAACTTCGTCAACGGCGAGTGGGTCGATTCCACCTCCGCGGATGTCCTCGATGTCATAGACCCGGCGACCGGGACTACGATCGCAGAGTGCCCCCTATCCACCAAGCAGGAAGTACAACAGGCCGTGGAAGCGGCCCAGAGCGCCTTCCAAGAGTGGCGAGAGGTGCCGCCTCCCAATCGCATCCAGTACCTGTTCGCTTTCAAGAACCTGATGGAGGAGAACCGGGAGGACCTGGCTCGAATCGTCACCCAGGAGAACGGCAAGTGCATAGCGGAGGCCCGGGGCGAGGTAACAAGAGCCATACAGAACATCGAGGTGGCCACCGGCATCCCCTCGTTGATGATGGGCTACAACCTGGAGGGCATCGCAGGCAGCATCGACGAAGATTGCCTCCGGCAGCCGCTGGGGGTCTTTGCCGGCATCGTGCCCTTTAACTTCCCCGCCATGGTGGCCCAGTGGTTCCTGCCCTACGCCATCGCCTGCGGCAACACCTTCATTCTAAAACCCTCGGAACAGGTGCCTTTGACCCTGAATCTCACCATCCAGCTGCTTGAGCAGACAGGCATCCCCAAGGGTGTCATCAACCTCGTCAACGGCGCAAAGGACGTGGTGAACGCCCTGTTGGACGCGCCCGAGGTGAAGGGCGTCTCCTTCGTCGGTTCCAGCGGCGTTGCCAAGTACGTGTACCAGAAGGCCACCGAGAACGGCAAGCGGGCCCAGTGCCAGGGCGGGGCGAAGAACTTCATGGTCGCCATGCCCGACGCCAATCTCGACAAGACGATGGACAACCTGATCGGTTCCTTCTACGGAGGCGCCGGAGAGAGGTGTCTCGCCGGCTCAGTGCTCCTGGCCGTGGGCGACGTCTACGACCCCATCAAGGAGAAGCTCCTCAAAGCCGCGGACAAAATCGCCGTGGGCACCGGCATGGACGAAAGCGTCGAAATGGGACCCGTCATATCCACCAAGCACAAGGAGAAGGTGCTGGGCTACATCGATCAGGGCATCAAGGAGGGCGCCAACCTCATCCTGGACGGCAGAGACGTCTCCGTCGAGGGGTACCCCAACGGCAACTTCATCGGCCCCTGCGTCTTCGACGACGTGACACCCGACATGGTGATAGCCAACGAGGAAATCTTCGGCCCCGTGGCAGCGGTGATAAAGGTAAAAGACCTGAGCGAGGCCATTGATATCATCGAGGCCAATAGGTACGGCAATGCGGCCAGCATCTTTACCGACAGTGGCGCCGCCGCACGAGAGTTCAAGCACAAGGTCACGGCGGGCAACGTTGGAATAAACGTGGGTGTAGCCGCCCCCATGGCCTTCTTCCCATTCAGCGGCATGAAAGAGTCTTTCTTCGGGTCGCTGCACGGCCAGGGCCGGGACGCCATAGAGTTCTTCACCGAAAAGAAAGTGGTCATAACTCGCTGGTTCTAGCGGTGGGGGTGTGGGTTGAACGAAAGAGAGTTCAGAGACCAAGAAAAGGCGGGCCGGCACCCGCCCGCTTGTACGTGCTCGGACTGTAACAGGAGGCGGCTCCAGAGGGTTCAGGGCTCAGGCAACCCGCTCAAGAAGCTCATCGACTTCATCTTCCGCCGCTAGCCTCTCCGGCCGCGCTGGCCCCCGCTATCCGTCCGAAAACCGACCCGGCCATCAACCCCGACCCTCCAGCATAGTTGTGGTAGAACAGGCCTCCCACCAGTTCTCCCGCCGCGTACAGTCCCGGAATCGGTCTGTCCTCCGTGTCCAGCACCTGGGCATCGGTGTTGATCCTGAGCCCGCCGAAGGTGAATGTTATGCCGCACGTCACCGCGTAGCCCGTGTAAGGCGGCGTGTCCAGCCTCTGGGCCCAGTTGGACTTGGGCGGAGAGATTCCATGGGTCCCATTCCCATCCAGCGCCGAAGGGTTGAACGGGCCGTCCTGCACCGCGGCGTTGTACGCTTCCACGGTGCGCTCCAGACCATCCCTGTCTATCCCCAGACCGTCGGCTAACCCCTCTACAGTGCTCGAAGAGGCCTTGGTCACCCGGGATATACGGTATTCGTCCCGCAGCATGTCCTGCACCTTTGCATCGAATATCTGAAAGGCGGCCCGCTGCGGCTGCTTCAATATCTCTCGCCCATACTTGGCGTAGGTGTAGTTCCGGAAGTCGGCCCCCTCGTCCAGGAACCGCTGCCCCAGGACATTCACCACGATACCCAACGGGTAGGAATGCTTCTGGAACAAGTCGGCGACGTTCCTATCCCCGAAGGGCGGAGCGTTCAGATCCCAGGCTACGGAGTGACACCCGCTCCAGTGCCCATAGGACTGCCCGCCTATCTCCAGGGCCATCCGGATGCCGTCGCCGGTGTTGTAACGGGTGCCCCGTACCTTGGCCAGCTCCCAACCAGCGCCGAGATACCGGGTCCTCATCTCGGGATTGGCTTCGAACCCACCACAGGCCAGCACCACCGCGCCCGCTTCGATCTCATTGGCGCCGTCGGGTGTACGAACGGAAACGCCGGTCACACTGCCCGATCGGTCGGTTACAAGCCCAACTGCCTTCGCCTCGTACAGCACTTCGACGCCGCTTCGCTCCGCAACCTGGAACAGGGAGTCCACCAACCCCTTGCCGCCACCCACCGCTTCGCCAATCAAGCCTCCAAAGAACCTGTGCTTCCCCTGGGCTCTGAAGCTCTGCCGTCCGTACATCAACACCCAGCTGAGGCCCTGGTCCGACATCCACCGCACCGTTGGGTATGACCGGCTGACCAGTATCTGAAGCATGTCCAGGTCCGATAGGCCCTCGGTGACCCGCATTATGTCATCGTAGAACCGGCTCTGGGGATAGCTTCCCACCTCGATCTGGGCAGCCTCTTCGTCGGTCATCTCCGGTATCAACGAGCGGATATCCGGCAAACCGTCGAAGGCGAAGCGGAAACCGCCGCCGGTGAAATAGGAGTTGCCTCCTCGCAGGGCCTCCGGCGCCTTCTCCAACACGAGAACCCGTGCCCCGTTTTCCACCGCGGACAGGGCAGCACAAAGGGCGGCGTTGCCGGCGCCCACCACTATGACATCGTATGTAGCCATGTGAATTACGGCTCCGTTGCTCAGCGGAATCCGACAACAGAGCCGCCACCGAGATTATATGCTCTGCACTCTTCCCACTCCAGACCTGTTGTGAAGCGGCGGCAAACTGGGTAGACTGACCCCCGTAATTCTCTAGCTGGAGGAGCAAAGATGGCCAATATCTACGAGTTGGCGGCACAAGCGGCAGCCTCCGTGAGCGAAGACGAGGTAGTGAAACTGGCATCCGCCCTGGTCAGGATACCAAGCCACATCGGCGAGGAGACCCCCATAAGCAGGTTCGTCGAAGGCTGGTTCAAGGCCAGGGATTACGAGGTTGAGATGCAGGAAGCCGCTCCCGGCAGGTACCAGGCCATAGCCTGGCTGCAAGGCTCCGGGGAAGGCAAGAGCCTGATGCTCAACGGACACGTCGACAATGAGCCTCTGGCCTACGGTTCCGTCGAAGACCCCTATACGCCCCGCGTAGAGGGCGACGTTCTCTACGGGTTCGGTTTGGCCAACATGAAGGGCGGCACGGCGGCTATGATGGTGGCCGCCGACACGATCAGGCAGATGGGGCTGGACCTGGCCGGCGACGTCGTGATATGTCCCGTCATGGGCGAGCTCCAGGGCGGCATCGGGACGAAACACCTGCTGGACAAGGGCATCCGAGCCGACATGGCCATTGACCCCGAGCCCTACGGCGCCGACAGCATCATCACCCGGCACGGCGGGATGATTACGATAGCCATCCACACCTTCGTGAACTACGACAGCCCCGGCTACGGCTACGACCTGGACGCCTTCAAGAAGATGCGGAAGATAGCCGATGCCCTGGACGAAATCCAGTTCACCTTCACTCCCTGGGACGGCGCCCCCAGCCTGCCCTTCCTGAGGATCGGGGCCGTTACCGGCGGCCGGGGCGACCAGCAGGACCTATCGGCTCCTTACCAGAACATCGATTTCTGCACCGCCATCCTGGACGTGCGGACTACCCTCGGCCAGACCCCCGAGATGGTCATGGACGACATCCGAAGGACCATAGACGCCATAGGCGATCCCGATATCAAGTACGAGCTGGAGCACCCGCCGGCGCCCCGTTACAAGCCCTTCACCGTCGACTTTCCGGTATCCAACGGCCCGGACGACACGCCCATCGCACAGATCACTGCAAAGCACTACCGGAACGTGACCGGCGAGGAGCCGGCCGCCGTAGGATGGGCCGAAGGGCCCAGCATCTGGAGCAACGACGATGCCCTGCTCTGGGAGGCGGGAGTCCCCACCGTGCTGTTCGGTCCCAGGGCTCACGGCCCTCGGGGATTCGGCACCGAGCAGGCCATCCTCATACCCGATATGGTCAAGGTGGCGAGGGTGATGGCAGCAACGGCGGTGGAGGTCTGCTCCAGCTAGCGCTGGCCTAAAACCCAACTGTCTTGGCCCCAACCCCCACCCAACGACGGCCTCGTCATTGCGAGACCCGACCAAGTCGGGGCGTGGCAATCTAACCAGTTCTGGCCGTTGACCGGCAGGGGTCGTTTACTTCACCACCCTAGGTGATTCTTCCCTCCCACCCGCCCCGGATTGGAGCCACCGGCTCTCTTCCTCTGAAAGGGCGGTTAGCAGATCGATAGGACTCAGGGTGTGCAGAGGGGCGAAGCTCTTTATCCAGGACTGCCTGCTAGGGGCCGGGAGTCTGAGAGCCTGCCCTGAGCCCGCCGAAGGGGTGTCCCTCAGAAACTATCTTTTGCCCCCCTTCCTGGCCAGGAAGGGGGCGGGGGGATAGTCGCGAAATGAGTTTACTCTCTCGGCAGGCCCAACCCTCGGGTGGCGATGATCCGCCTCTGAATCTCGGAGGTGCCGCTCTGAATGGTGTCCGAGATGCTCTTGAGGTAGTTCTTCTCGATGAATCCCTTCAGCGGCGAATGCTTGGAGTCGCCGACCAGCTGGCCGTGCAGTCCCAGGACTTGCATAGCCTGCTGGAACACCCGCTGCTCGGACTCGGTGGAGAAGGCCTTACCCATGGAGGCCTCCTTGTTGGGCACCTCGCCTGCGGCCTGCATCCAGGCTATCTGGTAGGACAGCATGTAGGACACCTCGGTCTCCACCGCCATGTCGGCCAGCTTGTTTCGGATCTGCGGGACATCCGCCAGGGACTTTCCGTTTATCTCGGTCTCTTGGGCATA
Organism: Dehalococcoidia bacterium; assembly: GCA_965197645.1. Classification (GTDB taxonomy): domain Bacteria; phylum Chloroflexota; class Dehalococcoidia; order Plut-88900; family Plut-88900. The sequence continues at coordinate 1,111,043 of OZ240219.1, read as the reverse complement.
CTTCATCGTTTCGTCCACAGCCCTCCGGGACAGGGCGCAGTACTCCACGCCGGAGCGCTCGAAGTCCAGCAGGGTCATGCCCGCGTACCATCCCCGGTTGACCTCCCCGACTACGTTCTCCTTGGGGACCTTTACGTTGTCGAAGAAGGTCTCGTTGAACTCGTGGGAGCCGGTCATGTTTATGATGGGACGTACCGAGATGCCGGGCGTCTTCATATCCGCCAGGAACATGGTGATCCCTCTGTGCTTGGGAGCATCCTGGTCGGTCCTGGCAAGGAGCAGGACCCAGTCGGACACGTGGGCCTGGCTGGTCCATATCTTCTGACCGTTTATCAGGTAATGGTCGCCTTTGTCCTCGGCCCTGGTCGCCAGGGATGCCAGGTCAGAGCCGGCCTCGGGTTCGGAATAGCCCTGGCACCACACCACCTCTCCCCTGGCTATGCCGCCCAGGTGCTTCACCTTCTGCTCTTCCGAGCCGTGGACCATGATGGCAGGGCCAATGTATCCGATCCCCTCGCCGTCCCGTCCTGGCGCTAGAGCGTAGCTCCACTCGTCGGAAAAGATCACCTGCTGCATAACGGTAGCGTCGGAGCCGCCGTACTCTTTGGGCCACGACATGGCCAGCCAGCCGTTATCGGCCAGCTTCTTCCTCATGGATACCTCGTTCTCCCACCACTCGTCGCTTCCCCCCTCGACTTCCGTCAGGTCATCGGTCCAGTTGTCGCGTAGAAATTGCTGTACCTCTCCTCGAAAAGCCTGTTCCTCGGGCGTGAATTCATACCTCACGGTGCAACCTCCTTGATAGCGGGCTGGTTAATGATACCCGCTGCCTCGATATCGGACAAGATGACTTAACTACTGTCTCGGCAGGCCCAGGCCCCTGGTCGCTATGATGTTTCGCTGAATCTCGGACGTCCCGCTCTGTATCGTGTCGGAGATGGTCCTGAGGTAGTTTCTCTCGATGAACCCCTCCAGCGGAGCGTGCCTGGAGCCTTTCAGCAGCTGCCCGTGAAGACCCAGCACCTGCATGCCCATCTGGAAGGTCCGCTGCTCCACCTCGGTGGTGAAGGCCTTGCCCATGGACGCCTCCTTGTTGGGCACCTCGCCATTGCTTTGCATCCAGGCGATCTGGTACGAAAGCATGTAAGCGACTTCGATCTCCACCGCCATGCCGGCCAGCTTGTTTCGAACTTCAGGTTGCTCGATCAACGTCCGTCCGTTGGACTTTGTCGTCCGGGCGTATCTTACGGTCTCGTCCAGGGCCCGCTTGGACATGGCGCAGTAGCCGACTCCTGAGCGCTCGAAGTCTAGCAGCGTCATGCCTGCGTACCATCCCCGGTTGATCTCCCCGACGATGTTGGTTTTGGGCACCCGAACGTTATCGAAGAAGGTCTCGTTGAACGGGTGATGTCCCGTCATGTCGATGATAGGCCGCACCGAGACTCCGGGCGTCTTCATGTCAGCCAGGAACATGGTGATCCCCCGGTGTTTCGGCGCCTCGGCATCGGTGCGAGCCAGCAGCAGTATCCAGTCGGCCTTGTGGGCCTGGCTGGTCCATATCTTCTGCCCGTTGATCACGTAGTGTTCGCCATCCTCTACGGCCCTGGTCTGGAGAGAGGCCAAGTCCGACCCGGACTCCGGCTCCGAGTATCCCTGGCACCAGACCACCTCTCCTTTGGCGATGCCTCTAATGTGCCGTACCTTTTGCTCCTCAGTGCCATGCACCATGATGGCGGGACCGATGAACCCTATCCCCAGGCCATCCCGGCCCGGCGCCTGTGCGTAGCTCCACTCGTCGTTGAAGATCACCTGCTGCATCGTGGTGGCCTCAAGCCCGCCATATTTCTTCGGCCAGGAGAGGGTAAGCCAGCCCTTATCGGCCAGCTTCCTCCGCATCTCCTGCTCGATCTCCCACGACTCTTCCGAGCCGCTTTCATAGCTGGGCAGCTCCTCCGTCCACTCCCGACGCAGGTAGTCCCGGACCTCTTCTCTAAAGGCTTCTTCTTCAGGCGTAAAAGCAAATCTCATGGTTGAACCTCCTGGAATCGTGCAACCTAGGCAATGATACTTGCCGGCATTATCCGTAGCAACCCCACGTACTCGTCCACAGTGGACGTCGCCGAGGCCGGTACTGTTCACTCAGGTAACATTGTCACCGCAGGGTGGGTTGACCGGAGCCAATGTTAAGGCGTGTTTCGTTGTGCGGCACTATCAAAAGGGGTAGACTTACTCTACTTTACATAGGTGTCAACCAGGAGGAACGTCATGCCGCCGCCATTCGGAGTAGTCGATGCCGACGGACACATCGTGGAGGACCAGGCCCGCCTGAGGGAATACCTGGCGCCGCCCTACGACTCCTTCCTCTTGGACAGCACCCCCAACACCCAGGGAATAGTTGGCCACGGCAGCGCCATAACCAGCCGGGCATTTGTCGATTCCACCCTCGGCGGGAGAATGGGCAGCCCCGGTGCCGCCGGCTATCCCTTTCCAAAGGACTGGTTGGAGATGCTGGACAGGGGGGGCATGAGCATGACCTTCCTGTTCCCCACCGTGCTCCTGACCTACGGCACGATATGGGACCCCGACTACCAGACGGCCCTGGGGAAGGCTTACAACAATGCCGTGGCCGAGGAATGGCTGGCGACCAGCCCCAGGCTCAAGGCCGTGTCCCTGGCACCCCTGGCACAGGTGGACGAGGCGGTTAAGGAGATGCGAAGGACCTACGCCGACATGGGCTTCTCCGGGGTCATGGTGCCGGCAGTAGGGTTCGGAGGGCTGGGAGACAGGAAGTTCGATCCCTTCTACGAGGAGGCCCAAAGCCTCGGCTGCCTCATCGCAGTCCACGGCGGAACCTCCGAGTACATGAAGTACACCAAGTTCATCCAGCGTCACACCACCGCGTTTCCCATCTCCAACATGCTCCAGCTGGTCCACATGACCTACGAGGGCGTGTTCGAGCGCTTTCCAACCCTTAAAGTCGCCTACCTGGAAACCGGCTGTACCTGGGTGCCCTTCTTCCTGAACCGGATGGACGAAGAGTGGGAGAAGCGGGGTTGGCTCGAGGCGAAGGAGTGCAAACGGAAACCCAGCGAATACCTCAAGAGCGACCGGGTCTTCGTCCACGCCGAGCCTTCCGAGGACCTGATCCCCCAAGCGATCGAGATACTGGGTGAGGACGCTCTATTCTACGCCTCCGACTGGCCTCATTGGGACAACGAGTACCCCGAGAACATCGAGCACTTCTGGACCCGGGACGACCTGACCGAGGAGATCAAGAAGAAGATCCTATCCGACAATGCCCTCCACATGTACGGGGTCTCCAACGGCGCATAGCGCCTTCCACCCTGAGGGAGTCGATAGGTCGAATAGTCCGGGGTGGACTACCGGTCCTTAGTCCATCTTCGGATGCCGCAGCTCGCCCCTGTGCGATTCCAACGCCCTGGCCGCCTGCAGCACCGTTAGCTCGTCGAAGTGGCGTCCCACCACCTGCACACCTATCGGCATGCCCTCCGAGCTCCAGCCGAAGGGCACCGATATCGCCGGTGAGCCGGTCAGGTCCCACGGCACGGTGGCCCTCAGCGCGTGCCTCCCCAGCAGCGTTTCGCCCTCGATGTTGAACTCGGTCTGCCGGTGGGGATAGGCCGACATCGGGACCGTCGGGCAGATGAACAGGTCGTATCGGCGGAAGTACTCGGCAACCTCCCGCTTCAGCTCCTCCCACATGACGCCGGCCTCGAGGTATTCCTCGAAGGGCACGGGCGGGCTATCGACGTAGCGCTGCCTCAGCAGCTCGGTTAGGTCGGACTCCCGGCCCTTGATAATAGATTCCATGTGGCGCCCCGCCTCGGGCAGGTACATCTTGGACGAGATGAGACCGGCGTCTTTCTCGGCCAGCGCCGGAATCTCCGTCGCCTCTACGTTCAGTCCCATCTCGGCGAGCGCGTTGGCCGCCTCTTCGACCACCTTCTGCACCTCCGGGTCGACCGGGGTCCCTCCAGTGGGGCTCCACCCTATTCTGGTCTCGGAGGGGACGGCCTCTATATCGCTGTAGTCCTGTACCGGCACCGGCGGAGCGTAGACGTCGATGCCATCTGGGCCCGCCAGGATAGATAGCCCGAGCGCGATGTCTTCTACCGACCTCGCCATCGGTCCAACGTGTATCGCCCTGAGGATGGTCTGAGGCTCGATGTTGGTGTAAGGCACCCTACCCAGTGTCGGCTTCAACCCTACAATGCCGCAAAAGTTGGCCGGTTCCCTGATGGACCCGCCCAGATCTGTGCCTAGCCCCAAAGGCGATAGACCGGTGGCTATGGCCGCCGCCTCGCCTCCGCTGGACCCGCCGGGATTCCTCTCCAGGTCCCACGGATTGTTCGTCCTACCGAAGACCAGGTTGTCCGTCTCCCACCACAGGGCAAACTCGGGCATGTTGGTCTTGCCCAGCAGTATCCCACCCGCGTCCCTGAGGCGGGTATAGACCGTGGCATCCTGTTGGGAGACGTAGCTATCGAACAGCTTCGAGCCGAGGGTCATGGGCAGACCGGAGGTCTCGATGCAATCTTTCAAGGTGTAGGGCACGCCGTGAAGGGGCCCCAACTCTCCGCCTGCCATCACAGCCGCCTCCGCCTCCCTGGCCCGGTCAAGCACGTCGTCCGTTGGGATTACGATGGCGTTGATGGCGGGGTTTATCGCCTCGATTCGCTCCAGGTGTGCCTGGGCAACCTCAATGGGCGACAGTTCTTTGCCCCGCACTTTCGCCGCCAGCTCCGTGGCCGATGCGAAACAGATCTCCTCTTGCATGGTCTACCCCCAGCTCAGTGAAGGGCGGCCGAGGAAGCGGCCCCCTTCTCATTAACCAGCCGACCGTCATCGAACCGTTCGAGGGAGAAGGGCTTGATGAGGTCCGGCGTTCTGCCCGTAGCGATCAGCTCCGCCATCGTCTTGCCCCCGATGGGCCCCGCCTTGAACCCGTAGGTCCCCCAACCGCAGTTCAGCAGGAACCCCTCGATGCCCGGCACAGGCCCCATGATAGGGACGTAGTCGGGGGTCATGTCGCATAGGCCTGTCCACTGCCGGAGCACGTTGACCTCTTTCAGGAACGGCAGCAGCTCCAGGGCGTGGGAGACCAGGTCCTCCAAACGGTGGAAGGTCGACTTGTGACTGTAAGAAGGGTAATCATCTACGGCGCCGCCTATGACCAGCTCCCCCCGGTCCGTCTGGTAGACGTAGACGTGAAAGTTGGTCGATGAAACGCCCGTATCAAGCAGCGGCTTCAACGGCTCCGTGACCAGGGCCTGAAGGGGATGGGTGACCAGGGGCAGGTCTAGCCCCACCATCTTGGCGATGGTGGAGGACCAAGCGGCCGTGCAGTTCACCACCAGGTCAGCCTCGATGTTCCCCTTGTCCGTCTCGACCCCGACGACCCGCCCGTTGCGCCGCTGTATGCCGGTCACCTCGGTAAACGGGTGGATCTCGGCCCCCAGCTTGTCCACTGCCCGGGCGTAGGCCCATATCACCGCGTCGTGGCGGATCACGCCTGCGGGTGGATGATACAGGCCGGCCAGCACCGGCAAGCTCCTCCCCTCCCGAAGATCGAGGGGCGGGACCAACTCTTTGATTTCATCGGGGCCCACCAGCCGGCTGTCCACGTCCATAGCCGCGTTGAACTCCACCCGATTCCGCAGTGCGTAGATGGAGGACTCGGTGTGCGCGAGCTCCAGCCGTCCAAACTGGCTGAACAACATGTTGTAGTTCAGGTCCTGGGCCAGGTCCTCGTACAGCTTGAGGCTTTCGTGAAAGAAGGGGATCCCTTCTGTAGTGACATAGTTGGCTCTGAGGATGGCCGTGGACCGGGCGCTGGCGCCCCCGCCCAGGTATCCCTTATCCAGCAACGCGACGTTGGTGATCCCGCGCTTGCCCAGGTAGTAAGCCGTCGACAATCCATGTACCCCGGCACCGATAATGACAATATCGTACTTGTTGCGCAGCGGTACGCTGTGCCACATACGTTCTTTTCTGAAAATCTGCAGCAATGCGATCCCCTAGACTAGCCCGATCTCAGCCTGCTCAATGCTTCGAAACCTACGGGGCCCACTCCCTCGCCGTGCCCAGCGTGAAGCAGGGCCTCCCAGAGATACTCCCCGTAGTCCCTGGTTACCAGCACCTGGTAGCCGAGGGTCTTCCCAACATCCGACCGGACTACAATGACGTGCACCTCCACGGCCTTTCCCTGAACGCAGCCTCCATCCGGAAACACCCTGGGGTCCAAGTCCAGCTCGGCCACCTTGGATAGGACGCGGTGGGCAAGCGGTCCCACCACTGCTATTGCCGCCCACGCCGATGTCACGTCCACCAGGTGAGCACATCCGTCCAGCCCTTTCTCCAGCTGCTCGGCGATAGACACCATGTCCCCTGCCGGCGTAAGCACCAGAGCCTCATCGTGAGCCAGCCCGATGGCCGCTACTCCCCCTTCCTCAACTCTCCGAGTCCCACTGACCGGCAACTGGCCGGACAGGCCGAGTGCTTCACCTACACCAGCGAGGGCATTGTTGCCCTGCACGTCCAGCTTGCCCATTGGGCTGATGTCACAGATACCTCCGGCCTGCGCCGCCATTTCCATCTCGGCATCCACCGAGTCGTAGCGCTCAGCTACGAGCCAGCCGTCCTTCTCCACCATGCTGGCTCCAAGGCCTAGATGGGCGTGATGGAGGGCGGTTATCTTGCTGGGAGTCGTTAGCGTCATCTCACTCTCTCAGACGCTTGCCTTCGGGATCGTAGACCGGCTCCAGGGTTACCCGGGCGGGCACCGCTTGGCCGCCGACGCGTATCTGTATTTCGTCCCCCTCTTCGGACAGGTCCACCGGCACCCACGCCAGCCCGAAGCTCCGTCCCACCGAGGGACTGAACCTGGCGCTGGTCACCTTGCCCACGGGCAGGCCGTCCCGGAGTACTGGCGTCCCGTCCTGGGGGGCGGCCCCATTCTCCATTACGAACCCCACCAGCTTGTCTCGCAGACCCCGGTCACGCACGCCGGCCAGCGCGTTTCGGCCGATGAAGTCCTCTTTTTCGAAACGTACGGCCCAGGCCATGTCCGCCTCGATGGGATTCGACATGATATCGGTATCTTGGCCCGGGATAAGGTGCTTCTTCTCCAGGCGGAGGATTCGTTGCGCTTCCACGCCGAAGGGAGCGATGCCGAACTCGTTGCCTGCTTCCAGCAACGCGTCCCATATGTGCTCACCATACTCGGCCGGGAAGTGGACCTCCCATCCGGTCTCACCTACGAACCCGATTCTCAGCAGCAGGCAGTCCACCCCGGCCACCTCACCTCGAGCGCTCCTCATATATTTGAAGCCTTCGGTGGAGAGGCCGACGTCGGTGAGCTTGCTCAGGGTATCTCGGGCCCTGGGGCCGGCCACGTTTATCGCTCCGATCCCAGGGGTAACGTTGGTCATGTGCACACACATCCCCGTCCCCGCCGCCCACCATTTGAACCACTCATCCACCAGGTCTATGTTCCCGGAGCCGGTGGTGACGTAGTAGTCTTCCTCGCTGATGCGGGTCACGGTGCCGTCGTCCAGGATGGCGCCCGTGTCCGAGCAGATCATTCCATAGCGTATACGGCCCACCTTCAGGCTGGAGAAGTTGTGGGTGTACACCTTGTCCATCAGCCGCGGCGCATCCTTGCCCCGCACGTCCAGCTTCCCCAGAGTTGAAACGTCGATAATGCCCACCCGGTTCCGAACTGCCATTACCTCGTCGGTGGGCGATCCGTAGGAGTGAGGACGGCTCCACTCGCCCACCTCTGCCATCCTGCCGCCCATCTCGATGTGCCTGTGGTGGATAGACGTGAACCTGGAGGGCATATGACTGGGTCCGGCTATAGCGCCCATGGGGACGGGCTGTATAGGGGGCCGGGGAGTGGTGCCGCCAATCTCGGCGATGCTCCGGCCCGTACTCCCGGCAATAGCTTCCACAAACGACTTATGGCACATTTTCCCCTGGCACGGTCCCATCGATACGGTGCTGTACCGTTTCAGGGTCTGTACGTCATCGAACCCCTCGGCGATGCCGTCCTGCACGTCCTTATCGGTCACATCCTCACATATACAGACGAACTTTTTCTTGGACGAAGCGGCCGCTGCCGGTGTCTGGCCAACCGAGGCCCGCTCTCTGTAGCTCCGCTCGGCTTCCGTCGTCTGCTTTTCCAGGTCACCCACATCCCCGGACGCGGCCTTCAGTCCGGCCAGCCTGCCCTGAAGCGCACCGACGACCGGATCGTGGACTCCCGTAACCTCGCCCGCTACGTGGATGCCCTCCGCTAGCTTCCCCGGCACGGACTCTCCGATCTCCGGATCGTACGTCAGCTCGCAGTCACTCTGGTGCAACAGTGCGGTCGCCGGATCGTATCCTGTTGCCAGGCATATGAAATCGGCCGGTATGCGCTGATCACCATCGACCACCAACCCGTCCCGCAGCTCGGTGAGGACCGCGGCTTTAACACCCTTCTTGCCTTCTGCCTGCCGGATGGTATGGGAGAGCAGCACCTTCACACCCCCGGAATGGAGCTCTTCGGTCAGCGCGGAACCGGACGATCGAGAGTCGGCGACCGCCTCCACGGCCACACCGGCGCCGACCAGCTCCAGCGCCGCGGCGAGCCCCTGGTCGTTATCGGTGATCACTACGCCCCGGTCTCCCGGGCTCACCCCGTACATGTTCGCCAGCCGCAACGCCGCGGTGGACAGCAGCACTCCGGGAAGGTCGTTCTGAGGGAACACCGATGGGACCTGCTGGCCTCCCGTGGCCACCACCAGCTGCTTGGTGCGGAGCTTGACCAGCTCCCGGCCTTGATGCACCCCCAGCAGCTTGCCTTCATACAGTCCGAAGGCCGTGGCTCCCGAGAGTACGGTCAGGTTCGGAGCGTTGTTAACGGCCTCCGAAAGCTTTTCTGCTACCTGGAACCCGGGCAGTCCGGCGTACTCCCCGTCGTGGAAAGGCGCACGGGTCTCCCACCTAAGGTGTCCTCCGAGAGCCGGCTGATCATCGAGTAGAGTGACTCTCAGACCCTGCTCTGCGGCCGCCAGGGCGGCGGAGCAACCGGCAGGGCCTCCTCCGACGACCGTAACGTCGGCGAAGGAGTTGACGTGCTCATAGTCGTTATCGGATACAGAGCCGGTGTCCACGGCGCCCAGTCCGGCGATCTTCCTGATTATGGGCTCGGCCAGATGCCACGAGGCCTTGGGCTTGATCAACGTCTTGTAGTAGAACCCCACCGGCATCAACCGGTCGAATTTCTCGAAGATGGATAGAGCGTCGTGCTCCAGCGAGGGCCAGGCGTTCTGGTGACGAATCTCAGCCCCCGATGTCGCAGCACGGGTGCACGCCCTCACGTTTGGCGTCCCGTCCACGTTCATCATGCAGTTGGGACACCGGCCGGACACGCACAACAGCCCCCTAGGGCGGTGATACTTGAAGCTGCGGTTGAAAATCCTCACCCCCGAGGCGTAGAGCGCCGTGGCCAAGGTGTCCCCCTGGTAGCCCCGGATGGTGCGCCCGTTGTATTGGAAGGTAACCGGCCGCGAGCGATCGATGACCTGGGAAGGCTGGGGAGGAAGCCGGTGATCAGCCACTGGCGCTGCCGGCCTGTTCCTGCGCTTGACCTACCGCCGCCTCGGGCCAGAAGGTCCGTTCTATCCGATTGTTCAGGGTGTCGCGCTCTGCTTGGAACCAGCGACGACACCCGAACTTGTGGTACCACCACTCTCGCTGGAGCCCAGCCTCGTTCTTCTTATAGTAGTGATACCGGGTCCAAACGTAGGGGGAGTCGTCGGGCGAAGGCCGGGAGGTCAGTTCGCCCCCGAACCGGAAATCGTAGGAGCCCCGCTCGCCGCAGCCGGGACATTTCAGCAGGAAGGCCAAAGCTGTGTTCCTTTTAGTCGGCGCTCACCTTCACCTAGAACAGGGTCAGGTACCGATCGAGCTCCCATTGAGTCACATGCCGGTGATAATCCCGCCACTCCTGCTCTTTGACCTCGATGAATTCGTCGTAGATCGGCCCCAACGCCTCCTGCATAACCGTATCCTGTTTCAGTTCTTCGAGGGACTCGTACAGGCTCTGGGGCAGCAGGCTGATCCCCTTGTCTTCTATCTCCGCAAGAGAAAGCGAGTACATGTTGCCCAGATTGGGTTCGCCCGGGTCCAGATTTCGTCTTACCCCGTCCAGGCCGGCCGCTATGTAGGCGGCGAAGGCCAGGTACGGGTTGCATCCGGCGGATACCGTCCTGTCCTCCAGGTGGCCCGGCCCGGCGGTACGGATCATCTGGGTGCGGTTGTTATCGCCGTAGGAAACGAACGCCGGCGTCCACAGGAAACCCGAGCGGGAGCCCATCAGCGCTCTTCCCACCTGAAGCCGCTTGTAGCAGTTTACAGTGGGTGACGTGATGGCGCACAGGGCCCGGGCGTGGTGCAGGATCCCCCCGATGAAATGATAGGCCGTCGACGATAGCCCCAGGCCCTGTTCGTCCCCCTCGTCCAGGAACAGATTTTCCCCGCTCTCAGGGTTGGCGACGTGGAAGTGGATGTGAGCGGCGCTGCCGGTGCGGTCCGAGAAAGGCTTGGGCATGTGGGTCGCTATGGCGCCATGCTTCTTAGCCACCTGGCTGGTCATCATCTTGAAGAAGGTGTATCTGTCGGCGGTGGTCAGAGCGTCGGTATAGTGGAAATTGATCTCATACTGGCCGTTGGCATCCTCGTGGTCCGACTGGTACACGTCCCAGCCCAGCTTGTTCAGCCCTTTGCTGATCTCTTGTAGATATGGCAACACTCCCTGGATTCCCTTGAAGTCGTAGCAGGCCTTGTCCAGGGTATCCACCTTGTCCGGGTCCCATACCTCGATGGAGCCATCCTCTTTGCGGGTCACCAGGAAATGCTCTGGTTCGATCCCTACGTTGAGCGCGTAGCCCTCTTCCCTGGCCTCGTCCAACACCTTCTTCAGGTGCTGCCTAGGGCAGTAGGGGTGGGGCTCTCCATCGACGTACAAATCACTGGCGAACCGGGCCGTGTTGGGCTGCCAGAACAACGGGGTGTAGGTATCGATGTCTATCCGGGCCGCCATGTCGTGGGCGTGGGGTCCCTGGCCCATCCCGTAGAGGGCTCCCCCGGCGAACCCGGCGCCATCGTCTATAACGTCGTCGAAATGAGCGACGGGCACCAGCTTGACCTTGGGCGACCCGTTCATGTCCACGAACTGGGTCAGCAGGTACTCGATCCCGTCCTCCCGCATCGTTGAGCGGACCTCTTCTCTGGTCGCCATTGTGGTGAGCCCTCCTTGACGCTTACTAGCTAGATCGAGATCGTCCGGGGCCTATCCCCAACCGAACACCTTATCGGTGCCAACGAGGGGAATCCGGGCCATGGCCGAGGCCTCGATGGTCAAGGCCGCCATGTCCTCCGGCTCCAGGCTATGGAGGTCGCTCTTGCCCATCGAGCGGGTGAGCAGCGCCATCTCCATCGTCATGGAGTTGAGGAAGTTGGCCACCCGCTGTGCACCCTCGTCCGGGTCCAGCCGGCTCTCCAGCTCCGGGTCCTGGGTAGCGATTCCTACCGGGCAAAGCCCCGTCTGGCAGTGATGGCACATTCCCGCCTCGACCCCGATCTCCTTCTTGAAATCGGCCTCCGGTATATCCTTGTTGCAGTTGAGCGCCAGCAGGGCCGAGATGCCTATAGCGACCGCATCGGCGCCCAGGGCCAGGGCTTTGGCGGCATCCGCGCCGCCCCTGATCCCACCGGAGGCTATCAGGCTGACTTCGCCATACATTCCCAGCTCCCTCAGCGCTTCCCGGGCAAGGACTATGGCTGGAACTGTTGGGATTCCGCTGTGGTCCAGCAGGATCTCGGCGGATGCACCTGTGCCTGCCAGCATACTATCGATAACGATGGCGTCTGCACCGGCCTTGGCGGCCAGCTTGACGTCGTCCTTCACCCGGCAGGCCCCCAGCTTGACGTGGACGGGGACCCGCCAATCGGTGGCCTCCCGCAACTGCTCGATCTTCATCCCCAGGTCGTCGGGACCCAGCCAATCAGGGTGCCGAGTGGGGCTTCGCTGATCGATGCCCGAAGGCAGGTCCCTCATGTCGGCGATATGGTCCAGCACCTTGACGCCCATCAGCAGCCCGCCCGTGCCCGGCTTCGCTCCCTGCCCAACGCATATCTCTATCGCATCGGCCATTGCGACGTGATGCGGGTTCACCCCGTAGCGACTGGGCAGTATCTGGTAGATCAGCTTCTCCGACGCCTCCCGCTCTTCGGGAAGCATGCCGCCGTCTCCGGTGCACGTGGCAGTGCCCGCCATGGTGGCCGCCTTGCCCAGGGCTACCTTGGCGCTCTTGGATAGGGCGCCGTAGCTCATACCCGTGATGTACACGGGAGTGTCCAGCTCCAGGGGATTCTCGGCGTTCCGCTTGCCGATGACCGTCTTCGTGTTGCACCGTTCCTTGTAGCCCTCCAGGGGGAACCGGGTCAGCCCGGTGGAAAGGAAGGTGAGATCGTCGAAGTGAGTGGCCCGCTGAAAGGTGCTGAACCCCCGTATGCGGTACCTGCCCAGCTCGGCCTTGGAGTGGATGTCGTCCATGACCCAGGGCGGGAAGATCTGGCTCCTGTCCATCGTCATCTGCTTGGTCCTTCTATGGTCGAGCTTTGTTTACTTGCGCTTTTCTCGAAAGGACCGATGTCTCGGTCTCAACCGCCCACCTTCAGTTGGTCTGGCAGCTTTGGCGTCTCCCCCATAGCTCCCGCAGTTGGAAAGGGAAGCACTGACGTTCGAGTAGATTATATAGCCGGACCTGGAATTGCCGTCAGGGGAAGGAACTCTCCGACCTATAGGGTGCTGGGTCCTGAGATGTCAACAAGTCCGACTAGATAACCCGCTTCTCCCCTCGCTCCAGGCTATCGAAGTGGTACAACCTCTTCGAGGAAACTATCTTCTTGAAGGCGTATCTATCCGTAATCCCGTATCCTTCCAGGGTCTTCCACACCGCCGCCAACTCGTCTTCGGTAGGGTCTGCCTGCTTCGCATCGCTTCCCAGTGAGCCGACCTTCCCCCCGACGTAGATAGTCCCTTCATACATCGAGTCCCCGACCCCGTCCCCCACGTCGCCGCAGACGATGATCTTGCCCTTTTGCATCATAAAGCCGGTGAGAAACCCGGCGTTGCCGCCGACAACCAGCGTGCCGCCTTTCATCGAGATGCCCGCCCTGGCGCCGGCGTTACCCCCCACAAACACCTCCCCGCCCCTGATCGTTGATGCCGCCGATGCGCCCGCGTTCCTGGTCAGCACTATCTTGCCGCTCATAAGGTTATCGCCCAGCGCCCATCCGGCGTTGCCGTTAATGGTCACCTCGGGTCCGTCCATAAGGCTGGAGCAGAAGTACCCGACGCTCCCCTCGAAGGTGATTTTGCAGTGCTTCAGCAGCCCGACAGCCAGGTTGTGCCTGGCTTGGGGGTTGAGTATCCGTATACTCTCCCCACGAGACGACAGCTCCTTGATCGCCAGGTTGATCTCCCTGGTGGTCATGCCGCCGGCGTCTAGATCAGCCAAGTCATGACCTCTTTTTCCTGGGGCTCGACACGCTCGATCTCCTCGGGGAACACGCTGCGCAACGCCACTTCTTCAGAGGCCAGCGCAACTACGCTCTTGCCTTCCATCAGCACCAGGGGTTTGGCCGCCCACTGGTCCTTCGCTACCCCGATCCCCTCCTTGGTGGATACCAGGTACGTGAAGGTGCCATCCAGGTCCTCCAGCGAGTTCTCCAGAGCTCCCTCCAACGATGATCCTCGGGCCAGTCTATCGGCAAGATACACGGCTATGAGCTCCGAATCGTTTCCCGTTTGGAACCGGTGCCCCCTGCTCTCATAGGAGCGCTTGAGACTGTGATAGTTGGTGAGCTGTCCGTTGTGGACCACCGTTACATCGGGGAACGGGTAGGCCCAGAACGGGTGGGCGTGGGTTATATCCACCCGGCTTTCGGTGGCCATGCGTACGTGGCCGATGCCGTGGGTGCCCTTCAGGTTGGAGATCCGGTGCTTTTCGTCCATCTCCACTCCGCTGCCCACGTCCTTGATCACCTCGGACGATTCGCCCATGCTGTGAATCTCGATCCCATCGATTTTTATCAGGGCTTCAGCCAGATCCGGCAGCTCTCCCTCGAAGTTGACGCCCAGGCGGAGATACTCGTCCAGCGAGTCCTTGGAGCTAACAACGCCGCCCTGCCTGACTATGGTCTCCTCCACCCGCAGCAGCCGGTCCTGGTAGTCGCCATGCGGGTCGGCCCAGATTCGCACCAGCAGGTCTTCGTCGCAGACCTCACCGGCTATGGTCACTCCGCTAGAGTCCAGGCCTCGGTGCTTCATCGCCTCCAGCATCCTTACCAGCTCCGCACCGATGGGCGCCAGACTCCCCGCTCCCGACTCCTTGTACATTATTCCGCCTATACCGCACATTTCAGAGCTCTCCAAGCTTTGCTAAAGGCGTTCACGACCCTGTGGAAGCGGGCCGCGGTGCGTGCCAAACAGCCGACATTATAGCTTTGTTGAGTACGCTCAGCAAGACAATGTCCGCTTCCATCGGGAGACGTATGCTCCGGGGACACGCCAAGGACTAGCGATCGAAGATGCGGAACTCCACGTCCACCGAGTCCGGCGAAAGGGTGAGCAGGGCGCATGAGCCGGGGGTCATGAACTCAGGATAGCCGGGGCCTGGGTTAACGATCAGGGTGCCGTTGACCCGCCGCTCAACCCGTTCGTGGATGTGCCCGAAGAGGATGATATCGTGGTGTCCCATGTCCTGGTACAGCTTCTCCTCGATACCGTCGGGCTCCATGCCCCACCAGGGGTGGGTCATGCCGATGCTCCACCTACCTATGGTGAAGGAGTTATCGGCCGGGACGATAGCGCGGACCGGGTCGGGGTCCGAGTTACCGTGGACCCCGACGAACCGGGGAAACCGCTCGATGAGCCCCTCCAGGAGCCGGACGCCTGTAAAGTCGCCGCAGTGCGCCACCCAGTCCGCTTCATCGAAGGACTCCTTTATCACCGGATGCAGCTTTTCTATCTCCCGAACGTGGGTATCGGAGAAAACCAGTAGCTTCACGGTCTCGTCACCTGACTGCATGCGTCCAAGTATAACCCCTCCGTTGCCCCAGACCAACGGAGGTGCTATATTCCGGCAAAGCTGTCCAGGAGGAGAGGATGCCACCCAGTCCCATCGACTACGAGAGTTTGTACGCCCGCACCATTCCACCTCACCCCACCGCTCCCAACCCACTTACCGAGCATTACAAGTACGACTTCGCTGTCGGCAACGCGGACCCGGAAGCCTTCCCCTCCGCCGGCCTGCATCAGGCCCTCAACACGGCCCTGGAGGAGGAGGGCAACCAGCTGGCGTTCTATCCCCACCCCCAGGGCCACCCCGCCATGCGGGACCTCCTGGTTGAAAACCTGGCGGCGAATCGGAGCATGAAGGTCAATCCGGACCAGATAGTGCTGACTGCCGGCTCGTCCCAGGCCCTGGTGCTCTTCACCGAGCTTTTCGTAGATCCCGGCGACGTTCTCCTCACCGACGAGTTCATCTACATGGGCACCCTCAAGGTCATGCACCGTTTCCAGGCCAACCCGATAGGCGTCGCCACCGACGAACAGGGCATGAGGGCCCACTCCCTGGAGCAGGCCATCCGGGAACAACAGTCTAAGGGCTCGAAGATCAAGTTCATCTACACTGTGCCCACCTTCTCCAACCCTTTGGGTTCGGACATGGGGCTGGAGCGAAGAAAGCAGATAGTGGCCATTGCTCAAGAGCACGGCATCCCCATCTTCGAGGACGACGCCTACGTTGACCTTCGTTACGATGGCGAGTACCAGCCCGCGATCCACTCTCTTGACGATACGGGCTCTGTCCTCTACTGCGGCACCTCCTCCAAGATAGTGGGGCCGGGAATGAGGCTCGGCTGGCTGGTCGCTCCTGAGGACGTGGCCAAGAGGGTCAACACGATCCACCTGGGGGCCACCCCCAGCCAGTTCTCCATCCTGGCCACCCTCTACTATCTACGGGAGCACCGGAACGAGCACGTCGCCGAGGTTATCGACCTGTACCGATCGAGAAGGGACGTGATGCTGGCGGCCCTCGGCGAACATTTCGGATCGGTGGTACAGCCGTCGAAGCCCAACGGGGGCATGTACATCTGGATCAGGTTCCCCGAGGGCGTCAACACCGTGGAACTGTGGCCCAAGGCCAAGGCGCGGGACGTCCGCTACTCCCCCGGCGCGGCCTTCTCTCCCGACGGCGGGGGTCTGAACTACCTCCGGCTCTGCTTCGCCCACATGGACGAGCAGGCCATCCGGGAGGGGGTGGCCCTCCTGGCCCAGGTGTTCGAGGAGGAGGGCGTTCTGGGATAAGTCCCTAGAGCGTCTCCCAGTCCACGTTCTGCTCGAAGGCGTGGCCCGCCTTGAGCAACGTAGCGTCGTCGAAGTGCCGACCGATGAGCATCAGCCCGACGGGCAGGCCGTCCGGTTTGCCGCACGGTATCGAGAGGCCCGGGTGGCCCGTGATGTTGAAGGGCCCACAGTTGTCACTCTGCCCGGCGATGCAGTCCATCAACGCCTTCCAGTCGTCGGCCGGATCGTGCCTGACCGCCCTCATCGGCACCGTGGGCATCGCCAGTGCGTCGTAACGCTCCAACGCCGCATCGTAGCCGGCTCTGAGGACGGGCCGAAGGTTCTGCCCCTTGGCGTGGAGTCTGCCCGAGTAGTGTTCACTCAGGTACGTACCCACCAGCATCGTCCACTGCAGCACCCTGGGAAGGTCGTTGGCCTGCGCCTTGAAGGCCCTGCCCAGCGTCTCCCGGAGGCCTGTCTGGTAGTAGCCGCTCCACCCATAGCCGAAGCCCTGGGCCCGAAACAAAGCTGCTGAATCTTCCGTCATAGCCGCGCTATAGATGGACATGGCCGTGGAGTGCGCCGGGACCGAGACCTCCTCGACCTCGGCGCCCAAGCCGGCAAATCTATCCAGGGCGCTCCTGACCGATGAGTCCACCGCTGCCTCCGAGACTTCGAGCCCGAACCCCTCCTTCACCACGCCGATCTTGAACCCCTTTACGTCGCCGTCCAGGGCGCCGGAGTAGTCCTGGGTACGGACCCCGTTCTGCCGCGGGTCCATACCATCCTCCCCGGCAATGACATCGAGCATCAGGGCCACCTGCTGGGTGGTGCGTGCCATCGGCCCGATGTGATCGATGGTAAGGCCGCCCCCGACGATACCGGTGTAGGGCACCAGTCCGAAGGTCGGTTTCAAACCCACCACCCCGCACCAGGACGCCGGGATGCGGATCGAGCCTCCCTGGTCGCCGCCCAGCGTCATGTCGATGTCGTCGTAGTACAGGGCCGCTCCCGAGCCGGCCGACGAGCCCCCTGCCAGGTGTTCCGAGCTGTGAGGATTGAACGTCGGGCCGTATGCGCTGGTGCCTCCACTCCCCGACCAGGCGAAGTCGTCCATGTTGAGCATCGCAACTATCTCGGCCCCTTCGTCCAGCAGTCTCCGGGTCACCGTAGCATCGACGTCGGAGACGTAGCCGGATATCACCCGAGATCCCAGTGTCATCGGCACTCCGGCCACGGAAACGCTGTCCTTCAGGCCAACCCGTACACCGTCCAGCTTCCCGGAGGACGGCCCTTTCACCCTGCAACGGCGCACTATCGCGTTGAGAGGGTCCTCCTCGGTTGCCGGTCGGATGCCCGGGTCCCGTACAGCTCCACTCACGATGGGCTCTTCGATGGGCATCTGGTCCACCGTATCAAACGCTTCGAAGAGCTCGGGGACCATGGACAGGTACGCCTCTATCTCTTCGTCCGTCGGGTCCAGATTGTTCAGTGCGGCGGCCTCCAGCAAGTCGTCTGCGGTAGGACGTCTCAAGCCCATGCTCTTCCTCCTCGGGTGTATTGGGGGCAGCGGCTCCGTTTTCAGCGCCTGCCCGCTGCCCTCTCGACTTGAGCAGGCGCCCGCTTGTAGCTGCTTGCTATACTTGACCTTCCATTCCGGTCTGCAAACTAACACGGGAGGTGGGAACGATGAAGTTGATGGTCAACCTTAGCCTGGAGCAGGAGGCTGTCGTAGCCGACCGGCTCACCGATGACCAGATCGCCCAGATCAGGGCTATCTCCGAAGATATAGAGGTGGTGGTCGCCACCAGCGTCGAGCAGCGAAATAGGGAGCTGATCGATACCGATGCCCTCTTCGGAGAGTTCAATCCCCCCATGTTCGAGCACGCAAAGAAGCTGCGCTGGGTCCAGTCCATCGGTTCCGGCGTCGACCATATGATGTACGACGAGTTCGTCAACAGCGACATTGTTCTCACCAGTGCCAAGGGCACGGTAGGCGCCCACCTGGCCGATCACGCCTGGGCCCTGCTTCTAGGGGTTCTACGCGGAATAGGTCGCGCCGTCCGGGAGCGCAGCTGGGACTCTCGGCCCTCCATCCGCGCCGAGTCCTGGGAGCTGGGCGGCCAGACCATGGGCATCATCGGGCTGGGCGGCACCGGCATCGAGGTGGCCCGCAGGGCCCAGGGATTCGAGATGAGGGTGATCGCCATCGATCGGGACGACGTCCCCAAGCCCGATTTCGTCGGGGAGGTATGGACCCTCACCCGTTTCTACGACCTGTTGGGGGAGTCGGACGTGGTGATGATCTGTGCGCCCCTCACGTCCGAGACCCGGGGCATGTTCGATGACGAGGCGTTCAACCACATGAGAACCCACGCTATCATAGTCAACGTAACCAGGGGTGCGATAATCGACGGCCCGGCGCTGGTAAAGGCCCTGGAGAACGGGACCATAGGAGGCGCAGGCTTGGACGTAACCCCCGAGGAGCCCCTCCCGGCCGACCACCCCCTCTGGACCATGCGCAACGCCATAGTGACGCCTCATACCGCCGGCGGCTCCTCTCGCAGGATTGGCCGAGCGGTGGACCTCCTGTGCGAGAACGTACGCCGCTTCCTCGATGACCGGCCCCTCGTTGGAGTGATAGACAAGCAGCTGGGATACTAGCTGTTAATCGCCCTTCGTCCGTGTCAGGGTTTCGGTCCAGGCTTCCACCTGGTCCAGCGCCTCGGTCACCTGCCTGCCATCCAGGCTCCTGGCTGTCTCGGGATACCCGGCCCGGACCAACATCGGGATAAGCCTGTTGCGAAGCCGGCTCAAGGCCCAGTTCACCGGGGTTCCCTCTGCCGTAAAGTCCAGCATTACCCGCTCATCGTTGTTCTCGGGGCCGTAATGGTAGTGGGGCTCCTGCTGGAAGCAGTCTATCCTTAGCATCTCGGTACGTTTGCTATCGGCCTCTCCGTAGACCTGTATCGATACCCCCTCATCACCACCGATCTGCCGGTAGGTGATGTCGAACTCAACAGCGCCCGCTCTTACAAGCTCGGCCTTGCTGACGATCTCTTCCATCATCCTTCGTGACCTCCCTCCGTTTGCTCATACCAGGTCCTGGGAAAACGAGTCCTGGGACATTCAAATCATGCCCTACACGGACCACCCCGTCAAGCGTAGCCCGATCACGCCACCGCCTCGTTCCCACAGGCGCAATTTCCCCCGATGAGAGCAGCGCAAGCCGATGCTACAAGCTTGACGCAGAGTCCATCAAACAACTCTTTTTAGAATTAGTTCAAAATAGGTATTGAAATTACGCAATTACCGTGATAACATGCCATAGTTTTGCCCTAGGTGGTGGGCAATCGGCCGATGGGTCCGGCCGGTCCTCGCCAATCTATTAGGAGGTGGTCCATGGAGATCAGGGACATACTGTTTATTCTGTTATCTTCCGTTCAAGCTGGCGCGGTCATAGCTCTGGCCAGCCTGGCCTGGATGTACCGGCGGCAGGTTGGAAGGATGGTAGATGCCGCTCTATACCAGGTCTCGGCCTCGAAGGATCATGTACAAGCGACGGCGGATCTGATGGAGCGGCTTGACGCCCACACCATGACCTCCACCCACATGTCCATGATGATGTCCAAGAGCGTCAACGCTACTCTGGAGCTAGCCAAGGCCAATCAGCGGCTCGTCAGGACTTTCCAGGGCCGGCCAGAGGGGGACATTCCCTCCATCGAGCCGCGCAATGGGTCCGCCACCGTCTCCAAGGTCGTCATGGAGCACAAGCCCATAGTTCCTCAAGACCGGAAACTGGGCAACGGCGAGATTGTACGAGTCCCCCGCAGATCGTCCGCGGAACAGGTCGAGGAAACCCAGTCGGTAGCCGGCTGACGCTTCGAAGCGGTCGCCCCTAGTGCCAAACCTGGGCCTCAGTGCCACACCTGGGAGAGCACCCGGGTGCCGTAAGCCACCATCTTCTCCAAGGCCTCTTCGCTCACGCCGCTGGCGTCGTTGTAGGCGATGACCTCTTTACCCAGCAGCATAGCGACGTAGGCTACTTGCTGGTTCCGGGGCAGCTCTGACAGGGCCTTGAAGTCCGGGTTGGTGATGTTGATCTCGATTGCGCCCTGAGAGACCATGCTGCGCCGAAGGGGATCGGTCTCGAAGACCGCCTGCCGGAGGATGGGCCTGGATGCTCTTCGAGTGCCATTCCCGTTGGTATGGGACGTTCCGTTGGGCCCATTTGACCCGTTCGATTCCGTACGTGCTTGGTCCATTACCTTGGCTGTATTTTCTTCTGTCGCCTGGCGCCGCAGGCGGGTCAACCCTTCAATCAGCTCCAAGTCCAGGAATTCCTCCTGGCTGAGCACCTCTCTGGCTATCTTGGTAGCCCTGCGGAACAGGCCCTGGCGGCGCTCGTTCTCCGCCTCCTCGTGGTGGACTCCCATCTCTTCCTCCAGCCCACCTGCGATGCTGCGCAGGGAGTCGAAGAAATCTATCAGGTCCAGGTTTTCCAGGAACTGGGCCCTAGCGGGCAGCGGCGTCACGAAATCAGCATCGATGAACCCTTTCAGATAGCCGCTGACGTACACCGTATCGTCCAGGTTGTACTCCGGCCCCGACCTGAGATCATCGATGACCACCACGCCGGTATGACGGATCGAAACACGGCCGTTGCCCGACGGATCGAACCAGAACCGGGTCTGGAAGACCTTGTCCGGATCGCTGCGAAGTGGCACTTCCCGGTACTTTTCACCGATTTCGGGCGGGTCGAGGTGGTGCGCCTCGACCCGCTGCTCCTCCTTCCCGCACTGCAACTTGATCTCCAGATGTCCCGATCTTAGATAGGCGTCGAATCGATCGGCCAGCACATGCTTCAGCCGGGCGGGAGAGAGGGGGCCGTAGCGTTTGGTGGGGTCCTGGAAAAGGTCCGTAATGATGATGGTCATGCCCGGCTCGGCGCGCTCTCCGCCCCTGGACGGACTCGAAATCTCTGCCTGCGCAGAGTGTCTGCGCAACTTCACCTGCACAGTGGGAGAGGACTTGTCCCGCTTGCTCAGGAACGTAACATCGCCACCAATCTGGTTGAACGCCCAGATGCCTATGCCCATGTGACCGATCTGGGGAACGTCATACCTCTGCTTGGGGGAATCAACGACGCTCTTCAGGGCCGACTCGAAGCCTTGCTCAGTCATTCCCGGCGCGTTGTAATCGATGGTTATCGAGCCTTTGCTTAGGGTAAAGTGGATGCGGCACGGCCCCTCTACTCTGCCGGCGCGTCGCGCAAGGGCCCATTCATCCAGAGCGTTGCTCACGTACTCCTTGATCGCTTCGGCGGCGTTCCGGTACATCGAGCCCAGGGTGATGAGGGCATTTACCTTGTTGATCTCGACGTCAACAACCCTGCTCATAGAGGACCCTCCCCTGCTTGGAGAAATCGTTCCCACTACTGGTTTTGAACTATTTTAATTCAGGTATAAGATAGGTTTCAATTGGACCGTTTGTAGGGGTAGTGGAACGCTCGGTGTGTAAGAAAGGATGGGCGTATCGAAGGGTGGGTTAAAGGGTGGAGACCTTCCCTCCACTGCACCCGCAGCGGTAAGTCGCAGTACGCGTTGACACATCCTGACCCTCTTGCTATTCTCTCCCCTGATACGCTCACGGAGGATACATCTTCATGACCCAAAGCCAAGTGCTGGCCAAGGCGCGGGCCGAAAACCGGCAGGTCCTCAATGAGGTGGAATCGAAAGAGCTTCTCAAAGAGGCGGGCATAAGCATCACCGATGCCCACCAGGCCGCCTCCAAGGAAGATGCTGTAGCCGCCGCCAAGAAGATCGGCTTCCCCGTAGTATTGAAAGTCCTCTCGCCCCAGATAATTCACAAGAGCGACATAGGCGGCGTCAAGCTGGGCCTGGAGAACGAGGAGCAGGTGGCCCAGGCCTACGACGATATAGTGACAGCCGCCACATCCGCGGAGCCCTCCGCCACTATCGATGGGGTATCGGTCCAGAGGATGGCCGAGCCGGGTACCGAGGTCATCATCGGCATGTCCAAGGACCCCCAGTTCGGGCCAGTCCTTATGTTCGGGCTGGGCGGAATAATGGTGGAGATCCTCAAGGACGTCGCTTTCAGAATCGTCCCCCTAAACGAACGAGACGCCCGTGAGATGGTCAAAGAGATCAAGGGCTACCCCGTTCTTGAGGGGTACAGGGGTCAGGACCCAGCCGACATCGCCAAGCTGGAGGAGACCCTGCTGAACCTGTCCAAGTTCGTTGAGTCCACTACCGAAATCAAAGAGATTGACCTGAACCCCATCTTCGCCTACAAGGACGGGCTTTCGGCCGTGGACGCCCGGGTTATCCTTGAGGAGGACGCCTCCTGATGGCGCCCACCACCGCGGCTTTCGACCGGATCTTCAAGGCTAAGACGGCGGCCGTTATCGGCGACAAAAAGGCCTCGAACTACTCCTGGCTCCACGCCATGAAACCGTTCAAGGGGCCCGTCTACTCGGTCCAGCTGGACGAGCGGGAGATCCCGGGCATCGAAGAGCTGGGGGTGCCCAACTACAAAAGCCTGATGGATATCCCCGGCCCCGTCGACTTCGCCATCGTAGCCGTGCCCCGCAAGGTGGCCCCCTTCATCCTGGAGGACCTGATCAAGAAGGACGTAGGCGGGGCCAGCTTCTTCACCTCCGGTTTCGCCGAGACCTTCTCCGAAGAGGGCATCGAGCTGCAAAAGGCCCTCACTGAGCGCGCCAAAGAATCCAACTTCATGCTGGTGGGCCCCAACTGCATGGGCGTCTACTCACCCTACGTCGGCATCCGTTTCCACTCCGATCAGTACGTGGGAGAGGACGGACAGGTGGGTTGGATAGGGCAAAGCGGCAGCCAGAGCATGAACTTCAGCCTCATCGGCGCCCAGAACGGGATCAAGATCAGCAAGATGGTCAGCTTCGGCAACGCCATAGTCCTCGATGCTCACGACTACCTCGAGTACCTGGGACAGGACCCGGACACCAAGGTAATAGGTATCTACATCGAGGGAGTGAGGAACGGCCGGCGCTTCTTCGAGGTGCTGCAGGACGTGGCCGCCAGGAAGCCCGTCGTGATCTGGAAGGGCGGGCAGAGCGAGGACGGCCACCGGGCCATCGCATCCCACACCGCTTCCCTGGCCACTAACCTCACCGTCTGGGAGGCCATGCTCAGGCAGTGCGGGGCCATCTCCGTCGCCAGCATGGAGGAGATGGTGGACGTGGTCAAAGCCCTGCTCCACATCAAGCCCTCCACCGGCACGCGAATGGGAGTCATGGCCCTGACCGGCGGTCCCTCGGTGGCCTCCGCCGACGCCTTCTCCAAGGCCGGTCTCAACGTAGACCTCCTCAGTGACGAAAGCTACCAGGAGCTGGAGTCCTTCTTTACCCTGGTGGGCGCCAGCTATCGAAATCCCCTGGACATCAGCTCCAACCTGCCCCAGGAAAACATCATGCCCAGGCTCCTGGACATCCTGGACCGGGACCCCAAGGTGGATGCCATCACCATGGAGCTCTCCACCTCCATCATGGACCGGCGGGAGATGGGCGAAGAATACTTCCAGAAGCTGCTGGAAGACCTGACAGAGCACAAGAATAGGTCGGCCAAGCCCTTCTTCATGACCATTCAGGCCATCAACCAGGAGGCCGAAGCAGTGGTCCTTCGCAACCGCCTTATGGAGAGGGACATCCCCAGCTTCTCCAGCTTCCAGCGCAGCGCCAACGCCTACAGGAAGGCCGTAGGCTTCAACCGCTTTCGCCAGGGCTAGGCGCCAGCCTCGGCCCCAAAGTCATCCCCTCGACCGGTTTCTCCCTCAGCAACAGGAGGTGAACATGCCTCGATTACTCGATGGGATCAAGGTGCTGGAGGTGGCCAACTACGTTGCCGTTCCCGCAGCGTCCACCCTGCTCTCAGACCTGGGCGCCGAGGTTACGAAGGTCGAGCCGCCCGACACCGGCGATCCGGGACGAGGCTTGGACGTAACTCACCGGGGAGTCGTGCATCACACCGGTGGGGTGAACACCGCCTTCGAGTTCCTCAACCGGGGAAAGGGCAGCGTGGGCATCAACCTGGGCGCCGACGGCGGTCGGGAGGCCGTGAAGAGGCTCGCCGTCGCCTCGGACGTCATGCTCACCAATCTGACGCCCCACCGTCAGGTCCGGTACGACTTGACCTACGATGCGGTCTCCCGGCTCAATCCCCGCCTCGTCTACGTCACCCTGACCGGCTACGGTATGGAAGGCGAAGAGAAGGACCGCTCCGGGTTCGATTACACCGCCTTCTGGGCGCGTTCGGGCGTGATGGCGATGCTGGGCGAGGAGGGAGAAATGCCAGTCCAGGAGCGTCCGGCCATGGGTGACCTCTCAACCGCGCTGGCCATCACATCGGCGGTGGGGATGGCCCTGTTCGAACGGGAGCGCTCCGGCATGGGCCAGCAGATCGATTGCTCCCTACTCCACACCGGGCTGTGGGTGATGGGAAACGATCTCAACGCGGCGCTCAAGGAACGCAAGCCCATCCGGCGCAATCGCCGTAAACAGGCCAACAATCCATTATTCAACTTCTACGAGGCCGGCGATGGCAAGTGGCTGCAGCTCGTCATGCTCGAGGGCGACAGGTGGTGGGGCCCCTTCTGCCGGGTCATGGGCCTGGAAGCCCTCCGGGACGACCCTCGCTTCGATACCCTCGCGCATCGCATGGAGAACAACCGAGAATTGATAGCCATCCTGGACGAGCGTTTCGCCACCAGGCCAAGAGCCGGGTGGGCCGACCTACTGGACAGTGAAAACTGCACCTGGGCGCCGGTCCAGACCCCCGACGAAGTCATCGACGATCCCCAGGCCCGCGCCAACGGCTACTTCACCACCATCCGCCATCAGACGGGCGAGGAGACGGAGCTGGTGTCGCCTCCCTTGACGTTCCACCGCACCCCCGGCCAGCCCAAAGGCCCCGGCCCCGAGCCGGGTCAGGACACCGAGGCCAAGCTGCTGGAGATAGGCTACACGTGGGAACAGATCGAGGCCCTGAAACAGGAAGGCGCCATCATCTGATTTGCGCTAGCGGTTGCGTCATTTCGGCAAGTCTCCCGGAGGCGGATGAACGTATCCTTCCGAATCTCCACCGCCATGTGGTCGTCAGTGCTCAGCCTGATACGTCGCACCGCTTTTGCTTGAACATCGTCTACCGGGTTAGCCGTCCACTCCAGGATGCTAGCCCGGCGCTCGCCACACCCTGGTTTCGGGTTTGAATGCCGCCCAAGCGAACCAGAAGTGGTTGGCGTGGACCACCGGTGTAAGCTCCTTGCCGGCCATCTCCCCGTCCAGCGCCCGACCCATGATGTTCCAGGTAGACCCTGTCTGGTCGTCCACGAACATCCCATCGATAGCCGTAAACGTAAGCTCCGTCCCATCGAGGACTCTGCTGTACACAACGCCAGACCCCACGTCCCGCGAAGCGGCTATCGCACTTTTGTCCAGGGCGGACAGCGTTCCTTTGGAGAAGAACACGACCAGGGGCTCTCCTCCCAAAACGTCGTTCACCACCAAGGCCTTTTCCAGCTCCAGGAATGGATATGCTGCGGTCTCACCGTTCAGCTCTACGGTCGTCACCCGCTCGACGGGGCGCAGCCGGTCGTCGTCGGGCCCCGTGTACAGGAAGGGAGCTTGGTTGATGTTGTCATACCCGGAGTAGGGGTTCATACCGTACTGTCGCTGGTAGCCCGTATCCCTCGATAGGACCTGGCCGTCGGGAAAGCTGTTCTGGAAGTCCTGCCAGGACACGATAGACGCCGGCAGCTGATTCAACTTCGTGCCCGTCAGCTCCCCCACGATCGCCTCTCCTCCTATCTGCTGCCACCAGGTCTCCGTCTGGCGATCGTACATCACGAGATCGCTGAACCGCAGCATCCCCGATACCCCGAATCCGTGGACGGCGCCGTTTATGGTCCGCTCGAAGACCAGCGCAGTGTTGCAGAGAGGACAGAAGGTCACGATCACGGGCACGCCGCCGACCACGTCGTTGACGATCTCATGCCATGTCAGGATTTGAATGGGGTAGGCCCTGGCATCGCCGTCTATCTCCAGCGATATCACCGGTTCAAGCGCGGCGATCCACCCGGGGCCGGGGTCTACGGCAACGAACTTGGGTAGATCGATGGAAGGTATTCCATCCCTGACCTGGCCCGTTATGATGTCGTTGAAATCTATGCTGTACTTGGTGAAGTCCGTTTTCCAGGGCGGGATGCCGGGACGAGAGCTGCCGCCGTACCTCGCCTGAGGATCGAAGTCCGGGACGGGGCCGGGAGTAAACGATGGAGTCGATTCGGAGATAGACGATGAATCGGGAGTCGAGGTTGGAGTCAATTCGGGGCTTGGCGTTGAATCAGGCGTGGAGGTTGGGGTCGTAGTCGGGATGGCCGCGGTATTTCCGCAAGCAACGACAAGGGCCGCCACGAGCAACGCTACGCCCAGCCACTTTGTCTTCTTCACCGCAGCCAACGCCGATATACGAATCATCTCACCTTCTTGGGGTCGGCAACCGACCAGATGTGATGTAGTGTCCATTGGCTCGATTCGCCGGGCCTCACGGGCCATGCCCCTTCAGACCTACTAGCCGGCCCCAAAGAGCGTGCCACACCTGCCGACGCTCCTCCTCGGTCAGCTTTCTTCCCAGCTTCCGCCGCAGCGACAGCACCGCCTGTCCCGCCAGGTAACCCCAGCTTCCGGGCTCGTCCTTTAGCCACTCCCTGACCACATCGCGATTGTCCGTTATCGTCGCCGTCACCACCTCTGCTGTCGCGGTGTCATCCTCATTCGTGTTCACGCACCGCCGTCCCTCCGCTCGCCCATCGGCACATTCCTCTGCAGCCCTCTATACATCAGTCGATCTATAAGAATGTCTTATCGGTGAATCGGACCGGCTGGATTTGATTAGGGTTCACGAAATGAGAATTGGAACGAGTAGGCTCTTAGGGAAAGGTTAGGCACTGCCTTGGCAGCCATTACTACACCGGGACCAAAGCTGTTAGCGACCAGAATCCCCCGGACCGGGCGGTTTGAGTCGTTGTCTGGGCTACCCATATAGGAAAGCAGCTGTCCGATCGAAGCTAGGCTGGCCTTGCGACGTTTGAGTTCAATGAGAACCAACCGGCCGTCTGAGTCTTCGGCTGTGATATCGATTCTCCCGGCTTCAACGGTCCGCTCCACACCGCCGTCTGTGATCCTCAAGCCAGGCTCAAGTTGCTGAATGTTGGAACGCAAGGCCTTCTGCAAGTCCCGCTCCAAGTCAAAACTGAGCTCTTCGGCATTCCCCTCGGGGTCTGATTCAGGGCCTGTACTTCCCGCGTACCAGGGATTGATCGAGGTGTTCTGATAGTTGAACACGTTACCGGGATTGCCCAAGTTTTCGACTCTACCGGTTGTCTCTTCGCTTGAACGCGGATTCTGGAATTCACCATCAACTGTCAAGAACCAGTCTCTTTCTGGGGATTCCAAGCGAGTAACACCTTGGCTGGCCATCAACTCCATTAAGGGGTATACACTCCCATTGTTAAGTTCCCGCGCGTTCTTACGAAGAATCCCCCTGCTGACCAAGTCATCGACGGAAAACTGTTTGAGGAATTCTATAATGTGCGTCTCTTTCACAATACCTCCTGGCTATCGCGAGGCTCTCCCACGCCAGATCAGTGGGGAGCTTCGCCCGCCAATCATCTTCTCACATCGCCAACGGGCAGTACCACGGGGGTACCGTGCACTGGGTGCCGGGTCACGCATACATTGGACCCGAAGGCTTCGCCGACTAGCTCGGGACGCAGCACCTCGTCGGGCGTGCCCACCGCACTGATTACCCCTTCGTGCAGCAGGGCAATGCGGTGGCAGTACTGGGCCGCCAGCGTCAGGTCGTGCATAGCGGCCACAATAGTCACCCCAGCCTCCCGGCCTATTCTCTGTATGGTGTCCAGAACGGCTGGCTGGTACCCGATGTCTAGGTGAGCCGTCGGCTCGTCCAACAGCAGCAGGTCGGTCCGCTGGGCCAGCGCCCGGGCGATGATTACCCGCTGCTTCTCCCCGCCGGACAGCGACGATACAGTTCGATGCGCCAGTTCCCAGGCATCGGTCATCTCCATCGCCCATCGGCACACCTCCAGGTCCTCGGGCCCCTCCCATTGCAGAAGCCGCAGGTGGGGGTTCCGACCCATCATGACTAGCTCCGCGGCGGTGAAACCCGGCGGGACCACCGGCGTTTGGGGAACCATCGCCACCAGCCTAGCCCGATCTCGAGGCCTGAGGTCCCGCAACGATCGTCCGTCCAGCAATACGGTCCCCCGCTGGGCCTTCAAAGTCCCGGCTAAGATGCCCAGCAGGGTGGTCTTTCCGGTGCCGTTCGGTCCCACCAACCCTATGATCTCTCCCCGCTCTACTCTCAGGTCCACGTTCTTGAGGACCACAGCATCGCCGTAGGCGAAGCCGACGTTGAGGATGTCCAGGACCGAGCTGCTCTTCAAATGGCCAGTCTCCGGCTCCGACGCAGCAGGTACAGGAAAAAGGGTCCTCCGCAGAAGGCGGTGACCACCCCCACCGGCAGCTCGGTAGGACTGACGATAGTCCTGGCCACCAGGTCTGCCACAACGAGAAATCCCGCGCCGACGATCAATGACATGGGAAGCAACATCCGGTGGTCCTGCCCCCACATCAGTCTAACCGCGTGGGGCGATATCAGTCCTACGAACCCGATCAGCCCACCCACCGATACAGCGGCCGCCGTTGTCATCGAGGCGGCTACCACCAGCACCAGCTTCGTTCGCTCTACATTCACTCCCAGCTGTGCCGCCTCCTGTTCATCCACCTGGAAGAGGTTCAGGATGCGCCCGTAGGCCAGCATAACTATGACGCCGAGGAGTAAGTAAGGCAGGATTATCTGGGCGTCTCTCCAGCCGGCGCCGGACAGACCGCCCAAGAGCCAGGCCAGCAGGGGACGGACATCTTCGTCCGAGCTGATCATCAACAAGCTGGTGATAGCGCTGGTCATGGATGCGATGGCCACACCGGCCAGTATCAAGGTGGTGAGGGGAAGGCCCCCGGGTCGTTTGGCTATGGCGTAGGACACGCTGACGGCCATCAGCGCTCCGGCGAAGGCGGCTGCCGGCAGTAGGCTGAAGCCGAGGAAGTATACCGGAACACCGGTTACCAGCACTATCGTGGCGCCGAGCCCCGCCCCTCCCGACACTCCGATCAGAGAAGGAGCAGCCAGGGGGTTGCGAAACAGCCCCTGGTAGGTCGCTCCCGCCATCGCTAGCCCGCCCCCGATCAATGCCGCCAGCACGACCCTGGGAAACCTTATCTGCCACAGAATGGTCTCCCAGCTGCTCGGCCACGTTTGCTCCAGATCGATGAACGGCGCCCGGTCGAGGGTTATCTTCACGAGGCTGCCCGGCGAAATGCTCACCGATCCGATGCCTCCGGCTACGATGGCGATGACTACGACCGCCGCAAGGCCGATGCCGATTCGCCGCCACAGGCGGCTCATAGAGGGCAGCCGCACCCCCTCGATGGCATGGTCCATTCCGGGGCCGGACCTATCTAGCTCCGTAAGTCCCATCCCGTCTTACTCCTCGAGCACCTAACCGCAACGGCGCAACCGCCCAGTTCCGACGTTCACTTTGCCGGCCTTTCATGCCCCTATTGAGGGTACAGGTCCGGGTAGAGGATGCGGGCCAACGTCTGCAGGCCCTCTATGATCCTGGGCCCCGCCACGCTGAGCAACGCCCCATCGATGGCGTACAGCTGGTCCTTCCTGACCGCAAACAGATTCTGGAACGCCGGCTCTGATCTGAAGTAGTCCGGCCCATCTTCGTACACGCTGATTATTACCTCTGGGTCCCGGGCGACCAGATCCTCAGCGCTGGTCTGCGGGTACCCTGATACGTCCTCGAAGATGTTGTACGCCTTTAAGGTTTCGTAAATCTCGGCCTCCAGAGTGTCCGAACCGGCGGTCCACAGGCCCGGGGCCAGATCGTGGAACACTCTCGGAGGAGACCTCGGTCCTTCAACATCGGTGGCCGTAGCGCGGTCGACGACCATCACGGGTGTCGTGGCGATGATCCCTTCCAGAGGGGCGGCCACGGCGGCCACGGCCTCTTCGAACTCCGCAGCGACCGATTCCGCCTCCTCTCTGGCGTCCACTATTTCGCCCCACAGCCTGATCTGGTCCGCCACGCCCTGTAGAGTCCCGGGGCTATCCTGATAGATAACCGGCGCCCCCAACCGCCTCAGGTCCTCGGCCGGGCTGGCAAAGAAGATGAAGATCAGGTCCGGGTCCAACGATGCTATCTTCTCGAAATCAAGGGCGAAGGCGCTGCCGACCTTCTCGATCTCCTCAACCTCCGGCGGGTAGGTCACGAATTCGTGGGTGCCTACGATGCGATGCTCCTCTCCGATAGCGAAGAGTATCTCCACCGTCGCTCCATCTATAGCCACGATCCGCTCCGGAGCTTCTTCCAGCGTCACCGATTGACCGTCGGAGCCGGTGACCTCCAGCGGATACTGGGAGAGAACGGGCGTAGGGGTTGGCTCGGGGGTAGATACCGCGGTTGGCTCGGGGCTGGGTGTAGCGATCGGATCGGGAGTGGATGTTACCGTTGGTTGGGGCGTCGATGCTGCCGTGGGATCCGGCGTTGGCGTCGATTCGCCACAGGCGGCTGCGATTACCATCACCGCGGCAAGCAGAAACACCCCAACCACTGCTAAGGGACTCAAGCGGCAAGACTTCGAAGACATAGTTCGTGCGTCCTTCCGTGTATTCGTCTTGCTACGGAACCGGCATCGGCGGTTCGGGCAACAAAAAAGCCCTGGCTCTACTCTGACCAGGGCTTGAAAGCCTTACCGGCTTCCGGTGCCGGGGGCGTGGAGCGTTCCTGTATGGCGCAGAGTAAAGCTCCGACTCTCCAGGCAGGTCTCCTGGCTTACGGATCATCGCTCCATCGACGCCTTCCCATCCCACAGAACAGTGACGTACTTGTCGAGGAGCTCCCCGATTACAGTGGCGCTACCGCGGCGGCATCTCACCGCCTTCCCTATTAAACTCCGATAGTGCCTGGAGTGCTGTGTTCCGTTGTTAAGCTGCGAACTCGACGATTATAGACCGGGAGGCCCGCGCCCGCAACAGGCACTGCCAGATTGATGAAGCCCGGGGTGTGCCTCAGAAAATCTCTGGTAGTGCGTTAGTTTGATTCGCACTAAAGATTCTGCGACTGTTCTGGACCTAAGAACCCCCCTGCTTAGTACACAGCAGGGGGGTTCCTCAATTCTCCACTCTAGTTTTGACGAGAGTACCGGTCGGGGGTAAAGTATCCTCGGCACAGCTCCGGACCGGGTCGCTGAAACCATGCGTAAGTCTGGTGTAGATGGGCTTCGTGCCCCCCTTGCGAGGCTTACCTATGGGACTCCGGCGACTGTGGCAAAAAGCCTAACCCACGCCCCAAGGAGGCTACAGATGGCGGATCCCATCGTTCAAGACGAACTGATCGATTTCCGCCAGCCCTGGCGAGAGAACACGTCGGGGGTCTTTCATGCAGAGAGATGAGTTCCTGGCCGATCCGTACGTCAGTGGGTATCTAATGTGGATGTCAGAGCTGGTGTCGGGAGAACGAGAGATCACCCACTCCTGGCACAGCGATCGGCTCGGAGACTATCGGTTCACCTCCGTGTTTGATGCGTTCTCGTGCTACTACTGGAGTTTTAGCGTGGAGGGGGTGCAGATGGGAGGGTTCGACCACACGGAACGATATCTGGACCTCCTTCGTTCGTGCATACGTGAGTATGCATTAGCCGAGGAGTGGCGTAGGTTCCGGGATGTGTGCGTCAGTATTCTAAAGTGGGGCAATACCCCTCCGTCTCGACTCCCAAGCATGGCCGATACCCTGAGACAGGCGAGTCTCCTGTCCCCCAGGACAGCCGACACCCTGCGTCTTGGTGAGGTGACCCACATGTCGGCAAGCTACTCGAAGATATACACCCTGCTCGTCGATGACCTTCCCATCTACGACAGTCGGGTCGCATGCGCCCTAACGTCATCTATACACATATACGCTGAGGAGGCATCGTGCGCACAGGTGCCGGAGATCCTGCGCTTAGGCGTGCCGGAGTCTCAGGTACGCCGGGTCGATCGCAACCCTTATAACTTCCCCGTCCTGAGGAGCGGGCAGACACGCAGGTATGCTGACTCGTGTCTTAAATCGGCGTGGCTGCTAGGTGCTCTGACGACCTCCGGCGGGGACTTCACCCACGTACCAGCCGAGAGCCGTCTTCTGGCTGTGCAGTCGGCAATGTTCATGTTGGGTTATGCCCCTCTGGGAAGGGGAACCTTTGAGGGTGAGGGCCTCAGGTAGGATGTACCATATGTCCTGAGATTAAGGAGGTGATCTCGTTCAGAATGACGGTTGACATCCGGTCAAGTACTTGCCAAAATGCAAGGGCACAAAGATCCGTTGTCGGCTTCACCTGCTAATACGTGGGCTAGGCGGGCCTCCCGAAACAAGGGGGCCCGGCCTAGCCCACAAGTCACTTACCGACCAATAGTAGTCAAGTCCCGCGGGTTAACAAACGATAGTTCAATTGGCACAGGCCTGCCAGTCGCCGCGGCCTTGTAACCGTTCGCAATATGATGAACGATCTGTAACCCCTCCACGTATATGGATGAAGCGTGAGTGATGTGGGTAGGTGTAGGAATACTCCGGTTTCCCGAGATGTATTGTCTCAGGTTCTCTGATTCCTCTCTGGACAAGTCGATGCGGTCGAGAACCAAATCGTATTGACTAGACTGCAGGCTGTACTTTTGAAAGTGGTGTTCCAGTAGACGCCGTAGTATGTAATTGCGGAATTTGACCGGATTGACCGGCCTCTTCCCCCCAGGCTTTAGGTAGCTTCCGTTGTATTTCAGCTTATCGAGATAAACGACAGAGGCCCAGATGTTTCTGCCTGCCTCTGACAAGGCTCGAATCGGATCCAAAAGTCGGGTGTACTCCTCCTTCTCAGAAGGTATCTTCAACTCGCGATTGAGTCCCGAGTAGTACCTGAACGCCGCCATGTGCTTGTTCAGGTCTCGAAAGGAATCATCGCACAAATGCAGAGCAGCGGCGGTATAGAAATTGCTACTGAGCGGTTGATGACTGCTCGGGTCTACCTTGAATGCCGGATCACCGGACTCGTCGACAAATATATAATCATGGCGCGCCATGAGAAAGTTCCTCAGTCCTATGGAAGGCATCTAGAATCCGCTGAAATCTTATACCGCACGACTATGCCGTGGGCATCCTTCCAGCAGGCTCATTTGACGCTTCTAGTACTGACCTACCCCTGATAGTTGTACCGCTTGTTATGTTACACCGACAAGCATAGGGACTAGCTCAGCGGGCAGGGCGGACTCTGGCGCCGCCAACTTTCGCTGTGGCCGGCAGGAGAGACACTCCCACAAAAAGGACCCATCGAGCAGTCACCGAGGGGAGGAGAGAGGAACGCCGGAACCCGTCATCGACCTCTTTTTCGTACCTCTAGAGCCTCCGGGTTGGGGCAGTTGGGCGGCTGCTCGCCTCGTAGGCCGGCCAGCAGGTTGTCGGCGGCCATCATTCCCATCTTCGTGCGGGTGGCCACGCTGCCACTGGCAATATGGGGCGCGATGATGCAGTTTTCCAGGGTCAGCAGCGGGTCATCGTTGGGTATGGGCTCCACCTCGGTGACATCCAGGCCGGCCGAGGCTATGACGCCGTTCTTCAGCGCTTCGTAAAGGGCGGCCCCATCCACCACCGGGCCCCTGGAAGTGTTGATCAGGGTGGCCGTCGACTTCATAGTCGTCAGCTCTTCGGCGCCTATCAGGTGCTTGGTATCGGGGGTTAGAGGGACATGTAGGGTGACGAAATCGGAGTCGGCCAGGAGACGGTCTAGGTCTGGGTAGTACTCGATGCCATACTCTCGCTCGGCGTCCTCATTTCTGACTACGGCATCGTAGTAGATCACATTCATATGGAAGCCCTGGGCCCGCTTGGCCATCTCGATCCCTATGCGTCCCATCCCCACGATGCCCAGGGTTGCGCCGTGGATGTCTTGCCCAAGAAGTACCTTGGGACCCCAGGTAAGCCACTTGCCGGTACGGGTGTATCGATCACCCTCGGCGACGCGCCGGCCCGCCGACATCAGCAGGGCGAAGGCGAAGTCCGCCGTGGTCTCGGTGAGCACGCCGGGCGTGTTGCCGACGGGAATGCCCCGCTTGGTGGCCTCGTCCAGGCTGATGTTGTCAAAGCCCACTGCCATGTTGCTGATCACCTTGATGGTGGGAGCGGCGTCCATGACCTCGGCGTCTATCCGCTCGGTCAAGAGACAGAGCAGCCCGTCCATGCCCTGCACCTCTCGCAGCAGCACGTCCCGCGAGGGCGGAAGATCGCTGTCGTGAAGCTTCATGTCGGTGGCTTCTCTAACAACGTCCAGGGCTTCATCGGCGATGAGTCGAGTCACGTATACCTTTGGCTTTGCCATGGCTGTCTCCCTCGAAGTGGTGGCGATATTGTAACTGCGGTCTATCCCATTTGCTAGCCTTCGAGGTTCACTGCTACACTGGGTGTACTTCAGACGATGGACCAGGAATCGGCCCCTTACAAGACCACCTTTCGGGAAATGGCATCCCGTCGCGAAGACGAGATGAACCTGGCGGCCGCGGCGTTGCTCATCGCCCGTGAATACTGTCCAGACCTGCCCGTGGAGAAGTACCTCAACCGGATGAAGCTAATGGCCAACGTTGTCCGGTTACGACTCGGAGATTCTCCGGCGCCCAAGGAGGCGATCGAGGCGATCAACAACCACCTGTTCAATGGCGAGAGGTTCGCGGGCAATGAGGACGACTACTACGATCCTCGAAACAGCTTCCTAAACGAGGTGATAGACCGAAGAAAGGGCATCCCGATTACGCTATCTATCCTTTACCTGGAGGTAGCCGCCAACGCCGGGCTTCCCATGTCGGGGGTGGGATTCCCCGGGCACTTCCTGGTCAAGTACCAGAGCGAGCAAGAGGAGATTATCGTAGACCCGTTCAGCAAAGGACTGGTGCTGACCCGCGAGGACTGCGCCAACCGGCTGCGGGTGCTATCGGGCGGGCAGGCGCCGTTCCGGGAACACTACCTATCGGCGATTACGAAGAAGCAGACTCTGCGAAGGGTGCTCACCAACCTCAAGGGAGCGTATCTGAACGGCTCGGAGTATGGATTCGCCCTTTCGGCGGTGGAGATGCTGCTGGCCGTCAGCCCTTGGGACGTGGACGAGATCAGGGACCGGGGCAAGATACACTACCAGCTGAAGGACTACGAGAACTCGTTAGCCGATCTGGAAACCTACTTGGAGTTCAACAAGGAGGCCGACGACGCCAAGAAGATAGGTCAGTACATAGTGCACGTCAGGGAGTTGGTCTCTAGAGCCAGCTAGAGAAGGGAGAAGACGATGGAGTACACCGTTTGGTTGAACGGCGAATTCGTACCGGCCAGCGAGGCAAAGGTTGGCCTCCAGGACAGGGGACTGCGTCTGGGTGACGTGGTGTTCGATACCTCTCGTACCTTCAACGGCACCGTGTTTCGCCTCAGAGACCATCTGGACCGCTTGTTTCGGTCCCTTACCTACACCCGGATGGACCCCGGCTACTCCCTCGAAGAGCTGGAGGAGCTGACGCTGGATGTAGTGCAGAGGAACGAGTCTGTCCGGGAGCCGGGCAACGACTACATGATCACCCAGTTCGTGACCCGGGGTGAAGCTGCCCTGGGACACGGAGATATGAAGGCCAACGTGGCGATCTGGATCGACCCCATCGATTTTCCCCGCTACGGCCCGCTCTACACTGAGGGGGCTCACGCCGTCATACCCAAGGTCCGAAGCTACTCCTCCGAGGCGCTGGACCCCAAGGTGAAACACTACAGTCGACTCAACTTCGTACTGGCCGAGCTGGAGGCCCAGGACGTAGATGTCAACGCGTTTCCGGTGCTGCTGGATGTACAGGGAAACATCACCGAGGGGATCGGGTACAACTTCTTCATCGTGACCGACGGTACGCTGAGGACGGCGGGAGACAGCTCCCTTCTTCAAGGGGTCTCACGCAAGGTAATCTTCGAGCTTGCCGAGCAGCTGGGGATTCCGGCCGTCGAGGACGCACTGCAACCCTACGACGCATACACCGCGGACGAGGTTTTCCTCTCCAGCACACCCTACAGCATCCTGCCGGTGGGCAGGGTGGACAGCCGGACGGTATCGGAGGATATTCCCGGGCCGGTCACCCAACAGCTGCTGGCCGCCTGGAGCGAGCTGGTGGGAATGGACGTTGTGGGCCAAGCTGTTAAACGAGGCAGAGTGGAATCCTCCGCCAAGGGATAGGCGGCAGCGTCTGTCAGCAACTATCTGCCCCTTCATAGCCACCTCTAGTAACGGCGATGAGTTGTGGAGAGTGGAGAGGGGCGAAGACCCTTTGCCGGGAGTCTGAAAGCCTGCCCTGAGCCCGCCGAAGGGGTGTCCCTTAGATACTTTTCTTCCCCTTTTCCCAGGGGCGGGGAGCCGCTAGATGAAATCCGCGGTGGGCGGATAGGGCTGGCATGGATCTTACCGGGAGAAGAGTCATGAGGAGATGGCAAAAAAGATTGTAATTGGCCTGGTTATTTTGGTAGGGATCTCAGTTGTCATCGATGCGGCCACCCCTGATACCGAATCTCCCGAGACCCCAAATGTGAGGGCAACGCCCGCGCCAAATTCTTCACTCACGCCCGAGCCCACCTCCTCACCCTCACCAACCCCACTTCCATGCAATGCAAGTCTGACGTGCTTGAGAAAACATGCCCTTAACTTGATTAACGCCGATAGGGCAAAGTACGGCTTTCCGCCAGTTTCACTGGGTTCCAACCCAGCCGCCCAATTGCATGCTCAAGAAATGGTTGCGCATGGCTACCTGGGACACTGGTGGATGGATGGGCGCAAGCCATATATGGGGCGGTCTACACACAGACTGGCGGTACTAGCTACGTAAGTGAGAATGCGTCGTTTCGCGGCTGGACCGACCGAGAATGGGAGAACCAAGATTGCGATTCTTGGCTAGTAAGGTGTGATAGACCCGACCCACTAGAGGCGGTAACCCAGCATCAGTGGTCAATGATGTATGACGACGCCCACGCGGATTGGGGTCATCGGGACAACATACTTACGGAGAGTCATAGGCGGGTCAATATAGGCATTTTTTGGAACAAGAAGAGGGTGGCGTTCGTACAGCACTTCGAGGGAGGAGCGGTCACCGCTCTATCGAGACCGATCCTCACTCGGGACGGAGTTCTCGCAATGAGATTACAGAAGCGGGAGCCAGATATCGACATTGGCCAGGTGGTGAGTCTTTACTACGACCCGACACCTGTACGGATGTCCGTCAAACAGATAGACGCCCTCGACAGTTACTGTGTCGGAGGTGGACAAACGACAAGGTGTGGCGAGTCAGTCGTAGACATGCTCAAACCGCCGGGCGCTAATCGCTACTACACAGATCTAGACCATAATGATGTTGTAGCCGATACCTGGATTGAGACTAATAGTGGTTTCAGGTTATCCGCAGACGTGAGTAAGTTCGTGCGAAGACCCGGAGTCTACACCGTTATCATCTGGCGAGATACGGGAGAGGTGTGGCTGAGTGAGCGACTCGTCGAGTTATCGGTGTTTGTTGATTAGCTAGGCCACCGGATACGTCCCTCTGCCAATCCAAGGTACTCGATGGCAAACAGGCTCAGGAGTGGGACGCCGTCGGATGCAATCCGGGGTGGGAGGGAAGAACCACCTTGGAGGCACCCTTCCATCAACCCAGGCCCCGCTCGCTAGGAACAAAGCCTATTCCTATTGAAAGACGGCCCTAACCGTCCTCGCTGGATTGCCACGCCCCGACATTGTCGTGGCTCGCAATGACGAGAATACGTACTCAGTCGAACAACCGAGGTCGTTGCGAGTGAGGGAAAGTTCGTGCTACGGGATGTGCAGAGGGGCGAAGCCCCTTTGCTGGGAGTCTGAGGGCCTGCCCTGAGCCCGCCGAAGGGGTGTCCCTCAGATACGATACCCTCCTAGATAACCTTTTTGCCCTTGAGGGACTCCACCTGGTCCCAGGTGTACCCGAGGGTCTCGGTCAGGAGCTCCTCGGTGTGCTGGCCTAGCTCCGGCGCCAGGTTCCTCACCTTGCCCGGAGTTTCGCTGAACCTGAGGGGCAGCCCCAGGACCTTCACCTTGCCCGCGTTGGGGTGATCGTACTCGACCACGTACTCGTTCTCGATTGCTTGGGGATCGTTCAAGGCCTCAGCATAGTCCTGGACCGGGGCCCAGATGATGTCGGTACCGTTAAGGATATCGGTCCATTCAGCCCGTGTCTTCTTGGCCATGGCGTCGTCGAGGATGTCGATTAGCTCGTTGGCGCGGGTCTCTACCCTGTCTTTCCCCTCCTTGAACCTGGGGTCCTCCAGCAGCCACTCCAGGTCCAGTACCTTGCAGAGGATAGGCCAGTAACGGTCCAGCTCCAGGACCGAGAAAGCCAGCCACTTATCGTCCTTGCACTTGTAGACGTTCCAGAAGGGACTCAGAGCCTTCCTGGTGTACTCCGTCGGCACCTGCCCGGAGAACAGTGTGCCCTGGGCCATGAGAGCGCCCACTGCCAGCTGGGTGCCGAAGAGGGACTCCTCCACCTTCTGCCCGATCCCCGTCCGCTCCCTGGTGAGTAGTCCCATGGTGGTGCCGAGGCAAAGCATGAAGGCGCCGGTCTGATCGGCCAGTCCGCCCCATACCAATCTTGGCGCGGGGGAGAAGGACTGGCTCATTATCCCTCCCCGGGCCTGGGCGCCCAGGTCCGCGGAAGGACGACTCGCGTCCGGGCCCTGGGCGCCGAAACCGTAGCCCAGCGAGTAGACCAGCTTGGGGTTTATCTCGTGGACCTTTTCGTAGCCCAGGCCGAGCTTGACCAACGACTTTTCCCGGAAGTTGGATACGAAGGCGTCCGACTTCTCGATGAGGCGGTACATGACCTCCATGCCTTCCTCGGTCTTGAGATCGATGGCGAGGCTCTTCTTGTTCCGGTTGTTGTTCTCCCAGTAGTAGTTGAGGCGTACTTCGTCATCGTCCTCCGGGTCGTCGAAGGTCCAGGTGGTGAGGTAGCGGCCGGGGTCGCCGGTGTCTCGAGTCTCGACCTTGATGACCTCGGCCCCCATGTCGGCCAGCATGCAGGTTGACACGGGGCCGTGCTGCCAGATGGTCATATCGATGATTCTGATGCCTGCCATAGCCATGGTCATAGCGGGTACTCCTTTCGGTGCAAGAAGGGACGGTAGGAGTTACATTATGTCCGGCCTGAAGGTTTGTCAACGTCGAGACCGGATCCCTTGACCATCTCCAGCCCCCGTTGGTAGTCCTCCGGGGTGTTGAGGTCCAGAACGGTCATTGGCGAGGAGACTGCGACCTCCCTGACACGGGCGGGGTCTCGGCGGACCACCTGTTTCAGTCCCTGGTTCTCCTCCGAAATCTGCCGAAGCTCGTCCAAGATAGCGGAGCTGAAGAGGACGGGATGTCCCCGTTTGCCCTCGAAGGTGGGTATGGTGATGGGTGTTGGATTGCCGGCATGGGCCTGTATGACCTCATCTATGAGGGAGGCCGGCCGGGGCTGATCGACGCCATAGACCAGCACCGCGTCCGTTTCAGGGGCTACCTTCGAGATGCCGGCCAGCAGGGACGATGTTCGCCCGGTGCGGTAGAGCGGATTGAAGACCATCAGCGCTTCGGGGAACTTTGCCGCCACGGCCCGGAGCTCGCCTGCCTTGTGGCCAAGGACCAGAATGATGTCTTCGACCCGGGATTCTATAAGCTGGCAAAGCTGGTACTCGAGGAGGGTGGAGTCAATCCAGGGAAGCAACGCCTTGCTGCGGCCCATGCGGGTCGAGAGGCCGGCAGCCAGCAGGATGGCCGTCGTATGGGGCCCAGGGGGTATCGTCGTCAGACGGGGATACCTGCCTTGTCCCTTGCCTTGTTGACCAGCTTGTCGCTCATTTTCATGATCGAACCATCGCCGCCGTGACGCAGCATCTCGATCTCCGCCACGATGCTGAGGGCGAT
This sequence comes from Dehalococcoidia bacterium, assembly GCA_965197645.1. Taxonomy (GTDB): domain Bacteria; phylum Chloroflexota; class Dehalococcoidia; order Plut-88900; family Plut-88900. Next base: position 1,070,463 of record OZ240219.1, on the reverse strand, counting down.
CTCCTCGATGGACCGGCCGCCGAAGTTCAAGCCCACTGGGGAGCGGATCTCCTGGATCCTGTCGTGGGGGATGCCCTCCTCGTAGAGGCGTTGATAGATCAGTATCGCCTTTCGCTTACTGCCCAGCAGTCCCACGTACCGTGCAGGGGTCCGGGCCGCCTCCAGCAGGGCGATGTCGTCCCACTTGTGACCCCTGGTGGCCACTATGATGAAGGTGTTGGGGGTGATGTTGAGCTCTCGGATACCCTCGGCGAAGTCCTTGGGGACGATGTCGTGGGCCTCGGGGAACCGGTCCCGGTTGGCGAACTCGGGTCTATCGTCGACTATGACCACCTGGTAGTTGAGGAACCTGGCCAGCCGGTAGATGGAGAGGGCGACGTGGCCCGCGCCGGCGATGACTATCGTTGGCGGCCGGGTGAAGGCCTCGATAAACATCTCCGACTTATCGGGCCCGGCTATGAAACCGCTTCGGCCGAAGTCCATCATCTCTCGAGCCGTGTCCAGGGCGGACAGATCGAGGGTTGGGCCGCCCAATGTGCCCAGGGTGGAGCCGTCTTCCCTGATCAACAGCTTGGAACCCACCGTTGCTGCCGTGTTGCCGGGATCGGTCAGCACGGCCAGGGCCACGGGCTGCCCACCCCTGTATGCGTTGTTGATATCGGTCGTGTACTGGTTGAACAACGGGTCCTCTTCCGGCCTATCGATAAGAATCTCCATGGAGCCGCCGCAGACCAGCCCGTCCTGTCGCGCCAACTCGTCGCTGAGGGTGAAGTTGTGCACCTCGGGTGCGGCCTTCTCCTCCATGGCCAGCTTGGCGGCGGTAAAGGCATCGGCTTCCACGCAGCCGCCACCCAGGGTGCCGGTAAAGGTGCCGTCCTTCCGGACCAGCAGCTTGGAGCCCGGCTTCTGGGGCGTCGAGCCTTTGGTCCTCACGACCGTGGCCAGGGCGAAGGGCTCGTCCCGACTCAGTATCTGGTCCACCTCTCGAAATATCTCTAGCATGGCTTTCGCTCCCAGGGCCCGCTTCAGGCTGTGGATGTTACTGTAGTTGATTATACCATGCCCCAGGCGCCTTCGAGGGCGCTGGATGCTATACTGCCCGGCATTTGGAGGGAGCCAAGGAGAAGACGCGTGTCTGCGAAAGCCGGCTCGGCGGTTGAGTACATAAACAGCCTGGGACCGAAGCGCAAAGCAGCATTGGAAGCCGTGAGAGAGTTGATACTGAGTTCGGCCGCCGGCGTCACCGAGACCATGCGGTACGGCATGCCAACCTTTGAGCTGGGCGACCACGTAGTGTGCGCCATGGCGTCGCAGAAGAGCTACATGAGCCTGTACATGAACGTCGACCTCGTGGACAAGCATCGGAAGGAGCTTGGGGACCTGAGCATCGGCAAGAGCTGTGTCCGCTTCACGAGGCTTGAGAAGCTGCCGCTGGACGTCGTAGCGACGATTTTGAAGGAGACGGTGGCGCTGCAGCAGGGGTGACGTCGATGGCGGGTCCGGAGCACCTACCCACCTTCGGTTGGGTCTGTGTAGAAAACTCGATATATGGCATTGGCAAGGTGGTCGGCGATGAGAAGTGCTCCGTCGGGCGCCACGACCACGTCCAACGGGCGGTCCAGACCGAGGATGAACTCGGAGACGCGGGCGTCGTAGGTGTCGTCCCGTTTCGTCAGCTCTATTCGCATGACCTTACGACCATGCACCCCGGATAGCGAACCCCACAGCGCGATGAAGATGTTGTTGCGGTACTCGTCGGGGAACATGTCGCCGGTGTAGAAGGCCAGGCCGTTGGCCGAGCCATGGGCCTCCATCTCGGCGATGGGCGGGAGGGTACCCTCACAGCCCGTCCCACCCCCATCTCCCCAGCAGGGGGGCCAGCCGTAGTCTCCGCCTTCCACTATCAGGTTGAGCTCCTCCGGAACCAGGTTGGGCCGGTCGTCCCGGCCGTTGTCGGCGGCCCACAGTGTGCCGTCCTCGGGGTGGAAGGCGAGATCGTAGACGTTCCGGAGGCCGCTGGCGTAAACCGTGCCATCCGTGCCGTCGGCGTTGAACCGCATGATGGTGGCGTTGCGTTCATCCACCTCGATGCAGGCGTTGCAGGTGGAGCCGAGGTTCATATAGAGCTTGCTATCAAGCCCGAAGGCGAGACCGTTGTTCTGATGGCCTCCAACCACCGGCAGGTCCGATATGATCTCCTCCACCTCATCGAATTCGCCGTCTTCGTCGGTGTCTCGCAAAGTGTGGACCCTGCCGCGACTCGACACGTAGAGGGCGCCATCGTAGAACGCCAACCCCAGAGGCAGTACGAAACGCTGGTTGAGGGGATCGACGATATCCGGCTTTCCATCGGAATCTGTGTCGGCGAGCTTCATCACCAGGCCGGTCTCCGAGCTGACGTACAGGGTGCCGTCGGGCGCGAAGGCCAGGCTGGTGGGTCTCGGAACCCGGGAGGTGTAGACCTGGACGTGGAATCCCTCGGGCAGCTGCAACCCAAACTCGGCGGGCACGAGGTCCGGTGGGGATGGGGCCACGGTAGACGTTGGTGTGGGAGTAGGAGTGGGAGAAGGCGTGGACGTGGGGGTGGCTGCAGGCGCGGTCTGGGCTGCCTCTTCCGTTACGGGCACGTTTGTGGGGAGAGGCGTCGAATCGTCACTTCGCCGGCAACTTGCAAGAGACAGGAAGGCTGCCAGCATGACGATGAGGGCTAGAGTTGCCGGTCGCATGAGCTCGGGACAAGTATATGAGGTGACGGTGTGGGAGGTAAGGGGGAGCTATCGCGAAAGTCTTGTATAATGGGCGGGCGCGGGAGGAGAAAGCCACAGGTATTGAGTACGGGAGCAGAGATGTCGCTGGACAACGAAGACTTGAAGATACGCATCGGGATTGGCATGGGGGCTTGGCCCTTCCCCGACATCAGCACGGGCGCCATACTGGACATGATCGAACGATGGGAGGAGTTGGACATCGATTCCCTGTGGCTCAGCGACCACATCACCTCGGCCGATAACATCTTGGAGCCGGTGGTGTTCATGTCCTTCGTTGCTTCCCGGATGCGGAACATGCTGTTGGGCACCAGTGTGCTGGTGCTGCCGGTGCGGAACCCAGTGGTCCTGGCGAAACAGCTGGCGACCCTCGACCTCCTATCGGGTGGCCGGCTGCTGCCCGCGGTGGGCCTTGGCCCCGCCATTTCTGGGGACTTCGCCGCGACGGGCGTCCCAAAAGAGCAGCGGGGGCGTCGAACGGACGAGTCCATCAGGCTGATGCGGAGGCTGTGGACCGAGGATAACGTCACCTTCCAGGGTGAGTTCTACTCGATGTCGAATGTTACCCTGACCCCGAAGCCGCATCGACCGGAAGGGCCCCCGTTGTGGATAGGGGGCCGGTCCGACGCCGCTCTTCGCCGCGTCGGTCGCGTCGGTGACGGCTGGCTGGTATCGGGAGCGACGGTCAAGGACGTGACCGAGGGGGTAAAGTCCATCAGGAGGTACGCCGCAGAAGAGGGCAGGCACGTGCCCGAAGACCACTACGGCGTCTATCTGCCCTTCCTGTTCGCCACTGATCCGGGCGAGGGGCTGGAACGGGCGGGACCTCATCTGCATCTCCGCGACGATGCTCCGGCCTCGGAGTTCTGCGCCGTCGGTTCCGGCGAGCAGATTCGCAGCAGGATCGAGGAGTATATTGCGGGCGGGGCCACCAAGTTTGTGATGCATCCGGCGTGCTACGGCGAGGAGTGGCACCGGCAGGTGGAGCTGCTGGCTCGAGAGGTGATCGCGCCGCTGCAGACGCCGTTCACTCTGCAGGAGAGGCACAAGAGGGCAGTGGCGAGGTAGGACGGGTTTCCACCCTAGAGCTTTCTCCAACAGCCGGTCCTCTCTTCTCCCGGTGAGGCCCAAGGTGTAGACTACCGACGCTCTCCTGATCTTCCATTTCCCATTTCACGACGTTTCCAGTCGCTTACAACGGAGGTATGTTTTGCCATACGAGAACGTGATCTACGAAGTGGACGGCCACGTGGCCTCCATAACCATGAACCGACCCGACAAGCTGAACGCCCTCAGCGAAGGCCTGGTATCGGACATAGTTGCGGCCGTCGAAGAGGCCAGCGCGGACAACGATGTTCGAGCCGTCATCTTGAAGGCTGCAGGCCGGGCCTTCTCGGCCGGATACGATATCTCGCCGGGCGCGGAGCCCTGGGACGAGAACCTCGGCACCAAGTTTCTAGCGTTTCGGGTCAACACGAACCAGTGGCTGAAGATATGGAACAGTCCCAAGCCGATAGTGGCCCAGGTGCACGGCTACTGTCTCGCCGGAGGGACGGACCTTGCCCTATCGTGCGACATCGTCGTTGCCGCCGAGAACGCCACCTTCGGCCTGCCCGACGTACGGGGCATCGAATCGGTGCAGAACCATATGTGGACCTACCTGGTCGGGCCCCAGTGGGCCAAGCGGATGATGCTTACCGGCGACCCCATCGACGGAAAGACGGCGGAACGGATTGGACTCGTCTTGAAAGCGGCGCCGCCGGAGGAGCTGGAGTCCGAGGTGAAGACGCTGGCAGGTCGCATAGCCAACGTGCCCCTGGAGCTGCTGATGCCTCACAAGTCGCTGATTAACAAGGTCATGGACCTGATGGGACACCGGGTGGCGCAGCAGATGGCCTTCGATACGGTGCTGATCACGAACCACTCCAACGCCAACAGGAACTTCCGGGAGACGGCGGAGAATGAAGGACTGAGGGCGGCGCTGATGAAGAGAGACAGCCCCTTCGGGGACTACACCGCCAGGCCGAAGAAATAGGCCCGAAGCCTAGGCGTTCATTTCGTCCTCCCGGCGTCACCTCTGTTTCGCGGTCCCGTCAATCAGCTTCTACTGGCCTCTCAGCAGTAGGGCAGGCGCTCGGCATGGGCTTCCCGTAGGAATCGAAATGATAGGGCGGGAGCGGTCTAGCCGAGGGCTTGGCGCATCTGGAAGATCTTGCCCTCGGTCTTGATGGCCGGGGCGACGATCATCTCGGCCCGGTGCAGGTCCTTGACTGTAAGCGCGCCGCACATGCCCATGGTAGTCTTGAGGGCTCCGACCAGGTTCTGGGTGCCGTCTGTAACGGAGCTGGGGCCGAAGAGCAGCTGCTCCAGCGTGCCCCTGGTACCCACTTTTATGCGGGTGCCTCGGGGGAGGGCGGCGTGGGGGGTAGCCATTCCCCAGTTGTATCCGCCTCCGGGGGCTTCTTCCGCCTGGGCGAAGGGGGTGCCCAGCATCACGGCGTCGGCGCCGGCGACCATCGCCTTACAGAGCTCGCCGCCGGTCCTTATGCCTCCATCCGTGATGACGGCTACGTACCTGCCGGTGCGCCGGGCGTACTCGTCCCGGGCTGCGGCACAATCGATAGTCGCTGTTATCTGAGGCACTCCGACACCGAGGACCTCCCGGCTGGTGCAGGCGGCTCCTGGCCCCACGCCTACGAGAAGCCCGGCTATACCCGTTTCCATAAGCTCGAGGGCAGTCTTGTATCCGACGGAGTTGCCGACCAGCACAGGGATGGGCACCTGCTGGCACAGCTCGGAAAAGATGAGACCCCGGTAACTGCGGGATACGTGTCTGGCCGTGGTCACTGTGGACTGGACGACCAGAATGTCGGCGCCGGCCTCGACTACTACGGGAGCCAGCCGCTTGGTGTTCTGTGGCGTCACCGAGACGGCGCAGGTGGCGCCGCCGTTCTTGAAGGTTTCGACGGAACGGGCCACCAAATCGTCGTTTACGGGAGGAGAGTAGACCTTCTGCATCAGCTCGGTTACAGAGTCGTCGGAAGCCTGCGAAATCTCCTCGAGGACTTCGTAGGGGTTTTCGTATCGCCCGTGCACACCCTCCAGGTTCAGAACTGCCAGACCACCCAGATCGTTCATCTTGATGGCCATCTTCGGGTCGACGGCGCCGTCCATGGCCGAGGCCAGAACGGGTATGGAGAATGTATGCTGACCCAGGGTGAAATCGGTGTTGGTCAGGTCGGGATTGATGGTCACTTCGCCGGGAACGATGGCCACGTCTTCGAAGCCATAAGCATGCCGCAAACCGTTAACGCTGGAGTTGTACACAAAGCCCTCCTGAGGCGTGAAAAAGTCCTGTGCAATAGTAGGTGCGCCGGAGAATCGGAGTGGGGGACTCCATAAGAAATTCTACCAATCGCGGGAAACGGCGTCAACGAAATTGTGCTCTCTCCAAATCGGTTGGGCGGGTGTGAAGAATCGTGTTCGATCCCACGTGGGCCGGCCCTGGTAAAGTACATCAGGAGCAACCCTGGGAAGGGCCGCCTGTACCGGTGCCGAGGTTGTCACCTGGCAGGGTCAGTAAAGGGTGGGGTGCGCCATTGCGACTCCGGGTTGTAGGAGGACCCGAGCCGGAACATCCGGCTGTTCGGCGCCTCCGGCGGGACAGCCCTGAGTGGAAGGTCATCTACTCCAAGCGCCCGACAATCGAGCGGGTATTCAAGAGCCTCAAGGAGTCCCGTCGTCTGGAACGGTACGGTGTCAGGGCCTCAGGCAGATCACACCGCAGGCTCTTATGTCGGCGCTGAGCTTCCAGGCAACGGCCCTGGCAAGGGTGCTGAGTGGGCAGTTTCAGGAGATACGGTGGATGGTTAGGAAGATAGCCTAGTCCTCGTCCAGCCAACCGTGCTTTTCGGCCATTTTGACCCACAGCCTTTGCGCAGCGTCGGCTGTCCGTGTAACCTTCTTGACCTCTTCCCTAAGTTCTTCGATCATGTCGACAACCCGTTCATTAAGGGTGATGAGAAGGTTGATCATCCTCTCGTGGTTGTTGGACAGGGTTTCCAGGTGCTCCATCCGTTCCTGCATGTTCACCCTTTTCCTGTACCTCCCAGTAGTACAGGCGTCCAGTCTATGGTAGCCATGTTCAATTTGTCAAAGTAGCGGTCAGCTAGGTTTGCACCTGCCTCAAGCCCCGGGACGTTTCTTGACAGCCCCCAACCCCTGAATTACCATAGCCCCGCGGATGGCAAAAGCGTTAAGCGCCTCCTGTCGACCCTTCCTGATCGCTCTAATGTAGAGTGCTTGGCTCTGGAAATACCTTGATCTCGGTCAACGGCAAAAAGTCCGGCTCCAAAGCCCGGAACATCCAAAGGACCTACGTCGATCCCTTCAAGCCGCTCCTGAACCTCATCCGCTCGATAGCGGCCATCGTCAGAGGGCGCGGACTCTCCTCCTTCATTCCCGAGAAGATAGAAACGACCCTGTCCGTTTCCGAAGGCAGGTTCACCCATCGCATGGTGCTGGGATTCAAGCATCTCACCCTGTCCAGGTTCATCAATTTCTGGCTCATAGAGCTTCAGCTTTTCCTGGGCATGGCCAGAGTATGGGGATATCCCTACGAATGGGAAATCGATACCACCAACATCTGCCAGCTAAAGTGCCCCCTTTGCCACACGGGTCTGGACAACATCCGGAGAGTGAAGGGCATCATGCACTTCGATACCTTCCGCAAGACCATCGACGAGATCAAGGACTACGTGCTGTGGCTGAGCCTGTACAGCTGGGGGGAACCCCTGTTGAACAAGCAGATCTCCAAGTTCATCGCTTACGCGCACAAAGCGAAGATAGCCACAATGATCAGTACCAACCTGAGCCTGCCTCTCAAGCCCGAGCGGGTCGAGGAGATCATAAAGTCCGGTCTGGACGTGATGATAGTTTCGCTGGACGGCGTTACCCAGGAGGTGTATGAGCAGTACCGGGTCAAGGGCAATCTGTCCATGGTGATGAGTAACCTCCGCATGTTCGTCGAGAAGAAGAAGGAGCTGAAGTCCAAGACGCCGTACATCGAATGGCAGTTCATCGTGATGAAGCAGAACGAGGGGCAGATAGCCGATGCCCGGCGGGCGGCCAAAGAGGTTGGGGTCGATCAGATAGTCTTCAAAAAGGTAGATTTCCCCCACGGCATGGGCGATGACCAGTTGGCGAGAAAGTGGCTGCCTACCGACACTCCCGAGTTCCGCCGGGAGAACCCCCAGAACAAGCCCTACAACGAGAACGGCACTAGGTGCTGGAGGCTATGGAGGAGCGCCGTCGTCAACTGGGACGGGGGCTACGCCCCCTGCTGCTATCTCACCGATGCCGACGACGACTTTGGCAACGTCAAGGAAAGCTCCATCAAATCGATATGGAACGGCGTTCATTACAGGACGGCTCGGAACCTGTTCAAGAATGGCGATAGGCCCGAAGCCCGCGTCGGCTGCCTGACCTGCGACGTCTATCTGAACAGCCCCGAAGGCCTCAAACACGGGCAGACTTTCCTCAAAATGGCCAACTTGGCCTCGAACAAGAAAGAGGAAGATGGGGTTGAACCCACGGAAACAGCTCTTCGAAAGTAGAAAATCACGTTGACATAGCACGGCGCAGAACATAGAGTATTTGGTGAGGTGGACGCTTGCAGACGGGGTCCTGGAAGATGCGGAGAGTAGTGAGCATACAGATGCCTCGAAGCGATGTAAGAATGTCGTTTCGGGGCATTGACGTGTCCAAGGCCGGACGTGACTGAAGCGGTACATAAGATCTCAGCTACCATCAGCCGGCAACGGTTCCTTAGGGAGGCGCTGCTGATGGTTACCGCCTATTTTCTCTACATGATCACCAGGAAGCTGATCTTCCAGGACGTGGAGGTCATCGCTTTCGAGAATGCTGAGAAGATAATCTCCTTCGAGGCCTCTCTGGGTCTTTTCTGGGAGTGGGAGATCCAGCGGTGGCTGCTGGAGAAGGCCAAGGATGCCGTCCTCTTCTTCAACTGGAGCTACATAATCACCTACTGGCCGATAATCATCCCTTCGGCCATAGTCATCTACAAGCTGGACTTCGAGAGATACATCTACTACCGGAACGTGGCCCTGCTGAGCTACGTCATCGCGCTTCTGGTGTTTGCCGTCTTCCCTCTAGCCCCACCTCGCATGATTAGCTACGCCGGCTTCATCGATACGATCCAGTTCCTGGGGCCCGCGGAGTACAACAGCAGAGAGACTCAGGTCTTCTACAACGCCTTCGCAGCCATGCCCAGCCTCCACTTTGGGTGGACGGTGCTGTTCGGGGTCATCTACTTCAGGACCGGGATAACATGGCTCAGGGTGCTGGGCGTCCTGTACCCGTCCCTCACCCTGTTCGCCATCGTCATCACGGCCAACCACTACTTCCTGGACGCGATAGGTGGGGCCGCAGTGATGACTATAGCCTTCCTGTTGAACGCCTTCATGGTCAGGAAGGGCATACCGTTGCACGTCAAGGCGTTGTATCGGCCTGTCCGTGCGGTGGCGTCACGACGTCTCAGACCCGGCTGACCCTCATCGGCATCATTTGACCCCCTCACACCTCGGTGCTAGCCTAGGCAACAGGAGCCCGAGCGTATGGGGACCAATAAATTGAGGAAATGCAGATGAAGAGGGTTGTGCTCTTCGAAGATGGGGTGGTGGACAAGGAGCTGCTCGGGAACAAGGGCGCCAACCTGGTCACGATGTACGGGCTGGGCCTGCCCGTGCCGCCGGGCTTCATATTCACCATAGAATCGTTCGAGGAGCACCGGAGCACGGGGCGGCTGCCCGAAGGGGAGATGGACCAGGCCCTCTCGCGACTGATCGATCAGACAGGAAGAGACTTCGGTAACGGACTGCTGGTGTCGGTTCGGTCCTCTGCTCCCGTCTCCATGCCGGGCATGATGGATACCATCCTCAACGTGCAGAGCCGGGAGCACATGCTGGAATGCATCGCCCAGGTCTTCGCCTCCTGGAACAGCTCTCGGGCCCGGGAGTACCGAGAGCTCAACGGCATATCCGCAGATCTGGGCACATCGGCGGTGGTCCAGCTCATGGTCCTGGGCGATAGGGACCCCCAGTCCGGAACAGGGGTTGTCTTCAGCAGGAATCCCAACACCGGCGATAAGGGACTATTCGGAGAGTACCTGAGACAGGCCCAGGGCGAGGACCTGGTCTCGGGCGTACGCACACCCGAAAACATCAACTCCCTCCGGGCCCAGTCACCTGAGATCTACACCCAGCTGGAGGAGTTGGTGAGAAGGCTGGAGGGCCACTTCACGGATATGCAGGACGTGGAGTTCACGGTGGAGTCGGGCCGGCTTTACCTGCTGCAGACCAGGGCCGGAAAGCGCAGCGGCCCGGCGACGATTAAGATAGCCGTGGACATGGTGGTCGAAGGACTGATAGCTCGAGAAGAGGCCATTTCACGGGTCAGCCCCGATGACCTGAGGGCCATGCTTCACAACCGGATCCGCTTGCCGGAGCGGTACGAGCCCCTCGCCCGGGGATTGAACGCGGCGCCGGGAGCGATTAGCGGCAACGTGGTGTTCGACCCGGACGAGGCGGTAGTAGAGGCGAAGAGGGGCGAGGCGGTCATCCTGGTGCGGCCCGAGACCAGCCCCGATGATATCCGAGGCATCGCCGCCGCGCAGGGAGTCCTGACTTCCAAAGGCGGCCTGACGTCCCACGCAGCCATCGTCACCAGGGCCATGGGAAAGTCCTGCGTATGCGGGGCCGAGGATATGAAGGTGGACTTGGAAAAGGCTCGGTTCACCGTAGGGGAGCGGGTGGTTCAAAGAGGAGATTCGATTACCATCGACGGTACTTCCGGGAACGTCTACCTCGGTGTCCTGCCCCTGCTGGAGGCCGAGGCCACCCCGGAGCTGGCCCAGCTGCTGGAGTGGGCCGATGATATCAAAGAGATGGGGGTCTGGGGTAACGCCGAGACTCCCGAAGGAGTGGCGCTGGCCCGTAGGTACGGGGCCCAGGGCATCGGCCTGTGCCGTACCGAGCGCCAGTTCAGCGGCGCCGAGCGGCTCAAAGCCATCAGGAGGTTCATACTCAGCGATACCGACGAAGAGCGGGAGCAGTCTCTCGCCGCCCTGAAGCGGCTCCAGAAAGAGGACTTCGTCGCCCTGTTTCACGCCCTGGCCGGGATGCCGGTGATCATACGACTACTGGACCTGCCTCTTCACGAGTTCCTGCCCCAAGACGGAGAATCGTCGGACCGGGCGTTGAGCAAAAGGCTCGAAGAGCTTAAGGAGATAAACCCCATGCTGGGGCATCGGGGAGTACGCGTGGCGGTAACGGCGCCGGATATCTATCTCATGCAGGTGGAAGCGATATCCGAGGCGATGGCCGAGGTGCAGGCCAACGTAAACGTCATGGTCCCCCAGGTGATCACCCTCCAGGAGCTGTTATGGGTCAAGCGTCACATCGAAGCCCAGGGACTGAGGGTGGGAGTGATGATGGAGACTGTCAGGGCGTGCATGAGGGCAGGCAAGCTGGCCCAGGAGGCCGGTTTCTTCTCCTTCGGCACCAACGATCTGACCCAGGCAGTCTACTCTTTCAGCAGAGAGGACGCCGAGAAGAAGTTTCTGTCCACCTATCTCGACGACAAGCTCCTCGACGACAACCCCTTCGAGGTCATAGACGTCAAAGGCGTGGGCCGGCTTATGGAGACGGCCATCCACTGGGCCAGGCTTGAGGAGCCCAGCCTGGAGATCGGCGTCTGCGGTGAGCACGCCGGCGAGCCCAGGTCCGTAAGCTTCTTCCACGATATCGGTGTCACCTACGTCAGCTGCAGCCCCTATCGGATACCGGTCGCCAAGCTGATGGCGGCACAGGCAGCGATACGAAACCCTCGTACGGCCGACCGCCCATCGCCCTTCGTTTAGATGGAAGTAGGAAAGCTGCCACCCGAGCTGCTGGCGGAGCTCCTGGCCAAGGTCCGTACCGAGGACAGCCGCGTGCTGATCGGCCCGGGAGTTGGTGAGGATGCCGCCGTGCTGGACATGGGGGACGATAGGGTGTTGGTGGCAAAGACCGACCCGATAACCTTCGCCACCGGCGAAATCGGCTGGTACGCAGTCCACGTCAACGCCAACGACGTTGCAGCCAGCGGAGCGACGCCTAGATGGTTCCTGGCTACGCTGCTGGCACCCGAATCGGTGACCAGCGAGCAGATCGCCACGATATTCGGCCAGATTACGGACGCCTGCCGGGCGTTGGGGGTTACTCTAATCGGCGGGCATACGGAGATCACCTACGACCTGGAGCGGCCCATTATCGTAGGGATGATGCTGGGCGAGGCTCGCAAGTCCGATATTACGGCCACGGGCGCCGCCGAACCGGGCGACCGGATCATACTCACCAAGGGGATCGCCATAGAGGGCACCTCCGTGCTGGCGAGAGATGCTTCCGATGCTCTGATACGCCGGGGCGTGACGCGAGAGACAATCGAGCAGGCGCGGGAGTACTTGTACGACCCGGGTATAAGCGTGGTGGCCGACGCCAACACGGCGAGGGCCTCGGCCACGGTCCATTGCATGCACGACCCGACCGAAGGAGGCCTGATCACCGGCCTACAGGAGATAGCGGTGGCCGCGGGAGTGGGAATACGTATCAACGAGACCAAGATACCCGTCTTGACCCAGACCCGGCAGTTCTGCGATGCCCTGGCATTGGACCCGTTGGGACTACTGGCGTCGGGGGCGCTGGTGATGACCGTTCCGGAGAAAGAGGCGCGCCCGCTGCTCCGGGGCATGGAGGCCAAGGGAATCAGCGCCTACGACATCGGCGAGGTGGTCCACGCCTCGGATGGTCGAACGCTCCTGACGGCAACGGGAGAGAGGGAGATGCCCACCTTCGATAGGGATGAGTTGGCCAGATTCTTCTCCTCTCAGCGGCCGGACTGATCACCTCCGATGGGATACAAACTGTTCGCCTTCGATCTGGATGGCACTCTCTTCGACAGGCGGGCCGGCGTCGACATTTCGGATAGGACCAGTGAGGCGGTGTGCCGGGTCCGGGAGTTGGGCGCCGAGGTCACCATCGCCACCGGGCGCATGTTCACCTCCACTCTCAGGTTCAGCTCACACCTGGGCCTATCGATCCCCATAATTGCCTTTCAGGGCGCTCTGATCGCTGATCCCGTCAGCCGGGACGTGATCTGGGAGAGGCCGATTCCCGTCAAGCTGGCCCGCGAGGCTATCCGGCTTATGGAGCGGGTGGGCGTAGCGCCCTACGTCTTCGTTCGGGACCGCTTCTATGTGCGGGAGCGCACCCCAAGGGTGGTGGAGTACGAGGAGGTGCTGGAGATAACGGCCGAGGAGGTTGGGGACCTCGCTGGCCACCTGGGGGAGGACCCAACGAAGCTGGTGGCTGTTGGCGACGAGTGTGCCATGACCGAGGTAGTACGGCAGATAGACGGCGCCTTTGGGTCCAGGATGCCCATCGTCAGGACATACGACCACCTATGCGAGATGGGCCATCCCGAAGGGAACAAAGGCAGTGCCCTCAGCTACCTGGCTCGCATTCTGGGGGTGAGCAGGGAGGAGACGGTAGCCGTGGGCGACAGCCCCAACGACATCGATATGATCCGGTGGGCGGGGCTGGGGGTCGCCATGGCCGCCAGCTCGGCGGAGGTCCAGGGTGCGGCGGATATGATCGCCGGACCGGTCTCCGAGGACGGTGTCGCCGATCTGTTGGAAGAGCTGATGATGGAGGGGCGAGTCAGCCCGCTGCATTCCCCCAAGTCGTAGCTGTGCCGAACGGCAGCAACTAGATGATCCTTCGCTACGCCGGCCTGGTCTCCTACCGGCCCTTGTACCGGGGTTCCCGCTTCTCGATGAAGGCCTGGTGGCCCTCCTGAGCGTCCTCGCTGTTCATCACCGGCAGGTGCATCAGCGACTCCAGCGTAAAACCGGCGTCGAAGTCCGTCAGCGGGCCGTTGTTCATCGCTCGTTTCATGTGCCCGATGGCCAGGGTGGCCGAGTTGGCAAGCCTTTCCGCCATCCTGCCGACCTCTTGGTCTAGCTCGTCGGTAGGGACTGCCCGGTTGATCATCCCGATGCGTTCGGCCTCCTTGCCTGTGATCCAATCGCCCAGGAACAGCAGCTCGCAGGCCTTGTGATAGCCCACGGTCAGGGGAATCAAGTAGGTGCCCGAAGCCAGGCCTCGTTGGACGAAGGGAACCCCGATCCGGGCATCCTCAGCGGCGATGATCAGGTCGCAGGCCAGGACCAGCTCACAGGCCGCGGCCATGGCGTACCCGTGTACCGAGGCTATCACCGGCTTCATCAGATACCTCAACGCTTTCACCACCCGAAAGGGGCCTTCCTCCTGCTCGGTCAGTGAGTCCTTTGGGATGTTACGAGAGCTACGCCCCATGCCTTTCAGGTCGTCGCCGGCGCTGAAGGCCCGGCCCGCGCTCTTCAGCACCAGTACTCGTATTGTTTCGTCCCCGGCCGTTTCCTCGATGATCTCCAGGATACTGTCGATCATCTCGAAGTTGATGGCGTTGAGCTTGTCTGGCCGGTTCAGGGTGATGGTCCCGATGCCGCCCTTCTTTTCGAACAGGACCGACTGATCAGCCATGGATCGCTCCTTTGCTGTGGATTTCCGAGCTAGGGTAGACCGACCAGTAAACGTAAAATTCTGAGACGGGAGCCCGCCGGTGTGCTAAATGAGCAGTTTCGGGGCGGGGATCAATTTGTGATTAGTGGTATCGGGAATCAATCCGAACACCTGGAGCGTAGTAGCACCAAGTAAGTATTGGCCCTCTTCTCCAAACACGACCCGATTTGTAGCCTCCCTGTCCTCAACCGAGAGGCGTGCCTCTCCAACCGGCAACAGCTTCTGTCTGCCGTCGGCCAAGGTGAAGTTCAGGTGTTCTTGAGGTTGTACCCCTATCAGCTCCCGTAGTAAGGAATCCGGCAATACCGTGTAAGTGGCGCCTGAGTCTGCCAGCACATCAACCCATCGAATAGACCCGCCGTTTCCGTCACTCACACCGATGTGCACTGAGAATGTTCCCATTCCCAATCTCCCTCTTACCTTTGCCCTACATCCAATAGTTCAGACTCGCAGCTTGCGAACCAACCACTGGTTTCGAGACTTGGCGCCATAGATCGATCGATCTACGTCACGCAGTAGCCGACTGATGTCCTCCAGCGATTTGATTAGAAGGCCGAAGGAAGCGGACTCGGTTTCGGGGTTGATTACGAATGTCAGATCGTATGCCATGACTCCATCCTCTGTCCAGGCACGATAAATCGTACCACGCGCGGCAACCGTCTGCGCCCACTGTACCAGGGGTATTGGATAGCTATCCGAAGGATAGAGGCTCTGTTGAGTTTACAATCGGAAGAGACCTCCAATAAGGGCGGAGCGTTGCTGTGCCATGAACGGGGTACAGCCCAGCCTCCTTGACAGCCTTTACCCTGCATCCTAACCTTAAAATAGATTAACGTTCGAGACAACTAGCCGACACAGGAGGCATCTGCGTGGACTACGACATCCTTTACAAACCTTCCTACTCGCTGGCCGTGCTCAATCTGCATCGAAGCGAGGAGATAGTGGCCGAGGCCGGTGCGATGGTCAGCATGTCCCCCAACATCAGCATCAAGACCCACACCAGGGGCGGTATCCTGGGCGGACTTGCCAGGACCTTCATGGGTGGCGAGAGCTTCTTCCTCAACACCTTCCGTGCCGAGGAAGCAGGTGAGATTACCCTCGCACCCTCGTTGCCCGGAGACATCGCGCACATGGACATGAACGATGACACCCTGCTGGTCCAGTCGGGGTCCTATATGGCCTGCTCATCCAGCGTCGATGTCGATACCACCTGGGGTGGGGCTAAGACCTTCTTCTCCAAAGAGGGGCTGTTCCTGCTCCGGGTACAGGGTCGAGGCGACCTGTTCGTCTCCAGCTACGGCGCAATCCACGAGAAGGAGCTGAAACACGGAGAGACCTACATCGTCGATACGGGGCACATGGTGGCCTTCGACCAGAACGTCGATTATCGCGTTACCCGTGTAGGGGGACTGAAGTCCACTCTGTTCAGCGGTGAGGGACTGGTGGTTGAGCTTACGGGACCAGGCAAGATCTATCTTCAGTCCCGCAGCTCGGACGCCTTCCTCTCCTGGTTACTACCCCAGCTGCCCAAAAGGTAGGCTAACCAACCAGGGTGAACAGCAACGCCAGGCTGACGATGTAGATCACAGTGGCAGTAAGGCCACCCAGGAAGTAACCGATGCCCGCTAAAGTAGGACTGGGACTCAGCGGCAGTGGCATGACCCCGCCGGAGGTTGTCGAGTGCGTCAAGCTGGCCGACGATCTGGGCTACCACTCTGCTTGGCTATCCGAGGGACACGGCGGAGACCCCTTCTCCACCCTTACGGCCTGCGCCCTGGGTACCAAGAACATCCTGCTGGGCACCAGCATCACCAGCGTATTCGTCCGGAGCGCCCCGACCATAGCTCTGGGTTCGGCCTGCGTGGACCACTTCTCCAACGGCCGGTTCATCCTTGGCCTCGGCTCCAGCCACCGGGTCCAGGTGGTCGGCGAGCATGGCCTGGAGTACTCCAAGCCCGTCCAGCGGCTGAAGGAGTCGGTAGAGATCATCCGGGCCCTCCTGCGGGATGGCGAGGCCGGCTACAAGGGAGAGATATTCGATATCGAGAGGTTCGATCTCTGGTTCAGACCTCTACGAAGCGAGATACCCATCTATCTGGCCGCCGTCTTCCCCAAGATGCTCCGGTTGTGCGGCGAGATTTCCCAGGGCACTATCCTGACCTGGGCCACCCTGGACAACGCTCGCAACGCCGCCCGGCTGGTGGCCGAGGGCGCCATGCAGGCGGGCCGGGACCCCGGCGACGTGGAGGTGGCCAGTCTGATGTCCGTCAGCATCTCTACAAACGGCCCGCCGGAGACCGAAAGTCTCAAGAGCACCCTGGGTTTCTACGGCGGATTCTTCCCTCGATACAACCGGCACCTGGCTGAGAGCGGCTTCCCCGATGAGGCGGCAGCTCTTCGCCGGGCATATCTGGACGGTAAACGGGGCGCAGAGCTGGCGACGCTGGTGCCGGACAGGGTGGTGGAAACCGTGGCCGTCCTGGGTACCGTGGAACAGTGCCGGGAACAGCTGGAACAGTATCGAGAAGCCGGCATCACCCTCCCTATCGTCACACCTCGTGAGAGCTCCAAAGAGCAGGTTATGCAGGCGATCCGAGCACTGGCACCCTAGCCCCGTCCCCATCCTGTACCCGGCGAAGCTGGGCCACACCTTCTAATAACGCCCCGCATGCCTTAGAATGCGATTGGGAGCGTACCTACAACCTGGGAGGGACTGAATGAGCGACAATGATCTGGCCTTTGCTCCGGCGTGGCGCGTGCGGGAGTTAATCGCGTCCAAAGAGGTATCGGCAACCGAGATTACGGACCTGTTTCTCAACCGGATCGAAGACCTCAACCCGAAGCTGAACGCCTACCTCACCGTCTCCGCCGATGAGGCACGGGCCGATGCCAAGAGGGTGGACGAGGCGGTGGCCCGGGGCGAGGACCTGGGCCCGTTGCAGGGCGTGCCCACCTCCATCAAAGACCTGGAGTTCTCCAAGGGCATCCGCAGCACCATCGGCTGCGCGGTGTTTAAGGACCACGTCCCCGACGAGGACTCGGTAGTGGTGGAGCGGATACGCAAGGCCGGGGGGATAATTCTGGGCAAGACCAACACGCCGGAGTTCGGACTTTCGGGCTCGACGGAAAATCGGCTGGGCGATCCCTGTCGAAACCCGTGGCACACTGATCGAACCAGCGGCGGGTCCAGCGGCGGCGCGGGAGCGGCCATGGCCGCGGGCCTGTGTTCTCTGGCCAGTGGCAGCGATGGCGGAGGCTCCATACGCATTCCATCCAGTTACTGCAGCGTCTTCGGCATCAAACCCACCCAACTGAGGGTGCCTCGCTACGGCAGTGTCGGGCGCGGCGCTCCTGCGGCCAATCTGACATCCCAATCGGGGCCTATGACCGGCAACGTCAGGGACGCGGCCATCATGCTTCAGGTCCTAGCGGGCCACGATCCCCGGGACCCAACCTCCCTCAAAGATGAGGTGCCCGACTTCGTCTCCCGTCTCGACGATGGGGTGGAAGGGATGAAGCTGGGGTGGACGCCCGACTACGGGTACGCTACTGTCGATGCCGAGGTCGCACGCATCACCGAGGCTGCCGCCGAGAGGTTTCAGGAGCTGGGAGCGACGGTCGAGGAGGTGGACATCGGCCTGGAGAACCCGTGGCGCCACTTCTGGACTATCTTTAGCAGCACCGCCTTCAACTCCTACGGGTTCTTGCTTGAGGAGAACATCGAGGAGCTGACTTCCTACGGCAGATACTCCATGGAGCACGGCCGAAGCCGGTCCGCCGCCGACTACGCCCAGGCGCTGATGGGTGTGCACTTGGTCCAGATCAAGCTCGGCGAGCTGCTGCAGAAGTACGATTTGCTTCTATCGCCCACCATGCCCACCGTCGCTTGGACCATCGGCGACCGGCCGGAGACAATCGCCGGCCAGAGGGTCGACCCGATGTTCGGCTTCCTGCCCTTCACCTTCCCTATCAACATGAGCGGACAGCCGGCGTCCAGCGTGCCCTGCGGCTTCGACTCCGACGGGTTGCCCGTGGGCCTGCACATCATCGGCGCCAAGGGGGACGAAGCCACCGTGCTCCGGGCCTCGGCGGCTTACGAGAAGGCCTATCCCTGGGCCGACAAGCGCCCTCCCGTTTCGTAGCAGGCCCAGCTTCCAAGTCCGCTCCCGGAGGAGAACATGCCGGCGCAAACCAGACTCGCTTTTCTTGGCGGCAAGGTCTTTACGGCCGACGATAAGAATACAATCACCAGCGGCGTCTACGTGGAGGACAACAGGATCAGCGCCGTTGGGCCCGCCGAGGAGGTCCGCAAACGGCTTCCCCAGGACACCAGGGTAATCGATATCGAGGGGAAGACCCTGATCCCGGGGTTCATGGACGCCCACAATCATATGCTCCTCGGCGGATCGACATTGGAGCAGGCAGACGTCAAGTACCCGGCTGTAGGCTCCATAGAAGAGCTGGCCTCCACCATCGCACAAGCCGCCGAGAACACCCCCGAAGGCGAGTGGATCAAGGGCTGGGGAATGGACTACGCCAAGTATCCCGAGGGCCGCATGCCCACCCGCTGGGACATCGATGAGGTGTCCAGGAGCCATCCCGTCTACATCACCCACACGTCGGGCCACTTTGCCCTGGTCAACTCCAAGGCGCTGGAGATGCAGGAGATTCCCGACACCATACCCGACCCGAAGGGCGGGGTCTTCGTTCGAGACGATAAGGGCCGGTTGACGGGAATGCTCCAGGATTCGGCCCAGCAGGTGCTGGTCAAGGATACGGTTGACGTCGGCAGCCACGGCCCATCGGGCGGTATTCCTCTAACCATGGACGAGATGCTCAGGGCCGTAGACATCGCGTGTAAGGAGTTCCACAAGGAGGGTCTGACCTCGGTGGTCGACCCTCAGGTCACTTCCCGGGAGATGCCCGGCTATATCGAGGCAAAAAGGCGGGGGCTGCTGCGAATCAAGACCCGCTGCATGTACCTTTCCAACCACCTTCAGGACGTCAAGAAGCTGGGTCTGACCGGCATGATGGGCGATGAGTGGCTCTCAATAGGGCCGATCAAGTGCTACTCGGATGGTACGCTCATCGGGTGCACCGCCGCCTTCGAAGAGCCCTACCACAACACCGGGGAGCGGGGCTACACCTTCTGGACCCAGGACGAGTTGAAGGACCTGCTGGAGGATGCCCACACCGCCGGGCTTCAGACTGGCACCCACACCCAGGGGGACAGGGCGATGGAGATGCTGATCCGGTCCTACGAGGAGATACTCAAGGACCACCCTCGCGAGGACCATCGCCACAGGATCGAGCACGCCGGCTACCCGACCTCCAGCCAGCTGGAGCGGATCGCCAGGCTGGGCATCATCCCCATCTCCCAACCCCACTACATCTACGCCAACGGGGCCGGGTTCCTCTCCAGCCTTGGCGAGGAGCGGGCCAAGGGGTTGATACCCCTGCGGTCGGAGCTGGACCTGGGTATGCCCATAGTGCTCAGCACCGATTGGTCCGTGGTCACGTTCCGGCCGCTGGACAACATCGCCACGGCGGTGTCTCGGGTCACGATGGAGGGGCAGGACTGTGGCAAGGCGGAACGCATCACGGTGGAGGAGGCGATAAGGGGGTACACGATCAACGCCGCCTACAGCGTTTTCCAGGAGAAGGAAAAGGGGTCCATCGAGGTGGGTAAGGCCGCCGACCTGGCGGTCATCGATGGAGACCTTCTTTCGGCCCAGGGCGAAGAGATAAGAAACCTGTCGGTGGCGATGACGGTACTGGACGGCGAGATCGTCCACGGGGCGGAGTAGCCCGCCCCCCTCCCCCGCGTTTGTTCTTCCACCCACCCACCCTGGGACGATTTGGATTTTGGGGGCACGTCCCCCAAACTCTGTGCTAGGGGCAGGGCGAGGCCCGGCCCTCTTCCTGGCCAGGAAGAGGGCCGGAGGGATGGTCGAAGCCGACCAGATTGCTTCGCTTCCTTCGACCTCCTCAGGACGAACTCCCCCTCGCTCGCAACGACCACGATCGTTCGACTGGGTACATACCCTCGTCATTGCGAGCCCCGACAACGTCGGAGCGTGGCAATCTTAGGGCAGGCCTTCTTCCAAGTGACCAGGGCCTGTGTAGATTGAAGGTACCCCATCCTAAGCGGAATGTGCCACCCTCCCGAATTGCATCCGCAGACACCCATCAGAGCCGCCACTAACAGGCCGATGGAACACGGAGTGTGCAGAGGGGCGAGCCCCCGATGCGTCGGTAACATAATTTCGCTGCGAATCTGAGCAACCCGTTCCTGCTATTGAGATACAATGGGCAGTATCGGGTAGCAGCACAACCGGCCCAAGGGAGGTCCTCGTATGAACGGTTACCAACCCCTGGAACTGTCCTCACTCTGCAACAGCAGCAGGGCCGAAGCGAGCCGCAGGCAGGCATCGCCGTCCGGCGGCTCTTTCCCGGGCGGCAAGCCCCTCCTGGAGGCGCCTGTAGGCAGCCAGTCCTTCCGCGGCCTCCCCTTCCTCGTAGGCAAACCGGAACCGGGGCCCGATGATGCCTGCTTCATCGAGCTAACGGCTGGGGACGCCCCGGTGACCATTCCCGTTGGCCAACCAGCGCCCAAGATAATCGTTGCGCATCGACTGCTGGAGTCGGAGCTTATGCGCGGCGGCAAGATGGGCGAGCTGGTCGCCCACTACGTGTTCCACATGGAGGGTGGGCTGCGAATAGTCGCTCCGATACGGGAGCGGTTCGAGCTGGTCTATCTACCAAACGAATGGGGGATGGGCTTCCCCTTCCTTGCCCTGCCGAACGTGAAAGATGAACTGATGCCCCGCTACGAGGGGCCCTGGGAGCTTGCGGGTCTGCGGCAAACGGGCACCGGGGAAGACTATCCCATCAGCTACTACCTCTGGTGTTGGAACAATCCCCATCCCGACCGGCGTATCGAGTACATCGAGCTTGTGCCCAAAGGCCCCCGGTTCCTGGTGGCCGGCATAACGCTGGGGCTCCTCGATGAGCACCCCTTTCCCAGGCAGGGCACTCGAGAGGTTGAGCTGACCCTGACCGCTCGGGAAACCGCCGACGAAAAGTTCGACATTGAGGTTGCGGTGGACCGGGGGGAGGCCACCTATCCGCAACCCCTGCCCAGGGATCCGGCGGACCGGTTCATCGACGACCCACTCAAAGGCTGGGGAGAGAGACCTAATCGGCAAGCCAGCCCCACTTACGTCGAGGTCTCGGCTACGCCATCGGCCACGGTGAACGTGAGCCAGAACGGCCGAGAGGTCGGCTCCTTCAACTGGGGCGAGCTGGAGGACAAGGGTGCTGTGGCCTCGGGGGCTATGCAGGTCCGGCTACTGGACAGGGGAAGGAACTGGGTCCGTACCCGGGTCCTTGACGACGACACCGGCCAGCCGGTCCCCTGCCGCGTCCATTTTCGCTCGCCGGAAGGGGTGCCCTACCAGCCGCATGGACACCACAACCACCTCAACTCGGGCCTGGATACCTGGCATTTCGATAACGGCGGAGACGTGAAGCTGGGCCAGATAACCTACGCCTGCATAGACGGTACCTGCCAGGGATGGCTGCCCCGCGGCGAGGTCATCGTCGACGTGGCCCGGGGATTCGAGTACGACCCGCTGCGCACGAATGTCCACATCGAACCGGGTCAGCAGGAGCTGGTCCTACGCATCAAACGCTGGACCAACATGAACCGGCAACGCTGGTTCAGCGGCGACTCCCACGTCCATTTCCTATCGCCCCAGGGCAGCCACCGGGAGTCTCAGGCCGAGGACCTGAACGTAGTCAACCTGCTCCAGTCCCAGTGGGGCGCCCTGTTCACCAACACCGAGGACTTTACCGGCTCACCCAGCATCTCCCAGTCCGGCGACAACATCGTCTACGTATCCCAGGAGAACCGGCAGCATATGCTGGGCCACACCATCCTCTGGGGTCTCAAGGAGCCGATCATGCCCTGGTGCAGCGACGGCCCCGTAGAAGCCGAGCTGTCCGGCACCATGCAGACCGCCCTGAGCTACTGGGCGGACCAGGCCCACGAGCAGGGCGGCACCGTCATCCTGCCCCACTTCCCCTCTCCCAACGGTGAGCCTGCCGCCCTCATCGCCACCGGACGCATCGATGGCGTCGAGATGATTCACCACATGGAGTACAACCACATAGAGTACTATCGGTACCTGAACTGCGGCTATCGAATCCCCCTTCTGGGCGGGACGGACAAGATGTCCAGCGACGTGGCGGTGGGAATGTACCGAACATACGCCTACGTGCCCGA
The DNA here is from genome assembly GCA_965197645.1 of Dehalococcoidia bacterium. Taxonomy (GTDB): domain Bacteria; phylum Chloroflexota; class Dehalococcoidia; order Plut-88900; family Plut-88900. The sequence goes on along the minus strand of OZ240219.1, from coordinate 1,047,733 downwards.
TGACCAGGAGTTCACCTACGATAACTGGCGCCACAGTGTCGCCGCCGGCAGGACCTTCGCCACCGGCGGTCCGATGATCAACATCACCGTGGACGGGCGCTCCATCGGCGATACGTTGGAGATGTCCAGCCCCGGCGCCGTCGAGGTGGAGGCGTGGGCCGAGAGCATCTTCCCCATCCACACACTGGAGATCGTCCGAAACGGCCAGGTCGTGGCCTCGACTGAAAACCCTCAGGGCGCTCGAAGGCTGGAGTTGAAGGAAAAGATCGTGATAGACGGTCACTCGTGGCTGGCGGCCCGGTGCGGCGGCCCCAACTACTACGAAAGTACCCTTCATCATGACGCGTGGACCAGGGGCGTTTTCGCTCACACCTCGCCGGTATACCTGGCCTGTGGAGGCGAGTGGGCCATGTACGACGAGGACGTAGCGCAGTACATGCTTACCCTCATCGATGGCAGCCTGACCTACATGCAGGAGATCGCCCGGCACTACCAGCCGGGCACGGTTACCCATCACCACAGTGAGGACGACCACATGGCCTACCTCCAGCGGCCCCTTCTCCAAGCGCGGGAGGCTGTCCAGTCCAGGCTCGATAGTGGAAGATAGAGACCGGTATCGAGGGTAAGGCGAATGGAGCAGCGTAGATCCCGCCTGGAGGAGAAGGTAGCCATCGTCACGGGCGGCGGCTCCCAGGCTTCGGTTATGGGCAACGGAAAGGCCGCCGCCATCCTCTTCGCTCGTGAGGGCGCCGAGGTGCTGGTGGTGGACGCGGTCTTCGAACGGGCCGAGGAGACCGTCGAACAGATAGCCTCCGAGGGTGGCGAAGCGTCCCCCTTCCGAGCCGACGTTAGCCTAGCAGCCGACTGCCAAGCAATGGTCGAGGCCGCAGTCCTGCGATACAGCAGATTGGACATCCTGCACAACAACGTCGGTATTGGCGGCGCCGGAACAGTGGTGGAGGTGGATGAAGAGGAATGGGACCGGGTGATGCGCGTCAACCTGAAGAGCATGGTCCTCACGGGCAAGTACGCCATCCCGAAAATGATCGAAGGTGGCGGCGGTTCGGTGATCAACATCTCATCTATCTCGGCGATCAGGCCCCGGGGGCTGACCTCCTATAGCGTGTCGAAGGCCGGTGTTGCTGCACTCACCCAGGCGATGGCCATCGATCACGCCGGTGACGGGGTCAGGGTGAACTGCATAATGCCCGGGCCCGCCTACACCTCGATGGTCGCTCCCGGCATGGACGCAGAGCTGAGGGAGAGGCGGCGGCTGGCATCGCCGCTGAAGATCGAGGGCAACGCCTGGGATATCGCCTGGGCGGCCGTCTATCTTGCCAGCGACGAGGCCCGATGGGTCACCGGGGTGCTGCTGCCGGTGGATGGCGGCGTGACCCTTGCCAGCCCGGACCGGTAACAGCTAGATCGAAAGGCAGGTGGACCGTGGCCGAAGAGCAGGTCATTCGGTGCTTCGGGGACGAAGATGACCCGTTGATGATGAGCTACCACGACGAGGAGTGGGGCACCCCGACCCATGACGAACGCGACCTGTTCGAGATGCTCTGTTTGGAGGGAGCGCAGGCGGGCCTGTCATGGCGCACGGTGCTGCACAAGCGTCAGGCCTACCGTGAGGCCTGCGACAACTTCGACGTTCTCAAGGTCTCCAAGTACGGTGATGCTGACGTGAAGCGGCTGCTGGACAATGCCGGGATCATCCGAAACCGGCTGAAGATCAACGCTATGATCAACAACGCCAACCGGTTCCTGGAGGCCCAGAAGGAGTTCGGCACCTTCGATAACTACATCTGGCAGTTCACCGGCCACAAGACCTTGCGTGCTCCTGGAGTCTTGACCTGGGACCGCATTCCCGCCACCAGCCCCGAATCGGACGCCATGTCCAAGGACCTCAAGAAGCGGGGATTCAAGTTCATTGGGAGCACCATCTGCTACGCGTTCATGCAGTCGATAGCCATGGTCGACGACCACGTTTCCACCTGCTTCCGGGCTCCCAAATGAGATAATGGTGAGCCTGTCTCAGACTCCCGGCAAATGGGCTTTGCCTTGTCTTCCGTCATGTTATGGGTGCAGGGCCTCGCCCTGCTTACCCTCCGAACCGGGGGATGATCTTGTCGCCCACCTCTCGGATCATGCCCGGCTTATCGATGATGGTGTATACGGTCATGGAGATCGTCTTGACGCCCAGCTCGCCCAGCAGCTGAATTCGTTCGCAGATCTCGTCGGGCGTACCCGACAGGTGATAGAAGTCGATGAGACGCTGAGTCACTACCTTGGAGTGGGGCGCGTCCACCGTCTCGGCCAGCTCGGGATCCATTGCATCGGCGAAGCGTTTCGAGTCCCGCTTCAACTCCTCCACGAGGCCCGGCTCGCTTCGCTCCAGGGACGCTCTCAGGTCCTCGACGTCCGGGGCGTCCCGGGACAGAAGCCGGTGAAGGTCTTTGTAGCTGGAGGGGTAGGCAGATGTCTCCCGCCGAGCAGCTTCCTTAGACTCGGCGACGTAGACCATGCAACGGGCCCACGTATCGATCTCGGACATGTCCCGTCCCGCCCTCTGCGCCCCCTTCTCCACCTGCCTCAGCTGCCACTTCACGTACTCCGGGTGGACGCAGAGGGATATGACGCCGTCGGCCACCTCCCCGGCCAGCTGCATCGCCTTGGGGCCGTGGGCCGATATGTATATGGGCAGAGGTGAGGTTATCCACCGGGAGTGGGACCGTACCCCGTCGAACTCCGCCTCCTGCCCGGACATGTAGCTCCTGATGAACCGGACCGCTTCCCTCAGCTCCGCTAACCTGGCGGGCTTTCGGTGCTTGCTGAGCGGGTTGCCGGTGCCCAGGCCGATGAAAGCCCTTCCCCCGGACAGCTCGTCGATGCTCGCCGACATGTTGGCCAATACCGACGGGTGGACCGTCATCGGGTCGACCACCCCCTGGCCAATGCGGATTCGGTTGGTAGCCATCGCCGCGAGGGTCATCATGACGTGGACGTCCCGGGAGCTTGACGGGGAATCGACCAGTGTCAGATAGTCGAAGCCGCTGCCTTCGACCACTTTGGCGAGGTCGGCAACCTCGTCGGTCCTCAGCCCGCTGCCCATGCCGACGCTAAATTTCATCTTCATGATAAAGACCTCTCTGATTGACCGCCCTGCATACGGTACATCTCCGACGGGATAGTAGCATAAGCGGGAACGGAAGGCCGATGTGATATATTGACCGCGTCCAATTGCGAAACCCTCACGGGGACGGCGCGGAGGAGGTCAAAGTGTCCAACCGGGAAGATTGGCGGAGCAAGGCAGGCCTGCAGTTCGAGTGCGCCAAGCATGAAGCGATAGGCTCTCGGGGGATGGTGAGCACCAACCATCCGCTGGCCTCGGTTGCCGGGGCCGAGATGCTGGCTCGTCGCGGCAACGCCATCGATGCGGCCATCGCCTCGGCCTTCGCTCTGACGGTAGTCGAGCCAATGATGGTGGGCGTTCTTGCCGGCGGCTTCCTCCTTTACTACCAGGCCTCTACAGGAGAGGTAACGACCATCGATAACTACTCCGTCGCTCCCAAGGCCGCCTCGGCCGACATGTATACGCCCGACGATACCGCGGGCCCGATGGAGGCCTTGGGAATGGCCAACCGGGTCGGGTACCTATCGGTGGGGACGCCGGGCTCGTTGAAGGCGTGGTGTTTCGCATTGGAGCAGTACGGCACGATGGACCTGGCCCAGGTCATGGCGCCCGCCATACGCTACGCGGAGGACGGGTTCCAGGCCAGTCCGTATCTGTGCCATTGGATAAACGAGGAGGCGGAGCACATCGCCAAGTTCCCCGAATCTTCCTCGCTGCTCCTTCCCAACGACCGGCCCATCCAACCGGGTGAGGTCCTGGTACAGTCGGATGCGGCCAACTCGCTGAGGCTCATCGCAGCGGGCGGCTCGGACGTCCTCTACAACGGCGGCCTAGGCCGGGCCCTGGTAGACGATGTTGCCAGCAATGGCGGCCTGCTCACCATGGACGATCTCTCCAGCTACCAGTTGCGATTGCGTGAGCCTGTCCGCGGGGACTACCGGGGTCACGAGATAGTGTCGATGGGGCCGACAAGCTCAGGAGGAGTTCACATCATCCAGGCGCTGAACCTGCTGGAGGGGTTCGACCTTCGGGGTATGGGCTACGGGACGGCGGAATACTTCCACCTGTTGCTGGAGGTACTCCGGGTGTGCTGGGCTGACCGCTTCGAGTACCTGGGCGACCCCGATGTTGTCGACGTGCCGGTGGGCTGGCTTACCTCCAAGGAGTACTCGGATGGCCGGCGCTCGGAGCTGGACCTGCACAGGGCGGGGAGCTACGCCGCAGGTCAGATTCCGGTTGGCTCCGGCGAGTCCCGCAATACGACCCATCTCACCGTCGCCGACGCCGACGGCAACGTGGTGACCGCCACCCAGACCATCAACGAAGCGTTCGGCGCTCGAGTGGTGGTGCCGGGCACAGGACTGTTCCTCAACGACTGCATGTCCCTGTTCGATCCCCACCCCGGCCGCCCCAATTCGGTAGGCCCGGGGAAACGGATGCTGAGCAGCATGTCGCCCACTATCGTGTTCAAGAATGACAAGCCCTGGTTCGCGCTAGGGACACCGGGTGGGACCAGGATTTTCGCCGCCGTGCTTCAGGCGATTCTGAACGTCATAGACCACGGGATGAGCTTCCAGGAGGCTATGGAGGCGCCCCGGGTATGGACCCAGGGAGACGAGGTGGAAGCCGAAGAGGGCGTCCCGCTACCGATACGTGATTCACTGGGCTCCAAGGGGCATAAGGTGGAAGAGGTGCCCACAGTCGCCGATGGCATGAACGGCATCATGTACGATCAGGAGTTGGGTCTGATACGCGGTGCTGCATGCTGGCGGGCCGATGGCGCGCCGCTGGGCATTAGCGGCGGCCCAGCCTTCATACCGGACAGCATGAGAGTCTAGCCCAGGGCTGTCTCTCCTAGACCCCCGGCGTGCGCCCTTACTTCCGGGTCATCAGCTCCAGCAGGTGGCCGTCCGGGTCCGCGAAGTAGACCCCTCGTCCACCCAGCCGGTGGTTGATCTGCATGTTCTGATGCTCATAGGGCTCGGCGCCGTAGGCAAGGCCCTCTTCCTTCACTCGCCCGAAGATGTCGTCGAACTCCCCTTCGCTTACCAGGAAGGCGTAATGGTGACTCTCGAAGCTGTCCGAGTTGTCGAAGTCCAGGGTCAGGGCATCGTCCACCGTTACCGGGGCGAAGTGGCCGTCGGCGCCGTCGTAGTTCCTACCGAAGACCCTGGCGAACCACTTGGCCGCTGCCACCTTATCCTTGGAGGGCACTATGGTGTGGTCCAGATTCATCTCTCTCCTCCTTCCGCTGACCGGTTGACCGCTATGGATATAAAATAGGCCTAATCGATGGGCAAGGCAAGCTGGAAACCAAGTATAATTGACCCGCATCAACAGGAGGCAAGCCCATGGCGAAGAAGACCTACTTTCCCCAGGACGAGTACGCTAGACGCTGGCAGGCGGTATACGACGAAATGGAACGAAGGGGCTACGAGACCACCGTGGTATGGGGCCGCTCTGCCGGCGGTTACGAACGCTGCGGAGACGTGCTCTACCTCACCAACTACTACTCCAACCAGTCGGGCCAGTCATTGGATGTTGACGGCCATCAGAACGCCAAGGCCCACGCCGGCGTGGTCCTGCACCGGAACCGGGAGCCGGAGCTGCACATGGACATGCCCTCCTATGAGCTGGCCCAGCTCTCCACCGACGACGTCTACGGCGACGGCGCCGACCCCATCAAGGGTGTGGCCGACGCCATGAAGCGGCTGGGCGTCGAGGGGAAGGTGGCAATGGTCGGGTCCGATTTCTTCCCCGTGAAGTACGCCCGTCAGCTCGAGGAGGCGACCCCGGCCATCGAATGGGTACCCGAGGACGACGCGGTCCAGGTGGCCCGCAGGGTGAAGAGCCAGCCGGAGATCGATCTCTATCGGCAGGCGGGCGAGACTGCAAGCCGGGCTATCAACCGGCTGATGGAGGGCCTGATACAGGGCAAGACCGAGGCGGAGGCCGCCGCAGACGCCGCGCACGAGGTGGTCAGGTCCGGCGGCCGGTTCCACATGATCCCCGTGTCCCACGGCGACTCGATTCAGTACTTCACCCGCTCTCCGATATCGGGTTTCAGCCAGGATGCGGCCCAGCCGGGAGAGATGGTCCGGGGCTGGGTCTACGGGCCCATCTACCAGGGGTACTGGCTGGACCCGGGCCGCACCGCCGTCGCCGGCGGCAAGGGCACCCCCGAGCAGCGAGACCTGATCGAGAAGTGCAACGGTATCGTCGACGGCATCATCAACGCAATAAAGCCCGGCGCTCGAGTCGATGAGGTAGTGAAGCTTGGCGAGCGGCTGACCGAGCAGGCGGGCAGCGAGGAGAACCAGGTCGCCGACATGTTTCCCCTCTTCGGCCACGGCATCGGCCTCTTCTGGGAGCGGCCGTCCCTGCGGATCGGCCTGGAGCAGGACGACACGTTCCAGGAGGGGATGACCTTCGGCATCGAAGCCTTCTTGTCCAGGGCGGGTGTCGGCCTGGCCGGCTACGAGCAGAACATACTGGTCGGGCCGGACGGCGCCGAGCTTCTCACCAACGCCCCTTCCCTGTGGTGGTAAGCTCGATACCAAGCGAAAATCTTATATTACAGCGACCTGACTTCGGGTCGCTCATTATTGAAGTGGGAGTAGCATGACTGAACAGGAGAACAGCCACAGAAAAGGCATGGTGGTAGTGGCCCACCCCGACGACGCCGAGTGGGGTTGCTCGGGCACCGTAGCCAAATGGTGCAAAGACGGTATGGAGATGGTCTATGTCATCTGCACCGACGGCAGCAAGGGCACCGACGACCCCAACATCTCGCCGCAGCAGCTGACGAAGATGCGAAAAGGGGAGCAGCGCAACGCCTGCAAGGTGCTGGGAGTTAAAGAGGTGGTGTTCCTGGACTACGAGGACGCCATGCTCGAACCTACACTGGAACTGAGGAAGGACATCGTCCGGCAGATAAGAAAGCATCAGCCCGACGTGCTCATAGCTCCCCAGCCCGTTCGATACCTGGAGGGCTCTGGCTACATCGGCCACCCGGACCACATCGCCGCGGGCGAAGCTACTCTCTCGGCCGTCTATCCCGCCTCCCGAGACCGCCACACCTTTCCCGAGCTGATCGAGGAGGAGGGGCTGGAGCCCCACAAGGTGAGAGAGCTGCTGATACCCAGCCGGCACCAGGCGGCGGACAAGTGGATCGACGTGACCGACTCCCTGAGCACGGCGATACATGCCCTGAAGCAGCACGAGAGCCAGGTTGACCCCGAGGATGCTGAGAAAAGCATGCGTCGCTGGCGCGGCGAGACGGGCGAATCAAACGGCGTCGAGTACGCCGAGGCCTTCAAGTCCTTCCAGTTCGGATAGCAGATGTAGCCGGCTACCCTACTTCCCTGATCCTCTTCGCTTTCCGGCCTATGTGCTGAAGAAGCTGCTTGAGGCTGCGGCCCGATACCTTCATCTTGCGCCTGTTACGGCGCCGTTGTTCCCGTTTCTCTCCCCTGGTCTGACTACCCATACCACCCCTACTCATACCCTGGGGGCGGTTGGAATCCCCCAAACTCCTGCTCTACCAGGCCGGCGAACCGTATCGGCGTTCGGTCTTCCAGGTAAGGCCCCACGGCCTGCATCCCGATGGGCAATCCGGCTCTGGTCAACCTGGTGGGAAAGGACGTCGAGGGCTGGCCGCTCAGTGTAGCCGTTGCGGGATACACCGTCTGTAGGCCATAGAAGACCGGCTCTCCGTTGATATTGAGCCGGCGCTTGGGCCATGGCTCCTCCGTATGAGGGAAGGCTACCGTTATGTCGTTGGGAGCAAGGAGAATGTCCCAATCTTGGAAGAACTCTCTATAGGACTTTCGCACGTGTTCCCGGTCCTGCAACCACAGGTTGTAGTCCGAGGCGCTGGCCTCGAGACCCTTTGCTAACGCATCGCCGAAGGGGTCCTCACCCTTACGCATCTTCTCGGCCCTGCGCTTCCGGTCGCCTTCCGACATGCCAAGGGCGCTTGCGGCGGACAGGATGGAGGAGTAGAGCTCGTGGTGACGGCGCATGTTTTCCAAGGCTTCGGGCTGGGCCTCCTGGACCTTCGCTCCCACCTTGCGCAGGCTGCCGACCAGCTCCTCCAGCGATTCCGATATCTCGGCATCGACGGGAAGCCAGTCGATTAGCGGGAGGATAGCCACCCTGAAATCGGCCAGTCGCTCATGCCGGGCAGGGGGAAGCTCCAGTCGCCAAGCCGTGTCTTCGCCCACGTCGGGGCCGATTACCACGTCCATCGCCAGCATCAGGTCCCCTGCGGTGCGGGCCAGCGGTCCCTGTACCGACATCACGTTGAACAGGTTGGGCAGGGCCGATCCGGGGAAGTGTCCGCTCTTGGGAAGAGCGGTCTCGCTGGGCTTGTGGCCGAAGACGCCGCAGAAGGCGGCGGGAATCCTTATCGAGCCACCAACGTCGCTGCCGAACTCCAGAGGGGTCAGCCCCGCAGCCAGGGCTGCCGAACCGCCCCCCGTGCTGCCTCCCGGCGACTTCGACAGGTCCCACGGGTTGTTGGTCCGACCGAATATCGGGTTGGCCGATTGCCAGTCCGCCGCACCGGGCGGCACGTTCGTCTTGCCCATCAGCACGCCCCCCGCCCCCAGCACCCGTCCGGCGAGCCTGGAGTCGGAGTCTGCGATGCGCTCGGCGAACTCCTTCAGGCCCCCGGTAGCGGCCAATCCATTGACGTCGATGCAGTCCTTGATGGTCAGGGGTAGCCCCAGGAAGGGACCGGTTTCGCCCTTGGAGCGGGCATCGTCAGCTGCCGCTGCGACCTTGCGGGCGTTTTCGTAGTTGGGAATCACGATCGCGTTCAGCTTGGGGTTGTACTTCTCGATGCGCTCCAGGTGCAGCTCCAGCAGCTCCACCGAGGATATCTTGCGCTGTTCCAATGCCGTCAGCATGTCCGTAGCCGACGAGAACAAGTCCATCTGTACAGTTACCATGGTCTCCTCCGCGGGTGTAGTCAGGTTGGAAGATGATAGCAGATATGGCCGACGTTCGAGAGAGGCCTACGTGTCCAGTTCCAATCTCATCATCGGTCTGTGGGCCACTTTTCGCTGCACCACCTCGAACCCGAGACGATGAAACGTGGAAGCTACACCGGTGAAAATGGTCCCGGCGCCCTTTCTCTCGTTGGTATCCCATGGATAGGCCTCGATGGACCGGGCGCCCTGGGAACGGGCGTATCGCATTGCCGCCTTGATCAATACACTCGTAAGACCTCGCCCACGATACTTGGGGCGCACCACGAAGCACGGGATGGACCAGACACCCTCGATTGCCAGGCCCATCTTGAAGAAGCGGATATTGGCGAGACCAGGCTGGCTCGCCCGCGGCATGATCCTGCACCAGCCTGCCGGCGTGCCTTCATGGTAGGCGAGGAGGCCGGGCGGAGGCCCCTGGTCTACGATCCGCTGAAAGAGCCCCTTGTTGGCACCGTTCTTGCCGCCCTTGGCGCCCTCTCCCCAGACGACGGTGTTGGGATGAACCCAGTAGGTGCACCAGCAGCCGCCATGTCCGCTCGGGCCCAGCACGGTTTCCAGGTCCGCCCACCTATCGGTGGTCAGCGGCTCGATGCCATAACCATCGATCTTCACTGGCTAGGCTTTGCCCGTGTGAGGGACACCGCTGTCGCCCGGCAAGGGTACTCCACACTCCCCATATTTCGTCAGCCTGCCGGAGACCACAAACGAGGTGGGCTCCACCCCCGGCTAGGCTACTTTGGACTGTTGGAGGAACTCGGTGTACACCCGCTGCTCCCTGCCCGCGTGCACCACGGCCGCCGACTTGGCTGCCGCCACCAGGTGTATCGATCTCAGCGATTCCCGGGTAGTGTTGTACTCGTCGATGATGGCCTGGTGCTGCTTGACCGCGTGAAGCTCGGTGAAGTCGTCCCGGCAGATCAGCTCGCCCAACCGTACGATCAGCTCCGAGGGTTCGTAGCCGGAGTCGATGTACTGCTCGGCCAGCGCCTTGGTGTGCTGCACCTCGTCGGGCGCTACCACACTGTCCAGCTCGGAGGTGTTCCTCCAGTCGGCCGGTGGCTGGTTCTCCACGGTCTCGACGACGGCGGCCAGCAGATCGCCCTGGCTGCGATGGGGCAACCCGGCCAGGACCTCCGGATCGGTGCGCGGCGGCCAAACCATCTTGCGCTCGCTGATGGTGCACTCGGGCCCGGTTAGCCCGGTGAGAAGGGCCAGCAGCTTGTTCTTAACGCTGACTCCCTCCATCTGGACGATGTAGCGGCGGGTGTTCACGCCAGTATGGGGGTGAGAGTCCATGGGGTTGCCGTAGTTGGTGCTGGAGAAGATCATCGAGGTGCCGACGGAGAGGGCCTCGCCGGTGCCCTCCAGCGATAGACCTTCCGCCAACGCCCGACCCATCATCTCTATGTTGTCGAAGAAAGTGCGGTTGGACCCGATGGCTTCGCCAAGGTCCCGGACCGTCTCGGTCTCATCCTCCGTCGTGTGGAAGGGGATGTCCATATCCAGCAGGCCGAACTCCTCCACCACGTCCTCGACGGCCTGGAACCCGGAAGTCGATCCGTCGGACAGATCGCCTCCGCTCCTAGCCTGGTAGCGAACGATGGGCCGCATCAGCACCGGCGCCCACTCCCAACCTATGTCATCCAGCGCTCGAGCCGTGAACACTGGATACAGGATATTGTGATCGTCCCGGTAGTTTCTGGTAATGAAGCCGGGCAACAGCAGATCCATGACCTCGCCCGGGGACTGGCGCTCCGCCAGCCACAGGTACAGCTGCTCGGCGGCCACCGGCCTGTGGGACTGGATATTGTTCAAGAAGGCCGTCTTGGTCATCTCGAGAGCATCGCCGTTGCTGCCGTTGTCGGATTTGCCGCCCAGGTGCACTATGCTGGACTCCCGGTCCTTGTAGATCTCGTAGGGCCTGTCCACCGAGCCGTCCATCGGCTCCAGTTCAGGCATGATATAGGGCCCCATGTGGCGGGACTGGATGTGGTGATTGCACAACGCCACGTGCTGCACTATAGGCAGGAAGGCCATCTCGCCGCGAAGTCGCTGGGAAGTGCCGTAGCAGCCGTGGAGGCCGCATATGGGATGGACTGCACCACCGTGATGAACGGCGGGCAGCTCGGTGCTGCGCACCACGGCCAGAGCGGCGGCCCTTAGCATCTCCCTGGCCGAAACGCCGCCGCGAAGCTTCTCCACGGTCTCGCCGATTATCCGGTCCGCGTCCGTCTCCTCGATGAAACGAACCAGGGTCTCCACCTCGTCGGGAAATCTGATCGGGCTGTACATGTGGTCCTCCTCGGTCTCAGTTCAGGATATCGATATCCATGTTGTAGAGCCTGGCCACGTTGCCGCCGATGATTTTCGCCCTATCGTCCTTGGCTACGCCCTCCAGGATTTCGTTGATGATCTCCCGGGACCTGGGAAAGGTCGCTTCCGAGTGGGGATAGTCGGAACCCCACATCATGCAGTCAACCCCTATCACGTCCCTCAGGCGGATTCCGATGCCGTCCTCCTGGAAGCTGATGAAAACGTTTTCGCGGAAGAAATCGGAGGGCATCTTGCCGTCCCTGTATCGGTAGGTGGCTTCCTCGTGGCGCTCGTGGTAGGTGTAGTCCATGGTGCCGAGCAGATGTGCCGCCCAGGCGATCTCGAACTCGACGATTACGATGTTCAGGCCCGGGTATCTTTCGAACACGCCGGAAAAGATCATGTCGCACATTGATGCCGAAGGCCAGAACACCTTGTTGGCCCGCCCGGTGGCATCGCTTATCGCCCCGGTTGCAAAGTTGCTCTGATACCGTTTCGTCGCCGTGTGTAGGCTCAGCGGCATCCGAAGCTGCTCTGCGGCGGCCCAGAAAGGCTCGTACTCGGGGCTGTAGTAGCGTCGCTCTTCAGCGGGATACTCGCAGATCATCGCCCCCACCAGGCCCAGGCCCGCGGCCCGCTCCAGCTCGGCGATGCCCTCCTGGACATCGTCCAAGTTGATCATCGCTATGCCTTTCAGACGCTGCGGATTGGTGCTGCAGAACTCGGACAGCCAGTCGTTGTAGGTCCGGAACACCGCCGAGGTGAGGTCGGAGTCCTCGATGCCGAAGTAGAAGAGGCCTTGAGACGGGTACAGCACCTCGCCCGATACCCCGTCTATCTTCATGTCCCGGATGTGCTCCTCCGGTTCGTAACCCCCGACAAGCACGTCATCGAACTTGCCGTGGTCAGAGATCGTCTCCGGTGCATCGAACCTGGCCCCGGCGTTGGATATCAGGCCTATTCCGCTGATGGTCTGGTCGTCTTCGATCACCAGGTGGTCCACCTCTCCCACCCGCTTCATGCGAGGCTCACGGCCCCGGAACTTGGGATCAATCCTGTTGGTCCACAGATCGGGCGGTTCGAACACGTGCGAATCCGAAGATACGATCAGCTCTTCTGCCATCTCTTACCTCCTTGGCCCACGTACCGACTGAACCTGAATTATCGCGCCCAGCGCCGTTCTTGACCACCCTGGGGCTTGAACTGTGATAGCATTTCCTCATCAATTACTTAGGGGGTCTACGCCATATGACGGGCATGGAGATAGATCTGAGCGGACGGGTAGCGATGGTGACCGGCGGCAGCCGGGGCATCGGCGAAGCTATTGCACGCGGCCTAGCCTCCTGCGGTGCAAAGGTGACCATCTTCGATCTCCCCGATACGAATGGGGATGCCGCCGGCCTCGTCACGTCCATCGTCTACGCCGGTGGGACGGCGCAGTTCCTCGAAGGGGACGTGCGAGAACCGGCCTCGATATCGGAGGCGGTATCCCGGGTAGTACAGGAGCAGGGCAAGCTGGATGTCATGGTCAACAACGCCGGCGTTCTGCTCCCTGGGACCGCCCTGGAGCTCTCTCCGGATACGTGGGACGAGGTGCTGGACGTCAACCTGAAGGGCGTCTTCTTCGGCTGTCAGGCCGCCGGTCGAGAGATGGTCAAGGCCGGTGGAGGCAGCATCATCAACACGGCATCCCAGCTGGCCTTCGTCGTGCTTCCTCATGGGAACTCAGCCGCCTATTCGGCCAGCAAGGGAGGAGTGGTCAACCTGACCCGGGCGCTGGCCGTCGAGTGGGCCGAGTACAACATCCGGGTTAACGCCATCGCCCCCGGCCCCACCAAGACCCAGATGTCCTCGACCTTCGATCCGGAGGAGAAGACCTGGTCCGAGGAGGACTATGGGATCCCGATGGGCAAGATGATGGAGGCCAAGGACATGGCCGGCGCCGTGGCCTACCTAGCCAGCGATCTTTCGTCTATGGTGACCGGCCACACCATCGTCGTCGATGGTGGGCACTCACTGGTCTGAGGTTTCAAATTCTGATGTTTGGATAGGACTCTCATGCGCCAAAGCAAGATTTCCCGTAGACGGTTCTTGACTGCATCGGCCGCAGTGGCGGGTACGGCCGCGGTTGGCATCTACGCCTTCCCCAAGGGAATCGAAAAGGTGGCGGCGGCGGGACCGAACGCCGCCCGCATCACCCGCTCCTACCCTCGGAGCAGCGTCGCCAAGCTCTCCGACCTGATCGAGGGCGAGCCCTTGGAATTCCGGTATCCGGGTCAAGAGCAACGGAACTTCGTTGTAAAGCTCGGGACCGCGGCCAACGATGGTGTGGGCCCAAGCGGGGACGTGGTCGCCTTCAGCTACTTTTGTCCGCACCTGGGAAGCCCCATGCAGACCACCTATCGACACGATTTCAAGATGCTGGGACCATGCCCCTTCCACTACAGCCGGTTTGATCTGTCGAAGAACGGGATCATGATTCTCGGCCAGGCCACCCAGAGTCTGCCCCAGATCATGCTGGAGGTGGAGGGCAACGAGGTCTATGCCATGGGAGTCACCGGGCTCATCTACGGCTTCCATGACAACCTGCAGGGAGTTACTCCGGCGTCCGGCTAATCGATTCACATACAGGGAAGCAGTGCTATGACCGACTCCGTCAACCGATTCCCACACCATCAGCCCGATAACGACAATGGGCCGCTCTGGGTGAGGGCCAAGGCCGCAGGTATGTCCAGGCGGACCTTTGTGGCCCTACTGGGTGTCGGCGGTGCCGCCGCCGTCCTTGCCGCCTGTGGCGCCGACGTCACTCCCACCGCTGTTCCTACGGCGGGTCCGGCGCCAGCCTCTACCATTTCACCTCCACCGCCCGAGGGGGCCGGCGAGGTTGTTATACCGCCCAGGAACGCCAGGGTCACCACAACCGCCTGCGACTACTGCGTGGTTGGGTGCGGCTACAAGGTCTATACCTGGCCTGTAGGAACGTCTGGAGATGCCAGCGCCGCCGGGAACGCCCTCGGCGTCGATTTCCCCGTTGCCACCCTCTCCGGCAAGTGGATATCACCCAACATGCAGAACATCGTTATGATCGGGCAGGAGTCTCACCACGTGCTGATCATCCCCGACGGCGATACGAAGGTGGTGAACGTATCCGGAGACCACAGCGTCCGGGGCGGGACCCTCTCTCAAAAGCTCTACCACGCCGGCAAGCCCACCAAAGACCGGCTCCAGCATCCGCAGATCAGGGTCGGTGACCAGCTGGTGCCCATCCCCTGGGAGGACGCCCTGAACCTGGTGGCCGACCTATCCCGATATGTTATCGATAGGTATTCCGAGATGGCATGGGGCATGAAGATGTACTCGTACGCTTACTACGAGAATACCTACGCCCTTACCAAGCTGGCTCTGGACGCCATCAACACTCCCTGTTGGGCGCCTCACGATAAACCCGCCGACGGCGCGGACACACCCGGGCTCAGCGACGCCGGAGTCAACGCCTTCAGCGCCTCCTACCAGGACTGGAAGGATGCCGAGGTCATATACGTCTCCGGGGTCACGCTGTACGAGACCAAGTCCATCTTGTTCCAGCAGTGGATATCACCGGGTGGGGCCAAGCTGGTCGTGGTGAACCCTCGTAAGGACTACACGGCCAGCTTCGCCGAGAAAAGGGGAGGTCTCCATCTGCAGCTCGTACCCGGCACCGATACCGTGCTGAACAACGCCATCGCCAGGGTCATCCTGGAGAATGGCTGGGAAGACGGGGAGTTTATCGCCCAGCACACCGCCGGCAGCGAGGAGCTTGGGAGGGAGACCTCGTGGCGACGAAGCATG
The DNA here is from genome assembly GCA_965197645.1 of Dehalococcoidia bacterium. Lineage (GTDB taxonomy): Bacteria > Chloroflexota > Dehalococcoidia > Plut-88900 > Plut-88900. The sequence goes on along the minus strand of OZ240219.1, from coordinate 1,032,463 downwards.
TTCGGCATGACCTTCGATCAATACAGGGACACCGTCCTGGGCGAGCCGAGTTACACCCCGGAGAATGCAGAAGCGATAACGGGCGTCCCCGCCGAGAAGATCCGCCAGGCCGCTGAAATGCTGTCGAAACCCAAGGACGATGGCGTCCGTCCCCTTACTTCCCTGATGGTGGAGAAGGGCAACTACTGGGGCCACAACTACGAGAACACCGCCTCTTTCGTCAGCCTGGGACTGCTGACCGGCGCCGGTAATCGGCCGGGCAGAATGATCTCTCGGGGCGGCGGCCACCAGCGAGGCATGATCAAAGGAGGGAAGTACCCCAAGGAAAAGTCGGCTGATAACTTCAAGGGCAACAACATCGAGTTGAACCTGGACAGGTGGGTCGCCGAGGACAACGTGCGCTTCATGTGGGTCATCGGGTCTACCTGGATGGCAGCCATGGGCGCATCCCAACACCTGGCCAAGCAGGTCCGGAGACTGACTCGAGAAACGGAGCCGCAGTTGACGCTCCAGGATGCATTCGAGGGAGGCAGTGCCTCCGGCCGGTTCAACTACCAGAACGTCTTCGATCTACTCAGAGCCCGGATCGACAACGGCGGGATGGCGCTGGTCCAGCAGGAGATATACGAAAATGCCCTCACCGAGTTCGCCGACCTGCTCCTTCCCGCTGCCACGTGGGGGGAGGTGGACGTTTCACGAATGCAGGGTGAGCGCCGCCTGCGACTCTACTCCAAGTTCATGGACCCGCCCGGAGAGGCGAAGCCCGATTGGTGGATCATAGCCCAGGTGGCCAAACGCATGGGGTTCGAAGGGTTCGACTGGGACGCACCCAACGAAGTGTTCGAGGAGGCCTCGGAGGCGTCCAGGGGCAGCGTCCATGACTACTCCGCACTGGTCGAGCTGGCTCGGGACCGGGGCCGGCGTGCCCACGAGGTCCTGCGAGAGCTGGGCACCACGGGCATCCAGTGTCCCATTACCAGGGTCGGGGACCAGCTTCGGGGGACGGTCCGGCTGCATGAAGATGGGTTCGGGACCGCGAGCAGGAAAGCCATCTTCGTGAACGGGGACTGGAATGAGGTCAAGCCGTTTCAGGAGGAATTCGCGCCCACGGGAGGCGAGCTGTGGGTGACCAACACCCGCATCAACGAGCACTGGCAGTCCCAGTTCGACGACGTGCGCATACCCTACCGGTGGGACCTATTCCCGGCCAATTTCCTGGAGATCAATCCGGCGGACGCCGCGGCGCGAGGCATCGAAAGCGGCGATACCGTGGTGGTGGAGAACGATCGGGTCCTCACCCAGTCGGGCGGATACGACTCCGCCAGCTTCGAGGCGGTGGCCTTCGTTACTCCCCAGGTGCCTCCGGGGGTCACTTGCGGGTATTTCAACTTCCTCCAGGGCCAGCTGTCGACGGCGGTAAACAGCGTGTCGCCCGGCCAGACCGACCCCATCAACAACCGGTACCGATACAAGCTGGGCAAGGGCCGAGTGCGAAAGACCGGGGAGTCCGAGATCAAACACAAGATGAGTTTCGTCCCCCGGAATCTGGCCTAAGCAAGCAGGCCACCTACACGCCTGCCGCAAGCCGATGAAACATGGGACGTGCAGAGGGGCTTCGCCCTTTCTTCTCTCATGCTATGGGTGCAGGGCAGCCTGTAAGGGCAATCCGTGAGGTGTGCAGAGGGGCTTCGCCCTCTCTTCTCTCATGTTATGGGTGCAGGGCAGCTTGTGGGGGCAATCCCTGGGGTGTGCAAAGGGGCTTCGCCCTCTCTTCTCTCATGTTATGGGTGCAGGGCAGCCTGTAGGGGCAATCCGTGAGGTGTGCAAAGGGGCTTCGCCCTCTCTTCTCTCATGTTATGGGTGTAGGGCAGCCTGTGGGGGCAATCCGTGGGGTGTGCAGAGGGGCGAAGCCCCTTTGCCAGGAGTCTGAGGGTGTCCCTCAGAAACTATCTTTATTTCTTCCCCCCTTCCTGGCCAGGAAGGGGGCCAGGGGGATGGTCGAAGTAGTTTTTCACCACCCTTTAGGGCTCTACAATCGGTTCCATTACCGTATCGCCGATGCCGAAGAGGGGCAGCAGTGCAGATACCCCGCCTCCCGGCCCTCCACCCACCAGCAGGTCGATGTCGTCCGGCGAAGTGGGTCTCGCCGGGGGTTTGGAAGGCTGAGGAGTCGATCCTCCCATTTCGTAACCACGCCCCTGATCAAGGTATAAGACCGGCTTGAGCTCATCGACCTTGTTTGCGATGTACTCTTTCACCCGTCTCTTGCTCCAGCCCGCCGGCCCTATAGTGGCCAGGTGCTCGCCACTCATGATGAGTATCACCTCGCCGTGGCACGTGTTGTTGGCAGCGATGTTCTGGCTTATCGTGTCCAGAATCCCCTCGGGGGTGTTGTCGACGTAGTTGGAGACGCTCATGGGAGGAAAGGCGGCGAAGAGGGTGACCGCGTTGGAGTCCAGCGGGTATCCCTTTTCCACGTGCCACGGTTCCCAGGGGCTGGTCTCCTCGGCTTCGGCGATGCAACAGGTGTAACGGGCGGGGCTGCCGAAGGCCGACTTGTCCCTGATGCCCGGGACCTCGTTGCAGACATTGATGAGGACCAGCCGCAGGCTCCGGCCGATGGTCGAGTTGGCCCTCCAGCCCGGCCCAAAGAGGTTCCAGCCCGAGTTGATGTCCAGCTCTCGGCTGATCGGTCCGTTGACCAGTACCATCGGCGTCGACATCCCCCCGGTGGTCTCGGTTATTGCCGAGGCGTTGAACGCGGGCTTCATCATAGCTCTGACCGCGGCCAGGACAACCGGAGCGTATTCGGGAAGGCACCCGGCCATTATGGCGTTGATGGCCACCTTATCTGCGGTCACCACCCAGTTGCGGCTGGGCCGGGTACCCAGCACCTCGTCGGGCTCGACGCCACCCTGCTCCAGGAACTGAATCACCCTTTGCTCAGTGGGCGGCACCACCGGAAGTCCATCGGTGAGGCCTTGCTCGTAGTAGTACTCGATCGCCTCGACGGTGTCCGGCAACTCGAAAGCGTTGGGTGTAGGGCCTGCGTCTGCCATTTTCGCTCCTCGGGTTCTACAATCAGGCCTTGTCTACCAGGGGCTTGACGTCTTCGGCGAAGAGCTGGGCCTGTTCCATCATCTCCTCGAAGGTATTGGTGGCTGTATGCATGGCCACCACGTGATCGACGCCCTCGTTCTTGATCCTGACCAGCTTTTCCGCCACCTCTTCCACGGTGCCGATCCAGTGTTCCCGGGTCAGGCTTTCGGCGTCCTGGTTGCGGAAGAGCCCCATTCTGCTGTTCATGTACCGGTCGGCGGCTGCCTTGGTGGTCGGCTCGATACTGATGTCGGCCCAGACCGCAATCTGTATGTCCTGCAGCGATTTGCCGTGCTCCTCCAGCAGCGGCTCCAGCTGCTTCTTCCTCTCCACCAGGTCCTTGTCCCGTATGATCGGGGTGAGGCCCCACTTGACTGCACGCCTCAACGGGGCCGGAGTCTCCGCCGCGGTGAACATGGGCAGCGGATCCTGCACCGGCTTGGGGTCGAGGTTGATATCCTCGAACTCGACGTACTTGCCCTTGTAGCTGGCCGGCTCGTTGCTTTGGCTCAGCAGGAGCTTGAGGGCCTCCAGCTTCTCATCGACCATGTCTCCTCGATAAGCGCCCCGCTCCCGAGGCTGTATCGATTCGAACTCCTGCCGGCCTCCCAATCCTATACCCAGGTCAAGCCGCCCGTTGCTGAACTGATCGATGGTGGCCGCCTGTTTGGCCAGCAGCACCGGCTCCCGGTTGGGCAGCACCACCACCCCCGCGACCAGCCTGAGCCGGTCCGTCACCCCGGAGACGTAAGCTAGCGTGGTCAACATCTCGTACCAGTTGGGCGTCTCACCATCGGGGATGGGCAAGCCGGCAGCCGGAACGATGAAATCAAAGGCCCATATGGCGTTGTACCCCAAGCGCTCGGCCTCCCTGGCGAACTTGGTGATCTCCTCGGGGCCGGCGAAGGGGGCGGGTACCAGTAGGCCCTCCATCCCGTTGGGAAGACATATATCGAACTTCATTGCTCAGTCCTTTACAGCGCCGGTTATGTCCTTTCAAGCCAGCCTAGTATAGCCGAATCTCCCCCTGATTTACCTGGCGATGATGGGTAAATCTACGTGGGAGGAATGGGTCTCGTTACATTGTACCTGGATGACTACGCCGGACTCTGCGTCGTGGGGTACTCGCTCAAAAGCACCCTTGTCATGGCCCGCAATAGCGATCCGGATGCAGTGCCCCTTGCGAAATAGGACCGAGGTGGGCTGAAGGCCGATCACGAGCTCCTTCACCTCGCCGGGGACAAATGGGGCAGCGTCGGCCCGTTTGTAGCTATGATGAGGCGCAAACATCCTATACGGGGGTTCGTCCTTGGATACCTTTCCGTGCAGTGCTCGCAGCTGTCCCTCGGTCACGTACTTCACCTCGCCGTCTGGGAACACGTCCTCCAGGTAGACGAAGAAGGCGCCGTCCTCCCGGTTGGAGGTCACGTATAAAGTCACCACGGGATGTCCGGTGACCTCAACGTCGGCTTCCAGCGGTCTCGAAGTGTAGGTCAGCAAGCGCGAATCGGCCCCGGCCCTATCCCCGTAGACGACATCCTCGGTGGAGAACTCGGTATGCCAGATGGTCTCGCTCCCCGAGCTTGCCTCGAAGTCCACCTCATATCGATCGGCGCCCGTTTTCGACGGAGAGGGGCCGGACTGGAGCACGCCTTCGGGGTGAGCATACCATCGCTGGTAGCTGGTGGGCGGAGGCCAGACCGAGGTGCGCTTCCACCTCTCCTCCCCCATCGTCAGGTATATCAACAGATCCTCGTCCGCTATTCCGGTGTCCACACCGTCCAGGTGATAGTCGAAGAATCGGAGGTCCTCCAACCACTGCGCGAGGTAGCTGGGCACGGGGGGAGAATAGTCCGGTCGGTACTGGTTGGCGTTCTTGTCGCCGCCGTGGTTCCAAGCGCCGATGACCGCCCTCTGTGGGTTGGTGAATGTGGTGAAGCGCCTGAGCACCGTGCCGGCGGTGCAAGCGTCGTTCCAGCTGCCCCAGCCGTAAATTGCCACCCGGGAACGCTCTATCTCGTCACGCAGTTCATGCACACTGAAGTCGTCTATCGTCACGCCAATGCCTGGAATCACGTCATCACGAAAGGTCACCAACGTGCTGGCCAGAAAGTCGGGGTTTGTGGCCCTATGCTCGTCGATGGCCGCAGCCAACATCGACCCATCGGCATCCGCATCCACCGGTTTGACCGTGCCGAGGGACTCGCCGGAGCTCGCGTCCATGTCCCGGTTCAAGTCCAGCTGCCGACATCTTTCGACATACTCCTTCCACAGCGGGCCCAGTAGAATTCCGCCTGGGAAGATGATATCCGTGTATACATCCAGCTCGATGAACTTTGGGATCACCGCCTTGACAGCTGGGTGTCCGGTGGCCGCCAGCATCTGGGCGGTGGTGCCACAATAGGAGACCCCAATCCCACCAACCTTACCGTTTGACCAGGGTTGGGCTACGATCCAGTCGATTATCTGCCGATAGTCCGAGAGGGCGTCTCGAGGCCACATATGGGGCCACGTGCCGGAGGATGCCCCGGTGCCCCGTTCATCCGCTCGAACGAATGCATAGCCGTGACTTGTGAAGAAGAGGTCCAGGTCGTCGACGGGGTCACTCTTCTTCGCCCGCCAGTATCGTGTAACGTAGAGCACGGTGGGGATTCTGGAGTCGGATGGCAGCGGTGCGGGCAGCGTAACATCGATCGCTATCCGGTGACCTTCGCTCATGGCAAGGTATATAGCTTTGTTGGTGTAGCTCTCGTACTGGGGAGGAGCGTAGTTGCGGTGCTTCCCAAATACCGAGTCATGCTCCTCGAGAGCCTGTTCCTCTTCCTCTCTTGTAACCATGGTGCGTTGTCGGTCCGGTAGGCCCGTCGGTTTATGAAACCTTCTGCCTCGCTAGCGATGCCAGCTCTTGCGAAACATCTCGTGCCCGTCCATCGTGATGCGGACGTTCAATGCCATCGCTTGGTGGGAAGACCAGGTATCGGACTCCATTTCGATCAGCCCTGACAACGGCGACTCGAAGCTGATCTTCGACTCCGACTTCAGGCTTGCGCCGTCGGGCCGTGATCGGCTCGTGCTCGTGACGGCGACATGGCTGTACTTGAACCTGCCCCCGTTTTTGAGCATCGTGTCCGAATGTTGCCCGACCCGCACCGTCTTCGTATCGTTGGCCAGGTCGTGCTCGATGGTCCACGTAGGTACCGAGGCCAGCATCCCTTCACTTCTCTCAGGGTCCGTCTCGGGACGGAGGATGGTAGGAGCGGGCAGGTCCGAAGCTCTCTTGACCACCGGCAGGCAGACTCGAGAGTTCCCGATGTGTACCGTTACCGTCGAGTTCGATGGCGTTGGCCATATCCGGGGAAAGTCTGAACAAGATAGGCTCAGCCGGAGCCGGTGGCCCTTCGGGATGATGTAGGAGGTGGCCCACATGGGTACGTGGAATTCGTAGACCCGGCCCGGTTCCAGCTTCTCGGGCGTCTCGTGGGACCTGTGATGGCCTCCCTTCAGCCAGCCGGTGGTCACCAGGGATGACCCGCCGTCTCCATCGATGTCGCACAGCTTGGCCACCAGGTTTACGTCTTCGGCACCGTCTATTGCCGCGTATACCACCGCCTCAGGCGACCCCGTTATCTCCATATCTTCGGTCAGTGGACGGGTAGTGTATGTGAGGGATAACAGGTCGTCGGGCCCCTGGTCCAGGGGCTTTCCCACACCTATGGCCATGGGGTCCCACAGGGTGGAAGTGGTCCCCACAGTCGGGTCCGCTTCGTACCCATCGGTGGTCTGAGTTGGCGGCGCCTCTTCGACCAAGCTGCCTTCGCCGCCCAGGAACAGGTTCGTATCATCGGCCACGGGGCTGGGCCAATCGGTCTCATGCCTCCATCCACCTCCCTGGACGTAGATGGTTACGGGAGGTTCGTCCATTATTCCCGTGTCCTCGCCCTTGAGCCAGTGGTCCCACCACCGAAGCAGCTCCCTGAGGACATCCAGCGGCTCGAAGGCGGAGTCATCGGGATTGCCGTGCATCCACGGCCCCATCAACAGCTTCTTGGGCCCCGAGAGCTTGCCGTAGACTGCCGTCATCGCCTCGGGGAAAATATCCCACCAGCTCCCGATGGCGTAGGTCGGCACCGTGATCTTCTCCACTTCGAGTATCCGGGAGCGCCAGAACTCATCCTTATCGGGATGGGCCGGCCATGAGAGCATCATCGGTTCGTTGGTCTCCAGCCGCTCTCGCCATATCCTGTACCATCTACCCTCATTGTCCTGCAGGGTCGGGGGCATGAGACTGAGGCCAAGCATGAAGGAGCCCCACATGCCCGGTGCGCCCAGCATGTTGGCGCATCCCCCAGGATAGAACCAGTCGTCGTAGATGTCGAAGGCTCCCTGAATGGGGACGATAGCCTTGAGATGGGGCGGGTTCTGGGCGGCGGCCTCCAGAGACGTGATCGCTTCGTAGGAGACGCCCCACATCCCCACTCCTCCATCGCACCAGGACTGGGCGGCGACCCATTCCACCACCTCGGCTACATCCTTGCTCTCCTGGGGGTGCATCGCTCCCTCCGCTACCCCCTCCGAGCCTCCCAGCCCACGAAAATCCACCAGGACGCAGGCGTAGCCGTGCCTGGCAAACCAACGCCGACCGTAGTCGGAAAAGGAGCCTCCCATATCGTCTTTTCGATAGGGAGTGAAGCCGAGCAACGCCGGAAACGGGCCGCCGCTATCGGGCATGTACACGTCGCCAACCAGCGACACGCCGTCGCTGAGCTGGATCTGCAGGTTCCTCTCGATGCGCAGCCCGTCGTCGGCCATGGCGTCCTCCTTCATCGGGGCCCGGTAAATCCGAGTATTCGGCGCTTAGTCTACACCCTCCGGCGATACCGTGTTAGCATTGGGCCTACCATAAGAACGGGAGCGTATCCCGAAGGAGAGTTACAGTGAAAGTAAACTTTGGCGTCGGCATGGGCCGCAACGAGAGGATTGACGAAATGGCCGATCTGGCGCGCACCGCCGAAGAGGCCGGTTTTTCCCATATGACCCTGGTCGACGAGCCTTACCTCGCCCGGGACGCGCACGTCATGGCCACCATCGCCGCCATGAGCACCAGCCGCATCCGTATCGGGCAGGCCGTGGTGGACCCGCGGACCTATCATCCCTCCGTTCTTGCCAACGCCTCCGCCACCCTCAACGAGCTGACGGGCGGCCGGTTCTTCCTGGGAATGGGCGCCGGCGGCCCCTTCGGCAAGATCATGAAGCCCATCCCTCATAAGGAGCTTAGAGAAGCGACCATGTTCGTCAGGAAGTTCCTCGCCGGCGAGGAGGCGGAGTACCAAGGGCAGAGGATGATATCGGAGTGGGTACGCGGCCCCGTGCCCCTGTATCTGGCGGCCGACAACCCGCGGTCCCTGGAGCTGGCCGGCGAGGTGGCCGACGGGGTCTACTTCATGGGCGGGCCGCCGGACATGGTCAAATGGAAGGTGGACAACATCTATCGGGGCGCCGAGAAGGCCGGCCGAGACCCCACCAAGATAGACATCTGCGTCCGCTCCTATATCTACGTCACCGATGACAAGGAAAGCGCTCGTAGGGAGCTGTCCGGCTTCGTGCCCTTTGGCCTTCACGTGCTGGAGCGAAACAAGAAGGAACCGGAGATAGTCAAGCTCTTCGAAGACCTGGACAGGCAGAGCCCGGGAATAGTCGACGAGATGAAACGGTACGATTCCGCCCGCGCCGAGTTCACCCGGCCCGACGGATACGACCCCTGGTTCGAGAAGATCGACGCCCCCTATTCCCAGTTCATGACACAGCGCATGATCGACTGCATTCACCTGGTCGGTTCCGTGGATGAGATCTGCGAAGGGATCGAAAAGTTTGTCGAGGCTGGGGTCACCACCGTCTCCACGGCCACCTACACCATCATCGATAAGAAGTGGATGCTGGAGGAGGTCGGCAGCAAGATAATGCCCCACTTCCGCAGCTGATACCAAAGAGGTTCAAGCCGATGACGCAGACGGAAAAAGTCTCCTTCCTGGACTCCGCTCGGGAGCTGGTCCCCCGGGTCTCGGCCGCCGCGGACCTGATCGATAGAGAGCGGCGGCTGCCGGAGGAGCTGGCCAACGAGATGATAGACCGTGGCTTTTTCCGCCTTCTGATCCCCCGGTCCCTGGGCGGCTTCGAGATCGATCTTCTCGACTACCTGGAGATCGTCCAGACCTTCGCCGAGGCCGACGGCAGCGTGGGCTGGTGCCTCAACCAGAACACGGTACTGGCCAGCACCGCGGCCACCATGCCGGAAGAGCTGGTCAGGGAGATATGGAGCGACCAGCGTGCCGTCCTCGCCAACGGGCCCATCATTTCCGCCAAAGCTGTCCCCGTGGAGGGTGGATACCGCCTCACGGGCCGCTGGAATTTCAGCAGCGGCTGCCAACACGCCACCTGGATGATCGCTGCCACGCCGGCCGACCCATCCGACGGGAACCTGGACCCGAGAAAGGCGCACAGAGAGGGCCTGACGATGCTGGTTCCCAAAGACCAGGTGGAGTTCGTCGACGTCTGGCAGGTCGGAGGGCTCCGGGGCACGGGCAGCTTCACTTTCCAGGTGCAGGACCTGTTCGTTCCAGCCAGCAGGGTCTACGACTCCGATGACAAGCCTCGTGTGGATGGCCCTCTGTACGCGATCACGACCAACCTCCTATTTCCGGCGGGGTTCGCCTGTGTGGCGCTGGGGGTCGCTCGTGGTGCTGTGGACTCGGCCATCGAGATGGCGGGCGGCAAGAAGGCCCAGTTCGAGGAGAACCTGCTTCGGGACAAGCCCACCACCCAGAGGAGCATCGGTCGTGCGGAGGCGCTGTGGGGCTCGGCCAGGGCCTTTCTGTTCCAGTCGGCTGAGATGGTCTGGCGCAGCGCCTGCGAAACCCGCTCGTTGACCCTCGAGGACCGGATCCGGTTGCGAGTGGCCGCCACCCACGCCATCCGCACTGCCGCAGACGTGGTGGACATCGCCTACGAGGTCTGCGGCTCCAGCAGCATCTTCCAGTACAATCCCATCCAGCGGCGTTTCCAGGACGTTCACACCATCACCCAGCAGATACAGGGACGCATGGCCCACTACGAGACCGCCGGCCAGTTCTTCCTGGGCATGGACCCCAAAGGACTGTTCTACTAGCCCTGTTTGACCCTCCGAACCGGTGGTGCTAGGCTAGCTGCGCGGCGTCCCCTCGGAGGGCCGGTGTAGGAGTATCGAAAAGGGAGGTGGCTGTCCCATGAAGTTCGGTCTGTACAGCTCAATGATGGAGCCCACCCTGGACAGGGTCTACGCAGACCTGTTGGACGAGTTGCGCGAGGAGGTGGCCATCTGCGAGGAGGCCGGGTTCCACTGCGCTTGGGTCGATGAGCACCACTTTAACGCGGACTACGATTGTTCTACTAACCCTTTGATGACCGGTGCCATGCTGGCGGCGCACACCGATCGTATTCACATCGGCCAGACCAACGTCGCCGGCTGCTGGCAGCCCCTCCGCTTGGCCGAGGACATCGCGCTCCTGGACCACATGACGAGGGGCCGGGTCGAGGTGGGGTTGGGCCGCGGCATCAGCCCCTTCGACGTCGCCAACCTGAACCCCCAGCTCAAAGGCGTGTGGCCCGACGAGGCCGTCCGGTTCGACCCGAAACAGCAGACCGCCTCCCGGGAGCACTTCGCTGAGGTGATCGAGATACTGAGAAAGGCCTGGGTGGAAGAGTTCTTCTCCCATCAAGGCACCTACTTCAAGTACCCCCAGGACGGTTTCTCCTGGGGCTCCTCCGCGCCTCCGTCCGACATCGATGCCGTGAAAGACGGCAAGATCGTGAAGATGCGCCTCGGCCCCAAACCGTACCAGAAGCCCCACCCTCCCCTCTGGATGCTCATGACCTCCGAGCCCTCCTTCACAGAGGCCGCCCAGCTGGGCATGAATGGCCTGGTCTGGATACAACCACCTCGCAGGCTCAAGCAGAGGATGAGCATCTACGCCGAGACCCGGGGCTCCAGGGAGGGACGCAAGTATGAAATCGGCGAGGAGATAGCGGCCTTACGCTCGGTACACGTGGCGCCCTCCTACGAGGAGGCGAAACGGGACGCCGACCACTTCTTCACCCCCTACTACGAGGTCTCCGCCCGCACCCGGCCCGCCAGCTACTGGACGGACGAGGATGAGAAGCCAAACACGAATTACGAGCTGGGCTGGGAGTTCTTCCGGCAACAGCTGCTGATCCTGGCCGGATCTCCCGAGCAGGTGGTCGAGCAGATCCAGGAGCTGAAGGAGCTGAGCGGGATCAAGTACATCATGGTCTGGTCGGAGACGGGAGGCCTTCCCCACGACAAGGTGATGTCCAGCCTCGATCTCTTCATGACCAAGGTACTCCCCTACGTGTAAGGAAGCCCAGCAAATGGTAACGGCAGGAAAGGTACAGACTGTTCTCGGGGAGGTAGACCCCGGCGACCTGGGCGTAACCCACACCCACGAGCATATCCTGATGGACATATCGGCCCTCTTCCCGGAGCCCGATGACCCCGAGCTACGCGAGCGGTTTCATCAACCGTTGTCCATGGAGATCCTGGGGTGGGTCAGATACAAGCACGGCGTAAACCTGGACAACTCCCGGCTCGATAACGTCGACATGATGATCGACGAGACCCGCATCTTCAAACAGGCGGGCGGCGGCACCATCGTGGAGGCCACCTCGGTAGGACTGGGCAGGAATCCCGAGGGCCTCGCCCAAGTGGCGCGAGGCAGCGGCATCAACATCGTTATGGGCGCATCCTACTACGTCGGGGCCGCACACCCCGCTGGCATGGGCGATAAGACCGAGGGCGAAATAGTCGACGAGATAGTTCGAGATATCAGTCACGGTGTGGGAGATACGGGCGTAAAGTCGGGAATCATCGGCGAGGTGGGTTGCACCTGGCCTCTCGAGGACAACGAACGGAAGGTGCTCAGGGCCTCCGCCCGCGCCCAACGCATCACAGGAGCTCCGATTCTCATCCATCCCGGCCGCCACAACGACTCGCCGTTGGAGATCATCGATGTTCTCCGCGGCGCGAGCGCCGATATCTCCCGTACCATCATGGGCCACCTGGACCGCACCATAGAGGACCGGGACACCCTGAAGGCTCTGGCCGACACCGGCTGCTACCTGGAGTACGATCTGTTTGGCGTCGAGGACTCCTTCTACTTCTGGAACCCTCTCAAGGACCTGATGAACGATGCGGAGAGACTGCGCCTGATCGCCTGGCTGGTCGACGAGGGACATGGAGACCAGGTGCTGACCTCCCACGATATGTCGGGCAAGAACCGGCTGGTCCGCTACGGGGGCCACGGCTACGCCCATACCCTGGAAAACATCACGCCTCACATGCGGCGTAGAGGCTTCCGAGAAGAGGTCATCGATAAGCTGCTGGTCGAGAATCCGGCACGAATACTGGCTTTCGCAGAGGGGGAGACACCATGATTACCTTCAAGGGACGGCAGATTCCCGACACCTTCGAGGAGATAGTGGACCCGAAGCATACGGCTCTCGTTGTCCACGAGATGCTCAACGACTTCTGCCACAAGGACGGCGCATACAGCGCATCCATCCCCGGCAGCACCCTTCCCCAGGACGTATCTCGCCAGATCGGCCCGACGGTCAACCTGGTGAACGAGGCCCGGCAGGCCGGGGTCAAGGTCATCTACGTCGGGTGGACCAACTATCGGGACAACAGCTCCCGTTCGGACCCTGAGATCCAGGCCAGCTACCAGAGCATCGAGGACGGCACCTACATCATGCAGAAGTGCCTGTTCGAAGGCACCTGGGGCCATGACGTCATCGACGAGCTCAAACCCCAGGAGGGTGACTTGGTACTCAACAAGTACAAGAGAGACGCCTTCGCCGGCACCAGCCTGGAATCGATACTGCAGTGGAACGGCATCAGGACCTTCATCATCGTGGGCATCGGCGTCCAGGTTGGCATCGTCCCCACGGTCAGCAACGGCGTGAATAAGGGATACTTCGTGGCCGCGCCTGAGGACTGTATGATATCCAACGACCCGGAGTGGCAGGAAGTGGCGATGAAGTTCCTGAGCATGTGGGGCATCACCCGGCCCTCCACGGACCTTATCGCCGCCTGGAAGAGCCGCTCGTAACGTCCATGCGGGACCTGAACGATCTGCTGGCCTCGCCCGATGGCCGTTCGTTCCTGGACTCCCAGGACATCTTCGTCGACAAGGATGAGTTCCTGGCGCGGCTGCGTGACCCGGTACACCCCTCGTTAATGGAAATCTACGGCGCCAAGCATCCGAGGCCCGTGTACGCCCTCCAACAGATATACCTGGACTGCACCCAATCGATGCTCGACCGGATGGCCCTTTTGGACCAGCTGGACGGGACCGGCGAATGCTGTCCCTTCTTCCTGTGGATCGATACCGATCTCGCCGGCACCGATGCCCTTATGCAGCGGTTCTTCTGGCCAGTGTTCGGCAAGAAGGCTTCGGTCCGGGTCAGCGCCGGGGCCAACGCCCAGTTGGAACTGCGATTCGTGCCGGTGGAAACGTCCACCATCGAACAGGGCCTCGATAAGCTGAACACCTATCTCAGCCAGTCCTTCACGGGGCGAAAGAAGCTCACCAGAGCACGGGCCAGGGAACGTTATGAACAGCTGAGATCGGTATTCCTGCAGCACGAGGGCGGCGTCCTCAGCCAGCTGAACCACGACGTCACCTATTTCCTGCTCAATCGGTACGCCGGCATGGACCCTTACTCCGTCCTGGTTTCCGATCTTCTGGACCGGGAGGTGATCACCGGAGAGGTCAACCTCTACCTGAACAACATCGATGACGTAACTCGCGTTTTCAACGAAGCCGTCGACCACCTTCACTCCCGGAATATCGATCCCAAGGTCAAACCTCTGGCCGAGGACTATTTGCCCCTTAACTACACCTGTCCGGGCTGCCGTCGCAGGCTGCGGTTGCATCGCCAGGTGGAAGGCCCGGATACCTTCGCTGTCGCCGGCTGCAAGTGCGGGAACCGGTCCCGGTTTCACCTGGGCGCCGACCGGCTTTCGATAAACCAGATTGTGGAGGCCGGCCCCTGGAGCCCCGACGTATCGCTGACCCTGTTCATGAACGACTACGTCAGCGGCTACGTGGGAGGTGGAAGCTCAGGGATATACTACGGCTTGGTCATGAAAGAGGTGCTGGAGAAGGTCCTCCAGAAGCGCCGCGTGCCCATACTGTTGCCGCAGCCAGCTCCGGCTACCGACGACCCGGCGCCCTTTGACAGTCTGCTCTACCGATATCTTACGAATTCCACCGGAGAACAGCATGGACGAACCCCTGGACGTGTTGGCGTTTGCACCCCATCCCGATGACGTGGAGCTGGCCTGCAGCGGAAGCCTCATCCTGGCCTCGGACAGAGGCTGGCGCGTGGGGTTGGCGGACTTGACGGAGGGAGAAAAGTCGAGTCGAGGCAACCCTGAGCTGCGGCTTAAAGAGAAGGCCAAGGCCACCGAGCTTCTGGGCATCAAGGTCCGGTTGAACGCCGGCATACCCGACGGCCTCGTCGGCACCCACCCCGACCACCGTCTTCCGGTCATCGATATTATTCGCGAGACCAGGCCCCGCATCGTGATAGCGCCCTACTGGGAGGACCGCCACCCCGACCACGCTCGGGCCGGCAGGCTGGTGCAGGAGGCGTGCCACCTCTCCGGCATTCGCAAGTATGGGGACGGAGAGCCTCATCGCCCGGAGCGGCTGGTCCACTACATGCTCCGTCTACCCATAGCCCCGTCCTTCATCATGGACGTCTCGTCCGTATGGGAGCGCCGAATGGAGACGGTGTGGGCATACGGGAGCCAGTTTGGCTCGCCAACCAGTGACGCCGGCGGGAGTCTGACCACTCCCGGCTTCCTGCGCGCGCTGGAGGCGAGGGCTATCTGGTACGGGTGGCAAATCCAGGCGGCCTACGGTGAGCCGTTCCTGGATGCATCGCCGTTGGGGGCTTTGGACTTCCCAGGGCTGCGAAACGAGGACAACCCTCTGTCGTGATCCCGGGTCCTACCCGCCAAAGGTAGAGACCGGGTCCATGGTCGGCGTCGGGGCCCCGTGCTGGTAGATCTCTTCGTAGGATCGTACAGCCCGCTCGACTGTGAACTGGCGGGCGTGTCGCACTGCGGACTCCCGCATATTCCTGCGCCTCTCCGGGTCGGACAGCAAATCCACGGCCATGTCCACGGCCAGCGCGTGATCGCGCGGGGGGAACAGCATGCCGGTACGGCCGTGCAGGACCACCTCCGGCAACCCACCCACCTCCGTAGCCAACACGGGCACGCCGGTGGCCATGGCTTCCAGGGCTACCAGGCTGAAGCTTTCGTGGCGGCTGGTCACGAGCAGGAGGTCCACCTGCCTCAGCAGGGGCGCTACGTCATTTTGCAGGCCCATGTAGATCACGTCGCCGGCGAAGGTGCTGCTATCGAAAATCGACCGCACGGCGCCCATCTCTTCACCACTGCCTATGAGCCACAGCTCGGCATCCAAGCGAGTGCGGATACCTAGGAAGATGCGCGCCATGCTCCGGGCATCCTTGACGGGCCTGAAGTTGGAGATGTGCGCGATTCGAGGCCGGCGTCCGCTCGGGAAGGACTGCCTGTCATCCGGTCGGAATCGCTGCACGTCGATGAAGTTGGGGATCACTTGAGGGTAGCTGGGCAGGCCAAGCACCTGGGCCGACAGCCGGGCGTGACTGTTGGATACGGTAGTCAGCACGTCGTTGGCCTGCAGGGCTTCGGATAGCTGTGGCCCCATGACCGGGTCCCTGCCGAAGTTGGTCACGTCGGTGCCGTGCAGGGTTCCTATCAGCAGCGGCGCCCCACCGGCGAGTACGTCCCGCAACGTTCGCGCCACAAATGCGAAGGGAACGGCGTAGTGGAAGTGGAGCACGTCCAGTCCCTCAGTGGCTATGACCTGCAATATTCGCGTGGTGTACCTCTGAAAGTCCTCGTCCGACCAACGGGTATGGAGCGTCGTAGGATGGAGGCGGTCCGACCCGTCCTGCGCCACGGTGTGAAACACCATGTTCGGCTCCCGACGCCCGTCTACCAAGGGACCGGGCCCCGTAAACACGTGAACTCTGTGCCCACGTCGGGCCAACGCCACGGCCAGGTCGATGGCGACGCGCGCGCTGCCGCCGAAGCTGGCGTGACACATAAATCCGATACGCATTCCCCTACTCCTCCTCAGCGAAACGCATCTCATCGCCTGGAACCAGGCTCGTGTGATGACGGCCTGGCTCCCGCCAAGTCGATGAGACTGCTCGTTGCATCGGGCACCACCTATACCACGATGCGAGCTGGCGTTGATTAGATTGGGCAGTAACGCCCCTGATTACATCCTTAGGCGCCGTTCCCCTTGGACATTGTTAGGGTTCGGCGGAGAGCTTGAACTGAGGCAAGGTCAGACCGCTCTCCAGGTCCTGAAAGACCACCTCCACCCTGCTCCCTATGGCCACGTTCTCCTCCCTCTCGGGGGCCATACTCTCATCCAGCAGGTTGGCGATGATGCGAAGGCCGTCGTCCTCGGTCGGGTGCCCTCGCTGCTCGTCCAGCTCCACCAGGATGGCGGGATAGGGTGTCCAGTCGCGGAAGCCGGGCAGCACACTGTGCTCCACGATCTGGTAGCTGTATATTCTACCAATACCGCTTACCCGACGCCACTCCCACCGGAGCGACCGGCACCACGGGCATCCCGGTCCCGGCTCACCTCGCATCAGGTCGCAGTCGAGGCAGGCTTTCACTGCCAGGCGATGCTCCTTCGCCGCCTCGAAGTAGCCACCGTACTCGGTATCGGTTTCCGGTATGCTGATGTTCAGCCCCCGGTATTCGTAGACCGGCATCGGCTCATCTCCTCATTATCATGGCGCTGCCGACGGCCGGCGTGCCCCAACCCATGTTCATCGTGATCTCCACATCCTTCACCTGGCGGCACTTTCCCTCCGAGTAATCGTAGGTGTGGATCCCTTCCTGCCACTGGGGACAGTAATCGTCGACGGTGCCTCGAAGCTGACGCACGTTCTCGATGACCATGTTCATGCCATGGGTGTACCCCTCACAGAGGTGACCGCCGCTGGTGTTGTTGGGCCTGCCGCCGCCCAGGTCGATGATCCCGCTGGTGACGTAGTCCTTCCCCTCGCCCTTCTTGCAGAATCCGTAGTCCTCGAACTGGAGCAGCGTGGTGTAGGTAAAGGCATCGTAGCAACCGGTCAATGAGATGTCGTCATGAGAAACGCCGGCCAGCTCGAACACCCGCGGCCCGATGTAGTGGCCGGCGACCCGGGTGATGGGGCCTTTCTGGTAGTGGAAATCGCCGCCGGGTTTGACCCCCCGCCCCTGGATTCCCATGATGTAGGTAGGCGGCTGCTTGAGGTCCCGCGCTCGCTCCGCCGAGGTCACGATTATGCAGGTGGCGTTGTCCGTCTCCAGGCAACAATCGAGGAGATGGGCGCAGGGCTTGACGATCCACCGGGAGTTGACCACGTCATCCACGGTGACCCTCTTCTTCATGAGAGCTTTCGGATTGTTGCTGGCGTGGTTGCTATGTGCCACCTTGATGTGGGCCAGGTCCTCGTTGGTGACGCCGTACTCATGCATGTGTCGAGTGAACGAAAATGCGAAGCTCTGAATGGCGCTGGCGAGGCCGTAGGGCCGCTGGAACAGTCCCGGACCCGATACGGGCGCCGCAGCGTGCGCGCCGGTACCCCCAATGCGTACCTGGGAGTAGCCGTTCATCGCCCGAAAGATGGCGACGGTATGACACATACCGACCTCTATCGCTCCTATCGCCAGTCCAATCAGGGCCTCGGTGCTGGAGCCTCCGCCGGAGCAGTCCATGTAGAAGTTGGGCCGGATGCCCAGGTCGTACATGATGGTGGTGGAGGGGGTGGAGTCTCCACCGTGATAGCTCAACATGCCGTCCACGTCCTGGGAGGTTAGCCCGGCGTCGGTCATGGCGTTGCTTATCGCCTCGGCGCCCAGTGCGCGAGTGGTCCTGCCCGAGCCGCGGCTGTACTCGGTCTCACCCACACCAACGATGCTGTACTTTTCCTTTGTGCTGCTCACCTGGCGTTACTCCTCCGGCCTGGTGTAGGACTGCTGGGTCGATGGCCCCCTCGACTGCATAGAGGCGCAGCGGACTGGGGGGCTCCGTAGCCAGAGGTATTATCGGCGAAATCGGCGCCAAATGCCAGGAGAATCGGCCGGTGAACACGTGTGCTCTTATATCAACAGGCGTGGGTATAATGGAGAACCCAAAGGCGAACGGTCCGCCGTTTCAGGACCGACGGGTCGGGGTGCAGGGAGCGAGTCGGATGTATCGGTGCGCAGGGACGCCAAGCGCTATTGAGAGGACAATCATGGCAGCATCAGAAGGGGAAAAGGAGCGGGTCCTGGCGGTGATCGAGGACTGGAGAGCGGCGATGGCGGCCGGCGATGCAGAAAAGGCGGTATCTCTGTGGGACCTGTCCTATGAACAACCGGTGTACATGGCACCGGACTTCAGCCACGCCCTGGCGGACTTCACGGCCATCAGGCAGGTCTACGTCGAGCAGACCGAGGGCATGGCAGGCTCACAGTGGACGCTGAGCGACGTTGTGGCGGACGTGCTGGGCGAAGCGGCCTTCGTTCACTGCTACGTGTCCATCGAGGCCGAGTTTGAAGGGAACGCCATGAGCTTCCGGGACAACAACACCTTCGTTCTCCGGAACGTCGACGGCCAGTGGAAGATCATCCTGTTCCACGAGGCAGTCTCCCGCGACGCGCCCAAAGAGGTGCGCCAAATGCTGTTTGGGGACTAGGCTTAGCGTGGGGGCGTTCAGGTCTGGCATTTCCACGGCTGTTACTGGTCATTTCCCTCGCTGCTCTTCACTACCAAGTAGTTCACGAAGGCCGAGCAGACGGTTACCAAGTCGATGAAGGGCCTCGATAGCAGTCCTCGGATTCGGCGTCAGCTCTGACTCTACCTGACTCAATCTGACTGGAGAAATGACCCCTTAGCTTTCGCTGCGGAGCACACGCCCGTGTCGTGATAGAATTGAACCTAGGACGTCAGTTGGTTGATATAGGAGGTCTAGAGAGCGATGCTGCAATCTTATCCAATCTCCGACCTCGTGCAGTGGATGAAAGAGAAGACTCTTGTACTGAATCCGGAGTTCCAGCGTAGGAGCATCTGGCCTGAACCTGCCAAGTCATACTTCATCGACACTCTCTTGGAAGGGCTGCCCATCCCAAACATCTACATGCGCAGCGTTACCGATCCTAAGGATATGCGCACTTATCGGGAAGTGGTCGATGGACAGCAGAGGTTGAGAACCATCTGGGATTTCGTCGAGAATCGGAGCCGGCTCGGTTCGAACGCCAACACGTTCGAGGGGATGAAATACGACGACCTCGACGAGTGTGACCAGAGGCGCCTCCTAGCCTATCAAATCGGCGTCGTCCAGCTATTCGAAGCCACAGATGACAAGGTGCTGGACATCTTCAACCGGCTGAACGCCTACGGCCTGTCACTCAATTCACAGGAACTGCGGCATGGTAAATACCAAGGCGGAAGATACAAGGGGGTCTTTCGGCGAGCGGTGATTGATGCCTCCAAGCGTTGGGGCGTCCTCTGGGATAAATACAAGGTGGTAAGTGTACGCGCCAGGGTTCGCATGGCGGACGACGAATTGATGGCGCAGATGATGGGTGTGATACTTGAAGGCGTCCAGGACGGCGGACAGCCAACGATAAACAGGTTGTACAACAACTACGACGAAGGCATCCCCAACGGCGCCATCGACAAGCTAGACAAGACCATGGATTACATAGTTAGCAATCTGTCAGAGGTCTTGAACTCGAGAATAGGCAATCCGCCCAACTTCCTCATGCTGTTCGCGGCGGTGGCCCATGTGTTGTTTACCATACCTAAGGGCAACATGGGCGGCGATTCTCCGTTGCCCGATAGAGATGGGAGAGCACTATCCGACCTATCCATGGCCGTCCAAAACTTGGAGACCCTGGTGGAAATGTTGGAAGCTCCTGAGAATGAAGTCTCCCCGAGATTTGTTCAATTTAAGCTAGTCTCATCAAGAACGACTCACCGCATACGAAGTAGGGGGATAAGGTTCGTAATGCTCTACGAGGCGCTTCTCCCCGACCCACTATAGAGGCATGTCAACCGCATTTTCTGAACTGCACAGGGGTTTTGTGGATTCCACGAACGCCATGGTTCAGCGTTTCGACGTTCCTGTACCAGGCTATCATCCATTTAATTCCACCTGTCCCGTGATTCACCAAGACGGCCAGGCACTCTTGGTCGTGAGATTGCAAAACTTATGGGCAGATTTCTGCTACAACCTCATTCACACCTCTGCATCAAACAACGCTCGCTGCGTCGATCGAGCTGCCAAGTCTATTGCTCGCGACATGGGACTAATCCATCCTGTATGGCACAAGCCGGAGTTCGTAGTACGAGTAGCCAAGCATCTCACTTTGACTAACATGGATCGGATTGAGCCCCATTTGGGCGCGAACTCATCATCCGTCCGTGTCACTTACGTCCGCAACTACATAGTTCACCCTGGTAGCCGAACTGAGTCAAAATATCGGGAAGTCGCAGCAGCTGAGGGAATGCCGGGTGCTGATGTAGGTACGCTATTGAACATCAGATTCCCAGGAGGAGCCACTCTTTTCGAGAGGTGGGTGAAAGACCTTCAAAGGACGACCAATAGCGCGACCGCGTAACGTTCGCCATGCGGCTCCCAGCTTTCACGCATCTTACTTCACCAATGTACAGGTTCGCTATACCGTATTGGTCAGGCAGAGACACGCTGCTAGCTACAACGTAATGTGGCCTGCACTGCCCCTCAATCGAGGGTCCAGGAGGTCTCTCAGGCCGTCTCCAAGAACGTTTATGGCGAAGACCACCAGGCTGATGGCCACGCCCGGCGCTACGATCAACCAGGGCGCCCTGAAGAGGTACAACCCACCGGCGAAGTTCATCATGTTGCCCCAGGATGGATTGGGCGGCGGAATACCGTAGCCCAGAAAGCTCAGCGCCGCCTCTGCCAGGATGGCGTAGCCCAGGGATAAAGTAGCCATCGTGATGATGGGCGCCATGATGTTGGGCAGCAAATGTCGAAGTATGATGCGATGTCCCGGAGCTCCCAGGGCACGGGCTGCGTCCACATACTGGTTTTCTCTAGCCGCCAGCGTCGAGGACCTTATGATCCTGGACACCCACGCTACATTCAGGACACCGAGGGTGAAGATCACCTTCGCCAGCCCCCACTGCTCCGTGTCCACCCATCCTATGGGCGACTTAGCGGGAATCGTGGTGACGATCACCAGGAGGAGGACCAGCCAGGGGAATATCATCACACCGTCCACCACCCTCTGAATGATCGTATCGTACTTGCCGCCCAGCCACGCCGATACCATGCCGACAACGGTGGCCAAGCTGATGCCGAGGACCGCCGTGCCCAGGCCAACGAACATCGATATCCGGGCTCCGTGAATTATCAGGCTGAGCACGTCCCGACCTCGGTGGTCCAGCCCCAAGGGATGGAAGGGGTTGAGGGAGGGGCCCACCAACTCCAGGATCTCGATGCCCTCCTCCTCGACCACCCTCAACCTGTCCGTGTGCTGCTCATCGTAACCCTCGGGGGCAATGAGACCCGAGAAGATACCGGCGAGCAAGAACACCACGATGATTGCCAGGCCCACGGTGGCCAGACGCTTCTCCCTGACCATGCGTCCCCACACCGTGATCCATATGGGCCAGTTGCGACGCCTGGGGAGCCGCCACTCAACCTCGGTCATCCTGACTGCGGGCTTCTTCATCGCTTCCTCGAGACTCTATTCCTTCAGTGCAGTGACAACGCTAGAGTCATCACTCGTAGCGAATCCTCGGGTCCAACCAGGTGTACACCAGGTCCACGGCCAGGTTCATGACGATAACCACGAAGCCCAGGAACAGGACGCCTCCCTGTATCATCGGATAGTCCCTGTTTTCGATGGCGCCCAGCATCAACTTGCCCGTGCCCGGGATGGTGAATATCTGCTCTATGATCACCAGGCCCCCCAGCTGGTACGCAGCGGTGACCCCCACCATGGTAACCACAGGTATCATGGCATTCTTCAGGGAGTGCCGGTAGATCACGAGCCGCTCTCTGAGCCCTTTCGAATAGGCCGTCCGGATGTAGTCTTGACGCAGCACCTCCAGCATCATGCTCCGGGTCATGCGCATGATCTCCGCCATTATGGGAATGCCGGCTACTATAGAGGGGAGCATGTAGAAATACAGATTTCCGGCGGGATCGTCGAAGAAGGAAACGTAGATAAGAGGAGGGACCCAGTCGAGATAGTAGCTGGGCAGCAGTATCACCATCATCCCGACCCAGAAAGTCGGGACGGCAAGGCCACTGATCGCCACGGTCCGGCCTGCGTAATCGCCCCATGTGTCCTGACGTATGGCCGATAAGATCCCGATGGGCACTGCCACAACCATGGCAATGATCATACTCATGATCATCAGCTGCAGACTGGGGCCCAGGGTCCTCTTTATCTCGCTGGCGACCATCCTGCCGGCTGGCCGGAAACGTTCCCCCAGATTTCCACCCAACAGACCCCATTCCCAGTCGGTCTCGACCGCCGGCGCCCAGATGCGGACTGTACCGGTGCCGCTGACGACCATGCTCACGTCCTGGAGGGGCGTAGTGATAGGGCCTTCGGTTATGGTGACATCTTCCTCCTGGCGAGTTATGAGGATCTCCTGCTCGGCCCACGTGTTACCGCCGTCCATCGTGGTGTACACGGTACCCCCGGCACTTACGATCACCCCGTTGGAGACGTCTCCGAAGGCCACTCCCGTGAGACTCTCCTGAAGGCCTTCCCGGATGGTCCTGGGCACCCATGTAGAGCCCCCATCCGTGGTCTGAAGCACGGCGCCGCCGTCTCCCACGGCCCAGAGAGTGCGCGTATCGACCAGGGCCAGAGCGTGAAGGTTCTTCTCGGAGAGGCCTGTGTGTAATTGCCAGTTCACTCCCCCATCCGAGGTGCGAAGAACGGTCCCTCCGTCTCCTATCGCCCACCCACGGTTGGCATCGGCAAAGACTACCGATGATAGCCGGACATCGGTGTTTGAGCTCTGGGGCTGCCAGGTCTCGCCGCCGTCGACGGTGTGGATGATCGTGCCCCCATCGCCGACTACCCACCCGTAATCGAGGTCTACGAAGGCCACGCCCCTGAGATTGGTAGTGGCGTCGCTGTCCTGGGGCAGCCATGTAGCAAGCCCCACTCCCCCGGCGGTCATCTTGCGCTTGCCCCCCTCGGTAGTACGGAAGAGGGTCCCGCCATCGCCTACGACCCAGACATTACTCTCGTCCAGTATGAAGAGATCGTTCAGGTTGTTGCCTACTACGTGCTGGTTGAGCCACTGCCGGCCCCCGTCTTTGGTAAAGGAGATTACGTTTTCTCTAAGCCCCCAACCGAGGGTGGGAGTCAAGAACTCGGCCTCGGCGATAGGCTTTACCGACTGTCCGCCTATGCCGCGCCACGATGACCCATCATCGGCGGTGTGGTAGACCACCCCTTCCCTCCCGGGCCACCCCACGATCCACCGAATGTACTGGACGTAGAAGGGCTTATCCAGGCCCAGCCTGGCCCTGGCGATGCTGGCGCCAACCTCATCGCCCCCGGTACCCGCGCCTCGCCCGCTGCTGCCGGCCGCGGCGATGGCATCTCCGGGCAGGACCCTCAGCATGAGGGCAAGAAAGAGCGAGGCCACGAAGAGGGTGGGAACAATGAGCAGGATCCGTCTAACCGTATATCGGCCCATTTCTCTTTCCCGTTATCGGTCAGGAGCAGGTCACGTTCAACTAAGAAGGATCATCGTACTTGCGGTAAGCCACGATTTCGGCGCAAAACTGCGAGAGCCGTCCCGATAGTATCGGAACGGCTCTGTTCAACGTCTAGACGGGCCCAGCCGGCTGACTGTCGATGATGGACCGGTCGGTGGAGTCTATCTTCTCGACCCTGGGCCTCCTGTCGCAATATGCCGGCGGAAACCTATAGTGCAGGTTATCCGGACGACCTGCGTGGGAATGCGCCGAGATGGTCCTGCGCTCTACCACTCCTCCCCCTGTGATCCAGGTTTCTTAGGCTAAAGCGTAGGGTAGTTATTGTCAATCAATGGACTTCGATAATCTGGCGCTATATGATGGCCTCCCCCGTCTCGGAAATACCCAAACTAACCAGAGAGCCGAAGTGTCCACTCAGATAGACTACAACAACCCCCGGTACGCTCAGGCTGCTGCCAACATTCTACGGCGGTACGACAATGGCGTGCGGGAGGCAGACATTGCCAGCGCGGTGCGTGATTTCCTCATTGCTACCGGGCTGGCAAGCAGCGATGATATCCGTCAGGAGAATCCGCCCGCCGAGGGTTCGCGCAGCGCCGTGGATCTCACCGCCCTCGACACGTTCATAGAGTTCAAGCGCAGGATCGGCACTGCGGGAGGCTTCAACCCCAACCCAAACTACGTCCGGCAGCTCGACGACTACCTGGAGCAGTCGGAGAAGCAGGGCCGGGTGCGCATGGGCATACTCACCGACGGCAGGCACTGGCTCCTGCGCTGGCCCAATGCCGGTGCAATCAGGACGACCCCTCCCTACGCCTTCACGCTGGAGGATGCGGACCGTTGGATCACCCTCTTCGAGTGGCTCCGCGACCATGCCCTCTCCGCAGAGCCGGCCAAACAGCCATCCCGCTCCGCTATCGAACAGAACTTCGGCTCTACGGCCCCGTCCTATGAGCGGGACATAACAGCCCTCAGTGCCATCTACGACCAGTACGCAAGCTCCGGCACCGTCAAGGTCAAGAGACAGCTGTGGGAGAACCTGCTCAAGGCCGCTCTGGGCGAGATCGCTAGGTCCAGCCCCGAACTGGACGACCTGTTCGTCCGGCACACCTACCTGACCGCCGTCATAGGCATGGTGGTGCAGGCCTCCTTCGGGGGCGACATCAAGGGCCTGGCGGAAACCGATCCCGCTGACTTGCTCCGCGGGCGCTACTTCCAAAGCAAGACCGGCCTTCAAGGGGTCGTTGAGTCGGACTTCTTTGCCTGGCCCACCGAGGTCGAAGGAGGTCTGCCGCTCATGAAAACGGTCGCCAGGCGCGTAGCCAGGTTCGACTGGCAGAAGGCCTCCACCGACGTTGCCTCCATCCTCTACGAGACGGTGATACCGCCCGACGAACGGCGCCAGCTGGGAGAGTACAACACACCGGACTGGCTGGCGCGTGCCATCGTGCGGGAGGTGGTGACAGCCCCGGTGGGCCAGTCCGTCCTGGACCCGGCCTGCGGCTCGGGGACCTTCCTGGCTGAGGCGGTCACCCACCTCATCGAGGCCGCCAAGGAAATCGACCTTAACCCTACACAAGTGTTGGAGTGGCTTCGCATCTCCGTTTCCGGCATCGACGTTCACCCGGTGGCGGTGCACCTCGCCCGCGCCGCCTGGGT
This sequence comes from Dehalococcoidia bacterium, assembly GCA_965197645.1. Lineage (GTDB taxonomy): Bacteria > Chloroflexota > Dehalococcoidia > Plut-88900 > Plut-88900. The sequence continues at coordinate 1,006,807 of OZ240219.1, read as the reverse complement.
GCTGGCGGCCCAGCCCGCTATACAGGCAGCCGTCGAGGACGGCTTCGCTGGCAACATCACCGTTCCCGTCTACCTGGGAGACGCCCTCCAGCTCCGGTTCCGCACCGGCGACCTGTTCGCCGAGCACAACGTCACCGTAGAGGTCGAAGACGAGGAGAACACGGAGCTGGTCTTTCCCGTGAGCCTGGTGAATCGGACCGAGGATTTCGACGCGCTGATGAGCGACGTGGCCGAGGCCATCGAGAGGGGCGCCGACCCCCACCTGGCCCTAGACGACCACCAGATCACCGAACCCGGAGAGCGGCAAACCCTGCGGGAGACCATCGACGCCATACAGCGGTTGCATGCTCAGGGCCGCAACCACATCTGGGCCTACTACACCCGCAACCTCGTGCGCCCCGTGGCCCTCTCTCTAAGCAAGGTGGACGTGATTATCGGCAACCCGCCGTGGATCAACTACAACCAGACCGTCAGTACGCTGCGCACCCAGTTGGAGAGGTTGAGTAAGGGCACCTATGACATATGGAACGGAGGCAAGTACGCTACCCATCAGGACGTGGCCGGGCTGTTCTTTGCCCGAAGCGTCGATCTGTACCTGAAGGACGGCGGAGCGATAGGCATGGTGATGCCCCACAGCGCCCTTCAGACGGGTCAACATTCCAAGTGGCGCACCGGCACATGGTCTTCAAGACTCCGAACGCTGACGGTGGACTTCCGCTACAAGACGGCGTGGGACCTGGAGAAGCTGGATCCCAACAACTTCTTCCCCGTCCCGGCGTCGGTGGTTTTTGCCGAGTACCAGGGCCTGGTCGGTAAGGCGACTCCCCTGAAAGGCAAGGTAGAACGGTGGCTGGGGGAGACGGGCTCGGACGACGTGCGCCGGGAGCTCGCTCCTATCATCGATACGTCGGTTGGCGGTGGCTCACCCTACGGGGCGCTATCCCGGAACGGGGCCACGATATTCCCAAGGGTGTTGTTTTTCGTAAATGAGACGGAGAGTTCCGCCATCGTTCAGGCCGGTCAGACCGTTACCATGAACCCGCGCCGAGGGGTTCATGACAAGAAACCGTGGAATAGTCTGGACCTAACCTCCATCACCACACAGACTATCGGCACCCAGCACGTCCACGACGTCCACTTGGGCGAGACCGTCGTCCCCTACGCGACCCTGGACCCGTTGAAAGCGGTCCTGCCTTTCAAGCGCGGCGATGCCCGCCTACCCGCCGATACCGAGGGGGTGGGAGGCCTCAAACTAGGGGCATTGGGACAGCGAATGCGTGACCGCTGGCGAATTGTTAGTCGCCTGTGGGAGGAGCACAAGGCGGCGGCCAACAAACTGGACCTGCTGGGACAGTTGGACTTTTACGGGAAGCTGTCGTCGCAATTGGAATGGCAGGTAAACTCTAATGATCGCCCAGTTAGGTTGGCATATACGAGCTCCGGCCAGCCAACTGCCGCCATCCTGTCAAATGGTGCTGATCTGGTTGAAAACCTCCTGTTCTGGGTTGCTTGCAGGGATGCCAACGAAGCCAACTATTTACTAGCAATAATCAACAGCGAGATTCTCTATGGCGCGGTGCGTTCGCTAATGCCCAAGGGCCAGTTTGGCGAGCGGCACCTGCACAAGCACTTGTGGAAGCTTCCCATCCCGGAGTTTGACTCGGGCAACGCTCTCCATGTCCGGATATCCCAGGCAGGAGAAGCGGCCTCCCAGGGCGCGGCCAAGCAGCTGGCCCTGCTGCGCCAGGCCCGGGATGACGTGTCGGTTACCGTCGCCCGGCGGGAGATACGGAAATGGCTGCGGGAGTCAAAGGAGGGCAAAACCGTGGAGGAGGCGGTCGGGGAGCTGTTGCTATGACGGGCGGCTTTGCTTTCAGCACGTGTTCTCGTAGGTAGCAGGGAATCATCTGTTAGCTTGGGACGATGTGTCGCTCGGATGAAAGCCGGAGGGTGGTGCGCTTGAGCAGGCGGTTCTGATCGGTGCGGAAGGCGTCCCGGCGATGCAGCAGGAAGCCGTTGTCCCACATGATCAGATCGCCCGGCTGCCAGTGATGACGATAGACGAACTCGGGTTGGGTGGCGTGTTCGGTCAGTTCGCCGAGTAACGCCCGGCCTTCCGCCTCGTCCATGCCTTCAATCCCGATCATGGTCGACGGGTCCAGGTAAAGGCTCTTGGCGCCGGATGTCGGATGGGTCTGCACCAGTGCGTGGGTCACGTCGGGCGTCTGCGCCAAGATCTCTTCGCTGGGCACATTCTCGTCTTCGTAGTCCTTGTACCGTTGGGCGTAGCTGAAGATAGCACGCCGTCCGTCGAGCCTCACCTTGGTCTCTTGCGGCAGCGCTTCGTAAGCGAGGTGCAGGTTGGCCCAGTAGGTCTGCGGTCCGTCCTCCGGCACCTCGACACCATAGAGGATGGCGCCCGTCGCCGGCGCTGCCATGTATGACTGATCGGTGTGCCAATCCAGCTCGCCCGACCCGAGCCCTCCGATATTAGCTCCGTCGGCGTTCCGCATATTAGAGATTTGCGTGATTTCCGGGTGGTCCTGGGAGGCCCAATCGGTACGAACGATGACGTCGGGCGTGCCGAAACGCCCGCTGAAAGTCACCAGCTCTTGCTCCGTGAGCGCCTGCCGGCGGAACACCAGCACCCCTTGATTGGCCCAGGCGTCATCGAACGACCGCACTTGCTCATCGTCGAGTCCTGACCAAGTCTCTACTCCCGACACCTCGAAGGCGAAGTTTTCATCGAGCGGCGCTAAGCGGAGAGTCATGAGTCTCCCGATCCTGTTTGATAACGTTTCGAACTATTATCATTGAGCTTCACAGTGTGTCAATACCGTGCCAGCGGGGCAGGGCGGCCGACTGCCCGACCCATGTCGCCATCTGTTCCTCCTCGAGCTCCCCTTCGTAGATGTCGACCCAGCGCGAGTCCGGGTCCTTGCCTGAGCCGGATGGGGACGGGTTCCAGCGATGCCCCATTGAGGAAAGTCACCTTCACGTAGCGGCTGAAGACGTGGTAGCTCAGGAACCACCCTTGGCCCTCGACGCCGTACCAGGGAGAGTTCCACCTCACTGACTTGCGCACATTGGGCACCGTCCGCACGATCAAGTCGTCGAGGCGTCTCCCAACATCGCTTTTCCATCCCGGCATCGCCGATATGTAGGCCTGCACGGGAACATAACCGTTGGCCTTGGCTATCTGAGGGTTGCCCCCTGAGAGAAGGACCACCTCTTCGCCAACGTTCTCGGCGGTCTCAGTTGGGCTTTTGGGTGTTTTGTCATCCATCGCGTTCGCTCCAACTCGCGCTTCGGCGCCAAAGACCATACGCCTCGGGACTAGTGCCCGTGATGTGGATGGCTCCCGCTGGGAGCTTCAGGAGACTCTGCTCAGCATCCCGGCCGCCCGGGAGGCCCGCAGCAGCGGCTGGCTCAACGAACCTTAATCGCCAGGTTCTGGAACACCTGCCACAGACGAACGTACCAGGGCCCAGGCGCCGTTCGGATGATCCTCAATGACCTCTGCATGGAGTGGATCATGTCGAGCAGTATATCAGAGGGTGCGGAGGAATCGACCGGTGTCCACTGTACCCGGGATCACGTCGAACAGCCTGCCCAGCCAGGGGACACCGGAGGGCCATAACCTAATCTCTCACCATATTCTGATGCAGGTCAATTAGAGCCGCCAGATTGCCAACGACGTCGATAAAATCCAAGCTTGCCCAAGATTTAATCATTTGAACCAATTGACCTGCTCTTAGGAGACCCTCTTTTTGGGTCTTTTCCGATAGATACCCCGGATGTGTCAACGTCTTCCCATCTGTGAGAAGCTGCAACTGACCCAACGCAGTTGGTACCTTGGATGCGAAACCATCAAATCCGGCCTCTGTTCGATATAGGTACGCTTCGATTGCAAGCAGTGCGTGTGCCGACGTACGATCTATTTCCTTAATCGCGGCTGTTCTGTCAATGTAATTTATGACTTCGCTTACAAGACAGTTGCCCTGGATGAACTGCTTGTATAGCGTTGGGTTCTTGAGCTTCAGGGTTATAAGCAGGCCGAGCAGCCAAGGATGCATGTGATAGCGTTGGTCCAAGTTCCTACTAACCAGAGCGATTGACCTCACACAGTAATCGATATCTCGCAGGGATAAACCCAAACGGCCCCAGAGGGCAGGGAAATATTGGGCCAACACCCAGATTTCGTTGGTGGGTAACCATGGAGTGGTATTCTTGCTTAGCGCACCAAAGAATTCATCTAGCCCATACTTCTGCACCAAATGGTTACCGAAGGTTACTGAATCTACCTCCGGTAGTGTAAACTCCATATCGAAGAAGCGGCGAAGGTACACACCGGCGTCGATCTCTCCGTAGATTGATTGAAGCGATTTGCAAAGCTCGTCTCGATTTATTCCAAAGACGAACACCAAATTAGGAACGTCGAATAAGTGCTTGACCCTCTCAAGTAGTTCAATGGCGAACGTAGGTCGGCACCTGTCTAGCTCGTCAACGATGAACACCAATGGATGACCGGTTTCACGGGCCACCTCCGCGGCCAGTTGTCCAAGTTGGTTCTTGAAGCTATCCTTCGTAGCCCTCTGTTCGAGATACGCGTCCAGCGGGGTCTTGTTTCCCTGCTGCTGGTCGTCTAGTCTAACCGTCACTCCCGTCGTAGCCCTCAGAACGCCTAAGAGATTCTCTCTGATCAACGGAATTGCAGTTTCAACTGCCTTGCGAGTCAATTCCTTAAACCTGTCGCCCTTGAAGTGTTCAGCCAGCTGGCCAATCATAGCTAAGAACGGGTCATCGCAGAAATCGTCTTCCCACGCGTTGAAGTAGATGGCTTTGAATCCCTGCCCCTCCAAGTCTTTCTGCCAACGCTTGAGCATAAACGTCTTGCCGGTCCCCCAGTGACCGTGGATGCTTGATGTCAAAGGAGTTGACTGATCCCGAACGAGATTTGTTAGCCTGCCAGCAATCTGTTGCCGGTCCAGCACATCATCACCCCAAGGTTCCTCCGAAGAAACATCCAGTTCGGGCAACTTCAGTACTAAGGAATCTCGTGGATCGATTTGAGCTTTGATTTCTTCGCTCATTCCTGAACACCCCACATAATCCCCGTCGACAACCCCTCTGTCTCCTGCTCCGGGCTCAGTATATCAGCCCGTATCCCCTCCTGGGATCGTAGAGGCTGGAGCTTGTAGAAGAGATGGGTGAAGACTCTGACCTCGTCTAGCCGAGCTATTGCGATTATCAGGTCTGATGCTACGGCATTGGCTACCACCTAAAATGATGGGACTATACTCAATGCAGACAGAACCGTTTTCGAGATGTGGTTGATGACCCCGGCCGACTATTGACGCATCCAGCCCGAATCAGTAAGGTTCGAAAAGGCCTTGCCCTCCAGGGCAATTGCCGGCAAGCATCCCCGGAAACCTTCGCTTCCAGGGAGGTGTCTGGAGAATGGCTGAACGTTGAGCGCCGGGAGCACCGACCAGCCCATCCGTCTTGAACCCGAGGAAGCCTGTCCTCCGTCCACCGTACTGGCGGTCGGACTACAGGGCGCCGCGCTCAGCCTAGCGCCGGCTGTTCCTCGCATGTGGCTCAACTACGACGCTGTAGCGAGGTTGCGTCAGTTGGCGCGAGATCAAGCAAAGCAGCAGCGCGAGCGACGTCGCCTAGAGCAGACACTGGACGGTTGGTTGGGAGCTTCGCCCCCAACAATCGACTATCGAGCTATCGCCAGCGCGCTGGTGCTCTCGCCAGACGAACGAGAAGCGATAGAAGAGTTGGCCGGAATGGGCTGGCGAACCGCGCTGGGCAAGAATCCCAGCGAGTTCTTGGCGAAGGCCAATGAACTCGAAGCGGCGCTCGATCTGTTGAAGGCGAGCGCGGAAGCCATCGGTGCCGCTCTCGCGGACTCGCAGCTTCGCACACTGGGCCAACTCGATCAGGCATCGGCGTTGACAGCTAGCATCCTAGACCTCGAACCGATTCCGGCGCAATGGCTCACGGTCCCGGCGACTGAGGAGTTGGAGCGCGATTCGGAGGATGCACGAGCATTGCTTGGACACCTCGACGACGACGAAGACAGGCTTGGTGAGGACTTCTCCGACGGGCTTGTAGAGCGAGTGGACGAGGAGATGCTCATTCGCTACCGAACCGACCACCAGAGCTTCCTGCGCCATATCCGAAGAACATATCGACGCGACCAACGCACAGTCCGTGGACAGCTCAAATCGCCCCGCAAGCTCTCACTTGATGAATCCCTCGCTGTCGTCGAGTTGGCTATGGGCGTGAAGCGGAGGCGCGAGCGATGGCATGAGATGGAGCCACGACTGCGAGAGTTACTGGGTACACGCTTCGGCGGCCTGGAAACCGAGTGGGAGCGTGTGCTCTCTGACCTCATGGCGCTGAGGGGCATCCTCGGTGAATGGCGCAGCGATGACGCTGTCCTGCGGGAGTTACTTGCCGAGGAGGTTATTGGCGACCGCCGTCTCGTGCTTGAGTCCGCGAGCCAGCCATTAGAGGATGCGCTGATGCGGTACAAGCGCGCGGCGAGTGCACTCGACCATGAGCCTCTGGTGGCGTCGAATCTGGAAGTCGCCAGAGCAGGTGATGCCGCACGGCGTGCGATTGTGCCATTACGCCGTATACGGGACGCCACGGCAGAGATATACCGCATCCTCGTCACACCGCCCGCTGACTTCGATGCGCTGACTCAACTCATTGAGGACGGCCTTCGGCTCATGGCCGTGACGGAAGAGGATGAACGGCTCGCGCCTGCGCTTGTCGAGGACTTTGGCGCCTTCTTCGAGCGCGAGGCAACCGATTGGGATGCCGTCTCGTATGCCCTCGACTGGACTGCTAACTTCCTCGACGAGGCAGACGTTCCGGTCGGCGACATGCTAGCGGGTCATGCTGTCGACCCGCGAACAAGCGCGGAGTACGAAGAACGTGCGGAGTCCCTTAGCACGGAGAACGCCGCATACTCGCAGAGACTCAGTGTCCTTGATGAGCGGTTCAATGTCGCGACTACGAGTTGGGACTCCTGGCAAGCGCCACCCTTAGCCGACCTGGAGGCATGGAGGACAGACCTCCACGAACACGCGAGCGACGCGTCCGGGTGGGTCGAATACCGCGATGCAGTGCGAGAACTCGACGAGCGGCTCGGCCCTGGATCAGCCGGAGCACTCCGCGCCGCGACCGATCAGGCGGAGGATGTACCCGGGATTGTCCTCCGTCGAATCTACATTGCATGGCTGGAGGAGCTCTACGAAGCCGAGACGGAATTACGCGGGTTCAGCAGGATTGACCACGAGGGTGTGGGCGCCCAGTTCCGGGAACTCGATGAGCGTTTCCCCTTTGCTGCGCGCCAGCGCGTGCGAGAACGTGTCTTTGCAAAGTATCCGGACCCATACTCCACTCTTCTACAAGCAGGTCAACTGGGCATTCTCTACGGCGAGCTCTCGAAGCGGCGCAGGCAGATGCCCGTACGGAAGCTCATCGCACGCATCCCAAATTTGTTACAAACGCTGAAGCCGTGTTTCCTGATGAGTCCGATCGCTGTCAGCCAGTATCTGCCAGCAGGTCCACTGGCGAGCGATCATCTAGAGTTCAACGTTGTGATTTTCGATGAGGCCTCCCAGGTATTGCCTGAGGACGCGCTCCCCGCCATCGACCGGGCGGGTCAAGCGATCGTCGTCGGTGATCGATTGCAGCTCCCACCTACCACGTTCTTCAGGACCGGTCTCGACAGTGACGATGACTGGGATGACGATGACGATAATGACGACAGCTTCAGAGGCCGCGAGAGCATTCTCGACGTCATGGTTGGGCAAGTTGGGGCCGGCTTCGCCGAGCGATACCTCTCCGTACACTATAGAAGCCGCTCGGAGAGCCTCATCCGATTCTCCAACCACGCCTTCTACGAAAACCGGTTGCTTACCTTTCCCGGCCCCGACCCGGCGGACGTCGCGGTCCGCGACGTGTACCTTCCGAACGCGACCTACGACATGGGCCGCACAAAAACCAACCGGGAAGAGGCCGAGCGTGTCACCGACATCGTGTTCGAACTCATGGAAACCCACCCTGCCGACGAAAGCATTGGCGTTGTCGCGCTGTCGCGCCCCCAGGCAGACCTGATAGAGGCCCTCATCGAGGAGCGTCGTTTGCTCTATCGTCATTTGGACCAACGGTTCAGCGAAGAAGGGGCTGAGCGCTTCTTCGTCAAGAACCTGGAGAACGTCCAGGGTGACGAACGGGATCACATGGTACTTTCCATCTGTTATGGGCCGACCCCGGCAGGCGCCGTGCCTAACCACTTCGGTCCAATCAACAGAGATGGAGGCGAACGGAGGCTCAATGTTGCGGTGACCCGGGCGCGCAGGTCAATGACGGTTGTACACTCGCTGCGCGCTGAGGACATCAGGTCGCAGCAGCCTGGCGCCCGCCAGCTACGCCGCTATCTCGAATACGTGCGCAACCCCGAGCGTGCCTTCGAGTCTGAGGTCACCGGAGTAGGTGAGCCGGAGAGCCCGTTCGAGGAGGCGGTGTTTGCCGCACTAAGGCAACGCGGGCACAGGGTTGACGCGCAAGTCGGCATCTCGGGTTACCGTATAGACCTCGCAATCGGGTCTGAGGACGGCGAGCGATACGATCTCGGCATTGAGTGCGATGGGGCTACATACCACAGTTCGACTACTGCGCGCGACCGTGATTGGTTGCGCCAGCAAGTGCTAGAAGGGCTCGGTTGGCGCATTCACCGCGTGTGGTCGACAGCGTGGGTCCGAGATCCTGAGACGGAGATTGTCGCCATTGAACAGGCGCTCCAACGGGCGCGCTCTCATCGGTCGGAGCCTCCACCTGCACCCGCCAATCCCGGTTTCGATAAGTTGCCTCCCATCGCCTCTGCATCAACAGAACCAGACGGCCCGCCAGCATCGCCGACCCCGGCCCTGCTCTTCGATGAGTACCGCCAATTCGAAGAGCAGGCTCGTACAGGCGACCTGCTCTATGTCCCGTTGAGTGAACTATCAGCCTTGGTGCGGGCCGTCATTTCCGTTGAGCAACCCGTTCACATAGACACAATCATTGATCGGGTGCGCACCACGTATGGAGCCGCTAAAGCAGGGAAACGAATCCGTGAGCGGGTCGAGCAAGCGATTGAACGCCTCCTCAATCAGCCGCGCGACAAGACTGGACATTTCCTGGTTCAGGCCCAAAGTGTTGAGCAGCTTCGGCCAAGGCGTGACGCCAAACGCCCGATTGACCGCGTGGCATCATCCGAGATCGATGAGGGCTTGCTGATCGTCGCCAAAGCGTCGTTTGGCATAGAGCAAGGTGACCTCATTCGCGAGACGGCCCGTCAATTCGGCTGGCGGCGGACAGGACAGCAAATCGACCGTGGATTGAGCGAGGGCATCGAACGGCTTCGGAAGGCGAGGCGGCTGTCCTTGCGAGCAAACATGCTAGTCATTACAGACGATGGCAATCGAGGCTAGAGCCGTCCCTAGAACGGTTCATCGCTAGACTTGCCATTCCGCCCCCTGGTCTCTCGATGGCTTCCGTCCGTTGGCCCTTCTCACTCTGCTCCCCGCCGTGGCTCGCGACGCCAACCGTGCGGTCGTCGGAGCCGTCGTGTTTCGGCGTCCTCCTTCCAGTGTGAACGGCGAGATGGTCGTTCGGAACCTCCCATGCGGGGGTGCTTGGACGCCGCCGAGTACAAGCATGTCGTCCTCGGTCTCATCTTCCTTAAGTACATCTCCGACGCCTTCAAGTCCTTGCTTCCGCAGTGCGTCACCAAAAGTTTCACGGCGTGGACATCGTCACAGTCCGGGTCATGGGAAGCACCTGATTGTTACGCTTGAACCCCGGACGAGACCGAACACTGGGGTCGCATGGTTGGCCAAGGCGCACCGATTGGCGACTTTTTCGCAGAGGAAGCCCCGATATCAGGAAGAGGGTGGGCCGCGCTGGGTAGGCCCCTGCGGACTTGCTGCCTATCTGAGCGGACACCAAGCAATCACAGTAAGTCATGCGGTAGAGGGGATGATTATCACCGTTGGTTCACACTACTATTACATCAGTGTAGTATAGCCTCGCCGTTCTAGTCGTTCTGGATGCTTCTCTCAAGCCTTACCCAAGTCCCGTGGAGAAGGAGACAACCATGTCCAAAGTTTTGATCGCTTTGGCGCTGGTGTTTGTTACAACAATGGTCGCGTGTGGAGGGGCCCCTAGAATGACTGTCGAGGAATATGCAGACGCCTGTCAAACACTAGGTACCCGCATGGAGGCCTTGGAAATCTCGGATGAAGAATTCTCTGCTGGATTCGACGCCGCGGAGGACGCTCTCGCCGAGATAAAGGGGTGGAACCCACCGGAGGAGTTAGAGGAATTCCACGAGGTTAGAGTCAGGTCCCTTCAAACAACACTAGACGCTCTGGAAGACACGGGACTCGTGGACCTGATGCAGGACTTTGAAAAATCCGACGCAGAAGACGAGGCTAAGTTACTAGAGTTGATGAGCAAAATGGCGGAACTCGAAGACGAAATAGCGGAGATGGAGGACGAGCTGGCGGCATTAGAGGAAGAAGTTAACCGTACTGAGGATGAGCTGTCTCCCGCTACCCGAGAAATCCTCGCCGACGCAGACTGCCTCTAGACCCTGTCAACCGTGCTTCTCAAGCATTGGAGGTAGTCGGCTCCTAGAATAAAGACCCGGCTCAATGTGTTCCTCTTTTTGAGCCGCTAGGAGTTGTGCTCATCCGGCACAGGCTGGCCTGTGCGTCCGGGATGCAACGACTCTCTCTGGAACAGTGCCGTCCCCTGTCCGGCTTCATCAACCACCAGGAATTTCCGCTAATCGGCAAGGGATCGCGGGGATGGGAAGAGGTGACTGGCCGACTCTGCTGCATCCTTAGGAGATTACCTTACCCTCTCCCGGTTCACCGGTGGTAGCGAGGCAGTCACTCTCGCCTTTTCTGGAAATTGCCGGCTATAGAGAGAGCACCTGTGCACGATTGATATGCGGGCATGACCGACGATGCCGGTGTATGCATGAACTGGTGGGCCGGGGCGCACCGAATTGAGCCTGTCTCAGAACCCTGCTTTGAGGGAGTCCAGAGGGAAACTTCCCTCTGGCAAGGGGCCTGGGGGATGTTCCCCCAGCTACAAAACCTTCCGAGGGCGGGTGGTTGGGATTAAGACGTCCGTACTTTTGAGACAAGCTCAATTGCGAACTTTTCGGTTGGAAGTCCAAATGTAAGGAAATGGACACGCCACCCTAAATAGGCGCAAGTAATCTCTCAAGCGTGGCGGGCGCACTTCCTTTAACCAGCGGGGAGATGCAGTCCGGCCTCAATATTTGCCGTTGCGCATTCGAGAAGACGGGTCTGGTCACCGGGAAAACCCTCTCTTCCGCAGCCTGTCAGAGCGGTTTGCGAGCCAGGCAACAGTACAACGGCGTGAAGATCCCGGCCCTGCCGCCCGCGACCAAGGCGTTGGCAGTCTGGTCCATCAGCCTAACGACGTCCGCGGAGCCCTTCGGGAACACCCTGAACACCTCGGCCAGCTTGGATGCCCAGATGAACGCCTTGCGGCCCATCGGCACCCTGTGCAGGCTATTGGCCAGCGTTCTGCGCCGGGTCTCCATGGGCCGATACCACGGCGTGGTCGGACCGTTCTCCCCGACCGCCCGGTTCATTCCCTCGATGAGCTGAAATCCGGCCGTTTCGAGCGCCCGGTTCACCTCTCCCATCCTTGCGATATCCTGGAGCGCGATGCCGCGCATCAGGTCCTGCTTGATTGCCCGGTGCCGATTGTAGTTGGAATCGAACTTGTCCGTCATGCACATTTCCTGACACCAGAAAAGGGCTCCGGGTTTCAGCACGCGGTAAATCTCGGCGAACGCGCCAGCCTTATCCGGCGCGTGACACGTCGATTCGATCGCGTAGCCCCGGTCGAACGTGCCGTCCGCGATGGCACCCATGTCCATGAAGCTGCACGCGAGGTAGTCGACCATGTGGTCGAGCCCCGCCTCGGCGTTCAACGATTTCGCCTTGTCCAGCTGGATTTCATTGCTGTTGACCCCTACGACCCTCACACCGGCGTCCCGGACGACACGCCGCATCGGCCCGCCGATCCCGCACCCGATATCTACCACCCTCATGCCCTCGCGCAACTCCAGCTTGGCGATCATCAGTCGCTGATGCCGGGTCTTGGACTCCTCCAAGCTCTCCTGAGGCGATAGCGGGGCGAAGTGCAGAGATTCGCCCCAGCCGAACACCATGAACTCGCCGCAAAGGTCGTAGTATTCCTTGACGGTTTCGGTGTGATCGTAGCCTGTCGCGCCGACATCCCGCGCGAGCGCTCTGTCGGTCCATCCATCGAAGTGTTGCACACGACTGGCGACGTCCGACCCACGGTACGCGGCCTTCAGCCCGTTGGATAGTTTGCGGAGTTGCATGAACCCCCCTTTCGAAATAGCGACTATTGGATGAAGATGATATGCCCGCCCGCGGTGGCGAAGAGCCAGTATCCCTTGCCATTTCCACGCAGCCCGCAGGGCCACCCGGTACTGGCAATCAAACTGGCTGTCATATTTCCTCTAGTTGACGAAACCTTCTGGAGACCGATGAGCTTGGCGAGGCGCTCTACTTGATGGTCACTCATTCTTCATCATCTCTGTGATCGAACGAATGGCTGGTCGAAAGGCAAAGTGGGCCGAACCGTCAGGAATCAACCCATGAAGCCGTGGAGCCCGCATAACTAAGGCTGGTGGGCGGTGAGGGACTCGAACCCCCGACTTCCTGCGTGTAAAGCAGGCGCTCTAAACCAACTGAGCTAACCGCCCGGAGTCCGTTTGTCAAGGTGGCGCGCTTGGCGGGGCTCGAACCCACGACCTCGGCCTCCGCAGGGCCGCGCTCTATCCATCTGAGCTACAAGCGCGTAAAGAAATCGATGACTGCTTTGATACTGTCTCTATCTTGTGATTTTCAGAAGCGTCTATGCTTTTTTCGAGCTGGTGCCGAAGGTGGGATTTGAACCCACACGCCCGCAAGGGGCACTACGCCCTGAACGTAGCGCGTCTGCCGTTCCGCCACTTCGGCGCTATCTAATGTCTCTGCTAATGCTCCATTGTCAATGGTGGGCGGTGCAGGACTTGAACCTGCGACCTCGCGCGTGTGAGGCGCGCGCTCTCACCAACTGAGCTAACCGCCCCGGAGGGACTGTACATTACTCTGATATCGTGGCCTGTGCCTCTTCTACCTCGCCTCTCCGTTGAGTTTGTATCTGAGGAACACCCCTTCGGCAGGCTCTGAGGCTCTCGCAAAGGGGCTTCGTCCCTGTGCCCACCTCGTAGTCTGTACCCACCGATAGTGGTGCCAACGGTAGGATTCGAACCTACGACCTAGGCCTTATGAAGACCCCGCTCTGCCGCTGAGCTACGTTGGCGATCGAAGATGGTTCCCTCCCTAAGTTGCAAATTATCACAGGGGGTTTGCCCTGTCAAACCAGTCCACGATGGGCGATGCTCACGCCTGTCGGGAGGCCCACATCTGCAAGGTAAGCTCCAGGTGGCCGACGTGCTGGGCCAACTCATCGATGGTATGCACAATGGCGTAACGCCTGTTGGTGGTCTCGCCGTTGTGCGCTACGAAGGTCTCATCCAGGTCCTCGAGCGACATTCCGCCCAAGACCCGGTTGACATCAGCCAGGGTATCGTCGATCAACGAAAGCAGCCTTACCCGTCTGCCCCAGAACTCCACGTAGCCCTCGTCATCCGCCACTGCGAGAAACTCGCTGGGACGGTCCCGCTCTCGCTTGTCCCCCGTCATTCCCTTCAGGGTCCACCCACGGACTACGCCGCACATGTGCACCGATATCACCGCCACGGAGTTGGCGCCCTCCGCCGGAGGTCTCCAGTTCAGCGCCTCGGTGGTAGCGCCTTCGACGTGCTTCCTCGTCTTCGAAATCAGTATGTTGAGAAGGTCAGAGTACTCTTGTATTTCGCTGTTCAATCGGAGACCTCCTCCAGCAGCTGGTGAAGCTCCTCCAGATAGGGCATCTGTGGGTGCGCCGTAACATCGTTGCGAAGGGGAGTGATGGAGACGTAATCGTTCTGCACGGCCCAGATATCCGTGCCTTCTTCCATCTTCCAGGTGCGGTCACCCGGTTCCAGCCAGTAGTACTTCCTGCGAGCGTCGTACCCCTCCTTGAGGAACTCGGTGTAGCTGGTATTACCTGAGCGGGTAACCTTCACGCCCTTTAGCTTTTCTATCGGCTCGTTGGGCAGGTTCACGTTCAACAACAGCTCCTTCGGTAGGGCGCCGTTTCTCACCCGAATCGCCAGCAGCCTCGCCAGCTTGGCTGCAGCCTCGTATCGAAGATCGTCCAGTGCGGTAATGGATACGGCGATGGACGGAATACCTCGAAAGTAGCCGTGGAAGGCCGCTCCCACCGTACCCGAAACGAACACGTCGTTCCCCAAGTTAGCGCCGGGATTGATCCCACTCACCAGCAGGTCCACCGGTTTCTTCACCAGGGTAGAGGTGGCCAGGATCACACTGTCACCGGGGGTCCCCTCGACGGCATAGGCCTCGATCCCGTTCATCACGGGTGGCGAAGAGGCGACCCTCAGGGGGTGATGCAGTGTCACCGAGGCGCCTACCCCGCTCTGCTCCCGGTCCGGTGCCACGACCACCACGTCTCCGACTTCGGTCAAGCTTTCGGCCAGAATCCGAAGGCCGGGCGCGGCTATTCCATCGTCGTTGGTTACCAGTATCTTGAAGCTGATTTCGGGCCTACCGAAGATTTGAGGGTTCAGTCCAGTTTAGCATAGGCAGCCACGAGATGCCGCCAGGGGGAACATCCCCCAGACCCCCCGGCCTGCCTGTCCGACCTGCCAGCTGGCGAGGCAGAGAGTCTGAGGCTGCCCCCTAGTCAGGGCATTACCAGTCCATCGAGGAATCCTCTTTGCCAGGAGCCTGAGAGCCTGCCCTGAACCAACCGAAGGGGCGACTGACTAGCGGTGCAGGCGGGAGAGGAGCTTGGTGAGCTCGGAGACGGCATTGTGGGCGTAAGCTATGTACTCGACGGGAGGCAGGTCCAGCTTCTTGACCTTCTCCTCCCTTTCCAACCCACCGATACCCGCAAGGGGATGGGCGCCAAAGTTGACCGTTAGCTCGTAGAGCTCTCCGTCGGGGCAGATGACTACGCATCCCCGGTCGGGCCCCGAGCCGGTGGGTGGATCTACCTCCACGGCCTGCACGTCCACGCTGCCGAAGAACTGGGGGAAAGGGTCCAGCTGACCGGCGGCGGCGACCAGCAGCTCTCGCAACCGGTCCACGTTCTCCTGAATCGCCTCGTCGGCCCGGTCCTTTATCTCGTTCGGGGTCAGTGGTTGGCTCGCCATGGTGTCGTCGTCTCCGAAGGCAACTACGCTCTGAAATTATAAGTAAGGAAAGACCGGGGTACAAGACGTTCGGCATACATGCCCTTGCAAAATACCATGGGCTGCTATATCGTTGAGATGCGCCATCGACCGCGAGCGGCGGTGAGCCGTCTAGTCACTAATAGTCGTCAGAGCGCCGGGATCCTCCGATGACCCGGACGCAACATAGATCGAGTCTCAAGCCTTCGCGGTCGGGCTGCGGAGGCTTTATTTTTGTCGTGAACGGCTGCATCACCGACGTACCGGGCATAAAGGTGGGCCACTACACCGATACTGAAGGTGTAACCGGTTGCACCGTCCTGCTGTGCGAAGGAGGCGCCGTTGGAGGGGTGGATGTGCGCGGCTCGGCGCCCGGGACCCGGGAGACGGACCTCCTCAAGACAGGAAACCTGGTGGAGAGGGTCCACGGGGTGTTGCTGAGCGGTGGAAGCGCCTATGGACTGGATGCGGCCGGTGGGGTCATGAGATACCTGGAGGAACGGAACGTCGGTTTCGACGTGCAGGTGGGCGTTGTGCCGATAGTGCCGGCAGCCATCCTGTTCGACTTGGGTCTGGGCAGGCCCGACGTTAGACCCGGCCCCAGCGAGGGCCACCAGGCCTGTGTCCAAGCGACCGATTCCGCCGTCGAGGAGGGCAGCGTAGGAGCGGGGACCGGGGCGACGGTCGGCAAGGCGTTGGGTATGCAGCGAGCGGTCAAGGGTGGGGTGGGCTCGGCGAGCCGCCGGCTGGGCGAAGGACACGTGGTAGGAGCATTGGCGGCGGTCAATGCCTGGGGCTCGGTCGTAGACCCGGAGACCGGGCAATTGGTGGCAGGCCCGCGAAGTGAGGACGGCCGCTATCTCGATTCTGTGGAGGCCGCGACGGGTGGAGTGCAACAGGCCGCCACCTTCGCTCAAAACACGACCCTCGCCATCGTAGCTACCGATGCCCCGCTAAACAAGGAGCAGGCCAACAAGGTTGCGCAGATGGCCCACGATGGGATGGCTAGAGCGGTGCGGCCCTCCCACACCATGTACGACGGAGACATCGTCTTTGCCCTGTCCACCGGTCGAGGAGAGCCGTTTCGAGACACCACGGCGGTCGGCTCGTTGGCCGCGTTGGTGGTCGGCGAAGCGATAGTAAGAGGAGTGACCCGGGCGGCGGGGCTGGCTGGCATACCTTCGGTAAACGAGCTTCAGTGAGGAATGTTTCAGGACGGGTACAGCGCTAGAGGAGGGAGCAGATGAGAGTAACCGTAGCCGACGTGATGAAGATGAAGCGCACCGGCGAGAAGATTCCCATGCTCACCGCCTACGATTACGGCACAGCCAGGACCCTGGACGAACTGGGCGTGCCGATGATTCTGGTGGGGGACAGCCTGGGCATGGTGGTCCTGGGCTACGAGTCCACCGTGTTCGTAACCATGGAGGACATGTTGCACCACATCAAGGCTGTGGCCCGGGGCGCCAAGAGCTCCCTCATCGTGGGTGACATGCCGTTCATGAGCTATCGCACAGGCAAGACCGAAGCGCTGAACAACGCAGCTCGACTATTGCAGGAAGGTGGGGCTCAGACCGTCAAGCTGGAGGGGGGTGAGGTGGTCGCCGACGTCGTCGAGCACATCGTCGATAACGGGATACCGGTCATGGGCCACATCGGGCTGACCCCGCAATCGGTGAACCAGCTGGGTGGGTACCGGTGCCAGGGCAAGACCCCCGAGAAGGCCGCCCAGCTGTTGAGGGACGCCAAGGCCCTGGAAGATGCGGGGGTGTTCTCCATCGTGCTGGAATCGGTGCCGGCGTCATTGGCGGAGCTGATAACTAACAGGCTTTCGGTGCCGACCATTGGGATCGGAGCCGGTGTAGGATGCGACGGACAGGTACAGGTGATCCACGACATGCTGGGCATGTTCTCGGGCTTCAGCCCCAAGCATGCCAAGAGGTACGCCAGCCTCGGCGACCTGACCTCGGCGGCCGTGGCCCAGTACGTGCGAGAGGTGAGGTCGGCCTCCTTCCCCACCGAGAAGGAGAGCTTTCGCATGAACGAGGAAGTCCTCGCCGAAATAGCCCAGTACGCCTAACACCTCACCCTCGTCCTATGGAAATCATCGAGACCATAGCCCAATTTCGTCGCTCCCGAAGTAAGGTAACCGGCGCCCTTGGCCTGGTGCCGACCATGGGCTACCTCCACGAAGGTCACCTCGCCCTGGTGCGTTACGCCAGGGCTGGGAACGATTGCGTAGCGGTCTCCATCTTCGTCAACCCCACCCAGTTCAGCCCTACCGAGGACCTGAAGACCTATCCACGAGACCTGGAACGAGACCTGGAGATGCTTGAGAGGGAGGAGGTCGACCTGGTACTGGCGCCGTCGGAGGAGCAGATGTATCCGGTGACCTTCGATACCTGGATCGAGGTGGGCGCCCTCACCCGGGGCCTCGAAGCGGAGTCCAGGCCCCGGCATTTTCTCGGTGTAGCCACCGTTGTGGCAAAGCTGTTCAACGTCGTGCAGCCTCACCGGGCCTACTTCGGCGACAAAGACGCTCAACAGATCAGGGTGATCAGGAAGATGGTGGCCGATCTGAACATGGACATGGAGATCGTGGGGGTGCCGACGGTGCGGGAGCCTGACGGGCTGGCCATAAGCAGCCGCAACGTCTATCTGGGCCCCGACGAGCGGAAGGCCGCCGTCGTACTCTATCGGTCCTTGAGCAAGGCTCGAGATATGATTGGCGAAGGCGAGACCCGGGTACAGGCCGTCAAGGACGCCGTCACCGGCCTGATCGGCTCGGAACCCCTGGCGAGGCTGGACTATGTGAGCGTTGCCGACTCCGAGACACTGGACGAGCTGATCACCATAGACCGACGGGTCCTGGTGTCTCTGGCCGTATGGATAGGCGAAACCCGGCTTATAGATAACGTGACCGTATAGGGCCTTAGCGCCATCATCCTATCGGAGTCCCCCTGGCGCACCTAACCCAGGAATAGGCGAGCATGCGGATGCAATCCCCAGAAAGAAAAGGCCCGCCTGCGTTTCGAAGAACGCAACACGGCGGGCCTCTCCAGGTCTGGCTAGTCTGTACTAGTTCAGAGGCGTTCCCCGGGCATACTTCACCATCCCCGTGATCCCCGGCGGCTCTCTTGCTGTAATCTCCGTATAGCTCAGGTGTATCGTCCCGTCCGAGCCTCTCTCCATGGCCACCAGCTGTCCGAAGGGCAGGTCACCGGCCTCCACGATGGTCTCGATATGCCACTGGAACTGTACCTGGTACGCCAGCTTGATCACGCTCTGGTCCGAGTAGACGATTATCGGGTTATCATCATCGTCCAGTGCGATGGAGGTGATCAGGCGGGCGCCGAAAAACCCGGTGAAGATGTTGTCCAGGGTATCCACGTCCTCTACGTTCCAGCTGGGCCAGCCTTCGGGCGCAGGCTCGAACCAGGCGTACCTGACGGTGCCGGAGGCGTCGCCGCTGGTGGGTCCGTCCAGCTTCAGATAAGAGACCCTGGGTTTGTCCTGGCTGGTCAGCTGCATCGACGAGAACTTGCCCACGTCGCCCAGGAAATCAACCAGTTCGATCTGCCAACCTTCCTCCGCCTTGGTTGCGTAGTACAGGTCGGCGTCGTTGTGATCGTGATAGGTGACGTGCGGCGTTCCGTTCGAGTCTATCTGGAGCGAGTTGCCCCATTCGTAGTTGAGGGGCACACTGCCGATGGACTCCACCGTCCATTCGCCGTCCTCCTTCAGGTAGTACTGGATCCCCTGGGTGCTGCGGAACTGGGCCGGGTCCGTAGCGGTCATGTGCACCCTGCCCTGATCGTCCACTTTGATCGAGTTGTCCCAGCCATCGTGGCCCACGTCGAACACCGGCTCGAGCTTCCACTCGCCGTCCACCAGCACTGCCTGGACGGCGTCCCCCAGGTCCGGCCTGAAGCTGGTCAGGTCCTGGTGATCGTGCCAGGTGACGTGGGGCTCGTCGTCCAGGCCGAAGTCCATACCTGGCGGACCGTAGAAGTACCCGTCGGCAACGTCGGAGACGTCGAACCCGTTGCCGTTCCACGCGGCGTATTTGACGTATCCGTGCTTCTTGCTCTCCTGCATGTACACAATGCCGGGCTCGTCCTTGCTGTTCACCGCCAGGGCGGGCTTGGCCCCTTCGCCGATGTCGAAGAACTCCCATTGGTACGTCTTCGGGGTTTCCGGCTCGGGAACCGGCGTGGCGGTAGGATCGGGGGACGGGGCGGCTGTTGGTTCAGGAGTAGGCGTTGGATCGGGGGTACTGGCCGGCTCCAGGGTCGGTTCAGGCGTCGACGTGGGAGTGGATGGTTCAGGAGTAGGCGTGGCGGAGGCGCCACACGCTAAGCCCACCAGTGCCACGACGGCTATGATAGCCAGCCATCTCTTGCCAAGGTACCTGGTCATAGAGTCTCACCTCTGCTAGCGTGCAGTTTCATGCAGGTTGGTTGTACTTAATGAGCCATCCAAGGATACCAGCATCGCTGTCAAAGTAGTAACCCCGACACGGCCGTAAAGATAGTGGTCTCTCACGCCTTGCATATTGCAAGAGGGCGCAGATCGCGCCGTGTCTTGCGGATGGTCGGTTGGATGCCCGTTTCTCTCACAAGCCGCCCCTAACCGTTGTCTCCAGGCCGCGAGAAGATACTTGGAGAAGATCACAAGGGGACCGGGGAGGGGGTGGACTGGAGGTATCGATTACTCCAGCTCGATGGCGCCACTCTTGCCGCCGCTCTTCCGCACGAGCCGCACGTTCTGGACCTTCATACCCCGATCGACGGCCTTGCACATGTCGTAGATGGTCAGAGCGCTTCCGGTAACGGCGGTCAGGGCCTCCATCTCGACGCCGGTCTTGCCCGTCGTCTTGACGGTGGCGGAGATCTCGATGGTGCTGTTCTCCCGGTCCGGATGGAACTCCACCGATATATCGGTAAGGAGAAGGGGATGGCACATGGGTATCAGGTAGGGGGTGTTCTTGGCCGCCATGATCCCAGCCACCCTGGCTACCGAGAGCACGTCTCCCTTGGAAATGCCCCCTTCTTCGATAAGCTGGAGCGTCGATGGCTTCATCGTCACTACACCCTTTGCCAGCGCCACCCGCTCCGTATCGGGCTTGGAGGAGACATCCACCATCTTGGCCTGGCCCTGCTCATCTATGTGGCTCAGCCGCGCATCCATGGTCATCCCTTCCATTGTCTCTGCGTTTGGCCTTTAGCGTCGAAGCTGTAGTCTTATTTGGATGCCGGAAAGGTCGATACGGCCCGTATCCGGGGGATCACCGAGCGTCCCACTCTCGGAGGACTCGCTCCACCACAGGCGCTGCCTTGCGAAACGCTCGAGACCTGTGGCTTATCCGGTTCTTCTCTTCGAGGGTCAGCTGTGCCATGGTCTTCTCCAGCTCCGGGATGTAGAAGACGGGGTCGTAGCCGAAGCCGCCTTCGCCTTCCGGACGGGTACCCACTATACCTTCGCAGGTCCCTTCGCATAGCTCTATGTTTCCGGCGGGAGTTGCGATGGCCACCACGCTGACGAAACGAGCGGATCGTCTGTCATCAGGCACGCCCGCCAGGTTTTCCAACAGGAGCTCGTAGTGATCTCTATCACTGACTTGGAGGCCTGCGTACCTCGCCGAGTACACGCCCGGCGCGCCGTCCAGGGCGTCTACCACCAGTCCGGAGTCATCAGCCAGCGTAACGAGGCCCGAGCGCGCCGCATAGGTCTTAGCCTTTATGGAGGCGTTCTCGTGAAAAGTCGCTCCCGTCTCTTCCACGGGCAGATCGACGCCCTCTTCGAACGGGGTGGTAATGCGGACATCCCCGTCGCCGATAAGCTCTTCGAGCTCCCGTATCTTGCCCCGGTTCTGGGTGCCCAGCAGAAGCTTCAACCTCTGGCTCAAAGTGGGCCCGAATTGGATGCCGGCCCCGGTCTAGCCAGGCTGCTCGACGGCTGCCGCAGCTTCTTCGGAGGTCAGGTGGCCGTCCCGGATCTCGAACCTGCCTACCAGGTCTTCCACCACGTTCCGGAACCCGCTGTACTCCAGCTCGGTGTAGGGCAGCATGGCGGCGCCCGACCAACCCTGGTCTCGCATCGCCATCCCCTTCTCCTGGGCCTTGATCCGCACGTTGTCCCATGCCACGTTATCGAAGAAGTCCACCGTCGATTCGGAGAACCGGCCGTCAGCGTCCATCGAGAAGCCGATGCACGAGACCAGCGGCAGGCAGTAGATGCCGGTCACCGCGGTGTTGATGGCCACCGGCATCAGCGGCATGACGTGGGAGCCCCGGGCGTCGCCGCCGATGTAGTGGGCCTTGGCGAAGGGCGACAGCAGCTCCTCCGGCGCCGGGAATATGCCCTGGTTCCGCACCAGGGCCACGGGGTCGTCCTTGCCGGTGTAGGTCCCGGCGATGTTGTGCAGCCGTTGGGCGGAGATCGATACCGCTACCTCATCTTCCGTGCGGGAGTGGATAGACTCGATGGCGAATCGCTCGTTGTCACGCAGCAGTATGGCGGCCTTGTAGTAGTCCTCCGGGAGGTTCAGCTCGATGATGCTGTCCCCATCGGTGTTGTCCATGTCGATGATGTCGAACCTGAACCCCTTGATCATCTTGGGCAGCATCAGGCCGGCGCAGTACATCGGGTCGGCAAAGGCGAGGAACAAGGGTAGATTGTACGCCCCGGGCCCGCACTTGTCCGCTGCGAAGAAGCAGAAGGACTCCGCCGGACGTGCCTTGTTGGTCTTGATGGGGTTGTGCTCGAACTCCATCTCCGCCACCGCCGGCCCAGCCCCCCGCACGTTCCCCGAGGGTGCGTCCACCAGAAGGTCCTGCCCGGCTCCGTATAACCCCGTCTCCTGGGCGATCCCCGTGGCGCCGATGAACGTGTCCCAAGCGAACTGGTGCACGTCAGTGTCGTCGGCGCCTCTGGTGTGGGTCATCACCATGGCGATATCGTCCCCTGTATGGGAGGTGTACCCATCGATGATCAGGCCCGAGCCGATGGCTTTCTGCACCTCGGACTCCACCGAGGCGATCATCTTAGGAGAAGGCTTGGTGTGCCCGCCGATGGAGCCGACGTCCGCCTTGATGCAGGATAGGGTCATTTTCATAACATCTCCTCCTCGCGCCTCGTATGGGGTGGTAGCCGTCTTAACACCAGAGGTAATGACGCCTGAGGGCAGCTCCGCCACCGCTGCCACAAAAAATCCCCTGGAGAGACTGGCGTCTAGCTCTCGGGGACCATAACAAGCCTAGAATACAAAAATCGCCTTCCCAGTGTCAAGGTGGTTCTTCCCTCCCACCCGCCCTGGGACGTTTTATATCTGGGGGCACGTCCCCCAGACCCCCTGCCAGAGGGAAGCCCTCTGGACTCCCCGAGACGATTAACAAGGGCTGGTGGAATGCGGGGTGTGCAGAGGGGCGAAGACCCTTTGCTTGGAGTCTGAGGGACTGCTTTGAGCCCGCCGAAGGGGTGTCTTTCAGAACCTATCTCTTTTCCCCCTCCTCACCAGGAAGTGGCTAGGAGGATGGTCGAAAGGGTTTTCGAGCACCCTGCAGGTCCGTTTTACTCGTTCACTATTGCTACGGCGTCCACCTCTATGAGCAGGTCTTTGATGGCCAGGGAGGGTACGGGAATGGCCGTGGCGGCCGGGCCCGGGTCGGCGATGTACTCCAACCTCACCTTGGTCATCTTCTCCCAGAACAGCCGCTGGGCCTCGCCCGTCTCGTTGCACACGTAGAAGGTGTTCAGCTTGACGATGTCCTTCATCTCGGCGCCGCCCTGGTTCAGTATGGTCTTGATGTTCTCGAACACGTTACGGGTCTGGGTCTCGATGTCGCCCGCGCCTATCGCTTTTCCATTCGGGTCGGCCGAGATCTGCCCCCCGACCCATATCGTGTTGCCAACCCGCCAACCCTGGGAAAAGGGCGTGGGTATGGGCCAGTCCCAGTGTCCCTCGGGCATGATCCGCTGCTTTTCCATGTAACCCCTCCTTCTTAGCTTTCCCTTGCAAGGACGGGCCGAGTATAGAAAGACGTTGTAGCAGGGTCAACAGACGCCGCTGTAGGATTCGTAGATTCACTCTCTCAAGACTTCAAATCCGGCTTGATGCGAAGGTCCGAACCTGTTAATATCTCCTCAAATTCAAAAGCACGGCCACAGGTAGCCTTTAAATCAGTCCAGTGAGGCTGGCAAGGTAGCCCCCCGCTCCCAGTCGATTCTTGACCCCTTGCCGCCTCGGGCTAGGGGTTCTTTTTATGGCGGACCAGGTAGTAATGTCGGCGGAGGAGATAGACCGGTCTCTGCGCCGCATATCTCACGAGCTAGTCGAGCAGCACAAGGACCTCAGCGATCTGCTTTTGGTCGGAATCAGGACCCGAGGTGTGCCCCTGGCAAATCGGGTAGCGGACATCCTCAGCCGGCTGAACGGCGTCAAGGTACCCGTAGGGGTCCTGGACATCCAGCTGTACAGGGATGACCTCTCCACCATCGCTCAGTGGCCGCTGGTGATGAATACCGAGATTCCCGTTGGCGTAGCCGATAGGAACGTGGTCCTCTTCGACGACGTGCTGTTCACGGGACGCACTATACGAGCGGCCCTGGATGCCCTTACCCGCCTGGGCAGGCCCAAGCGGGTGCAACTGGCGGTGCTGGTCGACAGGGGGCACAGAGAGCTTCCCATTCGGGCTGACTACGTCGGTCGAAACGTGCCGACCTCCCTGTCCGAAATCATCAAGGTGAAGCTGATGGAGACCGATCAAACCGAAGAAGTCCTACTCACGCAAAAGGCCCCTGAATCCGTAGCGGGCACCACCATCTGATGTCGTTGAAGGAGCGAAGCTTCCTGACCACGGATGACCTCTCCACTTCGGAGACGGAAGCCGTCTTTTCCCTGGCCGACGAGATGGAATCCGGGTCCCGGGCCTACTCCGAGCTGTGCAAGGGCCTGGTTATGGCCAGCCTCTTCTACGAGCCCAGCACCCGGACCCGCCTCTCCTTCGAGACCGCTATGCACAAGCTGGGCGGCAGCGTGGTAACGGCAGCCGACGTCAGCTCCTCTTCCATCGTCAAGGGGGAGAGCCTGGCGGACACGGCCAGGATAGTCGGCAGCTACGTGGACCTTATCGTGGTACGCCACCCCTGGGAGGGTGCGGCCCGGGCAATGTCCAACTACGCCGGCGTGCCCGTCATCAATGCCGGCGACGGCAGCCACGAGCACCCCACCCAGACCCTCTGCGACCTCTACACCCTTCGAAGGGAGAAGGGCAGGATCGAAGACCTCACTGTCGCCGTATGCGGAGACCTGAAGAGCGGCCGGGCCGCTCACTCGCTGATATACGCCCTGGCCCGTTTCGGGGCCAACATAGTCTTCATCTCCACCAAAGGCTATGAGCTGCCCGAATACGTAAAGGAGAAACTTCGCCGGGAGTACATCGGCACGATAGAAGAGGGTGCGGACATCGCCTCGAACTCTCTCGAAGAAGCGGAGCTGGGTGGCCTCGACGCCATCTATCAGACCCCGGACAGGTCCCACACGCTGGCGATGCTCCCTGAGGTCAACATCGAGGTCAAACTGGCCGGTACCGATGCGCTCTACGCAACGAGACTGCAAAGGGAGCGGCACGGCGAAAACGAACAGTCCGAGGACTCCTACTTCAAGCTCGATCGCAAGATGATGACGAGGCCCGAGTTCAAGAACACCCTCGTCATGCACCCCCTTCCGCGTGTCGATGAGATCGCCCACGAGCTGGACGAGGACCCCCGCAGCATGTACTTCAAGCAGGCCGCTTACGGCGTACCCATAAGGATGGCCCTGTTGGCACTCACCCTCGGTACCCAGAACCCGAGTATAAAGGAAACGCCGAACCGGTTCGTCAAGCCGGTGGAGTATCCCGTCTACAAGAACGCGGAGGGCATCCGCTGCACCAACCAAAACTGCGTCACCAACCACGAGACCACCTACGCGACCCCCGAGTTCCTGCTGACCTCGGACAAGCCGGCCGTTCTGAGATGTGTCTACTGCAGCTGGGGGAGCCGTCCCGAATCCGCTGGCAGCTCGAAGACCAGGGTGTTTCACCGGGCAGACCGATTTACCGCTCGAAGACTGGTCAAGAACAACATCGTGTTCTTCGAATCCCCCGAGCAGGCTCTCGATAGGGGCTTCCGACCCGGTTACAAGGAGTCAAGGAGATCGAGCGCGGAATGAGCAGGGCAGCCCGCCTGGTACTCGAGGACGGCGCCGCCTTCGAGGGGTACACCTTCGGAGCGGACATCGCCTCCTACGGCGAGGTAGTGTTCAACACCACTATGACCGGCTACCAGGAGGTGCTTACCGATCCCTCCTACGCCGGCCAGATAGTCGTTCTCACCTACCCCCTCGTGGGCAACTACGGCATCAGCGAACAGGACATGGAATCGAAGCGTATCCAAGTCCGGGGACTAATCGTGCGGGAGGACTGCCACGTTCCCAGCCACTGGAACAGCACCGGTACTCTCTCGGAGTTCCTGGCCTCTCAAAACATAGTGGGGTTGGGCGGGGTGGACACCCGGGCCATAACGCGGCGTCTCCGCTCCTCCGGTGTGATGATGGGCATCATAACGCTGGACGATTCGGCCGAGGCCGCCCTCGAGCAGCTCGGCAAGCTGCCCCGCTATGACGACAACGACTTCGTCTCCACCGTTTCCACTCCCTCGCTTTACGACTGGAACTCCTCACGCCAAGAGACCGATCCCTGGTGCGATATCGTAGCTCTGGACTACGGGCTGAAGTTCAACATCCTGCGCATCCTGAGGAGCAAGGGCTGTAGGGTGAAGGTGGTCCCAGCATCCACACCCGCCGAGGACATCCTGGCCCTGGACCCGGACGGGTTCCTGCTTTCTCCCGGCCCCGGCGATCCGGCCCTCTTGGGAAGAATTTCGGACACGGTGAAGGCCCTCATAGGAGTCAAGCCAGTCATGGGGATATGCCTGGGCCATCAGATGCTGGGCCGGGCCTTGGGAGGCAACACCTTCAAGCTCAAGTTCGGACATCGGGGAGGCAACCATCCCGTTAAGGACCTATCGACGAACCGGGTCCACATCACCGCCCAGAACCACGGCTACGCCCTGGACGCCGCCGGTCTGCCGGCCGCCGTTGAAATAAGCCATATCAACACCAACGACGACACCGTCGAGGGCATCACCCACCGGGAATATCCCGTCCTGTCCATCCAGTACCACTCGGAGGCCTCACCCGGCCCCCGTGACAACGTCTACCTCTTCGACCGCTTTCTGGGGCTGGTGAAAGACGCCCAGTAGTGATGTATAATATTGATGCCAATTATAGATGAGGTAGAGTGATGCGCACCACGTTAAACCTGGATGCCAAACTCCTCGAGGCGGTGGCAGAGCTTACAGGGGAGAAGAGCAAGGGCAAAGCGGTCAATAAAGCCCTGGAAGAGTATGTTCGCCGTCAGCGAGTCGAACAGCTTATCGGCATGTTCGGAAAGGTGGACGTGATAGACAATCTGGACGAACTGGAAGAGTTGGAGTTGGAGGAGTACAGACAGCTATATGGTGATAGCTGATACAAACGTCTGGATCAACTCCATTCGTGTGCCCGGCAGCATGATTGCATATGAACTTGGGCGTCTGCTCCGCGGAAATCAAATAGTCATGGTGGGTGTAGTTCTGTCGGAGTTATTGCAGGGATCCAGAAGCCGGAGAGAATTCGACGAGCTTCGCCTCACGATTGACTCACTGCCATTTCTGAATGCCAGCCAGGATATGTGGGTAGAGGCCGGCAGACTGGGTATGGACCTCCGCCGGCTGGGAGCACCCATCCCGTTGACTGATCTGGTCATAGCCGCACAGGCCATCGAAGGGGACCACGAAATCTACACCCTGGACCGGCACTTTCAGCGGATAGCGGGCCTGAGGCTGTACGAAATCGATCAAGAGGCACAGTCCTGAGACGGAGGCTAAACTAGCTATATGCCTGAACTCGAAAAAGTCCTCGTCATAGGCTCGGGGCCCATAGTCATCGGGCAGGCGGCAGAGTTCGACTACGCCGGAACCCAGGCCTGCAAAGCCCTTCGGGAAGAGGGAGTAGTTTCCGTCCTGGTCAACTCCAACCCCGCCACTATCATGACCGACGAGGATATCGCCGACGTCGTCTACATCGAGCCGCTGACCGTGGACGTCGTGTCCAGGATCATCGAGCGGGAACGCCCCGACGGCTTCCTTCCCACCCTGGGCGGCCAGACGGGCCTCAACCTCGCCGTGGACCTGGCCGATGCCGGGGTCCTGGACAAGTACAACGTCCGCATGCTGGGCACGCCTCTCGAGACCATACGCAAGGCCGAGGACCGGGAGCTGTTCCGGCAGCTTCTCGAAGGCCTCGATGAGCCGGTCCCCGCCAATGCCACCGTCAGCTCCCTGGACGAGGCTCTGGAAGTCGGAGACGACCTGGGCCTGCCCCTGGTGGTCCGGCCCGCCTACACCCTGGGAGGAACAGGAGGCGGCGTGGCCCGGACCGTTGAACAGCTGAAGACCATAGCCAAGGGAGGTCTGGCCGCCAGCCCCATCAACCAGGTCCTTCTCGAGCGCTACCTGGAGGGCTGGAAAGAGATCGAGTACGAGGTGATGCGAGACTCGGGAGACAACTGCATCACCGTCTGCAACATGGAGAACCTTGACCCTATGGGAGTCCATACCGGCGATAGCATCGTCGTGGCGCCCAGCCAGACCCTCTCCGACAAAGACTACCAGATGCTCCGCTCTGCCTCCCTCAGGATCATCCGTGCCCTGGGCATAGAGGGCGGGTGCAACGTTCAGTTCGCCCTGGCCCCGGGCCCGACGGTGGCCGAAGCTTTCCATCAGGACGGCGTCACCCCATCCGACTACTACGTCATAGAGGTAAACCCCCGCGTCAGCCGCAGCTCCGCCCTTGCCAGCAAGGCCACCGGCTACCCCATAGCGCGAGTCGCGGCCAAAATCGCCGTCGGACGCACCCTGGACCAGATACCCAACGCCGTCACCGGACAGACCGCCGCCGCCTTCGAGCCGGCCCTGGACTACTGTGTCGTCAAGATCCCCCGATGGCCCTTCGACAAGTTCGCCTCCGGCGACCGGTCCATCGGCACCCAGATGAAGGCCACCGGCGAGGTGATGGCGATAGACCGCTCCTTCGAGGCCGCTCTGCAGAAGGCGGTCCGCTCCCTGGAGGTGGGCGTCAGACCGCTGCTGTGGGAGGACAAGAGCTGGCCCTCTCGGGACGGCCCGGACGCTGACGGTCTCCCCCTAGAGCCCAACGACCTGCGTATATGGGCCCTCATGGCCATGCTTCGACGAGGCGACTCTCCTGAGCAGCTGTCCTGTCGTACAGGCGTCGACCCATGGTTCACCTCCAAGCTCTTGAACCTGGTCCAGATGGAGAGAAGACTGCTGGCTGACCCGTTGACCCCCGAGCTCCTTCGGCAGGCCAAGCGGATGGGCTTCTCCGACGAGGACATCGGCACCCTGGCCGATAGGTTGCCGGAACAGGTCCGCGATCTCAGACACAGCTGGAACATCAGGCCCGTCTACAAAATGGTAGACACCTGCGCTGCCGAGTTCGCCGCCGAGACACCCTATTTCTACAGCTCCTACGAGCAGGAAAACGAAGCCGAACCGGTACCCGGCAACCGGGCCCTGGTCATCGGAAGCGGGCCGATCCGCATTGGCCAGGGCATCGAGTTTGACTACTGCAGCGTTCATGCAGCCTGGGCCCTCCAGAGAGAGGGCGCGAGCAGCGTCATGGTCAACTCCAATCCCGAGACCGTCTCCACCGACTTTGATATGAGCGATCGCCTCTACTTCGAGCCGCTGGATGAAGAGAGCATCAGAGATATCCTGGACAACGAGAATGAGAACGGGGCCACTCCCGCGGCCGCCGTGGTCCAGTTCGGCGGCCAAACGGCCATCAATCTGGCCGGGCCACTGCATCGCGGCGGGACGCCGATTCTCGGCTCCACCGCTGAGGCCATCGACATCGCCGAGGACCGCCACCGCTTCGAGGACTTTCTCAACCGTCTCGGCATTCCCCAGCCACCCGGCGGCACCGTGACCACGGTGGAGGAGGGGCTGAACGTGGCCCAGACCATCGGCTATCCCGTCTTGGTGCGGCCCAGCTACGTCCTCGGCGGCCGGGCCATGGAGATAGTGCACAACGCTACGGAGCTGATCCGCTACATCTCCGGCGCCGCGGAGGTGGGCCGGGGACGGCCCATCCTCATAGACAAGTACCTGGAAGGTAAAGAGGTGGAGGTGGACGCCATTTGCGACGGCGAACGGGTGTTTGTTCCCGGCATCATGGAGCACATCGAACGGGCCGGGGTCCACAGCGGAGACTCGATGGCCGTATATCCAGGCATCAGCCTCACCGACGCACAGACCGAGGCCATCATCGATTACACCATACAGATGGGCCTTGCCCTCGACGTACGGGGCCTGATGAACATCCAGTACGTCGTATTGGACACCGTGCCTGAGATGGAGACGGAGCCTTCGGTGGACAGAGATTCGCAGGTCTACGTCCTGGAGGTGAACCCCAGAGCCAGCCGCACCGTTCCTTTCCTCTCCAAGATTACCGGGGTTCCCATGGTCCAGCTGGCCACCCGGGTAATGATGGGCGCCAGCCTGGAGGCGCTGGGATACAAATCGGGGCTGTGGCCCAGTAGAAACATAGTGGGTATCAAAGCCCCCGTGTTCTCGATGTCCAAGCTGGCGGGCGTCGATACCTACCTGGGCCCGGAGATGAAGTCCACCGGCGAGGTCATGGGCATCGATCACGATTTCAACTCCGCCCTCGCCAAGGCCCTCCTCGCCGGCGGGATGACGCTTCCGTCCGAGGGCGCCATCCTCGTAAGCATCGCCGATAGGGACAAGGCGGAAGGTGTGAGGATCATCCGCAACCTGGCCTCTCTCCCTTACAAGCTCTACGCCACCGAGGGCACCGCCGACATGCTGCGGGCGCTGGACGTGCCAGTAACTACCGTCGCCAAGGTAGGCAAGGGCCATCCCGACGTTGTAGAGGTGATAGAGCAGGGCGTGGTGAACGCCGTGATAAACACCATGACCGGCCACAGGACTCCCCTGCGAGACGGGTTCGAGATCCGCAGGGCCGCCGCCGAGCGACGCATCCCCTGCTTCACATCCCTTGATACGGCTCGGGCAGCCGTGGAGTCCCTTACCCACGGTCCACAGAACTACAACGTCATGACCATGAAGGAGTACCTGTCCAGGTAATCCGATCCGTCTATTCACCCGCTCGATGACGGGAGCGGGGACAGGCTCCGGGGTCCTATAGCTCATCCGGGAATCCGGTCTACGGTGACCGGTCCCCTTGGTGGCGAGCATCTGAGCAGGCCTACCCAAGCACCGCCAGTTTCCCGGTTCCGAGCGCGTCCTGCGTTCTCGCGATATAATCAGTCAGTCTCGCGATGTAACTCAGTGCCGAGCACTCATGGAAGACCGCAAGTCCAAAATCCTGTCCAAGCAGATGGTAGGCCCCAACACCTGTTGCTTCTGGGTCGATGCGCCTCACATCGCCGCGAGCGCTTGGGCCGGCGAGTTCGTCATGATCGCCTGCGGTAACGGCTCGGATCCTCTGCTGCCCCGGGCCTTCACCGTTTGCCAGTACGGTCCCAAGGTCCTCGAAAGGCAGAAGGACGGGGAACACCCGGAGTGGGTCACGCCGACTTCGATCTCTCTGTTGTTCAACGCCGACGGGCTGGCCAGAAGCTGGCTCGGCGAGCGTGAGGTGGGCGAGGACATCCGGGTCCTGGGCCCGCTGGGCAAGGGGTTCGAGATACACCCCGGAACGAAGCGGATAGTGCTGGCCGGGGGCGGCACCGGTATAGCCCCTCTCATAGCCCTGGCCGACGAGGCTCTAGCCTCCGAAATCCACGTAACTCTTCTGTCTGCAGGCAGAAACGAGGCAGCCCTCTACCCTGAAGAGTTGATCCAGCCCGAGCTGGAGTACGTCCCGGTAACCGAAGACGGTTCCGTTGGCAAGCAGGGCCTGGTCACCGCGCACCTTTCGCCCTACCTGGAGAACGCCGACCAGCTGTTCCTGTGCGGACCGGTGCCCATGTATAAGTCGGCCCTGCCCGTCTGCAGAGATGCGAAGATCGAAGACCGGACGCAGATTCTTCTCGAGGTGCGCATGGCCTGTGGATTCGGGATATGCTTCGGGTGCTCCATACCAACATTGAGTGGGATGAAGAAGATATGCACGGAAGGCCCCAGGTTCGGGCTGGACGAGGTCGATTGGGAGGCGCTGTAGGACTGGGAGACATCCCTCCTATACAGATCGAAATGGTCGACACTGCGAGACCCAACCTGAAACCCGAAGGCCGTAGAGACGTAGTTGTCCATTTGGCCGGCGATTAGCTCGTCTGCCGCTAGAAAGACCGGTAACGTGGCCGGAGCCATTTCCACCCGGAGCATAGTCCGGTGGACGGCGATAGTCCTGATAGTAGCTCTGCTGGCCGTCGGTTGCAGGCGGGACTCCGTCGAAGACACCCCTGTCCCGTCGCCGGAACCCACCCAGGAAGCGCCCGCGCCCACTCTTGAAACAGCCGCCCCGGAGGTAAGCAACGTGGTGGACCTCATCGCCTACGTAGGAATCGATTCCAACATCTACACTATTCGCCCCGACGGCACCGATGAGCAGAAGCTGACCTTCCCCATTGCGGACGAGACCGGTCCTTCCGACCGAGAGATGATCTACAACTGGCCTACCTGGTCGCCGGATAGCACCCAAATCGCCTACAGTGGGTTCGAGGTCATAGAGGAGCCTATCGGATCCCTCTACCTCGTCGATGTAGAGGGGGGCCTACCCAAGACGGTGTTTGAGAACCAGCCGGATGCGGCCGGCCGGTTTGTCGCCAATCGAAGCCCTCACTATATCCTCTGGTCTCCGGACAGCCGGAACATCGCCTTCCTGGCCCCGACGTTGGAGACCCTGGTCTTGCTGGTGATCGATGCGGAAGGCGCCCAACCGCCCCACGCCATAGCCGTGGGCGCCCCTTCTTATCTCTCCTGGTCCCCCGATAGCAAGTACATACTGCACCACCTGGGACGAGGTCTCGGCCTGGTGGACGGCAGCTTTGAGGTACCCTCGTCCCCTCTGCCGGTGCACTCCCTGGCATTTCGGGCGCCCTCCTGGTCCTATGACAGCCAGACCATTGCTTTCACTGACCAGGTGAACAACGTAGAGACCCTCCAGATCTCCAACTTCCGAGGCAGCAACGAGGTCACCGTTACAACCCTGAGGGGCCTCTCGGCCTTTGCCTGGTCTCCCACAGCCAACGAGCTGGCCTATACCTCCATCACACCCAACACCGACCTGGGCGTTTTCACCTACAACGGCCTGAATATCTTCGATGCCGATACGGGCGAGTCCCGCAGGGTCAGCGAGGAGGAGGTGGTGTCCTTCTTCTGGTCGCCGGACGGGGAGAAGATAGCCTACGTCGCCGTGGACCGGTTGGATCTGTCCCTGGCCTGGCACGTGGTGGACAGGGATGGCAAGTCATCGACCAAGCTCACCAATTTCATACCCGGCAGCGAGATGCTTCTCAGCCTCTTCGCGTTCTTCGACCAGTACTCCCAGTCCAACCGCATCTGGTCACCCGATAGTGAGCACCTGGTATACGTCGGCAGGTCCGTCCGTACCAACGGCTCCAACGAGGACCAGGTATGGGTGCTGCCCGTCGACGGAAGCGCTCCTCCCACTGCCATCGCCTCCGGCCGTCTCGCTTTCTGGTCCCCCCGCTAGCCTCCAACCCCCACTGAGCGTATGGACTTCAGGCTTAACAGGGAGATCAAACACTTCTGCCCCAATTTCCGACCCATCCGCAAGATACTCAGGGACATCGGGGCCGAGAGCCTCGGCCGCCGCAAGCAGGTCGATTATTTCTACAATCTACCCAGGGCGAACGACTCCCTCGGCACCCGCCGTTTGAAACTGCGGGTGGAGCGCCGGAGCACCTACCTGGTCTACTACTACGATAAGCACCAGTCCGGCCTCAGGACCTCCAGATTTCAGCTCTTTCCGGTGCGAGATCGAAGCGTCAAGCAGGTCCTGGACATCGCCCTGGGAGTAAGGACCATCGTCAGAAAGCGTAGAGAACAGTGGCGGAAGGGCAACACCCTATTCAACCTGGATGAGGTCCAGGACGTGGGCAGGATATTCGAGGTGGAGGTGCAGCTGGACGATAGGGATGACCCGGACCATCAGGTGAGCCGTTACCGGACCCTCTTTGCACCCCACCTGGGCGACGCCATCACCGTCTCCAACGAGGACCTGACACCGAGACAGGGGGACCCTAGTACACCATCTCTCCCCGGATGAAGGCCTCCGTTCTGGGGTCTCGGGACCGGGTGAATATCTCCTCCGTGAGTCCCGCCTCCACAACCCTGCCATCCAGCAACAGCGCTACTCGATGGGCCACCCGCCTCGCCTGGAACACGTTGTGGGTGACCAGCACCACGGTCGTGTTCAGCTCTCTGTTCACCGATTCCAGCATGTCCTCTATCAGGCCGACGTTGTAGGGGTCCAGGTTGGCGGTGGGCTCGTCCAGGAACAGCACCTCCGTCTGGAGTACCATCGCCCGGGCGAGGGCCACCCTCTGGGCCTCGCCGTACGACAGCGTGGAGGCGTGCTCTCTGGCGAGGCCCATCAGCCCGAGACGGTCCAGCAGCGATTCCGCCTCCTCTCTGGCGTTCTTCTTACCCCTCAGCTTCAGGCCGAAGGCCACGTTGTCGAGCACCGATGTGTTGAAGAGGACCGGGTTTTGAAACACCATGGTCATCCTTCTTCGAGTCGAAAGGGGGGCTGAAGAAGGATCGGTCAGGCGGCGCCCATCGAAAACCAGGCTCCCGGAGGTGGGGACTTCCAACAGGTTCAGCATCCTCAGCAGCGTGCTCTTTCCCGAGCCGCTGGGGCCGATGATACCCAGGACCTCCCCCCGGCGGATCTCCAGGCTATCTACGTGGCACGCCTCCCGCTCGCCGTACCGCTTGACCAGGTTGGACAGGGTGAACAGAGGCTCGGTCATCTGCTCAGCGCCCTTCCCTGGAGGCGGGTGGCCAGGACGTTGATGGTGAACGATATCAGCAGCAGGATGATTCCCAGGGCAATGGCGGCATCGAAGGCGCCTTTTCGGGTCTCCAGCACTATGGCCGTTGTGAGTACCCTGGTGTTCCCGGCGATGTTGCCTCCCACTATTATCACCGCTCCGACCTCGGTAATGACCCTGCCGAAGGCCGCGGCCAGCGCAACTATCATCGCCAGGCGGGCCTCCATGAGTAGGGCGATGGATGTCTGCCACCTCGTAGCGCCCAGGCTGCGCAGCTGCTGCCGCATCCCGGGATCGATACCCAGTATGGCGGTTACCGTCAGGCTGGAGATAACGGGAAAGGCTATGATGAACTGGGCCACGATGATCGCCATGGGGGTGAAAAGCCAGTTCAGGACCCCCAATGGGCCGTTGTGGGAGAGGGAGAGGAAGACCACCAGGCCGACTACCACCGTCGGGAAGGCCATGCCGGCATAGGTGAGCCCGATGAGTATCCTGCGGCCGGGAAACCTGGCGAAGGCCAGCCAAACTCCGTAGGGGATGCCGGCCAAGGCGGCCAGAACCAACGCCACACCCGACACCTCGAGCGAGAACAGCGCTATGCTTCTGACTTCCGGGTCCAGATTCCCGATCAGCTTGAACGCCTGGACTATCCCGGACGCTATCTCATCCATGGCGTTTCCCGCTTGGGTTATTCACCGTGACCTTCTTCATCACTCCTCCAGGTTCACCGGCGTAAACAGTCCCTGGCCGTACTCCTCCATACCGAACTCCCCAATCTCCATCTGGGTTTCCGGCATTAACAAGAACTCGATGAACAAGGTCGCCAGCTCCGACTGCACGTTGAGGAACTTCTCCGGGTTGACCATCATCACGTGGTATGGGTTGAACAGCACCTCGTCTCCCTGGGCCAGTATCACCAGGTCCAGATTCTCCCTGGCCAGAAAAGTACCCCGGTCCGAGAGGGTGTAGGCCCCCTTTTCGTTTGCCGTGGTCAGCGTACCTCCCATGCCCTGCCCTACCGACAGGTGCCACTCCCGGCTATCGAGGTCGCTGACCCCCGCCGAAACCCATAGCGACACCTCCTTGATGTGCGTCCCCGATTCGTCCCCTCTGGACACGAAAGTGGACTCCGTGGCCGAGATCCGTCGGAACGCTTCCACGGCGTTGTCCAAGCCCCGGATGCCGGCCGGGTCCTCCTCCGGTCCGAGGATCACGAAGTCGTTGTACATGACGTAGCGCCTGTCGACCCCGAATCCCTCACTTACAAATTCGATCTCCCGGTCAGGGGCATGAACCAGGACCACGTCTGCGTCCCCTCGGGCCGCCAACGCCAGCGCCTGGCCGGTCCCAACGGCGACTACACCGACCTTTACGTTATGCTCCTCCTCGAATGCGGGCAGGACGGCATCGAGTAGGCCCGAGTCGTAGGTGCTGGTGGTGGTCGCCAGCACCAGCGATCGTTCGGGCCACAGGGCGCACCCGCCGAACGCCAGGGCAGCGACCAGCGCCCACACGGCGGACAGGCTTCCCAGCTTCCGGTACACCCGATCTTCGCCTCCATCGTGAAACGGCCTGACTATACTAGTAATGGACAGGTATACTTGTCAATATGCAAAGTAGAGTGTATATTGGAAAACCATCACTCAAGGTAAATCGAGTCCTTTCTTCAAGCGATCAAGATGCCTAGCCTTGACAACAGCCTTGGCCGCTCCAGGCGTGCCGCTGGCCTCTCGCAGGAGGCCTTGGCAAGCGCCGCGGGCATCTCGCGGCAGGCCTACGCTGCCATAGAATCGGGCAGGTCAGTGCCGTCGACGGAGGTAGCTCTGAAGCTGGCCTTGGCCCTGGAAACCACCGTCGAGGCTCTTTTTTCCTTATCGGGCGCCACCGGCAGACAGACCGCAGACCTGGTGGGCGGCAGTACGGACCTGCCCTTTCCCGCACGGGTGCAGCTCTTCACCGTCGGCGAACGTCTGCTGGCAAGACCCTTGGTCGGTAGTCAGTCCACCGTGCACCTCATCGCCGCCGCAGACGGGATAGCGCAGAGCTGGGGTGAGGGCAATCGCCTATCGGTCGAGCCTCTGCAACCCATCGAGGGGGGCAAGCAGCTTGTAGTAGCGGGGGGCGAGCCATCGATAGCCTTCTTCGGTCGAGACCTGTCCAAGAGGGGGATAGACCTGGTCTGGCTGGGCCTGGGCAGCGATGCCGCCCTCCGCCACCTGGTTGAAGGCTCGTCCCACATCGCCGGCTGCCACCTCTTCGACGAGGCCACCGGCCAGTACAACCTGCCCTGGGTAGACCGCCTCGTCCCCTTCCGCTGCACCGTCATCACCTTTGCGGTGCGACAGCAAGGCCTCATGGTGGCCCATGGCAATCCCAGGGGAATCTCCGGCATCGATCACCTGGCCCGCCCCGATTTGACCTTCGTCAACCGGGAACCGGGATCGGGAAGCAGGGCCTTGCTGGACCGGTTGGCGTCCAAAGCAGGCATTCAGGCTGGGAGTATCAACGGCTACGATCGGATAGCCCAAGGGCACCTGGCGGTGGCTAGTGTGGTAGCCTCGGGCCTGGCCGACGCCGGTATCGGTGTCAGGGCCGCGGCCGAGACCCAGGGCCTGGACTTCGTACCCCTGGGCGAGGAGCGATACGACCTCGTCATCCCGGACCACTTCCTCCACCTCTCCCCAGTACAGTCCTTCATCGACCTCCTCCGCCTGCCCGCACCCCGTCGCCAGGTCGAGGCCCTTGGCGGCTACGATGTCCAACGGATGGGTCTACCGGCCAACTGAGCCGTCGGCATCCCTGCGGCGCACGTCCCGCTATCCGCCGCTCGCAGCTCGCCGCCCATAGTCGCAGACCTCGCTAATCGGACACCCCGTGCACAACGGCTTCGTCTTGCAGAAGTCCTTGCCCAGCTTCACGAAGAGGGCGTGGTACTCGTTGAACAGCTTGACGTCCCTGGGCAACTCGTCGGTGAACAGCCTCTGGTAGGCCTCGTAGGACTCTCCGTTCACGTCCACGCCCACC
Organism: Dehalococcoidia bacterium; assembly: GCA_965197645.1. Taxonomy (GTDB): domain Bacteria; phylum Chloroflexota; class Dehalococcoidia; order Plut-88900; family Plut-88900. The sequence goes on along the minus strand of OZ240219.1, from coordinate 969,241 downwards.
CGGTCCACGATCCGGCGAGTATAGGCGTCGATGACGAAGGCCGGCTTGTGGGCCGCATACAGGATGATGGAGTCTGCCGTCTCCTCCCCCACACCGTGTATCGAGAGCAGCTCCGCCCGCAGTGACGATGCGTCTTGGGAAAACAGCGCATCCAGGTCGTCATCGTAACGCTGGAGGTGCTCGACGAAGGCCTTTATCTTCCTCGCCTTGGCGTTGTAGTACCCCGAGGCATACACAAGCCCGGCCAGCTCGTCCAGGGGTATCTCCCTCAGAGAGGCCGGGTCCAGTGCGCCCGCTTCCCTGAGCTTTGACATCGCCACCTCGACGCCGGTCCAAGCGATGGACTGGGTCAGGATGGCGCCGACGATCATCTCGAACCGGGTGTCACCGGGCCACCAGTGCTGGGGCCCGAATCGCTCATACAGCTGATCGAAGATCTCCATCAGCTGCCCAGTCTTCGATTCTACGGCGCTCATAGTAGGGGCTTATCGAAGACTATCTGAACGTCGCCGATGCTACGGGCACGGAAGGCGCCCTGGCACGAGGCCAGGTAGCAGTCCCAGATTCGTATGAAACGCTCGTCGAAGCCCAGGTCTCGCACGGCGGGCAGGTTGGCCAGGAAACGGTCCCGCCAGGTCGCCAGTGTCCTGATATAGTGGCTGCCGATCTCCTCCACGTGGCTGACCAGAAGGCTCGTAGAGGCCACCGCCTCCTCCATGGCTGCCAGCGAGGGCAGCACCCCGCCTGGGAAGATGTACTTCTGCAACCAGTTGGAGCCGTCCCGATGCGCGTGGAACGACCGGTGGGGGATTGTGATGACCTGCATGCACATCTGTCCGCCCGGCTGCAGGACCTTATCGCACTTGCGAAAGAAGGTGGCGAAGTACTCGGCGCCCACCGCCTCGAACATCTCTATGGATACGATCTTGTCGAATCGGCCCGTCACATCCCGGTAGTCGCACAGCTCGACATCTACCAGCGATGACAGCCCCTCCCTATCTACCCGCTCCTTCGCCAGATCGTGCTGCTCCTTCGAGATGGTGATGCTGGTCACCTTGCACCCGTAGTTCTTGGCTGCGTAGGTGGCGAATCCACCCCACCCCGTACCGATCTCCAGCACCGAGTCGCCAGAAGAGATGTTTATCTTGTCGCACATCATCCGGTACTTGTTGTACTGGGCCTCGGTCAGCGCGCTCTGCTCTGTCGGGAAGACCCCGCAGGAGTAGGTCATCGATTCGTCCAGGAAGAGCTTGAAGAAGTCGTTGCTAAGGTCGTAGTGAGCGTGAATGTTGTCTTCGCTGCCGGAAGGGGTATTCTGATTGTCCAGGTGCAGCTTGCGGTTGCGCATACGGGACAGCCAGCTCGCCCAGCTCAGGTTGAGGTTCACGTATCTTCTGTTGAGGATGGCGAGGTGGAATAGGTCGGGCAGGTTGTTCGAAGTCCACAGCCCGTCCACGTACCCTTCGCAGAACCCGATCTCGCCACCCACCAATGCCTTGGAGAAGAAGCTGTCGTCCAGGACCCGAAGGTGGGCAGAAAGGCCGGTACCGGGTTGTCCAAAGGTCGACGCGCTTCCATCGGGGAAATCGACGTACAGCCGGCCTATCCGCATCGCAGAGACCACTTTCACGGCTATCTGCTTGGCCAGTACGCTCATCGCCGCATCGGCGATCTTGTTCCACGGCCCAGGCTTCATGGCTTCCGGTGACACCTCCCTGTCAGAGTCTCCTCATTATAGACATACCTGCAGCCTTCGGGCGATAGAGATGTCAGTCAGATCCACCCTGCACCCGTAGGCGTACACCTCCACTCCCCGTTCCGCCGCGTTGCGCAACGCCGCCGCAAACACCTCATCGGCCGTCTCGTGGGGCGAGAACCTGGTCGCATCTTCCCGTTGTACCACGAACACCACGGCGGCCCGGTGTCCCTCGTCCAGCGCCTTCACCAGGCTGCGTACATGCTTCGTACCCCGGGTGGTGGGTGCGTCGGGGAACAGGGCCGTGCCGTCCTCGACGAGGGTGATCGACTTGGTCTCGACGTAGCAGTCGCCGTTGGGCCCGGACAACCGCAGGTCCAGGCGGCTCTCTCCGTACGTGACCTCCCGCTCGATGGTGGGATAGCCTGCTAAAGGGGCCAGGGTCCCGTTGCGGACGGCCTCCTCGGTCAACGGGTTGGGGAGCCGGGCATCGCAGGAGACCAGTGTGTCATCGACTTCGACCAGGGTTAGATCGTATGCCGTTTTCCTGTGTTCTCCCCGCCTCGGCGCCAAGTACACCCTTCGACCTGGGGTAAACAGCTCCCTCAACCGCCCCGAGTTGGCCACGTGCACCACGGTTTCGGTCCCACCCAGGCTCACCATCGCCGCGAACCGGTTCAGTCTCCGCATGAAGGTTGCCGGCGTTAGATTAGCGGGGAGCTTCATCGCCCTGTGGTCAGGGACTACCCAGCGCTCTATCGTGCTCCCCTACGTTTCTCAGGAGGAAGGCCCGACCTCGGATTTCAAAGGTGATGCGTATGGAGCGGCCGGCCCTGGCTTCCCAGATCCCCTCGGCCCCCTCCATCTTCTTCACTCGAAGACCGGGATGCCTTGGGTCCGCCACCAGTTGACGAAGGGCCTTGCCCACCGCTTCTCGGTCTCGAACCGTCAGCTTCACGAAGGCTTTTTTGAATCTATTGGTCCTGGCGATGCGCCATTCGACCTCGGCCACCGGACATCGCCGCCTAGGAGCTCAGCTCTTCGAGGAGCTCATCGACGGAGTCGAAATCCTCTACCCGGCCCTGGTTGATGTCTTCTTCTGCCTCGCGCTCGCCCTCCTGCCACTCCCGGCTCCAGAAATAGGCCTGGTCCTTATCCACCAGCTTCTTGGGCAATGCTCGTATCTCTCTCCCCTCAACAACCAGCTCCAGGAAGTCCCCTTTCTCGATGTCGGTGGCGCGCCGGATAGCCGCTGGCAGGGTTACCACGCCCCTATCGGCGACCTTGACCAGGTAGCTGGTAGCCGTCTCTTTTACCTGTTTAGTCCTTTTTGGGGTCTTTTTCTTCGCCATCACATCCTCCCGTATTCCCAATATACTGGATTCCGGTTATCCGGTCAAGGGGTAATGCTACCACATTTACTGTGATATTCTAACCGCGCCATGAAGTTCCTGGACAAGCTGCTGTCCGCCTCCCTCTCAAACGATAGCCTCCTATGCGTTGGTCTGGACCCTGACCCCGATCGCATGCCGGTCCGCGACATCCTGGCGTTCAACAGGGCCATCATAGACGCCACTCGCGACCTCGTATGCGCCTACAAGCCCAACCTGGCCTTCTACGAGGCTTCGGGGATAGACGGTCTGAAAGCCCTGGAAGGGACGGTAGAGTACATACGAGAGAGAGCTCCGGGCCTGATCGTCATCGGTGATGCCAAGCGGGGAGACGTGGGCAACACCGCCCAAGCCTACGCCAAGGCCCTCTTCGACGTGTGGGGCTTCGATGGCGCCACTGTCAACGCCTGGGGTGGCCACGACTCGTTGCAACCGTTTCTCGATTACGCCGATAGAGGCGTGCTGGTCTGGTGTCGCAGCTCCAACCCCGGAGCTGGGGACTTCCAGGACCTCTCCATCGATGACAACCGGTCCGTTTTTCAGGCCGTGGCATCTAAAGCTAACGAGTGGAACACCTCGGGCAACGTCGGGCTGGTGGTCGGCGCCACGTATCCAGGGGACCTCAAGGAAATAAGGGACGTCTGTCCCGGCATGCCCATCCTCATACCCGGCGTGGGCGCCCAGGGCGGCGATCTGGAGGCCTCCGTAGCCAACGGTGTTGATAGTGAGGGACAGCGGGCTATCATCTCGGCATCCAGGGGCATAATCTACGCTTCCGGCGGTCCCGATTTCGCTGATGCAGCCAGGAAGGCGGCACAAGAGCTCCGCGATCGGATAAACGTCTATAGACGGGCCCGCTAGATGGCTATCGACGTAAAAATTGGCAACGTAGTGCAGCTCAAGAAACCTCACCCGTGCGGCAGCCGGGAGTGGACCGTTTCCCGTGTTGGAGCGGACATAGGCCTGCACTGCAATACCTGTAAGCACAGGATACTGCTGAGGCGATCCGTCTTCGAGAAACGTTTCAAGGACTTCGTGACTGCGATCGGTTGAGCGATGGCCGCCGGCACAAAAGCATCCGGGGCGGGCCGATTGAACCGGCCCGCCCCTACTTTCATTCTCAATCTGTTGGGTTACGCTCTTAGCGGAAGTTGATCTCCACTGCCAGCCGTATCCGCTGACCCGTCTCGGTCAGCTGCGGCTCTCTCCGTGCAACCACGTCCACCTCACGTCCCTCCACGTCGTCCAACCTGATGCCGCTGGGTGTCAGAGTCCTGAGCGCGTCGTCTCCCAGTATGACCGTTTCAAGGTCGTTTAGAGTCAACTCCTCACCTCCGACGGTCCAGACGATGTCGGTTGTCGTCAATCCGGCCTCGAACACCGAGATTACCTCTACGTTTTCGATAATGCCGCTGAACAGCTTGATGAAGCCGCTGGGCTCTTCGCACTCGCGAATCAACTCGTTGATTCTGTCCTGGGTGTACTGGGCTACGATGGACTCGCCGCTACCGGTGATGGAACCGATATCGACAGCCGGCGCGTCTCCCAGCGGGGAGCCCGCCGGAAGCTCTCCATCCAGGACGCCCGAGAAATCGGTCAGATAGCGGAAGAACTCCGAGTTGACCGGTATGACCAGCGTGTCCTGGCTACCCAGGGCCCCAGTATAGGCTTCCAGGCTCCGCAGGAAGTTGAAGAACTCGGGGTCTTGGTTGAACGCGCTGGCGAAGATCTTCACCGCCACGGACTCTCCGCAACCGTTGATGATGTCGGCGTCCCTCTGGGCGTTGGCGATGGTGATCGTGCGGGTCCGGTCGGCCGTAGCTCGAATTCGGAAATCGAACTCGGCTCCTTCGGCTCGGAACAGGGCGGCCTCCTGTTGGCGTTCGGCATTCATCCTCTGGAAGATGCTCTGCTGAATCGGGTCGGTGAAGTCGGCGCGTTTGATCCTGATATCGATGATCTCTACACCGAGGGCCCTGGCCTTGACACGACTGTCGTCCCTGACGGACTGGACAATTGTGGGCACGCCATCGACTTCCCCGGTAGCGCGTTGAGTCAAGATTATCTCTGACTGGTTGAACGAGGCGATCTGCTTCTTCAGCTCACCGGAGATGATGTCACGAACCCTGGAGTCGGCCCCCGCCTCGTCCTGCACCGTCTCGAAGAACACCTTGGCATCGGTAATCCTGTACCGGGCATAGGCATCGATGATCAGGTTCTTCTTGTCCAGGGTAATGAGGGTCTCCGGTGGAGCATCGAAACGCAACAACCGCTTGTCATACTTGGTCACGGTCTCTATGAAGGGGACCTTCACGCTGAGCCCCGGCGAGGTCTTGGTCCTCTGGAACTCTCCAAACCGAAGGACCAGTGCTTGGTTGGTCTCGTCCACGGTGAAGAATATCTGGGGTATGAGAATGAACGCCAGTATCACCAGTACGACTAGCCCGATTACTGTCTTTATGCCTCCAGGCATCTGTTAACGCTCCTATGCTCAGATTGTTGGATTGTGTCTACTGGGATCCGGCTGCCGCCTGCGTCTGAATGTCGGACGAATCTCCCCCCAGGTCCAGAATGGGCAGTAGCTGTTGGCCGGCGCCCTGTCCGAGTACGAACTCCTGGGTCGACGCCAGCACCTGTTCGATGGTCTCCAGGTACAGCCTCTGTCGAGTCACCAGGGGCGCCAGGCGGTACTGGATCAGGATGGCCTCGAAACTGGCCGCCTGACCCAGGGACTCGTTAATTCTCTGTCTCTGCTTCGCCTCTGCGTCCAGGATGATCCGTTCGGCTTCACCCCTGGCCTTCGGGACGATGTCGTTCCGATAGGCGTTGGCCTGGTTGATGAGCCTGACCCTGTCCTCTTTTGCCGCAACCACGTCGTCGAACGCGGCCTGTACCTGGCTGGGCGGGTCCACCGACTGTATCTGTACCTGGACGATCTCCAGACCGGTGCCGTATATAGTCATAAGTTCGGTCAGTATGGCCCGGACCTCGTCTTCAATGGCGCTACGTTCTTCAGTCAAGACTTCGTCCAGACTGCTCTCGCCTACCACCTGCCTGAGGGCGGTCTCGGCGGCGTCCCTGAGGGTCACCTGGTCGGGCGAACCCTGGGGATCGAAGACGTTGAACAGGAAGGCGGACGCTCCTCGGCTTCTGTCAGGTACTCCGTACGCTTCTTCCCGCTCGCTGCCTCCCACCCGGCCGCGGATGATCCTGGCCTGGATCGCCATCTTCACGTCCACCAGGTTCTCGTCACCCGTGACCATCAACGATTCGACGGGGAAGGGAGTAATGGTGGCGGGAGGGCCTGGGTCCACTACACGGAAACCAACCTCCAGCCGCCGTATCTCTTCTACCCTGACCTTATCTACTTTCTCTATCGGCGTTGGCCAGTGCCAGTGCAGTCCGGGATCCGTGGTCCCTACCTCTCTACCAAACCTCCGCACCACGCCCATCTGTCCGGTGTCCACCTGGTAGATGCCCGTGGCCAGCCATATGATGACGATGAGACCAATAACAAGAACTACTACGAGTCCGCCCAGGCCCCGGAAGCGTCTGGACAGGTTACGGGCGGCGGGCCCGAATTGCTCGAGCATCCTATCGAAGTCGCCACCGCCGGTGGGTCTACGGGCCATGGTCTATTCTCCTAATCTGTTTTCGCTATTCGAGGTCGACGCGACCTCGGGTTACATCGAGGTAATGCTAAGCCGCCTTGTGGTTCTCCGCCTCTTCCTTCTCTTCCTCGTCCACTATGCGATACTCGGCTTCCGTGACCTTGTCTCCTTCGTCCAGGCTCGTGCCCCAGATCGATTCCCGGTGCTCCCGTACTATCTGAGGCGGCGCCAGCCTGACGAATATTATTATGGCCAGGGAGAAGATTACCAGGTCGTCTATCCTGCCGAGGAGGGGTATCCCAACGAAGTCCCGTATCAGGTCTATGGGCCACGCTATGTAGCTCATGGCCAGGGGAACGGCCAGCTTGAGGAAAAGGGGCACCCTGGAATCCCAGAACAGGCGCCAAGCCAGCCGTATGTTTTTCGCGGTGTCTAGCAGTCGTCTCATGACAATCGCCGCCAATTATCGCATGGGCCTATTGATATAGCAAGCTTTTGTCCCTGGATTCACAATCCAGGGCGTGCACTCACTTCGCCCTCTAGATGTAACGAGCGGTAGCTCCGAAGGATAGGGCTTGGCGGGGGTGGAGGAGTGGAGGATAGGCTCAGCCTCCCAGGTGCCGCTGGAAGAAGGCGAGGGTGCGTTTCCAGGTGTCCTGGGCCTCCTTGGCGCGGTAGACCTCCGGGTGAGCATCGTTGAAGAAGGCGTGAGGAGCCCCCTGGTAGCTCCTGACCTCTCCTTCCTTGCTCGCGGCCTGCATGGCGTCCCGTAGCCGGTTGGCATGGTCCAGCGTGATGTACTCGTCGGCGCCGGCGTGAACGAAGAACAGAGGGCAGCCCATCTGAGGGACCTCGTCGATGGGGTTGACCGGGTTCTCGTCAGTCAGCTGATCGTTGACTATCTGACCGTAGTAGGCCACGGCAGCGGCTATGTCTCGATTCTTGCAGGCCATAAGCAGCGAATAGCTCCCACCCAGGCAGTACCCCACCACCCCAACAGGCTTGTCCCCCACTATATCCGAGCTTTTCAGGTACTCCACGCCGGCGGCCAGGTCTCGCATAGCGGAGTCATAGGCCAGTCTTCCGGCGAGGTCCGCGGCCTCGTCGGCGTCTTCGGTGATCCTGGTGTCGAAATGGCAGTAGAGGTCTACCGCGGCGCTGGCGTATCCCTCGCGGGCGAACCTATCGGTCACGTCCTTGATGTGGGCGTCCACTCCCCACCACTCCTGGATTACAATCAGGCCGGGGTGAGGGCCTCCTCTCGATGGGCGCGCCAGGTAGGCGTCCACGCTTTCGCCATTGGATGCAAAGCTAACGGTGGAAGTGGTGATCTCCTCGGCCATCTTTCCGTACCTCCCGAGATCGCACTATCGTTTCCTCCAATTGTGTGTACCCATATATCCTTTGGGCAACGGATTGTCAAGCGGTTCGGTAGCTGGTCACTGTGGTGGCCACGTTAGCTCTAAAGTTAAAGTTGCGGAGCATCTTATGTGACGGCGCAATGAATAATGATGCGTTGTGACCACTACATGTAGTGTTATCCAGTAGAGGTACCCTCAACAACTTGCGTTTTGAAACTCAACTTTCAAATACTTTGTAATTGAGTCTGTCTCAGAACCCTGCTTTGAGAGAGTCCAGAGGGAAACTTCCCTCTGGCGGGGGGCCTGGGGGATGTTCCCCCAGCTACAAAACCTTCCGAGGGCGGGCGGTTGGGACTAAGACGTCTGTACTTTTGAGACAAGCTCCATTTGATACTATTTGGCCTAAAAGTTTCTATTCGGTGTAAAATCGTAACTGGAGTTTCAATTGCGATGAAAGTAAAAGAGCTAAGAAAGAGCCCCATCGGCAAGATTGTGCCGACCATTGGTGGTGAGCATGCGTATGTGCCTGACCGCATACCTCGTCAACTGGACCTCAGCCCAGCTCTCGTGTATCGCCTTGACGAAGCGTCCAGGGCTGTTGCGATGCTTGCCGGCGTTGGGGAGACAATCCCTAATCCTCATCTGTTGATTAGGCCGTTCATGCGCCGAGAGGCAGTCCTTTCGTCCAGAATTGAAGGTACGCAAGCGTCTTTGTCGGACGTATTCACGTATGAAGCCTCAGGCGTTATTAGTCGGGATGTCACAGAGGTGGTCAACTACATCCTCGCGCTTGAGCTGGGCATTTCGGAGTTGGACCGGCTTCCAATATCTCATCGTCTCATGAACGAAATGCATGCAAAATTGTTGGAAGGTGTGCGAGGCAAAGACAAACGTCCCGGTGCTCTGCGTAACGAACAGGTATGGATAGGTCCGGAAGGCGCCCGAATAGAAAAGGCACGATTTGTCCCACCGCCCCCGGCCATGGTCAGGGGCTTAGTTCTTGATTTGGAGAAGTTTGCCAATGAAGAGCATTCGGTGTTGCCCCCATTGGCTCAATGTGCGCTCCTTCACTATCAGTTTGAGGCAATTCATCCATACCTGGATGGCAACGGACGAATAGGGCGCTTGTTGATCATTCTGTATCTTTGTTCGAAGAAGATACTGCCCACACCTCTTCTGTATCTAAGTGCCTACTTCGAGCGGGACCGTAGCATGTATTACGACCAGCTGTACAACCTCAGCGCAACCGGTGATTGGGAGGAGTGGATAGGCTATTTCTTGAACGGAGTCATCGAACAAGCCCAGGACGCACTCAAACGAGTTCGGAGCATCCGACAACTTGAGGAGCAGTACCGGCATAAGCTCCAGGAACGTCGGGAATCTGCGAATGCGCTTCGTTTGACGGAGGAGCTCTTCGCATCACCCGTAACGACGATACCTACAGCGTCAAAGGTTTTGGGTATCTCTCGTGCCGGAGCAAGAGGGGTGCTCTACAGACTGAAAGATGCCGGCGTTGTGGAAGAGATGCCAGGCACATGGCCGCGCCTGTTCATTGCTAATGAACTGCTGGAGGCCATTGATAGAGCTGAGTCTCCAGGATAATCTCCACCCCCAAATTGACTACTTCCCGCCCTTGTTATAAATTTGGGGTCGTCCAAGCTCATACCGGAACCTTCTTCCCCTTCGAGGCCGGTCCGGTCTTCGGGAGAAGAAGCGCCATTGAGGGAGGAAGTAATCATGGCCGAAGACATCATCACCAAACCCGATCTCAAGGATATCGAGGTCACGCCCAACATCCAGGACTACGGCGCCATGCGCCAGGACTTCTCCTGGGATACCATCAAGAGCGAGCTTGACGGGCTGCCGGGCGGCGGTCTCAACCTGGCCTATGAGGCGGTGGACCGGCACGCCAACGGGTCTCGCAGGGACAAGCCGGCCATGATCTGGGAGGGCTCCAACGGAGAGCAGGAGACCTACACCTTCCAGCAGTTCAAAGAGGAGTCCAACAAGTTCGCCAGCGTACTTGCGGACCTGGGTATCGAGAAGGGCGATCGGGTCTTTATCTTCATGGACCGGATCCCGGAGCTGTACTTCGGGTTCTTCGGCATCCTGAAGGCAGGCGCCATAGCGGGCCCTCTCTTCTCTGCCTTCGGGCCGGACCCGGTCAAAGACCGGATGCTGGATAGCGGCGCCAAGGTGCTGTTCACCACCCCCGCGCTCCGGGCAAAGGTCTCCTCCATGCTAGGCGACCTGCCGGACCTGAAGCACGTGATCATCGTCAACAAGAACAATCGAAGCTCTGAGCCCCTGGACCCCGACGACATCAGCTATGAAGAGGTGATGGCCAACGCCTCCCCCGATTTCGACATCGTCCAGACCACCGAGGAAGACTACTCCATAATGCACTACACCTCGGGCACCACCGGCAAGCCCAAGGGAGCCGCCCACGCCCATCGGGCCGCCTATCAGCAGTACGCCACCGGCAAGTGGGCATTGGACTTCCACGAAGAGGACGTCTACTGGTGTACCGCCGACCCGGGCTGGGTCACCGGCACCTCCTACGGCATGTCCGCCCCCTGGACCAACGGCGTCACCCAGGTGATCTACGAAGGCGGATTCGGGGCGGGCGCTTGGTACAGGACCATCGCTAAGTACAAGGTCACAGTCTGGTACACTGCTCCCACTGCCATTCGGATGCTTATGAAAGCCGGCGAGGACGTCGCCCACCGGCATGACCTGAGCAGCCTCAGGTTCATCGCCAGCGTCGGCGAGCCCCTCAACCCGGAGGCCATCCACTGGGGCATGGAGGCCTTCCACATGCCCATCCACGATAACTGGTGGCAAACCGAGACCGGGGCCATCCTGATATCAAACTACGCCGTTCAGGACATCAAGGTCGGTTCGATGGGCCGTCCCATCCCGGGGGTCACCGCCTCCATCCTCAGCGAAGAGTACGAAGAGCTTCCCGTGGGCGAAGAAGGCCACCTGGCAATCAAGCCCGGCTGGCCATCCATGTTCAAGACCTACTGGCACAACGAGGAGATGTACAACTCCCGGTTCCAGAACGGATGGTACATCACGGGCGATAAGGCACGCATGGACGAGGATGGCTACTTCTGGTTTGTCGGCCGTGCAGACGACGTGATCAACACCGCCGGCCATCTGGTCGGCCCCTTCGAGGTGGAGAGCGCGCTCATCGAGCACCCCGCCGTGGCGGAGGCCGGGGTCATCGGCAAGCCCGATCCTATCGCCATGGAGATAGTCAAGGCCTTCGTATCCCTGAAAGACGGCTACGAGCAGTCTGACAAGCTGCGCCGGGAGCTGCTCCAGTTCTCCAGGAAGAAGCTTTCGGCGGGCGTAGCGCCCAGGGAGATCGACTTCATCGACTCGTTGCCCAAGACGCGTAGCGGCAAGATCATGCGGCGTCTCCTCAAAGCCCGGGAGCTCGGCCTGCCCGAGGGCGACACCTCCACCCTCGAAGACGACTGACCTTTAATTGGTCAACGTCCAGCCCCACGGCGGCCCCGAGCCCTAGAGGTTGCATCCGTCTGGTATCAACGAGAGCCTCCACCCCGCAAGGGAAGTCTTGGCATAACATGGACACAGTTTTTTGGAAGGCCGTTGAAAGGGTGAAACCCCTGATGGAGCAACTCGAACAGAGCGCGGAGCTGAGATGGCAGGACAATGGAGAAGCTCCTCACCGTGGAATCTACGTCTTTTATGAGAATGGCGAGCCCATTTACGTGGGCCGTTCAAACAACATGCGAAGGCGTATTCGTGAGCATGGAGCAAACAGTTCAGACCGACATTCAGCTACTTTCGCCTTCAAACTATTGAGAGAACTGCTGAATAATCCGAAGGGTAGAACAGAGGATATCGAAAGAGAAAACAGAGAGGAGTACCGTCGGCAGCGTGAGAGAGTACGTACAATGACTTTCAGGGCAGTGTCAATTCCAGACCAATTGGAACAGACGCTTTTTGAGAACTACGCCATCATATGTATGGGTACCGCTCCAAGGTATAACGACTTCGAAACTCACTAAGTATCAACATGAAACTTCGTCTGTCTTCCCCGCTCGCCTTAGTCCGCCGCCGAAAGTACACCAGCATTAAGTCATCTCCCAACCGAGGCTGAGCTTGATCTCCCTAGGCATCGATCCCACGGGCTCTGAGCGCCGCAAGTCCGGGCTCGCCGTCGTCGATGAACAGCTGCACACCGACTCTTGGGTCGCCGCCACCGACGATGAGATCCTCCGGGCAACGTTGGAAGCCAGGCCCGATGTCGTGGCCATAGACTCGCCTCTTGCCCTGCCGAAGGGGAGGTGCTGCGCAGACCCTTCTTGCGCCTGCGTCGTCCACGGTATCGTCCGGGCCGCCGATAGAGAGATCGCCCGCCTGGGATACCACCCCTTCTGGACTCTTCTCCCCTCGATGGTGCCCCTCACCCTGCGCAGCATCGATCTGAAGGAGAGGATGGAGGCCGCCGGGCTAACGGTCATAGAGGTCTACCCCGGCGCGGCTCAGGACCGGCTGGGCCTCCCTCGAAAGCACCGAAGCCTTCAAGGACTGGAACGAGGACTGGTAGACCTTGGCATTCGATTCAAGGACCCGGAACGCAAACGCGTCCACGACGAGCTGGACGCCGCCACCGCCGCCTACGTCGGCTTCTGCTATCTACAGGACAGCTACGAGGCCATCGGCCCCACCGACGAGGTCCAGATCATCCTGCCCCAGGCTCACGGGCTAGCATCCGTGAACTAGACGTGGGAAAAGGGAGTCACAGCAAGAGGGGAGAGCCTTGAAGCCGTAACGCCCCCAATGAGACCGGACGCATCCTCTTCCCCGTGCCGACACCCTTGACTATACTATCGGCATGGATATTGACCAAGTAGCAACGGACCACCTCCTCACTACAACGCGGGCGGTACGCCGGCGCATAGACTTCGATCGACCTGTCGAAAGAGCGGTAATCGAGGATTGCGTCGAGATAGCCATGCAGGCCCCTATAGGGGGGGATCCCTACCACCCCCACTTCATAGTGGTAACCGACCAGGACCTCAAGAAGCAGGTAGCCGATCTCTACCGGAAGGCCAGCGGTCCCTACGCAGAGCAGATGGAGGCCGACGCACTGAGAGGAGCTGACCCCTCTCAGGTGGACGCGATCAAGCGTGCAATAGAAGCTGGACGGCGATACGATGACACCATGCACCTGTTTCCTGCGCTGGTGATCGTCGCAGTCGGCGGGCGGTATGAAGGAGCCAGCGTATCCGAACTGGCCGGCGTCTACGGCTCCGTGTTGCCTGCCGCATGGTCTTTCATGCTGGCCCTGAGATCGAGGAAGCTGGGCGCCGTCTGGACCACACTGCACCTGGACCATGAGGCCGAGACCGCCAATGTCCTGGGTATTCCCGAAGACGTAACTCAGATGGTCCTGTTCACCGTGGGGTACTATACAGGAGCCAATTTCAAGCCGGCCTCTCGCCCGCCGGCCAGGGATCACATACATTGGGATCGATGGGGCAACCAGGCCGGCTGATAGCAGCCAGATAAAAGGAAAACCGTTAAGTCATCCAGCCGCAGGCCGGGTACCCCAACCCATTGAACCCTTAGTGCCCCCTGACGAAAGATAACTCGTCGGCGCTCTAGTCCGATCATCACCTACACACCAAGTTGAGCACCACTCACAGAAAATCGGAGTACATCGGGGAGATGTTTGCCCGCATCTCCGGCCGATACGATCTGTTGAACACGGTCATGACCTTCGGCATGCACCGTCGATGGAAGGGCACTACTGCCAAGATCGCCGCCGGCGACACCCCCGGACCGGCCCTGGACGTAGCCACCGGCACAGGGGACCTGGCCCTGGAGCTGGCGAGGCAGCCCCGGATCACCGTGGTCACCGGCGTGGATTTCTGCCCCGAGATGATCGATCTGGCCAATGACAAGACCGCAAAAACCTCGACTCGCGTCCCGGTCTCCTACGTCGAAGGGGACGCTCTCAAACTGGACTTCCAAGACAACTCCTTCGTGTGTGCCACCTCCGGCTTTGCACTCAGGAACGTGGACAGCATCGTCGGATGCCTCTCCGAGATGCGACGGGTGATCAGGCCCGGCGGACGAGTAGCGGTGCTGGAGCTTACACCTCTTAAGGCCCCCTTCCCCCTCTCGACCCTGCTGGATCTCTATTTCAGTCGATGGGTGCCCTTGCTGGGACAGGTCCTGGCCGGCGATAAGGAGGCGTACACCTACCTGCCCAACTCGGTGGACGGCTTCCCCACGGCGGAGGAGCTGTCGGATCTGTTTCGACAAGCCGGCCTGGTGGACGTCGGCTACCGCAAACTGAACATGGGGACCGTCGCTATACACTGGGGCACCAAGCCCCACGCGACCTAGCAGGCTGAGGAATTATAGGGCATGGGGAGGGGCCAACTTCCCCGTCGCTCGCAACGACAGCCTCGTCATTGCGAGACCCGACAAAGTCGGGGCGTGGCAATCTAGCCAGGTCTGGCCGTTGCCCGCGAAAAGTCGTATCCTTCCACACTCTCCCAGATTGCATTCGACGGCCCCCGCCCCCTAAGGTTGTACACTGGTCAGGAAAGGGGCCGGGGAGATGGTCGAAAGGGTTACTCATCATCCTGCCGGACCAGTATCGTCTGGCATGATAATGATTATCACACCTCGAATCTTGACACCAGTTGACAAGATATGTTACGTTGTTTCGGATTTCACAATTGAATAGAAACTAGCGTTGAAGAGGAGTAGTAGGAGAGCTTCCGCCCCTCAGCGAATCGGGAAATGGTGAAAGCCCGATGGTAAGGGCCTCCGAACTCGCCTCGGAGCTATCAGGCTGAAATGTCCCAAGTAGGCCTGGTCGGTTAGAGCCGTTACTCTGATATGAGGTTCCGACTAGTCGGAACAAAGAAGGGTGGTACCACGGATGAGAACCCCGTCCCTTTATGGGACGGGGATTTTTTTGTTTCGATCCCGAAATAGAAGCATCGGTTCCCGTTGTCGTAGCCGTGGCCCACCTCAGGAGGTGGCAATGAAGCTGAATGGGTCGCAAATAGTCTTGGAGTGTCTCAGGCAGGAAGGGGTAGACGTCATGTTTGGTCTGCCCGGTGGGGCTATTTTGCCCTTCTACCAGACCCTGCCCGAGTACCCCGACCTGCGACACATCCTGGTGCGCCACGAGCAGGGCGCAGCCACCGCCGCCGACGGTTACGCCAGGGCCACCGGTAGGGTCGGCGTCTGCGTAGCCACCTCCGGGCCGGGCGCCACCAACCTGGTTACCGGCATCATGACCGCGCAGATGGACTCGGTCCCCATCGTGGCCATCACCGGGCAGGTGCCCAGGGCCATGATCGGCAAGGACGCCTTCCAGGAGTCCGACGTTACCGGTATAACCCTGCCCATCACCAAGCACAACTACCTGGTCATGGACATCCAAGAGCTGCCCATGGTCATCAAAGAGGCTTTCTACCTGGCCAGGACGGGTCGGCCCGGTCCCGTCCTCGTCGACATACCCAAGGACATCCAGCAGGAAGAGACGGAGTTCGAAGGTTATCCCGACGAAGTGGACCTGCCCGGTTACGAACCCTACGATGAGCTGGAACCCGCCGACCTGGAGCAGGCCGCTCAAATGATCAACGAGGCCGAGCGCCCCATCATCATAGCCGGGCGCGGCGTGACCATCTCCAGGGCCCACTCCCGACTGCAAGAGCTGGCCGAAAAGGCCCAGATACCCGTTATCACCACCTTGCTCGGACTCGATTCCTTCCCGGGCAGCCACGTGCTCAGTGTAGGCATGCCGGGAATGCACGGCGTCGCATGGGCCAGCATAGCCATCGATCAGGCGGACCTGCTGCTGGGCATCGGTATGCGGTTCGACGACCGGGTCACGGGCAAGATCAGTGACTTCGCTCCCAGGGCCAAGAAGCTCCACCTGGACATAGACGCCGCCGAGATAGGCAAAAACGTGCCGGTGGACCTAGCCCTGGTATCGGACGTCAATCACACCCTGAGCCAGCTGAACCCGCTGGTGGAGCAGAAGAGCCGCTCTCAATGGGTGTCGCAAATCCATCAGTGGAGGGAGGACCACCCCTCGTTGAAGATTCGCGATACGGAGGACCTGATTCCTCCCTACATCATTCAACAGCTAAACCAGGAGACCCAGGGAGAAGGGATAATTGTCACCGGTGTCGGCCAGCACCAGATGTGGGCGGCGCAGCACTTCTTCTTCAACGAACCCAACAGGTTCCTGACCTCGGGTGGCGCCGGTACCATGGGTTACGAGGTCCCGGCCGCCATGGGCGCCCAGGTAGGCTGTCCCGACAGGACGGTGTGGTCCATCTGCGGCGACGGCGGCTTCCAGATGACCATGTTCGAGCTGGCCACCATGGTGCAGGAAAACATACCGGTCAAGTTCGCCATCATGAACAACGGATTTCACGGCATGGTGAGGCAGTGGCAGGAGCTGTTCTACGACAAGTCCTACGTTGCCACCCAGTTCCACAGCCCCGACTTCGTCAAGCTGGCCGAGGCCTTCGGCATGGTCGGGCTGAGGGTCAAGACCAAGGACCAGGTGGTCCCCTCGATACGGCAGGCCATGGAGCACGATGGACCGGTGGTGGTGGACTTTGTGGTCAGGACGGAAGAGAACGTGTACCCGTTCATCCCGCCCGGCGGCTCGGTGACATCGATGGTGGAAGACCCCAACGTAAGCGTAACCATGGGCTAGGCGGCATGGCAGGCCACAGACATACTCTGGTAGCGCTGGTGGAAGACAAACCGGGCGTCCTCAATCGGATCTCGGGGCTGTTCAGACGCCGCGGCTTCAACATCGCCAGCCTGGCGGTGGGACAGAGCGAGACCCCGGCACTATCCAGGATGACCATAGTCGTTGAAGGCAATGAAGAAGTCCACCGGCAGGCCGCTCGGCAGCTCAAGAAGCTGATCGGCGTTGTTGAGGTCTACGACATAACGGACCGGCCGATGGTCTCCCGGGAGTTGAGCCTGATAAAGGTCAAATCAGCCCCCGAGGAACGGAGTGAGATCATAAGCATAGCGGGGATATTCAGGGCCCACATCATCGACGTGGCACTGGATAGCCTGGTGATAGAAGTGACCGGAGACGACGAAAAGATCCAGTCACTATACAATCTGCTGAAGCCCTTTGGAGTACAGGAGATCATGCGCACGGGGCGGGTGGCAATGGTGCGGGGTTCGGGCACCATCAACGTAAACGGCCGACGGCCGCAGGAACCCGTCCACTACGAGGATATCGGAGGAGTATAGGAGATGGCGATCAACGCAACGGTCTACTACGATAACGACGCCGACATGAAGACCCTCGAAGGCAAGACCATCGGGGTGATAGGCTACGGCAGCCAGGGACACGCCCATTCGCTGAACCTGAAGGACAGCGGCTGCGACGTTATGGTCGGACTCTACCAGGGCAGCAAGAGCTGGCCCAAGGCCGAGGAGGCCGGGCTCAAGGTGGCGGAGGTGGCCGACGTGGCCAAAGCGTCCGACATCATCATGATGACCATTCCAGACGAGCGTCAACGGGACGTGTACGAGGGTCAGATAGCGACCCACCTGGAAGAGGGCAAGACGTTGATGTTTGCCCACGGGTTCAACATCCACTTCAACGAGGTGGTGCCCCCGCCCTACGTGGACGTCAGCATGATCGCTCCCAAGGCGCCGGGCCATCGTCTGCGGGAGCTCTTCTCGGAGGGGGTTGGAGTGCCGGCGCTGATAGCCATAGAGCAGGACCCCTCGGGCCAGGCCAGAGAGACGGCCCTGGCTTATGGGAAGGCCCTGGGTTGCACCAAGGCGGGCGTCCTGGCGACCACTTTCAAAGAGGAGACCGAAACGGACCTGTTCGGTGAACAGAGCGTACTGTGCGGCGGGGTTACCTCTCTCATCAAGTACGGTTTCGAGACCCTGGTCGAGGCCGGTTACCAGCCAGAGGTGGCCTACTTCGAGTGTCTGCACGAGGTGAAGCTGATAGTGGACCTGATCTACCAGGGCGGACTCGGGTACATGCGGTACTCGGTCAGCGACACCGCCGAATACGGCGATTACACCCGGGGCGAGAAGGTGATCGATCCCCACGTCAAGGAAAACATGAAGAAGGTGCTGGCGGACATACAGAGCGGCGCCTTCGCCAGGGACTGGATCGCCGAGAACCGGGAGGGTCGCACCAACTTCGATGCCATGAGAAAACGGGACAAGGAGCATACTGTGGAGAAGGTTGGGGAGGAGCTGCGGGCCATGATGAGCTTCCTTAGCAAGCCCAGCTAGGAGCGGAACCTTCCAGCTGGGCCGGCCGGACGCAACAGCGGACTCGTAGCTATAGACCAAGGAGTCATGAAATGAACCAGGTTACAATCTTCGATACCACGCTCAGAGACGGGGAGCAGGCGCCGGGCGCCACCCTCAACGTGGAGGAGAAGGTGGAGATAGCCCACCAGCTCAGCCGTCTGGGTGTGGACGTAATCGAAGCAGGATTCCCCTTCAGCTCGCCGGGCGACTTCGAGGCGGTGAGCAGGGTCGCAAAAGAGGTCAAAGGACCGATAGTGGCCGGCTTGGCCCACGCTCATCCCAAGGCCGTTGACGCCTGCTACGACGCGGTCAAAAACGCCGAGAATCCCAGGGTGCACGTGTTCCTCAGCAGCTCGGACGTACACCTGATGTACCAGCTCAAGAAGAACCACGAGGAGATCCTGGAAATGGCCACCGAGATGGTGGCCCGGGCCGCGGGGTACCTCAGCGACGTGGAGTTCTCGCCGATGGACGCCACCCGCACCAGCCGGGAGTATCTCTACAGGGTGCTGGAATCGGTCATCAACGCCGGAGCCAAGACCATCAACATCCCGGACACCGTCGGCTACACCACGCCCGAAGAGTTCTACGATCTGATCTCCAGCATCTTCGAAAAGGTGCCGAACATCGATAAGGCTACCGTAAGCGTGCACTGCCACAACGACCTGGGCCTCTCGGTGCCCAACAGCCTGGCGGCGATCCGGGCGGGAGCCAGGCAGGTGGAGTGCACAGTGAACGGCATCGGCGAGCGGGCGGGCAACGCCTCACTGGAAGAGATCGTGATGGCCCTCAGGACCCGCAACGACCTGTACGACATCACGACCAATATCGATAGCACCCAGATATATCGCACCAGCCGCCTGGTGAGCGATCTCACCGGGCTGCCGGTGCAGCCCAACAAGGCGGTGGTGGGCGGCAACGCCTTCAGGCACGAATCTGGAATACACCAGGACGGCATCCTGAAGAACCCCATCACCTACGAGATCATGGACCCCCAGTCCGTCGGGGTGCCCACCACAACCCTTTACCTGGGCAAGCTGAGCGGTCGAGCGGCGCTGAGAAACCGGCTCGAGCAGCTGGGATACGCCCTTACCGATGAGGAGCTGAAACGGACATTCCAGGCCTTCAAGGACGTGGCCGACAAGAAGAAGGAGGTCACTGACCGTGACCTGGAAGTGCTGATGGGTGAGGAGCGCCGCACCGTCAACGAGACCTATCGACTGGAGCACGTGCAGGTGTCCTGTGGAGACCACGATGTGCCTACTGCCACCGTCACCCTCAGGGGACCCGATGATGGTGTGCAGACCGACGCCGCCGTCGGCGCGGGACCGGTGGACGCGGTCTACCAGGCTATCAACAGGCTGGTGGGCGTGCCCAACGAGTTGACCGAGTTCAACGTGAAGTCGGTAACTGAGGGCATCGACGCCCTGGGGGAGGTTACTATCAGGGTGCAGAGCGAGATGGAAACGTTCATAGGGCGGGGCGCAGACACGGACATTATAGTGGCCAGCGCCAAGGCCTACATGAACGCCCTGAACCGGCTGCTGGCAAGCCGCAGTATGCCCGAGGCCGAGGCAGTGGGTACGGGCTAGTCCGTGATGCAGTTCCGAGCTGCCGGGAAGAACCGGTCCACAGCGTAGGGACTCAGTGTCCCCTTCCTCGGAATGACAAAACAGGACCCATCCTTGATTCTTGTCGCTAACCTCAACACGGCGAAAACGACATGACAAAAGCGAACATAGCGGTAATACCTGGAGACGGCATCGGGCCGGAGGTCACGGCCGAGGGCGTCAAGATACTGGACCGCATCGGCCAACTGTTCGGCCACCAGTTCGAGTACAGCTACGGATCGGCCGGGGGCGGCGCCATCGATAAGTTCGGCACCGCCCTGCCCGACGAAACCCTGGAGATGTGCCGCAAGAGCGACGCGGTACTGTTCGGGGCCGTGGGTGGACCCAAATGGGACGACCCTCGGGCCAAGGTGCGGCCGGAACAGGGGCTCCTCGCCCTTCGCAAGGGGCTCAAGCTCTTTGCCAACCTGAGACCGCTCAAGGTGTACCCACAGCTTCAGGACTCGACTCCGTTGAAATCGGAGGTTCTCGCCGGCGTGGACATGGTTGTGGTGCGGGAGCTGACCGGAGGCCTCTACTTCGGCAAGCCAAAGAGACAGTGGAAATCGTCCAAGGGGCGCAGCGCCAAGGACACCATGGCATACTCGGAGGCGGAGATCGAGAGGATCATTCGGGTGGGATTCGAGCTGGCGCGGGGGCGCCGCAAGAAGCTGACCTCGGTGGACAAAGCCAACATCCTGGAATCGTCCAGGCTCTGGCGAGAGGTGGCCCTGGAGATCGCCTCCGATTACCCGGACATCGATCTGGACCACATCCTGGTGGACACCGCGGCCATGCACCTGATACGCCAGCCCTCCCAGTTCGACGTGATAGTTACAGAGAACACCTTCGGCGACATCCTGACCGATGAAGCATCGGTGCTGTCCGGCTCCATGGGCATGTTGCCTTCGGCCAGCCTTAACATCAGCAACAGAGACAAACGTCGGTCGCCCAAGATGCCCGGTCTGTACGAGCCGGTACACGGCAGCGCTCCGGACCTAGCCGGCCAGGACAAGGCCAATCCCATAGCCATGGCTCTCAGCGCGGCCATGCTGCTGCGCCACTCGCTGGGCCTGAGCTCGGAGGCGGAGGCGATCGAGAGGGCCGTAGAGCGGGTGTTGGAGGATGGATACCGCACGCCAGACATAATGCAGGAAGGCATGGAGCAGGTCGGCACAGCAAAAATGGGGGACCTGTTAGCGGAGAGGATCGCCAAGGGCTGAGAGGACTGGATCGGCTAGAGACTGAAAGGTGCACCACCCCAGGTCCTTCACCACGACCGGGATGACATAGAACAGACCAGATGACAGATCAAGCTTCCACAGTAGTGCTGTACGACACCACCCTCAGGGACGGCTCCCAGATGGAGGGCATCTCGCTGTCCGTGGAGGACAAGCTCAAGATAGCCCAGAAGCTGGACCAGCTTGGGGTCCACTACATCGAAGGCGGATGGCCGGGCTCCAACCCCAAGGACGCCGAGTTCTTCGAACGGGCGAGAAGCCTGGAGCTGAAGACCTCGAAGATAGCCGCCTTTGGCAGCACCAGGCATGCCAACGTCAGCGTCGAAGAGGACGCCAACATCAAGGCACTGCTGGACGCCGATACCGAGGTGATAACCCTGGTGGGCAAAAGCTCCGCCGTACACGTGCGGCACGTCCTCGAGACGACGCCCGAAGAGAACCTGGACATGATTGCCGACTCGGTGCGGTACCTGAAGTCCAAGGGCCGGGAGGTGTTCTTCGATGGAGAGCACTTCTTCGACGGATTCAAGGACGACCCGGAGTACGCTCTCAAGACGGTCCAGGTAGCCGCTGAGGCCGGGGCCGACTGCGTTGTCCTGTGCGACACCAACGGCGGGTGCCTGCCCGGGGAGATCGTCGACACGGTCGACACGGTGCGGGAAGCCTCCGCCGTGCCCCTGGGGATACACGTCCACAACGACGCCGATCTCGCCATCGGCAACACGCTGACGGCAGTAGACCGGGGAGTCACCCAGGTCCAGGGGACTATAAACGGCTACGGCGAGCGGTGTGGCAACGCCAATCTCATATCCGTAATCGGGAATCTGAAGGTGAAGAAGGGTATCGACTGCATCTCCGACGAGCAGCTTTCCCACCTCACGGAGGCCTCCCGATACGTGAGCGAGCTGGCGAACATGCCGTCGGCCAACCAGCAGCCTTACGTGGGGCATAGCGCCTTCGTCCACAAGGGCGGCCTGCACGCCGCGGCGGTGAACAAGCTGGAGGAGAGCTACCAGCACATGCCGCCGGCGGTGGTGGGCAATACCAAGAGGGTGGTCGTGTCCGAGCTCTCGGGCAGGGTGAACATCGCCTACAAGGTCAAGGAACTGGGCATCGACGTGGAGATGGAACCCCAAGACACGAAGAGGCTATTGCAGCAGATCAAAGAGCAGGAGAATCGAGGCTATCAGTACGAAGGGGCCGAGGCGTCTTTCGAGATGCTGGTGCGCCGGAATCAGAAGGAGTACAGATCACCCTTCGAACTGGTCGACTTCATGGTCATGATCGAGAAGCGCCGCCGCATCCCGGTCGCACCCAGCGACACCGTAGGCGTACTGTCCGAGGCCATGGTCAAGGTGCGGGTGGACGGCGAGGTGATGCACACAGCCGCCGAGGGCAACGGCCCCGTCAACGCCCTGGACAACGCCCTCCGCAAGGCGTTGCTCCAGTTCTACCCCAGCCTTGCCATAGTCAAGCTCACCGACTACAAGGTGCGCATCATCGACGAATCCTCGGGCACGGAGGCCAACGTGCGCGTTCTCATCGATTCCACCGACGGCAAAGCGCAGTGGACCACCGTGGGCAGCTCCACGGATATCATCGAGGCCAGCTGGCTCGCCCTTACCGATAGCCTGGAGTACTGGCTAACCAAACAGGGCAAGTCCGGCAACGGCGCCCGTTAATCCCCCCGAATCTGACTGTCTTGCACTTCAGACCTGGAGAGGTGTCTTATGAAAGAGCAGGTACACAGGTCCAAGCTAACCGAAGAGCAGTACTACGTTACCCAGCAAAAGGGCACCGAGCCGCCCTTCACGGGGATCTACTGGGACTCCAAGGACCAGGGGACCTACCGCTGCGTCTGCTGTGACACCCCACTGTTCTCATCGACGACGAAGTACAACTCGGGCACTGGCTGGCCCAGCTTCTGGGAGCCGATTGACGAAGACAGGATAGATACGGAGACCGACTCTTCGTTCGGGATGGTACGGACCGAGGTGAACTGCTCCAAGTGCGGCGCTCACCTTGGCCACCTGTTCCCCGATGGGCCCCAGCCCACCGGGCTTCGGTACTGCCTGAACTCCGCGGCGCTGGACCTGGACAAAGAGGAGCAGTAGCTCTCTTCAAAGCATCCGATGCCGGCTATTGACGCTTGGAACCGGCGTCTCCGCGGTCTGTGGTGTTGCCCAAACAGGTAGGGCGGCGCGCCTACTCTATCGAGACCAGCCGTATCTCGAAGTTCAGGGGCTGGCCTGCCAACGGATGGTTGGCATCCAACGTTACCGTGGTTTCCGTGACCTGTATGACCGTCGCCGTTCGTCCATCCCCGAGTTGCAACTCCTCACCCACCTGGATGTTGGGCGGCGCCTGTTGGATGGGGAACTCCTGAACGAGCTGCTCCTGCCATTCTCCGTAGGCGTCCTCCACCTCTAGACGTACCATGACGCTCTCTCCCACCTTAAGCCCGCGAATCGCGACATCGAATCCGGGTATCACCTGCCCGCTGCCCAACACGAAGACGATGGGACCTATCTCCTCCGTTGACCTGCTGAACTCCTCCCCGTTGTCCAACGTGCCGATGTAGTGGACCGCTACGGAATCCCCCACCTGGGCTTGACGATCTTCGCCAATTGTCTCTGGAGCCGGTTCAACCGTTGGCTCAGGGGTCGCCGGGACAGGAGTGGGCGTAGCCGTTGGCTCGGCAGTTGCGGCGGCGGGAGTAGGGGTAACTGTTGGCTCCTCGGGCACTGCCGTGGGAGTCCCATCGTCACCCCGGCGGCAACCGACCGTCACAACCACTCCGATCAGGACCAGAATGGGAACAAGCCTAAGCGCTGATACTTTCACCTTTTACCTCTCTCTTGAGATGCACGAATCAGGGACCGAAGGCGCGGGACACGGCCAAGCTAGACGGGCCGGCCGACTACCTCCCTCTCCAGGTCTTTGAGGACGGCCTTGGCGGCGTTGTGTCCGGGTGCGCCTGTGACCTCGCCGCCGGGGTGGGTTCCCGATCCGCAAAGATACAGCTGGCGGATGGGCGCCCTGTAAGGCATACGCCCGGCGTTACGCTGATGCATCGAGTCATCCAGGTGATGGATGGCGCCATCGGTCATGGCTTCTCGGATCTCTATGTCCCGAGGCGTCTGGACCGTCCAGTGGATGATGGAGTCTCGGAAGTTGGGGGCGTATTGGGTAAGGGTATCGATGAGCCGCTCACCCACTCGCTGGCCCATGTCCTCCCACGAGCCCTCCCTGAGCACACCGGGATAGTAGAAACAATCGGCGGAGAGAACGTGGTGTCCGGAGGGCGCAAGGGATGAATCGTATATGGAAGGGATCTGAATCCCCATCGAAGGGCAGTCGGTGATGCGTCCATCCCTTGCATCGGCGGAGCTCTGCTGGCCGTATTCCATGGAAGGCATGATGTGCATGGTGGAACTCCGTGTCGGACTGTACCCTCCACCGAGATAGCCGGAGAATTCAGGCAGCTCCTTGAGGGCCGCCAGGAATTTGATGTCGGTCGTCTTGGTGGAGAGATTACCGACCTTCCGCAGGAACCGGTCCTCCAGGTGCTCCGGGTCCAGCATCTTGAGATAGGTGCGCTTGGGGTCGGCGTTGGAGACCACTATGAAGCTGTGAATCTCTTCCCCATCGGCGAGCCTCACCCCTCTCGTCGTCCCATTCTCCACCAGAATCTCGTCCACGAGGGCGCCGGTCCGTATCTCGGCACCCCTGGCCTCGGCCGATTTTGCCATCGCCTGGGTGATTCCGCCCATGCTTCCCCTGGGGATACCAACGTTTTCCGGCTTGCTGAACATGCCGCAGCCGTAGTATGCCCTGGCCCAGATGCTACCCGGTTGGTCCGAGTCGCCGCCGGTGCTGACGGCTTTGACATGGTCCGATTCGAAGTAACGGTCTGCGAGGTCGGCCAGGGGCACGGTAAGCATCGTCTCCCATACCTCTTCGTCCCTGGTGCCGCGCACGTCCTCGAAGACCTGGGCCATGGTGGGGGGCTCCTGCAGCCAGTAGCGATAGACGATTCCGCAGGCCCGTTCCCAGAAGGCTTCCCACTCGGGGTAGGCCTGGGCATCGTGCTCCGAGAACCTGGCAATCTCAGCGTGGGTCTCCTCGCTGGTCCAACGTGGCCCAAACTGGATGTGTTCGCCGTCCGGGAAGGGATGGAATGAGCCGTACTCCTCCTGGATGATCTCCAGGCCGTGCTCCTTCAGCTGCAGGTCGTCGATGACCTTGCCCTGGAGGACGTAGCACACGTAGGAGCAATAGGGGACGTGGAAGCCGGGGTGAAGCTCCTCGGTTACGCAGGCCCCACCAACGATATCCTGCCTTTCGAGGACCAGAACCTTCAGGCCTTCGGCGGCCAGGTATCCGGCCGTTACCAGGCCGTTGTGCCCGGCGCCTATCACGATGGCATCATAGTCGGTCTGCTGCATATTATGCTCCGGGGGTGGGGGTTGATCGGGAATCCGCACGGTCCGTGGCGCGAGGGCCAGCCAATGATGAAGGCTCACCGGCCACCCGTCAAGTACCGTTAGAGACATCGAGTAAACGCTTTGGCTTAGCCGGGAAAACAAAGGGGCAGAGCCCCTTCGTAGGGTGTTTGGGGGACTACGCCCCTCAAATTTCGAGGTTGCTGGGTGGTCTTAGGGGGAATTACCACGTTTGTCGACAAAGAAGATCGCAGAAGCGGTAGCTACCCCTAGCCTATGCTCAGCTCCTCTTCTGTGATCTGGTCATCGACTATGTGGAAGGCGCGGATGACGGGGTTGTCGTTATCGGCCAGGGAGACGAGGATGTAAAGGGAGTCGGGCCAGGTGGCCAGGCGAACGTCTGTGGGAGAGGGGTAGGCCTCGCTGAAGGTGTGGGAGTGGTAAAAGGCGAGGAACTCCCAGCCCTTCTCCTCCGCCTCTTTGTAGGCCTTGAACATATCGGCGGGGTCAATGGTGTACTTGACGGGGCTGGCCTCCGGGTTGTTGGCCCGGTACAGCTTCTCGATCCGGCCATTGGCCCCCAGGAGAATCCCGCAGCACTCGTTGGGAGCGTCCTCCCGGGCGTGGGCGATGATCTCGTCGGCGTATTCTCTCGGCAGCTGGAACAAGGGCTTATCCTACCGGCCGATCACGGCATTACCTGGATCCGGCCCTTGTCGTCTTCGATGATCTCTCCAATGACGGCAGCCTCCGACACGTTCCTGGCTCGAAGGTCGTCCATCAGCCGGTCCGTCTTCTCGGCAGCGACGGAGATGAGCAGGCCGCCGGAAGTCTGAGCATCGCATAGAACGGTGCGTGCTTCGGCGGAGATGCCATTGTCCCACTCCACGACGTGTCGAACGGACTTCAGGTTCCGGGCCGTACCTCCCGGCGCGACTCCCTGCTCTGCCAGGTCCCAGAGGCCGGGGATGGTTGGCACGCTGGAAAGCCGAATCTTGGCACCGACACGGCTGCCGCGAGTCATCTCGGCGAGGTGGCCCATCAGCCCGAAGCCGGTGATATCGGTGCAGGCGTTCGCCCCCACGTGCACCATGGCGTAGCAGGCCTCCTTGTTGAGGGCCGCCATTATCTGAACGGCCCGGCCTTCGATCTCTTCGTCGCCCAGGCCCGCTTTGAGGGCGGTGGTGATGATACCGGTGCCGATGGGTTTGGTCAGGACCAGTTTGTCCCCGGGTACGGCGCCCACGTTGGCCACCTGCTCGCCGGGCTTGACCAGGCCGGTTACCGAGATACCGTACTTGGGCTCGTTGTCGTCGATAGTGTGGCCACCGACGATTATGGCGTCAGCCTCGGTCATCTTGTCGGAGCCGCCCTTGAGAATCTTGCCGAGGATCTCCTTGGGCAGATTGATAGGGAATCCGACTATGTTGAGACCGATGATGGGCCTAGCCCCCATAGCATAGACGTCGCTGAGGGAGTTGGACGCCGCTATGGCCCCGAAATTATAGGGGTCGTCGACTATGGGAGGGAAAAAATCGACGGTCTGGACGATGGCGATGTCATCGCTCAGCCGGTAAACAGCCGAGTCGTCGGCGGTGTTGGACCCAACTAGCAGGTTGGGGTCGCTGATAGTGGGGAGCTGGCTCAGGACCTGTACCAGGTCCTCGGGGCTGAATTTGGATGCTCAGCCGGCGCAGTGGGCCAAGCTGGTCAGCTTGATCTCTTCCTCGGTAACCATGGCGTCCTTTCAATCTATCCGGTAGCGGGAAATCATAGTGTCAAGCACCTATCACCCGACTGTATAGTTACACGTTGCCAGATATTTTTTGCCATACCTCTCTCAAAGTAGAATGCTTTGAGACTTCTGCCTTCTTACCCCGCAAAAAGAGGATGAAGTACCGTGCTCTACGCTGTCGAGAAAGTTCTGCCTCAATATCATCTAGTTTTGTTACTAACAGGTATAGTAATTGTTTAAGGTTTATCGTGTTCTTACCTAGGCTAGACCGTCTGCGACCTTCGTGAGATAGTCCCCGAACAAACACTATGCTGATGCCTGCCTCCAAGATCGCGGCTTCATGCTCTACTCTAGACCTATCATCTTTAGTTATCCAAGTCTGACCCTTGATGCCCATCTCAACGATGATCTCTTCATCCCGCTTCCCCTTCTCTCCTATTTCAAGCGAAAACCCGACATGTTTCAGCACCTCCCCAATCTTCGGGGAAAGACCTTCGTCATAATAGAATATATCGTTAGGCTGTCCCGTTGTATCCGATCTTCCGTTCCCAAGCAAGAGCAACCTCAACTCGTGCCAACGGCAATTCGTACGCTTCCGCGATGCGCTCTGCAGAATCGCCAGCGGCGTGCAATGCCCACAGAGTTTGGGTAGCGATACGAGTCCCTTTCAAGCATGGCTCGCCGAAAGAGATATTGGGGTTGAGCACAACACCCGCCTCGGGCTCCCATGCCTCGGCCTGCTGCTCCTCTCCAAATGCCATGTTATGCATCGGACCAATGAACAATTCTACAAAATTGAGGGCGGGTTGCCATCTAGCGATTTGAATGGGGATATCGTCCTCCTTGATGTACATGTAGAGTCCCGACACCCATATCGGCTCCATAGCGAACGGATGCGACCAACCTCGTCTTGACTGCAATCTCTGATGAGCTATTCGAATATCTTTTGACGGTATTCCGTATGCTCGGAATACAGCTATCAGCCTCAAGCTAACCAAGTCTAGAAAAGTAAGGGCTACCTCTTTGCCCTTGAGGCCTTCAAGATACCGGCCAGTTAGTCCATCTCTCACCCACCGATATATGTGTCGCCCAGAGGCCGATTCGAGCCGTCCGCGATGGTTCGGAACATCAGGCGGTAACTCTGGACGAGTAGCATGTATCAACGTCACTGCATCAGCCACGGGATACACTCCTGCTAGTAGCGGTCTACCTGTCCTGACATTTTCACCCATAGTTGACCTCAACTCGTACCCTTAGCGTCCTAAGCAAGGATATGCTAAAACACACCGATTGGCATTGTCACTCTCAAATGATAGACGGTAGGTTGTGTAGCAAACAATGCCTTACATGACTCGAAACGCTCCTAAAGAATGATACGAGATTCCCATCCGACCCAGGACAAGTTCAAGGAGCTTCACCCCTGGAACCTCCATGCGTCCTCCGCCTGACCGGTGACCCTCCAGCGGGGCATTACGTACTCGGAATCGGGGGAGGTCTCGAAGACCACTTCGACGGGGTTGTTGATGGCCACGGCGTCCTCGTCGTCCATCAAGACCCCCACGACGCGGATGGGCGTGCCATCGGGGTTGGCGACGTCGGCCAGGTCTATCACGGCCACCACGTAAGGCACAGTATTGATGAAGGGCGTCAGGATGGGCTGCTCCACCACGGTGTAGCTGTGGATGAAGCCCTTGCCCTCTATCTGGTGCCAGCCCAGGTCCATGGAGGTGCACTCGGCACAGGCCGGAAAGGGCGGGAACCACTTGTGGCCGCATTGATTGCAGCTCCTAGCGAGGAACTTCCCTTCCCTGGTGGCATCCCACCACTCCCGAGTGTCCGGGTCAGGGACCACCTGCATCAGGGAATAGTCTATGGGTCCTGGCATAACGAATTACCTCCGGAGAATCATGGAGCTGCTCTCGCTCTCATAGGCCCAGGCGAGGCAGGCCGCAACGTCGGATTTCTTCACCTGACGGCAGCCCTTATCTCGGTCGTAGGTGTGCTTTCCTTCCCGCCAGCCGGGGCATACATCATCGGCCCGGTGCCGAAGTTGCCGGACGTTTTCTATGACCATCGAGATGCCGTGGGTGTAGCCCTCGGAGAGGTGGCTGCCCGACAAGTTGGATGGAAGCCGGTTATCGATCTGCAGCGCTCCACCTTCGATGAAATCGCCGGCTTCACCCTCGCCCCAGAACCCGAAGGCCTCGAGCAGGATCAGGCTGGTAAAGGTGAACGCATCGTAGGCCGAGACGAAGTCGATGTCATCATGGTGTACCCCGGACATGCCGAAGAGCCGGTGACGGCCGTAGTTCCCGCCGACATAGTGGATCTTGGGAGCGCCCCAGGGCCACGCCGGGTTGGGCCGGTTGGTCCTGACGGAACCCCCCATGATGTACACCGGCGGGTGTTTCAGATTGTAGGCCACCTCCCGGGGAACGACGATCAAAGCGGCGGCTACATCGGTCTCCAGGCAGCAATCGAACAGGCCGAAGGGCTTGGAGATCCAACGTGCGTTGAGGTAGTCGTCCATGGTCAAGGGTGTATTGTAGAACCAGGCCTTGGGGTTGAGGTTGGCGTGACGGCGGTGGGCCAGCGCCACCTCGGCGAGTTGTCGCTTGGTCAAGCCGTAGTCTTTCATGTACCGCAGGCAGCTCAAGCTGTGATGCTGGGCCGGCGTGGTGAATCCCCAGGTGGTGGGAAAATCGGCGATGCCGGATACGTTGTCCACGACGGCGGGGCCTCCCGGGTCCTGGCCGCCCTGCCTGTTGAAGGAGCGCCCGTTCATCGAGCGGAATATGACCATGGCCTTGCAGAAGCCGCCCTCCAGCAGGCCGATGGTGTTGGCCAAGAGGGCCTCGGTGCTGGAACCGCCGCCCATGATATCCACCTCGTAGTTGAGCTGCATGCCCAAGGAGGAGGCGATTTCGGCGGAGGAGCAGGAATCGTAGTACTGGTAGGAGGTCATGCCGTCGATGTCCTTGGGGCCCAGGCCGGCATCATCCATTGCGTTCTTGATGGCCTCGCAGGCCATGGAGAGGGTCGTACGATTAGAGGGTCTCATATGGGCCGTTTCGCCCACGCCCACTATGCAATATTTATCGGTAAGTGCTGCCATGTACCTCTTCCTGTTCTATTCTACACTCCCGGCCCTCGTCCCCTCGCTAGGGACATATTGTAACGATTGTTCCCCTGATAGATGCGAACCGTAAGCTTCGCTGCTAGGGCAGGTGGGGGGCAGGCTCGGTGCCAACGTGCCCTTCTTGCTCCAGCCTTTCGTACTCCTGGTCGCTGTACCCCAACAGTTCCTTGTACACGTAATCGTTGCCGTAACCCAGGTGACACGGTGGCATCCGGATATGGTTGGGGGTCTCGGCCATCTTCCAGAGGAACCCAGGGTGCCTGTGGGTGCCGACTTCCGGATCCGTCAACTCGGGCAGAAAGCCCCGTGCTTCGACGTGGGGATCGGCGTGGACGTCGGCCTCGTCCATCACCGGGCCGGCGGGCACACCCTCGTTCTGGAGGCGGTGCATGATCTCGTAGGCGTCCAGGGTGACGGTCCATTCGCTCAGGCGCCGGTCCAGCTCTTCCTGATTGTTCCATCGACCCAGCACCGTATCGAAGGTCTCCAAGCCGGCCCACTTGGGATCATCCATAGCCCGACGAAGTCCCTGCCACTCCTCGTCGGAACCGACGGCGATCATGACCCATCGATCGTCACCCTTGGCGGGGTAGAGGCCGTGGGGCGCCATGGAGGAATGCCGGTTGCCGATGGCGCTCTGAACCCGGCCGTTCAGCGTGTAGTCCATAACGGCCTGGCCCAGGTAGGGGATGAAATTTTCGCACAGGGAGGCCTCGACTAGCTGCCCCTCGCCGGTCCTGGCCCGGTGGCGCAGGGCCATCACGGCGGCCAGGGCGCCACTCAATCCGGCGGCGGAGTCGCTGGCGTAGACCTCGGCGCGGCCAGATGGGGCGGAATCCGGATACCCTTTCGTCCAGCTATGACCGGCGACACCTTCCACATGAGCCCCCCAAACCCGATAGTCTTTGTAAGCGCCGCTCAGCCCGAACCCGGGCATGCGTACCATGATCAAGTCACTTCGTGCCTTGCACAGCTCTTCATAGGTGACGCCCAGCTTTTCGATGGTGGTGGGCACGTTGTTCTCGATAAAGACATCGGACACCCGGACCACCCGCTTGAGAATATCCAACCCATCCTGCGTCCTCAGATCAATGGTCATGCTGCGCTTGTTGCGGGCGTGGGCATTGAAGAAGGGGCCTTTGTCCCAGGCCCTCTCCTCGGGGGCACACCCGGCGTAGCCCATTCCAGTATTCAGGGACCACTCCATGTGCTCTTTGGCCGGTCTCATGGCGATACCGCGAGTAGAAGGGGCTATGACCTGGATCGACTCGACCCGGATCACCTCGGCGCCCCAATCGGCCAGGATCTGGCAGGCGTAGGGGCCGGCCCAGACTACGGTCATGTCCAGGACCCTTATCCCCTCCAGGGGCAGGGGTCTACCGATCTTACCTTCTGTCTTCGGCGATCTCATCCAGGACCTGCCATTTGACCATCTCTTCGTCCCGTTCGATCCATCCGGGAATCAGGAAGCTATCTACTACCGCCCAGACCAGTACGCCACCCAGGGTAAACAGCTGCAGTAGCCCGGTGAAGTACCGGCCGAAATAGAAGCGGTGTCCCCCGAAGGGCCCCAGAAACACCCAGAAGAGCAAAGCCGTAGTCATCTTCTTCTTTCGAAGGTAGACCTCCCGCTCGAAGTACTCCAGCTCGTCATCGGTAAGCTGCTCTTCGGTCAGTTCGCTGTCGGCGTCCATCGGTGATCAGATAGCTCCCGAGCGCCTTAGCTGAACTACCTCTTCTCTACTGTAGCCCAGCTCGCCGCATAGCACATCCGGGGTGTGCTGACCGAGGGTGGGCGCCGGCTTGCTCATCTTCCATGGGGTTTCGTGCATGATGAAGGGACGCCCCGGCATAGCTACGCGGCCGACAGCGGAATGGTCAGTCTCGGCCCAGACCCCTCTATCGCGGAAGTTCTCGTCGGCGAGGAGGTCCTCCGTAGTATTGATGACTCCCGAGGGGATCCGGTTCTGCTGGGCTAGGGACCAGACCTCTTTCTTCGTCCGATCCAAGAGCCAGGGAATGTAGTACTCGTCGAAACTCTCCGCGGCTCCCGGCGCCTTTCTGGCTTGCACCGTAGCGAATCGGGGGTCCTCCATCAGCTCCGGCATTCCTATCATGGAGCATATCTTCTCGAACCCGAACTCGCCCCCCAGGGTGTTTACCCAGCCGTCCATACACGGGTGAGGCCCGGTCCCGATCCCGAACACGTCCAGGACTCTGCCGCCCAATACCCCCGTATAGCTGTAGCCCAACAGCATGCTGGCCCGACGGTCTATGCTGCCCTGCTGGGTCTCCATGATGGACATGTCTATGTGATCGCCCTCGCCTCTCATTTCGGCGGCGTAGAGAGCCATCATGGTGGCCACCGCGGCCGCTGCGCCGGCCTGGTAGAGGGAAACGTTGTCGCCTATGCGCATCGGCGCCCGCTCGGGGTCGCCGGTGGAGCTCAATGGCCCGCCGATGCCGTAGTACATCATGTCCACGACTTTGAAATCACGATAAGGGCCGGTCAGGCCGAAGGGTGAGATGGAGGTTACTACCAGGCGAGGGTTCAGGGCCTTCAGCCCTTCATAGGAAAGGCCGATGCTCTCGAGGCCGCCCGGCCCCAGGTCTTCCACGAGGGCATCGGCGTTAACGGCCAGCTCCTCGACGATCTTTCGACCGGTGGAGCTGCTCAGATTGACGGTGATGCCGCGCTTGCTGGTGTTCAGATGAAGAAACAGGCCGCTGTGTTCGGCGTGGGGCTGGTCCTTGAAAAAGGGGGCCGACGTCCGAGCCGTATCTCCATCGGGCGGTTCCACCTTGATCACGTCGGCGCCGTGGTCGGCCAGGAGCTTGGTGCAATGGGGACCGGCGACGTTCTGGGTCAGGTCTATGATGCGTATGCCCGAAAGGGCTTGGGAGACGGACGAGGGTTCCCTCTGAAGTGTGTCTTGCATGGGAGTAAGCGGGATTATAGCACAGGCCCCTGTTTTTTAAGGCGCGGTTTGGGTATGCTAGAATCCAACACCACCCGACAAACTACCGACGGGGACCGAAAAGGGGCCTGTCTCAGAATACTGCATGGAGGGAGTCCAGAGGGTTTCTTTCCCCTGATAGCGGGTCTGGATACGGTTACACAACCGACGGCGCATGGTAGTACCGACGTTTCGAACTCCAAGGGGCTAGGGGGATGTGCCCCCCTCCCGTTACGAGACCGTTCGAGGGCGGGCGGTTGGGACAAAGACGTCAGCCCTTTGAGGCAAGCCTGCATGGAAGATTTCCAGGTAATCGAGCACACGGCCGATATTGGAATCATCGCCCGTGGAAGGGACCTGAAAGAGGTATACACCAATGCAGCTCGGGGGATGTTCAGCCTTATCGTCGACATCGGTTCCATAGAGGAGGAGGTGAGTCAACGAGTGAGGGTATCGGCGACGGATAGGGAGGCCCTCCTGGTAGAGTGGCTCAACGAGCTGGTCTACCTCTTCGATGCGGAGAATCTGGTCTTCAGCCGGTTCGATATTTCGGACTTGACCGAATCCGACCTCACCGCCCAGTGCTACGGCCAGAAAGTAGCGCCGGCAGTACACGAGATCAAGATGGGCATCAAGGCCGCCACCTACCACATGCTGGAGATCAAGACAGGCAACGGGTGCCACGCCCGGGTCATCTTTGACATCTGATAATCATGAGCAAGCTGGAACGGACGGGACTGAAAAGGTTGGATGACTTCCGGTGGGAGCTGTCGGTGGACTACAAGCCGGGAATGCGTGTCCAGGGGACCGTCTACGCCGACGATGAGATGATGGGAGAGATCGTCGAAGACCAGGCCTTGGACCAGGTGGCCAACGTGGCTTTTCTGCCCGGCATCGAAGGCGCATCCCTGGCCATGCCCGATATCCACTGGGGCTACGGCTTCCCCATCGGAGGAGTGGCTGCCACCAGGATGGAGGACGGGGTGATAGCTCCGGGTGGGGTCGGGTTCGATATCAACTGCGGGGTCCGGCTGCTGCGCACCTCCTTAACGGAAGCAGAGGTGCGACCCAGGCTGGAGGACCTGGTCTCGGCGTTGTACCGGAACGTGCCCTCGGGTCTGGGATCTTCGGGCCGGATCAAGCTGAAGGGCGGGGAGATCGATGAGGTGCTGGCAAAGGGGGCGGGCTGGGCCGTGGAAAAGGGGCTGGGAACACCTGAGGACCTCGAAGTAACCGAGGAGATGGGCTGCATCTCCGGGGGAGATACGGAAAAGGTCAGCGCCAAGGCCAAGAAGAGAGGATCGCCCCAGCTGGGTACCCTGGGTTCGGGCAACCATTTCCTGGAAGTGGCCATCGTGGACGAGGTGTTCGACGCCGAAGGGGCTGCACAGATGGGCCTGGACGAGGCGGGACGGGTGGTGGTTTGGATACACTGCGGCTCGCGCGGGTTGGGGCACCAGGTATGCGATGACTATGTCAAGGTGATGAACGCGGCGATGCGAGACTACGAGATAGTGCTGCCCGATAGACAGCTGGCCTGCGCTCCCGTAGATTCCGCAGAGGGCAGGGACTACATGGCTGCGCTCCGATGCGCCGCCAACTTCGCCTGGGCCAACCGGCAGTGCATAGCCCACTGGGCCAGGGAGTCCTTTCAGCAGATATTCGGCGACCATGGGTCCGAGATTCGCCAGGTCTATGACGTCTCTCACAACATCGCCAAGATGGAAGAGCACACCGTCGACGGCAGTAAGACAAGGCTGTGCGTTCATCGCAAGGGCGCCACGAGGGCGTTCCCGGCCGGGCATCCGGAGATACCCGAAGCTTACAGGGCCATCGGTCAGCCCGTCCTGATCCCCGGCGACATGGGACGCTACTCGTTCGTGGCCCTGGGCACGGAGAAGGCGATGGCAGAGACCTTCGGTTCGACGTGCCACGGCGCAGGACGACAGCAGAGCCGGGGTGCCGCCAGGCGCCTGCTCAAGGGTGTAGACGTAGCCGAGCGGCTTGCGGCCCAGGGCATAATCGTTATGTCCGGCAGCCGGTCGGGCCTGGCCGAGGAGGCCCCGGAGGCGTACAAGGACGTGGCCAAGGTTGTGGAGATAGCCCACCAAGCCGGAATATCTCGCAAGGTGGTAAGAACTCGACCGATCGGGGTGATCAAGGGATAAGGAGAGGCCATGGGATTTGCTACGATAGACGGACGCAACATAAACTACGCCTACCCCCAAGAGGCCGAATCGGGGGCGAAGCAGGGGCACACGGTGCTGATGGTGCATGGGGCGGTGGACAATCACAAGGTCTGGGCGTCGCAGCACAGGTACCTGGAGCGGGAGCACACGCCCCTCTCGATAGACCTGCCAGGCCACGGCGAGTCCGAAGGCCCGCCGATCAACAACGTGGCGGACTTCCGCAACTTCATCAAGGCCATCGTAGATGTCATGGGTCTAGCGCCTTTTGTCTTCGGCGGCCACTCGATGGGCGGCTCGATGGCGCTGGACTACGCCGTCCATCACCCCGACGACGTCGAAGGCCTGATCATCGTGGGATCGAGTCCCGACTGGGACCTCAGCCCGGACGACCTCGAGCTGTGGAAGACAGACCCGGACAGCGCCGCGCGGCAGAACGCCGGTCAGCTTTTCTCCCGGAAGACATCGAAACGGCTGGTCGATAGCTACTCGGCCCAGCTAAGCGAGACTCCGGTGGATGCGGCCATCGCCGATTTCGAGGCCTGCGACGACTACGATCTAACCAAGCAGATAGGGCAAGTAAAGGTACCCGTGCTTACCATCTGCGGCGATGAAGAGGCCTGGCTGGAGGGCTCGCGTAGGATCCATTCCCGGGTGCCCGGCTCGACGCTGGAGATAGTGCCGGCGGCCGGTCACGCCATCCTGGTGGAGCAGCCCGACCAGGTCAACGATGCGTTGAACGCTTACTTGGGTACACTCTCATAGACTCCATACTGCAGGAGGTAAACCATGCCGTTCGCAACCGTAAACGGGACCAAAGCCTACTTCGAGTGCCCCAACCCAATCGATCAGGGCAAGGGAGTGACCGTGATCCTGATTCACGGCGCCACGGACAACCACAAGGTCTGGGACCCGCAGATCGAGTTCCTGGCCGGGTCGCACACGCCGATAGCCGTCGATCTGCCGGGCCACGGCGAGTCGGAAGGGTCTGGCTCCACCGTCGTCTCGGGATACACCGAGTTCGTGAAGGGGCTGGTGGACAGCCTGGATCTGACCGAGTTCGTCCTGGCGGGCCACTCCATGGGCGGATCGATATCGATGGACTTCGCCCTCCGCCATCCGGGTGT
The DNA here is from genome assembly GCA_965197645.1 of Dehalococcoidia bacterium. Taxonomy (GTDB): domain Bacteria; phylum Chloroflexota; class Dehalococcoidia; order Plut-88900; family Plut-88900. Next base: position 932,416 of record OZ240219.1, on the reverse strand, counting down.
CAAAGCCCTGATACCGGTGGGATCGTCGGCAAGCTGGGAGATCCCCCAGGAAGGCATCGATGTATGGCTCAACGAGCCGGACACGGCGAGGCAGCAGGGAAGGTCCGATATCTTCGGGAAGAACACGCCCCTGGAGATCATCGAGCAACACGAGAGAGATTCCGCGGGCATCGACAAAAGGGTAGCCGCCGGCGATCTGCAGGCGTGCAGGGACTTCAACATCGTTGCAGAGATCGGAAAGATCGATATTCCGACGCTGATCATCTGCGGAGACGAAGACCTGTTCGCCGTGGAGGGAACGAAGGTGCTCCACGAGAAGATATCCGGGTCCCGGTTGGAGTGGATCGCAGGGGTGGGCCACGACCCCAGCATAGAGACCCCGGACCTGACCAACAGGCTGATGGGAGACTTCCTGAACGGGCTGGACTGAGGCGGCTAGTCTCCTCGGCCCGACTCACGCCAGATGCGGTCTGTAGTTTCGGAGGAGATGGAGTAGCTGAAGCCCCGGCCCCTTAGGAACGTCAACATCTTCTTGCGGAACGCATCTCTATCGCTTCTCCGCAGGGAGCGTGACTTCTTCAAGCCGGCCCGGTAGGCCCCTTCACCATCGTCGAGTTCTTCCAGGAGCTCCGTGGACACGTCACCGTCGACTCCCTTTTGGCGCAGCTCCCGGTCGAGCATCCGTCTACTGACGGGCCTGAAGCTGGTCCGGTTCTCCACCCAGAAGCGGGCGAACTCCCCGTCGTGCACCAGGCCTCGCTCCCGCAGCCGGGAGAGGGTGGTGTCGACGACCTCATCGCCCAACCTGCGCTGGCGCAATCGCATCCGCACCTCTCGCTCGCTTCGGGGCCGCTGCCCGAGGAACCGGAGGGCCGCATTCATCGCTTCCTCCAAGGTGTCTTCGGCGCCGAGCTCGTTGAGCTGCTTGTCGGATACCTCTTGGCCAACGCTGAGGCCCGTACTGATGAGGGACAGCCGGCTCATACTCAGGGCATACCGGTCATCGATGAAGATGCTGACGCGGTCTTTACGACGCTTCTGCCCTCGAATCTCGGTGATGGTGCCTACGGTCATAGCTAAGGAGGCAACTATGTCGCAGGTAAGGGAGTCTTGGCCGGCTTAAGATTTGGGCTCAGCGCCATTGGAAGACTTGAGAGCCGGCTCGACGGCCGGGGCAGGCACAGTGGCAACGGGCGCTGCTGCTGCTCGGATCTCCCGTTCTATCTCACCGGCTACGTCAGGCGTCTGCCTGAGGAAGTCCTTGGCGTTCTCCCTGCCCTGTCCCAGCCTGATATCGCCCCAGGAGAAGAATGCCCCGCTCTTTTTCACCAGCCCGTAGGTGACCCCCAGGTCCACCAGGTCACCCGCCTTGCTGATGCCCTCGTTGAACATGATGTCAAACTCGGCGGTACGGAAGGGCGCGGCTACCTTGTTCTTGACGATTTTCGCTCGGACCCTGTTGCCGGTCACGATTTGACCCTGCTTTATGGACTCGATGCGGCGCAGGTCTATTCGTACCGAGCTATAGAACTTGAGGGCGCGGCCGCCCGGGGTCGTCTCGGGATTGCCGAAGATGATACCCACCTTCTCCCGGAGCTGATTGATGAAGATGGCGGCGGTGTTGGAACGGTTGATGGCGGCGGTCAGCTTTCGCAGCGCCTGGGACATGAGACGGGCCTGGAGACCCACGTGGGAGTCGCCCATCTCTCCCTCGATCTCGGCTCTGGGGACCAGGGCAGCGACGCTATCGATCGCTACGACATCTATGGCGTTGCTACGGACCAGGGCCTCAGTAATCTCGAGGGCCTGCTCACCGGTGTCGGGTTGGGAGATGAGGAGCTCCTCCACGTTGACACCGATACGGGAAGCGTAGCTGGGGTCCAGGGCGTGCTCGGCATCTATGTAAGCGGCCATGCCACCCAGCTTTTGGGCCTCGGCGATGACGTGCAGAGCGAGGGTCGACTTGCCGGCGGCTTCGGCGCCAAAGATTTCGATGATCCGGCCTCGTGGAATGCCGCCTATGCCAAGGGCGATGTCTATCGAAAGGGAGCCGGTGGGGATGGCTTCGACGGTCATGCTGGCGCTCACCTCACCTAGCCGCATGATGGAGCCCTGTCCGAACTGCTTCTCGATCTGGCCGAGAGTGAGCTCCAGGGCCTTGGCCTTCTCGTTACTCAATTCGGTGAGCCTCCTATACTAGGTGTAGTTGCCTGTGCTGGGTGTAAATGATGGTAGCACGGTCGGGGGTGTGGAACAACGATTGACAAACATTGCTCGTAAGGGCGTAATCCATCATATCTGTCATTGCCAACACCGAATCTCGTTTACTCGCACAAATGTACTACATCAAATGCGAGATGTCAACCCCCAGGCCTCTAGAGGTCTTCGTAGTGGTTGACGATGGGCATGCGGCGGTCCCGCCCGAAGTTACGGGAGGTGATCTTCACCCCCAGCGGGGCCTGCCGCCGCTTGTACTCGTTCCGGTCGACCATCCAGATGATCCGGCGGACCATCTCCCCGTCGAAGCCCATCTCCACGATCTCCGGCAAGCTCCGGTCCCCCTCCACGTAGGCCTCGAGGATCGGGTCCAGCACCGAGTAGGGAGGTAGAGTATCGATGTCCTTCTGGTCTGGTCGAAGCTCGGCGCTGGGTTCCTTCTCCAGGACGGCCCTGGGGATGATGTCTTTTCGGGCCCGCTGGTTACGGAACTCGGCCAGCTTGTAGACCAGGGTCTTGGGCACGTCTTTGATGATACAGAACCCGCCGGCCATGTCTCCGTAGAGGGTTGTGTAGCCCATGGCGGTCTCGCTCTTATTGCCCGTGGTCAGGACCAGCCAGCCGAACTTGTTGGAGATGGCCATGAGCAGGTTGCCTCGGATCCGGGCCTGCAGGTTCTCCTCGGCCACGTTGGGTTGGGTCTCCTCGAAAATCGGGTCCAGGGTCTTGAGCATCACGGCGTGGGACTCCTCGATGGGAACTGTCCACATGGCGATGCCCAGGTTTCGGGCCAGGACGGCAGAATCGTCGACACTCCCGGTCGAGGAAAAACGGGAGGGCATAGTTACGCCGACGACATTATCGGGCCCAAGGGCGTCGACGGCGACGGCGGCGGTCAAGCTCGAATCGATGCCGCCCGATAGGCCGATAAGCACCTTCTGAAATCCGTTCTTCCTCACGTAGTCTCGGGTGCCGATGGTGAGGGCTTCGTAGACCTCCTCGGGGCCATCCAGGGCCGTTACGTGATTGCCGGTGATGGTCGGCTTGTCCAGCGAGACCGTCCTCCCAGACCCTATGACGGGGGTGGTGACGTGGTCGATCTCGGACAGGATCAGCCTCTCTTCTCTGTTCCGGGGCTCGTGCAACCGAGCTCGCATTACGGCGTCCACCTCCAGGTCCGCCAGCACCATGTCCTCCGCGAACTGCTTGCCCCGGGCCACGACGTCGCCCTTCTGGTCGAAAACCAAGCTACCGCCATCGAAGACCAGTTCATCCTGGCCGCCTATCAGGTTGGTGTAACAGACGAAGACCCCGTTGTCGGAGGCCCGTGTAGCCAGCATCTTCTCTCGGAACTCCTGCTTGCCTTGCTGGTAGGGGGAACCGTTGATGTTGACTATGACCTCAGCGCCCGCTTTTCGTTGAAGGTTGGTGGGGCCGACGGCGTACCAGATGTCCTCGCAGATGTTGACGCCCACGTGAACGCCGTTGATGGTGTAGACGGGACAGCTGTCTCCCTGCTGGAAGTACCGCTTCTCGTCGAACACGCTGTAGTTGGGCAGGAAGATCTTGTTGTAGATGCCCAGCAGATCGCCATCGTGGATCACCGCCGCGGAATTGAAGATGTCGCTGTTGGAATGGACGAAACCCACGACCACGGCGATGTTCTCCGAGCTCCTGATCACTTCGTCCAACCGGGCGCGGTTTTCGGCGATGAAATTGGGCTTGTACAGCAGGTCTTCGGGCGGATATCCGGGGATGGTGAGCTCGGGGAAGCTGACGAGGTCGGCGCCCAGCTTCCGCGCCTCGTCGATGGAGCTGAGCACCTTGGCGGTGTTGCCCTCCAGATCGCCGACGGTGGTGTTGATCTGGGCCTGGGCTATGCGAAAGCTTCTCATGGGGTTTGCCTATGCGTGGAAAAGTATAGCATGGCGGGAAGTGGGTGAGTTGGTGCGAACCGGGGCCTAGGCTGATATCATTAGCTGCTGTACGCAACTTCAACAGGAGCGATCGCATGGCAACACTGGCAGAACTGCTGACGAAGGGGTCGAGTAGCCACCCGGCGCTGGTGGTGCCCGAGGGTCCCACCGTGACCTACGAGGGATTGGGAACGCAGATCGAGGAGCTGGCCTCTGCGCTTAAAGGGGCCGGCGTCGAATCAGGACAGGCGGTCTCGATAGTGTTGGGCAACAACATCGAGTTCGTAGCCGCATTCCTAGCGGTGACCAGGCTGGGAGCCACGGCGGCGCCCCTCAACCCCAGCTACACGACGGACGAGTACCGGTTCTACATGGAGGACGCGGGCTCCGTAATGGCGATACTGCCTGCGGGGGAGCACCCGGCCAGGGAGGCCGCCCAGAGCCTGGGCCTACCCCAAGTGGAGGCTTCAGCTACGAACGAAGGCAAGGTTGAGCTCCGGCGTGACGGCGCCCTTCTCACAGGCGGTGAACTGCCGGCAATGCCGAACCTGGATGACACGGCCCTGTTCCTTCATACCAGCGGCACCACCAGCCGGCCCAAGGGAGTCCCGCTGACCCATGCAAACCTCACGTCCTCTCTGGCCAACATCGTCGATACCTACGATCTGACGTCGGAGGACGTGGCGATGCTCGTGATGCCCCTGTTCCACGTCCATGGCCTGATAGGCGTTCTGCTCTCGACCCTGGCCTCAGGGGGAACGAGCGTGCTCCCCAGTCGCTTCAGCGCCAGCACCTTCTGGCCGGTGGTGGAGAAGTACGGCGCCAACTGGTACTCGGCGGTCCCTACCATTCACCAGATCCTCCTGACTCGAGCGGACGGCGATGACGCTCCCCGGGGCACCTTCCGATTGATCCGATCGTGCAGCGCAGCGCTGGCGCCGGCGGTACTCGATCAGCTGGAGGCCAGGTTCGATGCGCCGGTGCTGGAGGCTTACGGCATGACCGAGGCTTCCCATCAGATGTCTTCAAATCCGCTGCCGCCCAGAGATCGTAAAGCAGGCACCGTCGGTGAAGGGACCGGCGTTCAGATAGGCATCATCGACGAGGCGGGCAAGCTGCTCCAGGTGGGGCAACGGGGCGAAGTGGTCATCAAGGGCTCCAATGTGATGCACGGATATCGCAACAACCCGGAGGCCAACAGCACGGCCTTCACCGACGGCTGGTTCCGTACCGGAGACCAGGGGTTCAAGGACGGTAACGACTACCTTACCCTGACGGGGCGGCTCAAGGAGCTGATCAATCGAGGGGGCGAGAAGATTTCGCCGCTGGAGGTGGACGCTGTACTGGCCCAGATGCCGGCATTGGCCGAGGCTATCAGTTTCGGGGTGCCCGACGCAAAGTACGGCGAGGAGGTGCATGCGGCGGTGGTGCTGAACGGAGAGGCCACTCAGGAGGAGATCCGGGCTTTCTGCCAGCAGCACCTGATCGATTTCAAGGTGCCCAAGGTGATCCACTTCATGGATGAGCTGCCCAGGACGGCCACCGGCAAGATCCAGAGACGGAACATCGCAGCCCAGCTTGCCGAGGCGGCTGAACCTTCAGCCTCATCCTGAACGTCTTCAAGTTAGATGGGACGGGACAAGCCAGACGGGACGGATGACCCTTCGACGGACAGCCCTGTTTCTCAAGGCCGGATAGAATCGGTGCCGGAACCGAGCGTCCCGAAGGAACGGCGAAGGTGGGCAACATCGCTGTTGCTGGCGGCGCTGATCGTGGGTACCGGCGTTATCCTGAGCACAGTGCTCAACCCGCTGCTGGACAGGGTGGTGCTTTGGGACTGGATGGCCGGGATTGCTCCCGTCTCCTTCGTCTTGCTGGCGCTGGCGTTTCGGCGTCGCTGGGTCTAAAGGTATGGGCAACGCAGAAGGGCGATCCGGAAACAGCGACTAGGCAGAGGCGTCAGGGCCGATGACGCCGCCGGTGAATGTAGCGTCCTCGATACCTCGTTGAATACCTCGTAGGTAGGCTATGTGGCCGCTGTGCTGGTTGAGCTCCCAGATGAGCTGCTGAAACAGGGTGGACAGCGGCATCATTCCCGCTCCGGGGTTGGTAACTTCGGTACTGGACAGTGAGTCATCGTCCTGCTCTCCCAGAAACTGGACCAACAGACCCCTTGAAGCTTCCAGGTATCCGGTCAGCACCTCCGGGTCCGGCGCCTCGAATGCCGCTATCTGCTCCGGGGTGTGGGCGAAACCGACATCCATAGCCTCGGCGGGGCGGTTGAACTTGTCGGCCCAGCCCTGCTCCCACATCTGAGGTTGCCCCTTTACGATGGTGTTAATCCAGAAGTCCAGCAAGCGGCTGCAGTGCCATGCCGTCCAACCGATGGAGTTGCACTGGGGAGCAGGCCGAAAGGCCAGCTCCTCGCTGGTCAGCCCGTCCAGGGAACGACGTACGCCGTTATAGTTCTGGTCTAAGCAGTTCCCGATGAATTCGGTCAGGGTCATGGATTACCTCCTACGGATGTTGGTAACGATACGATAGTACGTTACTCCGGTTGGTGAGTCTGGGAAGGTGGGGAATTGTCTCGTTCCGCGCTGGCGCCATGGAAACAACTGGACATTTAGATGTTGTCGATGGCGCCAAATGGTATGACGAATATCGAAGCTCTAGCCGGGACCCGTCTCGGGTGTGGGGTCGTCGAGAGGGGGATGTTCCGGCGTCCGGCCGTTGGTCGGCATAGGCTCGGGTTCCTCGGACGTGGAGGGAGGAGGGGCTTCCTCATGGGGCGGGATCAGCACCGAGAGGTCCGCCGAGGGATCGGCGTCAAAGGCCTTTTCCAAGTCGTCACCATCCAAGGTCTCCACCTGGATGATGAACTCTGCCAGCTGGCTAAGCTTGGCCTCGTTGTTGGATAGAATGTCTCTCGCCGTCTGCTCGGCGACCCGAATGAGGTCGTGAATCTCCTGGTCGATAGTCTCGGCTATCTTATCGCTGTAGTTGCGCTGCTCGGAGATCTCCTTGCCCAAGAACACCAGCTCCTCTTTGCGGCCGAAGGTCCTGGGGCCGAGAGAGTCGCTCATGCCGTACTGGGTAATCATGCTTCGGGCCAGGTTCGTGGCGTGCTCGATGTCGTTGCTGGCCCCCGTGGTGATCTCCTCGTAAGTCAGGTCCTCCGAGACGCGGCCGCCCAGCGCAGTGGCCAGCATCGCTTTGAACTGGGAGCGGCTGTAGAGGTATCTGTCCTCCTTGGGGAGCAGACGTGTGTAGCCGCCCATGGTGCCCCGCGCAACGATGGAGATCTTATGCACGGGGTCGGAGTGCGTCATCATCCTGGCCACCAACGCGTGTCCAACCTCGTGGTAGGCGGTAATAGACTTTTCCTTGGCACTGATGAGCCTGCTCTTGCGCTCCGGTCCGGCGATGACACGGTCTATGGCCTCCTCTATCTCCCGCATCTCGATGATCTTGGCACTGTGTCTGGCCGCGAGGATCGCGGCCTCGTTAACGAGGTTGGCCAGATCGGCCCCACTGAAGCCCGGAGTCTGCTTGGCCAAGACATCCAGCTTGACGCCGGGGGCGAGGGGCTTGCCCTTGGTGTGGACCTCCAGGATTGCCTTGCGGCCATTGATATCGGGCAGGTCCAGGACTACCCGCCTGTCGAACCTTCCCGGCCTCAGGAGAGCCGGGTCCAGGATGTCTGGGCGGTTGGTGGCTGCCAAAACTATGACGTTGGTGCTGCTGTCGAAGCCGTCCATCTCAACGAGGATCTGGTTCAGCGTCTGCTCCCGCTCATCGTGACCGCCGCCCAGTCCAGCGCCGCGGTGTCTGCCGACGGCATCGATCTCGTCTACGAACACTATGCAGGGTGCGTTCCGCTTGGCCTGATCGAACAGGTCCCTGACACGGGATGCGCCGACCCCGACGAACATCTCGACGAACTCGCTGCCGCTGATGGAGAAGAAGGGCACGCCGGCCTCGCCGGCTACCGCCCGGCTCAGCAGGGTTTTGCCCGTCCCGGGCGAGCCTACCAGAAGGACGCCCCTCGGCACCCGGGCGCCGAGGGCGGAAAACTTCTCCGGATATCGCAGAAACTCGACGACTTCGGACAGGTCCTGCTTGGCCTCGTCGACGCCGGCCACGTCCAGGAAGGTGGTGGTGGGCTTATTGCCCATGAACATGCGGGCACGGCTCCGGCCGAAGCCCATGGCCTGGTTGTTTCCCCCCTGGGCCTGCCTTAGCAGGAAGAGGAGGACGGCGCCGAAGAAGATCAGGGGAAGGAAGTTGATGAAGATGGAGAAGAGGCTGCCCAGCTGGCTCTTCTCTTTGACATTGATCTTGGGACCGGTGCCAACAGGGATTCCGGCCTGGGTGAAGATGTCCACCAGGCTGGACCCGCTCTCCTTCCTGGACTTGAAGGTCTCATCCTGCAGGTCGGTGATACTCAGGTTGTCGCCGTCTACCTCTATCTCCCGGATCTGGCCGGCCTTGGCCATGGTGACGACGTCGCTGATGGGGATGTCCTCGGAGCCGAGGGACGGTTGAAAAAGGGTGAAGATAATCGCGATGATGGCCACCACGATTATCAGGTATATAAAGCTGCTCTTCATACCCTTGAAGCCCACTCGCTCCTCCTACTCGGGCCGGCGACTGTCAATTATATACTATCCGAGTTTCAAATAGAAACTCGCCAAATACGTTCCCGGCCAGGCGTCCGCCATCTTGTACGTCCGAACCCGCCTGTACTATACTCAGATTGGTCATCGCGTTCAATCGATCTCGATAGTCGGACGGCTCCTTACTCTACAACGAATATGGGGGCTCGATAGTTATACGTGCATTTGAAAGCAGCGGGCCCGGCCGAAAAACAATTGTAAAGGTGGCAGCAATGGAGGAGACCGGCAAACCAACCCTCTCGGAGATGGCCTCCCAGTTCCTCGCTTCACTGAAGCAGGCGAAGCGCCAGGTGAGCCAGCCCGAGGTAACCAAGTTCGCTCGATGGTGCGGCATGGACAGGCTGCTCTCGGACGTGACCAGACGAGAGGTGGAGCAGTACGCATCCACGCTGGGCAACTCGCCTGACGGCGCCAAGAGCCATACCCACGTCAAGCAGTTTTTGACCTACGCTTACAAGCAGGAGGCCACCAGGGTAAACCTGGCGCCAAGCTTCAAGCTAAAGAAAACGGCGATCAAATACGCCGAGACGCAACGGGCCGCCGCGGCCGTTACCGAGCTGACGGCCGAGGGCCACCGGCGCCTGGAAGAAGAGCTGGCCGAGCTCAAGAAGGGTAGGGGAGCCATAGCCGAGGAGATACGGAACGCCGCGGCGGACAAGGACTTCCGGGAAAACGCTCCCTTGGAGGCCGCTCGGGAACATCAGAGCAAGGTTGAGTCGCGTATACGGCAGATAGAAGCATCGCTGAGGACAGCGGTGGTAATGGACCAGAAGCGGGTCCGGAAGACCTCCCAGGTGGAGATGGGGCTATCGGTGGTGGTTAGACACCTGTCCTACGATGAGGAGCTTACCTACCTTCTGGTAGCTCCCCACGAAGCAAACCTGGCCGAGGGCAAGCTTTCAGCCGAATCGCCAGTGGGCAAGGCGCTGCTGGGCACGAGCCCCGGCGATGAGGTGGAGGTCAAAGTGCCGGCCGGCACGTTCAAGTACCGCATCGAGCGGATAAACGCCTGAATGTAGTGACCCTAATGACTGAGCACAAAGACCCCTCTGAGGGTCTTTGCCCTTTTGAGACGAAAATCGAGGGCCGGGACTAATGCGAGGCTGGCTCTGGATTGGACTGGCCGCCGGCTGCATAGTCCCCGCCTTGGCTCTCCGGTTTTCGGGTACCCACCTGGATTCGATCAGCACGGCCCTGATCTTCGGTCTGGGCATAGTGGGCGGAGCGTTCCTCCTCTCCTGGGCCTCGGAAGTAGCCGAGCTGGATATACCCAGGTCCCTGGCCATTTCGCTGCTGGCCATCATTGCGGTGCTTCCCGAGTACGCCATCGACGTGTACCTGGCCTGGTCCGCAGCTACCATCCCCGAAAACGTCAGTCTGGCCACCGCCAACATGACCGGCGCCAACCGGCTGCTAATCGGCATCGGCTGGAGCCTCGTGGTGATCCTGTTCTGGGCGCGAACCCGGCAGAAAACGCTGGAGCTGTCCAGCTCCCACTCGACGTCGCTGGCGATCCTGGCCCTGGCCACGGTCTACTCCTTTACTATCATCATCAAGGGGTACCTCCACGTAGCCGATAGCGTGGTTCTGGGTTTGCTGTTCTGCCTGTACATCTGGATGAACTTCAAGGGAAAGGTGGAGGAGCCGGAGCTGGTGGGGCCCTCGGCTTTGATAGGATCGCTAACACCGGCCAAACGCCGATCGGTGACGGCGGTCCTGTTCCTCTACGCCGCCGCGGGAATAATCCTGTCCGCCGAACCCTTCGTCGAGGGGTTAAAGGGGACGGGCGAGAGCCTGGGTCTCAGCGAATTCCTCCTGATCCAGTGGATAGCGCCGCTGGCCTCGGAGGCGCCGGAGATACTTCTGGCAGCCATCTTCGTTGTGAGAGGCAGGCAGAGCGACGGTCTGGGCATACTGGTCTCCTCCAAGGTGAACCAGTGGACCTTGCTGGTGGCCACGCTACCAGCCGCCTATAGCATCTCCACCGGATCGCTGAACGGCCTACCCCTGGACGCACGCCAGACGACGGAGGTGCTGCTAACGTCGGCCCAGTCCCTCTTCGCAGTGGCGATATTGCTCGATTTCCGCCTATCCGTGAGGGAGGCGGTTGTGCTCCTGGTGCTGTTCACTAGCCAGCTCTTCTTCGGGCTGCAGGAGGCCCGTCTCGCCTTCAGCGGACTGTACCTGTTCCTGGCATTTATCCTGATGGCGACCCATCGAGACCGGATCGCGGCGGTGCCGAGGCTGCTCTACGCATCGATCAATCCGGGCAAGTCGGGAGGCGACGCAGGCTGAAGGCCGGGCGCATCGAGATACAGGCTTTCATGACGGCGCCCGTCGTCCATGTTAGTGGGGACGGTCCAACCGGTCGGTGTGTGGGGACTCGGCGGGGGCTGACGAGGTTTTACGTCGGGACGGCTTGTGACCGCGACCCGGCTAGGTTGGCCTTTTCCAGTCCATCACAAAGAGCTTCAGCAAATCGTGCCGGGTGATGATGCCAACCAGCTCATCTTTGCTCATGACCGGTATCCTGCTCACCTTTTCCCGGAGCATCACGGTCACGGCATCGGCGAAGGAGAAGTCCTCCTTTATGGTGATGACGGGAGAGTGCATCACGTCCTTCAAGGGCTTGGTTTGAAGGTATCGGGCCAGCTCCTCGGAGGTTCCGGGCGTGGTCAGCATGCCGAAGAGGGTGTGGACCTCGCCCCCCATAGGCATGAACTTGGGGTGCAGCACGAAATCGGCGTGGGTGAGCATCCCCACCAGAGAACCGGCCTCATTGATTACGGGCAGGCAACTCAGCTCCCTGCGCAGCATCAGCTCGGCTGCATCCCCGATGGTCCTGTCGATACCGATGGTGATCACCGGCGACGTCATTATTTCTCGGGCTAACATATCGCTACCTCAGGATTAGGAGACCCGCCCGGCGGGCACGCTAAGTGACAGGGCGGACATCAGCCCTCTCACGTCCATAAGCTCGTCCAGCCGGTTGATCTGGTCCACTGAACGTCGTATCTCCTCCGCACCGAGGATACCGCTGCAACAGGAGGCGTATTTCTCCTCCAGGTCCTCCCAGGACAGAGGGTTCTCGGGAGTGCCTCGAGCAACCGATGTCGCGTTGGCGTGCCGGTCGCCGCTGGCCATTGTGACCTTGACTTCGACGTGACCGGGACTCTCGGGCAGCACGGGCGCCTGGTCCGGGTCTTCCACCAGCTGGACCAACTCCGAGAGCGCCTGCACCCGGGCCCTGGCTACCTGCTCGGCCTCGAAAGTGGCCGTGTTCACTACGCCATCGAGGAGGGCGGACGCCACGCAGAACTCCATGCAGAATTTGCCTTCCAGTCCGGTGGTGGCCCGACTGTAAATCAGGGCCAAGTCCTCGCCCCGGGGCATGGTCACTGAGACGCCGGCTATCTCTTCCGGATCGGGCCGGTACTCGGCTATCAGGCCCAGGGTGGCATCGAGGGTGCGGTGGTTGTTGTTGCAGCAAGGGTACTTCTTGACGGTGATGCCCGACGTAAGTATCTCCCACGGCGAGCCCAGAGCGCCTTCCATCCTGGAAACGTCCCAATCATCGATGGAGAATATCCGGCAGAAGTCGAGGGGTTCGTCCATGATCTCCTGGCTGGCGGTGAAACCCTTTTCGGCGAGGAGAGCGGCCTGTATGCCATTCTTGGCAGCCTGTCCTACGTGCAGGGGCTTGGTCATGGTACCGAAGTTCCGTCGCAGGCCGCCCGACGAGGATGCGGCGATGCCCAACGCCATCCTGGTACGCTGCTCGTCCAGTTTGAGGAGCTTAGAGGCTGCGGCGGCCGCTCCTATGGTGCCCAGGGTACAGGTAGCATGCCAGCCCTTGACGTAGTGACTTCGGCCGACCGCCAGGCCCAGCTTGCACTCGACCTCGAAACCGATGATAAAGGCTTCAAGCGCGTCCGCACCGGAGGACCCTATCTCTTCTCCCAGGGCCATGATTGCGGAGACCAGCGGAGCGCTGGGGTGCCCGATCATGGCGTCATTTACGTCGTCGTAGTCGAGGGCGTGGGCCATGGTGCCGTTGACGAGGGCGGCGGTCAGGCAATCGGACCGTAGCCCGGTGCCGAGGATGGTGGCCGTGGGACTGCCGCCTCGTTCGGCGGCGAACTCGAGCAGTATCCGAGGTCCATCCTCCGTGCTGCCGGCCACCGCCACCCCCAGGGTGTCTAGGAAGGCCCTCCTGGCCTGGTTCAGGGCTTCGCCGGGCATGCTGCCGAGGTTGGCGTCTACGATAAAGCGGGAGAGGGTCTCGGTCGCGCTCATAGCTGTCCTCCCGGTTCCGGGTAACTATCCAGCGATTTCACGTTTATTATCGCCTGAGAGGCCCGTCACGGCAACCGTCGTTTGACATGGCAAGACTCGCCCCTGTTTGACACGGCAAGACTCGATGGTAAAATTGGATGCATCAACCCCGTTTGATCAAGTCCTTGTCGTTCGTCGCGTTCGAAGGGTCTCACAGCGGTAAACCCCGATGAGGGCCTGACGAGCCAAAGAGACGGGTCTGCAGCTTGGCAGGAGTCTGAAGAATGGTGCTGGGTTGGCTCACAGTTGAAGAGGCCTTGGAGAAGATTCTCGGCTACGTGTACCCCCTGGAGCAGGAGGAGGCGCCGATACTGGACTGCCTGGGCCGGGTGCTGGCAGAGGACGTGACGGCGGGCTTCAATATACCTCCCCTGGACAACACGGCCATGGATGGGTATGCAGTGAGGTGGAAGGACATCCATGACGTAGGTCCCGATTCGCCGGTAACGCTGAGGGTAATCGAAGAGTTGCCGGCCGGCCGCATAGCCCACAAGGAGATAACCCGGGGCACGGCAACCCGCATCATGACGGGCGCCCCGCTGCCAAAGGGCACCGATACCATCGTGCCCTTCGAGGATACCGACGAGGAGGAGCAGAAGAAGGCCGGAGGGCGCGGTGGCGTCGAGCAGATCAAAGTCCTGAAGGTGGTAGACAAGGGAGTGAACATCCGCAGAGCCGCCGAGGACGTAACGGAGGGCGACCTGATTCTCAAGGCCGGGACCTCAATCAGACCCGCAGAGGTGGGTGTCCTGGCCTCCCTGGGCAAGGCGAAGGCGAAGGTCTTTCGGAAGCCGGTCATATCGGTGCTGGCCACCGGCGATGAACTCTTGGAGGTAGGTGACCCCCTGGAACCGGGCAAGATATACAATAGCAACAACTTCAGCGTGGCGTCCCTCATCCTGAAATATGGCGGCGTGGCCAAGGTGCTGGGGATCGCTCGGGACAACCTGGGGTCGCTGAAGGCCAAGATCGCCGAGGGCATGGACGCGGACATGATGATCACGTCGGCCGGGGTGTCCAAAGGAGACTACGACATAGTCAAGGACGTGCTGGCCGAGCAGGGGGAGATATCGTTCTGGATGGTGAAGATGAAACCAGCGAGGCCGCTGGCTTTCGGTGTACTGAAATCGGAGGATGGGAAGCGGCGGGTGCCCCACCTGGGTCTGCCTGGCAACCCGGTCAGCTCGATGATCGCCTTCGAGCAGTTTGGCCGGCCCGCTATGCGCAAGATGCAGGGGCACAAGAACCTGATCAAACCCACCGTCCAAGCCATCATGGAGGACACGGTGGTCAACACTGATGCTCGCAGGGTGTTCGCTCGGGCTGTAGTGACCCGGAGAAACGGCCGGTACTACGCCAAGACTACCGGGCCACAGGGTTCGGGCATTCTGACCTCCATGTCCCTGGCCAATGGACTCGCCATAGTGCCGGAAGACGTGGCGGAGGTGGGGCCGGGGGACGAGGTGACGGTGCAGATGCTGGACTGGCCTGAGGACCGAGAGTAAGACGCCGCCGAAGAGCCAACTCTCCCGCGGAGGAATCCCATATCTCAGCTTCGACCAGGGGCTGTGGCCGCTGATCCAAGCTGTCCAAGAAGGTGGAACTACTTGACCGAAGAGCTAAAGGAAACAGAAGAGGAACAACCCCCAAAATACATCATAGATACCGAGTGGTACGAGCGGCGCAGAAGATCGCTTCCCACCCTGCTCAGGAGTCGCATACGCCTGCTGGGTGGCGCCGAGTTGGAGAAACGGCTGGCCAAGAAAAAGGAAGGGGCGATACTGAAGGCCCTTCAGAAATACCAGCCGGAGGACCTGGACTTCATCCCGCCGGACCTGCCATTGATGGAGGCCGTATTCAGGGTCTATCTCAAGGAGGGAAACAAATCGATGACCTCCGATGAGATCAGGGACCAGCTGATGGAATGGTGGAGACAGACAGGTCCGTACAAGGACGTGGAGCCTCACATCCTGAGCCGGATGCTGGACAACGACCAGCAGTACGGATTCCGCAGGCTGGCAGCCGAAGGGGAGCAGGTCTCCTAAGGGACTACAGCGTCTCGAAGTCCTCGAACTGGCCGGCGGGCGATCCCCACGTGAACTCCACGTCCCGCACGATTGACTCGGGTGGGCCTTCGCGTAGCAGCCTGAGAAGGTCCTCCAGGGCGGCTCGGTCGCCTTCAGCCTGTACCTCGACCGAGACACCGTTAGGGAGGTTCCTGGCGTATCCAACTATGGACCATCTTCGGGCGTGTTCCTGGACGAAGCCTCGAAAGTAGACCCCCTGCACCCTTCCATGGACGGTAGCCGATAGTCTGGCGTTGCCGTTAATTTGATTTCGGTCGGAGTCTTTCATTGGAATTTGAATTGTACTCCCTCGGGATTTCTGGACCAGCCCGGATTGGCCGGGGCAAGCATCATACTAATGTTCTAATATGCTTGCGCCCCAAAAACCTGTGGGCCTATAATTGCTCGACTCGCTTTCGCTACGAAAAGGCGGGAAGATATGCGAAGAGATAGGTTCGATAGATCGCTCCCCGGGCGACGAGGCATATTCGAGCGGATAGCCGTCGGGCGCCCGGGCGAAGAGGTCCTGCGCCGCAGGGTGCGCACCAGCCGGCATCTGCGATTCAGGCCCGGTATACCCTGGCTGGTCCAGCTCACCAAGGTGATACTGACCGAGACCCCATTGCTGATAATGCTGGCTATAATGGTGGTCCTAACAGGCATAGTGGCCCTGGGCCTCTTCTTCGTCGAGCGCAACGTCAATGAGCACGTCAACGACTACTTCGACACCGTCTGGTGGGCGATGTCCTCGGTCCAGACCCAGGGCAATTCTTGGCGTCCCGAGACGTTCTGGGGCAACGTGATCGGCGGCGCCTGGACGGTAATAGGCACCATGCTTTTCTTCGGGGCCATTATCGCTAGCATTACTGTATTCTTCATAAGGAGGAGAGAGCGGACCGAACGAGAGATTGTGTCCACCATCAAGAGAAATCTGGACGATCTGTCTGCACTGACTTTACCTGAGTTGGAGATTCTCAAGGACTCCACCAACAATCTCATAGATCTGCAGATAGAGCAGGTCAAATCGAAAGGTAGGGCGCCCAACTGACAGAGACCCATCCAAGGCTGGCCCCGGAAGACCTGAGCCGCTGTTTCACGCAGAACAAAACGGTCCGAAAATGCGGTCGTATAGGCCCATCCAGGGGTGACATCCGTCTTAAAATAGTCAGACAACCTAAAGCGGGAAGTTAGAATGGACTTCAGACGAATACTGGTGCCTGTGGATGGTGACTCGGCGGACGAGGAGGCCATCAGACTGGCCTGCGACTACTCGAACAAGAGCGGCGGCCAGATCTACGTCCTCTACGTGGTGGAGGTCCCGTGGAAGCTGCCCATCGAGGCGGAAATGGACCTGGAGGTGCGCAAGGCGGAGGCGGTACTAGACTACATGGAGAGCATCGCAAAGCAGGAGGGCTGCAAGGTGGAGACCGAGGTGCTGCAGGCGAGGGCGTCGGGCACTGCGGTGGTGGAGGAGGCCCGAGTCCGGAGGATAGACCTGATAGTGATGAACACCGCCTACGTAAGGCAGTACGGCGAGTTCAGCCTGGGCAATGCCGCTCCCTACGTGCTGGAAAACGCTCCCTGTCACGTCTGGCTCTATCGGGGCCCGATGAACGGGGCCCGATAGCTCCGTATTGAAGCTATGAAAGTGGTAATCATGGGTTGCGGAAGGGTAGGCGGGCGGCTGGCCAGCCTGTTGGATGTGGAGGGGCACGAGGTGATCGTCCTGGACATAGACCCTTCCGGATTCAGATGGCTGCCATCATCGTTCATGGGCCAGACCTTCGTGGGGGACGGCACAGATGAAGATGCGCTCCGAAAGGCGCAGGTAGACTCGGCGGACGCGTTCATCGCCACTACTCAAGGTGACAATCGAAATGTCCTGGCCGCCCAAAAGGTGAAGCACATGTTCCGAACTCCCAGGGTTGTCTGCCGGATTTACGACCCTATCCGCAGGGAGATGTACCGGGACCTGGGCCTGGAGACCATCAGCCCAACAACGGTAACCGTCGAGCTTCTAAAGAACGCTTTGGAAAAGTAGGGGACCATAAGGTGTACATCGTTGTAGTAGGAGGGGGCAAGGTGGGCCTTCAGCTGTGCAAGACCCTCTTGGAAGACGGCCACGAGGTGCTGATCGTCGAGCAAGACCCCGTCAAATGTGAACGCCTGACCGACGAGTTGGGCAACATAGTGTTCAGGGGCGACGGATGCGAGGCCTCCATCCAGGAAGAGGTGGGGGTGGGCAGAGCAGACATGACTATAGCTGTCACCGGAGACGACGAGGACAACCTCGTGGCATGCCAGCTGTCCAAACACAGGTTCAGCGTGCCCAGGACCGTGTGCCTGGTGAACGATCCTCGCAACGAGGCGCTGTTCCAGAAGCTGGGCATAGACGTCACCATCAGCGCGATAAACCTGATCCTGGCCCACATAGAGCACGAGTTGCCAGCCCACCCATTGATTCACCTTCTCAGCCTGAAGGGTCCGGGACTGGAGATTGTGGAGGTAAAGGTGTCCAGCGATTCGAAGGCGGCGGGAACCAGGTTGGGGGACATCAAGCTACCGCCGGACAGTGTGATCTCCCTGGTGATTCGCAAGGACGGCAATCCCCAGGTCCCAACCTCCGACCTCACCCTGCAGGCCGAAGACGAGGTGGTGGCGGTCACCCGCCCTGAAACCGAAAAGACGCTGCGATCCGCCTTTACCGACAATCACACCGATGGCTAGGAAGATAGGGTACCTGGGCCCCGCGGGCACCTTCACCGAGGAGGCGGCCCTCCTCTACGATGACTCCGCTCAACTGATCCCCTTCCCCTCCATCCCGGCAGTGGCCACCGCGGTGGTCAGCGGGATGGTGGACGAAGGCGTGGTGGCCATCGAGAACAGCATCGAGGGATCGGTTACCGACACCCTGGACCTGCTGATTCGGGAGTCCAACCTCGCCATCCGGCAAGAGATAGTCCTTCCCATCCGTCACTACCTTCTGGTCAAGCCGGGCACTACCGCCGAAAAGATAAAGGTGATCTACTCCCATCCCCAGGCGTTGGCCCAGTGTCGCGGGTTCCTGGAGAGATGCTTCCCCAAGGCCCGGATGGAGGGCGCTCTCAGCACCGCAGCCGGGGTGCAAGAAGTGAAAAAGGGGGATGGGGTCGTGGCGGCGGTGGCCACTCGGCGGGCGGCGGACATCTACCAAGTGGAGGTCCTGGCGAGAGACATCCAGGAGACCTCCACCAACGTGACCCGGTTCGTGGTGCTATCTTCGGCGGACCATGAACCCACCGGCTTGGACCGGACGTCCCTATGCTTCTCCTTCGCCAGCGACAAGCCTGGGCTGCTGGTGGAGGTGTTGGGAGAGTTTGCCCGGCGAAACATAAACCTGGCCAAGATCGAGTCCCGGCCTTCCAAGGAGAGCCTGGGCCAGTACATCTTTCTGGTGGACCTGGACGGACATAGGAAGCAGTCGCCCGTGAAGGACGCCCTGGAGACAGTCGAGAGGGTCACCTCCAGGCTGCACATCTTCGGGTCCTACCCAAAGTACAAGGGGGGATAGCCGAATCGGCCGGGCTGTATAATAAAAAGGCCTCCCGGTGGGGAGGCCTTCGTGATCATTCGACAGGGCCAGAACGGACTAGGCTTTGTCTTCCTCCTCCTGCTGGTCCTGGTACTTCTTGACCATTTCCCTCAGTTCCACCGTCTTCTCCGCGGCGGCCACCTTGCCCTCCTCGACGGCTTCTCGTAGGGATGCTTTGCCCTCTTCAACCGCCAGCTTGACGGTGGCCCGCACCTGTTCGGTAAGGTCGGCGACCTTGGCCCGGACGTCCTTCTCCTCCCCATCCTCCTGGTACTGGTAGTTGGGAGCCATGGCCAGCACGATAGCCGCTCCGGTTACACCCCCCATAAGGAAGCCAAAGAGAAACGTGAACACTTTACTCACCCCCTCGTTTGGAGAGCTTGGTCAGGAAGGCCAGGGCTTCCCTAGCGCCGTGGAAGAAGCTAGCGGTCTTGATTACCGGTTTGCTTACTGCTTCGGTAACAAGGGTGGAGGTGGCGGCGACGTTGTTCAGGGTGGTCTTGGTGGCATCCAGGTTGCCTCTGATTCTGCTGAGAACACCGCCGAACTTTCGGAAAATCAGGTAGGAGGCCAGAAGCCAGAACACTACCAGGACGGAGCCCGCGCTAAAGAAGATGATAAGTATCCAGTCTCTAACGTCGGCTACGGACAGAACAAGCAAGGAGATATACCTCCCGGCGCCAGGCTGGGTACGCCCGGAAACCGGAGCGAATGGTATCACATCGCAGTCGTCGAGGGCAACGGCCGGGGCTTGGGCCGGCCCGGCGCTAAAGAACGATGAGGATGACACCCGACACCATCGCCACCACCCCCAGAGCCGTCTTCAAGGTCAGCCGCTCCCTGAGGAACACTACAGACAGTATCGTAACCCAGAAAAGCATGGTGGTGCTGAGAACGAATGCAACGGCGAGGCCCGCCCGGTCCAGGGCCACCAGCATCAGGAGGCTCCCAAAGCCCAGGGATACGCTGCCGTTGGCCGCGGGAAGCAGATAGGAGAGCTTTGAGGGGCGGTACCAACTCATCTCTCGCGGGGCCGCGGGAGCCGGCGAAAGGTTCGGGCTGGGGTTTGCCGTATCCGAAGCTGTGCCGGACGCTGCCTGCGGAGCATCGAGAGGAGATTGCGGGGCGCTCCTTTTGCTCGCTATCCGGCCGACAAGGACTATCACGCCCAGCACGACGGAGACAGAGGTCAATCGCAAGGCGTTGGCGCTGATGGGATCGATCTCGTACAGGGCTTCGCGCTGCAGTGAGGTGCCCACCACCCACAGCAGCACAATGCCGGTAAGAAAGGTGAGGCCTCGAACACCGAGCCAGCGGGCTTGAGCCGTATCGGCGCTACTCCTCTGGGACAGGCTGAGCAGATAGGCGCCCACAATGACGACCACGATTCCCGCCAGGGTGATGTTGGACACCTCCTCGCCCAGTATCAACAGCCCGGAAATCACGGAAAATACAGCCGAAAGTCCGGTGCTCAAGGGGGCGGCTTTACTGACGTCCACGGACCGGAGAAACAGGAGGTAGAGAGGCATGCCCAACCCGATTGACATGATCCCTCCACCAGTGCAAAGCAGTATGGGCACGAGGGAGAAGCCGGCCAGGTCATCGGCTCTGCCGGTAGCGGACATGAGTACAATGGCGAATATTGCGCCGCCCGTTGCAGACAGGGTCCCCAGGGTGAGAGGCGAATAGGTCCGGGTGAAAAACTTGTCCAGAACGGACGTAAAAGCGAAAGTAACGGCGGAGGCCAACGCCGCCAGCTCGCCTACGGGCACTGCATGTCTCCTTAACGCTCCGCCTAGAGGGAATGTTCAGTTTTCCGGCGAAGTAAATCTTCGGGATTGGAGAAAAGCGCATCGTCCGATGCGTTTTTCTCCCCGCTCCAGGTTAGTTTACCCTCCCAACCACCCTGAGACGTTTTTCATCTGGAGGAACATCCCCCAACCCCCTGCCAGAGGCAGGACGCCCTGCGCCCATAACATGAGGCAAGAGAGGGCGAATCCTCTTTGCTGGGAGCTGAGAGCCTGCCTCAGCATTTCCCCCCCTCCGCTTCCTGGCCAGGAAGGGGACAGGGGGATGGTCGCGGCCTATACCCCTTTTTCAGCGACGAAGGCCGTCAAATCGGCGGTACGGCAGCTGTAGCCCCACTCGTTGTCGTACCAGCTGAGTACCTTGACCATCGTGCCTTCCATGACCATGGTACAGGTCGAATCGAAGATGGAGCTGGCGGGGTTGGCCTTGAAATCGCTGCTGACCAGGTCCTCATCGCAGTACTCCAGGATGCCCTTCAGGGTCTCCTGGGAGGCCGACCGGTACACCTCGTTGACCTCGTCCGTAGTGACCGGTCGCTCGACGTTGGCCACCAGATCAACTACGGAGACCGTGGGTACGGGGACCCGATAGGCCATGCCGTGGATCTTGCCCTGCAACTCGGGTAGGACGAGGCCGACGGCTTTGGCGGCGCCGGTGGAGGTGGGAATGATGTTGGCTGCGGCGGCTCGGGCCCTTCGAAGGTCGCTGTGCACCTGGTCGAGGATCTTCTGATCGTTGGTATAGGCGTGAATGGTGGACATGAGAGCGCTGTTTATCGTGAAGTTGTCATTGAGCACCTTGGCCAGGGGAGCGACACAGTTGGTGGTGCACGAGGCGTTGGACATGACGTGGTGCTTACCAGGATCGTATCGATCCTCGTTGACCCCCAGGACCACCGTGAAGTCCTCGCCCTTGGCCGGCGCCGAGATGATCACCTTCTTGGTCCCGCCGCCATCCTTATGGGCGGCGGCCTTGGAGGCATCGGTGAAGAAGCCTGTGGACTCGACGACTATCTCGATGCCGAGGTCGCCCCAGGGTATCTTGCCCGGGTCCCGTTCGGACAGGACCTTGATGGTGTGGCCATCGATGGTAATGGTGCTATCGGAGGCCTCTACGGCGCCGGGATACCGGCCGTAGTTGGTATCGTACTTGAACAGGTGCGCGTTGGTGGCGGGATCCGTGAGATCGTTGACGGCCACGACGTCGAGCTCGTCACCGTGATACTGGAGGATGGCCCGGAGGACCTGCCTGCCTATGCGCCCGAAGCCGTTGATGCCTACTTTAGTCGCCACCTGTCACCTCCTGATTGAGCGTTGTCCGGCCTCGTTAGATCAGCGGGCATGGGTTGGAGAGCCGGAGCCGTTCGCCGGCGTCATGATACCATCCGAGAGGCACGCTCGTCAGGCTGAGAGGCCGTCAACAGCAACTTCGATCAGGAATCGTCGGAGTGCATGTCCCGGGGATTGGCTTCCTCGTTGGGGTTGGTGGAGAGGCCTTCCCGTCTGTCCAGGGCGCTCTTGAAGCAGTCAGGGCAATAGATCCTGTTCTCCCGGTTAATCCAGTGCTCCACCTTCTTGTGACAAACCCGACACTCAGCTGTTGTAGTCATGGTCTTTGCCTCCCTTCGGTCAACCTTTGTATCAGTCTACCACCCTTTGTTGGTTTTCCCTCCCGTCCACCGTGAGACATGTTTTATCTGGAGGTACGTCCCCCAGGCCCCCGCCAGAGGGAAGCCCTCTGGACTCCCCGGACTGCATCCGCAGGCTCTCCGTATCGGATAGCGAGGACCCACGTAGACTAAAGCAGCGATGAGGCCGGCAGGTGGGAAAAGGCATCGAGGCCGACGTACTTTGCCTCACTCCCCAGCTCCTCTTCGATCCTCAACAACCTATTATACTTTGCCACTCTTTCCGAGCGGGTGGGAGCGCCGGTCTTGATCTGCCCTGCGCCGGTGGCCACGGCCAGGTCGGCGATGGTGGTGTCCTCGGTTTCGCCGGACCGATGGCTGACCACCGTTCCCCAGCCGGCCTCTTTAGCCCTCTGGATCACCCTGAGGGCCTCGGTCAGGGTGCCCGTCTGGTTGGGTTTCACCAAGATGGCATTGCTGGCCTTCCGCCGGATGCCCTGATCCATGCGCTGAGAGCTGGTGGCATAGAGATCGTCGCCCAGGATCTGGACATCTGCGCCCACCCTACGGGTCAATCCGTCCCAGCCTTCCCAGTCGTCTTCGGCAAGGCCGTCTTCGATGCTGATAAGAGGGAAGTCGGCCGCCCAACAGGCGTAGTACTCGGTAAGCTCCCCAGTGCTCAGCGCTGCCTCTTCTTTAGCGAGGTGATAGCTGCCATCGTACAGGAGCTCGTTGGCGGCGACGTCCACGGCGACGTAGCAGTCCCGCCCGGCCCTGTACCCTGCAGCTTCGATGGCGTCAACCACCATCTCCATCGCCGCCCTGTTGGACGGGAGGTCCGGTGCGAACCCACCTTCGTCACCAACGTTGGTACTCAGTCCCCGATCTTCAAGCAGGGACTTGAGGGCATGGTAGACCTCGCTCCCAATTCGGAGGGCATGGGAGTAGGTCTCAGCGCCGACGGGCATGACGATGAACTCCTGGAAATCGGTGGAGTTCTGAGCGTGACTTCCGCCGTTCAGGATGTTGAACATGGGCACGGGCAGCAGGAGCGAAGAGTCGTTGCGAAGGTGGACGTACAGCGGAATGAGTCGGTGGGCTGCGGCGGCGTGAGCGGTAGCCAGGGAAACTCCGAGGACGGCGTTGGCGCCCAGCCTGGCCTTGTTGGGCGTGCCATCCAACTCGATCATCGCCTCGTCGACGGCCTCCTGGTCCAGGGCGGACATGCCTCGGACGGCGGGTGCGATCAGATTGTCAACGTGATCGACGGCCTTGAGAACGCCTTTGCCGCCGAACCGCCGGGGATCGCCGTCTCGCAGCTCCAGGGCCTCGTAGGCGCCTTTGCTGGCGCCCGAGGGCACGGATGCTCGGCCCCTCGCTCCCCCAGCCAGCCTCACCTCCACCTCCACCGTTGGGTACCCCCTGGAGTCCAGCACCTCCCGCGCCTTGACGCTTTCGATCTCCCAAGGTCTCAAGGAGGCTACCCTTCACGGGCCCGGTTCATGCGCTTCCTGGCCGCGTCCAGGGCCTTCTCCACGGCATCGACGGGATCGCTGGCCCTGATGATGGAGCCGTCCGGCTCCCCGTTCCTCGAAAGGTCCCAGGTGCCGAGGCCGACTACCACTAGGGGGTCCGCCTGCCCCAGCGCGTGCCCGATCTCGGAGAGGGTGCCGAAGCTCCCATCGATGGCGATGACGGCCCGGCCCGTCTTGACCACTATCGCGTTCCGGGCATAACCGATGCCGGTGACGATGGGTATCTGCACCCACTGGTTGGCTTCGTCAGGGTCTTCCCTGGGAAGTATGCCGATGGTGATGCCTCCGGCCTCTCGGGCGCCTTTGCAAACTGCCTCCATCACTCCACCAAGCCCGCCACACACCACGGCGGCGCCTCTCTTGGCCAGCTCCCGGCCGACCTCCTCGGCCACGCGGGCCACTTCCGGGCTGCAGGTGTTGCCACCGATTACAGAGATGGGTACTAGCTTCTGGTCCATGGTCTCTCCGGATGAGGATGATACGACGAATCTCGATTATAGCATCCGTGCTGTTAGCCTCAAAATGGGTCACGGATCTAGGTAGTGCCTCAGTTTGAAATTGGTGAATTTGGGAGAGAGGGAGAGGGGGTTAGGGATTAGGCTTTTGTTCCTCCAGCCCCTTGCGTATCTTGTCTAGCCCACTGCCAGGGATATGGAACACTTCTTTGACCTGCCCTTTGAATTCGAGAACCTCAGTACCACAATCGGGACACTGAACCACGAACTTGTTCGGCGTGCTGCTGTCTCCTGCCGGATAGAGTTCCTTGGCTTTCACTTCGATGTTAGGGGCGCTTAGTTGGATGATGTGGGTGTGACCTTCCATGGTGTCTTCCTTTCTTTCGTATAGGGTATTGACACTGACCAATCAATTTCCGACAATGAGTGCCTTGGAGGATACAAACATGACTGAGAAAGAAAAAGACGGCAACGGCGGGGACTCACAGGATGAAGGCACTGGCGGCAATCCTAAAGACTCCGTTTTGCGAATGAAGCCTATGGCCGACGCTGACATCATCCGCTTGAGCATGGGGTCAGAGAAAGGTTCGCCCAGAGAAAAGGACTCGTCAGAAGCCAGTAACGAGGATAACCCAGACAATAAGTGCTGAAACCTCTACACCTAGCCCGCCGATAGCGTACCTGAGATAACGCCCCTTCTTGTTCACTTTGGGGTACCATTGCTCGTACTCATCTTCCACCCACTGCCAGTACTCCTCTTGGGCTTCTGCAGGTGGCATAGGCCAGTACCGTTTCCTAAGTGTCGTGGGGTTGTCCGGGCCTGGTGCAGGATGTGGAAACACTATGAGCAAACCGAACACCGCTGTTGCCAGATAACCAGCCACAACGAACAGTAATGCTAGGCTCGACCAGTCCAAGATAGTCTCAACAACTGTAGCTGAAACGCCGATGATGAGACTGCCCGTTGCGAAGATACCTATCGCCCGAGAGTCAATGGTATCACCGATTTTGGCCAGGTCTGCCGAAGCGGTCCGTCCCCACTCGAAAGTGAGGTCGCGACTAGGTGCGGTTTCTTTCTTGGTTGTCATTTCGCCCCTCCGCTACTAGTGTAACGTGAGACGAATAATAAACCAGATAAGATGCCCTTGACAAGCTATAGACCGTGCTAAACAAGGCAAGAGAGGTAGGAAATTACTGATGACAGCCACACGGCGTTTGGACTATCTGGCCGAGAGTGAGCGAGAGCGCCGCCACCTGGTGTTAAAACTGCTCGTGACGTTCGCCGCGAAGCGCTTCTAGGCCACCGTGACCCTTGGCTTGTACGGTCCCCGCTTCTGCTTCGGTACCCTGGCGTCCATCATCTGGACTATCCACCGTATATCGTAGGCCCTGTCAGCCAGCCCCGCCTTCTGTGCCGGGGTCTTCCCTAGCAGGCTCTTGTGAGGCCTGATCCAGTTGTACCAGGTAAAGTACAGAGCCAGTTCGTGCATGTGGTTCTCTAGCTTCTTAGAAAAGGCATTAGTGAGCCGGGTGTACCTACGCATAGCCATTCGCATTGTAAGGTTGTGACGCTCCACGTAGGACGTGCTAAGCTCATCCATGTTGGGCCTGCCAACCACATCCACCTTGCGAATCCCCACGCAGTGAGCGGGAGAGTACCGCCGTTGTCCACCCGACTGCTCTTCCTCAGACGGCCCGTAGAGCTTGATAAGCTGGGCGTAGTCCACGTCTCCCCCAAACGCCCCTTCTACAGCCTCCAAGTAGGCCCTGTGACCATCTGTGGAGAGCTGTACCCTGTTAGCTAACCTGGCCCTTAAGTCATCCATGAACTCCAGGGCAAAGGCGGAGTCACGACCAGGTGTAGCCAGCCAAGAGATAATCAACTTGGTGTCGCTGTCTATGCCCGTCCAGGTCCAGACATCCCCAGCCCTGTCGATGATGCCCTGAGCGTGGGGAGCCTTTTTCGCCTTGGCGTAGCAGAACGACCAGATTTCATCACACTGAACATGCCGGGCCGTGACTTCCCGGACCGTTGCGTCGTGGTGAGCAACACACGCTTCTCCAGCATCCACCAGCAGCTTCGTAACGGAGTTGAGCGTAATGCCCAGCACTCGGCTGATGGAGCGCATGGACGAGCCTTCCACCAGCATGTTGAGGGCCTGTATTCGTAGGTTTTCGGGTAGTTTATTCATTGCCTGCCCCTGTCTTAATACTAGCTAAATAATACAGGGTCCAGGCGTAAATGTCAAGAGTTTATAGTTATTTCAATGGCTGTGAGCAGTTGGCGGCCAGGCGTGATATGATAGAGGGAACTGAATAGATAGCAAGAAACCCCTCGGCAAAGGGATTTCTTGAGAGTCCAGCGGACTTGACAAACAACGTTAACCCAACGTTGACTCCATGTTAAGGCCCTAGCCGCCGCTTGTCAAGGCCACTGGCTAGGAGGCCTTATGCCTAATGATACTCCACGAGACCGGCAAACCCTTCTTGCCCTGGGCATTGACCCTGAGCGACATGAGAAGGAACTGCGAGAGGAACAAGCTGAGCGCCGCCGCCAGGAACGTAAAAACCGGGCCATATTCCGCAGGGCAGGCCTGACAAGCTGGCAGGGTGTCAATACCTCCCGGAACCTACCCTAGAACCGCGGAGCCGTCTCCGGTGACAGCATATTCCAGACCAGATACCAGAGCAGAACACCCACTACAGCCCAACCCGCCCCGACTATCACAGCAGCTACACTCCACTTGAACACCAGGGCCAAGACAGCAGCAAAGGGCAGGTCAATATCCTGGACGGTGATGGGCCTGAGTCGCCTGAGTTTAGGCTTGCTCTCTTGC
The DNA here is from genome assembly GCA_965197645.1 of Dehalococcoidia bacterium. Lineage (GTDB taxonomy): Bacteria > Chloroflexota > Dehalococcoidia > Plut-88900 > Plut-88900. Next base: position 905,372 of record OZ240219.1, on the reverse strand, counting down.
AGGTTCTCCGGTACCTTCATTAGCTGTTCTCACTTCCAACATGAAATCGGCGGCCTGGTACGCTGCCCTTACCGCTGTCGGCCAGTCTCTTTCATGCCATACAAGTAGACCACTTAGGGCCTGCCCTGCAAAGTAGTCCCGCAGGGTCATGCCGGGGTGTTTTGCTACAAGAGTCATCATCCCGTTTACGTGCTCGACCTCCGACACTGGAAAAGCCTGTATGTCTCCGTCCATGGTGTCCTCCGTTTCTTGTTGCCCTATTGCTGGCTGGCCTTACTGTAGGGCCTACAGCCTATATGTAGACAATGGCAGTGATGAGAACAGCGAGCACGACAATGCCTAGGCCTAGCCGTTTCATCCACTTGCGATTTTCAGCGTCTTGGTCACGCTGTACCTGGTGTGCATGACAGAAGGTGTCACCGGATAGGGCCTCGTTCTGGCATCCCTTGTTTGTCCATCCGCCGACGTGCTGGCAGTACCCTACTTCATTAGCCATACTTTCTCCTTCACCTAGCTACAGGCCGTCCGTGTCTTTCCACAGACGGTAGGCGCTCCACCTGGCTTCAAGAACGGCGGCCCGTTCCTCTTCATCCATTGCCAGTAGGTCGGCCTCGTCTTGGAGACGCCGTTGGTCCCAGTAGTCCGCCCCGCGATGCGCCTCCGCCTGTATGAATCGAGCCAGGCAGTCGCGAGGGCTGAATATCTGATCGGGGTATCCGTCGAAGCACCAGGGATATTTCTCGAAGAGCCTGGTGGTGAAATGCGGTGCTTCTTTGTCCAAGGCAAACCCCAGGATGACGCCGCCGAAAACCAAAAAACCCGCCGTGACTATCATCATCAGCGGGCCTACGATACGGAAACCTATTCGGGCAACTTGCCGATTATCTGTGAGCGCCATGCACGTGCCCCCTTTGTGCGAAGGGGACAAGCTGGTGCCCCCTCCGAGCCATCAGGATTTCGGTGCTTGACGGTCATCCGCAACCCGGCAGGGCCAGAGGGGGCATGAAAGGGCGAAATCCCTCTGGCTTACCTTGCCTCGAATGCCCAGCCGGATTACGACACGAATGACCGTCAAGTCGCGTACACCTTACGTTCAGGCTTCTCAGCTTGTCAATACCGTATAGGGGGTTGATAGAATAGGGAAGGCCCTGGACTAAGCCAGGGCCTTGAGAGAGGGTTGCCCGTTGGACGGGACGGGGGATGAGACCCCCCGAATCGCTAGCTCAACCTAGCATTACGGTTCGATTCCGCCCTTCTCCTCCGCAGTCAAGTTTTTCTTTTGCGACAAACCAGCCTTTTTTGCTATCTCCCTGCGCCGCTCTGGGCTGAGGGCCTTAGCACGGGCAGGGCCGCCTTTCAGGCCGCCGTTGCGCCGCTTAGATGGCAGCTGTTCTTCAATCTCGCCAGTAGCTATCTTTGCTACCATGACAGCACGGGCGATGGGGTCCCTAGGTCTCTTTTCTCCGTTAGGTCCTCGCATGATTATGACCCCCCTCCTCCCAGGAAGTGCATTATGGCGGCGACTGCGCCTATACCGAGAAGCTGTAAACCAGCCAACTTGATGACAACATTGAGCAGGTCGCCTTTCAGTTCAGATTTCAACCCTGCCACGTCTTCCTTGGTTGCAAGGTGTTGATAAGCACCCTCTAGCTGACCAACTCGTTGTTCAATGGTGGTCATGTGTCCTTCCTCACCCCAGCTAATGCACGTGTCAATCGTAAGTGGGCCGTTATAGTTTGTCAACACCCTATAGCTAGCGGAGCGAGGCGTGAGCAATTCAAAACGAGGCACTACCCGGATCTAAGACGGGCAGGACCGAAACGTAGTAGGAGGCGAGCTCGTTGGTGAAGGGAGTGGTCCCCGCTATCACCAGCACCACCTCATCGATCTCGCTGCCGAAGCCGTGGACCGTCAGCTCGCCCCGTTGCCCGGCCGAAAGGGGGACCTCGCTAACTGAGACCGTATCGCCAAAGTGGATGGCCTGAACGGAGAAGCTTTGGGGCACCAGGTCCGGGATGCGGACGAACCCTTCCGCAATCCACCCGTCGTCCCCATGTTCGACATCATCCTCGAATCCGACGGCGGAGATGGAGATGTCGTCGATGGCCAGGCCGCGAATGTTGACGGCTCCGTCTGTGACGTACTGGAACCGGACCAGGACCTTTCGACCGGCGTAGGGGGACAGGTCTATGCTCTCGAACACCCACTGGGGGTTCTCTCCGTCCCCGCTGACGCCCGAGTAGGAAGGTCCGAAGCTATTGCCCAAGAGAGTATCGTCGGTGGAGTGGTCTCCCCGAAGGATATCCCAGGTGCGGCCCCCGTCGGTTGAGGCCACCACGTAGGCGAAATCGAAGTCATCTTCGATATCGTACCAGGCCCAGAAATCCAGGCTGGCCTCGCTGTGGCCGAGCAGGTCCACCTCACGGGTGAGGGTGGAGTTGATGGCATCGCCCTGGTTGCTCCACCACTGCCAGCTGCCGCTGTGAGCCTGGTTATGCAGGAGTCTCGTTTGTGGAGTGCCGTGGAACACTATGCGGGCGCTGCCTTGTTTCAGGCTCACGGCCACATAGTGAGCGGCATACTGGGGCACCGCCCCCGAGATGCGCCCGTAGTCGGTTGCCCTCCTGGTCGTGGGCAGCCGGAAATCCAGGTCCTCGTAGCTGTGGATACCGCCCTCCGCTTTGTCCAGGTAGTTGGCCACGACCCAGTCCTTGAACACCTTTTCGAAGTCGGTTTCGTATCCGCTTTCGGAGAGGTAGGCGTTGATTCCTTCGATGCCGTCGGCCTGATGGGAGACCAGGGCGCTGATCCCACCGTCCGCTTCCGGGCCGCCATAGTGCTGGCTGAAGTACTTCATGAACAGATAGGCTGCGCCGTAGTGTTTGCCGGAAGTGCCCGGGTCGACCCCCCAGCCGGTAAGCTGGGTGTCCGGCTCGTCTCTGTAGTACAGATACCATGTCACTTGCGGGTCAACGATCTCCTCCGAGAGGGTCGACAGTCCTTCGTTGATCCATCCCTCCTCTGTGGGATCGGCCGCGGCGTGGATAGCATGCTGAAGCTCGTGGGTCAGCACCGAGGAGTAGTAGGCCGTCCCGGGCCAGGCGGCGTCCAGGTTGATGTACATCATTCGCCGTTCGTTGCTGTAGCGGTTTATCAAGGAGGGATACTCATCGGCCGGATTGTAGTAGCCCGCCACGGCGGGAATGCGAGCGTGGAGCACCGTAAGGCGTCCGGCGCCGTCGTCTCCGGCGTCCGGCAGACCGCCAAATCGAGCAGCCATAGCGGGGTAGATCACCTCCTCGAACTCCTGGGCAGCCTCGGCGAGGTCCTCCTCCGATACCCCTCGTCCATCTTCGACGTACATGTAGAGGTGGGGGCTGATGTATCGCAGGGTTGCAGAGACCTGGAGGGGTTCCCGCTCGTCCAGGTCGACGATCCAGAACGTCCGCTGGACGCCTATCGCCTCGTCATGGGGATCGATGGCGGTCAGGCGGGGGATGGCCCCATCCGGGCTCAGCCCAAAGGCTTCGGCGAGGGCATACAGGTCGAGGTCGGGTGGGGTGGGAATGTCGGGAAAGGATACCTCGATTGCGCCCTCCACCGAGTCTTCAGCGGGTTCGATGGTAGGGGTTGAGACGACCCCCGGTGCACCGGAGCCGCAGGCCAGAGCCAAGACCAAAACTGCCAGCGAAGGGAGAACCAGATGGATACGGGAGAGCTTCATAAAGGATGTCTGCTCTAGGATGTGGGCAAAGGGACCGGCGTTGTGGACCGTCAACCGGTGGGAAGGCTGTTCAACCGGTGGTCCTGCCGGCCACGATCTCGGCGCTGGTCATGCCCCCGTCTATGACGAGGCTGGCCCCGGTTACGAAGGAGGACTCGTCGGAGGCCAGGTAGAGAGCGGAGTAGGCGATCTCCGTCGGAGTGGCCATCACCGGCAGCGGCTGCATCCCTTCGAGTCTCCTCACTACCTCAGGATCTCGGTAGTACTCCTCATCGACGTCGTGGCCGGTCTTGGCAACGTCGCCCGGCAGGATACTGTTGACCCGGATTTTGTTCGGGGCGTAGTGGAGAGCGGCCTGCTTGCCGAGCATGATCACCCCGGCTTTGGAGGCGGCGTAGGCGCCGGAGCACCTGTGGGTGGCGGATATGGCCCACATGGACGAGTTGTTGATGATGGAGCCGCCACCGGCCTTTATCATCTCCGGCACGGCGTACTTCATGCAGAGAAAGGTCCCCGTCAGATTGACGGCCACTATCCTGTGCCATTCATCCTCGGACTGGTCGGCGACCTTGCCCCGGTCACTCATACCGGCATTGTTGAAAAGGACATCCAGCTTGCCGTAGGCCTCGATGGTGCCGGCTATCATACGCTGCACGTCTTCGGACACGGCAACATCGGCCCTGACGAAAATCGCCTGGCCTCCACTAGACCGGATCCCTTCGACCACCCTTTCGCCGGCCTGCTCAGTACGTCCCACCACCACGACCCGGGCCCCTTCCCTGGCGAACAGCTCGGCTGTGCCCCTGCCGATGCCCGAGGTGGCTCCGGTTACGATTGCGACCTTGCCCTCCAACCTCATGATTAGCTCCAGAATTGAAACTGGGCGTCCCCCGCTTTGGGAACGCCCCCGAACGTTCCGATTATATCACGAGCCCGTTTTGGCCAGGGTGCCGGCGGGTATCTCCGATGGAGTGGAACGCCGTACAGCTTGAATCAAGAAGGCCGCTATGATCAGGGATAGGGGGGAGAAGGAGGACACCGTAAGTGCGAAGCGAAGGTTATCGGTGGCCTCCTGCAGGAACCCGACCAACAGGGGGCCGATGGCGGACCCGACCCAGATGGAGGTCTCCATGAATGCCAGCCCCAAGCCCACCTCTCGCGGTTTGATTCCCGGCAGCAGAAACACCATTATCATCAGTACCGGGAAGAAAGAGAAGGAGAACCCCTTAAATACGCTCAGCAGGACGATCAGCGGTTCGGACTCTACGTAGAGGAGGGCCAGGAAGATGCCGGTGGACATCAACCCACCGACGGCCAGTATTATCGTCTGCCTTCGGACGAGGGTGGGTACTGCATTGACCAGAAAATCGGTGGGTGCGGCAGCGAGGGTGGTCATGCCCAGAGCGAGGCCAACGATGGTCGGTGTTACTCCCAACTCCTTTTCGGCCAGGGTCGGCCAGAAGGTCTGCAAGGCGGTCTGGCCCAGCATGGCGCCCATCATGCCGAAGCCCATGATCCACAGCTGTTTATACTTCAGCACCCCCTTGAGGGGAGCCTGGGTTTGAGATCGCATCCGCGCCGTGAACTCGGCGGTCTCCCTCTCCCTTCCGACCAACAGCCATACGACGGTGAGGGCCAAGGATATGGCTCCCCAGACGTAAAGTGTGTTCTGCCAGCCGCCCACCCAGTCCTGAATCTGGGGGGTCAAGAACAGGGCCAGTCCCATAATCAGGTCTATGCCGGCGAAGATCACGCCGTTGGTAAAGGGGAGCCGGTGACGAGGGGTCCACTGCTGTATCAGCGTCGCCCTGGGCGACTGGGTGGCCGTGAAGCAGACCCCGCATAAGACCCGTCCCACGATGAGGACTGCCAAAGCGGACGCCCACCCCTGGAGCAACGTGAACCCTCCTATGCAGATGAAGAGCAGGGTTACGGTACGTCTGGGCTTGAACCTGGATGTGACCAGGTTGCTGGGTATGCACAGGAACAGGTTTGCCAGCAGTACCGAGGAACCCAGCCAGCCTTGTTTAGAGGGCGAAAGGTCCAGATCTTTTGATATCTCGGGTAGGAGTAGTCCCAGGATGAACAGAATAGAGAGGGTGGTGCCCACCGATGAAGTGAGCGAAAATACGATGACCCACCGGTAGGCCGAGGGCCGATCTACGGGACGCTGCAAGGGAACTCCGCGCCGGAGCGTACTCGCCTATAGTTCACAATGAAAATCGGGCGCTCCTTTCAGGAACGCCCTCAACGCCACGGCTCGGGCATTATAGCACGGGAGTAGGGAGCGAGCGGGGTGGCGATCAGGTGTACACTGCCGTTACCACGCCGTCTTTGGGGTTGCTGGGATCGAAGAAGAGGACTGCGCAGTTCCTGCCGGTCACCATCTGCCCCGATGGGATGTTTCGGGCTACGGGAACGCCCTCCAGCCAGACCGAGAGGCTGCCGGAGATCTGCACCGTGGCCAGATAGCTGCTTGAGTTGAAACCCTTTATGACGCCTTTTCTGGTCTGCATTGGTACTCTCCTTCCAAGTCGTCGACCAAGGCCCAGACACCCATACTTCGGCGAGCCCAAGTCGGGCTCAAGGCTAGGAAGCCTGGAACGCCTTCTTTACACATTGCCCAGATACAGGGTCTGGGTAAATCCGGGCCGGTTGCCATTCGTCCGGTACTCGGTGCGGAGGCCCATGACCCGCCGCTTGATCGCCTGCATGCCGGCCGCCGGATCGGTCACGTCCACGACGTCGTAGAGCTCCTGACCGGCGTTGGCGGGGACGGTGATCTCGCCCCGGTCGCTGCTCATTGTCTGGTGCCTCAGTTCCCTGGCCACCTGGGCGACGGCCTTTTGCGAGGTGTTCAGATTGAGGTCGTGTACCTGCCTGAGTCGATCATAGACCAGGTGCATGTCGGTCCAGTCATAGCTCTCGTTGAATACGGATGCGCCGAAGACCTGCACCCGGTTGAATTCAGGCGCCGGGTCTCGGTGTCGGGACTCCAGGACCGGGTGGTCGGTGCCGTAGCTGTAGGCGCTGGGGTCGGAGGCGCGGGGGTTGAGAGAGGTGCACCTCGTAAAGGAGAAGAACACCACGTCCGGCACCATCGATAGCAGACGCTTCACGGCCGTAGCCGCAGACTCCCCGGGATGTATGGTGAACGACGGAGAGTGGCTGGACATGGCGGCGCTTACCGAGGCTCCGGGGACAAACCCCAGTCCTGCGCGGGCCAGAACGGCGGCCAGGAGAGGTGCAACGTTGCTGTCGCCCTCCGCCCAGGTGAACTGCCTGCGAGCCTTCCAGGTCTCCAACAGTCCCCACCAGTCCCTGGCGGTGATAGCTATGGTGGACCTCCCGCCGTGACGCCGGTATTCCCAGCTCTCTATCCAAACGGTGGACCCGGAGGAGACCTCGATACCGGCGCTGGTACGATAGCCAAGGCCCAGCCGTATCTCCGATCCTTTTTGCAGCATGTCCAGGGGGCCGGCGCCGACGCTGTTGTATTTCCCATCATCATTGCGCAGCTCCATCTTCATCTCACCGGAGTAGGCCGATAGAGACTGTTTGACGCTCAGCACGTCCTGGCTGATGTCCAGGGGCGCTGCGTCTCGCACAGCCGACCACACTCCGGAGGGGGTAGAGAGCCAGACCCGATCGGCGCCGTGGGCTACGGCTATACCCCTCGTACTGGTGAGATTGAGGGGGACGGGTTCTCGCCACAAGTTACTGGAGAAACCGGAGTTGGGCATGGTGAAAGAGAGAAACGGCAGATCGTAGGAGGAGGACCCCCTGTATCGTTCGACGAAGGTGACCCGATAGGAGCCGGGCTTGGCGATGAAGGGGGACTCGAAGGTGAGACCGGAACCGTTGTCGGCTATGGTCAGGTTTTTACGGCTCGACCAGGTGTTCGCCGCTCGGGACGATCCATCTCCATAGATGGCCGTCCACACGCCGGGCCTGCCCCGACTATCCTTGCCGGCCAAGACCACGTTCCAGTCGTTGTCATAGACCACGTTGACGCCGCTGATATCCGACATCCCGCTGGCCCACGGCCTGGGATTCGACCATCCGCTGGAGGTCCGCTTCGACGTGTATAGATTGGCAGCGCCCGTGGTGTAGATGAATAACGCGGTACCATCGGGTTTCAGGGCAACAGCCATCCACTTGACGGATGTTGCTGAGGTGGCTATCAGGACGCTGTGCCCGTAGGTCTGTCCGTTATCATCGCTCTGCCTGGCGTAAATGCTCCTCTTGTTGGAGGAGACGTGGGCCAACAGCACTCTGGAACCCTCGCTGCAGATGGCCATGTTGGCGACACTGGAGACCTGAATCGCCCGGGTCCAGGAGCCAAAATCGCTGGTTGGAGTGGGATTGGGGACCCGTTGCAAGTAGATGTAATGTCGGCCGGAGCCAGCCACTCTGGCCCTGATGAGAGAGCCGTCCGAGGGTATGGTGGCGGCGTGAAAGTCCTCGGGCTCGGAGCCGGTGTAGTGCCGTTCGAACCGCAGACGAGGCACGCCGCCGATCCGGTCGAACACTTCTACCTTCACGTGGGGCACGCTGGAAGCGCTTTTCTGGGCTTCCAGAAGAGTCGATGACAGGGTCCTCATCTTACGGCCCCATCACCGTAGTCTTGTCCTCGGGTAGGCGGGAGGGGGTGTAAAGGCTCCGTGCCCTGACCGTGTTCCTGCGACCACGTTCCGCCAGGCCACTCAGAAACGCGCTGATCCGGTCTTGCCCCCAGGCCAGGTACTGCCTACATACCTCCTCGCCGCCGACGTTTATCCGGTTTGTGGCGAAGCTGGCCCACTCCAGGGCAGCGTAGCCGGCTGCGCCGGTGGCCACCAGCTCCTCCAGGGGCGGAGGCACCGTCGAACCGGCGGCATCCAGGGTATGAGGCCTGGTGTAGTGGACGGCGACGGTCTCACCGGCCACGGGGACGCCATCGATGTGCATGGTCAGCGTGTCCATCCAGATGCTGAACCTGACGTAGGCCGGCGGATACTTTCCCGCGGGGTACTCCACGGCTTCGACGGCCACCCGATCCGAGAGACCGGCTATGGAGACGTCCCTGCTGCCGGCCGCGGTGGTGAGTGTAGCCTTCGCCTCCAGGGGGATCGCCAGGCTGAGCTCGTTCACCGCCCGGCCTATGTGCCTGTCCAGCTCGGCATCGGTCCAGCGGTAGTCCTGCGAGTCTTCATCGTGGAGGTCCGTGCGGACCCTGCCTCTGATATCGGTTATCGTGGTCATCGTTCCTCCTCTTCATCGGCCGCAATGCCGGGGACAAGCGCCGGGGCGACGCCTTCGATGAGGCGTCGCCCCTTGTCTCGTCTTCTTCGTCCTAGTCCCTGACTCCGGTAAGCTTGGCCAGCTTGAGGGTGTTGAACAGGGCCAACGCCACGTACCACTTCACCCTGGTGCGGGTGGCGTCCCGGGTCTCGAGGCTCCCGATTCGCTCCACCTGCAACCCACCGGGGCCGCTAAGGCCGGCAACGCCGCCTTCGCCGTACTGAAGGCCGTAGACTGTAGAGCAGTCGCTGTTGGTGCCCACGGTCTTGGCGTCGGAGACCCAGTCGCTGATGCCGATGGCGATGCCATCGTAGAACTGGACCATCATGCCGAACTCGTTCCGGTCCGATTCCACGACTCCACTGCCTGCGGCCCGGGCCAGCGAGGAGAGCTTCCTGCGGCTGCGCTTGCTCATGATGAGCATATCGGGTTTGCCGCCTTTCACCCTATCTATCAGCTCGTCCAGCTTCTCGAGGGTGAGGGTGCCGCCGTTGGCGCCCATGCTCACTATTTGCTTGGTGACTGTCAGCTCTTCGATGCCGTCGAAGGACTTGGCATCGGTGGTTACTTCACCGTTGATGAAGGTGTCGTCGAACTTCTGCTGAAGGGCCTTGGCCTTGAGCTGGACCACCGCCGCTTCCAGGTCCTGCACGTTGTTGCGAGTGGAGGAGAGGTAGTTGTCCACGTCGGCATCTCCGCCCAGTATCTTCAGCGTGGCGCTCACCTGGGTAAAGGTGGGGGTGGACTCTGTCCAGGTGTCGCCCACGTTGTAGAAGCTCACTGAAGGTGCGGCGTTCTCCCGGTTGTAGGTCAGGCTGTTGCCCACTATCTCGATGAAGGGCATAGCCTGAAGGACCGGACTTTCGTTGATGATGGTCTCGATTACCCCGGCAACTAGTACGTCGTTTGAGAGCTTTGCGCCCTCCGCTAAAGTTAAAGCCATGTCTTAGCTCCTTTCGCTACTCGGTAACTCCGGCTGCTGTGTGTTTACGATCTCTGCAGTGCGTACAGGATCTTTTCGTGGGGCGACATTGCGACCAGGTCCGGCGGCCTACGAGGCGGCGAGCCTGCGGGCACCTGCTCGGATGCCACCTGGGAACCGAGCCGTTGGGCGACCTTCTCTACAATCTCCCTGGCCTGGACCAGGGATGCGTCCAGCTCCTCCACCGTGTCTCCGCGGACCAGCTCCTCGGGCACCTCGGGTGCGCCGGACAGTATGGCTGTCCTGTAACGGGCCGCGGAGTTGGTCATCTGCTCTCTCAACGAAGCCAGCTCCTCATCCCGCTTTTCCAGGTCGGCGCGAAGCCGGCTGACCTGGCCCTCCAGCTCCTCTACGCTTGTACCGGTATCGGCCTGGAAGCCCGGAGCGTCCTCTACATCCGTCTCGGTCTGTTCCACCACTTCCTCCATCGTATCCTCGGCCATAGACACCTCCCGTGAAATAGGGCTGATTTACGTGTGGCCAGAGTAGAATATCAGTTCTAATACAGTCAACCGGTTGGTGTCACAACGCCCGACCTTCCAACGACGACGAATCGCAGGGTTATAATTGGACCGGGAGGTAGCCATGACCCCTCGAGATGTCTTTCAATACGCCACCGACCTGGACGACTCCACGTTAAACTCGATGATCGAGCGGCTGGAGTTCCGAGGTCGGGACCCCAACTACATCCGGTGGATGAACGATTACCTGGAAGCCATCGCCCTCGATCCCCACGCCAGCGTGTTGGACATGGGATGCGGGACGGGAGTTGGTGCCCGGAGGCTGGCTCAACGACCCGCTTTTCAGGGTCGGATCGTCGGGGTTGACCACAGTCCCATCTTCATAGAGGTCGCCCGACGTCTGGCCGACGAGGAGGGAATCGGCGGGAAAATCGAGTTTCGGATCGGAGATGCTCACTCCACCGGCCTGGCGGACGCCGGCTTCGATGCAGCCATGGCCCATACGCTGATAAGCCACGTCACGGAACCGGCGGCCGTGCTCAAGGAGATGTCCCGGCTGGTCAGGACCGGCGGCACGATTGCCATATTCGATGGGGACTACGCCTCCCTCTCCTTCGGCAGCTCGGACAGGGAGCTGGGGAGGAAGATGGAGGAGGGGATGATAGGGGTGATGGTCAGTAACCCCCTGGTAATGCGGGAGATGCCGCAGCTGCTGGGAGAGGTTGGGCTGGACCTGATAAGCGTCACGCCCAACGTCTACTCGGAGGTCGGGAGCGGTAGGTTCTGGAAGAACTTCGCCGAGATCTACGCCCCGATGGTGGCCGACGCCGGCGTCCTGCCCTCGGAACAGGTGGAGGCCTGGCTGGAGGACCAGCGCTCCAACGCGGACCGAGGCGTCTTCTTCGCCGCCTGCAACTACTATACGTATCTGGCCAGGAAACGAGACTAGGCGCCAGCAGGGTCCTCCTCCCTGATCCGCGTCAGCTCTGCTTCAGGATCGGGGACGCCCAGGTTTTCCATGGAGCGGCGGCGGCTGTGGATGCCCGATCGCACCAGCAGCTCTTCCTCCTGGGCCAGCTTGCCCCTGTCCTGGGGCAGTATCGGCCCCCAGACGATGCGGGAACGCACGTTACCGAAGCTCAGTCCCCGCTTCTGCTCCAGTATCTTGAGGATCATCGCTATGCGGCGCTGATAAACGGCCGTCCGGACCAGTCGCTTGCGGCGGATCTTCTGGATCAGGGGATTCAGCTCCATCTCCAGCGCGACGCCGGACAGCCCCTGGCTGTTATCGCCGAAGCTGGTTCGGGGCGATTCCGATAGATCGTGAATGGCCCTGTACACCAGGCCTATGAAATCGGTGTGAAGCTTTACTCCGCCACCCTGAAGCAGGTCCAGCAGATAGGCCCGGGCCCGCTCCGGCAACTCCCAGACGGCCCCCGGCTGCACCGCTATGTCCTGGGCGTCCTCGACGTTCTCCAGCACGGCTATCGGGTTGCCGGACAGCTCCAGGATCATCGATAGCTGGGAGAAGGCCCGGTTCAGCTCCCTGGACGGTTCGATGATGGCCGGGATGTCGGAGACGCCCCAGAATTTCTTTGGCTCCCTCACGTTGGGAAACACGATGAAGGGGATGAAGCCGTAGGGGTTGGGTCGTTGCTCGTGGAGCGCGTTGTCGATCCATATCTCCAGGCCGGTGGCGGTCCACACCTCCACAACCATCGATTCCCTGTTCCTGCCGTTCAACCCGGAGGCTGCGTTCTTGACGCCGTAGAGAAGCTCGACCTCCTCGGCCGAGAGCTTGTACCGGCTGGCGACCCTCCAGACGCGAGTGACATCGTCTCCAATCCACCACACGTAGATGCCCTGCACGTCGGGCGCGGAGACCCTCACCTGCTGCTCCCGGGGGTCCCAGGTGACCTTGTAGACCCCGTCGCCCAGGATGGCGGTGTCCAGCTCCGTATCGAAATCGAGCTGCTGGAGATGGTTGGCCTCGTAGACCTGCTGTATGACCTCGTCGATCTCCCCGGCCTTGCGAGCCGCCTCCTCGGTGCTGTCCAGGGGTTCGACGGAAATGGTGAGGTCGGCCATGAGATATGAGGTGATCTTATCGATGAAGGCCTTGGAGTAGTTGAAGGTGAGGCGCCGCTCGCCCCGGCGGGCCCTGCCGGGCCACTGGAGGCCATTGTAGAAGTCCAGGTTTTCGGCGTAGATCCTCAGCCTGTCCCGGTCCATCCTCTCGATCTGCTGCGGCAATGTCATGTTTTCCATGGTGATATCTCCAAATCTTTACTATCTTCTTTGACCTTTGTGCGCTTTGAGTATCCGGTGGATGGTGCGGCGGCTCACTCCAAATCTCTTCGCCAGCTCCGATGGCGCCAGCCCCTCTCCTTCGTGGGCCTCTATCACCTGCCGGTCCCGCTTCTCCTTGATTTGCCTGCGCAGCCAGCCGGGATCGTCGTAGCGGCACTGGGGCAACGGACACTTGAGACACGACTCCGATACCTCGCAGCCGACGTCCCGGTATCTAACGAACTCCGGGCGGCTGTCTCGGCCTGGGTCGGGCTGAGAGGGAGCGGAATGTTCCGTGCTTTCCACGCCCTCGACGACCAGATCCCTGAACTCCCGCAAATCCATCTGCTTCTCCTGCGCAATCCATAACTCCGGCTAACCTCTTCGCTGCTTCGTCTTCGCCTTTCAGCCCTCCGGCATCACTCGTAGCCCTTCCGTAGCCTGCCCGAAGCCTTCCTGCGCCTGTAGCCAGCCGACTGGGCCAGCAGTGCCATGCTCATCAGGAAGTCGTCATCACCATCGCTGGGGTCGACGTAGAAGTTGACGGTCTGATTGGCCCGGTAGAAGCTCTTGGCCCTCTCAACCTCCGTCCAGAACTGCCGGTACTCCTCCGTGCCATCGGGACGGTACATCTTCATCCTTCCCGAGTTGACGGCCGCCAGCAGATCGAACCCCAGCTTCGACTTGCTTTGGGACGTAAACACGAAGGGAGAGACGACGGTGGATCCCAGGGCCCGGACCAGAAAGCTGCTCACCCCTGCCCGACACCCGTGGCGTCCACAACGACACGCCTGCATCGCCACACCGTCTTCAGCAGGTCAACGAGGCGAGAGTAGAGTTCGGTGTGGGGTTGGCCAGTCCACCAGTAATGCTCCACTATTCTGATCGCCGGCTCATCCGCCGGGGGCGCCGCCTGGGAGTAGTCCAGCTCACCGATGGTCACCACCGTCGAGTCCTGCCTGGGCTTGATGGCCCGAAGCTCGGCGTCCCGGCCCTCTTCGGCCTCTCCCGCCAGATCGATGCCGGCTACGTAGACCTTTCCATCCTCCGGCCTGCTTAGGCGATGGTGATCGCCCTGCAGCTGGGCTCGCTGAGCAGCGTTCAGGAAACCTCCGCCTCCGTGAAGCGGCAACAGACCGTACTGGGTCAGAAACAGTGGGTGGTCCTTCCCCAGCCGCTGCCGTTCGCCTTCGACGTACCTCCCGTACTCGGGCACATGTTTGGCGACCTCCTGCCAGTCGAACTCGAAGTGCCTGCGTACGTGGTCCTTGCGTTCCAGCTCCAGGTTGGACTGCTTCACCTCCTCCAGGAGGGTTGAGTCGTCCCAGGCGGTGCCGAAGTGGACCGTGGTCACGTTGGTGGCCGCCCCCATCGGCTTGAACTCCTTGTTGTACTTCTCCTTGGAGATGTCCTGGCTTTCGTCCATCTCCAGCAGGACGTCGGCGGTGGCGCCCACGACGTGGCTGGACGAATCGGCGCTGAAGAACATCTGCCGTGCCCTGTTTAGCCTCACCATGTAGCTCATCTCGGACACCCATATCCCTCCGTAGCCCGCATCGTCGAGCCGCTCCTTGAGCCTCAGGATGCTGTTGACCGTCTGGGGCTTGAAAGTAGGCGACGCCTTCACGGCGCTGCCACCGATGTTCATGAACAGGGTCAGGAGCAGCACCTCCAGCTGGGCCGAAAGCTCGTTCTTGCCTCCCTGCCTGGAGATGATGACCGAAAAGGTCAGCCCTCTCTTGTTGAGAACGCTGTCCAGTACGGCAGCTCCGATCTCCGCCTGATAGGGCCGCAGTCGATGCTTGATGGGCATTTGAGCTAAGCGAAGAAGCCGAGAGCAACCTGCACGATCGCCGCACCGAGTACGAAGAAGAACAGGCCGTTGACCCGGCTCCTCACTTCTCCCACCTGGCGTCGAAGCTCCTGAAGGCGAATGTCCAGCATCGCCTCGAAGGCCGAATCGGGGTTGAGGTTGACACCTGCCTTCACAGGCCCGCTTCGAGCCTTCTTGAATCTGGCGATGGTCTGCTTCAGTCCGTCAGTTCCCACTGAAACCCTCCAGTCCCATGGCCCCACCGATGCTCTTCAACACCTCTTCTATCGCCGTACTCAGGTCCTCTGTGGACTTGGACGATAGGCGGTACTTGGCACCGACGGCCTTGACCAACAGCTCCAGGCCCCGGAAGAGCAGAGCGGTGTCCTCCGGCTGGTTTTCGGCCAGCCGGAGCAGCCTGGTCCTCAACAGGGCGATCTCGCCGTCCAGGCCCTGCATCTCCTGGGCCTCATCGAGCCGCAATAGCTCGGCCTCGCTCACCGCGGAGGCGTAAAAGTCGTGCGCGCCGGTCTTTCGGCCGTCGCGACGATCTCCTCTATCGCCTTCCGACATGCGATCTCCTCTCCGATGCGTTGGCCGGTCTCGCAGCACGGACCAGTTTCAGTAGCGCCTCCCGCGAGAGTCTCATCGCCACCCGCAGCATCCCGATGAGCAGACACAGGGCGGCCACCTTCCAGTGACCCTTCTTCAGTGCGTTGGGGAACATGCCCATGCTTTCCTCCCGTCGTTGGACAAATCTCGACCACGGCTGTATGACAATGGGGAACCTCTCCATTCCATTCTCTCCAATGCAAACCAGCAGGCCGAGCAATCCAATGTGATAGGCGAAAGATAGAATATATGTTCTATGGTGTCAACGAGATAATGTCACTGGAGCAGGGGGCTGTGGGATGGATAGGAGGGAACGGCTCTGCTGGATTAACGGCCAGACTTGTCGGGATTGCCACGACCCGACTTCGTCGGATCTCGCAATGACGCAGGTACGGACTCAGATGCTGCTCTCTCTTCTATCATGTTATGGGTGCAGGGCCTGCCCTGCTTCGAGGCCGGTCAGAAGGTCGTTCCTCATCGCAATGGTGGCCGGGTGGACGTAACCCCCCGTACCGATGTAGCGGGATATGTCGTTGTCGACGAACTTGAGTATCGCCCTATCCATGTCCACCTTGGCCAGCTCCCTAACCTCGGGGTTGAATGGGTAGCGTGAGTCCTTGGAGGGCTCGATCTTGTCAGCCAGGTAGACCACTTTCGCCACCGGCCCCATGCCTGCGCCCCCGATGGTG
Source organism: Dehalococcoidia bacterium (assembly GCA_965197645.1). Lineage (GTDB taxonomy): Bacteria > Chloroflexota > Dehalococcoidia > Plut-88900 > Plut-88900. The sequence continues at coordinate 889,519 of OZ240219.1, read as the reverse complement.
TGAAGCCGTATGGCTTGCAGCACCTCTTCGTCCTCTACGTGTAGCTCTCTACGAACCATCTCAGCGCCGACGGGGCCGTGGAGGAACACCGGCATCCTCTCGTCCAAGGAAGTGACGGGCACACCGTACTCCTCGGCAAGCTCCAGCAGCCTGTCTCCCTTGACCAGCCGAGCGAAATCGTGGAGCAGAGCAGCAGCCTTCACCCTGGCGGGATCGATCTCAAAGCGTTGTCCCACCTCTACGGCGACGTCCACCACGCGGTCGACGTGGGCCGTCAAGCCCCTGGGAAGGTGGCTAATCGCCTCTCTCAGCGCCTCGGGGTCGGAGACCATTGAAGATTAGAAAACTTGTAAGGGACCGATGTGCCGGTCAGCCCAGCTGTCCGGAGAGCTGCCTACCGCCGAGAACGTGCATGTGCAGGTGCCCCACTGTCTGCCCACCCTCTTCGCCGCAGTTGATGGCCAGCCGGTAGCCCTTGTCGGCCAGGCCCTCCTGCCGGGCCATACGATTGGCCAGCAGTACCATATGCCCCATCAGGGAAGCGTTGGACTCGTTTATCTCCATTACCGTCCCCAGGTGCTCAATGGGAAGGACGAGGAGGTGGGTGGGTGCCTGGGGGTTGATGTCTCTGAGCACCAGGGCTTTGTCGTCCCGGTGGAGAACGTCGCCCTGGACCTCGCCGCCGGCTATCTTACAGAAGATGCAGTCCATGCCTTGGCCTACTTGAGGCTCCGTTTGCGCCGGTATCATATCCACGAGCCGTTGCAGGGGAGCCCAACCCCCGGTTTCAGAGAGGGGCGGCCCGATTGAATCGGGCCGCCCCTGTTGCCGTCATACTTGACCCGGCGTCTGTTACAGCCCGATCTCCTGGGCCACCTTCTCTCGATGGAAGTCGGCGTCCCCGAAGAAGAGCTCGGCCTGCTTGGCCCGGCGGAAGAAGAGCTGCATATCGTGCTCTTTGGTGAACCCGATACCGCCGTGGACCTGGTGGCCAAGCCCGTCCACCCTACGGCACGCCTCGCTCACCCAAGCCTTGGCCATGGATATCTCCTTGTCGCAGGGCAGCCCTTCAGAGAGCTTCCATGCGGCCTGGTATGTGATGAAGCGGGAGCCATCGACGTCGGTGGCCATGTTGGCGCAGTGGTGTTGGATCGCCTGGAAGCTGCCAATGGGTCGCCCGAACTGTATCCGGTTCTTGGCGTACTCGACGGTTATGTCCAGCACCTGCTCCGAGTTGCCCACCATCTCGGCGCACTTGGCCACGGCGCCGCGGCGCAGGGCCTGCTCCACGATGGACCAACCCTCGTCCACCTCGCCGAGAACGCTGCTGCGGGGCACCCTGACGTTATCCAGGTTGACCTCGCACTGCTTGTCCGAGGCGATGGTCTGGAGCACCTCTGTGTTGATTCCCTCGCTCTTGGTATCGACGATAAAAACGGTGATGCCCTCTTTGGGGTCGTCTGACTCGCTGGTGCGGGCCACAACCAGCATCTGGTCGGAGACGTGGGCGTCGGGGATGAACAGCTTCACGCCGTTGAGGATGAAGTCATCGCCGTCCGCTGTCGCACTCAAGCCCACTCCCTCGGCGTCCCACCGGCCGCTGGGCTCGGTAAGAGCGAAGGTGAAGATGGACTCGCCACTGGCTATCTTGGGCAGATGCTCCTGCTTCTGCTCCTCGGTGCCCGCATCGGCTATCGCCATGCCCGATAGGGCCACGTTATACAGGTAGGGGCCAGGCACAAGGGCCCTACCGAACTCCTCCAGCAGGATCGCCAGGTCTACGAAGCTGAACCCGGTCCCGCCGTACTGCTCTGGGAAGGGAAGCCCCAGGAATCCCGAATCGGCAAACTGCTTCCAAAGCTCGGGGGAGTATCCCTTATCGTCCTCCTCCATGTCCCTAACCAGGGTCTTGGGGCACTCTCGTTCCAGAAGCTCTCGAGCCGTCCTCTTCAACATCTCTTGTTCTTCGCTAAGACCTAGGTCCATTACCACACCTCCTTGTTTGCCTGGTTGCCGTTAGCAATGCGTGATTCGGTCTTGGATTACACTCTTGTTGGGGCCTTCCTCAAGCCGTTCGGTAGGATACCACACACCCATTCATATCTCTACCTCGATTGATGATGATTTGGCCTGACCGACGACACCGTTACGCCCGGTGCCTCACCCCGTCCGGGGCAGCCCCAGTCCCCGGGTGGCTATGACGTGTCGTTGAATTTCCGACGTGCCGCCGGCGATGCAGAGCCCCACGCTCTCCAAATAGACGTGCCGGAACCCTCCCTGCAACGGGGCGTACTTGGAACCCTTGCCCAGCTGGCCGTACAGGCCCATGACCTCCATGCCGGTCTGGCCCAACCGGCGCATCAGCTCCGTGCTAAAGGACTTGGCCATGGAGCCTTCGGAGTCGGGAACACCGCCCCGGCTGGACAACCAGGCCACGCGGTAGCAGAGCAGCCGGGCCACGTCCACCTCTATCGCCATCTCCGCCAGCTTGTTGCGCACGCCGGCATCGTCTATCAGGGCCGAGCCGTTGCGCCGGGTGTCCCTGGCGAAGTCGGTCAGCTCTTCCAACGCCCTTCGAGCGGCGGCAGGATACTCGACGATGGACCTTTCGAATCCCAGCAGGGTCATGGCCACGTACCAACCCCTATTCGTCTCGCCCACCACGTCTCTCTTGGATACCCGCACATCGTCGAAGAAGACCTCGTTGAAACTGTGGCGACCGGTCATGCTGACTATGGGACGTATCTCGATGCCGGGCTGTTTCATATCACCCAGGAAGAAGGTGATGCCCCTGTGCTTGGGAGCTTCGGTATCGGTGCGGGCGAGCATGAAGAACCTATCGGCATGGTGTGCGCCGCTGGTCCATATCTTCTGTCCATTGATGACGTAATCGTCGCCATCCTCGTCGGCCCGGGTCTGAAGGGATGCCAGGTCGGAACCTGAACCGGGCTCGCTGAAGCCCTGGCACCAGTTGATCTCGCCACGGGCGATGTCACCCAGGTACTTGCGTTTCTGCTCCTCGCTGCCGTGGACCATGAGGGTGGGTCCCAGCATGCCGATGCCGGAGACGTCCCGGCCCGGAGCGCGATGGTAGGCCATCTCCTCGTTGAAGATGAACTGGGTGATGGGAGATGCGTCCTGTCCGCCGTACTCCTTGGGCCATCCCATGGTCAGCCAGCCCTTCCGGGCCAGCTTCCTTCGCATGGTCCTGTCCAGCTCTACGTCTTCCTCGGACGACTCTATGACGCCATAGCGCCAATCCTCGGGCAGCTCCTGTTTCAGAAACCCCTTGAGGTCCCCCCTGAACTGCTCCTCCTCGGTCGTGAATCGGAATTCCATGACATCTCTCCAGCTACGTGCTTTTAGGCAGGCTCAGCCCGCGTGTAGCGAGTATGTTGCGCTGTATCTCCGATGTTCCGCCGGCTATCGGATCGCTGATGCTCCACAAATACATGCGGTGGAACCGGCCTCTCAACGGCGCCCATTTGTCCCCTTCCACCAGCTGGCCCGACAGTCCCAGGATCTGCATGCCCGCGTTGGCCACCCGGAGAAGCAGCTCCGTGCTGACCAGCTTGGTAGTGGAGGCCTGATAGGTCGGCACCTCGCCCCTGTCCACCAGCCACGCCATGCGATAGGCAAGCAGACGGCTCACCTCCACCTCCAGGACCAGCTCCGCTAGCTTGTTCCTCACACCGGGGTCGTCCGAAAGACGCCTGCCGTTGAAACTGGTCTCTTTGACGTAGGGGACCAGCTCGTCCAGGGCCTTTCGGGCCCTGGCGGTGTAGGATGTCCCGTCCCTCTCGAAGTTGAGGGTGGTCATGGCCACGTACCAGCCCCGGTTCAGCTCCCCCACGATGTTGGAGGCAGGCACCCTGACGTCGTCGAAGAAGATCTCGTTGAAGTGGTGGTCGCCGATCAGATTGATTATCGGCTTCACCGTTATCCCGGGCGTCTTCATATCGGCCAGGAAGTAGGTGATCCCCCGGTGCTTGGGCGCGTCGGGGTCTGTGCGAGCCAGGACGAAAATCCAGTCCGCCATGTGGGCGCCGCTGGACCATATCTTCTGGCCGTTTATGACATACTCATCCCCGTCCAACTCTGCCTTCGTCCTGAGGGACGCCAGATCCGAGCCGGACTCGGGCTCGCTGAAGCCCTGGCACCAGTCGACCTCTCCGCGTGCGATGGGCCCCAGATGCTTCTTCTTTTGCTCCTCGGTGCCGTGATGCATCAGGGCGGGCGCCAGGAGATGAAGGCCGGACCCGTCCATGCCCGGCGCACGATGATAGCTCATCTCCTCGGAGAAGATGGCCTGTTTCACGTGGGATGCGTCCTGGCCTCCGTACTCTTTGGGCCAGGACATGGTCAGCCAATCGCGCTCGATCAGCTTCTGACGCATGTGCCGGTCCATCGCGACGTCATTGGTCCTGCCGAACTCGTCGGCGCCTTCCCAGTCATGCGGCAGCTCGGCCTCGAGGAGGTCTCTCACGTCCATTCGGAAATGTTGTTCTTCTTGCGTGAAGTGAAAGTCCATTAGCCATTTACCTCCACCATAACGAATAGCACCCTTCTCGCCCGCCCTGGCTGACCGGCATCCTCCCTGCGGCAGCGCAACGTCGGCTTTTTCGGACGACTTGGGGGGTAGGCCTTCTCTCTACGTTCCCCTGGGCAGGTCCATGCCCCGCCTGGCGATGATTCCCCGCTGAATCTCAGAGGTGCCGCCGGCTATGGTGTTGCTCACCGACGTTAGATACAGCCGCTCCACGATGCCCTGGAGAGGCGCCCACTTGGAGTCCTCGGTCAGCTGGCCGGCCATACCGAGGACACTCATTCCGGCGTTTGCCGCGCGCTGCAGCATCTCGGAACCGAAGGCCTTGGCTATAGACGATTCGTGGTTGGGGATTATACCCCGACCCTGCATCCACATCACCCGGTAGGACAGCAGCCGGGATATTTCCGCTTCCACGGCCATGTCGGCAAGGGTTCCCCGCACCGAGTCTCGGTTCAGCAGCAGGCCGCCATCGTAGGCGGTCTCGCCGGCGTAGCCGCGCAGGTCCTCCACCAGCCGCCGGGCGTTCGCTGAAGCGTCGATATAGGTCCGTTCGAAGTCCAGGGTGGACATGGCGGCGTACCAGCCCCGGTTCACCTCTCCTATGACGTTGGCCTTGGGCGCCCGAACGTTGTCCAGGAATATCTCGTTGAACCTGCGCTTGCCGGACATGTCTTCGATCGGTCGCACGTCGAAGCCCGGCGTGTTCATATCGATGAGGAAGTAGGTGATGCCCCGGTGCTTGGGCGCCTCCGGGTCGGTGCGGGCCAGCAGATGACACCAGGTGGAATGGTGAGCGCCGCTGGACCATATCTTCTGGCCGTTGATGACGTACTCGTCGCCATCGAGGACGGCCGTGGTCTGGAGGGACGCTAGGTCCGAGCCCGACTCGGGTTCGCTGAAGCCCTGGCACCAGGTCACGGTCCCCTCGGTGATGGCCTTCAGGTGGGTCTGACGTTGCTCCTCGGTGCCGTGGTGCATGAGACAGGGGCCCAGGAAGCCGACTCCCTGTACGTCCCGCCCGGGGGCCCGGTAGTAGCCCATCTCCTCAGCGAAGATGACGTTCTGGCCCGGGGATGCTTCCAGGCCGCCGTACTTCTTGGGCCAGGACATGGCGAGCCAGCCCTTCTGGCCCAGCTTGCGCCGCATCTCCAGGGTGAAACCCCAGACATCATCGTCGTAGGGCTCCTGGCCCAGCCAATCGTCGGGTAGATTGTCGTCCAGAAACTGCCTGAGCTCGGACCGAAACTGCTCCTCTTCGTCGGTGAAGTAGAAGTCCATGTTGGGCTCCTTCCCAGCTCCGGGGGCGTCAGCTAGACGGCCCCCTACAGTTCGGCCATCGGCAGACCTAGGCCCGTCGTTGCAATCAGGTTGCGATGGATCTCCGAGCTGCCCCCATGTATAGTACCAGCCAGTCCCTCGATGTAGAGGTCTCGGATCGCCATGGCCGTATCATCGCTAGTAGCGCCGCCGGCCTGAGAGTGGAGTCCCGCCACCTCCATCGCCGTCCTGGATACCCGCTGGAACATCTCCGCGCCGAAGGTCTTCGAAAGGGAGGGATGGTGCTTTCCGAGACGGTCCAGGCTGAGCAGCCAGGCGTTGCGATAGGATAGCAGACGGCTAACCTCGATGTCTATAGCGGCCTCTGCCAGCTTGTTCCTGTCGGTAAGCGAGCCCCTGCCCAAGTCCAGCGCACACCCTTTGGCCAGCTCCAGCGCTCTCCTGGCCCAGCCGAAGTACTCGATACCGAGGCCGCTCCTCTCCAGAATCTCCGTTGCTACCTGCCATCCCCGGCCAACCTCACCCAGCAGGTTGTGTTTGGGGACTACCACTTCGTCGAGGAAGATCTCGCTGAAGACGCGGCCCGTCATGTACTCCACCGGGTTGAGAAACAGGCCGGGCGAGGCCATGTCCAGGAGGAGCATACTCAGTCCCTCTGACCCTTCTGTTGCCGGCTCGGTCCTGACCAGCAGGAGGCACCAGCCCGAGTCCGGCGCCCAGTGGCTGTAATCCTTCTGTCCGGTGACGATGTAATGGTCGCCCTTGTCCAATGCCCTGGTCTTGATGTTGGACAGATGTGACCCGGCCAGGGGCTCGGTGAAGCCGGTAGACCACCACTCCCGGCCCCCGGCCAGGGCCGCCAAGTGCCGGTCAGCCTGGGCTTGGGTGCCGTAGGACCCGATCAGGCGGCCGGCAAGGTGTGTGGCGTAGTCGTTGGCACGAGGGACCAGGTGATAGGCCATCTCCTCCAGCAGTATCAGGTCTTTTACGTGAGATTCGTCACCGCCATGATCAACGGGCCAACCCAGGGTCAGCCAATCTCGGTCGCCTAGACCTGAGCGCACCTTCCTGGCCAGCAGGTAGTAGTCTTCGTCCGGCAGGGGTTGGGGAATGGCCGACATTGAAGCATCGAGGAAGGCCCGAAGCTCGGTACGGAACACTTTCTCTTCGGAGGTAAGGCTGAAGTCCATCGGACCGGAGACGGCTACTCTTCCAACAGCTGGATGACGAACACATCCGTGCTGCCCGCCCTACTTTGGCCGGGCAGGGTGCTGTTGGTACGGCCCACCACGAGTATCTCCCCATCTGCATCGACCGCTATGCCGGTGGCCCAGTCGAACTCCGATGTCACGAGCTGAACAACCCACTGCTCCTGCCCCGTGAGGTCATACCTGCTGAGAAAAGCGTCGCCGCCTATGGCGCTGGAGGTTCCCTCTACCACGCCCATGGTCCAGCCCGCCACGTAGATGGCCTGGGACTGCATCAGCGCCACGCCGATGATCTCGTCAACCCGGTTGGAGCCAAGCTGGGCCGTCCAGACCTCCTGTCCCTCGGTATCGTACCTGCGAATGAAGCCATCGTCGTCACCCGAGCTCTCCTGGCCGGGCAACGCTCCACCCGTGACCCCCACCACGTATACGTTGCCGTCGGAGTCGAGAATCACTCCCGTAGCCCGGTCGTCCTCGACGGTTCCGAACTGGACGGTCCAGACCTCCCCACCTGACGGGTCGTATATTCGGAGAAAGACGTCGGTACGGCCCCCGCTATCCTGGCCGGGCAGCTTGCCCTTGGTCTGGCCCGCCACGTACACGTTGCCTGAGGAATCTATAGCTACGCCCGCGGCCTCGTCGTCCGCGCCGGACCCGAACTGGGCCAGCCACACCTGCTGACCGTTGGGGCTGAGCTTTGCAACGAAGGCATCCGTTCCACCCGAGCTGGAAACTCCCGCGAGTTCCCCTTCCGTTCCGCCCGCCATGTAAACATTGCCCTCTCCGTCCACCGCTATCCCGCCGACCTTCTCATCTTCGCTGGACCCCAACTGTACCGTCCACGTCTCCGTCAGATCGGAGGACAGCTTCCGGATGAACCCGTCCTCGCCACCGAAGTGACCCTGGTTCCCTAGAGCGCCCGCCGTTGTCCCTGCCAAGTAGACGTTACCGTCCCCGTCCAACGCGACGGACGTGGCGATGTCCGATTCCGGCGTACCGAACTGCAGGGTCGTCAGCACCGCTCCATCTCTGCCGTACACTCGAAGAAACGCGTCCCGCGAGCCTTGACTGCTCTGCCCGGGCAGCTCCCCACCGACGGTGCCCACTACGTAGGCGTTGCCCCGGCTGTCCAGGGCTATCCCCTCGCCCCGGTCAACCGATGGGGAGCCGAACTGGCTGATCCAACCGGTGGGCATGCCCGAAAACTCCGCTGGAATAGGCGCGGGCACTGATGGGGTAGGCGAGGCCGTGGGAGTGCGTGTGGGTGAAGGTCGAGGGGTGGAGGTCGGCTCTGAATCAACCTTGCCGCCGCAGGCCAAGACCAGCAGGCTCACCGCCAGAATGGGCACGGTGACCATTCGGAGCTTCGCAAGTCTTAGCATCTGTCGAGGTAGCCTGGGAACCGGCATCCACGTGATGAACACCGGGTTATGACGCCGGCCTGATGAACGGCCTAGGTGCCCCGTGGCAGTTCAAGTCCGCGGCGGGCGATTATGCCTCTCTGGACTTCTGAGGTGCCGGAGTAGATGGTCATGGGGATGCAGTTCAGGTAGAAGTTCTCCACCTTGCCCTTCAAGACGTTCCACTTGGAATCGCTCTGGAGCTGGCCGGTCAGGCCCAGCACCTCCATGCCCGTCTGGGCCAGCCGCTGGGACATTTCGGAGCCGAAAAGCTTACCGATGGAGGCCTCCTGGTTGGGGACCATGCCCTTGCCCTGCATCCAGCCGATCCGGTAGCAGAGGAGCCGGCTGACCTCGATCTCGACGGCCCGTTCCGCCAGCTTGGCGGAAACAGCGGGGTCGTCGGCCAGGCCGCCGCCGTTGACCCGGGTCTCCTTGGCGTACTCTACAAGCTGGTCCAGCAATCTCCTGGCGGCGGCGGGAAACTCCACGCCCGATCTCTCATAGTCCAGCGCGGCCATAGCGACGTACCAGCCCCGGTTCTTCTCGCCAAGCATGTTCTCCTTGGGCACCCGTACGTCGTCGAAGGTGACCTCGTTGAAGGTGTGCTCGTTGGCCATGGTGATCAGGGGCCGAATGCTGATGCCGGGGGTGCTCATGTCCAGGAGGAAATAGGTTATGCCCCTGTGTTTGGGAGCGTCGGAGTCGGTGCGGGTCAGGATGTGCATCCAGTTGGCCAGGTGGGCGTAGCTGGTCCATATCTTGCGGCCGTTGATCACATAATAGTCCCCGTCCTCGACGGCCCTGGTCTGTAGACCTGCCAGGTCGGAGCCGGCCTCCGGCTCGCTGAAGCCCTGGCACCAGAACTCCGCGCCCGTTGAGATTCCGTTGAGGTGCTGCTGTTTCTGCTCGTCGGAGCCGTGGAGAATGATGGTGGGGCCAATGAAATCGGTGCCCTGGTCCTCTATCCTTCTGCCCTCATTGTAGGTGAGCTCTTCGTGGAAGATGAGCTGCATCATGGTGGAAGCGTCCCGGCCGCCGTACTCCTTCGGCCACGCCATGGTGCGCCAGCCCCGCTGGCCCAGCTTGTCCCGCATCTGCGCTTCGAGCTTGCCTTCGGCGTAGATGTCGGGCTGGAGATCGTCCCACCCCTCCGGCTTCTCGTTAGCAAAGAACTCTTTAAGCTCTCTACGGAACGATTCTTCTTCGGGAGTGAACTGAAACTCCATGGGGCTTTCCCTTCAGTTGCCTAGGGTTCGAAATTCGCTCTATGTCAGGGCGTCAATCAGCCGACACCACGGTGACCTTGATGGATTGGGACGACTTGTCGTTGGCGCAGGCGAAGGCGTCCTTGATCGAGTCCAGCGGGAACTGATGGGTGAGCATGCCGTCGAACTCGCCCCCGTAACGGGTCAGCAGCTCGACGGTCCCGCCGAACTCCGACCCTCGTACGCCCCGACCGTACATGCTGGACCCGATGATGTCCACTTCTTTTACCACCAGGGCCAGCGAGTCTATGGAGGAAGGCTCGGTGAAGATGCCCACCACGACAACTCGACCCCCGCGGCGGCAGGCCTTGATGGCCTCGTTTATCGTATCCGCCGCTCCGCCCACGGTCTCGATTACCACGTCGGGCTCCCGGTCGGCGGCCCAGTCCTCCCAATCGTTCTCACCCAGGGGAAGCAGTCTCAGCTTCTTCGCCGCCTCTACCTGGTGAGGATATCGGGTGGTGATCGCCACCTCGTGGGCCCTGTCCCTGGCCAGGAGAGCCGTGACGAGACCAATGGTGCCCGCCCCCTGTACCAGAACTCGGCTGTCCAGCTCCAGCCTACCCAGCTGCACTCCCCGGTACCCGCACGCCAGCGGCTCTACGATGGAGGCCGTCAGCGGAGATATCGAGGGGTCGACGGGGTGCAGAGTGTACCGGGGAAGATTGACGTATTCGGCGAACCCACCGGGCGAGACGTAACCCAGGAGACCGTGCTCCCGGCAGAGCTGTCGCTGGCCGTTGGCGCAGAAATCGCACTGGCCACAGAAGAGGATGGGTTCAACGGCGTACAGGCTGTCCGACAGCCCCTTCCCGCCGTCTTCCACCGTGCCGACCATCTCGTGGCCCGGCACCATGCCTAGCGTCGCGGTTTCGTGGCCTCGATAGGCGTGAAGATCGGACCCGCATATCCCGCAGACGGCTACCTTGAGGCGGACCCAGTCGTCCTTTAGCGGACGCGGCTCGGTGTCTACTACTTCGATCCCGTTTTCAGTCCAATGCGCTTGAATCATGACTGCTCTCTGGATTCTAGGGCAGGGACACCGCCAGGCAGGTTACCGTCCTCACTACGCTGCCCACGGTGTGTACCTTGTTGGTGACCAACTCGCCGATAGTGTTGAGATCGTCGGCCTCCAGCACGGCGATGATGTCGTAGGGGCCGGTGACCGCATCGACGGAGACCACCCCGGAAACCGCCTTCATCGCCTCCACAACCTCCCGTGTCTTGCCTACGGACGTCTCGATCAGGACGAAAGCCTTGGTTGCCATGCGCCAACCCCCTTCAACGTTGCCGATACAAAAATGGTGTGATAAAACGAATCTTCTGCGGCGTGCCTATTCTATTCCTGGGTACAAAAGGGTGTCAATGAACCGCTCCGCTTTCAACGGGTCGACCATGGGCGTAGGATGATGACCGATATGCAGACGCTGGTGCGAGGCGCCCAGGCCCTGGGCCTCCGGCTGAACGATAGCCAGATCTCCCAGTTCGAGTCCTACCATCGCCTGCTCATCGAGTGGAACCGGACAACGAACCTTACCCGCATCGTGGACCGGGAAGACGTGCAGGTGAAACACTTCCTGGACTCCCTTTCCCTCATCCGCGCCTTCCCCAACGGCGACATCTCGGGCCTGAGGGTGCTCGACGTGGGCAGTGGGGCGGGCTTCCCCGGCGTCCCCCTGAAGATAGCTTTCCCCCCTGTCCATCTATCCCTGCTGGACTCGATTGGAAAGAAGACGAAGTTCCTGGAGCAGCTGATCGAAACCCTGGAGCTGGACCGGGTACACGTAGTCACTGCACGCGCCGAGACCCTGGCCCACGAGCCGGTCTATCGAGAGACCTTCGACCTGGTGGTCGGCAGGTCCGTCGCCAACCTGAGAACACTGCTGGAGCTTACGCTTCCTTTCAGCAAGGTAGGCGGCAGGGTGGTCCTGCAAAAGGACGCCTCGTACGCGGATGAGCCGGGCGGACCGGCCAACGCCCTATCGAAGCTTGGGGGAGAATTGGAGAGAGTCCTACAGGTCGATCTGGAAGGCCTGGGACCGGATCGCAAGCTGATAGTCGTGTCCAAGACCTTGCCAACACCCTTAGAATATCCTAGAAGACCGGGCGTACCGCTCCGACACCCCTTGTAAAGCCGAATCAAAGGCACATGATCACATCCTCTCCCAGTCTACAAGAGGAGCCGGACAAGGGAGCTTCTCTCAGGCGTCGTGTCCTCAACATCCCCAACCTCTTTTCCGTAGCGGTTGCAGTCTCCCTGGTCTACTTCCTGGTAGCCAAGTTTGATTTCGATTTCTCCTCCACATGGGACCGGGTGGGCGGAAACAACATTCTGTGGTACGGGCTCGCCTTCCTCAGCTACTACCTGATCTTTCCCCTGAGGGGGCTGCGCTGGCGCCACCTGCTGGAGAACGTCGGTTCGCCGAACGTGCCGGTGACCCGCCTCTCCGAGCTCTCCTTCCTGGGATGGTTCGTCAACTCCGTCACCGTTTTCAGGATGGGGTTCGTCTATCGCTGCTACCACGTGTCCCGCGACTCGGGAAGCAGCTTCGCCCTGATAGCCGGGAGCCTGCTCAGCGAGCGGATCATCGATACCATACTCACCTTCGCCTTCATGCTGGTCACAGCCCTGGCCCTGTTGAGCACCCCAGCCGCTCCGATAGCCGGGCCCGTCCTGCTTTCCGCACTCATCGCCTGCGCTCTTCTGGCCGGCATCGCCCTCATCCTTGCCGCCTCCGGAGTGAACCCAAGGCGATTCGTTCCGGCCAGGTTCAGGTCCGGCTACGCTGACTTCAGGCACGGCACCCTGAAGAGCTTTCGACGTTGGCCGTGGCTGACGGTCCTGAGTATAGGAATCTGGGCCTGCGAGTCGGTCCGGTTGTACATGGTAGTCGAGGCACTGGATTACTCGGTGGACTTGGCGCTGGTCCTGTTCGTGGCGCTGGCCGCATCCCTGATTACCAGCTTTCCCATCACGCCTGGCGGCCTGGGGCTGGTCGAAGCCAGCATGACCGGGCTTCTGGCTACGGCACTGCCCTGGGAACACGCGGTGTCCATCGCCCTTCTGGACCGTACGATAAACTACCTGAGCGTGGTGGTGCTGGGCAGTGGGTGGTTCCTGTTCCGCAGCGTCCACCGGTGGCAGGCCTAGCCGACAACTACCCCGTCACCCTCGTAATCGACTAACCCGTCGGGGTGTTCCGTAATGTCCCGGGTAGTATTACAATGCGCGGCAGGCGTCGTTACACCATCCACGACAACCGGGAGGCAATCTCTATGAAGAAGGTCGTATTTGCAGACATCGCAGGGTTCGAGCCTCTCGCCGAAGACCCCTTGGCGGACATCGCCCGCGCCGAGTACTACTACGATGCCCCAAGCGACGACGTTTTCCTGGACCGCTGCCGTGACACCGAGCTGATGGTGTGGGGCTGGGTCAACATCTCCAACGAAATGCTGGACCAGCTCAGCAAGCTCGAGATGGTCGTCTACATGGGTATCGGCCCCGAGAGCCAGCTGGACATGAAGAACGCCCGCTCCAAGGGAATAACAATCTGCAACACGCCCCACTACGGCGACCTGGCGGTGGCCGAGCACGGCATCGCGTTGATGTTCGATCTCGCCCGGCACGTGGTCCAGGCCGACAGGTCGATGCGCCGGGGCGAATGGGCCGACTTCGAAGGCACGGAGATTAGAGGCGCCACCTTGGGGATCATAGGCCTGGGCGGCCTGGGTGCGGAGCTGGCGGCCATCGGCAACGCCCTGGGGATGAAGGTGCTCTGCTACACGAAACGGCCCTCTGACGAACGGGCCAAGGCGCACAACTTGACCTTCGTCTCCATGGACGAGCTGATGTCCTCATCCGACTACATCCAGTGTGCGCCGGTGCTGAACGACAACACCAGGGGTATCGTCGGTTCTCACGAGCTAAGCCTGATGAGAAAGGACGCCTACCTGATAAACGTCTCGCGGGGGCCGGTAGTGGACCAGGAGGCGCTGCTGGAAGTGCTGAGGGACGGCCGTATCGCCGGCTTCGCCACCGACGTATACGCCAACGAGCCCGTTACCAGCGACCCCCTCGCAGAGTTGGACAACACCGTCCTGACTCCCCACGTCGCCTACGACACTCCCGGCGCCAAGCGCAACATGCTCCAGATCGCCGTCAACGTGGTCAGGGCCTACCTGGAAGGCGCTCCCATAAACGTTCTGGACCCCTAAACGGCTGACGAGCTAGGGGTGTGTAGATGCGCTAAGCCCCTTTGCCTGGGACTGCCTGCTGGGAGCCTGAGCTATAGGGTGCTCGTGGTCAGGTCATTCCGAGTCCGTCGAGGAATCCTCCTTTGCGGGGAGTATGAGAGCCTGCCCTGGGGCCGCTGAGGCGTGTCCCTCAGATACGATTTCTTCCTTTCTTGTGGGTCAGAAAGGGGATTCCGCCCCAGGTGGCTAGCAGCCTGATGGAACAGGGGCTGCACAGAGGGGCTGTGCCCCTCTGCCGGGAGTCTGAGAGCCTGCCCTGAGCCCGCCGAGGGGTGTCCCTCAGAAATTATCCCATTTTCTTTACCCCCTTCCTGCCAGGAAGGGGGCCAGGGGGATGGTCGTTAAAGGGTTTTTCAGCACCCCGCTAGCCTTACTTTACGGCGCCCGATTCCTTGAGGGACTCTATCTCCTCACCGGTGTAACCCAGGTCGGCCAGGACCTCCAGGGTGTGCTGGCCGTGCATGGGCGAAAAGCTTCTCGGGGCCAGGGAATCGCCGGCGTACTTGAAGGGCACGCCCACCTGCTGGACCTTCCCCATCGAAGGGTGGTCCATATCGACGATCATTTCGCGGGCTTTCACCTGCGGGTCCGAGGGCACCTCGTCCAGGGAGTACACCCGTCCTACGCAGGTATCCTCTTCGGCCAGGATGTCGAACCACTCGTCCCTAGTCTTCGTCTTGAACGCCTCCTCGAAGGCCTTGTGCACCCGTTCGTCCTCCTGGCCCGTGGAGATAAACGATTCCAGTTTCTCCAGGCCCATCACCCTGCAGAGGGTCTGGTAGAACCAGGGCTCCAGGCTGGCGATGCTGATGTACTTGCCGTCTTTGGTCCTGTACACGTTGTATCGAGGGTCTCCTCCGGCCAGGTTGCCCTTGCCCAGCTCGAGTTTAGACCCGTTCTGCAGGGCTTCGCTGAACATCGTGGCCATCAGGTAGACCACGCCGTCGGTCATCGCCACATCGACGTATTTTCCCTCTCCCGTAGCATGACGATGCACCAGCGCTCCCAGCACCGCCACGGCCGTGGTGAGGCCCCCTCCGGCGTAGTCGGCGAGCAGGTTCCAGGGTATAGCGTGCTGGCCATCCGCCGTGCCGATGGCGCCCTGCGCGCCGGCCGTAGAGGTGTAGTTCAGATCGTGGCCCACCATGTCCTTGTAGGGCCCGGTCTGTCCGTACCCAGTGACGGAGCAGTAGATGACGCTGGGGTTGAGCTGTTTGATGGTATCGTAGTCCACGCCCAGCCTCTTCACGACTCCGGGCCGGAACTCCTCGATCAGGACATCGGTGTCCTTTGCCAGCTTGTAGAAAATCTCACGGGCCTTATCGTCCTTCAGGTTCAGGGCGATGCTCCTCTTGTTGCGACCCGTGGCGTCGTAGGCGGCCTCCTGCTCGGTCCGGTTCAGCCACCCCGCCCCCTCCCGTGCCCCGGGAACGGCGGCCCTTCGTCCCGTAAGCCCTACCTCCTCCACCTTCAATACGTCGGCGCCCAGGTCGCCGAGGACCATGGTGCAGAAGGGCCCGGGAGCCATTCTTGTCAAATCGAGGACCTTTACGCCTTCCAGAGGTAATGTCATTCCTCACCCCCTCGCTTGTCGCGATTTCATTGTTGCCTAGATAACACCGGCCGCTTTCAGCCGGTCCAATTCGTCATTGGATAGACCCATCTCTTCCCCGTATATCTCATAGTTGTGCTCGCCGATACGAGGCGCTCGACGGCTGATCCGGCCCGGCGATCGGCTGAATTTCGCTGCCGGCCCCGGGAAGGGCATCAGCTTACCGTCGCCCGTCTGCTCCACCTCCAGCACGCTTTCTCTTGCGCGCATCTGATAGTTCCGGGTCACCTCCCGAGGCGCCAGCACCGGAGCGAACAGGAACCGGGCAGCCAGGGCGACGTCGTACAGCTCCTGCCTGGTGTGCCCTGCCAGGAACGAAGCGGTAAACGCCTCCCCCTCCTCCACTTCTTCCGTCGTGAGATCGGAGCGGGCCACGTCGGCGGACATCCACCTCTTGGAAGCGATCGATTGGGCATCGTACCCATCCTCTTCCACCATCTTGTAAAAGGGGGCAGGGTTCTTCGCGTCCCTCACGCCGGCCCCACTGGAGTAGCTAACGTAGCCGTCTTTACAGGGGAAGTGGTGCCTGAAGCTTCGACCCGACTTGTCCCACGTGTTGGTGTTACCCGATCTCCGCAGATTTTCCTGTGTCAGGTCCCACGTGGCGGTCACGTCCATAAGTGTCCAGACGACACACTGCTGGGCCGAAACATCGACGTGTTGTCCCTCGCCCGTGGAGAGGCGATGGTAGCTGGCGATGAGGGCCCCTACAGCCCCTTCGACGCCTGCGTGCAGGAAGGCGTTGGGATAGCCGATACGCATGGGAGGCCCGTCCTCCTCCCCGGTGACGTGCATGAACCCGCCCATAGCCTGCATGACGATGTCGGGGCCCTGGTAACCGGAATAGGGGCCCGATTGTCCGAAGGGAGTTATCGAGACCGCTATCAGGCCCGGTCTGCGTTCTTGCAGCGCTTGAAACCCCATCCCCAGCCGGTGCAACTGCCCCGGCGGAAAGGTCTCAACGAGGAAGTCCGCCCCATCGATGAGGCGTAGCAGAAGCTCTCGTCCCTCGTCATTTTCTATGTCGAGGGTGACGCTGCGCTTGTTGGAGTTGAAAGCCCACCAGTCCATGCTCCGCTCCGGCCCGTCGATTCCTTCGTGGAAAGGTTTGTCCCTCCGGGAAGGGTCTCCTCCCGGCGGCTCGATCTTGACCACGTCCGCCCCCAGATCGGCCAGGAGCCTGGCGCAGATGGCGGCGTGCCCGCTGCTCAGGTCCAGCACCCGATAGGGGCCGAGTGGGGATGGAAGGTCCATGTCTCCGTTCATATCATTAGTCCAACGCACCCGCTTCCGCCGCCTCTGCGACCTCCTCATCGTCCATTCCCAGCAGCTTGCGAAGCACGTAGTCGTTGTGCTGCCCGATCAAAGGCGCCGGTGATCTGAGCCGTCCCGGCGTGCCCGACAGTTTGAAAGAGAGGCCGTCGTAGTGATGCAAGCCCATCTCCGGGTGTTCCAGGGCGACGAATTGCTCTCTATGCTTCAGCTGGGGATCGCGGAACATATCCTCGCCCGTGGCAACTATGCCACCGGCAACACCGGCCTTCTGCAGCCTGCTCATCACCTCCTCGGGTGAATAGTCTCTAGTCCACTGGGAGATGAGCCCGTCCAGCTCGTCCTCATTCGCTTTCCTGCCTTCCAGAGTGGAGAAACGAGCTTCGCACGCCCATGAAGGATCGCCCATGACCTTTCTCAGCGCCCGCCACTGGTCATCCGTGAATACGGCGATGACGCACCACCGGTCCTCACCTCGGCAGGGGTAGGCGCCGTGAGGACTGGCGTTGAGGTCCCGGTTGCCGTGACGGAGAAACGCATTCCCATTGGCCACCTCGTCCATAACCACGGGGGCCAGAAACTGGAGGCCCGATTCCACCTGAGCGAGGTCGATGTACTGGCCCTCGCCCGTTCTCCGGCGAAACTCCAGGGCGGCAAGGATGGCCACCACCGAGAATCGGGGGCTGATGAAGTCGGTGTAGGCGCCGTAGGGCATCATCCCTTCCTCACCGGGCTGGCCGGTGACGTGGGTGAAACCCGATATGGATGCGGCATGGTTCCCGTAGCCCGAATGACGATAGTGGGGCCCGCCCCGGCCCTGTTGAGAGCTGCTCAAGTAGATGATTGCCGGGTTCAGCTCCGCCGCCGCCGGATAGCCCAGGCCCAGCTTGTCCATCACGCCCGGGGTGTAGTTCTCTACGAAAACGTCGGCCCACCTGACCAGCTTCCGGGCTACCTCCCGTCCCGCCGCATTGTTGAGGTTGATGGTCAGGTTGTACTTGCTGGCGTTGAAATCGGTGTAGAAGCCGCTGCGATTGATTCCTGCCTCGCCGCCTTTGAAGGGGGGCCAGCCTCGGGAGTGGTCCGGCTTGGTGGTGGACTCCACGCGGACTACTGTCGCCCCGTGATCCGCCAGGTACTTGGTGGTCACTGGCCCGGCGGCGATCCACGTAAAGTCGGCTACCTTGATTCCCTCTAAGGCTTGCTTGCTCATGTCTCCCCGCAGGGCCCCGACAGGCCACACCAAAATATATCCCCGCCTTCGGCATGTCAATCAAGCCCAGTGTTAGTATTGACCTGCTGATCGATCTAAGGCGAAGAGATGCTGTACATCGTAGCTACCCCCATCGGGAACCTGGAGGATGTTTCCCTGCGCGCTCTGCGGGTGCTGAGGGAAGTTTCCCTCATCGCGGCCGAGGACACGAGGAAGACCCGCCGGCTCCTGGCAAGGTACGAGATAAATGCCAAACTGACCAGCTACCACGAACACAACAAGCTGTCCAAGCTGCCAGGGCTGATCGAACATCTCAAAACGGAGGATATCGCCCTGGTCTCCGACGCCGGAACGCCCGTCCTGAGCGATCCCGGCCATGAACTGGTCCAGGCCGCCATCGAGAACGATATCGAAGTGGTCCCCGTACCCGGCCCCTCCGCAGTTATCACGGCGCTGATTGTCTCCGGGCTTCCGGCCGACAGCTTCGTTTACCTGGGATTCGTGCCGAGGAAGAAGCCCGAACGCCGCCGGATGCTGGAATCGTTACGGAAAGAGGCCCGTACCATGGTGTTATTCGAGGCCCCACACCGCCTTCGATCCACCCTCGGTGACCTGTCCGAGCTGTTCGGGGAGCGACGGCTGGCGGTCTGTAGGGAGCTGACCAAGGTCCACGAGGAGGTATTCCGGGGAACGGCCGCCGAGGCAAGGGAGCACTTCCTCCACCCACGCGGCGAGTTCACCCTCGTCATGGAGGGGGCAATCGGCTGTAGTGGCGCCGCCTCCGACGAAGAGATCAGGGATGAGCTGGCCAGAATGAGGGCGGAGGGATCAGGCGCCAGGGAGGCCGTAGACGAGGTCGCCGGGTCTCTGGGCGTGCCCAGGAACCGCGTGTACAGGCTGTGGCGAGAGCCGTGAAGCGTCCTGCCCTCTACCGTTCGTTGTTAATTTCACATACGGCGTGCTAGAATTGCTTGCCCCTGAAAGGACAGCGTTTTGCCCGAAAAAATCCTGATCGCTGTTGCCTGGCCCTACGCCAATGGCTCATTGCATCTGGGCCAGATAGCCGGCGCCTACCTGCCGCCTGATATCTTCGCCCGCTATCATCGGGCAAAGGGCAACGAGGTGCTGATGGTCTCGGGCAGCGACCAGCACGGCACGCCCATAACCATTCGCGCCGAGCAGGAGCAGGTCTCGCCCCAGCAGATTGTAGACAGATTTCAGGCGGAGTTCCTTCGCAGCTGGGAAGACCTGGGCATCTCCTTCGATCTGTTTACCACCACCGGCACGGACAACCACCGGGAGGTCGCCCAGGACATCTTCAAGGTGCTCTTGTCCAAGGACTACATCTACACTGACACTATGAGCATGCCCTTTTGCCACACCTGCAACCGCTTTCTGCCCGATAGGTACGTGGAGGGCGCCTGCCCCCTATGTGGCTACGAGGCCGCTCGGGGCGACCAGTGCGACAACTGCGGCAAGCCCCTGAATCCCACCGATCTCATCGGTCTCCGGTGCGGCATCTCCGGCGACGTCCCCCAGATAACGGACACCGAGCACTTCTTCCTCCGTCTCAGCGCCCTTCAGGAACCACTCATCGATTGGGTGGAGGGCCAGGACCACTGGCGTCTCAACGTCCGCAACTTCACCCTGCAGCTGCTGCGGGACGGGCTGAAGGATCGGGCCATCACCCGGGACATCAACTGGGGCGTCCCCGTCCCACTGCCGGGATACGAAGACAAGCGCATCTACGTCTGGTTCGAAGCCGTCATCGGCTATCTCTCCGCCAGCGTCGAGTGGGCGAAGAATCGAGGCGCCCCCGATCAGTGGAAAGAGTTCTGGGGTGAGGAGGCGAAGGCCTACTACTTCATCGGCAAGGACAATATTCCCTTCCATACCATCATCTGGCCGGCCATGCTCATGGGCTACGGCAACCTCGCCCTGCCCTACGATGTGCCGGCCAACGAGTTCCTCACCATCGATGGCCGCCAGCTCTCCACCAGCCGCAACTGGGCCGTTTGGCTGCCCGACTACCTGAAAAGGTACGATCCCGACCCTCTTCGCTACTACCTCTCCGCCAACATGCCCGATACCTCCGACGCCGACTTTTCGTGGCGCGAGTTCGTGCGGCGCAACAACGGAGAGCTTGTGGGTACCTACGGAAACCTCGTTCACAGGGTGCTGACGATGACCTATCGGAACTTCGATGGCCGCGTCCCCGAACCCGGTCACCGAGATTCAGCGTCCGAGGAGCTCCTGGCCAAGATTCAGCCCGCCTTCGACTCCGTCGATCGGCTGCTGGAGCTGTGCAGGTTCAAGGAGGCCATCCGGGAGGCGATGGGCCTGGCCCACGAGGCCAACCGGTACCTGGACCTCAAGGCCCCCTGGAAAGCGATAAAAGAGGACCGGCAGGACGCCGCAACCACCCTCTGGTGCGCCGTGAATACCGTCTCCGCCCTCAAGACCCTTATGTATCCTT
Organism: Dehalococcoidia bacterium; assembly: GCA_965197645.1. Classification (GTDB taxonomy): domain Bacteria; phylum Chloroflexota; class Dehalococcoidia; order Plut-88900; family Plut-88900. The sequence continues at coordinate 868,989 of OZ240219.1, read as the reverse complement.
TCATGCCTTTCAGCTCCAAGAAGCTCCACCGCTTACTGGGCTTCGAAGAGCTGGACGAGCATAACGAGTGGCGCTTCCGGATGCCCGACGTCGGGCAAAAGCTGGAGCCGCCGCAGGCGTTGTTCAAGAAGCTGGACGAATCGGTAGCGGAGGAGGAGACGGCCAGGCTGGGCCAGGTCCCGGCATAGGCCCTCTGGACAAGCCCATGAGTTTGGCAGCCGTACTCCCCATCTACGAGCCGGTCAAAGAGGAACTGCTCCGCGTCCGAAGCCAACTCCAGTCCGCCAGCCGGGTGGATTTCCCCGAGCTGGCCGACATGCTTGCTCACGTGATGGGCAGCGGAGGCAAGGGCACCCGGCCTGCAATTACCGTTCTGGCATCCAAGTTCCATCCCCACGACCTGGATCCGGTAATCCTCATGGCCGGCGCCGTGGAGCTGCTGCACATCGCTACCCTCATCCACGACGACACCGTCGATAAGGCGGACATCCGCCGAGGCCGTCCCACGGTCAGCAGCCGGTGGGGAGAGAATGTGGCCGTTCTGGTGGGCGACTACGTTTTCGCCAAGTCCGCCACCCTAGTCTGCGCCACCGAAAATGTCAGGGTGATACGCATCTTCTCCGAGACCATCATGGACCTCTCCGGCGGCGAGTTGGCCGAGCGGGTCAGCTCCTACAACTGGGACCAGTCCCGGGATGACTACTGGAAGCGAATAGACCAGAAGACCGCCTCTCTGTTCACTACCTCCTCCGAAACCGGGGCCATCTTGAGCGGCGCCCCCGAGACCACCGTTCAGTCTCTGCGGACCTATGGACACAGCCTCGGCATGGCGTTCCAGATAGTCGATGACATCCTGGACTTCCAAGGGAGCGAATCCGAGGTGGGCAAACCAGTGGGAAGCGACCTGGCCCAAGGCGTCCTGACCCTCCCGTCCATATTGCTCCTGGAGAGGTATCCCGACGGCAACCCGATACGGGAGATCGGCGAGGACCGGAACAATGAGGCCGCCCTGCAACGTACCGTCGAGATGATAAACAACTCGTCGGCAATCGAGGACTCCTACGAGGTGGCGAAGCAGTTCTGCCTGGAGGCTCGCAGCGCCCTGGAGTCTTTACCGGCCAACGAGTACCGGCGCTCGCTGGAAACCCTGGTCTCGTACGTACTGGAGCGCGACCGATAGCAGCCTAGCGAGCCGCCGCTCTCTCCTTGAAATCGTCGCTGGCCCATACGAGCCTCCCACCGATGACGGTGGCCTCCACCTCGATCTCCTTGATCGATTCCGGCGATGCTCGGATCGGGTCGTCACTGAGCACTACTAGATCGGCCCGCTGCCCCGGCGACAAGGTGCCTTTATCCGATCCCTGGCCTAGGGCGCAGGCAGCATCCACCGTGTACATCTTCAACGCCTCCAGCACCGGTATTCCCTGCTCGGGGGCCACAGTCTCTCCATTGGCTGCTCGTCGAGTCACCGCTGAGTAGATGGCGGTCATGGGGCGAGGCGAGGCCACGGGAGCATCGGAGCCGGCGGCCACGCGAATACCCCTGTCCCTCAGTGATCTCACCGGGTACAGCCACGGAACATCATCTCCGGGGACCGTTCGAAGGTACCGTTCGCCGCTCTCATACAGAAACCCGGGCTGTGTCACTACCATGGCATTGAGTCGCGTCAACCGGTCCTGAAGCTCCGGTGGAGCGATGGAGCAGTGCTCGATGCGATGGACCAGCGTGGACTCGGGGTCATGCCGTGCCAGGCTCTCCAGGGCGCTTACAGCCGCCTCCACCTCCTCTTGCTCCACGGCGTGAATGGCCACCGGGAATCCCAGGCCGTAAGCCCTTTGGACGATGTCGATAAGCTCCTCTTTCGAGGGCTGGAGCGACCCGGCTACCCCGCTCAACATTACCTTCGCCGGTCCGACCTGCATACCTTCGTCCCCTGACCCGAACCCAAGTCCCGCATCCAGCATCTCGCCAAGGTGTTGGTGGCCTACCATCATGTTCACCGTGCAGTCCAGCCTCCCCTCGCTTCTCAAGCGTTTGAACAGCCGCCACCGGTCCAACGAGTTGGACGGGGAAGCGTCCTGAAAGGTTGTGATGCCCATGGCGAGCAAACGCTGGGACGCTTCGTGGACGGCTTCATCCGGTATACCGGCTGCGTACTTGCCTTCGAGCCGCTGGTCCAGCCACTGCTCCAGGTCCAGGAGGAGGCCGGTGGGCCGGCCTGTACGGGGGTCCCTATCCATGACCCCAGCGCCGGGCTCCGCTGTTTCTATCGTGATGTCTGCCAGCCTCATTCCGTAGGTGTTCAACACGCTGGCATGTCCTGAGCGATGGGACAGCCTGACCGGGTGGTCCGTCGTGGCCCGGTCCAGGTCGCCGCCGACCGGGTGGCGGCCCTCCTGGAGATGGAACTCCTCGTAGCCCGTGCCGCGGACCCACTCACCGACGGGCGTGACGCGGGCCGCTTGGGAGAGAGCGGCGACGATGTCCTCTATCGAACTCACCCGCCTTGGAGAGCAGTCCACGCTGCGCAGGCTGGAGGCGTAGGCCAGAAAGTGGATGTGAGCGTCGATGAAGCCTGGCATCACCGTCCTGCCCTCGCAATCTATACCCCGGTCACCGCCTGAAATCCCTTCTCCCACCCGGCTGATACGACTCCCGTCGATCTCTACTCCACCGGCTCGAGGCAGCACGGGATCGAGGGTTAATACGTTGGCGTTGTAGAGAACGGGTACCTTGGGCTTGTCTGCGTTCACGCCGGCCATGATAGCACCCTGGCTCGGGTCCAAGAGTGTTGTATCGCCATAGAGCGGGGTGTATAGTCCTGTGACGGCCTGGCTGAAACGTGGAACGATCAGCACAATCCCCGCTCGCTGGCACATAGTCGGGCCCCGTCCACCCCGGTACCGTACCCTTGGAAGAAGCAGAGCAAACCGGTCTTCAGACCGACGAATCGGCCTCGGACGTGTCCTCTGACGCCGCCAGTCCCATAGGACGACTTTCCAGGACCCAGGTCGTCCTGATCCTGGGCGCGGCCATGATGTCCCTGTTCCTGGCCGCCCTCGACCAGACCATCGTCGCAACCGCCCTGCCCAGGATCGTCGCCGACGTGGGTGGCATAGACCAGATCTCCTGGGTGGTGACCTCCTACCTGGTGATGTCCACCACCCTCGTGCCCATCGTCGGCCGCGTTTCCGATATATACGGTCGCAAGCCGCTGTTCATTGCGGGAATACTGATCTTCCTCGCCGGCTCGGTGCTGTCGGGCATATCGCAGAACATGGTCCAGCTGATTCTGTCCAGGGGCGTGCAGGGGGGTGGAGCCGGGTTCCTGATGTCCAACGCCTTCACCGTGGTCGGCGACGTCTTCCCGCCGGCGGAGCGAGGCAAATGGACCGGTCTCATCGGCGCCGTATTCGGCCTGGCCAGCGTCGTAGGGCCCGTCGCCGGTGGCGCCCTGACCGACAACCTGAGCTGGAGATGGGTGTTCTACGTCAACATACCGATAAGCCTCCTGGCACTGGTGGCGATTATCGTCTCCATGCCTCCGTTCGGAGGAAAGAGCCTGAAGGAGAGCGTCGACTACCCGGGTGCCGCGGCCTTGGTCCTCACCCTGATACCCCTGTTCCTGGCCATCTCCCTCGGCAGCCAGACCTACTCCTGGGCCTCGACGCAAGTGGTGCTGCTGTTCGTTTTCTCCGGAATCATGTTCGCCATCTGGCTCTTCATCGAGCATCGGACCCCCTCACCCATCCTCCCTCTTTCTATGTTCAGGAACCGGATATTCACGGTAATAGCAATCACCACCTTTCTCACGGGTGTCGGGATGTTTGGGTCCATTCTGTTCATCCCCCTGTTCGTACAGGGAGTCATAGGAAGCTCGGCGACCAACTCAGGGTTGGTGATGCTGCCCATGATGCTGGCCATCGTCGTGGGAAGCATAGTAGGCGGGCAGCTGCTGTCCAGGATAGGGCACTACAAGATACTAAGCCTGGCCGGAATCGGAATGATGACTGCGGGGATGGTGCTGTTGTGCCTGATGGACGCCGATACCGGCAACCGGGAGGTGACCCTGAACATGGTGCTGATGGGCTTCGGCCTGGGTATCGGCTTTCCCGTGTTCACCATCGTCGTGCAGAACGCCTTCCACCACTCATTCATGGGTGTGGTAACGGCGTCGGTCCAGTTCTTCCGAAGCACGGGAGGCGCCCTGGGAGTGGCGGTGATGGGAGCGATTCTTACCACCAGGCTGTCCCGCAACCTGGACACCGGTCTGCCCCTGGATGCAGTGAACGCCCTGGGGCCCGACAAGGTCGGTCACCTCCGAGACCCCAACGCCCTCGTGGACCCCTCTTCACGCTTGTTCCTGGAGGAGCAGTTCGCCGGCATGGGAGACCGGGGCGTCGAGCTCATGGAGTCTCTTCTGGATGCCATGAAGGTGGCCCTCGCCAACGCCCTCACCGATATATTTCTCGTGGCCACCATCGTCGTCGCCGTTTCGATACTGGTCCTGCTCTTCCTGAAGGAGATCCCCCTGAGGAAGAGCTACGGCGCGGCCCCCGGCTCCCAGTGCTAGAATAGCGCGACCGTTCTTATATACACCTCGAGGAGGTTCAGGGATGTACGTCATGATAAGGCACGTTCTCTTGAAGGAGGAGGCTCTATCAACCGTCAAAAACGTCTACGAGTCAGAGGTCATGGGCCCCGTGATTAACTCCGAGGGTAACCGCCTCTTCTGCGTTCTCAACAGCGTCGAGAGGGAGAGGGAGGTGAGGCAAATCACCGGTTGGGACTCCAAGGAGGACTGCGACCGTTATCTTTCCCAGGTACTTCCCGCCGTGTACGAAAAATGGGAATGGGTCTTCGAAAAGAAGCCGGAGACCTCCTTCTGGGAGATCAAGTGGCCCGGTAAGTTCCATCTCGACCCCGACCTGCTCAAGGGCTCGGAGACCTACATTCGAACCAGCCGCTTCAAGTTCAAGCCCGAAGGGGTCGCCGTCGTAAAAGCCTCCTACGATGAGGGGGTCATAAACCCTGTGTTCGACCACAAAGGCAACAAGTTCATCTTCGTTCTCCTTTCCACCGAGGAGGAGAGGAGGGGCTCCCAGGTATCCGGGTGGGAGTCCAAGGAAGATTGCGACAGGTACCTGAACGAAGTCTACCCTGGACTGGTGAACGGGATGCGGGACGTGTTCGAAGAGATGCCCACCGCTACGTTCTGGGAGCTCAAGTGGCCCGGCCGGGTCCAGTTCTAAGGTCGTCATGGACTGGCGAGAGTACTACAAGGACAGGCTCGTAACCCCCGACGAGGCGGTCAAGATCGTCAAGTCCGGCGACTTCATAAACGTGCCCGTGTATCCCCATCCCCAAAGCCTGCTGGAGGCCCTGGCACGGCGCAGGGATGAGCTCCAGGACATCGATCTATGGATCGACGCCCCGGACTACGATCCCGGCTGGCTCCAGGCGGACTGGCAGGACTCCTTCAACGTAGTAGCCGACCAGATTATAGGCGCGTTGGCACAGCCTCAGTTGGACGCCCACGTCATCGATTACTCACCCATGATCTTCTCCCTCCAGCCGAAGGGCTACCGGAGTCCCAATCGAGAGGAGCGGCCCATCGACGTGCTGATGGTCGCGGTGTCGCCTCCCGACGAAAGGGGCCTTTGCAGCTTCGGGGGGCACCTGTGGAACAAGAAGGCCCTGATGCGGGTGTCCAAAAAAGTCCTGGCCGGGGTGGACGCCAGCCAGATCCGTACCTACGGCGCAAACTACGCCCACGTTACCGAGTTCGACTACTTCGTCGAGCAGGAAGAGGCGACCCTTTCCGACGACGAGATATCCCGCACCATCGAGGCCAACCCCGATCCGGAAACCCGCACCCAGCTAAAGGAGCTGATGGGGCTGATGGAACCCGAGGAGAGAGGGGCCTATCTACCCGAGTTGGCCGGCCTTACCACCGCGCAGGTCCGGCACTTCGCTGTTGAACGCGGCCTCGCCGAGGCCCCCGAGGTGCCGAGACGTATCGGTGAGTACGTGTCGGAGCTGGTCGAAGACGGCGCTACGATGCAGATAGGGATGGGCATACCTTCGATGATGCTAGCCAACATGGGTGTGTTCGACGATAAGACGGACCTGGGGTGGCACTCGGAGCTAACCCCACCCGGCATAGTCGACCTGATCCAGCGAGGCATCATAACGGGGGCTCGAAAGAGCTACCATCCCGACAAGGCCGTCTTCGCTGCTCTGACCGGCGCCAGGCCATCGGAGATCAGATGGTCCCACAACAACCCCCTCATCGAGCTGTACGACGCCGACTACGTGGCCAACGTGGTAGCGGTATCCCGCAACGACAACATGGTCTCCATCAACAACGCCGTCTCCATCGACTTCAACGGCCAGATCAACTCCGAATCGGTCATGGGGCCGCGGCAGATCAGCGGCACAGGCGGACAGCTGGACTTCCAGATGGGCGCCGTCCTGTCCAAGGGAGGACGGGGCATCACCCTGCTCAGATCGACCGCTCTGGGCGGCGCCGTATCCCGGATCGTCCCCCAGCTGGAGGAGGGATTGGTCGTGACCGTGCCCAGGACCTTCGCCGATACGGTTGTCACCGAGTACGGCGTGGCCCAGCTTCTGGGAAAGCCCATCAGGGAGCGGGCCAGGGAGCTGATAGCCGTGGCCCACCCCGACTTCCGTGCCGATCTCCAAAAGGCCGCCGATGAGCTACTGTACCCCTAGACCACCAACTTGACACGACAGCCGGCGCATAGCTAGAATCCCTTCTACCGAGCGGGCGTAACTCAGTGGTAGAGTGTTTGCTTCCCAAGCAAAAAGTCGTGGGTTCGAATCCCATCGCCCGCTCCACCATCTTCCACCGTCATTGCGAGCACTCACTTAGACCGAGTCCGTACCCTTGTCATTGCGAGCCCCGACAACGTCGGGGCGTGGCAATTCAGCAGTGACCAACATGCCTGAAACCGGAAGCACGTTAGCGATGAAGCTCAGCCCAGCCGACCTCAACTTCCTGGCGGAAACGGTCGCTACCCGGCGGCCCGACAGCGAGAGGGTCATCGAGCTTATCAAGGATAAGGATGACTTCCTCGACAAGATGCTCGACGACCCCAAGCTGGTGACCCGGATCATGAACGACGATGAGGCCTTCGTTCGAATCTCGCCCTTCATGATGTTCTCCGTTCTGATGCGCCAGATCCGCCGGGAGCTGGAGAACGAGACCTACATCAACGAGGTGGGTCTGCGCGGCCAGAGAATCCCCATCTTCGAGGCGCCCAACGTGGTCGAGCTTCTGGACGAGGAGGGCGCCAGGGACTACCTGATAGACATGCTATCCTCCTTCGCCAAGACCCAGAGCACCGTCACCTACTGGATGGAGCGGGGTAGGCTGCACAGGCGCAAGTTCAGCGACGTGGACATGGACGATATGATCCACCTCTGCAATCAGGCCGACCCCGAGATACGGCCGGCCTACTACAAGCGCATCGCCGATATCGCTCTGTTCCTCGCCGGCATTTTCCCCGACCAGGCGACCTACTTCGCCGCTAGACCGGCCAGGAGGCGCACCAGGGGCCGCACGATGGACGACTACGAGCGAGAGGGTCAGACCTTCTATGGGCTGGCGGCCAGGGAGTCCCACGAGCCCGGCCTCGGCCCCGTGTTTCGCACCCTGTCGGAGCATTTCACCCTGGCCCGCCTGGCGCTGAACGTCCTCAGCGAACGCTACATGCGCTCCCAAAGGGTCCAGCTCTTCGGGATGCCGGAGAGCTGACAGACCGGCTTCTTCCCACCTCTTCTCGCCTGGTGAGCATTCGGGGTGTTCTGGTATACTCACGGGCGCCGGAGCCTCAGCTTTCCGTGGCTGTGTCTTTCCTGCCCTTGTGTTCCGAAAGGAGGACCCCATTGAAGAATCCCACCTGGCAGTACTTCAGCCTCGATGAGTACCAGCAGCGTCTCGACGCCCTGCGCCGTCGTGTCCAGGCCAAAGGCGCCGATGCCATGCTCATCCACACCCCGGAGAACCTGTGCTATCTGACCGGCTACCAGACCCCGGGCTACTACTGGTACCAGACCCTCGTCGTCCCCCTGGACCGGGAGCCCGTGATCATCACCAGGCTGCTGGAAGACTCCAACGCCGAGCACCTGACCTGGGTCGAGGAGCGTAGGCCCTACGGCGACTCGGAAGACTGGGTCGCCAGGACCAGTGACGTTATCAAGGATCTCGGTCTCGGCAACAAGAGGATCGGCATCGAAAAGTCCTCCTGGTTCATCACCATCTCCGACTTCGACAGACTTCAGGAGATGCTCCCTGACGCCACCTTCGTCGACTGCTCCATGCTGGTGGAGGAGGGCAGGATGATCAAGTCGGAGGCGGAGCTGGAGTACATGCGGCAAGCGGCTGCCGCCGCAGAGGCGGGAATAGCTGCCGGGATAGCGGCCAGTCAGGTCGGGGTGTCGGAAAACGACGTAGCTGCGGCGGTGCACGAGGCCCAGATCAAGGCGGGCAGCGAGTACACCGGGCTTCCCTGCTTCGTCTCCGCCGGCGAAAGGTCCTTCCTGGGCCACGTGACATGGTACCGGGAGACGCTGAAGGCCGGAGATACCGTGTTCTTCGAGATACCTGGATGCATCAACCGCTACCACTCGGCCCTGATGCGCAACTGCCACTTGGGCGATCCGCCGGAGCGCATGGTCAAGGCCACCGATGTGATGGTGGAGGCCCTGGAGGAGAGCATCAAGTTCATCAAGCCCGGCATTACCGCCCACGATGCCCATGAGTACTGCCGAAAGGTCATCGACGACGCCGGCCTGGGCGTCACCATGGACCACCGGGCCGCTTACAGCATCGGGATCGGGTTCGCGCCGGACTGGGGCGAGGGCTACATCATAAGCATGAAAGAGGGCGAGCAACGAGAGCTCAGAGCGGGCATGACCTTCCACCTGATCCCCCTGGTGTTCATACCGGGCCTATCTTCCGTGGGGGTCAGCGAGACGATCCTGGTAACCGAAACGGGCTGCGAGTCTCTAACGCCCAACATCGAACGGAAGCTGTTCTCCAACTAGACCGGAGGCGGGCAATGAAGACGGCCACCTGGCAGTACTTCAGCCTCGATGAGTACCGGCAGCGCCTCGATGCCCTGCGTCGCCGCATCCAGGCCAGGGGCGCCGACGCCATGCTCATCCACACTCCCGAGAACCTCTGCTACCTGACCGGCTACCAGACCCCGGGCTACTACTGGTACCAGACCCTCATCGTTCCCCTGGACAGGGAGCCCGTGTTCATCACCCGGCTGATAGAGGACGCCAACGCTGAGCACCTCTCGTGGGTGGAAGACCGGCGCCCCTATCGGGACCACGACGACTGGGTCGAAAAGACCAAGGACGCCCTCGTCGATCTGGGCCTCGACGGTAAGCGAATCGGGCTGGAGTATGGCTCGTGGTTCCTCACCGCCAGGGACTATCTCCGGCTGACCGATGCCCTACCCAACACCGAGTTCGTGGACTGCTCCGGGCTGGTCGAGGAGGGCAGGGTCATCAAGTCGGACCGAGAGATCGAGTACATTCGCCAGGCAGGCAAAGCCGCCGACGCGGGCACCCTCGCCGGGATCGAGGCAGCGGTGGTCGGGGCTACGGAGAACGAAGTGGCCGCCGAGGTGCATCGCGCCCAGATCCTCGCCGGCAGCGAGTATACCGGCCTGCCCGTGTTCGTCGCCTCCGGTGTGCGGTCCACCATGGCCCACTCCTCCTGGTACCGGAGAGGGCTGGAGCAGGGCGAGGTGGTCTTCTTCGAGATTCCCGGCTGCATCAACCGCTACCACGCCGCCATCATGCGTCAGGCCTACCTCGGCGAGCCGCCGGAGGTCATGCTCCGGGGCATGGAGGTGGTCGTCGATACCCTGGCCAAGGCCAAGAGCTGCATCAAGCCCGGCGTGGCGGCCGGAGACGTCTTCGAGGTGGTGCGGGAGAGCCTGGATGACGCCAATCTCGGTTCCAAGCTGGAACGGAGAGCGGCCTACTCCATCGGTATCGCCTTCGCCCCCGATTGGGGAGAAGGGCATATAATCAGCATCACCAAGGGCGAAACCCGGCCGCTGCAGGCAGGAATGACCTTCCACCTGATTCCCGGGGTGCGGGTGCCCGGGATGGGATCCATTGCTTGCAGCGACACTATCCTGGTAACCGAGGACGGCTGCGAGACACTGACCCAGGGCGTCGAGAGAAAGCTGTTCGTGAAGTAGCCCCGGCGATATAATCTAGATTGCCACGCCCCGACGTTGTCGAGGCTCGCAATGACGAGGGTACGGACTCGGTCGAACGGTTACCGTCATTGCGACCGAGGAGGGCGTTCTTGAGGGGAGTGGACGAGAGCGAAGCAATCTGAGGCAGTGGGGCAAGGGAGTCCAGTGAGAAACTTCCCTCCGGCAGGGAGCATGGGGGAAGTTCCCACAACTACAAAACCATCCGAGGGTGGGTGGTTAGGGCAACTACATCCGGTCTCGTGAGATACCCCCACAATAGTCGGCCCATGCCTAGTAGGATGCAATCATGAAATTCGGTATCAAGCTGCCCCATTCAGGCGCCCTGGCCGGCGTCGATGCCATCAAGCGGATCGCTCTGGAGGCCGAAGACCTGGGTTACGATACGGTGTGGGTGCATGACCACGTCACCTACGACACCGATTGGTTCGTGCACCGGGCCTCGGGCACCATCGAGCAGACCGAGGGCATAGAGCCCGATTTCTACGAGTCGCTGTCCACTCTCACATGGGTGGCCGGGTTCACGGAGCGGGTCAGGCTGGGCATCGCCGTCCTGGTGCTGCCCCTGCGGGATCCCAGGGTGCTGGCTCGGCAGGCCATGACCCTGCAGGCGTTGTCCAAGGGCCGGCTGCTGCTGGGCGTGGGGCTGGGGGACTATCACAACGATTTCCAGGTTATGAACATCCCCTACATGGACCGGATAGCGCTGACCGACGAGTACCTGGACGTGCTAACAACCGCCTTTCGGGGCGGCAACGTCGATTATCAGGGCGAGACCATCTCCTTCCGCAACGCCTCCTACTACCCCAGGGTGCCCGAGATCCCCATCCTGTACGGCGGGGGCATCGTCCATCACCCCGAGCCTCGTGGCGCGGAGCTGTTCCGCCCTTCGTTGAGAAGGCTGGCCCGCTGGTGTCACGGCTGGGTCCCCGAGGGAAACCCGAGGCTGATCAAGGAAGGGCTGGCCGAGATCAAACAGCTGGCCCAAGAGGAGGGGCGGGGGGATGTCGAGATGGAGATTGTGCCCTACATTCCTCTCTACGTGGGAGACGACGCCGTTGCCCAGCAGAAGTCCCGCAAGAGCCTGGAGGCCGAGATCCTCTCCTTCGAGGAAGGCCTCAGTGAGTCCCTCATCGGTTCGGTGGACACGCTATGCAGGAGGGTGGAGACCTACGAGGAATCGGGCGCCACCATGATCGGGTTGCGGTGCTGGGCCGAGGACCTGGACTCCTTCGTGGACATGATCCGCACCCTGTCCAGGGAGGTAATGCCCCGGTTCCGATAGACCCCCCCCCGCTAGATTGCCACGCCCCGCCTCTGCCGGGGCCCGCAATGACGAAGGTGTGGATTCAATCCAACCGTGGTCGTCATTGCGAGCGAGGGGGAGTTCATCCTGAGGGGTTGGGAGGAGCGAAGCAATCTAGTCCGCTTAGACTATCCCACAAACCCCCTTCGTGGGGGTTGGGAGCCTGCGGATGCAATCCAGGGCGGGCGGGCAAACCAATCTGGGACGTCGTGGGTCAAAGACGTCTTGCCCGTTTGAAGTAGCTGTAAAGGGCACAACCCTACCCCAGATACCTCATCGCAGCGACGGCGTATATCTTGGCCCCGGCTACCAGTTCCTCGACGGGGACCCGCTCGTTAGGGCCGTGGGCCAGCTTCAGTAGCCCGGGACCGAAGGCCGAGATCGTCGGCGTGCCGGCAATCCCCTCGAAGTGCTGAGCATCGGTGCCGCCGGTGAACCCGCCCGTTTCGGGCCGAAACCCCAGTACGCTCTCGGTGGAGTCCAGGATAGTCTCCACCAGGGGATGACCGCTCGATAGCTCGGCCGGGGCTATCCAGCCGGTGCGGACATCGGGCGCCAGTTCCACGTCCAGCTTGAGGTCCTCCTTCCGGAGCTTGTCCAGGAAGTCGTTCAGGTCCCTCATTACCGACTCCCTGGTCATGCCCGGGTGGACCCGTATGTCGTTGGTAGCCTCGGCGTAGCCCGGTATTATGCAGTAGTTGACCCCGCCTTCCAGGGTGGTCCCCAGGTTTATGGTGGGGCCTTGAGGATAGAGGGGATGAGGCTCGTGGTGTATCACCAGCTCCTCTTCCATCCTGTGCAGCACCTTGGCCAGCTTGAGGCCGGCGTTGACCGCGCCTCGGATGTCGGACTGGCTGCTGTGCATCTGGGTCCCCCGGACCACCAGCTTGAAACAGGTGGCGCCGCGGGAGGCGGTTGCCAGGTAGTCGAACCCCGAGTCCATCCCGGATGGCTCGCCGATGAGTGCGGCGTCGGCGGTAGCGAGGCCCTGTTCGCAGACGTACTGGGCGCCGTAGTAGCCCCCTTCCTCCTCGTCGGCGGTGAAGGCCAGGACCAGCTTGCCGTTAAAGGGCGAGCCTGCTTCCTTGAGGGCTATAGCCCCGTAGAGCATGGACGCAACCGGGCCCTTCATATCGGCCGCTCCCCGGCCGTAGATCTCGCCGTCGATGATTTCGGCTGCGTAGGGGTCTGCCTTCCACTGGAGCCGCTCGTCCTCACCGACAAGGACAACGTCGGTGTGGCCGTTGTAGAGGAGGGTCTTCCCCGGACCTGAGCCTTCCAGGGTGATGACCACGCTGGGACGTTCCTCGTCCCGGGCCGGCATCTCAACCCTTCCCAGGCCATACTGCTCGGCAACGTCCCTAATCGCCTCGGCCACTCTCCGCTCACTGCCGGGAGGATTTTCCGAGGGAAGCTTCAGGATCCGGCGGGTGAACTCGACTATCTCATCATGCCTGGCATCTACGGCTTTCAGGACCCTTTTTTCGCTCATACCGTTCGCTCCAGTTCCAGTCGAGAGTCGAGAAGGGTCGATGCGAGGAATAGTGGGGGCTTCTCTCCCTCAGTATACCCTGCTCACCTCAGGCGGCCCACCGCGTACATAACGCCAATGGCCAGCGCAAGCAGCATGAAGATGTCCACCGAAAGCACGTAGTCGTCCAGGATTCTTCCCGGCAGATTATGTATGAAGAGGCCCCGGAAGACCTGGCCCATGAAGTAGCTGGCCACCACCGTGACGGCAGCGACGATCTGCAGTCCCCGGCCCCGCTTGCGATTGGTGGCCCAGGATATCCCCTCGCCTATAGCTATGCCGACACCGATGGCGGCAAAGAAGGATATCAAGGGGATCCCTCGCAGCACGGCCCACAGGATGCCTCCGCCCACGGCCAGACCCACCGCGGCTGCCGCCGCCCTCAGCAGGTAGGGGGTCGAGATGTGATACACAGGGTCCGGCCTCACGTTGGCGCACTTCTTGCACTTGGCGCCTACGGGAGTCTGCACCAGGCACCGGGGGCAGATGGGCTTATCGCACCTGCCGCAGGACAGGTAGGTCTCGGTCTGTGGGTGGGTTGCGCACCGCATGGCTCCGCCGGGTGCTGGACTGGTGTTTTGCTCGATGTCCGCGGTCAACCAGTGAGCCTCCGAAAGCTGTAACGATTCCAAACGAAGGAGGGTAGAAGCCTGGACACGCCAGAGATTAGCCGGGTAGGTCCCCCAGAGCAAAGGTGAGCTCCCCTTCGGCGACGGTCTGCCCGTCAACCTCGGCGCGTGCCGAACCTTTGCCCACCGGACCCCGCACCCTGGTGAGGCTCACCTCCAGCCGCAGGACGTCCCCCGGCTGTACCGGCTTGCGAAACCGGAAGGAGTCTATACCGGCGAAATAGCCCACCTTCCCCTTGTTCTCCTCTTTGCTCAGGATGGCCACCGAGCCCACCTGGGCGAGAGCTTCGACTATGAGGACGCCGGGCATAATCGGGTGACCTGGAAAGTGGCCCTGGAAGAACGGCTCGTTGATGGTGACGTTCTTGACGCCCACCGCTCTCACCCCAGGCTCCAACTCGTCGATACAGTCTACCAGAAGAAAGGGCCATCTGTGGGGAATGATGGACTGGATGGCCCGGGCATCGAGGATCACGCCGGGCCCGTTCTGCTCCGATGCTGTTTGGACAGGGCCATCAGCCTTTTCACCGACTCCACCGGGACATCTACCGAGCCAAGATCGGTCCTTGAGGCAAGCCCCTCACCGTGATAATCGCTGCCGCCACACGGTATTAGATCGTGCTTATCTGCCAGCTGTTTCAGACGGCGGACGAGGTCGCCCGGGTAGTAAGCATAGTAGACCTCCATGCCCACCAGTCCCGCCTGCTTCAACTCTGCCAACAGGTTGTCCAGGCCGGCGATCTCGCCGGGATGAGCGACGACGGGAAGCCCGCCCACGGCGACTACCATCTCCACCGCTTCGGCAGGGCTCAGCTTATCCCTCTCGGCGTAAGCGGGACCCTCCCGACCGATGTACTTTGCGAAAGCCTCCTGGACGTCCTTGATGTACCCCTTCTCCACGAGCGCCTGGGCGACGTGGGGCCGGCCGATGGCGCCATCGCCCGCAAGCTCCTGCACCCTGCTCCATTCCAACGGCATGCCCAGCGCGGCCAGCTTCTCCACCATGCTGGCAGCCCTGCCCACCCTTCCCTCTCGAAACTTGCTGAGAATGACCTGAAAATCGGCGTCCTTGTAGTCGATGTAGTAGCCAAGGAGGTGTATCTCGCCGCCGGGAACGTCGGTGCCCAGCTCAATGCCGGGTATCACGGTGAAGGAGGGATATTCGCTAGCCTTGGCGAAGGCCCTATCCAGACCGTCAGTGGTGTCGTGGTCGGTAATGGCCAGGTACTCGACACCCTGCTTGACGGCCAGCTCCACCAGGTCTTCTGGCTCCAAAACGCCGTCGGATTCGGTGGTGTGGCTGTGCAGGTCTACCGCCATCGCCTAGTCCATCTCCATGTCGATGCGCTGGATCGAGGTGGCTTTCCCGTCGGCGTCGTTGACGTCAACCATGACCGAGTTGAAGCGTACCGGCCCCTTGGCCACCGATAGACGGGAATGTCGGACGCTGAGAAAGCGGCTCAGGACGGTCTGAGGGTCGTCTCCGATGACGCCCTGAATGGGGCCCACCATGCCAACGTCGCTCAGAAACGCAGTGCCCCTGGGAAGGATCTGGGCATCCACAGTACCCACGTGGGTGTGGGTCCCAACGACAGCGCTGGCCCGCCCGTCCATGTACCAGCCCATGGCCCCGATCTCAGAGGTGGCCTCGGTGTGAAAGTCTAGGAACACTATGGGAGGGACGTCGGTCATCGAAGATAGGAGGGACTCCATGGCTCGGAAGGGACAATCGGACTGGCCCATAAACACCCGGCCCACGAGATTCACCACCATCACCTTGCCGCTGGTCATGTACCCTCGCCCCGGCTCACCGGGTGGGAAGTTGATGGGCCGCAGAAGGGGCAGGTCTCCATCCAGGTGCGGGATTATCTCCTTCTGGTCCCAGACGTGGTTGCCCGTGGTGATCACGTCCACGCCGGCGCCGATCAGCTCCTCCGCCGTCTCCACGGTGATACCGTAGCCACCGGCGCTGTTCTCGCCGTTGGCGATGACAAAGTCGACTTTGTGTTCCTTGCGAAGTTCGGGCACGAATGTCTTTACGGCCCTCCTGCCGGGTTTCCCGACGACATCGCCTATCATCAAGATGCGCAATTTGCCGTAAAACTACCCTTCCAGACTTTGTCTGCGCGCCGTGCCGTCCCTCATGACTCGATGCAGTACCACCCGTGAGCGGGCGTAGGACTGGCCTACCGCGCTGTTTCTATAGACCTGGTTTCCCGGATGACCGTTACCTTCAACTCGCCGGGATAGACCAGCTCTTTCTCTATCTTCTTAGCCACCTCTCGGGCCATGCGAGCGGCGGCGACGTCATCTATCTGCTGGGGCTTGACCATGATCCTGATCTCGCGACCAGCCTGGATGGCATAGGACTTCTCGACGCCGTCGAAGCTGTTGGCCACTCCCTCCAGGGCTTGAAGACGCTTGATGTAGTTCTCTACGGAGTCGCGCCTGGAGCCCGGCCGAGCGCCGCTTACCGCATCCGCCGCGGCCACGATGAACGCCTCGACGTTGACCCTGTCCTCCTCGTGGTGCTCCTCCACCGCCTTCACCACCTCCGGCCGGATCTTGAACTTCCGAGCTATCTCGGCGCCGATCTCGGCATGGGGGCCCTGGACCTCGTGGGTCAATGCCTTGCCGATGTCATGGAGAAGGCCGGCCTTCATCGCTATGTCCGCGTTTGCGCCAATCTCGCCGGCCATCATCCCGGCAAGCTGGGCCACTTCGACACTGTGCTTCAGTATGTTGTGGCCATAGCTGAACCGGAACTTTAGCTGGCCAATCAGCTTCACCAGCTCCGGATGAAAGCCAGTAATACCCAGGTCGTACATCGCCTCTTCGCCGGAAGTCTTGATGGACTCCTCCACCTCGACTTTGGCCTTGACGACCATCTCCTCGATACGAGCGGGATGGATGCGTCCATCGCTCACCAGGTTGGAGACAGCGACACGGGCAATCTCGCGGCGCACGGGATCGAAGGTGGAAAGGGTGACGGCCTCAGGGGTGTCGTCTATGATCAGGTCCACCCCCGTAGCCTTCTCCAGGGCCCTGATGTTGCGGCCCTCCCGCCCGATCAGGCGGCCCTTCATATCGTCGCTGGGGAGACTGACGACGGTCGACGTGGTCTCGGAGACTACGTCATTGGTCAGGCGCTGAATGGCCAGGGCTATGGCCTTTCTGGCCTTAACCTTGACCTCCTCTTTCATGGCCTGCTCTAGCTCATAGTGGCGTCTATCTACCTCTCCCTGGATGGTATCTTCGGCCTGGGCCATCAGCCGGTCATTGGCCTCTTGGAGGGATAGGCTGCTGATCTCCTCGAGCCTCTGCAGCTCCTGGTCTCTCAGCTCTTCTGTTTCTAGAGCTCGTTTCTTAAGGTCTTCCTCTTTTGCCGCCATATTGCGTTGGCGGCGCTCAACTCCGTCCACCTTGCGGTCCAGGGTCTCTTCTTTCTGGGTGAGGCGGTTTTCCTGTCGTCTCAGCTCATTGCGGCGTTCCCGGTTCTCTGACTCGACTGCGGAGCGGGCCTGGATGGCCTCCTCTTTTGCTTCCAGCAGTATCTCCTTCTGGCTATTCTCAGCTTCAGAGATTATGGCAGCAGCCTTGGCCTCTGCCGCTCGTCGGCGTTGGCCCAAAACCACGTACCTGACAGTAAATCCGGTAAGTCCCCCAAGAAGAACGGCCCCTATCAGACTCAAGATGGACACGAAAATGGGTATGTCCATCTTCTCCTCGCTTTCTATCGATTTGTTAAAGAACTGATAGAACGTCCCAGCTTAACGATTTATCTTAGACCGTAAGCGCATGGGGTGTCAAGGACAAGACCGTGCGGGCCGCTCTTCAGTCAGAAAAATCAGGCGGAACGGAAGTCAGGCCAAGCTAAGCCCAACTTACGCACTACGGCACGGAGGGTTCCTTCTTTCAAATCTTTACTGCCCCAATCGGGAACGGATGTGCCCTTATTAGTGGCGGGGTTAACCCACTTGCGATGAGATCCTCCACCTCTCCGAGGAATCTCCGTACACCCCAAGGACTTGAGACGCCGAGCGACGTCCTTGTACTTCACCGTGTGGTAACTGATTCTAACGCGAAGGAATCGTTAGATGTCCCCACATATACTAAGGTGCGTGGTTCGTTAGGTGTCTCCGTATGTACCAACGTGAACGGTTCGTCAAGCGCCTCTACATACAATTCCCCGGGCAACTCCTGTCCGCGGTCCTGGTAAAGCTCGGCGACGGCCCGGAAAGCGTCTGCGACGTTGGTGTTAACTTCGGCGATGGTATCGCCCTCTGTTACAAGTTCCGGCAACACCGGTGATGTTACCGTGTACCCTCCCTCCGGCTGTGGTTCGAGTTGTACCAGCAAACGTATCAATCGTTGACGATTCGTTGCCACTATGACCTTTCTCCCTTCGCCCTCGTCATCGTGCTGGTTTTTGTTGTCACCTGCAACAAGAAATCCAATGTACCACCATCTTTAATGCACTGGCAATCCTATGAGTATCCCGCAAAGCTTAGATCAAAGATACACTCATTCGCATTGCGACTCGACGTAAGTCAAACATGAACCGCTGGGAGCCTGTCTCAGGGGACGCATGTCCTAGTCCCCGCTCACTTGGAAGAAACCCTCATCCTCTCAAGAAGTGGCCCTAACCATTCTCGTTAGATTGCCACGTCCCGACTTTGTCGGGCCTCGCAATGACGAAGGTAAGGATCCAATCTAACCGTGGTCGTCGTTGCGAGCGGGGGGGAGTGCGTCCTGTGGAGGTTGAAGGGAGCGAAGCAATCTAGTCTGCTTGGAGCATCCCCGTAGCCCCATCCTAGCTAGGAAGAGGCGTACCTCCTCCGGACCCGGCAGTACAACCTGACTCCTCTATCGGGATATGGGGTGTGGGGCGGCCTTGTTGGGGTGTACGGCCCGGTTTATGAAGTCGTTCATCTCGGGCTCGTACCTCTCCCACAGCTTGCGCAGCTCGACTATCGGGGCATCGTGCCAGTCCACCCTCAGGTCCACCAGGGGGAAGGGCTGTCTATCGGCGACCCATAAAGCGGCCGAATGCTCGTTGCCCCCGACCTCGCCGCCGGCATCCTTGCCCGCTTCCAGGGCCAGCATCAACCGCTCTGCGACGTGCAGGTCCGGGTTCGCCTCGAAGCTTTGGCCCATCGCTATAGCGACCTCCTCGGTCTTCAGGAGGTTGCCCACCGCGGTCACGTGCTCCCCCGTGTAGTGGCGCCGCTCCAACATCACCTGGTCCCCGGTGTAGCCGGCGGAGTGTCCATCGCAGTCGATCACACCGATCTGCCGGTACTCGGGGTACGCGCCGGCCTTAACCAGCTCATCGAGGGTAGCCTGGGCCGAGTATCCACGACTGAGCAGATCGAGTCCCAGCTGGCCCAGTCGAGGATCGGTTAGATGTTGGGTCGCAACGGCGCCCACGTTGGCCCTCACCCAGACGCACCGGGCGCCGACGCAGATGCTGCTGGTGGAGACGGCCATGCCCACCATGCCTGTCCGTTCGCAGTGCCCGACCAGTGAAAAGGTCATAGCGTCACCTCTATCTAGGCGTTCCTCTCTATCTTACCCCGTTGCGATGGCCTCGGACAGGTCGGCGGCCTTCTTGACCAGCTTCTTCATGGGTGTCGGGTCGAAGTTGTGGAAGAGGGCCAGCGCGTTGGCGTACGGAGGGCTCTGGGCGAAGAGCTGAAATGCCAGCTTGTGCCCGGCCATCGAGGAGTTGACCAGGTCTCGAGTGAAATGGAGCAGCCGGATCCGATCCTCCATGCCCCACTCGCCAATCGAATAGTACTTCTCCAGGTATCCTCTCACCTCGGGGTTGTTCCACGACGCCGTATCCGGGGTAAGCTCCAGCTGCCCTCCCGCCAGCTCCCGCACGATGGCGATCATGTTGGGCAGGTTGCTGGACCCGAATATCCTACCGGCGTAGATTATGGCCTGGTTGGGCATGCAGAGCCCGCCCGGGCTGGGCTCGGACGTGTACACAGCGGCGTGGAGGTGTGCGTTCAACGTCTCCCTGTAGCACATCAGCTGGACCAGCTTCTCCCGTACCACCGGATTTCTCTCCAGCCCCGTCTGCTCCACGTTGAGAAAGGCCGTCCCCAGCAGCATGTCCGCCCTGAACAACGTGCGCATGACGAAGGGGAAGACCACGTACCGGTGCAGCGTGCCTCTTATGTAACCTGCCGCCTCGGGAAGCCTGGAAAAGAACACGTTTTCCCACGGCACCAGAACATCGTCGAAGATGAGCAGGGTATCTATCTCGTCAAACCGTGTGCCGATGGGATAGTCCTTGGGGTCTTTGCCCACCGCCAAGGCCGTGCGGCATATGTGCTTGAGTCCCTTGGCGTTCATATCGGTGATGAACCCCACGGCGTAGTCCTTCAGCGCCGCGTCCCACTGGGCGATGGTGGGCTTGACGAAACCCTGGTTCGCGTAGCAGGCGGCCGTTTCGTACTTGGCGCCCCTCACCACGATGCCATCGTCCCGTTCCTCCACCACGTGCAGGAGCATGTCCGGGTCTTGCTCCTGGGGCGACAGGCTGCGGTCTCCCTTGGGATCGGTATTGCCGCTGACGTGGAACAGGTCTCTGTCCATCAGCCGCTTGACGTGCCGCTCGACGTTCTCAGCGAAGAGGGGATTGAATCCCCGCAACATCTCCCTGGCATCGTACATGGACCACATCTCGCCGGCCGTGTCATCACCGACCCGCTCGACCACGCCGCCTATCTCCCCCAGGACGGTCTCGACGTACCTTCGCTGGGCCAGCAGGTCATCCTGGCTTACCGGCGGCTTCAAGGACCGGCAGGCTATGGACCCGTCATCCTGCCTGAAGGTGAGCGTCTCCTGAAACTCGGTCTCGGACTGCATGTCGTACATGCGCGAGCGCACATCGATGATGGGTTTGAAGGCGGGATGTCGGGTGATATCCGTGACCAGCTCACCGTCGTAAAAGACCTCCCGGCCATCGCGGATAGACTCTCGATACTCCTCTCCGGTCCTCAAGCCCATTGCTCACCTCATCCTTGTTTTTCAGCTACGGCATTATTGGGTTTCAACTGAAGCATTGATTGGCGATACCTCTAGAGCCGCCCTGTATTCGCTCCCTTCGGTCAGGCGAAGGAAATCGGAGTGCGCGGCCTCGTTGGAGGCCACTACGCTGGTGCTCATATAGCTTATCTCGGACCCATCGCCCTGGGTTATCACCCCACCGGCCTCTTTCACCAGCAGGATGCCGCTTACCAGGTCCCAGGGGGCCAGATTGTGATGAAAATAGAGGTCGATACGACCGGCGGCCACGTATGCCAGGGCCAGCGCCGCCGAGCCCATGATCCGTATCGACTGCATACCGGGCCAGATATCGGCCAGAATCCTCAGCGCCTTCTCGGCCCGCTCATCGCTGTACCCCATGTCCAGTGCCACCACCGAGTCCTGGACCGACGATCGGTCGGCCACGGTGATCGGTGTGTCGTTCACGAAGGCACCCTGGCCCTTTATCGAGTGGAACAGCTCCCCGCGCATCGGATCGTAGGTGAGGCCCATCACCACTTCGCCTTCGTAGGCCAGTCCCAGGTTTACAGTGAAGATAGGACTCCCCGAGGCGTAATTTCGGGTGCCGTCCAGGGGATCCATGACCCAAGTGTATCCCGTCTCCCCCTCGATGGCCTCACCCTCCTCGCACAGGACGCCGAAACCTGGTAGCTCCCGAAGCAGACGGTCCTTTAGCATCTCCTCCACCTGGACGTCCAGGTTGGTCACGACGTTGCCCCTGCCCTTGAAGGTGATCTCTTTGTCCCTGGGTAGGTTCTCCGCCAGCACACGCCCGGCCTCTTTTACGGCTTCGACGGCGACGTCAGATATGGACAAGCCGCTTGCGGAGAGGGGCAGCTCCACGTCTAGGCCTCGGGCTTGAGGCCCATCTTCTCTTCGGCCTCGGCCAGCGTCTCCCTGGCTATTACCCGGGCCCGGTCTGCGCCATGGGCCAATACGTCGGTAAGGTGGTCCGGTTTTTCGGAGAGCTCCTGCCTGCGTTCCCTGAAAGAGGCCAGCTCTCGATTGATCCCCTCGGCGAGGATGCCTTTGCAGTCCACGCACCCCCTCTGAGCGCTCCGGCACTGGTCGGCGATGTCCTCCACCTGGTCGGGGTTGAAGTGGGAGTGGAGACTATAGACGTTGCAGACTTCGGGCCGGCCCGGATCGGACTTGTACCGGCGCTGTGGGTCGGTGACGGCGGTCATCACCCGCTTCTTGGTCTCCTCCGGCGTCAGGGCCAACTCGATGTGATTATCCACGCTCTTGCTCATCTTCTGAGCGCCATCAAGGCCGAGGATGAGGGGGGTTTCGGTCAGCTTGGCCTTGGGCTCGGGAAAGGTGGGCGTAAAGATGTGATTGAATCGCCTCACGATCTCCCTCGCCAGCTCCAGGTGGGGAAGCTGGTCCTCGCCCACGGGGACCGTATCCGCCTTGTAGATGACTATGTCCGCCGTCATCAACACCGGATATCCCACCAGGCCGTAGTTGATGTTCTCCGGCTGCTGCCGCGCCTTGTCCTTGAAGGTGGGCACACGGGTCAGCCAGCCGTGGGGCGTGACCATGCTGAGAAGGGTGTGCAGGACCATGACTTCGGGGACGTGGGACTGGACGAAGAGGATGCTTCGCTCCGGATCCAGGCCGGCGGCCAGCCAGTCCAGCAGCATCTCCTTGATGTTGTCCTGGAGCTTGTCGGTGTCCTGTAGGGTGGTCAGGGCGTGAACATCGACGGCGCAGTAGATGCAGTCGTAGTCGTCTTGCAGCGCCACGTAATTCTTTATGGCGCCCAGGTAGTTGCCTATGTGCTGCCTACCCGTAGGTCGAGCGCCGGAGAAGACTGTACCCTTCTTGGTGGATGACATTTTTGGAGCTTTACCCCATGTCGGTGGAGCCGAGTTCTCAGGCCGAAATGCCGTTGCAGTCTAGCATAGGCACGGTGGATTACTCAACAAACTCGCGACCATCCCCCTGGCCCCCTTCCTGACCCCGAAGGGGGCAGAAGAAGAGATAAGTTCTGAGGGACACCCTCAGACTCCCGGCCCCCAGTAGGCAGTCTCAGAAGAATTGAATTCGCCCCTCTGCACACCCCGTGGTTCATCGATATGTCAACGACAATTCTGTGCAGGCGGCGATCCTATCCCAGGACACCGTATCCAGGGAGTCCAGAGGGAAACCATCTGGCAGGGGGTTGGGGGATGTGCCCCCAGCTACTAACTCATCCTAGGGCGGGTGGGTGGGAGGATACGACTCTGCCGGGTCAACGGCCAGACGTGGCTAGATTGCCACGCCCCGACTTTGTCGGGGCGTGGCAATGACGAGGGTATAGACCTACATCCGCTCGGGTGCGGACATGCCCATCAGGTCCAACCCCTTGGCCAGCACCACCTGCACCGCCTTTACCAGCTTCAGGCGGGCCTTGTTCATGGCCTCATCTTCGCCGATGACGCGACACTTCTCGTAGAAGCTGTGGAAATGGGTGGCCAGCTCCTGGGTGTAGTGGGGGAGGTGCTGGGGCTCCAGTGTCCTGGCTATCAGCTCCACCACCTCGGGCAGGCGGAGCATCTGGCGGACCAGGGCCAGCTCAGCCTCGTGGCCCAGGAGTCGGACGTTGCCGTCTCCGTAGTCGATTCCTCGCTCCTCGGCCAGTCTGAGAATGCTGGCGACCCGGGCGTGGGCGTACTGAAGGTAGTAGGCGGGATTGTCGTTGGATTGCGTTTTAGCCAGCTCCAGGTCGAAGTCCATCTGGCTGTCTGCAGAGCGGGCGAGGAAGAAGAACCGGCATGGATCAGCGCCCACCTCGTCGACCACCTCCTGCAGCGTAATGATGTCCCCGCTGCGCTTCGAGACCTTGACCACTTCGTCGCCGCGGCGCAGGCTGACCATCTGGGAGACTATTATCTCCAGCCGGTCCGGGTCGACTCCCAGGGCCGTCACCGCGGCCTTCATGCGAGAGATGTGCCCCTGGTGGTCCGCTCCCCAGACGTTGATCACCCGATCGAAGCCCCGCTCTACGAACTTGTTGTAGTGATAAGCGATGTCCGACGCGAAGTAGGTAGGATGTCCGCTGCTTCGTACGAGAACGTTGTCCTTGTCCTCGCCGAGGGCGGTGGAAGCAAACCAGATGGCTCCCTCGTTCTCCCGGGAGTAGCCCCCCGCCTTGATGGCATTTAACGCCCTATCGTACTCCCCGCTATCGAATAGGTGCTGCTCGCTGAACCAGACGTCGTGGTTGACACCCATCTCCTCCAGGGTGCTCCTGATGGAGGCGAGCATCTTGTCCAGACCTATGGCACCCAGCTCGACCATGGCCTGTTCCTGGGGCATATCCTTGAACCGGTCCCCCTCTTCTGAGACCACCTCCTTAGCCAGGTCCACCATGTAGTCGCCCTTGTAGCCTTCGGAGGGGACCTGAGCATCGATGCCCAGCTGTTGGAGGTACCGGGCGTGGAGGCTCCGATAGAAGGAGTCCATCTGGGTGCCGGCGTCGTTGATGTAGTACTCCTGCTGGACATCGAAGCCCGCCGATTGCAGCACCCGGGAAAGAGCGCTGCCCAGTATGGCGCCCCGGCCATGGCCCACGTGCAGCGGGCCCGTGGGATTCACGCTGACGTACTCCACCTGCACTTTCTGGCCGGCGCCCAGGTCTATGTCTCCGTAGCCGGCACCCGTTTCCAGGATGGAGTCGACCTGTGAGTTCAACCATCCCCGCTTCAAAGAGAAGTTGATGAAGCCGGGCGGAGCCAGGGTCACCGATTCGATCTCCTCCATGGGCTGGAGGAGTCCTAACAGGTGCTCCGCAATGGTCATGGGCTTCATGCGAGCGGAGCGGGCCAGCTTGAGTGGCGCGGTGGCGGCGTAGTCGCCGTGGTCCGGGTTCTGGGGCCGCTCCACCAGCACGTCGGGCAGGGTGACCTGGGGCAGCAGCCCCTTGTCCTGGGCCTCCTGCGAGGCCTCCCGTACCATCCGATCGATCTTGTCCTTGATAATCATCTCAGCCTGGAAGTCTAGCGGTTCGTCACCGGCTTGTCGAAGAAGGGAGTTGTATCTCGCTTGTCCATCACGCCTCGGCGCCGCCCACGAACCAGCTTTCCCCGAATCGGGCCAGCTCTTTGTATAGGGCTTTGTGCTCGGGTCTCTTCAGCTCCGGATCGGCGGAGAAGAGGTGAGACGCCTCCTCCCGGGCCAGCTCCAGCAGCGGCATGTCGCTGAGGCGGGCCATTCGCATGTCGGGGAGGCCGCTCTGCCGTGTACCGAAGAACTCGCCGGGGCCCCGCAGGCGCAGGTCTTCCTCCGCCAGATTGAAGCCATCGTTGGTGCTTTCCATCAGCGATAGCCGTTCCCTTACCTCGGCTGAAGGTTTGTCGGTCAAGAGCAGGCAGTAGCTCTTTTCGGGCCCCCTGCCCACCCGGCCCCTGAACTGGTGAAGCTGGGATAGCCCGAACCGCTCCGCTCCTTCGACCATCATGACGGTGGCGTTGGGGATATCGATGCCCACCTCCACTACCGGCGTGGACACCAGGACCTGAAGCTCGCCCTTGCGAAAGCTCTCCATCACCTGGTCCTTCTCGCCGGCCGGCAATCTGCCGTGAAGCAGGCCCATGCGGATGTCCGGGAAGACCTCCTGGGATAGCCGTTCGTACTCCTTGGTGGCGGCCCGCGTCTCCAGCACCTCCGACTCATCGATGAGAGGGCATATGATAAAGGCCTGCCGCCCTTCCGAGACCTGCTTGCGAACGAACTCATATGCCTTGGGCCGCTGGCGGGGCGATACCCACTTGGTCTTGATCTCCTGCCTGCCCGGCGGCAGCTCATCCAACACCGATATATCGAGGTCGCCGTACAGAGTCAGAGCCAGGGTGCGAGGAATAGGGGTGGCCGTCATCACGAGCAGATGGGGGCTGGCCCCCTTCTGCCGCAGCGCCGAACGCTGCATCACCCCGAACCGGTGCTGCTCGTCCACCACGGCCACCGCCAGATTGTGAAACTCCACCTCCTTCTGGATCAGGGCGTGAGTCCCGATGACTATGTCCACTCCGCCCTGGGAAACGGCGGTCTTCAGGGCGCGCTTGGCTTTGCCCCGCACTTCGCTGATGAGGAATCCCACCCGCACGGGCCGCTGCAGGAAGGAATCGAAGACCTGGATGCTCTCATCACCCCACACCGTATCGGGGACCGCGCCCAGGAGCCCGCAGATGGTGCGGAAGTGCTGTTCGGCGAGGATTTCCGTCGGCACCATGATTGCGCCCTGGTAGCCCTGGGCAACCGCCGCCAGGAGTGCGCCCGCCGCCACCACCGTCTTGCCGCTGCCCACCTCGCCCTGGAGCAGCCGGCTCATCGGCCGGGAACTCTCCAGGTCCGAGAGTACCTCATCCAGGGTCCGTGTCTGTGCGCCGGTGAGGGAGAAGGGCAACGACTGGACGAACTTGTCGAGCAGCCCCGGGTCCCTGGCAAGCTCGTAGGCCTGCTGGCCCTCCTGCCACTCCTGCTTGCGAGCCAGCACCCGAAGCTGTATCAGAAACAGCTCGTCGAAGGCCAGGCGGCGGCGAGCCTCGGCTTTGGACTCGTCGTCCTCCGGGTAGTGGGCCTGTACCACGGCATCGGATAGGCCAAGCAGCCCGTTGGCCTCTCTGATGGACGCCGGCAGATAGTCGGGCAGCCCGTCAGCCCAGATATCCAGGGTCCGTTTTATCAGGTTCCGCATGGACCGTTGGTACAGACCGTCGGTCAGGGGGTAGACGGGAACCAGCCGCCCTGTGTGAACCCGGCTTTCGCCGGATAGGACCTCGTAGTCGGGCGACTCGAACACCTTCTGCCCTCGAAAAAGGCCGACCCGGCCGCTGAGGGCTATTCGTTGTTGGGGTTTGAGATTACTGACCATGTGGGGGTTGTTGAACCAGACCGCCCGCATGTTGCCCGTCTCGTCGCCGATAATCGCCTCGGTGTTCTGCCTTCTGGGCCCCAGCTTCTTCACCGATGCTTCCCACACGATGCCGACCGTCGTCTGCTCGGCTCCCGGCACCAGGTCGGCTATCGGCACTATCGACCGGAAATCGTTGTGCTTGTGAGGAAAATGATAGATTAGGTCTCTGATGACGGAGACCCCCAGCTTGGCCAGCCTCTTGGCAGTGGTGTCCTGAACACCCTTGATCGATGTAACGGGCGAGTCCAGGGTGAGACCGTCCGCCGAGGGAGGTTTTTTTGCCTTTGGAGCGGTCTTCTTCCTGGATGAAGCGGTCGTTATCGTGCCCCCCAGCCGTTCCAGCAGCCCTTCGATCCATTCCCGCCGTTGCCCCACCGACATGGCCCCGTAGCTGGGCTGCGCCTCGATTCCCGTCTCCGGAGCGTTCCCACCGTTGGTCAGGCCTCGGTTCCACCGCTCCAGAAAGCCGTCCAGCCCGCCCATGACCGCTTCGTCCTCACAGCCCTTTTGCCGCTCCAGCTCCAGGACTTTCTTGAGCTGTTCCCGTCCAGCATCCATGCCGGTCACTCGCGGGTCTTAGTCATGCCCATAGCAACGAGGCCTACGGGGGCGCTCAGGGCCGGTTCAAGCTGGCAGGATGAGAGGTCTGCAGTGCTATCGGTTGCTGTCCTGACGGCCATATTGGGAGTCGCGGCGAAGGGGCTATTCCAGCGAGATGACGAACTCGTAGTCGGGCTGGCCGCCGGCAACGGTCTCCACCTCGATTCCCGGCAAACTCCGCTCCAACGACTCGACGATGGTGTCGACGTTGTCGGAACCGGTCTGGGCTCCGTAGTAGACGGTCGCCAGCAGAGAGGTCTCGGGATCGCAAAGCTTCGCCAGGGAGGCTACCACCTCAACCGCGCTCCGGCCCGAGGCAAGCAGCTTCCCGTCCAGCAGGCCGATGGCATCGCCCTGTTCAATGTTCAGTCCGTTTAGCCTGGACGGTCTGACAGCGTTGGTTATCTCCAGGGTCGTTACTTCGCTGAAGGCTTCTTTGACAGCGGCAACGTTATCGGCGAAGCTCAGCTCGGCGTTGAAGGCCAGCACGGATGCCACGCCCTGGGGAACGGTCGTCGTCGGCACCACCTCCACGGCCTTCTGAGACAGGGATGCGGCCTGACGGGCCGCCGGCACGATGTTCTTGTTGTTGGGAAGCACGATCACCTCGGGCGCCGGGGCCGCTTCGATGGCGGTTAGAAGGTCCTCTGTACTGGGATTCATCGTCTGGCCGCCGTCTACCACGGCGAAAGCGCCGAGACCGGCGAACAGCTCCTTGAACCCGTCCCCCGAGGCAACGACTACAATGGATACGGCAGCGTCCTGTGCGTTCTGCTTGGAAAGGAGGAGGTCGGCGTGCTGGTCATCTATGTTCTCCACGCTGATCCGGGATAGGCTCCCCATCGATTCTCCGAACTCCATGGCTGCGTCGGGTTCCAGGCTATGGGTATGCACCCGGACGGTGTCGGAGTCTCCCACCACCACGGTAGAGGTTCCCACCCGGTTTATCCCCTCACGCACGGCTGCCAGATCCAAGTCTCGTCCCTCGATGAGATACTGCACGCAGAAGCCCAGCTCTTTCTCTACTTCCTCGGTAGTCCCTCGGGCCAGGCGGATTATGCCCTCGCTCATTGCCAGCCTGGGTGCGGACTCGATGGGCTCGTTGCGTAGGGATTTGAGGGCGCCTTCCAGCAGCGTGACCAGACCCTGTCCGCCGGCATCCACCACTCCCGCCTCCTGCAGCACGGGCAGCAGTTCCGGCGTCCGGGCGACGGACTCCTGGGCGCCCTCGACGGCGGCCTGTAGCACTTCCTCCAGGTCGGGACTCTCGCCGGCGGCCCTCTCGGCGGCTTCGGAGCACTCCCTGGCAACGGTGAGCATCGTGCCCTCCACCGGGTTGCTCACCGCTTTGTACGCCGACGACGAAGCCTCCTTCAGGGCCGATCCAAGGGTCGGGCCATCCAGGTTGGGACTCCCCTCGGCTCCCTTGGCGAACCCCCGCAGCACCTGGGAGAGGATCACGCCGCTGTTGCCTCGAGCACCCATCAAGGCCCCTCGGGCTATCGCCTGGAGCACGGCGTCCAGCGAGGTGTCGTCGCACTCGTCGACAGCCCGCATGGCTTCACGCATGGTGAACAGCATGTTGGTGCCGGTATCGCCATCGGGAACGGGGAAGACGTTCAGGGAGTTGATGGCATCGACGTTGGATTCCAGCCATCGGGTACCGGCAGCGAACATCTCCCTTACCCGCTGGCCATCGTGGAGTTCTTGCATTTGAAGCGGTTGTAGGGCGGGATAAGTTATGTTACGGTATGCTCCGGATTCTACAAGAACCTTCAGGCTCAGTCAAAGAGGGACCCAGTGGCCAAGTGCGAAATATGTGACAAGGTGCCCCGGATGGGACGGAACGTGAGCCACTCCAAGAGGCACACGCCCCGGCAGTTCAAGCCCAACGTCCACCCGGTCACCCTGTGGGTCGATGGCAAACGACAGCGGATGAAGCTATGCACCCGCTGCCTCCGGACCCAGTACAAGGTCGCTGTCTAGCTCCAGTCAGGCCATTATTCTCATGCCCTCCCGCTACCGTCTACTCGCGTTCCCGCTACTGTTGCTTCTGGCGGCGGTCATAGTCGCCTGCACGTCCGGCGATGGTACTACGACCCCGACGCAGCAACCCGATTCCACGCCTGTTGCCGCTACCCCGACGTCGACTGAGCAGCCTACGTCCACACACGCTGCCGCCACCCCAACGTCGACTGAGCAGCCTACGTCCACACACGCTGCCGCCACCCCAACGTCGACTGAGCAGCCCATGTCCACACACGTCGCCGCTACCCCAACGCCGACACAGCAGCCCGCCTCTACTCCCATTTCCGAGGCCACCTCGACACCCCAGCCTGCAACCCCAGACACCCAGGGTTGGAACGTCCTCGGCTCGGCCGACGCACCTCTGACTATGCTGGAGTTCTCCGACTTCCAGTGACCGCACTGCGGAAGATGGGCCCGCGGGACGGTGCCCCAGATCAAACAGGAGTACGTAGATACCGGCAAGGTCAAGATCGTCTACTACCACTACACCTTCATCGGGCCGGAATCGACCGGCGCCGCCCTGGCGGTTGAGTGCGCCGGCGAGCAGGGCTCCTTCTGGGACTACCACGACCTGCTGTTCGAAAATCAGCGAGGCTACAACGCGGGCGCATACTCAAACGACAACCTCAAGGGTTTCGCTGGTGAGTTGGAGCTCGATGCAGACGATTTCTCAGCCTGCCTGGACTCCCAGAGGCACCTGCAGATAGTTCGGGACGGAAATGCTCTGGCTATTGACAGGGGCGTGAGCAGCACCCCTACGATCTTCGTGGGCGACGAGAAGATACAGGGAGCGGCCTCCTTCGAGCAGGTGAAGGTCATCCTCGATCGGCTTCTCGCCGAGTTGGAAGGCTAGCTAGCGTTCTCTACGCTGGCTTTGATCCTGGCCAGCGCATCAGCCACCGGTTCTCTATCGTTGAAGACCGCGGAACCGGCTACCAGCACCCTGGCCCCTGCTTCCACCACTAGAGGCGCCGTGACCGCCGAGATGCCCCCGTCCACCTCCAGCTCCGCCTTGACCCCCAGTTCGTCCAATCGCTGGCGCATGCGGGCTATCTTGCCCACCAGGGATTCGATGAATTTCTGACCGCCGAAGCCCGGGTTTACGGTCATCACCAGTACCAGGTCCAGGTCCGGCAGCACGTCCTCGATGGCCGATATGGAAGTTCCCGGATTCAAGGCCACGCCGGCTCTGGCGCCCAGGTCCTTTATTTGGTATATGACCCTGTGCAGGTGATAGCAAGCTTCGGGGTGGACGGTCATGATGTCGGCACCAGCCTCGGCGAACTGGGGTATCAAACGGTCCGGTTCCTCTACCATCATATGCACGTCCAGGGGAAGCCCGGTCCACGATCTCACGGCCTGGACCACGACCGGCCCGGCTGTGAGGTTGGGCACGAACCGGCCGTCCATCACGTCGACGTGGATGTAGTCGGCGCCGGCTTCCGTAGCCTCGGCAATCTCCTCGCCCAGCCGAGCAAAGTCGGCCGAGAGGATCGATGGAGCGTACTTCACGGAGCTTGTGCTACCCACCGGCAGACCTCAGCAGCTCTTTGGCTTCCGCCAGGGCTTGGCGCACGCGAGCGGGGGCGGTGCCGCCGAGCACGTCCCTCGCTGCTATAGAGGACTCCACCGAAATAGAGCGAGCGTCCTCTTCGAACAACTTGGAGAAGCGCTTGTACTCAGCTAGGCTCAACTCGTTCAGCGGCTTGGACTCCTTTATCGCATAGGCGGTCAGCTCTTTGACCGCGCCGTGGGCTTGTCGGAAGGGCAGCCCTTTTTCGGCCAGGTAATCGGCCAGGTCCGTGGCTAGGATGCCCTTGCGGACCGCCTCCTCGGCCGCTTCTCGCGTCCGCTTGGAGTCGACCTTCATCGTGCTCACCATCCCGGCGAAGACCTCCAGGGTGTCGTTGAGCGTATCCACGGTATCGAACAGGGCTTCCTTGTCCTCTTGCAGGTCCTTGTTGTAGGCCAGGGGGAGGCCCTTCAGTGTAGTCAGGGCCGCTACAAGGTTCCCGTACACCCGCCCCGTCTTGGCCCGCACGAGCTCTGCCACGTCCGGGTTGCGTTTCTGAGGCATGATGCTGCTGCCGGTGGTATAGTCGTCGGCTAGCGCAATGAAGCCAAACTCTTCCGAGGACCAGTAGACCATCTCTTCCGCCAACCGGGACAGGTGCATGATAGTAATCGCCGCCGCCGAGTGATACTCGACTACGAAGTCCCTATCGGCAACGGCGTCCATGCTGTTCCGGCTCACTTTCGAAAATCCCAGCTCCCCGGCAACGTACTCCCTATCGATGGGATAGGTGACACCGGCCAGCGCCCCCGCCCCCAGCGGGAGTATGTCGGTGCGCTCCAGGCAGCCCTGGAAGCGCTCTGCGTCTCGCTGGACCATCTCGATGTAGGCCAGCAGGTGGTGTGCCAGAAGGACCGGCTGGGCTCGCTGCAGGTGAGTGTAGCCGGGCATGACCGTTTCCAGATTGGCCTCGGCTTGCTCCAGCAACGCCCTGTGGACCCTCCGCAAAAGCGTCAGCGTATCTCCGATTGCGTTTTTGACGAACATTCGCACGTCCAAGGCTACCTGATCGTTGCGAGAGCGGCCCGTGTGGAGCTTTCCGGCAACGTCTCCTATCAGCTCGGACAGCCGGGCTTCGATGTTCATGTGGATGTCTTCCAGCTCATCGCGGAAGGGGAATTCGCCCCGCTCGATCTCGTGTTTGACGGACTGCAGCCCGTCGACGATGGCCCGGGACTCATCCTCGGAGATGATCTCTTGCTTTCCCAGCATCTTGGCATGTGCTACCGACCCTGCGATGTCCTGTCGGTACAACCGCCGATCAAACGGGATGGAGATGGTGTAGCGGTGTGGAGTAGGGCTCATCTTGTGCGGGCGAATCCTGATTTATCGCTAAATCAGCTCGAAACATTAAATGGTCCCGGCACCGTTTTCTTGTCGAAGGTATTGGGCTATGCGTTCCTTGTTGGTTGCCAAGCTCGAGAATTGCCTATCGCAGACATCGGTGAACCGGGCTAGAACCTTACGGTTTATCTGGGTCTGGTCATAAAAGATTCCAACAGAAGTAAACTCCATCTCCCACGCTTGAAAACACTGAAGGGCGATATTGGCGTCCCTAGTGTGGTCGTCATTAGGCAGAGGGTAGACGAAAAGTGGTCTGGCTGGCCTGTTGATCCTATAGGTCACGACGTACTTGCCTTCCGGGTCACGTACCGGATCGTGCCAATGTGGGTGCAGATTTCTCTCGGGCACAGCGTCCTTTATGAGTTCACGGCAGTCGTCCTTGAAGGTAGTCTGCGGGATTTCCCTGCTTAGAAAGGTGACGTCGCTGATCTTGAGCAACGCTTGGACGAAGCTGTACAGAGCATCCCCGTAACCCTCGTCGGAAACGACTAACTTGAGTTCACCTTCGTTGTCGTTGACCCCGAACATCGAGAGTGAATTCTCGATAATGGTCTGGCGGTTGCCACGTAGAAAGTCCTGTTCGTCCATATCATAGGTCAGATGCATGAAAGTTGCGCCTTCGTCGGACAGATACCAGTCGCCGATATCCCGTTTCAGTACGATAGACAGATGGTCTCCATCATCGAACCTGAAGGGAGTAGAGACGCGGTAGCGTTCAATACCCTCGGGCACTAGGGCGATTTGGGAGTGAACCCTTTCCCGGAACCGGTCTACGACCTCTTCGACATTCACTTGGATAGCTCCAAAGGCATTGTTAGCTGGGGATCCGGGGGTAGCACAAGATTACAGTCCTCGATCAAACAGTCGATAGCCCCGTCTAGGTCTACAAACCTGTCCGTAGACTGAGCGTACCCGTCCTCTTTCCCACCGAGTTCTTGGTAGCGTTCGGTAGCTTCATGGATGTGAAAGGCGTAGAAAGTCTCACGCTCTATAACGTTTGTGTGTTCATGTGCCCTTCCATTGTAACGCCTCAGCCTGAAGATTTGATTCGACCCGGGCACCCGATAGGCCAGGATAGCGGAGAAAGACAGAGGATTTGACAGGCTCCTCCTCAAGATCATCCTGAATCTAGATCCATCTTCACCGCGGAAATCGAGGCCGCTCTCCTCATGACCCCTTTTCGGGCGTCGGTTCAACCTGTTGCGAAAGTTAGCATCTAAGGGCTTCGCTATTTCGATTAGCTCAGCTATTTCGCTGTCAGTCAAGCGCGTAGACATCCGCATCGTTTGGCCAAGGGGCCCTATTGCTGTCAGCCGGAGCCATCCGCTCCATTCCTCTTCCTGATCATCACCCGGCGCCTGAGGGTCAGTATCTGCTGGTCCTTTTGGTTCCAGGCCCGGGTCTCGACGTACAGGACGCCGCGGTCCGGCTTGCTCCTGGACTCTTTCTTCTCCAGGATCTCCGTCTCGGCGTACACGGTATCCCCGTGAAAAGTGGGACCCAGGTGCTTTATGCTCTCGTACTCCAGGTTGGCGACGGCCTTGCCGCTGATGTCCCGCACAGTCATGCCCACCACCAGACTTATGACCAAGAGGCCGTTGACCAGCCGCTGCCCGAACTGACTGTCCTTCATGTAGTGAGCATCGATGTGCAACGGCTGATGGTTCATCGTGATCATGCTGAACAGGGTGTCGTCGTACTCGTTGATGGTACGGCCGGGCCAATGCTTGTAGATGTCGCCTACCTGGTACTCCTCGAACCAGGAACCAAAGGTGTCTCGATCGTTGTATATCATCAGCACCTCCCAGGGTCAGAAATACTGTGTAAGGATAGCAGATTGGATGAGGGTGGTCTGGATGACCCGCTGTCATACTCGCCCCACCCCAGGTTGGTTTATCCTGTCACCCGCCCGGGATTGCATACGACAGCACCCTTCCCCTCAGAGGCTGTTCTGGATGCGTACTCCCAAATGGCAGCGATGCCAAGTCCTTGGCAAGTAGGACAGAGGCTGCAGGCGGAAAGCAGGCTTAGATCTGGTACTTCTTGAGCAGGTTCCGGGCGATTACCAGCCTCTGGATCTCGTTGGTGCCCTCGCCGATCATCATCAACGGCGCATCCCGGAAGTACCGCTCCACCGGAAACTCCTCGGTGAAGCCGTAGCCGCCGTGCACCCTCATCGCCTCCATGGTGACCTCGTGGCAGGTCTCGCTGGCGAAGAGCTTAGCCATGCCCGCTTCCAGGTCGCACCTTTCGCCCCGGTCCTTCTTGGCTGCCGCTGACATGGTCAATAATCGGGCGGCCTCGATCTTCGTGGCCATGTCCGCCAGCTTCAGCTGGATGGCCTGGTGCTGCCCGATGGGCTTGCCGAAGGTCTCCCGCTGCTGGGCGTAGTGTATCGCCGCCTCGAAGGCCGCCTGGGCGACTCCCACGGCCCTGGAGGCTACGTTGATCCGCCCGCCCTCCAGGCCCGACATGATCTGCTTGAATCCATCGCCTTCCACCCCTCCCAGCAGGTTGGTAACCGGGACCCGGAAGTCCTGGAAGGCGAACTCGGTGGTGTCGATGCCCCGGTAACCCATCTTCTTGATGTTCTTGCCCACGGTAAACCCGGGCCCGTCTTTTTCGATGATGACCAGGCTGATGCCCTTGTGTGCCGGCTCGGCATTGGGATCGGTCTTGGTGAGCAGGGCGAAGGTGTTGCCGTTGGCGCCGTTGGTGACGAACATCTTGGACCCGTTGATAACGTAGTCGTCGCCATCACGGACGGCGTTGGTCTGGATGTTCTGGAGATCGCTCCCGCCGCCGGGCTCGGTAAGCCCGATGCCGCCCCGCCGCTCTCCCCTTGCGATGGCCGGCAGGAACCGTTCCTTCTGCTCGGGAGTGCCGAAGTTGGCGATACAGTAGGTCATGATGGAGTGGCTGCCCAGGGTGCCGCTGAGGCTCATCCAACCCTTGCACAGCTCCTCGATGATCATGGCGAAGGTGACGTTGTCCAGCTCAAGGCCTCCGTACTCCTTGGGCACGACGGCGCCGAACAGGCCCATCTCGGCCAGCTTGTCCACCAGGTCGGCCGGGTACTCGTCGCCGTGATCATACTTGGACGCCACCGGCACCACTTCCCGCTGAACGAAGTCTCGAACAGCGCCGACCATCTGTTTCTGTTGATCAGTCAGTTCCTGTTGCATGTGTGTCCCCTAATCGCTAGACAGTGGTCCGGTGATTCCCAATGGGCCTTCGGGCTGGTCCAATAGCTGCTCTCGGGCCTGGACCCTCACTGGAAGACCCCAAATGTGGATGAAGCCCGGTGACGCGCTCTGATCGAACATATCGCCTTTCTCGTAGGTGGCAAGCTCCATCCTGTAGAGGGCCCTATCGGCCTTTCTGCCCACCACCTCGGCCTGGCCCTTGTGAAGCCTAACCCGTATGACGCCGGTGACGTGTCGCTGGGTGCTCTGCACGTAGGCGGCCAGGTCTTGGTGCAACGTCGTGAACCACAGCCCGTTGTAGACCAGGTCGGCGTACTCCTGGGTTACCCTTTCCTTGAAGCGCATCTGCTCCTTGGTCAGTGTCATGTCTTCCAGCGCTCGATGAGCGGCCGTCAGCACAACCGCGGCGGGGGCCTCGTAGATCTCCCTGGACTTGATCCCCACCAGCCGGTTCTCCAGGTGATCGATCCGACCCACCCCGTGCTCTCCGCCGATCCGGTGTATCTCCTGGACCAAGGCCAGCCCGTCCATCTCTACTCCGTCGAGGCGTACCGGAATGCCCTGTTCGAAGCCGACCTCGATGTAGCGAGGTTCGTCGGGCGCGTTGGCGGGGGCGGTGGTCCACAGGTATACCTCTTCCGGCGGCTCGACCCAGGGGTCCTCCAGCACTCCCGATTCTATGCTGCGGCCCCACAGGTTCTCGTCGGTGGAGTAGGAGCTCTCTTTCGTCACCGGCACGGGAATGCCGTGCTCGATGGCGTACTCTATCTCCTGCTCTCGGGTCATGCCCCACTCACGAGCCGGGGCGATGATCCTCAGCTCAGGGTCCAAGGCGCCTACGCTAACGTCGAACCGCACCTGGTCGTTGCCCTTGCCGGTACAACCGTGGGCCACGGCATTGGCGTCGACCTCGTGGGCCACGTCCACCAGCAGCTTGGCCATCAGCGGCCTGGCCAGGGCGGTAGCCAGAGGGTACTTGCCTTCGTACATGGCGTTGGCCTGCAGGGCCGGAAAGACGAAATAGCGCACGAAGAGGTCTCGGGCGTCTATGACACGGGCGTCAATGGCGCCGCTGTTCAGGGCTTTTTCCTTGACGCCGTCGTAGTCGATATCACCTCCCACGTCGATGGACAGGGTGACGACGTCGACGCCGTACGCATCATTGAGCCACTTTATGGCCACCGATGTATCCAGCCCGCCGCTGTAAGCCAGTACCGCTTTTTCAGCCACTAGTTGTTCCCCTCCGGTGATGAATCAGGCTTCCTTTGCCACCTTGTCCAGCGCAGCATCGAGGATGGATATCGCCTGGTCCACGTCGGCGTCGGTGACTATCAGAGGAGGCATCAAGCGCACAGCGTTGGGCCGCACCGGGTTCACCAAGAGGCCGTTGTCCCGGCATTCGTTGACTATCGAGACCGCCGCGTCCCTGCTCAGGGCGAGGGCCAAGAGAAGCCCCATGCCCCGCACCTCCGTTGCCATATCGTGCTTCTCCACCAGGCCTTCGAGCTGGTTCTTCAGCCGTTCCCCCACTCGCCTGGCGTTCCCCACCACATCGTTTTCCAGGATGTACCGCATATTGGCAAATGCCACGCCAGTGGCCAGTGGGTTGCCGCTGAAGGTCGATCCGTGGTCGCCGGGCTCAAAGGCGGAAGCGGACTTCTTCGCCATGATCGCCCCAATGGGTATGCCCCCTCCCAGGGCCTTGGCGAGGGTCATCACGTCGGGCTCGACGCCGAAATGTTGATAGGCGAACAGATTGCCCGTACGCCCGATGCCGGTCTGTACCTCATCGAAGATCAGCAGCAGGCCTCTGTCATCACACCACTTCCTTACCTGCTGGAGATACTCGGGGGATGGGACGTTGACCCCACCCTCGCCCTGGATCGGTTCGAGCATCACGGCGCAGGTGTCCTGGCTGGTGGCCGCCATGATCGCCTCTATGTCGTTGTAGGGTACGTTCACGAAGCCCTGGGGAAGCGGCGTATAGGTGTTCTGATGATCGGGTTGGCCGGTTGCAGCCACCATGGCGAAGGTGCGCCCGTGGAAAGAGTCCATCGTCGAGATCACTTCGTAGGCGCCGTTGAGGTGGACCCGGCCGTACTTTCGGGCTAGCTTGATTGCCGCCTCGTTGGCTTCGGTGCCGCTATTCTGGAAGTAGACCTCGTCCATGCAGCTGTTCTCGACGAGGAGCCGGGCCAACTCCACCTGCGGGGTGGTGTAGTAGAGGTTGGACACGTGCCACAGGGTGCGGCTCTGCTCCTCGATGGCGCTGACGATGGCCGGATGACAGTGCCCCAGCCCGGTGACGGCTATGCCTGCGACGAAGTCCAGGTACTCTTTGCCATCTTCGTCCCACACCCTGAGGCCTTCGCCTCGCACCAGGGTGATGGGCTGACGCCGCCCGGTCTTCATGAAGTATTCGCTTTCCAGCTCCTGCCAGTTCGGCATGTACCCGCTCCTCCGTCAGCTCAGGCCGTACAGCCTGATAGCGTTTTCACCGATTATCTTCCTGCGAGCATCTTCGGGAAGATTGCTCAGGCTTTGCTTGAGGCTTTCCACCGCTCCGGTCTGGCCCTCGGAATGAGGGTAGTCGGCGCCCCACATAAACCTCTCCGCTCCAAACCGGTCCACGACCACCGGCGCCAGGTCCTCGTCCGGGTCCATGGATGTCCAGATGTTGGTCTTCATATACTCGCTGGGATAGGATTTCATCATGGTGGTGCCGGGATAGGCGTCCATTATGTGATCGGCCCGGTCGAACCAGTAGAGCATCCAGCTACAGCCGGTCTCCAGCAGGACGATCTTCAGTCCGGGGAAGCGATCGAAGACGCCACCGGCCAGAAGGCTCGCCAGCCCCAAGTGGACGCCGGGCGCCTCCAGCAGTATGTAGAACCACAGGTCCGATTCGGCCAACCTGTTCAGCGACGTGTTTTCGAAATAGGGGTTGCTGAAGGGGTGGAGATTGCCCACTACGTGAAAGGTGATAGGGAGGCCAATCTCCTGGGCGGCTTCCCAGAAGGGGTCGAAGTAGGGATCACCGTAGGAGCGTCCGCTCAGGGGGTACCCGGAAAGCATGGCGGCCTTGACTCCCATATCAGCTACGCGATGCAACTCGCTGATGCCCTCCTCCACGTCCATCACCGAGACGTGGGCCACCGGGGTTAGCCGCTCCGGGTAGTGGCCGCAGAAGTCCATCAGATAGTTGTTGTAGGCCCGAACGTAGACGGCGGCCATCTCAGGCTTGCGGCACTCGGATTCCAGGTGGAGCCAGAGGGTCGGGTAGAGGAAGGAAACGTCGACCTTCTCATCGTCCATGAGCTTGATCCGCTCGTGGGGGTCGTGGGAGGCGGGGGCGAGCTCAAGGCCTTCCTCGTAGGTTACGGCGCCCGGTTTCAGATACTTGTCCCGCTTGGCCTCGATAGACTCTCCCGCCGACATGCGACCGAACCGGCCCTCCCTGAGGAGGATGTTCAGCGGCTTACGGCCCTCGACCAGCATGTACTCCAGGCCCCGCTCGTCGGTCTCTATTCTGGGAGCGAGGCCCCTGTACTCAGGCTCGAGATGCTCCTCTATCAGGTCGAGCCGCTCCCAGACGTGGCTGTCCACATCGACGATCGCGTTCTCGAGGGACATGGGTCAGGCGGCTCCGAACCGTGTGCCGACGCCGTTTCCGGACAGGGCCTCCAGCAGAGCGTGGGGTTGGCGGCCGTCCACAATCCAGGAATCGACCGAGGCTCCCGCCGCACCCAGGCAGGCCTCGACCTTGGGGATCATGCCTTGGGATATCACCCCGGTCTCCACCAGCTCCGTGGCCTGCTCCCGGGATAGTCTGGCTATGGTGTTTTGGGCCGCGTCCCGGACGCCCGGCACGTCGGTCAGATAGATCAGGCGGCAAGCATTCAGAGCGGCGCCGACCTCCGCGGCCGCAGTATCGGCGTTAATGTTCAGTATGCCCCCCAAGGCCCTTTCGCCGGGGCCGGTCTGCAGGGCCAGCGGCGCTATTACGGGCAGGAATCCCTCTTTCATCAGTGCACTCAAGGAGCTGACGTCAACCCGCTTGATCTTGCCGACGAACCCCA
This sequence comes from Dehalococcoidia bacterium, assembly GCA_965197645.1. Classification (GTDB taxonomy): domain Bacteria; phylum Chloroflexota; class Dehalococcoidia; order Plut-88900; family Plut-88900. The sequence continues at coordinate 829,470 of OZ240219.1, read as the reverse complement.
GCTCGGGGTCCAGGACGTCGGCCTGCAGGATACCCCCGTCGACGCCACTGAGTCCTACTGCCTTGGCGCCCTCGCCCTGCAGGCAGGAGACCAACACCTTGTTCACCAACCCAGCGAGGACGGCGGTGGCCACCTCCAGGCTGGGACCATCGGTCACCCTCAGGCCCCGCACGAACGTGGTTTCGATCTCCAGGTTCTCCTGCCACTTGGAGATGAGGGCTCCGCCCCCGTGCACCAGGACGGTGTGCACGCCCTGCTTCTGCAGCGAGGCCAGATCGGCAAAGAGGGTGTCTCCCGCCCCCAGCACCCCCGCCCCTATCTTGGCGACGATGGGTCTCTCGGCCATCAGGTGGTGTACTCGCTGTTGAAACGTACGTATTCCTCGGACATATCGCAGGTCCAGGCGGTGGCCGACGCTTCGCCCAGGTTCAGAACGATGCGGATGTTGACCTCTTTCTGGTCCAGGGACTGAGAGACGGCGTCCGGGTAGAAGGGTACGGGGACGCCATCGTTGAGGAGGAAGATATCGTTGATGAAGAGATCGACTTTGGTCTCCACGATGTCCACGCCCGTGCGTCCCAGGGCTGCCATGAGCCGGCCCCAGTTGGGATCGTTGCCGTGGATCGCCGTTTTCACCAGGTTGGACGTGGATATTACCCGGGCGGCTTGCCTGGCATCCTCCAGCTTCTTGGCCTTCTCGATGGTGATCCCAATGAGCTTGGTGGCGCCCTCGCCGTCGGCGGCTACCTGTTTGGCCAGGTAGGTACAGACGTGGGTCAAGGCCTCTTGGAAGGCCGGCCCATCGGGCGAAGAGGCCATTATCGCGTCGTTGCCGGCCATCCCATTGGCCAAGATGGCTACGGTATCGCTGGTGCTGGTATCGCCGTCCACGCTGATCATGTTGTAGGAGACTTCAGTGGCAGCGCTGAGGGAGCTCTGAAGGAACGCCGGGTCGACGGCGGCGTCGGTGGTCAGAAAGCTGAGCATGGTGGCCATGTCCGGGTGAATCATACCGGCGCCCTTGGATATTCCCCCGATGGTTATCGTCTCCCCGCCGGACAGATCGATGGAGACGGCAATCTCCTTGGTGTGGCTATCGGTGGTCAGGATAGCTCGAGCCAGGTCGTGACCTCCATCCTCGGTCACCTGGACCTCCTCGATGCCGGAGCGGATACGGGCCATGGGCAGCTCGACGCCGATGACGCCGGTGCTAGCTACCAGTACGTTCGCTGGGTCCAGCCCAAGCTTCTCTGCGGCAAGCCGAGTCATGGATTCGGCGTCTTCTCGACCGTGGAACCCGACGGCCACGTTGGCTATGCCGCTGTTCACCACGACCGCCTGCGCACTCCCATCGGCGATGTGTTCACGAGAGACCAGGACACCGGGGGCGGTGACCCTGTTCTTGGTGAAGACCGCGGCGGCGCTGGCCATCGTTTCGGAATAGAGTAGGCCCAGGTCCATCTTGTCTTCGCCGTAGGGCTTGACGCCGCAGTAGACGCCTCCGGCCTTGAAGCCTTGCGGGCTGGTGATGGTGCCGCCTGGAATGGAGGACGGATTGGGACTCATAGCATGGAACGATTCAGGAACGGATCCCCCTCGTAGAACATCGTGGAGTATAGCATTTTTTGCTCGGTGGTTCCCATTCAGCGACAGGGAAGGAAAAGCTGGTGAATTTCACGTGAAATTCACCAGCTCTCGAAACAGCAGACTAGCTGAATCCGATTTCCCTCCCCAAAATACCGGGGACCGCGGTGCGACAGGTTAGGGCTACTTGCCGTTGAGAAGGATGTTCAACACCTGGGGCAGGGCGTCCCTGGCCCGTTCCTTCAAGGTATCCTCGTCAAGGCTGCCGATGGGGTGCTTGACCACCACGTAGGGGTAATCAGGGGCGCCGCGAGACTTGGATATCTCCTGAACGCCCGGTAAGAACTGGTCGCTTATGATTACCGCAGTGGGGACGCCCATGTCTTCGAGGGTGAGTGCGTCGTGCATACAGCACGTGCTGCAGGACCCTCAGTCCCCGATCGCTATCAAGCTCACGTCAGCCTTGGCGGCCATCTCCGCCATGAGGTCCGGTGGGGAGATGTCCGATATGTTGGGCCTGGCCCAGAAGTTGACCTCACCGGTCTCGTACTGCTCTTTGATCAGGTCGGTGACCATCCACAGAAGATTGTCGCCGTTGAGCCGCTGATCGTGGAGCAGGCCGATGCGCTTTCCGTCCAGCGAGTCGGGCCTGGGGGCCATGGAGATCGACTCGGCTGGGCCGGTATCACCCCTGGGGTCCAGGGCTATCAGCTTGTTGAGAGAGCCTGTAGTCATACCACCCTCCTATCAAATTGCCATTCCTATCGACTTCAGATTATAACAGACGGTGCTTACCGGCATCCGCCGGGCCGTTCACGGCTTTCCGCTGCGTTCTAACCTCTTTTATGCCTGTAGGCTTCTACAGCTCGCCGGAACGCCGTTTAAACGCTGCCAGAACACTGTTCAAACACTGACCTGTATCCGGTCCCTGTACAGGTCCACCGAGTTGTCCCACAGGATCTTTCGCTTTGCATCCTCGGGGATAGGCCGCTCCAGCAGCTCGTCCACCGCACCCGGGAAGGGAGCGTCCGGGTGGGGGTAGTCCGTGTTGAAGATTATGTTACTACCCTCCAGATAGTCTACCACCAGGGGCAGCGTGCCCTCATCGGCGTCGCATGATACCGAGCACTGACGGTAGAAGTAGTCGCTGGGCTTCATCGATACCGAGGCTCCGTGCATAAAGCGGGCCTGTCTGCCGGTGCCGTGGTCGTCCAGGCGGGCCAGCCAGTAGGGCACCCACCCGGCGTTGGCCTCGTAGAACCCGCACCGCAGGTTGGGATAGCGCTCCAGCACGTCGCCGAAGATCAGGTCGGCCAGGGACAACATCAGGTCCACGGGGAAGGAGATGGCGTGGGCTACCGTAGCCATCTCTCCCTGGTACTGGCCAAAGAGGGAACGCTGGGAGCCTCCGCCATGGAAGGCGGCGGGCAGGCCCTCGCTCTCCAGCAGCTGCCATAGGCCCTCGAACTTCTCATCACACCACTTCTGGCCTTCCGACAGGTCTATGAACCCCGCCAGGGTCACCGCCGCCACCGCCGGATTGGAGGCGACGCGCTTCACCTCTCGCAGGGCCTCTTCACCGCCACCCGGACTTGCCAGCGCCACGAAGAGTACCCTGCCCGAGGAGTCCCGGCAGAAATCGATGGCCCAGTTGTTGTAGGCTCGCACCAGGGCCGACTGCAGATCGATGTCCTTGACGGAGTTGCCCGTGGCCAGGGCTCCGTTGGTGGGGAAGCAGACCTGGACGTCCACACCTTCGTCGTCCATGTGGTCCAGGCGGCTGGGCAGGCTCCACCAGCTACGGTACGCTTCGCCGTAGCGCTCTTCCACGTCCTCGTAGACCTCCTGGGTGAAGGCGGTCGCTTGGCCCTCTGGAAAGATCTCGCAGGGACCGTATTGAAACTCCGTCTTGCCCACGTGCCCGATAACCTTGGGGATCCTATCTTTGAAGGCGGGCTCCGTGAAGTTCTCCCATATATCCATGGGCTCTTGCATGTGGCCGTCGCCGTCTATGATCTTGAATCCGTTCTTCATCTTTCGCCTCCTTGACCCGCTACCCGAAATAGCTCGTCACTAGACGGATTATACCAAGTTGAGCAATTGGGTGTGAGAACCGTAACGGTCCAGCGGGCAGGTTACATCACCTTGGTGCAATCGTAATGGGCTCGATGACGGAGTGGGCTATCGCTGATCTGCCCCATGTAGGAAGAATTGAGGAGTGGCCACCACCTTCGCCGCCAGCCACCAGAAGGATGATACCCTCGGCACGGATTGGGACAACCGGGCCGCTATCACCCGAGCTACGTCTGCCTCCTGTGTCTCTTGCTTCTGTTGGGGTACTGCCGAACCGCGCGGCGGCCGGGCCGACCTTTTCGGCCTGGATCGACAGTTTGGGGTACAAGTCGGTGATCCTCCCAACCATATATTCCTTTACCTGGTCTTTGCTCCACCCTGCAGAGGCTATGGTCTGGGCATGCTCAGGGCTGAGGATAAGAACCAGTTCGCCTTGGCAATTGTCGTCGGCGGCTATGATATGGCACAGGCTCTCCAGGATCTGCTCCGGCTGGTTGTCCGACTGATTGTAGATCTCCATGGGAGGAAACACGGCGAAGAGGCCTGTAGTGTTGGACTCTATCGGGAAGCCTTTCTCGACGTGATAGGGCTGCCAGGGACTGGCCTCCTCGTTTTCAGCGATGCAGGAGGTGTAGCGTCCGGCTTGGCCGAAGGTGGACTTGTCCCTCACCCCCGGCACCTCGTTGCAGACGTTGATGAGGACCAACCGGAGGGCGCGGCCGATAGTGGCGTTGGCTCTCCAGCCAGGCCCGAACAGGTTCCAACCGGAGTTGATATCGAGCTCGTGGCGAATGGGCCCGTTGACCATGATCATTGGCGCGGAGGTGCCGGCAGTCTCGGAAATGGCTGAGGCGTTGAACTCGGGGCGCAGTAGAGCTCTGATGGAGGCTACGACAACAGGGGCATACTCCGGGAGGCAGCCGGCCATGATGGCGTTAATGGCAACCTTATCGGCAGTTACGATCCAGTTGCGGCTGGGCCGGGTGCCTATCACCTCGGTCGGCTCCACCCCTGCGGCTTCCAGGAACTGAAGCACCCGTTCCTCGGTGGGAGGTATTACTGGAAGGCCATCGGTGAGGCCCTGTTCGTAGTAGAACTCGATGGCCTCGACTGTATCGGGAAGCTCAAAACGGGAGTCCGGTGACGATGTCAAGGCTTACCTCTTATCGGGTCTGATTGTTTTGTGGCTGGAGGTGCTTGTTTTTGATTGCATTGTTCCAGCGACCGTTTGGACATCCGGGTATTATAAAAATAGCTGAGAGGGGTGAGGACGGCAAGGGGATGGGTAGTCTTGCGTTCGGCGGGTCTTGTTGCTAGCGCTTGCATCTTGGCCGCCTATCGGCTATCCGCGCCCGCTCCAAGAGAGGACCATTTCACGTTGGCCGGGGTTGTCCGGGGAGTTTACCCGGCTGTAGGGGGTGGGCTTGCGGAGAGCCTCTATTTCCTGCAGCGCTTCCGAGCCGGTCATTCCCTGCTCGACCATATAGCACCCGACCACGGTGCCCGTCCTGCCTATACCACCCACGCAGTGGACGTATACCGGCTTGTCGTCTCGCACCGACTCATCGATGACCCTCAAGATACCGTCCATCTCCGAGGCGGTCGGTATCCCCAGGTCTTTGACAGGCACTCTAAGGTGCTGAACGGGCGTTTCCAGCTGCCGGCCGATATCGGAGAGGGTCGGAGAATAGGGAGGCTGTTCGGCCTCCTGGGTCAGATCGACAAAGACCCTTACTCCCGCTTCCACTATGGCTCGAACTTCCCGGTCCATGTCCTTTCCATCGAGTCCACCCGGATATCCCCCAGCCAGCAGCTGCCCGTGGGCAACCCAGTAAGAGTTGGTTATGGGAACATTGTTGGTTGCGATTGGTCGTCTCCTCCCTGTAATCAGGCCCGGCACAGACGTTAAGACTTTATTTTAGACCCGGTCATAGACGTCGTGGGCGCCGACCTACTCCACGACGGTAGTTTCACCCGGCAGGAGGAAGGAGATCTGTGAAAAGGAGGAGTCGGGGGTGGCCCCATGCCAGTGTCGCTCACCTTTGGGGAAGAGGACCATGGTGCCGGCGACAGCCTCATTCTCCTCATGCTCGGTGGCGTAGGTGCCCCGACCGGCGGTGGCGAAGACTATCTGATCGGATTCGTGAATGTGGAGCTTGGTCCTGGCCCCGGGGCTGAAGTTGACCAGCCCTACGGCGAAGTCCTCCGAGTCCCCCGCCACCAGCAGGCGTTGCATGGTTACGCTCCCCCCGGTGAAGATAGGCGCGCTAGCGTCCTCTTTTTGGACATCATCGATGTTGAAGACCTTCATAAGCTCCTCCTGCTGATGCTTTAACTTTAAAGTCCGTAATCCATCTGCCGGCGTCGGCCCGTCGACCCGGTCCCTTGAGGCCGTCTCCTGCTAGGTTGGACCCCGAATGCCAGGGAGCACCTGCTGGGCAAATAGTCGATGGTACTCCAGGCTCTTGTTGTAGGACATCCCGGGCCTCGTACCCCATAGCAGCACGTAATCGGGGGGCGCCGACCCGTACACCTCGTTTATATACTTTACGCAGTCGCTGGGGGTCTGGAAAATCTTACGCCAGTTGGGGATCGCCTCGGGTGTTTCCAATGGCGGCGTAGAGTCTCCGCCTTCCACGCTGTAGGAGTTCAACACGTGCAGTATTCCCTCCTTGTGTTCCTCCCACGCCTTCTCCGGGTCCTCGGCGGCGAAGAGGTTCAGGATAGTGCTGCACTTGAACTCCCGAGGGTCCCGTCCGAACTCCCTCAGCTTGTCCGTCCACCCATCATGCCAGCGCTTCCACTCGGAGGGGTCCGGCCCGCTGGTCACGCCGTGGGCTGTAGCGGCATGGAAACCCATGCGCACCGCTCGCTCCAACGGCCTGCCGGTGTCGGCTGTAAAGTAGAGGGGTGGATGGGGCTGCTGGACCGGCTTCGGCGAAACGTGCACCCCCTTGAGCCGGTAATGACGCCCTTCGTAGTCGAAGGTGTCTTCCGTCCAGCAACGCCGGATGATGTCCAGGGTCTCTTCCGTCAGGCTTCCACGATGCGTCTTCTCAACTCCCAGGGCCTCGAACTCCTGGGGCCGATAGGCCTCCCCCGCCTGGAGGAGGAGCCGACCGTTGGAGAGGATGTCCACCACCGCACAGTCCTCTGCGAATCGGACGGGGTGAACGAAGGGCGCGAGAAACACATCGGTCCCGATGGTGACCAAACTGGTCCTGGCTGCTGCGGCCGCCATCATGGGCAACAGGGAGGGCAGATAGCCGTCGGGATCGAAATGATGCTCCGTGAACATGACGGCATCGAAGCCCAGGGCCTCCACGGCAACGATGTGCTCGAGCGTTTCGGCGTACAGGTCCGGGAAGGGTCTGTACCACTGGGGTGGATTGCGCAGGTCATACAGTAAACCGACCTTCATCTCATACTCCTCGATCTAACGATTCCCTCTCACTCGATCACGCCTTCGCGCCAGTCTTGAATAATCGCCTGGGCGGCGTTGTGCCCCGGCGCACCCGTAACCCCTCCTCCCGGATGAGCGCCGGAACCGCAGAGGTAGAGGTTTCGGACGGGGGTGCGGTACTCGGACCAACCAACCAGGGGTCGGTGGGAGAACATCTGGTCGGCGAACATGTGGCCGTGATGCATGGTTCCCTCGGTGAGGTAGAACCGGCTCTCGATGTCCCTGGGGCTGAAGAACACGTAGTCCAGCAGAATGTCCTTCAGGTTGGGGCTGTAGCTGGCCAGGGTATCGATGCAGCGCTTGGCGAAGTCGTCTCCCACCTCATCCCAGGTGCCCTCCGCCAGATCGAAGGGGGCGTACTGAACGTAGACCGTGGCGCCGTGCTGTCCGGGCGGCGCCATCGATGGGTCGGTAAGGGATTGAATGTGAAGGCCGAACCATGGCTCCTCCGGCAGGCGGCCCTCCGTCGCCTCCCGGCGGGTCATTTCGATATGCTCCAGCGACCGTACGAACAGCATGAACCCGTTGTCCCGGGTGCCGGGATCTTCGCCCTGGAAGCAGTCCCACTCGGGCCTGTCATCGAGAGCGAGGAACAGCTTGGCGAAGTGACCCTTCTGGGGTATGTCCTCCACCCGCCCGACAAAGTCCTCCGGCAGGTGCTCAGGCGCCAAGAGGTTCAGAAAGGTCCGCTTGGCATCGGCGTTGGAGGCTAAGGCCTTAGCTCGCAGCTCCTCGCCGGTGGTCAAGGCCACGCCCACGGCCCGGCCGTCCTCTACCCGGATGTGGTCTATCTCGGCGCCGGTGCGGATGTCTGCGCCCCGGGACTTGGCCGAGCGAGCCAGCGCCTGGGTAATGCCACCCATGCCTCCTCGCACCAGGCCCCACACTCCCAGGTCACCCGTGGCCTCAGCCATGTTGGCCCAGAACATCTTGTACATATTCCCCTTGTTATCGAGGCTCATGTTGTGACCGGTGGCGGCTAGGGTGGTCATCATCACCTTGACGGCATCGGACTCGAAATTGCTGTTCGCGTACTGATCGACGCTGCCCATGAAGATGGTGCGAAAGGCCTCCTGGTCTTCAGGGGTCTCAAAACGGGCTGCCATCTCCGCCATCGTTGGAGGGTTGCGCAGCCAGAGAGGCGTTATGTAGCTCTGGTACTTTTGAAGAAATCTCGTCACCTCTACGAACGCCTTGGCGTCCTGCTTAGAGTACTGCTCTATCTCCGCCACCGTCTTAGCCTGGTCCAGCCATGCGCACAGATGCCGGCCACCGGGGAGAACAACGGTGTTGCTGGGATCGGGGGCGTAGATATCGAGGCCGTGGTCTCGGAGCTGCAGCTCTTCGATCACCTTGGGCTGGAGAAGGCCGCAGATCATGGAAGCCGTGGAGAATTTGAAGCCCGGAATAAGCTCCTCGGTAACGCATGCGCCACCGACTATGTCCCTTCGTTCCAGGACCAGGACGTCCAGGCCCTCTTCGGCGAGATATGCCGCCGATACCAGGCCGTTGTGCCCGCCTCCGATGATTAGGATATCGTGTTCTTTACTCATCGCTTCTCCTTACCCTTCCTGTACAGCCCTGATCGTTCCCCTTCGGACTGCCACACACCCCGTGCGTTGCTCTGGCTCTCTTTTCCCGCCTACCGAGGCCATATGTTAGCTTGTCTCAAATGGAGAGATGTCTTTGTCCCAACCACCCGCCCTCGGACGTTTTTGTAGCTGGGGGCACATCTCCCATACCCCCTGCCAGAGGGAAGTTTCCCTCTGGACTCCCTCAATACGAGGTTCTGGGACAAGCTACATGAAAGCATCCTTCCGTTCGTTGACACTCCCTTCGAACGCTTGCCAGGTGCCCAACTATACCAAATCGAGGGGCTATCTAGGGGCCATCGGGTTCAGCTGGACGTCAGTTACCGTCTCGCACCAGGCTGCCGCCTCCAGCAGACGGGACTCGGCGAAGGGGGCGGCGGCCAGCTGAATGCCGAAAGGAAGCCCGGCAGCCGACAAGCCGGAGGGAATCGTGATGGCCGGCAACCCGCTTGATGTCCACGGCCCCTGAAACAGGGGGTTGCCGGTGCTTGTCAGGTCGGCCGGAGCCGGCGCCGGAGTGGAGGGGGTCATCAGCACGTCTACTGTGCCGGCGAAGCTATGCATTGCCGCGGTGAACTGCCGGTGGCGTTCCATCGCCCGAGAGTAGCTCAGGGCATCTGCATCCAGCCCCCGCTGGAGCATCTCACGCATACCGGGTTGGTACTCGTCCCCCCGGTCAGCGAACATCTGCTGGTGAAAGGCCGTGGCCTCCACCTCCATGATCACCTCCTGGTCATCGACCTCGGCGTCGAGGCTGGCGGGCAGGGACACCTCCTCGACTGCTGCTCCCGCCCGGCTCAATCGCTCCGCCATCTGGTCAGTGTGCCGCCTCGTCTCGTCATCGGCATGGTCGTAGAAGAAGGGCCGGACGAGACCGATACGCGGGGGCGTCGGTTCATCCAGTCCCACCATGTAATCCGAGGACGGTTGCCCCAAGGTAACCGGCTCGCGGGGGTCCGGCCTGGACAGGACCTGCAGAAGGAGGGCTGCGTCCTCGACGCTGCGGGTCATCCAACCTACGTGGTCCAGAGACCAGCTCAAAGGGATCACCCCGTACCGGCTCACCCGTCCATAGGTCGGCTTGAAGCCGACAACCCCGTTGTAGGACGCAGGTCGCAGCACCGAACCGACGGTCTGTGAACCCAGGGCGGCAGGGCACATGCCGGCAGCCACGGCTACGGCCGAGCCGCTGCTGGAACCTCCAGGCGTGTGGGCTGGGTTCCAGGGGTTCAACGTAGGCGACGGATCGGCGCCGGCAAATTCACAGGTGACGGTCTTGCCCAGAACGATGGCCCCGGCCTGCTTAAGCAGAGACACGGCGGTGGCATCGTGGTCTGGAACGAAGTCGGCGTAGAGCTTGGAGCAGGCCGTTGTAGGAACTCCTTCCGTGTAGAAGATGTCTTTGATTCCCATGGGCACGCCGTGGAGGACACCGAGGTCTGTACCTCGGCCCGGCTTCGCCGACTTTTGTTCCGCATCGGCCAGCACCGCATCCCGGTCCACGAACACCCATGCCTTGAGCTCCGGGTCCAGGGAATCGATTCTATCTAGGACAGATTCCGCCAGCCCCGTTGGAGAGAGTTCGCCGCGGCGGATGCGCCGGGTGGCTTCGGTCACGGTCAACTCGTACGGTTCTGGCATCGTGAGGACTCCTTTTCATGCTGGGCTACCTTGCGAAGACCCGGTTGTGAAGCGGCGGTGAGCAATATCAAGAGAAAAAAGGCTATGCAGCTGTAGGTGACCGCCCTGGGCGCTCCCAGCCACTCGGCAAGGGAGCCCATGTAGACCATTCCCAGGGGAAGAACGCCGATAGCGAGCGCTACGGCCCCCATGGCCCGACCTCGCATTGCGGGTGCGGCCGCCGTGGCTGGGATGGCGGTCTGCATCGTGGCGAAACCCGCCGAGCCGAGACCGGACAGAAGCAGCGGTGGTAGGGCCAGGCCATAGGAAGGAGCGAAGCTGAACAGCAGTACTCCTGTTCCCAGGACCATCGATCCGATTAGAAGTACGTGCCCCCGATGGCGATCACCGGCGACCATTGCTATGCTCATCGCACCGACAAGAGAGCCCAGACCGTCCATGCCGCTCATGAAACCCAGCCCGGTTGCGCCCACCCCGAAAACGTCCCGAGCGAAAACGGGATGAAGCTGGGTAGCGGGGAAGATCAAGAAGTTGGCGGCGACGGTCACTATCATCACGCCTCGGATGGCGGCGTTCCGCCAAGCGTAGCCCAGGCCCTCGAGAATTCCTCTCCCCATCCGCTGTGGGCGACTCTCCGGGCTTTCACGAGGCGAGACGGGAACACGGATGACTATCGATAGGCCCACCAGGAGGGACAGGGCGATGAAGCCGTAGGCCGCGCCCGGACCGGCCACGTCGGTTATCGATCCCGCCAGCCACCTCCCCACCATCGCCGAACCCATCATCGAGGCGGCGTTCAGCGCCATGGCGTTGACCACGGAATGCTCCGGGACCACGTCTCTGATCAGGGAATGCCGCACCGGGAAGTCGGTGGCCCAGGCGCCGCCGATCAGAAACGCGCCCAGGTAGATATGCCACAGGTCGAGGACGTCGAGGTAGAGGGTAACGGCCATGATGGACGACAGAACGAGGTTGGCGGATTGCGCACCGATGAGAAGCGGCTTTCTCGGCCATCTATCGGCTTGGACGCCGGCAAACAACCCTATCGTGCCCATGGGCAGCAGCCGGAACGCGCCTACCAGTGCGACCAGGACGGGAGAGTCGGTCCGCAACAGTACCACCCACCCGAGGATGATGTGGTCCATCCAAAAGGGCAGGTGCCAGAACAGGCTGCCTATCCAGAGCTTGCGCCAGTTTCGATGCTCCAGGGATCGAAAGGCTCGAACCCGGCTGTACCAGGGGGCTCGGGGCGGGCGGGCGATGGAGGCTGGACTGTTCTGTGGCATTGCTAATCGGGGTGGGGGGATGGGTATCGAGGTTTGATGGGCGCGCTGTCCTTCCCTGGAAACGAGTTGCCAACGATCGGAGTATCATTGTAACAAGTAGGCGCCTGCTCTCAATAATGAAAGTGGGGCGGGGAGGTCAGCCGTGAGATTTGGAATAGGCATACCCAACAGCCGTGAAGGGGTCTTCTACCCGGTACCCTTCGCAGAGGCGGATGACGTGGTCAGGCTCACGCAGCTGGCGGAGAAGGTCGGTTTCGATTCGGTGTGGGCCACCGACTTCATGGCCCCCGTACCGCAGATGGGTTTGCCGGACTCGGAAAAGCCCACCTGGCTGGAGGCGATGATCACCCTGGCCTACCTGGCGGGGGCAACGGAGCGGATACTGGTGGCTACCGGGGTGCTGCTGCTGCCCTTCCGGGACCCGGTGGTGCTGGCAAAGCAGGCGGCGACTCTGGACCAGTTCAGCAAGGGCCGATTCCTGTTCGGTTGGGGGCTGGGCACCTATCGCGAGGAGTTTACCGCGGTACGGACCAAGCAGAGAAAGGCCCACCGGGGCAAGATCCTCGACGAGACCATGGAGGCGTTGTACCGGTTGCTCACCAGCGAGGGGAAGGTGAGCTTCGAGGGGGAGTTCCACGAGTTCCACGACATCGAGATACACCCCAAGCCGGTCCAGAACCCCCTCCCCATCTACGTTTCGGGACACGCCCCGGAGACGTATCCAAGGATCGCCAAGTACGGGGCGGGGATGTCGATAGTGCCTTACTACGTGAAGGACTCGGCGTGGGAGGCGGTGGAGCCGCTGCTGCCTCACCTGGAGAAGGCGGGCCGGGATATATCGGAGATCGATAGGCAGTACTCTACGAACCTGTACCTGGCTAACACCCACGAGGAGGCGGTGGAAAGGGCACGGGAGACGTGGATGGGCAAGCGGTTCGCAAAGAGGGCCCCCGACGCTTTCATCCCCAAGATGCTGGTGGGGACCCCTGACGAGGTGGTGAACAAGATCAAAACGCTGGAGGAGCAGGGAGTGACCCACTGCGTCTTGACCAACGTCATGGTGGACAGGTTCGAGGAGATGATGGAGCAGGCGCAGCGGTTTGGCGAAGAGGTCCTGCCCGCGTTCAAGTAGACGCTATGGCCTCGTAGACCTTGTAGAGGCAGGAACACTTCAAACGCCTACCCGTTGCGCGACACTTCGGCGCTCCGAGAGGTCTGTCTCAGCGCCGTCCTACGCCCCCAGGGGCCACCTCCGAGGTGGCTGGGCGAGGGTACCACCCGGCGACAGTCATTCTCCGATAGTGGTGTGAAGGGCGGTTGTCCGGCGGAGTCAAGTCGGCAGTGCGACCCGAGAAGGAAGGTAAGCCATTGTGAGTGTGCTGAAGGTGCTGGCGGCCCTTGCCGCCATTGGCTTGCTGTTCGCGATGGACCCAGGCGGAGCAATTGCCGAGAGTGGCTTTCCCAACTTCCGGGAGATGGACCTGGTGCAGCTGACGGCCTGGGGCTTCCGCACGATAGGCGTAGTCGTAGCGCAGCTGCTCATCATAGCGCTGTGGCTGTGGCCCAAGCACCGGCCCCCGAAGGCAACGGAGGCGTGGCCCTCAGGGACCCCGCGGCCCGGGTCGATGCCCGCGGCGGCGGTATCTACCCTGGAAGGCCACATGACATGGAGCCCGACTTTGCTGGCCTCCATCATCGAGATGTGCCAGCGCGGCACGTTGCGAATCGAGGCCGTCGGAACAAGGGTCGGCTTCCTGTACCGGCTGTCTCGGCAGGAGCCCACACAGTATGACTGGGAGCGAACGATATGCAACAGCCTGCCGTCGAGTCCCACAACGGTTGATGCACTCCATGAAGCGATAAAGAAGCGCGAGGACGCCATCGGCGACCAGATAGGTGCCTACCTGCAGCAGCGCGGCCTTTTCCATGACAATCCCGTGCGGGTCAGGAGGGAGAATTCCAACGACGAGACCCCTTGGGACCTTTTGGCCTGCGTATTGATGGGCGTTGGCGGCGGGTTCTGGGCGGCTCTATGGCTGGACCAGTGGTGGGCGAGCGCCCTGATCGGCGCCTTCGTCTGCCTCGCATATACATTTCTCTTGTGGACCGATCCGGCCCTTGAAGTACGGACGGGCATGCTGAAGCCGACGCAGGCGGGGGCAGTTGAGATAGGTCAGTGGCTCGGTTTGAAAGAGACCCTGGCCGGACCTGGGCCGATGGGCGCCCGGGACCAATCGGATCCCATGCTGGCCTACGCTGTCGCGTTCAATGTGGCCCAGCCGTGGCTCGACGTTTCGGCCCCGGCCCCGCCGTGGTTCGGAGCCGGCAGGGAATCCTCCCTACAAGGCGCCGACCTGGACGCGGCCTATCACGCCTTCCTGCACGCGATGGAGTGGTGGCTGACCGGACGGTGGGAAGATCCAGAGAAGGCGGCTGCGCAGTGGGGCTCTGAAGTGGATCTCGAGGCACTCGATTTCGATTCGACGGATGCCGGGAAGACTGTGCACCGCGGGACCGCCGACGAAATCCAGGACATAGAGAGTGAGCCGGATTTACAGAGCAGTGCTCTGGAAACTGCTCCTGGACCGCCATCGGAGGGGTATCAGACGTACAGGTTGGAGGGGACGGTTGAGGAGCCGAAAGGCGGCGGGCGCCTCCGCAAATGCTTCATATGGGTGGTAAGCCTGGTGGGCATAGGGGCGCTGGTCTTGGTCGTCCTGTTCAGCCTCGACGTGGTCTCACCGCGCGTCAAGCCGTGTTCCTTGGACTCTCCCGTGATCCCGACGCCCGCGCAGATCGCGTCGGCCGGCGACCTGTTCCGCGATGAGTGCGTGAGGGTCAGGGGCACGCTGGTGTTCAAAGACGTCGCCACGCTGGTGCTGGAGACTGACCGTGGGGATTACGTGCAGCGGGTGACCGTGCGCGACCCGTCGGAGGTCCTTGAAGCAATCCCCCTTGGCCGCGTGGTGACCCTGGCCGGCTGGCTCAAAGTGGAGGAGGACGGTACGCACGATGTCCATTTCATACCGAATCATGGATCGAGCCGGGGGTGGTGGCGGAACCTGCTAGACAACCTGGAAGGGCTGTTCTAGGTGGCCGTAAGTGCGACAGGCTTCGACAGCGTCGAGCTGATGGGGGGCAGGTAGGGGAAACTCCTCCGACTGCACAGTGGCTCACATAGCCAGAGCATAGCCGGCGCCTGATTGAGCATTTATACCGATTCCACAGCCACCTTCTTCCAAACCTCGCCCGATTTGTTCATAATAATGCTCTGGATTCTCCTATGGAAGGAACGTTGAGGGATGTCTGAACGTGGTAGATGGGGGCCTGAGGGACCGCCTCCAGAGGCATACAGCCGCGTGACCAACGCCGAGCGTTTCCGGCCGTTGCACACGGCCATGCTGGAGATTATCAGCCGGCTGGAAAGCGACTTCGAAGTGGAGCGTAAGGATGGGTATGGTCTTGACGAGAAGCTCGAGAGGGGTCAGGAGCTTGCCAGTCCCAGTGTCGGACTCAACCCGAGGAATCCCGACACCGCACCTATCGCAGTGGCGTTCTCGACCTTTCCCGGCGTTCATGTCCGATTTGGGCGGTGGCACATCGAGCCGTTTCCGGACTGTGGCTGTGACGCATGCGATGAGTCAGCCGAAGGCGAGATCGAACGGCTCACCGAGATGGTCGACAACGTAACCGCCGGGAGGTTTCGGGAGGCGATTCGCCGCCCTGTTGCATCGCTTATGGGGTCCGGTTGGATACAACACGAGTTCCGGTGGCCTGACGGGAGATTCTCAAGAGGCGAGTCTCGTGTTAACGGTCAGCGATCCCGCGAGTTGTCAGGCGGTCGTCGCCGGCTGGAGTTGGACTGGAAGCCGTGGCCCCGCTCTTTAGCTCCACAGGAGGATGACGATGTTTAAGCAGTTTCGTAAACGCATAAAGGCCAGACGGCCGGGAGTTCCATCCCTCGATGTCAAGATGAAATCCCAGTCCCACGGGACGGCGTTGTACGTCGACACCGAGAATCTCCAAAGCAGCGCCCAACTCCTAGTTGAGACCGTTGTAAGGCAGTGGCCGGAGGACACTCCACCCTTGTCCCTGCTGAACCTGTACGTTCACGCTGACCGGGTTTCGCTTTGGGACGTGTGGGCCAGCAGCCACTTTCCGCACCTGACCGTAACGGTCAAAGGAATACAGCACTTCACCAGAACGCTATCCAAGAATTCGGCGGATATAGCTATCGCCATCGACGCGGTGGCGGACTTCGTGACGGGGACCACCCAGTTTGTCGCCGTGATGAGCGACGACAGCGATTTCATGCCACTCTACGCCAAGCTGAAGGACCTGGGAGGAACGAGAGTCCCTTTCCTGTGGGTGATGACCGATCGTACCACGACAAAGGCATCAACCATCGCGAACTTCTTCCCCAACGACCACATCCATGAAGTGCAAATGCCAGCTGCTTCCACTCGTCCTTCTGTCGCCAGTAATGAGCACGAGGACGATTCCAAGCTGCGGGATGAAATGGCGGATCTTATCGTCCAACAGATTCCAGTCGGCCCTTTCAGAAGCGTGGACTGCCACCGGATCGTCAAATCGCGGTGGCCTGATCATCGAATCGCGAGCATGCAGGGGCCAAAATTCGGGATGGAGTTCGCCAACAAGCTCTGGCCCATCCTCAAAGAGAGGGGAGTCAAACAGCTGAGAACGAAACCCCGCAAGTACGAGATGACGTCAGAAGCCAAGGACCCTTCCTCACAGGCAAAAAATGCCGATAGTCAATAGGAAGGCCTCCCAGACCTTGTAGAGGCAGGAACGCTTCAACCCTCCGGCCGCTACACTCAGCCTTACGTTTTGACAAGCGGCTCGATGGCGCTCACGTCGGTCTTGGCCCGAGCCACATCCAGATCATACATCCGCTGGAGGTTCAACCAGAAGTCGGGCGTCATACTCAGGGCTCGCCCGATACGCAGCGCCGTGTCCGCAGTGATGGATCTGCGGCGGTGAACGATGTCGTGGATGCGTATCTGGGGCACCCCTATCGTCTTGGCCAATCTGTATTGGGTGATGCCCAACTCCTCCATGATCTCCGCCAGGTGCTCTCCCGGGTGTATGGGTTCAGGGGCTGTCATCAGCTTCCTCCTCAGTGGTAGTCGACGACTTCGACCTCCATAACGCCCCGGCCTGTCCAGACAAAGCACACCCGCCACTGGTCATTGACTCGGATGCTGTGCTGGCCCTCCCGGTCTCCCCGCAGAGCTTCGAGTCGGTGCGACGGCGGCAGCCGAAGGTCTGTGAGCGCTACGGCCGCCACTACTCGCTGCAGTCTTACTCGTGCCTGGCGCTGGATGTCGACTGGAAGTCGCCGGACCGACTGTCCAGCAAAGAGGCGTTCGGTGTCGCCATTTCTAAATCGATCCACTCTTGACGATAGTAATGCATTGGGTTACTAACGTCAAGGGTAACCATAACGAACCACGGTGGAGCGAACACTGCTCACTCAGGGTGAATGAGCCCCCTGAGGTCAAGGGCACTAAGGCTCAACTTCGCAGGACGAGGCGACTCAAAGGCCGTCCCGCCCTGCGAAGAGCCTGTTTCGATACGTCAGCGTCCCGGGGATGAGACGTCTGTAGAGAGGTCTCTTGTCCCCTCCCAGGTTGCAGCAGCGATGTACTACTTCTGGTCCAGAATGCTCAGGACCTGGGGAAGCGCCTCGCTGGCCCGTTCTTTGAGGCCCTCATCGGTGAGGCTGCCTATGGGATGGGGCACAATGGCGAAGGGGTAGTCGGGTATGCCTTGGGACTTGGCCGTGGCCTTGGCGGGAACGATAAACTCGCTGGTGATGATCACCGCTGCGGGCACGCCCCGCTTTTCCAGCTCGATTCCGTCGTGCAAACTGCACTGACTGCAGGACCCTCAGTCCCCGACTGCGACGACGGCAAAGTCGACACCGTTGGCCAGGTCCTCCATGATTTCGGCGGGGGCCGGCCTGGAGGCGTCGGGCTTGGTGGCAACCTTGATCTCCTTGATCTCAAACCGCTCTTGGAGCAGGTCGCCGATCGCCTTTGCCAGCTCGTTGGCGTTGTTCTTGCTGTTGTCCAGGAGGCCCAACACCTTGCCGTGGAGGGTCTCAGGCCTGGCGGCCATCGAGGCCTCGGTAGGAACGGGCTCGGCCCTGGGGTCCATCACGGTGATGGACGGGGCTCTTGTCTCTACTACCATCTGTTTGCTCCTTTCCTTGGATCCCTGGTTGATTAAGTTAGACGGTTATCTGTCTGGTTACTGACCTGGTGCCGAACCCGGCGCCCCAGGGGATGATGCTGCAGAAGAAGGCCCCGGCGCTGCCGCCGGCCACCAGTACCATGATGCCGTCCGGACTTGCGACGGCGGGTATCTCTTCGCCCTCCGACACCGGTCCCTCGCTGCTAAAGATGCTGCCGTCGCCTCGAAGATCGGCCCAGAAGGAGGCGGGCCGCTTGGACTTCTCGTAGAGGAACTCCTTGACCTGCCGCTTGGTCCAGCCCGACTCACGGATGTTACCGACGAGCTCGGGGCTGAGGATCACCATGTGCTCGGGGCCGCCGGGATACGCCTGGCCCAGCATGGAGGTGGCCACAGTGGTCAAGATGTCTTCCACATGGTTGTGCCCGTGGTCATCGAACTGGTGGGGTGCATTGGCGGCCCACACAGTGACGGCGCTGGCCTCCAGGGGCAGCCCCCGCTCGACGTGCAACGGCTCCCAGGGGCTCAGTTCTTCGTCCTCGGCTATGCAGTAGGAGTACTTGCCCGGGTGCCCGAAGGTCGATTTGTCCAGCACCCCCGGGATGGAACCGATTACGTTCATGATTATGAGGCGCAGCGCCCGCCCGATGGTAGCGTTGGAGCGCTTTGTAGGCCCGAACAGATTGTTGGCGTGATTGATGTCCAGTTCCCGGGAGATAGGCCCATGGACTATGACCATGTGCCCCGTGCCCGCAGTACTGGCGGAGGTGCCGTGTAGATTGAAGCTCTCGTCGGACATGGCCTCGATGGCGGTGACCAGGACAGGCATGTACTCGGGAAGGCACCCGGCCATGATGGCGTTGATGGCGATCTTATCGGCGGTGATCACTCTATGGCGGGCCGGCACCGAGCCGATGACGTCACCAGGTTCCTTTCTGACGTAGCTCAGAAACTCGGCAACTCTCTCGGGGGTTGGAGGCACCACGGGAAGTCCGTCGGTCAAGCCCTCGCGATAGTAGAACTCAATGGCTTCGACGGAATCGGGCACTTCGAACGATGACGAACTGGTCATGCACACCCCCTGACGATTTGCGCGGTAAGGGGAATCTTATCATAAGAGGTAAAGAGGGAACAAGGAAACGGAGCGGAGTCCTAGGAACGGCCTCGGTGGTCGGCTACCACACTGCCCTCTTTGATCACCATCTCAAGTGAGCGCAGATTATTGATGTCGTCCAGCGGGTTACCGGCTACGACGATGAGGTCGGCCAGCTTACCTACTTCCACGGTGCCCAGGTCCTCACCCGCTCCGCACAGCTCCGCTGCGTTCCTGGTAGCCGCCAACAGGGCCTGCCAGGCGGTTGCGCCGTTCTTCACCCAGACACCCAGCTCCAGCAGTACGCCCTCCTTCAACGGGGTCAGGTTGGAGCCGGTGGCCATCTTAACCCCCGCACCAAGGGCGCTCTGGAACCATTGACGGTGCACGTCTGCCGCCGCTTCTAGACGCTGGGCGATCTCCGGGGCCCACCTGTGTTCGTCCAGCCACTGCGTTTCCCAGGGGGTCGTCACCTTGTCCGCGGTCATGTGGGTCAGACCGAGGGTGGGCACGTAGTAGATGCCCGACTGGACCATCGCATTCACGGTCTCCTCGTCCAGTATGTAGCCGTGCTCGATCGACCGGGCTCCCAGCCGGATGGCCGCATTGATGGCATCGGGATTGGAGGCGTGGGCCATGACCCTGTAGCCTCGCTGGCGGCAGATGGCGAAAGCGGCTTCCATCTCCTCTTCGAGTAGGAAGGAGTGCCAGTGCCGGTCCCAGGGTGGTCCCAGAACGCCTCCCGTCAGGTCCAGCTTTATCTGGTCTACCCCGTTCTTGATCTGATGCCGGATGGCGTTTACCCAATCGAAAGGGCCATCGCACTCGACGGCGAAGCCCGACTCCAGGGCGTGGCCCCCGGTGGTGGTAAGGTAGTTGCCGCAGGCGTAGATTCTAGGCCCTACGAACTGGCCCGAGTTGAAGGCGTCCCTCCAAGCGACATCGACGAAATGGGGTACACCTCCGGTACGCAGACCGACCACGCCGGCCTCGGTCAGCGCCTGGGAGGCGGCATGCCCGAACCGGACCGACTCCTGGGCGGCAGTCGTACCGTGTATTCGGATCCACTGCACCTGGACATCCCAAAGGCCGGGCAACAGGTAGGAGCCTTCCAGGTCGATTACTCGTACGCCATCGACGGACGTGGGGGGGCCGCCGCCCGATATCTCCACGATCCGGCCCTCTTCGATGATGACGGTAGATTCCTGCGCCGCTTGGGGAGACACGCAGTCGATCAGGTTGGCGTTGGTAAGGACCAGCTTCATATCAGCGGACTCCTCGTCGTCCGTCCGAGGCGGAGCTTGCCGGAATAACCGACCGGCGCCGAAGCTGGGGATGGAGTCTGTTTTGGGGGAGCCGATCCAAAGCCTAACGCTTCCGGGACATGATGCGACGGACCAGGGGTTCGAAGAACTCCAGGGGCTTTGAGGGGTAGTCCGGGTCGAAGGCGTTCTGGTCGTATTTGTCGCACCACTCCAGGCAGGCGTCGAAGTAGGGGTGGTCTCGGTAGGCATCCCGGGCGTTCCGGTCCCTGCCCATGTAGTGCCAGAAGTAATAGCCCTGGAATATGCCGTGATGCTGCACTATCCAGTGGGCTTTATCGGAGATGTAGGGGCGCAGCATGGCGGCGGCTACCTCGGAATGGTTCTCTCCCGATATGTCCTGGCTGACGTCGTGGAGGAGGGCTATGAAGATGGTCTCGTCGTCGGCGCCGTCCTCGTAGGCGCGGGTAGCCGACTGCAGGGAGTGATCGTAAGTGGAGATCGGGCCACCCTCGTCTATGTCCTTCAGCCGTACGAGCATGTCCAGGAGGGAGTCGGTCAAGCGGTCGGCGTTCTGCTGGGAGAAGGCAGCCTGTGCCGCCCAGTCCTCGGCAGTGCTCTCAGCGAAGCTCTTGTAGGTGGCTCGTTGCTTGGTGGTCATCCCACTCCTCCTGCGACGGTCAGTGGTGGAAGTGTACTATAAAAAGCCGCTTGGCCCACACAGCAGATGTAAGTCGTCCAAGTGATCGGTACTGCGCCTGTTCCGAGGTACTACGTGGTAGACAGTACAATCGTGCGAGAGAAGCTTTAGCTTTACTCCGGTGGCCAATCAAACTGTGGTTGGGCGATAATCGGCTGGCTAATCTGGTAATCAGTTAGGGTCGCGAATCGTGGAAGGTCTTTACTGTAAGTATGAAACTCAACCTTTTGGCCAGTAACTTCTGCCAACCACTGGGCGGTGGCTAAGTGAATAGCATCGGCTGGCTTCAGACTCCACCCCTTAGTAAGTGCAGCCCTGATTAGCCGTCTCGCCATCGTTCCTATCCCATCATGATAATCTACTGTAACAACAGCAGCCGGGTCTGCCCAAAGGGCATCTATTTGCTGCTCTACCTTCGGGTCCAGAGCCTTCTTTTCTTTCTCAGCAACACCGAAAGCTACCTCTACTCTCGCTATGGCTGATGAGTGCAGTTTGATATCACCATTATCGCTGGCACTGCTTGCCAGCAGAGCATCTAAGATGGGCATGCGGTCTGCAATTCCGTTGATATACGACAGAAGGACACACGCATCCCAATAAACGATGGTGCGATTGTTAGGCATCTCTCAAATGCCGGATAATTTCCTCAGGCATCTTATCGCCCTCTCGCCACAAGACCGCTCCCCTGGCACGATGATAAGACCCTTGGGCGATGTCTTCTAAGACGTCAATGCTCAAAATGTGACGAATGGCTACCGGGCGGCCTAGGTGCCTTTCTCTAGATACAGTCCCGCTAACAGTGACCCTTTTCCCCCAGACTTCCCGTATAAGCTCTTCCTGTCCTTGTTGGAGGTAACACGAAACCGCTTTATCGTGAATGGTGTCGTACAAATTGAACCGGAGTCCTCCTCGGTTGCTTAGCGTTTGTACTCGACCGACCACGGCTCCAATGCTAGTCTGCAGAGTGCGATGCTGATGCTCTGCCCCGGTACTATTGCCAAGAATCGTGTAATCGTTCTCGGGGGTCTCAAACCGCACATAATCAATAGATCCGGCAAACGATTGGATAGCGCTAGCAGCTTGAGTTATCTGTGGGCTATCCTGTGGGATTTCATGACGTTCAAGGGCGCTTCCCACTTCAGCGTAATCCCTCACGATTTGCTCAACGAGCCCACCATCTTCCGCCTCGCCGCGCAAAGTTGTAATGGCGCTACTGGCCTGTAAGTCTTCTACAACCCAAGTTACGCCCCGGCCTTGAGTTAATGCGTCAACGAGGCGCTTTAAATGCCCAACGCCGTCACAGAACTTTTGTATCGCTACCCGGCCGCCCAATTCGAACGTTATCGTGTCATTCGGCATCTCTATACCCCTGGATGCCCTTAGAGATTATGACGACCATCTCCTAAGGGCGCTAACCCGGATGTGTGGTGGCGTCCAGTAAAACGTGCCGTCTCAGAGCAACGTCCGCTTCGAGGATTTCCTACCTGTTTGTTTCCCAGCCCGCCCGAGATAGGCCTCTATGATGAGGTGTTCCTGACAGGGTCGATTATACCGGAAAGAGTGTTCATTTTGTTGGCTTTGAAGACACCACCCTCTCACCCCAGACTGCATCCGACGGGTCTCCCGCGTTTGTTTTCCCGCCCAACCACCCTGGGACGATTTGCTTTTGGGGCACATCCCCCAAACCCCCTGCCAGAGGGAAGCCCTCTGGACTCCCCGGTTTGCGGGTGATTGCAGCGTCGCTGTAGGGGTTATGAGACCAGATCGGTCTCGGTGAACATCCTGGGGCCGCCTTCCAAGGTGCGATGGACCGGGCAACGCTGGGAGATCAGGTGCAGCCTTTCGACCTGCTCCTCGGAGAGAGGGCCTTTTAGCTGGAGATAGATGCGGATGACGTCCAGCCTGGTGTCATCGTTCTCTTCGCACTCCTGGCAGTCCCTGGCGTGGACCCGCTCGTGGCTGAGCTCGGCAACAACACCCTCCAGGGGCCACTCTTTTCTCCGCGCATACAGCGAGAGGGTGATGGTGGTTCAGGTGCCCAGGGAGCTGAGGAGGAGCTCGTAGGGGTTGGGTCCCAGGTCATCTCCGGCGCCGGGCGGCTCGTCGGCCACTAACGAGTGATTGACGGTGGTGGCTACCTGCTGGAGGTTTCGGAACGTCTCGACTCTTACGGTGTCCATTATTATTTCAGAATCCTCCCGGCATTAACGTAGAGCAAGGCGTCGACCTCATCCTGGGTGAAGGTGAACCCCTCGGGGGCGTTGTCGGGGAGGCCCTTTATCAGGTCAACCCACCACTTGCGGGTGTACCACATGGTCCAAACGGGGCCGTCGCAGCCGAAGAGGACCCGGTCGACACCGAAGCCATCGATGCAGCGACGCAGGACCGCACAAAAGCGTCCCAGATTGCCGCCGGCCTCGTGCTGGAAGGCCGAGAAGTCGGTGAGGAGGTTGTGTCTCCGCTGGGCGATCTCGACCAGGTCTCGCCAGTACATCAGTCCCATGTGGGCGCCTATGACGGTGAGGTCG
Organism: Dehalococcoidia bacterium; assembly: GCA_965197645.1. GTDB lineage: Bacteria > Chloroflexota > Dehalococcoidia > Plut-88900 > Plut-88900. The sequence continues at coordinate 806,032 of OZ240219.1, read as the reverse complement.
GGGAAGTCGGCAAGGACCTTATCGAACTCCCGGGGGTGGCTGAACTTGGGCTCCAGCGGCTCGAACATGGGGCCGGTGTGCGCCAGGACCGGCAGGCCCAGATCCTGGAGCCTTCCGTATATGGGGTAGGCCGTCTCGTGCCAGGGATAGAGGCCCGTCATGTTGGGGTGGAGCTTGAAACCGGTGGCCCCCCAGTCTTCGACGGCCCTCTCCACGAACTCCAGCGCTCTCTCTTTGCGAGGATCGATGGAGCAGAAGAAGCGATACCTATCGGGGTGCTTTCTAGCCAGGTCGGAAAGCTCCTGGTTCTGCTGCTCGATGGGCTTGACGGGGGCGCCGATAGCGCAATCGACGTCTACGGGCATGTTGACCGTGACATCGATTGCGGCCTCGTCCATCTCTCGCAGACAACTGGCGCCGTCGGGGTCGAAGGCCTTTTCGAAGAGCCCGGCGTCGATCTCCTCGGGGGTGCCGGAGAAGGAAGAGTCGGGGATGTAGGTGGAGAAGAAGGTGGAGTACATCTTCCACCAGGCATCGGGCAGGGCGTCCCGGGTCCAGAGGTGGTTATGTATATCGATGACCACGCTGCCGCTCCTCTAGCCGTGCCTTTTTACCAGCCAGTCCTGTTCCTTGGCGGGGCCGGCGAGCCAGGACTGGACCTCCTCGGCGATTCCCCCCTCAATATCGATGCCGAGGCCATCGGCTATGCGGGTGAGGAACGAGTAGTAGCAGACGATGAGGACCACCGCCAGCACCTGCTCATCGGTGAGGCCTAGATCCCTGAGCGCAACCACGTCCTCCTCCCGGACTGACCAGGGTTCCCGCGTAAGCTTGGCTGCATAGTCCAGTATGCCCCGGGTCTGCGGATCGAGGTCGGCGGTTGTGTAGTCGTGCATCAGGTGGCTGGCGGCCTCGCTGTCTTCGGTGGCGTCACGGAAAGCCTTTCCGTGGTGAGTGGTTCAGTAGCGGCACCTGTTGATGACGGAGACCACCGTCGCTATCGCCTCTTCCTGGGCCAGCGTCAACGGAGACCCACCATGGGCGGCGGCCTGACCGAACCGGGCCATGGCTTGCATCGCCTTTGGGTTGAGGGACATGACATTGTAGACGTTCCACGGGTTGTCGCCGGGCTCCTTGATCCAGGACATGTGATGCTCCTCCCCTTGATTTATGGATTCGACTCGGCCGCTAACTATAGCAGACTGCGCTCGGTTATCATCCCGACCTTCCACTTGCCGGGCGGCACCTGGCGGGACGCTCCCGCGAATGACTAGGATGTGTTATTGCGCCGAAGTGGAGTCAACGATGAACCCGAACAAGCCCTCGTCACAGGAGCCGTCGGCCCAACAGGCGGTGTAATAGACATGGTAGACGCCATCGGCTGAGTCTTCCTCTCCCGTATCTCCCTCGAAGGAAGCGCCCATGGACAGGGCGTACAGCCAGGGGTCTTCAGAAATCACGACCTCACCGATGGACACGGCCTCATCGTACAGGTACACGCTGAAGGTGGACCCTTCCTGGAGCTCCGTCTTGAAGCTGACGTCGATCAGGTCGGGAGGCTTGGTCAGCACCTCGCCGTGAACGGGATAGGAGGCGTCGAAGTTGGGAACGGTGATCTGCTCGGCCAGATCGGCTTCGTACCCGGTCGGACAGCATCCGGCGAGAGCCGCGGCCAGAAGACCCAGCAGAAGGATAGCGCCGAACGTTCGAGCCCTGCTGATGGTGTTCCTCCCCTCCGGGTCTGTTGGACTGTCCCATGAATTGGACTGCTGCGTGATATGATAACGTCCCATCGACGAGGATGTAAGTCCAATGGAAGAGAGAGTAAACCTGGGCAAGGCCAGCTTCTTCCTGGGCGGGAAGGCGGCCATCGTCACCGGAGCGAGCCGTGGGTTGGGCGAGGCTATAGCCATCGGCCTGGCCAACGCCGGCGCCGACGTGGTGTTGGCCGCTCGCAGCGAGGAAGAGATGAAGAGGGTGGCGCGCCAGGTTGAACGGATGGGCAGGAGAGCCGTAGTCTCGGTCACCGACGTTACCGACCCGGCCCAGTGCGAACAGATGACCGCCCGTACCGTCGAGGAGTTGGGGAGGATAGACATCCTGGTCAACAACGCCGGCAGGCCGCTGGCCGGTGGAGCGATCGTCGACCTCGACCCCGAGGAATGGGAGGCGCTGCTCAAGGTCAATCTGACCTCGGTGTTCTACTGCTGCAAGGCGGTGGGCAAGGTGATGATAGAGCAGGGCTTTGGAAAGGTGATCAACATGTCCTCCCAGTTCGGCGTGGTCGGGTACCCCAACCGATCGGCCTACAGCGCGGCCAAGGGCGGGGTGATAGCTCTGACCAGGACTCTGGCGCTGGAGTGGGCGCCCTACGGCATCACGGTGAACGCCCTGGCGCCTACGCACATCGAGACGCCGTCCAACAGCCCCCGGGTGCGGGACCCGGCGTTCATGGAAGAGATGGTGCCGAAGATGCCCTTGGGGCGCCTGGGCAGGTGGGAAGACGTGATCGGGGCGGCGGTGTACCTGGCGGCCCCGGCGTCGGACCTGGTCACGGGCCAGACGCTGACGATAGACGCCGGCTGGACGGCGGCGTGAGCGAGTCGTTTGATAAAGCCGACGGTACAGGAGCAACAGTCAACTTCAGCAACCTTAGGAGGTTCACATGGCATATGAAGCTATTTTGTATGAGAAAGCGGACAAGATCGCCAAGATTACGCTGAACAGACCGGAGGCTTTGAACGCTCTGAGCGAAGAGCTGGTGCAGGAGGTGCACTCGGCCCTGGACGAAGCGGACCGGGACGATGAGGTCCGCGCCGTGATCCTGACCGGCGCAGGGCGCTCCTTCTCCGCCGGGTACGACATCAAGCCCACGGAGGACGGCAAGTCGATGAACGATGCCGAGGGGCTTGAAATAGGCCAGTATCTCAAACGGTGGTGGGGCCAGGACGGCGACCACACCCAGAACCTGCAACACATCTGGAAACTGGGTGTGCCCGTCATCGCTTCGGTGCGGGGTTACTGCCTGGGTGGCGGCTTCTGGTACAGCATGGCCTGCGACATGACCATCGCTGCCGAAGATGCGGTGTTCGGGCAGCCCGAGGTGCGCCACGTGTCCAACACGTCGTTCCTGCTGGCGGCGCTGACCAACTGGAAGCAGGCCCACCGATGGGGGCTCACCGGTGATCACATGGGAGTAGAGGAGGCGTACCGGCTCGGGATCGTCAACAAGGTGGTGCCCGTCGATAAGCTGGAAGAAGAGACCTGGACGTTGGCGGAGCGGATCTCCAAAGTGCCGGAGGCGTCGGTTCGGATCAACAAAGCGGTCACCTGGATGGGCCTGGAAGCGATGGGCCTGGGGGCCGCAATGAAGGTCAACGCTGCATTGTCTTCGATTGCCCACAGCTCCCACGGCAAGGATCGGGAGGCGTTGCTGGAAGCCCAGGCCAAGGGTGGAATGAGGGCCTTCCTCGAGGCCCGCGACGGGCCGTTCCTGCCCGAGCCTTACGGGCCCAAGTCGAAGGTTAAGTAAGGACCCTGAAAGTAGTGGGAGCGAGGTGGTCCAAATGACGGGACTTTGGCCGGGGGACGTGCAGTGCGCTGTGAACTTGGGCTTCGATATCGACGGGCAGAGCAGCTGGATAGGCCGCAACCCGGACAATCGCAACCGGCCTGTAATGATGACCATGGGGGACTACGGCCCCAGGGTGGGAGTGCCCAGGATACTCAACCTGCTGGACGAGTACGGACTCAAGGGCACCTTCTTCACTCCCGGTTACACCGCGGAGCAGTACCCGGAGATGGTCGTGGAGATAGTCGCGCGGGGACATGAGGTCTCGGGTCACGGCTACATGCACAAGAGGCCGGTGGAGATCAGCCTGGAGGAGGAGGCAGAGGACATGGACCGCGGACTGGAGGCCCTGGAAAAGGCGGCCGGGGTGAAGGTTGTGGGCTATCGGAGCCCGGGTGAGCCGGGGAAGAACACCGCAACCCTGGCAGCGGAACGAGGCCTGGCCTACGACAGCAGCCTGTCCGACGACGATGCTCCCTACATCCTCGAGACCGACAAGGGCAGTCTGGTGGAAATCCCCTTCCACTGGCTGCTCGACGATTTTTCCTACTATGCCTACGTCCCGGCCCTCGACATCAGGGGACCGAATCGAAGCCCCGTCTCGGTGGCCAAGACCTGGATCGCCGAGTTCGACGGGCTGTACAAAGACGGGCGGTGCATGGCGCTGGTGATGCACCCCCAGCTCACCGGCCATCCGGGCCGGATATCGGCCCTGGAGCGAACCATCCGGCACATGCTGGGCAAGCCCAACGTGGGGTTCTGGAAGGCCTCGGAGATCGCCGAGCACGTGATGAGCAATGACGGAAGTACGGACTCAGTCTAACGGTTGCCGTCGTTGCGAGCGACAAGGGGAGTTGGTTCTGAGGGGAGTCCGTGGGAGCGAAGCAATCTGGGGTGGTGGGGTATACGACTCCGCCGGGTCAACGGCCGGATCTGGCTAGATTGCCACGCCCCGACTTCGTCGGGTCTCGCAATGACGAGGCCGTCGTTGCGAGCGACGGGGAGAGTTAGTCCTGAGGGCAGTCGAAGGGAGCGAAGCAAGCCGGGCGGGAGGGCAGGCGGAACCCGTCGGGACTGGGGTACCATTCCATCGACACAGGCGCTGACCAGGAATCTGAACCGCGGATCAGGTCAGGAAGGCAGAAGGCTGCCGGGGAATGTCGGATATCCCCTGACGAAGGCATCCACGTCGACGGGTCTACGGCCCTCCAGCTGGACCCGCCGAAGAGCCAACGGTCCCGTGCCTGTCCCCACGGAGACGTTATCGTTACTCCCCCTGTAGACACTGCCGAGCGGAAGCTGGGGCGCGTCGGGGAGGGGGATGGCGTCCAGGACCTTGAGCCGCTTTCCCTGCCATCGGGTGAAGGCGCCGGGCCACGGATCGAAGGCACGGATACGACGCCGGATATCCTCCGCGGGAAGACTCCAGTCGATCTCGCCGTCCCCCTTCTTGATGATCCTGCTGTAGGTTGCCTGGGAATCGTCCTGGACACGGGGCTCGATCTCGCCCCCCAGCCAGCCGGGCAGGGTCTTGACCAGCAGATCGGCGCCGCGTTGGGCCAGCTTTTCGGTGAGCGAACCGGCGTTGTCATCCGGCTGGATGGGGACCTCGGTCTGGCTGAGTATTGGCCCCGCATCCACACGCATCTCGACGAGCATTATCGTCACTCCGGTTGTTTCGTCACCGGCCAGGAGGGCGCCGGCTACCGGGGAAGGGCCACGGTGGCGGGGAAGCAGGGAAGGATGGACGTTTAGCACATCGTGGCTGGGGATCTCCAGGACAGCCTGAGGAAGAATCAGACCGTAAGCTGCTACGACGATGAGGTCCGGCTCCAGAGAGGACAGCTCAGCGACGGCATCTTCCATTTTGAAGGAGGCGGTCTGGTAGACCGGGACACCTCGTTGTCGAGCCAGCTCTTTGACTAGGGACTCGACGGGTTTTCGGCCACGACCCGAACCCCGGTCCGGCTGGGTGTAGGCGCCAACCACCCGATATCCCGAGTCTATCAGGGCTTCCAGAGCAGGCACCGCAAAGGTCGGGGTGCCCATGAAAACCGTTCTTATGGAGTCCGTATCCAGCACGCTTGAGGTCATTATATGGCCGGCGCTTCGGCAGTACAAAAGGGCCAAAATTGGGCCTGGGAACAGGGCTCGAAAATCGGTGTAAAAGAGCGCAAAAATTGGCCTTTAATGCCATTGACACCAACGAAAGCGGGGGTGGTATCCTCCCTATACCGACGGATTTTGAAGCTCGTCGGATGGCCCAAGAAATCGACCTCCGAAAGGTCGGCAGGGAGGCAGGAGCGTAGGGGTCCGGAAGGTCCGGAAGGAGCCTTCCGGTGCGGTCGATAAGGGGCCTGTAGGAGGCGGATTTTTTCAAGCATGCGCTTTCTCCTTGGGGGATCTTTTGTGTTTTTTTCGGGGCGGCGCAGGCTTTAGCAACTAATGGAACCTCAAGAAACCGCAAGAATCTGGGACACCGCTCTGGGGGAGCTCCAGCTGCAGGTCACGCGGCCTTACTACGAAACATACCTTAAGGACACGGTCGGGCTGGAGTGCCGGGAGGACAAGTTCATAGTAGGGGTGCCCACCACCTTTGGAGTTGAGTGGCTTCGCCAGAGGATGCAGCCCAGGGTCGAGGATGTCCTTCGAGGTATACTCAAGCGGCCTATCCCGGTCGAGTTCCTGTTGCGTCAGGAGCATACACCGCTAGAGTCGTCATCGGCGGACGACGAGGTCTCTGCGCCACCGCCCCGGGGGTCGCGATCCCGGGGGCTGAACCCTCGCTACACCTTCGAAAGCTTTGTCGTCAACGAGTTCAATCAGATGGCCTATGCTGCCGCCAGATCGGTGACCGACGCGCCCGGCCTGACCTACAACCCATTGTTCGTCTACGGAACCGTGGGCTTGGGCAAGACCCACTTGCTCCACGCCATCGGCCACGCCGTCGACCCCCATATGCGGGTCCTTTACGCCAGTGCCGAGCAGTTCACCAACGACCTCGTGGCCGGCATCAAAACGAAAAGCACCGAGGGCTTTCGAGCCAAGTATCGAGAGCTGGATGTGCTCCTGCTGGACGACATTCAGTTTATTAGCGCCAAGGAGCAGACGCAGGAAGGGTTCTACCACACCTTCAACCACCTGCACAACTACAACAAGCAGATAGTCCTGGCAGCCGATTGTCACCCGGGTCGGATTCCCGCCGTCCACGAAAGGCTGGTATCCAGGTTCGAGGGCGGGCTGCTGGCAGACATCCGAACACCGGACCTGGAGGCCCGGGTGGAGATGCTGACGGCGAAAACAGAGGCTATGGGGCTCCAGCTCAGCGAAGAGGTCATAGAAGCCATCGCCCGCCGAGCTAGGGGTAGCATCAGGCAGCTGGAGGGCGCCCTTCACCGGGTGGTGACCTACGCCGCCGCCCGCGACTCCGATTTCACTGCGGAGCTGGCCTTCGAGGCGTTGCAAGGCGCCACCGACATCGAGAAGAGAAACGTATCCGCAGAGGAGATCGTAGAGATGGCTGCCCGCCACTTCGATCTCTCCCCGGACGAGCTATACGGCAAGCGCCGGCACAAGAAGCTGGTGGCAGCCAGAGACATCGCCATCTTCCTACTGCACGAGGAGCTAGGCATGTCGGCCATGGGGATCGGAGCTTTGTTGGGGCACAGGACGCCAACGTCTGTGGCCGCCTCCTGCCGCAGGGTCAGCGCCAAGCTCTCGCGGGACGATACCTTGAAGCGGGTCCTATCACTGATCCGGGAAGCCGTCTAGCCTTCCTCGACTCGCCCCCCCCGTTCTTCTCACCTTCAACCCGTTTCCGTTTGCCATTTCTCCAGCTTACTTGCAATCAACTGCAGGTTATGATGAGGTTGGTGCCAGTTAAACAGCCAAATCGAATGGTTACACCCTCATTACCGCCAGTCGACTATCGGTATACTGCACTTAGTGGAGCGGAGACAGAGAGTTAGTTGCCAATACCATTCGACGTATCCGTCAACCGGACCGGAAGTAGCATGTCAACCATGCCAACATCGGTGGTTGCACAGGGTTTATTTCAGTCTCAACGCCGACAGCAGGGACACACAAAACGAACTTCCAGCCTAGATCTCCCAAAACGTCGCGCTAACCTAGATAAAACGACAGGCTATTAATACTGTTATATCTTCACTCTTAACTTAGAGAAGAATATTGATCGATGAAATAACAATTCAAGTGAGAGGTGGAGATGGTGGAGGGGGCTCTATAAGTTTCCGCAGAGAAAAGTACGTCCGGCTCGGTGGACCTGATGGAGGGAGAGGGGGGGCTGGCGGGTCGGTTTGCCTGATCAGCGTGGATGGGGCCTATGGCCTGGGCCATCTATCCTCCGCGGGAGAGGTTGTCGCCGAGAATGGTGTTCCGGGTGAAGGAAGGAACTCGTCGGGTGGGGTTGGTCTTGACCGGGAGGTTCGTGTACCCGTGGGTACGTCTGCAGTTATCAAAGCCAGGGGGCTTTCATGGGTTATCGACTTGGTGGAGGCTGGATCGCGGGTTATCGTGGCTCGAGGGGGCGCCGGGGGCCGTGGCAACAAGAGCTTTGCCACGGCGACCATGCAGGCCCCTCGGATAGCTGAGGCTGGGGAGAAGGGTGACCGAAGAACGGTAACTCTGGACTACAAGTCTGTATCCGACGTGGCCATTGTTGGGTTGCCCAACAGCGGCAAATCGACCCTGTTGAATCGACTATCAAACGCTAGGGCCAAGGTAGCCGAGTATCCGGTTACAACCGTGGACCCGATAGTGGGGGCGGTTGAGTACAACTGGAAGCAGTATGGATTCGTGGAGATCCCTTCTACCTGGGCCGGAGGAGAGTTGAAGGTCCTAAAGCACGCTGAACGGGCCAGGGCGCTGCTCCTGTGCCTCGATGGGACGCAAGAGGACGCCGCGAACGATTACGAATTGATCGACGAGGCCCTGAGGAAGTATGGCCGGGGCCTGGACACCAAGCGCCGGATAGTATCCCTGACCAAGTCCGACCTGACCGACGGGATTGTCGGATTTGAGTGCCACGATAAACATTCGGTGGTCCAGGTGTCCGCAGAGACGGGAATCGGCGTTACGGAGATGCTGGACAAGGTGATAACTATCGTCCAGGAGGTTCCCGATGAATGTGTTACATCTGAGCAACCGGAAGAGACCGTTCATCAACCGAACCCGAGGGACCCGGGACTTGTAGTCGAGAGAAACCGGGACGCTTTCGTAGTGCGATCGGAGCAGATCGAGCGGTTGGTATCGGGTACGAACATGCAAGATTGGGAGGCCAGGGCGCAGGTGGCGGCGTTGATGGAACGGGCCGGGGTACAGAAGGCCCTGGAAAAAGCGGGTGTAAAAGGGGGCGATACGGTTATCATCGGGGGCAAAGAGCTGGAATGGAACTGAAATGAAAGTTGGAATCCTGGGCGGCACCTTCGATCCTGTTCACCTCGGTCACCTGATTATCGCTGAGGAGGCGGCGGAGCAGCTGGCGCTGGACCGGGTAATGTTCGTGCCGGCGGGAAACCCGCGGTTCAAGGAAGCCAGCTATGTATCCCCAGCCTGTACCAGGTTGAAGATGCTGCGTCTAGCATTGGAAGGCGATCCTCTCTTTTGCATTGATACCCTGGAGCTGGAGCGAGATGGCCCCACGTACACCGTCGATACCCTGGAGGAGTTGACAAGCAGGCTCAGCAGCGGCGTTGAGCTCTACTTCATAATCGGGCTGGACGCCCTGACCGAGCTGGATAGGTGGAAGAGCCCGGATAGGATACTGCAGCTGTGCAGGTTGGCCGCGATGAGAAGGCCGGGCTACACGAGACTGGAAACCCAGGCGCTAGATGATTCGGTCCCTGGTTTGAGGGACCGGGTGTGCTCCATTGAGAACATCCAGGTGGATATCAGTTCGTCGGACATACGCCGCAGGGTCCGCGAGGGACTGTCCATCAGGTACCTGGTGCCTGAGGCCGTGGAGCGGTACATAAGGAATGAAGGGATATACCGGGCTTCGTGACAGGAGAGGATGATATGCCGAAGCGCATCAAGGTCTACACGACTCGTACCTGAAAGGTGTGTAGTGCAGCCAGGAGGTTCCTGGCGGACAAAGCTATCGACTACGAAGAGGTGAGCGTGTCCAAGGACAACCGGGCCAAGTACGCCCTGAGAAAGCTGACGGGACGGATACGCACTCCGGTATGGGACATCGATGGGTACGTGGTAACCGACTTCAACCAAGCGAGGATCGAGGCGTTGCTGGCGAGGTAGAGAGGGACTAGATGTCCAGGTTGCGCACGGTCTTGGCGTGGGCCTGAATGAAGGATTTTCGGGGTGGGACGTCGTCGCCCATGAGGGTGGCGAAGATGTGGTCCGCTTCGGCAGCGTTATCGATGGAAACCTGCAGGATGGTCCGGGACTCGGGGTCCATTGTGCTTTCCCACAGCTGATCGGCGTTCATTTCACCTAGGCCCTTATAGCGCTGGATATTGATGCCCCGGTTATCGCTGTTGCGCTCCAGCATACGGGACAGATCGCTCCACGGGACGTCGTCACCCAGCTCCTTATCGTTTTTCGTCACCACGAAAGAGCCGTTGGATACGATGTCTCGGACCTGGGGATAGATCGTAAGGCAGTCCTGCATAGGGGGCGCCTCTACGATCTGAGGCGACAGCACCACCGACTCGTCGTTCCCGTTGACTATCTCCATCTGGCCGTTGGTAGAGCCGTTGCTCTTCCCTGAATCCACTATCTTGAAGCCCCGCTCGCCAAGCCAGCTCAGGGCCCTCATGTAGTCCGCCTCATCGGAGAGGTCCCACCTGTACTGGGACAGGCCCTCCAGCAGCGCTCCGGCGACGTGTGGGGGCAGCCCGACGTCCTCCCACGAACCGGTCAACTGCTTCAGAGGATCGAGAAGTTTGGCTATCTGCTGTCCAGTGAAGGAACGGGACTTGTCTTTGGAGGAAACCTTCAGGCTTCCGAAGGCCCTGCGAGCGAACCAATCATCCTTTTCGCCATCGGAGTACTTCCACTCGTACTTCTTGCCCTTGCCCACCTTGTACAGGGGAGGCTGTGCGATGTACAGGTAGCCCTCTCTGATCAACTCCGGCATGTATCGGAAGAAGAAGGTGAGGAGAAGGGTGCGGATGTGGGAGCCGTCCACGTCGGCATCCGTCATGATGATGACCCGGTGATAGCGAAGCTTGGAGACATCGAAGGTGTCTCGGATGCCGGTGCCGAGGGCGGTGATGATGGTCCGGATCTCCTCGTGACCGAACATCTTGTCCTCTCGGGCCTTCCACACGTTCAGGATCTTGCCCTTGAGGGGGAGAATGGCCTGGAAGGTGCGGTCCCGGCCCATCTTGGCTGATCCGCCGGCAGATTCACCCTCTACCAGATAGATTTCACAGAGACTGGGGTCCTTTTCTGAGCAGTCGGCCAGCTTGCCGGGGAGGTTGCCTCCATCGAAAGGCCCTTTGCGGAAGACCATCTCCCGGGCCTTCCGAGCCGCCTCCCTGGCCCGGGCTGCGGTGAGGCACTTCTCCATTATGCGCTTGGCTTCCTGGGGGTGCTGCTCCAGGTACATGGTCAGGCCCTCGGCCACGACCGACTCGACCTGGCTCTTGATCTCTGCGTTACCCAGTTTGGCCTTGGTCTGACCCTCGAACTGGGGATCGGTGAGCTTGACGCTGATGACGGAGCTGAGCCCTTCGCGAACGTCCTCACCGGTCAGATTGGGCTGATCGGCCTTGAGATGCCCGCCCTTGCGGGCGTAGTCGTTGAGGACCCTGGTGAGGGCGGTCCGGCATCCGGTCAGGTGGGTGCCGCCATCGGGCGTATTGATGCAGTTGGCAAAGGCGTACGTCGCCTCGGAGTAGCCGCCGTTGTACTGGAGGGCCACCTCCACCATGGTGCTGTCCACAACCTTCTGGATGTAGATGGGCTGGGTGTGGGTCACCTCGCGGTTGCGGTTGAGGTGGCGGACGAAGCTGGCGATGCCGCCTTCGAAGAAGAAGGTGACCTCGTTGTTGACACTGTCGCTCCGCTCGTCCAGGAACCGGATCTCCAGGCCCTTGTTGAGGAAGGCCGTCTCCCTGAAATGGTCGGAGATGATATCGAAGTCGTAGTCCAGGGTGGTGAATATGTCTTCGTCCGGCCGGAAGGTGATTTTGGTGCCGTGGCGCTCAGTAGCCCCGGCGGTCAACAGCTTACCCGCGGGGATGCCTCTTTCGTATTCCTGGGAGTAGGCCTTCCCGTTCCGCTGCACCTCGGCCCGGAGATGGCTGGACAGTGCATTCACCACCGATGCTCCGACGCCGTGGAGACCACCGGATACCTTGTACCCGCCGCCGCCGAACTTGGCGCCCGCGTGGAGGATGGTCATCACCGTCTCGAGGGCGGACAGGCCGGTCGTGGGGTGCTTCTCGGTGGGTATGCCCCGGCCGTTGTCCTCGCTGGTTACGGTGCCGTCCTTGTGGATGGTCACGCCTACCCAATCGCAGTAGCCGGCCATCGCCTCGTCGACGGAGTTGTCGACGATTTCGAAGATCAGGTGGTGGAGGCCTCGCTGGTCGGTGCTGCCGATGTACATGCCTGGACGCCGGCGAACGGCCTCGAGACCTTCTAGGACCTGTATATCGGCGGCGGTGTACTTGTCGTTGTTGGCTGCCATGCGGTTACTATCGGTCCGAAGTAGGTGCGCTCCTACGGCTAATGTGACGGTATGCGACCGGACACTTGAGGCCCGGACGCCCGGCTTGTGCGGGACGGCGCGGATGAATCTGCAAGAGGCGGGTTGGGTCCCGAAGTATGCTCGTAATCAGGCGCCGTAGCTCCAGGGTCATCTCACGGTTGAAACGACCTGTTTAGTCATGCCGTTTCAAAACTTTTCACAAAAATATTGTAACACATTTCGTGGCTGGACAGAAGGGGGTTGATGGCCGCAATCTCCATGCCGGAGCGCTTTTCCATCAGCCACCTCCGGACCGGGCTCGTAGCTTTGATCGCGTCCGGCACCCCGGTGCCTATGCCGAGCGGTAGTGTCCAGGTTGTGCCGGTGGTCTAGGAATCAGCCGACTTCCGGGTGAGCGCTCCACGTGGTGAAGGGTTCGCTTCCCGCCGGGAGAGTGATCTCCACTATCTGACCGGGAGCGAGGTCGACCGGAGTTGTCGGGCCCAACTCGGTTCCGTTCGAAAGATGGACTTCGACCCTGACCTGGCGCAGTGTGGCCTCCGTGGTGTTCTCAACCGTGCCCTTGAAGGCGTTGGCAGTGGAGTCATACGACAGGACGAGCCGGGCTCCCGCTCGCACCTGGTCAAAGGTATCGCCGAGGGCCAGCTGAGTGCCGGATTCTTCACCGTCTTCCCCGGAATCCGAGCCTTGCTCGTGCTCGCTGGACTCCGAGCCTAGGCTGTGCTCGTTGGAGTCCGAGCTCCTGCTAAGCTCGCTGGACTCCGAGGCCCCGCCGCAGCCGATGAGGGCTAGTAGGAGAGTGAAGCCAAGCACGATGAGGGTCGTCTGGAGGCGGCGCATTGCCATGTCTATCGTCTCCCGGATGGGAATGAATGGAGCGGCCTAGTCTATCACAGTTGGTAGGCTACGGATTTAACCGAACCCCTCAAGAAGCTCCCTGATCCTGGGGGCGTCCTGCTCTGCGGCCACTTTCATCTCGACGATGTCTTCGGCATCGAGGATCATCGGGCCGCGTCCGAAGCGAGGCCCGTGGTAGTAGCAGAAGCGCAGGGCTCGGGAGCCGTCCTCGTACTCCAGGAGCTGGATGGTTGGCTCCCAGTGTGGCCGGGTCACGCTGACCTCCTCTGCAACTACCCCCTTGCCCCAGGGGAGCTGGAAAGGCCTGGGCAGCTTTCTCTGGCTGGACGGTTCTATGCGCATATCGGGCCTCCCTTGATATCTGAGGTCTCCCATGAGGAGTGGTGCTATCTGGCGCCGAGGGACTGAAGGACCAAGCGGACCCGCTCCTCCAGCTCCGTGTCGGGGGCCAGCTGGATCTGGGCGACGGCAGACCGGGCCTCGGATGGAGCGTAGCCCAAGGCCGTTAAGGCGGCCACCACGTCTTCCTGGTCCTCCGCGGCGGGCGCCGTGGTCTCGCCCCACTCTTTCTCCAGCTTTCCCTTCAGCTCCAGCACCAGCCGGCCGGCAATCTTCTTGCCCAGCCCGCTGACCTGGGTCAGCTGCTGGATATCGCCGGAGGTTATAGCGCCGGCCAGCCGCTCGGGGGACATGGCCGAGAGGAGAGAAAGGGCCATACGAGGCCCAACCCCGCCCACCCCTATGACAGCCTCGAAGAGCTCCAGCTCGTCCTTGGTGGCGAACCCGTAGAGGGCCAGGACGTCCTCTTTGAGATACAGGTGGGTGAGGAGCTTTACCCGCTCTCCCACGCTGCCCAGGATGCTGATGGTCGACGTGGGCGCCTGCACGCTCAGGCTCATGGGACCGATATCGACCACCACCTCCCTGTCTCCGATGGCCTCCAGATCGCCCTGCAGGCTGGATATCAAGGCCGTCCCTCCTGGGATTCGGCCAGGAGAAGCCCCAAGGATAGCTGGTGGAGATGACACAGGGCCACGGCTATGGCGTCGGAGGCGTCCAGTGGTTCGGGCGAAGCGTCCAGTCCCAGCTGCAGGCGGACCATCTCCTGGACCTGCTCCTTGCTGCCTCCGCCGTAGCCGGAGACCGCCTGCTTCACCTTTCGGGGCGAGTAACGGGACACCGGGATGCTGTGTCCGGTGGCGGCCAGACTGGCGATGGCCTTCGCTTCACCTATCATCATGGCAGAACGGACGTTCCGGCTGACAAAGGGTTCCTCGATGGCCACATGGTCGGGCTGGACCTCGTCGATTATCTCCACCAGTGCGGAGTAGAGCTGCTGCAATCTCTCCTCTATGGCCATACCGGAGGGTGCCTTGAGGACACCGCACTGAGCGAGGGAGGGCCTATCGGAAGTCTGGTCGATGACTCCATAGCCCATGTTGATGGTGCCGGGGTCGATTCCGAGTACCCTCATACTACAGCGGCGGAGCGCTAGCTCTCCTTGCGGTAGGCCTCCAGCACTTCGGGAGGGAAGTCGGCGTTGCTGAATATCCTCTGGATATCGTCCAGGTCCTCCAGCTTGTCGAGGAGCCGTAGGGTTTGAGAGGCCACCTGCTGGTTGAGCATGATGACATTCTTGGGCACCATGGCCATCTCGGCGGACTGGATGGCGATCTCCTTGTCCTCGAGGGCGCGACGGACCGGCTCCAGGTCCTGGGGGGTGGTGTAGACCTCCAGTATGGAGTCTTCTAGCTTGAAATCGTCGGCGCCGGCGTCTATGGACTCCATGGCCGCATCTTCCGCCAGGTCCGGCTCCGTCTCGATGACGATGACCCCTTTAGAGTCGAAGTTCCACGCAACAGACCCAGACTCACCCAGATTGCCGCCGTTTCGGGTCAGGGTGCTGCGGATCTCAGCGACAGCGCGGTTGCGGTTGTCGGTGAGCACCTGGAGAAGGAGGGCGGCGCCGCCGGGCCCGTAGCCCTCGTAGGTAGCCTCGTGAAGCTGGTCGCCGTTTCCGCTCTGACCTGCGGCCTTCTTGATGGCCCGCTCGATGTTGTCCAGGGGCATGTTGTTGTCCCGGGCCTTCTGGACGGCGAGACGAAGCCGGAAGTTAGCGTCCTGGTCGGGGCCGCCCTGGCGGACAGCAACGGATATCTCGCGGCCCAGCTTGGTAAACAGCTGGCCTCGCTTGGCGTCGTTGGCGCCCTTTTGCCTCTTGATCGTCGACCATTTGGAATGTCCTGACATGGCTGATACCTCCACCCGCAGTGATGGAAGAGTGTGGACTCCCATTATACATTCTTCACCGGCATCCCGGCCAGAAGAGGCGGATTGGAGGTGTAAACTGGGGCCGTCTACTACTAGGAGGCAAGGCATGAAGGGGCCGCTGGACGGGATAAAGGTGCTGGAGGTGGCTAACTGGCTGGCAGCGCCGGCAACCGGCGCCCTGCTGGGGGACATGGGCGCCGAGGTAATCAAGGTCGAGCCACCACAGGGGGATCCGTGGCGGGGATACGTCGACGGGTCGATGGGGTTCGACCAGAACTACAGCTTCGAAGTGGACAACCGCAACAAGAGAAGCATCACTCTCGACCTGGGCCGGGAGAAGGCCAGGCGGGTGGTGGTGGACATAGCCGAAAAATCCGACGTGTTCATCACAAATCTGGTGCCCCAGCGAAGAGAGCGGTACAGGCTGGCATACGACGACCTATCGAAGAGCAACCCCCGGCTGATATACATGTCTTTTACTGCCTATGGTGACAGGGGGCCGCACAAGGACCGGCTGGGGCTGGACTACGTGGCCTACTGGGCTCGGTCCGGCATCATGGGCCTCATGGGTGACCCGGGAGAGCCTCCGGTAATTCAGCGGGGCGGCATGGGGGACCATACGGCGTCGCTGGCGATGGTATCGGGGGTGCTGGCAGCCCTATACGAACGGGATAGAACGGGCGAAGGGCAGGAGATATCGGGGTCACTGCTGAACACGGGGTTGTGGGTGCTGGGAACGGACATTCAGGCATCGCTGGTGTCTCGAAGGAACCCCAGCCGGGCGCCGATCAGGACTCAAGCGCCCAATCCGATGTGGAACTATTACCAGGCCGGGGACGGCAAGTGGTTGATGATGGATAACCAGCACACCCTCTACTGGCCCAGGCTGTGCCGGGCGTTGGGTCGACTGGACCTGGCCCGGGATCCGGAGCTGGCTACCTTCGAAGGGCTGGCTGCTCGGAACGAAGAGCTGATCGGGATTTTCGATGGAATATTCGCCACGAAGGACCGGGACGAGTGGGGGCGGATTCTGGACGAAAACGAGGTCATCTGGGACCCGGTGCAGGAGCTGACCGAGGTGATTGACGACCCCCAGGTGCGGGCCAACGGCTATCTGGCTTCGCTGGAGCATCCGGTGTTGGGGAGCTATGAGACGATAGAGATGCCGGTGAGGTTCAGCAAGAGCGAGGTGCGGGCTCGCCGGCCGGCGCCGGAGCCGGGACAACATACGGAAGAGGTGTTGCTGGAGTACGGGCACCCGTGGAAAGAGATCGTGGAGATGAGGGACGAGGGAGTGATTTAGCGGCCTTGCGACAGCTCAAGCCGAAAGACGGTCTCGGAGTGGAGGTCCTCCTTCGCCCAGGGGATATCGGAGTGAAAGAAGGAATCTCGTTTGAGGAGGACGTGAAATGCCTAGGAAAGAGATAGTAAACGTGGATCTGGCGGCCCAGAACCCGAACCTGTCGCCGGCGACAAGGTACGGCGACTTGGTGTTCGCAGCCGGGCAGACGGGCCGGCACCCGGTTACAGGAGAGCTGGGGAAGGACGTGAGAGAGCAGACCCGCTACACCATCGAGAGGATCAAGACGGTCCTGGAGGCGGCGGGCACTTCGCTGGACAACGTGCTAACGGTGACGTCCTACCTCACCAGGAGGGAGGACCTGGCCGACTACAACGACATGTACGGGGAGTACTTCCCGACCAACAAGCCGGCAAGGACGACGGTGGAGGTGATGCTGAACTCGCCGGAGCTGCTGGTCGAGATCACGGTCACTGCCGGCATGCCTGGGTAGGAGCGGGCAGCGAGGCCCCGGTCACTTGACGTAGAGCTTGCGCTCCATCTTGGTCATCAGTTCCGGCCCGTCGGCGGTGACGTGGACGGTCTCGCTGAAGGCGATGCCCTGGGCCCAGCAGTAGAGGTGATAGACGTTGCCCTCCTGCAGCACCCAGTCCGAGGTGGGCAGGAACACCCGGCTGAAATCGGATATCCAGGGCATCATGATGATCCCCAGCGTGTACCCCGATATGTTGTAGTAGGGGCTCTCCCACTCGCCCTTCACTCCCTCCCTCTCGATCTTCGACCGAACGGCATGATCGACGTCCCGGGCCAGGGCGCCTGGCCTCATGAGGGCGATGGCGTCGGACTGGGCCTCTTCCACCACCCGGGCGATACGCATCTGCTCGTCGGTAGGCTCGCCGATGACGGTGGAGCGCTGGAACCGGGCGTGGTAGTTCTGCACCACGGGCGTCAGCTCGGTGTTCAGGATGTCGCCTTTTCCGAGGACTCGCTTGGTGGGCGAGGCGTGGACGAAGCGGATGTTGTTGCCGGAGTTGAAGGTCCCGCCCGACTGGCCGTCGGCCCCCTCGTCATGGTAGACCTGGCGCACCATCATCTGTATGTCGTGCTCCGTCCGTCCCTCCTCGACGGTGTCGATCACCTTCTTCATGGTCACGATGGCGATGTCCGCCGCACGTTGGATGTAGGCCAGCTCCTCATCGGACTTGACCTGGCGCAGGTACCATAGGACCCGTGAGAAATCGACGAGCTTGAGGCGAGGGAGGGCTTCCTTGATACGGTTGAGCCGGGTATGGGTCAGGGCCCAGGAGTCGTACTCCACCGCCGCCGTCTTATCGGCGAACCCGTGCTCCTCCATCGCCTTCCTGATGGTATCCACCGGGTCCTCGTAGTCGTTGTAAGCGTAGTAGTCCTTCACCCAAGTCGTGACCAGGAAGGCCTGCTCCTCCATCTTTCGCAGAACGACGACGGGGTCGCCCTCGGCGGGGACGATGCAGACCTGGTGGAAGCCGTAGCCCGCGCCTGGGCCGGGAAAACCGGTGAGATAGTAGAGGTGCTCCGGCTGGTGGACCAGGGCGAGATCAGCGCCCCGCTCGATGATCGCGGTCTGGGTGGCCCTAAGACGACGGCGGTACTCCGCCTCGCTGAACAGTGAACTGGTGAATGAAGATGTCATTGCCGCCTCGCGATGGGGAAGCGTTTGGAGTGCACTGAAATGGCGCGCAACTCCTTCCGGAATGATGGAAGAGTATGGGGCCCCATTATACATTTGTTACCGGCATCCCGGCCAGAAGTCGGCGACCGAGGGGATCTTAGGGTTTAGTCTGCCGTGTACTTGCTCCGAAGGTAGCATCCTAATGTCACTGCTATCGCAACCATCAGCAGTGATGCGTACAACTTGCCGGTCCACAGCAGGAAAAGCGAAGATGCGTCAATTAAGAAGGCCAACCCAAACAACCCGATCATGAGTAGTATCGCACCAAGCGCCAGCGGAACGTGTCTGGGTATTGGGGGGACAAAGGCGGCTACTGTTAGCCCAGTAACCACAGCTAGTATAGCCGGTATGGATGCGGCCAAAATGGCTCTGGCTGTGAAATCCTCTGGGGCTCCGTCTGCATAAAGAATGAGCAGGGCTATGAAAGAAAACCCCAGTGGAACTGCTGTCGCTAAAAACACGAGAAACCACCTTGCATAACTATGGTCTCGAGAAAACATCAGAGCTGCGGCCACCAAAGCGATAGATATGCTGACCGCAGTTGGCCAAAATGCAGGTTCGCCGAAGGCAGTTGAAAGCTTGGCCCCGAAGGAGAAATCGGTCGGCTTGTAGGCGCCCACGGCGATCCTCTCCCAGTTTCCATCAGAATATCCAACTATGACACCTTGAATCCCCAGCGCCACAATGACATTCCCACTGTCTTCATCGTATAAGATGCCTCGCGGTGCAGAAGCAAGCTCCCTTGTGCCTAGACGTCTTGTGGATAGCCGTTGCTGGGTCTCATTGCCTGGAAACTTTAGGTGCTCGGTTGAGTAGGCGACCTTGGTATGGCTTGCAGTCTCCAGGGAGACGCCGGATTCGTGGATGTAGAATACCCCGCGGGGGGTCTGAGCTGTGTCGTCACCCCACAGGATTAAATCCCGCTCCCAGTCCCGACCTGGCCCACTGAACCCCCAAGTATAGCCACCGTCGTGGCTCGTGTATGACCCATTGTACATCCACGTACGTCCACCGTCCTCGCTCGTATAATAGTCTTCCTTCTCCTCACGGTAATCATGTGGGGAAGTGCTGTACTCAAATGATCTGACGATGACGAAACTATTTTCAGTAACGCCCACGTCTCTTATTCCTGTATCCCTTAGGCAAGCCGTCAAGACTAGGAGGCTTATACCGGCCAATGCAAACACCAGCCGAACTGCCTTGCTGGATCCCTCATGTTGGCCTTGGGTGCGGCCAATCCAGGCTTTTGGAATGATGTTCCTCATGCTGTAGCCCAAATCCGGCTTATCCCCTCTGCTGCGTTCCCATAGCAACAGCGTGCAAGACGAAGGTAGTGACTACTGACTATACGGAGCGTGAGGGCGGGGTCGAGGAGGTCACGCAGAATTCGGTGAGAACACCGAATTATACCTCTTAGTTCCTAATATCGACTACAGCGGTCTTGGTAAACATTGGTAAGGCGATTGCAGCACCCACGGAGACACACCCACGGACGAGGCTCAAGCTGTGCCAAACTTGCCGGGGATTACGGGAGGACGGACAGCGGTAGATTAGCCTGTCGTGGTGGGCACGTCCGCAACCAGCCTGCCACCCTCCAGGTCGATCTCCCGGACCACGTCCGAGGTGGCAGGGATCAGAAGCTCGCCCTCGGACCGGGCCACCACGTAAACGTCGTTGCTGCCTGTCTCGAGCACGTCTGATATCTCTCCGAGAAGCTGCCCGTCGACAGTATACACTTCGAGTCCCAGCAGTTGGAAACGGTAGTACTGGCGAGGACCCAGGTCATGGATGTCGGACTCTTCGATATGGAGCACCATGTCCCGAAGGGATTCGGCATCGGTGCGAGAGTCGATTCCCTCCAGCTTCAGAGCCCATCGAGCTTTTCGCCGGCTGGAGCTCTGGATCGTGCGGGGCTCGCCTTCGAGCAGGAGCGCCTTGCCGGGCGAGAAACGGTCGGGGAAATCGGTCAGGGGTTCCACCAGGACCTGTCCTCTGAGGCCTATGGGCTTGAGGACCCTGGCGATGGCTATGGGGCCGGAAGTAGGGGAATGTTTGGTCAAGTCGCGGGCTTCAGACTATCTCCAGGATTGCCCTTACGCCCTGCTTGACTGCGGCCACCCTGAGGAGGGTGCGCATGGCCTGAGCAACCCGGCCCTGCCGCCCGATCACCTTGCCCTTGTCGTCGGGGTGGACCTCCAGCCGGATGACTATCCGGTCCTCCTCCTCCACCTCGGTCACCTTCACCTCGTCCGGCGCATCTGCTATGGACTTGGCGATGTACTCGATGAGCTCCTTCACCGCTCCTTGACCTTCTCTAAGATTCCCAACCGGTTCAGTAGCTTTGCGGCGGTATCACTGGGCTGCGCGCCCTGCCGCAGCCATTTGAGAGCCTTCTCTTCGTTGATTACCAGGTTAGGAGGATCCGGAAGCGGATTGTAGTGGCCTATGGTCTCCACGAAGGCCCCGTCACGTGGGGACCGCTTGTCCGCAACCACCACGCGGTACTGGGGTTTCTTCTTGGCACCTATTCTACGCAGTCTTATCCTGAGCATCTGTCTGCCTGGGCGGCAGCCCCTCCTTGATTGAGCCTGCCGGGTCGGCAGGGATAAATCGTAAAGTATTTTAGTCATAGTGCGAGGCGCATGTCAACAAAACGAGCCTTGCCATGACACCTCAAGTCGGCTACAGTATCTGCGGCCATCCGCCAACGGGAGCGCACCGAGTTCGCATCGGCGGGTTGGCCGGGAAATCGGAGGAGAGAGACAGTCCTGGGAAGGAGCTCATAATGTCGATGACCCTAGCGGAAGCCGAAAAGGCGATCCAGGCTGGGAAGGCCGAAGCGGAGCGGCTGGGGGTGGAGGTAAGCATCTCTGTATTGGACTCTCGGGGCGATCTGAAGGCGGCCATTCGCATGGACGGCGTCGGCTGGTATACCTCGGACGTGGCCCGGGGCAAGGCATTCGCATCGGCCAACTTCGGCGTGCCCACCTCGGAACTGGCAGACATGGCCGATATACCGGTTTTCCGGTCGCTGGTGGCCATGCACGGCGGGCACCTGGTGCTGGGACAGGGCGCCGTGCCGGTCCTTCGAGGAGACGAGGTGATCGGGGGAGTGGGGGTGAGCGGAGCATCAGCCCAGCAGGACGAGGACATAGCCGCAATAGCCGCCGCGGCGGCCGTGGCATAGAAGTTGGACTTCACAGAAAGAGATTCTTCATCGCCCTTCCGAAAAGGGCCCTCGAGAGTGACGGAATAGCGGAGGCCATAGATGGACTACGGACAGATGTCGGTGGACATGCACCTGGAAAGCAGGGGCAAAGTCGCCGTCAAATCCAAGATAAAGCTGGAGACCCAGCTCGACCTTTCGCTGGCCTACTCGCCGGGGGTGGCCGGGCCGAGCCTGGAGATAGCCCGGGACAAGGAGAACGCCTACAAGATGACCAACAAGGGGAACATGGTCGCCGTGGTCAGCGATGGTTCGGCGGTGCTGGGCCTGGGCAACATAGGCGGCGATGCGGCGATGCCGGTCATGGAGGGCAAAGCAATACTGTTCCGAGAGCTGGCCGGTGTCGATGCCTGGCCCATCTGCGTAACCACCCAGGACTCGGACGAGATCATCATGATAGTCCGCAACCTGGTGCCCACCTTCGGCGGCATAAACCTGGAGGACATCTCGGCGCCCAGGTGCTTCTATATCGAAGAGCAGCTGATGGACATCGGCATACCGGTGTTCCACGATGATCAGCACGGCACCGCGGTTGTCACCCTGGCTGCGGTGACCAACGCCCTGCGCGTCGTCGACAAGGATTTCAAAGACATCAAGGTGGTGTTCAGCGGCGCCGGCGCCAGCGGTATCGCCTGCGCCAAGATACTTCAAGGCAGCGGCGTAACCGACATGATCCTCGTCGACACCAAGGGGATCATCTGGGAAGGCCGGGAGGGCCTCAACGAGGCCAAACAGGAGATCGCCAAGACCACCAACCGGGAGATGATCAAGGGCAGCGTCCACGATGCCATCAAGGGCGCCGACGTATTCATCGGTCTCTCGGTCAAGGGCCTGCTGAACGAGGACGACGTTCGCACTATGAGAAGCGACGCTGTGGTGCTGGCCATGGCCAACCCCGACCCTGAGATCATGCCCGATGAAGCCCTCCGGGCTGGGGCCCGGGTCGTCGGCACCGGTCGTAGCGACCTGCCCAACCAGGTAAACAACGTCCTGGGCTTTCCCGGCATCTTTCGAGGCGCTCTCGACGCTCGGGCCACGATGGTCACCGAGAATATGAAGATAGCCGCGGCAACGGCCATCGCCGACGTCATCCCCGAGCCCACCGCCGACAACATAATCCCCTACCCCCTGAACACGGAAGTGGTCCCGGCAGTGGCCGACGCGGTTGGCAGGGCTTGGCAGGAGGAGAACCCGTAGTACCCAGGTCTTCACCCATAGTGCCCAGATCTTTAGAGACTATCAGAGGGCGTCCCGGCTAGCCGGGACGCCCTTTTTCGTTGATCCTCCAGCCTCTTGCTCGCCCAGAGATTCCGCCGGGTGTGTCCTTATCTCCACTGATAACAATAAACTCCTTGAGAAATTGCTCACAAAACCCCTTGACAGGGGCACGGGACTAGATGAAAATATTCACAATGCTGGATATAGCTTTACGTATGTACACATATTTATATCTGTGTAATGATAGAAAAAGAGCCTAAGATATCCGCCATAGTAGTAGAGGAGTTGGAGCGGGATGAGCTGACTGGGCTCTACACCCGAGCAGCCGCCAACTCCATCGTGCAGAGCGAAGTCAAAGCGGCGCAGGAGGGCGGAGGAGCGATCTCGGTGGCGTTGCTGGACGTGGACCTGTTCGAGTCCTTCGACGCCGATTACGGGCTGGCCGCCGGCGACGCCCTGCTGAACCGTATATCCGTCGTCCTTACCACCAGCGGCACCGGCGCCGAGGCTATCGCCCGTTACAGTCGGGACACCTTTCTCCTGGTCTTTCCCCAAAAGGAGCCCGAGGACGCTCTGCTGGCTACCGAAAAGGCCCGGGCCTCCTTCGATGATAACCCCTTGGACCTTCTCGTCAGAGGCGAGGAGCTTCAGGTAGCGGTCTCCCTGAGCAGTGGGGTCGCCTCCTATCCCGCCCAGGCCCACGATGACAGGGATCTCCTTCGCAAGGCGCAGGGAGCGGTGCTGCGCGCCAAGGAGATGGGGCGGGGCAGGACCAACCTGTGGCAGCGCTCCAAAGAGACCCGCATGTCGCTCAAGACCAGCTACTTTGCTCAAACACAGCTGGACCAGCTGTCCGAGCTCGCCGATGATCTCTCCCGCAGTGAGGCGTCCCTGCTCAGAGAGGGATTGGACGATCTTCTGTGGAAATACTACAGCCGCAGGGTCAGGGTGGTCCATTCATCCGGTGAGGAGCGGGGCTGAATCGGCGCCGGAGAACATGACCATACGAAGACTGATGAGGGAGGCCCATGCCTAGACTACCGCTTGTTCCCGGGGGCGACAAGAAGTTTTATGAGCTGCTGGAGAACGAGGCCACTAATCTAAAGAATACAGCCTTCGCTCTTACGGAGTTGGTGAAAGACTACGATTCTCTGGAAGGGCATGCTCAGAATATCAGCGACCTGGAGCACCAGGGTGATGAGATCATCCACGACATCATGAAGCGTTTGCACAAGACCTTCGTAACGCCCCTGGATCGGGGTGACATAGCCAAGCTGGCCGAGCAGATGGACGACGTTGTCGATCATATAGAAGAGGCGGCCCGGGACCTTTTTGAGTTCAAAGTCGAAAGCCCTACCGAGCAGGCCAAAGAGATGGCCGAGATTCTGTACAGGGCAGGAGTAGAGTTGGAGAAAGCGGTGGCCAGCTTATCTCAAATGCGGCGAAAAAAGGCACAGATACTCGACCTGTGCGTAAAGGTAAGTACCCTGGAGGAGGAGGCCGATAGGGTCGGGCGGGCAGGCCTTATGGAGCTGTTCAACGATAGCCGTCCCACCGGTGAGATGATGAAGTGGAGAGAGGTGTATCACGAACTGGAGGAGGCCGCCGACAGTTGCCAGGGAGCGGCTATTGTGATCGAAGGTATCGTTTTGGAATATGCCTGAGGCATCGCTGGGCCTGATAATCCTGGTAATTGCCCTCGCCCTGGCCTTCGACTTCTTCAATGGCTTTAACGATGCGGCCAACGCCATCGCCACCGTTATCGCCACCCGAGCGCTCACCCCTACTGTTGCCATCGCGATGGCAGCAGTTCTTAACTTTGTGGGGGCTCTGACGGGCACCGCCGTTGCGAAGACGGTGGGTACGGGCTTGGTGAACCCTGAGGTCATCACCGTTGAATCCGTAGGGGCCGCGGCCGCCGCGGCGGCTATATGGGTGTTGTTTGCCTCGAGGATGGGGTTGCCTGTAAGCGGCAGCCATAGTCTCGTGGGCGGCATTATAGGGGCGGGGATGGGCATAGGCGGCTTCGATATACTGGTTGGAAGCGGTATCCGCAAGGTGGTGCTCGGACTGGTGTTCTCGCCCATCGTCGGGATATTTGGCGGATACCTGATGATGGCCGCCCTGCTGTGGATGGTCAAAGGCGCTACGCCAAGAACAGTCGACGGAATCTTTGGTCGATTGCAGATAGTTTCGGCGGCGTTCATGTCCTTCAGCCACGGCACCAACGATGCCCAGAAGACGATGGGTATAATCACCCTGGCCCTCTTCGCCGGGGGACGCATCGATACGTTCGAGGTGCCCCTGTGGGTGATCGTGATCTCGGGCGTTATGATAGCGGTGGGAACGGCCGCGGGTGGGAGACGGGTAATAACGACCGTTGGCAGCCGGATATCCAAACTCAAGACTATTAACGGCTTTGCGGCGGAAACTACAGCCGCATCAGTGATAGAGAGCGCCTCCAGGCTGGGGTTTCCGCTGAGCACCACCCACTCGATAACGTCGGCTATCCTTGGGGTTGGGGCCACGCGAAGGCTGTCGGCCGTTCGCTGGGGAGTGGCGTGGCACATAGTTATAGCCTGGGTACTAACGTTTCCGATAACCGGCATTCTCGGCGCCGTTCTGAGCATTGCCGCTGACCAGATCTAGCTGAAGGGCACTCCCCATCGGTCTATGCGCCGTTTAACCAGAGTCGATGCCCCGGAGGGCGCGGTCGTCAGAAGGTCCGCCGCCGAGTTCATCGGCACCTTCAGCCTGGTGTTTGCGGGGACCGGCGCCATCATCATCGACGATCTCTCCGGCGGCCAGGTGACCCACGTGGGCATCGGCCTCACATTCGGGTTGATCGTAGCGGCGATGGTGTACGCAACGGGCCATATCTCCGGAGCGCACATAAATCCGGCGGTGACCCTGGGGTTCTGCCTGACCCGCCATTTTCCCTGGAAGGATCTGCCCGTCTACTGGGTCGCCCAGCTGGGAGGAGCATCCATCGCCAGCCTCAGCTTGCGAGCCCTCTTCGGCAACGTAGCGGACATGGGAGCAACCCTACCTTCCGGCGCTACAGTCCAATCCTTCGGGCTGGAGATAGTCCTCACCTTCATTCTCATGTTCGTCATCATGGCGGTGGCCACCGACGTACGGGCCGTGGGGCCCATGGCGGCGCTGGCCATCGGGGGCACGGTGGGCCTGGACTCGGTCTTCGCCGGACGGATATCGGGGGCGTCAATGAACCCGGCCCGGTCCTTCGGCCCAGCGCTGGTGGGCTCCGTGTGGACCGACCATTGGGTCTACTGGGCAGCGCCAATCATCGGGGCCGTCATAGCGTCGCTGCTCTACGCCTGGCTCCGGGGCCGGGATTACATTCGTCCCGAAGAAGAAGGACAGGACGAGCCGTCCACTTGATCAGGACGCCGGCTGATTTCACTGCCTTAGGTGGTGAGGCGGGTCCGGGACGAGATAGAAGACCGAGCGAGCTGTCTGGTAGCCGGGCTGTGATAAACTACCCGGAGACCTCAAGCGTTCGGCGCTGGAAAGGACCAGGAAGAAGATGTCTGAGCAGGGAACAGTAGTAGCCCTTCACGTCAGCGAAGAGCATTACGGAGAGATGAAACCGATCCCCAACGCCGAGGTGGTCCAGGACCTCGGTGTCTCCGGCGACAGGTACGCCATAAAGCGGGGCCACAACCGTGGCCGACGGCAAGTCTTGATGATGGACAAGGAGACTTTGGACCAGTTGGACTTGCCCGTGGGCACGGTGAGAGAGAACATCACGGTCCAGGGCATGTCGATATACGGTCTCGCCTCGGGGACCCGGGTGGCCATCGGTCCCGACGTCGTGCTGGAGATCACCGAGCCGTGCGACCCCTGCGAGCGGATGGACGCCATCAGGCCCGGCCTCAGGGAGCAGCTCGAGGGCCGGCGAGGCATGCTGACCAAGGTGCTCGAAGGGGGCGGCATATCGGTGGGAGACACCGTCAAGTCGACGGCGCCCGTCCCCAACTAGGCCTAGCCTGCCCCACCTTCCGTCATTGCGATCCTCGACCCTGTCGGGGCGTAGCAATCCAGCTAGGTCTGGCCGTTGACCCCGGAGGGGCGTATGTTGCATCCGGCAACTCTGCACCCCCAGCTGAATGGACACACCCCAGCGGACAGCGTAGCCCCCCCCAATCGGGGTTGACAGAACGGATCCAGTTGTTAACATGAAACACAGCGCGCTAAAATAGGAGTGGGTTGCATGGACCAGCCAACGGAACAGCAGCCCCGTAGCGAGGTGGCTCCTCTCTTAGTTGCCGCATTGCTATGCGACGTCGCAGTCGCAGACCCAACAACAGGCAAGAAGAATCTCATTGGCATCTTTGACCGTGTGAATGTTGGGGAATTCCCAACAGAACGCCCTATCTGCCTTTACTTCAAAATAGCGGATGCAGAGGGGTACTATCAATTTGATGTCCGATACGTTCGAACTGGTACTGATGAGATACTCGCTGGTGCTGAAAGCGACTTGACGATAGAGAACCGCCTCTCTTCGCAGGATCTATACATACCGTTTCCACCGCTCCCGATACCTGAACCTGGCAGGTATGAGTTTCAAATTTGGGCAAACTCAATGTTCTTGGGCGCAACATCTATGAATGCTGTTAAGAGGAGCTAACGATGGTCTCTTCAGTAACCATAAAAGAGTTTGAGCAGCCTGAACACCCAGAAGCAGAAGACTATAGTCCCGAGGCTAACACTCCGGAGTTTATCAAGCTTGAAGATCGTTCAATCGTCGCACCAGATACTTTGCGGTTGCCGGAGGAGCACTCTGGAACTTTCAAACCGCGTTCCGCAGTTTTCCCTGAGCGGTTCAGCCTGGGTACTCTGGGGGACGGACGCCTGCGCGTAAGAAAGCCGATTGATGTAACGCGCACGGTAGAAGATGGTCAATGCATCCTTGAATCCCCAGCAATAAACGAGTTTGGATTCGGTAAGAACTTTGCAGAAGCCCTTGCGGACTTGCAAGCGACTATCGTGGAACTCTACTTCACTCTCGCCAAGGAACAGGGCAACCTCGGACCGGATTTAGCAGAGGTTTGGACTGAACTCTCTGAAAATCTTCTTGAAGCCCCATGCCACTAAAGGCTCGCGAGTTTGATCAACTCATCAACAAGTTTGGGTTCCAAACAAGAAATAGTGGAGACCGGCTAGCGTGGCTGACGGTCGGGGGTAAGACTGTCGTACGAACCCGCCGCTCTAACAAAGCCGGCGATCTGCCGATGCACCACAGTATCAGGCAACAGATGCACCTAAGCACTGATCAGTTGCGAGAGGCTATCAAGTGCACGTTGGATCGCAATGCCTACATAAAGCTTCTGAGCAGAAAAGGCTTCATCTCAGAACCTTAGCCAGTCCTTGCTATTCCGGTTCCTCGCTTCAACACCCACCCCGGATTGCTTCGCTCCCTTCGACCTCCCTCAAGACCAACCCCCACCGCCCCGTGCCCTCGTCATTGCGAGCCCCGACAAAGTCGGGGCGTGGCAATCTAGGGAGAAGCTAGGACGAAGAGACCTTTTCCAGGGGGGCGTAGCTGAGGAGCAGCTTCTTGATCCCGACGCTGCCCTTGAAGGCCACGGTGACCTCGTGATCACCGTCAGAGCTTTTGCAAGACACGACAACGCCGTCCCCGAAGACATCATGGTGGACCTTGTCGCCGGCCTTCAGGTCCACTTCGGGGGCAGCGGCCTCCTGTTGAGAGGGCCACCACTGGTCGGACTGGGGCGACTCGATGCCCTGGGACAGGCGTGAAATCGTGGTGACCAGGTGCTCGGGAATCACCTCCAGGAACCGGGAGGCCGGGTTGACGGTGCTGGCGCCCATGAGGGTGCGGCGGAAGGCCCGCATCAGGTAGAGCCGCTGCCTGGCCCTCGTCATGCCCACGTAGCACAGGCGGCGCTCCTCTTCCATCTGGCCCGGATCGTCGAAGGACCTTATGTGGGGCAGGATGCCCTCCTCCATCCCCACGATGAACACCACGGGAAACTCCAGCCCCTTGGCCTGGTGCAGGGTTATCAGCGTCACCGAATCGATGGTCTGGTCCAGGTCGTCGACGTCGGCGACCAGCGCCACACCCTCCAGCAGGCTCGCCAGCCCGTCCTCGTACGGCATGTGTCGATACTCTCCGGCGACGCCCCGGAGCTCGAGAATGTTCTCCCACCGCTCCTCGCCCCTATCGTCGCTGTTCATCAGGGAGTCTCGGTAGCCGGTCCGGTCGGCGATGGCGTCGATCAGCTTGACCACGTCCAGCTCCCCTGTACGGTCCAGGAGATCGTTGAGCACGGTGAGAAAAACGGTCAGAACTTTGACGGTCCGGGAGTTGAAGGAGTGTGGGATGGGTGGCTTCTCATCATCGGCCATCATCTGAAGGGCCGTATAGTGGGGAACGCCCAGCTCCCGGGACCAGCGGGTCAGCTCGTCGGTGGTGCGCTGCCCGATACCCCGGTTGGGCACGTTGATCACCCGCAGCAAGCTTATATCGTCCAACGGGTTAAACACCAGGCGAAGGTAGGCGATGATGTCCTTGACCTCTCGACGCTCGTAGAAGCGGGTGCCTCCCACCAGCCGGTAGGGAATGTCGTACCTGAGAAAGGTCTCCTCCACAACCCGGGATTGGGCGTTGGTGCGATACATCACTGCGAAATCGGCCAGCCGGTGCTCTTTCTCAGCGATCAGCCGCTCGACCTCGCGGGCCACCAGCTGGCCCTCCTCGCGCTCAGTGTAGGCTTCAGCCATAGCAATCTGGGGCCCCGTCTCGTTTTCCGTCCACAGGCTCTTTTCCTTGCGCTGCACGTTGGCGGAGATAACGCTATGGGCGCCCTCCAGGATGTTCTGCGTCGAGCGATAGTTCTGTTCCAGGAAGACCGTCTTGGCGTTCGGGTAGTCCTTTTCGAAGTTGAGGATGTTCCGGATGTCGGCATAGCGCCACGAGTAGATCGACTGGTCCGGGTCCCCCACAACGCAGATGTTCCGGTACTGGCTCGCCAGCAGCTTGGCCAGGGCGTACTGGACCATGTTGGTGTCCTGGAACTCGTCTATGAGGACGTGGACGTATCGAGAGGCGTACTTCTCCAGCACCGAGGGGTTGTTCTGCAACATCAGCACCGTCCTGAGCAGCAGGTCGTCGAAGTCGACGGCGTTGCTGCCGTACAGCATCCCCTGGTAGCGCTCGTATATCCGGTGTACCACCTCATCGAAGTAGGTCTCGGTGTGGAGCCCATGGTGCTCGACGCTGATGAGCTGGCTCTTGGCCGCCGATATGGCCGAAAGGACGTTTCGAGGCGAGAAGTTCTTCGGGTCGACACCCAGCTCCTGCATCGCCCGCTTGATCATCGATATCTGATCGTTGTCATCGAAAATCACGAGGTTCTTGTTCAGGCCCACGGCCTCTCCGTCGACGCGAAGGATGCGGGCGCAGATGGCGTGGAAGGTGCCCATCGTGACGTTGTCTACCGTCTTTCCGATAAGCTGGTACAGCCGCTCTTTCATCTCCCGGGCCGCCTTGTTGGTGAAGGTGACGGCCATGATTCGATGGGGAGATACGCCGTGGACCCTGATCAGGTAGGCTATCCGGTGGGTGATGACCCGGGTCTTGCCGCTGCCCGGGCCCGCCAGGATCAGCAGCGGGCCCTCGACCGCCTCGACGGCCTGGCGCTGAGCGGGATTGAGACCTTCCAACAGATCGGACATTGCCAACCGATTATATCAACGACACGCTCCTCTGAGGCGCGCAATCAGGGGGTGGTTCCAGGCGAAACCGTTTTGCCGGCAGTCCGCGGGTGCAATCCGGGATGCGTGGGGCATATGCTTTTGCCGGGGCAACGGTCAGACCTGGTTGGATTGCCACGCCCCGACCTTGTCGAGGCTCGCAATGACGAGGGTAAGGGCTCAGTGTTGCTGTTGCCGTCGTTGCGAGCGAGGGAGAGTCCTGAGTGGAATGGAAGGGAGCGAAGCAATCTGGGGTGGGATGGAGGGCAAACTAACCCGGGTGGGATGGGCATGTAGCCCGTCTCAGGCCACCACCAGGGGATCGCTCTCGGTGATGACCTTGGTCTCGGCGGCGAGGGCGTCCCTGAGCTGGAGCGGCAGCGAGAACATGCGCATGTGGGACTCGCCGTCGTAAGCCCGCAGCTTGGAGGTGACCCTGGCCACTATCGCCTTGTCCACCTCTTCGGCGGAGGGAAGAACTACCTCATGCGACTTGGCGGCCATGACAAATCCCCACTCTACCCCGAAGGAGGGGACGCCTATGGTGTAGGGGAACACCGTGGGGAAGACGGCCTTTACCGTGTTACAGATGCCGGTGTAAGCCTCGTTCATCATGTGTTCGGTAGACTCGGCCTGGAGGCTGATCATGCCTGTGGAGGTCAGCCGCTCCAACGCCATTTCGTAGAACTCCCTGGTGAAGAGGGGGGCCGAGGGGTTCCCTTCCACGGGGTCCGATAGGTCTATGAGGATGACGTCGTACTGCTCCGTTGATTCCAGCAGGGGCTTTCGGGCGTCCTCGTAACGGATCTCGGCGCGCGGATCGTCGAAGGCACCACGGTGCCAGCCGGGGAGATACTTCCGGGAAACCTCGATCACCTGCTCGTCGATATCGACCATAACGGCTTGGGTAACCGTGTTGTGGGCCAGCACTTCACGCAGCGTGGCCCCTTCCCCGCCGCCGGCGATGAACACCCGCTGGGGGTTGGGGTGCGCGATCAGTGCAGGATGGACCAGGGCTTCGTGGTAGATGAACTCGTCGGATTCCGCGGACTGGGTCTTGCCGTCGAGGACCAGCATCCGACCGTAGGGGGACGTGTCCAGGACCTGGATCCACTGGTACGGGCTTTGGACGGAGTGGACGGTATCGAGGAGCAGGCATTCCTGGTAGACGTTTTCGGAGAGGGCCTCGCGGAACCAGGTGTTGCTTTCCCTCTCCATCTGTTCGACCGGCGCCTAGTCGGCTGCTTCGACTTTGTTAGGGGCAAGCACCCCCCTGTCCAGCTTGGTGACGGCGGGATTCCTGGACTTGAACCTCGCTACGAGGTGGTCGACGACGCGGTCGGCATCGATGGACTTGCTACGGGTGAAGACGTCTACGGCGGCTGTGTGGACGGAGAGGTGAGACTCGGAGATGGGAGGGACGCCGGTGACGCTCCGGGGGTGAAGCTTGTGGAAGGACTCGCCCAGTGTCTTTGCTCCGGCTTCGTTGGCAGTGGATACGAGGGCTTCCTTGACGAGGGGTTGGTCGTCTAGGATTTCTCTATCGCAGTCTTTGAGATCCAGCAGAATGTGAGTGCCTAGGACATTCAATCACCCGCCCCCCTGTGTGGATTTGCCCGCGCAGCGAACAGGCGCGAATTATATCAAAAGGGCCTGTGGGGAACAATAATGGGAACGACGAACGGGCTAGATACCCAGGGCGGAGTTGATAGCGTCCAGGTCCACGTTGCCGACGAAGAGGTCCCTGAGTCTCTCCAGCTTGACGGGCGCGTCCAACCGGGCCTCGGCCAGGATCTGCTCAACCTCGGCCATGGTGTCCAGGGTGTCCTTTTCCACCACGGCCAGGGGGACCTTCGTCTCCTTGGCCTTTTCCAGCACGTAGGGGATCGGTTGGTGGTTGCCGGTGAGGATCACGCACAGCGTGTCGGCGTCCATGGCCGCCCAGTGGAAATCGGGTCTATCGCCCTTGGCGATGACGGCCTTCTGCTCCATCCTCCCGAAGTATAGAGGCCCGGCGGGATAGCCCGCGGCGTCCAGCACGTTGGCCCCGATGAGGAAGTTCTCCACCAGGGAGCTGCCGTTCTCCCCTTCGAAGGCGTACTGGGCGCCCAGCCGTTCCACCAGGGAATCGACGGTTATGCCCAGCGAGACCCGGCTCTCGGGCACCATCCCCAACACCGTCACACCGGCCTCGGTCAGTGCCGGCGAGAACTCGGTTGTGGCGATGCGCCAGCCGAGCTTGGGCACGGCGTTTAGTACCACTCCGGCTAGGGAGTCGCCGTAGGGCTGGGCTGCGGTGAGAACCTGGTCGGTCTCCATCCCTCGAACATAGCGGATCACCAGAGCGACCTTCGCCTGGAGGGCCTCGACGATGGCCGGAGAGATATTGGCAAAGGCCTCCGGGCTCTCTATGACCACAATGTCGGCGTCCGCGGCGGCCTGCTCCACCCTCGGGCTCAGCTGCTCCAGAGCGGCCTCGGCTGAGCTGGAGCCCACCGATATGATCGATGGCTGGTCCGGCTCGCCTCCTAGGCCGAGGGCCTGCCGGGCGAACAGGAACTCTTCGTCACCCGACGAGGAGCCCCGGGCCAGTCGCAGGTACTCGACCTTGCGGCCTGCTTCCTGCCAGCCGGCGACCAGCGATGCGGCCAAAGCGGTCTTACCGGTGCGGGATTCGGTGGACGTTACGTAGAGGACTTGGGCCATGGGGTTGTCTGAAACAGTGCCAGGTGTTTCGCTATGGATAGACTCGTTTCACTAGTCGGCGCCTAGTATAACACGATGGAAGGCGGTATAGAGATTGTCTCAGAACCCTGATTTCAGGGAGTCCAGAGGGATACTTCCCTCTGGCAGGGGGCCTGGGGGATGTGCCCCCATTTACAAAACCGTTCCAGGGCGGGTGGGCGGGACAAAGAGGCCCGGCTCTTTGAGACACACTCTTTAGTGGGGGTTGAGAACCGACGCCTCGACGGGCTAAACTAGGAATGCAACCGGTTGCCGAGGTAGCTCAGGTGGTAGAGCAACGGACTGAAAATCCGTGTGTCGCCAGTTCGACTCTGGCCCTCGGCACCATTTCATTTTAAGGGGTTGATGAAGTACGGGGTGTGCAGAGGGGCAAAGCCCCTTTGCCGGGGGGTATTTCAGCAGCCTTTTATAGGCCGAAGTGGCGGAATTGGCAGACGCGACGGTCTCAAAAACCGTTGGGGGAAACCCTGTCCCGGTTCGAGTCCGGGCTTCGGCACCACATTCCACCCACCGACTCGGTTAAGCAGCAAGGAGACCAGAACGTGGTCGGCGTCAGCAAGAGGTTAAGCCTCGCCAAAGTATAGAGGGAGAGTAGCATGAACACGGAAAAGATACGGTTCCAAAACAATGAATTCGACACGTTTCATGAAGCTACCTGTGCAGCTTTGTTCAATAGATATGGCTGGAGATGGGAACAGGCGAAGCATCCGCTTGGCGGATGGCGGCCGGACTTCGTTCTCAGAGGCGACACTACCGTGTACGTTGAATGCAAGGGAGGCCTGAAGTGGGATGCCGTTCCTCGTTTCCCCGAGCTTGTGAAATATGAGGATGCGATCCACGGCACTCCTCAAGAAGTTCTTTTGATTCCCGATACACCACGGCGTGTCCAAAATCCCAGAGGGTACGACACCAGCGTTCTGGGATTTCTCTATGATGGAGAAAAGTGGTCCTATGCTGAACTCGGCAGGTGGTCGGGAAAAGTAGGCTTCTGTCACAGCGCTAACAACTGGAGAGACCGCATTTCAGGTGCGAATACGAATACGTCATGGGGAGATGGGCAATCTCCCGACATCGACGTAGACTGGCGTTCTGCCGAGGGTATGGTTAGAGGCAAGAGAGTATCCTTCTTCCAGGGGTTCAACAATTCGGGAGTTGAGCCGTGGGAATCATCAGAGGATTCCTCAAGATAGGCTACGGTTAATCCCGGCAGACCGCTCCACATATCACAATCCGATACTGGAACGCCCACCCATCCCCCCCAACGCAATATCAGCCCACTCCCCCCCATGCTATACTTGCGGTCCACCCTCCACGGGTGGAATGATGAGACCTGACACCAGAGTCGGTCCTACTAGAGAGCGACGGGAACACCCAACTCCACTCGCTGTGTAGCCGTAGAGTTATTATCTGCACAGTAGCAAAGGAGGAGGAACATGGAGATCCCCTTTCTTACCATGGACGAGAAGATGAGCGAGATACTGGAGGATCGCATCTCCAAATACGAGAATCGCTATGAAATGCACTCCCGTGATATGGCGAAAGCCCTGTCACATGGCACTGAGCGGGAGACCGCGGAGAAGCTTAGGTGGATGTCCGACTATCACGTGCTGGAATACTTGAGAAACCAGACCCGCACCAATGGAACAACTGGGAAAACTATAAGCTCATCCACGAAAAGCGCCTCGACGCCCATGAGTTCATAAACTCAAGCAAGCCTCATACTCTCAGGTATGAAGAGAGTCATCCCGACCTCATCGTCCTGACAGGACGGGTGTTCTGCCAGCAGAACGTCGTTTTAGAAGTCGAGAAGACACTTGAGGCCCAAACCGTTGCCGGCAGGCGCAAAGTTCGCGGGGTAAGATACCGATACGTCGCGTGGATTCCTCGGAGGCATGGACAGCTCGAAACTCCAGTACTGCGATATCATAATGTCCATGAGCGTGATCAAGATTATCACCACAGGGTCTTCAACCCACAGACGGGAGAACAAATCGGCTACGAGAAACTGGAACGCTTCCAGTTCCCTACGCTGAGCGAAGTCATTGATGAGATAGCCCGGATAATGGAATACTACCCACCACAGTTAGCTGCCGGGGGAGAACATGACCGCGAACCCGACGCCTGTCGGTAACGGACAATGCGGGGATGACCACCATTTTGCCCACCGACGTGTTTAGCCAGTGACTGCGCCGGAATGCCAGAAATCCCCAGAGAGACACGATTGCCCGGCTTGTAGCTATGGGCAAGGCTACAACGACCTCTCATCTGCCCCCCTCAACGCAATGTCACCCCCCCCCCCGTGCTATAATCAAGCTCCACCCTCACAGGGTGGAGTGATGAGACCTCGCTAGACACATAGCGGCTGAGCGGACCCGGGACGTGATCGCCGCGGCCACGTCCCGCCCAGACGAATCTTCCACGGATTCGTTATAGCCGACGTCGCAGCTCCGGCCCTTCACCATCGCTGCACCGACCGGTCTCCGACTGTACCAAGTAGCCCCACTATCGCTCTCTGCGCGTCTCCAGCTGGAACGAGGCTATCACTTTGCTAACGGTCAACAATCTATCCAAATCGTACGGCCCAACCACGGTCCTTCAAAAGGTCTCGTTCTCCCTGGGCCCTGGAGAGAAGGCGGGACTCGTCGGGGCCAACGGCGTCGGGAAGACAACGCTCCTGAAGATCCTGGCCGGTCGGGAGCCGCAGGACTCGGGGCGGGTGACCCTCCCAACTTCGGCGATGGTCGCCTACCTTCCCCAAACGATTCCCGATTTCCAAGGCAGGACCATCGATGAGCTGCTTCAAGCGTCGGTCGGAGATCTCCAGCAGATGGGCCAGCGCATGCGAAGCATCGAGAATGCGATGTCGGATGCTGCCGGCGAAGAGCTTGCGCGCCTGCTGGAAGAGTACGGAGAAATCTCCACCGTGTTCCAGGAGCGGGGAGGATACGAGCTCGATCACAGGATAGAGATCGTGCTCGAAGGTCTGGGCATCGCCCATATCGAGCGGACGAGGAGCGTGCACAGCCTGTCGGGGGGAGAGCGGGCGCGGGTTAACCTCGCCATGCTCCTGCTGACCGACCCCGACCTGCTCCTGCTGGACGAACCGACTAATCACCTCGACCGGAGCGGCCTCGAGTGGCTCGAAACCTATCTGCGCCAGTTCGGAAAGTCGATCCTAGCGGCATCCCACGACCGGCGGTTCTTGAACAGCCTGGCAACCCAGATCTACGAAATCGACGAGCATAGCCACGAGATCGAGAGATACCCCGGCAACTACGATGCCTACCGGTCGGCCAAGGACGCCCGTAGAAAGAAATGGGAAGCCGATTACGAGCAGCAACAGGAGGAGATCAGCGCTCTGAGGAGGACCGTCAAGACGGGCGGTCGTGCCGTCCGGGCCACCCGCACGCCCAGGGATCGGGACAAGTACATCCCCAACTACAAGGCGGAGCGGGCGCAGGAGAGCGTGTCCCGAGGCGTGCGCGCCGCCGAGGAGCGCCTCAAGCGAATCATGCAGGACCCGGTACCCAAGCCGCCCCGGCCTTTGAAAGTTACGGCCGGGCTGACGCCGCTATCCATCCGGTCTGCCATCGTCGCCAAGGCTACCGGGGTGACCAAGCGGTACGGCTCTAATTGTATCTTGAACGACCTGGACCTCACATTGAATCGCGATTCCAGGGTCGCGATAGTCGGCCCCAACGGGTCCGGTAAGACCACCCTGCTGCGCATCCTGGCCGGCGACGAAGCGCCGGACGAGGGAGAGATCGCCTTCGCACCGAGAGCGCGGGCGGGATACCTGCCCCAGGAGTCCCTGTTCGACGACCTTGGACGTACCGTGCTGGAAGCGTACCGGGAAGGCCTGGTGGGATACCAGGGGGACTTCACTTTTGACCTGCTGCGATACGGCCTGTTCCGGGAAGACGACATCGGCAAGACCCTGCGCCAGCTGAGCGTTGGTCAGCTGAGAAAGGTGGAGATCGCTCGCCTCATCGCCTCGGAGCCCAACCTGCTGATCCTGGACGAGCCTACCAACTACCTGAGCCTGGATGTCCTCGAAGCGTTCGAAGCTACGGTTGCTGAGTGGCCCGGCCCGGTGATAGCCGCCTCCCACGACCGCTGGTTCATCGATCACTTCAAAGGCGACGTGCTGGAGATCTCCGAAACGGGACTGTCGCCCGTCTGAAAAATGAGGCGTGCCTTCCCTTCCTCCGGCCCACATTGCTTCGCCCTCTTCCACCCCCAGGGCTAACTCTCCCATCGCTCGCAACGACCACCTCGTCATTGCGAGACCCGACGAAGTCGGGGCGTGGCAATCTAGTCAGGTCTGGCTGTTGACTGGCAGGGGCATATACCCCCCCGGCCCAGATTGCTTCGCTCCCTTCGACTCCCTCAAGACGACCTCCCCCGTTGCTCGCAACGACCACCTCGTCATTGCGAGACCCGACGAAGTCGGGGCGTGGCAATCTAGCCAGGCCTGGCTGTTGACTGGCAGGGGCATATACCCCTCCGACCCAGATTGCTTCGCCCTCTTCCACCCCCCAGGGCTAACTCTCCCCTCGCTCGCAACGACCACCTCGTCATTACGAGACCCGACAAAGTCGGGGCGTGGCAATCTCAGCCCAGGCTTTCATTCAAGGGAGCTTTCCCGTGCGCAGGTACGGACGCCACCCTGGAGGCTTACGCCGCCCGTACTTCACGCGACGGGCGCCCAGGAACCTCCCCAAGTCTTCGATTGAGCGGGCCGTGCCCTCGGCTATCCCGACGTCTTCTCGGGTGCTGGGCTCTGCGTAGACGGCATTGACGATGAGCGTGCCCGTCGACCGGTCCATCTTGGGATCGATCCGTCCGACCAGCCGGTCTCCGTGAAGAATGGGCATCACGTAGTATCCGTACCGGCGCTGCGATTTGGGAAGGTATATCTCGATGGTGAAATCGAAGTCCCACATGGCCAGCGTCCGGGAGCGGTCGCATACCAGGTTGTCGAAGGGCGATAGCAGAGTGGTCCTTGGTTCCCACTCCTCGCCCAGCCGTTCCAGCAGCGGGACGTCGTCAGCGTGAATGAACCAGTCGCCCGACCAGGTGCCATCGTCATCCTCTACAGTCACTGGTCTCACCTGGCCTTCGCTCACCAGCTCGGCCAGCACCTCGTTGAGGCCCGGGTAGTGGGCGCGGACGAAGTGGTTTCGTATGTGTACCGGTGTTCCGACGCCCAGCGCCTTCAGCGATATCTGCACCGCACGACGGGCCACTTCCCGCTCCGATAGGTCGCCATCCGGGACCCAATCGGGCAGCCACCGGTCCGGCAGCGTCCACAGGCGAGTCTGATTGTTGCGCCCTGCGATCATCAGCTCGCCCCGGGTCCAGAGAGTAGACAGCAACCGGCTGACGTCGGAACCCATGCTCCAGCCACCCGGCTCGCTGCGGCGCTTCGTCGAATCGGGCGTGCTGAGCTGGGCTGCCGACAGCGGCGGACTCTCTCTCAGAGATTCGATTACCCGCTCACGGAGCTCCTCCTGACCCTCCATCCAGTTCCGGTTCTCTTTTTCCCATGCACGGTCGCTGACGCGGTTAGCCTCCATCTGGGACCTGTGTATCTGGTAATTTTCCGTGAGGACTATGGACGCGGCGTGGGCCCAGTACTCGAACAGGCGCCGCTCCTCCCAAAGAGCTACGTCCAGTTGCGAAGGATCGTAGCCGCTCAACCGGCTCCATAGGACCAGGTGCTGGGTCCGCTCGACGGCGCGAATAGGGTCGATCTGAACGCAACCCAGGTCTCGAATCAGGTCCACGATGGCGTCGGCGGTGGACGGTGGCCGAGGGCCGGTGAGGCGCTGCTTGAAGACGGCTATGCGCCTTGCTTGAGAGTTCGATATGTTGATGCCGGTCACGTTTTCACCGCGTCAAGTCCCCTGTGGGCACGTCTCGGAATCCAGCCTCCGGGCCGCCGGAGAGAAGCTGTCCCGGCGAGGATTTTACCACCTTGACCATCGCGGATGAGGAGAGGCATTGAAACTGCCGGGGCGATAGTGCCCTCATGCGGACCCAGGGACGTTTTCATCGCCGGTAGGGTAAGATAGTCACCGTAGAGCCTCTATTTTCCAAAACGAGAGACAAGCCCGTTTGAGGAGACCCATGAACATAGGGGAAGTCTTTTCCAAGATAGCCAACAAGGCCGAACCGCCCCTGGTATCCCAGCTGTCTCGGGCGATGTGGGCCATCGGCACGGCGCAGGCCGCCATCAGGCTGGAGCTGTTTACCAAGTTGTATGGGGAACAGTTGACCTCGGCGAGGGTGGCGGACCTGGTTGGATCGCACCATCGATACACGGAGCTGTTGCTCAATGCCTGTGTGGCCATAGGTCTGTTGGAAAAGGCGGGCGACGAGTACCGGAACAGCGAAGAGAGCGGTACTTACCTGGTAAAAGGGAAACCCAAGTACTATGGCGATCTGTTTACCTACTGGACGGGGCAGTGGGCCCTCTGGGACCAGCTTGATTCCGGCGTGCGCACGGGAACGCCCATCGCCCACGAGCCGGAGTTCAACTCTGAAGAGGAGGAATCGGCCTACTGGCGCCACTACATGATGGCCATGCATCAGTGGGGCGCATCCGGGCAGCAGGACCAGCTCCTGCAGAGCACCGACCTGACGGGTAAGAGGAAACTTCTGGACGTGGCCGGCGGGTCCGGCGTCTACACCATCGCCTTTTGCCAAAAGTACCCTGAGCTGGAGGGGGTAGTCTTCGATCAGGAAAAGGCCCTGCCCATTGCCCAGTCTCTGGTAGAAGCCCAGGGGTTGTCCCAGCGAATCTCAACACTGGCAGGGAACTTCCTTACTGATGCCTTCGGCACGGGGTACGATGTAGTGTTGATCTCGGGAGTACTACTACTGGAGTCTCTGGAGGTATGCCGGCTTGTGTGCAGGAAGTCCTATGAGAGCATGGCATCCGGGGGTTTGATCATGATCCAGGACGACATGATCATGGGCCCTTACACCGAAACGACCGCTTGCCCGGCGCTGAGCAGCCTCATGGGCGCAGTGATGTACGGCGGGGAAGGTGAATCGCAGTCCGGCGACGAAATGGCGGAGACCCTCACGGAGGCCGGCTTCATCTCTCCCAAGCAGATACCTTTGCCCGGGATATTCTCGCTGGTGACGGCCGTAAAGCCGTAGGAACAAACTCGGGTGTGCACAGCGGCTTTCACTCTTTGCGAGAGCTATAGGGTGTTCCCTGGTCAGGTCATTCCCAGTCCGTCGAGGAATCCTCTTCACGTGCCAGCCCACACCGCGTTGCTTTTCCCTCCCACCCGCCCTGGTACGATTATTCTGTAGATTGGGAGCACATCCCCCACACCCCCTGCCAGAGGGATGCCCTCCGGACTCCCCGGATACGCCCCCTCCGTCATTGCGAGCCCCGACAAGGTCGGGGTGTGGCAATCTACCCAGGTTTGGTCATTGCCCACCGGAGACGTATGCCCCTCCTCCCCAGATTGCTTCGCTCCCTTCAACCCCTAGGACTAACTCCCCTCGCTCGCAACGACGCCCAGGGTTAGATTGAATCCATACCTATGTCATTGCGAGCCCCGACAAAGGCGGGGCGTGGCAATCCAGCGAATGCGCGTAGAGCCACCTTTCAAGAAGCTCAGGCTTTCTTCCAAGATCGTTTTCCCTCCCACCCAACCCGGATCGCAATCGAGGCTCCCTTCCCCCTCTGCCTTGATGAGCGGCCCTCATACCTTGAGGAAACGTGGGGTTTAAGTGCGAAGGCTCCCTCACATCTCCCGCGGAAACTCAAAAGCTCTGTTGCCACTCCAGGTATCGCTGAGCCCTGGAGATGGCCGTCTCGCTGGCCCACTGCTCGTCTAGGAAGATGGCGTACTGGAGGTTGGTGGGGGAGGTGGGCAGGTGGTCGCGAACGTGATCGAAGGACTCGTCGTTCAGCAGGGGGATCGAGGCCTGGTTGACAGGGCCGTAGCTGATGTACCGGGTCAGCTCGACGTTCCTCTCGGGGAAGGAGGCCCAGGCCATGAAGAGCTGTGCCAGGTAGAACTTGTCCGGATCTTCGCTGACACCCTTGGGGATGACCCAGGTTTCGGTCTGCACTAGGTGCCCGCAGTGCCAGCAAATGCCTATGGGAGCGCCTATCTGCTGGACGTCGTAGACCCGGCCATTCCAACAGGTGGAGATATCGATCTCTGCAGTGCCGACGAGGAAGCGGCAGTCGACGCCGCCCGACCAGTAGGTCTCGATCTGGCTCCGGTGGGAGTCCATGAGCCGGTAGGCGTGGTCCAGTTGCTCTTCCGAGAGGCTGGACAGGCTCTCCCGGCCCTCCGGGGTGTCCAGCAGGCCGGGGTTATCGCCTATCAGGGCAAACAGCTCCTGGGGCCCTGCACCGTCGATCCAGGCCCGTGAGCCGGGGTAACCGACCGGATCGAAGTAGGCGGACATGTCGGGAAGCCCTCCCGGATAGACGTCGGTGTTGTAGGCCAGCACGGTGGACCAGGTGATGCCTCCCCCGGCCCCCCAGGCCGATTTTGCCGAATCGACGAACTGGCGGTTATCGATGATGCTGAAATCCAGCTCCTCTAAAATGCCGTCGGCGCCCAGTTGGAGCACCTCCGTTTGGGGAAAATCGAGGACGTGCCAGGTGACGTCTTCCAGCTCTAGCATGAACTGCAACTCGATCCAGGAAGGAGGTTGGTCCTCGATGATCTCTATGCCGAACCTCTCCTCGAAGGGTTCGAGGTAGGCCCGGCGCTGAGCGACCTGGTAAGGGCCGCCCCAGGATACGAAGGTCAGGGTATGGCCCCGGAACCGCTGCAGCTCCGCCTCGATCTCCGCCAGGGTGGCCGGGCTATCGACGGTCCACTCGTCGCGGGGCCGGAGGCCAGGGGCTAGAGATACCGTTTGAGTGGGCGTGGTGGGAGTGGGATCGGGGTTTTCTCCACAGGCGATCAGCAGCAGGCAGGTGATGACCAGCAGACCAACTACAACCTTAGACTGTATGCTCATCCCCTACCATCTTCGTCTCCCTGGGGTAGCTGTGGCCAGGCCCCGTAAGTATACCGTCTTACCCGAGGGAATAGGGAACATGAGGGCAGATCGTGTTAAGATATCAGCCTAGGCAGGGTCCCCCACCACAGCTATTAGACGGGAAGGACTTACGACAGTGACTACTACATCGGAATACAAGGTTATCGGGACGCGACCGGTGAGGCACGATGGGGTGGAGAAGGTAACGGGTGCAGCTCGCTACGGGGCTGACATCCAGCTTCCGGGTATGCTCCACGGCAAGGTGCTGAGAAGCCCCCACGCCCACGCCAGGGTGAAGTCCATCGATACCAGCAAGGCCGAGGCACATCCGCAGGTTCGCGCCGTGGTCACAGGCAACGATCTGGCCCAGGGTGAACCCATCGGGCGTGAGGTCATGGTCCTGCAGGTGATCGTCGAGAACATGCTGGCCCGGGACAAGGTGCTTTACACTGGCCACCCGGTGGCCGCGGTGGCCGCAACCAGTACTCACGATGCCGAAGAGGCCCTTTCCCTCATCGACGTAGAGTACGAGGTGCTGCCGCCGGTCTTCGACGTGGAAGATGCGATGAAGCCGGATGCGCCGGTGCTGCACGAACACTGGTCTCCGTCGGAGAACGGGTCAGAGTCGCTCAACGTTGCCAGCCATCAACAGCACCAGTTCGGCGACCTGGAAAAGGGGTTCGCCGAGGCTGACCTGGTACTCGAGCGGGAGTACAGGACGAAAACGGTGCACCAGGGCTACATCGAGCCTCAGAATGCTACCGCGTCCTGGGCGCCCGACGGCCGGTTGACGGTCTGGTGCAGCAGCCAGGGGCACTTCACCATCCGGGACCAGACGGCGGAGATACTGGGGATTCCGCCCTCCCAGGTGAAGGTGGTGCCTATGGAGATCGGCGGCGGGTTCGGCGGCAAGCTGGGCGCATACCTGGAGCCGTTGGCCGCCGCACTATCGAAAAAGAGCGGCAAGCCGGTCCACATGACCATGACCAGGGCCGAGGTGCTGGAGTCCACAGGGCCCACCTGCGGAAGCTACACCAGGGCCAAGATAGGGGTCAC
Organism: Dehalococcoidia bacterium; assembly: GCA_965197645.1. Classification (GTDB taxonomy): domain Bacteria; phylum Chloroflexota; class Dehalococcoidia; order Plut-88900; family Plut-88900. The sequence goes on along the minus strand of OZ240219.1, from coordinate 762,611 downwards.
TAAGGAAGGCAAAATCACCGCCGCTCACGCATCCTTCTATTTCGAAGCGGGCGCCTATCCCGGCGCGCCCGTCGCCGCCGCCACGGCAGCCATCTTCGCTCCCTACTATGTTGATAATCTGCAGGTGGAGGGCTACGACGTGGTGGACAACAAGCCCAAGACCTCCGCCTACAGGGCCCCGGGCGCCCCCAACGTCACCTTCGCCATTGAAGCGCTGATGGACGAGATCGCCGAAGAGCTGAAGATGGACCCGATAGACTTTCGGCTGGCCAACGTAGCCGAGGAGGGGTCTCGTCGGGCGGATGGCGCCAAGAACAAGCGGATCGGCGCCAAGGAAGTGATGGAGGCGATGAAGGGTCACCCTCACTTCGAGGCGCCTCTGGAGGGGAAGAACCGAGGGCGGGGGCTTTCGATGGGCTTCTGCCGCAACAATACGGGCCCGGCCGCCGCGGTGGTCAGCGTCCTGTCCGATGGCAAAGTCAGCCTCATCGAGGGCTCGCCGGATATCGGGGGCAGCAGGGCCGCCGTGGCCCAGCAGCTGGCCGAGGTCTTGGGGATTCCCGTCGAGGACGTCATTCCCCAGGTGGCCGATACCGATACCGTCGGCTACACCTCCCCTACAGGCGGGAGCAGCGTGGCCTTCAAGACGGGCTTCGCAGCCCACGATGCCGGCATGGACATCAGGAAGCAGCTGATCCAGCGGACAGCCAGGATCTGGGAGGTCGAGGAGGACCAGGTGGAGTACGTTGACGGCGCTCTCCGGCACCGGTCAGACCCCGAGCTGAAACTGGGCTTCAAGGAGATGGCGGGTATGCTGGCCGGGACCGGCGGGCCCGTAGTGGGCAGCGCCACCGTCCTGCCCATGGGCGTGGGCCCCTCCTATGCCGCCAACATCGTCGACGTTGAGGTGGACGATGAAACGGGCAAGGTCGATATACTCCGGTACACGGCCTTCCAGGACGTAGGAAAGGCGATACACCCCGACTACGTAGAGGGGCAGATACAGGGGGGAGCAGCCCAAGGCGTGGGTTGGGCGTTGAACGAAGAGTATTTCATGGGCAAGGACGGACAGCTTCTCAACTCCAGCCTGTTGGACTATCGGATGCCCACCATCGTGGACCTGCCGATGATCGAGTCGGTGATAGTGGAGGTGCCCAACCCCGGCCATCCCTTCGGAGTGCGCGGCGCCGGCGAGGCCAACATCGCCCCACCCCTGGCCGCTCTGGCCAACGCTATCTACGACGCCGTCGGTGTCAGGATGAGGCGGCTGCCCATGAACCCGGGCGCGGTGGTGGAGGCGTTGAAGGCCAAGAACGGAGAGGCTTAGCTAGGTCGTCCCGCCCTAGGTGGTTCTACCATCCCACCCACCCTGAAACGATTTTGGGGTTGGGGGAACGTCCCCCCAAGCCCCCGCAGTAGGAAAGGCTGACTCCAACCTTCGACGCTGGTTGCACAACCGAATCTCGATTTGCCATCAAGGGAAAGAAACCCTCTGGACTCCCTCGACGCCAGGTTCTGAGGCAGACCCATGCAGTGTGGAGCAGGCGGGAGCGAAGCAATTAGATTGCCACGCCCCGACGTTGTCGGGACTCGCAATGACGGGGGGTACGGACTCGGTCTAACTGTTGCCGTCGTTGCGAGCGAGGGGAGTTGGTTCTGAGGGGAGTGCAAGGGAGCGAAACAATCTGGGGTGGTGGGGGTACACGCCTCTGGCGGGCACCGACTAGACGTGGCTGGATTGCCACGCCCCGGCTTGGCCGAGGCTCGCAATGACGGGGGTACGGACTCAGTTTAACTGTTGCCGTCGCCGCGACTGAGGAGAGGTAGGCTTGAGGATGAGCAACCCCCTTATCCGGGGGTCAGGCCTCCGCTCGATAGCGACGCTGCTATAGGGGCTGATGGCCCGTGGTGTGCACCCGCTTGCCTCGGCCCCGGGCCCCGGTAATCTCGCCCTTCTCCACTATCACATCTCCCCGCGAGACGGTGTACACCGGCCATCCCAGGACTTCCCAGCCCTCGTATATGTCGTAGCCGGCGTTGGAGGTCATCTCCTCGCCTCGGATGGTGCGTTTCAGGTCCGGGTCCCATACCAGGATGTCGGCGTCGGAGCCGATGGCAATGGTGCCCTTCTGCGGGTACATCCCGAAGAGCTTGGCGGGGTTGGTTGACGTCAGCTCGACGAACCGGTTCATGGAGATCCGGCCTTTGCGCACCCCTTCGGAGTAGAGCATAGGCATGAGGGTTTCCAGGTTGGCCATGCCCGGTCGGAATGTACCGAGCTTCAGGTCGGCGTCCAGCTTCTGGTCCAGGGTCCAGGGAGCATGGTCGCTGGCGAAGGTGTGAATGTCGCTGAGGTTCAGCCCCTCCCACAGGGCGTCGACGTCGGCGTCCTCTCGCAACGGGGGCCAGCCGGTGTACTTGGCGCCGTCGGACTCCTCGTGTACGGCGCTGGTGTAGTAGAGGTAGATGGGCCGGGTCTCGACGTAGACGGGTTGACCGCTAATGCGTGCCCGACGGGTCTCCTCCAGCGCAGCGGCCGAGGAGAGGTGTACCACGTACATCGGATTGCCGGCGGCGCGGCTGGCGGCCATGGCCCTGACCGTAGCCGTGGCCTCGGCGTAGCCGGGCCTGCTCGCCGAGTAGTAGGTGACGTCGGACTTGCCCTGGGCGTTGAGACGATTCTCCAGGTAGGTATCTATGGCCCAGTCCTCGCAGTGGATCATGGGCAGGACCCCGCTCCGCCCGGCCGTCTCCAGCACCCGTGCGAACTCGGCCACGTTCTTTTGAAACCCCAGATCGGTGAAGATCTTGAGGGACGAGTAGCCGGCGCCAACCAGGTCCGGTATCTGCTCGATGACCTCGGCAGAGGGATAGGTGATGACCGGATGCTGGGTGAAGTCTATTACGCTGTTGGCCAGGGCATCGGGCTCGGCCCGCTCCAACAGCTGGAAGGGGGTGAGCCGCTCGCCGGGCTCAGGGTGGATCATGTTGCCGACGGTGGTCACGCCCCCGACCGCTGCGCCGACGGTCCCTGTATAGACGTCGTCAACCATCCTCGGCTCGCCCTCCCCGGTGAGCATCTCGGCCCGCTCTAAGTGTACGTGTATATCGATGCCTCCGGGAATGACCAGCTTGCCCGAGGCATCGATCTCTCTGCCTGCAGTAATCTCGCCGCCGAGCTGGGCTACCTTACCGTCCCGTATACCCACGTCTCCAACAAACCGGCTTCCCGATGTGATGACGGTGCCATTCTTGATGACCAGGTCCACGGCTGCCTCCTTCATGACTGGGCTGTGGCGCAGGTGGAGCTTATCACATCCCAGGGATCGGGGTCTGCTTTGATACCCCCTCCGCGACCATCCCCCCGGGCCTCCTCTATCAGGGGGCCTGCTTGAGGTAAGTTCAGGCCCGGAAATTTTACATCTGCAGACCCACGCTATAAACTAGTTGCCGCCGTCGGAAACCGGCGGGCGTAAGTCTGGAGGGTGCAATGCGTTTCGATAGCAATGTCTACTACCACGAGCTTGAACCGTACCCCGTCGACGTGATGATGGACGAGTGGCGTCAGACCGCCAAGCTCTACGACGAGACCGATTTCACCACCATCTGGCTCGGCGAGCACCATTTCTGGTACAGCGGCTATCCCGTGGCCGCCCCCAACCCCGTTCTCATCGGTACCCATCTGGCCACGTACACGGAGAACTTGCGCGTGGGACAGACGGCCTGCATTCTGCCCGACTGGCACCCCATCCGCTTGGCCGAGGACCTGGCGATGCTCGACCAGATCACCAGAGGTCGCCTCGACGTGGGGATCGCCCGGGGCACCAACAGCAGCACCAGCATCCAGTTCAACGTCAACGCCGATCGGAGGAACCAGGAGCGAAACTACGCCCTGTTCAAGGAGTCCCTGGACATCATACGAAGGGCGTGGACCGAGGATGCCCTCTCCTACGATGGAGAGTTCTACAAGCTGCCTGTGCCCGGCTGGAAGGAGGACGATCCGAGGATATACGTCGGTGACTCCACCCACTACGGGCCCGATGGCGAGCTCATAGCCCTGGGCGTCATGCCGAAGCCCTACCAGAAACCGCATCCACCCATCTACCAGGCGGCGGACTCCACCAGGTCCTACGTCTTTGCCGCCGAGCAGGGGATATCGACGACCGTTGTGGGTCGGACCTTCGCAGGGCTGCGGGAGGCTTGGACCGCCTACCGGGACACGGCATCCAGGGTGTCTGGTAAGGCCGTCCCCATGGGACGGACGGCCGACGGCCTGACCCTCAACGTAATGAGAACCTTTCACATGGCCGAGACCCAGGAGCAGGCCGAAGCTGAGGCTCGCCCCGGCGTCAACGCCTTTTTCAACATCAACGCCGGCATCAACGATAACTGGGCTCGGAAGGGATGCATCGCCGCCGACGAAGAGCTGACCGACGATGACATGAACAAAGACTGGTTCGACTTCCTTCAGGAAAAGGAGGTCACTTTGATAGGTTCGCCGGACTACGTGGCCGAGAAGATAGACAAGCTGCGGTCCGAGCTCAACTGCCAGCACGTGACCCTCTGGCCCAACCCGGGATTCATCCCCTTCTCTTCGGTCTATCGAGGCTTGGAGCTGTTTGCCGAACGGGTGATACCCCAGCTCCAGCGAGAAGCTACCCCGAGGACCGGCTAGGCCTTCAGCGAGCCTGTTTTCGCTCTTTCCGCCCCATTAGTCTTTAATAACTGTGAGCTCTTTAACCTACAGGAGGCTTTGGTGCTACTAACGGCTATATTTTCGAATCTCGCTATCCTATTATCACCTTGCCTCATTGATGCCAAGAATGTACACTTGGTGTTACCGGCTGTCCTCTAGGTCGAGTGGGGCCGTCTTGCTTCTGAAATCCATCTGGTCCCTGATGACGATCATCATATGTCCAGTTCAACGGTGAATCGAACCCACGATCCGCTTGTAATTTACAAAGAATAAAGTGAGAATAGTCGGACAGGACGGTTTGGATGGCATGCTACAGTCCGGTTCATGAGAGTCAGTCCACTGAACTTGCAGTCGAATAGCTACGCCGAAATAAAGAAGGTAATCTATCAGCAAGGGTTGATGGAGCGGCAGCTAGGTTACTACGCTCCAAAGATCATTCTTACTCTGAGCCTGCTGACACTTAGTATCGCTTTCCTGATAGTAGCAGACGGCCTCTGGTTACAACTCCTAAACGCTGCTTTTTTGGCCTTCGTTTTTGCCCAGCTTTCCTTCATTGGCCACGACGCCGGCCACCTGCAGATCTTCCATTCAAGTCGGAAGAACGAGGTCGTTGGCCTCATTGTCTCCCTCCTTCTGGGCGTGGACCGGAGTTGGTGGGTCAACAAGCACAATCGGCATCACGCTTACCCCAATAACGTAGACTTGGACCCTGACGCTGATTTCCCCATCTTGGCTTTCACCAGTGAGCAGGCCGTTAGAAAAATGGGGTTATATAGACTAATCGTAAAATACCAGTCCTACCTCTTTATTCTAATGCTCAGTCTCGAAGGGTTCGGACTGCGGCTTGGTGGGATCCAGTATCTGCTTCGGACGAAAGTTAAATATCCTGTAGCCGAACCGCTGCTGGTGGCCTTCCATTTCGCAGCGTACTTAACCCTAGTGTTCTATTTCTTGGGCGCCTGGCATGGAGCACTATTCATCGTGGTCCATCAGATGCTATTTGGTCTTTGCATTGGTCCGGTTTTTGCCCCGAACCACAAGGGCATGCTTACAGTGGAGAAAGATAGTCAGCTTGATTTCCTTCAGAGGCAGGTCCTTACTTCCCGAAACGTGAAGCCGAATCATTTTACTGACTTCTGGTACGGCGGTCTCAATTACCAGATTGAGCACCATCTGTTCCCGAAGATGCCCAGAAACAACCTGAGAGAAGCGCAGAAAACTGTCAAGGCTTTTTGCCAGGCGAATGGTCTCTCCTACCATGAGACCACGGTACTTCAGTCCTACAGGGAGATCCTCCAGCATCTGCATCAGGTCAGCGTTCCCCTGCGAGCGTAAAATACGTGAAACTCTTCGGGCCCCTTTCCTCAGAAGGTAAGAACGGGCCCGATGTTCAGGTAGCCACGAGCGCCGGCATTCAGGATGAACTCTCGCCCTAAGCAGCCGTCAATCTAAGCGTCGGCCAAGCTAGTCAGCGAAATGGGGCTTTGATGTTCGCGGCGGAGTCAAAATCCTGTGTTGCTACTTTCAAAGGGTGGTATCCCCAACGGGATTCGAACCCGTGTCGCCACCTTGAAAGGGTGGTGTCCTAGGCCTCTAGACGATGGGGACGCGCCCATACCCTGCCAGTGAGATATAAACCCGACACAGTATAAGAAGGGCTCAACCTACGCGCAACGCTATCGGAGGACAGATCAAGGGTAGAGGGCTATCGACTCCAGACCCGTCGTTTCAGGATAGCCCAGCATCACGTTCATGTTCTGCACCGCCTGACCCGCCGCCCCCTTCACCAGGTTGTCCAGGCAGCTTATGACCACGGCTCGGCCCGTTCTGAGATCGATGGTGGGATGGATCAGACAGTCGTTGTTGCCCCAGGTCTGCTTGGTCTGAGGCGGCGACTCCACCACCTTCACGAAAGGATCGTCTCTATAGAACTCCCTGTACAGGTCCGTTAGCTCCTGCTGTCCCTTCTCGTCTACCGATATCTTGGAGTCCGCCAAGGTGGCGTAGCATGAGCTCAGTATGCCCCGGGTCATGGGCACCAGGTGGGGCAGAAAGGTAACCCTGGGTTTCCGCGATGAGTCCAACAGCTCCAGCTCCTGCACGATCTCCGGCAGGTGCCGGTGTCCGCTGAGCCCGTAGGCCATGGTGTTCTCGTTCACTTCGGAGAAGTGGGTCTTGAGGCTGAAGCCTCGACCCGCTCCCGAAATGCCGGACTTGCTGTCCACGATGATATCGGGGCCGATCAGCTGCTCCTTCACCAACGGCGCCAGTCCCAGTATGGCCGAGGTGGGATAGCAGCCGGGGTTGGCCACGACCCGAGCCGACTCCACCTGGGGCCGGTAAAGCTCGGTGAGCCCGTATACCGACTCTTCCAGGAGTTGGGGAGCGGGGTGGGGCACTTCGTACCACTCCTCGTATACCTGGGGGCTGTTCAGCCGGAAGTCGGCGCTGATGTCCACGACTCGGACGTCGGGCCCCACCAGGGGGGCTACCCTCTCGGCGCTGGACTTGTGGGGCAGGGCGGAGAAGACAAAGTCGATGCCGCCCAGCTCCGCTTCGATGGTCAGGTCGATGTCTGCCAGGTGGGGAAACACCTCCCCCAGCCCCTGTCCCTGGGCGCTCCGCCCGGTGACCGAGGTCAGCTCCACCTCCCGGTGGTTGTGCAGCACCCTCGCCAGCTCCGCGCCAGCGTACCCGGTTACGTTCAGTATCCCTACTTTCATCTCTTTATCTCAAAGTCTCCATTTCGTGAAAGGTAAAGTATAGTAGGTAGGTGGGCACGTAGACAAATACGCCCTTCCCCCGGAAGGTTTTGTAGCTGGGGAACATCCCCCAGGCCCTCTGCCAAAGGGAAGTTTCCCTCTGGACTCCCTCAAAGGAGGGTTCTGAGACAGGCTCATTTCCTTACTTCGCCGAGCTCTTGGCTTTCTTAGGCCGTTTCTTCTTGCTCTTCAGGGTGCTCGAGGGACAGCCGTCCTCCAGGGTGCACTCCCGGCACAGCGGGTTCTGGGCTTTGCAGACCTGTCGACCGTGGGTGATGATGTAGACGTGGGCAGCCAGCATATCATCGTCGAGGGTCATCTCCTCAAGCAGATCGTGGGCCTCGTCGGCGTTGACCTTGGGACCGATGAGACCCAGCCGTTGCGACACGCGGTAGACGTGGGTGTCAACTATCATGGCGGGTCGGCCGAGGGAGAACAGCAGCACGCACCCGGCCGTCTTCGGACCGACTCCGGGCAGCTCCAGCAGCCACTCCTTTGCCTCGGCCAGGGGCATCTCGGACAGGAAGGAGAGGTCCCACGAGCCCTCGTTGCGCTCCAGTATCGCCCTCAGGATGGCCTGGATGCGAGGGGCTTTCACCTTGGCCAGGCCGCCTATCTGTATAGCATCGGCCACCTCGTCGATATCGGCCTCCATGAGAGCTTCCCAGGTCGGGAACCGCTCCCGCATGGTCTCGTTGGCCCGGTAGGAGTTGACGTCCGAGGTGTGCTGCGAAAGGACGGTGAAGATCAGCTCGGAGATGGGATCGTAGGGGCGGGGCGCCTCCGCCGGGCCGTACAGCGGGTCGAGTCTGCGTACGATCTCATCGATGGGCAGGTGCCCCTTCTTTGGCCTCTTACCGGCCATCGATTTTCTGGTGGGTTTACTGCGGGTGGTGGCCATGGGCGTACTCCGATTCTAGCATCCGGCCCACCTCCCGACAAACGGGTCCCAACCTCACAAGACGCCGGTTGTGGCTTTCGCAGAACGGCTAGATTCTCGATGTCACGGATGCCTGGTTACTTCGAACGGGTGCCAGTAGTCGGTGACGGCTCCGGGTCCATCTCGACCGCGCCGTCTCGCCGTCCTGAAATGGCCAGGCCCGCGCCGCTGAGGGCCAGCGGGGCTAGAGAGGTGATCACTAGGGCCAGTCTCAAATTGTCCGTCGCTTCCTGGATCAACCCGACCACGAGCGGGCCTATGGCCGATCCTCCCCACAGCATCGTAAAGATCAGGGCGGCAACCACCGCGACCTCTCGCGGTTTGATCCCCGGCTGCTCATACAGGCGGGTCATCACCACCGGCAAGAAGGCAAAGCCCACTCCAACACCAATGCCGGATAGAAACAGCAGGGGCATCGAATCCGTGAACAGAGTCCCGATGAAGGAGCCGGATAAAATAACCCCGCACGCCGTCAACACCAACGGAGCGCGCCGGGTGAAGTAAGGTATGATGCTCGTGCCCAGCATTGCCGGAGCGCCGGCAAAGGCGACTACTCCCACCACCAGACCGGCCATGGTCAACGACGTACCATAGTAGTCCTGCGTAAAGGTGGGCCAGAAGGTCCCAAAGGACGATCTGCCGGCCACGGACCCTACTACCCCGATGCCCAGTATCCAGGGCTCTTTGTATTTGAACAGGCTGCTCAGGGGCGTCTCCGCCTGCGAGCCTATTCTCCTGCTGTACTCGGACGTGATCCGGTCCCGACCCAGTACTACCCAGAGGACGTTGGCAAAAAGGCACACACCAGCCCACAGGTAGAGGGTGTCCCTCCAACTGTCCAGCCAACCCAGAATGAACGGGATTACGACCCAGCCGACACCGAGCATCGCCTCGAGGGCGCTGAACGTCACTCCGTTGGCTGCGCCTATGTACCGCCTTGGCATCCACTGGAGAATCACCAGCGTCCGGGGCGCTTCCGTGGACAGCAGCCACATGCCAAGACCCACCCGGGCGATTATCAGTACTGCGAAGGTGGCCGACCAGCCGTGCAGGAGCAGGAACAGGCTAGCCGCTACAAAGCAGACGCTGGACACCCGCCATACCGGGTACCGGGACGTCAGCCAGTTGATCGGCACCTCGAAGATCAGGTTGGCAAACAGCACCGACGAGGCCAGCCACCCCTGCTGGGACGGCGACAGCGAGAACTCGTCAGCTATGTCAGGCAGCAGGAGACCGAGGGTGAGAAGCGGGATGAGCACCAGGGTGTAGTTGAGGGTGAAGAAGCCCAACACCACCCAGGCGTAGCGCGGTATTCTCTCCGAGTCCAGGTCCCTCTCCCCTTGCATCAAGCCGCCTTATACACCCAGGCCCTCCTCAGGGTCAATCGAAGCGTCTCCACAATCTGCTATACTACGCCTTCCCACATCACACCCGTCATCTCTACAGGAGCACTCATGCGCGACGTTATCACCGAAGCCCTGAAGGACCACGGTGCCGAGTACGTCGAAATACGGATCGAGGAGTCCGAGGGCACCCGTATCATGTACCGAGGTCGGGAGCTGGAGGATATCGGCTCTACCACCAGCCTGGGGGGCAACGTGAGGGCGCTGGTCAACGGCGGTTGGGGTTTCGTCAGCTTCAATGATATCGAAGACCTCAAAGACAGGGTCCGGACCGCGGTGCAGCAAGCGCGTCTGGTGGGCAACGAGACCAGCTCCTTCGTCTCCCTGGAGCCGGTAGTGGACGAGGTCGAGCCGAATGTTGTGAAAGACCCTTCGGCCCTCTCCCTGGCCGACAAGAAAGAGCTGCTGGACCAGTACAACGAGATCATGTGGAGCGTCGAGGGGATACAGACCACCAACATCGGTTACGGCAATAGCCGGAAGAAGGTGACCTTCGCCAACTCGGAAGGCAGTCATATCCAGCAGGAGAGGATCGACGTGACCCTGCGCCTCTCGGCTACGGCCAAGGATGGCCCCGAGGTCCAGCAGGCGGGTGTGAGCCTCGGCAGCAACGGTGACTTCGGCCTCGTCGAGGACCTGCACGAGGAGGCCAAGGATGTCGCTCAGAAGGCGGTGGACCTGCTCTCCGCACCCAAGGTCAAAGGCGGCGACTACACCGTCGTCCTGGACCCGATACTGGCCGGCGTCTTCGTCCACGAGGCCTTCGGTCACCTCTCCGAGTCGGACCACGTATATGAAAATGACCAGCTCAAGGAGGTTATGCTCCTGGGCCGCAAGTTCGGCGGCAAGCACCTAAACATAGTAGATGAGGCGGCCGTGGCCGGCCTGAGAGGCAGCTACAAGTACGACGACGAGGGCGTTCCCGCAACCAGGTCCGACCTGATCAGAGAGGGGGAGCTTGTCGGGCGCCTCCACTCCCGGGAGACCGCGGCCAAGATGGGCGAGCCGACCACGGGCAACGCCCGGGCCATAGACTTCCGGTTCGAACCCATCGTGCGCATGACCAACACCTTCATCGAGCCCGGATCCACCACCTTCGACGAGATGATTTCGGATATCAAAGAAGGGGTGTACGCCTGCAACTGGTACGGCGGCATGACCAGCATGGAGATGTTCACCTTCTCCGCCAGAGAGGCCTACATGATCCGCGATGGCAAAGTGGCCGAGCTGCTCCGGCCCGTAACCCTTTCGGGCAACGTATTCGAAACCCTCCAGAACCTGGACGCTGTCGGTGATGACCTGGACATGAACCAGGGGGGCGGTTGCGGCAAGGGTGGACAATCGCCCCTGCCGGTATCCAATGGCAGCCCCCACATCAGGATCTCCAAGTGCCTGGTAGGAGGCGCTTAAGTGGAGCGTATTCTAGAGGTGGCCAGTAAGCAGGCGGAGACGGCGGAGGTCTTTGCCGTAACCAGCCGCACGACGCCGGTATCCTTCGAGTCCAACCGGCTCAAGAGCCTCCAGACCAAGGAGTCCCACGGGGTGGGCCTCCGGATCATCAAGGACGGAAAGGTCGGCTTCTCGGCCACCAACCGGATCGGCGATGTTGAAGGGTTGGTGCAGAACGCCGTAGACGTGGCGCCCTTTGGCGCCGATGCCACCTTCGATCTCCCATCCGCCAACCGTTATCCGGAAGTGGCCATCTACGACCCGGCCGTAGAGGAGACCACCGTGGAACAGATGGTGGAGCTGGGCCAGCACATGGTCGATGGTGTGATGGCCCACTCCTCGGAGGTGCAGTGCGACGCTGGGGTCAGCCGGACCGTTGTTTCCGTCAGGCTGCTCAACTCGAAAGGGACCGACGTCTCCTACAAGAAAAGCGTGTTCAGCCTGGGGATTGGTGGCACCAGGGTGCGGGGCACCGATATGCTCTTCGTCGGCGACGGCGAAAGCTCGTCTCAACCCCTGTCCAACTGGCACAGGCTGGTAGAGAAGGTGAACACGCAGCTGGACCAGGCCGAGGAGATCGTGGAGGCGCCCACGGGCGACCTGCCGGTAATCTTCACCCCTGCAGCGGTCGCCGGGGTACTGTTGCACCCCCTCCTGGTGGCCTTCAACGGCCGCACGGTCGTACAGGGGGCTTCCCCGCTCATCGAGCGGCTGGGCGAAGAGATATGCGACCGGCGCTTCAGCCTCTACGACGACGGTACGGCTGTCTACCGGCCCGGCAGCCGGCCATGGGACGACGAGGGTCTCCCCACCCGCCGCATCCCCCTCGTCGAGAACGGCGTGGCCAGGAGTTTCCTCTACGACCTGAAGACCGCCGCCCAGATGAATGCCGAAACCACGGGAAGCGCCTCCAGGGGCGCGGGTTCCCTGCCTGGACCCTCCACCAGCGTCCTCTTCATCCAGGAGGGCGACACCTCCTACGATGATATGGTCTCGGACATAAAGGAAGGCCTGATAGTGGAATCGCTGCTGGGCGCCGGCCAGACCAACGTCCTCGCCGGCGATTTCAGCGGCAACGTCCTGCTGGGTTACAAGATCGAAAACGGTAGGATAGCGGGCCGGGTCAAGAACATCATGCTCTCGGGCAACGTCTACAGCGTACTCGGCAACCTGGAGGCCATAGGCATCGAGCCCGAATGGAGGGGAGGCTCCTTTCGCACGCCCCACCTCTTCTGCCGGGAGGTAGCCGTGGCCAGTGCGGAAGGTTCGTAGGGGGCTCCGGCCTCCATCGTATATACTGCTAGCTTGAGTGGAAGCAAATCCGCAGGAAACCGTAGCGGATGCACCGCTTTAGGTGGGATTTGCACTTGACCCGCAATTTCGGCGTTTCTAAAATTGGTGGCGTCTCACCTGGACGAGGCCGCATCATATGAGAACGGAATACCCGGTTTCAGCCGGTGGCATCGTATACCGAAAAGAGCACGATAGAATCGAGATAGCCCTGTGCGGCCGCATCCAACCGGAGAGCTGGCGTCTTCCCAAGGGCACCCCGGACCCGGGTGAGTCCCACGAGCAAACGGCCATCCGGGAGGTAACCGAAGAGACCGGGTTGAAGGTGGCCATCGAGGAGCATCTGGGGAGCATCCAGTACTGGTTCTACGCCTCGGGGGTCAGGAACCACAAGACGGTGCACTTTTACTTGATGCAGCCTATCGGCGGGTCCATAGACGACCACGATCCGGAGTTCGACGTCGTGCGCTGGTTCGACGCTGAGCAAGTCGAAGGGGCTTTGACCTACAAGAACGAGGTGGAGATAGCCAAACAGGCCCTGGCAACCCTCAACAGCAGAGGCGCCGAGGAGTTGGATGTTCCTGCGCGGTAACAAGGTGATTCTCAGGGACAAGCGCCTCGAAGACGCCGCCCGCGACTACGCGTGGCGCAGGGACGAGGAGCTGGCCAAGCTGGACGCGGCCTTACCCCTGAAGACCCGTTTCGAGGACTACAAGGAGTTCTACGCCGAGGAGCTGCAGTTCCCCATGCCCCGGCGCTGTAAATTTGCCGTGGACGACCTGTCCGGGAAGCATATCGGCAACTGCATGTACTACGACATGGACAAGCTCAAAGCGCAGACCGAGATGGGGATCATGATCGGCGACAAGGGCTACTGGGACAAGGGCTACGGCGCCGACGCCGTGCTTGCCCTGTTGGAGCACCTCTTCAACCGGGAGAAGATGAAAACGGTCTATCTCCATACCCTGGACTGGAACAAGAGGGCCCAGCGCAGCTTTGAGAAGTGCGGTTTCGTGGAGTGTGACAGGGTGAGGAGAGACGGTCAGTCCTTCGTTAAGATGGCCATCTCCAAAGACCAGTGGCTGGCCAACCGTAACCCGGCCCTCAGCAACGCAACCTGACCGTCCAGCCCTTCGTGGCGTAGAGCCTACGGATGCAATCCCAGGAGTCCAGAGGGCTTCCCTCTGGCAGGGGGCGTGGGGGATGTGCCCCCCAATCCCCAACAAAACGTCCCAGGGCGGGCGGGTGGGAAGAAACACCTAGAGGGCGGGTAGGAGGATACGACTCTACCGGGGTCAACGGCCATACCCAGTTAGATTGCCACGCCCCGACTTCGTCGGGTCTCGCAATGACGACACCACGGATTCAGATGTTGCCCTATCTTCTCTCATGTTAAGGGTGCAGGGCCTCGCCCTGCCTCTGGCAGGGGGCGTGGGGGATGTGCCTCCAAAAACAATACGTACCAGGGCGGGTGGTGGGTAAATCAACCTGGGGCGGGGAATCCGGATTATTCAGTAATGTAAAGGGTCACGTCAGGCCCACAAATCAAGAGGGCTTCTCGATTTATCGAGAAGCCCTCTTTCATTACCCTCTTTGTAAGGCTCTACTGCGGAGGAGCCTGGGCCGGCGCAGGGTTCACCAGGTCCATGCCGATGGACTCGGGGAACGCCGCTGATATCTCGTCTACCGTCCAGCGTCCTTCCAGCTTCTTCAGGGTCTTCGTCTCTTCAGGGTTGCCCATCAGGCCGACGAATCCCCCGTGCACGTGGAGGATCTCTCCGTTGAAGTTGGATGCCTCGTCGGTGCAGAGGTAGACCACCGTCGGTGCAACGGCCTCGGGAGGCTGAGGTCCGCCCTCGAACTCTTCGTCTGCCAGGCCCCGCTGCTTGCGGATCTCCCTGGCCTGTCGCACTTCGTCGGTCTCGGTCATGCGGGTAGCTGCGCCCGGCGATATGCCGTTGACCGTAACGCCGTACTTGCCCAGGTCTTGGGCGGCGCATCGAACGCCACCGGCGATCCCATCCTTGGCCGCTCCGTAGTTGGCCTGGCCGGAGGCGCCCCAAAGCCCGGAGGTGGACGAGAAGCAGACTATCCTGCCGCTGCGCTGCTGGCGCATGAGGATGGAGGCGTACTTGACGCAGGTGAAGGTGCCCTTGAGGTGCACCGCTATAACGTCATCCCACTCCTCCTCGGTCATGTTGAAGACCATCCGGTCGCGGAGGATACCCGCCACACAGACCAGGATGTCTATTCTGCCGAAATTATCGACGGCGGTCTGGATGATCTTTTCGCCGCCCTCCATGCTGGAGACCGACTCGTAGTTGGCGACCGCGTCGCCGCCCTTGGCTTTGATCTCCGCCACCACGTCATCCGCCGGCGACTGGGAAGCGCCCGAGCCGTCGACCTCGCCGCCAAGGTCGTTCACCACCAATTTGGCCCCCTCATCCGCCAGAAGGAGCGCAATGCCCCGGCCGATACCCCGTCCTGCGCCGGTCACAACGGCTACCCTGTCCGTAAGTCTGTTGGCCATTCCTGTTTCCTCCCGAATTTTCCTAGGTTTAGAAATCTACTTGTTGAATCGCCCCATATCAGGACTTGGGGGCTTGGGGCGGGAACTTGTTGACCACGCCCTTGCCGAAGCTCTTGGGCGCCATCTCGACCAACTCATCCACGGACCACATGCCATCCCTGGTAATCGAATGGGTCACCCTTGGCTGGGAGATCAGGCTTATGTTGTTGCCATAAACCATGAAGGTCTGACCGTTGACCTTGGCTGCTCTATCGCTGCACAGATAGGTGACGAAGGGTGCCACGTCCTCCGGGTCCTGGGGTCCCTCGTCGCCGTTGCCCTCGGGGAGGCCTCGAGCGATACGGATCTCCCGGGCCTTGCGGACCTCGTCTGTCTCGGTCATCCGGGTAGCCGCCCTTGGAAGGATGGCGTTAGCCGTCACGCCGTACTTGCCCAGGTCCCGGCCCACCACCTTCATGAAACCGGCGATACCGCTCTTGGCGGCGCCGTAGTTGAACTGGCCGGAGGTCCCCAGCGCGGACTCGGACGAGAAGCCTATGATCCTGCCGCCTCGCTGCTGGCGCATAAGGATGGAGGCGTACTTGGTACAGCTGAAGGTACCCTTCAGGTGCACCGCTATGACATCGTCCCACTCTTCTTCCGTCATGTTGAAGACCATCCGGTCCCGGAGGATTCCCGCCACGCAGACCAGGATGTCTATCTTGCCGAATTCGTCGACGCATGACTGGATGATGTTCTCGCCGCCCGCCATGGTGGCAACCGATTCGTAGTTGGCGATAGCGTTGCCGCCGGAGGCCTTGATCTCCGCGACTACATCGTCGGCGGGCCCGTGGGAGCTGCCGGAGCCATCGGTGGCGCCTCCCAGGTCACAGACTACGACGCTGGCCCCATGGGCAGACAGCGCCTTGGCGATGCCCCGGCCTATACCTCGGCCTCCACCGGTAACCACCGCCGCCTTTCCTTCCAAAAGATCGGCCATATCTCCTACCCCTTTCTCTTCCAAACTGATCAGTCTATAAAATCAACGTGCCGCGAGCGCTTTCGTGCTCAGAGCACCCGTAGAGGCCGTACTAGCCCCTGGAGGGCAGAGCCGCGGTGGCTCTTCCGGGGGTAGTGGCCTTACCTTCGTTGTTCTCCAGCCAAATCTCGCAGTCGACGAGGTTCTGGCCGTCCTCGGTGTACTTCTTGACCACCTTGCCCTTGACGTTGCACTCCACGCCGGGCACATCCATGCCCCGGTACTGGCAGCTGAGCTTCTTGAGAAGGCCTTCGCTACCGATCCAGTCGGTGACGGCCTGGCCCAGCCACGCGTTCTTCAGGGCGCCATGGATGATGGGGCCTGGGAGCTCGTTACCTAGAGCGTAGTCCTTGTCGTAGTGGATCTCGTAGAAGTCACCGGATGCCCCGGCGTACTTGACCAGCTGTCGAGTGGTGGGGTTCTTGGTCAAAGTAGGGATGTCCATCCCCTCGGTGACGTCCTCGAAATATACCTGGCTCATACTTGCCTCCTGGAGTCTATCTCCAAACTTTGCTTTGTCCTGGCTCTAGTAATGCCGCTGATCTGGCTAATAGGTAATGCCGGTATCCCGGCGCGTTATCACCACCTGGCCGAACTGGTTCTTGTAGGTGGTCTCCCGCACGTCAAAGGTCATCGTGCCCAGCCGGCCCTCTTTCTGATAGGTCTCGGCCACCTTGGTGGTTACGGAGATGGTATCGCCAACCCTGATCGGGTGGAAGTACTCCCACTCGCTGCCGGCATCCAGCACCTTAACGTCGGTATCCTCCCGGGTCACGCCTTCGTCGTCTTCCCGGGATGCGAAGGCCCGGGTGAAGGTGGGCATGGCGATGATGCCTCCGTACTGGTTCTGGCGGGCCTCGGACTCGTCGGTGAACAGGGGGTTGTCGTCACCTATGGCCTCGGCGAACCGCCTGATGTGTCCCTTCTCCACCGTGTACACCACAGGGTCCGATTCGATCCCAACCTTCTTCTTAAGTTCTTCGTAAATGGAGTCATCGGCCATCCAAGCAACCTCCTCTAGCACTGGGGCGGGGTATTAGTAAGAGATTCCTCTCTCTGTCTGGGTCGCTACCAGCTTCCCGAACTGGTTGACGTACCGTACCTCTGCAGTAGAAAGGAGCATCTGGCCCAAGCGCCCCTCTTTCTGGGTGAAATCGGTCACTCTGCGGGTCACGGTTATCCGATCTCCGGGACGGACCGGCAGGAAGTACTCCCACTCGCTGCCGGCGTCCAGGCCCCTGCTTACGGGGATACTGACGTCGCGGTTGGGGTTCGGCTCGCAGGTCCTGAGAAATGTGGGGGGAGCGGTGATGCCGGCCCACCGGGTATCCCGCGCATCGGGTTCATCCTGCCACAGGGGATTATCGTCGCCGATGGCCTGAGCAAATTGTCTGATGAGGCCCGCTTCGATGTCGTAGGTGACGGGCTCGGACTCCTCACCCACCAGACCTCTCATTTCATCGGTGATAAGGGATTCGTTTTCAGCCATTCTCTTTCCCCTCGAACCGGATAGCCCACTGATTACAGAGGACGCAGCAGGCCGACGGGACTGGATTTACGACTGATGTTGTGACCCCGCCACTGGGCCTGCAAACCGTCGCAAAGTGTACACTTGCGGTGTATTAGTGTCAAGAATTCCAGACCTGAATAGCATGGCGCCCGGTAACTCGCTTGCCGAAGGGGACCCAATGATAGGAACGAAGAGCATCTACTACGATCCCATCGAGCCTGGGGACGGCTACCGGCTGCTGGTAATGCGCTACTGGCCCCGGGGCGTGAAGAAGGACCGCATCGACGGTTGGGTCAAGGAGCTGGCCCCTTCCAAGGAGCTGCTGGGCGAACTGCGAGATGGGCATGTGGACTGGCCCGAGTTCTCCGCCCGCTACGAGCAGTCGATCAGGGAGCGAGATTCAGAGCTGGGCCTGTTCGATGAGGTCAAGAGGCTCGAGGCGGAGCACGGCACGGTAACCCTGATCTGCCACGAGGACCTGTCCAAGCCGGACGCCCGCTGCCACCGGGAGCTTCTCAAGGAGATGCTCGCCACCGCCTAGCCTTCTTCTCCCTCCCACCTGTGGGGCAGGGTCGCCAGCCTGCCCAAGCCCAGCTCCTGGCACAACGACTCGTACTCTTTCCTCTTCACCCCACCCCACTCCAGGTCCGCCAGATCCTCGGGCAGCGGCACATCCAACCTGAGGGTCGCCAGCTGCTTGTATAGCAGGGCATCGTTCCGCCGCTCCGAAAGGTTAGAGGCCATCGCCGCGGCGCCCCTGGGCGAGACCTCCCAGTCCGAGGGATCGTCGGGTATAAGCTCGATGTGCTCATACCGTCCCAGGACGAGGGCAGTGGACTTGGCGCCCCACCTGGGAATGCCTGGGATGCCGTCGGCTGCATCGCCCACCAGGGCCAGGTAGTCGGGTATGGACCCAGGCCTCACTCCGAACTTCTCCACGACCCCGGCCTCATCGGTGACCAACTCTTTGCGCCGGTCCAGGCTGACGATCCTTTGGCCCCGCGCCATCTGCATCAGGTCTTTGTCCGGAGAGCAGATGACCACCTGTTCCACCCCCTCGGCTTGCCACCAGCGGGAAGCGGCGGTAGCGATGGCGTCGTCGGCCTCGAACTCCACCATGGGCCACACGACGATGCCCAGAGCGGAGACTGCCCGCTCCGCCAGACCGAACTGGCTCAAAAGCTCTTCGGCCACCCCATCTCCGGTCTTGTAGCCGTCGAACAGATCGTTTCGGAAAGACCGGACCACGTGGTCGAAGGCGCAGCCTACGTGGGTCACTCCTTCGGACCTGAGCAGAAGGAGCAGAGTCTGTATCAGCCCCCGCACCGCTCCCACCTCCCGGCCATCGGGCGCGCTAATCGAAGGGAGAGCGAAGTAGGACCGGAACAGCTCGTAGGTCCCGTCTACGAGGTGAATCTTCATTGGAGGCCAGAGTATATCAGCATGCGGCGTGAAATCGTCGGGGATTCACGCTACAATACATGCCATCCAATACCGATGGGACATGGCACCCACTTCAGACGGAAGCACGGCGGCTGGAAGGGGAGAACGAATGGCTACTGGCAACGGGACCCGTACCAAGTTATACGTGGGCATGCACGACGGAATAGGCACCCTGGTTTCGTCCGACGGCAACGGCGCTTGGACGAAGCGGAGCGTGATGACCCTGGACCATGCAGCGGCCCGCTTCGCCCACTCCCAGAGCTCGCCGGAGCGGGCCTACCTGGCGGCCTACGAATCGGGAGTGTGGCGCACCGACGACGGTGGTGCCGCCTGGCGCCGCCTCGACGGCTACCCCACGGCTTACGCCCACAGCGTCGCCGTCCACCCCGGCAACCCGGACCTGGTCTACGCCGGCAGCGAACCGGCGGCCCTGTTCCGCTCCGCCGACGGTGGGGATAGCTGGGAGGAGATCAGCAGCTACCAGGAGGTCCCCGAGTCGACGGGTTGGGGTTTCCACGGCGAGCGGCTGTCCCACGTCCGGGAGATAAAGCTCTCTCCTCACGACCCGGACCAGATCTTCACCGGCATCGAGGTCGGCGGCATGGTCCGATCCAAGGACGGCGGCCTGACCTGGCAGCAGCTCCACGGCACCGACCCCGACATACACTCCCTTCACATCAGCGACACCGATGCCGGCACGGTCTACGCCGCCACCGCGGCTGGCCCCTATCGCAGCGGCGACGGCGGCGACAGCTGGAACCATCTGATCACCGGCCTGGAGCGCACCTATACCGTCCCCGTGGTCTGCGCCCCCGACGACCACACCCGGGTGCTGACGGCCGTATCGAACAACGCCGGTCGCCAGGGCGCTCAGGCATACATATCGACCAGTTCCGGCGATGATTGGCGGAGACTAGACCTGGGATCCGATGACGATATGGTTATCGCCTACACCTGGGACCCCTGCGACTCGGACCGGGTTTATGCCGGCACCGATGCCGGCCGCATATTCGTCAGCTCCGATCGCGGCGAGACCTGGGAAGAGGGCCAGGCAGACTTGGCCACTCTGGCCGTCGGCGCCATGGTGGCGGTAGCAAGCTAAGGAGGTCTACCCGATGACTACGCTTATCGATATGGAAACAAAAGTCCCCGACTTCACCCTTGAGGACGTCGACGGGCAGGAGTTCAATCTCTACGACCGTCTGGGCAAGGCGCCGATGGTCCTGGTCTTTCGCCGAGGCTCCTGGTGAGACGGCTGCAATAAGTACCTGCGCGTGGCGCAGGAGTGGTACCCCAAGTTCCAGGAGATGGGCGTGGAGTGGGCCACCATCAGCGTCGACGACCCGGAAGGGCTCCGCCGCATGCGAGACCGGCTGGGGCTGACCTTCCCGGTCCTCATAGACCACGACGGCGCCGTAGCTCGGAGCTTCGGGTGCATGTGGAGCACCGAGGGAGAGTTCAACGAACCGGCGGTCTTCCTCATGAACAAGGACGGCGTACTCATCTACCAGTGCATCCTGAGCACGGCCAACGGCCTCGCCCCACCCGCAGACGTCATGGAGCACCTGCAGTACCGAATAGAGACCGGCCGGCTGGAACCCCGCCAGGCCAGAACAGGATAAAGGGCTATGAAAAAGGTCTTGATAACGGGCATGAGCGGGCTCATCGGCGGCGTCCTACGACGCCATCTGGAGGAGGCCGGAGGCTACGAGCTCAGCGCCCTGAACCGGCGCCCGGTCGAGGGGGTCAAGTGCCTCCAGGCCGACATCGCCGACCTGGAGGCGATCAAGCCGGCCTTCGAGGGTATAGATACCGTGGTCCACCTGGCGGCATGGGTTGAGGAGGATGACCCCTTCGAGGGAAATCTCAACGCCAGCATCATCGGCACGTACAACGTGTACGAGGCGTCGCGGCTGGCCGGGGTCAAGAGGGTGGTATACGCCAGCAGTGGCATGACCATCAGGGGATTCCCCCTCAAGGTGGAGCCGTACAAGGCCATAGCGGAGGGTCGCTACGAAGATGTCCCCGAAAGCTGGCCCATGATCACAGAGGGCCAGTTTCGGCCCCAGACCATATATGGGGCCGCCAAGGTATTCGGTGAAGCCCTCGCTCGTCACTACTCCGATGCCTATGACATCTCCATCCTATCGGTGCGCATCGGCATGGTGCACCAGGAGGACCGGCCGAAGGATATTCACGACTACGCCACCCACTTGAGCCACAGGGACGTCGCCACTATTCTTCACAAGTGCATCGATGCGTCTGAAGACCTGATGTACGACATCTTCTTCGCCACCTCCAAGAACAAGTGGGGCTATCGGGACCTGGAACACCCGAAGCAGGTGTTGGGCTGGGAGCCCCAGGACTCGGCCGAAGACTTCCGGTAGAGGAGCGGGCACTAAATGTCCATAGTGAGGACGGTGCTGGGAGACATCTCCCCCGGCGAGTTGGGCGTAGTTCTGCCCCATGAGCACCTTTTCTTCAACTGGCAGGGCGCCGAGGTCGATATCCAGGGTAGCTACGACGAGGATGATCTGCTGGCAAAGCTGGTGAAGGAGTTGGCTGGCGCCAGAGAGGCACACGGTCTCACCTGCCTGGTCGACGTCACCACTTCCGACTGCGGCCGCTACATGGGGCTCCTGACCGAGGCATCCCGGCGCAGCGGGGTCCACATCGTCTCCTCCACCGGCTTCTACACCGAGAGCATGGGCATACCCTACTACTGGCATGCCAGGCCCCTGGACGCCGTCGAGGAGTTCTTCGCCACGGAGATTACCGAGGGCGCCTTGGGCACCGGTTCAAAGTGTGGCATCATCAAGCTGGCCACCGGCCCCCAGCTGGTGATAGCCGGGCCGACACCCTCCTGGGGCGACGAGCTGGTCCCCTACGCTCTTGGCCCCACCAAGGTGGAGGAAAAGGGGTTCAGGGCCGCTGCACGGGTGCAGAGGAAGCTGGGCGTCACCATCACCACCCACACCGATAGCTACGATTGGGCTATCTGTAACATCGGGATGCGCCAGCTGGACGTGCTGCTGGACGAGGGGGCGGACCCTTCGAGGTGCATCATCGGCCACGCCGACGGCACCTCCAACATCAGGCATCTGGCCCAGATCATGGACCGGGGCGCCAACGTGGGGATTGACATGTTCGCCTACTCCCTGGGACAGCTGGGCGACTCGGCGAGACTGGGGACAATAACTGCCCTCGTCGCCATGGGATATGCTTCCCAGATGGTGCTCTCCCACGACATAGTGCTTTACGAAATGCGGCCTCCGAGCACCGAGCAGGACCCATCGAGGTATCAGAGCCGTAACATCTGCCGGCTCTTCGAGGAGATCATCCCGGCGCTGCTAAAGTCCGGTGTGAGCGAGGATGCCATACATCAGATGACCGTCGAGAACCCCCGCCGCCTCCTGGCCTTTTAGGGCTGCCTGTCAAACCGGCCCATTCGAACACCGGGCCCCCAGCCCTCGTCATTGCGAGCCCCGACAAAGTCGGGGCGTGGCAATCTATTAAGGTCTGGCCTCTTTCCCGACAGGGACATATACCCCTCCACCCCAGATTGCTTCGCTCCCGGCCATCCCCAGGACCAACTCCCCCTGCTCGCAACCACGGCAACAGTTAGGCTGAGTCCGTAGCCTCGTCATTGCGAGCCCCGATGAAGTCGGGGCGTGGCAATCTACTAAGGTCTGGCCTCTTTCCCGACAGGGACATATACCCCTCCACCCCAGAATGCTTCGCTCCCTGCCACTTCCCTCAGGACTTCCCCCCCACGCTCGCAACGACGGCAACGGTTAGGCTGAGTCCGTAACCTCGTTTCAAGAGGATTACCTTGGACAGAGCTTTCTACGTTTACATCATGACCAACCCCAGGCACACTGTTCTCTACACCGGTGTGACCAACAACCTGCCCCGGCGTGTTTACGAACACAGAGAAAAGCTTTCGCCTGGCTTTACGTCGAAGTACAACGTGAACCACCTCGTGTATTACGAAATGGCTGAAACAGCCGAAGCTGCGATTTCTCGTGAGAAGCTGTTGAAGGCAGGTCCACGACGAAAGAAAGTGGCTTTGATAAACGGCATGAACCCAACTTGGCGAGATATGAGCGTTGACCTGCTGGGTCAGGATTCATCCGCGGACTAGATTGCCTCGCTCGCAACGACACCCCCTCGTCATTGCGAGCCCCGACAAAGTCGGGGCGTGGCAATCTATTAAGGTCTGGCCTCCTTCCCGACAGGGACATCTACCCCTCCACCCCAGATTGCTTCGCTTCTTTCCACCCCCTGGACTAACTCTCCCTGCTCGCAACCACCGAGGTGGTACTTGTCATCATGCTCAATTGTGTAGTAATCTCTGGGTACACTAAGAAAGGAGGTGATCTATTGGAAACAGATGATAAACGGACTAGTGAGGTGCTTGTAACGTAGCCGGCACCTAAGGATTTAGCAAACGACTATGCCTTGGGTTCCGTATACGGAAGCCCAACAGGCACCGGGCCCCGAAGTTCCCGACTTAGTCCATCGGGTTGGTCTTAGACCAAAAGACTTCGGGGCTTTCCTTTTGTCCTCACTAATCACCCCCCCCGGGATAGTTTCTCCCTCCCTCCCACCCTGAGACGTTTTGGTGTTTCGGAGGCACATCCCCCAAACCCTCTGCGAGGCCCCGCACCTATAAGATGAGAGAAGAGAGAGGGGGTGAAGGTCCTTTGCCGGGAGTCTGAGAGCCTGCCCCTCGCCTCGGATCGCAATGACAAAGGTACGTGCCCAGTCCAACAGTCGTGGTCGTAGCGAGCGAGGGGAGTTCGTCCTGAGGGATCTGGTCGACAGGGTTCTTCAACGCCCTGCCACGGCAAGAACCTCCTGGATTCCCTCGATCTGGGGTTATGGCAGAGGCCGTTAGCGAACTCTTCCAATGGGCAGAGTGTGAGTTGAGAAAGACCCATCGGGGTCATGTCCTGAAGCGGACACCGTCCCCGGTGGTTGCCACACCCGGTGCGTTCCAACTCCGCTTGCCGCGAAGAGGCGGGATAGCGTTACGCTGTCCCGCCCTGTGCTGTAACAGAAGCTTGAGGGGCTGTTATTCGGGAATGCGGGGTCTGGACTTCGGTCTGCTGTCGGGCTTGGAGGCGGTGCGGATGGGCTCTGTCACGTCCTTTTCGATGTCCTTGGCCGCGTCTCGAATGTCGGAGCTGGACTTCTTGAACTCTCGAATGCCCTTACCCAGCGCGCCGCCTATCTCCGGAAGCCGACCGACGCCAAAGATGATGATTATGATCACCAGTACGATTATCAGTTCAAGAGGGCCAATGCCGAAGGGCATCTTCTTACCTCCACGCCCGGGGCGTCTCTGCTACGTTTGCATCATACAGAGCGGGCGATGGGGCGTCAAGGAAATGTACTCGTTCGGTAGATCAGTGACACATGAGGCCTTTGTTTGACTTGTATTGATGATGTAGGAACTGAAGGGGAGTGAGGTAGCCGAGGGACTGGTGAGGGCGTACGGTATTGTAGACCTCCTCCCAGTTCCGAAGGGCCTGGTTGAGAGGGCCCATATCCAGGTCGCCGTCGTAGACCTCATAGAACTCCTCCGTGTGGGTGCGCAGGGCCCTTTCCACATGGCCGTTAAGCTTGGGAGAACGGGGAGGAATTACGAAGAGACGTATCCCCATCTTTCTGAACGAGATCAGCCTTGTTGCCAGTCCATCGTATTTTTGCCCCCGAGGATAGCCTACTCCGGGCCTTCCCGTTGCCATGCTAGTTTTCCATCTGGCACAACGTGTAATCCCGATTGACACTCACCGATGCTCCAATTAACATGAATTCTCAGCCCTTCGTTTCGGCCCTCGAAAGGAGAGCTCCCATGGAGCTGACGCCCGGCATACACTCGTTGCACGTGCCGATGACAGGCGAGTTCTTCGTGCGGGCGTTTCCGCCCAACGTCTACCTTGTGATGGATGGCGAAGGCGTTTTCATCGACACCGGCTACAACGCCGATGATGCCGTGGACCAGCGGCTGGACTACCTGAAAAGTATCGGAAGCCCCAGCATCAGCCACATTATCCTCACCCACCCCCACGTCGACCACCTGGGCGGAGCCGAGAGGTTCAAGAAGGTCACCGGGGCGAAGATTCTGATTCATGCGGATGACGCGGACGTGGCCAACGAAGAGTTCGAAGACACGAGAGTAGACGAGACCTTCAAGGGAGGCGAGGTGGTAAGGGTGGGCAGCACCGAGCTGGAGCTTATCCATACCCCGGGGCACACCCACGGCCACACCTGCGTGTTGAAACGGGACGATAGGGCGCTCTTCACCGGCGACCACATCCTCGGCACGGGCACCACTGCCGTCAGCCCGGACCGGGGTGACATGGCCAGGTACATGGACTCCCTCAGGAAGCTGCAGGGGCTGGAGATCAGCGCTTTGTACCCGGGTCACGGCCAGCCGGTGAAAGAACCCCAGCGCAAGATCAAGGAGCTGATCGATCACCGGATGGAGCGAGAGAAGCAGGTCATCGCTCTTCTATCGGACGGTGTTGACGACATCGAGGGGATGGTCAAGGCGATCTATCCCGAGTTAAACAAGGACCTGCTCGATTCGGCCCGGGGTCAGGTCAAGGTACACCTGGTAAAGTTGGAGCGAGAGGGTAAGGTGGAGACTAGGAATGACGGCGAGAGCTACGTCCTGAAATAGTAGACCGCGAAGAGAACGGCACGGCAGCAAGATAGGAAGGGGAACTAACATGCAGCAGGCACTGGCACAAGACACCGAGACCCAGGCGACCATCGACGTTATCAATCGCTTCGGCGAGGCGTTCAACAATCGGGACGTCGACGGCATCATGGCTCTGATGAGCGACGACTGCGTGTTCGAGGGGGTCGGCGCACCCGATGGCGCCCGGTTCGAGGGGCAAGCCGAGGTCAGGGAGGCCTGGGACGGCCTCTTCGCCGCGTTCCTCGATTCGTATTTCGACGAAGAGGAGCTTTTCGCCGCCGGCGATAGATGCGTCACCCGGTGGGTAATGACGTGGAAGGACGCCGAGGGCAATCCCGGCAGGATGCGGGGCACCGACATCTACACCGTCCGGGACGGCAAGGTCTGGCGGAAGCTGGCCTACTTAAAGGGATAGCCCCTGGCAGTCCCTGTGGGACGTTGGCAAGCCTGCCGGCCGGATCGGCAGGCTCATTCTACTCCACCGAAAGGGTAGGGGAGACCGGCTCCGCTGGCATCTCGCCGGTGGGCCTGTCTGACAAAAGCGGATGCCTTGGTCCCAACCGCCCACCCTCGGAAGGTGTTATTGCTGGGGGAACGTCCCCCAGGCCCCCTGCCAGAGGGAAGGTTCCCTCTGGACTCCCTCAAAACAGTAGTTCTGATACAGCCTCTGGTTTGAGCTTTAGAGGCCCGATGGTAGTGCAACTTGAGATAGTGTGCTATGGGTTTTTGTCTCCCACCCAAAGTTTGACCTTCCGTCCTACGGTTTATACACTACTCAGTTGTAAGGACGTTCAGGGAGGTGAGCAGTGAACTCCAACGGTGTAAAGGGCCCGATGACCGGAATCAAGGTGCTCGACTGGACCATGTGGCAGTTCGGCCCCGTCGCCTCGTCGATGATGGGTGACATGGGCGCCGACGTCGTGAAAATCGAGTCGCTGGTAGGCGATGGGGGTCGCGCCCTCTCCGTTCAAGATGCGCAAAACCCCGAGTTCCAGCCGGAGCGTAACTCCTACTTCGAGACCTGCAATCGCAACAAGCGGGGCATCGCCGTCGATCTCAAGACCGAAGAAGGCCGGGCGATAGTCTACAAGCTGGTCGAAACCGCCGACGTGTTCGTCGAGAACTTCCGCAAGGGAGTGGCCGAGCGGCTGGGTGTCGACTACGCAACGCTCAGCAAAATCAACCCCAAGCTGGTCTACGCCTCAGCTTCCGGCTACGGCCCCGAAGGCCCGGACGCCTACCAGCCCTCCTTCGATACCTGTGGCCAGGCGCGAGGCGGCCTGATGATGACTGCGGCCCAGCACGGCTCCACCGAGCCGCCGGTAGTCGGGGCGGGCGTTGCCGACCAGATGGGAGCGGTCATGCTGTGCTTCGGTGTCCTGGCGGCACTGGTGGCCCGGGACCAGCAGGGCATCGGACAGAAGATCGATGCATCTCATCTCAGCAGCATCATGTGGCTGCAGGGACTGAGTGTGAGCATGGGCCTCATCGACGGGCAGGACTTCGGCCCGATCAATCGCAAAGACCCGGGAAACCCCTTGTGGAACCACTACCAGTGCAAGGATGGACGCTGGGTCGTTCTCACCATGCCCCAGGCCGACCGGTACTGGCCGACCTTCGCCGAGGTCCTGGGCATACCGGACCTGATAAACGACTCCCGGTATGCCGACATAGAGGCGAGGAGCAAGAACAGCGAGGAGCTAACGCGAATACTCGATGAGCGTTTCCTGACCAGGACCTACGCCGAATGGGACGAGGCCTTCCGCACCGGGGGAGACTTCATATTCTCCAAGGTCCAATCCCTGGATGAGTTGGAGCACGACACCCAGGTGATAGCCAACGACTACATCGTCCCCTTCGATCATCCCGCCCTCGGCTCGGTCAAGATGTGCAACCATCCCGTCACCTACTCCAAGACTCCCGCGGGCATCCACCGAGAGGCCCCCGAGCTGGGCCAACACACTGAGGAGATCCTTCTGGAGGCCGGCTACGACTGGGACGGCATCGAGAAGCTGCAACAAGCCGGCGCCATTCGCTAGACGCCCGTAGGAGCTATAAGGGGGCACGCAGCTTGTGCCACCCGTTGGCCTGCTCGTAGGCGTAGGCCGTGCGGAGGATGGCCTCTTCGCCGAAGGGCCTACCCATGATCTGCAGCCCTATAGGCAGCCCGAAGGAGAAGCCTGCGGGCACCGAAATCGAGGGGATTCCCGCGATGTTGGCGGGAATGGTGCAGATATCGCTGTAGTACATCTGCACTGGGTCCTCGGTCCTATCGCCCAACTTGAAGGGGACCGTGGGGGAGGTGGGGGACACCAGCACGTCGTACTTCTCAAACGCCTCGTTCAACTCCCGGCGGATGAGGGTCCGCACCTTCTGGGCCTTGAGGTAATAGGCGTCGTAGTAGCCCGCCGAGAGGGCATAGGCTCCCAGCATGATCCGTCGCTTCACCTCGGGCCCGAACCCATGCTGCCGGGTCTTCTCCATCGCCTCCCACATACCGCCGGCGTCCTGGGCGGAGAAACCGTACTTAACGCCGTCGTAGCGTGCCAGGTTCGCCGAGGCCTCCGAGGGTGCGATGATGTAGTAGACGGCCAGCGCATACTTGGTGTTGGGCAGGGACACCTCCCGGTCCACCACGGCGCCCAGGTCCTCCAGCTTGGCCAGGGCTCGTTCCATCACGTCCACTACGTCCTGCTCCATCCACTCAACCATGTATTCCCTGGGCACCCCGACGCGCAGCCCCTTGATGTCCCCCGTCAGGGCTTTCGTATAGTCGGGAGGGTCGTACTTGGCGGAGGTGGAGTCCCTGGGGTCGTGTCCCGTGATGGCGTTCATCACGAGGGCGGTGTCGGTCACGTCCTTGGTCAACGGCCCGATCTGGTCCAGGGAGCTGCCGAAGGCCACCAGCCCGAACCGGCTCACCAGCCCGTAGGTGGGCTTCATACCGACCACACCACACAGCGAGGCGGGTTGTCGAATGCTCCCTCCCGTATCAGACCCCAGTGCGTAGACCGCCTCGCCCGCGGCCACCGCCGCCGCCGGGCCTCCACTCGAACCACCGGGCACCCGCTCCAGGTCCCACGGGTTCCGTGTAGTCGAGAATGCCGAGTTCTCCGTGGAGGAACCCATAGCGAACTCGTCCAGGTTTCCCTTGCCCACCAGCACCGCACCGGCCTTTTTCAGCTTATCGGCAACGTGGGCGTCGTAGGGCGGCACGAAGCTCTCCAGCATCCTGGAGGAGCAGGTGGTGGCGACGCCCTGGGTGGATATGTTGTCCTTGAGCTGCATCGGGACGCCGGTCAGCGGCCCGGCCCGGTCCTCGCCGATGGCCTTATCGGCCGCTTTGGCCCGCTCCAACGCCAGCTCCGGCGTGACGGTGACGAAGGCCTTGAGCCGCTCGTCGACGCTTTCTATGCGGTCCAGGACGGCCCGGGTGAGCTCCACCGAGGTGACCTGCCTTTCCTGGAGAAGGCTTTGGGCCTCGTGAAGGGTTAGCTCGTGGAGGCGCTCAGGGGTTGGGCTGTCCATCGGTCAACCCAGCACCGATTTCACCCGGAAGAACCCGTCGTCCTCTCTGGGTGCGTTGGCCAGTACGTCCTCCCTGGGGTAGGAGGGTGCAACTTCATCGTCCCTGAAGACGCTGGTGATGTCGATGGGATGGGAGGAGGGAGGCACGTCATCGGTGTCCACCTCTTCCAGTATCTCGAACTGCTCTAGGATATGGGAAAGCTGTCCGGCGAAGGCATCCAGGTCCTCCTCGGTCATCCCAACCCGTGCCAGCTGGGCTATGTGCTCGACCTCTTCTCTGCTCAGAGCCATAAACTATCCTTGGCCTTGATTTGGCGGTGGAGGAATTATAGCATCGGCATAACGTACACCCCAAGGAGGCTGCAAATGGACCTGCAGGAGATGGAAAAACGGTTGAAAGCCCTCGAAGACGTGGAGGAGATCAAGCGGCTCAAGCACCAGTACTGCGGATTTTGCGACGATAGCTACGACGCCGATGGCATCGCCGGCCTGTTCACGGAAGACGGCATCTGGGACGGCGGGATGATGGGCCGAGCCGACGGCCGGGAAGGGATCCGTTCCTTCTTCCTCGGGTCCCCCGAAGGCATGCCCTTTGCCGTTCACATGGTCATGAACCCGATCATAGATGTGGACGGCGATACCGCCAAGGGGACCTGGTACCTGTTCCAGGCGTGCACCTTTGGCGAGGGCAACAGGGCGGTATGGGGATCGGCCAGGTACGATGAAGATTACGTCAGGGTCGACGGCGCCTGGATGTTCAAGCACCTGAAGCTTACGTCCTTCTTCTGGACACCCTTCGATGAGGGGTGGGTGAAGACCCAGTTCGTCTCGGTCTAGGCGATACTCTTCCATCAACCCAAGCCCTGCCCACTTGGAGAAAGCCTAACCTGAGATTGCCACGCCCCGACTTCGTCGGTGCTCGCAATGGCGGAGGTACGGAGCCAGTCTAACGGTTGCCGTCGTTGCGAGCGGGGGGGGGTAGGTCTGGGGGAGGATGAATAGAGCGAAGCAATCTGGAGCGGGTGGGGTACACGCCTCTGCCAGTCAACCGCCAGACTTGGGTTGGATTGCCACGCCCCGACTTTGTCGGTGCTCGCAATGACGGAGGTACGGAGCCAGTCTAACGGTTGCCGTCGTTGCGAACGAGGCGGGGGTAGGTCTGGGGGAGGATGAAGGGAGCGAAGCAATCTGGAGCGGGTGGGGTACACGCCTCTGCCAGTCAACCGCCAGACTTGGGTTGGATTGCCACGCCCCGACTTTGTCGGTGCTCGCAATGACGGAGGTTCGGACCCAGTCTAACGGTTACCGTCGTTGCGAGCGAGGGGGCGTTCGCCACTTTGCCCACACGATGCTCCGTCAGCCTAACAGCATTGGCGGAGACGCTATCTCGCGGGTTTCAAGGCCGTACCATAGTGTATGATACGCTCGGCATATCGACCGACCAAGCGGAGGAAGGACCCACCCATGGCTCAGACGAGCGACGTTACGACCACATCAACAGACGAAGGATCCCAGGTGTTGGACCTGGTGATAATCGGTGCGGGACTGGCCGGTCTCACACTGGCCTACCGGCTAAAGGACAAGAACATCCTGCTGCTGGAGAAAGAGGACGTCGCCGGCGGCCGGACCATCTCCCAGCAGATGGGCGAGTACTTCTACAACCAGGGCGCCCAGGTGATCATCGGCAAGGAGAGCCCACCGGCCAGGCTGGCCAGGGAGCTCGGTGTCAAGTTCACCCTTATTCGCAAGACCAAGATGCCCCTGATCATGAAGGGAAAATACATCGCTGCCGGATCAGAGCCCAGCTTCCTATGGCAGCTGCCCCTACCCTTGGCAGAGAAAGTGAAACTGGGTTGGAAGATCCTCAACATGAGGCGCCGGTACGGACACATGGGTGATGAACCACCCGATACCAACAACCCAAAGGCCAGGGAGCTGGACTCGGTCAGGATGGACCGCTTTATCGGAGCCTCACATCCGGACGTCAAAGCGCTGTGGGACACTCTGTCGCGGGGCGCCAACACCGTAGACTCCGATCAGGTAGCCGCCCTCCAGCCTGTGTTGACCTTCCTGCACTTCTCCGGCGACGAGCACTTCGTCGAGGGAGGCACGTGGACCCTCACGAAGACCCTTTGGGACCACGTCAGGGACAAGACTGAGACCTCCGCGGACGTGCAATCGGTCGAAGAAAAGGATGGCCTGGTGAACGTCACCTATGACCTGGCCGGCCAGACGAAGACGGTGCAAGCCAAACGTTGCGCTCTGGCTGTGCCCGGCCCCCTGGTGTCCGGTATGGTCAAAGGGTTGCCCGAATGGAAGCAGGACGTCCTGTCCCAGATAGACATGGGCGCAATGACCAGCGCCGGATTTCTAACCGGGGTTCCCGCAGAGAGCTTCATGGGCGAGGGCGTATGGCGGGTGCCCGTAGTCGGCAAGACCTTCATCTCGGTGACCAACCCCAGCTTCACCTTTCCCAGGGAGGTGAAAGAGAGAACGGGCCAGGGCCTGATCCGGGTCTACACGGGTGACGCCGCCTCCAAGAGGCTGTCCTCCATGTCCGACGGCGAAGCCCTGGAGCAGATGGGCGCCGAGCTGGTGGAGCTGTTCCCCAAGCTAAAGGGCAACATCGTTGAAAGCTACGTTAGGCACTGGCCCCACGCCATCAGCCCCTGGCGCGTGGGGAGGATAGACCTGGTCCGAGACCTGCAGGCGCCCACCGGCAACATACACTACCTGGGCGATTGGACCGTTTCCGGCGGGCTGGACGCTGCCATATACAGCGCCGACCGGGTGCTGGCTGAGCTCCGGTCTTGAGCGAGACGGCACTCGAGTTCAACCAGGAGATTCTGGGGAGAGAGTACCCTCGCGGCTCCTTCCAGGTGCCGAAGAGCCTCATGCTGAACTTCTCTCGGGCGATGGGTGAGACCAACCCCAACTTCGTGGATGAGCAGGCCGCGTCAGAAGGCCCCTACGGCGGACTCATCGCCTCGCCGGCGTTGATCGCATCCATGGTAGATAGGCAGATGCCCGAGGACTTCGACCTCGATATCAAGGGGGTCACCTTCGCCGCCGGCCAGTCCGTCGAGCCCATTCTTCCCGTACGCCCCAGCGATGTTCTGACCTGCACCGCCAAGATCAAGGACGTCTACAAGAAGACCGGGCGCTCGGGGACCATGATTTTCGTGGTTGTAGAGAGCAGGCTGGTCAACCAGAATGGGGAGTTGGTGGCCCTCGTTGGCCACTCCATGTCCTACCGACAGTAGGGGCTCTGCACCCTCGGTCCGTCCCCTATCTCCAGCACGACCTCATGGATAGACACCTCGAGTGATGTGAGCGTCGGCTACCCGACGCACTCCCAGCATGTAGGCCGCCATCCTCATGCTCAGCTTACGCTCCTGCGCGATCTGCCACACCTCATCGAAGCTTCTCACCATGATCGATTCCAAACGCCGGACCACTTCCTCCCTGTCCCAGAAGTAGAACTGCAGGTCCTGTACCCACTCGAAGTAGGAGACGATAACACCGCCGGCATTGGCCAGGATGTCGGGCACCACCAGCACTCCCTTCTCGTTCAGGATTCGGTCGGCTTCCGGAGTGGTGGGCCCATTGGCCCCTTCGATTACCATCTTCGCTCGGATGCGATCGGCATTCACCTCCGTGACCTGCCCCTGGATAGCGGCGAGCACCAGGATGTCACAGGGCAGTTCCAGGAGTTCCCGGTTCGTGATCTGCTCGCAGCCGGGGCAGTCCCAGAAACTGGGGTGCTGCTGTTTGAAATCGATCAGCTGCTGCACCCCTAGACCGTTTTCGTTCATGACGCCGCCGAAGGCGTCGCTGACGGCGATGATTTTGCAACCCTCCGCCTCCAGCATCTTCGCCGCTATTGACCCAACATTCCCGAATCCCTGGACGGCCACCCTGGCGCCTTCCAGGGGCATGTTCAGTCGCTTGGCCGCCTCCCTCGCCACGTACATGCAACCCCTGCCCGTCGCCTGTACCCTTCCCTGCGTCCCGCCGACGCTGATCGGCTTGCCTGTAACCACCCCGGGCACCGAGAACCCTTTGTGCATGCTATAGGTGTCCATGATCCAGGCCATGATCTGGGCGTTGGTGTTCATATCCGGGGCCGGAATATCCTCTTCCGGGCCGATGAGGACCGAAATCTCGGTGGCGTAGCGGCGGGTCATCGCCTCCAGCTCTTTCATCGACATATGCTTGGTATCGCAGGCGACACCGCCCTTGGCGCCCCCGTAGGGCAGGTCCACCACGGCGCACTTCCAGGTCATCCACATGGCGAGGGCCTTCACTTCGTTCAGATCGACGTCGGGCCGGTACCGGATGCCCCCTTTGGCCGGGCCGCGAAATAGATTGTGCTGTACCCGGTATCCGGTGAACATCTTTACCGACCCATCGTCCATTTTCACGGGGAAGTGGACCACCAGCTCCCTCTTGGGGACCCTTAGTATCACGCGGACGTCTTCGTCCAGGTCCAGGTGGTCGGCAGCGGTATCGAACTGCTCTAATGCCATCTGCAGCGGGTCTACCTCTTCGACCGGTTTGGGAGGTGCGACGTCAACCATGCCACCGCTCCTTTCGATACCGACGCTGTGCTTGTCTCGGGGTATCCGTCTATGCTATTTGGATGCCAAACGATGAGCGAGGACGCTCTGTCCACGGGCTCAGCTCTCTTCGCGCTCAGGCCCCGGACATCTCGTTCTCCTCTATGACTAGAATATCAGCGTGGCGATAGGGTGCCAAGAACGAGCGAAGTGTAAAATATCCCGTAACCCCGCGACGACGTTGCAAATCAGTAGAGGCCAAGGAGGCTTAGTCCCGCGAGGAGTACACATGAAGACGTTGGCAGCCGCCGCGGTGGTCTTGGTATTGGCGCTGGCTTGCGGGTCCGAGGCCGCACCGACCTCAGAACCAATATCGGTGTTCGATCCCGTGTACCAAGCCTTCATGGTCGATTTTCTAGAGCAGGAGATAGTGAAGGCCAAGCAGGAAGGCAATGCCGCTTTGGTACAGTGCCTTACGCTGATACAGGAGGCGTACATTCGTTGGCAACCAATAGATGGCGACGCAGAGGAACGCTGCGCGCCGGTTCTTGGGGCATACAGCTCGGAGACTGCGCAGCCTCAGTAAGGTATTTTGCACTTCGCTCAAGAACGAAGAAAGTTAACCCAGGGAAGCAAACTATCGCTAACCCGGTTCCGGCGGCCATTTACCAATGAGGAAAGATACGTCCATAATACGGCCCTACACTTGATACCGATCGGGAGCCAAGGTATGACAACCGAGTCTATGTTTCCCTCCTGCGTCGTCATGGACCTGGAGACGCAGCGGCTTTCCAGCGAAGTAGACGGCGGCTGGAGCAACATCGAGGGGTTCGGCCTAGCCGTGGCCTGCACCTGGGCCGAGACCGACGGCTACAAAGACTGGTTCGATGACCAGGTGCCGGAGCTGGTCGAGTACATGGCCGGATTTCCCACCATCGTCGGATTCAACATCCTGCGGTTCGATTACCGGGTCCTCGACCCCTACTGCTCCACATCGCACCTCGGCGCCCATACCCTGGACATCCTGAAGGTAATAGAGACGCAGCTGGGACACAGATTGAAGCTGGACGATCTAGCTGAGGCCACCCTGGACCGACGCAAGAGCGGCGACGGGTTCGAATCGGTACGGCGCTGGCGCCAGGGCGATAAGGACTGGGTGGTCTCCTACTGCCGGAACGACGTAGCCGTCACCCGGGACCTCTACCTGTACGGCCGCACCAACGGCAACCTCAAGTACCCCCAGTTCGACGGCCTGCACTCGGTCAAGGTGCAGTTCCAGCAAATAATGTCCTAGCCGCAACTCGTTTTGCTGTTACTGATCCACGGATGGGGCCGGGCTACCTCAGCGGGCCGCCCAAGGGTGGCGTGGGAGACCCTGACGGCAGGTACTGGCCGTAGCCGGGACTCCCCTCCAACCTGTCCTCGTTCAGTACTACCTCGCCCCTCAGCAGGGTCATGTACGGTCTTCCCTTGCGCTTCTTGCCCTCGTACATGGTCAGGCCGGCGTTACTGTGTAGGTCTGATGCACGCACCGTCGTCTCGTAGTCCGGGTCTATCAGCAGCAGGTCCGCATCCGAGCCGACGCGTATGGTGCCCTTCTTGGGATAAAGCCCGAAGATGCGGGCCGGGTTTTCCGCCAGCACCCTTGCCATCCAGTTGATGGGCAGGCCCCGCTCCACCACCCCTTCGCTGTACATCAGCGGCAGCATCGTCTCCACGGATGCGCTTCCGAATGGCACGGTCTTTCCATCCGGGTCCTTGAACACGTTGGACCAGCCTATCTCCTTCTCCTCCTTGAGGGTTGCCGAGTGATCGCTGGCCACTATGGAGACGTTCCCCGTCTCCATGCCGTTCCACATCGCCTCGCGATCGGGCCCCGCATCCGGGCGGAGGGGAGGGCCTATCTTGGCGTGCGGGCCCCACCTTTCCATCTCCGCATCGGAGAGTAGCAGGTACTGGGGACAGGTCTCGGTCCAAACGGGCTGTCCGGTCCGCTGCGCCTCCTTGATCCGCTCCAGCCCCAGCTTGGTGCTGAGATGGACCACGTATGTGGGGCAGTTGGTCATCGCTCCCATCTTGACCGCGCGATTGATCGCCTCCTCCTCGGCCCAGGGAGGACAGGAGTGAGGATAGTAGCGGGGGTGGACCTGGCCCTCGCTGATGAACTTGTTCTCCAGGTAGTCCAGGATGTCGCCGTTTTCGCAGTGGAGCTGGGTGATGCCGCCGTGCTTGCTTATGATCTCCATGGCCTGGCAGATGAAATCATCGGAGCACATCCGGTACTGGCGCGCCTTGTAGGTCATGAACATCTTGTAGGAGGTGACCCCCATCTCGAAGGCCCTGGGAATGCCGTCCAGGATGTAGGGCTGGTTGTGCAGGATGTAGTGGAAGGCGAAATCCAGTGTCGATTTGGCCTCGGCCTCCTCCCTGGTGTGCTCGATGGACTGGGGCAGGGTCTCGCCCTCCTGGTCGTTGTAGATGGCGAACACGATGAGGGAGGTGATGCCCCCGTGAGCGGCGGAGATCGGGCCCGTGGTCCAGTCGTCGCACTTCTTGGAGTCGATGTGGATGTGGGCGTCGATGGCGCCGGGCAGCACGTACTTGCCCGATGCGTCGATGTACCTCTCGGCGGGAGGAAGCAGCTCCGGGGGCGCCAGCGCAGCGATCTTCCCGTCCTTGATGGCGATGGCGGCCTCGAAGCTGTCCGTTGCCGTGACCACCTGCCCGCCGTGAACTATGGTATCGACCCCGTTGTTGGACATACCCCACCTCCTTTGTGAAGAGCGTGGAGCTATTCTATCGTAACGTCGCTTTCTAATCATCTCCGTCGATTACTGATATATACTAGGTAAGCTATACCGAAGGGAGATAGAAGGGAGGGAGATATGGTCACGCTAGGCAGTTTGGTGACGACAGTCCACATTCCCGCCAGACACGGGCGGGCAGTCCACGTGAAGAAGGGCCAGAGGATCAAAGTGATCGACGTCCAGGGCAAGCAGGTGTGCGATTTCTTCGCCGTGGACCCCAACGATCCGACCGTATACTTGTCCGGCATACATACCCGGAGCAGCATCAACCACATGAGGCCCCAGGTGGGCAAGCCCCTCTACAACAACCAGCGACAGCCCATCCTGATGTTGGAAGAGGACAAGGCCGGCAACATCGATATGCTGTTTGCGCCCTGCGACCCCGTACGCTACCTCGTGGACTACGGGGTCAAGGACCATCGGAGCTGCAAGCAGAACGTCACCGAGGCCCTGGCCGAGTTCGGCGTTCACCCGCCGGTCACTCCGGAGGTGGTCAACATCTTCCAGAACAGCGGGCCTGACGACCTGGAGGGCAACCTTTCGGTCAAAGAGCCGTCGTCCCAGGCCGGTGACTACGTGGTCATGAGGGCGTTGGAGGACCTGCTGATAGCGGGCTCGGCGTGCCCCCAGGACCTGAACCCCTGCAACGGGTTCAATCCCTCGGACCTGGCCATCGAGATATATGAGTAGCGCTTTCTCCTCAACCCCGCCCGGCTCCCCCTTGAACAGCGCTCTTTGAGAGCTCGCCGGTGATGAGAGCCATGAGGCTGGAGGAGACGGGCCCGGCGGGAGAAGGACGGCTCCGACTCGTCGAAACGCCCGTTCCCCAGGTCCCTCCGGAACAGGCGCTGGTCAGGGTCACGGCCTGCGGGGTCTGCCACACCGACCTCCACATCATCGAGGGTGAGCTGCCGTCCCACAGGATGCCGGTGATTCCCGGCCACCAGGTAGTTGGGACGGTGGAGCGAAGCGCCGGCGCCATCGAGGCCGGTACTAGGGTTGGGATACCCTGGCTGCACACCACCTGCGGTCGTTGCCGGTTCTGCATCGGAGGGAAAGAGAACCTCTGCCCCGAGGCGACCTTCACCGGCTACGATATCGATGGCGGGTACGCCCAGTTCGTCGCCGCTGATGAGAAGGCCGTCTATCCCCTGCCAGCGGGCCTTCCCGATCTGCAGGCCGCCCCCCTACTGTGCGCCGGGGTCATCGGCTACCGATCTTTGAACCTGGCCGAAGTCGAGGAGGGTGGACGGTTGGGACTGTACGGCTTTGGCGCCTCGGCCCACATAGTCATCCAGATCGCCGTGCACCTCGGCTACCGGGTCTACGTCTTCTCCCGCACTGAGGAGCACCGGCGGCTAGCTCGAGAGCTTGGGGCCGTATGGACGGGAAGCGCCGCCGATCCGTTGCCGGAGAAGCTGCACGGCGCCATCATCTTCGCTCCGGCGGGTTGGCTCGTCCCCGCCGCCCTGGAAGCCCTGGAGAGGGGCGGGACAGTGTCCCTGGCGGGCATCTACATGACCCCCGTGCCGCAGCTGGACTACAGCAGGCACCTCTACCACGAGAAGACGCTGCGCAGCGTGGCCAACAGCACCCGCGAGGACGTCAGGGGTATGCTACGGCTGGCGGAGGAGATCCCCATCCGTACGGAGGTCGAAGATTTTCCGCTGGAGGACGCCAATGAGGCGCTGGTGCGTATGAAAGAGGGTCGAGTACAGGGAGCGGCGGTGCTGAGGCTCTAGAAGTACCAGCCCAGGCCTTTGAGCATGCCTCGCAGGTAGGCTATCTGGCCGCCGTGGACCAACGCCTCGTTCACCACTAGGCTGGCGTAGAAGGCCACGTTCGTCGTGCCCTCATCTCCCATCCCAGGCATCTCCCGGTCCATATCGGCGGGTCCCAGGGATGCTATGTAGCCGCTCGCCTTCTCCTCCGCCGCCTGCCAGTAGGACTTCAGGTCATCGATGGATGGGGCGCGGAAAGCGGATATCTCCTTTGAGCCGTGGCCGAAGCCCGATACGTCGGCGTCAATGCCAAACTTTGCATTGATTCCCTGCTCGGTCCAGATCTCCTGTGATCCGTCCATGGCGGAAACCTGGAGGTCCTCGGCTCTTCCGATGTGCCACACCAGCCATCCGATGGAGTTGGAGTCCTCGTTGGGCTGTTTGTACAGCTCCTCCTCGCTGAGGCCCTCCAGCGCCATGCCTATCATCTCTCTGTTCTGTGCGAGCATGTTGCTCAATACCTGGCCGACTTCCACGTTACTCCTCCTAAAATGCCGTCTCCCGTCTCTTCGCTATGCCGGAGGCCCATTCTAACACCCCGGCCTTGTACAGACATTGGTGATGCCGTCTCTCTAGAAATACCAGCCCATGCCCTTGAGCATGCCTCGCACGTAGGCGATCTGGCCGCCGTGGACCAGCGCCTCGTTCACCGTGTCCTCTGCGTACGTGGACAGGTTCGTTGTGCCTTCGCCTACCATCGCCGGCATCTCCCTGTCCATATCGGCGGGTCGCAGCGAATCCAGGTAGCTGATCGCCTTCGCCTCCGATGCGCGCCAGTAGGACTTGAGATCGTCGGTGGATGGGGCGCGGAAAGCGGATATCTTCTCGTGTCCGTCACCCTCGCCCGTCTCCTCGGCGCCCATGCCGAACCTCTCATTTATTCCCTGCTCGGTCCAGATCTCCGGCGCTTCGTTCATCAGGGAGACCAGGTCGTCCTCCGACCGTGCGAGATGCCACAACAGCCACCCGATGGAGTTGCACTGGTCGTTGGGCTGTTTGTACAGCTCCTCCTCGGTGAGGCCCTCCAGCGCCGTTTCTATCATTTCCCCGTTTTGCCTTACAAGGTTGGCCAATACCTCGCCCACTTCCATGGTCTGCTCCTAACCCGTTGCTCGATGGAGCGCTCTCCCGTGGAAGAGTCGTTCCAACATCCTTTCGACAGGTCCTCATATTTGGTGATACTACGATTCATCCTCCACGTCAGGCACCAGCTCATCGGACAACGCTGCCAGGACCTGGGAGGCCGCGTCCTCACCGAGGGCCTCCGCCGCGGCAAGGGCGCCCTCCGCAGCCATGGACGCTGCCTCCTCTTCGGACACCCCAAGCTCTCTGGCGGCCTCGCGGGTCTTCTCGATGGCCTCTGATGCGACCTCCCCCAGGTCCGCCCCGATCTCATCAGCACCTTGGACGACACCGTAGCCCACCCCCCACATCATCTCCAGATTGTTGATCCGGGTCTGTCCCAGCGATTCTATGACACCTTGAATGCCACCTCGAGCGAGATGCCCCACGTCCTCCGATATCTCACCTATTCCATGCATCGCGCCGCGGGTCGCCTGACGGGCGAGGTCCACGCCCTGTGTCCCCAGCTCTCCGATCTCGCCCGCCGCGTCGTT
The DNA here is from genome assembly GCA_965197645.1 of Dehalococcoidia bacterium. GTDB lineage: Bacteria > Chloroflexota > Dehalococcoidia > Plut-88900 > Plut-88900. Next base: position 722,567 of record OZ240219.1, on the reverse strand, counting down.
GACAGCATGGGCGACACGCTCCGCTATGTCGGCGGCCGTGTCCCGCCCCTTGCTGGCTGCCGAGACCGCCGTCTTGGTCGAAGTGGCCAGCTCGTAGCCCATCACTCCCATCGCCACGTTAAACCCGGGTACCCAGCGGAGGAGGGTCAAGGGCAGGCCGCCAATGAAGTGCAGCCCGGGTATCCAGCCCACAGCCCGGGAAACTCCCTGGGACCTGGCCATCAGCTCCTGAAGGACAACCTCCTGCTCCACCTCCCCCTCTTCCTTCACGGTTGTTAGAAACCTCAAGGAAAGCAGCCCCAGGATGAAGGCCACTGCAAACAGGAAATCGAACCCCGTGAGGTGCACCACCGGGAAGCTGTGCACATTATTGGGGTCGACCCACGAAAAACCGAGGCTCAGCTCTCTTATCTCGAAGAAGTTGGCGAATGCTCCGCCCAGCAGAGGGCCGATCCCTATTCCCAGGCTCAGCGCCAGCGACACCGCCGCCAGGTAAGACGTGGACTCGGTCTCCGGCGCCATCTTCATGCCGATGGTGTATTGGCCAAGGGTCAAGCCTGCCTGGGCCGCTCCCAACAGGATGTGCAGGACCACCAGGAGGGGGATGGTGAGAAAGTAACTTTCCGGCATGGTCGTGAAGGTCCATCCCAGCAGCACCAGCAGATGCAGGGAGCCGCAGAGAGACAGAACGGCCTTGTTGCTGAATCTATCGACGAAGCCGCCCCATACCCTGACGAACATCAGGTTGGATATCTGGCTCAACATGTAGAGGCCTATCACGGCGGAGACGGGAAAATCGAGGCGCTGGAACATGTAGACGGCAAAGAACGGCACAGCCAGGTAGAGGGAGCCCATGAACAGCAGCAGAAAGAGCAGCAGAGATCTGAAATTGGGGTCGCGGAGGGGGATGGCCAAGGCCTTGAAAACGGATGGTTGGGCCTTGCTCACCGGCGCCATCGAACGTTCCGGCATGAACGCCATGAATATGGGAGCGGCGAGACCGAAGGTGGAGGCCCCTATGATCAGCACCAGGGTATAGCCCCATAGCTCGGTCTCGCCCTCCGTGCGCCCGCGCCAATAGTCGATGAAGAGAGCGCTGCTTATCCCGAAGATTATGGTGGCGGTGGTGCCCCACGCCAGCCGTCTGGAAAAGGCGTCTCCCAGCCGGGACTGGGGCAGAAGGTCCCTGACCCATCCGTTCCAAGCCGTCGTGCTCAGCGCCAGTATGGTGCCGCGGGCCGCCAGGACACCGAGTAGCAGATATGTGGCTACCGAGCCCGGTGTCGACGTGAACAACGGAATGCTGGCGATCAGGAACCACAGCAGCTGGCCTACCAGGAAGGTAGTGGTCGCGATCGCTTTACGACTCTTGAATCGCTCCACCAGCACCACCGAGGGTATCTGTGCGAGCTGGGTGACGAAAGGGATCGCGGATATGATCCCTATCTGGAGATTGTTGGCGCCCAGGGCCAGAGCGTAGGCTGCCAGCAGACCGCTGGTCAGGACGCTGAACATGGCGTTGGAGCACATGCCCTCCCAGACCAGCATCCGGGAGCCCCGGACGATCTCCTTGCTGGACAGGGAAGGCTTTGGATTGAACAGTAGAGACTTGATAATCATCTGCTCTTGGGCATTCTATATCCGGGGGCCGCGTGAAGTACATGGGGAAAGCCGGCCCTGTTGCGGTGATATAATCCCCTCGGTTTGGGAGGAGGACAAACATGCCGAACGGACCATCGTCCTACGGCTCCCGCGAGGTGGTCGGCTTCCTTGAAGCCATCGAGCTATACCACCGGGAGGGTCTTACCGATGGTCTGCCCATCATCCCTCCCACTCCTGAGCTGGTAACCGAGTTCCTCGCCCATGCCCAACTGGAGCCCGATCACGTGGTCGGTCGAGTCGAGGTTGGAGACCGGACCATCACCGCCGAGAAGATAGCCGTCAACGCGGTTATGGCAGGCTGCTTGCCGGAGTACATGCCGGTACTCGTCGCAGGAGTCGAAGCGATGACCCGGCCCGAGTTCGGCCTCCACTCCACCGCGGCCAGCACCTCGGGCGCGTCCCATATGCTGATCGTGGGCGGACCGATCGCCGGGGAGCTGGACGTCAACTACGGCGCCAACGTCTTCGGCCCCACCAAGCGGGCCAACGCCGCCATAGGCAGGGCGATCAGGCTCGTCATCATGAACGTGTGCGAAGCGAGGCCCGGTGTGCTGGACAGGTCGACCGTCGGGAACCCGGGTAAGTACTCAGCATGCATCGCTGAAGACGAGGAGTTGACGCCCTGGCTCCCCCTTCGCTGTGACTTCGGCTACCCGGTTGATGAGAGCGCGGTGACTGCCATCGCCTGCTACGCGCCCGTGCAGGTCTCGGACCATCTCAGCCAGACCCCCGAGGAGGTGCTTGATAACCTGGCCCGCAGCATCGTTCACTATCCCTACTACGCCCGGGGAGGTCAGATACTTGTGGTGATCGTGCCGGAGCACCTGCGCATCATCCATGGGGCAGGATGGTCCAAGGAACAGGTGAAGCGGCATCTCTTCCAGGCCGCCACCATGCCCGTGTCCTTCTGGGAGAGGATTCCCAACAGCGGCAAGCATGACTACGGCGTCGGTGTGGACTCGATGTCCGTCGTGGACACCCCCGACGACTTCCTGATCATGGTTGCAGGGGGCGGAGCCGGCGGATTCTCCACCTACTTAGTCTCCTGGGGCAGCGAGGTTGACTACAGCCGTGCCGTAACCCGGTCTGTGGCCTCGCCCTAGAGAAAGGTGGTTTTTCCCTCCCACCCACCCCGCATGGGAGCCAACGGCTCTCTTCCTCTGAAGGGGCGGTTAGCGGATCGCTAGGACTCAGGGTGTGCAGAGGGGCGAAGCCAATTCTTCTGGGACTGCCTGCTGGGGGCCGGGAGCCTGAGAGCCTGCCCTGAGCCCGCCGAAGGGGTGTCCCTCAGAAACTATCCCTTTTTCTTACCCCCTTCCTGGCCAGGAAGGGGGCCAGGGGGATGGTCGCGAAAGGCCTAACCTACCCCGTGCCTTCCAGGGCATCCCGGGCCCGCTCGGCCGAGCGTCTTCTCTGCCGGGCCGCCAGCTTCGATAGCCATATCCCCACCTCGTACAGCACGATTATCGGGCTGGCCAGGAGCGTCTGGTTGATCGGATCGAAGGTGGGGGTGAAGACCGCCCCGGCAACGAATGCGCCCAGTACGGCGACCTTTCGCTTCCTGGCGAACCCCTTCGGACTCACTATCCCCAGCCGGGCAAAGATGAGCATCAGCAAGGGCGTCTGGAAGGAGACCCCCGTCCAGAAGGACAACATGATCACCAGGTGGACGTACCGGCTGATGCGTATCTGGGGCTCGGCCACGCTGCTCCCGAAGCTGAAGAGGAAGTCCAGCGCAGGGGGCAGCAGGATGTACCAGGTAAAGAACACCCCGGCGACGAAACATAGAAACGCCGCTGGCAGGGCCACGCCGATGTACCTCTTCTCTCGGGTGGTCAGCCCGGGCGCAACGAACATGATCAGCTGGTACAGCACCACGGGCATGGCTATTATCAGCCCGCCGAGTAGGGCCACCTTGAAGTAGGTGCCAATCAGCTCCGTGGGATCGATGTACACCAGGGCTATGTCGCCGGCCGGGCGCTTGAGGAACTTGAGCACCGGGAAGGTCAGCCCAGCGGCTATGCCGGTACCCACGGTCAGCGCTATCACCGACTTTACAAGTCGGCTGCGCAGCTCCGTCAGGTGCTCGAATATGGTCTGCCTGTCCTGTTCCCTCATTTGGCAGGACCCGTTAGGCGGAGCCTCTTCACCCCTCGTCTTCTCCGCGGAGCTCGTTGAGTCGACTGGGCTTTTCCTGTCTCGATGGGCTCTCACGAACGAACTCGGCCCGATCATCGGGGGCGGCCTCGGCCTCGCTGGCCTCGTGCTGCTCCATCGCCGCCGAGGCCACGTCGGAGACGTTCCTCTGGAACTCGGTGAACGCCTTGCGCAACGAAGCGACCAGGCCCAGCAGCTTCTGCGGCCCGAAGAGGATGAATGCCAGCACCACAATCACCATTATCTCCAGGGCGCCCACGTTGAAGAGGTTCATACCCAGTCCTCCGCCGGGTCTAGCAAGTAGGTCCGCATCCGATTTTAGTATAGCACGCTGTCCTCGCCGGCTAGTCGACAGCCGGGGTAATATATCTCCATGCCGCCTCAGCAGGATAAGAATTTGAACGGACTCGTTTACGACGTCATCGTCGTGGGTGGTGGTCACGCCGGCTGCGAGGCCGCCCTGGCCGCCGCTCGAATGGGCTGCTCCACCCTGGTGCTCACCATGAAGCTGGAGCACATTGCGCTCATGCCGTGCAACCCCTCCATCGGCGGGCCGGCCAAGGGCCATCTCGTTCGGGAGATCGATGCCCTGGGCGGCGAGATGGCGCGCAACATCGATAAGACCTTCATCCAGATAAGGATGCTCAACACCGGCAAAGGACCTGCCGTCCAGGCCCTCCGCGCCCAGGCCGACAAGAAGCTGTACGGCCTGGAAATGCGGGAAGCCCTCGAGGCCCAGGCCAACCTCACCATCACCCAGGCGCTGATCGAAGACCTGGGGCCGATGGAGGGAAGCCAAGGCCTCTACCTCAGGGCCCGGGACGGCGCCGTGTTCCGCGGCAAGACCGTAGTTCTGACCACCGGCACGTCCCTGGGAGGCCGCATCATCATGGGAGAGAAAGCCTACACCGGAGGCAGGGCCGGCGAACCCGCCGCCATGGGCGTCTCCAAGAGCCTTCGACGGATGGGCTTCAAGCTGGGCAGGTTGAAGACGGGCACCCCTCCCCGCATCGAGGCCGGCTCCATCGATTACTCTCGCACCAGGCTCCAACCCGGCAGTGATACGCCCCTTCACTTCAGCTTCTGGGGTCCGCATGGAGACGAACTGGACTTCCCTCACCCCAACCCCGCCTATCCGCCCGGCCCGGACAGCAGCTGGCGGCCGCAGATGCCCTGCTACCTGGTCCATACCAACGGGGCCACCCACCAGGTCATTCGAGATAACCTTCACCGGGCGCCGATGTTCACCGGCATGATAGAGGGGGTTGGACCCCGGTACTGCCCCTCCATCGAAGACAAGATCGTCCGGTTCGCGCACAAGGACTCCCACGGCCTGTTCCTGGAGCCCGAGGGCTGGGAGACCAACGAGGTCTACCTTCAAGGGGCAAACACCAGCCTTCCCGAAGATGTGCAGCACGCTATGGTCCGCTCCATCCCGGCCCTGGAGCACGCCGAAATACTGCGACTCGGTTATGCCGTGGAGTACGACTACGTCATCACCAGCCAGACCAGGGCCAGCCTCGAGTCCCGGCTGGTGTCCGGCCTATACTTCGCCGGGCAGATTTGCGGCACCTCCGGCTACGAGGAAGCTGCCGGGCAGGGACTTCTGGCGGGCATCAACGCGGCCCTCAAGGTCAAGGGCAGACCTCCGCTGGTCCTGCGCCGCGACCAAGCCTACCTTGGGGTTATGATCGACGACCTGGTCACCCAGGACCACTCCGAACCCTATCGCCTGATGACCTCCCGCGCCGAGTACCGGCTCCTGCTCAGACAGGACAACGCCGACCTACGCCTGGGCCCCATCGGTCATGATCTGGGCCTCCTGGACGACGCCCGGTCCCAGGCGCTGGAGAACAAGCGAGACAGGATATCGGGAGAGCTGCAGAGGCTTGCTGCCAGCTACGTTCCCCAGAACGGCGCCCTGGGAGATCGCCTAGCCGCCCACGGTCTAGCACCCGTGACCAGGTCCACGTCGGCGCTGGAGTTTCTGCGCCGCCCGGAAGTCGACTACCCGACGATGCTTTCCCTGGGCCTGGGCGATGCCCGACTAGAGACCCGCACCGCCGAGCAGGTGGAGACCGAGGCTAAGTACCAGAGCTATATCGACCGACAGCTCAAGGAGGTCCAGCGCATCGCCCGCATGGAGGAGCGTGCCATCCCCGGCGACATCGACTACCAGGAGATCGTCGGCCTCTCCAACGAAAGCCGAGAGAAGCTCGGTCGGTTTCGTCCCATGACCCTCGGCCAGGCGGGCCGGATAAGCGGCGTAACGCCCTCGGACCTGAGCGTGCTCATGGTCCACCTGGAGCGCAGCCGACCCCGAAATTGACCTCGCAGCGTTGGTTGTCTCACCCGCCCGCGTCGGCTGGACGGAATCTATGCCTTCGTCATTGCGAGCCCCGACATAGTCGGGGCGTGGCAATCTAGCGAGGGCGCTTAGGGCTACCGCCTAAGAGGGTTAGGTTTCCTTCCATGTGAGCGGAGCCTGGGTTGATGGAAGGGCGCCCCGCCCCCAGGTTGGGTTGCCCTCCCCCCGCCCCGGATTGGAGCCGCGGGCTCCTTACTCCCCAAACTAGGGTTACCAGATTGACAGAAAAGGAAGTGTGCAGAGGGGCGAAACTGCAGGGACGCCTTTAGGGAGTCAGCGTAACACGCGAGACCGTATCTCCCGTAGGGTTCGACAGCCACATCCGCTTCCCATCGAACACCATCGATCCGGCGTTGAACCCCACCGGCAGTAGCGCAACCCTCTCCCCGGCCGGGGTCAAGGTGGCGATGCCGGGGCTCAACACGGCGGCATCATACCAGGGAGACACCCAGATATGCTGGCCGTCAAACCCCAACGCCCCCGGCGCAGCGCCAAACTCGAAGGTGTCCAGCACCCTTCCGTTCTGGTCCAATTTCAACAGGGTGTTGTCGCCGAGGTTGCCGACCCAAAGGCTCTCGCCATCAAAGAGAAGCGATCCCGGCTTGTCTCCCACCGCGAACCTCCCCAGCGGGACCCCTTCCGACGATAGCTTGACCACCTCGTCCCTGTCCCTCATGGCCACCCACAGGTACCCTGCGCCCGCCTCCATGTCCGTCGGCTTGCCCTGGAGGCTGAAATCTCCCGTCCTCTTCCCGTCCAGTGAAAAGCGAGACACTTGATCGGCACCGGGAAAGGAGACCCACAGCTGTTGGCCGTCGAAGACGAGGTCCTCCGGCCGGTGCTCCAGCTGTATCGTGCTCCTGAACTTGCCGTTGGCCCTGAGCTTGGTGAGGGTCCAGCCGCCTTTGCCCACCACCCACACGTTCCGGCCATCGAAGGCCAGTGGGCCGGGTTTGGCACCCACCCTCACCACCTTGAGCACCCTGCCATCGGTACTGAACTTGGTGACGGTGGCGCTGGCCCTGTTAGATACCCATATCCCATCGAGGGCGTGGACCATATCTGTGGGGTTGCTTTCCGCCACGTAGGTGACGAACTCGTGTCCCCCCTCCAGGTCCCAGTGGGCAACCTCCGAGCAGCCCGCCTCCGCCACCCACAGGGTGGAGCCGTCCGTTGCCAGCCCATAGGGCAGGCAGCTTCCCGTCGAAAATCGGGCCTCCACCTCTCCCGTGGCCGCATCCAGCCGGAGCACCGAGTCGTTGGACCGGACCCCGACCCACAGGTCGTCGCCCGACACAAGGATGCTTTCCAGCCACATCCACTCCAGGTAGGTCCCTATCAGCTCCCCATCCAACGATATCCGCCTCATGCTCGTCCTGGCCGCGATCCAGACCGTATCGTTGTATACCGCCATGTTCACAGGGCCATCGCCGATGGGAAAGGTCCCGACGATGGAGCCGTCCATCTCCAGCTTGGTCACGGATAGGTCCAGCTCGTTGGCCACCCATATCGATTCGCCATCGAACACTACGTCCCTGGGCTGGTCTCCCACCGGGAAGGTCCCCAGCAGGTCTCCCTGCCGGCTGAGCTTGGACACCGAGTCCTCAGCGTAGTCCACAACCCAGATATCCTCGCCGTCGAAGGCCAGTGAGTAGGGTTGACCGCCCAGGTGGAATGAACCGACGACCCGGCCATCCCTGGTCAGCTTGGATACTGTGCCGTCTCCCTTGTTCGCCGTCCAGACGTGTTCCCCATCGAAGGCGATGTCCATGGGCCACTTGCCCACCGGGAACGTGCCCAGGAGCTCGCTCTTCCGCGAGTACTTGGACACCGTATCATCGGACATGTTGGCCAGCCACATGTATTCGCCATCGTAAAGAATGCCGAAGGGCTGCCTCCCGGAATAGAAGGTCCGGGCCCGTGGGAGCACCACCCCGTTATCGCCGGGGGGTGGGAAGGGGTTCAACGTAGCCGGTCCGGGGGGGTCCGGCTCGCCTCCGCAACCGGCCGGAGCCAGCAACAGGCCCGCCACGGTAAGAATAAACAGTATCTTGCGCAATAGCCCTCTCTAAATCGGTCGGTCGGTTGGAGGAAGAAACACGTACTCGATTGGCATGTAAAGTGGGCCTCCCGATACCATCGGGAGGCCCACTTTTCTTCTCGGCAAATCCAGATTGCCTGTGTCGTGTCTAGGCTATGACCGGCTACAGGTTCTGCTGCCATTCCAGGTAGCGCTCGTAGCGAAGGTCGGCGGTGTCCCCACCCCACCTCTCATCCGCCAGGATGGCGTACTGAATGTTGGAAGCAGACGAAGGCAACTCATCCCTCACCACATCGAACTCGGGGGCATCCAAGTAGGGAAGGGCCTTAATGTTGATGGGACCGTAGCTGATGTACTTGGATATATTGGCGTTGATCCCCGGTGATCCGGTCCAGGCCAAGAATAGCTGGGCCAGATAGAAGGTATCAGGGGCCTGCTCGGCCAAGCCCCTGGGGATGTACCAGGTGTCGGTCTTCAGGATGTGGCCACAGTGCCAGCAGACGGCTATGGGGGCGCCTTCCTGGGCGGCGTCGTAGATCCGTCCGTTCCAAGCAGTGCACATGTCTAGCTCACCGCTGATCAGTAGCTGGGGACAGTCCGAGCCGGTCTGCCAGAAGAGGCTTATCTGGTCTTTGTACTGCTCGAACAGCTCGTAGGAGCGGTCCAGCTGCTCGTCGGTCAGGCTCGATAGGCTGGCGCGGCCTTCCACAGTGTCCAGAAGTGAAGGGTCCTGGGCTAGGAGAACGAACCTCTCCGCAATATCACCGTAGTAAGCCCAGCCCCTGCGACCCGGGTACCTTTCGTCATCGTAAAAGGCGGAGACGTCCCCTAAGCCGTCGGGGTAAGTCTCGGTGTTGTAGGCCAGCACCTCGGACCAGGTGATGCCGCCGCCACCGAACCAGGGAGCCTTCAGGACATCCAGGTAGTCCCGGTTGTCAATGATGCTGAAGTCCAGCTCCTCCAGGTCTCCAGTTAGGGCTAGCTGGAAGGCGCTGCCCGTACCGTTGTCAATGACGTGCCATTCGATGTTGCTCGTCTCCACCATGGCCCTGATCTTGGCGGCCGTGGGCACGCTCTCTTCGACCACGTCTATGCCGAACTTCTCTTCAAAGGGAACGATGTAGGCCTGGCGCTGGGCCGCCTGGTAGGCGCCACCCCAGGATACGAAGACGAAGCTTGAGCCTCGGAACTTCTCCAGCTCGGCTTCGACCTCTTCCAACGTAGCCGGGTTGTCAACCGTCCACTGGTCAGGACCACGCAGTCCGACCATCCCATCGCCTGGCTCCTCCTCCATCACGTCCTCTTCCATTACCTCCTCGACCATCTCCTCCTCCATCACGTCCTCTTCCATCACCTCTTCTACCATCTCTTCCTCCACCGCCTCCTCCTCCATGACGTCCTCTTCCATCACCTCTTCGACCTCCTCCTCCATCACTTCTTCCATGACCTCCTCGGTCGGCTCGGGTGCAGCCTCCTCACCGCAAGCGGCCGCAACGAGCATAAACGCCAAGACTACAGCGACGATACCCAGAACGGTGCGGCGCCTCATGAACTTCTTATACGTAGTCATTGTTTCGACCTCCTAACACTAAGTCGGTTCACAATGGACGGATACCGGCGAACCCTTGTGCCCATCGGTTGAGCGTTCACGAAGTGGTCATATCGCACCCCCTACTGCCCACCGGTCCGGGGGGTTCCAGCTCACCTCCGCAGCCGGCCGGGGTCAGCAACACGCCCGCCAAGATCAGAATCGACAGTACTTTGCGCAATAGGCCTCTCTAAATCGGTGGGTTGGTTGGAGGAAGAAGCACGTATTCTGTTGGCATGTAAAGTGGACCTCCCGATACCATCGGGAGGCCCACTCTCCTTCTCGGCAAATCCAGATTGCCTGTGTCGTGTCTAGGCTATGACCAGCTACAGGTTCTGCTGCCATTCCAGGTAGCGCTCATAGCGAGCGTCGCCCGTCTCACCCGCCCACTTCTCGTCGGTCAGGATGGCGTAGGGGATGTTGGACGATGACGAGGGGAGCTCGTCCCGGACCTCGTCGAAGGCCGGGTCGTCCAGGTAGGGAAGACCGTCCAGGTTGACGGGGCCGTAGCTGATGAACTTGGCATTGTCGGCGTTGATCTTACCGGAGCCGACCCAGGCGATGAAGAGGTTCACCAGGTACATCTGGTCCGGGTCCTGCTCCGCCAGCCCGTCCGGGACTACGAAGACGCCGGTGTTCAGCTTGTGACCGCAGTGCCAGCAGATGGCTATCGGCGCGCCCTCCCTGGCGGCGTCGTAGATCCGTCCATTCCAGGCGGTGCACATGTCCAGCTCGCCGCTGATAAGCAGCTGAGGACAGTCGGAACCGGTCTGCCAGAACATGGTTACCTGGTCCCCGTACTGCTCGAACAGCTCGTACGCGCGGTCCAACTGTTCGTCGCTCAACCGGGAGAGGCTGGAGCGACCCTCCATGGTATCAAGGAGCGAGGGGTTGTCACCCAGGAGGACGAAGACCTCCTCGGGATCGCTGTAGTAGGCCCAGCCCCGCCGGCCGGGGTATCTCTCGGTGTCGTAGTAGGCCGACATGTCGGGCAGGCCGTCGGGGTAGGTGTCGGTGTTGTAGGCCAGCACTTCCGACCAGGTTATGCTTCCCCCTCCGCAGTAGGGGCACTTGATGATCTCCATGTACTTGCGGTTGTCGATGATGCTGAAGTCCAGCTCTTCCAGGTGGCCGGTGGCGCTCATCTGGTAAACGGCGGGGGTACCCCAGTCGATGACGTGCCAGGTGATGTTGCCCGTCTCGGCCATGGCCCGCTGCTTGGCGATCGTCGGAACGCTCTCTTCGATCACCTCGATGCCGAATTTCTCTACGAAGGGCACGATGAAGGCCTGGCGCTGGGCGCTCTGGTAGGCGCCGCCCCAGGATACGAACACAAGGCTGCCGCCTCGGAGCTTCTCCAGCTCGGCTTCCACCTCTTCCAACGTAGCCGGGTTCTCGACTGTCCACTCGTCGGGACCTCGCAGTCCGACCATCCCATCGCCCGGCTCCTCCTCCATGACGTCCTCTTCCATTACCTCCTCGACCATCTCCTCCTCCATCACGTCCTCTTCCATCACCTCTTCTACCATCTCTTCCTCCATCGCCTCCTCCTCCATCACGTCCTCTTCCATCACCTCTTCGACCTCCTCCTCCATCACTTCTTCCATGACCTCCTCGGTCGGCTCGGGTGCAGCCTCCTCACCGCAAGCGGCCGCCACGAGCATCAACGCCAAGACTACAGCGACGATACCCAGAACGGTGCGGCGCCTCATGAACTTCTTATACATAGTCATTGTTTCGACCTCCTAAAACTAAGTCGGTCCACAATAGACGGATACCGGCGGACCCTAGTGTCCAACGGTTGGGTGTTCACGTAGTGGTCATATCGCACCCCCTACTGCCCACGGGATCGGGGTGGTCATGGAGCACCCTGTGGGTCTAGTAGGCCCGTATGTGAAGGTACAATAGGAGTGCTTCATACGGAATCGTAAGGGGTAGGAGGCCCTGCGGGCGGAGAGGTAGGGAGCAGGTCAGGTGCAACCAAATATTAGGTTTTGGCCGTTAACTGATCAAGATAAATTGTATCGGCGAAGATGGGCCCAGTCAAGGGCAACTTGTTCTCTCACAAGATATGGTACAGGGTCAACTCCATCGAATACAGGCAGTTATCGACGATCTCTGTACCGCATCAACCCTTTTCCCCTCCGTCCTCGTCGAAGTCCTCATCGCTGAAGACCCCCACGTCCCGGCCCTGGTAGACCGAGACGATGAAGTCCCCCCGGGTTGCGTCCGCGGTCATCACCAGCTCTTCGTCTATCGTGTCTATCAGCTCCTGAATGCCGTCCTGGGTCACGTTCTCCAGCACTGCGAGGGTGGCGTGGACCACGTTGTTGGTGTAGTGAATGTCCACCCTGCCCGCCGGGTTCTCATCATCGGTGATGGTGTAGACTTCGGAGTAGGGGGTGCGGCATTCCCGCTCGAAATTGTAGTCGGCCATTTATGTGTTCCTCCTTAGGGTCGAACGTGTCCCTCACCTTGAACTATCCACTTGTAGGAGGTCATCTCCCTGAGGCCCATCGGGCCCCGGGCGTGCATCTTCTGGGTGCTGATGCCCACCTCGGCTCCCAGCCCGAACTGGCCTCCATCGGTGAACCGGGTGCTGGCGTTGACGAACACCGCTGCGGCGTCCACCCTGTCCAGGAACCGGTCGGCATTGAATTCGTCTTCGGTCAGTATCGCCTCGGAGTGCCCGGAGCCGTACTCATCGATGTGAGAAAGCGCCTCTTCGAGGCTGTCCACCACCTTCACCGAGGCGACCAACGCCAGGAACTCCTGGCCCCAGTCGCTTTCCCGGGCCGGCGTGATGTTTGATTCCGCCTCGGGAAGGCCCTTCAAAATGGTCAGGGCCTCTTCGTCGCAACGAATCTCAACCCCCGCCCCACCCCACTCCGCTGCGATGCGGGGCAGGTACTCGGGCGCTATCTCACGGTGTATCAGCAAGGTGTCCAGGGCGTTGCAGACGGAGGGTCGCTGCACCTTGGCATTGTAGGCAATGGCTACGGCCTTGTCCACATCGGCCGAGGCGTCGACGTAGGTGTGGCACACCCCGACGCCGCCGGTCACCGCCGGCATGCTCGCCTCCTCTTTGACCCGGCGGATCAGGTCGGCGCCTCCTCGAGGCACCATCAGGTCGATCAGTCCCCGCATGGCCAGCATCTGTTGGACCAGGACCCTATCCGTGGACTCTACGAACTGCACCGCCTCCTGGGGCAGCCCCGCCTCTTTCAGCGAGTCCCGCACCAGCAGAGCCAGCGCCGAGTTGGACCCGAGGGCCTCTTTTCCGCCCCGCAGCACCAACCCGTTGCCCGATTTGAGGCACAGCACCGAGATGTCTATGGTAACGTTGGGCCTGCTTTCGTATATGGCGCCGATGACCCCCAGCGGCACCCGCCGCTTGCAGATGCGCAGCCCGTTGGGCAACGTTTGCTCGTCGTAGGTCTCGCCTACCGGATCGGGCAGCGCGGCTATCCGCTTAACGTCCTCCGCCTGTTCCTCCAACCGTTGGGGGGTCAGACGAAGCCGGTCCAGGAACGCCCCGCTGATGCCGTCGGCCGCCGCCTGCCGGCAGTCCGCCTCGTTGGCATCCAGGATCGTTTCCTGCCGGGCGACGAGGCCCTCGGCGATGTGGGCCAACATCCGGTCCTTGGCCTCCGTCGAAGCCTCAGCCAGCGCCTTGGAGGCCGTTCTCGCCGCTCGCGCCTTCTCCTCCAGGCCCGTCGCAGATGTGATAGTCATATCGTCCGTTTCCTAATCAATGTGTTGTCCCATGTTCCTCGCCGCTTGCACGCGTTGTCATGGGTTGACAAACCTGATTCGGATCCCTGAATCGAGGGAGTCCAGAGGGAACCTTCTCTCTGGCAGGGGGTATGGGGGATGTGCCTCCAGCCACAATAACGTCCGAGGACGGGCGGCTGGAAACAAGACGTTCCTTCTTTTGAGACAGGCTCCAACTCTCTTGTTGTCACGTTATAGGCGTAGGGCAGTGCCCTGCTTGTTGTGGGTGCAGGGCCACGCCCTGCCTAGAGCAAGACCAGGTTGTTGCGGTGTACTATCTCCTCCCCGTACTCCGTCCCCAGCAGCCCCTCGATGGCGCTGGACTGGACCCCTTTGATCAAGCCCACCTCATGGGTGGCGTAGTTGGTAAGCCCGCACGCTATCCGCCGGCCCGATGGGTCCATGATGTCCACCAGGTCACCCCGACAGAACTCCCCCTCTACATCCACCACCCCCGCTGGAAGCAGGCTCTTGCCCCCTTGCTTCAGTGCCCCCGCGGCACCCTGGTCTACTTGGATCGTCCCCTGGGAGCTCAGGCCCGTCAGCATCCACCGCTTCCGGCTCTCCTTCCTGGTCGTCAGGCTGGGAAACAGCGTGCCCAGCGACTCTCCCCCGGCCAGCCGGACTATAACGTCCGGAACATGGCCGTCGGCCACCGCCACGTCGATCCCCGATGACGTGGCCAGCCGGGCCGCCTGTACCTTGGTGACCATTCCCCCCACTGCACTAGGGTTCCGGGTTCCCGACGCTATCGCCTCGATCTTCTCGTCTATCACCTCCACCCGCCGGATCAGCTCGGCGTCTTCGTACAGATGGGGATCGGAGGTGTACAGGCCGGCCGTATCGGTCAGCACCATCAGCAGGTCGGCGTCCACCAGGTTGGCCACCATCGCCGAGAGGTTGTCGTTGTCCCCGAAGTGGGCCCCTCGTATCTCGTCCACGGCCACCACGTCGTTCTCGTTCACTATCGGTACCACCCCCAGCTCCACCAGGGTGGACAGGGCATTTCGAACGTTGAGATAGCGGGACCGGTCCGTCAGGTCCCCCCGGGACACCAGGGCCTGGGCCACGGTGATGCCCTGGTCGGCGAAAAGCTTGTCGTAGGTCTGCATCAGCCTGCTCTGGCCCACTGATGCCAGCACCTGCCGCATGGGCGCTCCCCGGTGCTTGGCCCCCTGCGCGAAGGACCTGAGTATTCCCCTCCCCGAGGCTATCGCCCCCGAGGAAACGACTATCACCTCGGCGTTTTCTCGGTGCAGCCGGGCTAGCTGCCCGACCAGGGACGACATCACCTCTACGTTCAGCCCCCGGTCATCGCCGGTCAGCAGGTTGCTGCCCAGCTTCACCACCAGTCGATGATAGCTCAACTCCCCAGGCTTTACTGCGCTGGGGAGCTCGGTGTCTTTCCGGCTCTGGGTTGGGACGGATCTGCTCAAGGGGACCCTGCCATCTCCATGTTGTGCGCCATTATATCAGACGGTACGCCGTCCTCTTAACAGCCGCCTCGGTCTGTCTTATACTGTATGCTCAGGAGCCCGAACCCGTTTATACGACCGACAGCGCACACCGGCGCCCTCGCTTTCAGCTAGAGAGGGTGGGAGATGAACTCCCAGTTACAAGACCGGCCGAGGCCCGTAATCAAAGAGCGCTGTCAATCGTGACCGAGTGAGGTGACACGGATGCTGGTACTGGGAATAGAGTCATCATGCGATGAGACCGCGGCCGCCGTGGTAGATAGCGGCGTCCACGCCCTGTCCAACGTCGTCTCGTCCCAGGTGGAGATCCACGCCAGGTACGGAGGCATCGTGCCCGAAGTCGCCTCGCGGCAGCACATGCTGGAGATCGTCCCCGTGGTGACGATGGCACTGGAAAAGGCCGGCGTCGGCTGGCGGGACCTGGACGCCATCGCCGTCACCATGGGCCCCGGGCTGACCGGGTCCCTGCTGGTGGGAATGAACATGGCCAAGACGCTGGCCCTGGCCCACGAGCTGCCCCTGGTGGGCATCAACCACCTGGAGGGCCACGTCTACGCCAACTGGATCCGGTTGGACGACTCTCATGCGCCACCCGTCTTCCCCAACCTCTGTCTCATCGTCTCCGGCGGCCACACTGACCTGGTGCTGATGAAGGGTCACGGCGACTACGTCATCCTGGGAAGGACCCGGGACGACGCCGCCGGCGAGGCCTTCGACAAGGTGGCCCGTGTCTTGGGATTGGGCTTTCCCGGGGGGCCCATCATAGAGAAGACGGCCCGCGGCGCCTCCTCGCCCCACCCCTTTCCCAGGGCGGTGATACGGGACAGCGACGACTTCAGCTTCAGCGGCCTGAAGACCGCCGTCATTCGCACCGCCCAGGCTCTGGGCATCGATGCCAACGGCCACGAGGATGAGCCGTCCCAGTCCCCCGAAGTCGTGGCCGACGTCTCCGCGGGGTTCCAGGACGCCGTCGTGGACATGCTGGTGGAGCGCACCGCCGAGACGGCCCGGCGCCACGGCGTCGATCAGGTGCTCCTGTCGGGGGGAGTGGCCGCCAACGGCGCCCTCCGGGAGGCGATGTCCTCCCGCTCTCCCGTAAGCGTGGCCTGTCCCAAGCCGGTGTTGTGCACCGATAACGCCGCTATGATCGCCGCCTGCGGCTACTACCGCCTCCAGCGTGGGGAGCGCTCCGGCTGGGACCTGGAGGTCTACCCCAACCTGCCCATGGCCCGCCTGGCCTGATCCGAAGGCTCTCGGTACCCTCGAACCCGCTACCTGAACAGCCGGTCCAGCTCCTCCCTCATCGTGCTCTCGATTCGGCCGCTGAACGCCCTGGCCAGAAAGGGCAGCTTGATCTCTATGACGGCCCGGTCATCGACCAGGTGCAGCTCCCCGGACAGCGTCATGCCCTGAACGTTCAAGCTGAACTCCATCCCGTTCCCGGTCTCGTTCCAGGACCTGTGTGCTCTGCTCACCTGGTCGCCATACCTTCGCTCCAGAGCGGCCAGCAGCCCGTCGATCTTCTCGTGCGCCTCCTGCGGAGAGGCGCCGTGCCTGTACTCCATCTTCATCCATCTACCTCCTCGGCTATCGGTGCGCCTTCGATGGTCCCCTTGAACTCCCCCAGCGCCCGCCCCAGGGGGCATCCCTCACAGGACCCGTAGCGACACGGGCCTTTGAACAGGTGTATCAGCCCCTGCTGCCTCGCCAGCGAGTTGACCACGCCCCTCGATGCCGCTCCCAGCAGCTGGGCCTCCATCTCCCTGGTGACCCGGTTACCCTGGCCCTTTGGCATCCCGCGGAACAGCTCCACGGCAGCCTGGGCCAGCACGGGCAGTTGGCGCTCTTCGCCCAGCCCCCACAGGAAGGGCAACACCACGCTGGCCAGCATCTCCCTTACCCTGCCCCTTCCCAGGTACCCGGGCACGATGAGACCGTCCTCCAACAGGGACGGACTACCTTGAAAATGGGACTTCAAGAGCAGGTCCCGCAGGCCCTCCAGCAGCTGGGCAAACCGGGACATCAGCCGGGCCGCCCCCACGATGCGATTAGCAGGCTGGTTTGCGGGTCTGATGCGGGTTGTACGCCAATCGGGGAGCTTCATCTCCCGGGTCAACCCCGAGTCCCGCCACATCTCCTCCAGGGCCGCTCCACTGCTCCTCGCAGGATTGGGCAGCGGCACCCCCGACTGGGAAGGCAGCAGCCCCGACGTCCCCAGAAGATATGCCGCCACCGCCGGAGCCCGGGCGTCGTCGGACATCCCGCCGGTCAAGGCCCCCAGCGTCGAGAGGGGCAGCAGCCGGGCCAGCCGGCCGAAGGGCTCCTGGTTTCCCCCGTACCCCATGCTCTCCATCAGTCCCCGGTATAGCACTTCCTCGCCGCGACAATGGGCCAGCTCTCCTTGAAATGCGCCCCCCTTGCCGCGGAAGCGCTCCTCTCCCGTGCTCCCCAACACCCCTCCCACCATCTCTGGCCCCAGTCCATCGACCACCTCTCTGCAGCTCTCCAGGAACGGGGGTTCGTCTACGTCGAGCAGGGCATCGACGGGCAGCAGCAGCGCCCCTTTCAAGGCCAGCGTGGCCACCCTGGTCCCGTCCTCCCGCTCTACCCAGGGACGGTCCGATGTCCAGGTGACGTGAAGCACCACTCCGTTGTAGGCCGGGTCGAGGTGGTGCCCGTGGGCCCGCCAGTCGCCGCCCTGCACGTGGAGCTCCAGGTCACCCTTCAGCAGCTCCCTCCCCTCTATGGTCACTATGGCGTCCCGCACGTCGGGGCCGTCGAGCCCGTTGACCCTGCCGGGAAACACCACCTGGACCGATCTCCCATCAACGGTCTCCAGCCGGGCTCGGTCCAGCCACTGTCCCCGCCATATCCGGGTCAGCAGTCGCTCGTCCACCTCCCTCATTCTTTTTTTACCCTCGCCTTTTTTGCCCTCTCCATGGTTCCTCGGCCTAACTCATACGTCTTTCTGCTTGCAAACCGATACCTACTGTTCGGGTTATCTCTCTCCATGAATCCTCGGCCTAGCTCATACGGCATACTGCCTGCTAACCCAGCTCTACCTTTTTTGTCCTCGCCATGTTTCGTCGGCCTAACTCTGACCACTCACTGCTTTCTATTGCTGGTCTTCCCCGATCGTCTTTGTCCTCGCCATGGATCCTCGGCCTAGCTCATACGTCTTTCTGCTTGCAAACCGACACCTACTGCTTCGGGTTTTTCCCTCGCCATGAATCCTCGGCCTAGCTCTGACCACTCACTGCTTTCTATTGCTGGTCTTCCCCAATCGTTTATTTGTCCTAGCAATGGATTCTCGGCCTAACTCATACGTCTTTCTGCTTGCAAACCGATACCTACTGCTTCGGGTTTTCCCTCGCCATGAATCCTCGGCCTAGCTCAGAGCGCCTATTGCCTTCTAACGCAGGTTTACTCCGACCGTTAAATGTCCTGGCCAACGTCCATCGTCCTAGGGCCTGTTCACATTAAGTCAATGCCACTATCCAGATTAGATGTCATTCCGAACGCAGTGAGGAATCTAAAGGGGTTGTTGGCAGTCGCGGCCCGCTGCCGTCGGCGGCGCTCCTCAACCCTTCTCCTCCCCAGGAGTCTTCGCCTCGTAGGGATAGTCGGCCCGCTCGGCGATGATGGAGAGCAGCTTTGCCGAGGCCCCTCTGGGAGCATACATTCCCCGCTCCCACTCGCTGATGGTCTGCTGGCGCGCCCCCATCTCCCGGGCCAGCTCCTGCTGGGTCATCTTGAGATGGCGCCGCAGTCCTCGGACGGTGTGTTTATCCCATTTCGGTGCGTATTCCATCTCCCGCGCCCGCCTTGCCCGTAGTGTAATACGCATTTTACACGTAACCGTGTAGCGGTTCAACCCGCTATGTTGGTAAAGCGGGCCTCGACAGCGTACCGAGCCCGCCCGGGGCCCTGCATCTCGAAAGCCCAGAGGTTTTTTCCCTTCACGGCGGGGTCGTCGGCAATATCCAATGCCGATGTCGGGCTCCCCCCTTCTCCGGCTGCCGAGGTTATTGGAAGACGCGCCCCACGGCAAAGCCGTCCCAGTCGAGCGGCTGAGGCCGGGGCATGCTAGGGTTTGAGGCAAAGATAATTCCAGCGTTTTCTGTGGAATAATCGAGATTTAGAGACTTAGGTCTAACGATGGTCTATAGTTTACTGGCAGTCCGGTCAGGTGTACGAGCATACCTCTATCTTAGTATGCTGGGGTTTGCGAACATCGCTCTCGTGCGGTTACCATAGGCCGGATTGGCACTCGCGCGCTGCGAGTGCTAAAATACTGTAAGTCGAAGACAATAGCCAAGAATAGGAAAGGAGGAGAATTAATGGGCAGGGATTTTGAGCCCCTAGGAGATGGGGTGGTCATAAGACCCATCGAACGGGAGGAGGTTACCTCCAGCGGTATCGTCCTCCCCGACACCGCCAAAGAGAAGCCCCAGGAGGGCGAAGTTATGGCTGTCGGTCCCGGCAGGGCCGCCGAGGACGGGAAGCGGGTGGCCATGGAGGTGGAGAAGGGGGACACGGTGCTGTACCGCAAGTACTCCGGCACCGAGGTGAAGGATGGCGATGAAGAGTTCCTCATCGTCCGAGAATCGGACATCGTCGCCCGAATCAAGTAGTCATCCTATCATTCGGACAGCGACATCTAGCTCATAAAGAGAAAGGAGCCGAAATGGCAGCCAAGCAACTGGCCTACAGCGAGGAAGCCAGGGCCGCACTGCGAAAGGGAGTCGACGCCCTGGCCGACGCGGTGAAGATCACCCTGGGTCCCAAGGGCCGCAACGTAATACTGGACAAGAAGTTCGGGCCCCCCACCATCACCAACGACGGCGTAACCATAGCCAAGGAGATCGAGGTTGAGGAGCCCTTTGAGAACATGGGCGCCCAGCTGGTCAAAGAGGTGGCCACCAAGACCAACGACGTCGCCGGCGACGGCACCACCACCGCCACCGTACTGGCCCAGAACATGATACACGAGGGGATGAAGAACGTGGCCGCGGGCGCCAACCCCATGGCGATAAAGCGGGGCATGGAGGCCGCCTCCAACTCCCTGGTGAACAAGCTCAAGGCCATCTCCATAGCCGTGGAGGGCAAGGAGCAGATCGCCCAGGTTGCCTCCATTTCCGCAGCCGACTCCGAGATCGGCGGCCTCATCGCCGAGGTGATGGAGAAGGTGGGCAAGGACGGGGTGATCACCGTCGAGGAATCCAAGGGGATCCGCTACGAGATCGAGTACGTCGAGGGGATGGAGATAGACCGCGGCTACATCAGCCCCTATTTCGTCACCAACAGCGAACGGATGGAGGCCTCCCTGGACGACCCCTACATTCTCATCACCGATAAGAAGATATCCGCCGTAGCCGACATTCTCCCCGTGATGGAGAAGGCCCTGCAGATGAGCAAGAACTTCGTGGTCATCTCCGAGGACGTGGACGGCGAGGCCCTGGCCACCCTGGTGGTCAACAAGCTCCGGGGCACCGTCAACGCCCTGGCCGTCAAGGCCCCCGGTTTTGGAGACCGGCGCAAGGCCATGCTTCAGGACATCGCCATCCTCACCGGCGGTACCGTCATCAGCGAGGAGGTGGGAAGGAAGCTGGAATCGGCCACCATAGAGGACCTGGGCCGGGCACGCCGGGTCTCCTCCGGCAAGGATGACACCACCATCATCGAAGGCAAAGGCACGGAGGACGCCATCCAGGGCCGGATCAAGCAGATCAAGGCCCAGATAGAGGACACCACCTCCGATTTCGACCGCGAGAAGCTCCAGGAGCGGCTGGCCAAGCTGGCCGGCGGCGTGGGCGTCATCCAGGTGGGAGCCGCCACCGAGGTGGAGCTCAAGGAGAAGAAGCACCGGGTAGAGGACGCCCTTTCGGCCACCCGGGCCGCCGTCGAAGAAGGCATCGTATCCGGTGGTGGTGTGGCCCTGGTCAACTCCCTGACCGCCCTCGAAAGCCTTGGCATAGAAGGCGATGAGCTGACGGGACTCAACATAGTGGCTAAGGCCCTTGAGGAGCCGATGCGGCGCATCGCCATCAACGCCGGTCGAGAGGGATCCGTGGTCGTGGACATGGTCAAGAGACTGCCCGTCGGCGAGGGCTACGACGCCGCTCAAGACGAGTACGGCAACCTGGTGGACCGGGGCATCATCGATCCGCTGAAGGTGACCCGTGCCGGCCTGGAGAACGCCGTAAGCGTGGCCGGGATGGTCCTGACCACCGAATCGTTGATAACCGACGTGCCGATGAAGGACGCGCCCGCCGCACCCCCCATGCCTCCCATGGACTACTAGCGGCCGGGCAGAAGTAGAAGAAGACAAGGAAGGGGCCTCGACTGTGTCGAGGCCCCTTCCCCTTTTCGAATCGATTCCGGGGGCTGGATTACTTGAGCCAGGGCTTGATGAGGATCTTGCCGAACTGGCGCCGGTCTTCCATCGTTCTATGCGCCTCAGCGGCGCCCTCCAGCGGGTAGACGCTGTCTATGATCGGCACCACCTCTCCCCGGGCCACCACCTTGAGCAGCTGGTCCAGCTCGTGCCGGCTGCCCAGGTAGGAGCCGATTATGGATATCTGCTTGATGAACAACTCGTGGATGTTCAACCGGCCGAAAACGCCCGTGTGGGAGCCGCAGGTCACCAGCCGACCGTTGTAGGCCAGCGATTCGACGCTCCGCTCCCAGGTGTCGGCGCCCACGTGCTCCACCACCACGTCCACCCCCCGCCCCTCGGTAAGCCCGATGACCGCGTCGCGAAAATCGTCCTTGGAGTAGTTGATCACCTCGTCGGCGCCCAGCTCCTTGGCCTTTGCCAGCTTCTCGTCCGAGCCGGCGGTGGCGATCACCCGGGCCCCCGAGAGCTTGGCTATCTGGATGGCTCCACTGCCCACGCCGCTGCCGGCGGCGTGCACCAGGACGCACTCGCCGCTCCGTAGCTTGGCCCGGTCTATGAGCATATGCCAGGCGGTGAGGTATGCCAGGGCTGTTGCCGCCGCGGCGTCGAAGGAGACCTCGGTGGGAAGGTGGAGCAAGCTGGAGGCGGGAGCCTTGGTGTACTCGGCGTAGCCCCCGTCGATGCTCTCGGCCCGCTGGCACATCCCTTCCTGGCCCACCCGGCACGGCTCGCACTGGCCGCAGGGAAATCGAGGAATCACCGTCACCCTGTCCCCGGGGCTGAAGTCGTTCACCAGCTCTCCCACCTCCTCCACCTCGCCGGCCACCTCGCGTCCCGGAACGGCGGGAAGGGGTATGTTGGCGCCGATGACCCCCTGTCTCAGGTACAGGTCCACGTGATTGACGCCGCAGGCCCGGACCTTGATCAGGACCTCCAGAGGGCCAACCTCCGGCTTTCGGCGCTTCTCTACTCTCAGCACCTCCGGGCCGCCGTGTTCGTGAAGGACAACTGCTCTCATGGAGGGCCTCTGGGGTGGAAAAGATAGCGAAGAACGTGGGGAGGTCCCGAAAGCGGATTCTAGCACGCAGGCATCTATTCCTCAAGGCACGGCAACGCCTCGCTTACCTTGTGAGGACACCAGGCCCATAATATACTAGCCGCGACTGCGAACAGGCCCTGGCTTGGGCAGGTTCGGGCAGTCTCTTACCCCGGAGGTGAGTAGATGGACCAGGCCGCCAAGGATCGGGTGCTGCGGCAGATCACGCGGAAGGCCCTGATATCGCTGGGATCCCGCATACTTCGTATTCCCAGCTTCAAGACGGAGGAGACCCGGGTCGCTCGATTCCTGGCCAGGTACTTCCGGCAGCGTGGCTACGAGGTCGATCTCCAAGAGGTGGACCCCGGCCGGTTCCAGACCATCGCCACGCTGAAGGGCGCCGGGGGCGGCAAGAGCCTGATGTTCAACGGGCACATCGACATCGATCCGCTGTCGATAGGGTGGAAGCGGGACCCGTGGACGCCGGACGTCGTGGGCGATCGGCTGTACGGCGGAGGCGCCTTCAACATGAAGGGCGGCGTCACCTCCATGATCATCGCCGCAGAGGCCGTTCGAAAGTCGAAGACCCAGATCAAAGGTGACATCGTTATCGCCTGTGTGGTGGGAGAGCTGCAGGGAGGGGTGGGCACGGTCCACGCCCTGGAGAGCGGGGTAAGAGCGGACATGGCCGTCGTCGCCGAGCCCTTCGGCGCGGAGACGGTGATGACCACCCATGCCGGCGTGGTGGGGATGGCCATCAACACCATCGGCAGATCCCAGCACATCAGCCGGCGAGAGCACAGCGTAGACGCCATCGAGAAGATGTTTCCCGTCATCGACGCGGTTAGCAACCTGAAGATGACCTACACTCCCAGAGAGGACCTGCCCGGCCTGCCGAGGATACTGTGCGGCAACGTCATAGGCGGACGGGGCCGGGACCACGACCTGAAAGGCCCCAACTTCGTGAGCGATTTCTGCACCAGCCTGTGGGACGTGAGAATCCTGCCCGGTCAGACCTCGAAATCGGTGGAGGCGGACGTACGCCACACCCTCGACGATCTGAAGAAGGGGGACCCGGAGCTCAAGTACGAGATCGAGATCCCCATCCCGGCCAAGTTCAACAACATGCGCCACGTTATGGAGCCGGTGGACATCCCCAAGGACGAGTACATAGTCCAATCGGTGGTGAACAGCTTCCGGGAGCTGGAGGGTCGGGACCCCAAGACCATCGGGACGCTGGTGCCCAGGTCCTACGCCGGAAACGATACCTGTCACCTGTGGAAGGCGGGCATCCCCTGCGTGCTCCACGGCCCCGGCGGCGGGCGGGGAGGTCCGGGGGAGGAGCCGGACACCTACGTATCGATCAGCGAGATGGAGCACTGCGCCAAGGTGATGGCCCTGACGGCACTGGACGTGTGCAACCAGCCGAAGTGAGCCGCCTGTCTGAGTGGGAGAAAACACCGTGCCCGAGATCGTACAGTTCCATAATGGGAGCGAAGGAACCAATCGATGGCCGACGATACCGCAAATAGAATAACCAGACATATCAAACGGGACTTCCTGGTGGATCTGGCGCAGAAGCTGATCAAGATACCCAGCTTCAAAACCGAGGAGACGGCGGTAGCACGCTTCCTCGCCGGTTTCTTCCGGCGCAGGGGCTACGAGGTGGAGCTGCAGGAGGTCGACCCGGGCCGGTTCCAGACCATCGCTACCCTGAAAGGCTCCGGCGCAGGAAAGCGGGTGATGCTCAACGGCCACATCGACATCGATCCGCTGGCCATGGGCTGGACCCGGGACCCGTGGCACCCCAGCGTCGAGGGGGACAGGGTGTACGGGGCCGGTTCCTACAACATGAAGGGCGGCATCGCCTCGATGATAGGGGCCGCCGAAGCGTTGCGAAAGTCGAAGCTGGAGCTCAAGGGTGATCTGACCATCGCCTGCGTGGCGGGCGAGCTGCAGGGCGGCATCGGAACGGTCACCGCGCTGGAGAGGGGCCCCCGGCCCGACATGGCCATCGTGCCCGAGCCCTACGGCCCTGAATCGATCCTCACCGTTCACGCAGGGTGGATCCAGATGGCGATCAACGTCTTCGGAGACTCCCGCCACGTGAGCCAGAAGGAGGAGGGCATCGACGCCATAGGTAAGATGTCCAGGGTGGTCGCAGCGATAAACAGCCTGGAGCTGAGCCATCCGCCCTTCCCGGACCTGCCGACCCTGCCGCGCATCATGGTGGGGGGAATCATCGGGGGGCTGGGACGGGACCACGTGATGAACGGCACCAACTTCGTCAGCGATTTCTGCACGGCGCTGGTAGATGCCCGGGCCGTGCCGGGACAGACGGAGGAGATGGTTATAGCCGACGTCCGCAAGGCGCTGGACGCCATCAAGGCCGAGGACCGGGACTTCCGCTACGAGATAGAGTGCCCGCCGCCCGCCAACTACGGCGTGGCCCGGGTCTCCATGGAACCTATGAACATGCCCACCGAGGGGTACCTTCCCCAGCTGGTGGCTCGCAAGGTAGAAGAGGTTACCGGGAGCCCGCCGTCTACCATAGGGGTCAAAGCGCCCGATTCCTACTCGGGCAACGACACGGCCCACCTGTGGAAGGCGGGGATACCCTGCGTGCTCTACGGGCCGGCGGGGGGTTGGGATGACGGCGATGAGCCCGACAACTACGTCAGCATCGATCAGATGGACACGTGCGCCAAGGTTATCGCTCTTGCGGCTTACGAGGCGTGCAATCAAGAGTAGACGAGGCGGCATTGAGCTTAGACCCCGACCGGGTTCTTAGTCCCGGTACTGTGACGGACTTCCTCGGAACAAACGGGCGGATAGGAGACGAAAATGGACCAAGGCATAGCCGATAAGGTTGTCGGCAGGGTGGAGCGGGACAAGGGGGCCATGCTGGACCTGTTGGGCCGGATCGTAAGGATCCCCAGCTTCAAGAACGAAGAGACGGCCGTTGCCCGGTACATCGGCAACCTGCTCAAGCGTCGCGGGTACCAGGTGGAGCTGCAGGAGGTGGAGCCCGGCCGGTACCAGACCATCGCCACCCTCAAGGGCGCCGGCGGGGGCGAGAGCCTGATGCTCAACGGCCACATCGATATCGACGAGCTCAGCCGGGGTTGGAAGCGAGACCCGTGGACGCCGTCCATAGAAGGGGACCGTTTCTACGGCGCAGGCACCTTCAACATGAAGGGCGGCGTAGCCACCCAGATCGCCGCCGCCGAGGCGATACGCACGTCCAAGGTGCAGCTCAAGGGCGACCTGGTCCTGGCCTGCGTGGTCGGGGAGCTGGCGGGTGGCGAGGGCACTCACCACATGCTGGAGCAGGGCTTGAGAACCGACTACGCCATCGTCACCGAGCCCTTCGGCGGGGACAGCATCGCCACCGTCCACTGCGGCATCGTCCACATGGCTGTCCACACCTACGGCTACTCGAAGCACTTGAGCAACCTGACCGGGGCCATCGACGCCATAGAGAAGATGGAGAAGGTGACTAAGGCCCTGCGGGGCATCGAACTGACGCATACGCCCCGTCCGGACCTGCCCAAGATGCCCATACTTCAGGTGGGCGCGGTCATAGGCGGCCGGGGGCCGGAGTACGATCTCGTCGACCCGTACCTGGTGTCCGATTTTTGCACGGCGATAATCGACGTCCATTTCGTCCACGGTCAGACGGTGGACTCCATTGTGGCGGACATCCATCGCACGCTGGAGCCGCTGACCCGGGAGGACCCGGACCTGAAGTACGAGGTGGAGATACCGGTGCCTCGAAGCTTCCGCAGCTCTCGTTGGCTGGTGATGGAGCCCTTCGACATACCGACGGATCACCCCTTCGTGCAGCGGGTAGTGAGCAACTATTCGCAGGTGGTGGGATCGGCCCCGAAGCAGGTGGGCACCGTCCTACCGCTGGCCTACTCCGGCGACGACACGTGCCATCTGTGGAAGGCGGGCATACCGTGCCTGCTCTACGGGCCGGGCGGCATATACGCCGGGGAAGAGGAGCCGGACAACTACGTCAACATCAGCGAGATGGTGCAGTGCGCCAAGGTGCTGGCCCATACCGCGCTGGACGTGTGTGAAGTGGCCGGCTAGAGTCCCTGGAGCCCCATGAGAGATAGTGGAGGAGCAACCATGACGGAGCTATCGAAGATACGGCTGGACCACGACGTTCCCGCTCGAACGGGCAGGGCGTTCAGGGTGAGCGAAGGGGAGCTGATCAAGGTGATCGACTCGGAGGGTGGCCAGGCAGTCGATTTCTTCGCCTTCAACGTCGAGAACATCAGGGAGTACCTGAGCGCAGAGCACACGAGGCCGTCCATCAACCGGCTCTTCCCCATAGAGGGCGACGGGTTCTATACCCAGGAGCGCCGGCCCATCATGACGCTGGTGGAGGACCACAGTCCGGGGATCCACGACCTGCTGTTCGCCGCCTGCAACCCGAGCCGGTATCGGGAGCTGGGGGTGGAGGGATGGCACGCCAGCTGCGAGGAGAACCTGCAGAAGGAGATGGAGGCGATCGGAGTGGCAGGGGTCGAGATACCCCAGCCGGTCAACCTGTTCACCAACTTCCCGGTCAACCCCGACGGTTCGATGGGAATCGCGGCGCCTCAGACCCAGCCCGGCGACTACGTGATAATCCGGGCGGACATGGACTCCTACGTCTGCGTCTCCGCCTGCCCCCAGGACCAGAACGACACCAACTCGGGCGCCCCGACGGACATCCGTGTGGAGGTAGGCGGCTAGGGCCCGTTCACATTACGACCATGCCACCTATGCAGCTTGGATGTCATTCCGAACGCAGTGAGGAATCTAAGGGGCTTGTTGGGGGTCGCGGCCCGATTCCGTCGGAGGCTCCCCAGGATCACGGGATCGCACGTATGAGCCGTTAGGCTCGTCGGTGCACGGTGGGCTGAGGGCATGGACTATAGATTCCTCATTATGCTGCGCTCCGTTTCGGAATGACATTGGAGGTCGGGTGGGTGGGACGAAGACATCCGCCTTTCTGAAACAGCCTCTTGTGGGCGTCGCCGCAAGCCGAGATGTGGTCAGAAATCGCGGCCGGGACTATAATCGGCACAGGTCGTTCTCCAACTTACCAAAGGTACCGCACTTGATGCTGGAAGAAGAGGTAGCGTCCACGCTTACAGCGAGAAACCTGACCGTCTCGGTGGCCGAGGCCTGTACCTCGGGACTCCTGGCGTACAGATTGACCGGCGTCCCTGGCAGCTCCCGGTACTTCGTCGGCGGCGTGCTTTCCTACTCCAACGAGGTCAAGGAGAAGGTGCTGAACGTGCCCAGGGACCTGATGATCAGAGAGGGCTCGGTGTCTGAAGAGACTGCCATTGCGATGGCAAAGGGGGTAAGAGACCTGCTCGAGTCTGACCTGGCGCTGGGCACCACGGGCGTCATGGGCCCCGAAGGGGGCACGGCGGCAAAACCGGTGGGCCTGTTCTTCACGGCCCTGGTGGGCCCCGGAGACCGGCAGGTTTGCCGCGAGCACCACTTCGAAGGCGACCGGGCTTCCAATCGATGCAGCGCTGCGACGGCCGCGCTAGAACTGCTGAAGAGCTGCCTTGCAGAGTGATCCGACCCCACAGCCTGACACCGAGACGCTGAGCCGGCTGGAGTCCCTGGCCACCGAAATGGCGGTAAAGGCGGGACGCATCCTTACAGGGCACTTCGGCAAGTCGATAGACGTGGAGTTCAAGTCGGACGATAAGACCAACCCGGTATCCCAGGCCGACAAGGAGAGCGAGGAGTACCTCAAGTCAACCATTTCCTCTAAGTTTCCCGACCACCGGGTCCTGGGTGAAGAGGGGACCGACACCGGCGCACCCGACGCCGATTTCCTCTGGGTGCTGGACCCCCTGGACGGCACCGTCAACTTCCTGAACGGCTTCCCCATATACGCGGTCTCCATCGGGGTGCTGTACAAGGGGCACCCGGTGGTGGGAAGTATCTGGACGCCGTTTTCGGGAAGAGCCGAGGGTTCGTTGTACCATGCCCGGCTCGGTGGAGGGGCGTTCAGGGATGGAGAGCGAATCCGGGTGCGAAACAACCCGGCGCCCCAGCCCGGACAGCTGATGATCATGCCGTTGATGTTCAGACGAAGGTTCCACCAGAAGGCGGGGCCCGAGACGCCCCTGGGAGAGGGCCGAAACCTGGGGAGTATCGCCTACGAGATGGCGGTCACCGCATCCGGGATGCTCCAGTACTCCCTGTTCTCCTGGCCCGGCATCTGGGACGTGGCCGGTGGCATGGCGCTGATCAACGAGGCCGGGGGCGCCAACCTCACCTACGACTGGCGCAGGAGCATCTGGCGATTCTCTGAGCCCTTCCCCACCGATAGTCCCACCGACCCCAAAGACCCAAAGCACCCCCGAAACTGGAGGAAACCGGTCCTGGTGGGGGACGCCGAGCTGGTGGGGTACCTTTCGAGACTGCTGGTACCTGGCTGGTTCACCAGGCTCAAGCGACGCCTGAAAGGCTAGCGAACCAGCGCATGGGAGGCATTCAATGGCCCCAAAATACGACCTTCTGCTAAAGGGCGGCGAGGTTATCGATCCCAGTCAGCACCTTCGCGGGGTGCGAGACGTAGCCTTTAAAGGCGGCAAGGTTGCGGCAGTGGAGGCCGGCATCCCCGGCGAGGAGGCCCGGGAAACCGTGGACGTATCGGGGAAGCTGGTAACGCCCGGGCTGATCGACATACACGGCCACTACTTCGAGCATATAGTCCCCTTCTCCATCGCCGCCGACCAGGTGTGCCTGCCCAACGGAGTGACCACCACTCTGGACGCGGGCAGCTCGGGGTGGACCCACTTCGATGGCTTTCGGGAGTACATTGTCAAGCGGGAGAAGACCCGGCTGCTGGCACTGGTCAACCTTTCAGCGCTGGGGATGCTTCACGAGCAGCGGCACGGAGGGTTCGGGCCGACGGTGGTGATCAGCGGCGGGCCGAAAACGCTGCTTCCAGCGGAAAGCGCCGGCGAGCTGATGGACCTCAGGTTCGCCCAGGTGGAGGAGGCGGTGCAGTGCATCAAGGACAATCCCAATATCGCGCTGGGGGTGAAAATCCGGCTGGACATCAACATCAGCGGAGGCGACAACATTAAGGAGGCGTTGAGACGGGCACGCCAGGTGGCTGAGATGACGGACAGCTTCATCATGGTGCACGTCGCCCGGATACCGGTGCCCCTGGCCCAGGTGTTCGACGAGCTGCGGCCGGGCGACATAGTGACCCACATATTTCACAGCGCCGAGAACAACATCCTGGACGAAAACGGCAGGGTGCGCAGCGAGGTGAAGGAGGCCAAATCGAAGGGAATCGTCTTCGATATCGGCGCGGGATACTTCGCCAAGGACATCTCCAGGCCGGCTATCAAGCAGGGCATCCTGCCATCGACCATCAGCACCGACATAACCAAGCAGAGCTTCTACGAAAAGCTGAATCCGGGCACGGACGCCTTGGTCTACACGCTGCCGGAGGTGATGACACCCTACATGGCGATGGGGATGTCCCTGGAAGAGGTGATCGCCGCTACCACGTGCAACGCGGCCGCGGCTATGGGCCTGTCGGACACCCTGGGAACGTTACGGGTGGGAGCGGAGGGGGACGCGGCGGTGCTGGACCTGGAGCGGGGAGACTTCATGACCAAGGATACCGACGGGGTGCCCATTCATTGCGACCAGCGAATCACGGCCGCTATGACGGTCAAGGGCGGGCGGGTTTGGAGCCCTGACGAGACATGAACCAGGCTCCACCCGTCTCCGTGTGCTCGTTGACAGGGGATTCCGCCGGGAGGTGAGGGTCCATCCGTAGTGCCGGAACGAGCTTGGTACGGTTAGCCCACGCCGAACTGCCGGGACGCTGGGCGGTCATATGGAGTGGTTGACCGTACCTCTCGGGCTGACTATCGGTGTTGCCCAAGGCGCCTTGGGCGCCGGCGGATCGATCATCGCGGTGCCGCTCCTCGTCTACCTGGCGGGCCTGGAGGCCAGAGAGGCGGTCACAGTGTCGCTGATAGTGGTAGGCCTCGTGTCTCTGGCCGGCATGGCGATCTACTCGAGGGCCGGCCGGGTGCGGTTCGCCTCGGGCAGCGTTTTTGGCATGGCGGGGGTGGGGGCATCGGTGGGCGGCTCATTTCTCAACCGGGCCCTAGACCCGGACGTGCTGCTTCTCTCCCTCGCTGGGTTAATGGTCCTGGCCGCAGGAGCGATAGCCAGGTCACGCCCAGTCCCGGTTGATAGAGGCCATGACGTAGGCGATGGGAACAAAGTGGCTCTCGCCTCTGCTCCGGTCGTGCTGAAGGTGGTCGCCGCCGGGTCCGCCGTCGGGTTCGTAACGGGATTCTACGGGATAGGCGCCGGGTTCATCATCGTGCCCGCTCTGATCTTCGTACTAGGGTATGCCATCCACGAGGCTATCGGCACGGCGCTTCTGGTGACGGTGATCAACTCTGTGGCCGCCTTGCTGTCCCGCCTGGACACCGAGTCCCTGCCGTGGGAGGTGATCCTACCCTTCGGCGCGGCGGGACTGGTGGGAGTGGGCGCCGGCTCTCTGGTGGCGGGGAAACTGACCACCGCGGCGCTCACACGGGGGTTTGCCGTTATGGTGCTTGCCCTGGCGGTCTACACCGCTGTACGTTCGATCATGGAGCTGAGCTGAAAGGCTCGGCAGGCTAATGAAATATGGGGTGTGCAGAGGGGCGAAGCGTATTTCTGGGACTGCCTGCTAGGGGCCGGGAGTCTGAGGGTGTCCCTCAGAAATAATCTCTTCTTCAGCCCCCTTCCTGGCCAGGAAGGGGGGCAGGGGGATGGTCGCGAAATGGTTTTTCGGCGCCCTGTTAGACCAGGGGCCAGGGCACGTCCCAACGGGAGGTGGGGTAGGGCAGGTGGGGGTCTTCGACCAGGTTGGCCATGCGCTGATGCAGCGCTTCGATCTCCATCTCGTCCAGCACGTCATGCAGCACCCCGGCGAGGCCGTCTGGGCCATCGAAGCTGGTGTGCGCCCGCTGAATGCCCTGGATGCTCTCGGGGGCAATCGCATCGCCGGCAAAGTCCCATATCACGGTCCTCAGCTTGTGCTCCACGTTGAAACTGAGGCCGTGGTCGATGGACCAGACCCGACCGTTCAGGTCCTTGATGGTGTGGCCGCCCTTCCTATCGGCGTTGTTCAGCATGCTATCGAAAGCGGCCACCCGTTTGCACTCGGGGACGTTGGTCTCTCGAAGCTGGAAGTAGGTTATGCCGGGTTCGTTGTTGATGAACATCTGAAGGGAGCCGATGCCGTGAGGCCCTTCCCAAAGGGTGGTGGGGGGAACGATGTGCCATCCAAGGGCCTCGCTGAGGAGGTAGGCGGCGTACTCCCGCTTGTATAGAGAGCCGAAGGGGAAGTCCCAGAGGGGCCGTTCGCCCTTGCTGGGCTTATAGATGCCGTGTCCCAGCCGATCCCCGTTAATCGATAGCTTGACGAGGAAGGTGTAGTTGGACCCTCGCGGCACGAGGTCACAGGTATCGGAGGATGACTGGCTGAGCAGGCGGCATATCTCGGGGTGGCGGGTGGGGTCAAGGGCATCGACGCCCCCCTTCAGGTCCCGGGGCCTTTTCGATGCGCCGGGGCTCAATCCTATTCCAGCCTCTCATTGGCATCGGCCGGGTGACCGTTGGAGCGAGCGCAGAAGTGGCCTTCGGGATCGATAGGTGTGTGGCATAGAGGGCAGATGGGGCGACCGGCGGCGCAGACGCTCAGGGCGTGGTCCGAGAGGCGCGTTACCTGCTCTCTCGTCGCTTCGAAGACCAGCCTAGCGCGGTCCTGGTCCTCTTCTTCGATGTCGTGGTTCCAGAAGCGGAAGAGTTCCGCTCCCTTGTCGTACTCTATCGCCTGCTTGCCGATCTTGAACTCTACAGGCTCGCCACCGAGGCTGTCCTCGCTCTGGGCGGGGGGCTTGGTCCGAGGTGGCCCGGCCTCCTGCTCCATCTCCAGCATGCCCAGGGCCCTCTTGATGGAGAGGCTCAACTCCAGCAGCTGCTCCTTCTCTATCCAGAGTATGGCGGAGCCGCCGGGAGAGTCTATCAGTAGCCTGAAGGTGCGTCTGCCGGGCTCGCCGATAGCCTCGGCATCCAGCCTGGACACCGGACCGAATTCGTAGCTTGGTTCCAACACTGATCGACCTTCCTATCAGAATGGGTTAGTTGGTACCGGCCCTATTCTAACGTCCATCGCATACCTGGGTAAACACCGGCATTCTATCTTTACCAGGGCGATATTATCTTTGCTAGGGCCCATGTTGTCTTTGCCAAGGCCCATTTTATCTTTGTCAAGGCGACATATATAATACTTCCCGCCGGAGGATACGGCTCATGTTGCCAGATTTCGCAAAAGGTGAACCGGGATGGGAGGCGATCTTCGGCGCGGCGATCTTTGGGGCCTCGCTGGTGGTCGCCTTCATCGTATGGTTCATCTTCAATAAGGTCCTGGCCCAGCTAATGGCCCGAACGGGCAACACGCTGGACGATCGGATCATCAAGGCGGTCGGCGGGCCGCTGTTCATATTCGTGCTGGTGTTCGGTCCATATACCGCTCTGAGCGCTACCACCTACCTGGACGATTACCAGGACCAGCTGGACAGGGGTCTGATATCCGCGGAAATCCTGATAGTCTGCTACGGGATCAAGCGGGTCGTGGGCGCGCTCCTGACCTGGTACGGCGCCGAGATGGCGCACAAGACGACCACCAGCTGGGACGAGCGGGTACTGCCCATTGCCAAGCGGTTCGTCGATCTATCGATAATATCCGTCGCGGTCCTCCTGGTGCTGCAGGCGCAGGGCCTGAACATCAGTCCTCTGCTGGCGGGCCTGGGTATAGGCGGCCTGGCTGTGGCTCTGGCAGTTCAACCGACTCTCTCCAACCTGTTTGCGGGCACCTATACGGTGACGGAGAGTCGCATAGGCGCCGGCGACTACATCGAGATGGACGGCGGGCCATCGGGCTGGGTGGAAGAGGTGGGTTGGCGGACCACCAAGATCAGGGACTTCTTCAACAACCTGATAATCATTCCCAACAGTCACCTGGCCGATTCCATAGTGACTAACGTCCAGGGCCCAGACCCGGCGGTGATGTCCAGGGTGGAGTGTGGAGTCAGCTACGAGAGCGACCTGGACCAGGTTGCGGAGGTGGCCATCGAGGTGACGAACAAGGTCCTGCAGGAGAATCCGGAAGCGGCGGACCTGGAGTACGAGCCGATAGTGAGGATGAGGGAGTTCGGGGACTCCAACATCAATTTCATCGTCATCTTTCGCGCCCGGAACTTCATCGGGCAGTTTCTCCTCAAGGACCAGCTCATCCGGAGGATCCACAAACGCTTCACCAAGGAGGGGATAGAGATCAACTACCCGGTGAGGAAAGTGGTATACCCTTCGGACGGCGCCTCTCCGGACCCGTTTCGGCCGGCCTCGGAGGCGGAACCCACCAGGACCGATGGGCAGAACTGAGAGGGAGGAGAATCGTATCTGAGGGAGGCATTCAGACTCCCGGCAAAGGGGCGTAGCCCCTCTGCACACCCGGTCCGCCGGTTGCGAAATCCCCCGGGGATAGACGGCTGGTTCCAAGGGGTTACTCCTTTTGGGACAAGCTAGTCTCCGGTCGTTCCTCACTCTTCACTCCAAAAACTTGACATTCGGGACGGTGGATATACCATAAACCTCTAGGGACAAGGGCAGAGCAAGACGGGAGGAGCCGATGTACAAGCCTATTCAGTTCACTCCAGAGGTGGAAGAGCTCGTCGGATTCGTCGAGGAGACGGACCCCAGCGACATCATAGAGGCGACGCTGACCAAGCTGCGAGGCGGGGTGACCGCCAAGCAGATGCTTACCGCGTCGGCCCTCGCCGTCGTGCGGTCCACGGACCTGCCGCCGCAGCACCACGGCGGCCCCGTACACCCGATATGCGGGGTACACGCCATCTACCACACCTCTCAACGTCTGCCCGGCGAGCAGGCCTATCTTCCTGTAGTCCAGCACACGGCGCTGTGCAACAACCACGTAAACTCCCACCAGATGGGGCCCTACATCATGCCGGAGATAGAGGCGGTGGAGGGCAGCGCCTCGGACGTGGGGTCTTATCATCTCACCGATGAGTATCCCGTCGCCCAGGCCTCGTCCAACGGGCACGCGGAAGGCGGCGTGGCGGGCACCAGCGAGGCTTTCGTGAAGAGCATCGCCACGCAAAACACCAGCGCCGCCGAGCACTACGGCGTGTGGTTGCTCGAGCATCTATCGCCGGGCGAGTTCATGGACCTGTTGCTGCCCATAGCCATCTCCAGAAATCACCTGGACGATCACTACTTCATCTATCCCATGTTCACCGCCCGGGCGTTGGACTGCATAGGCTGGGAATGGGCGCCGGTGCTGATGAGGCCGGCGATCAAGTTCCTGGCACGGAACCCGACTCCCCTGGGCGGACCGGACCGTCGCAGGGACTACGAGACTATCGAGGAGCTGGTGGAGAATCGGAAGCTGCTGGAGATGGATATCCCAACTAAGACCAGCGATGGGGAATCGGAGGCCATCGGCGATCTGGGCGCCCGCATAGGCGCATGCAGGAACTACTACGATGCCATCGAGATGATGATCGACGCGCTGGCCGGGGGCCTTTCACTGGAAGGCGCCGGCGAGGCGCTGTCCCTGGGAGCCGCTACTATCTACATGAGCAGTAGCTACGGCAACCCCATGGACTCCCACCTCCACACCGGATCGAACAACCGCAGGTATCTCATCGGTCTGGAGGGCGTTGGTCTGCCGCAAAAGATTCTCGGGCTGCTGACCGGCCTGACCGGGCCCGAGGTCACCAGCGGTGAAGAGCAGCTGAACTGGAGCCCGACGATAGACGCAGGCACCCTGGAGTCGCTGCCGGAGCTCGGCCAGGACGCCCTGTTAGATAGCATCGAACAGAGCATCGAGGCCCAGCCCTGGTCCGACTGGAGGAGCATCGGCGTCGACAACCTGGTGGCGCCCAACGACGTGCACAACACCGTCGCACTGGCGCAGCAGTACTACAACTGCGGGTACGATCCCGACGCCTTCTTCTCCCGCATCGCCGAGCTTAACTCTCGAGACGACTTCACAGAGATGCATGCTCTCAAGCATCACCAGGCCACGGCCGAGGAGTTCTACTCTACCAGGGCGCCCCTCAGGTCGGTGCACATGCTCTCGACGGCCAAATCATCGGCGGTAGTGCACGGTGGGAGAGAGCACAAGATCTACCAGCGCACCAGGGAGCTTCTGAAGGTCTAGGCCTTAAAGATAGATCGCCCACACCGGGTAGGTTGCCACGCCCCGACTTCGTCGGGTCTCGCAATGACGAGGGTACGGATTCAGACGTTGCCCTCTCTTCCATCATGTTATGGGTGCAGGGCCCGCCCTGCCTCTGGCAGGGGGTTTGGGGGATGTGCCCCCAGCTACTAACTCATCCCAGGGAGGGTGGGAGGGAACAACCACCAGGGGTGGGGTACCCTCAGAACTCCCGGCAAAGGGGGTTTGCCCCTCTACATACCCCTTGTCGCCTAGGAGCTCTTAGCAACCTCGGCCAGCAACCTGAGGGACCGCTCCCACGAGGCGTCCGTGTCGCTGCCAGCCCTCACCACCGTTATTATCAGCTCCGTGGAGCCGATATCGAATAGCTGGCCCAACCGGTCGGCCACCTGGTTCTCGGAGCCGGAGTACAGCACTGCGTCCAGCATGCGATCGCTCCATTCGTCCGTTTCCTCGGCCTCGGGATAGCCCGCCGCGATGAACATTTTCCGGTAGAAATCAGTCTGAGGATAGATGAACATATCCCTCAAGGCGGCCTCTTTCACCTCTGCGGGATCGTCATGGACGCACACTGCGGCGTGGGAGATGAGGGGCGGGGTGGGACGGCCTGCCTCTCGCGCCTCCTGGTTCAGGGCGGGGAGGGCAGAGTCTCGAAGGTACTCCAGGGGGCAGACCCAGCTGATGGCGCCGTCGGACTCTGCTCCGCACAGATGAAAGGACTTGGGCCTCAATGCCGATGCCATCACCGGCAGGTCCGACACCGGAGCATCGGTGATGTGGGCGCTATAGTGGTATCCATCGAAGTCCACCGAACCCTCGCGCAGCAACGCCCGGGTAATCTGAAGGTACTCCCGGAGATTGGTCAGCGGCCTCCGGAAATCGAGCCCGTAGGCCTCCTCCATGATCGACTTGTGACTGGGGCCAACGCCCAGCCGGAACCTCCCCGGGGCTATGCCGGCTATGGTGGCGGCCTGTTCCGCGGCGGCGATCGGATGCCGGGACCAGGTGGGCACGATGGCCGTGCCCAGTAGGATCCTTTCGGTCCTGGCGGCGGCCGCTGCAAGGACCGTGAGGGCGTCTGTACCGGACCCGGGCCCGCCGACCAGCCAGGCGCCGCCGATTCCCATCTCCTCCAAGTGCTGGATACGACCCACCACTTGGTCGGGAGAGCCGCCTCCGCCTGAGTATCCGACACTAAATGCAGTTTCTACACCAATGATCCTGCCTGCCATATCCTTCTCCCTCTAGCCTGATACGTGATTGATGATGTGCGTATGGAGCCGGTGGGTAAGCTGCTCCCGTTAATCGGCTCCGGCCTGCCCTTCCTTGTGTTGGTCTTCTTGCGATGGCGATTCTTCCGCCAAAGGCGGAGACGCAACCTCTGCGGCGGGTTCGTTCCTTTTCAGCAATCGCTTTTTCACATCAACCAGGAGCGTAACGACCCCCTTGATGAGGCGCAACACAAACTCCAAAGCGATAAGGAACACCAGATAATAGAGGATGTTCTCGCTGTAATCCCTGGTCCCCTTCAAGACATCCAGGGAATCTGCAACCGTGAAGAACGATGCGTCAATCAGGAAGATAGCCAGCACCGCGAAGGGCAGGATCTTTGCCAGGTCCCTGGATAGATCTTCGTTGTAGTACGCTGTCACACGGATGGTACTAACCGTGGCCAAGGCCAGCAGCAGAATGTCCGAGAACGATCGGTCTTTCGATAGGAAGGTCAGTATCAACGTGAGGACAGCGAACCAGAAGAAGGCGAAGACGGGAAACAGGATAATGTACTTGCCCGTGTACAAGACGATGTGGAGGAGTGCCCGCACCCACCGAAACCGGGACTCTTGATATTTCGACAGGTCCAACTTGAACATGTCCCGGGCAGCCACGAACCGGTAAAACTTGAATACGAAGACTGCATACGCGGTAAGGCCTAGGAGGTAAACCGTCACTGGCCATAGCAAATCGAGGGCATCATCGATGTCCAGCCCGTTGGGGAAGATATCGTTAATGTTCATAAACCCAGTCTCTCATTCTAGGAGATTTTGATTCGGACACCGTTGCGTGGGGTGGCGCGATTATACAGGGGGCCCTTTACAGATGGGCGAATGTCAGGCGAATATTTCTATGCGAACCTGCCTTAGGATCCCACATCGGCGAGGCAGCCACAGAGCAGGTGGGTAAGCCGCTCCATGCATCGATTTTACTGCCGGGAAGGCGAGAACGAGGGTAGTATAATATCTCCAACTCTACTTGTTCTACGCATCGTTCAACTATACCCACTCAGGAGGCTGCCATGGCCCAGGAGAAGAGCCGGAAAACGGACGAGGCCTACACGGGAAAGGACCTGGGGTCCTACGAATTCGCCGTTACCGATGACCTGCTGAAAAACTACTTTCAAGGGCTGGAGATAGCGCCGGACTGGTACTCGGCCAACCCGGAGTACGGAAGTGGCGTAGCTCCCTCGATGGTAGTAGCGGCCGCCGAGGAAGGGTTTGTGGGCGACGGGTTCGACAACGACTTCGGCAACCTGTGGGTTCGCCAAGAGTGGGACCTGCATAGGCCCATGGTGCCCGGCGCCACGTATACCGTATCCGCTTCAATACCGGATATCTACGACTGGCGAGGCCGTACCGTCGTGCTAAGGGAGGCCACCATATCCGCTCCCGGCGGCGAGGTAATCGCCCAGGCCAGGCACCATCAGAGCTATCTGCTCACCCAGAGCTCCGGGAAGGTGGAGCTGCGGGACCCGAAGAAAAAGGAAGGAGTGCGCAAGTTCGATGTGCCCGAGGGCGAGGAGCTGGACCCCGTCGAACGGAGGATCTCCCTGGAGATGTGCGGCGCCTACTTTCACGGCGACGTGAACTACCATACCGACAAGGAGGCCTCGGAGGCGCTGGGGTTCGATGACGTGGTCGTTGGCGGACGGATGACCATGTCCTATCTTGGCGACATGATGGACCGGCGCTTCGGCAAAGGCTGGTTCGAAGGCGGGACCCTGGACATCAAGTTCACCAACATCGTGTGGCCCAACGAGGCGGTCACCGCCCGGGGCGTGATAACCGATATGGTAAAGGAGAAGGGCGGTACCCGAGCTCTCGTTACTGTGTGGATGGAGAAGCCCGACGGCACGGTGGTCATAGTCGGCAAGGCCTCGGCGCTGGAGTAGGATTTCAAAAGTTTGTGAATTAGGATACAATTACCCGTCGAAAGCCTTTCGTTGCAGGAGATGGAGATGTCCAGTCCAGCGGACGAGCCGATCATTGATGCCCAGGGGGTCCATAAGACCTACGATACCGGGCGAGTGAAGGTCCACGCTCTGAGAGGCGTTGATCTGACAGTGGCCCGGGGCGAGATGGTGGCTATCATGGGCCCCAGCGGCTGTGGCAAGACCACCCTGCTCAACTCTCTTTCCGGGTTGGATGACATAGATTCCGGGTTCATCAAGATAGCCGGTACCGATATATCCACCCTGTCCGACAACCAGAAAACCCGTTACCGAGCTACCCGGATGGGGTACATCTTTCAGTCTTTCAACCTGCTGCCCGTCCTCACGGCGGTAGAGAACGTGGAGCTGCCGCTTCTGGTTTCCGGCACCAAGGCCAGCGAGGCCCGGGAGAGGGCGAGGGCCGCCCTGGAACTGGTGAACCTTGCCCATCGTGGGAGCCACGACCCGTCGGAGCTCTCGGGAGGAGAACAGCAGAGGGTGACCGTAGCCAGATCGCTGGTCAACCAGCCCGAAATCGTCTGGGCCGATGAGCCGACGGGAAACCTGGATAGCGAGAACTCCAAGGAGATCATTGCTGTTATCAGACGGCTCAACCGTGAACAGGGCCTCACCTGTGTCATCGTTACCCACGACCTGAACGTCGGCCGCACCACGGACCGACTCATACGCATGGCCGATGGACAGATCGTAGA
Source organism: Dehalococcoidia bacterium (assembly GCA_965197645.1). Lineage (GTDB taxonomy): Bacteria > Chloroflexota > Dehalococcoidia > Plut-88900 > Plut-88900. The sequence goes on along the minus strand of OZ240219.1, from coordinate 682,833 downwards.
GGAAGTGTTGCAAAATGGCGACTAGGCCCCACCGACAGTCCTATGGATGAGCTTTTCGGGGCACCTATCAGCTCCATTCTGGTTGTGCTGGGCGTCCTATTCACCTTATTCGCCGTAGCCCTGGTCTTCATCGCCCTGAGAGACCCGGTACTGGTCCGGATGGCTATGCGCAACGTTACCAGACGCCCGGCCCGGGGCGTCCTGATTGTCGTCGGTCTCATGCTGGCGACGGCTATCATCACCAGCGCCTTTACCACCGGCGACTCCATTACTTTCAGCATCAAGAAGAGCGTTACCGACAACCTGCTCTCCCTCGACGAGATCATCCAGATAGACGAGGACTCCGAGGTGTGGGAAGGCAGAGCGCTGCCGGAGGTGTTCTCCGAGTCGATCTTTGACGAGATAGCGCCCGTCCTGGACTCCGACCCGGATATCGACGGCGTCCTTCCTGCCCTGGTTGAACAGACGGGCGCCGTTAACATACGCAGCCAGCAGTTCACTGTAAACGCCCTCTTGTCGGGCCTGGACCCGGCCAGGGCCGCAGCGTTCGAAACCCTGGTGGACACCGATGGCCGCACTATAGACCTGGCTTCACTCGGTCCCGACGAGGTCTACATCGATAGGGATGGCGCTCGGGAGATCGGCGCCCAACCGGGAGACGTGCTGGGAGTAGCCCTCGGTCCCGACGAGCTGACCCAGATGTCAGTCAAGGCTGTGGTGGACGGATGGTACTTCAAGAGAGACTCGACGAACGTTGTAGTCCTGGTCTCCCTGGAGCGGGCTCAAGCTCTGCTGGGTCTGGAGGGCCAGCTCACCTCCGTCCTGATCTCCAATCGGGGCGATGAGTTCAGCGGCGTGGACCTCACCTCCGCCGTTGTGGAGCGCATCGGCGATCTTCCCGCAATCAAAGACGCCGGGCTGGAGGTCTTCGGCCTGAAGAGGGAGCTCATAGACTTCGCCAACGAGCTGGGCACCCTCTTCGTTTCCTTCTTCACCACCTTCGGGCTCTTTTCCATCGGTGTGGGGTTGCTGCTAATATTCCTCATCTTCTCCATGCTTGCCGCCGAGCGCAAGGCGGAGCTGGGCATGGCCAGGGCAGTGGGAATGCAGCGCCGCCACCTGATCCGCATGTTCATGGCCGAAGGGGCCATTTATGGTCTGGGTTCCGCCATCGTCGGCGTAGTCGTTGGCATCGGGTTGGGCTTCCTTCTGGTGATAGTCACCGCAGGAGCGTTCGAGCAAGACCAGACCGACGATTTCGCCCTTTCTGCCCACGTAGAGATCACCAGCGTCCTGGTCTCGTTTTTCGTAGGGAGCGTCATCACCCTGGCGACGGTAGCCTTTGCCTCCAGGCGCATAAGCCGCCTAAACATCGTCAGAGCCATCCGGGACATCCCCGAACCTCAAATGCACCGGGCGGGCAAGAAGGCCCTGATCTGGGGAGTTATCCTGACAGTGGTGGGAGTCCTGGTCCTGATCGTGGGCTTCAGCTCCGCACAGGCGACCGCCTTCGGTCTGGGAGTATCACTGGTTCCCATTGGCGTTGCCATGGTCCTTAGATGGCTAGGAGTCGCCCAACGTTGGGTCCTAACGGGCACCGGGCTTTTCCTGGTGGCCTACTGGCTCTTGCCTCCCGGAGTGATAGACAAGATCAGAGAGGACTGGAACCAGGATTTTTCCATCTTCTTTGTCTCCGCGGCGATGTTGGTTACCGGGGCCGTCCTAGCCACTATCAGCAACTCGTCACTTGTGCTGGGGACAGCGTCGGCCACCCTGGGCCGGTTCAGACGCTTGGCCCCCATCATCAAGTCCTCCGTTGCCTATCCCCTCAGGTTCAGCTTTCGAACGGGGCTTTCGGTAGCGATTTTCGCCGTGGTTATCTTTTCCGTCACGGTGATGTCCACCACTATCGAAGGATTCAATCGTCTGCTGGACGATCAATCCAGGCTTGGAGGCGGGTACGATGTAATGGCCTTGTCCGTGGCGGACGTGAACCCCGTGCCCGATCTGGGCCAGGCCGTCGGAGAAAATCCCGACTTGGCTTTCGTGTCCAGGGTCAATGGGGAGCCCTCGGTAGGCACCTTCAGGACGATCCCCCAGGCCGACGCCAGGTTGGACCAGGCCGTCAAAGGGGAGTTCGAGGATACCCTAATCACCGGAGTCGACGATGACTTCGTGGCCTCCAACGACTTCTCTATAAAGCTAGCCACCGCTGAATACGCAACGGGCTCCGGCTTCGATAGTGGAAAAGTCTGGAGGGACCTCCGGGACAACCAGGGCCTGGCGGTGGTGAATGCCCTCTTGGTCCCCTCCAGGAACAACTTCGCCTTCGACATATCTTTTGAGGATTTCACCCTGAACGGCGTGGAAGGCCTTTACATTGAGAATGAGACCATGGAGCCCATCGAGGTAGAGGTCCGGGACCTGAAGAGCAACACCACCCTACAGCTGACCATCATAGGCGTTCTGGACGTCTTCGCCTCCCAGGGGTCTCTGCCCTTCGGGATCTTCACCTCATCCAACACCCTGCAAGCCCATCTGGACCGGGACATCGATGCTACCCAGTTCTTTTTCAACGTAGACCCGGGTACCGATGGATCTGCCAACAGGTTGGAGGCCGCGTTCTTCCAGCACGGGCTGGAGACGATCGATATAGAGGAGACGATAGAGGGTTTGCAGGCCGCCAACCGGTCCTTCTTCAATCTGCTCATCGCCTTTATGTCCCTGGGCCTGGTGGTTGGGATTGCCGCCCTGGGTGTCGTCAGCGCCAGGGCGGTGGTGGAGCGCCGTCACCAGATCGGCGTGATGCGGGCCATAGGCTTCTCCGGACGGATGGTGCAGCTGACGTTTCTGGCGGAGTCCTCCTTCATTGCCGTGCTCGGCATAGGTCTGGGACTGGCCCTGGGACTGGTGAGTTCGGTCAACATCGTGGCCGACATCCGTAGCGAAGAGCCGGGTATCCAGCTGGTCTTCCCCTGGGGGACCATACTTCTCGTGGCAGCCGGAGGATACCTGTTCTCCCTGTTGACCACGTTCCTGCCCTCTCGCCAGGCGGCGAACATCGCCCCCGCCGAAGCACTGCGGTACGAGTAAGGGTTCCTCTTCATAGAAGCCTTGGACGAAGAGTCGGAGGCGTGAAACCAGCACCGGAAGTGTTTTAGCTAAGGAATTACTTCTAGGAGGTGAGTCCATGGAGCAGGTCGTCAAAGACAGGGTGTTGAGGCAGATCAAAGAGGACGAGCTGGTCAAGTTCTGCAGCAAGCTGATATCTATGCCCAGCTTCAAGACGGAGGAGACCAAGGTAGCCCGATACCTGGCCAACTACTTCCGACGCCGTGGTTACGAGGTAGATCTACAGGAGGTCGATCCAGGCCGGTTTCAGACCATCGCCAGGCTGAAGGGGAGCGGTGGGGGCAAGAGCCTCATTCTCAACGGTCACATCGATATCGATCCGCTGGCCATGGGATGGAAGCGGGACCCCTTCACCCCCAGCCATGAGGGCGATCGGCTGTATGGAGGCGGCGGCAACAACATGAAGGGCGGCGTGACCTCGATAGTGCATGCCGCCGAAGCAATCCGCCGGTCCAAGGCCCCACTCAAGGGCGACCTGATCGTAGAGTGCGTCGTGGGCGAGCTCCAGGGAGGAGTTGGCACGGTTCACGCCATCCAACAGGGCTTCACGGCCGATGCGGCCATAGTCGCCGAGCCCTATGGAAAGGACAACATCCTGACCACCCACGTGGGCTGGGTCGAGATCGTCATTCACACGCTGGGACTATCGAAGCACATGAGCCAGGCTGACAAAGCTATCGACGCCTTGGACATGATGCTGAAGGTGGTGCCGGCGGTGAAGAACGTCAAGTTCAACTACCCACCCCATCCTGGGCTGCCCGATATGCCGCGGATCATCGTAGGGGTGATGCTCGCCGGTCGGGGCCGGGACCACGATATGCGGGGTCCCAACTTCACGTCCGACTTCTGCACCTGCATCGCCGATATTCGCACCGTGCCCGGCCAGACGGCCGAGATGGCCGTAGCCGACATCAAGGCCGTGCTCGATGGTCTTGCCGCCGAGGACCCCAACTTCAGGTACGAGATAGAGACCCCACCCCCTGCCGAATACAAGGTCCAGCGGGTGTACATGAACCCCTTCGAGGTGTCCCCCGACGAACCCATCGTTCGCACTTTGGCGGGGAGCTACAAAAAGTTCACCGGGCACGAACCCGAACAGGTGGGGGCGCTGGTACCCCAGTCCTACGCTGGAAATGACACGTCGCACCTGCTGGAGGCGGGAATACCCTGCTGTCTCTACGGCCCAAGAGGCGGTGGAGACGCCCCGGACGAGGTGGATGGCTGGGTCAGCGTGAGCCACATACTTCAGGTGGCCCAGGTCCTATCGCTCACCGCGTTGGACTGGTGCAACCGGCCCAGGTAGCGGGGCTAGAAGAACGCCGGGGATGGCCTTAATCGGTGTTGTTGGGAGAGCGGGGCCCTAGCGGGGCCGAGCTTCGTTTACGTTCACCGGCCGGCCTTTTAGGTCTTTGCCGTTGACGGCGCTGATGGCCGCCTGGGCCTCGTCGTTGTTGGCCATCTCGACGAAACCGAACCCGCGGGAACGGCCTGAGTACCGGTCTGTGATGACCCTGGCCGAAGAGACCTCGCCGTATTCGGCAAAGGCTGCGTTCAGGTCGTCGTCGTTTACCTCATAAGCGAGGTTGCCTACGTAGATGTTCATGCGGTGCTTCTCCTAGCACTAAAATTTCTCCTCAGTCCCGACAGGCACCGCATTAGTCCTCGGCATATACCTTGACACGTCAGCGGAAATTCCCTTCAACTCGGTCTCGGAGTCAACGATATTCTAACACATTTCGTCAGAAGATAAAATCGGCCTTGTCGGTTGCCGTGCGCGGTTGTATTCTAGCCCGTGGTTTGAGGAGCATCCGTTATGTATAAAGCTGTAAGAGGAACGGCGGACATACTGCCTGGGGAACAGGCCTACTGGCGATACTTCGAGCAGTCGGCGGTCTCCCTGTGCCACCGCTATGGATACGGCCGCATCGATACGCCGATAATCGAGAACTACGGGCTGTTCGTGCGCGGCGTCGGTGAAGTGACCGACATCGTAGAGAAGGAGATGTACACCATCACCGACAAGGGGGGCGATACCCTCACCCTCCGACCGGAAGAGACGGCGGCGGCATGTCGAGCCTACCTGGAGCACGGTCTCCACAATCAGCCCCAGCCGGTGCGATTGTACTCTGTCGCCGCACCCATGTTCCGCTACTCCAGGCCCCAGGTGGGACGGTTGCGGCAGTTCCACCAGCTCAACGTCGAAGCGATAGGCGACCCCAACCCGACCGTCGACGCCGAGGTTATCGGGGTGAGTTGGCGGCTTTTCCAAGAGCTCGGACTGAAGCACCTTTCGATCCTGCTGAACAGCATCGGTGACCAGAACTGCAGACCCGGTTACTTGCAGGCACTTAACGAGTACTACTCCCAACACGTCGACGAGCTGTGCCGGGAATGCAAGGGACGCCTGGAGAGAAACGTCCTTCGCCTGCTGGACTGCAAGATGGAAAGCTGCCAGCCGTTAATCGATGGCGCCCCCCGTAGCGTGGATTACCTTTGCGACGACTGCCGGGACCACTTCCAGCAGCTGACCAAGTTCCTGCGCCTGATGGAGGTGCCCTTCACCCTGGACCACCGGCTGGTGCGTGGCTTGGACTACTATACCCGTACCGTGTACGAGGTGCAGACCGGAGAGGATAAAGCGCAGAACGCGCTGGGGGGTGGGGGGCGCTACGACGGCTTGATCGAGGAGCTGGGAGGCCGGCCCACGCCCGGCGTGGGCTTCGCCATCGGGATAGAGCGGGTGATCCTCAGTCTCAAGCAGCAAAACATCGAACCGCCTCCGATTCCCGGCCCGGCAGTCTTCGTGGCCTACGTCGGCGACGAGGGTAAGGCCGAAGCGATCAAGCTGTCCTCTACCCTGATCAGGGAAGGTGTGGGCGCCCAGATGGCGCCGGCCGGCAAGGGCCTTCGGGCACAGCTCAGGCAGGCCGGGAATATGGGCATTCCCTACGTGGTGATCCTGGGCGAACAGGAGATGGCAAAGGGTGTCGCCGTGCTGCGAGACATGGCCCAGGGCGAGCAGAGGGAGGTGCCCAGAGAATCGGTGGTGGAGGAACTGGTCAAGCTAAAGCTTTGAAGAGGCTGTGACGCTTTTGATATAATCCAGGTCAAGAGACCCCCGAATGTCGGGGGCTTTCTATTGAATGCAGCTGAAAGAGCATTCCGATGGTACAGGACTTCATAGTCACGAGCGATACACCGTTGAACCACGTAGCTGAGTCGGAACAAAAAGATGTTTGAGCAGCTGGCGAACGTAGAGGAACGGTACCGAGAGCTGGACCGGCTCATGGCCGATCCCAAGGTCTCCACCAATCCCGACGAGCTGCAGAAGCTGGCCAAAGAGCGCGCCTCCATCGACGAGGTAGTGACCAAGTACCGGGACTACAAGGGCGCGGCCACGGAGCTGGAAGAGACCAGGACCCTGCTAGAAGACGGGTTGGACGATGAGATGAAAGACCTCGTTCAATTGGAGATCGAGGCGCTGGAGAGACGGCGAGACCGGCTGGAGTCGGAGATCGAAGAGGCCTTAATAGCCAGGGACCCCCGGGACGAGAAGGACGTGATCATGGAGATACGGGCGGGCGCCGGCGGTGACGAAGCGGCCCTCTTCGCCGCCGACCTGTATCGCATGTACTCTCGGTACGCACAAACCAACAAGTTCCGGGTCGATGTCATCAATACCAACCAGATCGGGATCGGGGGGTTCAAGGAGATCGTGTTCGGGGTCAGGGGGAGAGGCGCCTTCGGCAAGTTCAAGTATGAAAGCGGCGTCCACAGGGTACAACGGGTCCCCGTTACCGAGGCCAGCGGCCGCATCCACACCTCCACTGTGACCGTGGCCGTGATGTCCGAGGTGGAGAACGTGGAGGTTGATATCAACCCATCCGATCTGAAGATAGATATCTTTCATGCCGGGGGCCACGGCGGCCAGAACGTTAACAAGGTGGCGACAGCCGTCCGCATCACTCACCTGCCCACCAACATCGTGGCCGTCTGCCAGGACGAGCGTTCCCAGATGAAGAACAAGGCCAAGGCCATGGCGGTGCTCCGTGCCCGCCTGTACGACATCGAGCACCGGAAGCAGCAGGAGGAGATCACCGAGGCCCGCCGCTCCCAGGTGGGGACCGGGGACAGGGCGGAAAAGGTCCGCACCTACAACTATCCCCAGGACCGGGTTACAGACCACCGTATCGGACTGACCCTCCATAGCCTGTCGATCATGATGGAGGGAGAGATGAACGGGATGGTAGACGCCTTGGCGGCCTACGAGCGCGAGCAGAACCTGCAGAAGGTACACGCCGGTGGGGCTGCATGACGGTCCGCGATGCCCTCAATCGTGCGGAAACTCGGCTGCTCAGTGAGGGAGTAGCTGACCCCCGAATGGAGGCCCAGGTGCTGCTGGCCCATCTGCTGTCGGTGAGCCGGGCCCGGCTCTACGCCGACCTGCTCGAGCCTATCCCTGCCGACGCGCAAGACGAGTACGACCAGATGGTCGAACGTCGTACGGTGGGAGAGCCTACGGCCTACCTGACCAATCACCGGGAGTTCTACGGCCTGGACATGCACGTCGATCCGAGGGTGCTTATACCCAGACCCGAGACCGAGCTCCTGGTGGAGCTGGCGCTGGATAGCTCCTCCGCATTGGAGCGGCCCCTCATCGCCGAAGTGGGGACAGGTAGCGGAGCGGTGGCCGTCTCGCTGGCCAGACACTTGCTCACAGCCACCATCTACGCCACCGACCTCTCCACCGAGGCCTTGGAGGTCGCGGCGATAAACTGCCGGGCCTACGGTGTAGAGGACCGGGTGCGGCTGCTGCAGGGCGATCTACTGCGGCCGGTGCCGGAGCAGGTGGACGTCATCGTGTCCAACCCTCCCTACGTCAACCGGCGTGATCTGTCGTCGCTCCCCATCGAAATCCGAGAGCACGAACCCCGGGTCGCCCTGGATGGCGGCGCCGATGGACTGGACGTGATCCGACGGCTGCTGCCCCAGGTCCGGGACCGGCTGAAGCCGAGCGGTGCCTTTCTCATGGAGATAGGATACGACCAGGCCCATGGGGTGCGAGATCTGGCTTGCAGTGCATTTCCCGGATCGGAGGTCGAGCTGGTGAAGGACCTGGCGGGTATCGAAAGGGTGCTGGTAGTCCGATGAACGTATTTTTCGACGTCGACGATACCATCATCGCCTGGAACGGTAAGCTGAGACCCTTCGTCCACGATGTCTTTCAACGGCTCATTGACGACGGCCACACGATCTACATCTGGTCCGGCGTCGGTCTGCGATGGGACGTGATCGACAAGCACGATCTCCGGCAGTACGTCACCGACTGCTTCATGAAGCCGGTTTACGATTACCGGAACGGGCTGCGACGCCTGAGGATTCCCGTTGAGCCCGATTTCTGCATCGATGACCACTCGGAGCTGGTGGCCGCCCTCGGCGGCGAGGCCATCAAGCCCTACTACTGGGCTGAACCCGATGATAGAGAGATGCTCCGCATCTACGATGCCATCTCCGCCTTCGCCAACCGCCAGGACACGTAGGGTTTCCATCTACATGGGCCTTTCTCACAACAACGGATGCCTCAGTCCCGCCCACTTGGAAGACAGCCTAGCCCTCTTGAAAGGTAGCTCTACCCGCCCTCGCTAGATTGCCACTCCTCGACTTTGTCGAGGCTCGCAATGACGAGAGTATGGATTCAGTCTGACCGTGGTCATCGTTGCGATCACTGAACCTATCTCCAGCTGCGCATATCCAGGGAGTCCAGAGGGGTTCCCTCTGGCAAGAGGCATGGGGAATGTGTCCCTAATATCTATAACGTCCCGGGGTGGGGGGAGGGCAAACTAACCTGGGTGGGGTGGATGTGCCCCAGCTACAAGACCGCCCAGCGCGGGAGAGTTTGACTAACACGTCCCGGTGAGACAGGCTCATATGCAAGGGTGTAAACTACGGGCAAGCGTATCCCTCGAGGAGGTGCTCGAACATGGCTGGACTGTGGCCCGGTGACATCCAATGCGCCGTCAACCTGGGCTTCGATGTCGATGGGGTGAGCTCGTGGATCGGCAGGGACCCCGATTTCGCCAACCGGCCCGGGCTGATGACCATGGGGGAGTACGGGCCCAAAACGGGGCTCCCCAGGATACTCCAGCTTCTCGATAGCTACGAAATCAAGGCCAGCTTCTTCATCCCGGCCTACGTCGCCGAGACCCACCCGGACATGGTCAGGGAGCTGGCAGCCGGGGGTCACGAGATCGCTCACCACGGCTACATGCACGAGCCCCCCGCCCGCCTCAGTCCCACTGAGGAGCGGGAGGTGCTGGAGAAGGGTATCGATATCCTCGAAGGACTGAGCGGGCAGAGACCCAGGGGGTACAGATCGCCCTCGTGGGACGTGACGCCGCACACGGGGCCGTTATTGGCCGAACACGGGTTCCTCTACGATAGCAGCCTGATGGACGACGACGCTCCCTACATCTGGCACACCAAGGACGGTGATATCGTCGAGCTTCCCATCCACTGGCTGCTTGACGACTTTCCCTACTTCGGGTTCGTGCCCGCCGCCGGCATCCGGGGGCCCATGTGCAGTCCCGCGAGCGTGGCCAGGACGTGGACCTCGGAGTTCGATGGCCTGTACAGAGAGGGCAGGTGCTTCGTGCTGACCATGCACCCGCAGATCACCGGCCACCCCAGCCGCCTGGCAAGCCTGGAGCGCACGATACAGCACATCAAGCGACACCCCAACGCCGCGTTCATGCGGGCGGTGGACATCGCCGAACACTGGCTCAAGGAACACCCCGACGGGGAGGGATAAAATGGCGGGAATCTGGCCCGGAGACACACAGTGCGTCATAAGCCTGGGGTTCGATATCGACGGAGTCAGCTCATGGCTGAGCCGAAACCCCGAATTTGCCGACCGGCCCAGCGTGATGACCCTCGCAGAGTACGGGCCCAAACGGGGCGTCCCCCGCATTCTCAACCTGCTGGACGAATACGATATCAAAGCCAGCTTCTACGTCCCCGGCTACGTCGCCGAAACCCACGTGGAGATGGTGGAGGATCTGGTGCGGAGAGGTCACGAGGTAGCGCACCACGGCTATATGCACGAGCCTCTTGGTGGGGTGGACCTGGAAACCGAGACCGGGTACCTGGAGAAGGGAATATCCGCGCTGGAGAACATCACCGGTGAAAAGCCCAAGGGGTACCGCGCCCCGGTGTTCGATTCCAGCCCCAACACTCTAAGGCTGCTGACCGAGTATGGCTTCGTCTACGACACCAGCATGATGGACGACGATGCACCCTACATCCACGAGATAGACGGCAAGAAGCTGGTGGAAGTGCCCGTCAAATGGGCGCTGGACGACTTCGGGTACTTCGCCTTCATGCCCGCCGCCGATGTCCGCTCCGCCATGCAGGACCCGGACAGTGTGTTCGAGACCTATGCCGCGGAGTTCGACGGCATCTACAAGTATGGCCGGTGCATGACCGTAACCCTGCACCCCCAGGTGAGCGGTCGACCCAGCCGGTTGCTGGCAGTGGAGAAGCTGATCAAGTACGCCCGCTCCCACCCCAACGTGGAGTTCATGCGGGGCATAGACATTGCGGAGTACTGGCTGAGCAAGTGAGAGACCTGTTTGATGGGGAGTCCAACGGGGCTGTGCCCCCAAATCTCTTTTCCTGTTCCCCTCTCCCTTGCCAAGGGAGAGGGGCTAGGGGTGAGGGTTGTCCTGGATTCCGGCTCTCAGTAGACCACCTTGGCGTCCCGTAGAGACCTGATCTCGTCGGCGGTGTAGCCGGCTTCCAGCAGGACCTCGTCGGAGTGCTCGCCGTGGCCGGGGGCGGCCCGCTGGGCGATGCCCGGCGTCTTGCTCAGCTTGACGGGCACGCCGATCTGCTCGATCTCACCGATGTCCCTGGAACGATGCTGTGCGAGCAGACCGTTCTGCAGGACCTGGGGGTGATGCATCAGATCATTGTCGAAGTAGTTCACCCTGGAGCAGGGGACACCTTCGGCCTCCAGCAGCTTCAGCCAGTGGTCCGAGCCGTTGGCAGCGAATATCTCTGCCAGTATGGCATGCAGCTCCGCATCGGCGACCTGTCGTTTTTCGCCGGAACCGAACCTCTCGTCGCGGGCTAGGTCATCCCTGCCCAGGGCCTTGGCGAGCTTGTGCCACTGGTCGTCGGTAGTGACGCCTATGAAGAGCCAACTATCAGCTGTCTTGTAGGCGCGATAGGTGGGTGTGGGGCCCTGGGGGTGGCCCGGATCGTTGTGGTTGGTCTCCCCTTTTGGAAGAATGAACCTGTCCGACTGCATGGACATGGCGGAGTTTGCCAGGGAGGTCTGCACCCACTGCCCCCGACCAGTCCGCGCTCGAGCGAACAGGGCCATGGCCACGGCCCACGCTCCCAGCATGGCGCCGCCGTAATCGGAGATGGCGACGGCGAGGAACACGGGAGGATTGTCGGGGCCGCCCTGATAGGTCATGGCGCCGCTTCGGGCTTGGAGCAGCGGATCGAAGCCGGGCTTCTTGCTGTAGGGCCCGGTCTGGCCGTAGCCGGAGATGGAGCAGTAGACCAGCGATGGGTTGATCTTCTTCAGGGTATCGTAGTCGGCGCCCAGCTTGGCGGCCACGCCGGGCCGGTAGTTCTCCACCACCACGTCGGCGTCCTTGACCAGCCGGTAGAGGACCTCCTTACCCTCGTCCTTGCGCAGGTCAACGACCAGCCCCCTCTTGCCGCGGTTCCACACGTGGAATGGAGGGCCGTTGGCCCGAAAGGGGTCTCCCATGGGCGATTCGAACTTGATGACATCTGCGCCGAGGTCGGCCAGCAGAGTCGGGCAGTAGGCCCCGGCTATGTAGCTGGAAAGGTCTACGACCTTGACGTTCTGTAGAGCGTGGGTCAGCATGTCAGCGCCCCGCTCTTCTTCAGCTCCTCCCGGGCCGGGCCGTCGTAGCCCAGCGATTCCAGTATCCCATCGGCGTGCTCACCGTTCATTGATGCCGGCGTGTTGGTATCTCCCGGCGTAAGGGTCATGGCCACGGGCAAGCCCATCTGCCGGGTGTTGCCCAGCATCGGATCATCCATGTCCACTATCATGCCGTTGTGGAGCACCTGGGGATCGGCGGCGTAGTCGTGCCGAGTGTCGGCGGGAGCGCAGGGGATATCCTCTTTGTCGAACAGGTCCAGCCAGTACTCCTGAGGGTGTCGGGCGATGATCGGCGTCAGCTGTGCGATGATATCCAGCCTGTCCTGTTCCTCGAAGACCCAGGGAGCGTTCTCGTATCGAGGTTCGGACAGGTACCTCTCCAACCCCAGGACATTGCACAGCCGGGTCCAGAAAGCCGTGTTGCCGCAGCCAATGAACATCCATTTGCCATCGCTGCACTCGTAGAGCCGGTAAGCGGGGACGGTGCCCTGCTGATCGCCTTGGGTTTCCGTCTCCCGGGTCATGTCCGGTGCGTGGATGAAGTGGTGGCCCTGCACGGTGAGGGCGCCGTTCAGCAGCGGCACCTCGATCTTCTGCCCTATTCCCTCCACCTCCCTTACGTACAGGGCCGAGCAGATGGCGTAGCAGGCCAGGATGGAGGCGCTGTAGCTGGAGGCGGGTATGGTGATGAAGGCCGGGGGTTGGTCCGGGCCGGTCTGGTCGCCCATTATCGCTGCGAAGGCGGCCACGACCCCATCGTCGGCGGGCTTGTCGCTCAGGGGGCCCTCCTCGCCGAAAGGAGGCATGGCGCAGTAGAGCAGCCGGGGGTTCAGGCGACTGACCGATTCATAGTCCAGCACTGCGGCTTTGGCCTGGGAGGGTAGGAAGCTCTCCACCAGCACATCCGATTGGCGGACCAGCTTTTCCAGGACCTCACGGGCGCCCTCCCTTTCCAGGTCGAGGCCCAGGCTCTTCTTACCCCTGTTCCACAGGTGGAAGGGAAGGTCGCCTCGCCAGTTGGGGGAGCCGGCCAGCTCGACTTTGACCACGTCGGCGCCCATGTCGCCGAGAAGCATGCAGGCGTAGGAGCCGGCTATATCGGTAGCCAGGTCTACGATCCTTATATCGGATAGGGCGGATTGCATAGCGTCTGGAATGGAGGTTACAGCCCTGGAAAGCGGCCTAAATTGTCCCACCGCCTAGTTGGGGTGTCAACCGGAAGGTCGAGTCCCGGTAAAGAGTATAATGCCACTTGGAGGAAGCCGGGATGCCGGAGCTACCCGATCTTCACAACATACAGCTCTTTCTGGACAAAGAGCTATCGGGAGTGGCGGTGGAAGAGGTGGAAGGCAAGCAACCGCTGGTCATCCGCATGCCTACTTTCGATCAGTTCTCCGAGACGCTTCGAGGCGACACCTTCACCGGAGTCAGGCGACGGGGCAAGTTCCTGCTGTTCAGCTTCAAGTCCGGTCACGTACTGGCCGTCAACCCCATGCTGACGGGCCGGCTCCAGTACGTCGACCCCGGTGAGAAGAGACTGGCCAAGACCTGTTTCGTGCTGGCCCTCAGCAACGGCAAACAGCTCCGCTACTTCGATAGCAAAGTGATGGGCAAGGTGTATCTGGTGCCTCGAGACCAGCTGGATATGGTACCCAGGTTCACCGAGATGGGCCCCGAGGCGCTGGACGAAGAGGTGAGTCTGGAGGTATTCGAGAAGCGGCTCAAGAGGCACCCGGGCCAGGTCAAGAACATCCTGGTCAACGACACCTTCCTCGCCGGCATCGGCAACGCCTACGCAGATGAGATCCTGTTCGATGCCGGCATCTATCCCTTTCGCAAGAGGACATCCCTGTCCAAGCCCGAGGTGGACGCGCTGTACAAGAGCGTCCATACCGTGCTGCTGGAGGCCACGGAGATAGTGGGGCAGAGGATGAACGGCCGCATAGACGTGAAGATACGAGACTTCTTGAAGGTGCACGGTAAGGGAAAAGAGCAGTGCCCGGTGTGCGGCTCCAATATCTCCCAGGTGCAGCCCAATCAGCGCCTGACCAACTACTGCCGGGGCTGCCAGAAGTAGGCGAGGGACGGAGCCGGTTGTCGAATCTGCTAGAATCAGAGATGTACCCATCATGAAAGAACCGGAATCGATCGAGATTACCCCCGAAGGGTTGACCGTGGAGTGGGACGCGGAACACCGCAGCGTTTACCCCCACAAGATGTTGAGGAATGAGTGCAAGTGTGCCCATTGCGTCGACGAATGGAGCGGCAGGAAGATCCTGGAGATTGCTACCATCCCCGACGATATCCAGGCCCTTGACTTCATAGAGATCGGCAGGTACGCGGTGCAGATCCTGTGGAGCGATGCCCACGAGACGGGAATATACTCGTTTACCCTGCTGAGGTCTCTTTGCGGGTGCGAGAGATGTGCCGAGGAAGCGGGCGCTAGCGAAACAGCTTGAGGAACCGGTCCTCGTACTCGCTGAAGAGGTCCCAGCGGTCCAGCTCCTTCTTCAGTGCAGCCGGGTCCTCCCGGTTCATCCTCACGTCTCGGAACATCTCCTCAATGCGACGGCGGGCGTCGCCGGGGACCCCTGAGGTGTCTGGGCTGATCAGTCCCCGCCCTCCCAGCTCCATCACGTTGCTCTCGACGGACTGAGCGGTGTACTCCTGGATGAACTTGAGAAGGGAGACGTCCCACATCTCGTCGACACCCCGAATTATCGCCGCCAGCGGATCGCTTCCCGTCTCCTTTTCGATCCGCTCCAGAGCGGCCATGATATTGCCCGACACGATGTTCAGGCCCTTGGGCTCGTTGCGGTAGTGGTACAGGATGCCCGGGGCATCGTAGCCGTAGTCGGTTATAAGCTGCTCGAAGTACTTGCGGGCGTTATCCCCAAACCCATCCAGTCGCATCATGTAGCTGGGGGTGACGACTTTGGGCTTCTCCGAGATCACCCGGCCCTCGCGGATCACCGTCTCCTCGGGCCCTTTGATGACATCGTCGTAAGCCGGGGTCGTGAGCAGGAAGTATCGGACGTTGGTGGTACCGAAGGTGGACAGCATCTGCCGAGGCGTTCTGAGGATCTCGGTGTTGACAACGGCGTGGTGGAGACGGTCGTCGTAGGAGTCCATGGGGTTACCTAGGGGATCGCGGCCAGCTGCTCCTTGTACTCTTTGAGCAGGACGAGGTACTGGGAGTCCAGCTGGCCCTGGACCCGACGCCACTCCATTTGAAACTGGGGGTTGGTCTCGATGTTGCCTAGATCCAAGGGGGGCATCCCGCCGCTCTGCTGCTGCATCGCCTGGCGGAGCTTGGCCGTGATGTTGGCCTTCAGGTCCTCGTAGGCCTGCTTTCGCTGATGTTCCCCCATCTCATTATAGTGGTCGAAGACCTGGCGCATCTTGCTGAACACGTTCTCCGTCCGCGCCTTGTCCGTCTTGACCAGCTTGATGCCCTCCATGGACGCCTTGTTCTGCTTTTTTGCGGAATCGCTGGAGGGTAGATCGATGTTGCGGATCATCACCTCCTGGGCACCCTCGCCAACCCATTTGCGGGTCTGCTCGTCCTCAATCAGGTTGAGCTCGGTAAGCAGGCTTACTTCGCCCTTTACATACCTGGCGCCCAGCCGCTGGCCATCCTCGACACGGTTGGCCCGCTGCAACTCCTCGGATGAGGCCTTGCCCAGCTTTTCTACCCGTTCCAGAGCCCGATCCAGGGCGCTGGGAATCTCGTCCATGAACGTCCTCCAGGATACCCAAGCCTATCTATAAAGCTATTCTACCAAAGCCGGGCTATCCCGTCCTTTCCTTGAGGGCCTCCACCCGCTCCAGCAGTACCAGAGCACGATCGTAGACAGGCTTGTCCACCATGGCGCCATCCAGGCTGACGGCCCCCAGGCCCTGAGCGATACCCTCCTCGTAGACGGCCACGACCTTGCGGGCCTCCTCTATCTCCTCTTCCGAGGGCTGGTACATCTGGTTGACCATCTCCACCTGGGAGGGGTGAATGCAGAACCTGCCCTTGAACCCGATGCTGCGGGAGAACAAGCAGTCTTTCCGAAAGTTGTCCGGGTCTCGGAAGTCCACGAACACACCGTCGAGGGGAAGTATGCCGGCAGCGGTAGCGGCGGTGGCTACGGTGTACCGGGCGTACTCGATCTCCTTGCCGCCCTTGGTCCGTTCCATTCCCATGTCCGCCGTCAGGTCTTCCCCTCCCACCGCAGCGCCGATGAGCCTCGTCGATGCGGCACAGATCCGGTGAGCGTTGACGATGCCGAGGGCAGTCTCGATCCAGGGGATGATGCCTATCTGGCCTTCGGGAACGCCCCTGGTCTTCTCCAGAAGCGTGAGGTATCGGTCCACCGTCTCTATGATTTCGGGCCTATCGGCTTTGGGCAGGCTTATGGCATCCAACTCCGGGCACACGACGGCGGAAAGGTCTTCCTCTATGAGGCCCGATTGAAGGGAGTTGACCCGCACGCACATCACGTAGCCGGTACGCGGCATGGAGGCTACGGCCTCCCGGGCCATCTCCCGGCCCTTGGGCTTCTCCGCCGCGGCCACAGAGTCTTCCAGGTCCAGCACCAAGAGATCGGCGCCGGACTCGGGCGCCTTTTCGATGAACCGCTCGCGGATGGCGGGCACGAACAGGGAGCTACGTAACAACGCAGCCAATTTCGGTCCTCCGGGCAGCCAATTTCCGTCCTCCGGTTCCCTGGGGCGGTTACGCCGCCTCCGGAAGTAGAATCATCTTGCCCATCACGTCGCCGCCCTCCATGTGGGCCTGGGCCTTGGCGGCGTCTTTGAGAGCGAAGGTCTTGGAGACCAGGGGCTTGATCTGGCCGCTCTGCACGAACTTCAGGGCCTGTAGGAGCTCCCCCTTGCTTCCCATGTGGGAGCCGTAGAAGTTCATCTGCTTGTTCCACAGGAACCGGATGTCCGTTTCTCCGATGAACCCGCTCGTGGCGCCGCAGGTCACCAGCGATCCGCCCCATTTCAGGTTGGCGACGCTCTGCTTCCAGGTCTCGGCGCCCGTGTGCTCGAAGACTATGTCGACTCCGACGCGACTGATGCTCCGGATCTCCTCCCGAAGGTCCTGGGTCTTGCGGTTGACGGCCTTGAACGCTCCCAGGCTCTCGGCGTACTTGGCCTTCTCATCAGAGCTCACCACGGCGATGGCCTTGGCGCCGTAGAGGTTGCACACCTGTATCGCCATCGATCCCAACCCCCCTGCTCCGCCCCACACCAATACCAGATCCCCGGCCTGGATACGGGCACGGGTGACCAGCATCCGCCACACTGTGACGAGGATCAGTGGAAGGGACGCCGCCTCCTCGTAGCTGAGGTTGCCCGGTTTGCGCATCAGGTTGGCTTCCGGCATGCGGGCGTACTCGGCGTTGGCGCCGTCCAGGGGACCGGTCTGGAATCCCCAAATCCGGTAACCGCGGCAGAAGAACTCCTGTCCGCTGGTACAGGACTCGCATGTGCGGCAGCTTATACCCGGGTGGACCAAGACTTCGTCACCGGCCTTGAAGCCGGTGACCTCGCTGCCCACCTCCTCCACCACCCCTGAAGCATCGCTTCCCGAGATGTGGGGTAGGATGATCTCGACACCGGGCAGACCCCTCCGGGCCCATATATCGTTGTAGTTGCAGCCTGCGGCCTTGACCTTGAACAAGACGTCGTTGGGCCCGACTTTCGGGTCGTCTACGTCCTTGTACTGGAGCTTCTCGACCCCTCCATGCTCTTCGAACATTATGGCTTTCATTGCTTCCTCCGTGACAGCATGACAGAGGATATATCATTTGGATTAGCCTTGCAATGTGACCGGTTGTGCCGGTTTGTTCAATGTTGACTGGCCCTGGGACGGATGATAACTTGGACTTGACGGACACACTCGGGTGAGCCGTGAATACTTCATCACATATCGAAATTCGAGTCTCCGGCGATGAGGGAAACGACGTATGACCCTGAAGAGTGACACGGAGGGTGTAGCGGCCCCACTCAAAGAGCTGGGGCTGAGCAGGTCCCAGGTGGTGGATATGTATCGGGACATGCTCACCGCCCGCGCTGTCTCCAAACGGCTGTGGCTATTGGGCCGGCAGGGCAAGATATACTTCCTCGTTCCCTGCGATGGTCATGAGGCTGCCCAAGTCGGGAGCGTACATGCTCTGCGGCGAGGCGAGGATATCTTCGTCCCCTACTACCGAGACCTGGGAGTGGCCTTGGCCGCGGGCTCTACCCCCTTGGACGTGTTCCTCCACGGCCTAGGCAAGCGGGCCGACCCCTACAGCGGCGGACGCCAGCTGCCGGGCCACCCCAGCCGGAAGGACCTGAACATAATATCCGGCTCCAGCTCCGTGGGCACCCAGGTCCTCCACGCCGTGGGAGCTGCTTACGCCTCCAAGTTCCGAAGGGAAGAGGCCGTTACTATCACCTACTTTGGCGACGGCGCCACCAGCAAGGGGGACTTCCACGAGGCGCTGAACTTTGCCGGGATTCATAGCCTGCCCGTCATCTTCCTCTGCGAGAACAACGGGTGGTCCATCTCGGTCCCCCAGGCCAAGCAGATGGCCGTAGAGGACATCTCCGCCCGGGCCGAAGGATACGGCCTCCCCGGCGTGAGTGTCGACGGGAACGACCCTCTCGCGGTCTACCAAGCTACCCGGAACGCGGCCAAGAGGGCAAGGGACGGCCTGGGGCCTACCCTGATAGAGGCGAAGGTCTTCCGGCTGACCTCTCACAGCAGCAA
This sequence comes from Dehalococcoidia bacterium, assembly GCA_965197645.1. Classification (GTDB taxonomy): domain Bacteria; phylum Chloroflexota; class Dehalococcoidia; order Plut-88900; family Plut-88900. The sequence goes on along the minus strand of OZ240219.1, from coordinate 664,027 downwards.
CGATGACCAGGCCCAGTACCGCCAGCCCGAGGAGCTGGATAGGGAGAGATCCGCCGATCCCATTCCCCGGTTTCGGGACTTCCTGCTGGACGCTTCCATCATCTCCGAGAACCAGGACTCGGACATTCAATCGGAGGTGGACCAGGTGGTCACTGAGGCGGTGGTCGAAGCGGAGGCCAGCGAGGACCCCAGGCCGGAGGACGCTCTGACGGGCGTATACGCCGATCAGGGAGAAGAACATGCCTGAAAGGACGGTGCTGGAGGCGATTCGCGAGGGGATGGCCGAGGAGATGGAGCGGGACGACAGCGTCGTTCTCCTCGGTGAGGACGTGGGAGGGCTGGGAGGAGTGTTTCGCACCACCGAAGGCCTTCACAGCCGGTTTGGTGACGAACGAGTCATCGATACCCCACTGGCCGAAATCGGCATTGTGGGTATCGCCATAGGAATGGCGGTAAACGGGTTGCGTCCCATCGCTGAGGTACAATTTGCCGATTACATATTCCCCGCCTACGACCAGATCGTCAACGAAGCGGCCAAGATGCGCTATCGCTCCGCCGGGGCTTACGGTTGCCCCCTGGTGGTCAGGGCCCCGTACGGCGCCGGCATACATGGAGGTCTGTACCACTCCCAGAGCGTGGAGGTACAGTTTGCTCATATTCCAGGTCTGAAGGTGGTGGCCCCCTCCAGTCCATACGACGCCAAGGGCCTTATCAAGTCCAGCATTCGAGACCATGACCCGGTGATCTTCCTGGAGCACAAGAAAACCTACCGTTCGATCAAGGGTGAGGTGCCAGAGGAGGACTATGACGTACCCCTGGGTACCGCCAACACGGTGCGGGAAGGCTCCGATATCACCGTCCTGACCTATGGTCTGATGGTCCATCACGTTATGGAAGCCGCCGCTACGGTCGAGGAGGAATCGATCAGCGTCGAGGTGGTGGATCTGCGGACGCTGCTTCCCCTCGACAAGGAGGCCGTGTTGGAATCGGTGCGCAAGACCAACAAGGCCCTGGTGGTGTACGAGGACAATCTGACCCTCGGCTACGGGGCCGAGCTTGCCGCCATCCTGGCCTCCGAGGCCTTCGAGTACCTCGACGGGCCGGTGATGAGGGTGGCCGCTCCCGACGTGCCCTCGATGCCCTTCCACCCCAACATGGAGTTCCACTGCCTGCCAAGCCCCGAGAAGATCGCCAACGCTCTTCGGGAGCTGGCCAGCTACTAGGGAATCGATATGACCGTTACCCTGACCATGCCCGAGGTTGCCGAGACCGTCGTCGAGGGCACCATCTCCCGGTGGTTGAAAAGGCCCGGCGATAGCGTTGAGCTGTACGAGTCGCTGGTGGAGGTAGTCACCGACAAGGTGAACGTGGAGCTGCCCTCTCCGGCCACCGGCGTTCTCACCGAAATCCTCGTCGCCGAGGGAGAGACCGTGCCCGTCGGTACACCTCTGGCTCTGATGGAGTCCGAAGGTGGTCTCCCTGTCGAGGTAGAGGAAGCAAGGCCGGCGGAGGCCGAAACCGTCCCCACACGGGCGGAACCGGCGCCCGTTAGCCGCAGGGACGGAGCATCGGGCCGGCGGGACAAGCGATACTCCCCACTGGTGTTGAAGCTTGCCAGTGACCACAACGTCGATCTGGATGCCGTCCAGGGCACGGGCGCCGCAGGTAGAATCACCAAGGCCGACGTCCTTCAGCACGTCGAGCAACGGGAAGCCGCTGTCCATGCTCAGTCGGAGGCGCCCGAGGGTGATGAAATCATCGATAGCCCGGTACGGCGGGCCATTGCGCAGCGGATGGAGCAGAGCGTTCGGGAGATACCCCACGCCTGGACGATGATGGAGGCCGACGTTACGGGGCTGGTGGCGCTGGTGAAAGGCGCCAAGGAGGAGTTTCACCGACAGCAGGGCGTCAACCTTACGTACCTGCCCTTCTTCATCCAGTCTGTGGTGAACGCCCTGAAAGAGCATCCCCTGGTCAATTCCACCTGGACAGAGGGCAAGATCGCCCTGAAAAAGGAGCTGAACATCGGTGTTGCCGTAGCGCGAGAAGAGGGGCTGATCGTGCCGGTGATCAAGGAAGCCGACCGGAAGCCGGTGGCTGCCCTCGCTAGAGAGGTCCAGGAGCTGGCGGAGAAGGCCAGGGGAAACAAGCTGGCCGTGCAGGACGTTCAGGGTGGGACGTTTACCGTGAACAACACGGGTGCGCTGGGCTCCGTGCTCAGCGGCCCGATAATCAATCCGCCTCAGTGCGGGATAATAACCTCCGAGGCGGTGGTCAAGCGGCCCGTGGTGGTGAACGACGCCATAGCGATACGCTCGATGATGAACGTGTGCCTCTCCTTCGACCACCGAATCCTGGACGGCAGCAACGCGACGGCGTTTCTCAGGTCCGTCAAAGACGGGCTGGAGGCCATAGGCCCCGATACGGCTATCTGCTAGCTCTTTTACCCCTGACAGGGTTATTCCATCAGCCTGCTGCGGGAGCCGGGGCTACTCGGACTCGCCGTTCCCGTAGAACTTTACCCCTACCGCCCAGACGTAGCCCTCGGGGTCGGCGACCATGACCTCCCGCCAGCCGTGGGGCTTGTCGCTGGCCTCCTGAATAATGTCCGCACCAAACCCTCGCGCCGCCTTCTCCACCTCGTCGGGGTCTATACCCAGGATGCGTAGCTCGGCGCCCAGGCCCCGGAGATCGCCGGCCTTGAAGGGTTCCAGCCAGGGGTGCACGTCGTAGGTGTGGTCTGCGTGGAGCATGAACTCGATGCCTTGCACGTTCACAGCCGCAAAGTCGACGTCCTGATAGCGGCACTTGGCCATCAGCACCGCCTCGTAGAACTCCACCTCCCGGGCGACGTCGGTGACCAGGAGATTGATGGTAAAGACCGGCAGCGAGCGACCGTACTCGTCGGCGGGCATCCAGGGTTCGGTCTTGCTTTTCTGCATGACGGGACTCCTCCTGATTGGGTAGCGGCTGTTTCCTAAGATACCCCACCGGTAACCGGCTGAGCAAGACAACAATACACTGCATATCCAGGCCAAGCCTTGACATCGGGCGGGAAACACCACTAGGATGTCACCGACTACGCAGGAGGAAAACCATGCCCCTTTACGAGTACAAGTGCACCACGTGTGAGTCCGAGTTCGAGCTGTTGATGCCGATGAGCAAGTCTGACCAAGCGGTCTCCTGCCCATCGTGCCACAACGGCGCTTCGAGGACCGTATCCACCTTCGCCTCCTTCTCGACGGTTGGGGCCGGAGACCCGATGCCCGCTCCCTCGTCGGGCCCCACCTGAGGGGGTTGTGGTCCCACTGGATGTGGGTGTCGCTGAGGTCTAGCTAACAAGCAAACGTTAAGAGGCGGCCCGACTTGTCGGGCCGCCTTCTTTTGTCGGGAGCAATTGGGACGTCAAGCTCCCCACCCCAGGTGGTTCTTCCCTCCCACCCGCCCTGGGAGGTTCGAATACTTTGGGGGCACGTCTCCCAACCCCCTGCTAAAGGCAGGGCGGGCCCTGCACCCATAACATGATAGAAGAGAGGGCAACGTCTGAATCCGCACCTCCGTCATTGCGAGACCCGACAAAGTCGGGGCGTGGCAATCTAGCCAGGTCTGACCGTTGACTGGCAGGGATGTATACTCCACCGCTCCAGATTGCTTCGCTCCCTTCGACCCCCCTCAGGACTACCTCCTCCGTCGCTCGCAACGACGGCTTCGTCATTGCTGTACAGACCGGGGACATAGGTTACACATGTTCGAAGACATGGGTTACACCGGGCTGTTTTACCCGACTCCCGTCCTTTCGTTGGACAGCGTTCTCCGGCGCCAGAGCAGATATCCGCCGCCTATGGCCATGAGCAGCGCGGCCTTGGCCATGGTCAAGAACGCGATGAACAGCGTAGCGTCCAGGAAGAAGCCCTGGGGAAACATCGCTATCAGGTTGTGAATCCGGGGGTCCAGCTGCCAGAAATCGTTGGAGAAGCCTATCTGGTGAAACTTGAGGAACACGGCGTCGAAACCGATGAGGGAGGCCAGTCCAAGGACCGCTATGGCCGTCAGGGTGAACCCCCCGCCCCAGAGGAGCCGCTTGGCCAGCATCGCTGACGCAGATAGTCTCAGGACGGCCAGGCACGTCATACCGTACGCCACGACGAACCCGAAAGTTATCCACTGCACCGTGTACGTCCCCTGCACCAGCCCCTTCACATCCTTCATATGGATGATCTCCCGCTGGGTGAACAGGGGTTGCTCTTCTCCGTATATGATGGCTCTGATATCGATGAGCTCCTCGTCGGAGTTGAAGTAGTCTCGGATCTCACCACCGATCCTGATCAGCTCCTCATCCTTGATGCCCGTGCGCCGGCTGATGTCGTACTCCTCGAAACCGTACTCGTAGAGGCGAGGCAGGTTGATGGTGAACCGGAGGCTGGTGGTGGTAAGCAGGATGGCGATGGCCGGCACCACCAGTACCGTCGCCACGACGTTGGCGTAGCTGAGCAATCGGTTTCGCTGTATGTCGGATATCATAACTCGAACCGTACCGGCCGGGGATCACATCGAGCAGGCCTTATTCGACCTGTAAAGAATAGAGCAAAACCGTTCGGGTTGACCCCCAATTGCCCGCTATCTATAATCTGGCTACGTTCCCCAGCACCTGCACCCTGAGTGAGCTTATCATTGTCTACTAACGCCCAGCAGTCCCCTTTCGATGCCCTGACCGGGGTCATCTCCCACCTTCGCTCGCCCGAAGGGTGCCCCTGGGACCGGGACCAGACGCACCAATCCATCAAGAACTACCTGCTCGAAGAGTGCTACGAGGCCCTGGAGGCGCTGGATGAAGGCGAGCCGGGTAAGCTGAGAGACGAGCTTGGCGACCTCCTCTTGCAGGTAATGCTCCACTCGCAGATAGCCGCCGAGGCCGACGAGTTCACCATCGACGACGTGGTCACCGGCCTGACCGACAAGCTGGTGCGCCGTCATCCCCACGTTTTCGGCGATGATGACGCATCCACCGCACGAGAGGTCGAGTCCAACTGGGAGGCCAACAAGAAACGAGAGAGGGGCGGCGGATCCGTGTTGGACGGTGTCCCCAAGCAGATGCCCGCGCTGGCCCACAGCCAATCGATACACCGCAGGGCCGCCAACGCCGGGTTCGATTGGAAGGACATGGACGGGGTGCTGGACAAGGTGAGAGAAGAGGTGGAGGAGCTTCAACAAGCCGGCTCCAAGGACGAGCAGGAGCAGGAGATGGGGGATATCCTGGCGACGCTGGTAAACGTGGGCCGCAAGCTGGAGATCGATATGGAATCGGCGTTACGCGGGGCCAATGACCGCTTCTACTGCCGGTTCACCACGATGGAAAAGATGTGTAGAGAACGGGGCCTGGACCTGAAACAGCTCTCCGAATCGGAGCAGGAGGGGCTGTGGCAGGAGGCCAAGAGGCTGACAAGACACAAAGATGACAAACGATAGCAACCTCCAACGTCCCCTGAAAGGGGTGCGAATACTCGATCTGACCCAGGCTCTCGCCGGGCCCTTCGGCGCTAGGGTTATGGGCGACCTGGGCGCCGAGATCATCAAAATCGAGCAGCCCGGAGTTGGCGATTCCAGCCGTCGGTTTCCACCCTACTTCCTGGAGGGCGAGAGCGCCTACTATCTGGGCATCAACCGCAACAAGAAGGGCGTCACCCTGGACCTGAAGCACGAGAAGGGCAAGAAGATATTCAAGGAGCTGGTGACGGTATCCGACGTGGTCTTCGAGAACTTTCGGCCGGGGGTGATGGACAAGCTGAGCCTGGGCTACGAGGTGATGAAGGCGGTCAATCCCCGCATCATCTACTGCGCCATATCTGGTTTCGGGACCAGCGGGCCCATGAAGGACAGGCCCGCCTTCGATGGCATGATCCAGGCTATGGGCGGGGTGATGAGCATCACCGGCACCAGGGACACGCCGCCGTTTCTTATGGGTTATCCCATGGGAGACACCGGTGGAGGACTGTACGCCGTCCAGGGCATTCTGGCGGCCCTGTATGCTCGTGAGCAGACGGGAGTGGGCCGAGAGATATCGGTCAGTCTGTTGGACGTTCAGATCGCGTTGCAGGCCCACATCGGCCAGCTTTTCCTGGTCTCCGGGAATCTGCCGGAGCCGCTGGGATCGGGACACCAGACCAACGTGCCCATCGGCGCCTTCGAGACCAAGGACGGCCGGCACGTTCAGATCAGCTGTCCCATACAGCGGTTCTACGAAAACCTGGCCAGGGTGATATCTCGCGTGGATGGGTTCGAAGACCTGCCCAACGATTCCCGGTTCGAGACCCCGATGTCGAGGATCGAGCACAAGGAAGAGTTGGAGGAGGCCCTGTCCAGGGCGTTCCGGACGAAGACCGTAGACGAGTGGATACCCGAGTTGGAGGCCGGCGACGTGCCCTCCAGCAAGGTCAACAACTTCGCCGAAGCTACTTCAAACCCCCAGATATTGCATCGGAACATGGTGGTGGAGATAGACCACCCGGTCAGCGGCAGGTACAAAGCCGCTGGCAACCCGATAAAGATGCCCGGAACGGATGAGGTGTTCGACCACGCTCCCCTCCTGGGCCAGCACAACGAGGAGATACTGACCGGCCTCCTCGAGTACTCTGTCGAGGACGTGGCCGCCCTGCGAGAAGAGGGGGCTATCTGAGGTAAGCTGTCCCTGAAGACCAGTTGACTCGAAGTGTCTGTTGCACTAGAATGCTCCTGCAACTTGTTGCAGGAGCATTTTGACTATAGCAAAACCGAGGGAGGACTGAGCCGTGGATATCGAGTCGGGTGCCCTGGCGGCGCTGGCGCTTGGGTTCCTACTGGGCTTGAAGCACGCCACCGATGCCGACCACGTCGTCGCCGTTTCTACTATAGCCGGCGAGCACCGTAACGCCTGGAAGAGCATATGGGTCGGGGGGTCATGGGGTCTCGGCCACTCGACGCCCCTGCTGGTGCTGGGCGTGATCATCCTCCTGTTCAAAGAGTCGGTACTGGACCGGTACGATGCCGTCGCCCCGCTGTTCGAGTTCGGCGTGGCTATTATGCTGGTATTCCTCGGCGCCCAGGTGTTCTGGAATCTGCGCCGGGGACGTCTCCACGTGCACAAACACAGCCACGATAGCGGTCCCCACGTTCACATCCACGCCACCCACGATCGAACCGACGCACCCGAGGTGGAGTCGCCTCACGGGTTTTTCAGTCCGGGCAAGCCCTTCTTCCGCACCAAGTCCTATGTGATAGGTCTCGTCCACGGCCTAGCCGGCAGCGCCGCCGTAATGCTGCTCCTGCTGCCCAAGATCTCCTCCTTCTGGGTGGGCCTGGGCTACATTCTCATGTTCGGCGTCGGCACCATTCTGTCCATGGGGGTCATCACCCTCGTTCTGGGAGTGCCCTTCGCCCTCGGAGCCGGTTTCAAGAGGATTAACTCCGCCGTGGCGGGCGTCGCAGGGATGTTCAGCGTCGCCTTCGGCTTCGCTCTGATGTCCGATATCGCCCTGGGGACGGCCCTGATCCCCTTCTAGCGCGGCCAAACCTCTTGGAAGGTGGTCTCGTCACCTTGTGCTCTTCGAACCGCGGTGTGCCAATGCCTGTACCCAGGCGAGGAATCCGTTGTAGTATCATGCCTCCATCCTCGAAGAAAGCGGCAGATTATGTCTGAAGACGTACTGGGGCACATCGACCGGCAGGAGCTGGTTGAACTGGGCAAGGACCTGATACGGATTCCCAGCATGATAGGGGACGAGACGCCGCTGGCCCGCTGGCTGGCGAGCTACTTCTCGGCACGAGGCTACGAGGTCGAGCTCCAGGAGGTGGAGCCGGGTTGGTACCAGACCGTCGCCGTCCTGAAGGGATCTGGGGGAGGCCGGAGCCTGATGTTCAACGGCCACCTGGACAACAATCCCCTGGCTTCGGGGCAGACCGGCAACCCCTTCGAGCCCCGGGTAGAAGGAGACAGGCTGTACGGGGCGGGAATTCGCAACATGAAGAGCGGCGTCGCCTCGATGGTCCACGCCGCCGAGGCCCTTCGTCGGTCGGGAACGCAGCTCAAAGGCGATCTGGTGGTCGGGTGCGTCCTGGCGGAGCTGCAGGGTGGCCTCGGCACGGTCCACCTGATGGAATCGGGCTACAGGACCGACATGGCCGTGGTAACCGAGCCCTATGGCGCCCACAACATCGTCACCAAGCATGGCGGCATGTCCAAATTTTCCCTGCACGTCAAAGGGCGGCATCCCGAGGGCGACGACGTGACGGGAGTCGACGCAATTCCCCAGATGATGAAGGCGATAGACGCCATCTACGGTACCCCGCTTACCTTCGAGCCCTGGGACGTCAATGGGCTGCCCTGGCTGAAGGTGGGGTCGATAATCGGCGGGAGAGGTGAGACCTACGACATGAGGTCCGTCAGCCGTAACGCCGATCTGTGCACGGCTTTCATCGCCGTCAGCACCGTGCCGGGAATGACGGCCGAGACCATCCGAAGAGACCTCGAGGCGACGCTGGACCGGCTTCGAAGAGAGGCCCCCAACTTCGAGTATGAGCTGGTGCACCCCATCGAGCGGAGGTTCAACACCTGGATCATGGACCACCCGCCCATGGACATGCCAGTGGAAGAGGAGATAGTCCAGACGCTGACGGCCAGCTACCGGAAGGTGACAGGCCAAGAGCCGAACACCATTGGGCTGCCGGCCTCGGAACTCAGCGCACGCTACGGCGACGACGATGCCCACCTCTGGCTGGCCGGCATCCCCGCCCCTATCTACGGGCCGGGTGGCGGCAGCTATGGTAACGACTACAGCAGCATCGATGAGATGGTGCTGTGCAGCCGGGTATTGGCTCTGACGGCGCTGGACGTATGCGGCTGAGCCGTCCCTCCACACCCCTTTTCTTGATATACTGGCCCAGGCGAAGTACTGACTTCTCCATCTCCCAGAGGGGTAGAATGCGGTCTCAACTGTGGATACTGGCCCAGGCACAAGTTCTGGACCTGCTCTTCTCCGAGCAACACACCGACGGATCATTGACGACCTCTCCCAAGAGGTTTGAACACTCCCTGGACCGCATATCCCCCCCGCCCGATGCCACCGCCTCCCTCGAAAACGTCACCCTTCGATTGATCGTGCCCGCAGCCAATGCCGCTATTCCGGGCCGGTGGAGATTCTTGGTAAGCCTGTTGGACGGGGATGCCTGGGCCGACAAGGGCCGAGTAGCGCTGGAGCTTCTGACCCTCGACCTGAGCCATCTGACCGGCGCCGCGGTGGCCCAGATCGTCGGTTCAACCGTCGTAGAGGAACGCCTACCCGAGGCGGGCCGATGGGCCGCGGCAAGAGTCATCGCCGCATCTCCAGGTGTCCGAGCCATCGCCGAGCTCCTGCTCACCGACGGTACGCTGCTCTTCGAGGAACCGAAACGCTACGTTCGTCTCGCCCCACACCTGCTTAAGGACTCGCTGGTGCTGGCTCCCGCTCCCCTGGTTGCCGCCGTCCTGGTGGGCGGCGCGTTTGTCAGGGGCACCACCATCGATGAGATCTGGAAAGAGCTGAGCGAGGGCCCAGGAACCAAGCGAGGACTACTGGGCAAGCTAGCCGAGGCCCTAGCCGGTCCCGGAGAGCGAAGTCGGTCTCCGGTTGCCGCCCTTGAGGTGGTGGATACGGCGAGACGGATTCAAGAGATGGCCGGTCTGGCCGACGGGGCACTCGCCTTCAGCGAACGTGGACGCCGGCTCTGGTCCCGCCTGCGAAAAGCCATGGCCTAGCCGGTTGAATTGGCCGTCGCCGCTTCCTTCTGGAACAGGGGACAGAACTGGGCGAACTCGCAGGGGCAGGAGTAGTTCAGCCGGGGCTCGAACTTCTCTTCTTTGATCGACTCCGAGACCGTGTGCACCGTTTCCCGGGTCTCTTCCAGCGTCCGTTGATCTCGCGGCCCGACGTCCACCATGGAGTTGCTTCGCAGGTGGTAGAGAGACAGCTTCTCGACGGGAAGGAGCCAGAGCCCGCCGACCCCCAGCTGGTACAGGCTTAGCTGGAGGCTGTTCTCCACCTGTTCCCTCGATATCTCCGCTTTGCCGCTCTTGTAGTCGATGATTACCAGGCCGCCGTTGGGAGAGATGTCCACCTTGTCAATGTATCCTCGAAAGCTCACTCCGTCGATATCGATGACGAACCATTGCTCGGTGGCCAAGGCCGGCTGGTAGCTCTTCGAGTTGGTCTCCCAGAACTTGGTCAGGATCTCCCGGCCCAGCTCTTTGTCGGCCTCCTCGTGCTCCCGGGTCCTGTACCCCGACGAAGTCCACGTCTGTTCGTAGTAGCCGAGCAAGTCCTCAAGGCTGGGAGGCGCTTTGCGCCCCTTCTTGAAGAAATGCTGAGCGCACCGGTGCAACGTGTTGCCGAAGCTGAAGTAGTGCCTGGGCTTACGGGGCAGCTTATCGATGTACTGGAATCGATAGTTGAGGGGACAAGTGAGGTACGTGGATATCTTGGAGTAGCTTAGCGGCTTCACCGGTCTCCCCTTCCTGCCTGGACGGCCTTTCGTCGAGTATAGGTGGGCGAGGTTAGAGGGTCAAGAATTTGCTTTGACACGGTCGAGAAGGCGAGACTACAATGAACTCCGCTAGTCAGTATTCATTCCACGCCTGCGCGGAGGAGGCCCGATGGCAAAGACCTTCAAGACCCCTGAAGACTACCTGGAAAGCATCCAGGACGGCCGGGTCGTTTACGCCGATGGTGAAAAGATCGATAACGTGGTCACGCACCCCGTCACCAGGAAAGGCGCCCTCCACCAGGCTCACGCCTACACCCGGTTCCACAATCCCGAGGTCAGGGATACCTTCATATCCGACGACCCGGAGACGGGCGAGCCTTCCGACCTGTTCCTGATCCCGCCCCAGAACTCGGACGACCTGCTCCGGCGGGCCAAGGCCTTCTCCATCGGCGCTGAGAACGGTTATAGCAGCGCCCTGGGTCTCAGCGATAGCATCCTATCCCTGTTCCTGGTGTCGCCCAAACTGGCTGAAGCCTACCCCCAGTACAAGGAGAACGTCGATAAGCTCTACCGTCGGTTCAGAGAAGAAGACTTGATAATGGCCATCGCCATGTCTGACACCAAGGGGGACCGTGCCAAGCACCCCGGGGAACAGCACGACCCGGACATGTACGTCCACAAGGTGGCTGAGAGGGACGACGGCATCGTGATCAGGGGAATGAAGGCCCACATCACCGATGCCGCCTTCATGCACGAGCTCATCGTCATGCCCACGAAACGGATGAAGCCGGATGAGTCCGACTACTCGATTAGCTGTGCCGTACCGCCCAATGCCCCCGGCGTGAAGATGATCATGAGGCCCCGCAGGATGACGGGCACCGAGTGGGAGTACCCCGTCAGCCACAGCAACGTCGGCGGAGAGTGTTTCGTCTGGTTCGACGATGTGTTCGTGCCCTGGGAGCGGGTCATCCAGAATGGCGAGGACTGGCTGTCCTCGGACATCGCCAGGACGCTGGGCGTGCTGCTCCGGTACTCGGCCCTGTGCAGCCAGGCCCACGAAGCCGAGATGATGGCCGGCACCGGTTACCTCCTTGCCAAGTACAACGGCGTACTGGGCGCACCCCATATCAAGGACCACCTGTTCGAGATGGCGATGCTGGCCAGCTCACTGGCCGCCTTCGTTCAGACCGCGGCCATCACCTCCACCTACCAGGACAACATGGCCGTGCCCAACGGGGTTATCACCAACGTGGGCAAGTACCTGTTCACCGATAAGATCATGGAGATGTACAAGTACCTGATCGATATCGGTGGCGCCATCATCACCACCCAGCCTTGGGAGACGGACTACAAGCACCCCGACCTGCACGACGCGTTCAGGAAGTACCTGGACGGCGGCGACTCGGCGACGGCGGAACAGCGGCTCCGCCTGTACAACTACGTCCGAGACAAGGCGGCCGATGAGTACGCCGGCCACTACCACGTGCTGGAGCTCCACGGGGCCGGCTCTCCCCAGGCCCAGAAGATGATGGCCTTCGGCGGGTACGATTGGGAGGGAGCGGCGGAGAAGGTGCGCCGCCAGCTAAAGATAGAAGAGTAGCCGGCGCATCGGCTCGTTCAGGGGGAGACCCATGACTGCCGGAGACGCCCTGGAAACGTCCGACGGCGATACCGACACGACCAACTCGATCTTTTACGGCCCATATCCCTGTCGGCTAGAGTAGCTCTAGGCTCAGTAGGGAGGCGGCACGGGACTTGACCACTACTACCCTCGCCGGCGTCATAGATGCCCTCACCAAAGAGGGGGAGCTGTACGAGAAGCTGCCCAATGACAAGCTGCGTTGCTTCGCCTGCGGGCACCGGTGCGTCATCTTCGATGGGCACAGGGGTATCTGCAAGGTCAGGTTCAACCGGGGCGGCATCCTCCGAGTTCCGACGCGCTACGTAGGCGCCCTCCAGTGCGACCCCACCGAGAAGAAGCCCTTCTACCACCTGCTGCCCGGTTCCAACACCCTCACCTTCGGTATGCTGGGATGCGATTTCCACTGCGGCTACTGCCAGAACTGGCTAACTTCCCAGACCATCCGTGACCCGGTCGCGGTGGTCCCGCCCAAGGAAACGAGCCCGGAGCAGCTGGTGCGGCATGCGGTAGACCTGGGGGCGCCGGTAATCGCCAGCTCCTACAACGAGCCGCTGATAACCGCCGAGTGGTCGGTGGAGGTGTTCAAGCTCGCGAGAGAGCAGGAACTTCGAACGGCCTTCGTGTCCAACGGAAACGGCACCCCAGAGGTGCTGGAGTACCTGAAGCCCTGGGTCGACGGGTACAAGGTCGACCTGAAATCGATGTCCAAAGAGGGCTACAGGTCGCTGGGGGGACGGCTGGACAACGTCCTGCAAACGCTGGAGACGCTGGTACGCATGGGTTTCTGGGTCGAGATTGTGACTCTGCTGGTGCCCGGCTTCAACGACTCCCCGGAGGAGATCAAGGAAGCGGCGGAGTTCATCGCCTCCCTTTCGGTGGACATACCGTGGCACGTGACCGCTTTCCACAAGGACTACAGGATGACCGACCCCGACAACACCTCGGCACGGCTGCTGGTGCGCGCGGCGGACATCGGGTACGAAGCGGGGCTGAAGTTTGTGTATGCGGGGAACCTGCCGGGGATGGTCGGCCGCTACGAGAACACCTACTGCCCCGGCTGCAGCACCCCGGTAATCGAGCGTTTCGGATTCAGGGTCTTGGAGAATCGATTGGCCCCGGGAGGCCGCTGCCCTGAGTGCGCCACCCGGCTGCCGGGCATCTGGGACTGAGGGTAAGGGGAGCTAGCCGGTGTAGATGGGAGAGCCGTGGTGGTGGACCATCAACCAGGACTCCCCACGCCTGACGAACAAGTTGGTGGTCTGGACAACGCCAATGTTCTCCTGACCCCCGGCCACGCTTCGAAGGTTCTCGGTACAGGTGACCCAACCAAAGTCGCCGGTGACAAGGGCCTTGACGTCGGTGATGGTGAACTCCATGTACTCCGTGTTCTGGAATATGGCGATCCAGCTGTCCCTGACGGCTTCCCAGCCCAGCTTTACCGGCCAACCCGGGTGAATGCACTTCGCTGTATCGTCCTGGACCCAGACCTGGGCCATATTCTCGATGTCCAGGCTCTCGAAGGCGCGGTAGAAACCGTCGTTGGCCTTGATGACCTCCTGGGCCGGAGCGTCCATGTCCTGCACTTGGACCCTGCTATCCTGCCGACTGGACCGTGTAAGGAGCCGGAAGCCTAACGTAGTCCTGGCGTGTCCGCCGCTTCCTGGGAAACAGCTCCGGGTGAATGATCTCGGCCAGTATCTCCAGCCCGTCTATGATCCTCGGGCCGGGCCGGTTGAAATAGGAGGAGCCGTCCACTGCGAAGACATTGCCCTGCTGCACGGCGGGCAACGCTTCCCACTGTTCGGGGAAGCGGATATGCTCCAGCTCCTGCAGCACCCGTGACACACCGAATCCACAGGGCATCAGCACGATGACCTCGGGGGCGTAGGCTGCCACCAGGTCCCAGTCCACCTGGATGGAGGGTCTACCGGCCTCTCCCAGCCCATCCTCTCCGCCGGCGAGATCGACCATCTCCGGCACCCAGTGTCCCCCGACGAATATCGGGTCCAGCCACTCCATGCAGAGTACCCGAGGCCGGGTCTGGGGCTGGGATGCCTGGGATTTGACCGTCTCGATCCTTCTGGCGAGGCCGGCGACAACCCTTTCGGCACTCTCCAGCGAACCGGTCAACTCCCCAACGAACATGATGTTGTCCAGGATGTCCTGAATGGTGTTCGGCTCCAGGGAGACCACCTTAACGTCCGAGTCCAGCACCCGTGCGGCGGCCTTGACCTCCTTGTAGGACACGGCACAGACGTCGCAGAGCTCCTGGGTGAGAATGAGCTCGGTGCCGGACTCGCGAAGCCGGTCCTCGTCCAGGTGGTAGATGGAGCTGCCCTTGTGCAGCAGGCTGCTGATGGCGGCGCTGATCTCCCGGCTGGCCATGTTGTCGCCATCCACCACGCTGGAGGTCACTACCGGCTTGGTAGCAGCTTCCTCAGGATAGTCGCACTCGTGGGTTACGCCTACGATGGAGTCCCCGAGACCTAGTGAGAACAGGATTTCGGTGTTGCTGGGTAGTAGGGAGCAGATGCGCATGGGGTCAGGCCCCTATGGCCGCCTCCACGTCGTTATGCAGGGCCTCCAGGACGGCGCTGTTCTCCTCCAGGGAGAAGCCATCGACCTTGTAGATCTGCTCTCCGCTGAACCCATCGACGCCGCCCATATCGACCCACTTCTTCACCATGTCCTGCTCCCCGTCGATGGAGGGCAGCAGGTTCTGGCCCGTCTGGACGGAGATACTGGCGGCGAGGCCGTAGGCGCCCCAGTTGGACACCGCGGCGATGACCAGGTGGGTTGCCGAGGTGGTGGCGGGCAGCCGCACCAGGGACTCCACCTTGGGGATCTCGTCGAACAGGTTGCCCATGCCTATCTCGTTGCCGCCGTCGCCCACGCCGACCGTCCGGTCGACGCCGCGGAACAGGTAGTCGATCTTGGCCGTATGCTCCGAGATGTCCTTGCCGCGCATGTTGCGGTACTTCTGCTCCTCGGTGAGAGAGCACCGCTCGATGGCCACGGCCAGTCCCGGTTTGTACTCGTCCAGGAGCCTGTTTGCCTGCTCCTTGCTGGCTTCGTGGTCTAGGTTGGGGAAGTCGATCACCTTTTCCCCGGCGCCCACCAGCTCCCGCATCATGTCGGTGCAGCCATCGGTAACGTAGTAGACCTGGAACCCGCGACGCTCCAGCGCTTGGCCCAGCACCAGGGCGCCGACGGGGCCATCCGATTCCCAGTTCTTCTTCACGAAGAAGCCGGTGATGATGAAGACGGGCCCCGGACTTTCGAGTATGAACCTGGCCGCCTGGTCGCAGAAATCGGCGGGGAGCTTGTCCCTGAGCTGGGAGATGCCCCGTACGTCGTTGCCTAGAATGATGTCTTCTATAGTCATAGCGCCTCCGACTAAAGGGCTGCGATGTCCTCGTTCAGAAGGTCGGTAACAAACATGTGGCCCGGAGCGTGGGTAATCATCAGCGGGGGCCTGGAGTTGACCGCCACGGCCTGGGGGGTAACGCCGCAGGCCCAGAACACCGGCACCTCGCCCTCCTTGAACTCCGTCAGGTCGCCGTAGTCCGGCTTCGAGATATCCCTGATGCCTATGACCTCGGGATCGCCGACGTGGACGGGGGCGCCGTGGACGTCCGGGTACCGGGACGTGATCTGGACCGACCTCACCACCTTCTTGTGGTCTATGGCCCGCATGCTCACCACCATGGGCCCGGAGAAAGCCCCTGCGCTTTGGGTCTCGATGTTGGTGATGTACATGGAGACGTTCTCGCCCCGGTCTATGTGTCTCAGGGGGATGCCCGCCCGAACCAGCGCTTCCTCGAAGGTGAAGCTGCAGCCCAGCAGGAACGAGACCAGGTCGTCCCGCCACACCTCGCTTATCTCCTCTACCTCCTGCTCCAGTACGCCGTCCCTATAAACCCTGTATCTGGGTAGGTCGGTCCGGATGTCGGCGCCCGGCGCCGACATCACGGGCTCCGGAACGCCCGGTTCCAGCACCTCGATGAGCGGGCAGGGCTTGGGATTGCGTTGGCAGAACAGAAGAAAGTCGAAGGCCTGCTCTCTCGGCAGAATGGCCAGGTTGGTCTGGGTGTAACCGGGTGCAAGGCCGGCGGTCACGGCGGCAAAGCGGCCGCTTCGGGCCTCCTCCCTCACTTCTCCGGGTGTCTTGTGGTTAGAAGTTGTGCTCAATGGACGCCTCCTCCGTGTGAGGATAATATAACACGCAAGAGGAATGGCTGGCGTACAACGTTATAATACCCAGGATGACTGACAAGAAACCGACGGAAAACAGGCTGGCAAAGGAGTCCAGCGCATACCTGAGGAGTGCGGGCCACCAACCCGTCGATTGGCACCCCTGGGGCGAAGAGGCCTTTAGCCTGGCGCGGGAGCAAAATAAGCCCGTCCTGCTGGACATCGGCGCCGTCTGGTGCCACTGGTGCCACGTCATGGACGGCGAAAGCTATGAGAACGACGAGATAGCCAATCTCATAAACAGCAAATTCGTAGCGGTGAAGGTGGACCGGGACGAAAGGCCCGACATCGATAGGAGATATCAAAACTCCGTCGGCGCCGTGGCAGGGCAGGGAGGGTGGCCCTTGACAGGTTTCCTCACCAGCGATGGCCAGGCCTTCTTCGGCGGCACCTACTTCCCTCCCGAGGACATGCACGGACGCCCCGGCTTCAAGACCGTCCTCACTCGCATCAGCGAGATATACGCCCAGGAGCGGGACAAGGTGCAGGACAACGCCAGAATGATCGTCGAGCACATAGAGAAGCTGTCCGCTCCCTCCGACAGTGCCTTCGAGATCACTCCTCAAGCCGTCGAGGACGCGCTGCAGACGATGGGCAAGAGCTTCGACATTGTGAACGGCGGGTTCGGCAATGCGCCCAAGTTTCCCCACACCGGCGCCATAGAGCTGATGCTGGCCCGCTACTTCGAGACCAAAGAAGGGTGGCTGGAGGTCACGATAGAGAAGACGTTGGAGAAGATGGCCCTGGGCGGGGTGTACGACCAGCTGGGCGGTGGGTTCCACCGGTACTCGGTGGACGAGAAGTGGATAGTGCCCCACTTCGAGAAGATGTCCTACGACAACTCCGAGCTGCTGAAGAACTACCTTCACGGCTACCAGGCGATGGGCAAAGAGCTGTTTCGAAGGACCGCCGAGGGGATCGCAGCCTACGTTCTGGAGGTCGGTTCGGACACTGAGCATGGGGGTTTCTACGCCAGCCAGGACGCCGACATAGACCTGCACGACGACGGCGACTACTTCACCTGGACTCTGGACGAGGTAAAGGAGGCCGTCTCGCTCGAGGAGGCCCAGGCCATTGCCCTTCGGTACAACGTGGAGCCCCGGGGCGAGATGCACCACAACCCGGCCAAGAACGTTCTGTTCGTGGACCAGGAGCTTCCGGCCATAGCCCGCACACTGGACGTGGATGAGTCGGAGGTAGAAGAGCTGCTAGCCTCGGGCGCTCGCAAGATGCTAGAGGCCCGAACAGCACGGCCCACTCCTTTCATCGACCCCACTGTATACACCGGGTGGAACGGCATGATGGCCTCGGCGTTCCTGGAAGCCCACCGGGTGCTGGGTAACTCCGAGTGCCGGGATCAGGCGATCAGGACCATCGAGCTGCTGATGAAAGAGACCTACGTTCCCGGGCGGGGGTTCTACCACAGCCTGGCTGACGGTCGGGCAAAGATCGATGGGCTGCTCGATGACCAGGTGCAGATGGCCCAGGCCCTCCTCGATGCCCACGAATCGACGGGCGAAGCCAGGTACCTGGAGACCGCCGTAGACGTTATGGACTACGTTACGGAATCGTTCTGGGACGTTGATTTCGGCGGGTTCTTCGATATCCCCATCGATAGGAACTCTTCCATAGGCCTGGAGGTTAGTGACAAACCGATACAGGACTCGCCGAGTCCCAGCAGCAACGCCGTAGCGATTCTGGTGCTGGACCGGTTGTACCAGCTCACCCAGGACCGGGAGTACTGGGACAAGTCGGAACGGTCTTTGCGGGCCTTCGGAGAGAGGTGCAGCCAGTACGGCATCTTCGCCGCTACCTACTTCATCGCCCTGGACCGCCACATCGCTCCGCCGGCCCATGCGGTGGTTGTCGGTCCCAGGCAGGACGAGCGGACACAGCGGCTGTGGCGCAAGGCCCTGTCCACCTATCGACCCAAGAAGCTAGTATCCCTCCATGACCCCTCGGTAGGGAACGAGGAGAGGTTGCCGCCGGCTCTGCGTGCAATGCTTCAAAAGTCCGAAGAGCCGCTGGCATACGTGTGCGCAGGCAACACCTGCGCCATGCCCACCGCGGACCTGGACCAGCTGGAGTCGACGTTGAAGAGCTTCGGTGTGGCGGAGCCGCCCCGGTCTTAAGCCACTATCCGGCCGGTGGAGGAGTTGGCGGTTAGGGTTGTTCCCGGTTGCACGTGGGCCTTTCGTACGTAGCCCAGAGCGATGGACATGCCGTTGCCGGGTATCGAGGTGATGGACGTGACGGCGCCCACCTCCTTCTCACCGGCCAAGAGGGTAGTCCCCGGCTGAGGAGCAGTCCCGTTATCGAACTGGAGCTTCACCAGATACCGCTTGACCTTTTCGTAGGTGTTGAGGCGAGCGACAACCTCCTGGCCTACGTAGCACCCCTTGGAGAAGTTGATCGAAGAGTCGAGCTTTGCTTCGAGGGGATTGTAGTCCTCGCTTAGCTCGGAGCCGTACTGGGGGACGCACGAGTCGATGCGCAGAAGCTCGTAGGCCTCCATCCCCACCGGCGAAGCCCCTGCCCCCAGTAACAGGTCCCAGACCCCGGCGGCGGAATCCGCTTCGACCAGGATGTTGTAGGCCGCACCCCACAGCAGGCTCTCACGGGCCACGTACACTTCGGACCCTGAAAGCGACGCCTGAAGCCCGTGGTGCTCATCGAGGTCACCCACGTTGAGATCCGTGAGATCGTCCAGTATCTCGGTGGCCCGGGGCCCGAGCAGGGTGAGCATGGCCACCGACTCGGTAATGTCCTGTAGCTCGACCTCCTCACCGAAGACGAACCGGTCGATCCAGGACGGCACCCTCTCACGGTTCTGGGGTGCTGTGAGAACGACAAGCTCGTCTCCGTGGCAGTAGACGGTCAACAGGTCTACCACCCGGCCCTTGTTGGTGGTGAGGACCGTAGAGAGGCCGGTGCCGGCAGCGAGGCCCATCACCTCGTTGGTGCTGAGCCGGTTCAGCAGGTCCAGGGAGTCCTCTCCGGTCATCTTGATGCGACCGAGGTGGGACCTATCGATCAGTGCGGCCCCGGTTTTGGCGGCGCCGTACTCCTCCTCGATGGAAGAGAAGCGTAAGGGCAACTCCCAGCCGTGGAGCTCACCAAAGGTGGCCCCGGCGTCGCTATGGACCTGGTACAGGCTGCTTCTAGTCATTCTTGGTCCCCGTCCGGCTGAAGTGTGCTCGTGCCCCACTATTATAGTAGTTTTCCAAAGCTTCCGGCTCGGCGGGAACAGGTGGAGCTCGCGATAGCCTCAAGGCGCGCGTCGTTTCCGGCGTAGACGAGAGGGCGCCCTGCTGGAGGGATGGACGCGAGGTGGCTTAGACGGAGAAGGAGTTGCCGCAGCCACAGGTGGCCGTGGCGTTGGGGTTGGTAAACTCGAACCCCTTGCCGTTAAGGCCGTCGGAGAACTCGAGGACGGTGCCGCCCAGGTAGAACATGCTCTTGAAATCTATGAACAGCTTTACCCCGTGCTCCTCGATGATCTTGTCGTTCTCTTTGGGCTGCTCTGCAAAGACGAGTTTGTAGGTAAGACCGGAGCAGCCGCCGCCCTTGACCGACATTCGAAGGCCGAAGTCGGTCATACCCTCTTTCTCACCCAGCTTCTCTATCTGCTTGGCGGCTTTCTCGGTGACGTGGATGGTCGGGACAGTGGCTGTGGTCATCTGGATACCGTTTCCTAGTCGTGTGACTGCGACAGTTTCTATATCGGTAGGTGGGTTTATTATACCGCAAAGATGTTTGAAAGTGTCAAGCGAAACGATGCGTCAGGGAGGGCCAGGTTAGCTGGCCAGGGCATCGCAAGCCTCCTTGTAGCTGTCCAGGAAAGGGCCGAGCAGGGGTGCGAACTTCATGAGCTTCAGGGTGGGAAGTCCGCGGACCTTGATCTGGCGGGTGAGGAACATCTTGGGCATGTTGGCCCGGCCGTAAACGACGCTGTGCAGCTGTTCCGCGTTCATGGTGATCTGGGCGTCGGCCTCGCCGTCTATGTTACCGGCGTACTCGAAGTTGCCCTCATCGTCCAGCACGGTGTAGACCTGGACCTGGTAGTCGGGGAACTCCCAGCACAGCGAGTGGAATATCTGGGCGAGGCCTTTGACGTTCTTGGCCGGCAGCTTCTCACCCGTGAGCTGGATCGTCCTTTCCATCACCTGGGGGAATTTGTCCTGGGGAGGTATCGATTGGGTCACTGGGGCGCCTCTCGATTGGGCTGGCCCGACAATCTTAACACGTGCAGGGAACCGACGGGCCTAAACGGGCCAAGTCTCCTCTGTATAGCACATCTCCCAGAACAGGTACTCGTAGCGGCTGCTGGTAACGAATGCCAGCTCCATCCGGCGACGCCCGCTTTCGGTGGCTTCAGTGCCCAGCCTATCGATCAGGTCCCGGCAGTAGCGTACTTGTTGGGCGTAGTCGGGATCCGTGTACTGTTCGATCCAGCGGACGTAGAGATCGTTCTCGGGCAGGCCCCGGTCCTCCAGTCGCGTGCCGATCTCGTGGTAGCCCCAGAAGCATGGCAACAGGGCGGCCACCAGCACCTCGAAGGGATCGATGGCGGCGGTACGGAGAAGGAAGTCGGTGTAACCCTGGCAGGAGGGCGCTTTGGTTTCGGCCTCCATCTCGGCCAGTGAGATGCCGAAGTCCCTGGCGTAGGAGAGGTGGAGCTCCATCTCCGTGGACACGTTCTTGGCCAGGCTGGCGAACCACTTCAACGAGTCCGTGTCAGGCGCCTTGGCGGAGCCTATGGACAGAATTCGTGCGTAGTCGATGAGGTAGAGATAGTCCTGCCTGGCCCAGTACTTCAGCTTCTCCATGTCCAGGGTGCCCGCGCCTATACCGGTGATGAACGGGTGGTTGTGCTGGGCCTCCCAGATAGGGTCGGCCAACGCTCTGAGGTGGTCCTGAAACGGCGGTGACTCTCCCATGCACCTAAGATATCTCTTTTCCACCGGGTGGAGCAAGCTGAGCGCGACAGTTAGACTGAGTCCCTGCCCTCGTCATTGCGAGCTCCGACTCTGTCGGGGCGTGGCAATCTAGCAGGGGCGGTTAGCCCCTCCTTAGCGAGGCCAGCAGCTTGCTTGAGGCGGCGGAGACCTCCATCACGGCGGTATCGAAGGCGAGGGTGTTGGCCTTGGAGGGATTACGGTAGCCGCTGATCTTCCGCACGAACTGGAGGGCGGCGACCCGGACCTCCTCTTCGGAGGCAGGGGCATCGGGACTTCTGAGGACTTTGATGCTGCGGCACATGGAATTACTCCTGTCCCGGGTCTTTGCTGGCCTGGCATACGTTATAGCGCCGCCGATGGGCGAAAGAAGGGCTGTGGCGAGGGACAGTTTACCAGTGAAGGATCGGGTGGCGAGCGGCGTGAGCTTCGTCCAGTCGGGAGAGAGGGGTGGTGTGGGGGGCGGAGGTTACCACCTCGGGGTCTTCTTCGGCCTCCCGTGAGATCGTCTTCATCGCATCGATGAACTGGTCCAGGGTGCGCTTGCTTTCGCACTCGGTGGGTTCGATCATCAGGGCCTCAGGCACTATGAGGGGGAAGTACATCGTGGGTGGATGAAAACCGAAGTCCATCAAGCGCTTGGAGATGTCCAGGGCCCGGACGCCCAGCGCCTTCTGCCTGGAGGCGGAGAAGACCACCTCGTGGGTGTAGGTACGGTCGTAGGGCAGATCGTAGTCCTCTCTGAGCCGGGCCATGACGTAGTTGGCGTTGATGACGGCGTTCTCGCTGACCTCCTTCAGGCCCGGTTCGCCGAGGAGCCGGATGTAGGCGTAAGCGCGCAGGATGACGCCGAAGTTGCAGTGGAAGGCGCTCATCTTGCCTATGGAGCGTTCCGGTCTGCCCAGATAGTATTCCGGGGTGTTTGAGTCGTCGGGGTTGTTGGCACGCTGGACTACTGGGGCAGGGAGGAAGGGGGCTAGGGTATCGGCGGCGCAGACAGGCCCCGCCCCCGGTCCGCCACCCCCGTGGGGCGAGCTGAAGGTCTTGTGCAGGTTGGAGTGAATGACGTCAAAGCCCAGGTCGCCCAGCTTGGCCCGCCCTAATAGGGCATTCAGGTTGGCGCCATCGCCGTAGACCATGCCGCCGTTCTGGTGGACGGTGTCGCAGACCTCGAGGATGTTGGGATTGAACAGGCCCAAGGTGCTTGGCAACGTGATCATAACTCCGGCCAGTTGCTCCGAGCAGAGCTCTCGGAGGGCGTCAAGATCCATGTTCCCCTCGGAGTCCGAGGGCGCGGTGACGACCTGGTAGCCACACATGCGGGCCGAGGCGGCGTTGGTGCCATGGGCAGTATCGGGGATGATGATCCGGTCTCGGTGGCCTTCACCCCGGCCCTGTTGATAGGCCTTGATCATGAGGAGACCGGCCATCTCTCCATGGGCGCCGGCCAGGGGAGCCAGGCTCACCGCTTTGGCGCCGGTGATCTCCGCCAGGATGGACTGGAGGTCGTACATCACCTTCAGGGCGCCCTGGGACAGGGCCTGGGACTGCAGGGGGTGGACCTCGGCGAAGCCCGGCAGCCGTGCCGCCTCTTCGTGCCACTTGGGGTTGTACTTCATGGTGCAGCTGCCCAGCGGGTAGAAGCCGCTATCGATGCCGAAGTTCAGCTGGCTGATGCGGGTGAAGTGCCGAACGATATCCAGTTCGCTGACCTCGGGCAGCGGAAGGTCGGAGCGCAGCAGGTCGTCCGGGGGCAGCTCGGCGGCTGGAACGTCGAGCTCCGGCAGAGTAGTGCCTACTACACCGGGGGCGTGGAGGTCCTTAAGGGTGAGGCTTTGCTTTTTTGTCGTTGTGGTCATGGGCTGCAGTCTTATCGGCCGTCGGTCTCAATAGCCCTGGGATCACGCCGCTAGGAGCTCTACCAGGGAATCGATCTGCTCCCTGGGGTTCATCTCGGTGACGCATATGAGCATGCCGTTTTCGATCTGATCGCTGACGTCCAGGCCTCCTATGACGTTATGCTCGGCCAAAGTGGCGTTGATCTCGGCTGGGGGCCTCGGGCACCGCACCACGAACTCGGAGAAGAAGCTGCCTTCCATCGGCAGGGAGTAGCCGGGTAGCTCCGATATGCGTTGCGCAGCGTAGTGGGCCTTGTGATAGCACTGCTCAGCCACCGTTCTCAGCCCCCCAGGACCGAGCGCCGATAGGTAGACCGTTGCCGCCAGGGCGACCAGGGACTCGCTGGTACAGATGTTGGACGTGGCGGTCTCGCGGCGGATGTGCTGCTCCCGGGTCTGTAGGGTGAGCACATAGCCCTCCCGCCCCTGGGTATCCGTAGTCTTCCCGACGATCCTTCCCGGCATCTGTCGCAGGTGCTTCTCGTTGCAGGCGAACAACCCGAGATAGGGCCCGCCGAAGTTGGTCGACGACCCCAACGGCTGACCTTCCCCAACCACGATGTCGGCGCCAAAGCTGCCCGGTGCCCGCAGCAGACCAAGCGCTATGGGGTTGACCGCTACCACCATCAGCGCTCCCGCATCGTGAGCGGCCGTGACATACGTCGAAAGGTCGTCGATACAGCCGTAGTAGTTGGGATACTGGGCTATGAGACAAGCGGTGCTCGCGTCTAGGGCCAGGGAGCCGGGAGACTGGACGTCTATCTGTATGTCCTGGGCGTTCAGGTAGGTGCGCAGGATTTCCAGGTACAGGGGCGACACGGTATCCAAGACGCTGACGTGTCGCCGTTTCGTGGAGCGGCAGGCCATCAGGGCGGCTTCAGCCATGGCCGTAGACCCGTCGTACATGCCGGCGTTGGCCACGTCCATGCCGGTGAGATCACAGACCAAGGATTGGAACTCGAAGGTGTGTTGAAGGGTGCCCTGGCTAATCTCGGCCTGGTAGGGAGTATAGGAGGTGTAGAACTCGCTGCGGCCCACCACGTGCTTGACGACGCTGGGCACGTAGTGGTTGTAGGACCCGGCGCCGAGAAAGCAGGCGTAGTCCTGCAGGCTGGCGTTCAACCGGCTGGCAGCCCTCAGCTCTCGGAGCAGCTCCAACTCGGAGAGGGGCTTTGGTACATCGACGTGAGGGTCTCGATGGAGCTCGGGGATATCGAGGAAGAGCTGGTCCGATGATTGGACGCCGATGGCCCGGAGCATCTCCTGGCGGTCGGCCTCCGTATTGGAAATGTAGGGTGAAGCCATGATTGCTGGTCCACCTTTAGCCGGCTGGCCCTGGGCCTTATTCTAGCGGAAGTCGTGGAGAATTGTTAGTTTTCGGGTCGGGGCTAGGATAGGCTCTCCAACCGTTCTTGGAAAGCCGTTGGAAGCGAGTGGGTTGAAATTCTACAACTGATGCCCTAGGAGGAATCGGCGAGCATGGCCTCGTACTCCTGGGCGGACATCAGGTTGTCGAGCTCCAAGGCATCCGATAGCTCTACCTTGATCATCCAGCCGTTTCCGTAAGGGTCCTCGTTGACTACCTCAGGTCTGTCCTGAAGATCGCCGTTGATCTCGATTACCTTGCCGCTGACGGGTGCAACCAGCTCGGACACGGCCTTGGGAGACTCCACCTCTCCGAACGCCTTGAACTGCTCCACCTCCGAGAGGTCTTCGGGAGTGTAGACGAAGACGATGTCGCCGAGCTGGTCCTGGGCGAAATCGGTTATGCCGACGATGGCGAGGTTGTCGGACTCCATCTTCACCCATTCGTGGTCCTTGGAGTATCTACAGTCTGCAGGATTCATGGCGCCTCCCACGTTGCACGGTTCAGAGCAGCCCGCCGGCTAAGTGTTCCCTGGAGATGACCGCAGCGTCACTGGACAGAATGACAAGCAGGGGGGCCGCTGTCAATTCAGGCGGGCTTGGGCCGTCGGTAGAAGGGGAGTGAGACGACTCGCGCCTCCACTTGGCGGCCGCGGATATCGATGGACAGATCCGTGCCCTTCTCGGCAGCGGTGGGAGGCACAAAGCCCAGCCCGATGTTCTTGTTCAGGGTGGGCGAGTACCCGCCGCTGGTGACTTGCCCCACCACCTCGGTTCCCAGAATGATGTCGAAGCCGTGCCTGGGCACCCCTCTGCCTACCATCTCGAAGCCGGCTAGCCGTCTGGAGGGCCCCGCCGCTTTGACTCTGGCCAGCGCCTCCTTCCCCACGAAGTCCCCCTTGTCCAGGTCCACGAACCTTCCCAGGCCTACCTCGTAGGGGTTGGTGCTAGCGTCCATATCGTTGCCGTAGAGACGAAGGGCAGCCTCCAGACGTAAGCTGTCCCGGGCCACAAGGCCACAGGGAGCGGCGCCGGCATCGGTCAGGGCCTGCCACAGCCGGGGTGCCGCTTGGGAGTCCATGACCAGCTCGACCCCATCCTCGCCGGTGTAGCCGGTCCTGGCCACAAGCATGTTCGTGTCCATCACGTCGGTGCAGGTACAGCGGAACGGGGAAGGGATGTCCAGGGGCTTTGAGGTGATGCTCTTCAGGATATCCAGCGATCGAGGCCCCTGGAGGGCGATCATGGCCGTCTCTTCGCTGCGGTCGGAGATGGTGCAGTTTCCGATACCCGATTCCTGTTCCTCGAGGGCTGCTAGTATCCTCTCTCGATTGGAGGCGTTGGGGACTACCAGGTGCCGCTGCGGGCCGAGCCGGTATACGATCATATCGTCCAGCACGCCTCCGTCCTCCCGGCAGGCGAAGCAGTATTTGGCCCGGCCCTCCTCCAGCGCGAGTACGTTGGCGGTCAGGACCCGGTCCAGCAGCCGGGCGCCCCCCTCGCCTTCAACGTATATTCTGCCCATGTGAGAGACGTCGAACACGCCGGCGTGGGCGCGAACGGAGCGGTGCTCCCGCACCGCGCTATCGTACTGGGCCGGCATCTCCCACCCGGCGAAATCGATCATCTGGGCGCCCAGAGCCGTGTGGGTGGAGTGGAGAGGGGTGGTTTTGAGCTGATCGGGCATGGAGGAGCACCGCCGATAGGATAGCATATCGGGGCGGGCGTCCCGCTCGAAAGGCCTGGATAGCGCTGTTTCGACCGGATATACTTCAGCTTGCCGGAACGATAACCAGGAGGTGCGATATGGCTGAGCTTCCCAACGAGAGACCCTTTGGAGCGGTCTTCCCAAACGAAGAGTATGACGAGCGCAGGCGAAAGGTGCGGGAGAGGATGTCGCAGCGGGGGATCGATACCCTGTACGTCAGCTCGCCGAGGAATATCACCTATCTGACCGGGTTCGATATCATCTGGTTCTACCACGCCTCGCCGACTGGCGTCATCATCCGGGCCGATTCGGAGAAGGTCCTCTTCTTCGACTCCTACCACGATAGGATGGCCAACGAGTTCTGCTACATAGACGAGGCGGTCTTCTATGCCACCTTTCCCTTCCATCCAACGGGCCCCCAGCTGGACACGGTAATCGACTCGATGAAGGACCGTGGGCTGCTGAAGGGCACCATCGGGTTGGAGAAGTGGGCCTTCGCTCCGTCACCGGCGATGATGCAGAGGATGGAAGAGCGGATGTCGGAGGCCGGAGCCAAAGTGGTGGACGGCTCCTGGATAGTGGACACGGTGGGGTTGACCAAATCGCCGCTGGAGGTAGCCTGCGTCAGGAAGGCGGCGGAGATAGCGGACATCGGCATCCAGGCCGGACTGGACGCCGCCGAGCCGGGGGTATCGGAGCTGGAGCTCAACGGCGCGATGCAGTACGCCATGGCCAAAGCGGGAGGCGAGGAAACGGCCATCAGGTGTGTCGTCAGCAAAGAGGGGTTCAGGATGCCCCACAAGCCTTCGACGCGGATGCAAATGCAGGCGGGCGAGACCCTGTTCGCCGACGTCTGCGGCGTCTACAATCGATACCATGCCGATCTGTGCCGATTCCTGTGCCTGGGCCAGCCCAGCGATAGGGCCACGGACCGGATGAAGGCGCTGGCGGACAGCATCCCCTACGTGCAGGACAAGGTGAAGCGGGGCGATCCTCCCACCGCCATCGGTAGGGCCATCGACGAGTATCTGGCGTCGCTGGGCCTTACCGGCGAGGTGGCCCGGGGTGGGTACGACGTGGGCCTATCGCTGCCGCCGGACTGGGTGGGACACACTCGGGTCGTCGGCGGAGGGTTCGTGGACGAACCGATGGAGCCCGGTTTCGTGACCAACTACGAAATCTTCTCCAGCGATGAGGACACCCGAGCCGTGGGCCTCATCGATACCTTCGTTATGACGGAGACCGGCCTGGAGATGCTGTCCAAGCTGCCGACGGTGGTGATGAGCAAGTAAGGAATCAGAATCTTCCCTGAGGACTTGTGTCGGAATCATTCATTGAGGGAGTTCGGAGGGAAACTTCCCTCCGGCAGGGGCATGGGGGATGTGCCCCCAGTCACAAAACCGTCCCAGGGCGGGCGAGTGGGAACAAATTGCTACTCCCCTATCAAGGAGGGATTGACCATGAACGACAGAGCATTGCCTACGAAAGAGGACGTACTGGCCTACACCGATACCTGTTCCAACTGGGGGAGGTGGGGACCCGATGACCAGCTCGGGACGGTAAACCTGGTTACCCCCGAAAAGCGCAAGCAGGCCGCTGGCCTCGTCCGGGACGGGGTGTCTGTGTCCTGCGCCTGGCCGATACAGAAGAGCATGCCCGGCGAACCGATGTCCAAGTTCATCCACTACATGACCGACACGGGAGAGGCCCTCAATCCGGGCGAAAAGGGGTCTCATGGCTGGTCGGGTGACTTCTTCGGCATCGAGTATCACGGCTACAGCGTGACCCACGTCGACGCCATTTGCCACGTCTTCCGAGACGGCCAAACGTACAATGGCCACTCGGCCAAACTGGTGAACGTCGCCGACGGGGCGGAGGTGGAGTCGGTGGAGCTGCTGGAAGATGGGGTGGTGACGAGGGGCGTGCTGCTGGACATAGCCCGGCTTCGAGGCGTCAAGTGGCTCGAAGGAGCGGCAGCCATTCTGCCCGAAGACCTGGAGGCAGCGGAGGAGGCCCAGGGGGTACGGGTGGAGCCGGGCGATATCCTGATGGTCAGGACCGGGCACCTGGGCAGGCACTACGGCGACGGCCCTCTCGACCTGACGCTGCCTCACCCCGGAACCCATGCCGCCTGCATCCCCTGGTTCCGAGAGCGGGACATCGCCATGCTGGGATCCGACACCAACAACGACATGGACCCCAGCGGATACGAAGGCCTGGACGAAGCGGTCCACCAGATCGGCATCCCCACCCTGGGCATCTGGCTCATCGACAACATGAACTTGGAGCAGGTAGGGGAGGCGTGTGCGGAGAGAAACAGGTGGGAGTTCATGCTGAACATTGCGCCGTTACGCATCAAAGCGGGCACAGGGTCGCCGATCAACCCCATCGCCGTGTTTTAGCGAGGATCGGACGGGTCCGGTGCGAAGGTTGGAGAACGCTCCCGTTATCTCCTGAATGGAGGAATGCATGAAGACCATCGAGATGGACCTGGCCAAGAAGGCCGCCGATGAGCCGGACAAGGGGCACAACCGCTGGCACCCGGACGTCACGCCTGTGGTGGAGGTGGAGCAGGGGGAAGAGGCGGCCCTCCAGTGCCGGGACGCGTTGGACGGCCAGATAGGCCCCGATTCCACAGCTGCGAACCTGAACGGCATCGACCGAGGGGTGGTGCACCCCCTTACGGGTCCCGTCTATGTGAAGGGCGCCCGGCCCGGCGATCTGCTGGAGATCGAGATAAGGCACGTCGAGCCGGCCCGTTGGGGGTTCACCAGCATATTGCCCTCCTTCGGGTTCCTGCGCGACCTCTACCTGGAGCCCTTCCTGGTCAAGTGGGACATCGATGGTCAATACGCCACGTCACCGGACCTGCCCGGCGTGAGAGTGCCCAACGGTTCGTTCATGGGCACGATAGGCGTGGCACCTTCCAGGGAGCTGCTGGAGGAGGCGACCAGAAGGGAGAGGGAAACGGAGGAGCGGGGTGAGATCGCACTGCCTCCCGACCCGGCCGGGGCCGTGCCCTCGACAGGGCCTGTCGCCAATGAGGGGCTGCGCACCATGCCGCCCCGCGAGAACGGTGGGAACCTGGACATCAAACATCTGACCGCCGGCACACGATTGCTGTGCCCCGTGTTCGTCGAAGGGGCCCTGTTTTCGGTGGGAGATGGACACTTCGCCCAGGGAGACAGCGAGTGCTGCGGTACGGCGGTGGAGATGTCGGCCACGCCGACGGTGCGGTTCAGCGTTCGAGGGGGAGAAGCCGAGCGAAAGGGAGTCCGGTTTCCCATGTTCGAGGCGGACGATTACTTCATCTCGCCGGAGATGGCGGCGCCCAAGCGGTTCCTGGCAACCACCGGCATGCCGATTCGAGGCGGTAGAAACGAGTCGGAGAACGTGACCCTGGCGGCCCGTCAGGCGCTGGTGAACATGATCGACGTGCTGGTGGACAGGGGCTGGTCCCGGGAGCAGGCGTATGTGATCTGCAGCGTGGCGGTGGACTTGAAGTTGAGCGAGGTTGTGGACCTGCCGAACGTGGTGGTGTCGGCCTTCCTGCCTCTGGACATATTTCAGGACTGAAGAACGAGCTCAGCGGCATACCGCGAACTGCCCGCTTGGCTAATCCGAGGGTGTGTGACGACTCGACTTGATAGGGGAGTCCAGAGGGGCGAAGCCCCTTTGTTGGGGGTCAGGGGGTATCCCCCAGAATTAACATCTTCCCTCTCCCTGGCTAGGGAGGGGGTCAGGGGGAGGGTCGAAACCGGTATCGAACAGTTTCCTTAACCGAAGGTTGAGTTTACCGGCCGGTTGGTATACTTTATGGTTAGTCCAGATTACCTAGGAAGGGGAGTGGAAGCGATGTGTGACAGCTGTGGTTGCACCAAGGCGGACGACAAACCCAAGGACAGGTAGGCGACATAGCTGAGGTACGTTCAAGGGGCGGCCCCGACTAGTCGGGGCCGCCCCTTTTCATTCTCTTGTCATTGCGAGGCTCGACGAAGTCGGGGCGTGGCAATCCAGCCGGTCAGGACGTTGACCCAGGAGAGTCGTATCGTCTCGCCCCACCCCACCCCAGGTGGTTCTTCCCTCCGACCCGCCTTGGAATGAGTTAGTAGTTGGGGGCACATCCCCCAAATCCCCTGCCAGATGGAAGCCCTCCGGACTCCCCGAAAGCGGGACATCGGGCAGGCTCGTCGCTCGCAACGACCCCCTCTATCATTGCGAGGCTCGACGAAGTCGGGGCGTGGCAATCCTGCCAGGCTGGCTGTTAACCCGGCAGAGTCGTTTCCTCCCCCCGGATGCATCAGTAGACACCCCACCTAGCCGCTATCGTTCGTTGGATAGCCAGAGGCTGGAGCCGTCGGTCTCAAACCGGATGGAGCCGTGTTCGGAGGTGAGGAGAATCTGGGCATCGGAAAGCTGCTCCCTTAGAGTCGCCAGAGTCTGGGGGTGGGGGTGCCCGAAGGGATTGTCGGCTCCGGCTGAGATCACAGCAAAGAGGGGGTCCACCGCGGCCAGAAACTCAGCGGTTGTGGAGGTGCGACTACCGTGGTGAGGGACCTTGAGCACCGTTGCCGAGAGGTCGTCGCTGTAGCGGACCAGGAACCTCTCGGCGAAGGCCTCGATGTCACCGGGTAGCAGGAAGGCCACGTCGCCGTAGCTGAGAAGCAGGACTACCGAGTTGTTGTTGCCATCGGACTCGGTGCCGCTGAGAGGATTGGGTGGTGGGTGGAGGACTAGTATGCGGGCCCCGTCCTTCAGGTCGATGATCTGGTCCCTCTCCGCCTCGATGACCCCGATTCCCTCTCTATCCAGCACGGTTCGCCAGGACCTGTATCCAGAAAGATTGCCTTCGGTGGCACAGTCGAGGCCACACTGGACGACCAGACCGACATCGTATCGAGTGATCAGCTCCAGGAGGCCCGCCAGGTGATCCCGGTCGGGGTGGGTGAGCATGACGAGATCCAGCTCTCGCTCCCACGGCGGCAGCCGCTGGCCGATCTCCAGAGCCAGGACTGCGGGCGAGGGGCCGCCATCGATCAGGACCGTCTTTTGCGATGGCGACTGCACCAGGATGGCGTCTCCTTGCCCAACGTCCAGAAAGGTGACCCTGAGCCGGTCTGAGGGTTGGCTGAGGCCGACGGATACGAACAGAATCACAGGGATGACCAGCAAGAGGGGAGCGAACCTCCATGCTCCCCCGCTTCCGGACACGGAGTGAGGGACGTCAGGCCAGGCGGAGTCGAGGTCGCCGAGCCTTGAGACCCATCTACCCCGCTTTCTGTTCAGCAGCCAGAGCAGGGCCGCGGCGACCCCGTAGTAGGCCCATACCAGATAGGTGGAGGCGGGACCGGCATCGACGGACAGGGAAGGGGCCCAGGCGAAAAGCTCGACGGCGCCGGCCATATAGGTGAGCCACGGCCAGGCCGCCCAGCCCAGGCCCTGGGCCAGTGCCGATGAGACCAGCCCAGCGAAACCCACCAGCAGAGACGTGCCGAGGATAAAGGGCAGGACGGGTAGAATCGCCAGGGTGGCGGGCAGACCGACCAGGGCTACCTGCTGGAAGTTGAAGGCTATGACGGGTAGGGTAGCAAGAATGGCGGCCAGGGATATCGCTGTGGCGTCGATGGCCAGGACTCCCAGGCCGGCGGCAGTTCCTTCCGAAGGTAGGAACTTGGATACGAGAGCACGACCGGAGACCCTGAACCAGGGAGCGAGCAAGATCAGGCCTGCCATCGCCAGAAAGCTGAGCTGGAAGGAGACTTCGTCCAGGGATCCCGGGTCTATGAGTACCATGACTGCCGCTGCAGCGGCCAGCGCGGGCAGGGCGCTTCGCTGGCGGCCCAAGTACGTGGCCCATAGGAAGATGCTGCCCATTATCGCCGCCCTCATGACCGGCGGAGCGAGACCCGTCAGCAGTGCATAGCCCCAGACCAGCAGCAGAAGGGCTACGAACACCTCCCGGCCTCTGCCACGGCCGAAGAGGAATCGGGGCAGCAGGCCGGCCATGCCAACCACAGTCCCTACGTGCAGTCCCGAAATAGCCACCATGTGAGTGGTGCCGGTACGGGCCAGGTCCTCTTTCAGCTCGGTGGGGAGGGTGCCGCGAAGTCCCAACGCCATAGCTTGAGAGAGTGAGGCCTGGGGCTCGGGCAGCGTCCGGCCTAAGCTCCTAGCTAGACGGGCTCGCAGGTCGAACAGGAAGGTCATCAGCGGGAACCCCTGGCCGTCCTGCAGGTAGACTACTTCGGGCCGGAACATTATCGAGTGGACGCCTTCCTGGGCGAGATGGTCCCGCCAGTCGAAGTCGCCCAGTACCGGAGGAGTCTCGAGTGTGCCTGTGAGCCTTAACGAGTCGCCATAGCGGAAGTAGGGCAGGTCTCGTATGCCGACAAGCTCGGGAGTGGGGCGGGCCCTCACCAGGACCGACTCGGAGACCTCGGCCCACGTGCCGTCGATGTTCACCGCTTCCACGTCGAACAAGAACTGACTCAGGCCGTCTCGGGGCACCGGATAGCTATCTATGATGCCTCGCACCTGGGTCTGGGGTAGATTCATATACGGGTGTAGTGCGGATTCGCTAGGAACGTCGCTGGCCGCACGAGCGAGACCAAAGGCCAGGAGCAGGGCCGCGGCAGCACAGAGGGCCGCCGGGCGTTTCCGGATTATGATGAGGCCTGACAGCACGGGTGCCAGGGCTGCGGCGGCGATCAGGAAGGGAAGGCCTGGCGGTTCCAACCTGGAGGCGGCGAATACCCCCAGCAGAAACGCTGCGCTGAGATAGACCAGCTTCATCTCGCTGTTATGTGGTCCTTGATCGACTCGAAGGTGGCCTCTCCGATGCCCGGGACGTTGATTATGTCTTCGATGCGGGCGAAGGGGCCGTGGACCTCTCGATAGTCGATTATGGCGTGGGCCTTGGCCGGGCCGATGCCCGTCAGGGTCTGCAGCAGTTCCGGGGAGGCGGTGTTGATATCGATCAGCGAACCCTCGGTCTGCTCCGCCGGAGATGGGCTATCGCCGACGGCCGGCACTTTGATGTGCTGGCCATCGGTCAGCCTCGCTGCCAGGTTGATGCCATCTACGTCCGCCGACCCAGTGAAGCCTCCCGCCGCCTCGATGGCGTGGACAACGCGGTCCGAGGTCGGGTCGAGGGTATAGACGCCTGGGTTGACCACTTCGCCGGTGATGTAGACCACCAGTTCCTGGGGTGTCGATTGGGAAGGGAGGATGATCTCTATCCCATTGCCGTCACCGCAGCCGGAGACCGCGGCAATAGCCACGACGCTGCAAGAAACGAGAATGAGGAGCAGTGTGTGAGGGATGCTTCGATGCGTCATTGCGGTTATGCCACCGTCAGTCCGCCAAGAGACCGGCCCGCTGCTCATACCCGATCATCCCGATTCTCCTTCCACGGGACTTAGAACAGGCAAAGACTATAGTGGGGCCTTTTTGGCTGTCAAACGTTGGGGAGTTTGTCATTTCACCGAAAGCCATTTATCATACGTTGAACGTTCTGGTAGCTGGGACAGGAGAACACTCGCATGCCGCCTTTCGCCTTCTTCAAGGGGGACTACGTACCACTTTCCGAAGCTAAAGTGGGGATTATGACCCACGCCCTGAACTATGGCACGGCGGTGTTCGAAGGTATTCGCGGCAACTGGAACGAAGAGGACAAGCAGATTTACCTGTTCCGCTCCGCCGAGCATTTCGACAGGCTGAGGAAGAGCTGCCGCATTATGAACTTGAGCCTCGAGTACCCCACCGAAGAGCTGTGTGAGATGGCCGTGAAGCTGGTGGATATGTGCGGTTTCACCGAAGACATATACGTGCGGCCGATGGTGTACCAAAGCTCGGAGGTGCTCGGTGTCCGCTCCCATGACGTGGACAACGATTTCTTCATGTTCGTGGCGCCCTTCGGCCCCTACTTCGGGGGCGACGACGGAATTCGGTGCTGCATCTCCAGTTGGCGACGGCCCATGGACACGATGATACCGCCAAGAGCCAAGGTGACCGGGCTGTACGTCAACAGCGCCCTGGCGAAGACCGAGGCCATGAAGAACGGTTTCGAAGAAGCGATCATGCTGACCCAGGAGGGGCACGTCTCCGAGGGGAGCGGTGAGAACCTGTTCATAGTCTCAGACGGCAAGCTGGTGACCCCGGCGACCTCCGACAGCGTACTGCTGGGGATCACCCGCAGCACTGTGATCCAGATCGCCAGCGAGGAGCTGGGCATCGAGACCATCGAGAAGCAGGTGGACCGCAGCGAGTTATACGCCTCCGACGAGCTTTTCCTCACCGGAACGGCGGCCCACATCACCCCAGTCGTCGAGCTGGACCACCGGCCCATAGGCGATGGCAAGGTCGGGCCGATCACAGACAAGCTTCGAAGCCTGTACGTGGACATCATCAAGGGCAAGAACGAGGAGTACCAGCACTGGTGCACCCCGGCCTATTCCAAGGTCGCCACCAGCTAACGCGGTAAAGGGGTTTCGCCCCTCTGCACACTCCTTATTCTATCGGCCTGCTAACACTCTACCCCGAACCCGTTGACCCTTTGACATAAGCCAGCTCTATCTTCCGCCTGCCGCAGGTGCGGAGCTTCACCCCCCTCTTCTTTCATGTTATCGGTGCAGGGCCTCGCCTTGCCTCTGGCAGGGGGTATGGGGGATGTGTCCCCAGATATAACGTCTCGGGGTGGGTGGGAGGGCAAAGCCAACCCTTTCGCGACCATCCCCTTGACCCCCTTCCTGGCCAGGAAGGGGGCAAAAATCAAGATAATTTCTGAGGGACACCCTCAGACTCCCGGCAAGGGAGCTTCGCCCTTCTGCACACCCCATCCACTCGGTCAACGGCAAAAACACAGAAGGGGCGGCCAAGATACATCTTGGCCGCCCCGACGCGTCTTTTAGGCAAATGCGCCTAGTTCATGCTGTAAAGGCGGGCGCAATTGTCCCAGAGGATCTTTCGCTTGGTCTCGTCGGGCAGGTCCTCCATCGATAGGAAGGTGTTGGTGGCCTCGGGGAACTTGCAGTCGGTGTGGGGGTAGTCGGTAGTGAAGACGAGATGATCGTCACCGTATCGGGCGATGACATCGGTTACCAGGTACTCGTCCACGTCCACCGAGATGAAGCCTTGCCGGAAGAAATACTCGCTGGGTTTGAGGGAAAGGTCTATGACACCTTCAAGCCCTTCGTACAGCTCATACCTCTCGTCCAGCCTGTAGAGTAGCCAGGGCAGCCAGGTGCAGTTGCCCTCCAGGAAGGCCACCTTCATGTTGGGGAACCGGTCCATGATGCCGCCGGCGGTCATGTACACCACCGCCAGTATCTGCTCCATGGGCTGATCGAAGGTCTCGACCAGCCAGGTGAGGCCCGACATATCGGCGAACCGGTTCGACCAGTGGACCTGGTTGGGCGAGAAGCTGGGATGGAAGCAGATGGGCGTGTCCAGGTCCTGGGACTCGGCCCACACGGGATCGAAATAGGCATCCGGCAGCTGCCGTCCCACCGCAGGCTCGGGGGTGAGACAGATGCCAACGTGCCCGAGGTCCTTGACTATCCGGCGTACCTCACCGGCAGCGAGGTTCGCATCGTGGAGAGGGACCAGGCCTGCGCCCTTCATCCGGGCCGGGTCCTCGTTGCAAAAATCGGTGATCCAGTCGTTCCAGGCCTTGCACAGGTCCAGCGCGTACTCGGGCTCGTGAGCGTCGTCGGTGTAGAGGGGAAGTGTCCGGAACATGACGGCAACGTCGATTCCCTCTATGTCCATCGCCTTGATCTGGGAGGTCGAATCGAAGTTGGTGTCCCGCCCTACCTGAAAGCGATGCCCCTCCCGGGCGCCTATGGGCGGGAAACTCTGCGCCTGAGACCGTCGTACAGGGGTTCCCTCGGAGGTGGTGTAGGTGCCCTCCTCGCTGCTCCGTTTCCCTTCTATTCTGGGTATCCGGTCACCCCACTTGGGGTCCATGTAGTTGGTGTACAGGTCCGCGGGCTCCTGCACGTGCAGGTCCGAGTCCATTACTTTGTATCCGTTCCGTCCCATTTCGACGCCTCCCTATCCTAGATTGCCTTTGCCGGTGTCGCTGACGTGGAAGATAGTTTCATTTTGTGGAGTGCCGGTATCCATTGTCCCGGCTGTTGCCGCTGCGTTGGCTGACGTTGGACGCTCAGTCCTCCATGGGATCCGCACATCTCGGCAGGCAAAGGTAAAGTAGCAAATATGTAAAGTTTCGTCAACGCGCCTGCACCGCACGCCAATTGTCGAGCCGGTGGCGTTCCCTTATACTGGCCGCGATTCAGCTATGAAAACCATCGAGTGGGTCGATAACAAGGTCCGGATGCTGGACCAGACCAGGCTGCCTCTGGAGGAGGTCTACCTTGAGCTGTCCGACCACCAGGGCGTGGTCCGGGCCATCAAGGAGATGCGCATCCGGGGGGCTCCGGCCATTGGGGTGGCCGCCGCCTATGGCGTGGTCCTGGGCGCAAGCTCGATAGATGCAGCCGATAAAGGGTCCTTCACCCGGAAGATGAAGCCGGTCATTGAGGCCCTGGGCTCGTCCCGGCCCACCGCTGTGAACCTCCGGTGGGCACTGGAGCGGATGGAGCGAGTGATAGAGAACACGGAGATGAGGGGCATGAGGGAGGCGCTGCTGAACGAGGCCCTCACCATCCAACGGCAGGACGAAGAGTCCAACCGTCGCATGGGGGCACTGGGCGCAGAGCTTCTCCTGGGCAAGAGCCGGGTGATGACCCACTGCAACGCCGGCGCTCTGGCCACGGCAGGCTACGGCACCGCTCTCGGAGTAATCCGCAGCGCGGTGAAAATGGGGACTGATCTTAAGGTGATAGCCACCGAGACCCGCCCCTTCCTCCAGGGCGCCCGGCTAACGGCTTGGGAGCTGGTCCGGGACTCCATCGACGTGACCCTAATCACCGACTCGATGGCTGGCCACTTCCTGAGCAGAGGCGAAGTCGACTGCGTCATCGTCGGTGCCGACCGGATCGCCGCCAACGGCGACGTAGCCAACAAGATCGGCACCTACTCGATATCGGTGCTGGCCAATGAGAACCAGGTCCCCTTCTACGTGGCCGCTCCCATAAGCACCGTGGACCTCTCGATGCCCTCGGGGGAGGCGATACCGATAGAGGAACGGAGCGAGGAGGAGGTCGTCCAGTTCGCCGGCCAGCGCGTAGCGGCGGAAGGGGTGTCGGTGGCGAACCCCGCCTTCGACGTGACGCCCCACCGGTATGTGTCCGCTATCATCACGGAGCAGGGAATCGTCGGGGAGCCCTACTCCGAGTCGTTGAAGGACCTGGTGGCAGGGGCTTAGAGACAGGAATCGCGAGGCGACCGTTGGCACAAGCAGAGATAGGCATCATCGGGGGCAGCGGGTTGTACCGCATGGACGGGCTCGCCGATACCGAGGAGGTCAGGCCCGAGACTCCCTTCGGAGAGCCCAGCGACGCCATCGTAGTAGGCACGCTGGAAGGCCGACGGGTGGCGTTTCTGCCTCGCCACGGCAGGGGCCACCGTATCAATCCCACCAATATTCCGGCCCGGGCCAACATCTTTGCCCTGAAATCGCTGGGAGTGCAGTGGGTCGTTTCGGTGAGCGCGGTGGGAAGTCTGAAAGAGGAGATAAGGCCCATGGACCTGGTGGTGCCTGACCAGCTCATCGATCGCACCAAGAGCCGGGTCAACTCCTTCTTCGAAGAGGGCCTGGTCGTCCACACCCAGTTCGCGGACCCCTTCTGCCCCAGCCTCAGCAATGCGTTGTACGAAACTGCTTCGGCCGCGGGGGCGCGGACCCACAACGGGGGCACATACGTCGTCATGGAAGGGCCCCTCTTCTCGACCCGGGCCGAAAGCGAGCTCTACCGGTCCTGGGGCGCCAGCGTCATTGGAATGACGGCCCTTCCCGAGGCCAAGCTCGCCAGGGAGGCCGAGCTGTGCTACGCCACCCTGGCTTGCGCCACCGACTACGACTGCTGGCACCAGACCCACGAATCGGTGAGCGTTGAGATGGTGGTGAACAACCTGCTGAAGAACGTCGCCGTCTCGCAGCGAATAGTGCGGGACCTTACTTCGAGGATGCCCGGTCGGGACGCCTGCGGCTGCGGCAGCGCCCTTTCAAGCGCGATCATCACCGCTCCCGACCGCATTCCTCCGGAGATCAAGCAGTCCCTCGGGCTCCTTGTCGGTAAGTACGTTTAGGCAAGCACGAGGCGTAACCACTGGCTACGGCTTCCCTTAGAAGTTACAATAGAGGTTACGCCTTTACGTCAGGCGCTGCGTGGAGCTTGAGACCTAGACCGAGGAGAGAAGATGGAGATGGAAGCCCAGATCAGACAGGAGCAGGGGGAGCCCTTCAAGAGGATCAACACCGTCGCCGCCAAGGAGCTTATCGAAGGAGGCGACGTGAAGGTCATCGACGTACGGAACCCCGATGAATACGAAGCGGGCCACGTGCCCGGCGCCAAGCTGATTCCGGTGGACGACCTGTTCAACAGGGTGGACGAGCTGGAAAGCGGCAAGCAGCTGCTGTTCGTGTGCGCCGTCGGCGTCCGCAGCGCGCTGGCTTGCGAGGTCGCTGCTGCGTACGGCCACTCCGACCTGTACAACCTTGAGGGCGGCACCGAGGGGTGGATCGACAGCGAGTATCCCGTCGAAAAGTAAGCCGGCCTCGTCCCGACAGGAATGAAGGATTCACCTCGAATCTTTAGTGCCAGCCAAACGACCTCCGACCCGCCCTCCCTACGCTACGAGGGTAGACTAAGCGCCCTTCCAGTATCATAATGGGCCGTCCGTGCCCGGCTACACCGGCACGTTTAGATAGATAGCAGTCATAGAGGAAACAAGTGGCGAAAACCAGCATACCCTCCGACATAAAAGACCCGTCCCTCGCAGCGGACGGGGTGGTCCGCATAGAGTGGGCCGCCAAAGAGATGCCCGTGTTGAGACTGATTCAAGAGAGGTTTGCCAGGGAGCGGCCGCTAGAGGGGTTGACCATAGCCGCGTGCCTGCACGTCACTACAGAGACCTCCAACCTGATACTGACCCTTAAAGAAGGCGGAGCGGACGTGTCCCTGTGTGCCAGCAACCCTCTAAGCACCCAGGACTACGCCGCCGCCGCCCTGGTGCACGAGTACGGGGTTCCTGTCTACGCCATCGAGGGGGAAGACGACGAGACCTACTACAAGCATATCGGCAGTACCCTGGACCACAAGCCCAACATCACTTTGGATGATGGCGCCGACCTGGTCGCTACCATTCACAAGGACCGCACTGATCTGCTCGATGGGATCGTCGGCGGCATGGAGGAGACCACCACCGGTGTCATCCGACTTCGCAGCATGGCCAACGACGGCGCCCTCCGCTACCCGATCATCAGCGTCAACGAAGCGGACACCAAGCATTTCTTCGATAACCGCTACGGAACCGGCCAGAGCACTATAGACGGCATAACCCGGGCCACCAACGTGCTGTGGGCCGGGAAGACGGTGGTTGTTGGGGGATATGGCTGGTGCGGACGGGGCATAGCGGCGAGGGCCTCCGGGCTGGGTTCCAAGGTTGTGGTGACCGAGGTAAACCCGATCAAGGCCCTGGAAGCGGCCATGGACGGGTTCCAGGTGATGCCCATGGTCGAAGCAGCCAGGATCGGAGATGTTTTCGTCACGGCCACCGGCGGCCTCAAGACCATCGGCCTTGAAGCGATCACCGAGCTCAAGGACGGGGCCATGCTGGCCAACAGCGGCCACTTCAACGTCGAGATCGATATCAATGCCCTGGAGGAGCTTTCCGAGAGCCAGAAGGAGCTACGGCCCTATGTTCGGGAGTATGCCTTCAAAGACGGCAGGCAGATATACCTGCTGGGAGAGGGCCGGCTGATCAACCTCGCCGCCGCCGAGGGGCATCCGGCCAGCGTCATGGACATGAGCTTCGCCAACCAGGCCCTCTGCTCGGAGTACATGGCCAAGCACGCCAGCGAGATGGAGGTAGGCGTCCACGACGTGCCTAGAGACATCGACGACGAAGTGGGCCGGCTGAAGCTCCAATCCATGGGCATTGCCATCGACACCCTGACCGACGAGCAAGATACATATCTGAACAGCTGGGAATCTGGCACCTAGACGCATAGGACATCCAACCCTTCGGACTCCCCATTCCACAGGAGAAGAGATATGACCACGACCTTCATGAGCTCCCCCAGCCTACTGTTCACCTCGGAATCGATAACCGAGGGGCACCCGGACAAGATCTGCGATCAGATATCGGACGCAGTGCTGGACGGGGTCATAGCCAACGACATCAACGGACGCGTGGCGTGTGAGACCTCGGTCACCACCGGCCTGGTGCTCATCGCGGGAGAGATCTCCACCGATACGTACGTCGATATCCCCAAGCTGGCCCGGGACACCATCCGGAGCACCGGATACACCCACTCGGAGTACGGGTTCGACTACGAGACCTGCGGCGTCATCGTTTCGCTGAAGGAGCAGTCCAGGGATATCGCCCTCGGCGTAGACCGCTCGGCCGAGGCCAAAGAGCAGGAGATCCCCTTCGACGATGAGGACAACTTCGACCAGATAGGCGCCGGTGACCAGGGGATGATGATCGGGTTCGCCTGCAATGAGACCCCCGAGCTGATGCCGCTGACCATCTCTCTTGCCCACAAGCTGTGCAAACGGATGGCTGCCATTCGGAAGGACGGCACGTTGCCCTATCTCAGGCCGGACGGAAAGTCCCAGGTCACGGTGGAGTACCGGCATGGTGTGCCCCAGTCCGTGCATACGGTGGTGCTGAGCACTCAGCATGATCCCGGAGTGCCGCAGAGCGTCATAAGCGACGACCTTCAGGAGCACGTCATCGTCGACGTCATCCCCCAGCAGCTCCTCAGGCCCAGCACCAAGTTCTACGTTAACCCCACCGGCCGGTTCGTTACCGGCGGGCCCATGGGGGACGCGGGGCTTACGGGACGCAAGATCATCGCCGATACCTACGGAGGAGTGGCCAGACACGGAGGCGGAGCGTTTTCGGGCAAGGACCCGACCAAGGTGGACCGGTCGGCGGCATACGCGGCCCGCTACGTGGCCAAGAACCTGGTGGGCGCAGGACTGGCGGACCGGTTGGAGATACAGCTGTCCTATGCTATAGGAATGGCCCACCCGATATCCGTGAGCGTTGAGACCTTCGGCACGGGCAAGGTGGAGGACGCTCTGATCGAGAAGCTGATCGACAAGCACTTCGATCTGAGACCGGCAGCGATAATCAGGGACCTGGACCTGCGCCGTCCCATCTACCGGCCCACGGCAGCCTACGGTCACTTCGGCCGGAACGATATCGATGCGCCCTGGGAGCGCACCGACAAAGCGGCTGCGCTGAGGTTCGAGGCGGGACTAAAGGGCGAGGTGAGTCCCCAGGTCGAGGAACAGGCCGGCTAAGACCTTCACTTCGCTCCCTTCGACCCCCTCAGGACCGGCTCACCCGTCGCCGACAGCGACAACCTCGTCATTGCGAGACCCGACGAAGTCGGGGCGTGGCAATCTAGCCAGGTCTGGCCGTTGCCCCACTCCAGGTGGTTCTTCCCTCCCACTCGCCCTGAGACGTTTAGTGTATTGGGGACACGCCCCCCAAGCCCCCTGCCAGAGGGAAGCCCTCTGGACTCCCCGGTTGAGGCCAAAGTACGAGGGGTGTGCAGAGGGGCAAAGCCCCTTTGCCGGGAGTCTGAGGGTGGCCCTCAGAAATTATCTCATCTTATTCCCCCTTCCTGGCCAGGAAGGGGGCCAGGGGGATGGTCGCGAAACGGGTTTTTCAGCACCCCTCTAGGACACTGGCGGGCGCTTGCCAGCCCAGGGGTGGGCCTCCTCCAACGCAGCCGATGCCCTCAGTACCAGGTCTTCTCTCCCCCACTGGGCGGCGATCATTATTCCCACCGGCAGGCCGTCCGAGCCGAAGCCGCACGGCACCGACGCCACCGGATGCCCCGTCAGATTCCAGAACACCTGGAAGGGCATGAAGGTGGTCCAGTGGGGCCGCACCGGTGTTCCGCCGATCTCCGAAGGTTGCTCGCCCACCGGGAAAGCGGTCACGGCGTTGGTGGGGGTGATGAGCAGATCGTATTCTTCGAAGAAATCGGCCATCTCGCTGCGGAAGTGCCACAGACGGGTGAGGGCTGCGGAGTACTGGTCCACGGTTAGTGCTCTACCGGCTTGGAGCTCCTCGACCGATTCGGGGTGCAGTTCATCGAGGTGGTTCGCCAGCAGGTCGCCCGATCCTTCGTAGCCTTCTCCCCAGTTGACGGGGAGATAGAACTCGAAGGGATCGCCGTGGTCGAGCTTGACCTCTTCCACGTTGCAGCCCAGCGCCTCGAATGCGAAAGCCGCTTTGCGAGATACCGATACCACGTCTCCGTCCACCGGGGCAAATCCCTGGTCCGGGCTCCAAGCAATCTTCAGCTCCCCCAGGGGTGCCTCCAGGGCAGCCAGAAAGTCCGGCGGCGTCTCTCGCATAGCCATCGGGTCCCGGCTATCGTGGCCGGCCGCAGCCTGAAGCATCAGGGCGGCGTCCTTCACTGTCCAGGTGAGGGGCCCATAGTGGGTGAGCAGATAGGGCGCGCCCACCGGCCAGCAGGGTATCCGGCCCAGGGTCGGCTTGATGCCGTAGACCCCGCAGAATCCGGCGGGGTTGTTTATCGAGCCTGCCGAATCGCTGCCGGTGGACAGGGGCGCCAACCCCGAGGCTATGGCCGCGGCCGAACCTCCGCTGGAGCCGCCGGTGGTGCAGCGGACATCCCACGGGTTCCGGCAGTCGTCTCCTAGCCGGTTCTTGCTTTCGCCCAGCAGGCCGAACTCGGGCGTGTTGGTCTTGCCCAGAATGATGACGCCGGCGGCGCGCAGCCGCTCGACCTCGATGGAGTCCTCGTCGGGCACGGAGTCCTTGTAGATCAGCGAACCCATCGTGGTCCGGATGCCCTTGGTCTGCTCCAGGTCCTTGATGGCAATGGGCATGCCGTGAAGCGGTCCCAGGGTTTCGCCACGGGAGACCGCCTCCTCCGCCTTCTTGGCCTCAGACCGGGCCAGATCCTCTACTATCGTGAGGTAGGCGTTCAACTGGGGATTGATCCGTTCGATACGCCGTAGATACAGGTCTACCAGCTCGACGGGCGAGACCTCTTTGGATGCGATCATATCCCGCAGCTGCCAGGCCGGCACGAAGGCCAGATCTTCACTGTTCATCTCATTACACCTCCCAGGACGTAATGATATCCCATCTGACAACGGTAAAGGGGCCGGCGTGTTCACCGCGGCAGCTCTGGGCTAGTGAGCGGGACATCTTCATAGTCGGCGTTCACCCTGATAGAATCGTTCCAACGTCCGGCGCCTCAAGAGGCGAAGGGGAAATCCGTAACAGTGGAAGCATCGTGCCCATTTATCTAAGGCTGACAGTTCTCTTGATCGTCATTGTTGTCGCCCTGTCTTGCCGGCCCACCGATTCGACGCCAACGGCCACTCCGGTCCCTGACCAGGATACTCCCCTTGCCATGACGCCAACGGCCACCTCTATCCCGGAGCAGAACACCCCCGTCGCCGGGACGGAGACGCCTGTACCAACCGTTCCTTCCGGCATCAGCGGAGAGCTGGATGGCGTCGAGTATCGAAACGCCGAGTTTCCCTACGCAATTCTGCACCCCGAAGGTTGGCAGCTGACCGAATCGGCGGATGGTCAAAGTGTGCAGATCATCAGCGAAGAGTTCTTCGGAGTGATCAGGGTACTGGTCGTACCGTCTCTACTGACCACCATACCCCTGGAGGATTTTGTAGACCAGCACT
Organism: Dehalococcoidia bacterium; assembly: GCA_965197645.1. Classification (GTDB taxonomy): domain Bacteria; phylum Chloroflexota; class Dehalococcoidia; order Plut-88900; family Plut-88900. The sequence goes on along the minus strand of OZ240219.1, from coordinate 619,883 downwards.
TGGGCGCCGTAGCCAGGGTCTCCGAAGTGGATGTACTGTTTGATCCGGCCCTGACGACACAGGACGGTCGAGAGACCGTTATCATGGCCTACGCCTATGGGGGAGCGGACTTTCCCTTCGAGGAGTTCGCTGCTTTCGTCACCCACCAGGACGACGTCTATCTGGTCACCGTTACCCGGTCTCGAGGCCTGGAGAATACCCCGTTCACCACCAGGCACATCCAGTTCCTGTTGGGGACCTTTCGCATCCTTTCCGATGGAGAATAGGACCTGATTATTGCCCTGAGGTACAGATGTCCAGCCCGATAAAGTTCGGCACCGATGGGTGGCGAGCCGTCATAGCCGATGATTTCACCTTCTCCAACGTTCGAGCCTGCGCCCAAGGGGTCGCCGACTACGTCATGCAGCTTGGGCTAGCAGAGCGAGGCGTTGTCGTAGGGTTCGATACCCGTTTCCTGTCGGACAAGTTCGCCGAGGCCGTTGCCGGTGTTCTGGCCTCCAACGGCATCCCCTGCTACCTGTGCAACCGGCCCACCCCAACCCCCGTAGTCAGCTATGGAATCGTGACCCGCAGGGCCGCCGGGGCCGTTATCATCACTGCCAGCCACAACCCACCCGAGTGGAACGGCTTCAAGTACAAGCCCGAGTATGCCGGCAGCGCCTCGCCGGAGATCGTGGAGGCCCTGGAGGCGAACATCGGAAAGGTGCTGGAGGCGGGCGGCGCTCCACCGGCGCGGATCGAAGACGGCGACGTGCAGCGGGTGGACCTGAGGGCCGAGTATGCGGACCAGCTATCCCGCCTGGTGGACTTGGAACGACTGAGCAGCAGTGGGATCAAGATTGTGGTGGACTCGATGTACGGGGCAGGAGCCGGCTATCTGAAATCGCTGCTGGCGGGCGGTGCTACCACCGTGAGCGAGATCCACGGGGCCCACAACCCCCGGTTCCCGGGGTTGGCCCAGCCCGAGCCCATCGATCGTAACCTTGGGCAGCTCAGCCGCCGCGTGAGGCGCCTGGGATACGACGTGGGCTTGGCCACCGATGGGGACGCCGACCGGGTGGGCCTCGCCGACGAAAACGGGAACATCCTCACCACGCTCCAGATCTTCGGGCTTCTGGCCTACTACCTGCTGGAGGTTCGAGGGGAGCGGGGGCCCATGGTCAAGTCCATCACCTCCAGCAGGATGATCAACCGGCTGGGCGAGATCTACGGTGTTACCGTCCACGAGACTCCGGTGGGCTTCAAGCACATCGGTCCGGTCATGATGAGGGAGAACGCCCTGATAGGGGGTGAGGAGAGCGGGGGTTTCGGGTTCCGGGGCCACATCCCGGAGCGGGATGGGATACTCTCGTCCCTCTACATCCTGGATATGATGTCCGGCACCGGAAAATCCGTGTCCCGCCTGCTTTCCGACCTCTACGACGTCGTCGGCCCTCATCACTACAGCCGGATAGACCTGCACCTGGAGGCTGAAGACAAGGGCCGCATCGTGGAGAGAGTGTCGGCGGACCCACCACTCGAGCTGGATAGTTGGGCCGTCACCGACTTCGATGTCACGGACGGACTGAAGTTCACGTTGGAGGACGGCAGCTGGCTCCTGGTCCGGTTCTCGGGCACCGAGCCGCTCATGCGCATCTACGCCGAAAGCGAGAGTCTGGAGCAGGTGAGCAGGCTGCTGGAAGAGGGCAGGAGACTAGCCCAAGTCTGATACGGCGGGTCTGGTATAATCAACAGTGTCAGCGCATCACAAGAGCAAACAGGGGGAGAAAGCTCGATATGGACTTCGTATTCACAAAACAAGAAGAGAAGTTTCGCACGGAAGTCAAGCAGTTTATCGAGAAAGAGAAATTTGGAGACGGCGGAGGCTTCTTGACCGAGGGTGAAGAGTACGAGGAGGGGTGGGAGTACACCCGAGGCTTGGCCAAGAAGCTGGCCAACAAGGGCTGGCTGACCATCTCCTGGCCCAAGGACTACGGCGGCCAGGACCGGCCCATCATGGAGCAGGTGGTCTACCTGGAGGAGATGGCATACAACCGCATGCCTTCCGCCTGCATGGACATGGGAGTAGGTGGGATAAGCTGGGTCGGGCCTACCCTGATGATCTATGGCGATGAAGAACAGAAGAAGGAACACATATCGAAGATCGGAGCGGGCGAACGGTTCTGGTGCACCGGCTACAGCGAGCCCGAATCGGGCTCGGATTTAGCGTCGCTGCAGACCCGGGCCGTTTCCGACGGCGACGACTACGTGGTCAACGGCCAGAAGATATGGAACAGCGGCGGGCACAAAATGGACTGGTGCTGGCTGGCCGTTCGCACCGACCCCGAGGCGCCCAAGCACAAGGGGATCAGCCTGCTGCTCGTCGATATGAAGAGCCCTGGTATCTCAGTGCGTCCCATCGTGAACATGGCCGGCAGCCACCACTTCAACGAGATCTTCTTCGAGGACGTAAGGGTGCCCAAGCGGAACCGCGTCGGCGATGAGAACAGGGGCTGGTACTACGTCGCGGTGGCCCTGGACTACGAGCGGTCATACATTTCCCAGGCCGCAAGCATGAAGCGAGGCTTCGATGACCTGTTGCAGCTGGTCAAGGAGTCCAACGGGAATGGCGGCCTGGACATGAAGAACCGGGCACGGCTGGCAGACATCGCCATCGATATCGAGATAGTCCGTCTCATGTGCTACCGGATAGCCTGGATGCAGGGCCAGAAGCTGGTCCCCAACCAGGAGGCCTCCATGTGCAAGCTGTTCGCCACCGAGGCCCAGCAACGGCAGGCCAGGGCCGCCACGGCGATGTTGGGCCTCTATGGCCTTCTCGACCAGGACTCCAAGCACGCCCCGGCCGGCGGCATCTACGGTAAGGACTATCTCCTTTCGGTATCGGCTACCATTGCCGGCGGAACCTCCGAGATACAGCGGGGAATCATAGCCAGAAGGGGTCTGGGGCTTCCCAGGGACTAGAAGCAGCCGGTCGTACAGAGTGTCAGAAGGAGAGAACATGTCGCTTACGCTTGACGTGGCTGAGAAGATGGTCCAGGCAGCCAAGGCCAAGGCTACAGATATGGGTTGCATTCTGAGCGTGGCCGTGGTGGACAGCGGAGGGTTTCTCATAACGGGGTCTCGCATGGACGATTCGGGCCCTCTCAACCTGAAAATAGCCGAGGACATGGCCTTCACCGCCGCTATGTTCAAGGCGCCCGGCCAGGAGGTGATGCCCTTTGCCTCCGAGCCCTGGTTCCAGAGCATGGTGACCCGCATGCAGGGCAGGCTGGTGCCGGCCGATGGTCTGCTGCCCATTACGATAGGTGGAGAGGTGGTTGGGGGCATAGGCGCTGCCGGGGCGTCGGATCAGCAGGACCTGGACGTCTGCCAGGCCGCCCTGAACGCTCTGGCCAACAATTTCCGATAAGCGCCGGACATCTCTTTCACGCGACGTTCCCCCTGGCCCTCTTCCCGGCCAGGAATGGGCAAAAGGAGGTAGTTTCTGAGGAGCACGCTCAGACTCCCGAAAGGAGTTCGCCCCCCTGCACACCCCTTGTTCTGTCGACTTGCCGTCGGCAGTTTAGGGGAGGGGCGCCGCCGGATGCGATCCGGGGCGGGTGGGAGGGAAGAACCACCTGAGGTGGGGATTCCTTCCAACAACACAAGCCCAACTCACTTGAAACCAAGCTTAACCCACTTAAGAGGTGGGTCTAACCGCCCTGGCTAGACTGCCACACCCCGACTTTGTCGGGGCTCGCGATGACGGAAGGCGTCGTTACTGTCTGCTGACTAGCGCTTGGTGTACTGAGGCGCTTTCCGAGCCCTCTTGAGGCCGTACTTCTTGCGCTCTTTGATCCGGGAATCTCGGGTGAGGAGGCCCGCTTTCCTGAGAACGGGTCTCAGCTCCTCATTGGCTACCAGCAAGGCCCTTGCTATGCCCAGGCGAATTGCGTGGGCCTGGCCCGCAAACCCGCCGCCCAACACCTTGATGCTGGCGTTGTAGTTGTCCTGGAGCTGGGTGACACGGAGAGGCTCGAGAATGATGTCCTGAAGGGTGGTGCCCGCAAATGCCTCCTGTAGAGGCTTGCCGTTGACCACTAGGGCGCCACTGCCCGGGAACAACCGTACCCTGGCGATGGCCCTTTTCCGTTTTCCCGTTGCGTAGAAATATCGCTGCTCAGTGGTAGTCAATGATCACCGTCCTCCGCTCAGTATTACCCGGGCTCCTTCTTGTCCTCGGTCTCCGATGCTTTCTCTTGTTCTTCTGCCGCCGACTCCGGCTCAGGCTCCTCGATGGCTTGCTCTTCAGCTACCGGAGCTTCGTCCGCGGTGGCTTCGGGCTGCTCCACAACGGCGGCTTCCGCGGGTTCTTCCGCCGGCTCAGGCTCGGCCATCGGCTCTGCCGCGTCAGATGGGGCTTCGTCGGCCGCAGGCGATTCCTGTCCCTCTTCCTCGACGGGTCCCGGAGCTTCGTCGACGGGCGCTGCAGCCGCCTCTGCATCTTCGGCCGGGGCCTCTTCGACCGCCGGCTCGGAGACCACTTCACCGGTTGCTGCTTCTGCGGCCATCTCTGCCGTCGGCGTCTCCTCGCCTTCAGGGACCGCCACAGCGGTCTCGGCCGCGGCTTCGACTGCTGGGGCTTTGGCTCTCTTCTTCTTCGGTTTGCGACGGATTACCGGTTTGGGCAGCCCGATGTAGACCGGGCCTTCGGCCTCTGCCTTCTCCGCCGCCTTGATGCTGGCGCTGACCTGGGCCTCGTGGGGATGCTCTGCATCCGAATACAGCTTTAGTCGCCGCAGCATCGCCCGGCCGAGACGGTTGTGAGGGAGCATCCCCTTGACCGCCTTGAAAACCACCCGGTTGGGATGCTGCTCCGACATTCGAGCCAGGCTGGTCTCCCGCAACCCGCCCGGGTACTGGGTGTGCCGGTAGTAGACCTTCTTCTCTTTCTTCCGCCCTGTGACCACGACCTGCTTGGTGTTGGTCACGATGACGAAATCGCCGGTGTTCATGTGCGGACTGTACAGCGGCGTGTTCTTGCCCTTGAGGATCTGGGCGATCCGGGACGCGAGCCGTCCCAAAGGCTCGCTGGAGGCGTCTATGACGTGCCACTGAGGCCTCAGGTCGGCCGCTTTCGGACTGTATGTTTTCGTTCTCATTTTCAGTCTTCGATCGCTAGGTTCTTGATACGATTGCTCTGGTTGCACCGGGTTTCACTGCTATGGTATCGGGGTAGTTGACCCTCTTCAGGCGCAGGCCTTTGGCCGGTAGCGTAGGTCCTGCGGCGCCCGGACTGGGTTTTTTGAGCAACTCCTCGAACTGGTCGATGCTTGATTTCCCCAGTCCCACACTTACCAGCGTCCCCGCCGTTCTACGGATCTGCTGGTACAGATAAGCGTTGGCTTCGATATCGAGGAGCACAAGCTCTCCTTCCTTGGTCACTCCCGCTTCTATCACCTGTCGGACCGTGCTCCCCTCCTTGGACCTCTGAGGCGCCGTAAAGGAGGCGAAGTCCCGCACGCCTATCAAGAGCCTGGCGGCGGTGTTCATCGCATCCACGTCCAACGGATCTCCGATCCGATGGTGGAAGCGGCCTCTCAGGGGCGAAGGCGGACGACGGTTCAATATCGAGTATCGATACTCCCGGCTGGCGGCTCGACGCCGGACATCGAATTCGCTGGGCACCGCCAGGGCCTTCTGAACGGCGATATCCGAGGGTAGATAGTAGTTCAGCGCCTCGACGAAGGTACCAGCCGACAAGTTGGACCCGGTGGTAAAGCTGACCACCTGCCCTTCGGCGTGTACCCCCGAGTCGGTGCGACTGGCGCCTGCCACCCGTCTCGTTTCGCCGGTCACCTTTTCGATGGCCGTCTCCAACTCGCCCTGAATGGTGGGACCGTTGGGCTGGAGCTGGAATCCCCGGTACTGAGTGCCATCGTACTCGACCAACAGGGCCAACCGACGCGCATCCCGATCAACCATATTTACGTTGTTAAAGTTCTACTGGACTGTACCTACTGCAGGAGCTCCAGGCGGACCATCGGTGCGGAATCGCCCATGCGGGGGCCCAGCTTGATGGTCCGGGTGTATCCGCCGGGCCGCTCGGCGTACCTCTCCGATAGCTCGCTGAAGACCTTGGACACCACCTTCTTATCGGGTACGAAGGACAGGGCCTGACGCCGGGCGTGGAGGCTCTTCTTTCTACCCAGCGTGATGATCTTCTCGGCCATGCTGCGCACCTCCTTGGCTTTTGCCTCGGTGGTGGCCAGATGCCCGTTGCGCAGCAGGTCGGTGACCAGGTTGCGGTACATAGCTATCCTGTGGCCCGTTGGCCTTCCCAGGGTCCTGCCGGATTTTCTGTGTCTCATGATTCCAATGCCTGAAATTCAACCTGATAGGCTCTGAAACTCGGTGTGGCCGACGCCTGGCCCGCCCTACTCCTTGTCCTCTTCTTCCTGGGGGGGCTGCTCCTGTTCCTCCGGCTGCTCGGCCGTCTCCTCTTCGCCTTCGGATACGGTCTCGTCCTGCTCCTCCTCTGGTTCCGCCTCTTCCTCGGCCTTTGGAGCGGCCAACAGGCCCTTGGCGTCCAGGGCCTCGTCGAGCTCTGAGAGGGACTTCTCACCGAAGTTACGGATGGCGAGCAGCTCCTCCTGGCTGGTCTCCAGCACCTCGCCCACCCTGTTGATGTTCGCCCGCTTTAGACAGTTTAGCGTGCGAGCCGACAGCCCCATGTTCTCGATGGGCATGTTGTACTGGTCGGGCGGGATGGTGAGGGCCAACGGCCGCTTCTCCCGGCCCTGCTCCAACACCTTGTCCACGTTGGCGAACAGGAAGAAATAGTCCACCAGGGCCTCTCCCGCCTCCCGGATCGCGTCCAGGGGCGAGATGGTACCGTCGGACCATACCTCCAGCACCAGGCGCTCCTTGTCGATGGCCTGCCCGACCCTGACGTGCTCTATCTCGTAGTTCACTTTTCGAACGGGTGTGAAGATAGCGTCCACGGGCAGGGCGCCTATGGGCAAGCCGTTGGCGTTGTTGGCCGGAATGAAACCTTGGCCCCGCTCCACGTTGAACTCCACCGAGAGCCGGCCGTCATCCGAATCTATCGTAGCCAGATGGGTCTCTGGGTTGGCCACCTCGTATTCCGCCGAGGCGTTGATGTCACCGGCGCAGACCTCTCCCTGTCCCTGAACGTCCAGGACCAGCTTCCCCGGGTCCTCGGTGTTGCTTCGGAGCCGAACTCCCTTCACGTTGAGCAGGAACTCGGTAACGTCCTCGATGATGTAGGGGATAGTGGAGTATTCGTGCTGAACGCCGTCTATCTTGACCCAGGTAACGGCGGCGCCGCTGATGGAGCTCAGTAGAACTCGCCTCATGGAGTTGCCCAGGGTTACGCCCAGGCCCCGCTCCAGGGGCTCGATGCTGAACTTGCCGTAGGAGTCGTCAGACTCCAGGGTTTCTATTGCTGGTTTTACAATGCCGTCCAAAGCATTGCCTCCTTAGCGGGAGTAGTACTCAATGATGAGCCGGTCCTCGACCCTGGTGCCCACCAGGTCCCGAGAGGGTTTGGTTACGACCCGGCCTTCCATGGAGTTGATGTTCAGACTCAGCCACTCGGGGACTGGTCTGCCGCGTATGTCTTCGGTCACCATCTTGAAATACTCGGTCTTCTTTCCTGATTCGGTCCAGCTTACCTGGTCCCCCTCCGATGTGATGAAGGAGGGGATGTCCGTGGGACGATTGTTGACCATCAAGTGGCCGTGCCTGACTATCTGCCGGGCCTGGGGCCTGGAGTTGGCGAAGCCGAGCCTGAAGACCACGTTGTCCAACCGTCTTTCCAGGATCTGGAGGAAGTTATCGCCGGTAACGCCCGTCATCTCCCTCGCCTGATCGAAGTGTCTTGACAGCTGCTTCTCCATGAGGCCGTACATGTGCTTGACTTTCTGCTTCTCCCGAAGCTGTACGCCCCGTTCGGACACCCTTCGCCTGCGAGTGCCCCTGGGCCCCGGAGGACCGGCCCTACCTTCGATGGCGCACTTGGGCGTGAGGCATCTATCGCCCTTTAGGAAAAGCTTTTCTCCTTGGCGCCTGCATAGCCTGCAAACCGGACCTGTGTAACGTGCCAATCTCTCCTCCGAAAGCTAGATTCTGCGTTTCTTGGGAGGTCGGCACCCATTGTGGGGAATGGGCGTTACATCCCGTATGCTGACTATGTTGAGGCCCGATGCCTGCAGGGTGCGGATAGCCGCCTCCCTGCCGCTGCCCGGCCCTTTGACGAACACCTCCACCTGTCTTAGACCGTGGTCCATGCCCTTGCGAGCCGTCTGTTCCGCGGCCCTCTGGGCTGCGAAGGCGGTCCCCTTACGGGAACCCCTGAACCCCATGGTTCCCGAGCTGCCCCAAGCTATGACGTTTCCGTTAGGATCGGTCAAGGTGATCTTGGTGTTATTGAAGGACGACTGTATGTAAGCTCGTCCTTGGGGAATGAACTTCTTCTCTCGTTTCTTGCGTCCCTTTTTCTCAGCCATCAAACAACCTCTAATTATTGTTATACAGACTACTTCTTGGCTCTGACCTGCCTGCGTCCGGCGACGGTCTTTCTGGCGCCCCGTTTGGTCCTGGCGTTGGTCTTGGTCCGTTGACCCCTCACGGGCAGGCCTCGGCGATGACGCAAGCCCCGATAGGTGTTCTCGTCTACGAGACGCCTGATGTTCTGCTGCACTTGGCGGCGCAAGTCGCCTTCGACCATGAACTCCCTATCGATGATCTCGCGGACCTTGTTGAGCTCCTCCTCGGAGAGGTCCCGCACCTTCAATTCGGGGTCGATGCCCGCGTCCGTCGCCACTTTTAGGGCTATGGTCGACCCGATCCCGTATATGGAACAAAGCGCGATGTCTATCTTCTTGTCTCCGGAAATGTCGACGCCGGCTACTCTAGGCATGATACCTCCTATCGCCCGCCTGCTGTTCCCGTCGCTGCCAACACACTATCCCTGCCGCTGCTTATGTTTGGGATTCTGACAGATCACTCGGACTATTCCGTGCCTGCGAACTATCTTGCACCTATCACAAAGCTTTTTTACTGATGCTCTGACTTTCATTGCGGTCCTACTTGAATCTATAGGTGATACGGCCCCGGGTGAGGTCGTAGGGAGAGAGCTCCACCAGCACCTTATCCCCGAGAAGGATGCGTATGAAGTGGATGCGCATCTTTCCCGATATGTGGGCCAGCACCCTGTGTTCGTTGGCCAGCTCCACCCGGAACATCCCGTTGGGCAACGTCTCCACGATGGTGCCCTCGACCTCGATCGTATCCTTCTTGCCCGTCTTTTCCTGTGTCATTTAACTACCTTTGTTTGGCTTGGGCGCCTTTGCTCGGCTAGAGACCTCCGTCAAAGCTGGGTCAGTATCTCCGGGCCCGATTCTGTAACTGCCATGCTGTGCTCGAAGTGGGCGGAAAGGCTGCCGTCCTCGGTTACGACAGTCCAGTCGTCGTCCAGCAGCCTCGTCTTCCACCCGCCGATGTTCAGCATCGGCTCGATGGCGAGGGCCATTCCGGGCTGCAGGAGTATCCCTCTTCCCCGCTTGCCGTAGTTGGGCACCGCCGGCTCTTCGTGCATTCTCCGCCCGATGCCGTGACCAACATACTCTCGGACTACCGAGTAGCCTCCAGCCTCGGCCGTTTGTTGCACCGCGGCGCCCACGTCTCCCAGCCGGGCACCGACTTTGGCCGCCGCTATGCCCATGTTGAGAGCGTCCCGGGTTGTGCCGATCAGCTTCCGGGCCTCGGGGGTGATATCTCCAACTCCCACCGTTACCGCCGCATCGCCGTGATAGCCATCTACGATGGCGCCCACGTCCATCCCAACCACGTCGCCGTTCTCTATCACCCGGCTTCCCGGGATGCCGTGGACTATCTCTTCGTTGATGGAGACGCACACCGAGGCTGGAAAGCCCCGGTACCCTATGAAGGAGGGTATGGCGCCCTGACCTCGGATAGAGTCCTCGGCGATAGTGTCCAGGTCGGCTGTGGTCATTCCCGCCTTTATACTCTCCTGGAGAAGTGCGAGGGTCTTGGCTACAACCCGGCCCGCCCGACGCATCACGTCCAACTCTCGGGCTGACTTGACCACCATACCTTCTTCGATGGTCACCGAAGGTCTGCCCGGTGCTTCCGACGAGTCTCTGTTGAATAGGTTGCCCATTGACCTTAGCTCTGGGGGACTCGAGACTTGAGGGCGTCGATCATCTCCCGGCCCACGGCCTCTATCTCCTGCTCACCTTTAACCTCTACCAGTTTATTACGATTGACATAATAGTCAATAAGGGGCGCTGTGTTCTCCATGAAGACCTGAAGCCTGTTCCGGACGGTCTCCTCGGTGTCGTCGGAGCGCTGGTACAGCTCGCCGCCACACCGGTCGCAGACCCCCACGGTCCTGGGAGGCAAGTTGACGGTGTGGTAGGGGGTCTGGCAGCTCCTGCATATCCAGCGACCGCTCAGCCTCTTTACCAGCTCCTCGTCGGAGACTTTGATGTACAGCACTGAGTCGATGCCCCGGTTGCTGCTCTCCAGCGCCTCGTCCAGGGCCACAGCCTGCGCCTGGGTGCGGGGGAAGCCATCGAGGATGACACCCTCGGCGGCATCGGGCTTCTCCAATCGCTCCAGCACCATCTTAACGGTAAGCCCGTCCGGGACCAGCTCACCCTTGTCCATGTACCCTTTCGCCTCGAGACCCAGTGGGGTGCCCTTTTTCAGCGCCTCTCGGAACAGATCGCCCGAGGCTACGTGGGCTAGGCCCAACTCCCCGGACAGGGTATCCGCCTGGGTGCCTTTACCGGCGCCGGGTGCGCCCAACAGTATCAAGTACAACTCTGTTCCTTTTGCATTTTATCCAGTTAAGGCGGATGTCTTTGTCCCAACCGCCCGCCCTCGGACGGTTTTGTAGCAGGGGGCACATCCCCCTAGCCCTCTGCCAGAGGGAAGTTTCCCTCTGGACTCCCTTTTGGCGTGGTTCCGATGCAGGCTCCCCGGAAAGGGAAGGTGTTCTCTCGAATCCCTCGCCTTTGATATCCATCGGTTCATCAACGTATGAAGCCCTCGTAGCGGCGCATGGTTAGCTGCGCCTCCAGCTGTCTCATGGTATCCAGCACCACGCCGACGACAATGAGCATGGCTGTGCTGGTGAGCTGCAGTCCTTTGACACCGGTGAGGCCGCTGGAGAAGAAGGGCATCACTGCCACTATTCCCAGGAACAACGCCCCGCCCCAGGTTATGCGCAGCAGCACCCGGGTTACGTAGTCCTGTGTGGGCTTGCCCGGCCGAATGCCGGGAACGAACCCACCGTTTCTCTGCAGCGTTTCCGCTATGTTCTGCTGCTGGAACACCACCAGTGCGTAGAAGAATGCGAACGCGACTACGAGAAGGAAGGTTATGACCCAATAGACCGCACCCGTCGTATCGAAGAAATCTCTGACGAGCCGGGCCCCCGTGGCCAGCCATCCGAGATCGCTGGTCACGAAGTAGCTGGCCACCAGGCCGGGGAAGATCATTATAGAAAAGGCGAAGATAATGGGAATCATTCCCGCCGAGTTGACCCTCAGCGGTATGTGAGTTGATCCGGTCTGGCGGTACATCCGCCCGCTGCGGAAGGTGCTCCGTCCGTACTGCACCGGGATTCGTCGCTGGGCCTCGGTGAACATCACGATGAAATAGATCGTAGCCAGGGCTATGGCGAAGAACACCGCCAGCCCTCCCAGGTTACCCTTCTGGAGGAAGCTCTGCCCCAGCAGGCTGGGCAGCCCGGAGACGATGCCGGCGAATATGAGAATCGAGATGCCGTTTCCTATGCCCCGCTCCGTTATCAGTTCTCCAAGCCAGACCAGGAACATGGTGCCGGCGGTCATCGAGAGGATCATGGCTACGGTCGGCCCCAGATCGCTGCCACTCAGGCCGATCCCGCTGGTCAGAACCCCCGCTCGGTCCAACAAGGTGAGCTGGCCGAAGCCCTGGGCCATGGCCATCGGCACGGTTAGCCAGTGGGTGAACTGGTTCAACCGCTGCCTACCTGCTTCACCGCCCTCCCGAGAGAGCTGCTGCAGCTGGGGGATCACGGGTATCAGGAGCTGCATGATGATGGATGAGGTGATATAGGGGTAGACCCCCATGGCGGCTATGCTGAGGTTCCTCAGGGCTCCACCACTGAAGAGGTCCAGCAGGCCCGCCAGCTGGTTGCCTTGGAAGAACCGATCGAGCCCGGCCGCGTCCACACCGGGCACCGGCACGTGGGCCACGAACCGGAAGATTACCAGTATAGCCAAGGTGAACAGGACCTTAGCGCGAAGGTCCGGCTGGCCGGCGACGTCGATCATCGCCTGGAGCAGCTTCGGCCTTGATGATACTGTCTCGGTCTGTCTCATTTAGCCTAGTATCTCTGCTTTGCCTCCCGCCGCCTCGATCTTCTCGATGGCCGAGCGGGAGAACTTGTTGGCTCTGACGGTCAGCGGCTTGGACAGGGCGCCGCTGCCCAGTATCTTTACCGGTTTGGCCAAGGACCTAAGCACCCTCCGGGAAACCAGGACGTCGGGGTCTACCTCAGAACCCTTTTCAAACAGGTCCAGCTTATCAAGATTGATAACGGAGTACTCGGTGCGAAAGATATTGGTGAAGCCCCGCTTGGAGGGCATCCGTTTGATCATCGGCAGCTGGCCGCCCTCGAACCCGCGGCGGATTCGACCGCCCGAACGGGACTTCTGGCCACCGTTGCCTCGTCCCGAGGTGTGGCCTCGGCCGCTGCCGTAACCCCGACCGGACCGCTGCCGGTTCTTCGTGGAGCCGGGCCGGGGGCGTAACTCGTTCAGTTTCATCTCTTCTCTACCACCGTTACCAGGTGTTTGACCTTCTCGACCATCCCCCGTACCGACGCCGAGTCGTCCCGCTCAACCGTCTGGTTCAGCTTCTTCAGACCCAGCGCTCTCAGGGTGCCTCGCTGGTCCTGGGAGTATCCGATGGGGCTTTTCCTCAATGTTATCTGCAGGTTAGCCACTGATCAGTCCTGTGTCGCCCATTTTGTGCTGCGCTATGGCTTCTGGCCGTTTTGTCGGATGGCATGTACATTGTTAGGCGGTGGCCTCTTGGGCAGGCTTCCGGGTCTCCGGTGGGGCGGCTTCCGGCTCAGGTTCAGGCTGTACAGCCGGCCGACCAAGGCGTTTGGCCAGCACGGCCTGGGGGTCCCGGATCTCGGTGAGGGCGTTTATGGTGGCCTTCACCATGTTTATCGGGTTGGAGCTGCCCAGGGACTTGGTCAGCACGTCCTTCACCCCGGCGGCTTCCAGCACGGCTCGCACGCCGCCGCCCGCAATCACGCCGGTGCCCGGCGCCGCCGGCCTCAACACGATCTTGGCGCCTCGATACTTGGAGACGATCTCATGGTGGATGGTCGTGTCCTTTAGATCGATTTTCATCAGGTTCTTCTGGGCTATGGAGTTCCCCTTGCGAACGGCGTCCGGAACGCTGCCGGCCTTACCCAGGCCCATGCCTGCGTGTCCGGCGCCATCTCCCACTACCACAACTGCGCTGAACCTGAACCTCCGGCCGCCCTTGACCACCTTGGCGACCCGGTTGATGTAGACCACCCTCTCGGTGAGGTCCATGTTCTTGGGGTCTATCTTCTCTCTTCTGGCGGGGGTCAAAGCTCCAGCCCTTCCTTTCTTGCCGCATCGGCCAAGGCCTGCACCCGCCCGAAGTACCTGTACCCACCTCTATCGAACACCACCCTGGTGATTCCCTTCTCCCTGGCTCGTGAAGATACTAGGGTCCCGACCAACTCCGCCGTCTCCCGCTTGGACTTGCCCTTGGTCTTGTTCTTGACCGGTTCGTCCAGGCTGGAGGCAGCGGCCAGCGTGTGGCCCTGAACGTCGTCCACCACCTGGGCGTAGATGTGGTTCAGGCTTCTGAACACGGAAAGCCTGGGCTTCTCGGGTGTGCCGGACAGGGTCTTGCGCACCCTGCGGTGACGCCTCAGCCTGCCTATGCGACGGGTCTTGACTGCCATTACATCTCTGTCCTTGCTGCTCGTTTGCCCGGTTTCAGCCTGACCACCTCGTTTTCGTACCTGATACCCTTGCCCTTGTACTTGTCGGGACGTCGCACGGCCCGGATATCGGCGGCCACCTGCCCCACTCGCTGCTTATCGATGCCGTCCACGTGGATCCGGTTGTTAGCCTCGACCTCGATGGTAATGTCCGGCGGCGAGGGGATCTCGACCCGGTGGGAGTAACCCACCTGGAGGACCAGGGTGTTGCCGTCCATCTGGCCCCGGTAGCCAACGCCGACGATGGTGAGGGTCTTTCTGAAACCGGAGCTGACGCCGGCAATCATGTTGGCCAGCAGGGTACGGGTGAGCCCGTGCAACGATCGGTGTTGCCGCTCGTCGGTGGGCCGGGCCACCACAAGGGAACCATCGTCCAGGGAAGCGGTCAGGTCCGGGTTGATATCCAGAGCCAACTCGCCCCTGGGCCCTTTCACCGTGATCGTGGACTCCTGGATCATAACGTCGACGCCGGACGGCACCGGAATCGGCTGTTTGCCTATTCTAGACATATCGGTTCTCTCGTACCTACCAAACGTAGCAGAGGAGCTCGCCCCCTGCGCCCTCTCGCCATGCCTTTCGACCCGTCATGATCCCCTTCGACGTGGAGACGATGGCGATGCCCAGGCCAGCGAACACCCGTGGTATATCGTTCCTGCGCACGTAGACTCTCAGGCCGGGTTTACTCACCCTTTTGAGCCCCTGGATCATCGGATCTCGGTTCTCGTCGTACCTGAGGTGCAGGCGGAGGGTGTCCTGGGGCTTGCTTTTGATTACCTCGAAGTCCCGGATAAAGCCCTCTTCCTTGAGGATTCCGGCCATGGAACTCTTAACCTTCGAGGCCGGGATCGATACCGTGTCGTGCTCCACCATCAGGGCGTTCCTGATGCGGGTCAACATGTCCGCTATTGGGTCTGTTACGCTCACTTCTTTATCTTTCCTATCGAGTGGCTGTTACCAGCTGGATTTTCTTACTCCGGGCAGCCGGCCCTCCAGGGCCAGCTCTCGAAAACATATGCGGCACAGGCCGAAATGCCTTATGTAGCCTCTAGGCCTGCCGCAAAGAGTGCAGCGGTTGCGGTGCTGCACCCGGTACTTGGGAGGTTTTTGCCACTTTGCTATCTTTGCTGATCTGGCCATTGTCTACCCCGTCCGTGTAAAGGGCATCCCGAAGTGGGTCAGAAGACTTCGGGCCTCATCATCGGTTTTGGCGCTGGTCACGATGGTTATCTGCAGACCTCTCAGACGGTCCAACTGTCCGTAATCTATCTCCGGAAACATGGTCTGGTCTCGAAGGCCCAGGCTATAGTTTCCCCGGCCATCGAACGCGGTGGACGATACGCCGCGGAAGTCCCGGATTCGAGGCAGGCCGGCGTTGATGAGCCGGTCCAGGAACTCGTACATCCGGGCGCCGCGGAGGGTCAGCATCAGCCCGACTATGTTCCCCTCTCTCACCTTGAAGTTGGCCACCGATTTCCTGGCCTTGGTGGTCACCGGGTGCTGGCCCGAGATCGTCTCCAGGTCGTTGGTGGCGGCCTCTATGGCTTTGGCGTTCTGAAGGGCCTCCCCCATGCCGATGTTCAGCACCACCTTCTCCAGCTTGGGCGCCTGCATCCGGTTGGAGTAGCCGAACTCCTGGAGCAGAGCGGAGACTATCTCTTCCTCGTACCTGACCTTCAGACGAGCCTTGTACCCGTTCTGGGCGGGGGCCTTGGCCTTCGCCTTCGCCTTTGATTTGGACTTGGCTTTGCTCTCGGTGGTCATTCTATTACCGCCTGGCACAGCTTACATACTCTGGTCTTCTCTTTGCCGGTGGCGCCGGCTCGTCTGGTCAGGGCCTTGGTAGGCTTGTCGCACATGGGGCAGACCAGCTTGAGGTTGGAGATGTGTATAGGGGACTCCCTATCGATGATCCCAGCCTGCCGGACGTTGGGCTTGGGCTGCATGTGCCGTTTGACCATGTTGATGCCCTCCACGTGGACGGCGCCCTCTCCGGGTCGGATGCGAAATATCCTGCCCCGCTTGCCCTTGTCTTTGCCGGCGGTCACCGCTACGACATCGTTCTTCTGGATGTTCATCCTCTTACAGCACCTCGGGGGCCAGGGACACGATCCTGGTGTAGTTCTTCTCCCGGAGCTCTCGAGCCACGGGCCCGAATATGCGGGTCCCTTGAGGGTTGTTCTTATCGCTGAGCACCACGGCGGCGTTCTGATCGAACCTGATGTAGGTGCCGTCCGGCCGTCGATAGGGCTTAGCGACCCGGACCACCACGGCCCGTACTACATCCCCCTTCTTCACGGGGGCGGCGGGCGTGGCCTCCTTGACCGAGGCCACTATCGTGTCACCCACGCGGGCGTACCGCTTGCCGGTGCCGCCGGGCACGTTTATGCACATGATCTCCCGGGCGCCCGAGTTATCGGCCACTTGAAGTCTACTCTGAACTCTTATCACTTTCCTGTTCTCGCTCCATATCTTCAGCCAGTTCTCCGGGCTGGGTCTCGGCGACGTCTCCCCTGGTCAGGATGTCCGCCACCATCCAGCGCTTCTCCTTGGAAAGGGGGCGGGTCTCCACGATGCGAACGGTATCGCCTAGATGACAGCTGTTGTTTTCGTCGTGGGCCTTGAACCGGGACACCCGCTTGATGCGACGTTTGTACAGTCTGTGGACCCGGTATCGGTCTACCTGCACCACTACGGTCTTGTCCATCTTGTCGCTGACCACCTGCCCTACGTTGCTTTTCTTTCTTCCCGCCATAGCTATCCCTGGGCCAGCTCCCTTTCCCTGGCGATGGTCTTCAAACGGGCCAGATTTCTCCTGACGTTTCTCAGCTCCCTGTGATTGGTGAGCTGCTTCGTCGCCATGCGGATGCGCAGATTGAACAGCTCCCGGTAACCGGATTCCAACTCCCGCTGGAGGTCCACGACTGTAAGCGCTCTTATGTCACCCGGTTTCATACCTACGGATAGTCCTCTCTGGCGACGAATCTAGTGGATACGGGCAGCTTGTGGGAGGCTAGCATCATCGCCTCCCTGGCTATCTCCTTCTCCACGCCCCCTAGCTCAAATAGCATCCTGCCCGGTTTGACCACTGCCACCCAGTGATCTACGTTGCCCTTGCCGCTGCCCTGCCGGGTCTCCAGCGGTTTGGCGGTCACCGGCTTATCGGGGAATATGCGGATCCATATCTGCCCGCCGCGCTTTACGTGGTGGGTGATGGCCCGCCGGGCCGCTTCGATCTGCCGGTTGGTGACCCAAGCGGCGGAATCGGCCTTCAGCCCGAACTCCCCGAAGGTCAGTGCCGAGCCGCTGTGGGCCTTGCCTCTCCGCCTGCCGCGATGGGCCTTCCGGTACTTAACCCTCTTTGGTTGTAGCATCTGCCTTTTCTTCCTGCGCTTCTACGACAGGCTCCGGCTTAGTAACCTGGGCTGCCGGCTTCGCCTCAACCTGCGCCTCTGCCGGGGCTGGCGCCTCTTTCGTAGCAACGGTTGCTCCCGCAGCCTCTGCTTCGGCCTGCAGGGCCGCGGCTGCTGCGGCCGCTTCCGCTTCCGCCTCCTCCGCCGCCTTGGCGCTGCTTATGGTGACGCTGATGGGTTGGAGCTCCTCGGCCTCCACTTCCTTGGGCTTGGGCAGGATCTCTCCTTTGTAGATCCACACCTTGATGCCGATGACCCCCATGGTGGTGCGGGCTTCGGCCAGGCCGTAGTCGATGTCGGCTCTCAGGGTGTGAAGGGGCACCCGCCCCTCCCGGGCCTTCTCCACCCGGGCGATCTCGGCGCCGCCCAACCTACCCGATGCGATGATCTTGATCCCCTGAATACCGGCCTGCATACATCGCGTCACCGCCTGTCGAATGGCCCTCCGGTAGGAGATCCTTCGCTCCAGCTGGTCGGCTATGTTCCTGGCCACCAGGTAGGCATCCTGCTCCGGTTGTGAGATCTCGGAGATGTTTAGCCTCACCCTTCGGCCGGTCTTCCCCTCCAGCACCCTTCTCAGCTCGTCCACCCGCTGGCCGCCTCGTCCTATGACGATGCCGGGCCGGGCGGTGTGGATGGTCGTAATAATCTCGTTGGCGCCTCGTTCTATCTCCACCTTGGAGATTCCGGCGTCGGTGTGGGTGGAGGTGATGGTGTTGCGGATGCTCATGTCCTCGGAGAGGAGCTTTCGGTACTGGGTGCCTTTCGACGCGAACCACTTGGCATCCCAGTCCTTGATGATGCCCAATCGGAAGCCTATGGGGTGGGTCTTCTGTCCCACTTACTACTCTCCTCCCTCGTCGGCGACCACCACGGTGAGGCGGCTGAATCGCCGGTATATCGGTGCGGCGCGGCCGCGAGGCCGGGGCCGAAACCTCTTGAGCCTGGTCCCATCGTCGGCACTGATTCTCTTTATTTTCAGCTCGTCCCTGATCAGCTGAAAGTTGTTCTCGGCGTTGGCCGCCGCCGAGTTCACGGTCTTGGCGACAACCCTGGCTGTGGGTGAGGGGGTGAACTTCAGGATGTTCAGAGCGTCGTCCACCTGTAGACCGCGCACCGCGTCGACAACGTGTCGCAGTTTCTTCGGCGATACCCCCAGGTTCTTTGTACTTGCCCTTACTTCCATTTTTTCGGTACTCGGATTATTGGGACGGGTCTGTTGCTCGGTACGGGTAGCTGCCGGAGCGTTAATGCGCCCGGGGAGCCTTCATTCGTTCCCAGTACTGCCTTACCTCATCTGGCTAACACGCTCGGAGCGGCCCGTGTGTCCACGGAACACCCGCGTCGGCGCGAACTCTCCCAACTTGTGCCCCACCATGTTCTCGGTTATGAAGACTGGTATGTGTCTGCGTCCGTCGTGCACTGCTATGGTCTGCCCCAACATATCGGGAACGATCATCGAAGCGCGGGACCAGGTGCGGATTATCACCTTCTCCCGGCTGTTCATCGCCGCCCTGACCTTCTTCATCAGCTTGGCGTCCACGAACGGCCCCTTCTTGATCGATCTGGACACGGCTACCTCCTCCGGCCTCTCACTATCATCTTGCTGGAGCTCTTCTTCTTGTTCCGTGTTCGGTAACCCAGAGTCGGCTTCCCCCAGGGCGTCTTGGGCCCCGGAAGCCCGATGGGCGACCTACCCTCTCCGCCTCCGTGGGGATGGTCCCTGGGGCTCATGGCCGAGCCCCTGACCGATGGGCGACGTCCCCGCCACCGGTTTCGGCCCGCCTTCCCCAGCTTGATGTTCTTATGGTCCGGGTTGCCTATCTGACCGATGGTGGCCATGCACAGGCTTTCGACCCGCCTCAGCTCTCCCGAAGGCAGCCTCAGCAGGGTGTGGTTCCCGTCCTTCGCCAGCACCTGTGCCCCCGTCCCTGTGCTCCGGACCATCTGTCCGCCTCGACCGGGCTTCATCTCTATATTATGTACTACGGTCCCGGTTGGGATATCCCGCAGAGGCAGGGCGTTGCCCGATTTGATCTCCACCTTGTCTCCCGATACGATCATCGTTCCGACCTGCAGCCCCAGTGGTGCCAGGATGTACCGTTTCTCGCCGTCCAGATAGTGTATGAGGGCTATGCGGGCCGTGCGGTTCGGATCGTACTCGATGGAAGCGACCTTGCCGGGCACGTCGGGTTTGTTCCGCTTGAAATCGATTATCCGCAGACGGCGCTTGGCTCCTCCGCCTCTGTGACGCACCGTGATCTTGCCGCGGACGTTTCTGCCGGCCTTCTTTTTCAGGGGCCGCAGCAGGCTCTTCTCCGGCTTGCTCTTGGTGATCTCATCGAAGGAGGCGCCGGTGGCGTGTCTCCTGCCGGGTGACGTAGGCTTGTAGTTCTTCAGCGGCATGCCCTAAACCCCTTCGAACAGCTCTATCTGCTGACCCTTGGCCAGAGTAACTATCGCTTTCTTCCAGGACCGGGTCTTTATCCGGTTGCGTCTTACCATTTTCGTCTTGGGCTGAACGGTGATGATGTTGACTTTGGTCACGTTCACGGTGAAGGCCTTCTCCACTGCGGCCTTGACCTGGGGCTTGGTGGCCTTTCTTGCTACCTCGAAGGCGTACTTGCCCCGCTCCTGAAGAGCGGTGCTCTTCTCGGTTATGACCGGTCTGCGGATAACCTCCAGCAGTTCCATACTCTACTTCTCTTCCGGTTCGGCTTTCGGTTTGGGCGTGCGCTTACGCCGGGTCGTGGCCCGCTTCTTCGGCTTCTCCTCGTCTACGGACTCCGAAGGAGCCTCGGCTTCCGTCTCGACCGGTTTCGCTGTCTCGTCCGCCGGCGGGGCCTCGATTTCGGCAGCGGGCGCCTCGGCCTCAGCCACGCTCGGTCCGTCCGCGTCCGGCGCCCATATCTCCTCGGCTTTGCGCACGGCGCCCAGCTCCATGACTACCAGGTCGTGCCTCAACAGGTCCACGACGTTGAGATAAGGGGCGGGGAGAGTGGTTACCCGATCCAGGTTGCGGGCCGATTTGATGACGCTTTCCTGGGGTTCCGGGGTGACCACCAGGGCGGAGGAGGTGGCGCCCAACGCGTTGAGTCGCAGTACCATGTCCCTGGTCCGCGGCTCTTTTATATCGAGATCGTCCACCACCACCAGCCGGTCATCGGCAAGCTTGGCGGAGAGGACTCCCTTCAATGCGAGACGGCGCATCTTCTTGGGCATCTTCTTATCGTAGCTTCTGGGGTGGGGCCCAAATGCAACGCCGCCGCCCCTGCGAATGGGGGAGCGGATGCTGCCGGCCCTGGCCCTTCCCGTTCCTTTCTGGATGAACAGCTTGCGAGTGCTGCCTGCGACCTGTCCCCTGCTCTTGGTCGCCGCCGTGCCTCGCCGGGCGTTGGCCTGCTGTCGTACCACCGCTTGGTGGATGACGCCGCGCAACGCCGGTGTTACGACGAGCCCAAAGAGGGAGTCCTTTACATCGACCTTTTTCACCTCTTTACCCGAGGCGTCTTTTAGCGGTATTTTCATAGTTTTTGGACTGCTATCTCGATTTTTTGACCACGACCAGTCCGTTGACGGAGCCCGGCACGGACCCTTTTAGAAGCAACAGACTGCGGTCCGGATCGATCTGCACGACGGTAAGGTTTCTGGCGGTGACCCTTTCGCTTCCCATGTGCCCAGACATCTTCTGGCCCTTGAGCACCCGACCGGGGGTGTTGCCGGCGCCGATGGAGCCCGGCGCCCGATGCCTATCGGACTGGCCGTGGGTCTTGGGCCCGCCGGCGAAGTTATGTCTCTTTACCGTGCCGGCGAAGCCTTTGCCCTTGGAGGTGCCGGTGACGTCCACCTTATCTCCGGCCTGGAAGATGCCTACGTCTATCTGGGCGCCCCGCTCGCTGTCTGAAACGTCTTCCGTCCTGAACTCCCTCAGATGCTTGAAATCGCCCAGGTCTTTCAGATGCCCGTGCCTCGGTTTGTTGAGCCGCTTGGCCTGACCGAAACCGATCTGCACTGCCTGGTAGCCGTCGTTCTCGACGGTCTTGACCTGGGTAACGGTGCACGGACCGGCCTCTATGACCGTCACCGCGTCCATAGTGCCGTCTTCGTTGAAGGTCTGGGTCATGCCCAGTTTCAGGCCTAGAATGCCGTTGGTCATGGTGTTCTTACAGCTTGATCTCGATGTCTACGCCGCCGGGCAGATTGAGTAGGGTCAGCGCATCGATGGTCTTGTTGGTCGGGTCTTGCACCTCTATCAGCCTCTTGTGGGTCCGTATCTCAAACTGCTCTCGAGAGTCCTTGTCTATATTGGATGCCCTGGTTACGCAGAACTTCTTGATCTTGGTGGGCAGAGGAATGGGACCAACGACACCGGCTCCCGTGCGCTCCGCCGCATCGACTATCTGCTCGGCGGACTGGTCCAGTATCTTATGGTCGTAGGCGTTGAGCTGTATTCTTATCTTCTGCTTGGGCATGGTTATCATCCTTGTCTATGTAGGACTCATCCTTCGGATGGATAGCACCCTGTTACCGGCCCCTGGCAACGATCAACTCCGCCGTCTTCTGAGGGACGGGTTCGTAGTGGGAAAACTCCATGGAGTGGACGGCGCGCCCCTGGCTGAGGGAGCGAATGTGGGTAGTATAGCCAAAGGAGTCGAACAGGGGAACCTGGGCGCGGATGCTTTGCAGGTCTGCCCGGCCCTCTATCCCCTTGATCTTGCCCCTCCGAGAGTTTATGTCCCCCAGGATGTCGCCCAGAAACTCGCCAGGCGTGGTGATATCCAGGTTCATTATCGGCTCTAGCAATACGGGTCTCGCTTTTCGGACGCCCTCCTTCAGGGCCATGCTTCCCGCAATCTGGAAGGCCAGGTTGGAGGAATCTACGGGGTGGTGACTACCGTCCACCAGCGTCACTTTCAGGTCTACCAGTGGGTAGCCGGCCAGCACCCCGGTGGAGAGTGCGTCCCTGATGCCTCGCTCCACGGAGGGTATGAATTCCTGGGGAATGTCGCCTCCCCTGACCTCGTTCTCGAACTGGAAGCCCTGTCCCGGCTCCAGAGGCTCCAGCTCTATCACCACGTGGGCGAACTGGCCGTGGCCTCCCGTCTGCTTGACCAGCCTTCCCACGGCGGTGGTTGGGACTCTAATCGTCTCTCGGTAGGCCACCTGGGGCTTGCCGATGCGGGCCTCGACGGACTGTTCCCGCTTGATCCGCTCGACGGTCACCTCCAGGTGCATCTCTCCCATGCCGGCTATCACCGTCTGGCCCGTCTCGTCTTCGTAGCGGATATCCAGTGTGGGGTCCTCATCGGACATCTTGGATAGGGCGTCCCTCAGCTTGTCCTCGTCCACTCTAGACCTGGGCTCCACCGCCACTGAGATGACGGGTTCCGGGAAGGAGATGGATTCGAGGACGATGGGGGCGTGAACATCGCAGATAGTGTTGCTGGTGAAGGTGTTCTTGAGGCCTATAGCGGCGATGATGTCGCCGACTGATGCCTCGGGGAGCTCGTCACGGCGGTCGGCGTGCATCCGCAGCAGCCTCCCTATCCGTTCCCTGTAGCCCTGGGTGCTGTTGTACACCGTTGCGCCTGACTTGACCTTGCCCGAGTAGACTCGGCAGTAGACCAACCTTCCAACGAAGGGGTCGGTTACCACCTTGAAGGCCAATGCGGCGAGGGGGTCCTTTTCCGAAGGCTCCCTCACCAGCTCCTTTTCGGTCTTGGGGTCCTGGCCTGTGACCGGTGGGACGTCCAGAGGCGAAGGCAGGTAGTCGATGACGGCGTTCAGCATCCGCTGGATGCCCTTGTTTTTGAGGGCGCTGCCGCAGAGCACAGGCACGAACTGGTTGGTTATGGTGCCCTTGCGAAGGCCGGTCTTGATCTCATCTACCGTGAAGGGTTCACCCTCCAGGTACTTGGCCATCAGATCGTCGTCCACCTCGGCGACCTTCTCCAGCAGAGCTTCCCGGTATTTAGCCGCATCCTGGGCGTAGTCCTCCGGGACCGGCTCGATTATGGGGTCTGCCGAGTCGTCATCGGGGAAGATGACGGCCTGGTTTTCCACTAGGTCTACAAAGCCCCTGAACTCCAGCTCGGAACCCAGGGGCATTTGTATGGGGACCGGAGTCGCCTCCAGTCGATTTATTATCATGTCGATGGTTCTATAAAAGTCGGCGCCGACACGGTCCATCTTGTTGACAAAGCAGATCCGGGGCACACTGTACCTATTGGCCTGGCGCCAGACCGTTTCGGACTGGGGCTCGACGCCGGCCACGGCATCGAAGACCACCACGCCGCCGTCCAGCACTCTCAGGCTCCGTTCCACCTCGGCGGTGAAGTCGACGTGGCCGGGAGTATCGATGATGTTTACCGTGTGGGCTTTCCATTCACACGTTGTGGCCGCGGCGGTAATGGTTATGCCCCGCTCCCGCTCCTGGTCCATCCAGTCCATGACGGTGGTGCCTTCGTGGACCTCGCCCATCTTGTAGATGCGGCCGGTGTAGTAGAGGACCCTTTCGGTGACGGTGGTCTTGCCCGCGTCTATGTGAGCGATGAATCCGATGTTTCGGATCCGCTCCAGCGGCGAGCCGCGGCTGCTGGTTTTGGTGTCTTTCTTAAGAGTCTGTACCTGTGACATGACTATGAACTGCCGTTACCACCTGTAGTGGGCGAAGGCCCGGTTGGCCTCTGCCATTCTATGAAGGTCCTCTCGACGTTTGACTGCCGTTCCCTGGCCCTTGGAGGCCTCGATCAGCTCCTCCGCCAGGCGTTGGGCCATGGGACGGCCCGTCCTGGCCCGGGAGGCGCCGATTATCCATCGCATAGCCAGGGCGAGACTCCTCTCCGATCGGACCTCGATGGGCACCTGGTAGGTAGCTCCGCCGACCCGCCTGGGCTTGACCTCCAGCAGGGGAGTGGCGTTGCGAATGGCCTGCTCGAACACCTCGAGTGGATTCCTCTTCTCCGACGTCTCGATCCTATCGAAGGCCGAGTAGATGATCCGCTCCGAGGTGGTCTTCTTGCCACCGATCATCACCTTGTTGATGAACCGACCCAGGGTACCGTTGTGGTACTTGGGATCGGGCGCTATTGGGCGCTTCTCCGCCCTTCTACGCCTGGACATCAGGTGCTCCCATCTTATCTATCCGAATACAACTTCCTGTACAAACTGGACACAGATTCACCTATATATGGATATCCTGAGGTTTACGCATCTCCCGGTCCCCAAATCGCTCCTGCCGGTGGAGACCAGGGACAAAAAGAGGCCGCAAAAGCGGCCTCTGAAAGAACGGGTTAGACTATATCTGCACCCGGGGTCTTGGTCTTCTTACTTCCGTACTTGCTTCGTCCTCGCTTTCGATCGCCCACCCCTGCGGCGTCCAGAGTTCCCCGCACGATGTGATACCTTACCCCGGGCAGATCCCGTACCCTTCCGCCTCTGATCAGCACCACCGAGTGCTCCTGGAGGTTGTGGCCTTCACCGGGAATATATGCCGTCACCTCCATCTGGTTCGTCAGCCTCACCCGGGCCACCTTCCTGAGGGCCGAGTTTGGCTTCTTGGGCGTAACGGTCCTGACCTGGATGCATACCCCCCTCTTCTGAGGCGAGTTGGAGCTTCTGCCCTGCCTGTTTGTCAGTGCGTTGTAGGATACGCGGAGAGCCGGGGCTTTGGTCTTCTTGGTGACCTTCTTCCGCCCCTTCCTTATCAGCTGGCTAACCGTGGGCATTCTCTAAAGCTCTCCTATTTTTCGGTGCCGGCCGGACGCCCTGTCCTCGCCTGGCGACCGTCCCGTTTCACGCCTAGATGTAAAGTGGTGACAAACGGACACTCTAGCATCAGCCCAATATGCTGTCAAGGGAGTTTTTCGCCCAAACTCTTGTATGTTATGAAACATGTGCGGCACTCCCAGAGAGGATGTTCGAGTGAAACTACGAGATCACGTGATCTTTGAGACAAGCTCAATAGACAAACACGCTGCCGAGCGCACCGACCTCCGGGGGCTGAAAAACAATTGTAAACCCACAACTGTTGGTCTATAATTCGGGCGCCGAAGGTGAGATGGCCTATTTCGATTTAGAACCCATTTAGATGGAAAATTCTGAAACTCAGGCGGCCTCGGCGTCGAGATCGACGGCCGGGGCCGCTGCTTCTACAGACGGATATACCCCTGCGGCCGAACCTCACATCGGGTCCGCGCTGAGCGGCCTTTCCTTCGAGGAGATGGAGGCCAAGGCCCTGGAGATACGTCGTCACATCGTCAGGATGACCGCCAAGGCCGGCAGCGGCCATCCCGGCGGCTCCCTTTCAGCCACCGAGCTGATCACGGCCCTCTACTTTCGGGTGATGCGTCACGACCCAGCCAATCCTCACTGGCTGTACCGTGACCGGTTTGTGTTGAGCAAAGGCCACTGCGTTCCGGTGCTGTACTCGACGCTGGCGGAAGCGGGATACTTCTCCACCGATGAGTTGCTTACCTTTCGAAAGCTGAACAGCCGGCTTCAGGGCCATGCCCACACAATGACCCCGGGAGTCGAGCAGTGCTCCGGCTCGCTGGGGCAGGGACTCTCCTTCGGGGTCGGCATGGCGCTGGCGGGCCGGCTCGACGATCAGGGCTACACCGTCTATGTAATGCTGGGTGATGGCGAGTGCGACGAAGGCCAGATCTGGGAAGCCGCCATGTTCGCAACCCACTATGGCCTAGACAACATCGTCGCCATCGTCGATAGGAACCTGATCCAGAACGATCGTCGCACTGATGAGGTGATGAATCTGGAGCCCCTGGCAGACAAGTGGCGCTCCTTCGGGTGGAAGGTAGTCGAGATAGATGGCCACCATCTGGAGCAGGTTGTCGGCGCCCTGGAGGGGTCTCGAGAGCGGGACGGCAGTAGAACAGTGATCATAGCCCGGACGGTCAAGGGCAAGGGGGTCAGCTTTATGGAGCACAACGCCGACTTCCATGGCAAGGCCCCCAACCCCGAGCAGCTTGAGCTGGCGCTGCAAGAGCTGAGCTGAAGCCGTGACTACCCAAGCCTCCACACGGGAGGCCTACGGCAAGACCCTCGTCGAGCTGGGGCACGAAGACCCGGACGTCGTAGTCCTCGGTGGCGACCTGAACAAGTCCACCATGACCACCCTCTTCGCCGCCGAGTTTCCCGATCGCTTCTTCGACTGCGGCGCCGCCGAGCAGAACATGATGAGCATCGCCGCGGGCCTCGCCGCATCAGGCAAGACGGTCTTCGCCAGTACCTTTACGGTGTTCGGCACGGGAAGGCCTTTCGACCAGGTCCGCATCAGCATCTCCCAGGGCCATCTCAACGTGAAGATCGTGACCACCCACGGCGGGATTATCACCGGGCCCGATGGCATGTCGGCCCATGGCATTGAGGACCTGGCATTGATGTGCGCACTGCCCGGATTCACCGTCGTGGTCCCCGCCGACGCCGTCGAAACCGTTGAGGCCGTCCGAGCCATGGCCGCGATGCAGGGGCCATGCTACGTGCGCCTCTGCCGGCCGGCCACACCGGTGATATACGAAGATGGATGCCGCTTTCAGCTCGGCAAGGCGCAGACCCTGCGGAACGGCGGCGACGTGTCCGTACTGGCGACGGGCATAATGGTGTACAAAGCCCTGGAGGCCGCCGAGACGCTGTCCGAAGGCGGTATCGACTGTAGGGTTGTCAACGTGTCCACACTGAAGCCCATGGATGAAGAGGCCATTCTACGCTGCGCCGAGGAGACCGGCGCTATCGTCACCGCCGAGGAACACCTGGACCACGGCGGCCTGGGCAGCATCGTCTCCCGTATACTGGCGGTAAACCGCCCGACGCCCATGTCGGTGGTCGCCATAGACGATGTCTACACCCCCTCCGGCGAGCCTGACGAGTTGCTGGAGCTCCGCGGCCTCACACCTGCCCGGATCGCTGAAGCGGCGCGAGTAGTGGTGGCGCGGAAGTAGCCCCCATCAATTCGAGTCCTTTCCCGTCTAGATTTCCGGCTCATAGGCATTTCACGTCCAGCCATTTCGCTAGGCAACTCCCCCAAACATCTTCCGCGGACGATCATCTTGCATCAGGCTGCCGATAGCGCTTGCCACACATGGTCTATCCCCTTGACGGAAAATGGTTTATAATGTAAACTAGTTTGCATCAATATGTGGAGGAACCATCATGCAGGACCAAGACAGCGAAGCGCAGCAGATCACACCGGAGCAGGGATGGAGATCAATACACGCGACCCTGGACAGGTCCCGCAGCTCCATGTATGTGGCGGGCTGGACCAACATCATGCTGTTGTGGGGCGCCATCGTAGCGGTGGGGTACTTCTCCATGTACGCCGTCGGTACCTTGGCACCTGGGTTTGCCGAGGACTATTCCTGGTATCCCGGCCTCCTGTGGTTCGGCCTGGCAATCCCGGGCATGATCGGGAGCTCGCTCATCGGCCACCGCGCCAGCAAGCAGAATGCAACCGGGCCGTCTGCCACGGCAGCAGGTCTCCGGGTCTTCGGCTTCTGGATGACCGTGGTCGCCGCCGCCTTCATCATTCCAGCAGCGTCCGGCCTGTGGACCGCCGACTCCGACTCCATCGTCATCAGTGGAGTCGGAGTCGGCATTGTTGCGCTGGGGTTCGTGCTGTTCGGCATCTTGCATCACCTGGCCATTAGCCTCGTAGGTCTTGGCATCGGTGCTTCCTATTACTTGCCGGCGCACTACACCGGCGATGTTGCGCCGGTGCTGTCGGCGGTGCTCATGCTCGCCATCGTGGGCGTCGCGTGGGTCTGGATCCGCAAAAGCCGTGTGGCATGAGCCAGGCTTCCATAGTCCTGAACGAGACGATCCATCAGTCGACCCGGCTACGTATCATGACGCTGCTGGTGTCCCAGTCAGAGTCGGACCGCGTGGCCTACGGCTTCATCCAACGGACCCTCGGCCTGACCGGCGGCAACCTCACCATCCACCTGCGCAAGCTGGAGGACGCAGGGTACGTCAGCACAACCAAGGAGTTCGTTGCGGCAAAACCGCGCACATGGGTGGAGGCGACGCCCGAGGGCCGTCTGGCCTTTAGTGAGTATCTCGGCAACCTCGAACGCGCCCTGAACATGCCCTTTCGATAGAGGAGTCGTACCCCTCACCACAATTCCACCTCTGTCGCACCGCTTTCTCCCCTTCTCGAAGGTGACGGCGTCAACATCAGCCGTCTCTTCCTATCAAGACCTCCCACCGAGAAGCTCGCAATTGAGCCTGTCTCAGAACCCTACTTTGAGGGAGTCCAGAGGGAAACTTCCCTCTGGCAGGGGGCCTGGGGGATGTTCCCCCAGCGACAAAACCTTCCGAGGGCGGGCGGTTGGGACTAAGACGTCCGTACTTTTGAGACAAGCTCAATACAGTCTTTGCCGTCGGACCGATGGGGAAACCACATCATCCCGGCTGCCAGGCTTCATCTCACTCACACACTATGTATACCCTCCTTTGAAGCCGAATTGACAACACTCGCCCGGCGATAGTACAGTAGCCGGCAATTGAACATAATCCAATCGACTACGAACGGGAGTAGTAGGTCCTCAGCGGGGGCACAGAGAGTCGAGGGTAGGTGAAAGCTCGATCTCCGCGCAGGGGCTGAATGGGCCCGGGAGTCGCCAACCGAACGCCCAACGGCAAGTAGGCTTGGCCGGAGAGGGCACCGTTATCGGAGCCCAGGGTATAACCCCCTAGACATAGGAGTCGTACCTCAGAGAGATGGCTGTTTGCGCGATCCGATTTCGCCGGTATCGGCGAACGGATATGTAAGCGGCTAATAAGGGTGGCAACGCGAGTAAGCCCCTCGTCCCTTTGGACGGGGGGCTTTTTTCTACCCAAAGGGGGGAATCCGATCACCGTATGAAACAATCGGCATGGCCAAGGTAATGACGAAAACGTATACGCCGGACCTGGAGACGGTGCGCGCCCTCTCCAGCTCGGGCAGCCTGGTACCGGTATACAGGGAGATAGATGCCGATCTGGAGACGCCCGTCTCCGCATATCTGAAAGTAGCACGCGGGGAGTGTTCCTTCTTGCTGGAGAGCGTAGAAGGAGGTGAGCGACTCGCCCGGTACAGCTTCATCGGCACCGATCCGTACAAGCTGGTCCGTACCGGTCCCGGCCAGCCCGATGGGGACGTCGATCCCCTGGCGCTTATCAAACAGGAGCTGGAACGCGCCACGCTGGTCGAGGTGCCCGAGCTTCCCAGGTTCCACGGGGGCGCCGTTGGATACCTGGGGTACGAAGCGATGCACCACTTCGAGGACGTACCCTCTCCGAGCCCCGACCCCCTGGGCTTGCCCGAGGCCATATTCATGTTCTCCGACACCCTCCTCGTCTTCGATCACCTCAAGCACAGGATCAAGGTCGTCGCCCACGCTCGATTATCGGAATTCGGGGTGGAAAAAGCCTATGGCAGGGCCGTTGAGAAGATCGAGGAGCTGGTGGAGCGCCTCAAGGGGCCGTTGCCGGAGCAATCACAGGCCCCCATGCCGCAAACCGGGGACCACCCGGCGTCCGGCGAGAGCAGCGAAGCGGTCTCCAACCTGACTAGAGCCCAACACGAGGCCAACGTCGTCAAGGCTAAAGAGTACATCTACGCCGGAGACGTCATCCAGGTCGTCCTCTCCCAGCGGTTCTCTCGCAGAACGAGTGCCCATCCTTTCGATATCTATCGGACCCTGCGCACCATCAACCCGTCGCCCTACATGTTCTACCTGGAGCTGGGGGACTGCACGCTGGTGGGAACGTCGCCCGAGCTGCTGGTCCGTGCGGAAAACGGGCGGCTGGACTACCATCCCATCGCAGGAACACGGCCCCGAGGCAAGCTCGAAGAGGAGGACGCGGCCCTGGAGGAGGAGCTCAGGAACGATGAGAAGGACCGGGCCGAGCACATCATGCTTCTGGACCTGGGCCGGAACGATATCGGGCGGGTGAGCAAGCCGGGCACGGTGAAGGTGACCCAGATGATGGACATCGAGAGGTACTCCCACGTCATGCACCTGGTCTCCCACGTCAAAGGGGAGCTCCGCGACGACATCACCCCCTACGAGGCCCTGTGGGCCTGCTTTCCTGCAGGCACCGTCTCCGGCGCCCCTAAGCTGAGGGCCATGGAGATCATCTCCGAGCTGGAGCCGGACCAGCGAGGCCCCTACGCCGGCTCAGTGGGATACTTCAGCTTCTCGGGGAACATGGACACCTGCATAACCATCAGG
This sequence comes from Dehalococcoidia bacterium, assembly GCA_965197645.1. Taxonomy (GTDB): domain Bacteria; phylum Chloroflexota; class Dehalococcoidia; order Plut-88900; family Plut-88900. Next base: position 589,173 of record OZ240219.1, on the reverse strand, counting down.
ACCATGGTGGTCCGGGACGGAGTGGCCCACGTACAGGCTGGCGGCGGCATCGTGGCCGATAGCGTTCCATCGTTGGAGTACATGGAGACGGTTCACAAGGCCGAGGCATTGATGCGGGCTATCGATGAGGCGGAGGCCAGGGGTTAGAGGGCGTGATAGGATAATCGCTGGCAACGGATACAAGTCTCTGCTTACAGGACCCACAGGAGGAATAAGATGGAGCTGGAGGGACGAGTGGCGTTGATTACCGGCGCATCTCGGGGCATCGGCCAGGGAATCGCCCTGGAGATGGCCAAGGAGGGCGCCGACATCATCGTCAACTACCAACGAAACAAAGAGGGCGCTGAGGACACTGCCACGAGCGTCGAGGCCGCCGGCCGCAGGGCCCTGGTCCGCCAGGCCGACGTTAAGGACAAGGAGCAGGTCGATGCCATGGTTGCGGAGGCCATTGACGCCTTCGGCAAGGTGGACATCCTGGTGAACAACGCCGGCCAGCACTACTCCCGGTCCATCTTCGACGACGACGCCACCGATGTCTTTCACGACATCATGTACACCCACCTGTTCGGCTCCTTCTACTGCACCAAGGCGGTGCTGCCCAGCATGCGAGAACAGGGCCGGGGCGACATCCACTTCATCAGTTCCCTGGCGACCCAGCAGCTCTGGGCCGACGAGTGGGCCTACGCCAGTGCCAAGGCCGCCATGAACACCTTCGTAAAGTGCCTGGCCAAAGACGTCAGTCCGCATCGGATACGGGTCAACGCCATCGCTCCAACCATCGTAGAGTCGGACATGGGACTGGGCCTCGTGCTGAACTGGGCCGGGGCAAAGGACGCCTCAGGGTTGCATGGCAAGGTGCCCTTCGACCGGCTGATCCAGCCCTACGACGTGGGGAACATGTGCGTGTACCTGGCATCGGAGAGGGCCAGCCACGTCTCCGGCCAGGTGATATACATCGATTGCGGGATAGGCCCATCATCGTTGAAGGAGTTCGTCGGATAGCAACCTGTCCCTCTTCAGGGCCATCAGGACGGAAACGGATGCTGGTGCTGATAGACAACTACGATAGCTTCACCTACAACCTGTACCAGTACCTGTGCGAGCTGGGTCAGACTGTCAAGGTAGTGCGCAACGACAAGACCAGCATCGAAGAGATCGATAGCTGGAAGCCGGAACGCATCGTGGTGTCGCCGGGGCCCTGTACGCCCAAGGAGGCGGGTATCTCCTGCCAGGTAGTGAGACACTTCGGGTCCCGGCTGCCGTTGTTGGGAGTGTGCCTGGGGCACCAGTGCATCGGTGCGGCATATGGGGGTGTCGTCAGCCCGGCGGGTGAGATCATGCACGGCAAATCGTCAATGGTCCACCACGATGGCAAAGGGATCTACGAAGGCCTGCCCAACCCCTTCGAGGCCATTCGTTATCACTCGCTGGCGATACGCCGTGACACCCTCCCCAGCTGCCTGGAGGTCACCGCCGAAACGGACAAGGGCATAATCATGGGAGTACGGCACCGGGAGTACGCCGTGGAGGGCTTCCAGGCCCACCCCGAGTCGATCTTGACCTCCTCCGGCAAGGACCTGTTGAGTAATTTCTTGGGGATGTGATGCTCCAACAAGCCATAGACAAGCTGGTGAACGGCCGGGACCTCTCCAGGGACGAGGCGGTGGGCGCCATGGAGGAGATCATGGAGGGGCAGGCCACCCAGGCCCAGTTCGGGGCCTTTGTCATCGCTCTGCGTCTCAAGAGTGAGACGGTCGACGAGATCACCGGTCTCGCCCAGGTGATGCGAGCCAAGTCGGTCAAGGTAGCCTTCGATGGCCCGTCGGTGGACACCTGCGGCACCGGTGGGGACGACCTGGGTACCTTCAACATCTCGACGGTGTCGGCCTTCGTGGTGGCCGGCGCCGGTCTGACCGTGGCCAAGCACGGCAACCGGGCTATGAGCAGCCAGTGCGGCAGCGCCGACATCCTGGAGCAGTACGGCGTAAAGATCGATCTTGGCGCTGAAGCCGTCAAGCGGTGCATGGAAGAGGTAGGTATCGGGTTCATGTTCGCGCCCCGGTATCACCCGGCCATGAAGCACGCCGTGGGGCCACGGAGGGAGATAGGGGTCCGAACGGTCTTCAACGTCCTGGGCCCTCTCACCAACCCGGCCGGCGCTCGTTTCCAGGTACTGGGCGTAGCCACCGATGCCCTGGGCGAAAAGATGGTCCAGGTGTTGGCCGGCCTGGGCTCCGAGCGGGCGCTGGTGGTACACGGCGAAGACCACCTGGACGAAATCTCGCTGAACGCGCCGACCCACATCTGGGAGCTGAAGGACGGTTCGATATCCGACTACACAGTATCCGCTGCCGACCTGGGCTTGGAAGCGGCGTCTCTTTACGGGCTGAAGGGCGGCTCGATAGAGGAGAACACGGCGACGATGGTCTCGGTGCTGAGCGGTGACAAGGGGCCTAGACGGGATGTGGTCGTCGCCAACGCTGCCGCCGGGATCATGGCGGGGGGTGGGGCGGAGTCGCTGGCGGAAGGCGTGTCCAAGGCCCGGCAGTCCATCGATAGCGGAGTGGCCCTAGAAAAGCTACAAGCGCTGGCCGAGCTGAGCCAGAAGCTGGATTGAAGAGGGATTTGTCTACTCTTGGTTAGACGACACCGAATATGACCAACGTCCTCGAAAAGATAGTCGAAGTAAAGCGAGGCGAGGTAGCTGCCCTCCAGGGCCCGGCCGCCATGGCGAGGCTGGAGAAGCTCATCGCCGGTCAACCTCCTCCTCGTTCCCTATCTCGAGCGCTGGCGGGCGACGGAGTCAGCCTCATCGCGGAGGTAAAGAAGGCTTCGCCTTCCAAGGGGCTCCTCTCCCCCGACTTCGATCCCGTCCGCCTGGCCCACACCTACTCTACTAACGGCGCCTCGGCCATATCCGTGCTCACCGATGAGCCCCACTTCCAGGGGTCGCTGGAGCACATCAGGTCCATCAAGCGCGAGCTGGGGGCCGGTTGCCCGCCGGTGCTCCGCAAGGACTTTATCTTCGATGAGACCCAGGTCTACGAATCGCGCGCCTCGGGCGCCGACGCTCTCCTTCTCATCGTGGCCATCCTTACCGCGTCCGATATCGCCCGACTGATCGGGCTGGCTGGAAGGCTGGGTATGGAGTGTCTGGTTGAAGCCCACGACGATGACGAGGTGGAGACAGCTCTCCAGGCCGGCGCCGAGATCATCGGCATCAACAACCGGGACCTCACCACCTTCGACGTGGACGTGGAGACCACCCGCAGGCTCCGTCCGCTGGTCCCCGAGGGCAAGACGGTCGTGGCGGAGAGCGGCATCTTCACCGCGGCCGACGTGGCCAGGATGAAGAGTTGGAACGTCGATGCGGTGCTGGTCGGCGAGGCCTTGGTCACGGCCCCCGACATCGGCGCCAAGGTCAGCGAGCTGTCCGGTGCGGTCAAGGCGGGTGCATCCGGTGACTAGGTTCAAGGTCTGCGGCATCTCTCAGGCCGAGCACGCCATCGCCGCCACCGACGCGGGCGCCGATTTCATAGGCGTCATCTTCGCACCCAGCAAGAGGCAGGTGACACCGGACATGGCCCGAGAGCTGATTCGAGAGGCAAAATCGGCCCGCCCCAACATCGGACAGAAGCCGGAGGTCGTAGGCGCTTTCGTGAATCTACCGGCCGCCGAGATCAACGAAATCGTGAGCTACTGTGGCCTCAACAGGGTGCAGCTTCACGGCGACGAAACCCTCGAAGACTGTGAGGCCATCCAACGCCCTATCTTCAAGGTGATCCGCGTCGATGCGGACCAACCGGCGGACGAGCTTATCGACTGGCTGGAGCAGGAGGTGGAGGCCGTATCAGCCCGCGGGCACGTGTCCATGCTGGACACGCTATCCACCGGCCCCTACTACGGAGGCACTGGCCGGCCGTTCGACTGGAAGACCGCCGGCGAGATGGCAAGGAGACACTCGATTCTGCTATCGGGCGGTCTCAACCCGGACATCGTAACCCCGGCCATAGAGCAGGTGAGACCCTGGGGCGTCGATGTTTCCAGCGGTGTGGAGACCGAGGGTGTGAAAGACATAGGTAAGATAAACGCTTTCGCCAAGGCAGTGAGAACGGTGGACGAGGGGCTGGCTATCTGTTAGCACCGTGCGGCAAGATCGTCTTTCTGCCCTCAGAACGACAAACGTAAAGCGATGACCCCCGATAAGCAGATGAACAACTACTCGCTCCCCGATGAGATGGGGCACTTCGGTGAGTTCGGAGGCCGGTTCATACCAGAAACCCTGATGCCGGCCCTGCAGGAGCTGGAGCAGGCCTACATTGAGTCTCGCAATAACGCAATGTTCGTCAGCGAGATGGATCGCCTCGCTCGGACCTTCGCTGGTCGCCCCACGCCACTTTACTTCGCATCCAATCTCACCGACCAGGTCGGCGGAGCGAAGATCTATCTCAAGCGGGAAGATCTGGCTCACACCGGCGCTCACAAGATCAATAACGTGCTGGGACAGGGGTTGCTGGCGCACGGCATGGGCAAGAAGCGAATTATCGCCGAGACGGGAGCGGGGCAGCACGGTGTAGCCACGGCCACCATATGCGCCATGCTGAGCCTGGAGTGCGTCGTGTACATGGGGGCGAAGGACGTCCAGCGGCAGTCTCTCAACGTGTTCCGCATGAAGCTATTGGGCGCCGAAGTCGTCTCGGTCGAAAGTGGCAGCCAGACCCTGAAGGACGCCATCAACGAGGCGATCCGGGACTGGGTGACCAACGTGCGCACCACCTACTACCTGCTGGGCAGTGTAGTCGGGCCGCATCCCTACCCCATGATGGTGCGCGACTTCCAGTCGGTCATCGGCCGGGAGGCCCGGCAGCAGATGCTGGAAGCCGAGGGCCGCCTGCCCGATTACGCCGTGGCCTGCGTTGGCGGCGGCAGCAACGCCATTGGGCTGTTCCATCCCTTTCTGGCCGACGAGTCGGTGACCCTTGTGGGGGTGGAAGCAGGGGGCGAGGGCATCGATACCGAGAGGCACTCTTCAACCCTCTCCAAGGGACGGGTCGGAGTGCTGCACGGCTCCAAGTCCTACCTGTTGCAGAGCGACGACGGCCAGATAACCGAGACCCACAGCATCTCAGCCGGACTGGACTACCCGGGAGTCGGGCCCGAGCATAGCTATCTTAAGGAGTCGGGCCGCGCGGTCTACGTTTCAGCGACGGACCGCCAGGCCCTAGAGGCGTTTCAGCTGCTGAGCAAAAGCGAGGGGATAATCCCGGCCCTGGAGCCGGCCCACGCAATTCACCATGCCGTCGAGCTGGCCAAGGGCCTGTCCAACGATCGGATCGTACTGGTGAACCTGAGCGGTCGGGGAGACAAGGACATAGACACGGTTGCGGGTCTGCTAGGGGTCGAACTGTAATCCCTCGGGTGCCCCCTTGGAGTCCTTGCACCTGCGCGACTACCCGCCCCGCCCCAACGTAGTTGTTCCCTCCCACCCGCCCTGGGAGGTAGAAGAAATAATATCTGAGGGACACCCCTTCGGCGGGTCCAGGGCAGGCTCTCAGACTCCCGGCAAAAGGTCTTCGCCCCTCTGCACTCCCCATATGTCATCAGCTTGATAGAGCTTGCGCCGGCGTCCTAATGATTGGACGTACGTAAAGACAACCCGCTATGGCGTTTTGAGCTGCCCCGAGAAATCGGAGCGGGGATCTACTCCCGCTTAGTTCAGGTGGTAAAGGTCGATGGCGTTGTCCCCTTTGACCTTGTTCTGGTCCTCTCCTGAGAGGCTGTTCAGGGTCTTATCCAGGTTGGGCACCGGGTCCACCGGCGAGTCGGAGTGGGGATAGTCGTAGGCCCAGATCAAGCTGTCGGCGCCCAGGTACTGGATGGCAAACAGTCCCATCTCATCGTCCGGGTCCATCGATATCCAGCAGTGCTCCGGAAAGTATTCGCTCGGCTTGTTCTTCAAATCGATGGTGAAGCCCAGTATCTCGTATTTCTCATCCATTCTGTGCAGCAACCAGGGCATCCACGCACACCCCGATTCTAGAACGACCAGCTTCAGCCTGGGAAAACGGTCGAACACCGAGCCCTGAAAGAAGCTCATAAAACTGAGCTGGATATCGGTGGAATTGGAAAACAGAAACCAGGATGGGGTTTCCAGCTCAGGATAATGGATCGAGTTGGTGCTGGTGCCGGCAGACCCTACGTGGAGACTGACCGGGATGTCCCGGTCCTGGAACGCCGCCCAGAGGTCGTCCCAGTTAGAATCCCCGAATGGAATATCGTTCGGCGCCCCCGCCGGCGCCTGCACCGCCTTGGACGACATGTGCTTTATCCGGTCCAGCTCCGTGATGCATTCATCCACGTCGCACCAGGGCAGCGTTACCGCGGGAAACAGGCGTTCCGGGTTGTGCTCGCAGAACTGTATTATCCAATCGTTGTAGACCCTGCAGTAGGCGGCCCCGAGTGCAGGGTCGACGGTGCCGGCAAGGTCCAGTGCCAGCGTGGGGTACAGGATGCTCTTGTCTATCCTCTCTTTGTCCATGACCTCGATACGAGCCGCCGGGTCCCAGGCCCCCCGGTTCATAGCCAGGCCGTCCTCCCAGGTAAAGTCTCGCTTTTCGAAGACGTGCTCCCGGCGCCATTCCTTGGTTTTCCCGATGGTGGCGACGTTAGACGATAGCCCATCGCCATAAAAGGGCACCTTCTCTCCTGAAAAGCTCCAGGATTCCAGCCCCGAATCTTCCTTGAAGAGACGGATGGCCCGGTCCTGGTATTTCGACTCCAAGCCGTCTACCCACAGGTTTGTGGGTTCCAGTATGTGGCCGTCGGCATCTACGTATGTTGTGGACATCTTCATCGCTCCTGTTCAAAGATTGGCCCAATTATACCCCGCGTTACGGCGAAAACACCGGCGTGTGCCACTTGGCTTCTATACGACGCCGGGCGGCAAGGCCGTATTGCCAGGCCGGATACTAGGACTTAGCCGACGGCCGGGACGTCGATTCGACCCACAAGGCTTCGACTCCTCGCAGGACCGCTTGGTCTCGGAAAGTGGGCTCTTCTACTAAGCGGAGGTCGGTGAAACGGGCCAGCAGCTTGTCCAGCGCCACCTGGGTTTCGATACGCGCCAGCTGGGCGCCTAGACAATGGTGTATTCCCCTGCCAAAGGAGATGTGATTCCCGTTCGATCGCTGGACGTCCAGCCGGTCCGGCTCGTCGAACACCTCCGGGTCCCTGTTGGCCGCTCCGATCAGCAGGATCAACCGCTGGCCGGCACTGATCTTCTTCCCTCCAATTTCGACGTCCTCCAACACGGTGCGCCCATCTATCTGTACCGAGCTGTCAAACCTCAGCAGCTCCTCTACGGTAGCATCTATCAGCTCCGGCTGGTCTCTGAGCGGTTCCAGCTGCTTGGGGTTATACAATAGGGCCAACAGCCCGTTGCCGATGAGGTTCTTGGTGGTCTCGTTGCCGGCCACCAGAAGCAGCACCAACATGGACAGCATCTCCTGATGGGTGAGCTTATCGCCGCTCTCTTCGGCCGTTATCAAGGCGCTGACCGTATCGTTCCGGGGATCATCCCTGCGGATCTCGATTACCGAGGTGAAGTACTCGGCCAGGTCCCTCCTCGACCGGTGCATACGACGGTTCTGTTCCTCCGATCTTCGGCCCTCCAACGCCAGCGCTACGTCGTTGGACCAGGCGTTGAACCGCTCCCTGTCCTCGGTGGGGACTCCCAGCATCTCGGCGATGACGATCATGGGCAGCGGGTATGCCAGCTTTTCCATGACGTCGAAGGGTTGGCCGGGATCGATATCATCCAACAGCTCGTCCACAAGCTCCTCCACTCGCGGTTTCAGGGACTGGACTGCCCGGGGTGTAAACGCTTTGTTGACCAAAGACCTCAGGCGGGTGTGGTCCGGCGGATCGAGGCGCAGCATGCTGCGCATCTCGTCGTCGATCTGCTCTTGTCGCAGGCGGTCAACGGCTTTTCGTTCGTCGTTTCCGAACCGTTTATGGTCTCGGAGGACGGCGTCGATGTCGCTGTGCTTCGTGAGGACCCAGGCGTTGGCGAGGCGGCTGCGGTGTACCGGCGATTTGTCTCGCAGCTGCTGGTAGACGGGATAGGGGTTCGATCTTGCTTCGCGCGTGAGCAGGTTGAACGCCACGCCGGATTCTATCCTCTCCCGCGCCAGGAGAAAGCGTATGGTCAGGTCCGTCAGGACCCGTTTCAGGACTCGTTTCATCGTTGGTACCGTCCGGTTTCCGGAGCTTTCTTATGGAAGCGGCTGGTCCGAAGCGAACCTTCGCAGCACGTTATCGGTGACCCTGGACACGTTGTTTTCGTAGCTGCTGTAGGACAGGCTTCCGCACCAGCTTATCGACCCTACTGAAAAGACCCCGCCGCCGTTGGGGTAGGTGATGTACACCATGTCCGAGACCACGTTGGGGTTGACCGTGCCTCCCTGATGCGAGTCGGAGGACAACACCTCCTCGATGACGTGCTGATAGGCATCGGAAAACTCGTCGGCGGTGGCCAGCAGCAAGGTATGTGCAGGGGTGCCTAGGGAGTAGTCCACTCGGTCTAGCTCGAAGCCGGCGGCCCCGTAGTCCATCACCAGCGATGGGAAGTCACCGATCCGCTCCCCCGCTTCGATGCCATCGAAGATGAAGGCCGCCTTGGGATCAAAGCTGTCCGGCTTCCGGTTGTAGGGAGCGTTCACGTCGAAGCCCTGGGATATGAACCCCACGCCCATCAACCGCTGGGGGGCCCGCCCGCGGCCCCGCCACGTACCCCCCAGCTCGCCGGAGGTGCTGAGATGGGATTCGCCCGGATTTGCCTTCCAGGTCTGTGTGCCGCCCCAGCGCCGGATCTCGATGGTGTGGCCCTCCTCGTTGTCCAGGGACGTGACCCAGTAGAAGCCGTTGCCGCCCAGGTACATGAACCGGCCGCCGGTCCTCAGGTAGCTCTCCACCGAGTCCAGCATTCCGCCGGACCAGTACTCCGGATGGGAACCCGATAGTATGACCCTGTACGGACTCAGCAGGTCGACGCCCTCCCGGTACAGGTCTTCATCCGTTATCACGTCATACCTGTGGCCCTTGCCCTCCAGCCAGTCGATCAGGTGGAGGTCGGCGCTGAACTGGTCCGGCGAGCCCCGCCCGTCCGCCAGCGCCGCAGAGTAGTAGCTGGGCCGCATGTTCAGGATCGGACGCAGATAGGAGGAGTAGCAGACACCGCTATCGTCCGAATGGCGTTCGTACAGGCTCAAAAGGTTGTGCTCGACCATGTACCTGTCCTCATCGGCCTTGGGATACTCGAAATCGTCGGGCAGATTGTTATAAATGGGGGAGCCGGATATGTTGGCGGCGAGCTGCATGTTGGCATAGGCCAGATAGCTGAAGGTGGGGACCAGAAATGCTATCTCCGCCGTGGCGGACCCCCGCTTCGGTCTGACGAAGAAGGGTATGTGGTCCTCGGCATCTTCCCCTCTCAGCCGGGCGGCGTACACACCACTCCGCAGCCCCTCGGGTATAGTCAGCTCGAAATCGGCCTCCCAACCAGCGTCGTCGAGGTCGTCGTCGTGAAAATGTATTGCCCCGTACTGCTCCGGCGCATGCTTGAAATCGGACTCGTCGCCCGTCCAGTTGTAGCCCGTCATGGCCCGAGCAGGCATGTTAACGGTACGACCGTGGTTGTGGTGAGTAGACGTATCCCGCACGTTTCTGGTCGATAGATCAATGGAGAAGTCCCAGGCGGCGAGGATGGAGTCCAAGGACTGAAGCGATGCTCCTCGTGCCAGGGCGTTCAGCGCATTTTCATCGAGGGCTTCGCCAAAGACCCGCGGGCTGTCTATCTTTCCGTTGAAGTGCCCAGTAATCGCAGACCCATCGTCATACGCTCCTATCAGAACGGGCGCATCGTTGGTTACGGTCTCCCTGGTCTGGGCAGCCGTTCGGACGGTCTGTGGTACGTCTCCCTCAGGCCAGTCCACCACGGGTCTCTGGACCAGCAGGACGGACTGGGTATCCTCGTCGAACGCGGCGGCGATGAAATGCCAGGTGGAGGCCCGCATAGGTCTGCCGCTGCTGACCATCTCCGCCTGTCCCCCTCCGCTGTCCAGCCACAGTTGAAGACTGCCGTTTTCATCTATGACCAGGCCGGATCCCGTACCCGAGCCCTTGGTGAGAATGCCCTGCACCCCCTTTTCCGGCGTGGTGGAGTATATCCAGGCCTGCAGCGTAAAGCTGCCCTCCAGCTTCAGCGAGGGGCTGTCGGGCACGGTAACGTAGGACCCTTTGGGCAGCGTCTGCCGCTTACCTGCGTACCTCCCACTAACGGGAGACGACACAAGCTCCTCCTTGAACCCGGGCCCCTTGGGGTTCCTATCGCCATGGATCAACCGCACGATGTCCGCCTGGTACTCGGGCGTCTCGGAGCTGACCATGAACCGTATCGTTTCGCCGGGCTGGACGCTGAGCCGGTCCGCATAGCCTACTATCTTCATCGTTGCCACCTCCTATGGGTCTGGTCGAATCGAGTCGACAAGGAGATTGTATAATGGGGAGCAACGATTCGAAACCGGCTAACAGGGAGGAGGGTAAAAATGACTCAGCAGGTGACGAACAACTGGGGAAGGTGGGGTTCCGAGGATCAGCTTGGAGCGTTGAATCTGCTTACTCCACAGGTGGTGTTGGATGCGGCCCGGCTGATAAAAAAGGGCGTGGTATACAGCCTCGCCGTACCCCTGGAGAAGGATGGTCCTCAGCTCCCGGCTTTCCACAAGACCTGGAGGGTGACCCACGCCTCCAGGGGCCCCGGCGCCAACTTCATGGAGGACGTGGTGACGATGGATACCCACTCGGGTACTCACATAGACAGCCTCAGCCACGCCTGGACCGGCGACCACTTCTACAACGGATTCACAGAGGACCAGGTCTTCCAGTCCGGCGTCGTCGTGGGAGGCATCGACAAGGTCCGGTCGATGGTGGGCCGGGGTATCATGCTGGACGTCCCCAGCTACCGGAAGGTCGACCACATGGGCCCAGGTGAGATAGTGACCGGCGAGGAGCTGGACGCCATCGCCGATCATCAGGGCACCGAGGTGCGCCAGGGCGATATCGTGATGATCCGCACCGGTTGGGAGAGGGTGTTCCATGCCGACCGTACCCTGTGGGAGTCGGCGGTACCCGGCCCCGACGGATCTCTGTTCGGGTGGCTCAAGGAGAAGGACATCTGCGCCCTGGGCGCCGACCAGCCCTCAGTCGAGGCGGACTACACCGACAGGCCCGATCCCAGTTCCCTCCACATCCATGCGTTGAGAGACCTGGGCATCTATCTGTTGGAGAACATCGCACTGGAGGAGCTGGCCCGCGACCAGGTATACGAGTTCCTGTTCGTTGGCGCGCCGCTGCCCCTGACTCACGCCTCGGGAACGCCTTGGAACCCGCTGGCTATCGTCTAGAAGGCGCTTGCCAGTCCTTCCGACCATCCCCCTTGGCCCCCTTCCTGACAGGAAGGGGGAACAAAAAGAGATAATTTCTGAGGGACACCCTCAGACTCCCGGCAAGGGGCTTAGCCCCTCTGCACACCCCATGTTCGATCGTTCCTGCTAATGGCCGTAGAGGGGGGTGGGGAGCCGTCGCATGCGATCCGGGGCGGTGGGGTATACGGCCCTTGCCAGTCAACGGCCAGAGGTGGCTAGATTGCCACGCCCCGACTTTGTCGGGTCTCGCAATGACGAGGGGTCGTTGCGAGCGAGGGGGGTTCGTCCTGAGGGGGTGAGGGGAGCGAAGCAATCTGGGGCGGTGGGGTATACGGCCCTTGCCAGTCAACGGGCAGAGGTTACTAGATTGCCACGCCCCGACTTCGTCGGGTCTCGCAATGACGAGGGGTCGTTGCGAGCGAGGAGGGTTCGTCCTGAGGGGGGTGAGGGGAGCGAAGCAATCTAGTCCGGTGGGGTATACGGCCCTTGCCAGTCAACGGGCAGAGGTGACTAGATTGCCACGCCCCGACTTTGTCGGGTCTCGCAATGACGAGGAGTCGTTGCGAGCGAGGAGGGTTCGTCCTGAGGGGGGTGAGGGGAGCGAAGCAATCTAGTCCGATTCGACTATCCCACCGGCTCCCTTCCAGGTCCGTTTCATTCCTATAGGTGTAGCCCATGTCCCCGAACATGCTTGACCTGACGGGGACTCCGGGATAGCGAACACCTGCTTGCAGGACGGGGGTGGGGCCTTCAGGCCGATGGCTGGGCCCAGGCCGGGTCCTCCTCGGTGACCAGCTCCGGTATCGAAAACCGGAAATTGCATACCTTGTCGCCCCGGGTCTTCACCTTGTCCCAGGTCACCACGCCGCCGGGATGGAACCCCTCGACGAGACCGCGGTGCACCTCCATATCGTAGATGTATCCGAAGGCGAGACCCTTCTGGCCTTCCTCGGCCCAGACCTCGGCACAAGGGCAGTAGGTACAGGTGACCTGGTAAGCACCCGGAGTGATCAGATTATCTCCCCTGAACACGAAGGTGTTTTCGTTGGGGTCTCTCTGTTGCATGACGCCGGACCAGCTCTGAAAGTCTATGGGCATCCCTTCCTCCCGAGCATGCTCTCGCATGCCCTGGGCGCGCTCCACCCCGAAGTTGTAGAGGGACTTACGGACCAGCTCCTCGCCGGTTGCGTCGAACCGGTTGGTGAGGGCCCAGTAGACGTACATGCCCAGCGCAGCGAAGACCCCGAAGGTCCGTCTCGAGAGGCGGATGGAGGCCGCTCCGTCGGCGAAAGGGTCCCTGGGCGCATCGTTCGATGAGCTCCGGGTGTCCCCCGAATAGCTCCAGGTGACGGACATGGGCCCCGAACCATCCGCAGCGATGTCCGAGTGGGTCACGGTGACCTGGTCGTCGTAGCCGGCGGCGATGCCCGCCAGCGTCTCGCGCCAGTAGGTAGCCAGGATATCGCCTCCTTCTCGCGAGGCGTAATAATCGCTGCCGGGGACCCGGGCTAACCGGACGGTAGCTTCGCCGGCGTCTCCTTCGACCTCCAACCGCTCGTTGGGACTGGCTATGAAAAGGTCGGCCGCGTCCCAGGCTCTGACCAGTGACAGTGCGTCCCAACCCTCGGCCAACGACTGGGGGTTCTGACGCATTCCCTCTCCCCGATAGTGGCCGTACCGCCGAAAGCCCTCGGCCAGCGCCTTCAAGCCCGGCTCGCCCAGCTTCTCCGACACCGCGTTGTTCAGGTGCCGAAGCAGCATCCAGTAGTACTCCTCGGTAATCCGAATGGAGTTGATGCGCCCTTCCCGCGTTGTCTTGTCTCCGGTGGTCATTGCTCTGTCCTCCTACAACTTAATCGATGAGCCTCTGTGTCGAGGGTTGGGCTGGAGTGCTAACCCTTTGCCTTTGCGGCCTTGTGCTTCTTGAGAAGGGGTTTGAGGTACTGGCCGGTGAAGGAACCCTTGACCCTGGCCACCTGCTCCGGCGTGCCGGTAGCAACGACCTTTCCACCGGCGTCTCCGGCGCCCGGCCCGAGGTCGATCAGGTAGTCGGCCGACTTGATTAGGTCCAGGTGGTGCTCTATCAGGACCACCGTGTTCCCGGCGTCCACCAGCCGGTGAAGCACCTGCAGCAGGGCGTTGGCGTCCTCGAAGGAGAGGCCGGTAGTCGGCTCATCCAGGATGTAGAGGGTCTGTCCCGTTGCCCGCCGAGACAGCTCGGTAGAGAGCTTGACCCGCTGCGCCTCACCACCGCTGAGGGTGGTCGCGGGCTGCCCCAGCTTGATATAGCCCAGGCCCACGTCCCGCATGGTGTTCAGCTTACCGGCCACCTTGGGGATGTTCTCGAAGAACTGGCAGGCCTCCTCTACGGTCATGTTCAGGACTTGGGCGATGTTCTTGCCCTTGAACTCTATCTCCAGCGCCTCACGGCCGTACCGCTGACCCTTGCATATCTCGCAGGGGACGGTAACGTCGGGGAGGAACTGCATTTCTATCTGGTTGTATCCCTCGCCCTGGCAGGCCTCGCAGCGACCGCCCTTCACGTTGAACGAAAACCGGCCCGGTTTGTATCCCCTGGCCCTGGCCTCGGGGACAGTGGTGAACAGCTCTCGGATGGGGGTAAAAGTGCCCGTGTATGTGGCCGGGTTGCTGCGGGGAGTCCGGCCGATGGGCGATTGATCGATGTTGACCACCTTATCTATGTGCTCGATCCCCTCGAGTTTGTCGAAATCGCCGGGCCTGTCCTTGGCCCTGAAGAAGTACTGGGCCAGCTTCTTGTAGAGGATCTCGTTGACCAGGGTGCTCTTTCCGCTGCCCGATACGCCGGTGACGCACACCAATATGCCCAGCGGGATCTCGACCTTTATGCCTTTGAGGTTGTTCTCCCTGGCGCCCGTGACAACCAGCTTCTTGGCGTTGGTCTCCCTGCGTTTCTCTGGAGGTGATATCTCCCTGAAACCGCCCAGGTACTGACCGGTGATAGACGCTTCGTTGCTGATGATGTCCTCGAGAGGGCCCTCTGCCACCACCCAACCGCCGTGGTCTCCCGCACCCGGTCCTAGGTCTACTATGTGGTCCGCGGCGCGCATGATCGCCTCGTCGTGCTCGACGATCAGGATCGTGTTGCCCAGGTCTCGCAGCCGTTTCAAAGTGTTGATGAGCCGGTGATCGTCCGCCGGATGCAACCCGACGGACGGCTCGTCGCACACGTAGAGCACGCCCATGAGACCGCTGCCAATCTGGGTGGCCAGCCGGATCCGCTGGGCCTCGCCGCCGCTGAGGGTGCCAGCCGTCCGGTCCAGCGTCAGGTAGTCCAGGCCGATCCCGCTGAGGAAGGTGAGTCTGGACATGATCTCCTTCAGTATCTGGTTGGCGATGATCAGCTCCCGCTCGGTGAGGGGCTCCTTGACGCCGTTACGGGATGGGTTGGAGCCGTCCAGCACCGTCACCCAGTCCAACGCCTCGCCTATAGACTTGCCGGTCAGCTCCATGATGTTGATGCCGCCGACGGTCACCGCCAGTGATTCGGGCTTTAGCCTATTGCCGTCGCAGGATGCGCAGGGCAGCGAGGTCATATACCGCTCGATTTCGAGCCTGGTGTAATCCGACTCGGTCTCGGCGTACCGGCGCTCCAGGTTGCCCACCACTCCCTCGAAGCTGGAGTTCCACTTCCAGACCTTGCCCCGCCTATCGGTGTGGCTGATGACCATCTTGTCGCGGCTGGTGCCATAGAGGACGACGTTCAGATGCTCCTCTTCGAGCTTCTTCACCGGGACCTTGGTCGAAAATCCATATGCCCGGGCTGCAGAGTCCACCATGCTGGCGTACCAGTTGCTCATCGCCCCTGCGCGGGTCCAGGGCTGGATCGCCCCTTCGCTCAGCGAAAGCTCCTTGTTGGGCATCACCAGCTCGGGATCGATCACCATCTTGGCGCCCAACCCGGTACAGGTGGAGCAGGCGCCGTGGGGGCTGTTGAAGCTGAAGGTCCGGGGCTCGATCTCGCCGAGGCTGATGCCGCAGTGCACGCATGCGAAGTGCTCCGAGTAGAGGTGCTCTTCGCCATCTACGATCGAGATTAGCACCGAGCCGCCGCTCAGTTTCAGCGCAGTCTCCACCGAATCGGCCATGCGGCTGGCCTCCCCTTCTCCCTCGCCAACGATCAGCCTGTCCACCACCACCTCGATGGTGTGCTTTCGCTTCTTATTGAGGTTGAACTCCTCGGTTAGCTCCCGTATCTCGCCGTTGACCCTCACCCTGACGAACCCCGATCGTCGCGCATCGTCGAATATCGACTGATGCTCACCCTTGCGGCTGGCGACCATGGGAGCCATGATCATCGTGCGGGTGCCTGCCGGAATGGCCTGGATGGCGTCGACTATCTGCTGGACCGTCTGCCGGGCTATGGGCCGCCCGCAGTTGGGGCAGTGGGGCCGGCCGGCGCGTGCATACAGGAGCCGGACGTAGTCATAGATCTCGGTGACGGTGCCGACGGTCGAGCGGGGGTTGTGCCGCACCCCTTTCTGATCGATGGAGATGGCGGGACTGAGCCCTTCGATGTAGTCGACGTCCGGCTTTTCCATCCGCCCCAAGAACTGGCGGGCATAGGCGGAGAGGGACTCCACGTAGCGCCGCTGCCCTTCGGCGTAGATGGTATCGAAGGCCAGGGAGCTTTTGCCGGAGCCCGACAACCCGGTTATGACGACGAATTTGTCCCGTGGGATCGTAACGTCGATGTTCTTGAGGTTGTGCTCTCGGGCGCCTTTGACGAAGATAGACTTGAGTGCCACAGTCACCGCCGTGGGATGGGCTAACCGTTATTTTATAAGGCTAACGGTACCTATACAAGTATGCCAAAGCACGATTTATACGAGTATGATGGAGAAGAAATACCGTTCTTTACAGGGGTTGCAGTCCTCTGATAAGCTGGCCTGCACCGGAAGATGAACGCCCTGGTCCCTGGCAATTGAAATGAGGCCCAAGCAACGGAAATGGAGGAGGAGATGGCTGTTCTCTACAAAGGCGAAGACATAGAGATACGAAAGATCGTTACCGGATCGTACTCCAACAACGCATATCTGGCGGTATGCCCCAAGACCAACGAGAGTGTGATCATCGATGCGCCCGACGAGGCCGAGAAGATCCTCGACCAAGCCCAGGACACCAACGTTCAGGCGGTCCTTTTCACTCATACCCACTTCGACCACATCCCCAGCTTCGATGCCCTGAAATCCGCATTGAAGGTGCCGATGGTGGTCCATCCCGACGACGAGGACCAGCTCCCGGGGAAGGCCGACCGGCACTTCTCCGACAACGGAGCCTTCTCCTTCGGGTCCATAACCTTCAGGACTATACACGTACCCGGACATACCCCAGGCGGCACGTCCCTACTGTGGGGCGACCATCTCTTCTCGGGAGACACCCTATTCCCAGGAGGTCCCGGCTACACCGAAAGCGGGCCCAACTTCCTGCAGCTGGTTGGCGCCTTGGAAGAGAAGATATTCGTATTGGCCGACGACCTGAATGTCTACCCCGGACACGGCGACGAAACGGTGCTGAACAAGGAGAAAGCGCTGTTCGGCGAGTTCAAGAAGCGGGACCTGCCCGATGACTTCCACGGCGAAGTGGCCTGGGTGGCCAAGTAGTCCTCGGGTGACCAAGTAGACTATGTACGAAAAGACCATCCTCGACAACGGCCTGAGGATCATCTCCAACTCGATGCCTCATACCCGTTCCGCGGCCATAGCCGTCTTCATAGGAACGGGATCCAGGTACGAGCGGGATGACGCCGCCGGGGTATCCCACTTCATCGAACACCTCTGCTTCAAGGGCACCGAGCGCCGGCCCACTCCCCAGATGATATCCGAGACCGTAGAGGGGACCGGCGGCGTGCTCAACGGCAGCACCGACCAGGAGATCACGACCCTCTGGGCCAAGGTGGCCCGGCCCCACCTTTCCGAAACCATGGATTTGCTGGTGGACATGCTGCGGAACTCTCGGTTTGACCCCGAGGACGTGGAAAAGGAGCGACAGGTCATTCTGGAGGAGCTGAGCATGGTGAAGGACTCGCCCCAGCAGTGGGCCGACGTCCTCATCGACCAGCTGGTGTGGCCTGAACACCCCCTGGGCAGGGACATTGGCGGCACCAGGGAATCGGTCAGCAATCTGACCCGGCAGGAGATTCGAGACTACCAGGAAAGCCAGCACACACCCGGCAATACCCTCGTCACCGTGGCGGGCAACGTCGAACACGGCGAGATCGTCGATGCTTTGAGCCAGACCCTGAGCGACTGGAAGCCCAACACCCCGAAAAGCTGGATACCCGTGGCCGATGGCCAGGTTGAACCCAGGCTTGAAATCGAGTATCGGAAGACGGAACAGGTGCACCTTTGCGTCGCCCTGCGGGGGTTGTCGGTACGGGACCCGGACCGGCACGCCCTGAACCTCCTGAACATCATCCTGGGCGAGGGTATGAGCAGCCGGCTGTTCATCGAGCTGCGAGAGAACAAGGGGCTTGCCTACAGCGTCTACAGCTACACCACCCACTTCCAGGACTCGGGCTCGCTGGTGGTCTACGCGGGCGTCGACCCAGCCCACACCAAAGAGGCGGTGACCGGCGTCGTCCACGAGCTCCAACGGCTCAAAGAGGACGTAACCGAAGGGGAGTTGCGAAAGGCCAAGGAGCTGGTAAAGGGCCGGCTGTTGCTCAGGATGGAGGACACCCGCAGCGTCGCCAGCTGGGCGGGCGGCCAGGAACTGCTGACAGGCAAGCTGCATACCGTGGATGAGGTGGTGGAGCAGATGGAGGCCGTCACCCTGGAAGACCTGAACCGGGTGGCCACCCGGCTATTGATTACCGAGAAGCTGAACCTGGCGGTGGTAGGCCCCTGTCGCGCCGAAAAGGGGCTGTACAGGCTGCTGAAGGTGTAGCTAGTCCCTTAGCAACGACCCCCTCGTCATTGCGAGACCCGGCGAAGTCGGGGCGTGGCAATCTAGCTAGGTCTGGCCGTTAACCGGCGGGGCGTATGCCCCACCCCCAAGGTGGTTTTCCCCGCCCGCCCGTCCTGAGACGTTTGGTATCTGGGGGAACGTCCCCCAGACCCCCTGCCAGAGGCAGGGCGAGGCCCTGCACCCACGACATGAGAGAAGATAGGGCTGGCCTATGTCAAAGGGGCAACAGGTCCGGCATGGAGTATTAACAGGCCGGTGAAACGTGGGGTGTGCAGAGGGGCGAAGCCCCTTCGCCGGGAGTCTGAGGGTGTCCCGCTGAGGTCATTCCGAGTCCATCGAGGAATCCTCTTTGGCGGAAGACTGAGAGAGTAGGGGCCTAACCGGTCGGGCCGTTAGTAGGGCCCAACGCGGTCGGCGGCGTCGCGGGCGGCGGAGAGGTACACGGGGCTTTGATTTATGGCGTTCTCGCGGAGACAGGCCTCGGTGAACTTGATGGTGTGTGGGCCGCGGGCGTGGAGCGCGCGGTCGACGAGGTCGTCACGGTCGTGGTACAGGACGTCGGGGGCGGTGTGCGGAGCTGGGTCGCGGACACCGTACCACGCGTAGATGGCGGCGCACGCCTGCCAGAGGTACCGGGCGATCAGGCGGGCGTCCGCTTCGTCCAGGTACGGAGCGATCAGCCGTAGCGAGCTTGGAGCGGTTACGGTGTGTACGAACGCGATGGGCGACGAGTCGTTGACTAGGTAGAGGCCGGCGAATGTCTCCGTCAGGTCGGACAGGAACGCCGAGAGGTCATCGCTCGGCCCGGACAGGCCGATGGCGGACTCGAAATCAGGCTCGTCGTCAAGGCCGCGTAGCTTCGAGGAGCAGGGCCCTGCTCCTCGAAGCCTGGGCCGTGGACGCGCCGCAGGCGCCGCACGGCGTCCGACGGCAGTTCGGTCGAGTCGTCCGCCGACGGGCGGCCGGGCAGCTCCTGGTAGCGGGCCGCCCAGTAGCCGAGCCCCTGTGCAAACTCGTGGATGCGCAGTGGTGTCTCGGACTCCGCGAGGCTCCTGGCGGCATGGGCGGTTCGAAGGAGACCGTGCGTGGCGGCGGCCATGATCGAGGGGGCGAGCAGCGGCACCCATTCGGCAAGGAGGCTTTGCCACGGGGCCTCCACAAGCGCGCGGTCGAAGAACGCGACCCAGTCGGCGAAGCGCCGGATGTCGCCCAGCGCCTCGCGCCAGTCCTCGTGTGAAATCGGCCGCACGCTCTTAGGTGTGGGCTGCAGTTCGGACACATACTCTTCGACCCAAGCGACAACGGAGTCTACGCGGCCCATAGCGACCAGGGCCTCCGCTCCCATGGGAGCGTGGTTGGAGAGGCCGGGGCCGTACTCCGGGCCCGTCCCGTGCACTATCTCGAGGGCATCGTCGATGGTGGGTGGCATACTCCCATTATAGTGCGGACCGAGGCCGAGCGTAGACCGACTCATCCGGGATATCCTCGCGCATAACGTCGAGACAATCCCCAAAGTACAGGCGGTTGGGTTTACGGGGCATTTCCCTTCTCGCTACGATATCAGGTACTGATACGGTAATCGCTGCCCGAAGGACTTTTGCGCCATCGTCCCCATCCGCGCCGAGGTGTCAAGCGGATGATTATTGGGCCTACCCTAGAGCTCAGGAGCCAACCTGATCGGCTCCGGATGTCCGATGAAATTACGTGGTCTAGGTTCCGAACGGGATACCGGGCCGCCTAGTCCAGGTTGTAGACCCTGGCGCAGTTGCTGCCGGCGATCTTCGCCTTCTCCTCGTCCGTGCAGTCACCCAGGATCTCCTCCAGGATATGCTGGCTCCTGGGGAAGGTGGACTCGGGGTGGGGATAGTCCGAGCCCCACATCAGGATGTCCACGCCGATCAGGTCCCGCAGACGTATGCCGATGTCGTCCTCCTGGAACCCGAGGAAGCAGTTCCGATGGAAGTAGTCGCTGGGCACCATGTCCTCCTGGAACCGGTAGGCGACGGTGGTGGTGGGCACCTGGGTATAGGTGTAGTCCATCCGGTTGATGAAATAGGGAGCCCAGGACAGCTCATGCTCGACCGCTCCCACCTGCAGTTTCGGGTAGCGTTCGAAAACACCGCTGAAGATCATCTGGGCCAGGGACATCCGGACCATGAAGTCGCCGTTGGTGAACGCGGCTGCGCCGGCCGCTTCCAGGTCCGTGGAGGGCTGGCCCTTGATCGGCCGGTTGGTTGATACGTGGAGACTCAGGGGCATGCCCAGCTCTTCGGCGGTTGCCCATATCGGCTCGTACTCCGGCGAATCGTATGGCATCTCCTCGATGGGAGTCAGGGGTATCATGGCGCCGACCAGCCCCATGTCGGCGGACCGCTTCAGCTCGTGCACCCCTTCCTCGACGTCGTCCACGTTGATCATGGCCACGCCCTTGATACGCTTGGGGTAGGGCCGGCAGAACTCGGCCAGCCAGTCGTTGTAGACCCGGCATATCGATGAAAGGAGGTCGCTATCGGGCACGGCATACCAGAAGAGGGCAGCAGTGGGATAGAGGACCCCGACGGTCACCCCGTCAACGTCCATGTCCTTGATGTGCTCTTCAGGGATGTATCCGCCAAGACGCACTTCATCGAAGGAGCCGGCGTGTTTCAGGTTCTCCAGGTCGTCAAATCTGCGGCCTGCCCCGTCGCCGTCCCCGCCGCTCACCGATTTCACGTCTCCACAGACCCACCAGTCGCTTCCGTCCTCCTCTCGATGGATGATCTCGGGCGCCCTGTCCCTGAACTCGGGCTCCATCCTGGCCGTCCACAGGTCGGCCGGCTCGAACACGTGAGAATCTGACGATATCACCCTGTAACCAGCCATGATCATCCTCCTCGATGTCCGTCCCTCAAGTCCGTCACCGTCTGAGGGAGGCTTGGTCCTGGTCAGGCCAACGCTTACATCATTCGATGAGATAGGCTACATCAATCGACGGGACAGGGCAAGGAGGCGTACTAGTTCGATAGGCCGCCGCCCACCGACTTTGTTGATTACAGCGCCTATGGAAGGGCTTACGTCTCGGAGGCGACGGGGTTGCGCAGGACGCCTATGCCCGACAGCTCCACCTCGACCACGTCACCCGGGTTGATCTTCTTGGGACGGCCTGGAGTGCCGGTGTAGATCACGTCTCCCGGATCCAGGGTCATAGACTGGCTGATGAAGCTGATGATGGTCGGCACGTCGAAGATCAGGTCGGAGGTGTTGCTCTTCTGGACCACCTCGCCGTTGATGCGCACCTCCAGATCAGTGTTGAAGGGGTCGGTCTCGGTGTTGATGCAAGGGCCGAGGGGAGCGAAGGTATCGGAGGCCTTGGCCCGCCACCAGGACAGGTCGCCGCGCTGCCAGGGCCGGCCGCTGACGTCGTTGCCGCAGGTGTAGCCAAAGACGTGGTCAAGGGCCTCTTCTTTCGACACGCCGCGCGCCCTTCGCCCCATTACTATCACCAGTTCGCCTTCGGGTTCCACGTGCTCCGAGTCGCTTGGCAGTATGATTGACTCCTCGGGGTCCAGCAGGGCTGAGGGGGACTTCAGGAAGATGCCGGGCTCGGGCGGGGCCTTGGCGTTGCCCAGGTGGCTGGCGTAGTTGAGGCCCACCGCCAGCACCTTGGCGCCTACCACCGGCGCCCGCAGCTTGACGCTCTCCAGGGGACGGACCTCGTCGGCTAGGGTGTACTCTGTGAAGATATCGCCTGCTATCCGATTTATGGAATCGCCTTCGATCAACCCGTAGTAGGTGCGACCGTCTGCGTAGTACCTTGCAATCTTCAACCTGACCTCCCTGGTGTGTATGAACGCCCCAGCGTGTGTGAGAGAGACTGTATATTATCACCATCGATAGCTCTCTTGCAGGCCCAAATCGATACGAATAGAGTGTAGGGAGCATGTATCTAGGGTATCTGGGCCTGTCCAACTTCAGGAACTACTCATCCTTGCAGCTGGAGCTGGAAGCAGGGCCGGTGGTGCTGTACGGCAGCAATGCTCAGGGGAAGTCCAACTTTCTGGAGGCGGTGTACATGCTGGCAACCACCAAGTCGTCAAGGGCGGGCATGGACCGAGAGATGATCGGGTGGGACTCGGGAGATGGGGTGCTATCGGTGGCGCGGTTGGTGGGAGACGTGCAAAGGCGCGAGGAGAAAGTGCGTCTCGAGATCGCCCTGGGATCCGAATCTCCAGCGGCGCCCAGCGGCCAGCCCGATGGGCCCCAGCCCTATCTGAGGAAGCAGATCAAGGTCAACGGAGTAGCCAGGCGGGCCTCGGACGCTATGGGGCGGTTGAACGTCGTGTTGTTTACAACCCAGGACGTAGAGCTGGTGAGCGGCTCGCCCAGCGTAAGAAGGCGGTACCTGGACATCACCAACTCTCAAGTTGATAGCGCCTACCTGCGAGCGCTGCAACGGTACACCAGGATACTGACCCAGCGTAACAGCCTGCTCCGGCTGATCAGGGAGGGGAGCGCCCATCGAGACGAGCTGCAGGTCTGGGACGGCCAGCTGGTCGACGAGGGGAGCCGGCTCCTGTTTCAACGTAAGCAGATGATCGAAGAAATCAATCTGCTGGCCCAGGTGATACACTCGGAGCTATCGGCCAGTGCGGAAGACCTTCGTATAGCCTATCTACCGAACCCCCCGGGGCTTGAGGAGGAGGGCGTCGATTGGGGCTCTCCCGAAGGGCTGAAGGAGGTGTTCCACCGGGAGCTCGCAGCCCGGCGGGACCGGGAGGTAGCCCAGGGGATGTCGGTGACGGGGCCGCACCGGGACGATCTGCGGTTCCTGGTCAACGGGACCGACATGGCGATGTACGGCTCTCGAGGGCAGCAGCGCACGATAGTGGCGGCGGTGAAGCTGGCCGAGGCCAACTTCCTAGTCCGCAAGACGGGTGAGGACCCGGTTCTCCTGCTGGATGATATCCTTTCCGAGCTGGACGAATCGAGGCGAAAGCAGGTGTTGGACAGTGCCTTGACCACCCAGCAGACCATTCTGACGACCACGGACTTGGATAGGGTTGATAGCGAGTTTCTGTCCAGGGCCCGGGTGTACAGGGTGAGGCAGGGCGAGCTGGAGATGTCGCAGCGGGCCGAGCAACAGATGTAACGCTGAGAAGGAGGCCGCCATGGTGGACGTAAACCTGGAGGCGGAGCTGGTCCGGGCCATTCATACAGTGGCCAATGCCAATTACCCGATGGCCCTGGTGGGGGCCGGTATGTCGGTGGAGAGCGGCATCCCGCCCTTCCGAGGTCCCGGCGGACTTTGGACCAAGTATGGCGAACCGCCGATGGACGGGTATCAACGGTTCCTGGCAGACCCTCACAAGTGGTGGATGGAGAGGCTGAACGAGGATGGGCCTTCGGCGGAGTTCCACGAGACCTTTGCGCAGGCTGAGCCGAACCCCGGTCACGTCGCCTTGGCGGACCTGGAGTCGTTGGGGTTCATGAACTGCATCATTACCCAGAACGTCGACAATCTGCACCAGCGTGCGGGCAGCAGCAAGGTGGCGGAGATCCACGGCAACATGACCAAGATGCGGTGCGTAGGATGCCGCACCCGCTGGCACCAGGACGAGTTTCGCATCGATGATTACCCGCCCATGTGTCCCCACTGCGGAGGGTTGGTCAAGGACGATACGGTGATGTTCGGAGAGCCGATCCCCCTCGACGTGCTGGCCCGGTGCCAGACCGAGACGGAAAAATGCGATTGCATGCTGCTCATCGGCACCACCGCCGAGGTGTATCCTGCGGCCGGGTTTCCGCTGGAGGTGAAGGCGTCGGGGGGATTCCTGATAGAGATCAACCCCTACGACACAGTCATCAGCGGCCGGTGCGACGTGGTCCTCAGATCGCCCTCCGGCGAGGTGCTGCCCAGGATAGTGGATGGAGTGCAAGCGGCAAAGGGGTCCTGACCTATCCTTGTTGGCCGTTTCCTAGCCTGATACCATTGACCACAATGGAGCGGGAAGAGCTGGCCAAGCGGATACTCGCCGTGGTGACGGAGCCGGGCATTCAGTCGTTCAGCGGCAAGATGCCGATAGGCGTGGGGCCGTACAAACCGGACGCCCTGGTGTTCAAGGTGACCTGTGATTGCAAGGTGACGGCCATGCTCAGCGTGGATACACCCTCGGAAGCCAGCGATGAGAAGGTGGACGAGATGGTGCCCCATCTGGCCTCGGCGTTGGACAGGCAGGCCCGGCAGTTCCATAATCTGCCCTGCGAGGTTCATGCTCGGTTGTCCGTCCGATGAGGGTTGCCGGAGTATAGAGGACCCCGTCGTCGACGTCTCGGTAGGCCGGCTGGAGCAAGGAAACGGGCCGGACGATTCTTAGATAGGCCCAGTGTGAAGGTAGACTAGAGGTCTCGCACCGTTTCATGCCGCGTGGGGCCCGCTTCGCTCAAATAACCAAGTGACAAAATCGGGAGGCGTTATGGCTTCGGAGGAGATCGTGATACTGGGGGGAGGGGCTGCAGGGTGTGCCACGGCCTACTACCTGGCGAAAGAGGGGTTTGGTTCCACGGTGATCGAGATGGAGGCCATCGGTAGTCATGCCTCGGGGTTCGCCTTTGGCGGTCTGACCTACCACTCCGGGGCCGGGATACCGGGTCCCGTGTTCCCGCTGGCTCGAGAGGCCTACCGGCTCCACGAGGTGCTATTCGAGGACCTGTTGCGCATTACCAACGTCGATACCTTTTATCGCAAAGGGCCCGGCATGGCCTTGGCCTTCGACGAGGAGGACCTGAAGGAGCTCGAAGAGCGGCTGGCGTGGCAGGCGGCGGCAGGGGTGAAGGCGGAGATGGTCACCGGGGAGGAAGCACGTCGCATCGAGCCCAGGATCAACCCCGAGGTGATCGGGGCCAGCCGCATGGAGGAAGGGGCGGCGGTGGAGGCCTACCGGTTCGTGCTGGCACTGATCCAGGCCGCGGAGAGGATGGGCGCCAAGCAGCGACACGGCAAGGTGGTGGGGATCAAGCGGGATGGAAACCGGCCCTCGGCGGTAGTGCTGGATAGCGGCGAGGTACCGTGCGATACGATCGTCGTGGCCATGGGCCCCTGGAGCGGCCAAGCCTCTGAGTGGCTCGATTTTCCCGTTCCGGTGACCCCGTTGAAGGGCCAGATACTCCGGTTGCAGATGCAGGGAGAGCCGCTAGCTTGCTCGCTGGGCTACCGGCACAGCTACGCCGGAAGCAAGCCCGACGGCCTGACCTGGTGCGGTACCACGGAGGAGGAAGAGGGATTCGACGAATCGATAACCCCTTACGGCACGGAGAAGGTGATGGCCGACGCCCTGAAGATGGTGCCCGCCCTGGAAGAGGCGGAGCTGGCCCTGCAGACGGCCTGTCTCAGGCCCCTTTCCGCCGACCACCTGCCCATCATCGGACCGGTGCCCGGGTGGGACGGCGTATACCTGTGTACCGGCGCGGGGCGCAAGGGGATACTGCTGAGCACCATCATGGGCATGGTGATCACGGAGCTGATTACCCGGGGCGAGACGCCATGGGAGATATCGGAGCTGCTGCCGGACCGGTTTGCGGCGGTCGCTTCCTAGCGGCTGGTTCCGGCACCCCGAGCGGGATCAGAATCATTCAAGAACGTGGCGGGTTACGGAGACTGGCTCAGGATCCGGTGCGGGACTAAAGCCAGGGAGGCGTTGCCGTGGGGTGGTGAGGGGTCAGGAGGTGGCTTCGGCCATCATCTTGTTGAGGCGCACCATCATCCTCGACTTGGTGCGGGATGCGGTGTTGTGGTGGATGTAGCCCTTGGCGCCGGCCCGGTCCAGCTTCTCGATGGCCAGTCGCGTGGACTTCTGGGCCTCTCCCACGTCGCCTCGATTGATGGCGGTATCGGCCTTCTTGACGAAGGTCCTGAGGGAAACCATGACCCTCCGGTTGATCTCGGTCTTGCGCTGGGTTACCCGGGCCGATTTGGCGGCCGATTTAGAGTTTGCCAAGTTAATGCTCGCTTCTTATGGTCGGGCTATTCTACCTGACCTCTTGCTTGAGGGGAAGGCCCTGATCGCTTCGGGCTACGGCTAGGACACCCTTGACCTGCTCCAGCTTGGACAGGATCCGGCTAAGCTGGCCTATTCCGCTGGTTTCCAGGTTGAGGTACTCGGACACGGTGCCGTCTCCCATGACCTCGGTTACGACGCCCTGTATGTTTACCTTCTCTTCCGACACTATGGTGGTGATATCGCGCAGGAGGCCGACCCGGTCGGTGGCCTCCAGCTTGACGACCACTGGGTACAGCTGGGCGGCGGCGCCCCACTCGACGTCGATGAGCCGCTCCCTCTCCGTTTCGTTGACCACGTTGTGGCAGCTCTTACGATGAATGGTAACGCCCCGGCTGCGGGTGATGAAGCCCTTGATCTCATCGCCGGGCAGGGGGCTGCAGCACCGGGCCAGTTGGGTCAGCACGTCATCGGTGCCCAGCACTTTGACCGATGCCGGGGTCCTGGACACCGAGGTCTGGGCCAACGCTTCCAGCTCCTTCGGCCTGGAGGGAGGCAGCATTCGGGAGGTGACCTGGTGAATGGTGACGGCGCCGGACCCCAGCGCGGCCAGAAAGTCATCGGGCGTGGAGTAGGAGAACTGCTGAGCGATCTCCTCGACCGGGGTATCGAGGGCGAGGCGTCTCATCTCCCTCTGGATCAGCTCTTTGCCCCGCTGCACGTTCTCGTCCCGCTCCCGGCGCCGGAACCACAGGCGGATCGCCTGCCGCGCTCCCGCGGTCTGCACGAAACCCAGGTTCCGGTTGAGCCAGTCCAGCCGGGGACCGGAGACTTTGCTGCTGGTGAGGATCTCCACGGTGTCGCCGCTATGGAGCTGGTGGTTAAGGGGCACAAGCCTGTTGTTTACCTTGGCCCCGGCGCATTTGTGGCCGATATCCGTGTGGATCCGGTAGGCGAAATCTATGGGCGTAGCCCCGGTGGGAAGCTCCTTTACCTCGCCCTTGGGGGTGTAGACGAACACCCTGTCCGGGAAGATATCTGTCTTGACCGATTCGATGAACTCCCGGGCGCCCATCTCGTCGTTCTCAGAATCGAGGGACTCCTGGGCGGCGGCCACCTCCAGTTGCCAGTCCTGGAGCTGCCTCGCCATCCTCTCTTCGTACTGGGCGTCGCCGTTGGCGCCCTCTTTGTAGCGCCAGTGAGAGGCTATGCCGTACTCGGCGACGCTGTGCATCTCGTAGGTCCTGATCTGCACTTCCAACGGCACGCCGCCCCGGCCCATCACCGAGGTGTGCAACGACTGGTAGTTGTTGGGGCGGGGATTGGCGATATAGTCGTCGAACTCGCCGGGGACCGGGTGCCAGAGGCTGTGGACCACTCCGAGAGCCGCGTAGCAGTCCGCCACCTTGTCCACCAGGACCCGGAGGGCTAGCAGATCGTATATCTGGTCGAACTCCTTGCCCTGGGCCGAGTACTTCTCCATCTTCTTGTGGATGCTGTATATGTGTTTGGGCCTGCCGGTGACCTGGGCATCTATTCCCGCTGCGGCCAGGGCGGTCTTTACCGTCTTGGTCAGGCTGGAGATGAACCGCTCCCGCTCCTGCCTCTTGTGAGTGAGGAGCTTGGAGACCTCCTTGTACCTCTGGGGTTGCAGATACCGGAAGGAGAGGTCCTCCAGCTGCCACTTGATCTCAGCCATGCCGAGCCGGTGGGCCAGAGGGGCGAAGATGTCCAGGGTCTCGCGGGCGTTCCTGAGCTGGCGCTCCCTGGGCAGGAATCGGAGAGTCTGCATGTTGTGAAGCCGATCGGCCAGCTTGATAATGACTACGCGAACGTCCTCAGCCATGGCTACCAGCATCTTGCGCAGGTTCTCCGCCTGGGTTATCGAGTGGCTGACTCCGTTATCGCCTGAGAAGGCCGGCCTCATCGACTGGATTTCCAGCCGGGTGAGCTTGGTCACGCCATCGACGAGCCGCTGTATCTCCATCCCGAACCGCTCGTCCAGCTCCTCCCTGGTGACTCCGCAGTCCTCCATGACGTCGTGGAGCAGGGCGGCACAGATGCAGGTGGTGTCCAGCTTCAAATCGGAGAGGGTTATAGCCGTGCGGAGAGGGTGCTGGAAGTAGGGTTCGCCGGACAGCCGGAACTGGCCCTCGTGGCACTCGGCAGAGAAGTCGCTGGCGGCCTCGATGACGGCCACCTTTTCGGTGGGTAGGTACTTTTCGGCCCTGGTTATGAGATCGGTCTTGTCCATGATGTGGATCGGCCTCGTCCTAGTACTCACCAGTATAACCTCCGTTCGTTAGGCGCCGCAATTTGGTCTAGGACGAGCGCTCGGAGCCGCAGGCGCCCCTCTTCACCGGGTTTGATAAAGTAGACCCCGCAAGGGCTTCCCGCCCGGAATAGGAGCATCGACGTGGCAGGGAAAAAGACCGTCGACGAATGGTTGGCAGGCCGCAGCGCCCAGCAGCGGAGGATAGCGCAGGCGATCAGGGAGCTGGTGCTGGAGACCGATCCGGAGCTCTCCGAGACCGTGAAGTGGGGGAACCCGTGCTACGAGAAAAAGAGCGGTCGGGTGGTGTACATAGCCTCGATGTCCGACAAGTATGTGACCCTCGGTCTGTGGAACGGGGCCAACCTGACCGACCCGACGGGCCGCATAGAGGGCACGGGAGCCAAAATGCGCCACGTGAAGGTGCGGAGCATGGAGGAGATAGACAGGGAGCAGTTTGCGGCGTGGGTCAGAGAGACGGTGACGCTGAACGAAGGTGGGGGAGCGTAAGGCCGGGGCTGGAGTAGCAGTGTCCGGCTACCCGCCCAGCTCTCCCAGCGTCAACGATATGGTCATCTCTTCGCCGTCCCGCACCAGGGTCACTTCCACCTCGTCGCCCACGGAGGTGTTGGCGTCCAGGTAGGTGGTGATGTCGTCCCGGGTAATGAGGGCCCGGCCATCGAGGGAGAGGATAATGTCTCCGCCTACCAGCAGCTGGGCGTTGCCGATCTGCGTCAACTGGTCACCACCTCTTATCCCCGCCTGGTCGGCCGGTCCTCCCGGAACCACCTGCTGGACCAGCAGGCCCCGGTCCACTGAGAGGCCCAAGGCCTCGGCTAGGAGGTTGTTCACGTCTAGAATCGATATGCCGAGGGCGGGATGGCGCGCTCGGCCGAACTGTATCAGCTCCGGCACCCAGCGTTTGGCGGTATTCACCGGTACGGCGAACCCTATGCCCACCGATCCTGCGCCGCCGGGGCTGAAGATAGCCGTGTTTATCCCGATCACCTCGCCCGAGGAGTTGAGAAGGGGGCCGCCGGAATTGCCCGGATTGATGGCTGCGTCGGTCTGGATCACGTCGATGATCAACCGGTTGTTATCGGCCCTCAGAGTTCGTCCCAGGGCGCTGACCACTCCGGTCGTTACCGTTCTGGCCAGCCCGAAGGGGTTCCCCACTGCGATGGCCATTTGGCCTACCTGAAGCTGGCTGGAGTCGCCAACCGGCACCGGCACGAGACTGCCGGCGGGCGCGTCCACCTGGATAACGGCCAGGTCCGTGTTGGGGTCCCCGCCGAGGAGCTCGGCTTCTAGGACGGTGCCGTCGGCCAGGATCACCTCGATGATCTCGGCGCCCTCAACCACGTGGTTGTTGGTGACTATTCTGCCCTCCTCGTCCCACACGAACCCCGAACCTGAGCCCTCTTGAGGCACTACCTGCATGGCGAAGTCTTCGGTGAAGGCGGTGGTGGTAATGTGCACCACCGACTGGTTGACCTGCCTGTAGACTTCCTGGACCACGCTATCGGGGGCCGGACTCGCTCGGGGAGCAGGTGCGGAAGTGGAGGTATCTAGATCCAGGTCCGCCAGCGCCGTGGCCACGGCCCTTTGCACCAGGGCCTTGATGTCCGCTGTCGGCTCCTCGTCCCCGTCGGAGGCGCAGGCCGATGCCAGGACTACGCTTGCAAGTACGACCGCTAGAAGGGCTTTAGCTATCAATTCGGGCGCTTACGGGCAGTGCCGGGGCCTCCGGGACGGGATGCGGCTGCGGGTCCTTCGGCACTAAGGTGCACCTGTCTCCTAACGGTATCAACGAACCCCGTCGACCGGACATCTCGTTCCAGTAGGTAGCGGATGTACTCTCTCAGGGTTACCTCCAGCTCCCGGGACAGAGGGGCAGGGGTGGTGAGGTCTTGAACGTTCTCCAGGCCGGCCCGCTGGACGAATCGAAAGGCCTCCAGTGCGTCCCGGGAGATCGGCCTAGCCGAGGCCTCTCCCCCACGACAACCGGAGCACACGATGCCTCCCCCGGAAACGCTGAAGTAGGTATACTCCTGCCCCATCGGGCTCCGGCAGGAGATGCAGGCGTTCAGCTCCGGTCTGAACCCCAGGGAGTCCAGCAGCCGGGTTTCGTAGTAGCGGATGACCATGGCGGGGTTGGCTGCTTTGCACAGCGCCTCCAGGGTGATGAGGAACAGGTTGTAGAGAGACGGGCTTGCGTCGTCCTGAAGGGTGAACAGGTCAACCAGCTCCGCGGCATAGATACCGAGAGTCGTGCGTTCCAGGTCCTCGCGGAGACCCAGAAAACCGTTAATCGTCTCGCTCTGGCTCACCACGTCCAGGTTCTGTCCCTGCGACAGCAACATGGCGCTCCTGGTCAGCGGTTCGATGTGGCCGGCCAGTCTGCTCTTGGCTCGCCTGGCTCCCTTGGCCACGGCCCGCACCTTGCCCAGGTGGGGGGTATAGAGGGTCAGAATCTTATCGGCATCGCCCAGCAGGGTATGCTTCAGAACGACAGCCTCCGTCTTGTAAACACGGGGTTTCGGCATGGTGCACTGTACCGTTAAATTGGCTGGCGTCCCTCGATGGCCCTGGCCAGGGTCAGATCGTCGGCGTACTCCAGGTCGCCTCCGGCGGGAAGACCCCGGGCCAGGCGGGTTACCCGGACGCCCAGGGGAGATATGAGGCCGTTGAGGTACATGCAGGTGGCGTCGCCCTCCAGGTTGGGGTTGATGCCGAGGAGCACCTCGGTTACCTCGCCGTCCTTGAGCCGCTGCAGCAGCTCCTTGATCTTCAGATCCTCCGGGCCGATACCGTTCATGGGCGAGATTACCCCGTGGAGTACGTGGTATAGCCCGGTGAACTTACCCGATCGCTCCAAGGGCAGTATGTCCAACGGCTCCTCTACGACGCAGATGAGGCTTCGGTCCCGGTTGTGGGAGTTGCAGACAGGACAGGGGTCCGATTCGGTGATGTTCTGGCACCCCGAGCAGAAGGATATCCGGTCTTTGACGGCGAGAATCGCCTCGGATAGAGAGCGCGCCTCCTCCGGCGGCATTCGAACGAGATAGTAAGTGAGGCGCTGGGCCGACTTCGGCCCGATGCCCGGAAGCTTGTTGAAAGCCTCTATCAGACGGGCGACGGCTGGCGCCGTCGGCGATGAGGTCATCCTACGGTCCCGTCCCTACGTGAGTCCCGGCAGGCCCAGGCCGCCGGTCAGGCCGCCCATGCGCTCCGAGGCCAGGCTCTGCGACTTCTCGATGGCCTCGCCCACGGCAGCCGTTACCAGGTCTTCCAGCATGTCCACCTCTTCGGGGTCCACCACCTCGGGCGATATCTTGACAGAGCGTATCTTCTGCTGCCCACTCATTACCACGGTCACGGCTCCCCCACCGGCGCTGGCCTCTACAGTCTCCTCATCCAGATCTTCCTGGGCCTTGGCTAGAGCGTCCTGAAGCCCCTGCATCTGCTTCATCTGCCGCCGCATCTGTCGGTTCATCGCCATTACGTATACTCCCTAATCGGCTCTTTGAGAACCGGCATCGACGATCTCCGCTCCCATCTCCAACGCCGCCTCCACCAGTGGTCCGCGGGCCCGCGGGCGCTCCGGTGGCTGGCGTTCATCTCTGTTGACTAAATCGCACTGGATGCGGTACGGAGCGCCAAATACCTCCCTGACCTTCTTCTCCACCAGGTGGCGGTACTTGGGGTCCTCTATCTTGTTTTTGTGGAAGGGGTAGTAGAACCCTACCACCAGGGTTTCGCCCTCCACCGAGATCGGTTCACAGGCGTTTCGCAGCAGCGCGTCCAGGCTGCCCTTGGAACCCACGCCCCTGAGCGCGTCGACCAGCTCCGGCCACCGGGACCGGAAGGTATCGATGCTGGAGACCGGCACCGGTTTCGGTGGGGCTGCTTTTTGATCGGTCTCTCCGGCTTCAGGTCCGGGGGCCTCTCCGGCTTCAGGCCCAGAAACTTCATCGGCGGGAGCGGCTTCGACCACCCTCGGTACGGCTATAGGCGGCGGAACGGGTGGGTCCACCGGTACCACCGTCGGTGCAACTGCGGCCGGCGGTGCTGGTGGGGATACCGGATCCTCGGCGGGGACAGTCGTCGGTTCAGCACCCTTCGGCGCCTGGTCCGGGGCCTTTTTGAGCGTGAGCGAGTACTCCACCAACGCCGTCTCCAGCGGCAGGGAGGACTGTGCGTCTGAGCGAAGGTCCAGCTTGCCGAACAGGTGCACGGCGGCCGTGATCTCCCTCAAATCTAGGTCCGGCGCCAGCGTTTTGACGTCGGCCAGCTCCTCGGAGGGTAGGTCCAGCAGGTCTTCGGCCCCGGCTTTGACCATCATCAGCCCTCTGAGACGCTCCAGGAGTTCCCTCTGGAACTGGCGCAGGTCCACGCCCTGGTCTCTCGCTCGATTCAGTATCCTGAGTCCCTCGGACACCCGGCCGGTCAGCAGGCTGGAGGTGAACTCCTGCAACGGCATGTCCGCAGAGATGCCGAGGAGGTGCCGGACCTGGGCAGGCTCCAGTTTCTCGCCGTAGTACACGACGAGTTGCTCCAGCAGGTTCTCCGCATCCCGCAGGCTGCCGTCGCTGGAGCGGGCAACGTGCGTGAGCACCCATGGATCGGCATCCACTTTCTCGTCTTCGCAGATGACCCGGAGCCTCTCCTCCACCGATGCCCTGGAGATACGGCGAAAGTCGAACCTCTGGCAACGGGATACGATGGTGGCGGGTAGCTTGTGGGCCTCAGTGGTGGCCAGTATGAAGATGACGTGACTTGGCGGCTCCTCCAAGGTTTTGAGAAGGGCGTTGAAGGCGGCATCGGTCAGCATGTGGACCTCGTCTATGATGTAGACCTTGCGCCGGGCATCGGAGGGAGAGAAGTTCACCTTCTCCCTCAGGTCCCGGATCTCATCGATGCCCCTGTTGCTGGCGGCGTCGATCTCAATCAGGTCGAGGGCGCTGCCGCCGGTTATAGCCGCACACATGGGACAATCGTTGCACGGCTCACCCTGGCCGTTCTTCTGGCAGTTGATCGCTTTGGCCAGTATGCGGCCCGTGCTGGTCTTTCCGGTGCCCCGGGGGCCGCAGAAGAGGTAGGCGTGGGCTACGCGCTCCTGGGCCAGTGCGTTTGCCAGGGTCTGAGTAACGTGCTCCTGACCCACCACGTCCGAAAGGGCCTGGGGTCGCCATTTTCTGTACAACACTTCCGAGGGCATGGGTCCTAACCTATCTTCAACGTCGCCCGGTCTATTCCAATGTCCGCCAGAGCCGCCGTTTCCTGTTCTCTCATGATCAGGGCCTGGGACTCCACCTCGTGGTCGTAGCCCAGGAGATGGAGGAGGCCGTGAACGATCAGAAAAGTGACCTCCTCCTCCGTGGAGTGGCCATGCTCCCGAGCCTGTCTCTCAGCCTGGGGGTAGGAAACTATCACCTCGCCCAGCGGATTGACGCCATCAGGAGGAGAGACGAAGTCCTCATCGGTTGCCGACTCGTCGTTCGTAGAGAAGGATAGAACGTCGGTGGTCCCCTGCTTCCCGCGGTAGCGCCGGTTGAGATCGGCCACTTCCCGGTCGTCGGTGATCACGAGGCCCACCTCGATAGGTGCGGGAAGATCGTACCGGCGCAGCGTCTTCCGGACGATCGCTTCCAGCCTGCTTTCGTCCACGTTTCCACGATAATCAGGACGGACGAGCAAGTCGAGTTGCAACTGTTTCAGGCTAGTCAAGAGAGAGGCGCAATAGATGGTTCCAAAGGGTGAAACGGTGTTGAAATCATAGCATAGGGCACACCGGGCATCAAGAAAACAGGGGGCCGCTCGACGCCTATCGGTCCCGTTTTGGAGCGTCGGTTTCCGGGTCTATGAGACGCCTGGTTTGAGCACAACTTCACAACGAACTGTGTGTGACGTATAATGTGCTTCGCCTTTTGGAGGAATCGCTTCGAGAAAAGCGGGGCAACTGCAGGAAGGAAAGTCCGAGAGATGCAGCAGAAACTGAACGTCGAGCTCGAATACTGCACCCTGTGAAACTACCTGCCGGAAGCCGTCAGTCTGACGGAAGAGGTAATGCGGGAATACGACTACGATATCGCATCGTACACGATAATAACCGCATCGCAGGGCAAGTTCGAATTTCGCATCAACGGAGAGACGGTGTTCTCCAAGCTGGAGACGGGCCGCTTCCCCGACGTGGCGGAGATCAAAGAGGCGATCAAGGAGAAGCTGGAAGCCCCCTCGCCGGCCTAGTCCGCCGAAGGGCGCCGGATTAGACAAACCGAATTCTGTACAAAGGCGCAGACGGAGAAGAGTAGGGTCGGAAGGCTCGCCCAGAGAGTCTGGTCAGGTGGAAGCAGACGCGATGCCCCGGCCCGAAAATCCCTCCCGAGCCGTCGCCGGAAACCCCGACCACTGTCGGAGGAGTAGATGCGACCGGAGTAGCCCACCGTTGAAGGGGCTTGGACGCGTTCCGACATGCCGGAGCCCGTCCTGGTAAGTGGCCCCGATACGATCGAGGCAAAAAGGGTGGTACCGCGGGTAGCCGATGATCCCGTCCCTCATGGGACGGGATTTTGTTTTGCCCACGAACCGTAGTCAGTTTTGCTGGAGAACTATAAGAAGCGGAAACGGACAGTAGCAATGACAACAGAAAAAACAGAGGTATTCAAGCCGGTCTCGGCCAAGGTGAGCTTTCCCCAGATGGAGCGCGACATCCTGTCCTTCTGGAAGGAGAACCGGATTCCCCAACGCTCGGTGGAGGAGCGGGAGGGAAGCCCCATCTACCTGCTCTACGAGGGTCCGCCCACCGCCAACGCCAGCCCGGGCATCCACCACGTCCTGTCCCGCGTGTTCAAGGACATTATGCCTAGGTTCAAGACCATGCAGGGCTTTCAGGCTCCCCGCAAGGCGGGCTGGGACACCCACGGCCTGCCCGTGGAGCTGGAGGTGGAGAAGAGCCTGGGGTTCACCGCAAAAGCAGATATAGAAAAGCACGGTGTGGAGGCTTTCAATACCGCATGCAAAGAGAGCGTCATGCGGTACGTGAAGGAGTGGGAGGAGATGACGGACCGGGTGGGGTTCTGGGTGGACATGGAGCACCCTTACGTCACCTTCGAGAACAGCTACATCGAGACCGTGTGGTGGATAATCAAGCAGGTCTGGGACCGGGACCTGGTCGAGCAGTCCTACAAGTCTATCTGGCACTGTCCCCGCTGCGTCACCTCCCTTTCCGACCACGAAGTCGCCCTGGGATACCAGGAGAACACCCCCGATATCGCCATATTCGTAAAGTTCAAGATCGATGCCAATGCGCCGGGAGGGTCCGGTCAGGTCCGAGAAGCGGTCTCCAGCTCCGCCCTGCCAACCTACATACTGGCCTGGACCACCACCCCGTGGACGCTGCCGGGAAACACCGCATTAGCCGTGGCCCCGGATGCCGAGTACGTGCTGGTCGAGGATAAAACGCCGGGCGCCATACCGGAGCGGCTTATCCTCGCTGAGGCCGTCGCCAGGGACCTGCTGTCTCCGGGTTACCAGGTAATTGATTCCTTTCCCGGGTCCTCCCTCGCCGGCGTCCAGTACGAAGCTCTGTACAACCCGGTGTCCTACAAGGTCCCCGGCATCGCAGGGTTTACCGGCGGCCGGATGGACCGCGGAGGTTCCTATAGCCACGATAGTACGGCACGATACTCGGTTATCGAAGCCGACTTCGTTTCTCTCAACGAAGGCACGGGGGTTGTCCACATCGCTCCCGCCTTCGGCGATGACGACTTCAAGGCCGGCGGCGACAACGACCTGTTCTTCGTCCAGCACGTGGACCTGCAGGGGGCCATCATCGGCCAGTTCCCCTTCACCGGCAAGTTCATCAAGGACGCAGACGGGGACATAGTTGACGATCTGGCCGCCAGGGGACTTCTCTTCCGCCAGACCTACATCAAGCACACCTATCCCTTCTGCTGGCGATGCTCGTCTCCCCTGATCTACTACGCCAAGAGCTCCTGGTACATCAGGACGACCCAGATCAGCGATGCCCTTCTGGAAGGCAACGAAAAGATCAACTGGTATCCGTCCCACATCCAGTGGGGCCGGTTCGGCGAGTGGCTCAGAAACAACGTCGACTGGGCCATCTCCCGAGAGCGGTACTGGGGCACCCCCCTACCCATATGGCGCTGTGGTTCCTGCAAGGATCACCAGTGCATCGGCGGCGTGGACGAGTTGCGCTCCCAGCCCGGTCTAGAGGGGATGCCCGAAGACCTGGACCTTCACCGGCCATACGTGGACGATGTCCAGTTCCGCTGCTCGAGCTGCAACGGCGTCATGCGACGGATTCCCGAGGTGCTGGACGTTTGGTTCGACTCCGGCGCCATGCAGCTGGCCCAGTACCACTATCCCTTCGAAAACCCCACCGTCAGGGAGGATGGCCGGCATCCCGCCGACTACATCTGCGAGGCGGTGGACCAGACCCGAGGATGGTTCTATAGCCTGCATGCCATCTCGTCGCTGATCTTCGCCGAGCCCTGCTTCAAAAACGTGATCTGCCTGGGCCACATCCTCGACCAAGGCGGCGAGAAGATGAGCAAGTCCAAGGGCAACGTGGTGGACCCGTGGTCTGTGCTGGACAACCAGGGAGCCGATGCCCTCCGCTGGTACCTGTACACCACCTCGCCGCCCGGCAACTCCCGCAGGTTCTCGGAGCAGCTGGTGGGGGAAACGCTGCGCAAGTTCATGCTGACCCTCTGGAACACCTACTCCTTCTTCGTTACCTACGCCAACATAGATGGGTACGATCCCGGCTCCAATGGTGCTGCAGACCCGTCGTCCGAGCTGGACAGGTGGCTGATTTCCGAGCTGAACCGTTTGGTGTCGGAGGTGACCCGAGACCTGGAGGGCTACCAGCCAACGGACGCAGGACGCAAGATAGAGGCCTTCGTGGACGGTCTGTCCAACTGGTACGTACGCCGCAGCCGGCGTCGGTTCTGGAAAAGCGAAAACGACGCCGACAAGCTTTCCGCCTACTCCACCATCTATCACTGCCTGGTGACGCTATCCAAGCTGTTGGCCCCCTTTACCCCGTTTACCGCCGAAGCGATGTACCGGAACCTGGTGTGCTCCGTTGATCCGGATGCGCCGGAGAGCGTCCACCTCGCCGAGTACCCCGTCGCCGACCAGGCTTTGGTAGACGATACCCTGAACGAAGAGATCCGGCTGGTGATGCGGGTCTGCAGCATGGGTAGAGCCGCACGGAGCAGGGCCAACATCCGGGTGCGCCAGCCCCTGGCCAAGGTCAAAGTGAAGCCCAGAAATCAGGGGGAAGCGGATGTGCTGCGTCGGCTTTTCAGCCAGGTGTCCGAGGAGCTGAACGTCAAAGAGCTGGAGCTGGCAGCCAATGAAGAGAGTTTGGTGGACTATTCGGTGACGCCCAACACCCCTGTCCTAGGGCCCAAGTACGGCAAAGGCGTGCGGGAGATAGCCGCAGGTATGGCGGAGCTGTCTCCAACCGAGGTGGCGAGGAAAGTCAGGTCCCGGGAGCAGGTCCAGATCGGCGACTATCTTCTAGAGCCCGGTGAGATCAACGTCCAGATAGAGGACAAATCCGGACTCTCAGCTGCCGTCGAAGGCGACTACGTAGTGGCCGTTGAGACCGACGTGCCCGATGAGCTGCTGAAGGAGGGAATGGCCAGGGAGGTGGTGCACAGGCTGCAGACCATGCGCCGGTCCGCAGGTCTCGACGTAGCAGACCACATCGAGACCTTCATACGAGGCGGAGCAGAGGCCCGTGAGGTGGTGCGGGCCTTCGATGCCTACATCCGGCAGGAAACGCTGTCGGACCGGCTGGTAGAGGGTGATGCACCGCCCCAAGCCTACGTCGAGAGTCACAAGCTGGCGGGCGCGGAGGTGGTGATGGGAGTGGTAAAGGCGGCCGGGTAGATCAGCGCGGGCGCTCTATCAGGGTAACGTTGGCCGTGAGCTCATGGCCGGCCCGGATGTAGATCACCTCCAGCTGTTCCCCGATAGTGTGGTCCCGGATCATGCGGATCATCTCCTCATGGGTGGTGATGGGCGTGCTGTCGAAGGTGGTGATCACGTCCAGGGGCCGCAACCCGGCGTCGTAGGCCGGTGTGCCGGGCAGCACGTCGATAATCAGGACACCCTCAGTCACGATGAGGCCGAAGCGGCTGGAAAGGGTGGGAGTAACCGTAGCGAGATGCACCCCCATGTAGCCCCGAATGATCCTGCCATTAGTCTTCAGCTGGTCTACAACCGATGAAAGAGTATCCGGGCCTATGGCGAAACCGATCCCCGGTATCTGGCTATCTATGGCCGTATTGATACCGATCACCTCGCCGGTTAGGTTGAGCAGCGGTCCTCCGCTGTTGCCCGGATTGATAGACGCATCGGTCTGGACCAGTCCCTGCAACGCCGGCTCCGTCGGTGACAGCCGGACCGTTCTGTCCAGTGCGCTGATCACGCCTGAGGTCACCGTGGGGCTGCCCTCCAGGGCCAGGGCATGACCTATGGCTATCACCGGATCGCCTACGCGCAGCATCTGGCTGTCGCCGAAGGGAAGCCAGGGGAAGTCCTCCCCGTCTATCTTTATCACTGCCAGGTCCGTGAAGGGGTCTCGGCCGACCACCTTGGCGTCATAGGTCTCACCATCCGTGAGGGTGACCTGTATACGTCGGGCGTCGGAGAGCACATGGTCGTTGGTGAGGATGAATCCATCGGGATCGATCAGGACGCCTGAACCGGCGCCATCGTTCTGTGGTACCAGTTCCAGGAAGAGGCTCAGCTCCAGGGAGCCTGTCGTAATGGAGACGACAGCCGGCATGGCCAGCTCGACCATGTCGGCCACCGAAGGGACCACGTTCCGGGCGCCGGAGATGGCCGGGGTTGGCGCAGTCTCAGTCGGGTTCGATACCGGTGTTGTGCTACCGGAAGACCTGATGCAGGCGGAGGTGACCAGGGCCAGCGTCAAAGCTATTGCCAGCAGGCTCCAGCCCCTCATCTGTTTGCTACCCATCCTTCGTCTTCGTGAGGATCAGCATATCCACGTCCAAGTGGGACGAGGCGATGTGGGTGGAGCCGTTCAACTCCCTCATTCTCCTCAGCTTGTTCATCCGGGATGCTACGACGGCCCCGAAAAGGAGGACCACGCCCGAGAAGTAGACCCAGGCCAGCAGCACCACCATGGTCGCCGCGGTGCCGTAGACCAGGTGGTAGACGGAGAACATTCCGACATACCACACGAAGCCGTGGCGCAACACCTCGAAGGATACAGCGGCGAGCAGCGCACCGACCCACACGTCTCGCCACCGCACCTGGGTGTTCGGCACGAAACGATACAGGAACATGAAAACGAAGGTAGTCAGGACCAGAGGGAGTAATATCCGGAACAACTCCCAGTACCCCTCCCACGTAAAGAACCGGCCCACGTGCGGGGCGTTCCTGGTGAACTCCAGGACTGGGGTTATGGCTACCGAGGCTACGAAGGTTAGCCAGGCGCCCATCATCAAGCTAAAATCGATCAGGCGCTCCCTGAAGAACGGCCTAGCCCTGGTTACCCCCCAGGCGGCATTCATCCCCTTCCTGACAGCGGAGAATACGGCCAGAGAAGCCCATACCAGACCGATGACAGACACTAATCCGGTGTAGGGCCAGTTTTCGGTGACGCCTTCCAACGTGTCCCGGATGAACTCCTTGTCGGAGACGGGAACGTTATCACTTAGAGTCTCGATGAAGCTGTCATACGAGAGAAAGCTGCTAGTGAGCAGCACTATTGCCAGCACCATGGGGAAGATTGAGAAGAAGCCCCAGAAGGCGATGGACGCGGCCATGTGGGGTACGTTGAAGGTGAGAAAATCGCGGACTATGCCCTTACCAAGATGGCGAATCATGGCAGAGGTGGGATGGGCGCTGGGGGGCTTCCCGTTGGCGGCTCTGCGGTGGAAAATTTCGGTAACTTTCATAGACTTGCGTGTAGTTGAAAGCCGTCAATCACGTGAAGATGAGACGAGGGAGCTAGGGAGCAGTCTGGCCGGGGGACAGGGCCGCGCCGATGGACTGCTTCTGCAGATCGAAAAGCCGTTTCAGTCCTGCGCCTGTTAGCTCGAGAATCGAGTCCATATCCGCCCTGGAAAAGGGCTTCCCCTCCGCCGTTCCCTGGACCTCGACAAGCTCGTCCTTGTCGGTCATTACCACGTTGAAGTCCAACTCTGCCCGGGAGTCTTCGGCGTAGCACAGGTCCAACAGCGTGGTGCCGTCCACAATTCCGGCGCTGACGCCGGCAACCGCTCCGATAATGGGAGACTTATCGCCTCCTATGCCCAGGGCCATTACCGCCTCATGCAGGGCCACGTAGGCGCCCGTTATGGAAGCGGTCCGGGTGCCACCATCGGCTTGTAGGACATCGCAGTCCACGGTCAGGGTACGTTCTCCCAACATCTCCAGGTCCATAACCGCCCTGAGGGACCTGCCGATGAGCCGCTGGATCTCCAGGCTGCGGCCGCTCTGCCTTCCTCGGGCCGCCTCCCGAGGGGTGCGTTCTGGGGTCGCCCTGGGCAACATGCCGTACTCTGCGGTAACCCATCCTCGTCCCTGGCCACGGAGAAAAGGCGGGACTTTGTTCTCCACGCTTACGGTGCAAAGGACCCTCGTCCGGCCCTGGGTTATCATTGCCGAGCCTTCCGCGAAGGCTTGAATCCCCTTCTTTATCCTCACCGGGCGGAGATCGTTAGGTCCTCTTCCATCGACTCTGACGACCAATTTCTATTCCCGCCAACCGCCGGCTGCAAACCCACGAATTATAGCATCTGGGTATATGGGGTGCAATTTTTCAGCCTGTCGCACCACCTCAGAGGATAGGTTCATACCATCGCCTACCACGATGGCTCCGGCAGCTTCACCGCCATGCATGGAGGGGGTCTGGAGGGTAGTTTTGCTCTGATTGCGGAAGAATTTCATCCCTTAAGCTCTTTTCCTACCGCCGGACTCCCCTCCATTGCAAGGTAACCCCGCTGTCCAAGGGGAGCGGCCATGAAGGTTTGCTTGCGTCCAAGCACGGCTCAGGCGGATACCGTGGCGATCAGTATGGCGGTCACGATGAGCCGGTGACTGTAGACCAAGTCCGGAGTGCAGGTTATCAGGGTGAGGGTCGGCTCGGGAGTGTA
Source organism: Dehalococcoidia bacterium (assembly GCA_965197645.1). GTDB lineage: Bacteria > Chloroflexota > Dehalococcoidia > Plut-88900 > Plut-88900. The sequence goes on along the minus strand of OZ240219.1, from coordinate 547,331 downwards.
TCTGAAAACGTCCACCTGCTCGGGCTCCACCACCCGGGTGCTTACGATCCGGTAGACGTATACCTTCTCGTGGGTATGTAGGAAGATGTCGATGGCGTTGGTGTCGGGCTGGGCGCCTCGAAGCAGGTGGGGCACCTCGCCGAGCCGACGGAACACCGCTCCCTCCCCTTGAAATAGACTGCTGCGGTGACCGGACATGACTATGTTGCCCGCCTCGCCGGGATGGGGAGTACCATGGTGGTGACCGACGGCGTTCACCGGTCTTTTCCAGACCAGGTTCCCGTCCTCCCAAACCGTCTTCAGGTCTACGATGGGAGAGCTAACGTCGATGGCGGGTATGGAGAGACGGGTCGCCCGGGGCAGGGCACCTATCGTTCCCGGGAGAGACGCCCACTCTACAGGGGCGTACTGATCGGTGGTTGGGATGGGCCATTGATCGCCTTGTTCGGCTCCATCGGATGTGTCTAGTATGGCCCCCCCATCGGGATCGACCCGCTGGAAGCCGGTGGGGAGATCAGACTGCTGCAGGGGGACCGAAACGTTGTCGTTCTCAAGCTCCGCCTGAGCCATCTGGGAGTATATGAAGTATGCACCAGATGCGGCCAGGAGGATGACGCCGATGAGTATCAGAGAGTAGCCGTAGGACCTGGAGAGCCGCCTGCTCTTTAGCACCGTTGACGAGCTAAATCTCATCCGCCTGACACCGGCATCCTGTATGGGGGAGGCTACCGGGCCACCTCCGACATGTCCCCAGAGCAGGTTATTGTAACGCCGGACCCAATCTCTGGTGGTCCGGTCTGGTCTATCTAATGCGCTGGGTGTGGCCTACTCCGCTGCCAATCGGCTCGTTTATGAACACGTCCCCGTTGCGAATTTTCAAGTTGTAACCGCAAGACGGGTTGCTGCATACCCATGCCTTATAGTGAATAGCAGCCCCCTGGCTTCCGAAGTCCGATAGGGGTAAGAGATCCCCCTCCTGGCAATTCTGACACTTTGGAAAAGTTGCCTGTTCCACTCAGTCCCCTCCGCCTTGAATATGTGATGTAGTGCACAATATAACATTTAGCCTTGCTGGTTGGCAATACTCGGCCCGGACTAGCGGGGCTTGAGGGCGTACCCCAGGAGCTGGTAAGTGGTCTCCGTGGCCCCGCTTTGGGACAGCTCTGCAAGCCTCTGGAAGATCGATGTAGCTTCCGCCGAGGCTTCTCCCCGGTCCGCCGTTTCCCGGTTGTCCCAGACGAATATCCGCCCCACCTCCGGCGAGTCATCGATGCCGGTGAACTGCAGCCCCAGTACGTAGCCCTCCAGCCCGGCGAAAACGCCATCCAGGGCGTTCAGCAGATTGGAGACGGGCGCCTCCTGGCTCTGCAGGGGCGTCAATATGAACACTCGCATTACCGTCATCGGCTCACCGGCGCTCCAGCGCCCGGTCCACCACACGCGAGATGATGTCCGCCGAGGCGGCGCCCACTATCGGCTCCAGGCCGTCAACGATGATCATCGGCACGCCGGACGCCGCTTGACCATACTCGGACAGCAGCTCCAGATGCTCCTGTATCACCGCCACCCTTTGCTTTGCGCTCTTCAGATCGCTCTCGAAACGGGTCTCGTCCAGCCCGGCGCGCCCGGCGATACTAATCAGCTCCGCCGGATCGCTGATGTCCCTGCTTTCGGAGAAGAAACCTCGGAAAAGGGCCGGGTTGTACGCTCGAAAGGCGTCGGGACCCTGGAGCTGAGCACACTTGGCGGCTTCCAGGGCGGGGAGACTGGAGTTGACGTAGAGCTTGGACTCGTCCCAGGGTTGGAAGAGAGCATCAGGCTCGGCTCTCGAGGCCTCCCGCCTGCCCTCCCGGCTATGGGCGGTTATCGGTTGGGGCTCTATCCGGCCCATGACAAGGGCGTAGCTCTTCCAGCGGAGCTCCACCCGATCATCATGCCTCTCCATCACCTTCTCCAGGCGCACGGCCGTGATGTAGCACCAGGGTCAGATGTAGTCGGAGTAGACGGTTATGAGAATGGGTGAGGGCATTGAAAGAGGCGCCAGTCCTGGAGCGAAGTGAAACGGATTACAGTATATCAGACACATCCGTCGATCATGGGAAGACGTTATAGTAATTGCCCGCGATGGGTTCGGAAGTTATAATTTCTTTGACCGACCTACAGGGAGGGGACGGATGCAGCTAAGCGGCGTGGTCCTGGCGGGTGGCCAGAGCAAGCGCCTCGGGAGGAACAAGGCCATCGAGGACCTGGGTGGCCAGACCCTCATCGAGAGGGTGATACAGCGCCTTTCTCAGATCACATCCGAGACCGTCGTCATCGTGGCCGAGGAGAGCAAGGCCGAGGCCCTTTCTCTGCCGCCCTGGGTCCGGACCGAATCCGACCTCTACCCCGGCTGCGGGTCTTTGGGCGGCATATTCACCGGGCTCTCCGCGGCCAACGGCGAGTATGGAGTGGTGGTGGGGGTGGACATGCCCTTCATCAATGTAGAGTTGCTCCGGTTTATGATGGACATCGCCTCGGATTACGATGCCGTCGTACCCATGGTCAAGGGCCGTCCCGAGCCAACCCACGCCATCTATTCTAGGAACTGCCTTGCGCCCATCGAATCCCATCTCAAGGTCGGTGACCTGAAAATAGCCAAGTTCTTCGATGATGTGAACGTGGGCTACCTGGAGGAAGATGATATCGAGGCCTTCGATCCAGAATATCTGAGCTTCTTCAACGTGAACACTCAGGAAGACCTGGACCAGGCGCTGGCTCTTCAGGCCCAGATCGACGAAGAGGACTAGCGCCGCACGGCCGTCATCGGCGACGGAGATAATAGCTGTCCCGCCAGCCTGGGAGGACCCCTTTGTACGGATATCACGGCAGCGCGCTCTACGTGGACTTGACCTCTCAGCAAGCGCGAATAGACCCCCTGGACCCGGGTCTGCTGTGGCGACTTTTGGGGGGCGTTGGACTTGGGATAGGGCTGCTCCTCACCCATTCTCCTCGGCAGTCCGACCCGTACTCGGCCGATAGCCCCATCATCTTCACCAGCGGGCCGCTATGCGGCACCAGCGTCGCCGCCTCCAGCAAGTTCGCCGTTGCCTGCAAGTCCCCGTTGACCGGATTCATAGGCGACTCCCTCTCCTCGGGCCCTGCGGCTCAGGAACTGACCCGCATGCCCTTCGATGCCCTGGTAATCACAGGTAAGGCCGGGTCTCCCGTATACCTGGAGATCAATAACGAAGATGTCAGTTTCCATAGCGCCGAGGGTCTGGTTGGACTCCCAGCGGGAGCGGCGTCGCAGCGTGTTAAGGACTCGCTGGGCCAACCAGACGCCGGGGTAATCTCTATAGGCCCGGCCGGTGAGGCCCTCGTGCGGTTCGCTTGCATTACCAGCGGCGGACGCCAGGCAGGCAGGACCGGCGCCGGGGCTGTGATGGGGTCCAAGAACCTCAAGGCCATCGCCCTCAAGGGCACCGAGAGCACCACCGTTGCTCACCCCGATGAGCTGGCTGAGGTCGCCGAGCGCATAGAGGATCTGAGTAGGGGTCTCCCCACGGCCAAGTATCGTGGGCCGGGGACGGTGGCCAACCTTTCCATCCTGAACGAGGTTTTGGCCCTGCCCTCGTACAACTTTCAGCGCTCCAGCTTCGAGGGAGAGGCCTCCATCAGCGGCCACAGCCTCCAGAAACGCCTCGTCGATGGCGGAGAAGGAAACGGCGCCCTCCGGGACTGGGAGCACGTCTTCGGCGCCAGGGACAAGAACGGGACCAAGGTCAAGAACCGGGTGGAGTATGAGAGCCTGTTCGCCCTCGGCCCTCTCTGTGGCATCGACGACCCGGACGCCATAATCAGAGCCACCGCCCTGTGCGACACTCTGGGCATGGACACCATCAGCACAGGTGGGACCGTCGCCTGGGCCATGGAGTCCTTCGAGCGGGGACTGCTGAGCACCTCGGACACCAACGGCATCGAGCTGCGATTCGGCAACGGCGAGGCCCTGCTATCGGTCATCGAGCTCATCGGCAGGAGAGAGGGAATCGGAGAGCTGCTGGCGGAAGGGAGCAAACGGGCCGCCGAGACGATGGGCGAAGGCTCGGAGAACTGGGCCATGAACGTAAAGGGGCTGGAGATGCCGGGATATGACCCCAGGTCTCTCAAGACCCTGGCCCTGGGCATAGCGGTCAGCGCCAGGGGCGCTTGCCACAACAGGTCATCGGCCTACGACTACGATCTGAAGGATCAAAGCCATTCTACGCTTCACGGGCGGGGACACTCCAAACTCAACCGAGGGACGCTCGCAGCCCAGGGCGAGGACTTCTCGGCTGTCCTGGACTCTCTGATCCTGTCCAAGTTTCTGCGCAACTGCTTTACCGATTTTCACTCGGAGGCGGCCCACATCTACGAGCTGGTTACCGGCTGGGAGACCTCGGGCGAACAGCTTCGAAGGGTAGGGGAGCGGATAAACAACCTGAGGAAGGCGTTCAACCTTCGCCAGGGCTGGACACGGGCCGATGACACTCTTCCACCCCGAATCTTCGAAGCATCCCAGGACGGCCGTCAGCTCGCCCGGACCGAGCTGGATGCGATGGTGGACGACTACTATCGGGACCGGGGCTGGACCGCCGACGGCAGGATTCCCCGGGAGAAGCTCCGCCAGCTGGACATCTTGGACCTGCTGGACACCGACCCGGTTTCATCGTCTGTTCCAGGTGGCGCCGGTGGATAGGGAAGGGATCAAGGAGGTCCTGGGGAGGTTCCCTCGCCGTAGGACCTACCTGTTGCCCGCCCTTCAAGCGGTGCAGGAAGAGGTCCGATATCTCCCGAGCTGGGCCATGGAGGAGATAGGAGCGTATCTCCGGGTACCGAAAAGCGAGATCCATGGTGTGGCCTCGTCCTATCCCGAGCTCCGCTTTGACGAACCGGGCAGGCACATCGTCAAGGTATGCACCGGGCTTCAATGCCATCTGAACGGGGCTGAAGAAGGACTGGAGGCGCTGGCCCACGATCTTGGCGTCCGAGTCGGTGAGACTACTCCTGATGGCCAGTTCACCCTCGAGGAGACGCCGTGTGTCTTCGACTGCGCCTTGGCCCCGGCAATCGAGTGGGATGGGCACGTGGCCGGCAGAATGACGCGGGAAGTTGCACTCGCCAGGCTCCGAGGCCTGATCGGGGCCGGCGGGTGAACTACGCCGAGCTGAAGAGTCGGGCCGATGCCGCCGCGCCCTCCTATCCAAGGGTGATAGTGCAGGTCGGGGGCTGTAGTCGATCGGTCGGAGCAGCCGCTATCGTCGATCACCTCCGGGAGGAGATAGTCAAAGGTAATCCGCAACCGTCATTGGTTGTAGCCGGATGCGACGGGGCGTGCTATCAGGCCCCGGTGGTGATCATCGAGACCGAAGACGGCGCCGTGTACCGCCTGCCCAACACGCGCCCCGAGAATCTCCCCAATCTCGTTAAGAGCTTCTTGGATGGACAACCCGAGCCGGGCTTGGAGTGGAAGGCTGGCTGGGAGGGGCAGTCCAGGCTGGTGCTCCGGAACGTGGGCCGCATCGATGCTACCGATCTGAACGAGTACGTAGCGCTGGGAGGGTACTCGGCCCTGGACGCCGTGCTGAGTACGATGTCTCCGGAGCAAGTCATCGACAAGGTGACGGAGCTGGACCTGAGGGGGCGGGGTGGCGCCTACTTCCCGGCAGCCGTCAAGTGGCGGGGCGCTCGGGACACCGGCAGGAGTCCTCGCTACCTCATCATCAACGCCGAGGAGGGGGAGCCCGGCATCTACAAAGACCGCCACATCATGGAGGGCGACCCGTACCGGTTGCTGGAAGGGATCGCCATTGCTGCTTACGCCATCGGAGCGGAGACAGCGCACCTGTATATCAATGGAGAGGCGCACCTCTCCGCCAAGCGGGTCGAGGAGGCGCTGGCACGGGCCGAGGCTGATGACCTAATAGGAGATGGGATACTGGGCACCGAGTTCGGGTTCCGCGTAGACGTGCGGCGGGGTGCGGGGGGCTACGTGCTGGGCGAGGAGAGCGCCCTGATGAACAGCATAGAGGGCCAGCGCAACGTGCCCCGGACCAGGCCTCCCTTTCCCGTGGAGTCTGGCCTGTGGGGCCAGCCCACCGTCATCAACAACGTCGAGACCCTGGCCAACCTCCCCGGCATCTTCAAGCCCGATCATTCTGACTACCCGGAGATGGGCACCGAAGCTTCCAAGGGCACCAAGCTCATATCGCTGAGCGGTCGAGTACGGAGACCTGGGCTGGTGGAGGTGGAGATGGGAACTACCATCGGAGAGATCGTGAACGGTGTAGGTGGCGGCCCGCCGGATGGACACCAGGTCATTGGAGTGGTCGCCGGTGGCCCTTCAGGCGGGCTGTTGCCGGCGTCCATGCTGGACACTCCCATCGGGCCGGGCATGCTGGACGAGTCCGGGGCGGTCCTGGGATCGGGGGGGATCACCGTGCTGGACGATACGGTATCCATCCTCGACGTCGTGCGCCGGCTGGCAGCCTACAATGCCGACGAGTCGTGCAGCAAGTGTACCCCCTGCCGGGAGGGCACCAAGCGGATGCTGGACATCCTGGACGGCCTCTCCGAGGGACGCGGCACGGACTCCGATTTGAACGATCTGGACTATCTCAGCGACGTTGTCCAGTTCGGCTCGCTGTGCGGCCTGGGTCAGATGGCGCCCGGTCCCATCCGCAGCGGCCTGAAGCACTTTGGGCAGGCATTCTCGAGATCGTAGGGATCAAGAGGCGCCCGATACGGAAACCTTGCGGGCAAATTCCACCAATGAGGTGGAATCTGATGGTAGAATATCATCTCCACCATTCATCTGGATCGAACGGACCAACATGACCGTCACCATCACCATAAACGACCAGCAGGTAGAGGCCGAGGAAGGGTCCGCCATCCTCCAGGCCGTGAACCGGTCGGGGACCTACATCCCACAGCTCTGCAAGGACCCGGGGATGAACGCCATCGGGGCGTGCCGGACGTGCCTGGTGAGCATCGAGGGACGCAGGGGGTTCCCGGCCTCGTGCCACACCCCGGTCCAGGACGGGATGGTAGTCCACACCGACAGCGACGAGGTTCGCCGCATCCGGCAGGGCGTACTTGAGCTCACCCTGGGTATGCTCCCCTCGGAGCAGCCGGGAGACCGGCTATCGGAGCACAAGGAGCTGACCACGGCGGCGGAGCATCACGGCATCGAGACCCCCACGTACTCGCCCCGCGAACGGAAGCACGTGGACGAAAGCAACCCCTTCTTTGCAGTGAACATGGACGACTGCATCCTGTGCGCCCGGTGCACAGAGGCTTGCCAGACCCTCCAGGAGATCGGCGCCATCTCCGTGCTGGAGAGAGGTCAGGAGGCGTTCATAGGCGCCTTCGACGACCAACCCATCGCCGAGTCGATCTGCACCTCCTGTGGGTCCTGCGTGGCGGCGTGCCCCACCGGCGCCATAGTGCCGACGCTGACCCCGGAGAACATCATCAAGAAGACCTCCACCGTGTGTCCCTACTGCGGCGTCGGGTGCGGCATCGTCCTGAACACCAACGACAAAGACAAGATCCTGTGGACCGACGACGACCCGAACAACGAATCGAGCCAGGGCAGGTTGTGCGTCAAGGGACGGTTCGGCACCACGTTCGTGAACCACTCCGACAGGCTCACCACTCCGTTGATCAGAAAGGACGGCTCGCTTCAACCGGCAAGCTGGGACGAGGCGCTGGACCTGGTGGCCGACAAATTCGTCCAATACCGAGGGGTCACCGCCGCCCTGGCATCGGCCAAGGCCACCAACGAGGACGGCTACGTCGTCCAGAAATTCATGCGCCTGGTGCTGGGCACCAACAACATCGATCACTGCACGCGTCTGTGTCACGCCCCGTCGGTGGAGGCGATGCTGGCGTCGCTGGGCAGCGGCGCCACCAGCAACTCATATCTGGACTACGAAAACGCCGGCTGTATTGTCATTGCCGGCTCCGATGCCAGCTCCAACCATCCCGTGGTCGCCACCCGCTTTCGAAAGGCGGTGGACGAGGGTGGCGCCAAGCTCATCGTCATCAACCCCAAACGTATCGAGCTCTGCGACTACGCTCACATATGGCTTCGAGAGCGGCCGGGCACCGATATCGCCCTGTTCAACGGAATGGCCAAGGTGATCCTGGACGAGGGCCTGTGGGACCGTAACTTCGTCGCCAACCGGACAGAAGGTTTCGAAGAGTGGGTAAAATCGCTGGAGCCCTACACCCCGGACTACGTGGAGCACCTGACGGGAGTGCCCCAAGAGCTTATGATGGAGGCGGCCAGGCTCTACGCTCAGCCACCCTTCAGCGGCTCCTGCTTCGTTTGGGGGATGGGGCTGACCCAGCACACCAACGGGACGTCCAATTGCTACGCCGTACTGAACCTGGCGCTGCTGGCGGGTCAGATGGGCAAGCCGGGAAACGGCATATCCCCACTGCGCGGCCAGAACAACGTCCAGGGGTGCGGTGACGCCGGGTGTGTCCCCAACTCGCTGCCCGGCTACCAGGTGCTGGCTTCGGACGCACTGTCCAAGTTTTCAGATGCCTGGGGCGGCGCCCTGCCCAGTGAGGAAGGGATGGTCGCAACCGAGATGATCGAAGAGGCCAACACAGGGGCCCTCAAGGCGATGTACATAGTTGGAGAGAACCCTCTGCTGGGCGAGCCAAATCTTACCCATGCTCGCCAGGCCATGGAGAAGCTGGACTTCATCGTTGTCCAGGACATCTTCATGCAGGAGACGGCCGAGATCGCGGACGTCGTTCTGCCGGCCACCAGTTTCGCCGAGAAGGACGGCACCTTCACCAACAGCGAACGTCGGGTCCAGCGGGTGCGAAAGGCCATCGAGCCGGTAGGTCAGAGCAGGCCGGACTGGAGCATCACTTCGGATCTAGCCCGCCGGGTGAGCCGCAAACTGGGCCTCTCTCAAGACCAGTTCCAGTATGACCACCCTTCCGAGATCTTCGACGAGATGGCCCGTCTCACACCGATAATCGGCGGCATCTCCTACGAACGGCTGGATGCGGAGGGCGGAATCCAGTGGCCTTGTCCAGCCCCAGACCACCCAGGCACACCCTATCTTTACGGAGACAGTTTCCCTCGTGGACTGGGTAAGTTTCACCCCGTAACCCAGGAAGAGCCCGCCGCCGAGATGCCCGATAGGAAGTTCCCGTTGATCCTGAACACCGGCCGGGTACTGTACCACTGGCACGGTGGTACTCTGACACGGAGGGTGGAAGGACTGCTGGCCCGTGCCCCGGAGCTCCAGGTGGCCGTTCACCCGAACGACGCTTCATCTTCCCAGGTGTCCGACGGCGACGAGGTCGTGGTCATGTCTCGCCGCGGGGAGCTGGAGGGACGGGCGCTGGTCACGGATGCAGTGAGGGAGGGAGAGATCTTCGTGCCCTTCGTAAGGCTGAAGGATTCGGCGGCCAACTTCCTGACCAACTCCGTCCTCGACCCCGATTCCAAGATACCGGAGTACAAGGTATGCGCCGTTCGGGTGCTCCGCAAGGATGTGGTCGAGGCAAGAAGGGCGCGCAAGAAGGCGGCAGCGGTGCCGGGAAGCTAAGAGAGATCTATGGCGGACGCTGACCGTCGGATAATCTTCGAGACTGAGCTTGGCTGGATAGGGCTGGTGGCGTCCAACCTGGGGTTGAAGGCCGTGATTGGGCCCGAGGCGACCCGGAACACTGTAGAGGAGGAAAGCCGAGAGCTATTCGGCGACCTGGCCGAAGACGACAAGTCCCTTACCAAGCTGGCTCGTTCCTTCGAGGGCTATGCTCGCGGCGAAGACGTATCCTTGGACTGGCCCCTCGATACCGACGGCGCTACACCGTTCCAGCGATCGGTCTGGGAGGTCCTGCAAAAGATACCGAGGGGCGAGGTGCGCACCTATGGGCAGGTGGCCGCGGAGGTTGGCAGCCCGGGGGGCGCGAGGGCCGTCGGCCAGGCGGTCGGATCCAACCCCTTCGCCATCAGCGTGCCGTGTCATCGGGTGGTTGCCGGAGATGGCGCTCTCACCGGCTTTGGCGGCGGGCTGGCCGTCAAGGAAAGGTTGCTGCTCTTAGAGGGTTGGGCCCAGGCGTCCGCTCAGAGGCGACGGACGGAGCGGCGCAAGGGCTTCAGGCCTGCTCGCCGGGACAGGATGCGGATGGACCGAATAATGGAACTCGGGGAGGAACCCTTCTCAGGTATCGAGTCCGTCCACCAGCCGAAGCTGCTATGAGAGTGCGTGGTACTTGCCTGACGGTTGGGCTACACTGAGGTCGATTGTCCCACCCGCCCGCCCTGAGACGTTTCGTATCTGGGGGCACATCCCCCAGACCCCCTACCGGAGGCAGGGCGGGCCCTGCACCCATAACATGACAGAAGAGAGGGCAACGTCTGGATCCGTACCTTCGTCATTGCGAGGCCCGACAAAGTCGGGGCGTGGCAATCTCAGGTTAGGTCATCATCCGGCAGAGTTGTATACCCCTCCCCACCAAAGGGGATTCTGCCCACCCGCCCGCCCTGAGACGTTTCGTATCTGGGGGCACATCCCCCAGACCCCCTACCGGAGGCAGGGCGGGCCCTGCACCCATAGCATGACAGAAGAGAGGGCAACGTCTGGATCCGTACCTTCGTCATTGCGAGACCCGACGAAGTCGGGGCGTGGCAATCTCAGGTTAGGTCATCATCCGGCAGAGTTGTATACCCCTCCGCCCCAGATTGCTTCGCTCTCTTCGACCTCCCACAGGACGAGCTCCCCCCTTGCTCGCAACGACGGCAACCGTAAAACTGAGTGCGTCCCTCAGCCACAATTCTTCTAGTCGGCTTGGACCTGGACCCCGGCCAGCTTCTCCAGGGCCTTGACGTAGGCTTGGGTACCCTCTTCGCCGAGGCCGTCGTGCTGAAGGACGTGGTAGAACTGCTGGGCGAGGGAGATGAGCGGTAGCGGCAGCTCCATATCTCGGGCGGCTTCGGTGATGAGCCTGAGGTCCTTGTGCATCAGCTTGATCATGAAACCGGGGTCGAAGTCTCTCTTCAGAATGCGAGAGCCCAGGTTCTCCAGCTGCCAGGAGTTGGCCGCTCCTCCGGTTACAGCCTGAAACACCGGGTTGAGATCGATGCCGGCCTTGGCCCCGAACAGCAGGCCCTCGCAGACGGCGGCCAGCGTGCCGCCGACCATTATCTGGTTCACCAGCTTGGTCACCTGGCCCATGCCGTGGCCCCCGGTGTAGATTATGTTCTTGCCCATGGCCTCGAAGACGGGCATGCACCTGTCAAAGGTCTCCTTCTCGCCGCCCACCATGATGGAGAGGGTGCCCTGGATCGCTCCCCACGAGCCGCCGCTGACCGGGGCATCGAGCATGTGCCCGCCCTTGCTGGACAGCTCCGCCGCTATGGTCTGGGTGACCTGGGGAGAGATGGTGCTCATATCTATGACCACTGCGCCCCGGCCGACCCCGTGGATGACGCCGTTGGGGCCGAGGATGACCTCTTCAACGTCGGGGGAGTCGCTTACCATGGTTATGGTGACATCGCTGTTCTCGGCGACCTCCTTCGGAGATGATGCTACGTTGGCGCCCTCCGAGCGGAGCTCCTCGGCTTTGGCGGCGGTCCGGTTATAGACCGTCACCGAGAATCCGGCCTTCATGAGGTTGGCGGCCATCGGTTTGCCCATGATGCCCAGTCCTACAACTCCGACTCGCTCTTTGTTCGCCACCTAGGACCTCCTGTTGATCGTTCGAACTTGATTCTGAGGGTAAGCGCTTTCGGTTCTGTGGATGTGCTGGTGCATGACAGGTGTCATCGGGAGCAGTCTAGGACCGGGCTGGAAGCTATGGAATATCGGGATCGAAGTCCGTGCCGATGTGTCCGTCGCTCTCCAGCTGGGCGTACTCTTCGTCGGAGAACTTGAGGACCTCTTTGTAGACGTACTCGTTGTGCTCGCCGAGGCGGGCCGGCGGGGTCTTGACCTCCACCGGAGACCGGGACATCTTGAACATCAGGCCCGGATACCGGTGGGTGCCGGCATCGGCGTGGGTCAGTTCTTTGAAGAAGTCCCGCTCCTCGACGTGCGGGTCGGAGTAGGCGTCGGCGGCATGCATGATGGGCCCGGAGGGGACACCGTGCTTCTGCAGCAGGTGAAAGAGGTCGTATGTGTCGTGCTGAGAGGTCCACTCGTTGAGCAGGCCCTCCAGCTCGTCGATGTTCTGCCACCGGCTGAACTGGTCCCCGAACCGGTCCTCTTTGCACCAGTCCGGGTTGCCCATGGCGTCGCACAGGCCGTTCCACTCGGTGTCGTTGGTGACGGTGATAGCGATCCATCGGTTATCGCCGCTGGCGCGGAACGCTCCGCAGGGGGCGGACCCGAACATGTCCCGGTTGCCCAGCGTGCTCTGGACCCTACCGTTGAGGGTATAGTCCGTTACGGCGTCGGCCAGGAAACCTATGGCCGTCTCCGCCTGGGCCAGTTCGATTAGCTGACCTTTGCCCGTCCTCTTTCTGTGGTAGAGGGCGGCCATCACGGCGAAGGCTCCCATGGCGCCGGCGGCGTAATCGCCCATGAAGACGCCGCTGTTGGTCGAAGGATCGGAGTCCGTATAGCCTCGCAGCAGGGAGTGGCCGATGACCGACTCCAGGTGGACGCCCAGAGCGCGGAAGTTCCGATATGGTCCCTCGTTGCCGTAGGCGGGGACCCGGATGAAGATTATCTCGGGGTTGATCTCCTTGAGAAAGTCGTAGGTAATGCCCAGCTTGTCCATGGTCTCGGTGACGTTGTTTTCGTAGACCACGTCGCTGGCCTGGATCAATCGCTTCAGTATGTCCATCCCCTGTGCATTGCGAATATCGACGGTCATGCTCTTCTTGTTGCGAAGCACGTTGTTGAAGGTGGGACACCGGTTCCATGGGCGTTCCCCCGGCTCCTTGTCGGGGTAGGCGCCGACCATGGGGACCTGGGAGTCGAGCCAGGCTTTGGGTGGGCGAGCCATGAAGCCACGGGCCATGGTCTGCCAGTGATGGACGTTCTCGACCTTGATCACCTCCGCACCGAGATCGGCGAGGATCTGGGTGCCGAAGGGCCCGGCCCACACGATGCACAGGTCCAGGACCCTGACTCCTTCGAGGGGAAGCTTGGGCATGCTAGATCACTCCTCGCTCTCTGAGTCGCACAAGATCGTCCTTTGAGTAGCCGATGTGGCCGTACACCTGCTCGTTGTGCTCGCCTAACTGGGGCGCGGGGCGTCGTACCTGCCGAGGCGTCTCGGACATGCGGAAGGGAGCGCCCGGGTAGCTGACTGGGCCGGTAAAGGGATGCTCAAGCTCGTCCCAGAAGCCCCGGCCAGCGAAGTGGGCGTCCTTCAGTAGATCGGCGGTGGTGTAGAGGGGTCCGCAGAGGACCCGGGCCTTTTGCCCCGCCTCCCATATCTCCTCTTTGGTCCGGTCCATCAGCCAACCGATGAAGTAGGCGTTGAACTCCTCCACCAGCTCCGGGTTTCGGTCCAGGGCGGGGTCCCGCCATTTCGGGTCCTGGAGGAAATCGGGCTCCCCCAGCATCTTGATGATCCTGGCAAAGAGCGGCCCGCCGCCGGCGATCTCTATGTAGCCGTCCTTGCAGGGGAAGGTGCCGGATGCGATGCCCAGGGGCATGCCGGGGACCTGCAGGCTCAGCTCACCGGCGTACTGATAGGCCAAGAGGGAGGCCTGCCTGCGATCGACGCCTGCCAGCTGGGTCTCCATAATGGAGATGTCTATGTGTTCCCCCTCTCCGTCCCGTTCGGCGGCGAACAGGGCCCCCATGGTGGCGTCGGCGGCGACGGTGCCGGCCTCGAACTGGACCACGCTGCCCCCCTCCTTCATCGGCGCTCGGCCCTCCATGCCGATGGAGTGCATTTCGCCGCCCATGCCGAACAGGACCAGCTCCGAAGCCTTGTAGTCTCGATAAGGGCCCGTCTGACCGAAGTTGCTGATGGAAGTCACCACCAGCTTGGGATTGATCTTGACAAGGGTATCGTAGTCCAGGCCCCAGGAAGGCATCACCCGGGGGCTGAAGTTTTCGATCAGGATATCGGTCTCCTTGACCAGCTCCTTGAGCATGACCTGGCCCGAGGGCACCTTGAGGTTGAGGGTGACGCCGCGTTTGTTGGCGTTCAGGTGAAGGAAGAGGCCGCTCTTTTCGTGGTGAGGGTAGTCGTCGTGGAAGGGGCCCAGCCTGCGCGCCGGGTCGCCGCTCCCCGGCCGCTCTATCTTGATGACGTCGGCGCCGTAGTCGGCCAGGAGCTTGGTGCTGTAGGGCCCGGCTATGTAGTGGGTCAGGTCCAGGACCCGAACGCCTTCCAGGGCCATGTTGAACATTAGGGGTTACCTCGAGTTGGCGGGGTCACTGGACACCTGTTTGGAGAGGTAGTGGTCTATCAGTTGGGAGTAGGACTCGGCGGGAGCGGCGCCCACAATCCGAAATTCGTCGTTGGCAATGACTACGGGCAGGCCCAGTGCATTGATGTCGTTGTCGACCACGGCTTGCCTGAAATCGTCCAGGACTGCCTCTCGCTGGAAGCAGCCGGCGAACTCACTGGCGAAGGCCTCGACGTTCAGGCCCGCCGCCTGGGCGATCTGGACCAGCACCATCGGGTCGCTGATGTTGTTGCCTTCGGCGAAGAAGGAGAGGAACAGCTGCCGGTGATATCTGTCGAAGGCATCGTCGCCCTGCAGCGCCGCACACTTGGCCGCTTCAAGGGCCCGCATGCTGGTGTTGGGGTAGTTCTGCGAGACGTCCCACTCGCCGAAAAGGGCGTGAGGCTCCTCCTGGTCGGCCTCGGCTCTGGAGTCGATGCTGTGCTGGGTGATTGGCCTGCTGGGAACCTCGCCGGGCACCAGCGGATAGCCGATCCACTCAGTGACCACCGAGTCCCCGTACTGTTCCTCCACTCGACGCAGGCGCACGGCCACGATGTAGCACCAGGGTCAGAGATAGTCCGAGTAGATTTTGAGTCGAACCGGCATAGGGCGTCTCAATGTTAATCAGGGCGCGGAAGGCTGTCAACAAAAGGACGAAGGATGCGTGCTATAATTCGCCAGCTTTACTCGAGGAGTGGAGGGCGTCGGATGAGGCTGGAACTGGGCTCCTTTCCCGTCCGCGAGCTGCTATTTTCCGACACGACCGAGTATACCAACGGGACGCTTCGCCTCAGCGAGGACGGTCTGCTGGAGCACATCTCGGCGGGGACGCTCTTCGACTCCGTAGACGTCGAGATCGTTCGACCGGGAGAGCGGACCCGGATAGTCCACGCGCTGGACGTGGCCGAGCCCAGGGTGAAGGTATCGGGGCCCGGATGCGTGTTTCCCGGGGTGCTGGGTAGGCCGGGGACGGTCGGGGAAGGGAGAACGCATCGATTGGGAGGTGTGGCGGTGGTTGGCGCCTCGGAGCCCTTCGCCGGGGAGACCGCCTGGTACGGGCGAGAGGCCGTGGTGGACATGTGGGGGCCCGGCGCCGATCTCACTCCCTTTTCCAGCACCATAAACCTGGTCCTGGTGTTCAGGAGTGGCCAGGACGAGGAGACCTCCGAAATGACCAACTACATGGTGGGTTCCCAGACGGAAGAGTCTGCGGCCAGGACCAGGGCCGCCCGGTGGATGTGCCTGAAGGCGGCGGAATACCTGGCGTCGGCTGTCGAGGGTCTGGAGCCGGACTCGGTGCGGCACTACGAGCTGTCGACGGTCCCGGCGGAACTGCCCCGCATCGTGTACATACACACCAATATCGCTGCCGGCGTGTACGGCTCCCACGACTTTACCAACGACGTCGGTGTCCTGCTGCATCCCAACGAGCTGATGGACGGAGCGGTGGTCAACTCCTTTCGCTGGGTGGACGGTGCACTTCGAGACGCGACCTACTTCTACCAGAACAACGCCGTGGTCGATGAGCTATACAGCCGGCACGGAGTGGACCTGAACTTCCTGGGAGTGATCCTGTGCAACGGGTACGGCGGAACGCTGGAGGACAAAGAGCGGGAGAGCGATAGCGTCGTGAAGATTGCTCGTATGCTGGGCGCCGACGGAGCGGTCCTCACCCCCATCCGGCCCGGACACAGCAGCGTTACCCACATGACGGTGTGCCAGAAGTGCGAACGAGTCGGGATCAGGACGGTGATCGGTGCGGGCCAGCTCTCCACGACCCACGATGATCCCGGCTTCAGTCACCTGGTGCCCGAGGCCGACGCGATAGCGATTCCCGGTGACGATAGTGTTGTAGTTTCCCTTCCCGCCGCTGATAAGGTGGTGGGTGGCTCGCGGGTGCTGGGCACGAACGAGGAAGCCGGAGGCCCGCTCGAGCTGCAGCTGAAGGCTATCTACGGAGCAACCAACCCCCTGGGACCGAGCAGGTTGAGGGGCAGGTTGCATTGAAGGATATGAAAGGGCGCCAATGCGGTTAGAAGTAGGGACTCACCATGTCGGCGACGCTGTCTTTGGCCCTGAGACACAGCTAAAGGACGGAACGCTGACGATCGACCGAGACACGCTCCGCCGGCATCTACTGGAAGGGTCGCTGTTTGCGGATATCGAGATCGATATCGCCCGGCCGGGGGAGTCGGTCAGGATAGTCCACGCTCTCGATGTAGTGGAGCCCCGGCTCAAAGACTCGGGGCCCGAGGCGCTCTTTCCGGGTGTGACGGGTCCCGTTGGAAAGGCTGGGCAAGGGAGGGCCGGCAGGTTGGCCGGTGTGGCAGTCATGGGTGTAGCCGAGCCCTTGGCCGGAGAGGAGTACTGGTACGCTCGGGAGGCAGTCATCGATATGAGCGGCCCCGGAGCGGCCTACTCACCATTTTCCAAGACCATAAACATCGTGCTGACCTTCGTACCCAAACCGGCACGTGAAAAACTGGACCCGGTCGACAGGCTCAATTTTGTCGTGGATAGCAAGACCGACGAGGCCTCGGCCCTGATGGAGTCCACGCGGGGGTTGTGCTATAAGGCGGCCAGCTTCATCGCCGAATCGGTCAGGGGACAGACCCCAGACAGCTCCCAGGTGTATGAGCTGACGCCTGTAGACGAGGGGCTGCCGAAAATCGCCTACGTCATGCAGGCCATGGGCGCCGCCGTCTACGGCTCGATGGACCCCTCTGAGAGCTCGGGACGTACGCTGCATCCCAACGAGGTCCTGGATGGAGCGATGACCGGTTCCCTGTTCTGGCTCGGCGCAAACTGGAGAAGCGCGGCGTACATGTACCAGAACAACGCCCTGATAGAGGAGCTGTATCAACGACACGGCCGGGACCTGGACTTCAGGGGCGTGATACTGTTCAACGGATTCGGCTACACCCTGGAGGAGAAGCAGGCGGAGGCCGACGCGGTAGTGGAGAGCGCTCGCCGGCTGGAGGTGGACGGGGCGGTGGTGGCCCCGCTGAGCGACGGGCATCCCTCGGTGGGACACATGCTGACCATTCGAGCCTGCGAGGAGGCGGGCATCAGCACCGCACTTGCGGCCGCGGAAATGACGGCAAGCCGGGGCGATCCAGGGTTCACCTATTGGGTCCCGGAGGCCGACGCCATCGTAAACCCCGGTGATATCAACCTCAACGTAGACCTGCCCGCCGTCGATAGGGTTATCGGGGGAAGCAGGATCCTCAACTCCGACGTGCCCGCCGCCGGCCCCATCGAGCTGGATGTAAGGAAGCTGTACGGAGCGACAGGCCCTATGGGCAAAACCCAGCTCATCGGGCGGCTGTACTAGAGGGCGGGGACACTTCCACGCCTCCGGTGGTACTACAATCTGAACATAACGTGGTGGTGAGCGAGAGGCGGAAGCGTTTGCAAAGGCTGTGGCGGCGGAGAGATTCCCAGCAAAATGCCGACTATTTGACAACCGATTTATCCAGAGAACCACCGAGGAGGGGTGTCATGCCCTATACGATTCTTGATGGACCAAACATGATAATCGATGGGCGGTTCGTTGACACTGACATGCTCGTTCTCTTTTTCCGGATGATTAGGGATGCAGGGTTCGATCTAGACCAAGCTGGCGTCAAGGCCTATGCCGCACTCTGGCAAGGTTACCCATGGTACTACTTGGTGGATGACGTCCAAGAGGACGAACACTCAGGAAGGCTGCGTTGACCTGACGTATCGGGAGGAGTGATGACACGTTCGGACCCGTGGGTAAGTCCCGAGAAGGCGTCCGATGTCCCCCGTAAGGCACCTGTGCTTCAGGACTACGGGCTTACACAGAAGCAGTATGATGACTTCATATCTGATACTGGCGACTACGACAGAGCACTAATAACGGTCTTCGCCGTCAGCTACTGCGGAGCGGTAGCTCTCGCTGTCTGGGCCGTCATTGAGGAAGAATGGGTACTCGCCTTTTTTCCCGGAGTGGTCGCTTTGTTTATGTCTTTGATCATTGTCATGTTGATCTGGGGGGCATTCCATAAACGGCAGTTGGTTAAAAGCCACGTTGCCTTCTGGGTCGAGATGTACAAAGAAGATGTGGCAGCGTATGAGAGGTGGGCTAGAGAAGCCGAGAATGCGCGCCAAGAGGCTGAGCGGGCGGAGATTCGCAAACGTCATGACTACTGGATGTCTTTGAAGGACGTTGAGCTGGAACGGGAGCTGGCACAGCTATACAAGCGGTTGGGTTACCAGGTAAGCACGACGCCGGTATCAGGGGATGACGGAGTCGATCTATTCCTGGAAAAGGAGGGGAAGACCACTGTCCTCCAGAGCAAGGGCTACAAAGGCCGGGTTTCACCGGAGATCGTCAGGGCGCTCTACGGGAGCATGGTGCATTTCAAGGCAGATGCAGCCATCCTGGTTTGCACCGGAGGTTTCACCAGCAGCGTGAGGCGCTTTGTCAGGGACAAGCCGATAAACCTCGTGTCTGCTGATGACCTGGTTCGTCTAGCTGGAGGAGGACTTGACCTATAATAACAAATAGGTGCCGACCAAAATTCAGAATTTAGCAAGGCTGAGGAGGAATCACGATGAAGAATAGGACGACCGCAATCGTCTTGGCGTGGATCTTCTGGCCCGCACTCGAATTCTACTTGGGTCAGCCGGGGAAGGGCATCGCAAAGGTGCTCACCATTGGTGGGCTTGGCGTGTGGGCAATCATCGATGCCATCAAGATTACCACCATGTCCCCAGACGACTCCGACTCTCGGTACAACGCTAAGGAAGACTAACCCTCCATCGGTATGTCGAGAGTGTACATGGGCAACACCCAACTCATCGGGCAGCTGTACTAGAAGGCGGGGACAGGAGCCGCTTGCAAGCGATGCTTCCTCCAGTAAGTCGTCCCTACTCCGACATAATGGTCGTAGACCTCACCCATCATCAAGCAGGTCCGTTCTGCACCCGGATGCTGGCCGGCATGGGCGCCGATGTGATCAAGGTGGAACGGCCCTGGGGCGGAGACCCGGCCAGACGGCTCGGCCCTTTCCATCGGGACGACGCTCACCCCGAAAAGAGCGGGCTGTTCGGCTACCTGAACGCCGACAAGAGGGGTGTCACCCTGAACCTCAAGTCCTCGATGGGCGTGGACATACTCAAGGGCATGGTAAGCGGTGCAGACGTGGTGGTGGAGAATTTCAGGCCCGGCGTGATGGAGAGGCTGGGCATTGAGTACGACGCCCTGAAAGAGATCAGTCCGGGCCTAGTGATGACATCCGTGAGCAACTTCGGCCGGAAGGGGCCTTACCGGGACTACAGATCGTCGGAGTTGGTGAGCTTTGGCATGGGCGGGCCCCTCCGGGTCACGGGGCACCCCGACAGATCGCCGGTCAAGATGGGCGGCCGCATAGTCCTCTACCAGACGGGCGCGGTGGCGGCGTTGCTCACTTCGGTGGCGCTGGCCGGTCTGGGAGGGCGCGACGCAGGCCGGCACGTCGACGTATCGATTATGGAGACCCAGGCCGGAAGCATCGACAGGTGGATGCCTATGCTGGGCGCATATGCATATACGGGCGAGACATCGCGCAGACAGCCGCCTAGCTATACCTTCGGTGTCGGTATCTACCCCACCGCGGATGGTTACGTGAACATGCTCAACCCGTCCTATGGCGGCAGGCGTCAAGGGATCCTGGACATGATAGGCCGTCCCGAGTTGAAGGCGGACCCCAGGTTCAACGACCCCGACAAGAGATACAGGGACGAGAACATGCTCCTTCTCCAGCAATACGTGTTGGAGTGGGTGTTGAGCCGCCCGACGTCGGAAGTGGTGGCGGCGGCCAACGCCAACAAACTGTTGTCCGGCCCCATCAACACACCGGCGGACAGCGTGGAGAATCCTCATACCCGGGCCCGCTCGGTATGGGTCGACGTGGAGCATCCGGTTACTGGTCCGGTGAGGCAGCCGGGCAGGCCGGGAATCATGAGTGGGACTCCGTGGCAGGTGAGCCGCCCGGCGCCGACGCTGGGACAGCACAACCGGGAGGTCTACTGCGGCGTGTTGGGGTTTAGTACCAAGGAGCTGCAGCGGCTGCGGCAGACCGGGGTGATCTAGAAAATGACATCGAAGGGAGAGAGCGACGTGTTGCCCCTGAGCGGAATCAGGGTAATCGATCTGACGCAGGCATGGGCTGGACCTTACGGCGCGTTGCTGCTGGCCGACTGGGGCGCCGAGGTTATCTTGGTCGAATCAAGGCAGCTCTTTCATCCCGGCCACAGGGGTATGACGCCCCATCCGAAGACGGTACCGGATGACCAGCGCATCTGGTCGTGGGCCTATCCCGGGTGGGAACCGGGAGAGCGGCCCTACAACCGTACGGCACTGTTCAACAGCTTCAGTCGAAACAGACTGGGGGTGACGGTCGATCTGAGACGGCCCGAGGGAGCGGCCTGTTTCAAAGAGCTGGTGCAGGTGTCCGACGTAGTGATCGAGAACAACTCCTCGGACCTGATGGACAGGCTCGGGCTGGGGTACGACGCGCTGGCGAAGATCAGGCCTGACCTGATAATGGTCAGAATGCCGGCCTACGGGCTGACCGGGCCTTACAGTAGCTACCGGGCCTGGGGATCCCACATCGAGGGGTTGATAGGACACACCTGGGTCCGGGGTTACGAGGACGTGGACCAATCGATGAAAGAGGACGTGTACCCCTCGGATGCCATGGGAGGTGTAACTGCCGCGTTTTCGACGGTGGCGGCCCTCAGGCATCGGGACATAACCGGCCAGGGCCAGCTGATCGACGTGGCGCTCGCCGAGGGACTGATTCCCCTCCTGAGCGAGATGACCTTGGACTACACGATGAACGGGCGGGTGCAGGCAGCGATGGGCAACAGGGATACTTCGATGGCGCCCCAGGGGTGCTACCGGTGCAAGGGGGACGACAGATGGGTCACGATCTCCGTCTCCTCGGATGAGGACTGGGAGCGCCTCAGGCGCGTCATGTGCGACCCTGAATGGGCCGCCGACGCCCGGTTCGACAACGTGCTCAGCCGGTGGCGGAACCAGGACGAGCTGGACCGGCACATCGAGCAGTGGACGGCTGTACGGGACGCATGGGAGGTGATGGACGCGCTTCAGAGCGAGGGAGTGGCGGCAGGGGTCGTAATGGATGAGGCCGAAACATCGGCGGACCCTCAGCTGGAGGCCCTGGGCTTCTTCCAGGAAGTGACTCATCGGGAGGCTGGCACCTACAGGTACCCCGGTGTGATAGGGCGGATCGGTCGAGCCGATGCCACCATCCGATATCCGGCGCCGTGCCTGGGTGAGCACAACCCCTATGTGTACAAGGAGCTGTTGGGCGTCTCCGAGGAGGAGTACGACCGGCTCGAGACAGACGGGCACGTCGGATTCGACTACGCGCAGGGCGTGTAACAGGCAGGAGCCCAGCTAGAGGACGGCTTTGGGCTGGTCCATATCGCCCTCTTTGAACCGACTGTAGCGCAGGGGATGGAGGTCCAGCGAGGACTTGCCATCCAGGATCAGCTCCGAGGTGACCTTTCCGACTATCGGCCCCATGGCGAAGCCGTGTCCGCTGAACCCGGTGGCGAAGATGAACCCCTTGGGCGTGTTGACTTCGCCCATGATGGGTACGGCGTCGGCGGTGGCATCGATCCTTCCCGCCCAGATCCTCTGGACGCCCACGTTTTGAAGTCCTCGAATTGATGGTGTACAATCCCACCTCCAGCATAGATTCATCGAGGGAGGGATTTGACTAGGCGAGCAGACGAGTGGAACCGTGACGAACACCCTCCTTACTGCACCTGTCAGGAATGTACGCAACGGCGACTGTCTATGGTGAAAGCGGGAGCAGAACTTTCCCCGCAACCTTCTCCGCCTTCCCGAAATCCCCGGCGTCGGCCGCAGCCTATAAACCGGTCAAAGTCCGGGTTCCCAACCTCACTTTTCTTACTGATGGCGGTTCTCCTAGCCGGTATTGTGGGGGCAGTGGTATGGTTTGGGATACCGGAATCGGACCGTGAACAGATCATCCGATACCCTGGTGACGAACCGTTGAAAGCGGGAGAGATCGCCACATGGGTCATGCATTATACGAACAAGGAACGGAAGGCAGCTAATATGCCCGAACTGATCCACGATCCCGCGATTGGTGCCATAGCAACGGGGCACAGCGAGAACATGGTCCAGTTCGGAATGTTTCACGAGATTCAGGGAAAGGACCCGACTGACCGGGCACTTGACGCAGGGTACACTTGCGAAGCCCAACGCTCCGACGGTTCCTATACGTACGGATTGAGTGAGAATATCTATGAATTCCCCAGGCTGATAAGCAGTTGGGACACTGGGAAGCCCGCAGAGTATATCGAGGATTCACAGACCCTAGCACAAGGTTTGGTCGAAGGATGGATGAACAGCCCGGGGCACAAAGAGAACATCTTGGATCCTTTCGCCCGTAGAATCGGAGTTGGCATTGCCATTCAAGAGTCTCAAGAAGGAAAGTGGATACACGAGACGGTGTTTGCGACTCAGAACTTCTCCGAGTGCCGTTAGAAGTGTCACCCATGAAGGCCTTGATCGATGCCTAATCGAAGCCTGGCGGGCTTTTGGCGTCAAGCCATGAAAAATGCACTCTGGCCCCAGGCGGAGAGGCGGACCCCGGCAGATATTGATGGCTAGATTGCAGCAATGATAGACCTTTCCGAGAGAGCCCAGCGCAAGTCCTCATGGAGGGCGGTACGGTTCAAACACACGGTCCGCGGTATTGCTTCTGACATGACAGACGCAGGTCAACTAATACGGATTGTAGAGGGGCGGTATGCCCTACCCGAGCAACGCGGCCCTAAAGGAGTTGTGCTGAAATGGCCAAACACCCCCTGCACATCGTGACACAAGTCGAGTTTTCGGATCGTACTTTCGAGGGTATACCGCTCTTCGTATGTGGCCAATGCAGGCGGGAGGTCACGTGGGTGCATCTCGGCGAGACGGTAAGCATGCCCCTAAACTGCGGTAAGCATTCCTCTAAGCCAACGTAGCCTGGGTGAGCACAACCCCTATGTGTACAAGGAGCTGTTGGGCGTCTCCGAGGAGGAGTACGACCGGCTCGAGACAGACGGCCACGTCGGATTGGACTACGCCCAAGGAGTATGACGGGCAGAAGCCTGGCTAGAGGACGGCCTTGGGTTGGTCCATATCGCCCTCTTTGAACCGACTGTAGCGCAGGGGATGGAGGTCCAGCGAGGACTTGCCATCCAGGATCAGCTCCGAGGTGACCTTTCCGACTATCGGCCCCATGGCGAAGCCGTGTCCGCTGAACCCGGTGGCGAAGATGAACCCCTTGGGCGTGTTGACTTCGCCCATGATGGGTACGGCGTCGGCGGTGGCATCGATCCTTCCCGCCCAGATCCTCTGGACGCCTACGGACTCCAGCGAGGGGAACAGCTTGTGGAACCTTCGCATGGTCGTGGTTACGGTGCTCTGATTCGGCGTTGGCTCGACCCCGACCGTGTGGGCGAACGGGTGTTTTTTGGACGGGGACCAGGGCATGGAGCGAAGGACGTCCTGCACCAGCTCATTGCCGACGTTTATCTTGAAATGCTGCCTGTTCTTGAGGAAGTTGGGCAAGAACATGCCAATGTCCCGGAAGGACTCCAGGTCCACGTCGTAGTCGGACCGGGCGGCGGAGGCCACGTACAGACTGCCGTTGGGTCGCTGGCGGAAGGATAGGCCGGGGGCCCAATAGCCTACGTCGCTGATCGGGTCCGTGGGGGTGGTCTCGGTGACGGTAGCCCTGACCACTCGATAGGGCAGGGAGAGGCCGACCATTCTCGCCACTTTGGGCGACCATGCCCCGGCCGCACACACAACGACAGGCGCCCTCACCAACCCCTGTTCGGTGACCACTCCCGTGACCTCGCCGTTTCTGGTCTCGATGCCCTCCACGGCGCAGTTGGTGATAACTTCGGCGCCGTTCTCCTGGGCAGCCCTGGCGAGGGCCGTGGTGGCTTTGATAGGCTCGGCATGGCCATCGGACGGGGTGTACATGCCTCCGGCGAAGACGCCGCTGGCCTGGGGGACCATGTCGTGGACCTGCTGGCCCGTCAGCATCTCGACTTCGAGGCCGTGCTCCTGACCCATCCGGCACCACTCCTCCAGCTCCCCCATCCTGGTCTCGTCGTAGGCGACAGCCAGGTTGCCGCCTTGCACCCACTCGATGTCGGCATTCAGCTCCTCGGAGAGGGTCTGCCACATCTTGTTGCACTCCATCATCAGGTGCAGTTCCCGCGGGCTGCGACCCTGCTGGCGAACGAAGCCCCAGGCCCGGCCGGACTGCTCATCGCCGATCTGGCCCTTTTCGAGGAGAACCACCTTGGCATCACGTTTGGCCAGGTGGTAGGCGATGGCACTGCCCGCGATACCTCCGCCGATCACTGCTACGTCCGCTTGTTTGTCCATTTGCAAAGCCTCCTTAGGAGATTGGGGAGCTTCCGTCGATGTCGTCCTATCTGGTCAACACCTGAAAGTTCCCCAGGTTGAAAGTCCTGTTCTGTTCATGTATGGCAATAGGCTGTTTTGCGCACCTACGGTCCCGGGATCACCACTGGTACTAGGTTGCCCATGCGGGTAACCCGGAAAACAAAGGGACGAGGAGTAGTTTCCGCTGCTTTCACAATCTTGTCATAAGCTCGTGCAAAGCACCGAAGTATTTCCCACTTGGGTTCTGTGGCGCCCCAAAGATAGAAGCATCCCAAGTTATGCTGCCGCAAGGCGAATCTTTCATTCTGTTTGGTGTGGAAGTTGTAATCCTGGCTGACAATAGTCGTCCATCCCCAAGCAGCAACTTGAGAAAACCATTTGTCATCACCTCTTTCACGCTCGAAATCACTACGGGGAAAGTGCTTGAGATAATGCTCGATACCTATAGGAAGGTTCAACTTCAGTAATACCTGGGGGATAGTCTTGGGGGTGTTCTTGTCCCAAAACAACGTCAAAATGTTGATGAATCTCCGTTGTTGATCGGAACCCGCTCGAAAGCCAGCGCATCCTGTACGGCTTCTTTTGGAATCTCGAAGTCATAAGAGATTTCATCTATCGATTCACCGGCGTTCCATCGACCCTTGACCACCCAGGTCGGGAGCCCGTAGACGATGGGGGCACCGAATGAAACCCGAGGGTCGATCACCACAAGGCTATCCCTCCCTGCTGGATGCCAACGTAAGGCAAGCTCATATTCATAGTCGAAGCACTCAAACTTGTCCCCAAGGAAATCGGCCCACGCCAGTTGTCCTCCCTGGTCTGCAACAATAATCTGCCCAAGCCGTGGATCGGGATCTACCTTATGGTATTCCATCAAGATGTACATACCTTCGGTCTTGAACCGATTCTCCGCCAACGGGTATTCAGCCGTGAAATTCTGCGCAACATAATCACGCGCTGCCCGGATTCTCTTCATTGACAACCCTAGCGACCGGAAAAAGGCGACGAAAGCGACCTCGACCAACTCCAGATAATTTAAGGGTTTCTTGGGTTCCCGCCCTGGCAAAACCGGTTTGCCCCGATAATGCCAATTCGCTATGGTGTTCGAATGAGCGCCGGTATACAGCGCGACTTCGGATATCTTGTAAGATGGCAGGAATAGTCGGCGGAACCAGGGTTGTTTCTGCCGGTCTACAGCTAAAGCGGACATCGTAAACTTACCTCACCCTGATAAACTCGAACCGCGGTTACAAGGATCCAAGTACAACCGTAGACTACCGTGGATATCTGCTTCGCCAGCCCCATCAGGTCTACCACTATCTTACACCACGTATGGGGCGCCAGTAAAAATCAACGGCCCTTCTTGGTCCGGCTCATGTCGTCGGGAGGCAGGAAGTGGAGCGGCGGTTCCTGGCCACCCATCGGTAGGCGGGGACTCCCAGAAGGTGTATGCCAGGGAGCCATAGGAGGGGGGCCAGCGGCATCAACGGAAGGAGCCGGAGGGTGAGCATCCTGATGGCATAGAAACCCTCGTGCAGGCGGCCGTTGCCGGTTTCCAGGTAGGTGGACCGCTCCAAGTCCTTGAAAGACAACCCGCCCGGCGGCTCGCTGAGCGATTGACTGGGAACCCAGACGATGCTGCCAAACAGGTCCAGCCTGGAGAGCCATCCGATGGTCCTGGTGCAAAGTCCGCATCCGCCATCGTAGTAGAGGGTCCACTTCATATCGACCGGGCGTACCTCTTGAGTAGGGACTGTAGCTGCTGGGAAATGGTGGAGGACTCGGTATCATCGGGAGGCTCGGCCAGCCGGGCTACCTGCTCCCGTGCCCCGCTCTCTTCAACCACCGCCCTGGCCTGCTCGAGGATGGGCTGCCCCTCGACGTACACCTCGCTAATGGAGGCGGCCATGTCCGTCCACACCAGCCGGATTGGGTCCACCGGCTGACCGTACTCGACCTGGTCGTCGGATATCGAACCGGGGAACCAGAGGCGGTGGCCGTGGCTGGATGCCAGGTGAACGACCTGGGACTCGATGTAATCGGTGCGGTCCTGGATTCCGTTGAGGCGGGCCAATGCGGCGGTGATGCGCATGACCGGGAACAGGCTTTGCTCGTCGCATGCGTTGGGGCCGTCGCTGCCGAGGCAGACGTTGACTCCGGCCTTCAGCAGCTTGCCCACGGGGCCGATGCCGTTGTGAAGCTTGAGGTTGCTCAGCGGGTTGTGAGACACGGAGCAGCCCCGATCGCCCAGTATGGCGATGTCCTCGTCACTGGCCTGGACGCAGTGGGCGACGATAGTCCTGGGCGAGAGGAGGCCGTACTTGTCCAGCCGCTGGACGCCGCTCATGCCCCACTGGGCCAGCGAGACCTCTCGCTGCACCGGAGACTCTTCGGCGTGTACCTCCAGCGGAACATCCAGCTCCCTGAGCGCTTCGGAGGCGGACTGCAGCAACTCATCGCTGCACCAGACGGGGTTGCCTAGGGCAAAGCCCATCTGGACCCTGCGGCCCTTCCAGTTCTTGATAAGCTCCTTCGATTTTCCCACCCGGTCTTCGAAAGGGCGCGGCTGCATCGCCGTGCGAATCTCCTCGGGCAGCTCGTCCAGGGGAATGGCATTCGGATAGTTGGGGTAGGCCTCTTTGGTATAGCAGAGCATGGGCAGATCATCGATATTTGGGAACACCCAGGCCCGCATGCTCAGGGCTTCGTAGGCCTCGGCTACGCCGTGGACGTGCTCCTCGGTCAGGTCGCAGTAGATGTGGTCCATCACGCCTACGGCGCCAGCCTCCAGGTTCTCCAGGCCGCACACCAGTGCACAGGCTGCCTGTTCCTCGGGGGTCATTGCACCGATCCGCGTCGACAGCCTGTTCGTTAGCCACAGCTCGAAGGGGGTGGATGCGCTGGCGCCCTTGTAGGGGATGGAGTTGCTATGGGTGTGGGCGTTTACGAATCCCTGGTATGAGGTCTGTACCATACTCCCGGCTTTCTAAGCGCCTGCCATGAAGCGCCCGGAGTTCTCCTCCATGATCTGTTTGATGGTCTCGTCAGGGACGCCCATCTCGCTGAGAGCGGGCAGGACCACCCTGGAGATGAACAGGTAGCCGTGGGGATTGATGTCCTGCATCTGCTGGGCCTCCTGGCTGGTCCATGTCTCGGGGATGGCCCAGTCGTGGCTGAGCATGATCTTGTGGGCGAAGCCGGCATCGATGAGCTTCTTGGCTGTTTCCGTCCTGCCCTTCCAATCGGGAGTGACTTCGTCCCAGCCCCCGGGGTAGCGGTCCAGTCCGATCCAGACCCCCTTCTCCAGCAGGCCGATGAGGTAATCGGTGTCGGTGGTGTCGTTGCTGTGACCGACATATACCCTCGTGAGATCGACGCCCTCGTCCTCGAAGATGCGCACCTGCTGCTCACCCACGCGTTCAGGCGCCCAGGTGTGAGTTGATATGGGAGCGCCCGTTGCCTTATGGGCACGGGCTGCCGCCCGCAGGATTATCTCGCCCTCGGGGGTGACGCCACCCACGTCGTTGGCCACCTTGATGACGCCGGCCTTGATTCCCGTGCCTTCGACCCCCTCCTCGATCTCCCGGATGTACAGAGGAGCGATGTCGTCGGGGTCGGCGCTCCAGAAGACTCTGGGGATGTCTCGCCAGGTGCCGGTGGCGCAGATGATCTGGACGCCGGAGCCCCGGGAGACCTCCTCAAGCAGGCGGATGTCCCGACCGAGATCGATGGTGGTCACGTCGATGATTGTGCGCAGGCCCTCGTCGTAGGCCTCCTTCAAGTCCCGAATTCCCCTTTCGATTATGGCGTCCCGTGCTATGAACTCGGGGTAGACGTACTGAATGCCGGCTGAACCGACGAGGACGTGTTCGTGGGACAGGGTGAAGCCCATGTCCGCGGTGTCGATGGGTCCGAGCACGGAGTTGACGGTTGCCATTTTGGCCTCGTTTCTAGCTGTGAGCGCTAATCGGCCCTACGGCAGACGAGAATCTGCAGCTGATCGTCAGCATCGAAGGGCTTGGCATCATAATCTCCGAACTTGGCCTCAACGTCAAACCCGTTGTAGCTGAGCAGCTCTTCCATCTCCTGGGGGAAGTACATACGCATGCTGAGCTGCTCGATTACAGGTTCACTGGAGCCGGGCAGAGAGTAATGCAGGGTGAGGTGCTGCACCTGGGTCGCCCTATCGTAGGCGCCGCTGTAGGTGACAGTAACAGTGCCCTCGCCGCTGGGGTGAGGGTACTCCAGAAACGGGTAACTCTCATTTTCGTCCTGGCTCAGGAGCTCAAGCGAAGGGTTGTACAGCTCTATGATGAACCTGCCGCGCGGATCGAGATGCGCTTTGACGCACGAGAGGCACCGCTCCATGTCCGGCCTAGCCAGGAGCCGAGAGATGCTTTGAGAGGGTACTATGACCTGGTTGAATCGCCTATCCAGGCGGAAGTCCCTCATGTCGGCCCTGACCCACTGTATCGAGAGGTTCTCCTTGGAAGACATCCTGCACGCCTGGTCCAGCATTGAGCCGGCAAGGTCGATGCCAACCACCTCGAATCCACGCCTGGCCAGGGGCAGTGCGATGCGTCCCGTACCGCAGGCCAGCTCGAGAATCGGTCCGCCGTATCTGTCGGCCTGAGCCAGCCAGAAGGGAACGTCTTCCGCGAACTCCCTGTAGGCCTCGTCATAGTGACGGCCATCGAGGTAGATGTGCTGCAGCTGGGCCGGAGTGGTTAACATATTCAGGTGGCCGGCATCCGACCTCAGGAGATCAGCGGAGCCGGATCATTCGATTTCGACAACGATGTTGTCGTTATGGTCTACTCGAGCAACGTGCCCCGGATACACCACGGTGGTGGTGTCTTCCTGCTCGATTATGGCGGGGCCTTCGAACGCCATGCCCGGCTTCAACGCCTCCCGACTGTATATAGGTGTGTCGACGTAGCCGTTGGACTCGGTGAAGTAGGCGGACCGGACCCCTTTTCGGGCTGAGACGGGGTCTGCGGCGACGGACTGGGCTTCTCCCGTCTTATCCACCTCCACCATGGCAGGCGGCGACTGGGAGAGGATGACCCGGAGGGTTACGATCTCCACCAGGTCATCCGCGTCTCTGTGCCCGTATACCCGCTCGTGGAGCTCGTGAAAGGAGCCGATGGCCGAAACAACGGACTCGGCGTCTATCTGTCCGGCAGTGAAGGGGATCTCCAGCTCGTAGGACTGGCCGATGTATCGAAACTCCATAGAACGGCGGGTGGATACTGGCTCATGCTCCAACTTGTCTCGGTCCATCTGGGCCTGGCACACCTGCTCCAGCTCCCGGAAGGCGCGGGCGAGGTCGTCGGAATTTACCTCGGTGGCCTTGGTGCGAAACGTCCTGGCCCGCTCATGCTCCAGGTTGGCAACCAGCAGTCCGAAGGCGGACTGGACGCCCGGGTTTCGCGGCACCAGCACCTTGGTGATGTGGGTCTGCAGGGCCAGCCGTCCAGCGTGGACCGGGCCGGCGCCGCCCACCGGCACCAGGGCGAAGTTTCGAGGATCGTAGCCCCGGTTGACGGAGACCAACCTGACCTCGTCGGCCATGTTGCTGTTGACGATAGTGTGTATGCCCTGAGCCGCCTCGGGGACAGACATGCCAAGGGGGCCGGCGATGGTCCTCTCTATGGCTCTCTCGGCCAGGGGTCTGGAAAGAGTCCTGGCGCCGCCGGCGAAATAGTCGGGATTGAGATAGCCCAGTACGAGGCTGGCATCGGTGACGGTGGGCTCCTGTCCGCCCGCATCGTAGCATGCAGGCCCCGGAACGGCACCGGCGCTTCTAGGCCCTACTCTCAGGGCGCCCCCGGCATCCAGCCAGGCTATGCTGCCTCCACCCGCGCCGATGGTGTTGATGTCCAGCATCGGCTGCCGGAGGGGGTACTTGGCGATCTTGCCCTCGCTGGAAAGGATGGGCTTGCCCTTCTCCACCAGGGCGACGTCGCAGCTGGTGCCGCCCATGTCCAGGGTGATGGAGTCCTCGATGCCCGATAGGCGGGCGGCGTGTATGCCTCCCACCACTCCCGCCGCCGGGCCGGATAGGACGGTGGATACGGTGTTGCTAAGGATGGCCTCGTCGCTGGTGACGCCTCCACGGGAGTGCATTACGTGAAACCGGGTATCGGCGCCGCGTTCGGCAAGCTGGGTCTGCACCTGCCCAAGGTACCGTTCCATCACCGGTCGCAGATAGGCGTCAAAGGCGGTGAGGCAGAGCCGCTCGTACTCCCGAAATCGGGGGTCCAGGTCCGAGGAAAGAGAGACCCTCAGGTCCGGGTGCTCTTCCAGTATCAAATCGCGGGTCCGTTGCTCGTGCTGGGGGTTAGCGAAGGAGAAGAGGTAGCAGACGGCGATGGCCTGCACATCGTGCTCATCGACCAGGGTCTTGACCGCCTGCGCAACCTGTTCCTCGTTCAGCGCAACGTCTATAGTCCCATCGTGGTAGAGCCGCTCCTGGATGCCGAAGATGCGCCTTCGAGGGGTCAGGAAGATGGGAGTCTCGGCGGTGATGAAGACATCGTACATGTCGGAGCGCTTCTGGCGGCCGATGGTGAGAACGTCTTCAAATCCATCAGTCACCAGGATCCCGATGGGCGCTCCCTTGGCCTCCAGGATGGCGTTGGTGCCCACCGTGGTGCCGTGAACAATGCGGGAGACCTCGCCGTAGGGTGCGGAGGTTAGGTCCAGCGCCTGGTCAATGCCGTGGATGAAACCTCTGACCAGATCGGGAGGTGTGGAGCTGACCTTGGTGTGCAGCAGCCGGCTCGAGGCCGCGTCGACGGAGACTACATCGGTGAAGGTCCCTCCTATGTCGACACCTATTGAGATGGACATCGATCAGCCACGTTGGAAGGTCTCAGACCGGGCCAGGCCCAGCTCCGGTCCCAGGTTGTATGTCCAGGTAACTTCGCCGCGGGACTCACGACGAGATTGGCGGGTGCTACTTGTCTTGTCTTCATCGACGGTCTTGGTCTTGAGGTCTATTACGACCCCATAGTCCTCCAGGGCCGATTCGGGTGAGACCCTGCTGTCGAGGAGGTCCTCAAGCACGCGGTCGGAGTCTCGTTCCAGGGGGTCGCCGTAGCCGGCGCCACCGGCGGTAAACGCGCGGAGCTGGTCGCCCTCGCCCAGCCGCAGTGTGGCTTTGGCCGGCACCTCTTCTATCTCGCCGGAACGCCGGTGGATCCGGGCCATTCCCTGGTTGCCCGGATGCCCCCCGAAAACGCCCCATGGCGGAAGGGTGTGTCGCTCCCCTCGATAGGTGACGGTCGCCTCTCCCCGCGCAACCTCGAAGACCTTCTCCAAGCCGAGCCCGCCGCGGAACTTGCCGGCCCCGCCCGAACCGTTCCAAAGTTTGCTTTTGATGATGCGGATGGGATGGTCCATCTCGATGGCCTCGGCGGGAATGTTCATGCAGTTGGAGACATCGGTCTCGACGGCGTCGATGCCGTCGGCGGTAGGCCGAGCACCCATGCCCCCCGCCCCCAGCTCGCTGGTTACGTAGGCCCGTTTGGTCAGGGGGTCGATGCCGCCCAGGGCCATGACGAGAAGCTGCCCGCTGGAGGCCGCCGAAAGCCTATCGGGCACCGCCTGTACCATGGCGCCCAGGAGCACGTCCGTAATGCGCTTGACCGTCGCTGTCCTGGAGTTGACGGGAGCGGGAGGACTGGGATTGACGATGCTGGACTCCGGGAGGATCACCTTTATCGGCCGGAAACACCCCGAGTTGTTGGGGATGGAGGAGCCCGTCACAGCTCGGACGGTGTAGTAGGCGGTGGATATAGTCGAGGCCGGAGGCGAGTTGAAGGGACCCTTCACCTGCGGGCTGGAGCCGGTGAAATCGAAGGTGATGTCTGAACCTTTGACGGTGATCTGTACCTGGATCTTGCGCCTCAGGTCCATCTCGATTCCATCGTTATCGATGTAGTCGGCGAAGGCGTAAATGCCGTCGGGTACTCGTTCCAGCTCTTTGCGGGTCACCGCTTCGGCATGGTCCAGGAGGGCGTTCATCGCCTCGATGACCGTCTCCCGGCCGTACTCATCGCAGACGGCGGCAACCCTGGTCTTGGCCACGTGTCCCGCCGCAAGCTGGGCGCGCATATCTCCGATGACTATGTCCGGTATGCGGACGTTGTTTCTAATAATCTGGTGGAGGGTATGGTTGGGCTCGCCGGCGTCGTAGAGCTTGAGAGGAGGGAGTATGAGGCCCTCCTGGAAGATCTCGGTGGCATCGGGGGGCACACTGCCCGGGGTCTTGCCCCCCAGGTCCTGATGGTGGGCGATGGTGCATCCCATGGCCACGGGTTCGCCCTCATGGAACACCGGGACAATGATGGTTACGTCCGGCAGGTGAGTGCCGCCCTGGTAGGGGTTGTTGAGGATATAGGCGTCGCCGTCTTTCATGACGGCAGGCGGGAACTCATCCAGGATGGCCCGCGTGGCGGGTACCAGGCTGCCGAGGTGGATGGGGATGGAGTTGCCCTGCGCTATGGTCTCGCCTTTGGTGTCGAAGATAGCGGTTGAGGCGTCCAGGCCCTCCTTGATGATGCTGGAGTAGGAGCTCTTGAGGAGGGTCATCTCCATCTCGTCGGCGATGGACTTGAGCCGGTTGCGGATGACCTCCAGGGTGACGGGATCTATCATGACAGGCTATCGAAGGTGTAGTGGCGGTACGGATTGCTGCATGGCGGCCCTTCGGCGATGAGCATCGAGCGTTCATCCAGATCGAAGATCACCGATGCCAGGGTCTTGCTGCGGACGTGGTCCGGGTCCGAGGCCCTATCGTGGGCGCAGATGGAGTGGGGCCCCGTCTCGTGGTCACTCAGGAAGGTCTTTAGGGAGTCGGCCTCCAGGGCTGCGCCGCTGTCGCTCAGCAGTGTCCGGGCGCGGGCCGGACGGGCCTTCATCTCTGGAATCAGCCGGTCCCACTTGTCGGTGACGTCCCTATCGGCGCCAAGGGCCTGGAAGTTGTTGGCGTGGGTGAGGCCGTCGTCGTCCGGGTCGATGGAAGCCACGTCCACGGGAGTCAACTCCAGGTCGACCATATCTCCGGAATCGCTGCCGATGAGCATGTTGCCGGAGACGGACTTTTGGGCCCTGGCTACCGCGGCTTGCGCCTCGTCGATGGTCGACGAGTTCAGCACTGCCCTGGCGATGGTGAAGAAGGGGACGGCGGGCCGGAATCCATCGTGCTCCGAGATGAGGGCGTTGACGCACAGGCCCAACCCGGCCGAGTTCATCCCCTTCTGACCGATGATACCCGCCTCGCCGTGAAAAACAACGTTGGGCTTATCGTCCTGATAGATCTCGGTGATGACGCAGTTCTCATCGACCGCTGAGAGGTAGTCCCAGTTCTGCGCTATGAGGGTGTGTCCACCGGTCGCCTTGCGGGGCTGTATGCCGAAAGCGGTGCATTCGCCGGGCCGCTTTTCGGGGTCCTGCATCTCGGCCCAGATGAACTCGTACCTAGCGTTGAGGGCTATCAGCTCGTCCAGGGAGCAGCCTGCGCCTTGGGAGATGCCCTTCAGCTCGTCTAAGATATCGGGATCGTAGTCCTGGATGATGGCGGCGAACTCGGCAGCCTGACCCAGAACGTAGTCCCGGGACATCCCCTTGTTGTCCTGCCAGAGATCGAGGTAGAAGTTGATGCCGCGACGAACCTGCTCGCCGGCCTGTTCCCCCAGCTGGCGGCCTCTGCTGAAGGGGTCTCCCCGGACGGTTATGACCGGAGCGATGCTGGTCTGCATGAATACACCTCGTTGACCACGGACTGGATTGAGCGGGTGTTACTGTAGCACGGAGGGTGAAGGGCATCAAGGGTTTGTGGAGGCATGCGAGCATCTCCTTTCGCGACCATTCCCTTAGTCCCCTCCCTGACCAGGAAGGGGAAAGAGTAAGGGTTAAGTTCTGAGGGACACCCTCAGGCTCCCGGCAAAGGGGCTTCGCCCCTCTGCACACCCCGAGTTCCATCGGCCTGTCAACACCCTATCCGGACCCGTTGCCCCTTTGATATAGGCCAGCCCTATCTTCTCTCATGTTGTGGGTGCAGGGCCTCGCCCTGCCTCTGGCAGAGGGTCTGCAGGATGTCTAGGCCAGGAGGCTGGAGGGACG
This sequence comes from Dehalococcoidia bacterium, assembly GCA_965197645.1. Lineage (GTDB taxonomy): Bacteria > Chloroflexota > Dehalococcoidia > Plut-88900 > Plut-88900. The sequence goes on along the minus strand of OZ240219.1, from coordinate 512,316 downwards.
CTCGAGGAAGCCCTTGATCTCGTTGAGGAACTGGGCGGTCTCGGCGCCGTTGACCACCCGGTGGTCGGCGGAAATGGTCGCTTGCATGATGTTTGCGACGACGATCTCGCCATCTAGCACCACGGCCTGCTCCTGAACGCTGCCCACGGCTACGCTGGCACACTGCATCGGGTTGATGATGGCGATAAAGCTATCGACGTCGAACATGCCCAGGTTGCTCACGGCTATGGTGGCGCTGGTGTACTCTTCCGGCTTGAGCACCCCGCCCTTGGCGCGGCTGACCAGGTCGCGGCTCGCCAGGGCTATCTCCTTCAGGCTCTTGTTTCCACAATCGAGGATAGCAGGGGCGATCAGACCATCGTCCAGGGCCACGGCGATACCCACGTTGATCACCGAGTTCTGCTTGATCACCCCATCATCGTAGTAGGCATTGTGGTTGGGGTGCCTTTGAAGAGCCAGGGCGGTGGCTTTGACGATGAGATCGTTGACGGTGACCCGCACGTCCCCCTCCCACAGCTCGATGAGCTCCTGGCGCATGGCCACTGCACGGCCCATATCGATGCTGGAGGTGACGTAGAAATGAGGCATCTCCTGCTTGCTCTGGGTCATGCGCCGGGCGATGGTCTTGCGCATCCTGGAAAGCTCTATGTTCTGGACCTCGCCGGACGGCGCCGGCGCGGTTGGGGGAGGCGCCGTTGGAGCGGCCTCAGGAGCACTTTCGAAGGCGAGGATGTCCTCTTTGGTGATTCTTCCCCGGGGACCGGTGCCCGATACCAGGGCCAAGTCTATCCCCTTCTCCTCTGCGAGGCGCCGTGCGATGGGGGATGCCAGCACTCTGTCCTCTTTAGCCTCAGCCTCGGCTGGAGCGTCCACGGCCGGGGCCTCTTTGTCACCCGCTGGTTCGGACGGGGCTTTGACCACGGTCGGTTTGTCGATGGTTGAGGGTACGGTGACGGGGGTCTCGACCTCGGGTATATCTTCGCCCACCGAGGCGATGATCCCGATAATCTGGCCGACGGGAACGGTGCTGCCCTCTTCCGCCGCTATCTTGCGCAGGACACCCGATGCGAAGGCCTCAACCTCGACGGTGGCCTTGTCGGTCTCGATCTCGACGATGGGCTCACCCCGGGCTACCTCGTCGCCTTCGGCTTTGAGCCAACGTATCACGGTGCCCTCGACCATGTCGAAGCCCATCTGGGGCATTATCACTTCAGTAGGCATGCGTTAACCCTCACCTCGTTGCTCCGTCTCTCCCTTGCCGGTGGAGAGGATGACGTTAGTAGATTGTCGAGAGAATACATCGGAACGCTCGGCAGTGAAACGCCGACGGCATCACCCGTGACCCTAGAAGAGCCGGTGGACGGCGTCGATGATCTTGGTCTCGTTGGGGATGGTGGCCAGCTCCAGGGGCCGGGAGTAGGGTGTTGGAGCGTCCGCGCCGGATACTCGCTGGATAGGCCCGTCCAGATACTCCAGGGCCTCTTCCTGTACGCTGGCAACGACCTCAGCGCCGATCCCCATCGACCTCCACCCCTCTTCCACCACCACCGCCCGGTTGGTCTTCTTTATCGATTCGATTACTGTGCCGGTGTCGAGGGGCCGAAGGCTGCGCAGGTCTATCACCTCGGCGTCTATTCCCTCGCCGGCCAGGGTCTCGGCGGCGTTCAAGGCCACCTGGAACATACGGGAGTAGCCGACTATAGTTACGTCGCTGCCCTTTCGCTTGACGTCGGCCAGTCCGATGGGGACGGTGTAGTCCTCCTCGGGCACCTCTCCCTTCAGGGTGTAGAGCAGGGAGTGCTCGACATATATCACCGGGTTCGGGTCGGCAAGTGCCGACTGGAACAGGCCGCGAGCGTCGTAGGGATCCGAAGGGGCCACTACCCTCAAGCCCGGAACGTGGGCGAACCATCCCTCCAGGCTCTGGGAGTGAGAAGCGGCCAGCTGGTTGCCTCCGCCGCTCACGGTCCTGATGACCAGGGGCACCGTCAGCTGTCCGCCCGACATGTACCGCAGCTTGGCGGCGGCGTTGACGATCTGGTCCATGGCCAGAAGGGCGAAGTTGATGCTCATAATCTCGACTATGGGCCGCATGCCGCCCATCGCCGCCCCTATCCCAGCTCCCACTATCGCTGATTCGGAGATGGGCGTGTCCTTGATCCGTTCGGGCCCGAACTCCTCCAGGAGGCCCTTGGTGACCGCGTAGGCCCCACCGTAGCCGCCGATGTCCTCGCCCAGCATGAATACTCTATCGTCCTGCCGAAGGGCCTCTTGTAGAGACTGGCTGATTGCCGCTCTGTAGGTGATTTCCGTCATGGCTAGGCCTCTGTTGCGTAGATATCTTCGAAGACCGCCTCTTCGGGCAGTACGGGGCTTTCGTCGGCGAAGCGCACCGATTCCTCCACCACCTCGTCCACTTCCCACTCCATGGCTTCCAGCTCATCCCCGGTGACGAGGCCCTGAGACTCCAGCCAGGCGCGAAATGTAATTATGGGGTCCTTCTCCCGCCAATAAGCTTCCTCCGACTTGTTTCGATACTCCAGGGGGTCGGCCATGGAGTGACCCCGGAACCGGTAGGTGATGGCCTCGATGAAGGAGGGCCCTTCGCCGTTGCGGGCCCTATCAACAGCGGTCTGGGTGGTGCGGATCACGTCGAAGACGTCCATACCGTCCACCTTGTCGCTGCAGAACATATCGTAGCGCTCGGCCAGCCGGGATATGTCGCTCCCCGAGAAGGTCTTGTCTACGGGTGTGCCCATGCCGTAGCCGTTGTTCTCGCAGAAGAAGACGACGGGCAGGTCCCAAAGGGCCGCCAGGTTGAGGGACTCGTGGAACTCCCCCTCGTTGACGGCCCCTTCGCCGAAGAAGCACATGACCACCCGGTCCTCTTTCCGCATCTGGGAGGCGAGGCCCAAGCCCGTGGCGACCGGCATCATGCCGCCCACTATGGCGTAGCCGCCGAGGAAGCCCCGAGAGGCGTCGAACAGGTGCATGGAGCCGCCCTTGCCCTTGCTGGTACCGGTGGACCTGCCGAAGAGCTCGGCCATTATCCGGTCCGGCTCTACGCCGCGAGCCAAGGCGTGCCCGTGCTCCCGGTAGTGGCTGACGATGTAGTCCTGGGGCTGCAGAGTAGCCATGACGCCGGTTGCTATGGCCTCCTCACCGATGTACAGGTGCAGAAACCCGCCGATTTTGCCTCGCATGTACATCTCGGCGGACTTCTCTTCGAACCTGCGTATGAGGAGCATGGTGCGAAGAAGGTCCAGAAATTTCTCTTTATCGATGGCTGGTTCTGTGACTGCTTTCATTTGGTTGTCCTGTTTCGTGACGGCCGTCGGGTCGCCGGGGTATGGTCTCCGTCCCGGGTTCCTCGAAAGGCTAGAAAAAATGAGTTAGTGCTAGATATGTACCGCTTCCCCTCCGGCAGCCAGGGCCGCCTCCTTCAGCGCTTCCGATAGGGTGGGGTGGGGGTGCACGGCGCCGCCCAGGTCCTCTATGGTCGCATCCAGCGATTGGGCTACGGCCACCTCGCCCAGAAGCTCAGTTACGTCGGGACCTATCATGTGGGTGCCCAGAAGCTCGCCGTACTCGGAGTCCGCCACCACCTTGACCATCCCCTCCCTTTCGCCCATGGCGACGGCCTTGCCGCTGGCCATGAAGGGGAACCGCCCCACCTTCACGTCGTATCCGGCCTCTCGCGCCTGGGCCTCCGTAAGTCCGACGCTGGCGACCTGGGGCTGGCAATAGGTAGCGCGGGGGATCTTCTCGTAGGAGAGTTGCCCGGTGGGCCGTCCGGCTATAGTCTCGGCGGCGATGGTGCCCTGTGCGAAGGCGGTGTGGGCCAGTAGAGAATGGCCGGTGACGTCGCCCACGGCGTAGATGCCGGGTACGTTGGTCTGCATCGTCTCGTTGATCGTGATGAATCCGTTGCTGAGCTCGACACCCAGGGATTCGGTGCCCAGGCCTTCGACGTTGGCGTTCATGCCCACCGCCACCAGCACGGCGTCACACTCGACGTCCTCCTGTCCTTCCTGGTTGGAGACGGTGAGGGTGCCGATGCCGTTGCTCCAGTCGGCATCCTCTACTCGGGAGCCGGCCATGACCCGTATACCCTGCTTGTCGAAAGCCTTCTCCAGGACCTGGCTGATCTCCTCCTCTTCGTTGGGCACCAGGTGAGGCAGCAGCTCGATAACCGTTATCTGGACGCCGTAGGCAGCCCACAGGTAGGCGAACTCGACGCCGGCAGCGCCGCCGCCGACGATGGCTACTCGGGAGGGCAGATCGGTGAGCTGCAGGGCCTCCCTCGTCGAGATGATCTTCCGGCCATCGACGGGAAGGGAGGGCAGTTCCTTGTTTACCCCTCCGGTAGCGATGACGATGTTATCGGCCTGGAGTGTGTCTCCCGAGCCCGCGACCTCCACCGTGCCCGAGGAAGTCACTATGCCCCGGCCGGAGTAGACCTCGACGTTGTTCTTCTTGAGCAGCGACTTCAACCCGCCGACGATGCGGCGGACCACCTGGCGGCTCCTGTCTACGGCTTTGGAATAGTCGAAGGTGAGGTTGTCATAGGAGATCCCGAACTCGCCGGCCCGCCGTACCAGCTGGAGGACCTCTGCGTTGCGGAGGAGCGCCTTGCTGGGTATGCAACCCCAGTTGAGGCACAGGCCTCCGACCTCCTCTTCTTCGACGACTGCGGCCCGCAGGCCGAGCTGCGCTGCGCGGATGGCGGCCACGTAACCTCCTGGACCGCCTCCAACAACTACTAGATCGTACTTCTCCATGTATGGGACGGATTCCTTGTCTAGACCTGGGTGTGCGCGTGGTAGGAGCTTCTCACCAGGGGGCCGGATTCCACGTGCTTGAAACCCAACCTCAAACCCTCCTGCTTGAGCTCCTGGAACTCTTCGGGGGTGTAGTAACGGACAATGGGAAGGTGCTTCTGGGAAGGGCGCAGGTACTGACCGATGGTCAGAATGTCGCAGGCTACGGCCCGCAGGTCGGCCATGGCCTGCAGGACCTCGTCCCACTCTTCGCCTACGCCCATCATCATTCCAGACTTGGTCAGGACGTTCGGAGACCGCCGTTTGGAGTAATCCAGCACCTTCAGCGACCTGTGGTACTCGGCACGGGAGCGGACCGTCCGCTGCAGCCGCTCGACGGTCTCGATGTTGTGGTTGAGAATATCCGGCCCGGCGTTTAGAACGGAGTCCAACGACGGTTCGGAGCCCTGGAAGTCGGGGATGAGCACCTCGATTCTCGTGTCGGGGTTGCGCTCTCGTATCCGGTCGATGGTCCGGGCAAAGATGCCGGCGCCACCGTCTTCCAGGTCGTCCCTGGCCACCGAGGTTACCACCACGTGGGCCAGGTTCATCTCGGATGTGGCTTTGGCCACCCGGTCCGGTTCCAGGGTATCGTTCCAGGTGGGTTTGCCGCTGGTGACGGCGCAAAAGCGGCAGGCCCGGGTGCAGACGTCGCCCAGGATCATGAATGTAGCGGTGCGGTTCTCCCAGCATTCGAATATGTTGGGACAGTGGGCCTCCTCACACACGGTGTGAAGAGACCGCTTCCGCATGAGCGACTTGAGTTCTACGAAGTTCGGGCCCGCCTTGAACCGGACCTTCAGCCAAGGGGGACGCCGCTCGGAGGGTTTGGGCTTTGTTGCTGTGGCCATAGTCTATCGGTGCGATATATGCAGTCTATATCTATACTATAACCCATGGATGCAGTGGGGAGTCAATATCGGCACCCGCTGTATTCTACCCCATGCTGCCCAGCCCGTGAACAAAGTCGCCCAGACCCGAGGGCCGCCGGCTGGGCTATAATTCCAGGGTCGATCCACCTCGATGCGAAAACCGGTAGTCAGGATGCCAGGGAGCTAGGCGATGTTGCTGTGCAATAAGTGCGATGTGCTCTGGAGCAAGGTGCCCCGGGACAAGGAGTACATGGACATAGATGCCACGGTAAAGTTGTACCAGACCCGAAAATGCCCCGATTGCGGCGGTTCCCTGGAAGAGGTCACCTTCACCTCCGGCCTCGGCCCGTAGGTGTCATGGGGACCAGGCAATCGCGCCCGGGGACCAGGCCCGGCGGGAACTCGGAGCCAGGGTACTGAGCGTGAGGACTGCTTGGGCGAAGGTGCGTAGGTCGCTCGGCGGCTCTCACGGCATACTCCGGCCCGGCAAGGCTCTGGTCATTGGAATGCTGGTAGCGGTTACGGGCCTGCTGCTCCAGGCCGGGTCGGGCCCGATTCCGGTGCACGCTAATGGTGGAAGCGGCAGTCGGACCGTACTGTCCGAGCAGACCGGTCCCTACTATCTTGTCGTAATTGCTGAGCCGGGCAGGCCCAGGGTTGGCAGTGTGCACCTGACCTTTGTGCTGATGGACGGGGAGCGGACGGCCTCGATCAGGGATGCGGCCATAGCTATCAAGGTGACCCCGCCGCCGGATTCCGGACTTGAGACCATCTCCTACCCCGTCTCCCAGTCCCAGTCCAACCCGGACAACTATGATGTCACCTTGCCGGTGGAGGTGGTGGGGGATTGGGGGATCGAGGCCTCTGTCGAAGGAGCGTTGGGACGGGCGGAGACCAGCCTGGCACTGAGCGTTACCGCCCGAGACAGCGCGATCTTTACCATACTGATAGTCACGCTGGCGTTTCCCGCGTTTCTGATAGTCTTATGGGTTTGGCTGAGGTGGCGAAGATCAAGGCAACCTACAGATGCTTAGCATCGTTAACGTAGAGGAAACCGTATGGCCAGGAGAAGTTTATGTCATGGAGCAACTTACGGCGATTATCCTTGGTAGTGGTTATTGGTATTCTGGTAATCCTAACTGCGGCGGCCTGCTCGAGCGACTCCGAGCCGGAGACCCGGGTGTTCGACCTGGAGATCAGCCAGGGAGCCCTCACCGCGGAGGACCCGGTGCTCAGGGTCAAGAGGGACGACCAGGTGGTACTGAGGATCACCTCCGACGTTACTGCCGAGTTCCACGTACACGTCTTGGACCATACGGTGATGACCGATCCCGAAGCTACCGTCGAGCTAACCTTCGCGGCTAGCGCTGAAGGGGGATTTCCAATAACCATTCATCCCTTGGAGAGTGGTGGAGAGGAGCATGGGCAAGCCGCGGCCTCCGAGGACGATTACCGCGAGGAAGAGGAGCAGGAAGAACAGGAAGAGATCAGAATAGGGTCCCTGGAGGTAAGCCCCAGGTAGGTCAGGGTCCCAAGTCTGCAGTATGAGACGATTCTTCCTCGTTGTCCTGTCGGCCGTCCTCTCCCTGCCTCTGGCCACCGGAGCGGCGGCTGCCCACGGCTTTGGCGAGCGGTACGATCTACCCGTGCCCCTGTGGCTCTATCTGTACGGGGCCGGGGCCACCGTACTCCTGTCCTTTGTCGTCGTCGGCTGGTTTCTGAGGACGAGCTCGGACCGGGGAGACTATCCAAGATACAACCTGCTGGCGAACAGACTCATCAGGCCGTGGATTGGCCATCCCGTACTGGTCAATCTGCTGCAAGCCGCGTCCGTGGCGCTTCTGGGCCTGGTGGTCGCTACCGCGTTCTGGGGGAGCCGAGCGCCGCTGCTGAACTTCTCGGTGGTCTTCATCTGGGTGATCTGGTGGGTGGGTTTTGGGTTCGTGGTCGCTTTCGTGGGTAACTTCTGGGCATTCCTGAACCCCTGGGCTGTCGCCTTTCGATGGGCCGAGAAGCTGTACGCCGTCCTCACGTCCGGAAGACGGTTCGGACTGGGAAAGTCCTACCCTGCCGAGATCGGGGTCACGTCGGCGATAGTCCTGCTCTTCGCTTTTTCCTGGATCGAGAACGTATACGTTGAGGCCATCACCCCCAGGCACGTGGGGGCCATGGTGATCGTCTACACGGCCATTACCTGGGTAGGAATGTTCGTCTATGGACGGCACGCCTGGCTTCACTACGGTGAAGCCTTCTCAGTACTCTACAGGTTCATCAGCAAGTTCTCCCCCAGCGAAGTGAGGGTGGCCAACGGAGAGCTGTGCCGGCACTGCTCCAGGGCCTGCGGTGCCGAGGACGGGGAGTGCATAGACTGTTACGAATGCTATGAGAAAGCGGGAAGGAACAGGGAGCTGAACCTCAGGCCGCCGGCTGTTGGGCTGGCCGTTTCGGAGCGGGTCCACACCTCGGAAGTGGTACTGGTGGTCTTGGCGCTATCGCTGGTCACCTTCGATGGGTTTCAGGAGACCCCTTTGTGGGTCGATATCCTGGACCGGGTGCTGCCGACCCAGACCTTCTACGAGAACAGCCTGGGGATGACGTTGGGTCTGCTGGCCTTCCCATGCCTGTTTGTGGCCGCATTCCTGCTCATCTCGCACGTAATATCGAGATTGGTGGGGGGTGAGTGGACGACCGGGCGGGTAGCTCGGACTTTCGTCTACTCGCTTATACCTATAGCCATCGCCTACAATCTGGCCCACTTCTTCTCCTTCATCGTGTTATCCGGACAGCTGATCGTCCCGCTGCTCTCCAATCCTTTTGGATGGGATTGGGACCTGTTCGGTACGGTCGACCATCGTCCCAACATCTCGATTATCAACGCCCGAGCGGTATGGTTCGTGGGAGTGGGCGCCATCGTGGTCGGGCACATAGTTGCCGTCTACCTGTCCCACCTGATAGCCGTACGGACGATGAGAACGAGGGCGCGGACACTGAGGAGCCAGTACCCGATGCTGGTGCTCATGGTGGGGTACACAGTCGTCAGCCTGTGGATAGTTGCCCAACCCATCACGATTCACCCCTAGATGGCTGGGGCACCCGAGCTCCAGTGGTCAGAAATCATTGAGATGAGGGTTAGCCCGACGGGGTCGTGCAGGCCGTAGCAAGGGGCGGCAACGCAGCGCACCCCACACCTGTCGTTCCGAACGGAGTGAGGAACCTAAGACCGCTGCCCTCTAGGACGCCGTCGATTCATGGCGAGACGTTTTTAGATTCCTCGCTGGTGCTCGGAATGACAGCTTGGAGCAGGTGGCCCGAGGCTATGCGGTCTGAGCATTCTCAATACAAGAATGTTAGTCCACTCGATCCAGCCTCGATTCGGGGCCCGGTGGAGCGGCGCTGCGGGCAGGCTACCGTGAGTCTGGGGCCAATATCATCCGCCGCTGGCGTTCCAGGCGTCGATGACCTCCTGGTGGTTCTTGACTATCGACCAGTCGGCGATGGCCGTCATCGCACCATCCAGCCTGGCGGCAACCGTACCCCGCAGACAGTCTTCCACGGCTACCGAGAAGTAGCCCAGGCATCCTCCATGTATCACCGTCGGCACCACGCCCACCTCGGCGCCGATGCCCACTATGACGAAGGTCTTGATGCCGTTCCAACGGAGCAGGGCATCCAACGGCGACTCGAAGAAGGCGTCCACCTTGTATTTTCGGACGATCAGCTCCTCGGGCAGAGGCTCGACCCCTGGCAGATTCTGCCATCCCCACGTCCCGTCTACCACCGCGGGGACCCGCTCGACGTTCGGGTCCGCGTCTCGGGACCTCCACACGTCCAGGTCGGTCAAAGAGCTCTGGTCGGCGTTCATAGTGTACCTGACGTAGATCACTCTGACGTTGTTGGCCCGCGCGGCGTCCAGCATCTTGGCCACCGGGGCTACGATCTCCGACGCATCGATCCTCATGCCCATCTGGTCGAAGGCGCCGCCTTCGGCACAGAAATCGTTCAACAGCTCATGGACGATGAAGGCGGTGTGCTTGGGGTCCACTATCTCCTCGAAAGTCTCAGGTATCTGACGTCCCTTGTGTTCGATCATTCTCTACTCCTCCTATCGGTCTGCTAGAGGCCGGCGCACAACGGCACAACCTCCTCTGCGTAGATGTGCATCTGCTCGATCATCTCGTCAACGCTTTCGGCGGCGATGTGCTGGGGTGCGCAATGGGTCATGCCCGCCTCGGCCCGCTGCCTGATGTGCTGTGCCGCCTCCTCCGGTGTGCCGACGAGGTTCCTACTGATCATACCCTCGACCGTCTCCTCGTCGGTAGTCCAGCTCATGAAACGATGGCCGACGTGGGAATCGAAGAACCGTTCTTGGGCTTTTTCGGAGGTAGAAGCGAGGCTCACGGCGAAGGACACTGCTACGTCGACCTCCGATATGTCCCGGCCTGCCTGTGCCAGCTCCCTCTCCAGGTCGTCGACCCTGCTCCTCATGCTATCGATAGGCCCGGAAGACATCAGCAGGCCTGAGCCGTACCTGGCTACTCGCTTCAGGGTTGCGGGCGCCCCGCCGGAGACGTAGATGGGCAACGGACTCTGTACCGGTTTGGGGTAGGCCTCAAGCTCTTCGAACTGATAGTACTTGCCGTTGAAGGCGGCGGCCGGCCGGTTCCACAGCAGGTCGATGGCCTCCAGTAGCTCATCCACCATCTCGCCCCGATTGGATCGGACATCTCTAGGCCTCAGCGTAGCGAACTCGTCCCTTGGTGTGCCGACGCCCACCCCCATCACGATCCTGCCGCCGCTGAACTGGTCCAGTGTTGCTACCTGCTTGGCCAGGATGACCGGGTCCCGGAAGGGCACGACCAGGACCCCAAGTCCCAGCCTTATGGTGCTGGTAACCGCGGCACAGTAGCTGGAGGAGATCAGGGAGTCGTACCAGTTGAGAGGCTGCTTGGCAGCCGCTCGGAGCCTGGGCCAGGGCGCCACATGATCGTTGGCCCATACAGCGTAGAAGCCCAGGGCTTCCGCCGTCTCAGCGATCCTCACCAGGTCCTCTGCGCTTCCGAACCCGGGAGGCTGGTTCAACCCCTCCATGCAGGTGGGCAGCGGGAAGCTGAACTTCAAAAGGGTCTCCTCTGCGGCGCAATGGAGGACCTCAGCCATTCGTATCGGGGCGCGGGCCCGGGAGCGGCTAGCGGCCCGGTAAGAGTTCGGCCAAGGAGCTCAAGAAGATTTGCTAATGAGGACTTCGAAGCCCTCCAGCCGCTCGCCGTTCATGGCCTTCGGAGCGTCGGGGTCCTGCTTGGCGTATATCTCCTTCAGGCGGTCCATGAACTTCTGGTACTCCTCCTGGGTCTCCCAGGTGGTCACGGTGGTTATCTTGGATGGATCGTCCTGAGACCTGAGGACCAGCCTATGGACGTGGGTGCCCTTATCGGTGTTGTCCTGGAAGGCCTTCATGGCGCCATCCATGAAATCCGGCTTGACCCAGTGGTCTGCGATCAGGGTTATCATAACTGCTCCTCCTTGATAGTGGTCCTCTACAGATTCCGATAAGTCCATCCACCTCGTACGTTCTGCGAGGCCCAGTCTACAGAATCCAAGGTAAGGACGCCACCGATTCTCTTACCTGTCCACCTGGGGTGCGCTCGCTCTCGTCAATCGGTCATCGAGGTCTTGGCTTTAGCGGTGGCAGACTACGATCTTCTGCTCTTCCAACTCTCGTACATGATCATCGGTGTAGCCCAGCTCCTTCAGCACTGGCCCGGTGTGCTCCCCGATGAACGTGAAGGGTCCGAAGGTGGTTGCCGACGTCTTCGAGAAATCCACTACCCGGCCATACCTCATGAACTTGCCGAAGGAGGGATGTTCCCGCTCTACGGACAGCCCGTACTTCCACATCAGGGGGCTGGTGTTGGCGAACTCGCAGATATCGGCGGGGAACACCTCCACACAGGCTACGTTCCGCCGGGTCAGGTACTCTTGCCACTCTCCCGCAGTACGCTGGGCGAAGATGGGCTCTAGCAGGTCGGCGAGCTCGAGTTCATGGTCCAAGCGGTTCGATTCGGTGAGAAAACGGGGATCGGTTGCCAGGGCACCGCGGTCGATGGCTGTGCACAGGTGTTCCCACTCGACGTCGGTGGTGCAAGCCAGGAAGACCCATTCGTCTTTGGCCTTGTAGAAGCGGTACAGGGCATGCAGGCCGTTCAGATCGGGGTCGGGCAGAAGACGCTCCGGCTTACCCTCGTACTGCAGAGCGTCGTCGGAGTTGGCGTAGAGGTTGGAGCAGAGCATCGAAGTCTCGATGTACTGGCCGAGGCCGGTCTTCTCCCGGGCGTAGAGGGCCATGAGGAGAGTCGAGGCGTTGACCATGGAGGAGCTGACGTCCGGGTTGCCCTCATTTGCAGCACCAAGCCACCGAGCGACCTTTCGTACTTCCTCGTAGCTCAGGTCGGCGTCAGGAGGAGGGGGCATGCCCCGTCCGGCCTGGTACATGGCACCTCCGCACACGGCGCCTGGGACGGGGTGCATAGCGGGCCGATGGGAATAGGGCCCGGTAGAGCCGTATCCGCCACCATACAGGTAGATGACCGACGGGTTGACCTGTTTCGCGCTTTCGTAGTCTATGCCCAGCTTCTGGGGCACTCCCGGCCGGAGATTGTGCACTATCAGGTCCGCTTCGGCCATCAGCTCGGCGCCGATCTCTTGACCCTTCTCGGTGCGCAGGTCTATGGCGACGGCCTCTTTGCCCTGGAGTGTGCGGTAGCCCATCGGCCCAAAACCGCGCCAGGGGTCTCCGCCGGTAGGTTCTACCTTGATGACCCTCGCGCCCAGGTCGGCCAGAATGGCCGGTGCGAAGGGAACGGCAAACCAGCTGGCGAACTCCACCAGGGTGACTCCCTCCAGCGGGGCTCCCGGCATCCGGCCGTTGCCGGAGCGCGAGCTCGATCCGTGCCCGTTTCTCGATTGGGCGATCACCTCGGCGGTGTGCTGGCCCAGGCTCGGTGCGGGGCCGTGGGGTTGGAGGGGAGTCTCGGTGAATTTGGCCACGGGACCGAGCTGCAAGGTCTCGCCGACCCGGTCGTCGTACAGCCTCACAGTGCTGCCGTTATGCAGGACCTGGGGATGACTCAGACCCTGTTGAGTATGAAGGAAGGGCTCGGATGCGGTGTCGACCTCCGTCATGAACAGGTGCATCCATTCGTCCAGTGTCTTCTCGGCCATCCTGGAAAACATCAGACGGTAGAGCTCTTCGTTGGCCTCTCCAGTGACGACCTGGGGAAGCTCGATGAACCTGGGGTCGTCCAGTAGTCCTCCCAGGCCGATGCCCACCAGCCAGTTGATGAAAAGGTGATCCATGGCGTTGGCCATCTGGATCCACTTGCCGTCTTTGGTCGGCGCGACGAAGTACTGGGGGCTGGGCTCTTCCATGGGAAGGCCCTTGAATGGGTCTTCACCCCGTTGCCGCAGTTGCCAGGTCAGCGACATCCAGTCGTAAGCGCCCAGGGCCTGCAGCAGGCTGGTCTCCACTTTCTGACCCCGGCCGGTCCTCTCCCTCACGTACAGCGCGGCCATGGTGCCCTGTAGGGCGTACATGCCCGCTCCGAAGCTGGCCACGGGAAGGGCTGAGAAGATGGGACCATCCTTGTCCGTCTGGGGATCGAAAGTGTGGACCCGGCCGGATAGAGCGGCCACGATCCCGTCGTATGCCTTGATCTCCTTGTACTCATCGACAGGACCGAAGCCGGAGATGGCGGTGTATACCAGGGACGGATTGACCTCTTTGATGGTCTCATATCCCGCTCCCAGCCGCTCGGCTACGCCGGGTCGGAAGGTGGTGAGCAGCACGTCGCTGTGGCGGGCGAGATCGTGAAGATGGCCCTGGCCTTCCCGGGTCTTGAGGTCCAGCACAACGCTCTTCTTGCCCCGGTGCCACATGGGATGAGCGTAATGCTTGCGCGTTGGGTCGCCTTCGGGCGGCTCGATCTTGATGACTTCCGCGCCGGCGTCGGACATGATCATCGTCGGCAGTGCACCGGACATGCTTATGGATAGGTCTAGGACTCGAAGGCCTTCGCAGATGAGAGGAGCCATGGACAACCTCCTGTACGGCGGGCCGATGATAGAATTCGGATGCCGTGGTGTACATTCTACTATGGGTTGCGGGTAGCGTCGCTAGCGTGTCCCTCATGAGCTGGCTCTGGTTGATGTTCATGCGGGGTTGGTTCTGGTTGGCCGACCAGCGATTTGAGGATGGCCAGGAGGACAAGTACGAGCATATCGAGTGGCCGACGGTTCGCATTGTAGTCCCGGCCCGCAACGAGGCGGAGACGCTGCCCGAAACGTTGCCCACGCTTCTCCAGCAGGACTATCCCGGAGAGTACCGCATCGTGCTGGTGGACGATGTCAGCCAGGACGGAACGGGTGAGATGGCGGCCCGAATCGCAAAGAGTACGGGCTGCGCGGACCGGCTTCAGGTACTACAGGGCACGCCACTACCCGAGGGATGGGCCGGAAAGGTGTGGGCCATGCACCAGGGCGTATCCACGTCCGAAGCGCCACCGACCGACTACATCCTCTTCACCGACGCTGATATCAGCTATCCGAGGCAGGCTCTCCGACGGTTGGTACTCAAGGCCCAACGGCAGCGCCTGGACATGACCTCGTTAATGGTGCGGCTTCGCGTGGACACGGTGTGGGAACGCCTGCTGATTCCCGGTTTCGTTTTCTTCTTCGGCAAGCTGTACCCCTTTCGCTGGGCCAACGACCCCGACCGTTCTACGGCTGCTGCGGCCGGCGGATGCATGTTGGTGAGGAGGGAGTCTCTGGAGCGAGCAGGTGGTCTCGAGAACATCCGCAACGCTCTTATCGACGACTGCACCCTGGCCAAGCTGATTAAAGATGAGGCTGGAGCAAAGATATGGCTCGGGCTCAGCCGGGACGTGAAGAGCATCCGGAGGTACGAAGGCCTGTCCTCCGTCTGGAACATGGTGGCGAGAAGCGCCTACGCCCAGCTGAGGTTCTCGCCGGCGGCACTTGCTTTCGCGGTCCTGGGGATGGTGTTGGTCTACCTGGCGCCGCCTTTGGCGTTGGCAGGCGGGGTAACGGCGCTGTCACTGGGACCGGGGCCGGGGCTGAGCATATGGTTGACCGCGGCGGGAGGTGCGGCCTGCCTGCTCATGGCCGGCAGCTACCTGCCCATGCTCAGGTGGTACGAGACATCGATAGCGTACTCCCTGCTGCTTCCGCTGACGGCGGCCCTCTATACGATGATGACGGTCGACTCTGCGGTGCGCACCTGGCGAGGGCGGGGTGGGCAGTGGCGGGGGAGAGTCTACTCGTCATCGGAGCCTACTTCTTCCGAATGAGCATCAACCCGTCCCTGATGGTGAGCAGGACGTTGTCCACCCTCGGGTCGTCCGTCACGTGCTTGTTGAAGGAGTCGATGGCCCGGTCGTCTCCGGTCTTGGGAGACAGCACCTGGCCTGACCACAGCACGTTGTCCACTACTATGACCCCCTTGGGCGAAAGCAGGCCCAGGCAACGCTCGTAGTAGTTGCTGTAGTTGCCCTTGTCCGCATCGATGAAGACGAGGTCGAAGGGGCCCGTCAGCTTATCGAGGGTTTTCAACGCGGGGCCGATTCGCACGTTGATCTTCTTGCCGTGGGGCGTTTTGTCGAAGAAGGGACGGGCCCTCTCCTCGGCCTTGGGATCGATATCGCAGGTGGTCACCGTTCCGTCTTCGGGCAGGGCGTGGGCCATCATGAGGGCGCTGAAGCCCGTAAACATCCCCAGCTCCAGTACGTTCTTCGCCCCCGAGGCGAATATGAGGGACTGCAAGAGGCTGCCCACCAGGTTGTCCGAGATCATGCCGGCATACTCAACATTCTCGTAGGTGTAGTCTTTCAGCTCTTCCAGGACGGGTGGGAGCCGGCTGGTGTGCTCGAAAGCGTACTCTTCGATATCTTCTCGGACGATGTCGCGCATGGTCAGCTCCTGTGTAGGGTTGAAGCCTCAGCCTACTATGAAAGCAGACCTCCGTCCACCAGCAACGCCTGTCCGGTGACGAAGGACGCGGAGTCGGAGCAGAGCCAGACCACCACGTTGGCGACGTCTTCCGGAGTACCGAGCCGTTTCAAGGGGTGGGCTTTGATGTAATGGTCTTCTTCGCCGGACAGCGCCCTTTCGTACATCGGGGTGCGTATGATGCTGGGGCAGACGGCGTTGACACGAATACCCTTGGGCCCGTACTCGATGGCCGCCGACTTGGTCAGGCCCGCCACGCCGTGTTTGCTGGCGGTGTAGACGGACCAGTTCTCTCCGCCCCTCACGCCGGCTATGGATGATGTGTTGACGATGGCCCCACCGCCCTGGGCCATCATCCGTTGGACCTCGTACTTCATGCACAGCCACACGCCCTTGAGGTTGATGTTCATCACCCGGTCCCACATCTCCTCGGTGTACTCGTCCAGGTGGACCAGGTAACCTTCGATGCCGGCGTTATTGAAGGCGAGATCAATGCTGCCGTAGGTCTGGACGACCGTATCGACCAGAGCTTCTACCTCGCTGGCCACGGATACGTCTGCGTGGACGAAGGTAGCCTGCCCGCCCCCATCGCGAATCATGTCGACGGTTTCCTGGCCGTTCTCAACAAGCACGTCGGCAACGACTACGTTGGCTCCCTGCCTGGCAAAGGCCAGGCTGGCGTCCCGGCCGATTCCCCCGCTGCCGCCGGTAACCAGGGCCGCTTTTCCATCGAATTGTCTGGCCATATTTCACCTCCTGAAAGCTATTTGACTTTGAACGCTGGTCTTCCATTCGATTGCCGGGTGTGATGAAGGTTTTCCCGTCTTGTGGGTGGGGCTGATTCTACAGCACCAGGGGAGACACCCTGAACTGGGGCTGCGGGTCGGCTAGTGAGAACTTGTGGCGGGAAGGGGACCAGGACTTGGCAGCTCCCTCTTCTTGCCGGCCGCCAGCGTAAAGGCGGATACTGTGAGCAGCAGAGGGGCCAACGAAGTTATGAACAGGGCCAGCCTGAGATCGTCGGTGGCCTCCTGGACGAACCCAGCGATGAGAGGCCCCAGGGCGGCGCCTCCCCACATTAGCGTGTACACCAGGGCCACCGCAACGGCTACCTCTCTGGGTTTTATTCCCGGAAGGTTGTAAAGAGAAGCAATCATCAGGGGGAAGAAACCGAAACCGAAGCCATTGACCAATCCCAGCAGAAGCAGCAGTAGTGTCGAGCCAGTGAAGAGGGTGCCGACGTACGAACCCGCAAGGGCCACCCCTCCGGTCATCAGGATCACCGACTTGTGCCGGGAAAAGGCAGGTACCAGCGTGGTGATGAGCATAACCGGGGCGCCGCCCATCGAAATCAACCCTATGACCACACCGGCGATGGTGACGTCGGTGCCGAACTGGGTTCCGGTAAAAGTGGGCCAGAAGGTATCGAAGGCCATTCTGCCGCTTATGGTGCCGGCGATGCCCAGACCCATCAGCCACGGTTCCTTGTATCGAAAGATGCTGGCTATGGGGGTCTTCTCCTGGGCCTCCAACTTGGTTTCATATTCGGAGGTGTCTTTGTCGCCTCCGATAATCATCCAACCTATGGTGACGGTAAGGCATACCCCGGCCCATACGTAGAGGGTCATCCTCCAATCACCGAGGAGCACCAGGATCAGGGGAACTATCATGAACCCAGCCCCTTCGAGGATGGCCAGGAACCCGAACATGACCCCGTTGGCCAGGGCGATCTTGCGGGGCAGCCACTGAAGTATCACCAACGTCCGGGGAGGCTGGGTTGACAGATAGAAGAGGCCCATAACCACCCGGGCTATCAGCAGCACGGCGAACGTGGGCGACCAGCCCTGGACGGCGACCATTGCCGTGGCGCCGAGAAAGGCGAGGCTGGCTACTCTCCACGGCTTGAAACGGGAAAGGAACCAGCTGATGGGGATCTCGAAGATTAGGTTGCCGAACAGAAGAGAGGAAGCCAGCCAACCCTGTTGCGATGGTGACAGGGACAGCTCCTCGGAGATGTCGGGCAGGAGCAGGCCAAGGGCCATGAAGACGATGACGATCGCCCCGTAATTGAAGGTGAAGGTGATCAGGACTACCCAGCCATAGGCAGGCCTGTCTCTTGCTGTCATCCGGTCTTTTCCATGTTACCGACAGGCCGATATGTTGGGTTCAGGCGTGCCTGTTGTCAAGGTGAAAACGAAGAGTGCGGGAGGTTAGGGCCAGCTGGGAGCCCTCGGAGTGCCGGAAGTCGCATCAGCGCCCGCCGCCGCATGGTCGGTGACTTGGGCCTGTTCACATTAAGACCATGCCACCGATGCAACTTAGCTGTCATTCCGAGCGCCAGCGAAGAATCTAAAGACGTCTCGCCATGAATCGACGTTGTCTTGGAGGGCAGTGGTCTTAGGTTCCTCATCCCGTTCGGAACGACAGGTGTGAGGGACGCTGCGTCGTCCCTTTCTACGGCCTTTGCATCCTAGGGCTACCTGCTCCAATCTGTCAGCGAATTACCTAACATCTACAGGGATGACATTGGAGGTCGGGAGCGTGAACAGATCCTAGGTCAAAGGGAGATTACGCGCTGCCAGGTGTGTGGCGCGGTCGATCCAGGTAGCTACGACAGGGAAGGATTCGGGCCTAAGACTCCAGGTAGGCCGCCAGGTCCGAGTGGAGATTCTGGGACCGGTCGACGCCTATATACTTGGTGTTGCTCAGGTACTGCCGGACGAAATCGCCCAGCACGTGGGTAGCCTTCCTCATGCCGGTGCGGACTCCCTCCACGCCGCCGCCCATGATTACGGCCAACGTCTCGACGAGGACGGGGTCTTCCAGGTCCCTGGCCATCTGGGACTCGGCGATGCCCAGGATGTTATTGAAGACCCTGTTCATGTCCGGTTTCTTGCTGAGGGCGTAGCGCAGATGGGCGAGGGCGTAGGCCATGTGACGGCCCTTGTCCTGCAGGCAGCGGCTGAACATCTCTTTCTCGGCGGGGTTGTGGGCGAAGGCCTCGCCGAACCGGTAGAGTGTCAGTGCGAAGCTCCCCCGCATTACGTGGAGAAACAGGCTGCATTCGGACCAGTCCCCGAAGCTCTGTAGGATGACCCTGTTGAGCTCGCCGCGGCTTTCCAGCCCCAGGCCGCCGCCGTTGGACAGGGCCCGCTTTCGAAATGCATCGAAGTGCCGGGCAGCGTCCAGCACTTCTGTAGCGAGGAATATCTTCACTTCGTGGTAGCCGTAGGACATGTGCTGGAGCCAGGTACCGACTATCTCCGATTCCACGTTGGCCTGCTGGCACAGCTCGGTGGCGAGCTGGCACATGGCTATCTCGACGTCTTCAGGCAGGGGTTCCTGGGTAGCCCAGGGAACATCGGTGGCGGGGACCCAGCGCCGTTGAATCGCCTCTTCATACAGGTCGGCGGCGTTGTCCGCCCATAGCTCGTGTTTGTAGCGGAGCATGATGGGAAGCTGGGGAGATGTGCCCGTGGAGTAGGAGCCGCGCAGCATCCGGGTCCTGTCCTCCCAAAAGTCAGGGATCTCTCCGTAAATGCCGACATTCAGCAAGCCCATGGTGAGCCCCTTCTTGCCGGGCTTCACCCGAACGCCCCACTGGAGGCTCTTGTTCATCCAGTCCAGGGTAGGAGGCGGAAGCGGCTCCCCTTCGGTTGGTTCCCGAAGCTCTTTCAGCACTCGCTGGTGCCGGGTTACAGTGCCTGTCTTGGGTCCGGACTTATCGGGGGTCGATGGTGACATGCTGCATCTCCAATGTGGCTGATGAACAGAGGCGATACGCGCTCTTTAATTGTATGCGCCGAGCCGGCTCACAGCCGGCTCGGCGTAGTACTTCCGAAAGTGTCGGACGGGCCTATTCCTGGGCTAGCTTTGCTATTTCAGGGTGGGCGCGCCCGTTGTAGAAGCGCTCCGAGAACCCGGCGGAGTGGACCCGCTGGATGTACTCTTTCATCTGACGGCGGTTGATCGCCATGAGGAGGTTCAAGCCCTCGTCATACTTGTCCTTACCGCCGCCCAGCAGTATGGACATCGACTCGGTGCTGGTATCGCCCGCCCCGGCTGCGGTGGAGCTGCCGACGAACAGGAATTCCTCCCCCTCGTCCAGGTAGCAGTGGATCTCTTCCCGCCGCTCCGGCTGGGTCTCACCCACGTAGCGCATGTGCATCACGCCGAAGGCCACGTGACGGGACTCGTCCTGGGCGGCCAAGCGGTACATCCGCTTCTCCGCCTCGTTGTAGGCGATCAGCTCCCCGATGCGGAAGATCGTCAGCACGGGTCCTTCTCCGATGACGTGCAGGCGTGCCGACATCTCCGAGAAGTCCCGGGCGTGGTCGATGCTGACGACGCCTCCAACCATGGTGTCCTGGGTCCGCATCATCAGACCGCCGCCGTTGGCCAGGGCCCGCTTGCGGAAGACGTCGAGATGCCTCGCTTCGTCGACCATCTGGGTCATGAGGTACATGCGGGGCTCCAGGAAGTCGGGGCTGGAGTTGGCCACCCATTTGCCCGGTACGTCCGCCGCCACGAACTCGATGTCGCTGAGGAAGGTGTTGAACTGGCTCGCCGCCCTTTCGACGTCGTCGGGCAGGGGCTTGATGGTCTCCCATGGGATATCGGTGGCGGAGCTCCACTGCCTCTGAAGCGCCTCTTCGTACAGGCCGGCCGCGTTCTTCAGCCAGATGTCCTGCTTGGAGGTGATGGAGTAGTTGCCGCTTCGGTATCCGCCCTCTCGAGCCACGGAGCCTCTGGGACGACCGGAGCGATTGATACTCTCTTCCGGCGGCTCGCCGTAGGACCCAATCTGGATGTCCTCCATGGTAAGGCCCCGCTTGCTCGGCTGGGCCTTCATGCCCCACTCGCCCCGCTTGTCCATCCAGTCCAGACCAGGCTCGTAGTCCTCACCGTATTTGGGAGTCGGTTTAGTGGACTCTGTAGACATCGTCATATGGCCACCTCTTCCTGCTGGATAAGCACCTAAGCATATTCTTAGATGTAGGGCAATTGTAGATTGGGACGGATAGTGTGTCAATAGCTAGACCTTAGGTAGACCTTAGCGATTTCGAGGGGAGATTGTGGCGCCGTCGCCCGGTTCTCAAGTATAGTAAGCGCCTGCAGTCCATTTCGTTCCGTTCCGCAGTATCGGCGAGGGGAGAGAGACATGACTACACTACTGAGCGCAGACCAGGTCTCCTTCAAAGCTGTCGAAGGTTGGGAGAAGCTGCCGGAAGGGTGGTCCTTCCTGGAGTGCGCCGGGGTGGCGGTGGACTCCAAAGACAGGGTCTACGTGTTCACCAGAGGGGACCATCCCGTCATCGTTTTCGATAGGGACGGCAACGTGGTCGATTCCTGGGGTGAAGGCGTCTTCGGGTTCCCGCACGGCATCAGCACCGGCCCCGATGACTCGATCTACTGCGCCGATATGGGAGACCACACGGTCCGAAAGTTCACCCCGGATGGCAGGCTGCTTCTCACTTTGGGTTCGGCCAACAACCCGGCGCCAAGGTGGAGCGGCGACGAGTTCAACCAGCCTACCCATCTGGCCGTATCCTCCAGAACGGGAGACCTGTTCGTTTCGGACGGCTACGGAAACTCCCGGGTGCACAAGTACTCGCCGGAGGGAGAGCACATCATGTCGTGGGGATCATCGGGTATCGATCCGGGCCAGTTCGTCATTCCCCACAACATCGAGGTTGACAAGGACGACAACGTGTACGTGGCCGACCGAGAGAACCATCGCATCCAGGTCTTCGACACCGACGGGAAGCTTCAGCACATATGGCACGATATCTGGAAGCCGGCCGGCATCTCGCTGGCCCCGGACGGCAACCTCTACATAGCCGAGCTCATGGGTGAGGCCTACTTCGTGGATGCTCCCGACGTGGGGCACCGGGTGAGCGTCTACACTCTGGGCGGAGACCTGGTGACTCGTGTCGGGGAGCCAACGCTGGGCGAGGGCGAAGGAGAGTTTGTAGCGCCCCACGGCATCGCTACCGACTCCCATGGCGATGTCTACGTGGCAGAGGTGTCCTGGAATATGGTGGGCAAGCACCGAGACCCGCCCCAGCATATGAGGACCTTCCAGAAACTGGAACGGGTCCCCAAGACCTAACGCCTTTGCAACAACCCTGGCCTATCCACACTGGGCATGCCCGGACGGATACCTCCATCTGATAGCGATACTTCCCCTGATTACCTACTTCTTTCGAGTTGAGCCTGTCTCAGAACCCTGCTTTGAGAGAGTCCAGAGGGAAACTTCCCTCCGGCGGGGGCCTGGGGGATGTTCCCCCAGCTACAAAACCTTCCGAGGGCGGGTGGTTGGGACTAAGACGTCCGTACTTTATGAGACAAGCTCAGTTGCTTTCATTCTGTCTACGAAGAGGAGTCTGTCGGCAGCTGGTTGGTAGCCCGAACCCACACCTATCATTCATGGGCTGGAGAACCACGGAGCGTGGAAAGGGACGAATTCCCTTCACCGGGGGCCTCAGGCAGTCTCAGGATAGAAGCTTGTTATAGGGTTCAAAAAAAAGGATTATCCGTAATTACTGGTTTGCGTTATAATGTTACGGCGATTGCCCTCGGAGGAGAGGCGTTGGCGCTCGCGTTTGACAAGTCGGCTAACATTGCCCACAGGTAGGGGAGGAAAGAACCGAGTATGACCGAGACAAAGCTGTTTCCCGTCACCGTTGTCGGTAGCTGGTCCAGGACGCCCTGGCTTATCCAGGCCCTTCGAAAGAAGCAGGCGGGTGAAATCTCCGATGAGGAGTTCCGGGAGATCGCCGACGAGGCGGTGCTGGCTACCATCAAGTACCAGGAAGACGCCGGGGTTGACATCATCACCGACGGGGAGCAGAGAAGAGACAACTTCTACTCCTTCGTCGTGGACAAGCTATCGGGCATGACATTGAAGAAAGTCTCGGAACTGCTGGACTACATGAAAGACCGGGCCAGCTTCGAAGAGGTGTTGAGGGCGCTGGACGTGCCCGCCTTCGCTATCAAGAGCCCCATTGCCGTCGAGAGGCTGGGGGCCAAGGACGGCCTCTCGCTGGACGAGGTGGACTACCTGGCGGAGCACACCGATAGACAGATCAAGGTGCCCCTTCCCGGCCCGTACCTGCTCACCAAATCAAGCTATTTCGAGGGCCTTTCCGATGCCGCCTATCCCGACCAGAACGTCCTGGCCGACGACATCGTCAACATCCTGCGGGACGAGATTAGCGCCCTCAAGGACAAGGGGGTCAACTTCATCCAGCTGGACGAGCCGACTCTTTCCCAGGTGGTGTACGGAGATGAGAGCGCCGAGACCTTCATGTGCGCCGCCCTTGCCACCCAGCGAGACCCGACCCAGGAGCTGGAGCAGGCCGTGTCGCTGATGAACCGGACCGTCGAAGGGTTTGAAGACGTGAAGTTCGGCGTGCACGTGTGCAGGGGCAACTGGAGCCGGAAGGAAGACGTGTTGTTGCAGGGCAACTACGGGCCAATGCTTCCCTACTTGATGGAGATGAACATAGACCAGTTGGTGCTGGAGTACGCCACACCCAGGGCCGGCGAGATGGAGGTGTTCAAGGAGTACCAACGGGAGAAGGAGATCGGACTCGGCGTGGTCAATCCCAGGACCGATGAGATAGAGGAGCCCGAGACGATAGTGGGGCGTGTCAAAGAAGCCCTCCAGTACTTCGACCCCGAACAGGTATATCTCAACCCGGACTGCGGGTTTGGGACCTTTGCCGAAAGGTCCGTGAACACACCGGTCATCGCTTACAAGAAGCTGAAATCAATGTCGGAGGCAGCGGAAATCCTCAGGAAGGAATACGCTTAAGTTTCCACTTAAGGGAGGTTGTAATGGCTGAAGAGTTGAACGGCCTGAATCGAGATAAAATCGAGGAGATACTCGCCTCGCTGGAGGACCCGGATAACAAGAAAGCGATCAGCGGGCCCTGGCGCTCCCGCGTGAGATGGCAGTCCGGGTTCAAGGCCAAGGCCTACACCAGGACCCACACCATCGACCTGGACGAGCCCGAGGGCTTGGACGCCGACGATAGCGCTGCCAGCGCTCACGAGCACGTCCTGTCGGCGGTCGGCGGCTGCATGACCGTCGGTTTCGTCCTCAACGCCACCAGGCGAGGCGTCAAGATCAACGATCTCGAGATAGCCCTGGAAGGTCACTTCGACAACATCTGGAAGTGGGCGGGGCTGAGCGACGACGGCAACCCGGGCTACGGCTCGATAAACGCCAAGGTGTACGTCAGCGCCGACGCCGATGAGAAGACCTTGAAGGAGATATGGCAGGCGGCGGTGGACGGCTCTCCCGTAGCGCAGACCGTTTCCCGTCAAACGGCGATCATCCCCGAGTTCGAGATGGTCTAACGGGTCAAACCTCTTTACTCGGCAACACTTAAGAATCCGGGGCTGCAGTAAGCCCTGGATTCTTTGGCGTCTGGTGCATCGTCAGACCTAATCTAGCATGGAGTGAGAAATTGGTTACATGGGTAAGCACCGACTGGGTGCAACGGCATCTGGATGATCCGGGGGTGAAGCTGTTGGATCCTCGGCGGCCGATGAGATACATGATGGGCCACCTGAAGGGCGCTGTAAATCTGCCAATGTACAAAGCCTTCGACGCTCAGACGAGGCTCAGGTCTGTGGACGACCTGGCCGGTTGGATAGGAGCTACGGGCCTGGGAGATGACGTAACTCCCGTTCTGTACGATTCCTTGGATGGCCAGTACAGCTCTATGCTCACGTGGATTCTGGAGTACCTCGGCCGGACCGACGTTCACCTCATGGAGGTCTTCTACGATCAGTGGGTCAAGGAGGACCGGGGCGTGTACTACAAACCGGTCTCCGCTACGTCAGCCAATTTCACTCCGTCAGCCAACGAGGCGGTGAGGTCGGACTGGCAAGCTGCGAAGGACTCGGGGGCGAAGGTAGTGGTGGACTTCCGCACCCCCGAAGAATACGCAGGCGAGACGCGGAGCCCCGAGGAAGTGGGGGGGCACATACCGGGGGCCGTCAACTTGGTGTGGTCCAACCTGGTGGGGAAGGACAACAGCTTCCATGCTGACAAATCCGAATTGGTCCGGGTCGCCGTCGGGGCCGGGCTGTCATCGGGCGCTCAGGTCATCGCCTACTGCCGTACTGGTCCTCGGGCGGCCGTCGGATACATGGTGCTGAAGGAGCTGGGTTACGAAGTCAGCCTGTACGACGGATCCTTCAAGGATTGGACCGACCGCGGCCTGCCGCTGGAAACCTAGTCTGATTTGAATCGAGTGCCCCTCCCTAACCGCCATTAGCGTGTCGATAGACCAAGGGGTGTGCAGAGGGGCGAAGCCCCTTTGCCCGGAGTCTGAGAGCCTGCCCTGAGCCCGCCGAAGGGGTGTCCCTCATATACTGTTTCTATCCCCCCTTCCTGGCCGGGAAGGGGGCCAGGGGGATGGTCTCGGAAGGGTTTTCAGAACCCCATTACACCTCTTGAGTCCAGCCGTCGTCCAGCTGATCGAATCTTCGTTGCAGCTCCTTTACAGCCTCGGGCGATATAGGGAGTTCGTTCGCCACTTTCTCGATGTTGGACTGCATGTGGGACGGGTTCTGGGTGCCTACTATGATGGTGTCCACCTCCGGCTGCTCGAACACGAACCCCAGGGCCAGCAGAAAGCGGTCTTCGGGAGCTCCGGGTATGGGGCCTGCCTCGGCCATAAGCCGGTAACGTCTAAAGTATTCGTCGGCGTATGCCGAGGGGCTGGAAGCTGCTCCCCAGGCCCCGTTGGCGATGGGTCGCTTGGCGATGATTCCCATCTTCTGCTCCTTGGCCGCCCGGAACAGCCGGGTGCGAGCCCCTTGGTCGGAGATGCTGTAGCTGGTCTGTAGGGTATCGAAGATGCCGCTGTTTATAGCCCACGCGGCCGACTCGTTGTCGCCGCTGTAGCCGACGAACCGGGTCTTGCCCGCCTTCTGCGCGTCCAGCAGAGCCCGGGTGACCTCTCCTCTTTCCAGCACGTCCACTTCACAGGAGTGGAGCTGGACGATATCCAGGTAGTCGGTCTTCATATCCCTGAGGCTCCGATCGATGCTGTAGGTGACCAGGTCAGCCGTCCAATCGGCGTCGGTGTACCCTCGACCAGCGTGGCCGCACTTGGTGGCCAGAAAGAATTCGGCTCGCCTGTGGGGAACCGTCCTGCCGATCATCTCTTCGCTGATCCCATAGCAGGCAGCAGTGTCGAAGAAGTTGACACCCGCATCCAATGCCGCGTTCAGAACATCGCCTGCCTGCTTCACCTCCTCCGGGGAGAGCTTGGTGCCTATCCACGAGCAGCCGGCGCCAAGGCGGCTGACCTCCAGTCCGGTCCTGCCTAGAGTCCTCATTTCCATATCGCGTTGTCTCCTTTAACGTGTGTCCGGTCGAGGCCATCTCTCCCGGGAAAATCGGCGACATTGTAGCATCCGGGGCGGCGTTTGCGAGACGGTATGGGGTTGTCTCATAATTGCCCAAACCGACCGGCGACCCCTACAGCCGGCGGCGCCATCCCGAAAAGAAGAAAGTAGAAACTCATGGACTTGGGCTTCATATCCGTATCGGAACTGATAGGAACGGTGGGAGTATCCCTGCTGCTCATCGCCTTCTTCCTGAACCTCTTTGGCCTCATCGCTCGGCAGACGTACAAATACCTGCTTCTCAACCTGGTGGGAGCGGCCATGGCCTGCTCCGCCTCGCTGCTGATAGAGTTCTTTCCCTTCGTGATCCTGGAAGGGACGTGGACCGTGGTGGCGATCATCGGTCTTATCAAGGTGCTGTCCGTGAGATTACGAGTCGGCAATACGTAAATCAGGAGGAGTTTATGCCCATCTACGAACTCGATGGGAAAAGGCCCGAAATAGGCCCGGACTGCTACATACATCCCACAGCGGTGATCATCGGAGACGTGGTCATCGGCGGGAAATGCTGGATCGGTCCCAACACTACCATCCGCTCCGACTTTCACAAGATCAGAATCGGGCCTCGGTCGGACGTCCAGGACAACTGCGTGGTACACGGTGAAACGGTGCTGGGCGCCAGGACCCATATGGGGCACGGCGCGATAGTGCACGGAGCGACTCTTGGAGAGGACGTGTTGGTGGCCATGAACGCCGTGGTGTTGGATCGGGCCGAGCTGGGGGACCGGGTCATCGTGGCCGCCGGAGCAGTGGTCTCTCCCGGCGCCCGGGTGCCGGCTGGAAAGATGGTCATGGGAGTGCCGGGTGCCATTGTGGGAGACGTTCCGCCGGGGAAGTACGTGGAATCGGACGAGGAGGGATACGTCGGTGCGATTCCCGCCTACCTGGAAGGTCTGCGAGAGATATCGCTGGAGGATGCGACGACGTCACCCCAGCCAGGAGGTGAGGCCATATGAACGAGATCACGGCCGAAGATGTCGAGGCTGGGGTAAACGAGGCGATGGACAAGGCTCTGGGCCTGGCCCCGTCCAACAGGTTGCTGCCCTTTACGGCAGCCCAGATCGAGTTCCTGCGGGAGCTGGTAACCCAGGCTCTGCTTAACGTCTCGACTTCCGCGGAGCCTGGGGGAGGAGCTTCCATGAACATATTCGAGACCATAGGACGAGTCAGTCGCAGAATCGAACCGTACCATTCCCGATTTCTGGCTGAGGCCCTGCAGTACAGCCTGAAGGGAGACCGCTCGTTGTTCAATGCCGTATGGGAGCTGGCTGCACCGCAAGATTGGGAGACCCCTGAGCAGGCAACGGTCTTTCCTGAGGCCGAAGTCGCTGAGGATGCCATTGCTGGCCGGATAGACATCTTGATACGAACAGAGCATCCGGCTCGCCGGATCCTGGGGATTGAAGTCAAGACCAGCGATGGTTCGGTCGATCCCGGCCAGCTGGAGAAGTATCGTAAGGGGCTCAAGGACAAACACTCCGACTCCGTGGAGATTTCGTTTCTCACTCCATTCAATAGAGAACGAGCAAGTGAGGAGGCGGACTCGCTAAACTCAGTCAAGGAATTCGAGAAGTTCGCCAAGAGCTTCCCGCGTTCGAATCACGTGAGCTGGCTTGATATAGCCGAAATTGACTGGGACGACAACCCTCTGTGGAAGCAACATCAGGACTACGTGCGCCGGCGCATATCTTCCCTCAACGACCTAAAGGCGAAGCGAGAGAAGAGTCGGGAGTTCGCCGATTTCTTCGGCAAGGACGCGGCCGACAGTTTCTTGGAAGAGCTCGACCGGTTGGGGGTTAGCGTCCCAAGCATCGACCTTTCGGAATTCCGGAATGAACCTCGCTTTGCCGAATCGCTTGCCAGCGCCTTTGAGATTCTGCTCCGTAGCGACAACGTGAATCGCGGAGCCGAGAAGGAAGATAAGTTCTCTGACGAGCTACGGCATCGGTTCCTCGAATCTCCGTATCGTGCCGTTCACGAGGCCTTGTTCGGTCTCTCAAAACGATTCCCTTACATGTGGGTACAGGGCAAAAGTGACTACGGGGTCAGAACTGCGCACAAGAAACACTCGAGTGGGGTGAGCCTCGTGAGAAGTGACGGTCCGGGACACCTTTTGGTCGGAGAGAAGCGTTAGAGACGGGGCAACCAGGCTGTATAATAGTGACGAGAAATGGATCCCCGGCACTACCGTTATTGGGCCGAAAGGCTCCGGAAGGGGTGGACAAATGAAATGGGCATCAGCCATATCTGAAAGCTCATCGTTGGACAAGGCCGTCAAAGAGTGCGCCAAGCAGGTGAGGTCCGAGCTGGGAACGAAATCGGTCGACGTGGCTCTGGCCTTTGTGTCCAACCAGCACTTCGAGGCCTACGACGATGTACCGGGCCTAATCAGCAAGCACCTCGGGGCGAGGGAAATAGTCGGATGCTCGGGAGGTGGGGTAATAGGGGCCGGCAAAGAGGTCGAGAACAGTCCCGCTTTCGCTCTGACCGCGGGTGTTCTGCCCGACGTCCAGTTGACCCCTTTCCACATCTCCGACGAAGACCTACCGACCCTGGACGATCCGCCTGCCTCATGGGAGGACCTGGTGGGTGTCACCGCCTCCGACAAACCCCACTTCGTCATCCTGCCGGACCCCTTCACCATCCACGCTGACAATCTGTTGCTGGGCCTGGACTACGCATTTAGCGGCAGCGTCAAGATAGGCGGTTTGGCCAGTGGTGGACGGCGACCCGGCGGCAACGCACTGTTCATGGGGCAGGAGGTGTTCAGGTCCGGCGTGGTGGGCATCTCCCTGCACGGCAACGTCAAGGTGGAGACCATCGTGGCCCAGGGATGTCGCCCGATAGGTCTGCCGATGGTCGTGGACCGGTGCGAAAGCAACGTCCTCTTCGAGCTGGACGGCAAGAAGCCGCTGGAGGCCCTCCAGGCGATCTTTTCCGAAGCCAATGAGGAGGACCGGCGGCTGATCAACTCCGCGCTGCACGTCGGCGTGGTGATGGACCCGCTGCAGGAGGAGTTCCAGCGAGGTGACTTCCTGATCAGAAACGTGATGGGGCTGCACCAGGAAACGGGGGCGCTGGTGGTGGGTGAGATGTTGAGGGAGGGTCAGGTCGTCCAGTTTCACGTTCGAGACGGTCGAACGGCGGCGGACGACCTGGAAGCGATGATGGAGCGGTACGTTTCAGAGAACGGCTCCAGTCCGATTGCCGGGGCCCTCCTGTTTCAGTGCCTCGGCCGGGGCGAGCACCTCTTCGGCCGGCCCAACCACGATTCAGACCTGTTCCAGGAGAAGGTCTCCAACGTGGCGCTGACCGGTTTCTTTTGCAACGGAGAGATCGGGCCCGTGGGCGGCACCACCTTTCTCCACGGGTTCACAAGCTCCTTTGCCATGTTCACCGCTGCCGATTAGGCTCGGGACCACCTAGCTTCCTCCAGCGAGTGTGTCACAAAGGGCTGGATGTCTTTGTCCCGCCCACCCTGGAACGGTACTGTAAGTGGGGGCACATCCCCCAACCCCCCGGAATTTGGAAGCGGACGCTCCAGCGTTCTCGGTGGACTGTGTCACTGAACTCCAACCGGCCTTTGAGGGAAGAAAACCCTCTGGACTCCCTGGAAGTGGGGTTCTGAGACAGCATCTGACGGTCTATTTCGGCTCCCGGGCGCGAGTTTCAACGGGTGCTATGTCCAGGCGTCGTCGGTGGGGAAGACCGTAGTGCAAACCCGGCGGGACCTATCGCCGTCGAACCAGTCCCCCACGGCGTTTATCCATCGCTGAAAGTGGGGCGCCTCTAGGTGCGCATCGATGGCGGACTGGTCCCTGTACACTTCGTACAGATGTATCCTGTTCGTATGCTCGTCGTCCTGGAGGATGTCGAACCGGAGGCACCCGGGTTCGTTCTGAGAGGAGCCCTGGGCGTCCAGCAACATCTCTCTCATGAACTCCTCTTTGTGCTCCGGTTTGATGTCTATGGTTACCATCAGTGCCTTCAAGGGTCTACCTCCCGTGTTCGTTGGTCTGGGGATGCCGCCGCCATCCGTCTGCTGGTGAACGGTGATTACAGGCGAAGCCGGCGGCCTTGTTGGACTCCAATGTTATCGCTTCCAGTGTGGGGATGATCCGGCTAAGTCGACGGAGCCTGTTGAGTGTCGAACAGTCGGCGCCTATAGCTGTCGGTGGGCTCGACTGAGAGGGCTGACGTCAAAGGGGCAGGTGTACGGTCCGACCCGTCGAGGCGCTGAGGGCGACGGCCTCGGTGAGCTCCATGTACTTGTAACCATCCTCGAAGTTGGTCAGACGGACCTTCTCCAGACCGCGAATGGCGTTGATGAACTCATCCTCCACCCTCCAAGACCCCTGCTTCTCCGGGGGCACGGTGATCTCTTTGAGCGAGTCTTCGCCCCTGCGGCCTCCATACAGCTTCAATGTATCCAGGTCCAGATGCAGCGTGCCCTCCGATCCGTGGATCCAGACCGAGTCCTTGGGGCCGATGCCGGTCACGTCGCTGAATCTGAGCCGGGCCTGGGCGCCGCATGCCATCCGGCACAGAATGTCCACGTGATCGGGCACGCTTACGGCGATGGGCTCTCCCTCTTCGTTGGAACGCAGAGGTACGTTGACCGAAGTCATCGCCGTCACGTCGGTGGCATGACCCACCCATCGTATGAGGGCCTCGTACCAGATGCCCATGTACAGAATGTTGTTGCCGCTCAGGTCCCTGTCCTGGCGCCACGTCAGCGGAGCCTCTTTGTTCACGAAATTGTGGGGGCTGAAGGTGACGTCGATGGCGAGGAGGTCGCCGACAAAGCCCTCGTTGATCAGGTCTTTTATCGTGGCGTCCACCCCGAAGGTGAAGGGCGAAGGTACGATCTGTGTGACCAGGTGGGGTTTCCCTCGAGAGGCCTCCAGCATGAGACGGGCTTCATCGATATTCATAGCCATGCGGGCCTCGCAGAGCACGTGCTTGTTCGCCTGCAGGGCGGCAAGGGTGGTTCGGCAGTGGAGATAGGGCCAGGTCCCGATGCATACTGCGTTGATATCGGGGTCTTCAACCAGGTCGAGCCAGCTGTCGTGTATGCGAGGGATGCCGAACTGGTCCGCTACTCGCTGGCTGGACTCCCGGCTCCTGTTGCACACACTCACGACCTCCACGTCCTCGGCGGCTTGGAAGCCGGGAATGTGGAAATCGCGAGTGTTCTTGCCTGCCCCCACTATGCCTATTCGAATCGGCTCCGTCATGGCTGGTCCACCTCTCGGTCCTTTCAAGGCTACGTTCTTAGGTGGGCGATTATATCACGAGGCCTGCTCCCACCGTGCCAGCGATGGGAGCAGGCCTCTATCGTCCCCGGCTGTTTCCTAGCTCGTCGGACTATCTCCTAGCGTGGGAGTAGAGCTGCCAGTCGGACTGCCAGGGCTTTTCGTCAGCTTCCGAGAAGACCCGGCGGCTGGAGGCCTGGTATCCCAGGACAGGCGAGTTGACGTCCGAGAAGAAGACGGCCCGGCCAATTGCGCCCGCCACGGAGAGGGCAAACCGGCTAGCGATCCTCAGTCCCGTTACGCCCGTCTCGATGGCCTTCCGGACGGCGCCGGTGGAGTCAGCCAGCGCAATCTCCTTCTGACGTGCCTCCAGTATCGGCATGATGTGCAGAGGGGTCTCTGCCTGCTGGGTCTGCGCCTGCTGTGTTGCTGTTACCTTCATCTGATTCCTCCTTACTTCATTAACCTTCTAATAACGCTTTGTAGGTTAGCCTATGAGCCAAAATTTTTTTGGACGCCGGGTGAATGGTTAGCTAGCCAATCACTTTATTTCCGGTCCTACTCGAAGTGGTGGACACCGCTTCCAGTCCGCCCGGGATGCTGGAGACCAGGCCCAAGACGGCCAGTTCTATGATCCGGGACCCTTGGGCCAGCATCCTACGTGCTCCCCCGGCCATCGAAGCTGCTGGCCGGATGCCTCTAAGAACGTTCTGCCCAGCCGTCCTAGCTTCCCTGGCTCCGGCTGGCGGGGTGAGTAGGTCCCCCTGCGCCCTCTCGACAGCTAGTACACTCATATTGACCCTCCCTTCATTAACCTGCTATAATGCTTTTGATAGTTATAGTATAGGACGGACAAACTAACCTGTCAAGGGGTTATTGATGGTTAATTTAGAAATTGATGAAAATGGCTCTCAGGACCACAGAGACGAGATCGCCATAACCTTCGGTAACTCGGACGGCCCTTGTTGCCTGGAGTTCACCGGAACCCTCGACCATCGATCCGGGAGGACCAAGCCAAAGGACTACCTTAAGAGCTACTTTTGCATTGTGACATGGGCCGAAACGGAGGGTTTTATCACAGATACCGAGGCCCAGGCGCTATCCAAAAGGGCCGAGGAGTATCCTCTTCATGCCAAGGCAGTCCTGAACCGGGCCGTATTGCTCCGGGAGGCGATTTACCGCATATTCTCATCCATTGCCGAGAACCAAGAGCCCGATGAATCGGCCTTGGATATGTTCAACGACGAGTTGGTGTTTCTGATGGGGAAGACAGGAATCGTTTTCACGGGAGCCGGGTTTGAGTGGGACTGGACCAACGACG
The DNA here is from genome assembly GCA_965197645.1 of Dehalococcoidia bacterium. Taxonomy (GTDB): domain Bacteria; phylum Chloroflexota; class Dehalococcoidia; order Plut-88900; family Plut-88900. Next base: position 479,597 of record OZ240219.1, on the reverse strand, counting down.
ACGAGACCCTGGATAGGGTCCTATGGCCGATGATCGAGTCCGCCAGCTACCTGCTGATCTCGGAGCGGCTGGAACGGGTGCGCAAGTGCGCCGCGGAAGACTGCAACTCCTTGTTCATGGACCTCACGAAAAACCGAAGCCGGCGTTGGTGCGACATGAAGGGCTGTGGCAATCGAGCCAAGGCCCGTAAGCACTACCGGAAAGCCAAGCAGTCGTCCTAGCATCGAACGTGTATAGCTACCTCTCTCGCCTTGAGTGTACCGGCTGCGGTAAGTCCCACTCCGCGGATGTACCGCAAAACCTGTGTCCCGACTGCGACAAGGTGCTGTACGCCCGGTACGACCTGACGCAGATAGCTCAAGACCTCACCAAGGAGCAGCTTTCGGGGCGTCCTTCCACTATGTGGCGCTACCACGAGCTGCTGCCGGTGCGAGACCCCGGCCGGGTCATCAGCCTGGGAGAGGGGTTCACCCCCATAGCCAAGGCCCAGCGCCTGGGAACGCGGATCGGGTGCGCCGATCTGTACATCAAGGACGAAGGACTGAATCCCACCGGTTCCTTCAAGGATAGAGGTCTCTCCGCTGCGGTCTCCAGGGCTTGGGAGCTGGGATCGGACCGGCTGGGTATGCCCTCGGCGGGAAACGCGGCCGGATCGATGGCGGCCTACTGCGCTCGAGGAGGGATCGAGGCATACGTGGTGCTGCCGGATACCACCCCCAGGGCAAACGTTGAGGAGTGCAGGGCTTACGGAGCGAAGCTGGCCTTCGTTCCAGGGTCCATCGCCGATGCCGGAAGGGAGATGCGTCTACGGGCCGAGAAGCGGGGGCTGTTCGATGTGTCCACCCTCTGTGAGCCGTACCGGTTGGAGGGGAAGAAGACCCTCGGACTGGAGATAGCGGAGCAGATGGGCTGGAAGCTGCCGGACGTCATCGTCTATCCAACGGGTGGCGGCACCGGCCTGCTCGGAATATGGAAGGGGTTCGAGGAGATGGAAGCCATAGGTTGGATAGGGAGCGAAAGACCTCGCATGGTGGCCGTACAAGCGGAGGGGTGCGCACCTATCGTCAAGGCGTTCGAGGAGGGAACGGAGTCGGCGGAACCGTGGCCCGATCCCTCCACCATGGCTGCTGGACTCAGGGTCCCTTCGCCCGTGGCCGACTACTTGATACTGGATACGGTCAGGAGCAGCGGGGGAACGGCGCTCACAGTGTCTGACCAGGAGATGGCCGGATGTGTCGGGGAGATCGCCTCGACGGAAGGGATCTTCGCCTGCCCGGAGGGTGCGGCGACTCTGGCGGGGCTCAAGAAGCTGCTGAAGGCGGGCTCCGTGTCACCCACCGATACTGTCTTGCTCATCAACACCGGGTCGGGGTTGAAGTACCTCGACGTCCTCTAACCGGCCGATGATGCACGGGGTGTGCAGAGGGGCGAAGCAAGTTCTTCTGAGACTACCTGCTGGGGGCCGGGAGTCTGAGGGTGTCCCTCAGAAACTATCTCTTTTTCGGCCCCCTTCCTGGCCAGGAAGGGGGCCAGGGGGATGGTCGCGAAAGGGTGCTCCGACACCCTGCTAGATCACCTTAGCGGACTCTCCGCCATCCAGGTAGATGATCTGGCCCGTCAGCCAGTCCGCGGCCGGGCTGGCCAAATAGACGGCCATGTAGCCCAGGTCCTTGACGTCGGTTAGCCTACCCATGGGGATCTGGCTCATCCTGACCTTGGAGATCTCCGGGTCTTCGAAGCCTTCCCGGCTCATCTCGGTCATGAACCAGCCCGGACCGATGCAATTTACGCATATGTTGTAACGAGCCCACTCGCCGGCCAGAATCTTGGTCAACATGTTCATACCGATCTTGCTGGCGCTGTAGGCCCCTACTCCAGGGTAGGCGATGATGGCGTTGGTGGAGGATATATTTATCACTTTGCCGTAGCGACGTTCGATCATCTGGGCGCCGACGGCTCTGCTGCAGTAGAAGGCGCTGTCCAGGTTGACCCTCATGGTCACGTCCCAGTCTTCGTCGGTGGTGCCGCCCTTATGGTCGGCGTCTGGCCATTCGGCAACGGGGTCGGGAATCGGAGCGATGGTACCCCCTCGTCCGGTGCCGGCGTTGTTCACCAGGATATCGATGCGACCCAGGTAGTCGGTTGCCCGGGCTACCATCTCGTCGACCTGTTGCGAGTCGGAGATATCGGCCTGGATGGCGATGGCCCGCCTGCCCAACGCCTGAAGCTCGGCCGCGACCTCGTCTATTTCTCTTTTCGTTCGAGCAGCGACGGCCACGTCGGCGCCGGCCTCGGCGAAGGTCAGGGCTATCGCTTTGCCGATACCCCTCCCCCCACCGGTTACCAGGCCGGTCTTGCCCTTTAAGCTAAAGGCTTCCAGCATTTGTGCCCTCCGTTGATGGTGCCCGGCTAAGCGGACAGGTGGGTTGAGAACCAGTCCAGGGTCCTGGCCCAGGCGTCCTTCGCCGCGTTGGGCTCGTAGCTGTCCCGCTCATCGCAGTGGAAGCCGTGGTCGGCATTGGCATAGATCTGGATATCGTTGGCGACGCCGTGCTTGTTCAGCTCGGCTTCTATCTGGCGCACCTCATCGGGGGAGGGGTGGGTGTCCTTCTCCCCGAAGGAGCCCAGGACCGGCGCCTTGATGTTGGAGGTGCGATCGAAGGGTGTGGGAGGGCCGCCGAACTCGGCCATGATGCCCCCGCCGTAGTAGACCGACGCCGCCCCTATCGAGTCGTTGCTGCCGGCCATCAGGTAGGAGATGCGGCCGCCTACGCAGAACCCGACGATGCCCACCTTATCGCCCTGACTGCTGGACAGCGATTTGAGATGGTCGATAGCGGCGCCGACATCGGCTATAACCTCGTCGTCCTTCAGGTTTCCTATCCAGCCGATGGCCTTGTCGAGCTCGTCGTAACCGCAGACCTGGCGAGGGCTCTGCCGGTAGAAGAGGTCCGGCGCTATCGCTGTGTAGCCTTCGCCGGCGAGCCTGTCCGCCACCGATTCTATGTGGCCGTTGACTCCAAAGGCCTCCATGATGACCACTACGCCCGGACGGGGGCCATCACCATCCGGTTGGGTGATGTAAGCCCCCATAGTGCTCTTGTTTACGTTCAGGTCCTCCCAGTGTCCAGCCATCAGTTCACCTCCAATGAAACTTGCTTCGTGCGTGGATGTGCGCCCAGTATAGCTTAGTGGACGTGGGCAGGTAAGGGGTTGGGGGGCACATCCCCCATACCCCCTGCCAGAGGGAAGTTTCCCTCCGGACTCCCTCTACGCAGGGTTCTGAAACAGGCTCCGCGGGGCACTGAAAGCGTGGACTAGCCTTCTATGGCGGTAAGGGCCTTCTCCCTTATCCCCTCAAAGGTATCGAAGCCGATCTTCCTGACCACTACGACGCCGTCTTTGGAGAGGTAGTAGGTGGTGGGCATGGCCAGCACCTCGTAGGCCTGCACCACTGCGGCGTCCCTGGGGAAGTAAACGGTGGGGTAGGTCACGCCGCGCTCGACGGCGTAGGAGTCGCCCTGTTGTGGCGTCTCCATGTTGTTGATGCCAATGATAACCAGATCGTCCTCGAACTCTTCGGCGATCCTCTGAAGATCGGGCATCTCCTCTAGACAGAAGGCACACCAGCTCGCCCAGAAGTTCACGACCACGGCCTTTTCGCCCAGGTACTGGGAGAGCTGGACAAGTTCGCCGGACTCGTCCTCGAGGTTGAAGTTGGGGGCCGCCTGCCCCACGTCCACCCCCACGCCTTCGTCGGTGCTATCGAGGTTGACGTTGTCGACTATGCCCAGCGTGACCGACATCGTCTCGCCGGCCTCGGAGACCATGGTGCTGGCCGGCCCGCCTGCCAGGGGATTATTGAAGGTGAACACGAACGCGGCGATACCCGCCAACCCGATGGAGAAGATTATTCGCTTTTGCAGCAGGGACATCTGGGTCAAGAACTTCATTTCCGGTCTCCTCAGTCTATTGTAACGCTTGATGAGGTGATTGGGTTGAAGATTCCGACGAACTGGCGCACGACAAACGGAAAAGCTCGGCTGACGGCATTTACATACATTTGGCGTCAAAGATAATGTAAGCTAGTCTGCCAGCTAGTCAGTACAGCAGCAGAACCCCAGTTCGAAGGCGAGGATTGATGGGGAAGCAAGAGGAGTTCCAGAACCGAGCTTTGGCCCACCTCCTTACCAAGCGAGGAGTAGCTGCGGACTTCGAACAACGGAGTGGACGCAAACGGATGGATGTTGTGGCGGAGGTGGAGGGCTTACGAGTTGTTCTCGAGGCGGAAACCGGGTTCCACCGCAAGGCACAAGCAATCAAGGACGCCGATATGCGTCTGCGTCAGAAGCGGGCAACGGTGGTGTTTGCTGTCTGCTATCCCGAAGGCGTTACCGAGGATAATCTAGCCAAGGCGACGCTGACCTGGACCGTCCGAGTCAAAGCTGGGGAGCCGTCCGGGGAATGGTCCACCGGCGGCGTCACACAACTCGCGCATGCAATTCAGCAGACGCCGCGCTCCCTGAGCGGTGCGGACGTGGCGGCGCAGATGCTTTCGGAAGGACTGGACGTCGTGGTGCAGGGGATGAAAACGCCCGTCCGGCGGGCGCTGGCGCGAGCCCTGGACCTCCCCGCTACTAAGACCATGAAAGGACAGCAAAGCGATCGCTATTTCGTGGCCGCCAAGCGGGGAATGCTGGTTGTGGCTACCGCAATGCTGTTCCACCAGCGCGTCCAGAGCTACCTGCCTACCGAGTGCCCTGGCCAGTACAATGGGGACTGGCCGCCCGCCAGCGCCAACATATGCGCCGAACAGCAAGAGACGATTAACGCCTTCCGGGAGGCTTGGCGCGGCATATTAGCAGTGGACTACCGCCCTGTCTTCGAGGCTGGCCGGACGGCGTTGGCTGCACTGCCGGCAGACATCGATACCGGCCGGGCTGTGAGCAGCTTGGCCGAGGTGGTGGCGCGAATCGCGGAGAAAGTGGCTGGTCTACGCCATGACCTGCTGGGGCGCATCTTTCACAAGGTGCTGGATACCGCCCGCTATGACGGCTCCTACTACACCTCTACCGCCGCGGCCGTGCTGTTGGCCTCCCTGGCCCTACGTGAGCAGGATGCCGACTGGTCCGACCCAAATGCGGCTGCTGCTCTCCGTATCTGTGACCCAGCATGCGGAACCGGCACGCTCCTGATGGCCGCAGCCGAACGCATCCGCGATCTGCGCAATGCCGCTGGACCCGGCGACCCCGAGGACGAAGAAGCCCTTGGCCTTGTGCTTGTCGAAGACGTTCTATGGGGCTACGACGTCAACTTGACCGCGACCCACATGGCTGCCAGTACACTGGGGATGCTCTCTCCCACCACCATGTTCAGCCGGATGAACATTCACCGGGCGCTGCTGGGAGTCGTCGATGGTGAGCCCTATCTCGGCTCTTTGGACTTCCTCTCCGGTCAGGCCCGGCTCTCCGCATGGCCATCGACCACTCAGCAGGTGGAGAGCGAGGAAGGGATGACTGGACCTCCCCCACCGATGGACCTGGTAATCATGAACCCGCCCTTCACCCGGGACAGCCTGCGCCACGACCAGTTCAGCCGCGCTGACGAGCAGGCAATTAAAAGGCGAGAGAAGGAATTGTTTGCAGACAGGCCCACCTACATGGCCGGGAATAGCGGGGCATTCGTGGTTTTGGCCGATCATCTTAGTAAAACCGGTACGGGGACGATTGCAGCAATTTTGCCTCTCATGGGAATGACTGACAGATCAGGCCTAGAGATTCGTAAGTTTTTGGGAACTCGCTATCACGTTGACACCATCGTCAGCTCCCACGACCCTGCCCGTATCTTCTTCTCCGAAAACACCAAAATCGGTGATGTGTTGCTGGTATGTCGAGAGTGGAAGGACGCGGGGCTGAAGCCTCCCACGCAGGTGGTCAATCTAGCTCGCAACCCGGCGACGCCCCTGGAAGCGCTGGACACCGTAGCAAGGATAGAGCGGGCAGGCGAAACTGGCACCTCTGTTTCCCATGACTTTACAGTCCAGCAGGTGGACTCCGGCCGTATCGAACGAGGCGACTGGTTCGCCGTCAACTTCCTGTCGCCGTTTCTCGTAGACGCTTACAGGACACTCAGCGAGGACAGCCCGGGCTCGGTTACAACCGTACCACTGAGCGGCTTGGCCGACGTCGGTCCGGAAGGAAGACGAGTACGAGATTCCTACACGCCCTCGGATATGCCTACCTCGTCGGGCCGCCGCGCGCTCTGGTATCACAAGACCGACGTTATCCAGTCGATGCGGGCGGAGACCGACGTTTACATAGAGCCCAAAGAGTCCAAACGTCACCTGGCTGACCGCTATTGGGAGCAGCGCAGCGACCTGCTTTTGCCGCACCGGCTACGGCTGAACCTTGCGCGAGTCGGTGCGGTGATGTTGCCGGAGCGGGCCGTCGGCTCGCGTTGGACGCCCTGCCGGGTTCACGACCCGGACATCGCCAAGGCTCTATGCTTCTATCTGAACTCCACGCCCGGTCTGCTGTCTCTGTTGGGCGGACGCGACAATCGTGTGCCATCCTACCCTTCCTTCTCCCTGGACACTCTTCGGTCCCTACCGGTGCCTGACTTCCCCGCTTTGGGACCAGCCGAGCTCGACCTGCTGAACAGCTGGTTTGGCTGGCTGGAAAACGAGACCCTGCTGCCCCTCCCCCAAATGGACTGGGACCCCGTACGCGAGCAGATCGATGATGCGGTAATCAAAGCGTTGGGCCTCGACCCCGAATGGGTTGCCAACATACGGCAAGAGCTGGCGCGGGAACCCTCTATTACGAATCAGAGAAGCGGGCTCCATTCCGATGGGTGAGCGTTAACCCTGAGGCAGGCTTCCACCGGGAAAAGTTATCAATGGGGGGAGCGGCGGGAGGGCAGGAAGTGCTCAGCGACACCTACGCTCAACAGCTGCGCCATGCCCGCCGGTTCCGAGGTGAAGAAGCGGAGCGCCCAGCGATAGGGGGAGTCGGCGCCCTCCGGAGGGCGTTGCGCCGAACGGTAATCGTGCAGGGCGATGAATCCCTGGAGCTCTCTGATCAGATAGGCCAACCGTTCCCCCTGTACTTCCAGCAGCCCCCCTCTATCTTTCAGGACCTCGCTGCCGGCCATCGATTCCAGGTGCCGGACACAGATCAGATCATCCCCGTTGACCGCCTTGGTCCACCGGTTTGCTCTAGTTTGAACGATTTCGCCTTCCAGGTCGGCTGCTCGCTGGCAGATGGGACATCGGGTGACAGGGATGGAGGTGCGAGGTAGCCCGAGTTGTTGTGATTGTGCCTCGAGGGCCGTGGACCGGAGGGAATCGGCCAGTCTATCGTTCCCTGCGCCGAGCTGGAGGTGATGGCCCAGGCAGGGCAGGTCGGGCTGGAAGCTATCCTCGGACCACGGTTCGTCCTCGATGAGCGCCCTTTCACCTGAGGCCAGCGATTCGCATATGGGGCATCTTTCCACTGCCGTCCGGTGGAGGTTCAGGGCGCCGTGGGGGACGGGAAACCGGTCGCCTCGAGAGAATAGGGCTGCGTCCAGCCTGGGAGGGCGTTTCTTCAGCTTGTCGGGGGGTGGCCGGTCCGTGGAGCTCAGGTGTCTCAGGCCGGCCATCTGTAGGCCGGCGAAGGTTTCTCGTGCCCGGGCCGACGAGGTCCTCTTTATGAGCAACCGCATGTGGTCGTGGCACATGGGGAAGGCCCGTTCCAGCCACAGCGGTGTGTCCGGGACCAGGGCGGCGAGGGCGAGACGGTCAATGCTTCGGTGCGCAGCGCTGTTACCCGTCGAGCAGGCCCGGCAGCCTCTGCCGAGATCGAAGTGGAGGCGAGAGGCATCGATCCACGGTTCGGGGGAGGCGCCGCTCCCGGTTATCGCCCGTTCGATAAGTCGAGCCATGTGCTCGAAGAGTATAGCCACGCCCAGGCTGCTCTTTATCTGCACCAGGGCCACCTCCACCATGGCCCAGTTGTCGGCACGGCAAAGACCGCCGGCCTCTATGAACTCGTCCCGGGAATCGGGATCGTTGACACTCTCCCACATCAGGCTCCACAGCCAGGTGTACCTAGTCTCGGCGTCCATGTAGCAGATGGGACAGAGGTCGTTGTTGGAGGCTCTTTCCAGCTGGGTGGTGAGAAGGTCGTCAGGCAGCCGGCGACCCTTGAGCAGGTGCAGGAAGGGGATGGGCAGGGAGCCGAGGAGATCGCGCATTAATCGAGACCGCCGGGTGGGAATAATCGATTAGCGGGCTGATGGGCAATGGGTTGTGCAGAGGGGCGAAGCAAGTTCTTCTCAGACTGCCTGCTGGGGGCCGGGAGTCTGAGAGCCTGCCCTGAGCCCGCCGAAGGGGTGTCCCTCAGAAATAACTTCTGCCCCCTTCCTGGCCAGGAAGGGGGCCAGGGGGATGGTCGGAAAGGGTTATTCAACACCCTGTTAGTCATGGGTAGAAGAGTTTCCGGGCCTCTTTGCGAAGGTCTGAACGGAAATCAGGGTGGGCGACGGCGATAAGCTCTTCAGCTCGTTGTCTGAATGTCTTTCCGAAAAGCCGGGCGATACCGTATTCAGTGACGACGTGATCGGCGAACCCCCTGGTAACCGTAACGCTGGCCCCGGCTTCGTGCTGGGGAACGATGCGAGAAACTACGCCCGCCATGGCCGTCGAACGGAGGCAGGTGATGGCCTTGCCTCCCCTTGCCGATATGGCGCCCATGTGAAGCTCCGGCTGTCCCCCGGTTCCGGCGATATAGCGGCCTCCGAAGACCGTCTCGGCGTTGATCTGACCCGTGAGATCGATGGAGAGGGCGCTGTTGAGGCTCACCATAGCATCGTTCTTGGCCACGTTGGTGATATTGACCACATAGTCGGTATCGTAAAGCTCGATGAGAGGGTTGTTGTGAGCATACCGGATCTCTTCTTCAGAGCAGGCAGTAAGGGCCGATAGGACAGCTTTCCCGGCGTGGAAGTTCTTCCGTTTTCCGGTGATCACCCCCCTCTCTACCAGCGAGATAAGGCCTCTAGCAGCCATTTCGGAGTGTATGCCCAAGTCGTGCTTATCGTCGAAGACGCCAATGCCGGGAAGGAGGGTCGTCGGCGTGCCGCCCCCGATCTGCAGGGTATCTCCGTCCTGCACGATCTCGGAGACGTAGCCGCCGATGGTCTTTACCACCTCTTCCGGTTCCGGCTGGTATCCGTATACCTGGGCCCAGGAGCGGATGGTGGCGGCGTCCAGTCCGGCGAGGGGAGGAAGAAAATCGTATCTACGCTCCGGTTCGACTCGTTGACCCAGGGCCGCAAGCTCCTCCCTGGCATCGGGGTCAGCGACACTCTCGATCAGCCGGCCTAGGGCTTCATCCGACATCACTTCGGGAGTGTTCTCCACGAAGCAGTCGATCTCGGACATGTGGATGTAGTTGGCGCCGTAGGTCCGTATAGCGGTGCTGTCCACCTCGGCGAGGACGACTCTGGCCTGTTCAGCCAGGACGCGCTTGTTCCACAGATGAGCGCCGAAGCTGCAATATCCGTTACTGTCCGGCGGGGAGACGACGCATATAAACACGTCTATGGAAGGAGCGCCGGCCCGGTTTTCCCTCTGGGGTTTGTGCCACAGCGAAAAGAGCGTGGGATAGTAGTCGGCTCGCTTATCGTCCATGAGGGGCCGACCGCCGCCCATGCCAACGTGAACCTCCAGGGTCGTCGAAAAAGAGTCTTCGTAGCCGGGCTGGAACCAGGGAAGAGGGTGGGCCGGCTCGGGCATGACCGTCTCGACACCCCGAAGCTCGTTCCGGCGTCTGGCGATGGCTTCGGGGATAGGGGTTGGGGTGGGGTAGATGGAGATCTCCACCCTATCGCCGGACTTCACCAGCCGGGCGGCTTCATCGGCGGAGACCAGTTTTCGCCTGTATTCCTCTTGCCAGTCCATTTTTGGCATCCCTCTTGCCAGTCCATCTTTAACATTCTTCTTGCCGGCCCGGTTTAGGAGAGTCGCGCCCGCCTGTTTGCGCCGGGTGTTTCGAAGGACGGGTTGGAACGACGCGGGGGCTAGGGGTACAGCAGCTCTTGGGCCTTCTTCCGAAGGTCCGAGCGGAAATCGGGGTGGGCAACGGCGATAAGCTCCTCGGCCCGTTCCCGTATCGACTTGCCCAGAAGCTGTGCCACTCCGTACTCGGTGACCACGGTGTCGGCGTAGGTACGGGGAATGGTGACCACAGCGCCCGTCTCGTGATGGGGCACTATGCGGGACATGGATCCTCCCAAGGCGGTGGAACGGAGCAGGATTATACCTCTTCCGCCCTTGGAAAGGACGGCTCCCATGTGCAGCTCCGTCTGGCCGCCGGTACCGGCCACCAGCCTGCCCCCAAAGACGGTCTCGGAGTTGATCTGCCCGCTGAGATCGATGGACAGGGCGTTGTTGATGGTGACCATGTTGTCGATGGCGGCGACGTCCTGGATCTTGACCACGTTCTGGGACTCGAGAAGCTCGACCATGGGGTTGTTGTCGGCCCACTTCTGCTCGCGAATTGTGGTTGCGGTCAGGGCTGACAGCCGGGCCCGGCCCGGATGGGTCTTGGTGTGCGCCCCGGTGACGATCCCTCTTTCGACGAGATCGATCAGCCCCGGGGCCGCCATCTCCGAGTGGATGCCCAGGTCTCGTTTGTCATCGAAGGCGCCAAGGGTGGGGAGGAGGGTGCTGGGGGTGCCGGCGCCTATCTGGATGGTGGCGCCATCGGGGACCAGTTCAGAGACGTAGCCGGCCATTCGCCGCACATCGGGCCCCGGGTCCGAGAGGCCGGCGTAGAAGGCGGCCCAGCTGCGCATCTGGGACAGCTCCAGGGTGGCAAGCTGGGGCACGAATTCCCGACGCCGCTCGGCCTCCATGCCGAAAGCTATCTTGCGTAGTTCTTCCCTTCGGTCGGGTTCTTCGACGTCGCCTACTATCTCTTCGACCTCATCGTCGGTCATCATGGTGGGGGTATTCTCGACGAAGGCACCGATCTCCGAGACGTGTATGTAGTTCTCGCCATAGGTGCGGATAAAGTTGGCATCCACCTCGACCAGAACGGTCCTGGACAACGAGGCGAAGGTCTTCTTGTTCCACAGGTCCGCCCCGAAGCTGCAGTAGCCGTTTTCGTCGGGAGGCGAGACGGTACAGATCAAGACGTCGGGCGGGGCAAGGTCTCGGTTCGGCTCGTGGAACGGCTTGAACCAGGTGTTGAACAGGACGGGAGAGTAATCGATGCGCCTTTCGTCCAGGGCGCCTACGGCCACCGAGCCGATGTGGATTTCCACGGTGACGGGGGCTTTCTCCTCCCAGCCCGAATCTAGAAAGCCCGGGTCGTATTCGGGCTCCACCATGGTAATCCGGAGTTGTCCCAGCTCCTCGCGGCGGGCGGAGATGGCGTCGGCTATGAGCCGAGGCATGGGCAACAGACCGGTGTGTAGGTGATCGCCGGGCCTGACCAGGCGAGCGGCGTCCTCCGCCGACCCGAGCTTGCGTTTATATTCTTCTCGCCAGTTCATGACATCGGGTGGGATCTATTGCTCGAAGACCTGCGGGGTACTCTGCTCGGTGTTCCTCGCGATTCCGGTCTCCGAAGCGGCCCGGAGGTCTAGCTATGCCTCTCGTTTTGTGTGATGGAACGACAGTATTGGACAATCAAACAAGGCCGTGCTGTTTTTCGTAGGCTAGAATCTTGTCCTCCTGCTGCAGGGTCAGGCCTATCTCATCGATGCCGTTGAGCAGGCAGTGCCTGCGGTAATCATGGGTCTGGGGATCGGTGTGGACGACGAAGGGAAAGCGGAGACCCTCGTCGTCAGATACTTCACACGCCTCCAGGTCCACCGTCAGCTTAAAGCCCGGCGACTCCTTGGCTCTGCCCATGATCTGCGCTACCTGGTCTTCGGGCAGGATCACCGGGCAGAGGCCGTTTTCAAAGCAGTTCTTGTGGAAGATCTCGGCGAGGCCGGACGAGATTACTACGTGGAATCCGGCGTCGTACAGGGCCCACACGGCGTGCTCACGCGAGGACCCGGAGCCGAAGTTACGACCGGCAACGAGGATGCCTGCGTCTTTATAGGCGGGGTTGTTCAGCTCGAAATCTGGATTGGAAGAGCCATCGGCCAGCTGACGCCAGGTGTGGAACAGGAACTGGCCGAACCCGGTACGCTCGATGCGTTTGAGGAACTGGGCAGGGCATATCTGGTCGGTGTCGACGTTGGGCCTATCTAGGGCGGCCACTACGCTGGTGAGCTTGGTGAAGGGTTGCATTTACATCTCCTTGAGGCGGTTGGGCTGGTGGTAAACCGTGCTTACTCCCAGTCCCGGACGTCCACGAAGTGGCCGGCGATGGCGGCGGCGGCGGCCATCTGGGGGCTGACCAAGTGGGTGCGTCCCCCCTTGCCTTGGCGGCCCTCGAAGTTACGGTTGGAGGTGGAGGCGCAGCGCTCGCCAGGGCTGAGGATGTCGGGGTTCATGCCCAAGCACATGGAGCAGCCGGCCTCTCGCCACTGGAAGCCGGCCTCTTTGAAGACCTGGTCCAAGCCTTCCTGTTCCGCCTGGGCCTTGATCATCCACGAGCCTGGTACGACGAGAGCGAGCACCTTGGGGTCTACCTTCCGGCCCTTTATCAGCTCTGCGGCCGCTCGAAGGTCGTCGATGCGGGAGTTGGTGCAGGAGCCGATGAACACCCGGTCCAGGGGTATGTCCCGGATGGGCGTGCCGGGCTGCAGGTCCATGTACTCCAGGGCCCGTTCCGTCGCTTCACGGTCTGCGGCGGAGGGCTGCGCTTCGGGGTTGGGGATCGAATCGGTGACGGGGGCGACCATGCCGGGGTTGGTGCCCCAGGTGACGTAGGGCTGAAGCTCCGAAGCGTCTATCTCGACCACACGGTCGTATACGGCCCCTTCATCGGAGGGGAGACCGCTCCAGTGTTGGACGGCCTCGTCCCAGGCGTCTCCCTGGGGAGCGAACCGGCGGCCTTCGAGATATTCGAAAGTCTTTTCATCGGGGGCGACCATCCCAATGCGGGCGCCGGCCTCGATGGACATGTTGCACACGGTCATACGGCCTTCCATCGACAGGTCACGGATAGCGGAGCCGGTGTACTCGACGGCGTGGCCTCGAGCCCCATCCACCCCGATGCGGCCGATAATGCCGAGGATCACGTCTTTGGCCGTGACGCCGTTGGGGAGCTCTCCCTCGACACGTATCTCCATAGTGTTCAACGAGGACTGCACGATGCACTGGGTCGCCAGCACATGCTCGACCTGGGTGGAACCGATGCCGAGGGCGATGGCGCCGAAGGCGCCGTGGGTGGAGGTGTGGCTATCGCCGCACACGATCAGCTTGCCGGGCTGGGTGTAGCCGTGCTCGGGGCCGATGACGTGAATGATGCCTTGGCCGTCGCTGTGGATGTCGTACAGGGTGACGCCGAAGTCCTTGGCGTTACTGTTCATGGCATGGATCTGCCGGGCGGAGATCTCGTCCTTAATGGGCAGGGAGCGATCGGTGGTCGGCACGTTATGATCAACAGTGGCGATGGTTAGCTCGGGTCTTCGGACCTGGCGGCCGGCCAGCCGGAGACCCTCGAAGGCTTGGGGAGAGGTGACTTCGTGGACGAGGTGAAGGTCCACGTACAGGATGGGGTCCTGATTGGCTTCCTGGTGAACCACGTGGGTCTCCCAGATCTTCTTGAACATCGTCTTGGGGGGCATCGGCGGTACCTCGGTGGCTAGAATGATTCGTCGTGAGCGAGGTCAATTATAGCAGAGGGGCGGCCGAGGAACGCGCCTGGGCCCATTGCACCGAATGACGGAGAGCGCCCAATTTCCTGATGATCCCAACGCGCTCCGGCTGCTTGCAAGGTATTCGGGCTGGTGCTAACTTAAAAGGCCAAGGCGTGTCCCCTAGGGGACAGAGAAAAATAAATAACGCAAAGAAACACAGATGGCGCTGAGATATAACCCCCAGGAGATAGAGAGGAAGTGGCAGCGGCGGTGGGCCGAAGACAAGCTGTACGAGGTCACCGAGGACCCGTCCAAGCCCAAGTGGTATGACCTCACCATGCTTCCCTACACCTCGGGGGACCTGCACATTGGCCACTGGTACGTGATGGCGCCCTCGGACGCCCACGCCCGGTTCCTTCGCATGAAGGGGTACAACGTCCTCCATCCCATGGGCTTCGATGCATTTGGACTCCCCGCCGAGAACGCTGCGATACGCCACGGCATCCATCCCCACAAGTGGACGATGGATAACGTCGAGAATATGCGCGAGCAGCTCAAGACTATCGGCGCCATCTACGACTGGTCCAAGGAAGCGATAACCTCGCTCCCCGAGTATTACAAGTGGACCCAGTGGCTGTTCCTCCAGCTCCACCATCATGATCTGGCCTACCGTGACCAGGCCCCCGCCAACTGGTGTCCGGGCTGTAAGACGGTGCTGGCCAACGAGCAGGTGCTGGGCGACGGCACGTGCGAGCGTTGCGGCGCCGAGGTTACCCATCGGGACCTGGAGCAGTGGTTCTTCCGCATCACTAAGTACGCCGACGAGCTGCTGGAGTTCGGCGGCATCCAATGGCCGGAACGCATCAAGACGATGCAGACCAACTGGATAGGCCGGAGTGAAGGCGTCGAGATAGGCTTCGGCATAGAAGAGTACGGGCTGGAGGAGAAGGAGATCCGCGTTTTCACCACCCGCCCCGACACCATTTTCGGGGTGACCTTCATGGTGCTTGCTCCGGAGCACCCGCTGGTGGACAAGCTCACCACCGATGACAGGAGGGCCAACGTAGAGGCCTACGTGGAGAATGCTCGTAGGGCAACGGAAGTGGAGCGCCTGTCCCAGGACCAGGAGAAGACCGGGGTCTTTATCGGGGCCTACTGTGTCAACAGGCTCAACGGCGATCGTGTGCCCGTCTTCATCGCTGACTATGCCCTGCTCACCTATGGAACCGGGGCGGTGATGGGAGTCCCCGCCCACGACACCCGGGACTTCGCCTTCGCCAAAAAGTACGATCTCACCATCAAAACGGTGATCGCTCCGGAAGGGTACGGCGGCGAAGAGCTGGAAGAGGCTTACACTGAACCGGGCACCATGGTCAACTCGGGCAGGTTCGACGACCGGACCAGCGATGAGGGCAAGAGTGCGATAGCCGAGGAAGCGGAAAAATCGGGCTTCGGCAACCGGACGATTTCGTACAGGCTGAGAGACTGGCTGATATCTAGGCAGCGATACTGGGGAGCGCCCATACCCATGGTCTACTGCGAGGGCTGCGGCGTGGTGCCGGTACCCGAGGAGGACCTGCCCGTCCTGCTCCCCGAAGACGCCGAGTTCCGACCCACCGGGGAATCGCCTCTCAAGTACCACGAAGGATTCGTCAACACCACCTGCCCCAAGTGCCAGTCTCCCGCTCGCCGGGAGACGGACACGATGGACACGTTCATGTGCTCCTCTTGGTACTTCATCCGGTACACCTCGCCGGGTTACGACCAGGGTCCTTTTGAGGCCGAGAAGGTGAAGCACTGGATGCCCGTGGACCAGTACACGGGAGGCGCCGAGCATGCCGTCATGCACCTGCTCTACGCTCGGTTCTTCATAAAGGCGTTGCGGGACATGGGGCTGGTCGATTTCGACGAGCCGTTTACCAGGCTGTTCAATCAGGGTGTCATAGCGGCCGATAAGCAGAAGATGAGCAAGTCACGAGGGAACGTGATTACCCCCGATCCGTACGTGGAAACGCTGGGCGCCGACGTGGTCCGGGCCTACCTGATGTTCGTGGGGCCGTGGGACCAGGGAGGAGAGTGGAGCGACTCCGGAATCAACGGCATAGTACGCTGGTACAACCGGTTGTGGGACCTGGTGTTGCTGGACGCGGCGGAGATGGACCGCAGCCCTACCGATGATGTGGCGGTCAAGCAGACGCTTCATGTGGTCCATCGCACCATCAAGAAGGTGAGCAACGATCTGGAGCAGTTCCGGTTCAACACCATGTTGGCCAGCTTGATGGAGCTGACCAACTACCTGGGCAAGGTGTGGGAAGCGCAATCGGTGGGGGCCGATACATGGCGGAATGCCATCGGGTCTCTGCTGACGCTTCTCGCCCCGACGGCCCCTCATCTGGCCGAGGAGCTGTGGGGAGAGAAGGGCCACCCCTACAGCATTCACAACCAGCCGTTTCCCGACTGGGACGAGGAGCTGGCCAAGGAGGAGGAGATCACCCTCGTCATCCAGGTCAACGGGAAGGTGAGAGACCGGATTATGGTCTCGGCCGAGGTGACGGAGGAGAAAGCCAAGGAGCTGGCGCTGGGTAGCGAGCGGGTAAAGTCCCAGCTGGACGGCAAGACGCTGAACAGAGTTATCTACGTGCCCGGGCGTCTTGTGAATATTGTTTCAAAGTAGCCGATTTCTGCTTGACACCCGAATTTAGCGGGTGCTAGAATTTTTCCCAGTATTCATTCCATTCAGCTCCCAGGTTTACACGATGGTGGTCAAACCATGCTCTTGAACGGATGCGGAGGATTGTTCCTGTGAAAATCATAGTCTGTGTCAAACAGGTGCCAGATCCCCAAATGCCCGCCGCCAGCTTCAAGATCGATCCCGGATCGAACAAGCTGGTGCCCAGTCCCGGCATACCGCCCGTCATCAATGGGTACGATGAGCAGGGTGTGGAGGCCGCTCTCAGGCTGAAAGAGTCCAACGATGGTTCCGTGACTGCCATAGCCCTCGGCACTGACCTGGTATCCGACGTTATCAAGAAGCCCCTTTCGATGGGCGCCGACGAGCTGGTCCTGCTGCAGGACGATGCGTTCGAGGACGGAGACAGCTATACTACAGCTCACGCGCTGGCAGCGGCCATCAGTAAAGTCGGCGAGTACGATGTGGTCATTTGCGGTCGCCAGGCATCGGACTTCGATGCCGGACAGGTGGGCTCGGGCGTCGGCGAGATACTGGGCCTGCCCGTGATCACCTTCGCCCGGGACGTCAAGATGGAGAACGGGACTGTCCGCGTAGAGCGGGTGGTACCGGATGGCTACGAAGTCGTAGAGGCCAGTCCTCCCGTCGTCGTCACGGTAAGCAACGAGCTGGGCGAGCCCCGATATCCCACCTTGAAAGGGATCATGGCCGCCGGCAGGAAGCAGCCCACCGTCTGGAGTGCCCAGGACCTGGGCCTGGATTCGTCCAAGATAGGTGCCTCCGGCGCCAAGGTGAAGCTTCTCAAACTGGACCAGCCGGAAAAGGTGTCCCAGTGCGAGTTCATCGAAGGCGAGTCGAGCGCCGAAATAGGAGCGAACCTGGCGCTGAAGCTCCGTGAAGCCAAAGTAATCTAGTCACCCGCACCGATGCTCAGGAGGATACAGAAATGGCCGATAGCGCAGGGGTAGCGGTCCTTGCCGAAGTCACCGACGGCTCCATCAGCGGCATGACGACGGAGATGCTGGGCAAGGCGCGAGAGCTGGCGGATGCACTGGGTGAAGAGGTCATCGGTGTAGTGCTGGCCGGTCAGGCCGGCGATGCTGCTCAGGCGATGATCGCCCATGGAGCGGACAAGGTCTACGTGGGCGAGGACCCGGCGCTGGAGGAGTTCAACGCTGATACCTATACAGCAGCAGCGGCCAATTTCTGCAATGAAGCTTCCCCGAACATATTGTTGGTAGGACATACGGCCCAGGGCAGAGAGCTGGCGCCAAGAGTGGCGTTCCGGCTCGACACCGGCGTTGGCACCGACTGCACGGATCTGTCCATCGATCCGGACTCCAAGCTGATGGTGCAAACACGGCCGGTGTACGGCGGCAACGCCCAGGCGACGGTGGTTGTGGAATCGTCCCGGCCCCAGATGGCGACGGTCAGGGCCAAGACGATGACGCCGCTGGAGAGGGACGACTCGAGATCGGGAGAGACCGTGTCCTGGTCGCCCGGCGTAGACGCTTCCACCGCTCGGGCCAAAGTTGTGGACCGGGTGGAGGCGCAGGCCGAGGGGATGAGGCTGGAGGACGCCCCGGTGATAATCGGTGGTGGCAGAGGGCTTGGCGGCGCCGATGCGTTCAACGAGTTGGAGGACCTGGCCAAACTGTTCGGCGGCATGGTGGGCGCAACCCGAGCGGCCTGTGACTCGGGGTACATCACCCCGGCAGTCCAGATAGGCATTACCGGAAAGGTCGTTAGTCCCGATCTTTACGTAGCCGTAGCATTGTCCGGGGCCAGCCAGCACATGTCCGGCGTCCTGGGTTCCAAGGTCATCGTGGCCATCAACCGGGACGCGGACGCCAACGTGTTCAAGGATTCCCAGTACGGTGCGGTCGGCGATTTCAAAGAGGTACTGCCCGCCTTCGCCGAGAAGGTAAAAGAGTTGCTCTCGTCTTAATCTAGGCGTAAATTGGGGCCTGATCGGGGCCTCAATTTGGGATGCTATACCTCGGCTCCTTTCCGAAGGGACCGATACCTAGACTGCAGGGGGTTAGGCGATATGGACGGCGATTATCGATTTGACATGGACGAGATCGTGCGAAACATTGACTCTTCCGAGGTTATCTCGCTGTTTTTCCCACTGCTGAGGAAGACGCTCCTCCTGGACACCAGAGTCGATATTGAAGACGGCCCAATGGTCAAGGTCGTGCCCATGGTAGACTCGGTAGAGGAGCGGTTCCGGGTGCTGAAACGGATGAGGCCCAGGCTGCCCAAACCGGACAGCATTATAGTCATTCCCTGGCCCAAACACGTCAACAGCCTGAAGCGTCTGGGTATATGGGACCGAATATCCGAACGGATGGCCTCTACCGGCGTGCAGCAGGCGATTCGCGAATGCGAGAACTGCTTCGAGGTCTTGCTGGAGCATGACCAGGCCGAGCTGGCAGCCGTGATAACCGGGGAGAACTACTACACCCTCTGGGAGGCCCCCAGGTAGCGGCTCTTTTTTCCGAATCCGATAGATAAAGGGTCTGAACCGGCCACCGGTTCAGACCCTTTAAGTTTGTTCTTCTGTACAGCTTCGATCAGGGATGCAAGAAGCGACGGCGGTTCCCGCCGAGGGAAAACCCGGTAAGCGCTCGAATCCTAACCGCCGGCCGCGGCCATCTCTTCGGCTACCTTCTGGGCCAGGTGGGCCGGCACCTCGTCGTAGCGGATGAACTCCTGAGTAAAGGTGCCTCGGCCCTGGGTCAGGGACCGCAGGTCTACGGCGTACTTCACCACCTCCGATAGGGGCGCTTCGGCCTCGACCACCGTCATCCCGTTGACCGGGTTCATGCCCTGCACCCGGCCCCGTTTGGTGTTCAGATCGCCGATGACGTCACCGGTGTAGCTATCGGGAACGGTGATCTGCATCTTCATGACTGGCTCCAGGAGGGTTGGAGACGCCTCGGCGGCTCCTTTTCTAAAGGCGAAGGACCCGGCGATTTTGAACGACATATCGGAGGAGTCTACGGGGTGAGAGCTGCCGTCGTAGAGGGTCACCTTGACGTCGACCATGGGAAACTGAGCTATGACGCCCTCCTTGGCCGCCTCCATGATCCCCTTCTCCACCGCGGGAATGTAGTTCTTCGGTACGTTGCCGCCGACCACCTTCTGGGCGAATTCGACTCCCCCACCCCGCTCCTTGGGTTCCAGCCTGATCATGACGTGGCCGTACTGCCCGTGCCCGCCGGTCTGCTTCTTGTGCTTGTACTCCGCCTGCGTGGCCTTGCCGATGGTCTCCTTGTAAGGCACCTTCGGGGTCTTGGTGTCGACGGCCACGGAGAACTTCCTCTGGAGCTTCTGTACGGTGACGTCTACGTGGGCTTCGCCCATGCCGGTGAGAACCATCTCTCCGGTATCGGGTTGCTTTTCCAGCTTGAGACTGGGGTCTTCCTCAACCAGCTTGATCAGGGAGGAGCCCATCTTGTCCACGTCTGCCTTGGTCCTGGCGGTGACGGCGACGCTGTAGAGGGAAGGCGGAAAATCGATCTTGTCCAGGGCAACGGGTCGGTCCTTGTTGCAGAGCGTATCTCCGGTATTAGCCTCTCCCAGTTTGGCCACGGCCCCGATGTCGCCGGCTACGACCTGGCTCACGTTTTCCTGGGTCTTCCCGCGAGGCGTAAAGAGCTGGGCTATCCGCTCGTCGGAAGAGCGGTTGGAGTTCCAGACCTGGGAATCGCTGTGCAGTGTGTTGGAGTAGACTCGGAAGTAAGAGAGCTTGCCGACGTAAGGGTCGGCGGTGGTCTTGAAGATGAGGGCTGAAAGGGGGGCGCTGCCATCTCCGCTCAGGTTCACCTCACTATCGTTGACCAGGTCCCGGCCGGTGGGCGCAGGCCTATCGAGAGGTGATGGAAGGTAGGACGAGATGGCGTCCATCACCCTGTGCACACCCAGGTTCTTGAGGGCCGAGGCCGCCATCACTGGGACGATGGTGCCGGCTCTGGCGCCTTCGGTCAGCCCCTCCTGAAGCTCGTCTTCGGTTAGCTCCTCGCCCTCCAGGTACTTGGTAGTCAGATCGTCGTTGACCTCGGCGATGTTCTCGATCATTTCGTCGCGGGCGTCCTGGGCTTCGCCGGAGAGGGCGTCGGGGACCGGTTCTTCAGCGCCGTCGGCGCCGTAGGCCTTCATCGAGATGAGGTCTATCACACCCTTGAAATCCGCCTCGGCGCCCATAGGCATCTGGATGGCGGTGCATTTTCGGCCCAGCTTCTCCTGCACCTCTTCCAGCGTCTTCCGGAAATTGGCGTTATCCCGGTCCATCTTGTTCAGGATGATCAGGGCGGGGAGCTCCACGGCTTCTACGTGTTTCCACATCAGCTCGGTCCCGACCTCTACGCCCGAGGCGGCGCAGATGGTTATGATGGCGGCATCGGCGACCCTCAGGGCGGCTATGGCTTCACCTAGGAAGTCGGCGTAACCGGGGGTGTCGATGATGTTTACCTTGGTGTTGTTCCATTCGGTGGGCAGGACTGAGTGCTGGATGCTCGTCCCCCGCTTTATCTCCTCGGGTTCGTAGTCTGAGGTGGTGTTGCCGGCGTCCACACTGCCCAGGCGGCCGATAGCACCGGAGTTGAAGAGGGCTGCCTCGGAGAATGAGGTCTTGCCGGCGCCGCTATGGGATAGAAGGACGACGTTCCTGATAGCTTCGGTCTTGTAGTCTCGCATGAATGCCACCTTCGCTGGGGGTATAGGGCACGATTATTTTAGTCTAGCCGTTTCCTCCCCGCAAGGTTGGCCGTTGGAGGAATTTCGCGCCACTTCGAATTCGTTAAGTTCGTTAAGATGGATACGGGAGGTGCTACTTCGTGAACGCTAGGGCGTGGCAACCGGCTCGCCGAGCCGTCTGGGCGGCACTCCGGACTCCAGGAGTGCGGTGGTTGTTGCTGGCCCTGGTATTCGTGCTGCCGGCCGTCTTCCTCGCCAGCGGGCCCGAAAAACGGGACGTCTTGAGCAGTGCGATAGGGGACCGCGGCTACCGCCTGGTTTCCTGGGAGCTGAGGAACTTTCTCGATAAGTGGACCCATGAGCTCACGTCGCTGTTCGGGATAGGGGACCGCACCGAGGAGCAGCGGCTGCTCGAGGTGCGGGAATACTTCAGGTTGAGCGCCGAGATTGCGGTGCTAGACCGAGAGATAGAGCGGGCAGCATCGACCGGTCTAGGGGACTTGAGTGGATCGGTATTGGCGAGGGACGAGCTGGACAGCCGGCGGAGTGATCTGCAGGCAGACGTGGAGAAGACCATAGAGGGGCAGGTCAGCAAGGTGCTATCGGAGTTGGGGCTATCCTGGAATCTGCCTTTCGGAGGCTCGGACGGGTACCTTTTCCCACCGGTGGATTTCCGGTTCGGAGATTCGCCGCGGCTGCTTGCCGTTTCGCCGCGAGAGAGGATCGAGCTGGTGGCCACCCGATTGCTGGAACCGGGGATCGGGCTGGAGGATGCCCAGGATATCGAGGACGGGATTGAGCAGGGAGGGGAGCTCTCAGCCCTGGTGGCCGGTCCCGGGGGAGTGGCAACCTTTCCCAGCGTCATATCCCGGTCCCAATCGATTAGACGTACGCTGCGGATAGTAGCCCACGAGTGGGTCCATCACTACATGGTGTTCTTCCCGCTGGGCCGGAGCTACTGGAAGACGGTGGACATGACCACGATCAACGAGACCATCGCCAACGTCATAGGCGACGAGGTCGGCGCCATCGTATACGAGACATACTACGCCGAACTGATGCCCGAACCCATCGATAGCGGTGGGCACGCCGCCGAGGGTGACCCCTTCGACTACGTTATGGAGATGAGGAAGACCCGGATTCGTGCCGACGGGCTGTTGGCCCAGGGAAAGATAGATGAAGCGGAGCAATACCTGGAGGAGCGCCGGCTGTTCCTCCAGGAAAACGGGTACTACTTTCGGAGGCTCAACCAGGCCTGGTTCGCCTTTCACGGGACCTACGCCGACGACCACTCGGTCGTGAGCCCCATAGGCGGTCAGGTGGCCGCGGTGCGGGGGCGCAGCAACACCATCAAGGAGTTCATCGAGATGGTGTCCGGCTTAGGCAGCCATAAGGAGCTCCTGAAGCTGCTGGCGGAGTGAGGGGCATCGGTTATTATGACGGCATATTCTTGGAAAGACTAGGAGAAGCTGATGGCTGGACCACTCGAAGGGATCAGGGTGTTGGATATGACACGGGTCCTGGCAGGGCCTTACGCCACAATGGTGCTCTCCGATCTTGGGGCGGAGGTGATCAAAGTGGAAAGGCCGGAGGGCGGTGATATGGCCCGGGGTACCGGCCCCTTCATAGGTGGAGAGAGCTCCTACTTCCTCAGCCTCAACCGGGGCAAGAAGAGCGTGGTACTTGATCTGAAGTCAAGCGGGGGGAGGGAAATACTGCTGGACCTGATAGAACAGTGCGACGTTCTGGTGGAAAACTTCGTGCCGGGAGTGATAGACCGGCTGGGCCTGGGGTACGAAGCGGTGAGGGAGCGGAATCCTCGCATTATCTACGCATCGGTCTCGGGGTTTGGACAGACGGGTCCTTACACCCATCGTCCGGCCCTGGATATCATAGTGCAGGGCATGGGCGGTGTGATGAGCATTACGGGTGAGCCTGGCGGGCCGCCCGTCAGGCCGGGATCATCCTTCGGAGATATCGTGGCGGGCCTGTTCACCGTGATCGGGATCCTGTCCGCCCTGCGAGAGCGGGAGGAAAGCGGCGAGGGCCAGTACATCGATGTCTCCATGCTCGATTGTCAGCTGGCCGTGCTGGAGAACGCTTTCGCCAGGTACTTTGCCACCGGCGAGGTGCCCGGCCCGCTGGGGACCAGGCATCCGGTTACCACGCCATTCCAGGCATTCGAGACCAGCGACGGGTACATCACCATCGCATTTGTTGGCGGGGCCAAGGACCAGTGGCCCCTGTTCTGCGCCATCATCGAAAGGGTGGACCTGATAGACGACCAGCGGTTCCAGACCAGCTGGTCCCGAACGAACAACTACGACGAGCTGATACCCATCCTGACCGATGCGCTGAAGCAAAAGACGTCCGAGGAGTGGCTGAAGGAGCTGACCGATGCGGCGATTCCCTGCGGGCCTATCAACAACATCGAGCAGGTGGCCAACGATCCTCATGTCCTGGAACGGGGCATGATCGCCCAGGTCCAACACCCGCGGTTGGGCCCGCTGAAGGTGGTCAATTCGCCGCTGAAGATGTCCCGCTCCAATCCAAAGCCGGAGGCCGCCGCTCCGGCCCTGGGAGAGCATACCGCCCAGGTTCTGACGGACCTGTTGAGCCTATCGGACGAGGAGATCGAGGCGTTGCCCAGTCCCATCCCAGGGAGCGATGAATAGGCCTCGGAAGTGATGAGTAGAGTCATACGGTACTACCGTCAATGGCAGCGGTCGTTGACACCCCAGAGGGGGAGATTTAGAATTGTCTGAGCGGGTCTAAGGCCCGGAGGAGCCACTCAATGCAGGAGATGAGCATAGAGAGCATTCGCGTAAGCCTGATGAACTATCAGCGCGTGGTCATTCTCAAGGAGAAGGAATCGGATAGATACCTCCCCATCTGGATTGGGCCCGCAGAAGCCGATGCGATAGCCGTCAAGCTCCAGGACGTTTCCGTTCCCCGGCCTCTCACCCACGATCTTCTGCAATCGGTCATCAATGACCTGGGGGGCGCCGTCAGCTCCATCATCGTGTCCGATCTGAGCAACGATACCTTCTACGCCAAGATCATGCTGGAGAAAAACGGCAGCACCGTCGAGGTGGACTCCAGGCCCAGCGACGCCATCGCTCTGGCGGTCCGGGTCAAGGTGCCCATCTTCGTAGAAGAGGCAGTGCTGGACAAGGCGGGGGTCATCCTGGACAAGGAGACCGGTAAGCCGATCATCGCCTCAGAGACGGACCAGGACCCGACCAAACCGCTGAGCGAGGAGGAGCTGAAGCGGCTTTCAGCGTTCCAGGACTTCGTCGATGGCCTGGACCTGGAAGACTTCGGCAAAAGCGGTTCTAAGGAGGCGGAAAAAGAGGAGGGCAAGGGGAACGAGGAGGAGAAGTAAGCGGACGGTCCGGCGATCTTTCCCTCGTACATCTCGCTCGGTTACAGACGGCGCTCCAAGAGGAGCGCTTTTTTGTTGATTGACTTGACGAAAGTATGTGATACAATGCACGAACTGGAGCGGGAGAGGTGAGAAACAATCAGTGGGCGGAGGTCTTGCGGCTTTTGGGACTGGGGTGGTTTGTAGTCGCCGCGCTGATAGGCGGACTGGTCCTGGGACTGTTGCTGGACGGCTGGATTGAAGTCTCTCCCCTCTTTACCTTGTTGGGACTGGCCTTGGGGCTGACGGTAGCTTGCTTCGGGATATACCGGATGATAGCCCCGCTGCTCAAAACAAACCGACGAGGCAAGGAGAACAGCTAGTGGGCATACTGCTCCGACCAAAGGTGCTGGCGATCGTAATCTTGGCGCTGGGCTCTTTGGTATTGGGTCAGACCCTCCTCAGATTTCCCTTCCCGCCGATATCCGTCAAGCCCGAAAAGATAGCCCACCATCTGTTCCCCCTGGGCCCACTGGGCGACTTCAACATCACCAACACCATGATCTCTGCGTGGGTTGGCATGGCCCTCCTGCTCCTCATGGCCTTCTTTGCCACGCGGAAGATGGGCCTGATTCCCAACGGGTGGCAGAACTTCGTCGAGGCGGTCATCGGGTGGTTTTACGGGCTGGTAGAGGCGATAGCCGGGCCCAAGAACGCACGTAAATTCTTCCCGCTGGTAGCCACCATCTTCCTCTTTGTCATTGTCAACAACTGGATCAGCCTCCTCCCCGGCTTTAACACTGTCGGAGTCATCGAATCGGCGGACGTGGTCATAGAGCACGTGGTGGAGGAGAAGGCCGAGGAAGCCGAGCCCCACCTCACTCTGCACGAGGCCGAGGAGCAGCTGGAGGAGTACGTGCACCTGAGTCCCGAGGACCGGATCGCCCACCAGGAGGAGCTGCCCGTAGGCGCGGCGATATTCGAGGAGCTGGAGGAGAAAGAGCTACAGCTATTGGACGAGGTGAGCGTCTTCTCCATCCTCCCCCTGAGCCTCCATGATCAGACCATGTCCGCGGCCGAGTACCTGGAACATCCCCCGGAGGAAGGCAAGAACGTCGGGCTGATAGTGCCCTTCTTCAGAAACACCAACACGGCGTTGAACACGACGCTGGCCATAGCGATTATCGGCATGGTCATGGTGGAGTTCTGGGGCATTCGAGCGCTGGGCTTCTTCGGCTACGCCAGCAAGTTCGTTGCTATAGGCTCGTTGCGAAAGGGCATCGGAACGGGCCTGATGAACATCTTTGTGGGACTGCTGGAAGGCGTCAGTGAGATCGCCAGGGTGATCAGCTTCACCTTCCGTCTCTTTGGCAACATGTTCGCCGGGGAGATCCTCATCTTCGTCATGAGCTTCCTGATTCCGCTGGCGCTGGTAGTGCCCTTCTACGGGCTGGAGCTATTTGTCGGCTTCATCCAGGCCGTTATATTCTCGATACTGGTGCTCATATTCGCGATGATAGCGATGGCGGCACACAATGGACACGGTGAAGAGACCCATGAAGACGAGACGCCTGAGCCCGTAACGGAGAACGAACAGGGCTAAGGACCAAACACGTAGGGCCGCCACAGGTGGCTCAATGGTAAAGGAGGAGACATGGAACTGCTCGCTTTGATCTTGGCACAGATCGGAGACAAGGGCGTAGGCGCACTGGGCACCGGCCTGGCCATTGGGCTGGGGGCTATAGGCCCTGGGATCGGCATCGGCCTGTTGGTAGGAAAGGCGCTGGAGGCTCTGGGTCGGAACCCGGAGGCAGAGCCGGCCGTAAGGACCAACATGATCCTGGGCATAGCGTTTGCCGAGGCCATCGCCATCTATGCCCTCGTCGTTGCAGTCCTAATTCACTTTGTGTGATGGGACAAAGATGACGAAAGACGTATGTTGGCTGAGAGGAGAGGCAAGTGGGTGAGTTGGGAATAAACCTGCCTGGTCTCATCGTCCAGGTGATAAACGTTCTGTTGGTGCTGATCATACTTCGCCTCATCCTGTACAAACCCATACTGCGGATG
Source organism: Dehalococcoidia bacterium (assembly GCA_965197645.1). Taxonomy (GTDB): domain Bacteria; phylum Chloroflexota; class Dehalococcoidia; order Plut-88900; family Plut-88900. The sequence goes on along the minus strand of OZ240219.1, from coordinate 453,030 downwards.
CTGGAACGGCGCTCGGGCCGGATCAAGGAGAGCCTTGAAGCCGCCGAGAAGATGCAGCAGGAGACGGCGAAGAGCGAGGAAGAGGTCAAGAAGAGCCTGGACGAGGCCCGCAGGGAAGGCCAGAAGCTGATCGGCGAGGCCGCAGAAATCGGGGAGCGGATCAAGGGTGAGGCGAGGGACCAGGCCCAGCAGGAAGGCGAGGCCCTGATCGTTCGCGCCCGGGGTGAGATACAGAGAGAACGGGACGACGCCGTCGAAAAGGTACGCCAGGAATTCGCCGGACTGGCTATCTCCGCCGCCGAGAAGGTGATAAACGCCTCGTTGGACGAGGAGCAGCATCGCAGGCTGATCGAGGACGTGCTGGAGGAGAACATCGGCGCCAAGACGAACGGTAATGGCCGGGAAGCGGCAAAGAACGAGGATTAGGGGACCGGTGGCCGGGAGCACGAAAGAAGGAACAGGGAAGTAGCTGGTATGGCAGGCAGGGGCTCGGCGAGAAGGTACGCCCAGGCGGTCTTCGAGATCGCTCTGGAGCGGGACGACATGGACCAGTGGCAGAGCGATCTGGACGCTCTGGCCTCCGCCATGCAGAACGCCCTGTTCAGATCGGTCCTGGAGAGTCCCAAAGTGCGACCGGACGTGAAGCTGGAGCTTGTACAGAAACAGCTTTCCGGATCGTCGCCGCTGGCGCTGAACCTGGCCAGTCTGCTGGTTACCAAGCTCAGAGCAGGCCTGGCGCCCCAGATCGCCGATAAATTCCGAAACCTGGTCAACGCCCACCGCGGTCTTCAATCGGTGGAGGTCACCGCAGCCCTGCCCCTGGACGATACAACCAAGGGGCACATCGCCGAACAGTTGGCGCAGGCGACGGGTAAGGAGATTTCCCTGTCTACCGATACCGACTCTGACCTGATCGGTGGGCTGGTGGTGAAGATAGGCGACCGGCTTCTGGACGGCAGCACCAGAACGAAGCTCGAAGAGCTGAAGAAGACCCTCGTTAGCTGATTTTGACCCGAGTAAACCCGACTGAGCTGAAGACTACAGTGATGATGGAAAGGCTGGGACCATGGTAGGTTCTCAAGACATAGCTTCCATAATCAAACAGCAGATAGAGGAGTTCGGCGCCGAAGTGGCGATGGTGGACGTGGGGACGGTGGTGGAGGTTGGGGACGGCATCGCCAGGATCCACGGCCTATCGGGCGTCAAGTCCAACGAGCTCCTTACGTTCCCCAACGGCGTCACGGCCATGGCCCTGAACCTTGAGGAAGAGACTGTGGGGGCCATCATCCTTGGAGAGGACTCGGAGCTCAAGGAGGGTGACGAAGTCCGCTCTACGGGCCGTATCGCAGAGGTGCCGGTAGGGGAAGGTCTGATAGGCCGGGTGATCAACTCGCTGGGCGAGCCCATCGACGGACGAGGGCCCATCAACGCAAGCAAGACCCGGCCGGTGGAGATTGTAGCGCCCAACGTCGTTAGCCGGAGCTCGGTGGACACGCCGGTGCAGACGGGGATCAAGGCCATCGATAGCATGATTCCCATCGGCAGGGGACAGCGGGAGCTGATCATCGGAGACCGCTCCACGGGCAAATCGGCCATCGCCATAGACACCATTATCAATCAGAAAGGCGGAGACCTGGTCTGCATCTACGTCGCCATCGGGCAGAAGGCTTCCAAAGTGGCCCAGACGGCGGCCCTGCTGGAGCAGTATGGGGCAATGGAGCACACCTTGGTGGTCTCGGCCAACGCCTCGGACCCAGCGCCCATGCAGTACATAGCTCCCTACGCCGGCTGCTCCATCGGCGAGCAGTTCATGGAAGAGGGCAAGGACGCCCTTATCATCTACGACGATCTATCGAAGCACGCTTGGGCATACAGGCAGGTGTCCCTGCTTCTGCGCAGGCCGCCGGGCCGTGAAGCCTACCCCGGCGACGTGTTCTACCTTCACAGCCGGTTGCTGGAGCGAGCGGCCAAGCTGGACGAGTCATTGGGTGGCGGGTCGCTTACGGCGCTGCCGATAATCGAGACCCAGGCCGGCGACGTGTCGGCCTACGTACCGACCAACGTCATCTCCATCACCGATGGACAGATCTACCTGGAGACCGACCTTTTCAACGCCGGTCAGAGGCCGGCGATGAACGTGGGTCTCTCGGTGTCCAGGGTTGGCGGTGCGGCCCAGACCAGGGCTATGAAGAAGGTGGCGGGAAGGCTGCGGCTGGACCTGGCCCAGTTCAGAGAGCTTGCCGCTTTTGCCCAGTTCGGCACGGCGGACTTGGACGCCGCCACTCGAAGGCAGCTTGAGAGAGGCCAGAGGATAACGGAGATCCTGAAGCAGGGCCAGTACGTGCCGGTGCCCCTCGAGCAGCAGGTGATGATCATATACGCTGCTATCAACGGCTACATGGACGACGTACCCGTGGAGAAGGTGAGCGGCTTCGAGACCGGATTCCACCAGTTTATGCAGGCCAGTCACCCGGACATAGCCAAAAAGGTTGCCGAATCCAAGGACATTCCCGATGACGTGGCCGAATCGCTGGACAAAGCTATCGAAGAGTTCAAGCAGGCTGGGACCTACTAGCACAGAGACCTGTAGATGGCCAATATAAGACTGATAAGACGGCGCATCCGCAGCGTCGAAAATACGGCGAAGATAACCCGGGCGATGGAGTTGGTGGCCGCGTCTAAGATGAGACGTGCCCAAGAGCGGGTCCTGGCCGCCAGGCCGTATGCCGAGAAGATGGTGGAAATGCTTTCCCACCTGGCGTCCCAACCCCAGGAGGGAGAGGGCGCTCATCCCCTCCTGGAGAAGCGGGAGATCCGTAACACGGAGATCATACACATCACCCCGGATAGGGGCCTGTGCGGAGGGCTGGTGGCCAACGTCAACCGATCGGCCAGCAGCTTCATGCTGAACGGGAACGGCGCCGAGTCCACCCTGGTTACCGTCGGGAGTAAGGGCCGGGACTTCATGACCCGGTTCGGGCGGAACGTGAAGGCGGTCTTCACCGATCTTGGCGATCGGCCGGCCTTGTTGGACATTCTGCCTATCGCCCGTATTGTGATAGACGACTACACCAAGGGCTCCGCCGACAGCGTATACCTCTCCTACCCCAAGTTTGTGACCACCGCCGTCCAACGGCCTATGATGACCCGGATTCTTCCCATAGAGCCGGTGACAGCCGAGGGGTCCGTCGGGGCCGGTTACATCTACGAGCCCGACAGTCTCCAGGTGCTGGGCGAGTTGCTGCCCCGGTTCGTAGAGATGCAGGTCTATGAGGCCGTGCTGGAGGCCATCGCCAGCGAGCAGTCGGCCCGGATGGTGGCGATGCGCAACGCAACCGAGAATGCCAACGATATGATCCAGGACCTTACCCTGGTGTACAACAAGGCCCGGCAAGAGGCAATCACAACCGACCTACTCGATATCACCGGCGGGGTGGCGGCACTGGAGGGGTAGACCTGATTTCATCTGTAGATACAGCGGCTGAAGTTGGGGATTCATAGGCAAGAACTATCAGAGGCATAGAGCATCTGTCCCATCGGTCCCAGCTAAATTTCTGAGTTTCGGAGCAAGCTATGGCAAATGGAAAAGTTGTACAGGTAATCGGAACAGTGGTGGACGTAGAGTTCCCACCCGATGAGCTGCCGGCCCTCAACAACGCTATCGAGGTGCCCATAGACGGCACTTCTATGACCCTAGAGGTGCAGCAGCACATCGGCAACAACTGGGTTAGATGCTTGGCGTTTTCCCCGACCGAGGGGTTGGCCCGGGGCACCGAGGCCATAGATACCGGTAGTGCGATAGCGGTGCCGGTGGGCCCCGCCACCCTGGGCCGGCTGTTTAACGTGACCGGCGATCCGCTGGACAACCTGGGCGATGTGAAGTCGGAGGAGAGCTGGCCCATTCACCGTCCTCCCCCCTCGTTCGAGGAGCAGGAGACCACGGTCCAGATGCTGGAGACCGGCCTCAAGGTCATAGACCTGGTTACTCCCTTCACCAGGGGCGGGAAGATCGGCGCGTACGGTGGAGCTGGGGTGGGCAAGACCGTGATCATTCAGGAGCTCATCCGGAACATCGCTACGGAGCACGGAGGGTTCTCGGTCTTCGCCGGCGTGGGTGAGCGTTCCCGAGAAGGTAACGACCTGTGGCACGAGATGCAGGAATCTGGGGTCATCGACAAAACGGTGCTGGTGTTCGGCCAGATGAACGAACCCCCGGGCGTGCGCCTGCGAATCGCTCTGACCGGTCTGACCATGTCGGAATACTTCCGAGACCGGGAGCGGCAGGACGTGCTGCTGTTCATCGATAATATCTATCGGTACATCCTGGCGGGCATGGAGGTATCCGCTCTGCTGGGCAGGATGCCTTCGGCAGTGGGATATCAGCCCACCCTGGCTACGGAGATGGGTGACCTGGAGGAGCGGATTACGACCACCAAATCCGGCTCTATCACTTCGTTCCAGGCCATTTATGTGCCCGCAGACGACTACACGGACCCCGGCGTGGCCACTACCTTCGGTCACCTGGACGCGGTTATCGCACTGGAGCGGTCCATCGCGGAGCAGGGACTATACCCGGCCGTCGACCCGCTGTCTTCAAACTCGAGGATTCTGGACCCGCAGATAGTCGGGCAGGAGCACTACGATGTGGCGCAGGGCGTACAGCAGGTGCTGCAGAGGTACCGGGACCTGCAGGACATCATCGCTATTCTGGGTGTGGAGGAGCTGAGTGAAGACGACCGGATGGCCGTCGCAAGGGCCAGGAAGATACAGCGGTTCCTATCCCAGCCGATGTTCGTAGCAGAGGCCTTCACCGGCACTCCCGGCAAATACGTGAGCATCGCCGATTCGGTACGGGGGTTCAAAGAGATTCTGGAGGGCAAACACGACGAGCTTCCCGAGCAGGCCTTCTACATGATCGGCGGTATAGAGGAGGCGGTGGAGAAGGCTGAACAACTGCAGTCCGAAGGGTAGGCGAGAGGCCTTTTCCATAGCTTGGCAAGTCTGGAGCTGACACTACAGTGGCCATACTACAACTGGAGATAGTCACGGCGGAACGGATAGTCTACTCCGACGAAGTGGACATGGTCGTGGCGCCCGGCATCATGGGTGAGCTGGGCATATTGCCCCGGCATGCCCCGTTGCTCACCGCTCTCCAGCCCGGCGAGCTACGGATCAAGAAAGACAACGACGAGACCGCCATGGCCATTAGCGGCGGTTTTCTCGAGGTGTTTCAGAACAAGCTAACCATTCTGGCCGACGCCGCGGAACGGGCCGACGATATCGACATGGAGCGGGCCGAAACGGCAATGAAGCGGGCCGAAGAGAGGGTCAAGACGGCCTCGACTGATAAGGACTTGGCCGTGGCGCTGGCCTCGTTGCGGCGGTCCAGGATGCGCATAAAGGTGGCGGGCAGGCGAGGACGCAGAGGTGGTCCAGGCCAGCCTCGGACCGAGCCCTGATCTTACGTACATACAGGTAGAAAAACGCCGCTCACTCAGGTCTGGTTGACCGGGAGCGGCGTTGCTTTTGCGCTCTATTGAGCCGGGATAGGCAGGTTAGACCTTGAGGTGGAAGGTGAGGGTCTGGAGGGCCAGTACAGGGTCCACGTTTCTTACCCATACCCCTTCGGGCACCTGGGGCGAGATGGGAGCATAGTTCAGGATCCCCTGCACGCCACTACTCACCAGCTGGTCCAGCACTCGCTGGGCATGGTTCTCCGGGACGGCTACTATGCCGATGTGGATGTCCCGCTCTTTGATTATGTTGTCCATGTCCGCCATGCCTCGGACGGTCCGTCCTTCGACGGTTGTACCCACCAGCTCGTCGGCTATGTCGAAGACCTCAACTACGTGAAAGCCCTCTCTTGGGAAGCCGGGATAGGTGATGATGGCCCGTCCCAACCGGCCCACCCCCACCAGGGCGGCGTTCCATTCCTGGTCCAGTCCCATGATCGATCTCAGCTCGGACAAAAGGTAGGGGACGCTGTAGCCCCGTCCCTGCTTACCGAACCGGCCGAAGTAGCTCAGGTCTTTTCTGATCTGAGCAGGGGTGATCAAGAGCTTATCCCCCAAGGCGTGGGAGCTGACCACCTCTATGCCCGACGAGCTAAGCTGAGCCAGTGCTCTGACATAGAGGGGCAACCTCAGAATCACTACTTCGGGGATGGCCTCTGCCATCGGTAGGCACCTCTCGTCTAGAAGAGTCTAGAAGCACCACGAGAAGAGTTGGACCCCCACCTCGCCACGATTCCGCCGGCGGGCAAAGGAAACCAATTGTGCTATCTGGCACAATTGTATTATTGCTGGGGTAAACCGTCAATAGAATCGTTGTCTTCAAGAGTGGGGCGTGGTATTTTTTGTGGCCATTGCAGCATCAGCATGACATGTAATTCAGTAGCAGAGGGCAGAAGGTGCCGACAGGCGAGCTGGCCGGCTTAGGTTCATCGGTTACCCACGCGTTTTCGTCGCTGGTGGACAAATCGCTGACGAGGCGGTTGAAGCCGTTGACCCAAGCGTCGTTGGCCACGCTCGGAGGAGCGATCTTCAGCATTATCGTGTGGTTGATATCGGGTAAGTTCCTGGACCTGCCAGATGTCGACGTCACCTACCTGATTCTCAGCATAATCGGGGGGCTGACGTCGGCCGGTATAGGCTTCACTCTCTACCTGTTCTTCCTCGGGTATGTGGACGTAAACAAGGCGGCGCCCCTTTCCAGCGGTATAACAGCGATTCTCTCGGTGATCTCAGGGCTTTTCATCCTGAACGAAGACCTGTCCGCCCTGACCCTCGTCGGGATAGCGGTAGTCCTGACCGGCATCTACACCCTGAGCTTCTCCCAACGCAAGGAAACCGAGTTGACCCAGGCGACGTGGCTGGGTGTCAAGGGGATGATATTCCTTGTATTCGTAACCAGTTTCTGGGTGGGCGGCTTTACCATTCAGACGATAGCGATTGAAAAGGTGGACGTATTCACGGCCAATGCCGCCCGCATGACCGGCATCTTCATCTTTCTGGGCGTCCTGAATGCGGCGGGCGTCGGAAAGTTTCTTCGGTTGCCGGCCGGAGCCGATGAAAAGCAGGCCGATGACGGTCCGCAAGCACCCAAAGCAGCCGTCCCCTCAAAGCAGGATGGGCGGACCCGGGTGCTGGTGCGCGGACCCGTCGACGACCGACAGATCGAGAGCCTGAAAGACGAGCTAAACGACGCCAACGTGGCCGTCTACGACGGCGGAGCGGAGCCGAACGGCAGGGGAACATATCTCTACATGGAGACCCCGGCAGGTATCCACTTTCAGTCTATGCTGGGCGGTCTCGCCGCGGTGGCCACGGCGACGGGAGTCGGGCGCTGGCCCATGTCTCGCCGGATAGAGCTGACCCTTGCCGGCCCGTCGACTGCGTCCCAGCCCGCGGCAAGAGGACCCCTTGAGAGCGTGATCAGGCCGGACGGTAAAACGTTCCTGGTGACGATAGTCAACGGGTTCTTCTCCTTCGGTCTGGGCAGCCTGCTGCTGCTGATAGCCCTAGACAAGGCGGGGTTGGCGGTGTCCTTCGCTTTGGGGAATACATCGCTGCTGTGGATCGCTCTACTATCTCCGGTATTCCTCAAAGAGCGGCTGACCTGGAAGACGATGCTTGGGGTGACTGTGACGGTGCTGGGGGTCACCTTCATAGTACTATAGGGCGTCCCATCGCTCTATAATGGCAAGCACACTCCCCGGATGGCTGGAAACATGAAAGTAGGCGTCTGTAGGGTCCAGCTCAGGATCCCCGAGAACGAGTCTCTCAAGGGTAAGCGAAGGGTGCTCAAATCGCTCACCTCTCGGGCGTCGAACAAGTTCAACATCTCGATAGCCGAGGTGGAAGACCAGGAGCTGTGGCAGCTGGCCACGGTGGGTTTCTCCTGTGTCGGCAACGATGCCTCGCACGTCAACGAGATGATGTCTGAGGTAGTCAACTTCATCGGATACAGCAGGGGAGACGCCGAGCTGGTGGACTACGAGATCGAGATTATGGACGCTCTATGATAGATGGATCAGGAGTAATCGAGGGCATACGCGCTCATCCCGAGTACGAAAACCAGATAGTCCATCTGGAAAAGATTCCTCCCAAGTCGCCTGAGTACGGCGATTCGCGGCCCAGATTCCATCCCGCGCTGACCCGGGCCTTGGAAAGGTCGGGACTGTTGCCCCTGTATACCCATCAGGCCCAGGCCGTCGACGCCTTGAAGGCCGGCAACAATGTGATGATGGTGACACCGGCGGCCAGCGGCAAGAGCCTGGTCTACAACGCCTCGGTCCTGGACGCGCTGCTGGCAACACCGGGCGCCCGGGCGATCTACCTGTTTCCCACCAAGGCGCTGGCCCAGGACCAGTGGAGAGCGTTGAAGAATCTGATCGGGTCGGAGCCTGCTCTTGCTGGAATCAACACAGCGACCTATGACGGAGACACGCCCTATGAAGAGCGGGGATGGGTTCGCCGGTCGGCCCATGTCCTGATCACCAATCCAGACATGCTCCACATGGGGATACTGCCCAACCATAAATCGTGGACCAAGTTCCTCAGAAGGTTGGAGTTCGTGGTCATTGATGAGGCCCACGTCTACCGGGGAGTTTTCGGGTCCCACGTAGCAAACATCGTGCGAAGGTTGGTCAGGCTGTGCAGGCTGCACGGCTCGTCGCCCCGGTTCGTGCTCAGCTCCGCCACCATCGCCAATCCTGAGCAACACGCGGAGGCGCTGACCGGCCAACCTTTCCAGGTGGTGGCTAGGGACGGTTCTCCCAGTGGAGAAAAGGAGTTCGTGTTCTGGAATCCGCCCTTCGTAGACGAGGCGCGGAGCGCGCGGAAGAGCGCTAACACGGAGGCCGCGACCCTCTTTACCAACCTGGTGCGGCGGGATATTCGCACCCTCACCTTCGCCCGGAGCCGCAGGATGGCGGAACTGATCTACATGTACGCTCGAAATCAGCTCCAGTCCACCGAGCCGTATCTGACGCAACGAATAATGCCCTACCGGGCCGGATACCTGGCCGAGGAACGCCGCCGAATCGAAAAGGGGCTGTTCGAGGGCGAACTTCTGGGGGTCTGCGCCACCAACGCGCTGGAGTTGGGCATAGACATCGGAGACCTGGATGCAACCATCCTCACCGGCTATCCCGGAAGCATAGCCAGCGCATGGCAGCAAGCCGGCCGGAGCGGACGCCGGGAGTACAGGTCTCTCAGCTTTCTCATCGGGTTGGACAACCCGCTCGACCAGTACTACATGAGGCATCCCAGGGACTTCTTCGAGAAGCCCCAGGAGCACACCCTCATATCGCCGGCTAACCCCTACATCCTGGCGCCGCACCTCCTGTGTGCCGCCTACGAGTGGCCGTTGACCTCCTGGGACGAGCAGCTCTTTGGCGAGGGCTCCATCGAACAACTTCAAGGGTTGGAGGAACGGCGACTGGTCAAGTCCAACAGAGGCAAGTGGTATCTATCGACCGAGGTGACATATCCGGCGGAAGAGGTCAGCATACGCTCCGCCTCATCGGACAACTACGTAATAGTCCTGGAGGACACGGGCGCCGTGCTGGAGACCATCGAGGAGTCCACCGCCTTCTTTCAGATACACCCGGGCGCCGTCTACCTCCACCAGGGCGAGCCGTACCTGATCACCGAGCTGGACATAGAGGCCCGGGTGGCCCAGGCCGTTCCCACCAAGGTGAACTACTACACCCAGGCGATGGACCTGACCGATATCCGCATAACGAAGGTGAAGGAGAAGCGATCGGCGGGGAGTGTGACCGCCTACTTCGGTCGGGTCGAGGTGTCCAACCAGGTAACCGGATACCGGCGAAAGGCCCAGCTGACCGAGGAGATGATCAGCGAGGAGATGCTGGACCTGCCACCCAGGGTCTTCGATACGATGGCCCTGTGGTTCGATATTCCCGAGGGAATCAAGGTCGATATGCGAAGTGAGAGGCTGGACTTTTCCGGGTCTCTCCACGCCGCCGAGCATACGGCCATCGGGATACTGCCGATGTTTGCCCTTTGTGATCGCAACGACATCGGCGGTCTGTCCACCCCGATGCACCCCGACACGGGGCGACCCCAGGTCTTCATCTACGACGGGCATCCGGGAGGCATCGGCATCGCCGAGAAGGGGTACGAGCTGATGGAGCAGCTTTGGAGGGTGACCCTGGATACCCTGGAAGGGTGCCCCTGCGAGGACGGCTGCCCCAGCTGTGTCCAATCCCCCAAGTGCGGCAACAACAACGAGCCGCTGGACAAGGAGGGGGCGAGGCTCCTTCTGAGGGCACTGCTGAAGGCATAGGGCCCAAACGCAGTGTGCTAGAATTGGACTCCTTCCCGGTATCTATAGTGCGTACTTCCACGAATTGCTGAATCCGTATCCGGAGGCCAGCCGATGAGAGTAAGAGTCCTCGGGGCACACCAGCTGGAGAGTAGAGATGCCCGGCTGACCTCGTTCTTGGTGGACGGGGCCATTGCCATCGATGCAGGGAGCATCAGTTCGACCCTCACCATTGCCGAACAGGAGGCGGTGGAAGCCGTTCTGATCACCCACCACCACTTCGATCACGTGCGGGACCTGCTTACCCTGGGGATGAACACCGACGCTAAAACGACGGACGTCTACTCCACCAGCGAGGTCCTGGACAGCCTCTCGGACAACCTGTTGACGGGAACGCTGTACCCCCGGTTCATCGACGACCCATCGGATACGCCGTCGCTGAGGTTCAAGCCCGTGGAGGCCGGGCAGACCACCGAGATTCAGGGATACCAGGTGCTGGCCCTTCCGGTCCCCCACGGCCCGCCCACGGTGGGCTACCAGGTGAAGAACGGCGAGGGCAAAGCGGTCTTCTACACCGGTGACACGGGCCCCGGATGCTCATCGGCCTGGCCCCATATACAGCCGGCGCTGCTGCTAATAGAAGTGAGCTACGCCAACCGGGAGTCATCGATGGCGGAGGAACACGGTCATATGACGCCCAGAGCGCTTGAGTCGGTGCTCACCCGGTTCCGGGAAGTCAACGGGTATCTGCCCAAGGTGCTGGCCGTGCACGTAAACCCCCGCCACGAAGATGAAGTCCGAACGCAGGTAAGCGAGGTGGCCCAGCGGCTGGAGGCTGATGTATCGGTGGCCCACGAAGGACTGGAAATAGAGCTTTGACCCGAGAGTGTCCCGTCGAGCCCAGGTTCGTGGTGGACGTTAACGTGGGGGCGCTGGCGAAATGGCTCCGGGCTTTGGGCTACGATGCCCTGTACGATAACTCCGCCGATGACGACGAGCTGGTCAGGATCGGCCTTCGGGACCGAAGGGTACTGCTCACCAGGGATGCAGGGATCCTGGAACGCCGAGCGGTCGTCACGGGATAGCTGAAGACGGTACTGATCGAGGAGGGCAACGTTCTGGATCAGCTTGGCCAGGTGGTGGACGCGTTGGACCTGGACTCCCAGGCTCGACCGTTCTCCCGCTGTATCGAATGTAACGAAGCGCTGGAACCGGTGAAGAAGGAAGAGGTGTACGGCGTGGTCCCGCATCACGTGTATAACACACAGCCGGCCTTTTCTCGGTGTCCCTCCTGTCGAAAGGTCTACTGGAAAGGCACCCACTGGCAACAAATGAAGGAGAAGATGGATCTGGTGGGCCGGGAAAGAGTCGGCCTGACATGAGGCGCGGGGCCTATATCTACGAAGACGTGATGTCCCGTCACGTGCTCCGAGAGGGACACCCCTTCGTTCCTAGCAGGTTGAGGTACACCTACGAGCTGCTGGACTCCTACGGCGCCTTCGAGCCGGAGAACTCTCGACTTGTCAAACCTAGACCGGCCACCGACAACGAACTTCTGACCTTCCACACCCCGGACTACGTGTCCGCGGTCAAGGCGTTCAGCCGGGGCGACGCTCTGGTTGATCCGGTCACTTGTAACTTCAACGACCATGGCGACAATCCCACCTATCAGGGGATGTTCGAGGCGGCGGCTCTCGTGGCCGGAGGCTCGTTGCTGGCGACGGAGATGTTGCTCGGAGGTGAAGTGGACGTGGCCTTCAACTCGACGGGAGGGTTGCATCATGCCGCGCCTGGCTACGCCTCGGGGTTCTGCGTGTTCAACGACGCAGCTATCGCCATCAAGCGGATGGTCGAGGAGGGGCTGAAGGTAGCTTACGTGGACATAGACACCCATCACGGCGACGGCGTGCAGAACGGCTTCTACGACACAGATGCCGTTCTCACCGTCTCGGTGCACGAATCGGGCAGATTCCTGTTCCCGGGGACCGGCGGCGTGGACGAGACCGGGACGGGAGATGGGAAAGGATACTCGGTCAACCTGCCGCTGGCCCCCTACTCCGACGACGAGGTCTACCTGTGGGCCTTCGGCGAGATAGTCCCACCCCTCATCGAAAGTTTTGGTCCCGACGTGCTGGTTACCCAGCTGGGAATCGATACCCATTACTCGGACCCGCTGGCCCATCTCAATCTAACCAGCGCGGCCTACACAGAGGCCATATCGAAACTGGGTGAGCTCTGCCCCAGGTGGCTGGCGTTGGGCGGTGGGGGATACGACGAGGGGGCCGTCGCTCGTTGCTGGACGCTGGCCTACGGGGTAATGACGGAGCAAGAGTTGCCCGACGAGATTCCGGCCGCCTACCGGGAGAGCTACAGGCTGGATGCTCTTCGGGATGCCCAGGGCCGAGCCCTCGAGGAGAAGGTCAAGGAAACGGTCTGGGAGTTCGCTCGAAACAGCGTCGAAGAGCTGAAAAGCACCGTTTTCCCTGTGCATGGGATGTAATCCGTGCCCCGAGTCAAGTTCGGACCCAACTACACCCGCATGCACAATCTCGTCGGCGTGAGAGGGTTCGCCGAGATGGTGGAGGGACTGGACTTCGACTCCATCTGGGTCCCTGAAACGCCGGTGACGCCGGAACCGGCCCTAGACTGCCTCACGACCCTGGGGGCCTTCGCCCAAGCGACGGAACGGGTAACCCTGGGCACGTGTGCGCTCCTGGCACCGCTCTACAGTCCGGCTATGCTGGCAAAACACGTGGCCACGCTGGACTTCCTGTCTAACGGCCGCATCGTGCTAGGGATAGCCACCGGGGGCCCGAGCAAGATGTTTGAGGCATCGGGGGTGGACCCGAGAGAGCGGGGCGCCCGGACTGAAGAGATGCTGGAGGTACTCATCAAGCTGTGGACGGATCGACCCGCCAGTCATCGGGGACATTTTTATAGCTTCGAGGATATCGTGATAGACCCGCAGCCTGTCCAGCGGCCTCATCCTCCCATCTGGGTCGGCGGAGACGTGGATGCCGCCCTGCGCCGGACGGCGCGCTGGGGCAACGGCTTTCTGCCGGCCGGCATCACCCCGACCCGTTACGAAGCGGCCGCGGCCAAAATACGCCATTACGCCGAGGAGTATGGAAGGAGCGCCTCGGATATCAAGATGGGAATACACGTCTACTTTCGGTTCGACTCCAGCTCCGAAACCGCTCTCGATAAGGGCAACGATGCCCTGGTACGACGGCTCGGGTCACCAATCCTGGAGCCCGATTTCAGCTGTGCGCTAGGCGCCGTGCAGGACTGTATCGATACGCTGAACAGGTTCGTCTCGATAGGGGTGGAGCATTTTGTGATAAGCCCGGCGGCCACACGGGAGGAAACGATGCCCCAGCTGGAGCGGTTTGCCCAAGAGGTGCTGCCCTTCTTCAGGTAGGGCCAGCCTCTAACTTCCTCTCCGACATTACCGGTTCCGATGCCTGTCAGCGGTACCCGGTGCAGAAGTGTAGGCTGGTCGAGGATTCTGTTGAACGGTTACCGCTACGGAAGAGTTAGGTCAGCTGACAATACTGTGGCTTGCAACCGTTTTCTCGTCGGGTCATGAACAGTGCGCCAATGGGAAAGAACATCCTGTCCCAACAAAGAATGTAATCCGTGCAACTCAGCTAGATCAGGCATAACATTGATGTCGAGTCGATACACTCCACCTTCCCAGTATCCTCAGTGAAGAAGAGAAGTGCTCGTTGCATTACTGAAGTGATACGGCCACTCACTCCTCGAATGCTAACTGGCTTCCCGGTAAGCTGGTTGTAATCAATACCGAGCCGATGTCCATCCGCCGGCATAATGCACGTCTCATCGGCGCCGGTGTCGAAGAGGAACGATAGGGAACCTTCGACAGCAAGTTCCGGAAATACAAGAAGCCCTTCGATTAAAGGGCTTCCTTTGTCGAAACTCCCAATTATCACGACAACTACAGGATGAGTACTTGGTTGTCAGTGTCGAGAAATCGTATCACGATTGCGTCTCTGTCGACCTCTTGTTCGTCACATTGCCGGAGGAGTTCGGCCAGGGATTCTCCAGTGCAAATCTCGTTACCGTTATATAACGCCACCCAATGCCCAGGATACTGTGCAACCAGTTCTTCATGCCTCGATGATAGCCGGTTGACAGCCTCCGTGTACGCATGGATGCGTTGACTTACATCGGCGGCGGTACCCACTTCTTTTAGCGCTTGTCGTTCCGCCTTTGTAAACTTTGATACCATCAGCCTTTTCCCTTGATGAAAGCAGAGCCCCACATTATCAGTTCGGGGACGCCTTCCTTATGCTAGTTGATTGTATGAGGAAAAAGCAAACGTAAGCAATGGGACTTGGCGAGGCTCGGAAGGCCATCGCGCATCCCATCGTAACGATACGATTACATCAGGCTGTAAAGCGTTGGTGAAACCAACATCCACGTTCGCGTTGGCGAAAATCCACAATTGCAAAACATGTACTACCCCAGCTCTGCTGTGCTTGACGTTGCCGCCGGGGAGTTGCTATTCTTCACCCGCTTCCAGGCTCCTCTATTTTAGGCGCACGCCGCAGGAGGTAAGTCCCATGTCCGGTTCTTCCAAGGAGACCATCGCCTATAGGTCGGAAACCTCCCGTTCCAAACAGCTGTACGAACAGGGGTTGAGCGTCCTGCCCGGTGGCAATAGCAGGCACTCGATAGCTATGGAGCCGTACCCGATCTACGTCAGCAGCGGCAAAGGGTCCCGTATCATCGACGTAGAGGGTGAGGAGCGGGTCGACTACATCAACAACATGACCTCCCTCATACACGGCCACTCTCACCCGGCGGTTGTCGAGGCAGTGACCAAGCAGCTGGAGAAGGGCACCGCCTTCGCCATGCCCACTGAGCCGGAGCTGGAACTGGCCCAGCTTCTCACCGACCGAGTGGACTATATCGACAAGCTGCGGTTCTGCAACTCGGGCAGCGAAGCGGTGATGATGTCCATCAAGGCGGCCAGGGCCTTCACCGGCCGCTCCAAGATCGCCAAGATAGAGGGGGCCTACCACGGCACCTACGACTACGCGCAGGTATCGGAAGGCCCAGCGCCGGACAACTGGGGTGACCCGGACCTGCCCGCCAGCGTTATCGAACCCAGCGTATCCCCCAACGTGGCATCGGACGTTATCGTGATGCCGTGGAACAATCTCAAGGTCTGCACCGAGATCATCGATAGGCACAAGGACGAGCTGGCAGCAGTGGTTATAGACCCCTTCCCAGCGGCCCTGGGCTGGACCGAACCGGCGCCCGGCTTCCTGGAAGGACTCAGAGAGATCACCAGCAACCTCGGCATATTGCTGGTCGCCGACGAGGTGATCAGCTTCCGAGCATCCTATAATGGCGCCTGCGCCGAGTACGGCATCAAGCCGGACATTACCGCGCTGGCCAAAATCATCGGCGGAGGGTTCCCCGTCGGCGCCATCGGCGGCAGCGACGAGGTCATGGAGGTCTTCGATCACCGGCGCGGACACCAGGTGCACCACGGTGGCACCTTCAACGCCAATCCGATCACTATGGTGGCCGGGCTGGAGACGATGAAGATGATGACACCCCAGGCCTTCGACAGGCTGGGAGAGATGGGCGACCAGATGAGGGGACGGCTGAACGAGATCATCACCAAGAGGGAGATTCCGGCCCAGGTTACGGGCAAAGGCTCCATGTTCTGGTTGCACCTCACCGACAAGGAGTTTGCCGACTTCCGGTCCTTCGTCAATGCCGGGCCAGACCAGTCGGTGTTCAACAAGTTCACCCACGAGATGCTTGGCCACGGCATCGTCTACGCTGGCAGGGGTTTGAGCTGCCTCTCGACGGTGATGACCCAGGAGGATCTCGACGCCTATATAGACGCCGTTGAGACATCGCTAGACAACATGCCCCTGTAAGACCCTGCAGCCCATTCACGGTAAGGCCGGGCGGCCCACTGACACCGGACGGAGGACAATCATGTACCAGCGAGGACCGATGCCCTATTACGGAGGGTTGGTCTCTTTCTTCAGGTCACCCGCTGTGGAGGTGGAGGATGTCGAAGAGGGGATGGCGGTGCTGGCCGGCGTGCCCATAGATAACGCCATCGTTACCGCTCGGCAGGGGGCGAGGTTCGGGCCTCGGGCGATCCGAGAGTGGTCCATGTCCATGCGGCACTGGTACGACTTATCGCCGGACAAAGCGGCCTACGACGTCGATACGGAGAAGGGGTTGCGGCTCAAGGATAAGCCTCTGCTGGGCGATTTCGGAGACTTCAACATCGATCCCATCAACCTGGAGCGGACCACCGCCGGCGTAGTGGACGGGATGGTCGAGATAGTGAAGCGGGGTGGATTTCCCGTGGTCCTGGGTGGCGACCACTACGTGGCCTATCCCTCATTCGAAGGGTTCGTCAAGGGGTTCATGGAGCGGAAGGAAGGGGCCAGGATAGGCTACATCCACATCGATAGCCACTCCGACTTCTATGATGACTTCGGCGGCAAGTTCAACCACGGCACCTGTGTGCGCCGCATCAGCGAGAACCCCCACATCTCCTACAACAACATGGCTTGGGTCGGGCTGAACAAATGGCTGCAAGCGGACCAGGTACGGTTGCGCAGGAAGCACGGCTTGAAGATGCACACCGCGGCCGACATCCGGTCCGACGGAATCGAAACGGTGCTCAAGAAGGCGATGGAGGTTGCCGCGGACAGCGTGGACGCCGTCTACGTGAGCGTGGATATCGACGTGGTCGGGGTGTCCTACTCGCCGGGCACGGGAATCCCCGAGCCGACGGGCATAACCAACGCGGAGTTCCTTCAGCTGATGCGCACCCTGAAGGGCTACAAAGAGCTCAAGGCCCTGGACCTGTGCGAGGTGGCCCCTCAGTGGGACCCCGGCATGCTCACGGTCATGCTGGCCGCCAGTGGCCTGATGAGCTTCCTGGGCCCCTACCTGTTCGACGAAGTTGAGCTGGAAGACTAATTTCTTTCACCTGCGGGGGGCCTAGATGGCCGGTTGGTTGAGCCACCTGAAGGTGCTGGACCTGAGCGATGCCATCGCAGGGCCCTTCTGTGGCAAGCTTCTCGCCCAGCTTGGAGCGGAGGTCTACAAGATAGAGCCTCCCGGAAGCGGAGACTCGGCCAGGGCCCAGGCCCCTTTCTACAAGGACATGCCTCACCGGGAGGGCAGCGGCCTCTTCCTGTACCTCAACTCCAGCAAGAAGAGCGTTACGCTCAACATCAACACGCCCGCCGGGGCCGGAATCTTGAAGGAGCTGGTCAGGGACGTAGATGTGGTGGTGGAGGGCTACGATCCTGGGCAGCTGGGTGAGCTGGGGTTGTCCTACGAAGAGCTCTCGGGGATAAACCCCAAGTTGGTGATGGCCTCGATAACCCAGTTCGGGCAGACGGGACCCTACAGAAAGCACCGGGCCAACGAGCTAATCCAGAACGCCATCAGCGGCCTCATGTTCCCCACCGGTTTTCCTGAGCGGGAGCCGATACAGTCGGGCGGTTTCCTGCCTCAATACAAGTCGGGGTTGGTGGGAGCTATAGGCATACTGGCGGCCCTGCAGTGGCGGGATATGAACGGCCTGGGACAACATCTGGACATCTCGATAATGGAGGTGGTGGCCACCTTCCTGGAGACCACGGCCATCCTGTACACCTATCAAGGGGTGGTACGAGGGCGAACCGGCTCCACACTCAGTCCTCCCACGCCCCTTTGCGACCTGTACGATTGCAAAGAAGGCCACATGATCATTGCCGTCCTCACCCAGCAGCAGTGGACTTCGCTATGTGAGATGATCGGCCATCCAGAGATCATCGAGGACCCGAGGTTCAACAATCCAAGAGAGACGGACGAAGATGCCAAGGAGTTCCTGTGGAACGCCATCGGTGCCTTTTTCGCAGAGAATACCTCGGACGAGGCGTTCGATCTGTGCCAGCTGTTGAGGATACCGTCGGCCAAGGTGATGACCTCCAAGCGCCTGCTGGAAGACCCGCACCTGGCGGAGCGGGAGTTCTTTACCAGCCTGGACCACCCTCTAACGGGCCCTCTGAGCTATCCCGGGCCGGCTTTCAGTGTGGGCGCACGCCCGGATGGACCAACGGCGGCGCCCATGCTGGGCCAGGACAACCACGGGCTGTACTACGGCGTGCTGGGGTATTCGAGCCACGAGGTAGCCCGGCTGGGGGCCATGGGAGTGATATAGACATGTCGTCGTTGCCGCTGGAAGGCCTCAGGATAATCGATCTGACCCGCTACTGGGCCGGCCCCTTCGCCACTCAACTCCTAGCGGGTATGGGCGCCGAGGTGATCAGGGTTGAATCGTCGCTGTACATCGATGCGGTCCGATACATGATCCCGCCGGACGGTGAGCCGGGAGAGAGACCTTATAACCGGGGCTCCTACTTTCACATGGCAAACAGGAACAAGCAGGCGATATCCATAGACCTTCAACATCCCCAGGGCAGGGAGCTGTGCCTGGAGCTGATATCCATCGGGGACGTGGTGATGGAGAACTTCAGCGCCCGGGTCATGGGGAACCTGGGCTTGGAGTACGATACCATCCGGAAGGCTAGGCCCGATATCATCATGGTGAGCATGCCCAGCTTCGGAGGGAGCGGCCCGTATCGGGACTACGTTTGCTTTGGGGAGGCGCTGGAAGGGGTAACCGGACTGACCTACCTGACGGGCTACGAAGACGGGCCACCCATGCGCTCTTCGGGCGCGTTTACCGATCCGGCCGCGGGCCTCCAGGCCGACTACGCCGTCCTGGCCGCACTCCAGAATCGGAACCGGACCGGTGAGGGATGCTATCTGAACCTGTCCCACCAGGAAGGGTACCTGACCTTGCTGGGGGACAACTTGATGGACTATTCGATGAACGGCCGGGTGCGGAGCCGGTTGGGCAATAGACATATCTCTCGTGCGCCCCAGGGAGTGTACCCCAGCCGAGGGACGGACAGGTGGATAGCCATTGCGGTGGACTCGGAGAGAGCATGGCGAGGGTTGTGCAAGGCGATGAGCAGGCCGGACCTGGCGCGAGACCCCCGGTTTGAACATGCCCTCGGCCGCTCGCGAAACCAGGACGAGTTGGACGCGATCATCGGTGAATGGACGACAGGACTGGACCACTACGAGGCCCAGGAGATGCTGCAGCAAGAGGGGGTGCCGGCGGGCGCCGTGCTGCTCGCCGACGAGCTGTTCGAGGACCCGCAGTTCGATGCCCGAGGCTTCTGGGAGAAGGTTGACTTCCCCGATGCCGGGACGTTCTCCCACTTCGGCCTGCCGATAAAGTTCTCCCGGACTCCGTCCGGCACGGCAAAGCCAGCCCCTCGCTTCGCCGAGCATAACAGGCCGGTCTTCGCAGATCTGCTTGGGAAGAGCGACACCGAGTATGACCAGTTGAAGGAGAGCGGTGCGATAGCCGATCAACCGGCGGAGGAGCTGGCGAACGTGAGGATATCGGCTGACAAGGAGGACGGTGAAAATGGCTGACACCACAAGGCTCGATGATCAGGTAGCGATAGTGACGGGCGCAGGACAGGGGGTCGGTCAGGGGATCGCTCTGGTACTGGCCCGGGCCGGCGCCAAGATCGTGATCGGGGACTTGCAGGACTCGTCGGTGACGGTGGAGGCCATCAGGTCCGAGGGTGGAGAGTCGGTGAGCACCATCATGGACACCAGTTCTCCACAGGACGATGAGGCGCTGGTGGAACTGGCGATGAAGGAGTACGGCAGGCTGGACATCCTGGTGAACAACGCCGGCATCGATGCGCCGCGGGGCAACGTGGCCACCCTTCCCGACGAGGAGTGGGAGCGTGTGATAGCCGTCAACCTGAGCGGGGTGTTCTACTGTTGTCGAGCCGCCCTTCAACCGATGCTCAAGGCGGGCAGCGGATGCATAGTCAACATCAGCTCTCAATCGGCTCGGATAGGCGATGAGGGGACTTCGCCGGCCTACAACGCCAGCAAGGCAGGTGTGCTGGGGCTTACGATGGCGCTATCGGCACAGGTGGCCCACAAAGGGGTGAGGGTCAACGCCATAATGCCGGGGCTGATCGCGTCCCGGGACTTCGGATTCAGTGCCGAGCAGTGGGTGAGAGCCTCGTTCGACTACCCGCTGGGTATCGGCATGCCGACGGACATAGGCGAAGCGGTGAGGTACCTGGTTAGCCCGGCGTCTCGATGGGTTTCAGGCACCGCGTTGCACATCCACGGCGGATACCAGAGGGGCGCAAGCTGGATTTGAACCCGGCCGGACGGTAGTTTGAGCAGCCAGTGCTACTCCAACCTAACGGCTGTCCCATAAGAGAGCACCTCGGCGGCATCGCCCATAACCTGAGAAGTGGCCATCCGCAAGGCGACGATGGCGTTGGCCCCCATCACCCGGGCCGCCTCCACCATCTCCGACTCCGCCTCTTCCCGGCTCTGGGTCAACAGCTCCACGTAGACCCCGATACGCCCACCTACGAGAGAGCGTAGGCCGGCTTGGATATCGCGTCCCACGTTACGAGCTCTCACCGAGGTGCCCTTTACGAGTCCCAGCACCTCGACCACCTTCCTTCCCGGCACCTCGTCCGACGTGACCAGTAGAATCTCCTGTTGTGACATCGGCGTCTCCTTTCTCAGTGACTTCACAGTACGGCGGGGTAGAGTTTATCAGAAAAGAGACCCGGTTCGGTGGGCGACGGATGCTCTGGACTCCTCACCCCGCTTAGCTCCTTTCAGAATCTCTACGGCCTTAGCAAGGCCGGATAAGGGGATGAACATAGGCTTTGCACTTCCCCGCCGGCACTCCCGCTTTCTCTGGATTCCAAGGACGCCGAGGATGTGGATACCCATTTTCATCGCAACCACACGTCAAGAAGAGAGTGACTTTTCGTTCATTTGTTCGTTATAGATATGATTCCCCTTTTGAAGAGGTGAAACGGGATTGCAAAAGGGAACAAGGGCGAATCGATACTAGACATAAGGAAGATTATGAGGTACAATCCCCTGTTACGGCGTACTAACTACCTGGTGAATCGTATAGGAGACAATCCGAGACGACATCGAATAGGACTGGCCGGCACGGAGATTTGATACTCACGAAAAGAGGTGAATGGCAATGTCTTGGGGAGAATTGAGACGTAACGCATGTCCCAGATGCAGGGGCACTATGTCCAGGGACCGAGACCGGTTCGGGGGCTACCTTCAGTGCCTGCAGTGTGGGCACATAATCGATTTGGACACGACCTCCCTGGCTAACGGCCCCGGCCTGATAGCCAAGCTGGAGGAGCGCACCGGGGCCGCGTTGCCGAAAACGCGTACGGAGAGGGAGACGGCGGATGCCCATTGACTCCATGGGCGTCGTGTGCCAGAATCCCTTAACGATCACTAAATAACGAAGGGGTTGTCTATCGAAGTTAACTAGATTGCTACAGTCCGGGAAGCGCCGATAATCAAAATCGGCCCTTCAACGGACGAGAAGAACCGACCAATTGGAGAGTAGATGGCGGACTGCTGTCCCCGCTGCTCTCTTTTTTGTGTCGTCTAACCGACATGCAAGACAGTAGGCGGGAAATACTAGGCGTCGCCGTTGAGGCGACAGAGCGGATAAGAGTTCACCTCGATAACGATGAGGTGATGAAGGCTTTGGCCGCCTTCGATGACATGCGGGGTCCGGACAAGGCCGCGGTGATATCCTCTCTGGACCCCGAAATGCAGCGCCTTCTCTTCTCTCAGCTGGACTATGAGACCGCCGGCGAGATTCTCAATCACCTGGACAGCGACCAGGCCGTGGAGCTCGTCACCAACACCGATGCGATAACCCTTTCACTGTGGTTGGACCAGGCGGACGCTACCGTAGCAGCCGACATCCTTCGGGCGATGCCCGCGGAAAGAGGCGTGGAGATCCTGGAGGGGATGGCCGAATCGGACGTCGTCGCTCCTCTGCTGGAGCACGCCGGCGACACGGCCGGCGGGATCATGACCCCCGAGTTCGTGGCCCTCAAAGAGCAGACCACGGCGGCGGAGGCGTTGAGCTGGCTCAGGAAATCGGGGCCGGAGCCGCGGACGACCAACTGGATATTTGTGACCAATCTATGGAACCGTCTGAGAGGGGTGGTGGCGCTGAGTGACGTGGTCCTGGCCGAGCCCGACGCTAAGCTGAGGGACCTTGCCGATCCGGATGTCATCTACGTACAGGCGGGGAGAGACCAGGAGGAGTGCGCTCGCATTATGGAGCGCTACGATATCTCTACCCTACCGGTCGTAGACGGAGAGACTCGGCTACTGGGGACCATCAGGCTGGAGGATGTGGTTGGGGTTGTGGAAGAGGAGGCCACTGAGGATATGTACCACATGGTGGGGTTATCCGAGCCGGAGTACCTGGTGGCTTCTGTGAGGGCTTCGGTGCAGAACCGGCTGCCCTGGCTGACGTTGAACCTGGCTACGGTGGGGCTGGCCGCCGGCGTCATAAGCCTGTTTGAATCTACCATTGCCCAGCTGGCCGTGGTCGCCGCCTTTCTTCCTGTAATCGCAGGACAAGGAGGGGTGGGGGGAACTCAGACCCTTACCATCATGATACGGGGCCTAGCCCTGGGCGAGATCGAGTTCGCATCGATGAAGAAGGCGCTGATCAAAGAGGTCCTGCTGGGGCTGATCAACGGTGCGATTCTGGGGTTGGTGGCCGGCGTGCTGGCCCTGATGTGGAAAGGGAGCCTGATCATCGGCCTGGCCCTGGGTCTGGCCATGGTGGGCAACATGATGGTGGCGGGGCTGAGCGGAGTAGCGATGCCCATGGGCCTGAAGCTGCTGAGGGTGGACCCGGCGCTGGCGTCCGTCGTCTTCGTTACCACAATAACCGACGTGTTCGGGTTCCTGTGCTTCCTGGGCCTGGTGGCCCTGCTGCTGCCCCTGCTTGGGTAGCGGGAAGGAACGGGGGCTTAGCAGGGTGTCCAAAAAGCCCTTTCGTACATCCCCCTGGCACCCTTCCTGGCTGTATACCTTGGAAGGTGAGGAGCCATCGGATGCAATCCGTGGCGGGTGGGATGCAGCCGCTTCAGAATGGGGTGCCCCGGGGTGCCGAAACCTAACGCAGTTCCGGGTCAGCTGGAAAGCATCTTAGTGCGCTGCGAAGGGGCTAGCTTCTTGGAGAGAACTACTGGGCGATCTGGATGTTGGTGCCGTCCACCCGTACCTCGAAGGTGGTGAGCGCTTCCATAGGGGGAGGCGCCAGCACCTCTCCGGTTTTCACATCGAACTCGCCGCCGTGCCAGGGGCAAACTACCGTCTCTCCTTCCAGCTCGCCCTCGTCCAAGGGGCCGCCGGCGTGGGGGCATTCAGCGTCGAATGCGTGGAATGCGCCGTCGACATTGGCCACGGCTATGATTGAGTCGCCCAACTCAACCTGTACCATCTCGCCTTCGGCTATTTCGGTAGTCTGAGCAATGGTTACGAACTCTGCCATGTCGTGCCTTTCGAATGCTAGCTATTTCGATGAAGTACGCCCTAAGAAAAACCCCTTTTGAAAGGGGCTGGACCATCGCGTCGTTGTCGAAGAGAGTTTGCGATCATTGGGCCTCGATCACGAAGGTGCAGTGGGGGCTGCCGGCCGGCAGGGAATCGTCCAGCCTGACCCGAGTTTGCAACGCCTTTTCCAGAAAGGCTACCTCCATATGACAGATGTCGGGGGTGTGCTCAGCCACGTGGAGATAAGGACAGTTGTGGGCGGTTAGCACGTATTTCTCGTCTATCTTCTCCCAAGTAGCCAGGCACCCATTGTCGTTCAGGATCTTCGCCGCGGTCTCTACCTTGTCGCTCAGGGGCTTGTTCTCTAGCTCGTCCGAGTGGGCGTCGGCCATGTCCTGGCCGACCTTATCTATGAGCCGAGCTGCGCTCTCGTCACCGTGGAGCTCGCGGACGCTGTCCAGGATATGGGTGGCCAGATTGTCGTAGCTATTGGGAAACAGCTCTTGGGACTTCTCGGTGAGGGAGTAGACCCTACTCGGCCTGCCGGCCCGGCCGGTCCTATGCTCGACTCCCCGCAGGAGCTGGTCTCGCTCCAGAACGTTGACATGGGCCCGTACGGTGACGGGCATGACGCCGAGCTCATCGCCAAGCTGCTCGATGCTCATCGACCCACCGAGCTTGATACAGTCCAGTATTTGGCGTCTTGTTTGCTGCACGGCTGAAGAAGATTGGGAGGGGGCTGTTTCTATACAAGCATAATATTACACAATAGCAATACCAAGTCAAACGGCGGAGGCTGTCGGGATTTGAGCAGACGTGAGTCCGGAGTCCGGTGCAGTGGCAACGGTGAGACGGAAGACCTGGGCGAAGGCGCTCGTCAGCTTGGCTCGAACGGTTTCCGAGTCCACGGGACGGCCTAGGAGCCGGGCTAGGGAGGTCATTGGCCTGCCGGGGATGCCGCACGGGTGTATCAGGGAGAAATGGTCCAGGTTGGGGTCCACGTTCAGGGCGAAGCCGTGCATGGTTACCCATCGCCTTACGTGCAGGCCTATCGATGCTATCTTCTTGCCGTCAACCCAGACCCCGGTGTAATAGGCGTTTCTTCCTGCGATTATTCCGAAGGGTTCAAGCGCCCGAATGATAACCTCCTCCAACCGCCTCAGGTGTGCCCTGAGATTCATGCCATAGGGCCGGAGGTCCATGATGGTGTAACCGACTATCTGGCCGGGACCGTGGTAGGTGACGTCGCCGCCGCGGTTGGTGTTGAGAAGCCGCACCCCCAGGCGAGCAAGCCGGCTCTCCGAGACCAGGATGTTGGAGGTATCGCCTGAGCGACCGATGGTGATGGTGGGCGGATGTTCCAGCAGCACGAGGGTATCCGGTACGTTCCCCGCGATGCGACGGTCTCTGAGGGACGTCTGGAGGTCCAGCGCACTTTCGTACTCCACCGTGCCGAGATCGGTCAGGTGGGCCGGTCGAAAAGGCAGACCTGGCGGGAGCTGTATCTCGTTCATTTGCCGAAAGACGAAGGGCCGCATGGTGCGGCCCTTCCGGTAGACGTTGGTATGTGGGGAGCTAGATGGTAATGCTATCTATGAGCTGTTCCACGGTTCTCTGCTTCACCGGCTCGATCATTTTCTCCTGCCTCTCCTGCATCGGAACCGAGTCGGGGTCCTTGTACACGACCCCGATGGGAATGCCATCGCTGTGGATGGCATCATAGGCGGCCCTGCGGTCCGAGGGGTCATAGTCGTCGGGCAGGGGATGGAGAGCGCCCTGGACGCCCTTTTTGGGATTGCCCTTCAGCAGCTCGTAGGTGTCGTTGTACTCGGTGCAAGGGGACTGGACGTGAACGATGGAGAACCCGGGGTGCTCCATTCCCTCTCCGATGAGTTGGGCCAGGTCCTTGGGTTTGCCGGAGAATCCGGAGGCGATGAAGGAGACATCTGAGGTGAGATAGAGGTCCAGCGGATTCACTGAGCCTTCGATCTTGCCGTAGGGTGTGCTGGTGGTCTTTACGC
The DNA here is from genome assembly GCA_965197645.1 of Dehalococcoidia bacterium. GTDB lineage: Bacteria > Chloroflexota > Dehalococcoidia > Plut-88900 > Plut-88900. The sequence goes on along the minus strand of OZ240219.1, from coordinate 427,255 downwards.
CCAGTTCCGTAGTGGGGGAGCTCTGCCCCTTGGTCAAGCCGTAGACACCGTTGTCCATGATCACGGCGCAAACGTCCAGGTTTCTCTGGGCCTGGGGAGCGATGTGCTCGCCACCGATGCTGAGAAAGTCGCCGTCACCGGCAACTATCAGCACGTTGAGATCGGGCTGGGTCATCTTGACGCCGAAGGCCAGCGGCAACGTTCTCCCATGCACCCCGTGGATTCCGAAGGGCTGGTCACCCTCTACCAGATGCACCAGGTTGCCGGAGCACCCGATGCCGGCGACGATCACCGTGTTCTCGATGGGGTTCTCGGTGCGGATCCGCCAATCCCCCATGGCCATCTCCACGGCGCGGCGCACACCAAAGTCGCCGCATCCGGGACACCACTTGAAGTCGTATTCCGGGTTCTTGATCTTGTCTTTGCCCTTGGCCTTTGCGGTAGTCATACTCGGGCTTTCCTTTCTTCGTGGGCTCGAACCCTTTCGCCTATCCTTTGCACCAGGGTTTCGACCTTGAAGGGGAGTCCAGTGTACTGGGTGATAGATTCTGCGTTGACGCCCTGAGAGCGGAGGACGCTGGAAAATTGGCCCAGGTAGTTCAGCTCGGGGACGATCACCAACTCTTTCTGCCTGAGCTCCTCCAGCAACCGGGGCGGGAGTGGGTTCAGGTACATGGTGAAGTACCAGCCTACAACGTCACCGGCCTCTATGAGTGTCAGGTATGCCTCTCTGGTCGGGCCTCGAGAGCCGCCCCAGGGAACAACGGCTACCGGTTCGTCAGAGTGCTCTACCTCGTAGTCGTCCTCTTCGAGCAGCTTCAGCTTGCCGAAGCGCCGCTCGGTCATCTGGATGTGACGGTCGGGCCGGTGTGTGGTGTCGCCAAAGGGATCGTGCTCGCTGGCGTTGGCCACGTAGGGTCCGGGCCCGTTGGGAATAGGCATCGGCGAGAGCTTGTTGTCCTCGTAGCGGAGGTATCCGTTATCCCCTCGATAAACGTCCCGGTTCTCGATGTTCAGCTTGGGGAGGTCCGGCTTGGGGATGTTCTGGTTACGCTCGGCCAGGGCCATTTCGGTCATGAGAATCACGGGCCCTTGGTATCTCTCGGCCCAGTTGAAGGCCTGTATAGCAGCGTAGAAGCACTGCTCGGTGCTGCCGGGGGCGATGATCGGAAGCCTCATGTCGCCGTGACCGGGGGTAAGGGCGGTCAGAAGGTCGGACTGCTCGGTCTTGGTGGGCAGGCCGGTGGCCGGGCCTCCGCGCTGGACGTCGGTGATTACGCAGGGAATCTCGGCCATCCAGGCCAGGCCCAGGCCCTCTCCCATCAGGGTGAACCCCGGGCCGGCGGTGGCGGTCATAGCCTTGCCGCCCGCATAGCCGGACCCCACGATGGCGTTGATCGATTCGATCTCCGAGCTGGCTTGGTAGGCGAATTTGCCTTCGCCGGTGAGATTGCGCTCCATGAATACGAGGATAGTCGTAGCCGGCGAAATGGGGTATCCGGTGTAGAAGTCCAGACCGGCGGTCATGGCGCCCAGGCTGATGGCTGTGTTGCCGTTGAGGAGGATCTGCTCGCCTTCCGGCTTGTTGGCTGGAGCCAAACGATTGAGGCTGAAGCCGCTTTCGGCGGCCCCCTCCCTGCCGAGGAGCAATGCCTTGATGTTGGACTCGATGATCTCCTGATCGTTGGGACGACCGCGGGTGAACCGCTTGGTAACGAAATCGACTAGGTACTCGTGGGGCATGTCCACCAGGTGGGCCAGGGCTCCGATGACGACGAAGTTTGCCGCCCGGGCGTTGCCGGTAGACTTGGCCATGTCCTCGATGGGGATTCCGAAGCTGCGACCGTCGGACTCCAGTTGGAAGTCCCCGGAGTTGTAGATGATGACGCCTTCTTCGGCCACGTCCACCAGGTGGGTCTTATAGGCCTCTTCGTTGAAGGCCACCAGGACGTTCAGATAGTCGCCGGAACTGAGGACAGGTTCTGGGGACAGGCGGGTCTGGGTCCAGGTTGGGCCTCCCCTGATCTGGGAGGGGAAGGTGGCATAGGTGAGAACGTGATAGCCCACCTGGGCCGCAGCCTGGGCCAAACCCTCAGCGGCGGTTACCACGCCCTGGCCACCTTCGCCTGCAAACCTCACCACAAAGTCTCGGGTTTCCACCTGTTTCCTCCAGAAGCGTATAGAGTGCTAGCTACTATTCAAGGGTACGGAAGTGAACTCGAAGGGAAGTGGGGTTACGAACGAAAAGGGAAACCGGCCTGGGTGCCCAAAAACCTGGGAACGCAGCCTGCAGTTACGGTCTGCGACCTCTGTCAACCCTTTCTTCAATCGCCTTTGATATCCTCAGTCGAGGTATGCGCCCCGACCTTGTACGAGCATATTCCACCAAGGCCTAACTCGTCTACGGGCAACACAGAGTAACCCATTTACATAGCCAAAGTCAACTTAATTGGCGCCGTTCTTGACACCCATATAGGGCGGTGCTAAAGTCCGACATGGAGGAATCTTCAACCACCCCTTACGCGTTTATCGAGAGTAGCGGCTCCAAGGCCCGTTATAACATATACGACAGGTGGAATCCTTCCCTCATTATCGAGATGACCGAAAGGGCACATGCACTGATGCCTTAGCGGAGCTTACCAGTCCTCGCACCGCTGCATCGAACGTCACGCCGTTAAAGTCTATGTCGGAGGTTGGTTATGGCTGACTCCAAGAAAGAGATCAAGCTTAATCGCGGGCTGAAGGGTGTCTACTTCGATAGAAGCGCCGCCTCCTTTATTGACGGGGAGATAGGAAAGCTCCTGTACCGGGGCTACAACATCCACGACCTGGCCGAAAACTCTAATTTCGAAGAGACCGTCTACCTGTTGCTGTATGGAGACCTCCCCACTCGCAGTCAGCTGGACGAGCTGGATCGGGAGCTGAAATCTAGCAGAACTATCCCCGGTGCGGTCTACGACGTTATTCGATCAGTCCAGAACGCACACCCGATGGACGTCATGAGGACCGGCGTTTCGGCGCTCTCGGCGTTCGACCCCGAAGTGGGGGACAACTCCACCGAAGCGACGATACGAAAAGGGATACGGCTCACGTCCCAGGCATCCACCATCGTGGCCGCCCACTACCGGATCAGGGAGGGACTGGACCCGGTGGAGCCGGACGAGAGCTTGGGTCACGCCGCCGACTTCCTTCGCATGCTCTTCGATAAGGTCCCCACGGAAGAGGAGGCGAAGCTGTTGGACGTGGACTTTATCCTCCACGCGGAGCACGGAACCAACGCTTCGGCCTTCGGGGCCAGGGTATGCGCCGGCACCGCATCCGATCTCCACTCGGCGGTGGTCACCGGCATAGCGGTGCTGAAGGGGCCGGCCCACGGCGGAGCGGCCGAGGCAGCGCAGACTATGACCGAGGAGATCGGCACACCGGAAAACGCCGAATCCTACGTGAGGAACAGGATCGATAACGGCGGCCGGATCATGGGGTTCGGGCACCGGGTGTACAAGGCCGAAGACCCCAGGGCGCGGCACCTGAAGGAGCGGTCCCGGACGCTGGGAGAGAAGAGAGGCCAGCCCAAGTGGTACCAGATCCTCACCAACGTGGAAGAGGCGATGGCGCCGTATCGGAAGCACGGCATCTTCGTGAACGTCGATTTCTACGCCGGATCGATCTATCATCTCCTGGGAATCCCCGACGACCTGTTCATTCCCCTGTTCGGTCTGGGCCGCATACCGGGCTGGACTCTGCAGGTGGTGGAGCAGTTGGAGCGGAACATCCTGATCAGGCCGTTGGCCCAGTACACGGGGCCCATGGACCTGGAGTACGTGCCCATCGAGGAACGCGGATAGCCCGACGACCGTTTCGGCATAGTACCTTCACACCCCGCGCCGGCCACCGTCCCACACGCAGACAGGCTGCGGATTTTGTTATATCATTCCCGTCGTACCCATCCCCCGAGTCGATCTGTTTCAAACGCCCCGTCGATAGAAAGGAACGTTATGGCTAATCAGATAGAGGTAGGGCATGAAGCCCCGGACTTCACCCTGGATTCAACCATCGGCGAAAAGGTCACCCTGAGCCAGTATCGCGGCGATAAGAACGTGCTGCTGGCCTTCTACATCCTCGACTTTACCAGTGGCTGAACCAACGAGCTGGCCTCCCTCAGAGCCGCCCGAAGGGGGTTCTCGGAGGCCAACACCCAGGTGCTGGGTGTGAGCATAGACAGCATCTTCAGCCACAAGGTCTACTCGCTGACCCTGGGAGAGCTATGGTTCCCCTTGCTGGCCGATTTCCACCCCAAGGGAGACGTGGCCGAGAAGTTCGGGATCATGACCGGCGATGGGTACAGCAAACGCGCCTGCTTCCTCATCGATAAAGAGGGCGTGGTGCGCCTGAGCGAAGTGTACGAGCGGGGGATCCCAGATACCCAAGGGCTGATCGAGGCGGCACAGGGGCTGTAGTATCGCGCCTCGTCGTAGGGAGGAAGCAGAAATGAAGACCCGAGAAGAGGCGCTGGCCCTTCTGCACGAGTACACCAAGAGCGAAAACCTGAGAAAGCACGGGCTGGGGGTGGAGGCCGCTATGCGTGCCTACGCCCGCAAGTACGATGGAGACGAGGAGACGTGGGGCATTGTCGGGCTTCTACACGACTTCGACTACGAGGTGCACCCCACCGCCGATAAGCACCCCGTCGAGGGATCGAAAATCCTGAGGGAAAAGGGATATCCCGAGGAGATCATCTACGCTATCCAGTGCCACGCGGACTACCTGGGTCTGGATCGGAAGACTCCCATGGACAAGGCGATCTTCGCCTGCGACGAACTGGTGGGGCTGGTTACGGCGACCGCTCTGGTACGGCCGAACAAGGACATCAAGGACGTCAAGGTGAAATCGGTGAAGAAGAAGCTGAAGGACAAGTCCTTCGCCAGAGGGGTGATCAGGGAGGATATCTACAACGGTTCGGAGCAGCTCGGAGTCGAGTTGGATGATCACGTCGCAGAGGTGATCGAGGCGCTGAAGGGGGTTGCTTCGGACCTGGGCCTGGACGGAAGCGCAGGCTAACGGAGGCCGAACCCCTGGATAGGATAGTTCTGGAGGGGATGGTCTTCTACGGCTACCACGGCGTCAGCCTAGAGGAGAAGACCAGGGGCCAGCGGTTCGTGGTCGACGTGGAGTTGTCCGCAGACCTGGCGCCAGCCGGCCGCTCCGACGATCTCCAGGACACCGTAGACTATGGCGACGTGTACCGGCTCGTGAAATCGGTGGTTGAGGATGAGCAGTTCGACCTCATCGAGGCGGTGGCCCAGCAGATATGCGATCGGATACTGGGCGCGTGTCCCGTTGATGAGGTGAAGGTGAAGGTCAGCAAACCGGAGGTCTCCATAAAGGGCAGCATTCTTTCATCTGCGGCCGTGGAGATCCAGAGAAGGCGAGGCAGCGAAGCTTGAGTCCCGCAAAGGTAGATCAGTGGGCCCAGAAAAAGTAGAGCAATGGGCATTAGTACTGGGAGCCTCCAGTGGCTTCGGGGCGGCCTGTGCTCGGAAGCTGGCCGAGGCCGGGTTGAACATATTCGGTGTGCACCTGGACCGAAGGTCGACCCTCGGCAACGTTGAGAAGCTGTCGGAGCAGATCAAGGCCCAGGGGCGGGATGCCGAGTTCTTCAACACCAATGCCGCCGGCGCCGACAATCGGGCCGAGGTGTTGGACAGGGTCGAGGCCAGGTTCAGCGAGACGCCCGGCACGGTCAAGGTGCTGGTCCACTCCCTGGCCTTCGGAACGCTGAAGCCCTACGTCGCTCCCGAAGCCAAAGACTCTATAAGTCAGGCGCAGATTGAGATGACCCTGGACGTGATGGCCAACAGCCTGGTCTACTGGGTACAGGACCTGTCGTATCGAGGGCTGATGGGCGAAGGTGGCCGGATATACGCCATGACCAGTGCAGGATCGCAGCGGGTGGTGCCCAACTACGGGGCGGTATCGGCGGCCAAGGCAGCGCTGGAGTCCCACATACGGCAGCTGGCTATGGAGCTGGCGTCCAAAGGGATCACAGTTAACGCCGTTCGGGCGGGGATAACCGACACCCCGGCGCTGAGGAAGATACCGGGCCACGAGGAGCTGATCGACACAGCATCACAAAGCAACCCCAGCGGCAGGATGACTACTCCGGACGACGTGGCGGCCGCGATCGCGACTCTGGTCACGGGAGATTCTCACTGGATCACCGGCACCGTGATCGGTGTCGACGGCGGCGAGGATATCGCCGGGTTCTAGCTGGTTAGATACTAGCCTCTCTTCTCCAAGTTGCCGATCGCGATTGAGGGCAGCAGCATGCAGTTCGATACGGTAATCAGGGACGGCACGGTGGTGACGGCGTCGGATACGACGGTGGCCGATGTTGGCATTCGCGGCGAAGTGATAACGGCCATCGGGCTGGACCTTCCCATCGAGGGCGCCCAAGTCATCGATGCCAAGGACCGGTACGTGCTGCCCGGGGGCGTCGACGCTCATACTCACCTTGCCTTTCCCGACGATCCCAACGGTCCGTCGGAGAAGTTCAGAAACTGCACCATCGGCGCTGCTTGGGGAGGCACCACTACGGTCATCGATTTCTCGGCCCAGAGCCGGGGCGGACACCTCCGGCAGGGCCTGGAGGAATGGCACGGGATGACGGAGGGCAACTCGGCCATAGACTATGCTTTCCACATGATAGTTACCGATCTGCCGGAATCCCGGGTCAAGGAGATGGACCGGGTAGTCGACGAAGGGGTGTCCAGCTTCAAGCTGTTCATGGCCTACCCCGGGGCGCTCATGGTTGACGATGGCACCATATTCCGGGCGCTGCTCCAGTCCAGGGAAAATGGCGGCAGGGTCTGTTTGCATGCCGAAAACGGTGAGGTGATCGACGTGCTGGTGAAGCAGGCGCTGGACGCCGGCCTCACTGCACCCAAGTATCACGCTACGACCAGGCCCATGAGCGCAGAGGCCGAAGCAACGCGCCGGGCGATATTTCTATCGGAGCTGGCCGGTACGCCGGTCTACATAGTGCACCTCTCCGCGGGAGATGCATTGGAAGCGGTGCGAGATGCGCGGGAACGGGGTGTGCCGGTCTATGCCGAGACCTGCCCCCAGTACCTGTTCCTCTCGGAGGAGGAGTACGACCGTCCCGGCTTCGAGGGGGCGAAGTACGTGTGCTCTCCCCCGCTGCGACCAAAGGGTAACGAAGACCGGCTGTGGAGCGGCCTCGCCACCGGCGACCTGGACGTGATCTCCACCGATCACAACACCTACTGCTTCGAAGGGCCCGGCAGCAAGCACGAGGGGCGGGACGACTTCTCCAAGATTCCCAACGGACTGCCCAGCATCGAGAGCCGGTTGCACCTTGTCCACGATGGTGGGGTGGGCCAAGGTAGGATCAGCATCAATCGGATGGTGGACCTGCTTTCGACGTCGCCGGCCAAGCTGTTTGGGCTCTATCCAAAGAAGGGTACTGTGGCAGTGGGCAGCGACGCCGACCTCGTGATCTTCGATCCGAAGAGGAAGCATGTCATCAGCCAGAGCAACCAGCACATGGGCCTGGACTATACGCCCTACGAGGGACGAGAGGTCACAGGCAGGGTGGAGCAGGTGCTGCTGAGAGGCAAGGTGACGGTGGTCCAGGAGAAAGGATTCCTGGGCCAGGCGGGAGACGGCAAGTTCATCCCTCGAGGAGCATAGGGCGGTCAAGGGACTCTGATGCCGGCCGAGCAGCAGGATAGGATGTACACAGACCTGGCCCACCTGTGGCCCCTGGTAAGCCCTCCCGAAGACTACGCCGACGAGGCCGTCCACTGGCGGAAGGTGTTGCGGGCGAAACTGGGTCTGGGCAGGCATAAGATTTTGGAGCTGGGGGTGGGGGGCGGCCATAACCTATCTCACCTCGTCGATGATTTCCAGGCCACGGCTGTCGACCTCTCCGAGGAGATGCTGGAGCACTCTCGGAAGCTCAACCCTGGGGTCGAGCACCACGTTGGGGACATGCGTACGTTTAGGCTGGACCGGAAGTTCGATGCGGTGCTGATCCACGACGCTATTTGCTACATGCTGAACGAGGACGATCTGCTGGCGGCGTTCGCCACGGCCCAGGCCCACCTGGAACCCGGTGGCGTTTTCGTTACCGCTCCCGACTGGTACTCGGAGACCTACAGAGACCACTACGTCGACCACAGCACCAACCAAGTCGACGGTCGCAGCCTGACCCTGATCGAGTACGCATACGACCCGGACCCGAAGGATACTACCATCGAAACGGTGTACTTCTTTGTGCTCGATGAAGGCGGCAGCCTGCGGATCGAGCAGGACCATCACACTACGGGGCTGTTCCCAGTGGAGACGTGGCAGCGCCTGATGGAGATTTCGGGGTTCGATTTTGAGAAGTGGGACTACCCCGTGAGTGACAGAGGCGATCCTATGTATCTACTGGTAGGGGTGGCGAGATAGCATTCAAGGACTCATATCTGAATAGAACAGGAGAATTCGAATGGCCGCAAAACGAGAAGCGAAAGCAGTATGGGAAGGAGACCTACTTTCTGGCAGCGGGGTCGTAACGGCCAGCACCAGCCAGGCCTTCAACGAGTTGCCGGTGACCTGGGCCTCCCGCACCGAATCATCGGATGGGCGGACCAGCCCGGAAGAGCTGGTGGCTTCGGCGCACGCCAGCTGCTTCTGCATGGCACTGTCCGCGGGGTTGGGTAGAGGTGGGACTCCTCCGGAGAGGCTGGAGGTCAGCGCCACGGTGACCTTTGACAAGGTGGAGGCGGGATGGAAGGTGGCCTCGAGCGCGCTGACCGTCACGGGTCGGGTGCCCGGTCTCGACCAGGAAGGGTTCGCCAAGGCGGCCGAGGGGGCCAAAGACGGTTGTCCTATCTCGGGGGCGCTGAAGGGGAACGTGGAGCTCAGCGTCGAAGCGGTGCTGGAGAACTAGTCGTCCCAGTCGGGTGGTGACCAGGCCTGGTGGGGATAACGGCCGGCCAGCAGATTGATGTGGCGGTCGGTGAGGAGGGGCGTGGGCAGGTCCAGCGCCTCCACCGGAGAGACACCTTCCGGGTCTAGACCGCGGAGGCTTGACGAGACGTCGCCCTTGTCCTGGACGACCACCTGAAATCGTCCTAGCCCCTCGCCATCTACCAGGTTGCGCATGCCGAGCTGGTTGGCCTGGTGGTCGCCCGGCGAAAGGGCCATAGAGTGAAGCCCTTTGAGCATGCTTCCCATGCCGAGGTTGCCCAGGAACCGGGCCTGACTGATGGCGCCGCAATGCCGGAGCCCGTATCTCTCTCCCAGGGACATAAGGGAGGTCAGGTCTACGTGGGCGGTAATGTCCTGCTCGCCCACCCGGGCAAGAGGACGGTCGTTCGTAGTATGCTTGTAGTGGCACATCAGGGTGCCCTTCCGCCGCTTGGGTGAGTAAAGCTCTGAGGCGGCATATCCGTAGTCGAAGGTCATTGCATAACCCCGGCCCAACGTCGCCGATATGTCACGGAGCCAGTCCTCCAGGACCAGGTTGATCTCGGCCTCCTGGCCATCGACCAGGGATACCCCGAGGGTGTCCAGGCGTTGTTGGAGCCTGGGTGTAGAAGGCTCGCCGTGGAGCTCCGCCAGATCATCGTTCTGCACTTCCACGTACATCTCGGTGAGACGGCCGTTCCGTTGTATCACGCGGTGGACGGGCATGGCGTCGAGGAGCTCATTGGAAAGGATGCAACCTGTGATGTTGCGCCGATCAGGAGGAGGATCGGGATCCATTCTGTCCAGGGTGACGTAGTCGAGGGCATTGGAGAACTCGGGAGAGAGGTTGGTCGAGTAGTCTATGATGTCTCTGGCCAGGACTCCCTTGCCGGACCCCATCTCGATGACTACGAACCTGGCCGGGGCGTCCAGGGCCTCCCACATCTGCTCCAGCTGGACCGCTACGAGTGCCCCGAAGGCGGGGTGAGCCAGGGGGCTGGTATAGAAATCGCCCTCGGGGCCTATCCGTTGTTTGGATGAAGCGTAGTATCCGAGCGGGACGTGGTAGAGCGCCATCTCCATGAACCGAGCGAAGGTAATCGGACCCTCTCGTTTGATAAGGTCTATGATGAGTTCGGAAAGATGGTTACGGGACAAGAAAGATGCCTCCGGTGGCTATTATACAAAGGGTCCGGCTGGGTAATCGGGGGGGCCGGCTGCGTTTATCTGTACTTTCCAGGCGTGCGGATGTAAAATAGTAGCTTCAGGCGACATCGTTGCACAACCAGTCATGGACGACGCCATCCTCCAGAGCAGTTCACCCACCCTCTTGGACGTGTTCGGGAGACCGCTGAGGGACCTCCGAATATCCGTCACCGATCGGTGCAACTTTCGATGTCCCTTCTGCATGCCGGCCGAGATATACGGCGAGAGGTACGAGTTCCTGCCCAAAGACGAGATACTCACCTTCGAGGAGATATCGCGGCTGGCAGGACTGTTCGTAAGGCTCGGCGTCCGCAAGATACGGTTGACCGGCGGCGAGCCGTTGTTGAGGGCCGATCTAAGCGTCTTGGTGGCCCAACTGGCGAAGATCGAGGGGCTGGAGGACCTGGCGCTGACCACCAACGGCTATCTTCTGGCCCAGCAGGCCCAGGCCCTCAAGGACGCCGGCCTTAAGCGAATCACGGTGAGCCTGCACACCCTGGACGACGATATCTTCGGGAAGATGAACGGCCGGGGCTTCGGCACGAAGAAGGTGTTGGAGGGAATCGAAACGGCAGCGGAAGTTGGGCTATCGCCGGTCAAGATCAACGTGGTGGTGCAGAAGGGCGTCAACGACCACACCATAGTAGACCTTTCCCGCCATGTGAAGGGGATGGGCCACATATTGAGGTTCATCGAGTTCATGGACGTAGGCAACCTGAACCAGTGGGAATCGGAGCAGGTGGTCACGGCCGCCGAGATCGTCGATATGATCGATGCCGAGATGCCCCTGGAGCGGGTGGACCCCGAATACTTCGGCGAGGTGGCCAATCGGTACCGCTACCGGGACGGCGCTGGGGAGATAGGCGTCATTGCGTCGGTCAGCCAACCCTTCTGTGGCGACTGTACCAGATCACGGCTGTCGGCCGAAGGGAAGGTGTACACCTGCCTGTTCGCCTCGGAAGGGCGTGACCTGCGTGAACATCTGAGGGCCGGCGCTTCCGATGACGACCTTGTCAAGATCATCGTCGGCATCTGGAGCAATAGGATCGATCGGTACTCGGAGGAACGGGCGACGAGCTCGGATATGCCCGGCAAGAAGGTGGAGATGTATCACATCGGAGGCTAGGGAGGACCGAACGGCTATATGAGTACAAACTACTGGATGTTGGTAAGCTCGGCGGACAACTTCGAGGTGTCCAGAAACCTGGAGTTTTCGATCCAGGGAATGAAGAGCCGGCATCGCAAGAAGGCCGAGAAGATGGCCCCCGGCGACCGGATAGTTTACTACCTGACGGGGATTCAGCAGTTCGGGGGCACGGCGACCATAACCTCGGAGTACTTCGAAGACCACAACCCGATATGGAGCGGTAAGAAAAAGGGTGAGGACTACCCCTTCCGGGTCGAGATCAAGCCGGACGTCATCCTGGCCCCGCCCCAGTTCGTGGACGCGAAATCTGTGGTGCCGGAGATGGAGTACCCGAAGAGGTGGCCCGCCGAACACTGGCACCTGGCCTTTCAGGGTAACGTGCACCTGCTGACTGAGTCGGACTTTCGTTTGATAGAGGAGAGGCTGGTGGCCAGCCAGTCGGGACAACCGGCCCCCGCTTCCTCTTCATAAGGCTTTGTGATGGGAAACATCGAACCTCAGGAGATGCCCCTGTTCCCTCTGGGGACGGTACTGTTCCCGGGAATGACTTTGCCGCTCCACATCTTCGAAGAGCGGTACAGGCTGATGATGAGGCGATGCCTGGAAGGCGAGAGGTGCTTCGGGGTTGTGCTCATCAGGTCCGGCCGAGAGGTGGGCGAGGCCGCCGTTCCCTATGACGTAGGTACTTTAGCCCGCATAACCGACGTCGTGTCCCAGCCGGACGGACGAATGAACATCGCCACGATAGGGGAGAAGCGGTTCAGGATCCTTGAGCTGAATCATGATCTGCCCTACCTGGTCGGTACCGTCGAGTGGCTGGCTCCGCAGGAGGAGCAGGTGGAGGACCTGGACCGGCTGACGATCCGGCTCAACGGCCACTTCGATACTTACGTAGGTCTCTATGCCAAGCTGGCCGGGGCAAAGCCCAGGCCGGTCAAACCTCTGAACGATCCGGAGAAGCTGTCTTACAAGATTGCATCCATCATCAAGACGGATATGCGGCGGAAGCAGATGCTGCTGGAGACGTTGTCGGTGGCGGATAGGATAACGGAGGAGCTCAAGCTGCTGGAGGCTGAGAACCTGGCCTTGCGGCTCTTCCTAGAGGCCAAAGAGAAAGCAGACTCGGACGATTCCTCGATCGAGGAGCTGCCCAAAAACCGCTTTTCATCCAACTAGCGATAGTCCGGCCAATAGATAAGGGGCGTCCACTCGCGAGTGGACGCCCCTTTTTTGGTCCGCTTTCCGAAGCAGCTAGGCGGGCTTGAACTTGGGTAGGGTTACCTCTTCGGTTACGTCGTCGAAAGTGACCTCGAGGGCCATGCCCACGGAGAGGTTCTCCGGGGTCGGGTCTTCGATGACGATGTTGGTCGGGATGCGAGCGCCGTCTTCGACCTCTACCAGAGCGATGACGTAGGGACAAACCGCCCGGAATGGCGGCGGAGAGCGGTGCACGATGGAAAAGGCGTATAGCGTGCCCTTGCCGCTACTCTGTATCCAGGTCACGTCCTTGCTTTGGCAGGTAGGGCAGAAGTCCCTGGGATAGAAGTAGGCCTTGTTGCAGGCGTTGCACTTTCGCAGCCAGAGCTCGTGGGCCTTGGCCTTCTCCCAGTAGTAGTCGGACTCGGGTTGGGCTACGGGAAGGGGAAGATCGTAGTCTGCCATGTTAATCTCCTCTCGAAGTTCTCTCCGGTTTCAGTTAGTCAGAGCCCAGTATCAGGGTGCCACAGGAGGAGAGAGTGCCTCCCGTTCCGTTAACCAGGGAAAGCTTGGCATCGGGCACCTGCCTGTCACCGCATTCGCCCCTGAGCTGTCGAGCAGCCTCCAGCAGTAGAAACATCCCGTACATGCCTGTGTGGCAGTAGGAGAGGCCGCCGCCGTTGGTGTTGAGGGCGAACTCGCCGCCCGGCGCCGTACGCTGGTTGGCGACGAAGTCGGGACCTTCGCCCCTTCCGCAGAACCCCAGGCTCTCCAGGGTTACGAGGGTGGTGTAGGTGAAGGAGTCGTAGATCATGGCTACGTCGATGTCGTCGTGGGTCACGCCCGCCATGGAGAGGGCCCTGGGGCCGGTCTCCCGTGCGACGGTCGAGAGCAGGTCTGCCTGCTGCCCGATACCTTCGCCGTGGTCGTGGCCTTCCGCAGTGCCCAGTATCCACACGGGCTTCTTCTTGGTGTTTCGGGCCACGTCGGCTGATGCTATCACGGTGGCGCCGCCGCCATCGGTCACGAGGCAGCAGTCGAAGAGGTGGAAGGGCCAGGAGATTATGCGAGAGTTGTGATAGTCCTCCAGGGTCATATCGTCTTTCATCACGGCTTTGGGGTTGAGCTGAGCCCACTTGCGGGTGGATACGGCAATCTCGGCGAGAGCGTTCTGGGTCCGCTCGACACCGAACTCGTGCATGTAGCGGGAGCAGGCCAGGCCGTAGGCGTGAGGCTCGATCACGAAGCCGTAGGGCTCTTCGTACTGGGCCGCGGGCATGTTGTGGTCCGCCTCGCCGTAGGCCCTGCTGCTCCTGCCTGCCTCGCCGTGGATTATGAGGGCCGTTTCTATCCAGCCGGCGTTGATGGCTGCCAGGGCGTGGCCCACGTGGATGACGAAGGACGAGCCGCCCACCTGGGTCCCATCGGTAAACTTGGGGGTGAAGCCCAGGTACTCGGCCATCACGTAGGGAGATGGACCTGCGATGAAGATGGCGTCGATGTCCTTGAGGGTCAGACCGGCGTCATCGAGGGCGTTGAAAGAGGCCTCGGCGGCGTGCTGCAGCCGGGACTTGTTGGGAACGGTTCCGATTTCGTCGGATTCATCGACACCGACGATGGCAGCTTTTCGCGAGAGATCTGCCATGGTTACCTCCTTGAGATGATTGCGTGTGGTAAAGGGGAGAGTCCCCACCTCCTGCGCCGCGCCGAGAGCTTCAAAAGCGAGGCTATCGGGAAACGGCTAACAAGCGGCGGTATTGTACATGCGGGCAGAAGCAAATGTCAATCGAAGGTCTTACGTTGAGCCAAGTGCGAAACTCGGTTGAGAGGCTGCAGGTAAAAGAGGAATGGCAGGAGGAAAACGGGGAGGAGTTCAATACATTTGATGTTTGGCGATTGCCTCGAAGTCGATCTCGATGATGAATCGGTTCGGCTCACTAGTATCTACCTTGATAAATTCCATCTCACGCAATCTAAGAAGTTCTCTCATAAAGGTTCGTCGGGTTACATTGCGATAAGCACCGCTTACATACGAAGAGTTGACTAGCTCATCTAACTCTATTCGACGGGACGGTTGTTCAGAAAACGGGTCTATCGGCTCAGTCTCACTCAACAGATAGATCAACAGTTGGTATTCCCTGGCGTTTAACTTTCGGCGGCGTTCGCTGACCTTCTCGCCTAGAGCCGCCACCAGCATTTGCCGGTACATTACACGATTGATTTTTGTCTTGATGAAATTGTTTATGCCTTCCAGTTCCTCGACGAATCCCTTTATTCCGAATGTCACGAATGAAGTAACGTCAAATGGTTGGGTCCGGCGGGTTTGTTGAAGCAAGGTCTTGTATTGATCTCCACTGCTGTAAAAAAAGTTTGAAAGGCCATAAAACCCGTGGACGTTGTATCCGTTCTGAAAGAGGACTCCAGCCTCGAGTAGCCTGGACACCCTTCCATTGCCATCGCCAAACGGATGAATAGTCACCAAGAAGAAGTGTGCCAGCAGTGCTCGTACCACCGGATGTTCGCTACGGAATTGGTTCGAGTTCACAAACCTGACAAACTCTTCCATAAGGTCAGCCAGAGTGTCATGAGGAGCTCCAACATGTACGCCGCCCATGTTTGGAGAGCCCACTGTTACTGACTGTGAGCGAAGTCTACCGGGGATGTTATTGTTCTCATCCGAACCTTTGGTAATCATTCTATGCATCGTGAGGATATCGTTTAGGCGGACAGGTGGTTGGTCAGCGGTGAACCGGTCCTTTACCCAATCTTGAGCATTGGCTGCATTCCGGATTTGTTGCTGCTCTCTAGTTACGCGCTCTACCGGCATGTCACTTTCCTGATCCACAACATCAATTTGATAAGAAGCCTCTGCCTCCGACAAAGGATTCCCCTCGAGCGCAGTTGTGCCGTGGACTGCTCGTACCCTGTTCAGTCGGTCTAGCTGTCGACGCCATTCAGGTGCGAGGATAAGATTTTGAGCAGTCTGCCTATGAGCCTCTATAGTTATCAAAGATTCATAGATTCTTTTTTGCTCAAGTCGATAGTCAAAGTGAAACTCATCCCAAAATCTCTTGGCATCCAACGTCGCTGCCTCTCATTGACTCACTACTTGGCCACATATATGGTACATTCATTGACGCAGAATCAGGAGCTAATACATGCGTGCAAGATACCAAATGAGGTTTGTCAGGTCAATACTGTGGCGGCTTATTTGACGCCATGTTTGACCACCTAACCGGCAGTAGTGGTCTCCTTAGGCAACAACGTCAGGATACCAACGGGGGGTACTCCATTTCGCTCTTGCGTACAGAGGCCGCCGTTGCAGGTTAGCCGGTCCGGTTACTCTTTTCGCCGCACCGATTTGCCGAGGGCGACGAGGAACATGACGCTCATACCTTCGGCACGAGGTGAGAAGAACTCTATCACCTCGTCGTCGTAGAAGGTGAGGCCGCTTGCTCCCAGCCGTTGAGCATAGGCCGCCAGGTACAGCCTGCCCCCCAGGACTCCCGCCTCCAGCTGGGCCATGCGATAGCCCCGATTGCCATACATCGCCAGTGCCGAGTCCAGATCGGCCAAAAAGAACACGTCGACGCTGGCATCCGCCGGTATCTCCTGCTCCAGCCCCAGGTAGCCCGCCCTGTCCCTGAAGTCGCCCTTCCTTAGCAGCTCCAGCGCCCTCCGGTCCCGATGATAGAGATAGGCGCCGCTGTCCAGACCTTCGACGGCGTTTACTATCAGGTACAGATGGTTCATCGTAGCGCCGTAGGGTTGCAGAAGGTCGGCGTCCACCGGCTCGGCCGCGGTGCTTAGAATCGCGGAAAGCTGGTCGAGGGTGATGCTGTCACGAGCGAATCGCCTGGTGGAGCCTCGGTGAACGATCGTCTCTTCTATGCCCCGGCCCTCCACCGACTCGTCATGGAGCGGGTACAGAGGGCCCACCGGGTTGTCTACGGGAAGCTCCAAACGCTTCCCCTGCAACTCGGCCACCTCTTCCCCGGTATGGAGGGACGAGGCCGAGTGCATCTCGTAGATGGCGGGGTACTCCACCTCGCTGTTGGACAGCGGTTCAATCTCGTACTCCAGCTGGTCCAGGGGGTCCGTATCTGCGGGTTCGATGGGCGTCGTCGACCCGATGGGCACCAGGACCTGAGCAGCCTCAAGCTTTCCATCGAGGCCCAGCAACCGGTTTACCGTCTCATCGACAAAACTCGATATGACCCTGGCGGGCATACGGTGGGCCGACGCTACGGCCAGAAGGTTGGCTAGCAGCGTCCCGCTGTCCCAAAAGGTGTGGCGATAGGCCCTCGCCCGGTACTTCCACGAGTTGCGCCAGTACGTATCGGCGCACACGATCACCGCCGGGGCCCCCATCAAAGAGGTCTCGTCTCCGGCGGCCCGGGCCAGCAGAGGCAGGTAGTTGCCCTCCCGGAGCCTACGCAACGAGAAATCGTTGGGGGCAAAGTGGTAGACCCCGGCCTCCAGCCCCGGCAGGTCGCGACAGACGAGGTAGAGATCGATGTGATAGAGGGCGCCGGTGCACGCCGCCGCTCTGAAGAAGACCTGCATCTCGTTGCCGTAGTCCTTGCGCTTGGTTATGCCCGCCGAAAGGTGAAGGAGCTGGGCAAGGGTCGCCAGATCGGGCACGGATTCCTTCTCGGGAGACATGGGTGGGGAGGAGATCACCTCCAGCGCGGGGACGTTGGTGAACTCCATCTCCAGGCCCAGGGGCATCCCATCCAGCGATTTGTAGATCTTGAAGGGCACAGGCTGGTTGGGCCAGTCCAGGTGGTGGGCCTGGGCTCGCAGGCTCTCGTATGAGTGCTTGGTGCTGTTGTGGTAAGACCAGCTGGCCTGTATGTCTAGATTGCTCATGGTTGGTGGGACGGATACTGCCCCATTATAAGCCCCGGTTCCAAGGGGGATGGCCCGTTTGATAGAGGTTGATACAATGGTGGGCCCGGAGACGACCGGATGGGGATGGCCCGGAGCGACCGGAGAGAGACGAGCAATGACGGTAGAGTGGAGCGAACAACAGGTGGACATCGGAGGCTCTGAGGTCCACTTCATGAAGGGCGGGGTTGGAGAGCCCCCGCTGATCCTCGCCAGAGACGATTTGAAAGGAGTAAGAGATGGCACTGTATCGGGATCCGCCTAGACCGCCTGGACGACCGGGTGAACCTCCAACTTGGAAGGTCGTACAGGCTCACGATACAGGTATGTTCTCCGCAGAAAGTAGAGACGCAGAGCTACTAGAAGAGATGTTAAATCGTTCTCCTGGTTATGTTGTTGTGAGCATCACGAGCCAGGGTCAGCGCAACAACATGCTCGTAGCTGTTCTGTTAAAGATAGACTCCTACGAATTCCGAGCTATGTACGGAAAGTAGGCACACTGCAAGGAGAAGAAGATGGCTGACGATGAACGATACGAGAAACTGCGCAAGACCTTGGGTGCGCTCAGGGTCACCATGCCCCCATTATACACGCGCAGTTGCAATGGAGGGACTAGGGGCATAAACTACGCGACGCTCCAGGAGGCGGTCAGTCCCATTCTGAGTGTTCCGGCTGGCAAGCCGGTGAAAGAGACCATCAAATGAACTTATCGAAACCTGTTATCGCAGTCACGCTGTCCCTGTTTCTTGGCCTCATAGCGGCCTTAGTGGTGGTGGTGGTGTTAACCATATCCGACTCCGAACCGACGGTGCCCCTAGCTCTCCCCTCCGACCCCACACCCACGTCTATTCCGGAGCCGTCTCCAGACCTGACGTCCACACCGATCCCAGACCCGACGTCCACACCGTCCCCAGACCTGACGCCCACACCGTCCCCGGACCTGACGGCCACACCGTCCCCGGACCTGACGGCCACACGGACTTCGATATCGGATGCTACGGACGCTGAGGGAGACGCGATTCTGAACGAGCCCGTTTGGAGAGGAAATGCTGATGCAGTGAGGGCATTGGTCGCCGCGGGCGCGGACGTTAACGGCCGTAACTCAGATGGGAACCCGGTCATCTATGAGGCTGTGTGGCGGGGGGATGCGGAGATCGTACAAATCCTCCTAGATGCAGGGGCCAACCCCAACGCTCTTGATGCTGACGATAGCCCGATATTGATTGAGGCGGCATGGCGGGGTCATGAAGATGTCGTCAGGGCATTGATCAAGGCCGGAGCTGACCCACTGGCGGCTGACCCGGATGGTAATACGGCAGTCAGCGAAGCGGCATGGCGAGGGCACACGGAAATCCTCGAAATCCTCACATCCGGGGAGGAATAGTAGTCCGATGCCTGGGAGTGGGTGGGGTGGAAGGAAAGCGGCTATGGTGCGCTGATCTCATAGCTGATGGGGAGAATCGCATGTAATCTCCTCATGACTACCATTACACGCAGATCCCCCGGACGCCTCGAGCAGCTCGCCATTGACCTGGGCCGAGACCCCGTCACCCACAAGCGCCGGCTTGGTATCGGTTCCCTGATGCTGGAGACCCAGCGCGGCGAATGTCCCACCAGGCGAATATGCGTTCCATCGAGCTGCTGGGCAGTGAGGTCATTCCCGCTCTCAAGGAGGACTAGGAGGACGCCATGATACTCAAAGGGAAAGTGGCCCTGATAGCCGGTGGCGCCAGGGGTATCGGCGTATCCAAGACCAGCCTGGCCGATGGCGACCTTGGCATCGACTGAGAAGAGATGCCCCGAATTCGATCGGAAAGAGACGGATAATGGCGGTACAGTGGAGAGAAGATCAAGTCAACATCGACTCCAGGCAGTCCGGCTCGTCCTCCAACGAGGAGGAAGAGTAGGAAGGGAGAGGAAGATGAAGGGTGGGGTTGGGGAGCCCCTGCTGGTTCCCTTCACGAGGGTCGAGAGGAGCATCCCGGCAAGACTACGGCTCTAAGGTAGGAGAATGATGAGACGGATGCAACTCATCGTCAGGAGGCGTAGGAAGTACCTCTGGCCTGTGGTGACAGTGCTCGCCGTGCCTCTCCTGGTCTCTTTCGTCTTTGATGCAAAGACATGGTTTTGGCCAGTACGCTGGTTTTGGACCAATAGTGCGCTGTTCACGCTGGTGCTGAACCTGGAGATGGCTGTCCCATCTATCGTGTTGCTAGCCGTGCTGGTCAAGGTACGGCAGAGGTTCCTCGCTTACTTCGTCGCTTACGATCTCTACCTACTGGCGCTGTCTGCTGCGCAAAACGTCAGGTACGTTTCACGTTCGGAGTCACTGGGGTCCGACATTTATTCAACAATATGGTGGATTCTGGTAGCAATGAACTTTCTCGGGATGTTTTTCTTTGCCGCCACCTACACGGGACGGCACTACAGCCGGATACTACCGTTTCTCGCACTGGTCACAGGCCCAAGCTGGCACTATCCTTATTCATTGCTGTGGTTGAGATTTGGAAATATGGAGTGGGCCATCATCCTAGACGTTCTCAGCCTTTGCGGGACACTGGTGGTCGTCTGGGGCGCCGTGCGAATGAAGGAGACCGACCGGATACCGTGGAAGACGATCGCCTTGCTGTTCGGGATATTGACCGTGATGAGGTGGCTATGGTTCTATCCTGGTTACGACATCGTCTTTTTCCTGCGGCAATGGCTGGAGATGGGCTTCATAATGTTCAGCATCCTGATAGCCGTCGGGGTGCCGGCCATCGGGGCGTTCCTCACAGCCTACCTGCTGAGGCGCATCAAGGGGCCTCTTCCACCCATGCTCGGTCCGGTCCTGCCGCCTAAGACACCCAGAACGTCCAGAACGCCCAGGACGTCCCGACCTCTACCCGGGTCGGAGGCGGCGAGGCTGAAGCCGGACTCGATGTACGGAATACCCCTGGATCCGCCAGGACCGTAGGCAGCAAGAGAACAGATGTAATGATAGCCGTCTATTATTGTGATGAGGAGCTTGCCGGATTGGTCCGTTCCTCGTCCCGCATCAACAACTGGCAAATGGACACTTTGATTAGGCTTGCCAGGGGCGTGATCTCGGACGGGGTCG
Organism: Dehalococcoidia bacterium; assembly: GCA_965197645.1. GTDB lineage: Bacteria > Chloroflexota > Dehalococcoidia > Plut-88900 > Plut-88900. The sequence goes on along the minus strand of OZ240219.1, from coordinate 406,739 downwards.
TTAGCCAGGAGGAGACCGAGTATCTCCATACCAGACTGGCCAACAACGGCATGACCGACAACATCATGGTCGATGTACCCCTTCACCGAATTGATAGAATGCTATCGGATGGCCTGCTGGGAAAAGACGTAATCCCCGATCCCAACAAGCGCTAGGAAGCTTGCCATGAGACCCGAAGGGAAAGTAGCCTTGATAGCCGGTAGTGCCGGGGGTATCGGCGTATCCAAGACCGGCCTGGCCGATGGCGACCTTGGCATCGACTGAGAAGAGATGCCCCGAGGGCGATGGGAAAGAGACGGATAATGACGGTAGAGTGGCGCGAAGAACAGGTCAACATCGGTGGCTCCGAGGTCCACTTCATGAAGGGCGGCGTCGGAGAGCCCCTGCTGGTCCTCCACGGCGCAGGAGGACACCGGGGATGGCGCAAGTACAACGAGGCCCTCGCCCAGAGATTCACCCTCTATGTCCCCTCTCACCCAGGCTATGATCGATCTCAAAGACCCCCGTGGCTCGAGACCATTCCCGATATGGCCTGCTTCTACCTCTGGTTTCTGGACCGGCTGAATCTGGACAGGGTCCGGCTTATGGGCTTCTCCATGGGCGGGTGGATAGCAGCCGAGATGGCGGTTATGTGCCCCCATAATCTCGAGCGGCTGGTGCTGGTGGGCGCCGTGGGTATCAAACCCACGGAGGGGGAAATCGCCGACGTCTTTCTCATTACCCCCCAACAGGTTGCTCAGCTCGGTTTCTTCGATCCCGGCCAGGTCCCGGAGTGGAGCGAGCTGTACGAACGCACCCTGACCGATGAGGAGAAGCAGACCCAGGAGTCAAACCGGGAGATGGCCGTGCGCCTCTGCTGGAAGCCTTACATGCACGATCCCCGGCTCCCCGGCCTTCTGCAACGGGTCGACGTGCCCAGCCTCATCGTCTGGGGTCGAGAGGACCGTATTGTGCCTCTGAACTGCGGAGAGCTGTACCAGCGGTCCATCCCCGGCGCCAGGCTATCGATCATCGAGAACTGCGGCCATTCACCCCAGATCGAGAAGCCGGACGAGTTCGTTCGTACGGTATTGGGCTTTCTGGACTGATCGCACTTACTGAATGGAGACCGGTATGGACGTCTACTGGTTCAGCGAAATGCCCTACGCCGAGTTCGACGAGTCGGAAGCCGACAACTATCCCTCCATGCGCCTGACCTTCCCCAACACTTACTTTGATGCCCCAACGGCTCAGGGCCTGTTCCAGCGCTACCTGGACGAGTACCAGTACGCCGCCGAGGTGGGTTTCGATGGTCTGATGATCAACGAGCACCACAACAGCTGCTCCTGCATGAACGTCGGGGTGAACGTGATCGCCGGCATCCTGGCGCGGATGACCACCCGGGCGAAGATCCTGATACTGGGCAACCTGATCTCGACGACGGACAATCCGGTGCGCCTGGCGGAAGAGATAGCGATGGTGGACCTTATCTCGGGGGGCCGATTGATCTCGGGCATCGTGCGGGGCCTGGGAGTCGAAAGCTGGGCCACCAACACCAATCCCGTACATAACCGGGAGCGGTTCGAAGAGGCGCACGACCTGATGGTCAAAACCTGGACTACCCCCGGACCCTTTCGATGGGAGGGTGACCACTTCGATTTCCGCGTGGTCAACCCCTGGGTGCTGCCCTTGCAGAAGCCCCACCCGCCCATCTGGACGCCGGGCACGGGCAGTCCCGAGACGGTTGAGTGGTCCGCTCGCCGGGGCTACACCTACGCCGCCTTCCTGACGTCGCTGGAGACTGCCCAGGGCCTGTTTGACCTCTATCGCAACTATGCCGCCGAAGAGGGTATCGAGGCAGGCCCGGAAAAATTCGCCTTCATGGTCTGTTGTCACGTCAACGACACCGAGGAGAAGGCCCAAGAGGAGGGTAGGCACATCATGTGGCGAATGCGGGGACCGTTGCTCGGCCCGCGGGAGTACTTCGCTCCACCCGGATATCTGAGCAGGGCCGGCAGGAAGAGCGCGGTGATAAACTCGGCCAAGAGCACGGGTGGTAAGACCGTACCGCTGCAGAAGATGAGCTACCAGGAGCTTCAGGACGATTACCGCATCATCGTGGGGACGCCCGACACCGTCACGGAGAAGCTGTTGCACATCAAGCGCCAGCTCGGCATCGGCTCTCTGATGCTGGAGGCCCAGTGCGGCGCCATGTCCCACCGGGCGACCATGCGTTCCATCGAGCTACTTGGCAGTGAGGTCATCCCCGCTCTCAAGGAGGACTAGGAGGCACGCCATGAGACTCGAAGGCAAAGTGGCCCTGATTGCCGGTGGCGCCAGGGGTATCGGCGCGGCCGAGGCCAAGCTCTTCGCCAGGGAAGGAGCCAGCCTCGCCATCGGCGACGTGCTGGAGACGGAAGGGCAGCAGCTGGCCGAGGAGATCGCCGAGTCCGGCGGCCAGGTCACCTTCTTCAAGCTGGACGTCACCAGCGAAGAGGACTGGCAAGCGGCGGTGCGCACGACACTCGACCGCTTCGGCAAGCTGGATGTGCTGGTGAACAACGCCGGAATCATCAAGCGGGACCGTGTGGCGGATACCAGCAGCGAGGACTGGGACCGCATCATGGAGGTGAACGCCAAGGGGGTGTTCCTCGGCACCAAGTACGTCGTTCCGGAGATGATCGAGGCGGGCGCCGGGTCCATCGTCAACCTCTCGTCGGTCGGCGGCATCCTGGGCTCGGCCACCGGCTCTGCTTACGGCGCCTCCAAAGCCGCCGTGCGAAACCTGACCAAGTCGACGGCCGTACAGTATGCCCGGAACGGTATTCGAGCCAACTCGGTGCATCCAGGCCCGATAGACGCTCCCATGATGGACCCGATAAAGGCGAATCCCCGTTACCATCAGAAGTACATCGATGCCGTGCCGATGAAACGGTTTGGCACACCCGAGGAGGTGGCCAACGCCATCCTCTTCCTGGCGTCCGATGAGTCGTCCTACGTGACGGGCTCGGAGCTGGTCATCGATGGCGGCTTTACCGCTCTGTAGCCGTGGAGCAGTCATGACACCAACGGGAGGAGCGGCTTGAAGCTGCGGCTTGAAAGCTATTCTGTCGATGCTCTTCAGTTCGGTCCCGAGACCCGCCTGGTCAACGGCGCCCTCATCATCGACCGGGAAGAGGTGTCCCGGATCGCCAGGTACGACGACTCCGTATCGGATGTTCGGATAGAGCTGGCCTCGCCGGGGGAAGAGACCCGCATCATCCACGTCCTGGACGCCATCGAGCCCCGCATCAAGGCTACCGAGGATACCGTCGCCTTCCCCGGCTTTCTGGGGCCCGCCCGCACCGTAGGCGCCGGTGTGACCCGTCGACTAAAGGGACTGGCGGTGTTGCAATCGGCCCGGCTCCCCGAACCGACCAGCGGGATCCTGGAGTTCAATGAGGGCATCATAGATATGAGCGGACCGGGCGCCGAGCTCTCCGCTTGCTCCGACACCCATAACCTCGCCCTGGTGTTTACCCCTCGCCGTGGTGCCACCAACGAGGAGTTCGAGAACGCCATTCGCATGGGCAGCCTTCGCGTCTCACAGCACCTTGCCGAGGTCGCCACCAGCGCAACGGACCCCGATGAGATTGAGCAGTTCGAGCTTGGTGACGTAGACCCGGTCCTGCCCAGGGTGGCCTACGTCGACCAGGTGCAGCAGCAGGGGTTTCTGGTGCAGACCTTTCTGTACGGCCAGCCGGTAGCCTCGCTGGCGCCCACGGTACTGCACCCCAACGAGTACTTCGACGGCGCCGTGGTCAGCGGCAACTACCGGAACATGATGAAGGTCCCAACGTGGCTACGCCTGAACCATCCCGTGATCCGGGACCTGTACAGCCGCCACGGCCGAGACCTGGACTTCGCAGGGGTGATACTATGCCGTGGACACCACGACGACCATGAGCTCAAGGAGAGGAACGGCTACATGGTCGCAAACGTCGCCAGAATGCTGGATGTCAAGGGCGCGGTGATGACTCTGGAGGGCACCGGCAATACCTGGGTGGACTTCATGCAGAGCGTTAAGGCACTGGAGAGCTCGGGGGTGCAGACCGTCCAGATGGTGCATGAGCTGGGTGGTATCGAAGGGAGGGACTGGCCGATTGTGGATTACGCTAGCGAAGCCGATGCGATAGTCTCCGGCGGAGGCGCCGACAGGCAGTTCACCGTGCCCGGGATGAAGCGGGTGGTTGGAGGCGAGGAGCTGGTCTTCAGCTCCAACGAGGAGTGGGGCCACCGCCTCCGGGCGTCTGGCAGTCTCACCCTCAGCGCCCACGAGATGTACGCCGGCTTCTGGATGATGCAGACCAACGGCTTTACCGCCAGGGATTTCTAGCGCTGGGAATTTAGCATGAATCACGAAATCACCGTTATCCACTACGTAAACCAGTTCTTCGGCGGCATAGGAGGCGAGGACCATGCGGACGCTCCTCCCCAGTACCGTCCCGGCCCCGTCGGGCCCGGCGTCGGCCTGGCCAAGCATCTTGCCGACCGGGCCACTATCACCGGGACGCTGGTCTGCGGCGACAACTACTTCATCGAGAACCAGGATGAGGCGACAAGTCGACTCATAGCCCTGGCCGACTCTCATCCTGCCGACGTGCTGGCGGCCGGACCCGCCTTCAACTCGGGTCGTTATGGCACGGCCTGCGGAGCGATTGCTCAAGCCTTGCAGCAACGAGGCAAGCCCGCGGTGACGGCGATGAACGTCAATAACCCGGGCGTCGAGCTGTTCCGTGAGGACGTCTACATCCTGCCCACCAGCCCGACGGCAGCATCGATGAACGACGCTCTACCCAGGCTGGCCGACTTCGTCGTTAAACTCGGCCGCGGTGTTGAGATCGGACCGGCCGATGACGAGGGGTACCTCCCCCGGGGCGTCCGGCGAAACGTAAGGGTGAAGCAGGGCGCCGCCGAGCGGGCCGCGAACATGCTGCTGGCGAAGCTTGATGGACGTTCGTACCGCACAGAGCTGCCAATTCCCGATTTCGACAACGTACCCCCGGCGCCTGAGATAGCAGACCTCAGCCGCAGCCTTGTGGCCCTGGTCACCGAGTCAGGTCTCGTGCCTTCAGGCAACCCCGACAGGCTGGAGACCTGGAACGCGTCCAAGTGGCTCAAGTATCCGATCAAGGGTCTCAACAGTCTAAGGCGGGGCGACTACGAGGCGTGGCACGGCGGCTGTGACACCAGCGGCACCAACGATGCACCCGATCGTACCGTGCCTCTCGATGCCGCTCGGTTCCTGGAGAAAACAGGCGTCATCAGCCGGCTATCCGACCACTACTACGTCACCACCGGGAACATGGCCAACATCAAGACGATGACCCGGATCGGGCGCGAAATGGCCGAGGACATGAAGGCACGGGACGTCCGGGCGGCGATTCTAACCGCCACCTGAGGCACGGGAACCCGTAGCGGCGCTACGTTAGCCAAGGAGATCGAACGGGCCGGTATCCCCGTGGTGCTTATCACCGCCCTCGTCAGCATCGCCGAGAGGGTCGGCGCCAACCGGATTTTCAGAACCGAGGGGAGATTCCATCATCCACTGGGCGACCCGAAGCTGACCTCAGAGCATGAGCAGGCCTGGCGAATCGATCTGCTGAGGGCTGCGGTGCGGATGCTGACCCAGCCGGTCGATGGGCCTACCGTCAAGGATCGATCGGAACTCCCGGTCTAATCCGGGTGTGCAACCCCACCCGGCCCAAGTGGTTGGTTTTCCCTCCCACCCACCCTGAGACGATTGTGGACTTGGGGGAACGTCCCCCAAACCCCCGGCCAGAGGGAAGCCCTCTGGACTCCCTGGTCAAGGTACGTGGGGTCTGCAGAGGGGCGACGCCCCTTGCCGGCAGTCTGAGGTGTTTCTCCCTCGCCGGTCGCTCGCAACGACGGCCTCGTCATTGCGAGACCCGACGAAGTCGGGGCGTGGCAATCTAGCCAGGTCGGAAATGCGGCCCGTTAGTCGAACATGATGACGCTGCGAGCTGTGTGAGCGTCTCGCATGTCCTCAAAGGCCTCGTTGATGTCCTCGATCCTGATTCGCTTGGAGATGATCTCGTCCAACTTCAGCCTGCCCTGTCGGTAGAGCTCCATGTACCGGGGCATATCCACCCGGAACCTGTTGGACCCCATGCTGCTCCCCTGGATCTTCTTTCCGGCCAGGATCGACGGTCCATCGATGTGGATCTCGGTGCCCTCGGGTATCATGCCGATGATGGTAGCGGCGCCGCCCTTGTCCAGCATATTGAAGGCCTGCTCCGCAGTCTCTTTCTTTCCAATCGCCTCGAAGGAGTAATCGACGCCCATGCCTCCGGTCAAGTTCATCACCTTCTCTACGACTCCACCGCCCGAGGCGTCGATGACATCGGTGGCCCCTACCTTCTGGGCAAGGGCCAGCTTGTCCTCCACGGCATCTATGGCGATTACCCGGGCCGCACCTGCGATGTATGCACCGTTCACCGCGCTCAAGCCCACGCCCCCGCACCCTATGACGGCGACGGTGCTGCCCGGCTCCACCTGGGCCGTGTTGAGCGCCGCTCCCACGCCGGTGGTCACCCCACATCCGATCAGGGCTTGTACCTCGATGGGAACGTCGTCATCCACCTTCACCGCAGCGTTTTCGTGCACCAGCATGTACTCGGCAAAGGAGGACAGATTGGCGTACTGATATATCAGCTCATCGCCTTTGTGGAGGCGGGGCGGCTCATCGGGCCTGCGATCAAGACCGATCCTCCGGCACAGGGCCATGTTGCCCGTCAGGCATTTGTCGCAGGTCCCGCAGAATACTGAAAGACAAGTTATGGCCCGGTCGCCGGGCTGAAAGTAGGTGACCAGCTCACCAACCTCCTCGACGGTCCCGGCAGACTCGTGGCCGAGGATCGTCGGCAGTTCGGTGGTGTACAGTCCATCGACGTAGTGTAGATCGCTGTGACACACACCTGCCGCACCGGTACGGATCAGGACCTCACGAGGCCCGGGCGTGCCCACTTCCACGTCCTCGACCTCTACCGGTACGTAGGGTTCCCTCATCACCACTGCCTTCATGGCGGACCTCCTTCTGCCTACTAGATCCTGACTGGATTACTCACATACGGCCGTTCCGGCCGCAGGTGAAGATGGTTTCCTCCGAGAGGGCCATTGTACATCACCCGTCGGTACCGTCAACGAACGCGTGCCAGCCACAAAGCCATCTCGCATCTCTCCTAGCGTCGACTACCGCTACAAAGCCGGACAGACCTCCCGATGCTCTCCAGCGTTCGATGGTGGAGACTGGGAATGGAAGCCGATCAAGCGGGCTCGGGTCTCAGATCCCCGGGGGCCGGTCCCACTTCCTCGGCAGCAGAAAGCCCGACACGGTCATGAGGAAGGCGCCACAGCTGGTGACCAGAAGCGCGAATCGCAAGGCTTCCGGGGATTCCTCGACGGTGAGGGCTCCGGCCAGCACCGGTCCTATGAACGTACCTATCCACAGCATCGTGTAGAGGATGCTGGACGCAACGGCCACCTCTCGAGGCCTGATGCCCGGCAGCTCGTAGGGGATGGTCATGGCTATGGGGAAGAAGGAGAAGCCGACACTCTGGACCAGGAAGAGCACCATCAGTAAGGGGTAGTTGCTGATCCACAGCAGGCTCATCGTTGTGCCGGTTAGGATAAGCCCGGATAGGACCAGGATCTGTCTCTTCTTGCCAACCCTGCTGGCTACCAGGCCCACCCCCAGGCCGACGAATGCGGAGAATGCCCCACCTACGGACATAGCGACGGCGGAGGCGGTCAACGACAGTCCGTGTTGGTCCAGCATCAAGCTGGGCCAGAAGGTCTGGAAAGCGGAGAAATTCACGCCTACGCCCAGCATGCCGAAGGACACCATCCAGAGCTCCCGGTGCTGGAACATCGTGGCGAGAGGAGTGGTCTCCTGCCCTTGCATCTGCTCTTCGAATTCCGCGGTCCGCCTCTCCTTGCCGAAAATCTGCCACGTCAGAGCTACTGCTATCGACACTATTCCGAACACGTACATGGTATGCCGCCAGTTGTCGTCGAGCAGCCCCAGAACCACCGGTATGAGAATGAAACCCAGTCCCACAATGCCCCACAGGAAGTTGGCCAGGGCGTTGGCTATCACTATCTCCCTTGGTGGTATCCATTGCCGTATCAAAAGCACCCGGGCCGGCTCTCGAGAGATGGAGGCGACGCCGTACAGGAAGCGGCCCAACAGCAGCAGTAGGTATACCGGCGCCCAGCCCTGGAAGAAGACGAGACCGGCCATGGCGAAGAAGCTGAAGGAGCTGAGAAGCTTCGGTTTGAAACTGGATAGAAGCCAGCCGAAGGGTATTGCCAGTAGGATATTGGCAACCGGAGGGGCAGCTCCCAGAAACCCCTCCTGAAGAGGGCTGAGTCCCAGCTCCTTTCTCATGCTGGGGAGAAGGAACCCTAGGCTCCCCATCATTACATAGCCCCACACGTGGGGGGCCAGCCAAAACAGGAGCACCGCCCATCGGTACCTGGAGGGGCGTTCTATCTTGGGCGGTTCTGTTATGGCGCCGTTCTCCCCTTGTTTGAGATGGGCTTTGTCAGACGGTTGGACACGTCAGCCAATGACTCCCTCTCGCCAGTCCTGGATGATGGCCTGAGAGGCGTTGTGACCGGGAACGCCCGTCACGCCGCCGCCCGGATAAGCGCCCGAGCCGCAGAGATACAGGTTCTGCAGGGGTGTCCGGTACTGGGACCAACCGGGCACCGGCCTATTCCCAAACATCTGGTCCGGGAAGACGTCGCCGTGCAGCATGGTACTCTCGGTGAGGTAGAATCGCTCCTCTATGTCACGAGGCCCGAAGAAAGCGTGGTCCACAATCAGGTCTTTGAGATTGGGGCTGTACTCGGCCAGGGTATCGATGCACCTTTTGGAGAACCGGTCTCGTTTATCTTCCCAGCTTCCTTCCTTCAGGTTGTAGGGGGCGTATTGAACATAGACCGTCATAGCGTGTTTGCCGGGAGGCGCCAGTGAGTCGTCCGTGAGGGACTGGAGGTGCAGCATGAACAACGGGTCCTGCGATGGGTGGCCGTCCATGCAGTCCCTCAGTGCCCTCTCGCTGTATTCGATGGAGGGGTTGATAGTTATGAAGCCATGGTCCCTCGTGCCCGGGTCCTCGTCTCCGAAGCATTCCCACTGGGGCCGGCCATCCAGGGCGATGAAGAGCTTGGCGAAATCGCCCTTCATCTGGATGTTGTCCACCTTGTCCCTGAACTTCTCCTCGAGATGTTCGGGCTCGACCAGGTGGAGGAAGGTCCTCTTGGGGTCGGCGTTGGAAGCCACGGCCTTTGCACGAATCTCTTCGCCGTCCACCAGCACCACGCCGGCTGCCTTTCCGTCTCTCACCAACACATGCTTCACTTCGGCGTTGGCCCTGATGGAGGCCCCTCTCGACCGGGCTGACTCGGCCATTGCCCTCGTGATGGCTCCCATCCCACCCCGGCTGAAACCCCAGTGGTCCCTGATGTACGGGTGCATGTTGCCTTTGCTCCGTAGGCTGAGGGAATGGCCCACAGTGGCCAGGGCTGCAACAAGCATCCGAGCTTCTTCCGTTTCGAACCGGGACTCCACGAACTCGGCCATGCTGCCCAGCATGAAAGTGCGAAAAAGCTCCTGCTCATCGGGGGTCTTGAACCGGCTGGCGACCTCGGGAAAGCTTGGCGGAGGGCGAAGCTCCAACGGGGTCAGATACTCCTCGTATTGCTGGTACTCCCGTTCAAACTGCAGGTAGGCCTGGGCATCCTTCTTAGAGAACTTGGAAATCTCCTCCACCAGCCTCCCCTCATCTTTCCAGCAACATAGGCAGCGCTCGTTCGGGAACATGAAGATGTCGGTGGGATCTGTGGTGTACCACTCGAATCCGTACTTGGAGAGCTCCAGGTCTTCTATGACTTTGTGATTGAGCGAGCCCACGAACATGGAGGCCGTGGAGAACCGGAAGCCCGGTATCAGCTCCTCGGTGACGCAGGCCCCACCGATGATGTCCCGCCTCTCCAGCACGAGCACATCCAGTCCCGCGTCGGCAAGGTAGGCCGCCGCCACTAGCCCGTTGTGCCCTCCCCCGATGATTATGATGTCGTATTCCTTGGTCATGGCTTCCTCCATCATCCTCACTCGCCTTGTTGAATTCGGGCCTGCTGTTCCCACTCGCCTCTAATATGCCGTTCCTTAGGGTAACACCTTGGGGAACCCGTTTCCCCGGGCCTGGCAAGCTTAAATAAGTCGCTTTGTGCTACCATCTTCGGGACGTTGACGAACGAAACGGAAGTACCTCGATAAAGCAGTTGCCGGCGAAAGCAGCCATAGCCCTTACCGTAAACGGCGAGAGACGGGTGGTGAACACCGTCCCCGACCGCACTTTGCTCGACGTGCTGCGGGACGACCTGGACCTCACGGGGACGAAAGAGGCTTGCGACGGAGGCGAATGCGGGAGCTGTATAGTCCTCTTTGGCAACAAGGGGGTCATGTCCTGTCTCCTCCCGGTGCGCCGGGCCCAGGGTAAAGAGATCACCACTATCGAAGGTCTGGCCTCCCGATATCATGAGGACTCGACTCCCGAAGCTCTCGACAACAGCGACCTGCACCCCCTCCAGGACGCCTTCATCGAGCTCGGCGCATCCCAGTGCGGGTTCTGCATTCCGGGCATCATCATGGAGGCCTCGGCCCTGTTGGAGCGGAACCCGGAGCCCGCAAGGGAAGATGTGGTCAAACGGCTTTCCCGCAACATCTGTCGCTGCACCGGCTACGTCAAAGTCATCGACGCCGTCCTGGATGCCGCCAAGGCCATGCGAGGGGCCGGCGGCGTTCGGTCCGTACCCGTATCCGGCGGCCCGATAGTCGGGGCCAGCGTTCCCCGGCTAGACGATCTGGACAAGGTGACCGGCGCCGCCAGGTATGCCGCCGATCTGAAGATGGAGGGTATGCTCCATGCCAGGGTACTCCGCAGCCCTTATCACCACGCCCGCATCGTCTCCATAGACACCTCTGAGGCCGAGGCGCTGGAAGGTGTCGAGGCGGTGGTCACAGCCGAGAATATACCCGGCAGTCCCATGATGCCCAACGGGAAACCGCAGACCTACCTCTTTCCCCGTGACAAGGTCCGGTTTCTCGGCGAGGCCATAGCCGCTGTAGCCGCCACAACCAAAGAGGCCGCCGAAGCCGCCCTGGACAGCATCCACGTTGAGTACGATCCACTGCCTCCCGTTCTGGACTACCTCAAGGCCGGAGACCCAACCACTCCTCTCATCAACCCCCCCGAACCTAACGTAGTCCACGCTCGAAGGGTGGTCTCCGGCGATGCAAAGGAAGGTCTGGCTCGGGCCGAGGTCATCGTCGAGAGCACCTTCACCACTCCTCGACAGGAGCATTTCTACATGGAGCCGGAGGCGGGCGTCGCCTACCTGGATGATGACGGCAGGCTGCTGCTGGAGTTCCCCTCCCACGAGGCCTTCGAGGGCCACGCCTTCCTGGCCGGACTGATGAACATGGAGCGGGACAGAATACGCATCATCTGCCCCGAGATGGGAGGCAATTTCGGCGGGAGAGAGGACTACCTTCACGCCGGCATCCTGGCCCTGCTTGCAGTCAAAACCCGGAAACCGGTGAGGCTGGTGTACAGCCGGGAGGAATCACTGTTGGGCTCGTCCAAGTGGTACTCCTTTCTGATGAAGTGCAGAACGGGGGCCACCAGAGAGGGAAAGCTGGTGGCTATGGAAGCCGACATGCTGGTCGATGGTGGGGCCTGGAGTCACAACCCCGGCGAGGCCATCAACGATTGTGTGAGCCGCAACGCCTATTTCATCACCGGTCCCTATCGCGTGCCCAACGTCTACATCGAGGCCAACGAGGCTTGCACCAACAGTCCCCGGGCCATCCCCATCAGGGGCATAACCAGCATAGCCTCGGCCCTGGCCCATGAGACCCAGATGGACCTGTTGGCCGAGAAGCTGGGCATGGACAAGCTGGATTTCCGGATTCTCAACGCCCTCGAGGTAGGCGACGTCTTACATACCGGCATGCCCCTGGAGGAGAGCGTGGGAGTCAAAGCGACACTGGAAGCGGTGCGAGAGCCCTATCGCCAGGCCCTGGACCTGGCCGAGTCGGACCCTCCGGCCATGCCCTGGAAACGAGGCGTGGGCATAGGATGCGGGTGGCGGGCTGTCGGTGTGGGCGGCGAGTACAAGGCCGCGGTCGAGCTGCTGGAAAACGACAGGATCAAGGTGTTCGTCGGCGCGGTGGAGAAGGGCCAGGGGAGCCGCACGGTCATGGCCCAGATCGCCGCCGAGGAGCTGGCGCTTCCCCTGGAGTCGGTGGACATGGTCATGGGCGATACTATCCTCGCCCCCTATCCGCACATCACTGCTTCCCAGGGCACCGTTACCCTGGTCGGGGGCGCAGTCCACGACGCATCGAAGAAGCTGAAGGCGGCCATGGCGCAAGCGGCGTCGGAGATCCTGGAGGACACCCCGGAAAACGTCCTTTTCGAGGCCGGCCACGCCTACTCGAAACGCGCTCCCGGCGAGAGGCTGCCGTACCATCTCATTTTCCGCCATCTTCAGAAGATGAAGGCCCCTACGAAATACGAAGGATCTTTCGCCTTCAAGCACGCCAAGGCCTACAGCGAAAAATCTAACAAGCAGGCTTTCGATCCCGAAACCGGCCAGGGGTCCAACTGCGATGTGTTCTCCTTCGGCACCACCCTCGTCGAGGCGGACGTGAACATCGATACTGGACAGGTCAAAGTGCTCAGGGTCCTCTACGCCGCCGACTCCGGCAAAATCCTTCACCCCTTGAGCTTCGAGGGCCAGTGCGAAGGCGGCATCGTCTTCGGCATGGGCCTGGCCCTGAGCGAAAGGTACGTGCCCGGAGAGACCAGGACCATCAAGGCCTACGGGCTTCCCACCACTCGACAGGCCCCAGAGAAGATCACCGTGGTGTCCGTCGTCGGTAGCGAATACTCCAAAGGCCCCTTCGGCGCTAAGGGCGGAGGCGAGATGAGCGACGTTCCCATTGTCGCTGCCGTGGTCAACGCCATAGCCGATGCGACCGGAGCCCGGGTCTACGACATCCCGGCCACACCGGACCGCGTCCTCGAGGCGCTGGGCAAGCGATAACCGGCCCCCCTGCCCTGGGACGTTTGGTAAATTTGGGGGGCACCCCCTAACCCCGCTGCCAGAGGGAAACTCTCTCGGCTCCTCCGGATTATGGCCGCGGCCATCCCACCCCGCAAACTGTGGATGCGCGTTGATTTGACAAGGGGTGTGCAGAGGGGCGAAGCCCCTTTGCCGGGAGTCTGAGGGTGTCCCTCGGAAACTTTCTTTATCTATCCCCCCTTCCTGGCCAGGAAGGGGGCCAGGGGGATGGTCGCGAAAGTGTATGTTCCCCGTCAGTCCTTCGGGACGATGGGCAGCGTCACGTGAGAGGGATACTCCGAGGTGTGGTACACCGTCTGAAGCGCCGAAACGAACCCGCTATCGGCGCCGATCTCTTCACCCGTGTTGGTGTTGCGATCAAACCGGGGGAAGTTGCTGCTGGAGACCTCCAGCCGTATCTGGTGGTCCTTCTTGAACACATTGCTGGTGGCCCACAGGTCTATGGTGTACTCGTAGACTTGGCCCGGCTCTATCAGACTGGCCGGCTGGCGGGGCTGCCTGTACCTGGCGCGTATGATCCCATCGGTCAGATTGCGGGCGAAGCCGCACGGTCCTACGTCAACCAGCTTTGCGGTGAAGTCGGTGTCCGGGGCCGAGGTCGAAGAGTACAGGGTTACCGTTATCGGCCCTGTCACCTCGGTGTCCTGGTCCATGGGAGGCGTCGAGTAGACCAGGACATCCGGCCTAGCCTCGATGGCCCTCTGGTCGAAGGCGCCCGAGGCCATGAACCATGCATCGCAGCAGAGGCCGCCTCCTTGCGTGCGCGCAGGGTCTATCGGGTTGTACACGTAGACGTCGGGCGATTCGCTTCCCGGAGACTCCGGCGAGAGAGACCCATCGCCGTTCAGGGTGTTGGCTTTGCCTCCGCTGTGCAGATAGTACCTTACTTCGTTGGCGCGGCTGAGGGGCCACTCATCCTCGTACCTCCAGACGTTGTCGCCCATGACGAAGATACGGACCGGCTTTTCGCCCATCACCCCGTTGTCCTCGCCCTTGAGCCAGTAATCGTAGTACCGCAGTATGTCCCCTTGCAGGTCGAGGGTCAGGGCCGAAGCGCCTGTGCCGAAGTTGAACGCTCCCGAAATGTTGCCCGGAGCGCCATCGTGTACCCAGGGTCCTATGACCAGCTTCTGGCCGCGCCTAGCGTCCTCGGTCGCACCCATTTCCCGCATGCGGCTGAAGTTTCGGATTGTTCCTCCCAGGAAGATATCGTACCAACCGCCGAAGTTGTAGGCGGGGACCGTTATCTCCGGGTGCGCCTCCTCGATGCTGACGTCTTGCCAGTAGCTATCGTACTCCGGGTGTGCCAGCCAGTCGTAGTAGTAGGGGGCGAGGTCACCCTTGAAATCGGGGAGGTCCCGCAGCGGGAGATGGTTGAGTCCCACCGTCAGATTGTCCGCCGCGTCCATTACCTTATCCAGTCCCTCCGGAGACAGGGGCAGCCGTTTTGACAGATTGTCCCAGTTGGCCGCGACCAGGGATCCGATGGTCCATGACAGGTTGAAGCCCAGCTCGAAGGCGCCGCCCTGCCAGGCCCACCCCTCCTGATAGTTGGAACCGGTGACACCGGGGGCTATCGCCGCCAGCGAAGGCGGCTTGGCCTTTGCGGCCAGCCACTGGGTGGCGCCGACGTAGGACACCCCGTTCATCGCGACCTTGCCGCTGCACCACGGCTGGCTCGCCGTCCACTCAACCGAGTCATAGCCGTCATCTATCTCGTTGACGAAGGTGTAGAACTCGCCCTCGGACGTGTACCGGCCGCGCACGTCCTGAATGACGACGGCGTATCCCTCCATCGCTGCCCTGATAGCATCGACCGGCGAGTTGGTAATGCTCATCGCGGCGCCCTTGTCATACGGGGTGCGTTGAAGAATCGCCGGGAACTTGCCTGACGCATCGGGCCGAAATACGTCGGCGTAAGTAACGGTGCCGTCCCTCATGGTCACGGGGATGTTGGGCTCGAACTTCAACGAGTAGCTGCCGTTCATGAGTCGTCTCCTCCCATTCGTCCGAAGTATGCCGCACTGAGTCCCATCCTACAACAGGAAAAAGTTAACACACGCCTCTCGGACTGACAACCGGCGCCTATCGTACCCGGGCCTCTTCAATACGAACGGGACCCGGCGCGATGCTGTGCTTAGAAATGACCGCCCTGTAACCCGTATTATGGCATCGGGCCGTAGTACCGCATCGGGTTGTCCCACAGCACCTTCCTCTTCGTCTCCGTCGATAGGGACTCTATCGCCAGAAATCCCGAGGAAGCATCGGGGTAGGAAGCGTCGGGATGGGGATAGTCGGAGGCCCACAACAGGTTATCGTCGCCATGCATCTCGATGTAAGCGCGAGCGCCGGGCTCATCCCCCTCCAAGGAGGAAAAGCACTGTCTCAGATAGTACTCGCTGGGCTTGGCTTTCAGCCAGGGAGTCTCATGCCAACCCCAGGCTTCCAGCTCTTCGTCCAGCCGCCATAGCCAGTAGACCAGCCAGCTGCAGCCGCACTCCAGGAACGCCACACGCAACCTGGGATGCCGCTCCAGTACGCCTCCCACGATGATGCTTTCGCAGGCCAACATCTGCTCCAGGGGATGAGCGGCCATATGCATCATGATCCAGCTGCCGTGAAACCTCTGATCGGCCCCAGGCGGCCCGCCGGCGGTCCCCTCGTGAACGGCAAGAGGTATTCCCAGGTCCTCCAGCTCGCTGTAGAAGGGGTCGTAGTAGGAATCGTGCAGGTTGCGGCCATTGACTACGTTGGGCCGGACGAAGGCCGCTATATGTCCCTTTTCGCTGGCGGCGCGCCGGATCTCGATTACCGATTCCTCCACGTCGTGAATAGGGACCGCAGCTACTGCCTTCAATCGGCCGGCGTCATGGCTGCAAAAATCGGAGAGCCAGTCGTTGTAGCCCCGGCATATGGCCGCCGAGAGCTTGGGGTCGAGACCGTTTGTCCTGGGCGAGGGAAAGGCGAGGATGGTGGACGACGGGTACATCACCCCTACGTCTATGCCCTCCCGCTCCAACGCCTGCATCTGTGACCCCGGCCCGAAGCTATCGGCCAGGGCCTCCCGGTACTTGCCCGTGGCTTCGACGTAGGAGTCGCTGGCCAGGTCTACGCTGGCTTTGGCGTTCTCTGGTTTGAAAATGTGGGATGGGCCGAAAAGCTCCTTGCCTTCCAGGGCTGTCCAACCGAAATCGGAAACGCCGTCC
Source organism: Dehalococcoidia bacterium (assembly GCA_965197645.1). Classification (GTDB taxonomy): domain Bacteria; phylum Chloroflexota; class Dehalococcoidia; order Plut-88900; family Plut-88900. The sequence continues at coordinate 390,336 of OZ240219.1, read as the reverse complement.
AGCGGCTTGGGGCCCCGGTCTCGGTACTCGGGGTCCATGTGCTCCACGAACTTCAGCCCCTCCATCACGTGCATGTCCGCATCGAACACCTTGAGTCCGTTCTTCATGGAGTCCTCCGGGCCGGCGTGCTCGCTGCTGTTGTCATAGCAGGCACGAAGATCGAGATCAAGCGGGAACCTTCGTCAGGTTGTACAGACGGGCGCAGTTATCCCACAGGATCTTGCGCTTCGATTCGTCGGAAACCTTGTCGTATTTGAGGAAGCTCTCCACGGCGTGGGGATAGCTGGAATCGGTGTGGGGGTAGTCGGTGGAAAGGACCACGTTGTCGTCACCCACCTCCTCGACCACCTGGTACAGGAGCTCACCATCGGTCTCGGTGGAAACGTAGCACTGCCTCTTGAAGTACTCACTGGGTCGGAGGTCCAGCTGGACATCCTGGCTTTCGCCGTATATCTCCCACTGCTCGTCCAGCCGGTACAGCAGCCATGGCACCCACGAGCAGTTCCCTTCGAGGAAGGCCACCCTCAGGCGTGGAAATCTCTGGAGTACCCCTCCGGTGGTCATGCAACCGAGAGCCAGCATCAGGGTCATCGGGAAGGAGAAAGTATGGACCAGGACCAGGTTGTTGGGGTGCTCCCTGAGCCAGTTGCCGGGATTCCTGGCGGAGAACCCGGACGAGGTATCGTGGAAGGTCAGAGCCACGTCCATGTCCTGGAGGGTGGACCAGAGCGGATCGCATTCCGTATCGTGGGGCATCCTCTCATCGACGGCGGTGGGCAGCAAGGTGACCGCAGTCATGCCCAGGTCCTGCACGCTGCGAACGGCCTCCCGGGCCGCCAGCGATACATCGTTCAGCGCCAATATGGCCGATCCCCTGAGCCGTTCCGTGTCGATACTCGCAAAGTCCTTCAGCCAGTCATTGAAGGCGCGACACACGGCGAAGGTGAAATTGGGGTCCTGACCATCGACCTGGATGGCCATCTGGGCCGAAGTGCGAAACAGTATCGCCATGTCGATTCCCTCCCGGTCCATGGCCTTCAAGGTCAGCTCCGGCGTGTAGCCATGGGCCATCTCATCCTGGTAGACGTCCGCTTTGCTGTCGTCGAGGTTTCTGCGGGATACCCACTCCTTCTTTCGCCACCCCTCCGAGGGCGGGGTACCGTCCTGGACGACGAAGTCCATCTGGCCGTTTTCAGGACGAACCTTCCAGACCGGCGCCCGGTCTCGATACTCGGCGTCCATGTACTTCTCGTAGAGGTCGTGGGGCTCCATTACGTGCAGGTCGCTATCGACTATATGGAATCCATTTCTGGACATGTTGCTAACTCCTACGGTCCGTCCGACTAGGTGGTCCTGCTAAACGAGTCTGGAGAGTGGGTGTACATAGGTTAATCTACCAGTCCCGTATTGTATTATCAACGCTGGGGCAGCTTACCTTTCATAGGCCAGAAGTGGTGCGGATGAGGAGGACACTGGATGGGCTGGGGCAGATTGCCGTGGTATCGGCAGCGGTGACTAGGGCCTGTTTACATTTAGACCATGCAACCTATACAGCTTGGATGTCATTCCGAACGCAGTGAGGAATCTAAGGGGGTTGTTGGGAGTCGCGGTCCGATTCCGTCGGCTGGCCCCATAATCGCGGGATTGTATGTATGAGTCGATAAGCCCTCCTGGGCACGTCGGACTGGGGACATAGGCTATAGATTCCTCACTACGCTGCGCTCCGTTTCGGAATGACATTGGAGGGCGGGAGTGTGACCAGACCCTAGCCCTTTCCTGTACGTCAATACTTGGCCGATGTACCATGGCATGGGCCCGGTGAACTCCTCCACCAGAGCCGGAAAGTTGGGTATATGAAGAGGTTGAAGATCATCGCAACCGGGGGCACCATCGCCTACAGGTGGGACGAAGCCCAGGGCGGAGCGGTGGCTGCCGTTACGGGTGAGGACCTGGTGCAGGCCGTGCCCCAGCTGGCGGAGATCGCTCGGGTAGAGGTGCTACAGCTGGCCAACGTGGCCAGCAACACTCTGTCTCCGGAGGACTTCCTTGCCTTCGCTAAAGAGTGCCAGAGAGTGGCCGGCGCCGGTGAGACCGATGGGATCGTCCTGACGATGGGCACTGCTACCCTCCCCGAGTGCGCCTACATGCTGCACCTGCTTCTCAAGGAAGAGATACCGGTGGTAGTTACCGGGGCGATGCGGGTCCATTCACACCCCAGCGCCGATGGCCCGGGCAACATACTGGACTCGGCCATCGCTGCGGTGTCCGACCAGACCCGAGGCTGGGGAGTCCTCATCTGCGCCAACGGCGAGCTTCACGACCCCCGAGACGTGGTCAAGACCAACTCGGTTGACCTGGCGACCTTTCGCTCGTTGGAGTACGGCCCCGTGGGGGTCGTCAGGAACTACCAGGCAACCATGTTTCGACGCCCTATCGTCAAGGAGCACATTCCCGTCGACCGAATCAACGCCCGGGTGTCGATAGTCCCGGCCGTCGAGGGTGACGATGGGAAGCTGCTGGATGCCGCAGCGGAGTTTTCCGACGGCATCGTTCTGGTAGGGTTCGCTCCGGGCTGCGTTCCGCCGGGGATGGTGCCCGCCATCGGCAGGGCCGGAGAGAAGGGTGTAACGATAGTCCTGGTCACCCGGTCCTATGGAGGATCGCTGGGCGTCGGGACGTACGCGAGCGAGGACGGCGGAATAGACCAGCTCTTCGATATGGGGGTGCTGCCGGGAGGGAGTCTGCGGGCATCCAAGGCCCAGGTAAAGCTTATGCTGGCGCTGAGCACAACCCGAGACCCGGCGCGGCTCACTGAGATGTTTCCAAACATCTAACAGGCTGTTGAAAAATGGCGTGTGCAGAGGGGCGAATCAAATTCTTCTGAGACTGCCTGCTGGGGGTCGGGAGTCTGAGGGTGTCCCTCAGAGACAATCTCTATTTCGGCCCCATTCCCGGCCGGGAATGGGGCGGGGGGATGGCCGCGAGAGCGTTTGTCAGCACCGTGCTTGTGCCAACCGGAAGGGCGTTCTCGCTGAATGAAGCCGTTCGAGGGCTAGTCGTAGCGGATGACGCTGCGGGCCACTTCGCCCTTCTCCAGGACTTCGAAGGCCTCGTTGATCTGGTCCAGCGGAAAGGTCCTGGTGACCAGCTCGTCCAGCTTGAGCTTGCCGGTCATGTACATATCGATGAGGCGAGGCATGAAGAGTCGCATTCTGGAGGAGCCGTAGTAGGACCCCACTATGCTGGCCTCTTCCCAAAGCATGTGAGCCGGGAAGGAGATTTCGTCATTGAAGGGGGCCTGACCAACGATGACGGCAGTACCGCCTTTGCAGACGGAGGCCAGGGCCTGGACGGCTACCTCGGTGTTGCCGATGGCCTCGAAGGCGTACTGGGCGCCCCTACCCTGGGTGAGGGCTTTGATGGCCTCGATCGGGTCCTCCTCGCGGGCGTTGATAGTGTGGGTGGCGCCGAACTCCTTGGCGAACTCCAGCTTGTTCTGGAGGACGTCGACGGCAATGAGGGGATCGGCGCCTGAGATTGCCGCGCCCTGGATCACGTTGAGGCCAACACCGCCGGTGCCGAAAACGACGACTGCATCGCCTGCTCCCACCTGGACGGTGTTGATGGCGGCTCCGACGCCCGTGGTAACGCCACAGCCGACCAAGCACGCCTTATCGAGAGGTACGTCATCGGGAATCGGGATGACGGCGGCCTCGGAGACCACATTGTGCGCTGCAAAGGTGGCCAGACCGGCAAAGGTGTATATCGGTTCAGAACCCTTGTGCATCCGGCCCGGATCGGAGGATTGAATGTCCTCGCATAGATTGGAGAAGCCCTTGACGCAGTAGTAGCACTTTCCACAGTTGGGATGGAAGGACAGGATGGCGTGATCGCCGGGCTTGACCGACGTCACTCCCTCTCCCACCTCCTGCACAACAGCGGCTCCCTCGTGGCCCAGCACGGTCGGGAAGGAGCCTGAGCCGAGCATCTCTTTCCACTCGCCCTTTATTACCCGGTAATCGCTGTGACAAACGCCGCTTCCGCTCATCGCGACCAGGACCTCGCCGGGCCCGGGTGGGTCCAACTCCAGATCCTCGACTACCATCGGGCTGTTGAAGTCGTATAAGACCGCTCCTCGGGTCTTCATAGCTGCTCCCCCTTTTTCAAGTGCTCAGACGATCTTCCAAGCTTCTTTGCACACAACTAAACAGCGGCCATGGCATGATAATCTTTCAGCCAACGGTATGGCAATACTAGCCCGCCTGCCTTCTCTCGAAAGTACCCCAAGGATATTCGAATAGGTCTACCTTGAGGCAACCGGCCAACGGTAACCGACCTTGATCAAGCTATTGGGCCATGTAGCCGCCGTCGACGGCCATGGTATGGCCTGTGACGAAGGATGCTGCATCGGAGCCCAGCCACACCACCGCTTCGGCTATGTCCTCCGGTTCTCCGAAGCGTCCAAAGGGTGTCAGGGAAAGCATGCTTTCCTTGTACTCGGCCGGGGCATCTTTATTCATTGGGGTCTGGATGTAGCCTGGGCAGACGGCGTTAACCCGGATGCCGGCAGTGGCGTACTCCAGGGCTGCGACCTTGGTGACTCCGACGACTCCGTGCTTGGAAGCAACATAAGCGATGGATTCGGGGTACCCGGTGAGACCGTTAATGGAGGCGGTGTTCACGATAGACCCGCCACCCTGCTTCTCCATCTGAGGTATCTCGTATTTCATGCAGAGCCATACGCTTTTCAGGTTGACGTCTATCACCCGGTCCCAGTCCTCTTCGGCATAGTCTACGGTGCTTCCCATCTCTCCGGCTATTCCTGCGTTGTTGAAGGCGCAGTCCAGCTGTCCGTAAATCCGCACGATATCGTCTATCAACGATCTCACCTGGTCGGCTTTGCTGACATCCACCTCGAACACGGTGGCTTCTCCGCCGGCGGCCTCTATCATGCGGGCTGTCTCTTCTGTGCCTGGGCGGTTCACGTCCGCTATGGCCACTTTCGCTCCTTCCCGAGCGAAGACCACGCTGGTAGCACGCCCTATTCCCGAGCTTCCTCCTGTGACCAGAACCACTTTGCCGTCGTAACTTTCCGTCATGTCCGTCCCTCCTTGATCTGGATGAATGGCCCCCGCTACCGGCACAAGCAATCGTCAAGGGACTGCGAGCCGGGGATACGTAGAATACCAGATGAATGTATCGAAGCAGAAGCTGGCGCTCGTCCAGAAGGGCTGATTATCCTCGATGTTCCATCGGCCGGCTACGGGGATGACCTCAGGCCGGGTGAAGTCTCACGGGTTCCCAGGGCAAGGTGAGATTTATTGAGAATCCGGTTACCATACTGTCGTTCCAATCATCAACAGGAGGACAGCAAATGGAGTTCGGATTCGATATTGGCACCGGTGGGCCGCTGGCCAACCCCGAAGGCATAGCCAGGCAGGCCCGCAAGGGCGAGGAGTTGGGGTTCGAGATAATCAGCGTCAGCGATCACATCGTCATGCCGAACAGCATCCGGTCCCGGTACCCTTACGGCGAGGCCGGTCAGTACATTTGGGGGGAGGAATGCCTGGAGATGCTGACTATGATGGGCTTCGTGGCCGCGCACACCTCCAAGGCATGGCTGCTGACCTCGGTGATGGTGCTGCCTCACCGGAACCCGGTCCCCACAGCGAAGATGCTGGCAACGATAGATGTGCTGTCGCAAGGGCGTCTCATCGTAGGGTGCGGGGTAGGATGGATGCGAGAGGAGTTCGAGGCTATCGGTGCGCCGCCTTTCGAAGAGCGGGGCGCCGCCAGCGACGAGTATATCCTGGCCTTCAAAGAGCTCTGGACCAGCGATACACCTACATTTCAGGGAAAGTACTCCAATTTCTCCGACATCACCTTCCTGCCCAAACCGGTGCAGAAGCCCCATCCACCCATCTGGATAGGCGGCGAAAGCCCACCGGCGCTCCGCCGAACGGGCCGGCTGGCGGAGGGATGGTTCCCCATAGGCAACAACCCTCGACACATGGTGGAAACAACGGCCCAGTTCAGCGACTACCTCTCTCGCATTCACCACCACGCTGAGGAGGTGGGTCGGGACCCTTCCGAGATCGATGTCGCTTATGTCATGCCTGTATACAGCCTGGGGCAAGCTCAGCAACTGTCCAACGGGAAACACCGACCCTTCACCGGGACTGCCCGGCAGATAGCCGACGATATCAACGCCTTCGAGGAGGTGGGTGTCCGGCGTCTGATGCTCGGTTACAACCTGGAGCCCGAGGCCGACATTCTGGAGCATCTGGAGCGGTTCGCTGATCAGGTGAGGCCGTTGTTGTAGGAGTATTCAAACAGAGAAGAGGTACGTGATTTCGGGTTCCGCCAGGGTGGAACCCAGTACACTGCAAGCCAGGGTGCAAGTCAGTCCAGGCAAGGGAGAGACGCTATGTATGGTGCCAAACGGGCCGTCGGAGGCGTCCTATTCCTATATGCCGTCGTCTACACGGCCCAGGTGCTCTTCAGCCGCTTTTATGTAGACGCGTTGGACCCCGAGCAGATCTGGGACGTTTTCAATTTCATAACGGGCGCCGGCATCCTGATTGCCATCGCAGTCGCAATTGTCAATCTCCGCTCGGTAGCTGAAACCGACCCCGTCCGACGGCTCACCGCCCAGGCAGGTGTATACATCTCCCTTGCCCTCGCCATCATCTTCTTCCCGCTCTGGTTTTCCCTGATCATGGGCGATACCCAGTCCGACGCACAGAACGTCGGATGGCTGCTGGTCTCGTTTCTCAACCCTCTCGTTCTTGCCGGCGCCGGCGCCTGCCTCTGGCACTCTTCCGAGTAGGGATTGACGGACACGGCAACTGATAACGCCCCGAACGGAGCAATCTTTGTCGACAGTCCGGCGGGATTTCTTACGCTTTACCCGCAGCGGGAATCCGCGCAGGCAGTCCATCCTTGAGTACCCGGATGTGCTCCGGGGTAGTGCCGCAGCAGCCCCCGATGATCTGGGCACCCTCTGTCATCCAGTCCCGAGCATATCGCAGGTATTCTTCCGGCGGTAGTTCCCTCCAGCCCATATCCTTGGGCAGAGGCCCGGTGCGGTGACCTATTGCGTGGGCATACGCACCAATGGGTAGGTCCGTGTACTGCCGTAGCTCCCTGAGTCCGGGGCCGGTATGCTCCACGGCCGAGTGCATGATGAAGAAGGCGGAAACCCCGGCGAACGATACCGCTTCTACGGCAGACTGTATGCTCTCGTTAGCGTGCCTACCACGTACTCCAACATACAGATTGCCCCCGTCTTCTGCCACCGAGTAGCCTATCCAAACGGGAAGCCCGGTCTCGGCCGCCGCCTTTGCAGCGGCCCGGGCATCGAGTGTACGTACCAGCATTTCGATCACTATCAAGTCGACGCCGGCTTCTGCCAGGGCTTGGGACTGCTCTCGGTAGTCCGCCAACATATCTTCATAGGACGGGGTTACGGCCGGTTCCAGCCAGGGAACGTAGGTGGACATGGAGCCAGCAACTATTATCGACCCGTTCCCCTCGGACCGGTCTCGCGCTTCCCGGGCGACTTTTGCACCCAACTTGTTTATTTCGACGGTCCGTTCGCCCAGTCCCGCCTCTTTCAGTACGGACCGACTGGCTGAGAACGTGTTGGCGATAACGATCTCGGCACCAACCCGGATATAGTCCTCATGAATCTCACGAATGCCGTCCGGGTGAGAGTACATCGCCTCCCCGGACCAGGCCTTCTCGCTTACCGGCAGGCCTCGGCGATGGAGCTCAGAGCCTGTGCCTCCATCCATGATGATGACCTCCCCGGACTTCAGCCGGGACTGCAACGAATCTACAGCTCCCATTATTGCTCCTCCTGTGAGTAGGACGGGTAAGGATTATACGCCCAACCTTAGATATAATATCCGTTCCTGGTAGACTCCGCTCGCATTCAAAGTATGTAGACCTTGAACATATCACCGTAAGAAGAATTTCACGGGACGAGGCCATGAGAAACAAGCAATCGATGATCTCCCATGTTTACGCCAGCAATCCCCTGGATAGAGGGGACCGTGAGCGCCGAGATGAAGAATGGTTAGCCCGAAAGGCGAAGGACCCTACGAGTAGGTTCCTACCGCTGTCAGACCTGGAAGTCCTCGTTTCCGTCGGGCCAGATCAGCGCCTTGGTTGGTTGAGCGCCGATGAGTTGGGCCGGCTGGGAGTCGCTACAAAGGCAATATTCCTGGGATTGAGGAGCCAGGAGGCCTGTTTCGCCGTCGATGTATCAGGTAAAGCCGCTGCGGTACTGGAGCTACGCGAGAGCGGGAAATGGAGATTCAGGGACGCCTATGAGGCCACCGATAATCTGAGCAAAGCTGACTGTGGAATAGTGGCCCAAGCCCACATACAGGTGGAGTGGCACAATCGCAATGGCTTCTGCTCCGTGTGTGGACACGAGACGTTCGTCAAGCGCGGTGGCCAAATACGTCAGTGCTCAAACTGCAATGTCGAGCACTTCCCCCGCACTGATCCGGTGGTTATAACTCTGGTGTCGGATAAGGACCACTGCCTACTGGGTCGCTCCCGCGACAGGGGCTTCGGTGAGAAGATGTACTCCGCACTCGCCGGTTTCATGGACCAGGGAGAATCGATCGAAGAGGCCGTGATGAGAGAAATCGGGGAGGAGTCGGGTATCCAGGTGGAGAACATCCGGTACCACTCCTCACAGCCTTGGCCCTTCCCATGGTCGCTAATGATAGGTTGTCATGCGGACGCGGCAAGCACAGACATCGTAATGGACGATGATGAGATGGCCGACGTCCGTTGGTTCCAGCGCAGGGAGGTCCTTCTGGCTCTGGACGGCAAAAACCCGGAACTGGAGCTGCCTGGACCGTCGGCTATAGCCCACCATCTGATCAAAGCCTGGGCAACCGGAACATAAGGCACGGTCGGGGATCCGACAAGACGGACCCCATTGCCTGGAAAGTTGAAATGGCGACCGGAGCCGGTAGTCTCATAGGGGTGGCCGGCGGCGGTCAGTCGCATCAGTTCAGTCTCGCACCTCTGTCTCTGTGACAGCATAAAGATAGTGTATGCTGATTCAATAGAGATCAAGTCAAACCGCCACCTTCGATCATGTATGAAGTAGCATTGTCCTTTGCCGGTGAACAGCGTAGATACGTTGAAGGGGTAGCGTTGGCTCTACAAGCTCGTGGCATAGGCGTGTTCTACGATGAATTCGAGAAGAGCGCGCTGTGGGGAAAGGATCTCGGCGAGGAGTTGCAGGCCGTGTACGAGTACAAGGCTGGCTGCGTGGTCCTCTTCATATCAAAGGCCTGGGTCGAAAGGGCTTGGCCAAGGCACGAACGACGAGCAGCATTGAGCAGAGCGGTGCTGGAACCGGGTGAGTACCTCCTACCTGTCCGATTTGATGACACCGCAGTGCCTGGCTTACCAGACAGCGTTCACTATCTCCAAGCTGGGGATCACTCACCGGCTGAGATCGCATCAATGATAGTTCAGAAGCTAGGGCTAAAGCCTTTTGAGGGCAAGGCTTCTGACGTACCTCCCCCTCGCATGACTTCTCTGGTCGGCGAGGCTGTGTTCGACTACAGTAGCCACAACGGACGCTATGTTGTCGGCCACGGTACGCTGGAGTTCGAAACCAAATGGAGTAAGGCAAGCGACATCAGAATCTATGCGTATAACGATCCTCCTTCGATCAACGGCATAGCTCTCGCTCCTCGCGAATGGGCGACCATACAACAGGTAGTCAATGCTTCATCACTAGATTACACGTCGCCTGTAAGGACTCCCTGCGTCGGTCAGATCGTCGTGTTGCGGAACAAAAACGGGTTCTATGCCGCCGTCCGTGTGCTTTCGATCAAAGACGATACACGGGGAGAAGACCATGATGAGCTACGGTTCCAATACGTCATACAGAACGACGGTTCGGACAGCTTCACTTCATTCGGCACCGACGAATGAACCGCGGGGTGTATGATCGCAATTGCATTGTCGCTGTGCCGGCTCAGTCACCCCGACCGGTTATCGGGTCGAAGTCCCAGGTGTAAAGTGATTCCGCTCCGTCGTTTCGTATCAACACGACGTCCTCTGCCCAGTATCTCTCCCGGTCGCTGCCTGGGGAGAGAAGGTGTGTTGCCACCACCATGCCCTCCTCGAGAGCCCAGTCCGGGTGGGGTTCGCCCTCCGACACATGCTGCTCCAGGTCCGAGTGGCTCAGACCGAGCCCGTGGAAGAAGATGTACACCGAATCGGGTGCCGCGCCGAAGCCCTTGAAGACCTGTCTTGTCCTGGCCTGAAGATCGCTCACCTTCATCCCGGGCCGCATAATCTGCCTCAGCTCCATCACCCCCGCCTTCGTGGCCTCCGCTACTTCGTGCGTGCTACCCGCCGGTTCGTCATCCACGACCCATGTCTTGCCGCCGTCCCAGCAGTACATGTTCCAGGTGCCGTGACCATCGAAGATGATGTTAGTACCGGACTCAACAACGTGGTCGTCCAGTCCGTTGCGTAGGGAGACGTGAGAGTCCGACCCCCTGGGGTTAACGAAGACGAATCCCCGCGGGTCGTCTATGTAGCCTCCCACGTCCACAGTAGCCTTGTGATAGGCGTAGTTGAGCTCTTTCCAGGTCATACCTTTGTCCCAAGCCTTCACAGTCTTATGGATGGACCTCTGGTTTATCTGAATCGCCTCGCGGATTAGTTGGACCTCTTCGGGCGTCTTCACCTGCCGGGTGAACACAACCGGACCGCGGCCGTCCACCTCCTGCAGTTCCGAGAAACCAAGCGGTCCAGCAAGTCCGGGGTAATCGAACCCTACTTTCCCCTTGTCGAGCCCGAGATCCCGCATGACGTTCCTGAGAGCCTCGACTATGTTCGTCGAGTAGTGCTCGCGAGCGTGCTGGACCCACGGCGTGTTCATGCCCCACTGCGGAATGAAGCGGTCCAAATCCGACTGGCTCAGCTCCAGGTCCAGGTTTGTGATCACACAACGGAAGGGGCGGATGTCCTCCAACCAGGTCGGCTGGAGCAGGAAGCCCGCCATGACGTGCTCTGCTACCACCATTGCCGGGTGGTCAGGCTCGTGTCTTGATATCACGACAGCGGCCTGGGGCGGCTCGTCCTGGTGGTAGGCATTGGGATGGAACCCACTCAGGTAAAATGCGTTGTACCTGGACGTGGCGACTATGCCATCCAGGCCTCGAGCTTCCATCGTTTCCAGCAGCCGTCCATAGTTACAGAGGCGCTCGGGAAGGACCTTAATCTGGAACTCCGGTAGGGAACTGGTGGACATGACGATGGTGCCTCCTTGCCTTTCTCGTGCAGGTGGTTATCCTCGGGAAGGTTCTATCGGGGCGGCATCACACAGGCCATAACGCAGCTCCTGCAACGATAGTATCCGGCCCCGCCTTCCGTCGAGGCGCCATTATCGACGACTACCCGGCTCTCAATGCTCCACAGACCAAATCGGTCAAGTTATCATGCAGACTGGCTTAGCCGGAATCGCTCATATCAAACTGACCTGGGCTAATCACGACGCCATCGTCGACGAGAGCAACGGTAGCATGAGTCATAAACGGTGTAAACTTGACTATGCCAGAGCACCCGTGACGCAGAGGTGTTAACAGTAAGGCCGGGTACCCCTGCCCAGGCTCAACTGCGAACTTCGGACTTAGTAACTCATCTATAGAGTACACGACCTACAGGCGTTAAACCTCTCAAGATCCATCCTCTAAAGGACCAATCGTGTTGAACGGAGTTGGTTGATGATGGTTGTCAGCAATCGACCGAAAACTCCGTTCCATCAGGCATGGCAGAGCAGTCAACGAATCATCGACTACCAGGTTCAGGAGCCCACACCCCTCCAAACTCTCGGCTTTTCCTGCCCTCAGATCTGTCTCATTACTGCTGACGGTGTACACTTTTCTGAAGTAGCTTTTTGACGGGAATAGTAACTCGCAAACTCTAAATTGATTATATCTTCGACTATGGGCGGAGAGATGTCGACCAAGTAATGATTGAGGCACGGTAAAAACAATGAAAGATAAGTTTCACTACCTGCTGTTTGCCGCATGTCTCGCGGCGGTGGCAATATTTGTTGTTCTCACCATCAATCGAGATCCAACCAATTTTGAGGTTGTGCTCTTCCAAGTAGTAATCTTGGTAAGTGGGTTACTCGGCTCTTACATCTTCGGCAGAAAGATGGAGCGAGAAGGAGCTGATGATGTGATTCGTATACATGCCCGCGCCGCTTTCAGGCGAGTTACAGCTTTGTATGTCAGTTTGTATCGATTGTCTGAGAAAGTTGAAGATCTGAAGCGCGATGGACCTGATCACAGATTGAATTTGATTCAAGCTCTAGTAGACGAACACATTCGGACCGGCCAGGATGCCATGGAAGACTGGCGAGATATCGTTCCCGAGGAGGTGGACGAAATCGAAAGGAGAAGTGCGAGAAATGACAAGTCAGCTTGAACTCATAAGCGGGAAAATAGCTCGTGTGCTTAACACAAGAGAAGTCGCTATAAACAAGGGCCAGCGAGACGGTGTCAAAGTTGGAATGATCTTCAAAGTTCTTAGCCTTAAAGGGTCGGAAATTAGAGACCCAGACACACAAGAAACCTTAGGCTCTGTTGAATTGGTAAAGACCAGGGTCAAAGTCAAAGTTGTATATGACAGAATCGCTGTCGCAACAACGTACCGTAAGCGAAGAGTAAATGTTGGCGGTAGTGGATTGGGGGGGTTCGGCAGTAGGTTGTTTGAACCTCCCAAGTGGGAAACACAATATGAGACGCTTAAGACGGAAGAGGCGGCTGTGGAAGAGTTGGATGAAGAAGACTCCTACGTTCAGATCGGCGATCCGGTTGTGCAAGAAGTCAATCCCGAAGAAATCGACGACAACGATCAAAATCCTTAACTCGAATTGGTACGAGGCGTTCTGCCCCCATATCAAACAGACTCGTTTGGTGTCATATGTATTGCCAGCTTTGGTCAGAACACTGAGAGCTCAACTGGCACCCCTGCCCGTACTGAACTGCGCCTGTGTCAGAACCCTGCTTTGAGAGAGTCCAGAGGGAAACTTCCCTCTGGCAGGGAGCCTGGGGGATGTTCCCTCAGCTACAAAACCTTCCGAGGGCGGGCGGTTGGGACTAAGACGTCCGTGCTTTTGAGACAAGCTCAACCGCCGATCCCACGAGGGATCGGCGATTAAATCTACGAAAAGGGCCCCAGCGATTTCGCTGGGGCCCTTACCTGTTCTTGGCAGGCAGACCCGAAGGACCGGAGTTCCGGCAGGCCCAGTCGTTCTAGATTATGACTGGCTGCTATTGTCTACGATGATTTCTGCAGGTGGCGGCTTGGGACAGGTTACTTACTAGTGATCTGCTTTATCGAGTGCCAGATCGAAAGTCCGTACCCGTCTACATCTTTGAATTCAACGCCTTCTACTTGATCGGTCCTCCACGCTATGAAGTTATCGCGAGTTACCATGGGCAACAGGGTCGCATTCTCGGCCAGGTAGTTGTCTAGGGCCTTGAATGCGGACTCGCGAGACGAATCGTCTGGGGCTTGAGCGGCCTCATCCATCAATTGATAGAACCTGGCTTCTTCCTCTCGATCGACGCCAAGCACCTTTGCCCCATTGCTGGTGATGTTGCTGAACAGCAGGTGCGGGTCGCTATATCCGGCCCACCAGGAGATGGCAGCCTCATGTACGCCATTGATCCAATAGTCGTCCACGAAAGGACCCAACTCGCGTTGCACGATTTCAACTGATATTCCTACCTCTCCCAACTGCTCCACCAACACTTCCGCAATCGCAACGGTGATCGGAATATCCGGAGTAACCCATATTCGCATGGTCAGGCCGTCCGAGTAACCTGCCTCGTCAAGAAGGGCTTGTGCTTGGGCGAGGTCGTGAGTGTAGTACGGCAACCCATCCACCGGGTTGGCCAAGGAGCCGAAACCGATCGGAAGGGGTCCCGAGAGCACTCCAAACCCGAAGTTGGCCAGTTGCCGGACCTCTTCTCTATCGATCGCCAGGGAGATGGCCTGACGCACCCTCGGATCGCTGAGGTGTTCCTGGTTGGAGTTAATCATCAGGGGATAATAGTTGGTTGTCAGCTGGTCGTAAGTGTCGATATCGGCATCATCTGCCAGCAGATCCAACATCTTGGGGTTCTCGAAGAAGGTGAGGTTGATTTCCCCTTGACGCAGCGCAGCCACTCGTGCCGAGTCGTCGGGAATAATCCGCCATTCCACTTCATCCAATGAAGGCTCGCCTTCCTGCCAGTAACCATCGAACTTTTCAAACAACCATCGATGGTCTTCCTGATGGTCAACGAGCATGAAGGGGCCGGTGCCTATCATGTCCGTTTCCACGTTCAGGTCACCCGACTGTACCTCCTGGCCCGGCACGATGGAGGTCATTATGGAGCCGAGAGCAAACAGGAAAGGTGAGTAGGGGTCGGACAAACGCACCGTAACCTGGTGCTCTCCTGTTGCTTCTATGCTGTCGATCGGGCCCATCTTAGTGGCCCAAAAAGAGGCCGTATCGGGATCCAGCACCCTATTCAGGCTAAAAACGACGTCCTCCGCAACCATTTCTCGGCCATTGTGGAAGTCCACTCCCTGGCGCAGGTTGAATACATAGGTCCGATCGTCGGGGGTTTCCCAACTCGTTGCCAGCCCAGGAATCGGGTTCAAATCGTCGTCCAAAAAGACCAACGGTTCATAGACCAAGGCGTGAATTTCCCAGGAGCATTGGAAGGGACTGTTGTGTGGGTCCTTCGACTGGGCTTCACACGGTTTTCCGATGACCAGCTTGCCGCCTGAGGATGGCGCCATTACTTCCGGCTCTGGGGTGGCTGGGGCGGCCGTGGCAGTCGCCTCTTCCTCCGGTGCGGCTACTTCGGGTGCCGTTGTGGGAGTCTCAGAACCGCCACAGGCGGCGATGATCAACAGGGCTATCACCCCAAGCACCAGAAATGCCGATAAGCTTTTCTTTTTGAAGGTTTTCATCATTTCCTCTATCTCTCCGTCTTCGCCTACGATGTGACTACCTTAGGGCATCAGTTACGACGTAAGTGGCTCCCGAGGTAGTTTCGTGGTTAGAGTTGTAATCCCGCACGTCCGAGGAGAAACTAGACCACCGTCCCCAATTTGTCAAGTTATTGTACTCGTTCCAGTAGATGTTCAATGAACATGTCAGGATATGACTGTCCAATGGCTCCGAACTTGCCCACAACGTCTCGTTCTGTGAATCGCTGATGCCGAGGCTCAGCGACTCGATTTACGCCCTCTTTGGAATAATCCAATTATGCTGCCTGTTAGGCCAGCTATGAGGTCTAGTCTGATCGACGCCTGGTCCATGATCTGAATGTCCTGCCATCAGTACCCGTACGCGGGTCGGTAATCCAGGGCCAGCATCGCCCCATTTCTCAGAGGCTAATGCCAGGACTATCGTTCCTGGTGGCGAAGCTTGGGATCGAGAAAGTCTCGCAGCCAGTCTCCGAATATGTTGATGGCCAGGATTGCCAACGCCAGAGCCATACCCGGGAACAGCACTGTCCAGGGGGCGATCTCCAGATAGTTCTTGCCATCGCGTAACAGGGAGCCGAGGGACGGTTGTGGGGGTTGAATGCCAAGTCCAAGGAAGCTCAGTGCACCTTCCACTATCAATGCTACGGACAAGGTGAATGACAGCTGGACCAAGACCGGGGGCAGAATGTTGGGCAACACATGTCGGCTCAGGATTCGCAGAAGACCCGCCCCGTTTACTATGGCAGCCGTTACGTACTCCCTCTCTCTAACGCTTAACGTAGGACCGCGGGCTACTCTGGAGAAGGCCGGCAGTGTCACAACGATGATGGTGACCACGACACTAGGGGCGCCTGTGCCTATTACCGCGGCGACCAGGATGGCCATCAACAGCATTGGAAAAGCAAAGCCCATGTCCATAAACCGCATGACTATCTGGTCCGTCAGCCCGCCGAGATATCCGACTAACATTCCCAGAAGCGTTCCGAAAACAGCAGCAATGGCGGCACACAATACGGCCAGTCCCAGGGAGTATCGAAATGCCACAACAAGCCGAGCAAACATACTTCTGCCCAGGCGATCCGTTCCCATTGGGAATTCCGATGACGGGGCGCCGAAAGTTGCGGTGGGGTGGATTTCCTGTGGATTTCCGGTCCCCACCAAGGGCCCGATAATCGAGAAGGACACGGCGGCTAGCAAGAATAGGACCGCGACCGAGGCGGTCTTATTGCGGAAGGCAAACTTCGACAAGACCCATAAGCGATGGGATAGTGTAGTTCGCATGCGATTTGCAGTTGCCACTGAACGCCTTACTCGTGGTAACGAATACGGGGATCCAAGTATGCGTAGATCATGTCTACTATGAAGTTGACCGACACGAACAAGGTTGCACCGAGCAGGACGGCGCCTTGAGCTACCGGATAGTCTCTAGACAAAACTCCCTGCAGGGCATAACGCCCGATGCCCGGCAGAGAGAAGAGTTGCTCAACTATGACGGCCCCACTTAGTAGATACCCCACGTTTACACCCACCACCGTCACCGTGGGAATAAGCGCATTGCGTAACACGTGCCTCCGGATTACCAACCAATCTCGCAACCCTTTGCTTCGAGCCGTGGTTACATACTGCTCCGACAGGATCTCCAGGACGCTCGACCTCGTAACCCGAGCAACGATTGCCGTGGTTATAGATCCAAGCGTCAGTGTCGGAAGCACCATGGAATAGAAGTGTCCCAGGAGGTCTTCCCCCGGGGGAACGTAACCGGAGACGGGAAGACCTATTCCCTGAGTGGATACAAAGTAGATGAGAATGGTTCCTAGGACGAAGTCCGGTATCGATAGACCGGCGACGGATAGCCCTTGGACGGCTACTGCCAATGGGGAGCCTCTACGCCGCGCGGCAAAAATTCCCGCCGGGACTCCTACGATGATCGAGAACAACGTCGACAGCAAGGTCAGTTCAACGGTTACCTGAGACCTTCGGAATATCTCCGACACCACCGAATTGTGGCTCCGTAGTGACGTTCCCAAGTCCCCCTGCAATGCGTTGAAAAACCAGTAGCCGTATTGAACGGGGACCGGCTTATCGAGGCCAAACTTCGCATTCATGCGCTCGATGACCTCGGGGGTAGCACTGGCGCCCAAAAGCACTTCCGCGAATCCGCCTGGAACAAAGTGCAGGGCGATGAACACCAGGGTGGCCACGCCCCAAATAGTCAAGATAGAGGTGGCTATGCGAACGAGGATGAAACGTGTCATGGATTAGGACGCTTCATGTGTAGCGGCAACCGAGGAACGCCACTGCGGATTAGCGGCCTCGAGGAACCGAGGCCGTTGTGGATATGGAAATGCCCTAGAAATTAGCAGGATGCTCGAAGGAACGGATTATCCGTTTAGACCTAGGCACGAAAAACGTGGCTGGTTCTTACTCCCGATAGGTCCAACTCCGATATCTCCTTCATGTTGTCCGCTATAGACTGGATGGTGGGTAAGGCGATCTCCAACTCTTCATCAGACATCGGAATCAGCCCTTGCTCCTCGATCAGTCTCACAACCAACTCTTTGCTTATTGTCATCTTGGCCTCCCTGTTTGATCGGACGTTACCAATGGGGTTGTTGGAAGACGTTAACTTGCCCCGATGGCCTCTTGGACGGCCGGAGGCACCTTGCCTGACTGGGGGTTGACCTGTTCGTATTGGTGGGCCACACGCAGCACCAGGGTATCTTCCCAGGGTCTACCCATGATCTGAAGGCCGATAGGTAGACCTGCGCTTGAGAACCCTGAGGGGACGGTAATCGCAGGCACTCCTGTATAGTTTCCGGGGATTGTGTTACGGCCCATAATCCATCCATTCGCCGCGTGCGGAAGACTGCTCACGTCGTGCTCAGTATCCCCCACCTTGACCGTCTTGTCCCCGAATTTCCAGGGAAGAGCCGCCGTTGTGGGAACAACCAGGAAGTCGACCTCCTGCATCATCTCATTCCATGCCTGCTGGAACAGATGGCGAACCTGCTGTGCTTTGACCAGATCGGTGGCCAATACGAACTGGCTGGTCATGACCCAGTAACGCTCGGGTGGACTCATGTTTTCTCGGTTTTCCCGCACAATCTTCTCATAGGGAACGATGTAACCGGCCAGCAAGACGCTGCCAACCTTGAACATTTCTTCCGTGTACTTCACCTCAACCTCGACCGGCTCGGCCCCCAGGCCCTCCAGATCAGAGATAGCTTTCGAGGTGGCCGCACCTATCTCCGGGTCCAACGGATCATAAAAGTGGTTGGTGGGGATACCCATCCTCAGTCCCTTGATGCTCTGACCCAGGGTGCTGGTGTAGTCGTCCACGGGGACTGGAGCAGTGGTGGCGTCCAGGGGATCATATCCCGCCATAGCTTGCAGCATGACAGCGGAGTCTCGAACTGAACGCACATGAGGCCCCATGTGATAGGTGGAAGGATCGGGCCCTTCCAAGCCGCCTCGAATGGGGATACGGCCGTAGGTAGGTTTGAGTCCGACTTGGCCGCAGACTGCTGCCGGTTGACGCACCGATCCGCCACCATCGGTCCCTATCGATGCGAAAGTAACAAAAGAGGAGACATTGGCGGCCGATCCCCCACTGGACCCACCGGCAGGTCTATCCAGGTCCCAGGGGTTGCTTACTCGGCCATACCACTGGTTGTCACTTACGAAGCCGGCTCCGACCTCATGCATATTCTCCTTGCCAATAATGACGGCTCCGGCCGACCTGAGTCTGCGGACTACTTCAGCATCTTCCTCCGGGACGTAGTTTTCTAAAGGCTTTCCGCCGTCCGTAGTCCTTACCCCTGCTGTCAGCAGCATGTCTTTAAGGCCTATCGGAATCCCGTGCAGTGGCCCCAGATACTCGCCGCGCATCAGCATTTGTTCCAGCTCTTGAGCGCGGCGAAGGGCCAGATCCGAGGTCAGAGTGATGAACGATTTGAGTATGGGCTGCATCCGTTCTGCATGCTCCAAGGCGCTCTCGGTCACCTCGACGGGGGAAACCTCTCTGGATTTAATCCGGGGGGCTAGTTCTGAAATAGTCTGAGACAGTAAACCTAGCTCTGCCATCGTGGCACCCTCCCTTATACACCTGTATGTGTTTGTAGCCTATAGCTCGGTCGTTTGGTCGGCTTAGGGCCGCGAAACCTCACTGATGAGGCGCCTAAACCTTAACTGGCTAATGGTCAAGAACGATCTTAGCCAGACGGTGATCGGTAAAGTGTATCTTAAACGGAGGGGTATCCGGAAGCAAGGAGCGGTAAGACAACTTACGGGGGGAGAGCTGCTTTGAGGAGATCGCTGAAGTTGCCAGAGGTTCTTTGACTATGACGCAGAAATGGTCGACCTCCTCAAGACCAACGAGTTGACGGAAACCAGGACCTTCGTTCGGTCGTCAAGGAGATCAAGGCCAAGTCAGGCAGGGCTAGCTCCTGGAGCATTCCCAGGGCCGGCGCTTCTCCGGCATGGTACCCCTGGGCGGACTCGAACCGCCGACACACGGTTTAGGAAACCGTTGCTCTATCCTCTGAGCTACAGGGGCGGGGTAACGTTCGGCGTTCCAGTATAGCACGAGCGGCTATCGGCTCAGGGCTGGCTCATCCTAGCGGAACAGGGTAGCTGTTACTGGGAAATGGTCGGAGGCCAGGCTCTGGGTAACTACGAAATCCCCGGCGTTCAGGTCCGGTGAGACCCAGATGTAATCGATGCGCTGGCGGGGGTCGTCAGCCTCGGAGGTGAAGCCCGGGCCCGAGGTGCCGGAGATGAGAAAAGCGTCCAACATTCCGGCTTCGGCCAGGTGAAGCATCTCAGGGTCGCCGGGCTGGGCATTGAGGTCGCCCAGCAGGACCGTCCGGTCGGCGCCGTTCCAGAAACCGGTGATGGCCCGAATCTGAGGTTCTCGAAAGACACCCTCGGTGTCCCCGGCGTGAAGATGGGTCGCCACCACCCTCAATACCTCTCCATTGCCAATGTTTATATCTACGTCTAGAAACCCTCGGTCCAAGCGGATCTCATCGTTGTTGGGCATGGATATGTTCTGAGAGTCCAACACAGGAAATCGAGAGAGGACCGCATTTCCCCAGGTAGAGTCGGCGGCAGGTCCCCACACGTAGTCCATCTCCAGCCGCTGGGAGAGCCATACCAGGGTATCGGTTGAGCCGTTGATGACCCATCCACGGGACACCTCTTGCAGCGCCACGATATCGGGGTCTTGCGCCTCGATGACACGGGCCAGAGCCTCCATGCCCAGCACGCCTTCGACATCGAAACCCTGGTGGATGTTGTAGGACATCACCCTAACCGGTAATCCGTCCCCCTCCGACGCCGATACTTCTTCCCACGTCATGAAGCGGGCCAGAGGTAGAAACAGCAGGATTACAGCGGGAACCAGGAAGACCCACTTGAAGCTGGCAGGCAGTGCATTACCGTGTGGTCGCAGATTCACGATCAGAACAGGCAGGACAACCAGGGCTGCGGCGATGGGCGGCACAGCCTTGCCGGGGACCAACAGGTTGACGTCGTAAGAGGCGTAGTAGGCGAAGATGAACAGCACGAAGAGAATCATCCCGGCCCCGCTCCACGTCGACGCCCTACCGAAGCTCGTTGCCTCTGTCTGGGAACGGCCGGCCAAGGCGGCGGCGATGAAGAGGGATAGGATGACCTGCCCCGCCAGCAGCGCCAGGGCGGCTGGAAGGCCGGAGTGCTGCTCGATGACCAGGAGAACCAGCAATGGACCCAGTACTGAGAGACCATATGGGATGATGCGGGTTGAGTTCGGGAGTAGGGCGGCGGCAGCTACGATTCCGGCCAGGTTGGCTGCCATTATCCAGGCGAAAACGGCTGGCTGGGCCCAATCGATGATGGCCGTCTGCTGGGCCATGTTCTGGAACAGCATGAACTCCAGGGAGATGGCCGGACCCAACGCTAGTAGAGAGCCTGCACTAACCGGGGAGTGTGACCCGGGCTCCTCCGGGCGGCGGATTGCAGATCGCAGCAGAAGAGCCCACTGGCACACCACCAGGACCGCTATGAGAACGTGGGGAGCGACGCCGCCAACCCACGACGTGTCCATGGTTCCGAACATCCCCTTGATGGCAGTGTCCGACGAGATACCGATCAGAATCGGAAAAGCAAGGCGGCTGCGCCCGCTGGAATCGCTAGCTTGAAGGTCCTGAACAAAGGTGGGGATGAACCACAGGAACAGCACCGTGCCGGCGATGGACAGTGCGACATCTGCAGGTGGCGAGGATACCAGTTGCTCGATAAGTCGCACCAACCCCAGGCCTCCTGCGGTCAGGATGAGCGCATCCCGTTGACCCAGGACACGAGGCACCATGGGAGCGAGTAACCCGGATGCAAAGACGAGGAGCGCGACAACGCCCAGCGTGACGGTGCCAACATCCTCGATCTGGCGGAGGTAGACCCCCATGAGGACGATGAACATGCGCAGTACCTGGAGGCCGAATACGACCGTGACGGCGCCGAGGCCCAGGTAAGCCAGGTCGTTCGTGATGTTGGATGTTCGATTCGTCGCGGGGTGTGACATGTTCTGGTGAACTACTTTACAATACAGCCCCTGACGTTAACGAGAGCAGGTTAATTGCTCGGGGCTGGAGGACCGGACATGGGTAGTATAGACGAGAGGTTAAGGAACGGAGAAATCATCCTGCTGGACGGGGCCACCGGCTCTGAGCTCCAGGCGAGAGGCGTACCCATGGATCACGCCTCGTGGTCCGGCAAAGCTCTGAAGACTCACCCGGACACTGTGAGGGAGATCCACGAGGACTACATCCGGGCCGGCGCCGACATTGTTACCGCCAACTCCTTCTCCTCGGCCCGTCCCGCCCTGGCGGACGCGGGTCTGGGCGACGAGACCAGGGAGCTGAACGCACTGGCGGTGAAGCTGGCCCAGGAGGCGCGGGACAACGTCGCCGGGGACAGGCCGGTGTACGTCGCAGGATCGATGTCGACCTACGGGGGTACCATGGCCACTAAAGTGCCGTCCCTGTCGGCTGCTGATGACGGGAAGGATTTCTACCACGAGCAGGCCGACATCCTGGCCGAAGCGGGAGCCGAACTGCTCGTGCTGGAGATGATGACGGACATAGAGCAGGCCACCCTCTGCACCCAGGCCGCTCTCTCCACCGGCCTGCCGGTGTGGATAGGGTTCACCATCCAGCGCGCCGAGTCCGGAGATCTGATAATGGACGAGATTGAAAAAAACATCCCCTTCGCCAAGTGCCTGGATGCCCTGTTGTCGCTGGGAGGGTCGGCGGTAACGGTGATGCACTCCGAGATCGAGAATACTGCCCCGGGCCTAGAGATCGTGAAGGAGAGATGGGATGGTTCCCTGGGGGCCTACCCCAACTTGGGAACGTGGAAACGGCCGGAATGGGTCTTCGATAACCCGGTATCGCCGGAGGACTACCTGGAGCATTGTAAGACCTGGGTGGAGATGGGGGTGCAGATCATAGGTGGGTGTTGCGGGACCGGTCTGGAGCACATCGCCACGCTGGCAGAGCAGCTGCCCAGACCCGTCCTCAGCTAGGAGGTCTCCAGTACCTCGTCGATCACCAGCTGGCCGATCTCCTCGTCGGTCAGGCCGATGAACTCCTTGAGCACCATCTCGTTGTGCTGACCGATGAGGGCATGGGCGTTGAGATGCTCGCCGGGAGTTTTGGAAAGCTGGAACTGGAGGCCGTCGTAGGGCATGGGACCGCACTCGACGTGGTCCAGCCACCGGAAGTACTCCTGATGCTTTAGCTGAGGGTCGGCCCACAGCTGAGTCTGGCTCTGCACCACTCCCGAGGGAACGCCGGCTCTCTGACACATCTCCATCAACTCCTTTGCCTCGAACCGGGAGGTCCACCGGCCGATCAGGCGGTCCAGGTCGTCCTCGTGCTGTCGCCGAGCCGAGAAGGTGGCGAACCGGTCTTCCAGGCACCAGTCCGGGTTGCCCATGATTTCACAAAGGTCCCGCCATTCCTGGTCTGATGAGACGGCGATGACACACCAGTGCCCGCTCTGGCTGGGCACTTCCGGGTCGTCTGAAGGGCTCTCCTTGCAGGGGTACACGCCGTGGGGCACGAAGGTATCGTCCCGGTTGCCGTTCCTTGCCATGATCCTGCCGCTGGAAGCGTAGTCCATCAGGGCTGGAGCCATGAAATGTGCGGCGCACTCCAGCTGAGCGAGGTCGATATGCTGCCCCTTGCCCGTGCGGCGTCGGTACTCCAGGGCGGCCACTATGGCCCCGAAGGCGTTGGGCGGGTTGACGAAGTCGGAGTAGGCGCCGTACGGAGCGATCAGGTCCCGATCGGGCCACCCGGTGATGTGGTAGTAGCCGGCCATGGCGGCAGCCAGCTCTCCATAACCGGCGTAGCTGGAGTAGGGGCCGGTCTGACCCTGCTGACAGGCGCTGAAATAGACTACGTCGGGCTTGAGCTCCTTCACGTGCTCGTAGTCCAGATCCCAGTTGCGCATTACCTTGGGGGTAAAGCTCTCGGCGACGATGTCGGGTTGCCACAGGCGGATGATGCGCCGTATCAGCTCTCTAGCCTGGGACTTTGACATATCGAGGCCCAGGTTCAGCTTGTTGGTGTTGAAGTTGGCGGCGAACTGGCTCCGATTGATGCCGGGCACGCCGTCCTTGAAAGGTGCCAGGGTGCGGAGCAGGTCTGGTCGGGACGCCGACTCCACCCGCAGAACCGTTGCGCCGTGGTCCGCCAGGTACTTGGTGGTTATGGGCCCCACACCGACCCAGGTGAAGTCCAGCACCCTGATGTTTTCAAACGCTGTTCGCTGTGGCAAAAGCTAGACCGCTCCTATCCCTTCGAGCTGCAGCAGTTCATCACGGGTCAGGCCCAGCTCGTCGCCGAATATCTCATCGTTGTGTTCCCCTATCCCAGGCGCCGGACGTCGGATCTGAATGGGTGACTCACCGAGCTTGACGTAGGGCCCCAGATAGGGTAGGGAGACCTGGAGCTCCGGGTGATGCACCTCGATATAGAAGCCCCGCGCCCGAAGCTGCTCATACTCCCATATGTCCTTGACGTTGTTGCAAGGGCCGATGAGGATCCGATCGTTGAAGGCGCGTTGGTACAGCTGGGACTTGGTCTTGGTGCCAAAGAACCGGGTCATGTGTCCTTCGATGGCCCGGACCTCGGCCGCCCCCTTTTCTCCCTGACCTGCGATATCGGCGAAGTCCCAGGCCGGCCAGTCCCGCTCCACCATGAAACCGGGCGCCATGCTCTCCTCGTCCATCCACCGGACGAGGGCGGAAGTCGACGGCCCAAACAGTCCGCCTCCGAATGTCAGGGCGATGTAGCCGTCCTTGCAAGGAAAGACGGTACGAATCTCGACCAGACCGGCGCCATGGTAGATCCCGGCCCGCTCGACATTTACCTTGTGCAGCTTGGGGTAAGCGGTGGCGTTCATGAGGGTCCAGATGACGGCAACCTGGGTGGAGACGTCGACGTGCTGGCCCTCGCCGGTGTTCTGCCGGTGCCAGAAGGCAGTCATCGAACCGGCGTAGGCCTGGGCGCCACACAGAAACTCCGCCTGGGGAAAGGTTATGCGAAGCGGGGCGCGGTCCTCTTCGCCGGTCAGGTACTGCATGCCGCCCATGGACCAGGACACCATGTCCGTTGTCTTGTGAAGGGAATGGGGCCCGGTCTGACCGTAAGGGGTCATGGATGTCACCACCAGACGCGGGTTGATCCTCGACAGATCTTCGTAGCCGAGGCCCAGGCCGGCCATGTAGCCCGGCGGGAAGGACTCCAGAACGAAGTCCGCACCGGCAACGAGCCGTTTGAACAGCTCTCGGCCGTCGCCGGTTTCCAGGTTGAGGGTGATGCCCCGCTTGTTGACACAGTAGGCGTACCAGAAGAGGCTCCGCTCGGGGTGTGGTTCATCGTTGTAGAAGGGAGCGCGGTATCGGGTGTCGCTTCCCCTGGGCGGCTCGATCTTGATGACGTCCGCACCCAGGTCCGCCAGCACTTTGCCGCACCAGTTGAATCCGCCTTCGGTCAGGTCCAAGGCCCGGTAAGGACCCATGGAGGAGTCGAGGTTCATAATCCCGATTGTAAGGATGGTGTCATGGCCCGACTACCTGGGAAAGGTGGGGGATGGAAGAGCTGGCGCCCAGGCGCTGCACCGCCTGGGCTGCGGCCCGGTTGGCGAAGTTCAGGGCCTGCTCGAGGTCGGCACCGGCGTTGAGCTTGGCTGCCAGACCGCCGATGAAGGTGTCGCCCGCACCCGTGGGGTCGACCGCGTTTACTCTCAACCCATCGATGGAGATCACCTCGTCACCGGCGACGGTGACCGAGCCCTTGGCGCCGAGGGTAACGACCACGTTGGGTGGGCCTTGCGCCTGGAGCTTCTTCGCCCCGGCAATCACCAAATTGCGGTCTTCCGTCGGCTCTCCTCCTCCGGTGAAAAAGGCCAGCTCGGTCTCGTTGACCACCAGGTAGTCGACGGAGGAGAGGATGGTCCGGCCAAGCTGCCGTGCCGGAGCGGCGTTCAGGATCGTCGCTGCGCCTTTCTCCTTGGCGACCTGCAGGAAGTGCTCCGTAGCGGACAACGACAGCTCCAGCTGGGAGACGGCAACACCGGCGCTCGCTATCGTGTTTTCCATCTGGTCAATGTCCTCGACAGTCAGATCGAAGTTCGCTCCCGGTACGACGACGATGGCGTTCTCAGAGGTAGCATCTATGGTTATGATGGCCGTGCCGCTGGGCTTTTCAGACCGGGTGAGCCCCTGCAGCAGCAGGTCCTGGGCCTGGAGGTAGTCGAGCAGTTCGTCGCCAAAGGCGTCCCGGCCCAGCTTGCCGATCAGCGTGACTGGCGCCTCGCTGAGCCGCCTGGCGGCGATGGCCTGGTTCGAGCCCTTACCCCCGGGAATGTACCGGATGTCGTCCCCCATCACCGTCTCGCCCGGCCTCGGCATCCTCTCCAGGCCGACGACCAGGTCCATATTAATGCTTCCGGCGACAACTATCGGTCTTCGTGTCAACTTCTGCTTCCCGATATCTGAATCGTTCAGGTTTGACTATGCCCAAGGGTGGATGTAATTTATCAGATACTCACGTCGAGGGCTAACTGCTCACATGGACAGAAAGAAAGTGATTCTGGACGTGGACGCCGGAGTGGACGATGCGATGGCCATCATTCTCGCCCTGCGCTCCCCTCAACTGGAGGTGGCGGCGATTACCACCGTTACCGGTAATGTCCACGTGGACCATTGCACCAAGAACGTGCTCCGCATACTGGCGTTGTTGGACATGGAATCTCCTCCCGTGGTGGCCAGAGGCGAGGACCGCCCCCTCGTCAAAGAGCCGGTTTACGCCGACTTCGTCCACGGGTTTGACGGTCTGGGCGACCTGGGAGACGATTACTATCCGCCCCTCGACTGGGGACTGGTATCGTCCCAGCCGGCAACGGAGCTAATGCCAAGACTGATCGAGCAGCACCCGGGCGAGGTCACCATCATAGGGGTTGGGCCGCTTACCAACATAGCGCGAGCTATTCAATCGGAGCCGGTGGCCATGTCCAAAGCCAAAGGGATTGTTGTAATGGCCGGCGCTATCCACGAGATGGGTGTGATGCCGCCGCTGAGGATAGCGGACTTCAACACCTACGTCGACCCGGAGGCGCTGGAGATAGTCCTGGGGTTTACTGTGCCGGTTACGTTGGTCGCCGTGGACGCGACCTATCAGGCCTGCGTATCCAGGAAACAGATGGAGGAGCTGGGAATGGCAGAGAACGCCGTGCCCAGATTCATAGCAGAGTCTTCGAGGATGTACATGGACATCGGAAAGGAGGAGGAGGGTTTCGATGGAGCCTGACTGCACGACCCTCTAACCGTGGGCGCGGTCATAGATCCTTCTTTCATAGAGACTGAACCGTGCCGGATATACGTAGACACCACCAACACGCCAACCCGGGGCATGACGGTCCGGTATCGAAGCCACGGAAAGGTCGGCAACCCACCCAACTGCCGAGTGGCCATGTCGGCCGACTCGGGGAGATTCGTAAGACTGTTTCTGAACAGTATGAAGAGCTAGGAGTCGAAATGGAGAGAAAGAAAGTAATTCTGGACGTGGACTGCGGCGTTGATGATGCGCTGGCCATAATCCTGGCTATGAACTCGCCGGAGCTGGATGTGCTGGCCATTACCACGGTCAGCGGCAACACCCACGTGGACCACTGCACCAAGAACGTGCTGCGGGTGCTTTCCGTGCTCCGGATCGAGAACCCGCCCATGGTTGCCAGAGGGGAGGACAGGCCGCTGGTGAAGGAGGCTTTTTTCGCCTCCAGCGTCCACGGGAACGATGGCCTCGGCGACCTGGGGGACGACTACTTTCCCCCGCTGGACTGGAAGCACGTCTCGGAGAAAACGGGAGTGGAACTGATGGCCGAGTTGGTCGAGGAGCACTCGGGGGAGGTGACGATAATCGCTACGGGCCCCGTCACCAACGTCGCCAAGGCGGTCCAGGCCCACCCTATAGCCATGTCCCAGGCCAAGGAGATCGTCATCATGGGAGGCGCCATCATCGAACCCGGCAACGCTCCTCCCCTCGGGGCTGCCGAGTTCAACACCTACGTAGACCCGGAGGCCCAGGACGTGGTGTTTGGGTTCTGCGTCCCGGTGACGATGGTGCCGCTGGACGTGACCCACAAAGCGAAATTGTTACGAGTGCTGGCGGAGAGGGAGCTGGCGACGGGCCCGAACACCGTGCCCCAGTTCGTGGTGGACTGCTCCCGGCTCTACATGGACTTCGAGCGGAACCAGGCTGGGATGGATGGCGCCTACCTGCACGATCCCCTCGCGGTCGGAGCGGTCATCGATCCGTCGTTGGTGCGGTTGGAACCGATGAGGCTCTACGTCGAGACCAAAGAGGGCCTGACCCAGGGTATGACCGTGCCTTTCGGTAACAGCGGCAAGGTGAAGACGCCTCCCAACTGTCGCGTTGCCATGGGGGTGAGCTCCAACCGGTTCCTGGCTCTCTTCATCGAGAGGATCAAGCGCTAGCGCTTGGCTCCCCACGAGTCCCAGTAGGTCACCTCTCTGGCGGGAATACGCCTGGCGGGTTTGAAGTCCTCACCGGTGAAGTAGGCCACGGGCAAGAGGGCCGCTTGGCTGACGGTGTCCGGGATGCCTAGGATTTCGGCGGTCTCCTGCTCGTAGGGCAGGTGGAGAGTGGTCCAGGCGGAGCCCAGACCCCGGGATCGCAGGGCCAGCATCAACGACCATGTGGCCGGCAAGATCGAGCCCATCAACCCCGCGGCCGACTCGTTGCCGCCCGATACGCGCCCTTCGATGCACGTGATGATGAACACCGGCGCCCGGTGCATGTTATCGGCGAGGTAGATGGCGGAGTCTCGTACCCGAGTCGACTGCTCGGTGCGGGGATCATCGGCAGGGAAGTCCGACCCGATGTCGGTCTCGGGCGTGATGTAGGCGAAGAACCCCTTCTTGTACAGCTCGGAGATGGAGCGGCGTTTTTCTTCGTCCGTAATCACCATGAAGAACCACTCCTGCCGGTTTGAGCCGGTGGGTGCCTGGATGGCGATGTCCAGACACTCTTCGATCACCTCGGGCTCGACGCGTCGGGTGAAGTCGAGGCGCTTGCGGACGGACCGGGTGGTATTGAGCACGTGGTCGACTGATGCTAGATCGAGTTTCAAGTTGTTCCTCCTCAGGTGCAGATAGCGCCGGTAACGTTACCACATGGGTCGCTGGTCCAGCCACTTCTAGCCGCTTGACGAAATTGACTCGAGGGCTATATCTTGCCCTCGAACTCCCGTATAGCAAAGGACCTGCAATGGAGCTTCCCAAAACGGCCGAAGTGGTGATCATAGGTGGAGGGGTCATGGGGGCAAGCACCGCCTATCACTTGGCCAAGCTGGGCGTAAAGAAGGTGGTATTGCTGGAGAAAGGCTACCTGGCCGGCGGCCCCACCGGCAAGTCGCTGGCCAACGTCCGGCCCTACCATGCCGTTGAGGAGACGGTTCGAATCATCAAGAAGGCCAACGACATCTACCTGAACTTCGACGATGTGGTTGGAGGAGACATCGATTTCCGGAAGCTGGGCCGGGTGTGGGCCGAACCGCATTCCAAGAGACCCGTCATCGAGCAGGCCGTTGCCCTGTCGCAAAAGGTAGGGATCAAGGCCGAGTTCATCTCCATCCAGGACCTGGCGACGATGATGCCCGGCCTGAATGCCGATGGCCTGGGTATCGCAGCGCACTTCCCCGACGCCGGCTATAGCAACCCCGGTGCAGTGACCGTGGCCTACGCCAATAGGGCAAGGGAGTTGGGTGCGTTAATCTTCGAAGAGACGGGGGTCACCGGTATCGAGTCGGCGATGGGTAAGGTTCGCTCGGTGAGGACAAAACAGGGGTCGATATCTACGCCTACGGTAGTCAACTGCGCCGGCATATGGGGAGCTCAAATCGGCCAAATGGTGGGGATCGAAATTCCCATCCAACCCACACGGGGCCAGGGGGTGATTCTCCGGCTGCCCTGGGACCTACCCCCGTTCACGCCCATATTTCACGATGGCCGCACCGATTACATCTTCAGATGCGAGCCGGACAACCTGATCAATACGGTCGACACGCTGGAGATCCTGGAGCCGGAAATCGTGGACCCGGACACGATGCCCGAGGACGCCGACGAGGAGATCCTGGTCAAGGCGTTGGCCAAGGGCCGTCGAACGTTCCCGGCCCTGGAGAGAGCGTCATATAGGGGTGGTTACTCGTGTGCCTACGATATCACGCCCGACGAGTCCCCAATCATCGAGCAATCGGAAGAGGTCGAGGGGTTCTACAACCTGGTGGGGTGGGGAGGGCTTGGTATGCAGCAGGCCCCGGTGGCCGGCGAGCTGATGGCGGAGCTGATTGTCGAGGGGGAGACCAGCCTGATAGACGTCTCCATCTTCACCTCCAGGCGCTTCCAAGAGGGCTGGCCCTTGCCCTCTGCCTGGCTGTTCGGCGAGATCGGCATTCACTAAACAGAGGTGAGTCATGTCTCAGCCCTTTCCCCACTTATTCAGCCCCCTCAAAGTGGGCAAGTACACCCTCAAGAACCGGATAGTCAATACGGGGCACGCGGCCCACTTCCAGACCAGCGAGGGGATGCCCACCTACCGCTACATAGACTACGTTCGGGAGCGGGCGAAGGGTGGGGTGGGGATGATAGTCACCGGCCACACGGTGGTGTATCGAGACGGGGACCTGACCATGTCCCTGACCAACTACGATGATCGCATCATCCCCAAGTACAGGGAGTTTGCGGAGGCGGCCCACGAGTTCGACGTGCCGGTCCTTGCCCAGCTGGGTCACAGGGGCAGGTCCATCCCCGACGCGGCCGGATTCCTCGGAAGGCCCCTGGTAGCGCCCTCCGCGGCGCCCGCGCCCGATAGCTCTGCTCCCCAGCTGATGCCCCACGTTCTCGAGACCGAGGAGGTGGAAGGTATCGTGAGAGCCTTTGCTGCAGCGGCGCGCCGGGCGCGGGAAGGTGGGATGGACGGGGTGGAGATCACCGTGGGAATGGGTTATCTCGTCGCCCAGTTCCTAGCTGAGTCGAGCAACCTTCGCACCGACAGGTACGGCGGCAATACCCTGGAGGAACGGATGACCTTCCTCTATGAGATCATGGATACGGTGCGCAAGGCTCTGGGGCCGGACCTGCTGCTAGGCGTCCGTATGTACGATGATCGCGTTGACTACAGCCTGGACCTGGACGATCTCAAGTTCATAGCCCCGTTGCTGGAGTCCACTGGAATGCTGGACTATTTCAACGTGTGGCTGGGCGCCGTGGCCGACCTGCGAAGCGGCCGTGTCCACTGGGCCCCCCACTACTACGAGCCGGGCCAGTTCGCCTACCTGGCCGCCGGGGTCAAGGAGGTCGTAAGCTTGCCTGTGATAGGAGTGGGGCGGATAGACTCGCCGGCCACGGCGGAGCAGATACTTGTAGAGGGCAAGATGGACCTGGTCGGCATGGTGAAGGCCCTGATAGCCGACCCCCATCTGCCCAACAAGGCCAAGGAGGGCCGGGCCGAAGACATCCGCTACTGCATCGGTTGCACGCAGAGCTGTGCGGGTCACGTCTATCTCGGCCTTGGTGTGAGCTGCATCTACAATCCGGTCACCGGCAGAGAGCGGGAGTGGGCGGAGGTAGCGCCGGCCGTCGAGAGGAAGAAGGTGGTGGTTGTAGGAGGAGGACCGGCGGGGATGGAGGCGGCCCGGGTAGCCGCAGAGCGGGGTCACCACGTCGTGTTGTTCGAGAAGGCGAAGCGGCTTGGAGGACAGATAAACCTGGTGATGAAGACACCCAAGCGCGACAGCTTCGAGGAGATCATTCTCTTCTTCGAGCGGCAGCTGCCCAAGCTGGGCGTCGAAGTAAGGACCTCTTGTGAAGCCGACGTAGACGACGTCCTGGCGGAGAAGCCGGACTCGGTGATCATCGCCACCGGCTCCACCCCTTACCGTCCTTCGATTCCCGGGATAGATGGGAGGAACGTGGTAAGCACTTGGGACGTGCTCACGGGCACGGCCGAGATGGGGGATAGGGTAGTCGTTGTGGACACCCAGGGCAGACCCGAAGGCTCCGTGGTCGGAGAGTACCTGGCGGAGATGGGAAAGCAGGTGGAGATCGTCACGGGACTGCAGTATGTCGGGCGGGAGATTCCGCCGCCGGTGTGGCACCACATGACCGAAAACCTGATGAAAAGGGGTGTGGTCCTGACCCCCTTTACCGGCGTGTTCGAGGTGCTGGAGGACTCGTTGTACGTATACAACACCGTAACCTGGGAGCCCAGGTACATCCGCAACGTGGACACGGTTGTCCTCGCTGCCGGAGGGGTGGCTGAAGACGGGCTCTACCACCGGCTCAGAGGCGTGGTGGAAGAGCTGCGTCACATCGGAGATAGCTTTCAACCCAGGGACATAGAAGTGGCTACGGTGGAGGGCCATGAGGTGGGCGTGGAGTTGTAGGCGTGCCTGAGGTACGGGTATAATGACCCCGTTCTCGACTCCCAGGAATACCTTTAACCCGAGGGAGGTAGCTCTATGGTCAAGTTAGGTCACGAGCGCGATCTGTTGGGCCAGAACATCGTGGACTTCGATGAGCGGGTGGACATGTCCCGTCTCAAAAGGGAACGACTGGAACGTCTCCAGGCCCAGATGGCCAAGGCAAACCTCGGGGGACTGCTCCTGTTTGATCCCGTCAACATAAGGTATGCCACGGCAGTTCGAAACGCCGGGGTGTTCTCCATGAGATTCATGCTGGACTACGCCATCGTGCCCCAGGAGGGGCAGCCCCACGTCTCCAGCGAGAGCCTGGACGAATCGCCGGTGGACTACAACGGCGGATGGCCGGAGGCCGGGTGGCGAAGGAAGAAGGGCGCGTTCTGGGATTTCTTCCCCTGTGGTCGAAACGTGGAGGAGGCCGCCCGCCTGTGGGGTGAGGACGTGAAGGAGATAATGAACAAGCTGGGCATAGCCGGCGAGCGGTTGGGCTTCGATAAGCTGGACTTCTACAGCATGGAATCTCTCCGGGCCCAGGAGATCCCGCTAGCCGACGGCCGGATACCGTTGGAGAGGGCCAGGGCCATCAAGACCGTGGACGAGATATCGCTGGTAAAGCAGGCGTGCGCGGTGGCGGACATCGCCATTACCAAGACCAGGGACGCCATCAAGCCGGGTGTAACCGAGGAGGAGCTGTTCTCCGTCCTGACGGCTACCAACATAGCCTACGGCGGCGAGCACATGGACGCCAGGCTGCTCACCGCCGGAGGCAACACCAACCCCTGGACCGGCTCCGCCAGCGACCGGATAGTCCGGCCGGGAGACCTGGTGGCCTACGATACCGATATGGCCGGGCCTATGGGCTACTTCGCCGACTTCTCGCGGACCTACCTCTGCCCCTACGGCGACAACTCGGTCTACAAGCCCAACGCCGAGCAGCTTGAGGCTTACAAGCTCGGCTACAATTTCATATACGAGTCGATGCCCCTGTTCGTGCCGGGCGTGGAGTTCCAGGAGATCGCCGAGAAGTGTCCCGAGTATCCCGAAGAGTACAAGAACCAGCGCTACCCGATGATCTCCCACGGCGCGGGAATGTCCGACGAGTGGCCCACCATCTACTGGCCCGACGCCAGCTGGAGCGGGTTCGGCAACGATCCCGATGTGCTGGAAGAGGGGATGGTGATGTGCATCGAGGGGCTGGCGAGCAAGGAGGGGGCACGGGAGAGCGTCAAGCTGGAGGAGCAGGTGCTGATAACCAAGGATGGCCCCGAGCTCCTTTCCAAAGCCCCTTACGACGGGCGCTTTTTCGGCTAGCCAAGGAGTGATGTCATGGCAGAGCTCAAGGTGATCTCAGCGGACTCCCACGCCAGCGAACCCGACAATATCCGGGACCGGATGCCGGCGGAGTTCCGGGACAGAGCTCCTCACACCGAGGTTATCGACGGAAAAAGATACTGGGTAGCCGAAGGCTCGGTTCCCAGGCCGATGGACTCCTCCATCCCTCTGACGGAGGAGGCCAAGAGGCGGGAGTTCAGGGGTGGTGAGGAGCTTACGGCGGGTTACGGGCGGGAGGCCGGACTGGACATCCCGATTCGGCTGGCAGACCTGCAAGAGGACGGCATAAGCGCCGAGGTGATCTATCCCCAGGGCATCTTTCGGGCCTTCACCTCCCCCGATCCCGTCTATCAGACGGCGATTTGCAGTACCTACAACGACTACTACGCCGAGATATTCGGTGAGTACACCGATAAGTTCGTTCCCGTTGGGCTAATCCCAACTTCGGACGTTGATGCCGCGGTGGAGGAGGTCCAGCGAGTAGTCAAGCTGGGATACAGAGCGGCGCTGCTGCCCCTCGGAGTGCCCGAGAGGCCGTACACCGATCCCTCCTTC
Organism: Dehalococcoidia bacterium; assembly: GCA_965197645.1. Lineage (GTDB taxonomy): Bacteria > Chloroflexota > Dehalococcoidia > Plut-88900 > Plut-88900. Next base: position 356,355 of record OZ240219.1, on the reverse strand, counting down.
GAGCCTCTCTGGAGTACTCTGGAAGAGGCCCACGTGCCGGTGAGCTTCCACGTCAGTACCATCAGCAAGCCTGAGACCGACGACTGGCACTCGATCCAGAGCTTGAATGTAACCCTTTTCGGCGCGGTCAGCATCTCCATAGAACCGATGGAGACGCTGTGCACCATCGTGGGAAGCGGTATGTTGGAGCGTCACCCTGGTATGCCCATAGCGTTCGTCGAGTGTGATATCGGATGGTTGGCCTGGCTGTTCAACCGGATAGACCAGATGACCGATATAGGCAGGCAGTTCGGTCAGAAGGAATCGGAAACGCTGCCCAGCGAGCAGATCAAGCGGCAGGTGCGCTTCACCTTCCAGGATGACGAGGCGGGCATCAACAACATAGGCCTCACCGGCGACGACTGTCTGATGTGGGGCAGCGACTATCCCCACGACGAGGGCACCTTTCCCCACAGCCAGGAAGCCATAGAGCGCCAGTTCAAGGACGTGCCGGAAGAGCAGAAGAGGAAGATAGTTTTCGAAAACGCGGCGCGGCTGTACAACTTTCCGATGAACTAGGCTGATGAGCAGGGCCCATGAACTAGAAATGTCCTGAACAGGCCCGTTACTGAACGGGTTCAGGGATTCTCCGTTGAATGGCAGGTATGACGGTGGGCCGCGCGGATGCAACCCGGGGCCCGTCCCCGAATCTTATAACAGAGAAGGTCGTATGGTTTTGTCCCGATGTTCCCCATTGGAGGCTTCAAATGGCTGAAGACGTCAACGGCATACACCAGAAGGACCTACTGGGCGTCCACGCTGTCGACTTTGAAGAGCGGGTCGACATCGAACGGCTGCGGAGAGAGCGGATCCAAAGGCTGCAGGCCGAGATGGCCAAGCAGGACCTGGGCTCGGTGCTCCTCTTCGATCCTACCAACGTCCGGTATGCTACCGGCACACGGCTCATGGAGAACTTCGGCCTCCGGTTCAAGGCCCGCCACGCACTGGTGCCGGTGGAAGGCAAGCCAATCCTGTTCAACGGCAACGAGTTGGAGGACGTGGTGCTCGGAGACGACATCCACCGGCGGCACGCCATCTCCATCGAGTTCTGGTCCACCGGCAGCCACACCCGGGGCAACATCAAGCAATGGGCCGCGGAGCTGAAGGCCAGTCTCGAGGAGATGGGTGCGGCCAACGAGAAGGTGGGTGTCGATCGTCTCGACGCCCTCACTATGCATGCCCTCGAAGATAACGGCGTCCGGCTGGACGACGCCCTCGAGCCGTTGAGCATGGCCCGCGCGGTGAAGACCGTCGATGAGATAGCCCTAATCAAGCAGGCCTGCGCCATAGCCGACGTGTCGCTGTGGGAGGTACAGCAGGCCATAGAGCCCGGCGTTACCGAGGACGATATGTTCGCCGTCCTGATGTACACCAACCTGAGGTACGGCGGAGAGCGGATAGACGACAAACAGCTGACGGCGGGAGGCAACACCAATCCCTGGCTGAAGAGAAACTCCAGCGATAGGATCATCCGGCCAGGCGATCTCGTCGGCATGGACACGGATATGGTGGGCCCCATGGGCTATTTCGCCGATATATCTCGCACCTACCTGTGCGGCGACGGCAAGCCCAACGAAGAACAGCTGGACGCCTATCACCGGGCCTACGATTTCATCCAACAATCGCTGCCTCTGTTCCAGCCGGGAGTCTCATTCCAAGAGTTTGCCGAAAAGGTGCCTGAGGTGCCCGAAGAGTATCAGGCCAACAGGTATCCGCTGATCGCTCACGGCGATGGCATGTCCGACGAGTGGCCGGGGATATTCTTCCTGAATGACGATAGGCCTGACGGCGGGACCAACTACGAGGGAGTGCTGCAAGAGAACATGGTGATGTCCATGGAGGCCAGCTTCGGGAGGAGCGGCGGCCGGGAGCAGGTGAAGCTGGAGGAGCAGCTCATCGTTACAGCAGACGGCCCTCTAGTGATCTCCCAGGCGCCCTACGACGAGCGGCTGGTCCCCCACTAGGAACGATTCATATGCATCCCAACACCACCCTCGCAGACGTGTTCGCCGCCCGGAGATTGCTGAGGCGGTACCTACCGATCACGCCCCTCCACGAGTACACGGGGCTGAGTCAGCTTCTCGATGCCCAGGTCTATGTCAAACACGAGAACCACACCCCCATCGGATCGTTCAAGATACGGGGCGGAATCAACGCCATTGCCAACCTGGACGCGGAGCGACGGAGCAAGGGTGTGATCGTCTCCTCCTCCGGTAATTTCGGGCAAGCGGTGGCCTACGCAGGGCGGATGTTCGGGGTGAAGGCCACCGTGGCACTGCCCGCCAACCCCAACCCCTCCAAAGCCGAGGCGATCCGGAACTTCGGCGCGGAGCTCATCCTACACGGCCGCGACTACGACGAGGCCAGAGACCACATCGAGGTGATCGCTCGGGAACGCGGCTCCTATCTGTTCAACGATGCCGAGGAACCCTTTTTCGTAGCGGGTCTAGCCACCCTGGGGCTTGAGATACTGGAACAGCTGCCGGAGACCGACATCCTGATCGCACCGGTGGGCGGAGGAGGCCTGATATCCAGCCTGCTCTTGGCCTGCAAGAGCATCAAGCCTGAGATTACGATAATCGGCGTGTGCTCCGAGAAGGCCCAATCGCCCTACCTATCCTGGAAAGAGGGCAGGTTGGTGGAGTCTCCCATGGAGACCTTTGCTGAGGGAATAGCGGTACGAACCTCCTTCGAGATACCCCAGGTAATAATGAGGGAGCAGCTGGACGATTTCGTCCTGGTCACGGAAGACGAGATCCGTCGCGCCATCGTGCTGATGCTGGAGAAGACCCACAACCTGGCCGAAGGCGCGGGGGCTGCCGCTCTAGCTGCCGCCCTGAACATGAGAGACCGAATTCAAGGGCGCAAGGTGGTGCTGGTCCTCAGCGGCGGCAACATCTCGCTGGAGCAGCTGCGGGACAGCCTCGGCGTCTAACCTCACTCCGCGTACGTTTTCATTACACGCCCAACCCGCTCTTGGTATAATTGGCCCGGTGCCATCATGACTGCATCCTCAAAAATGTACACCCGAAGGGGTGATAGCGGCGAGACCGGCCTCCTCTACGGCGGCCGTGTCTCCAAGGCCAACCTCCACTGCGAGGCCTATGGCACCCTCGATGAGACCGTATCCGCTATGGGGCTGGCCCGCTCCCTCTCCACTGACGAGGAGATGCGCCGGCTGCTTCTCGACCTGCAGAAGGAGGCCTTCATCGTGGGTGGGGAGCTGGCCACCGCCGCAGAGCACTACGACAAGCTCCTCAAACACTTCGGGGTAGTGACCCCGGAGATGGTCGACCGGCTGGAACACGTGACCGACGATTACGCTTCTAGAGTCGAGATGCCCACCGAGTTCATAATGCCCGGAGGCACTCCCGCTGCGGCGGCGTTGGACATGTCCCGTACCATCGTCAGACGGGCGGAGAGGCGGGCGGTCGAGCTCAAGGAGCAAGACCTTATCCACAACGATCAGATTATCAGATACCTTAATAGGCTTAGCTCTCTACTCTTCGTCCTAGCCCGGTACGAGGAGAAGGGTTCGGCCAAGTAGAACACCTGGATAGAGTGCGTAGGAGACTCGGCGCGCACGCGCTGGCCATTACCCTGCTGGCGTTCCTGGTTGCGTGCTCGCCTTCGGACAAGGGCCAGCCTGTTTACCCAAGCCCGGACCAAGATCCAGCTATTGTCTCGCTGGAAGTATTGCCCCTGGACCCCGTACTAGACGAGGACTCGACCCTTCAGCTCTCGGCAGTAGGTGTGCTGGCCGATGAGACCCGGGTGGACATGACGACTAGTGTTACGTGGAGCAGCTCCGACGAATCGGTGATCACAGTAGACGAAAACGGGCTGGCAACGGGAGTCTTATCGGGAAACGCCACCGTCACGACGACGATGGATGAGGGACTGGTGGGTGCGGTATCGCTCGAGGTGTATGTACCCTTTACCTCGGAAGATGGGGTGCTCCTGCGAGGCCGTCGGTTCGGGGATAGTGATATCTTTGTAGTCTTGCTCCACATGTTCCCCTCGGACCAGACCAGCTGGTATCCCTTCGCCCAGGTGCTCGCCGACGAGGGCTACACCGCATTGACACTGGACTTCCGGGGCTACGGCGTGTCCGAGGGCGAAAGGGTCATCGAAGAAATCGGCAAAGATGCGAAAGCGGCGGTGGACTTCGTACGCAGCAGTGGAGCTAAGCAGGTGTTTCTGCTGGGAGCCAGCATGGGAGGCACTGCATCGCTGAAGCTGGCGGCTACCGAGTCGCTGGACGGGGTTGTCGCCATCTCCGCTCCATTGGAGTTCATGGGGCTGGACGTGGAGCAGGAGATAGGCGAAGTGGACGAGCCAATGCTGATCGTCGTATCCGAGGAAGACAGGAGCGCAGCCATCCACGCCGCCAGGCTCTACGAGCTGGCCCGCGAAAACAAGAAGCTGAAAATCTACGCGGGCTCGGCTCACGGGACCGCTTTGCTCTTCGGTGACGACGGCGAGGATGTCCAGTCCCTGCTGTTGGACTTCCTGGACGGCCATTCCCTGGCCACCGGCGGTTAGCAGGAGAGAAGGGCCTGTTGAGTAATGTAAGAGTCCTGGTACTGGACTATGGGGCCAGCAATCTTCGGAGCGTGGCCAAGGCCTTCGAGAAATTGGGCCACACTGCGGTTGTGTCCGGTTCAGCCGACGACATAGGCGCCGCCGATGCGGTGGTGCTTCCGGGCCAGGGCGCCGCGGAGGCCACCATGAACGGCCTCCAATCTCGGGGCCTCATCGATCCCCTGCTCAAGTACATCGCAGACGGAGGGCCGTTCTTCGGGGTCTGTATGGGGCTGCAGGTGCTGTTCGATTTCTCGGACGAGAGGGACCAGGAGTGCCTGGGCGTGTTGCCTGGTCGGGTACAACGGCTGCCCCAGGGCCTGAAGGTGCCCCACATGGGATGGAACCAGGTGATTCAGAAGGGGACTTGCCCTCTTTTCGAGGGCGTGCCCGATAAATCGAACTTCTACTTCGTACACAGCTACTATCCCAACCCCAGCGACCCATCGGTAACCATCGGTGAGACGGAGTATGGCGCCACCTTTTGCACTGCCGTGGCCCGAGATAATCTGGTCGCCACCCTCTTTCACCCGGAGAAGAGCGGAGATTTGGGACTGCATCTGTATGATAACTTCGTCAAGTACTGGATCAGGGGCCGGCAATGGAGGTGATCCCCTGCATCGACCTGAAGAACGGCCGGGCCGTCCGGCTGTACCAGGGCGACTTCGGCAAAGAGCGGGTCTACTCGGATGACCCTGTGGGGGTGGCCCAGAGGTGGCAAAGGGAGGGCGCTCCCCGGATTCACATAGTCGATCTGGAAGCCGCCGTATCAGGCACGCCGCAGGTCGTGTCCATCGTCGAAAGTGTCTCCGCGGAGGTCACCGTTCCGCTGCAGTTGGGAGGTGGAGTCAGGGATATGGAAACCCTTGAGCGATATCTAGAGGCGGGAGTCCAGAGGGTGATACTGGGGACGGCCGCGGTGGAGGACGAGGATTTTGTTCGGGAGGCCTGCAGCCGGTACCGGGAGTCCGTGATCATAGCGGTCGATGCCAAGGACGGCTACGTCAGGACCGCCGGGTGGACCCGTGATTCCGACATTACGGCCATTGAGTTGGTAAGCCGGATGGAGAAGCTGGGCGCGCAGAGGTTCATCTACACTGACGTATCACGGGACGGCACTCTCACGCATCCCAACTTCGAGGCGGTTGCCCAGCTCCAGGCCCTGACTTCCGGGGCAGTGATCGCCTCCGGCGGAGTATCGACCCTTGAGCATCTGGTACGCTTGAAGGAGATCGGGGTCGAGGGAGCCATTGTCGGCAAGGCGCTGTTCGATGGAGACATCGCCCTGCCGGAGGCGGTCGACATCGCGGCAAGCTGAGGAGAGATGGCTGCCAATAGTTGTTGCGTTGAAACCTTGATAGGAAACGTGAACCCGTGCTTACTAAACGGATAATCCCCTGCCTGGACGTCAAAGGCGGCAGGGTGGTCAAGGGGGTGAAGTTCCTCGACCATCGGGACGCGGGCGACCCCGTTGAGCTCGCCGGCGAATACGACCGGCAGGGGTGCGACGAGCTGGTCTTCTACGATATTACGGCCTCCTCCGACGGCCGGGCCATAATGCTCGACGTGGTCTCCCGGGTGGCGGAGCGGGTCTTCATTCCTCTGACCGTTGGCGGCGGGCTGCGGACCATCGACGATATGAACCAGATGCTGCAGGCTGGGTCCGACAAGGTGTCCATAAACACGGCCGCTGTGGAAAATCCTGATCTTATCAAGCAAGGTGCTGAGCAGTTTGGGAGCCAGTGCATCGTTCTCGGGCTGGACGCGTTGAGGATACCGGGCAGCGATCCGTTGCAGTGGGAAGTGCGCATACGGACGGGGAAAGGCGGAGGTAAGCAGACCAGCCTGGACGCCATTGAGTGGTCCCTCATGGCGCAGGAGCTTGGTGCGGGGGAGATAGTGGCCAACAGCATCGATGCCGACGGCACTAGAGAGGGCTACGATCTGGAGCTGTTGCAGGCGCTGGCGGATTCGGTAACGGTGCCGGTGGTGGCCAGCGGAGGCGCCGGGACTCCCGAGCATATGTGCCGAGCGCTGGTCGAGGGTAGGGCCGACGCGGCCCTGGCCGCCAGCATCTTCCACTACGGTACCTACACGATATCGGATACCAAAGACTATCTGGAGAAGCGCGGCGTTCCCGTACGGCGGGTCGCGACGAGAGAGGCAGTAGATGATCAAGCTGGATGAGAAGGGTCTGGTGCCGGCCATAGTTCAGGACGATGCTACGGGAAGGGTCCTCATGCTGGCGTATATGAACCAAGAGTCGATCGGAAAGACCATCGAAACGGGGCAGGCGTGGTTCTACAGCAGGAGCCGGCAGGAGCTGTGGCACAAGGGGGCGACGTCGGGCAACTACCTCAACGTCAAGAGTCTGTCCATTGACTGTGATGGCGATACCATACTGATCAGGGCCGATCCCTTGGGCCCCGCCTGTCACACCGGGGAGGAGAGCTGCTTCTTCCGGTCTATGCCCGCCGAGGACCAGGTGGACTTCGAGAGAAAGGCATCGCCCGTCTTGGACGAGCTATTTCAGATAATCCAGCAGCGAAAGGCGGAGAAACCGGAGGACAGCTACGTGGCCAAGCTCCTGTCCGAGGGTCCCGGCCGGGTGGGAAAGAAGGTCATCGAGGAGGCGGGGGAATCGGCCATAGCCGCGGTGGAAGGCGACGCGGAACAGACCACACGAGAGATTGCCGATCTCTGGTTTCACACCATGGTACTGCTGGCCGCCTGCGACCTCACCCCCGAGGACGTTTGGGAGGAGCTGAGGTCCCGCAGACGTTAGCAGGCCGTCGTGCCAACGGCCCGGAACTGGGAAGAATCGTCCGGTGAATCAGTCCAGGGGGGCGCTCGTCACTTAACGATCGCTCAGGGTCCGGTTATTCAACCTGCTACTAACATCGGAGGCTCGCTGGCCGGCTGCGGGGGCCATGGATGTCTACTCAGTTACAAACCTGACCGTGAGAGGCCCGTGTAGGAACGGGACTCAGTCGGCGGGGTTGGAGCCTTTGGCCCCTATCGAGGATGGGCTGGACGAATCGACGGCCCCCTGCTCAGGCGTTGCGGTGGGAGCTACGCCATCGGCCTCAAGGGCGCCATTCAGCGCCGTTATGGCGACCTCTATCTGGGAGTCGTCGGGCCGGCGAGTGGTAAGCTTCTGGAGGGCAAGGCCGGGAGACAGCAGTACCTTCAGAATCCGGTTGTCAGTGTGGGCTCCGTGGAAGCGGATGATCTCGTAGGCGATGCCTGCGACGACGGGCAGCAGGACGATTCGAGATACGATGCGAAGCCATAGCGGCGGGTGCCCCAGCAGAACGAAGACGACTATCGCCACCACCACTACCACCAGGAGGAAAGCGGTGCCGCATCTGGGATGGAGGGTGGTGTATTTGCGTACCGAATCCGTGTCCAGGCTCTCGCCGTGCTCATAGGCGTGGATGGACATGTGCTCGGCGCCGTGATACTGGAAGACCCTTCGCACATCTCCCATGAAGCCTATAAGCCTCAGATAGCCCAGGAACAGGCCCAGCCTCAAGCCGCCCTCGATGAGGTTCAGCTGCACCGATGACTCTACGTAGGAGTCGAGCCACTCCTGAACGAACACGGGGAATACGAAGAATATGCCAACGCCTATGACCAGGCCCGCGGCCACCGTGGCCCAAAGGACCAGGGAGTAGGACTCGTCCGGGTCCTCTTCCAACGAGAGCCTGGCCGACCTGATCAATGCCCGGGTACCGATGATGAGGACCTCCAGCAGGACGAGGAACCCCCGTATCAAGGGGATTTTCCGGAGGGGGCCGCCGAAGATGCTCCGAATAGGCTCTACGTGGAGGTCTATGTGCTCGTCCGGGCAGCGGACGGCTATGGAGATGTTCTCCTTGCCGCGGATCATCACCCCTTCGATGATTGCCTGGCCGCCGTAGAAGCTCTTCTGAGGCATTGTCCCCTAAACCAAACGAGGGAGCCTCGTGCTCCCTCGTGACTCTCGGATATTCGTAAGTTACTCCAGTCCGTAGCGCTTCTTGAACTGCTCCACTCTGCCGCCGCTGTCCACAATCCGCTGCTCCCCGGTGAAGTAGGGGTGGCATTTGCTGCACAGCTCCACGCGTAACTCTTCCCTGGTGGAGCCGGTCTCGAAGGTGGTGCCACAGCTTCCGCAGGTAACCTTAGCTCTATGGTACTTGGGATGTATCTTAGTCTTCATGGGTGGTTCCTTAGCCGGGGTACACGCTAACCTTCTTGCGCTCTTTGGATGCCCGCTCGAACTGCACCTTGCCGTCCAGCAGGGCGAACAGGGTGTGGTCCCGGCCCAACCCCACGTTGCTGCCGGGATGTATTCGCGTGCCCCGTTGACGCACGATGATGGTACCCGCCGTGACCAACTCGCCACCGTATCGTTTGACGCCGAGCCGCTTGGACTGGCTATCCCGACCGTTGCGGCTGCTGCCTCCACCCTTTTTGTGAGCCATTACTCGTCCTCTTTCGCTTCCTCGGACTTCGCCTTGACGGACCTCTTAGACTGGCTGCGGCCGACGTTGATCCTTTCGATGGCCAGGTCCGTGTAGTGCTGCCGGTGGCCGGTCTTGCGGCGATACCTCACCTTGCTCTTGTACTTGAAGACTGTGACCTTGTCGTCCCGGCCATGGTCGACCACCTTCGCCTTTACTTTGGCTCCGGGTACCAGCGGAGCGCCAAGTCTCACATCACCCTTCCGAGAGACCAGCAGTACCTCGTTGAGATCGACGGCTGCTCCAGGCTCCTGGGGCAGTCGCTCTACTCTTACGGTATCGCCCACCGAGACCCGGTGCTGCTTCCCGCCGGACATCACGATTGCGTAGTCTTCGTCTTTGGTCATTTCAAGACATTCTAACCAAGCCTACCTAGTAGTGTCAATAATCACAAACACGGGTGATGAGCAATAAACCAACCCGTTGACCGGCCTTCCCGGCTCGGGACTAGGCCAGCGAGGTCAGGAACTCCTCTATTGCGCGGTTGGTCTCCTTAGGCTTCTCCGACATGACGCTGTGGCCGGCCCCCTCGATGACGAGGGTCTTGCAGTTTGGTATGTTCTCGCCCAGGTAGTTGGTGTAGAGAGGAGGAGTCATTTCGTCGTCGCTGCCGCAAAATGCCAGGGTGGGCAGTCTTATCTCCTTCATGCGTCCTATCAGATCAAAGTTGTCGCAGGCCAACATGTCGGTGTATGCCACGGCCGGCCCGACTCGTAACATTGCATCCAGCATCAGCCGATTCACCTCTGGGTCCTCGTCGTAGGTCTGCTCGCGGTGCTCCTGTTCCCAGGCCTGCCGGTTGGTGATGCCGTCGTGAAGCTCGGCCAGGTATGTCGGATGCACCCTTAACCTTGCCCCGCTGCCTATGGGGATTATGGCCTTCAGCTCGCCGGGATGCATCAGGGCATAGTAGAGGACTATGCCGCCTCCCATGGAGTGGCCGGACAGAACGATATCCTCGTATCCCCGGCCGAAGAAGTAGCCGCGGAGCCACTGGACGTACTCGGGAATCGACTGGCAGGCCGCGCCGTCGGGGTGGCCTGGAAGGTTGACGGCCTCCGAGTCCTCGAAGTAGCGGGTCTGATAGTAGAAATCCGTTTCCGAGCCGCCGGAGCCGTGGACAAATACCAATTTCATGAACATCCTCCTGTGGCAGTTGCGAGGGTAACACCGGATGGCCGAAAGGGATACTCGGCCGCCCTGCTAGGCCTTGCCCTTGCCTTTGGGCTGGTCGTCTGAGGGGACATCGATGTGGCCGTTGGCTGTGGCTATGGCCGCTACCGAGTCTCCGGTGTCCAGCTTCTTGATGGTTACGCCCTGGGTGATTCTCCCTTGTACGGATATCTCTTTCAGATTGATTCGAGAGAGGATTCCGTGGGTGGAGACCACTATCAACTCCTGGTCGCGGCTAACGACCCGGGCGGAGATTAGAGGGCCCGTCTTGGGGTTCACCCGGAAGGTTATCACCCCTTGACCTCCCCTGGCCTGGGTGTGATAGGACCGCAGCGGCGTAAGTTTCCCGAAGCCATTGATCGATATGGTGAGGAGATGGTGGTCTGGTATAACGTTAGCCATGGCGATCAGCCTGTCACTCCCGACCAGCTTGATGCCCCGGACGCCGCCGCTGTACCTGGAGGCGCTGCGAAGAGCTTCGACCTTGGCCCTTAGGGACTGACCTTGTTCCGTGACTATGACATATTCATCTTCGTCCCCGGCGAGAACCACGGACACCAGATCGTCTCCCCTGTCCAGTTTGAAGGCGTTGAGGCCGTTGCCCCGGATGTTGACGAATCCCTCGAGGGGCGTCTTCTTGATCTGTCCCTTTCGGGTTGCCATAACGAAGAACTTGTCGGTCTCGTAGTCCTGGAAGTTGATCAGGGCGGTTATCTGCTCGCCCTCTTCCAGGGAGAGAAGATTATTGATGGATATCCCCTTCGCCGTGCGGGATAGAGCGGGAGGAATATCATAGCACTTCAGGGGTGTGACCCGGCCGCGACTGCTGAAGAAGAGTAGGGTATCATGGGTATCGGCCACTATGAGGTGCTGTACGGCGTCGGCCTCCCGGGTCTCCATCCCGGCTACGCCTCTACCGCCTCTACGTTGGACCTTGTAGGTGTCCCGGGGCATGCGCTTGATGTAGTCCTGGTGGCTGAGGGTAACCACCGTCTCCTCGTGGGCTACCAGGTCCTCCTTGGAGAAGGCCGTAGGCTCCTCGTCTGTTATCTCGGTGCTGCGAGCGTCGGAATATTTGGCCTTGATCTCCAGCATCTCGTCCTTGATGAGGAACATCACCTTGCGTGGACTGGCCAGCAGGTCCTCCAGGTAATTGATCCTCTTGATGGTATCGGTGTACTCGTCGTTTATCTTCTCCCGCTCCAGGGCGGCGATGCGGCGCAGCTGCATGTCCAGGATGGCCTGGGACTGTACCTGGGTCAGGTTGAACAGGTGCATCAGGTTGTTGCGAGCATCTTCTACGCTGGGGGACTGCCGGATGGTGGCGATTATCGCATCGAGCCGGTCCAGGGCGATCTTGAGACCCTCGAGGATGTGGGCGCGCTCCTGGGCCTTCTTGAGCTGATAGCGGGAGCGCCGGACGATGACCTCGCGGCGGAAATCGATGAAGTGTTGCAGGGCGGTCTTGAGATTCAGCACCCGCGGGGCCCCGTCCACGAGGGCCAGCATGTTTACGAAGTAGGCCGATTGCATAGAGGTGTTGAGGTACAGGTTGTTTAGCACCTGCTCCGGATACTGGTCCCGCTTTATCTCTATGACTATGCGTATGCCCTCCCGGTCCGATTCGTCACGGACCTCTGTGATGCCCTCTACTCGTCTATCCCGTGCCAGATCGGCGATCTTTTCTATCAAGTTGGCCTTGTTGACCTGGTAGGGCAGCTCAGATACTACTATCTGGCTTTTGCCGCCCTTGGAGATCTCCTGGATCTCCGCTCTTGCCCTGGTGACCACCTTGCCGTGGCCGGTGGTATAGGCGTTGCGGATCCCCTCCTTGCCCCAGATGACCGCCTTGGTGGGATAATCGGGCCCATGCACTATCTCCATCAGCTCTTCTATGGAGGTATCGGGGTTATCGATTAGGCGGCCGATAGCGTCGATGACCTCGCCCAGGTTGTGGGGAGGTATGCTGGTGGCCATGCCCACGGCGATTCCCGAGCTGCCGTTTATCAGCAGGTTGGGGATTCGAGCCGGCAGGACCGATGGCTCCCGCAGGCTGTCATCGAAGTTCGGGTTGAAATCTACGGTGTCCTGGTCTATATCGGCGAGGAGCTCGGTGGAAATGGCAGTTAGCCGAGCCTCGGTATAGCGCATGGCGGCCGGTGGGTCGTTGTCGACACTGCCGAAGTTGCCCTGGCCGTCCACCAGCATGTAGCGCATGGAGAAGGGCTGGGCCATCCGCACCATGGCATCGTATATGGGCGAGTCGCCGTGGGGGTGGTACTTACCCATCACCTCGCCCACTATTCGGGCACTCTTCTTGTAGGGGCTGTCCGGCTGGATGCCCAGCTCGTCCATGGCGTAGAGGATGCGACGGTGCACCGGCTTGAGTCCGTCTCGGACGTCCGGCAGGGCCCGGGCCACGATTACGCTCATGGCGTAGTCCAGGTAGGACCCTCGCATCTCCTCTTCTATCTTTACCGGCCTGATCTTCCCGATGTTGGTGACCATAATCTCTCGCTAGCGGGCCGTAGCGGCCATACGTTCGGCGGCTTCTATAAGACCTTGGAACAGGTTCATGTTGCGGGCCGGGACCTCGTCCTCTCGCTCCGGGTGCCATTGCACGGCGACGACCCAGGAGTACTCGGGCGCTTCGACACCTTCGATCAGGTCTCCATCAAGGACGTAGCAGGAAGCGAGGAGCCCCGGCGCTTTGATGGCGTGGTTGAACCCCTGGCGATGACGGCTGTTGACCTTCATGACCGGTCCGCCGCCGAGAATTCGGCCCAGCCTGCTGCCGGGGGCTACGTAGACGTCGTGGTACTCTGACTCGATCCTATCGTGGGTGCGGTGCCCGGAGATGTTCTGTATCAGCTTACCCCCCAGCACCACGTTGAGCGCTTCCATCCCCCGGCAGATGCCGAAGATTGGCATGTCCCGTTCCAGGGCTGTCGTCACCAGGGGTATCTCGAAGGCGTCCCGCTCCTGGTCCGGGCTGGAGTTTTCCGGCGGGTCATTGTAATAGATTGGGTCTATGTCCTCGCCGCCGGATAGAATCAGGCCGTCCACTTCGTTCAGCACCCGGTCGATGTCAGGCTTGGGGTGGGGTCTCAGGGGCAGGGGGTCCGCGCCCAATTTTTCGACAACGTGTCTATACCGACGTACTTTGGCCCTGCTGGACGTGGATATGCCTATTACGGTCATGAACGATAGGGAGAGACGGAGCTGCCGCGGAATTCAGCGTAAGGGCCGACGAAACCTGCATCGTCTGCAAGGGACGAGGTGGAGGACCGGATATGTAGAAATGTGGCCTTCAAACGCTTATCTCATCCTACCATATCTCCATGCCTGAGTCAAAGCTAAATCGTGCCTGGACAATCCAGAGAGAATGGGCATTCTGGTTGGGCAAGGTATAATTGACATATGATTGGCGGCAGGCGGGTCAGACTGGCGATATCCATAACTTTGCTGTGTCTCGGCCTCCTGGGACTTGCGTCTTCGGCGTACGCCCAAAGCGAAGGCAGGGAGGCCTTCATTCTCACTGTAGACGGGGCCATCGAGCCTATATCCCAACGCTACATAGGGCGGGGCGTCGAGGAGGCTGAGAATGATGGGGCGGAGGTGGTCGTCATCCTGTTGGATACGCCGGGCGGGCTTCTCTCCTCTACTGAAAAGATTGTGTCAACGCTCCTAACCGCCGACGTGCCGACGGCGGTATACGTATATCCGGCCGGGGCCTTGGCTGCATCGGCTGGGACCTTCGTGACCACAGCGGCCAACTTTGCCGTAATGTCCGAAAGCTCCTCCATCGGGGCGGCCTCGCCGGTGGGGGCGGGGGGTGAGGACCTGCCCGAAACCCTCTCCGAAAAGGCAACGAACATAGCCGTAGCCATGGTCGAGGGGATCGCAGACAAGCGGGGCCGCAACAAGGAGCTCCTCATCAGCACCGTGACCGAGGCCAAGGCGTTCTCCGCCATCGAAGCCGTGGAGCAGAACGTGGTGGACTTCATCGCTACCAGCGTCGACGACCTGTTGCACCAGCTGCATGGCAGGGAGGCGGAAACAGCATCCGGTATCGTGACGCTGAACACCGAGGGGATCGTCGTAAGAGACTTGGACATGAACCTGGCCGAGAAATTCCTGTCCTTCGTCGGCAACCCCAACGTAATAGGCATCCTGCTGACCATAGGCACCCTGGGTATATTCTTTGAGATACTTCATCCGGGCCTGATAGTGCCCGGCGTTTCGGGGGCTATCGCGCTGATCATCGGGCTGGTAGCGCTGGGCACCCTGCCCTTCAACTGGGCTGGCATTGCGCTGCTGGCCCTGGCGGCGGTGCTCATCTTCTTCGAGATACAGGTGCCGGGCCTGGGGTTCCTTGGGCTGGCGGGGGTGGTCGCTTTCATCCTGGGAGCACTGTTGTTGTTCTCGGTGGGCGAGCCGGACTTTCCAGGTGCGCCGGTGATCAAGATCAGCCTTTGGCTGGTGGGCATCCTCTCGGGTATAATGGCCCTGTTCGCCCTAGTTGTAGTGACGGCGGTAGTCCGGTCCCGAAAGATCAAGTATGTCAGTTCTCTAACGGTCCTTGTGGGACAGAAGGGGCGAGTGACAACGGACCTGGACCCCACCGGCACGGTGCAAGTGGCGAGTGAGGAATGGAGCGCCGTTTCCGAAGAGGAACAGGTCATCCCCAGTGGCGAAGACGTGGAGGTGGTGGAGATAGTGGGTCTAACGGTAAAAGTGCGGAAGGTGTAGCGTAAAAGGAGGCCTGTAATGACGACGCCCGTGATATTCCCCTTTGCTATCGTAAGACAGTATGAGCGGATGGTGACCTTTAGGCTCGGGAAGTACATTGGAATGAAGGACGCCGGCCTCAAGCTGCTGGTGCCTTTCCTGGACAGCTTTCAGAAGGTTGATCTGAGGGAAAACGTCATAGACGTGGCCCGCCAGACCAACATCACCAAGGACAACGCCCCAATTGGCATCGACTTCCTCATCTACTATAAGGTTATGGAAGCGCAGGCCGAACGCTCGGTCCTGGAGGTGCAGGACTTCCGGGCGGCGATAGTAGGAATGGCCACTACTACTCTGCGTGCCGTCATAGGCGACATCCCGCTGGACGACGTTCTGGCCAAAAGGGAAGAGATCAATCAGATTCTTCGAGTGAAATTGGACGAAGTGACAGAGCGCTGGGGCGTCAAGGTCACCGCTGTCGAGATCAGGGAGATCGATCCCCCAACCGATATCCAGAACGCTATGAACCGGCAGATGGCGGCCGAGCGGGAACGAAGGGCGGTGGTCACCGAGGCCGATGGCAGCCGGCAGGCGAACATAACCGTTGCCGAGGGTGAAAAGCAAGCGGCGATTCTGAGCGCAGAGGGCAATAGACAGGCGGCGATTCTCACCGCCGAAGGCGAGCGTCAAGCAGCCATTCTCAACGCCGAGGGTTTCAGTAACGCTCTGAACAAGGTCTATGAGGTCGCCCAGAACGTCGATGCTAAGACCATGAGCCTCCAGTACTTCGATACGTTGAAGCAGCTCGGCTCCAGCCCCTCGACCAAGTTCATCTTCCCCATGGAGTTCACCGGCATTCTGAAACCCTTTGTCAACATGGCCGCGGACTCTCAGAAGGACGGCGAAAAGAGGGACGGAAACTAGCAGCCAGCAACGGGGAGCAGGCCGGGGCCACCAAGGAGCAGGCTAGAGTTTTGTATAGCGTCCTGATCCGCAATGCCCTGATAATCGATGGCACGGGTGCGCCCCCGTTCCCAGGGGACGTAGCCGTCCAGGGCGATGCCATCGCCGCCATCGGGCAGGTGTCGGCGGAGGCCGAGAGGGTGATCGATGCCCAGGGGCTCCACCTGGCGCCCGGCTTCATCGACGTTCACTGCCACGCCGATTTCACCATCCTGGACGAGTCCAACCCCCGGGACTTCAAGCTCAGGCAGGGTATTACCACCGAGGTCGGCGGGAACTGCGGCGAAACGGCGGCGCCGGTGCACCCGGACCGCCTTGATCTGCTGAAGACTTTTGTGGCCTTCGAATCGCCCGAACAAGGTGTGCTCTCCTGGGAGTGGCGCACCTTCGCCGAGTACCTGGAGGCGCTGTCAGGCTTCGAAATCCCCACCAACTTCGTGCCCTTGGTCGGGCATGGGACGGTGCGCATAGCCGCCATGGGTTTCGACGTTCGTGACCCGTCCCCATCCGAGCTGGAGCAGATGCGCGCCTATGTGCAGGAGGCGATGGATGCCGGGGCCTTCGGGTTCTCGGTGGGCCTCGCATACGCGCCCGGCGCCTACGCCGCCACGCCGGAGATCATCGATCTGGCCAGCGTGGCCGGGAGAAACGGCGGACTGTACGCCACCCACATGCGCAGCTATTCGGAAGAGGTGCTCCAGGCCCTGGACGAGAGCTTCGAGGTGGGCCGGCAGGCCGAGATTCCAGTGGTCGTCTCCCATATCGTCACGCCTCGCGTCGGTACGGCGGGCCTGCTCGAAAGCGCGCTGGCGGCGATGGACCAGGCCCGGGAAGAGGGGCTGGACGTCACCACCGATATCTTCACCTCGGCGGGGACCACTCTGCGGGTGCTTCTGCCTCACTGGGTCAGCGAGGGAACCCTGGACGACCTGTACCGGCGATTGCAGGACCCGGATACCCGCCGCCGGATCAGGGAGGAGATGTCCGGGGATTCGGTGGATGAGTTGGGCCAACCCCTGGATGAGAGATGGAGCGACGTTTACATCAGCAGGGTAATGACCCAGGCGAACAAGCCGCTGGAGGGTATGTCCCTCGTGGAGGTGAGTGAGGAGCGGGGCGTCGACCCCTCGGAGGCGGTGATGGACCTGGTACTGGAGGAGCAGTGCCAGGTGAGCATGTACGGCCCCTACGGAGTAGAAGAGGACTTTCGCACGGCGCTTTCCCATCCGCTGACCATGCTGGAGACGGACGCCATGGGCTACTCCGATGGCAAGCCACCCCCGGGCCAGTACGGAACCTACCCCAGAGTGCTGGGCCAGTACGTAAGGGACGAGAAGCTCATCAGCCTGGAGGAGGCGGTCAGGAAGATGACCTCCTATCCCGCTCAGACCATGGGGCTCTCAGGCAAGGGGGTAGTTCGCAAGGGCGCCGATGCGGACCTGGTGCTGTTCAACCTGGATGATGTCAGAGACACATCGTCCATGGAAGACCCGAGACGATATCCCGAGGGGATCGAGTACGTGCTGGTAAACGGCCAGATTGTGGTCGACGAGGGACGGTACAACGGGAAGAAGGTGGGGCGGGTGATGAGGAGAGAGCGTTAGGGGCGGCCTAGTCCCACATGCCGGTGCTGAAGTAGCGCTCGCCGAGGTCGTTGAAGACGGTCACGATGCGCCCTTTACGCTCCCTGCGAGCAACCTCGTAGGCGCCCTGCACGTATGCCCCCGAGGATTGGCCCACGAATATCCCCTTGGATGCCAGCAGCTTGGACATCTTGTGGGCGGCATCCACGTCCATATCCATCTTCTCGTCAACAACGCTCTCATCGAAGATCTCAGGGACTATATCGTCTTCGCCCAGCGGCTTGAGCCCCTCGATGCCCCGCCAGTCTCCCGGGATGATGCAGACCACCTTCACGTCCGGCTTCTCCTGCTTGAGACGCTTGCCCACACCGGTTATCGTGCCCCCGGTGCCAACTCCGGCAACGAAATGGGTGAGGTCCGGGGCCTGTTTGAGAATCTCATCGGCGGTGGTGTCATAGTGGGCAAGCCAGTTGTTCCGGTTCTTGTACTGGTCGCAGAAGAAGTACTTTTCTGGGTTATCCTCGTACCGCCGCCTGACCTCCCGAAGGCTTTCATCGTAGCCCAGCAGGGGGTCTGTGAAGACGATGTTGGCGCCGTGGGACCTGACCCGCTTCTTCCGCTCTTCGCTTGCGTTGGCAGGCATGACGAGCTCCACCTTGTAGCCCAGCACCGCGCCGATCATGGCATAGGCGATGCCGGCATTGCCGGAGGTGGAGTCCAGGATGGTTTTGTCCCTGGTCAGCTCGCCGGAGAGGACCGCCTCGACGAGCATTCGCAGCACGGGCCGGTCCTTGATGGAGCCGCCCGGGTTCAGGTTCTCGTACTTGGCGAAGATCTCGGCGTCGCCGATGTCCAAGCCCAGATCAAGGCCCACCAGGGGCGTGTTGCCGATGGCCTGAAGAGGGGGATATTTGGAGATGAGGCCCAGGTATTCCTGGGAGAGAGGTAAAGTCTCGCTGTGACGCACGCCTCAGTTTAACCCTTTTTCGCCTATTCTTTCAATGAGGAGGTCCATCCGGCGGAATGGCGACACTGGATTAATGTGTCAGCCCTCATTCCGGACGGGACCTATGCGCAAGTAAGGCCTGGGCTATGGCCCAGGCCCGCGCGGAACATCGAGTTCCGTATTCGGGGGCCGGTTTCAGGATTCCCCGGTTTCGTCCTTTTCCGGCTCTTCCACGACCGTAAATTTGTCCCGGTCTCCGCTGACTATGCTGATGCCGTCAGGGACGTTGGGGTCCTCTTTGTCCTCCCAGGAATCCAACTCGTCGTCGTGAGAGGCAATTTCCTGCCCCAACTCGTATTTGATGACGCTTTCCTTGATATCGGAGCGAAACCCATCCGAGCCCTTGGACGGAAACGGGAACTTCCCAACCTGGCTCGGGTCTTGGAACACCTCTCTAATGATCACGGAAATCTTGTCGTCGTCGACGCTGGTCACGGCGCCTTCGTACCTGTTGCCGCCCTCCATTAGCTGCGAGAGGCGGAACGTGAGCTTGGGCTCCACCTGACCCAGGTACTGTCCATCGGCGCTGTCCACGATGAGGTTCCCACTGTCCTGTCGCAGGACTACGGGGACTCCGGGGTCCTGCCAGGCCAGAACCTCCGGCGGGCCGGGAGCGATAAGGACGGTAATGCCGGTCTTGCCCGTCTCCTCTATGAAGTGCTGCGGCGCTATCTTGGTGTAGGTGGTCTGACGGTTCGGGGCCGATTCCAGCAAGTGCTCCAGCCGTTTCAGGTTCTTCTTGGCGATGGAGTTGGTGGGCAGGATCTCCAGGGTGCGACTGAAAGCGGCTTGCGCCTCGTGGTACTGGCCCAGCTCCATCAGGGCCTTGCCGAGCCGATTGTACGCACCGGAGTCTTCCGGTGAGATCTCGATGCACTCGGTGTTGACCTCGAGGGCCTCCTGCCACCGGCCGGCCGTGGCCAGCTCGATAGCCTCGGCCTCCAGGGCCTGAGGGCTCGATTTTCTGCTTCTAGGTGCTCTAGTTTCCATAATCGCCCCTGCGGGGATGGTGCATTCTATCCACTGGCGTTCACTATTTCAAGGGTTTGGCAGGGTACTGTAAAACCGTTCCGACCATCCCCCTAGCCCCCTTCCTGGCCAGGAAGGAGGAAGATAAAGAGATTGTTCCTGAGGGACGCCCCTTCGGCGGGCTCAGGGCAGGCTCTCAGACTCCCGGCCCCAAGCAGGCAGTCTCAGAACTATTTGCTTCGCTCCTCTGCATACCCCATTTTTCATCAGTCTGTCAGTGCGCCGGGTTTTCGGGGCAGTTTACCCTCCCGGACCAGCCGTTTGTGCTCCACGAGCGTGCATCTATCCATGATAACGTTCAGCCCCGCGGCTTCAGCCTTGGCAGCGGCTTCTTCGTTCACGATGCCCAGTTGCATCCATACCGTTGAAGCACCGATGCAGATGGCTTGGTCGACTATCGGCGGCACGTCCTCCGAGCGTCTGAAGATGTCCACCACGTCTATCTTGTCCGGGACGGACTCCAGGTCCGGGTAGCACTTTTCGTTCAAGACCTCCTCGGCCTTGGGATTCACAGGGATGATGCGGTAGCCCTGGTCCTGGAGATACTTGGCGACCTCGTGGCTGTCCCGGTGCTGCTTGGGCGAAAGCCCCACCACAGCAACCGTTCGGCTGTCCTTAAGTATGTTTTCTACGGAACTCATTGGCTGCCTCTTTTTCCCTGGATTTTGGAACGTCTCCGGGAAGGAATCAAGGGGTCAGAGACCCAATTTCCGGAATAACCCCCGGCACAACTAAATCCCGCAAAAGGATTTCAGGGTACGATGCCACCGTCCGACGGAGAACTAAATGCCGCTCCGTATCTGAATGGAGAAATGCAAGGTGGCGCTCTACACGCCTCCTATCCGGGCGCCTGTAAAACCGGGGCCTAACCCTCCATCTTCTCCAGGACGAAAGCGTTGTGAAGGGCCTCGACTGCCTCGTTTGCCTTGGACAAGCCGACTATGCAGGTGATTCGGATCTCGGCGGTGGTGATCAGCTCGATGTTGATGTTGGCATCGTACAGCGCCCGGAACATGCGGGAGGCGTAGCCCGGGGCGTTCTGCATGCCGGTGCCCACTATGCTGACCTTGGCCAGGTCCGGGTCCGAAACGAACCCACTGCTGCCCAGGGTCTCGGAGATCGGCTTCATCAGCACCTCGGCCTGTTTCAGGTCTTTTCGAGAGACGGTCAGCGTTACATCGGTGACGTTTTCGGTGCTGGCGTTCTGGACTATCGTGTCGACGCTGATGCCGGAGTCGGCGAGGGGTTCGAATATGGAGGCGGCTATGCCCGGCCTGTCCGGCACTCCCAGTATGGTTATCTTGGCCACGTCGGTATCTAGAGCTATGCCGCTGAGCTTGTTTCTGACCTCCAAGGACTCACCTCCATGTATCAAAGTACCCGGCACGTCCTCAAAGCTGGAGGCAACCAGGATGGGGATGTTGTAGGCGGCGCCCAGCTCCACCGCCCGGGGGTGAAGCACGACGGCGCCATAGCTGGCCAGCTCCAGCATCTCTTCGAAGCTTATCTGGTCGAGTTGAAGGGAGCCGGGCACAACCCGTGGGTCGGCTGTAAAGACGCCTCTAACGTCTGTGTATATCTCGCACTGGCTGGCGTTGAGGGCCGCCGCCAGGGCGACGGCACTGGTGTCGGAGCCTCCCCGTCCGAGGGTGGTCACGTCCATGTCCGGCGTGATGCCCTGAAACCCGGCGACGATGACGATCTTGCCCTTTTCCAGCTCCTTCAGAAGTCTTTCCACTTCTACGGCGGTGATCCGAGCGCTGCTGTAGGCGGAATCGGTCCGGATGCCGGCCTGGGCGCCGCTGAGACTGATGGCCTCGTGGCCGAGGTTCCTGATAGCCATGGACATCAGGGTGCTGGAGACCATCTCGCCGGTGGACAGCAGTACGTCCAGCTCACGAGGTGCGGGGTCGTCGGTTATCTGGTGAGCGAGGTTGATCAGCTCGTCGGTGGTGTCCCCCATCGCCGAGACGACAACCACCACCTGGTTCCCCTTCTTCGCCGTCGAGACTATGCGTTTGGCCACGTTGACGATTAGCTGGGAGTCGGCTACGGAGGAACCGCCGTACTTCTGTACCAGAAGCGCCAACGCTATCTCTCCTCCACAACGGTTACGCCGGTGGGGCAGGGATGAGCGATGCGGGTCGTACCCTGGACGCCTTCCCCGACGCAGATATCCAGCATGGCCTTGGCTATGCTGGACTCGTTATCGGTGGCGAGGGCCAGTATCGTCGAGCCGCTGCCGGAAAGGAACACGCCGTCAGCCCCAGCCTCGAGAGCAGCGCAGAAGACCTTCTGCATCGGGGGAAAGAGATGGGCCCTGTGGGGTTGATGCAGCGAGTCCTGGCTGGCCAGCCTCAGGGCGCCGTTACGCCCCGTTGACAGGGCAACGCACATCAATGCGGCCCGGCCGACGTTGAACACGGCATCTCCCATGTCCACCTGTTTTGGCAGCGCCGCCCTGGCCGCATCGGTGGGGATTTCAAACTCCGGGATGAGGAGGACGGCCGAGACCCGGTCTTTGATGGGAACCGGGTGGGATTCCAACCTCCCACCATCTCTGATCACTATCTGGCAGCCGCCGAAGAGAGCGGGCGCGGCGTTGTCGGGATGGCCCTCGATGGCGTCGGCGAGGGAGAGCAACGCTTCGGTGGATAGGCCGGCGCCGCTCAGTACATTCCCCGCCACGAGGCCGGTGGTGACGGCCGCGGCGCTGCTTCCCAGCCCTCTCCTGAGGGGAATTTCGTTGTGGCAGGACAGGTGTACGAGAGGTGTCGTAGTGCCAGTCTCCCGGTAAACGGCCTCGAAGCCCCGGTAGACCATGTTGTCCTGGTCCCGGCTGAGGAGATCGCTGCCGTGTCCGGTAATGGATATCCGGAGCGAATCGGCCGGCTCTACCGAAACGGTGTTGAAAATGTCCAAGGCCATGCCCATAGAGTCGAAACCTGGCCCCATGTTGGCCGTGGTGGCCGGGGCCCGAAGGGTCACCCTGGTTGGTCGATTGTTCATCTGGTTCGGGCTAGCTTGGCGGCAGTTCGAGTAAACACAGCAACAAGCCCATTCTACACGACTAGTGCTTTTTGTTGTGGGAAAAGAAGACAGGTGCAAGGGCAGTGGACAGGAGGGGCTATAATGTTGCTTGACCTGTTTGCAGACGGGGCGTGGCGCAGTTTGGTAGCGCGCATCGTTCGGGACGATGAGGTCCCGGGTTCAAATCCCGGCGCCCCGACCATTCTGCCAACCGTCAGGCCATGTATCCACCGTCCACTGGCATGAGGATGCCGTTGACGTAGGATGCCGCCTCCGAGCAGAGCCACACGGCCACTTCCCCAACTTCTGCCGGAGGGGCGGCGCGCCCAATGGGAATCCGGCCCGTGCCCCAGTCCTCCAGCCTCGCGGCGCGAAGCCGCTCTGCCATGGGCGTGTCGATGTCGCCCGGGCACACCGCATTGACCCTGATGCCGTTTCCCCCGTACTCGTTGGCGAAGGCCCGGGTAAGTCCGGCCACTCCGTGCTTACTGGCCGAGTAGGCCGCCATCATCTCGCTGCCCTCCAGCCCGCTAACCGATGACACGTTCACGATGGCCCCGCCACCACCCTCGAGCAGCGCAGGAATCTCATACTTCATGCACAGCCAAACACCCTTCAAGTTGATGTCGATGATTCGGTCCCAATCTTCTTCGGAGTAGTCTATTCCCAGGCCCACCGGCCCTTCGATACCGGCGGCATTGAAGGCACAGTCCAGCCGGCCGTGAGTTTCCACTACGCTGTTCACCATCGACTCGACTTCGTCCCGCCTGGACACGTCGACCTTCAGGAACGTAGCGTCGCCACCGTTCTCCCCTATCATCCCCACCGTCTCCTCCCCTCCTTCGGTCCCGACATCAGCCACTACGACTTTAGCGCCTTCTCTGGCGAAGACCAGGGCCGTGGCCCGCCCGATCCCCGAGCTTCCTCCCGTAACCAGAGCTATCTTGTTCTCGAAGCTGCCTGTCATGTGTCACTCCTTAATCGGTTGTGAACAGGGAAACGTGAAGTCAAAGTGGCTCTGTTTGTGGACCATACAGAGCGAGCTATTGTCGGTAACCGCTGGGCATCAGTCCATCGTAGGATTTTCAGCTCCTCGCAGGCCCGGGCTAGGTCGTGGTAGCGGCGTCCTTGACGAGCTCTTCGTCCCACGGTCCCGGGAAGCGGCCCATCTGGGTGAAGTCGCCGCCCATGAAGATGTTCTCCTCCCGGCCCCATTCGCTGCGGGGCAACTCGTAGGAGAGCTCGATGCCGTTGCCGTCTGGGTCGTGGATATAGATGCCTATGGAGAGGCCGTGGTCGGACACGGTCTCAATGGGTATGTTCATTGCTTTGACCCTGAGATACAGCTCCTTCAAGTCGTCCAGATTGTGCATGTACCAGGCCATGTGGTTCAGCCCAACCTGCGCCTGCTGCGGCCCGAGGGCGTCGTCGCCCACCTCTATCAGGGCGATTTCGTGGGAGACCTCCGGGTCGGCCGACATGAAGGCGGCTTCTCCGGGCGCAAAGTCATAGGTGTGCAAACCCAGTAGGTCCCGATACCACTGCTCTGACCGCTCCACGTTCCGCACGTAGATGTTCACGTGTCCCAGTCCCTTTGGTTTGTAGCTCATGTCGCCCTCCCTTGAGACGTGAGTTGGCTTCCAGCCCGATTGTATCACGATTGGGGCTGCATTTCGGCGTCGCAGGTTACGCCGGGGGGCTGCCGCAAGAAAGCAGGCATGGGTTAGGGCCATCCGCAATGTTCCACGCGGGAGGCACCATCGGGTATTATCCTTTCATGGCGTTGAAGGAGGACAAGGACCTGCAACGCAGGTCCTTGTGGGTCTTTTTTGAAGGAGATGGCAACCCTTAGCCAGGTGGTGGCGGGGGCGTGGAGCGCATTCGAGCGCGCAGACGCCCTGCCATCACGCGTCAGTCCTTCCATCCCGATACTGTTCTTTGGCGACCTTCACGTTTACTTTTCTTCAAGGGTACGCATCCTGACCGTAGGCTTAAATCCCTCGTTGCACGAGTTCCCAACGGAGTCCCCCTTCCGGCGGTTCCCGCTAGCTGAGAGCGTTACGGCAAGTGAGCCGGACCGCTACCTGGACGCGCTCTCGGCCTACTTCCGTACCGATCCGTATAGAGGTTGGTTCAGCGCGTTCGAGCCGCTGCTTAACGGCATGGAGGCGAGCTACTATCAGGGGCAGTCCTCGACAGTCCTCCATACCGACATCTGCTCTTCCGTCGCCACCGACCCGACATGGAGCCGCCTCGACCCAACGGTGCGGGAGACTCTCGAGAAGGACGGCGGTCCGCTCTGGCACGCCTTACTGAAAGTGCTGCGACCGCAAATAGTGATACTGTCTGTTGCGCGCCACCATCTATCGCGCATTCAATTCAATTTCCTGAACGGGTGGCAAGTCGTCCACCTGTTTGACCGAACAGGGCAGGGCACACCCCGCAAACGACCTGTGAGTGTTTCTGTACGCTGGTGCGAGATCAGCAGCAAACCATCACTTTTTGTCTTCATCCCCGCAGCGCAGAAGCCCCTTGGCCGGCTGGGCAACATCCAGAAGCGAGAAGCAGGCGCGACCGCATTGGAGGTATTTCACCGTGACCGATAACAGGTGCTTTGTTCAATTCCCTCATCCGGGCGGAGAGCATGAACCCGATCCCAACGGAAGGAAGGGTTGGAACACTCTCCCCAACAGTCACGCTCGCAAGTTCATGGAGTTCCGCGGCAAATGGATCGAAGGAGACGGCACCGAACGGAGCGGCAGCCTCCGTGCTTGGGGCGAGTGGGAAGCCGAATCGGACCTCACCTCCAAGCTCCAGCAACCCCGACAGGACCGGCAGTATCCTGGCTATCTCTGGAGTCCATACTACGTCCCCAAAAGCAACTATCGATTGTTGCACAACACCGATCCGTTCATCTTCGGCGAGCGGTTCCTGTATTCAAACTGCAAACAGGGGAGCGTCCCGAGCCTGGCGCACCTCGGACGAGGCACGGTGATCGCGTTTGGGAGCGGAAGGAAAATAGCTGGCGAACGTAGGTGGGTGCTCGACACCGTGCTCGTGGTCGCGGATTCCCTCACCTACAGGGCACCGGAGGCGCGCTCGACGCTAGAGGACGCCGCGCCTGAGGCATTCCTCACGGTAACCGGCGGCCCCATTACGGACAACGAGAGGGCCTCGTTCAGGCTCTACATGGGAGCAACACCCGACAATCCGGTAGAGGGTATGTTCAGCTTCTTCCCCGCGATGCCGGCGCACGGCGATGCAGGCTTTCCACGTCCGGTGATCGGCCTTCCGAGTGAGTACTTCAACCCGAGGAGTTGGCAGGCTCAGAAAGGGCCGCGGCGCCAGCGCACCAGAGAGGAATTGCGTGGGCTATGGGACTCTCTTGTAGCTCAGGTGCACGAGGCCGGACTTGTCCTCGGAACCCACGCCGCACTACCGGAGCGACGCGAAACGTAAGCCGCAGCTCAATTCACGAGGGTGCGTTCGACAGTGCCCGTGGGGAAGATGGCCATGATGCGGGCATCGGCTCCCGACTTGTTGGTCAGCCCATGCGAGACGCCCGCCGAAGCCAGGACGGTCTGGCCCGGCTGAACGGTCACTACCTGGTCTCCTATGACGGCCTCCAACTGACCCTCCAGCACCACCATCGCCTCCTCCGTCGGGTGGGTGTGGGTCGGCACCGTCGATGACGCGGACATCACCAGGTCCATCACACTGAGAGATTGTGCCCCCATCTCGGCGTTGACGTACGTCCGCCTGTCTATGCCCGGGAAGGACTCCTGGGCGGAGGCCTGCCTACTATCGATGATGGTCATAGCGGTTCCCTTCTCTCGGTTCGAACCCCTACGGCTTCAGGGCGGTGATCAGAGAGAAAACCCCGGGAAGGGGAGTCTGCACGGGAGTGATGAAGCCTACCGACGTGAGGGACTCCACGGTATCATCCCCGGTACCTACTCCCGCCGAGCGTCCATAGGCTATGGAGATTATGAAGCTCATTATGGCCGTTAGGGGCGAAGTCTCGGTGTTGTAGGGGGCCATCTTCATGACGTCGTGCACTATGACCAGACCGCCGGAATCCATGCCCTCGTACGCCTGTCTCATCAGCTTGCGCTGCCACTCGATAGACTCCTGGCACAGTACTCCCGAAAACAGGACCACGTCGTAGCCCGAGCCGAGGGAATCCGTATAGTAATCGCCGGCTAACGTCGAGATACGCGATGACAGGCCCTCGGCTTCTATCAGCGATTTCGCAAGGGGCAGCGCCTTTTCCTGATCGAACATGACGGAGGTAAGCTCCGGGTACTCCCTGCAGAAGGCCATGGAGTACACTCCCGATCCAGCGGCCACGTCCAGCATACGCCTTCTGCCCGTCAGGTCAGTGTTCTTGACCAGCATCTGCTGGTGTCCCGTAAGGCCCCACTGATGCATCGCCATCATGTAATGACGCCAGTAGGCTGCCTTCTCTTCCTCCGATTCAGACTCGTGCTCGTGGGAGATCGCTTCCCCTGTGAGCACCGCGGTGTCCAGCGAGTCCAGCAGAGGCCACAACCCCGTCTGGTAGGTAAGGCTATCACCGTAGTACAGTGGCTCCCCTTTGACCAGGTACGTGTCGCTCTCATGGGTATTCTGGTACTGGTCGCCGGTCTTCTCCAGCAAGCCGATAGATACGCAGGAGTTCAGCAGACCCCCAGTGTATCGAGGATCTGATCCCATGAGATCAGCTATCCCCGCGGCGTTTAGCTTCTTGCCCTTCAACTTGGTAAACAGGTCCACCCTGACGGCCGTCTGTGCTACACCCGCAAGCCATGCCGCCCGGGACAGCTGGGCGATCAGGGGTGGTTCACCATCGCGGGCCAATCCGGTCAAAATGCTTCCCACGTCCATGTCGCGTCTCCTTCCGGGGTCTGCTGGAAAGGTGGGGCTATCGAGAAAGCTTGCTTCGATTGTATCAACAAAGGGTATGGGCAACAAGAAATGGTAACATTCATCATTGCATCAGATCGGCTCAACAATCGGTGTTATTGGGGGAGACATGCCGGAGCTCAAAGACCTATCAGAGATGCAGCCTCGCTACCAGGTGGACCAGGCGTTCTGCGACAGGGTACGGGCCGCCAGCGGGCATAAGCTCCTGGACAAGTTTGTCATTCCGCCCTTCAACGGACGCGGATTCAAAGTCGACAGGGGCCAAACATTCCGAGTCACCCAGCCGGAGGGCCCCCAGGTCGGCGACGTGTGCTTATGGAACGCCCACAACACCGGGGAGTTTTTCGGCGGCATGCGCACCTGGATGTTGGAGGGATGGTTCGTCAGGCCGTATTCCCGCCTATGGTCCGATGTGCCGTGGCTGCATCCCATGGCCACCTGCATCGAAGATACGGTGATTACCCAGCCGCCCAACGGCGATTACCATCACCATCTCGTGGGTACCCACTGTGCTCCGGAGGTGTACGAACTGAAGTACGGCCTTACGGGACTGAACGGGTGCTTCGTCAATCTCCTGCAGGGAATCGAGCCCTTCGGGTTGACGGAGGAGGACATTCACGACAACGTCGACGTCTTCCAGAAGATGCGCATCAGCCCCGAGGACGGAAAGAAGTACACCGCACGTAGCGACTCGAAGCCGGGGGACTATATCGAGTTCTACGCCGAAATGGACCTGGTGATATCGTTGTCCGTTTGCCCCAACGCCGATAATACCCGGGCTTTCAGCGTTCCCGAGGACAATATGGTCCACTCACTGGGCGTGGAAGTGTACGAGACCGGCATCGAGCCCAAACCCACCCCTACATGGACCGATTGGCGGCCCAACTGGAAGGGTAAGTGGACGCCCTAGTTGAAGTGATACAGCCTCGCCGTGTTCTCCCCGGCGATCTTGGCCTTCTCGTCTTCGGGGACGCCCTGCAGTATGCGCTCCACGATCTCCCTGGACCGGGGGAAGGTGGACTCGGCATGCGGATAGTCGGACCCCCACAACAGGTTGTCGACGCCGACGTGATGGCGCAGTTCAATCCCCAGGTCATCCTCCTGGAAGCCGATGAACACCTGGTTACGAAAGAAATCGCTGGGCGTGGCGTCCCCTTCGAACCGGTTGCCGTGGACTCCCTGGGCCCGCTGCATGTAGAACTCGTCCATCCTCCGTATGAAGTAGGGCGCCCAGGCGATTTCGAACTCTATGACGCCGACCTTCAGCTTGGGATAACGCTCGAACACCCCTGAGAACATCATATCGCTGATGCACTGCCGGGCATCGTACTCCCGGTTGGGGAAGTCCAGGGCGTCTCCGGCCATCAGGTTGGCCGGGTCCAATCCCGGTATCCAGCGACGTGTTCCCGTATGTAGGCTGAGAGGCATGTCCAGGTCCTGGCAGGCGGCCCAAAAGTGCTCGTAGGCGGGATGGTCATAGCGAAGCATGGGACGCACCGTGATCATGGCCCCGGCCAGTCCCAGGTCTGCCACGCGCTTCAACTCCTCGACGGCATCCTCGGCGTCGTCCACGGTGATCATGGCGATGCCCTTGAGCCAGTCTGGTTGTGCGCCGCAAAACTCCGCCAGGTAGTCGTTGTAGGCACGGAAGGCAGCGGCCAGCAGGTCGCTCGCCGGAACGGTCCACAAGGTCAGTCCCTGGGAGGGATAGAGGACCCCGCCGGATACGCTGTCTTTCTGCATGTCCCTGACGTGCTCGTGAGGGTCCAACCCGCCCAACGGTATGGTCTCCATGCTTCCCTCTTCGGAAAGCTTTTCCGGCTCCTCGAACCGTAGCCCCGCCTGTTGGTTGGTGCCGATGAGCCCGAATGCCACGCCATCGCAGTACCACTGGTCCTTGTCACCCTCTCGGACAAGGCTTGGCGCACGGTCTCTGAACCTGGCGTCGATCCTCTTTTCCCAGAGGTCGGCCGGTTCGATGATGTGGGAATCAGACGATATCAACCTGTACGTAGCCATGCTCGGGCCACCTCACCTTCTCACATCCGGTCCTGCCACCGCTCATCTTAGCATACGGTTATCCGGCCCTCGTCGCCTGGACAACCACCCTGCCAAACCCGGATCACAAAGGGCTGTGGGGCCCGCGAATGACCCTGCGGCCCTGGCCTCTTGATGCCCTTAGCTCACCGTCTTTGACGATCACTTGCCCCCTCAAGATGGTGTATTCGGGCCAGCCGTGGACCTCCCACCCTTCGTATATGTCGTATCCGGCGTTGGAGGCCATCTCCTCACCCCGGATGGTACGCTTCCGGTCCGGGTCCCAAACCACCAGGTCGGCGTCCGAACCCACGGCTATCGAGCCCTTCTGAGGGAACATGCCGAACAGCTTGGCGGCGTTGGTAGAGACCAGCTGCACCCACCTGTTCGCCGATATCCTGCCGGTCCGAACACCCTCGGAGTAGAGCATGGGCATCACCGTCTCCAGATTGGCCATGCCCGGCAGGAAGCTGCTCACGTTGAGGGTGGGGTCCAGCTTTTGGTCCAGCGTCCAGGGAGCGTGGTCGGTGCAGACGGTGTGTATGGCCCCAGTGGTAAGTCCATGCCAAAGTGCGTCCACGTTGGACTGGTCGCGGAGCGGGGGCCAGCCCACGTCCTTGGCGCCATCGGGCAGCTGGTAGCGTTCGTTGGTCAAGTGCAGGTAGATCGGTCGGGTCTCCACGTAGACCTGTTGACCTGCCGCATTGGCGCGCCGGGTGACGTCCAGGGCCGCCTTCGAGGAAAGATGGACGATGTAGACGGCGGCGTCGACGGCCTTGGAGATGGCGACGGCGCGCGCCGTCGCGATCGCTTCTGCGTAGTCGGGGCGGGTTTGAGCCCAGTAGCGTATGTCGGACTTCCCCTGATCGATCTGGCGCCGTTCCAGGAACTGATTGATCGGCCGGTCCTCGCAGTGGACCATCGTGAGAATGCCGTTGCGACCGGCGGCGTCGATGACGTTGATGAAGTCGTCGACCCGGTTATCGAAGTTGTAGAGCGTGAAGATCTTGATGCTGGTGTAACCCTCCTCAACCAGGCGAGGGAGCTCGGCTATGGCCTTCGGAGAGGGGTCGTATATGGTGGGGTGAAAGGTGAAATCGATCATGGAGCTGGCGAGGGCGTCGGCCTCTGAGCGCTCCAGCATCTCACTGAGACCAATGGGTTCGGTGGGTTCGGGGGCCACCATGTTGCCGATGGTGGTCACGCCCCCTATGGCCGCACCGGCGGTACCGGCGTAGTAATCGTCCACCATGCGAGGAAGGCCGTCCTCCCGGAGCTCCCCACCGGCATGCAGTAGGTCGGAGCGCTCCAGGTGCGTATGAACATCGACACCGCCGGGTATCACCAGCTTGCCGCTGGCATCGATCTCCCTGGCGGCGGAAACATCACCCCCGATTTGAGCGATCTTCCCATGCCGGACTCCTACATCGGCCGCGTACTTGCTCTCTGCGGTAACCACGGTCCCGCCTCTGATTACCAGGTCCATAGTCTCCTCCCGTCTTTTGTCCGGCAGCGGTTTGGACGATCCGGCGACGCCCTATCCTTGTTCACCCCGTTAGCAGGGTGTTGAAAAAACCCTTTCGACCATCCCCCTTGCCCCATTTTTGGCCAGGAATGGGGCAGAAATAGAGATTGTCTCTGAGGGACACCCTCAGACTCCCGGCCCTCAGCAGACAGTCTCAGAAGAATTTGCTTCGCCCGTCTGCATAGCCCATTTTTCAACAGCCTGTTTGCGGTCTCGAGACTCAGACTGTGCAGTCTCCCCGGCTTGCCGGAGGGCAGGTGGTGACGCACGGCGTACTCGTTGGCCCGGCTGACCTGGCCTAGCTCGACAAGCGCCTCACCCACGTTGTCAGTAACCGTCACTCGAGGGTAGGCATCACCGGGTGCATGCGCCGAGTCCGTAGATGACATAGGTTTATGCAGTAGCCGCGGACCGGGACTCCACCAATGGGCTCTCTCTCACGATGGGCAGGAGGGAGACCAGAAAGACGGATACGGCCCCGAGCATCATGAACCCCGGGTTCAACAGGCCTGTCGCATCCCTCAGCAGTCCCATGCAAAGGGGCCCCAGAAACCCACCAAGCTCTCCGGTGGAGAAGAAGAGGCCCGCAGCCGCCCCCATGCGCGCCGCTCCAACACCTGGCGTCTCCATCAACACCAACGTGGTCAGGGGAAGCAGGGGCTGACTGCTGAGACTGAAGACCATCAGGCCAGTGAGAAGGAGCGGGCCATCGAAGAAGCCCATGCCGAATGCGCCCAGTCCCGAGACCAGGAGGAGGACGGCGACGGCCTTGGTCCTGAACCCGTGTTTGACAAGGCCGGGAACGAATACGACGCTGACAATGCTGACGATTGTTGCCACCGCGGTCCACAGTCCCGCTTGCGAGAGGGTCATCCCCTTCTCCTCCAGGATGGCGGGAGCCCAGGCGCTCAGGCCCGACATCAGCACGAACTGTCCCAACGATATGAACAGCAGCACTTGGACGTTCCTGAGCCGGATCAACGACGCGAAGGCGGAGCGGGTGGACTGAGTTTCTATGGTCGACTGTGCAGCGTCGGGAGCTGAAGACGGCCCCGGGTCTCTGGCTAGCAGCCACCAGGCGCTGACCACTAGCAGGATGATCACGCCGTAGACCACGGAGACTCCTCGCCAGGTATCGGTGACGGGAAGCACCACGCTGCTCGCGGTGGCGAATGCTAAGGCGAGTCCGACAGGCGGGGCAGTGGCATAGACCCCGGCGGCCAGGCCGCGCTCCCGGCCGGCGAACCAGACCGACACCAGCTTGGGTGCTCCTACCGATAAAAACGGGCCGCCGATACCAAAGACAGATACGGCCAGGATGAGCGTTGTAAAGTCGATGGACAGGCCCCTGACCACCATCGAAATCCATACGATTGAGATGCCGATCCCCATGGACCGGCGGATCCCCAGTTTATCGACGATGGCGCCCGCCGGCGGCGAGAGAAACACGTAGATCAGCTGCCAGCTGCCATGCACCAGGCCCATCTGGCTGGAGCTCATTTTGAGATCATCGAGGATGGGCGTGACCAACGGCGCAACGGAGCCCATCGTCAGGCCGAAGGAGAAGTAGAGCAGCCAGAGGAGGGCCAGCATAAGCCAGCGGGCGGAGCTTTCCGCAGGAGCAACGGTTCGTAGCGGAAGGGTTTCAGTCAACGTTGGGGTCCCACTCAGGTCGATGCCGAGTATACATGAGTATCTGGGCCGATGCTCCCACCGGGCGGCCTCTCCGTCGCCTTTGGCCTCGTACGCTGTGCTATCTAAGGAGGCCTACGGCGTAGTCCCAAGGAACAAAGCCTAACCCTCTTGAAAGGCGGCCCTAACCGCGCTCGCTAGATTGCCACGCCCCGACTTTGTCGGACCTCGCAATGACGAGGGTGCGTATTCGGTCGAACGGTCGTGGTCATTGCGAGCGAGGGGAAGTTCGTCCTGGAGGGCTGATGGGAGCGAAGCAATCTGGTCTGGTTCGACCGTCCCGACTTGCCAGATTGCGACGCCCCGACGAAGAGGATTCCTCGATGGACTCGGAATGACAGAGGTCGTCGTTGTGAGCGGCGGTAGTTCGTACCGAGAGGTCAGCTGTACTGATACAAGCTGGAGCGCCCTATCTCCCCATGGCGTAGCACTCTCGGCGGAAGTCCGCCCCTCCGGACAGCGTTCCCCGGTCCTGGTCCACCTTGATGGCGCACAGCCCACCGGCGAGGAAGTCCCTCTCCTCCCAGTCTCGCATCCGGTGTCCCCGCGCGCTCAGGTCCTCCGACACCTGCCGCCCCAAACTCGGCTCAACGCAGAGCAGCCCCGGCAGGTAGCTGTGGGGCCAGAAGGACTGGGGATAGTTGTAGCTGGAGAATCTCGGGGCCTCGATGGCCTGCTGGGGGTCCATCCCGAACTCCACCACGTTCAGCAGGAGCTGGGTCATCGCCTGGACCTGCACGTCGGCGCCCGGCGTCCCGAACACCATGTAGGGTTTGCCGTCCTTGAGAGCCATGGCCGGATTGGGCGTCAACCGAGGTCTCTTCCCCGGCGCCACGCACGATGGGTGGTCCTCCTCCAGCCACGATTGAGTCCCCCTGCCCGATATGCTGAACCCGAGGCCCGGCACGAAGGGCGTTCCATATCCGTCGCTGGGGGTAGCGGATATCGCGTTGCCCCACCGGTCCACTACACACAGGTAGCTAGTGTCCCGCAGCTCTGCGCCCTCTTTGGCGACCGGTTTCCTCGCCAGCTGAAATTCGGGCCTGGGGCCCGGCTGATACTGGAACGGGTCACCCGGCTCGGGCATCTCGGGCCACGCTCTCGCCATGTCCAGCGCCCCTCGCCTATCGTTGGCGTACTCCTTGGACAGCAGGCCGGCCGTGGGCACCGGAACGAACTCCGGGTCGCCGACGTAGTAGTGCCGGTCGGCGAAGGCCAGATTGATCGTTTCGGCGAGGGTGTGAACGTAGTCGGGGCTGTTGTGCCCCATCCCTTTCAGGTCGAACCCCTCCAGGATGTTGAGCACCTCTATCAGCGATGGGCCCTGGCACCACGGCCCGCAGGTGAACACCGTCAGGCCCTTGAACTCTCCCGTCTCCGGCTGCTCCAGCTTGACCCTGAACTCCGAGATATCCTCGTAGGTGATTAGCCCACCGTTGGACTCGGAGAACTCGGCCATTTCATGGGCTATGTCGCCCTTGTAGAAGTAGTCCCTGGCCGCCCGGATTGCCGCCTGCCGCCCCTGGTGGGATTGGGAGCGCTCGACCTCGATGAGCCGCCGGAAGGTCTTGCCCAAGTCTCTCTGCACCAGCACGTCCCGTTCGCCCATGACCCGGCCGTTGGACATGAACACCTGTCGAAGCGTTGGGTTGGCCTCGAACAGCTCCCTCGACAGAGGTAGATGCCTCGCCAGCGTGCCCTGCACCACGAACCCCTGCTCGCACAGCTCCAGGGCAGGAGTCACCACCTGCTCGAAGGTCATCGAGCCGTACTTCTCCAGGGCGGTGAGCCAGGCGTCGCAGGCAGCCGGTATGACGTTTTTCAACATCCCGGGCATATCTCCGCCGCCCAGCTCCAACAGGTAGTCCAGGGTTGCGGCCTTGGGCCACCTGCCCAGTCCGCTGATGGTTACCACCTCTTGCGACTCGGCGGAGTAGATCATGATGGGAGCCACACCCCCGAAGCTGGTCCAGTGAGGGAGAGTGACATTTAGGACTATGCCCGTCGCTACGCCCGCGTCCACCGCGTTCCCTCCCTCCTCCAGGACTCGATAGCCCGCCGCAGAAGCCAGATAGTGCCCTGACGAGACCATGTGGGTCACGCCTTGAATCGGTGGCCTGTTGGGAGCGAATATCCTGGACATCTTGCACCTCCGGGGAGATCGGTTAGCGAGATGGGGTCATTGTATCCCTTGTGACCAAACCGCTCAATTCCACGACCTTTCCACGAGAGATAGGACAAGGGTTGAACGGGCTGGACTAATAGCGACCGATGAGCTATTCGGTATAATCAGGGAGCCATGAGTACCGACGCACGGCCTATCGCCATTTTGATAGACGGTGATAACGCTCAGCCATCGTTGATTGAGCATATCTTAGCCGAAACGGCAAAATATGGTGTCGTGACGACCCGACGCATCTACGGTGACTGGACGAAGTCGGAGATGTCAGGGTGGAAGGACTCTCTTCATTCTCACGCGATCCAACCTGCACAGCAGTTCCACTACACCGTCAGGAAAAACTCAACCGACAGTGCCCTGATAATCGACGCCATGGACCTGTTGCACGGTGGAACCGTTTCCGGTTTCTGCATCGTGTCCAGTGACAGCGACTACACGAGGCTAGCCACGAGGATTCGTGAGCAAGGGTTGTTCGTGATGGGCATCGGTCGATCGGATACGCCCAAGTCGTTTGTCAATGCTTGCGAGGTTTTCGTCTACACGGAGAATTTATCGCCTGACGAGGGCGGTGATTCCAAGGTAGTTGAGTTGGCCTCGTCAGACTGGACCGAAACGGTTGTGCGCGCTATTGAGATGGCCGCTCAGGACGACGATTGGGCATTTCTTGGACGAGTCGGAGATTACTTGCGTCAGTTGGATCCTGCCTTCGATTCCCGGAGCTACGGACACAAGCAATTGTCACTGCTCATCAAGTCTCGACCTAAACTGTTCGAAATGCGGCAATCGAAAACCAAAGGCGGGCCCTCGCTCATTTACGTTAAACTAAAACCTCAAACTCAACCCTCAAAGCCCTCGGTCACATGATAAAGGTGTAACAACGAGCACAACTGCTTTTCCCAAGCGAGAGAGGCCGCGGCAGCCTGGCGAAGCGCCGATGACAAAGCGGGTCGTAGCGGGCAATCTCGGCTATATGTAACAAGGGGGACACATCCATGGCAGACCGGACCATCAAGATAGAGAATGCCAGGTTTCTTCTCACGCTAGACCCCCAGCGCCGCATCATTCGGGACGGATCGGTCCTGCTGGAGGGGCAGAGGATCAGCCGTGTGGGCAAGGCCGAGGAGATGGAGGACGTCTCCGCGGACCGGGTCATCGATGGGCGGGAGATGGTGGTAACCCCGGGCTTCTGCAACGGGCACATCCACATCAGCTACGCCCACGCTACCCGCGGCATCTTTCCCGACAATCTGCACCCCCAGGACTACCTGGCCAACGTCTTCAAGCTCCAGTCCGCTATGACCGAGGAGGAGGAGTATCTGACCTCCCTCCTCGCCATCACCGAGCTGCTGAAGTACGGCACCACCTGTTTCCTGGACCCGGGCAGCACCAAGTACATAGACGCCTGCATGCAGGCCTATCAGGAATCGGGCTGCAGGGTGATCATCGGGGCAGGGGTTGGCGACATGCCCAACGCTCTCAACCTGCCCCTCATCCCTCCTGACGAAGCGATCAGACAGATGGAGGAGGCGATCCGTAAGTTCGATCACCGATTGGACGGACGCGTCCGGGCCTGGGCCATGCCCTTCTCGACGGACCAGGCCTCGGCGGAAATCCTGGTGGCCGCTCGGAAGCTGGCCGACGAGTATGACACCGGGGCTACCGTACACATGGCCAATAGCCAGGACTCGGTGCAGGCGCACCTGGACAGATACGGCAAGCGGCCCGCCGTCTATATGGAGGACATCGGCGCCCTGGGCCCCAACGTTCTGCTGGCCCACGCCGTGGGTCTCGACGAGGCTGAGGTCGACAGCATCGCCCGCACCGACGCCAAAGTCGTCATGTGTCCGACGGCCGCCATGAAGATGGCCTCGGGCACCACCCGTCATGGCATGCTGCCCGAGCTTCTGGAAAAGGGTGTTCGTGTCGGCATAGGCACCGATTCGGGCAACAACTCCAATCTGGTCGAGGCGATGCGATCCATGTACCTGGTGGCAACCCTGTACAAGGATGGACGGGAGACCACCGACGTGATGCCCGCGGAGAAAGCCCTGGAGATGGCCACTATCGATGGCGCAGCTGCCCTGGGCCTGGAAGACCAGGTCGGCTCCATCGAGGAGGGCAAGAAGGCGGACCTAGTCCTCTTTGACACCCGCAGGCCTGAATGGCGCACCCTGTTCAACCCGGTCAACACCCTGGTCTATAACGCCGACGGCCGCAGCGTTCACACCGTTATCGTCGATGGCAAAGTGGTCATCGAAGACCACAAGCCCACCTATGTCGACGAGTGGGAGCTGATCCAGAAGGTGCAGGCCGTCGGCGAGGAGATGCTGGCCAGGACGGGCCTACCCTTTCCCCAGCACCGCTGGCCGGTGGTATAGTAACCATCCGATGGGCTGGGCCGAGACCATAGTGGACTCACTGAAGGAGAGCCAGGTCTCCCTGGTCTCATTCGTACCGGACATCAGCATCGACAAGGTCACGAAGCAGCTGGAGGAAGATCCCTACTTCCGGGTGATAGCCGCCACCCGTGAGGAGGAGGCTTTAGGGATCGCCGGCGGCGCCTACGCCGCGGGCCGAAACGCAGCTGTGTTCATGCAGTCCAGCGGCTTCGGCAACACCATCAACGCCATCTCCAGCCTATGCATCCCCTGCCGCATCCCGTTGCCGATGTTCATCAACCTGCGCGGCGAGGTGGGCGAGTTCAACATTGCCCAAGTGGCCATGGGCCGGGCGACCCGCCCGATCCTCGATGTCCTGGGTATCCCCTACTACGATCTCACCACAGAAGACCGCCTCGATAAGGTGGTGTCCGGCGCCCTCAAGCTCTGCTACAGCAGCCGGGAGCCCGTGGCTCTGTGCCTGAGCCCTCTGCTTCACGGGGGCAAGCTTGCTTAGGATTCCGGCCACCGAGCTCCTTCTAAGGCACGTCACCAACGAGGTGCTGGTGTCCAACCTGGGTCCTACCACCGACGAGCTTTGGAAGCTGGGGCACAGGGATAGGAACCTCTACACCTACGGATCGATGGGCCTCTGCTCTTCGATAGCCCTGGGAGTGGCCCTATCGACGGATGAGAAGGTCGTCTCTCTCGATGGCGATGGTTCCCTCCTCATGAACATGGGGGCACTGGCAACCATAGCCCGTGAGAAACCGAGGAACCTGATCGTCGTCGTATGGGACAACGAGGAGTGGTGCCAGACGGGCCATCAACCTACCCACACAGCGTTCGATACCGACCTGGAGCAGGTGGCTAAGGGCGCCGGCATAAGCAGGACGGAGACGGTCCGGGACATGGAGGCGTTTGATGAAGCCTTCCAGCGGGCACTCAGAGAAGACGGCCCCTGGGTCATCGTAGCCAAGATCGAGGAAGGGGATCCCGTTCCCGTAGCCCCCATTGAACCGGAGATGACCATCTACCGGCTGCGGCAGTCCTTCGGCGCCTGACCCGGATCAGGAGACCTTCGGCATAACCTCCCGCTCGAACCATTTGAGCCGGTCCACCATCTCGTCCTGGGGATAGGCCCAGATCAGCCCGAAGTTCTCGCATCCCGCCTTGCCGTACTCCTCGAAGACGCTGAGGTACTCGTCTACGGTGTTGCAGCAGTCGTGCTGGATCGCCCCGATCACCGGCGGCGAAGTGCCGATCTCGGCCTGGTGGCGGTGCATCTCTTCCAGCATTTGCCGGTACTCGTCTCCTCCCGTCGGGTTGGGGATCCAGGCGTCTCCATATCTGGCGGTCAGCCTCCGCATCTTTGGTCCCAGCACCCCGAACCA
Organism: Dehalococcoidia bacterium; assembly: GCA_965197645.1. Classification (GTDB taxonomy): domain Bacteria; phylum Chloroflexota; class Dehalococcoidia; order Plut-88900; family Plut-88900. The sequence goes on along the minus strand of OZ240219.1, from coordinate 317,578 downwards.
CAAGGGCGGGTGGGGCTTGGACACCGGTTTCGGCTCGAGGACGGCGCCCTTGGCCTGGTAGTACTCCCCATCGAAGTCCACCTTGTCCTCCGTCCACAGCCGAACAATCAGGTCCAGCCCTTCCATCGTCTTCTTCACCCGGACTCCCAGCGGGTCCCACTGGCTGTATCCATCGAACTCGTCCTGGTGCCATCCGACGCCCACGCCCAGGATCGCCCTGCCCTCGGACAAGATGTCCACGGTAGCGACCTGCTTGGCCAGCTGGGCGGGAGGCCGGAAGGGGATGGGCGTTACGACCGTTCCCAGACGCATATGGGAAGTTACGCCGGCCGCGTAGGCCAGAACATCCCAGGCATCCAACGTTTCGGGGCCGTCGGGCAGGGTGTAGTGGTCCCAGACCAGAAATGAATCGAAGCCGATGCCATCCGCGGCCCTGGCCACGGGCGCTATCAGCTTCGGGTCACAGTAGTGCTCCATAATGGGATAGATGATGCTGAACTTCATGAGCAAGCTCCCGGAGATTTTGCGGCTCAGTCTAACACCGACGAGCATCCTCTGTCTCACATCTATCTGAACGAGTTCAGAGAATTCCTACCGGTAGTAGTGGAGCCGTGGCAGGACCCCTTCTCCGATAGGTGGGCAGTTGGAGCACGCGGGCTGAAATCCAAGTGATGACGTAGAGTCTTACGCGTCTCCGACATCAAGCGGAGCGTCATCCTCGTCCCCCTCCAACTCCTCTATCACAATTTCCGCCGCCACGAGACCATCCTCGGTCATCACGGCCTCCACCCGCACCCTGGCACCCAGGTAAAGGGTCTCCGCGACGTTGGAGTCAGGCGCCAGCCGCACCGTCAGTCCATCGACCTTCAGGCCCGTATCGAAGATTTCCGTAATCGTACCGGCGAATTCCACCTCCCTCTCCAACTCCTCCTGCGCTTTTACGTCTATCGCGGAGGCGATGACCGTCAGACCGTCCCTGATCCCCTCGATCTTTGCTTGAGCCCCCAGTGCCAGATCACCCTCTATCTCCGTGTCCTCAGTTATCCGGACAATCCGCCCGTCCACCTCTATGTCACCCTCGCTCAAGATCCCGGTGACTACGCCTCTGAACCTGACATCGTCACTCCCGACTTCCAGCATTCTTATCTCTTTAACGATCAGCGATCCGTCGCTGATTTCGCCCTGAATCTTGACCAGTGCGCCCTCCACCAGCCTGCCGTCTATCTCCGTGTCCGGAGTTATTACTACTGCGTGACCCTCTATTTCGACCTCTTGGTCGGAAAGCACGACGGTGACCACGCCCAGAAACTCGATCTTGTCGGGGTCCCCTTCTTCCTCATCCACTCCCATTACTTCCACCGCTACCGCGACGAGCTCTTTACCTTCATGTACGCCTTTCACTTGGACGGACGCCCCTGCTTCCAGCATGCCCTGTATCTCCGTCTCTTCGACTATCTGAAACTCAATGTCCTCGAGCAGGAACGCCGTGTCGGAAAGGCGCTGAATCACGCCTCTGAAAACTACCGAGTCGTCGTCAAGGGTAATCCTGGATGCTAGTTGGCCCCGATTGTAGCTGGCCTTGACGAAGCTCCCTTCCTCTACGCCCTCTGCCAAATCGGTTTCGCCGGTGATTTTCAGTATTACTACACCGTCGTCGATGGAGTCGATGGCAATGACCCCTATAGCCTGCTCGATAACCAACCCTCTCACGAATCCCCGCACTCTTATGCCAGGACTATTGGCCCCGAGCTCTGCCAGCGTCTCCTCGAGCTCGAGTTGGGCCTGCTCAAAAGCCCTTTCCAGGGCCTCTCGGGCTTGCTGAGAAGTCTTCTCCAGGACCTTCGAAAGAGCCGTCAGGTGTCCGTCGCCGTTGTCCTCCAGCAACTCTTGCAGCCTCATTGTGGCCCTATCCGTCGCCGCCTCGATGTCCTCAGTGAGGCGATTTATCACATGGTCGATCTCGGCTATCGCTCGCGCTGAGCGATTTTCCGTTTCGCTGCCCTTGTCGGAAACTATGGTGAGAAAGTCCCCTATTTTGATCTCCGCAGTATCGGGAACCTCTACATCGACGGAGTTGCCATCGTTGTCGGTGACGGTGATGACACCGTTTTCCGTGTTGGTTACCACCCCTACCACGTGGTCGTTGTTAACGGGCTGTGGAGGGGTCACCATTATGTCTATGGCTACTATGCCCCCATCCTCGTGCGCCTCCGCAACGACGGCCAGCCGGTCTCCAATCGAAATATCCTCCAGGCTCGCTTCCTCGGCGCCGGGGACCAGCACGCGGGTGTTGCTGTCGGTGGCCACTATCTTCTCACCGTCCAGCACCAGGGAGTCGTCCAGAATGGCGGATACCGTACCGAACACTCCCCCCCGCTCTTCGCTCAGCTGAAACACAGGGGCGGCAAAGGCGCCTCCCGCGGTGATCATCGAGAGTAGCAGCACGATCGTCGCCGCTGCCATCAGGCGGCCCGGGTTTATCACTCTCCCTGTCCCAACCTCCACTAATCGCGTTTTTCGTCTCGGTGTCTTGATCATTTCATTAAGAGCATTACTGCTGTGTTACCAATTATTGTGATTATGGTATGTAGATAATGGTCAGCACGGCGCTTACTTGATTGCCGCGAAAGTCGCTGGCGATGACCTCTACCAGATTGGGTTCTTCGTTCAAGGTCACCGTCGCCGCAAAAGCACCGTCGGCGTCCACGTCAACCAGCACTCCGTTAACGCTGACGAGGGCGTCGGGACTGGTGCGGCCCGCTAGATCGACGGTGTTGGTGCGAACCACACTCTCCTTGGGGAAGTTGGTTATCTGCAGGAACAGGTCGTCGATCAACTCGCTGCCGATGGGAAGGGAGGTGGGGGTGGCCTCCGGAGTTGGCGCCGGGGTCGGCGTGGCCGTTGAGGTGGTCGTAGGCGCCGGGGTTGGAACAACCGTCGGGCTGGCTGTGGCAATCGGAGCCGGCGTAGGGGAGGGTGTCGCGGTTGTTATCGGGACCTGAGTCGGGCTGGAAGTTGGAGTTGCCGGTATGGATGCCGGCGTCGCGCCGCCCGAACGCTCCACGGACGTGGCACACCCAGCCAGCCATAGCGGTACAACGATGATGATCAGCGAGACGATCAAGCCCCTGGAGACCCACCTACGTTTTCCGGATGCTACGTACGGTTTCAAACTATCTGGTCCAGTCTGGGGGCAGTATCACTTCGCTTCTCCCAACGGAAGGCCGAGAAGGAAGGTCGTATGGGTCTCCGGGTCCGGGGCAGAGCTGCTCTCCACAGTCAGAGCGCCTCCGTTGGCTTCGGCGAGGGTCTTGGCAATGAACAGCCCAATCCCCGAGCTGTTTTTCTCTTCCCGCCGCGCTACCTGGGGAGTCCACCCCCGATCGAAGATATGAGGAAGGTACTGAGGAGAGATGCCCCCGCCGTCGTCCCACACCCTTACAAAGAAGTGGTCCTGGTTTCTCGTCAGCTTTACCTCCACCTGGCTCCTGGCGAACCGGAGCGCATTATCTACGAGATTGGTAACTATGTGCTCCATGGCCGAGCTATCCGCATAGACGATGCCGAACTCTGTAGGCTCAGTCCACCACGTGATCGATTTACCGGCCTCCTCGGCTACGGCCCCATACCTATCGACGATCCTTCTCACTATCTCGGAAGGCTCCACCGGTTCCGGCGTCCGAGGCGCTCCGGGCATCTCCAACTGCACCAGCACCTGGATGTTGGACATCATCAGCCGGAAGTTGGGGGCCTGGCCTTCGATCTCGTCGAGAAGCTCCTTTACCTCGGAGCTTACTCCCGCCGAGCTGGACGCCAGCAGCGCTCTGAGCTCTCGCTCCTTGCCCAGGATTCTACGTAGAGGCCGGCCGAGGTCGTGATGGAACAGGTCGAAGTAGTCCTGGGTTGTACGGACCCATCTATCCAGGTCATCGACCCTTACACCACGCTTCCTGGCCACTATCTCCGGCACAACGTAGGCGAGGGAAGTTGCCAGCATGCCTGCGGCTACTAGGACGGCCCCGATGTAAGCCAGCGGCTCGACCGCCCATAGCTTGGAAAAGACGGAATCGCCAATGAAGGGCGAAAGGACGAGAAGGATGGCCCCACCGATGGCCGCCAGCGCCCCGGCCACTCTGACGGCCGTCAGCTTTGAGACGGCTCTCACTTTGCAGGGGGGACCAGACGGTAGCCCTGGTCTCGCACGTTGATTATCAGGTCGGTTGCCCCCAGCCGCCATCCTAGGGCCTTGCTCAGAGAGGCCTTGATCTCTCTGATCCTGACCCGCAGCGAGGCCCGGGCGTCCTCGCCCTCGGAGTACCGTTCCAGCTTGCTGAAGGGCACCAGTTCCCCTGGACTCCGGTACCAAGTCTCGGCCAGCTCGCGCAGGATCTCGTATCTCATCCCCCGGATATCGTCGACGGGCAGGGACGCCTCCCCCTTCTTCGAATACACGGTCTTCGTCCTTGTATCCAGACTGATGCGCTCTCCGATGGAGATCGTCTCCTGGGCACCACCCATTAGCCGCCGCAGCCGGAGCACCGTCTCCTCCGGGCTGGCCAGCTTATCGATGAAGTCCACCAGGGCGTCCCACTTCAGGGTGCCGCGCATCGCCGTCTCCCGCTCCGGCCCTGAGGCGTACTGGGTGAACATCAACACCGGCAGCCTGGGATGACGCTCGATGATCTTTCGGAGGATCCCCAGCCCTTTGAACCTATCGTCCCGGTGCTCTCCGAATCGTACGTCCAGCAACGTACCATCGGGGCTGTGCTGCTCGATGGCGTACAGAGCGGCATCCTCGAACCCGTCTGCCGATGTCCATGAGTCATCCGGCGTAACGGCAACGGTCTCCCATCCTTCGTCCTCCATCCGCCGCCGTACCGCCTTAACGATGGACGAGTCCCATTCGTCGTCCACTATCAAGATTCTCTTGTGGTCCTGATCTTCCGACATCTCTAGCGAACCTTAGCTTGTCCCCCTCACAGTACTCGGCGTCTAGCGCCCAGTCCAGCACCTGGTCCCTTCTGGGTCAGGAGAGTGGCGACGTCCCTGGCGCGGCCAATTGCGTCCGAGGCTCCGAATCCGTATACCCAGTCACCGGCAAAGAAGATCCTACCGAACGGCTCCTGGTTCAGGGAGTAGGCCCCGTCGGCGACGTATCTCGGAGGGTGGACCGGCCCATAGTAAGGCACCTGTGAGACCCTTGTCTCCATCAGCGACCGTTCCAGACCGGGCCACACCCGCTCCAACTCCCCCAGAACTCGGTTGGCGATAGGCCGGCCCGCTTCTTCGCTCAACAAGGCGTGGGGCACGAACTCCGTATCCATGTCCACCCAGTGCTCGGATGATTCGGGCTCGTTGACGTATCCGGCCAGCACGCCGGTATCGTGGCCTCCGGAGCCCAGGTCGCCTATCCAGGCTGCCGTTTGATCGGTGTATATGCCAAGACCGTAGAACCCGTACTCCTTTTGCCAAGTCCTCTCCGAAAACTGATAGTCGGTGCGGATTACCTTTGAGTGCTCCAACATGGACAGCGATTTTGTCCTGGCATCCGGGAGCTCGGGCACGATTCCCGGCACCAGGGTATGGGGTACGGTCGTCACGACAACGTCTGCGGACAGCGTACGAGCTGTTCCCTCGGTTTGAAACTTGACCTCCACCTTTTCGCCATCGCCGGTGTGCCGCAGCGAGGAGACCGGAGACTCCAGCTTCAGGGTTTCGGCAGGAAGCCGGTCGACGAGGCGGTGGACCAGCTGATCGTTGCCATGCTGCAGGTGAAATGCCTGGGAGTTGTACCACACCCAGTAAGAGCCTATCCCGTACGCCGCGCTAACACGGTCCACGGGTACGCCAAATCCCGCTTTCAAAAAGATATTCATCACCCACTCGATCTCTCCCCGCCCCGATGTGTCGTAATTTTCCAGTATCCAATCGGACATGCTCTGGTGGTCGTAGGCTAGGTAGTCGTCCTCCCGCCCCGGCGCCCACAGGTATCCGATAAGGCTCGAGATGTTCTCGGACATCTCCAAGTACTCCGCGGCGTCCACCGTGGAATCCTGCCAGGGGAGGGCCCTCACCCAGCTCTCCCAGGACCTCGGAGGCACGAATTTATCCCTGAGGTAGGCTCCAACCGAACCGGGATACGTCCTGATATCTTCAGTCAATCCCAGCTCAGACGCAAGCCACCAGACGTCGGAGTCCACGTTCCGGTCGAAGAACTCCTCGAACCCCAGCTCCGAGGTCTGGCCGTTGGGCCATCGATGGGTGTGCACTCTCCCGCCGGGACGATCGCTGGCCTCCAGGACCGTGACCCGCCTGCCGCTTAGGGATAAGAGATAGGCCGTTACCAGCCCGGATATGCCCGCTCCCACTACGATGACGTCCCTTACCTTCTCCAGGTCCACATCTTCAGGGACTTGCGAGCCGCCTGACTGAAACCTACAGCCCGAGTACGCCGCCAGCCCTGCCAGTATGGCTGCCCCGGACCACTTCAGAAAAGTTCGACGCGTTACGTTCGTCACTGCGATAACCCACCTCGGATTTTACTTACGCAGTCCACCGCGCACAAACCCCGCTGCCCTCATTGACACTAGCTTCCACCCAACGGTACGATACTGTCTAGCCAGGAGGTAATAGGCATGAGCGCTAAGATAGATTTCAACTGCGACATGGGCGAGAGCTTCGGGGCCTACAAGATGGGCTTGGACGAAGAGGTGATCAAACATGTAACCTCTTCCAACGTGGCCTGCGGCTTTCACGCCGGCGACCCCCAGTGGATGCAGCACACCGTCGACATCGCAGACGACAACGGCGTAGCCATCGGCGCCCACCCCGGTTTCCCCGACCTGATGGGATTTGGACGGCGAAACATGACCATCACCCCTGATGAGGCCAAGGCCTACATCAAGTACCAGATAGGCGCATTGAAAGGCTTCGTCAAAGGCGGGCATCTGCAGCACGTCAAACCCCACGGCGCGTTCTACAACATGGCCGTCAAGGACGCCGACCTGGCCCGGGCCATCTGCGAAGCCGTCCTGGAGGTTGATCCCGAGCTCATCCTGGTGGTCCTCGCCGGCACCCAGTGGGTGGAGATAGGGAACGAGATGGGGACGAGGATCGCCCGCGAGACCTTCGCTGACAGGGCCTTCAACCCCGATGGCACCCTGGTAGCCCGCTCTCAACCCGGCTCCGTCCTCCACGAGCCTGAAGAGGTCATCGGGCGCAGCCTCAAGATGGTGAAGGAGTCCCGGGTCACCGCCATTACCGGTGAGGAGATCCAGATGGAAGCCGATACCATCTGCCTCCACGGCGACAATCCCGGCGCGGTCGAGCTGGCAGCGGGACTGCGGAGCAAATTCGAGGCCGAGGGCGTGCAGGTGGTTCCCATGGGCGCCTTCTGCTGATCGAGACCCACCAGCCGGGAGTCAACTTTTGTACCAGCAACCCCGATTTCTCCTCGGTGGCGATAAGGCCCTCTACGTCGAGTTGGGCAGTTCGATAGACCGAGAAGTCAACCGCCGAATCAAGCAGTTGGTCCACTCTATAGATGAGGAGTCCATCCCGGGTGTCATAGACCTGGCGCCCACCTATTGCTCAATCCTTGTCTATTATGACCCGTTGCGCATAGCCGTCGACGATCTACAGTGCCGCCTGACCGCCCTCAACCAATCGTCTACTGAGGAAGCTTCCGAGGTTGCCAGTATCGTGGAGGTCCCCTGCTTGTACGGCGGCGAGTACGGCCCAGACCTGGATTTCGTGGCCTCCCACAACAACCTGTCCCAGCAAGAAGTTATCGACATACATACCGGCGGCGAATACCTGGTATACATGCTCGGGTTCAACCCCGGGTTTCCCTATCTGGGCGGGATGTCGGAGCGGATAGCTACTCCCCGGTTGAGCACACCACGGGTTACCATAACCGCCGGCTCGGTGGGCATAGCCGAGTCCCAGACCGGCGTATATCCCCTGGACAGCCCTGGCGGCTGGCGGCTCATCGGGCGTACTCCCGTCCCCATTTTCGACCCCGACCGCGAACCGCCCGCAGTAGCCCAGGCCGGAGATACCGTCCGGTTCGTCTCCATCGATGAAGCCCGTTACCGGGAGCTGGAAGACCAGGTGAAATCGGGCGCCTACCAGGTGGTCAGGCTAGATTCTAGCTAGTAGTTGATAGCGCCCCTTAACGCAAGGGGGAAGAGGACTCTTGACCGACGTCATCGAAGTCGTTGAACCGGGTCTGCTGACCACCGTCCAGGACCTGGGCAGGTATGGCTACATGCGCTACGGCGTGCCCACTGCGGGCGCCATGGACACCTACGCGCTGCGTGTTGCCAACATCCTTGTGGGAAATCCCGAGGACCACGCCTGCGTTGAAATGACCATCGCCGGCCCGAAGCTCAGATTCCTCGCCGATGCCCTCATCTCCATTACGGGCGCAGACATGGCCCCCAACCTGGATGGGAGTCCTACGCACACCTGGCGTTCGGTACTGGTCGCCCAGGGGACTACCCTGTCCTTCAAGGGGCTAAAGCAGGGAAGCCGGGCCTACGTGGCCGTAGCTGGGGGCATCGAGGTGCCCGGGGTAATGGACAGCCGGTCCACCTACTTGAAGGCCGGATTCGGCGGCCTGGACGGCAAGGCACTGGCGGTCGGCGATGTGCTGTCCACCACCCCTCTCTCGCCACCTCCCGACCTTGAAGGGCGGAGGGCGCCTCAGCCCTCCTACCCTCACGAGCTCGAGCTGAGGGTGATTCTGGGCCCCCAGGACGACGCATTCACCAGCCGCGGTATCGAGACCTTTCTCAACTCTACCTACACAATCACACCCCTGTCAGACCGGATGGGGTACAGGCTAGAGGGTCCGATAATCGAGCACAAGTCCAGCCCCGACATCGTGTCCGATGGTATAGCGTTCGGGGCGATACAGGTCGCCGGAGATGGCCAGCCCATAGCGTTGATGGCCGACCGGGGGACCTCAGGAGGCTATGCGAAGATCGCCACCATCATCAGCGTGGACGCGGGGCGGCTTGCCCAGAGCATCCCCGGCGATGAGGTGCGCTTCATGGCCATCGAGATCGAGGAAGCCCACAGAGCACTCAGGGACCAGGAAGAGTCGCTGGCGAGCCTGAAGAAGTTGGTATCGACCGGTCCATCTGAAGGCGCCTTCAGGGTGAACCTGGGCGGCGACTCCTTCCATGTATCCGTGCGGGTGTCTCAGGGTGGGGATGCCGGCGCCAGCGGCCGCGTCGTCGTGAACGATGATGTCAGCGGGGCCTTCACCTTCGACGTCGATGTCCAACCCAGAAGAAAAGGAGCATAAAATGAGCACAATAGAGTTCGTGCAAGACTCGATGAAGAACCTTCACGGAGCGTTCACCGATGCCGTAGCCGACATCACCGATGAGCAGGCCCACTGGCGTCCCGGAGGTCTGGCCAACCACATCGCCTTCATCCTTTGGCACTACCTCCGCACCGAGGACAACATCTTCCTCTGGGTGCTCCAACGCAAGCCGACCGTGTGGATCGAAGGCGGTTGGGACGCGAAGTACAACCTGGATAGCAAGTCTCAGGGCACCGGCATGCCCTCGGAAGACGCAGCCGCTCTTCGATTGGACCCGTGGGCCGAGTTTCCCACTTACATGAGCACCGTTTTCAGAGAGGCGGAAGCCTACCTGGCGACCCTGTCCGACAGTGACCTATCCGAAAACGTGATGGTCAAACCCTTCGGGGAGTCGCCGCTGATCGATGTAATAGACCGTACTGTCATGAATCACGGATACAGCCACCTCGGCGAGCTCTGGGTCCTCAAGGGTCTGCAGGGCATGAAGGGCAGCCCCATCTAGGCGGCCAGGGGACAGCTCCTACGTCAACGGCTTCGCGAAGCTGAGCTCATGGCCGTCGGGGTCGGTGATGTGGAAGTACCGCTCGCCCCACTCGGCGTCTCGTGGTTCCGTATCGGGCTTTAGCCCCTCGCGTAGGGCCAGCTTGTACACATCGTCCACGTTGGAAACGTAGAATATCGCCCGACCCCACCACCCCTGCTCCCTGACCTGGGCTATCAGGTTCAGATATCCGGCGCCTACTTTGAAGCTGGTGAAATGGGCTTTCTCGCCGCCGTACAACATCTCGAAGCCCAGCGTGCGATAGAACCGCACCGAACGGGCCATGTCGTTGGTGGCCAGGGTTATCGCGCTGATCGATTCGATAGTCATCTTACCGAGGGTACCCTTTTCCCTCCACGCGGCGCAAATTGACAGGCCCAATTACAGGTGGTCTAATCCCCGGCATAGACGTGCCTGATCGACAGACCGTCAGGCCCGACGGGACATACCCGTCCCCTTAGCTACTCCACGTGAGGACAGGCAGATGCAAACGGCTCGCCTCCGCCAAGAATACGACACCATCGCCCCGGACGGCTCTGAGGTCCGGCTCCTGGTGGACGCTACAAGGGGTGCTCTGAACCACTTCACCCTCCCTCCTCGCACCGTATCCCAGGCCATAACCCACAAGACGATCGAGGAGGTCTGGTACTTTCTGGAGGGCACCGGTCAGTTCTGGCGCAAGCAGGACGAACTCGAGGAAACGATAGACGTAGGCCCGGGCGTTTGCCTGGACATCCCTGTCGGCGTCCATTTCCAGTTTCAAAACACGGGAGATGGGCCGCTCCGGTTCATCATCGCTACCATGCCGCCCTGGCCCGGAGACGACGAGGCTATTCCCGTTGCCGGCCCGTGGCGCACCGGTACTTAGGCGTCCTACTCCCAGCTCAACGTCAATGCCGTGGCATAGGCACAGATACGCCTTTCCTGATTGAGCGTCATAGGCTATCATGTGGCCCGAAAGTCTCCAAAGACGTTTCACGGGAGGAATCAATGGAGTACCGGTCCCTGGGACCCTCCGGCCTGAAGGTCTCGGCCATCGGGCTGGGCGCCAACAACTTCGGCTCCAGGTGCTCGGAAGAGGACTCGGTCAGGGTCATAGACCAGTCCATCGATCTGGGAATCAACTTCATCGATACCGCCAACATCTACAGCAAGACCATGTCCGAGCAGATAATCGGCCGTGGATTGAAGGGGAAGCGGGACAAGGTCATCCTGGCCACCAAGTTCGGCATGCCACTGGGAGATGGGCCCAATCAGTCCGGCGGCTCGCGAGGGCATATCATCGACGCAGTAGATGCCAGCTTGAAGCGGCTCCAGACCGACTACATCGATCTCTACCAGTTTCACCAGCCCGACCCCGAGACCCCCATAGAGGAGACGATGTACGCCCTCCACGATCTGGTGCAACAGGGCAAGGTACGCTACATCGGCAGCTCCAACTTTGGCGGCTGGCAGATAGCAGAGGCCAACTGGACCGCCAAGTCCTGCAACTTGACCCAGTTCGTGACCGAGCAGCCCTACTACAATCTGCTAAAGCGAGAGGTGGAGCGAGAGCTGGTGCCCTTCTGCCAGGCCAAGGGCGTAGGCGTGATTCCATACTTCCCATTGGAGTCGGGCTTCCTGACCGGCAAGTACCGCCGGGGCGAAGCGGTGCCGGAGGGCACCCGCATGTCCAAGGTCCCGGCCTGGCAGCGGGTCCTTACCGATAAGAATTTCGATATCCTGGATAAGCTGGAGACCTTCGCTGCCAAACGAGACCACACTGTAACCGAGCTGGCCATGGCCTGGCTGCTGGCCGTTCCCTCGGTCTGCAGCGTCATCGCCGGAGCCACCCGGCCCGAGCAGGTAGTGGCCAACGCGAAGGCCAGCGAGTGGCATATTACGCCCGAAGACAAACAGGCCATCGACGAGATATCCCCACTAGAAGAGTAATCAGGAGGGCAGCATGGGAAAGCTGGACGGCAAGGTAGCAATAGTTACCGGAGCGAGCAGGGGCATCGGCGAGTACATCGCCAAGCTCTTTGCCAAAGAGGGAGGAAAGGTGGTCTGCGCAGCGCGGACCTTGAAAGAGGGCGATCACATATTCGAGGGTTCCCTTCAGAAGACCTGTGACGACATCAACGCCGATGGAGGGCAGGCCACGCCCGTGGCGGTGAACATATCGCTCCCCGAAGACTGCGAGAAGCTGATCGAGGAGACCCACAACGCCTATGGCCCTGTGGATGTCCTGGTCAACAACGCTGCCCTCACCTATTTCGAGTCGATAAAAGACTACAAAGTGAACCGGTGGATGCGAACCTGGGCGGTCAACGTCCACGCACCCTTCATACTGAGCCAGCTGGTCCTGGAGGACATGATCCCTCGCAAGGCCGGCTCCATCGTCAACATCTCGTCCAGCTCGGCCATCGGCCCGGGCCGGGGCCCCTACAGCGCCGAGGAGAGACAGACAGCCGAGGGCGATGTGTGCTACGGCTCTCAGAAGGCCGCCCTGGAGCGGTTTACCCAGGGCATGGCCGCAGAGGTCTTCGAGTACGGCGTCTCGATAACCTGCCTTTCGCCGTCCCTGGTGGTGCCGACACCGGGTACCGTCTATCACAACTTGGTCACCGGCATCGACGACCCCACCGGTGAGCACCCGGACCTGATGGCCCAGTCCACTCTCCTTCTGGCCACAGAACCCCAGGAGAAGATCACCGGGCGCGTCACCTACAGCCAGCAGATCCTGAGTGAGTTCGGGTGGATGTCGGATGCCAGGGGCACCGGCGTCGATGCCAAGGACCCGGGTTCCGGGTATAGTCAGATCTAATCCGACTGGCCAAGGGGCAGATATAACCGAGCGAGAGGTTACGACATGAACTTGGATAAACTGGAAACGGGCCAGAGCGCCGAAAAGGATTTCGAGATCACCAAGCCCATGACCACCAATCGTATGGGCCGGCCCGGTGCTGACGTGTTCTCCACCCCAGCCCTGCTGGAGGTAATGGAGGATACCTGCATACAGGCCTCGGACCCCTACCTGCCCGAGGGCGCAACCACCGTCGGGTTCGCCGTCGATGGTCTGCGCCACATAGCTCCCACGGCCATTGGCGGGAAGGTCACCATCAAGGCGGTGCTCACCGAGATAGACCGGAACCGCCTCACCTACTCCATCGAGGCCAACGAAGGCGACAAGAAGATCGGTGTCGCTATCCACAAACGAGCAGTGATTTCCACCGATCCCGACGCTTAGCAAACCGTCCCAGCCAAAGGAGAGGACATGGAACAGACACAGTATGATGCCATCATCATCGGTTCCGGCCATAATGGCCTGGTCACAGCCGGCTATCTCGCCGAAGACGGCCTGTCGGTCCTGATGCTGGAGCGGCAGGACGTAGTGGGGGGCGCTATAGTGACCGAGGAGCTCTACCCGGGCTTCTTCGTGCCCTACTGCGCCTACGTCGTCTACCTCCTTCAGGGCAAGGTCATCGACGACCTGAAGCTTCGGGAATACGGGCTGGACATCATTCCTCCTTCCCACGGCCTCTTCCGGCCCTTCCCGGATGGCAAACACATGAGCCTGGGATTCTTCGAAGGGCACAACGAGGACTTGACCCAGATCGCAGCCTTCTCCCCGCATGACGCCGAGATCTACCCGCAGTGGGAGGAGTTCTGGGAGCGGGCCTCGGGCATTCTTCACCGGTACTGGCTCCAGGATCCCCCCACGCTGGCCCAGGTCTCCGAGGACCTGCGGGGCACCAGGGACGAAGAGATATGGGAGACCATGCTTACCGTCAGCAACCGGGACCTGGTCGAGCGTTATTTCGAGTCTGAACAGATGAAAGGGGCCCACATAAGCACGGTAGGCGAGGGCGATCCCAGCGCTCCGGGCAGCATCGTTAGCATCGCCTACGAGCACTGCAGCACCTTCAGCCGTACCGAAGACATCGGCATCCCTCGCGGCGGCATCGGCCAGATCACCCAGGCGATGGCCAGCTCCGCCAGAGACCGGGGCGTCGAGATCAGGACAGGCGTAAAGGTGGACAAGGTGATCGTGGAAGACGGGATGGCTCGGGGCGTCGTCCTCGACAGCGGCGAGGAGATCCGCAGCTTCATCACCGTCTCCAACGCAGACCCCAAGTCCACCTATCTATCGCTGGTCGATGCCGAACACCTGGACGAAGGTTTCACCCGAAAAGTCGAGAACCTTTCGACCGAGGGCAATGCCGTCAAGTTCCTGGCCGCCCTTCGGGAGATGCCCGACTTCAGCGCCTTCCTCGGCGAGGACTACGACCCCCGAGAAGCTGCCATGATCGAAATCTGCCCGTCGGCGGAGTACGCTCAGCAAAGTTGGGACGACGCTAAGAACGGCCGGCTCACCAACAGCCCCATAATGGACATCCAGATACCTTCGGCCTACGACCCCTCCCTAGCCCCGCCGGGACACCACGTCCTGTCCTGTTGGACCAACTACTACCCCGCCCACCCGGCCGAAGGCCCCTGGGACGCGGCCATGGCCAAACGGGTCGGGGAGCAGATCATCGACGCCATAACCGAGTACGCCCCCAACTTCCGAGACTCTCTTGTCGACTGGACGGCCCAGAGCCCCAAGGACATCGAGATTCGGGAGGGGATGACCGACGGGAATATCCGCCACATCGATATCAACTCCCGCCAGATCTTCTCTGGGCGCATGCCCTACCGGTCACCCATCGAGAGGCTTTACCTGTGCGGAGCGGGTACCCACCCCGGGGGCAACATCACCGGCGCGCCGGGACACAACGCGGCTAAGGCCATACTGAAAGACCTGGCCAAGGTGGTGGTGTAGCTAGCAGGTGAGCTCGCTGACGGGCTGAGAGCCATCGGCCTATGTTCCGGTGTCTCCATCCTTCGATAGGGCCTCGACTGCCGATGGGTCGGGCGTCACGTAGGTGAAATCGGCCTTTTCGGCGTAGATACGGTCGACCACCGAGTCGCCTACGTGATAGTAGGACCCGGCTTTGAAACGGTCGCGGATGCTGGGAAGACCGGTCTTGAGCGCCACGAAGTCCTCCTGGAGTCCCAGCTCCTTCCAGGTCTCTCGTTGATGAGCAAGGGTGCGATCAGAGCAGCTGCCGACGACGTGTCCCATCTGCTGGATGCTGCGGATCAGCGTCACCGATATAGGGCCCGGCGGCGCTCCTACCTCCAGAGTGCCATCGATATCGAAGCTAAAGACGTGGCGCAAAGCACCCCATGATACGACGCATCACACCCCAAAGCCAGCCATATCTTCATTTCGCGTCGCTGCTGCTGACCAATACCTGGCCCTGATAGACTAGAGTTGATTGTAGACAGAACGCCCTTCCAATTGTGGGTGGGTCGTTCGCTAGCATACTGAGTCCCCCGACTCAAGTTATTAGTGCTAACGTGGGGGGTAAACACCAGAGCATCTCTGCACGGCATCAGTTGTCATCTCCCGTCATGTCTCCTTCTGTTTCTTGACTAAGGACAGTGCGGAACATGCTTAACTGGACGTTACGATGTGTGGGCTGGAGTATAATATCTTAAGTCAGAGTCGCAGGCCAGTGCTTACTATCGGTCTACTCCTTATGCCGGCAATCGCGATGGTCGCGTGGTCTCCCCAAGATCGAGGCCATCCTCCAGACCTTGATGCGTCCGCCCTGTTGGCCCGGTTCCGGTAGTATCGTCGGATCGGCTGCCGCGGTTAATCCCTAGCTCATTCAGGAGTGCAATACATGAACAGGGCGGAACGACGACGAAACAAGAGGTTGAGCACTGAACCCAAAACTCGCGGGCCGCAATTAACTCCTAAGGGCGCTTGGAAAAAAATGTTCTTCGACTCGGCACCTATGGTAGATGGCATGCCACCACATTTCCTATTGTATGTGCTTAATGAGAAAGAGGGATTTGCTCGATATGGCAAACTCGTAACTGCTACGCTCTGGCTACAAAGCCAGATGGTCGCTTTAATCTGCATTAATGAGGATGCTAAGTTGAGGCAACTGAACGCCGTAGAGAACGGTAGCCATTTCCCCAACGCGTTGCGAGTTTCCGCGACTAAGAAGCTTGAAACTCTATCTTCGGAGCCGTTGCGCAAAGAATTTTTGCGTTGTTTCGGTTCTCAGATGACGCCAGAGTTGCAAGAAGACCTAGAAAAGGTCTTTCTTGACCGTGATGGTTTCTCTCATGGGTATGTGTCCTTATTCAGCCAGATAATGGGACCTGGGGCGGTGACTTGGACCCCGCGATCAGTTTCGTCACGGAATAAAGTGTTTAGTAGGGCGGTAGGTCCTCTAGGGGATGGCACCATGCTGGCGTTTAACTTATCGGCTGATAGTTTCGAAGAGGCAATCTCTCGAATGTGCCGGATTATGGATTTCATATCATCCATTCTGAAGCAGTGGAACATTCCCTACGTTGTGTTTGCTTGAATGGCAAGAACGAACCTGCTCTATGGATCCAACGCACTCATCTCCACAGTATCCAGAAAATAGGTGCCGTCGACTTGACCTTGTTAGGTACTAGCGGCCAATGCTAGCGAGGGGCGTGACACTCACACTCTTGGGTCCAACCATTTTTGCGCCAACGTCAGGTTTTCCGGCGCTTCAGACGGTAATGAGTTGATCTTCTTTACAGCGGCCGGGTTAGGACAGTGAAATTGGACTGAAACCGCACCCATATCCAGGGAGTGCGTTGGTGGAGACAGGGGGATTCGAACCCCCGACCTCCGCGTTGCGAACGCGGCGCTCTCCCAACTGAGCTATGTCCCCGATCGCTTTCGACTATAGCAAGGCCGTCTCCGCACCGTCAACCAGAACAGCGGCGTCGATGTTGAGAGTCCCCTGCTACTCCGTGACCGGCTCGGCGAAGGCCAGGACCCGTTTCGGGGTCTCCACTAGAATGGCGTCGATCTGCTCCTGGGTAAACCCCTTCCTGCGCATCAGAGGCACAACGTTCTCCAGGATGTGCCCCCTTCCGTGGCCACCGCCCCGCTTCTGGTAGATCCGGTAATCGATGTCATGGGACATAACCACCTGGTCGCCGTGCCCCTGCTCTATCAACCAGGTTATCCAGTCGAGCCGCCGGCCATCGTTTGGCATGTCCAGGTTAGGGGCCGCGGGATAGATGGTGTGCTCTTGCCCGAACAGGTCGTACTCAATGATGCAGCCCGTCTCAGCCAGGCTCTTCAGGTTCTCCGGCCTGTAGATGGTCCGCTCCATGTGACTGAAGATGGTCCGAGAGATATCGGTGTCCACTTCCCTCAGGACCCCTACTATCTCCGCCGGCGCCATCTCGTCGCGCCCGGGATGGATGATAAGAGGGGCGCCGGTCAATCGCTGGGCCCGACCTGAAGCTCGAAGCACCTTGCGCTCGTTTGGCTCTAGGGGCCAGGTGCAGCCCACCTCTCCGATGATCCCTTGCCTTATGCCGGTATCGCCGACCCCTTCCGTTACGTCCTTGACGATCTCCTCCACGATAGAGTCCTCAGTCCGATCGTTCATGTCCGCCGGATGGGAGGCAGCTACGTAGTAGGACCCGCCCATAATTACGTTCAGGCCAGTAGCCCTGGAGATCTGGGCAAGGGTCTGCGGATCGCGGTGGATGCCTTTGCTGGTGGCATCAACCACCGACTGGCCCCCTGCCCGTTGATAATACCGGGCCTCTTCTATAGCCACATCCAGGTCCACCAGGCTCGCCACCTCGCGATTCACACCGTTGCCCTGCCTCAGCCAGCCCAGCAGCTCGATGGTTAGTGGAGCATAGAAGCGGTCTCGGTCACTAGCGTAGTCAGGTGGGTCCAGCAGGTGGGACGCATCCACCAGCAGATGCTCATGGGTCAGGGTGGTGCCCAACTCGTCGGGCGAGACCGGGCCCAGCACCGTCTGCACCTTCCCTACCTGGGATTTCTCCGCCATCGTTCGGGGCCTGCTTTTGTCAGGATACAGGACGAAACTGGGGCAGCGTTATCTCTTCGTTTACCGCCTCGAAGGTGACCTCCACGGGCATGCCGATCTTCACCTCGTCGGGCGGAGTGTCCAACAGGTTGCTGGTGATCTGGACACCCTCTTCCAGCTCGACGCTTACCACCGTCCACGGCACCTTTTCTTGGAGGGCAGGGTGGACCGGATGGTGGGTGATGGTGTAGGTGTAAACGGTGCCCCGGCCGCTGGACTTCATCCATTCCCACTCACCAGAACCGCATTCGAAGCAGTTCGGTAGAGGCGGATGGCGATAGGCCCGACAGCTAGAGCAGCGCTGGACTATAAGCTCGTGCCGCTTGCAGGCATCCCAATACTCCTGATTATCAGGATTGGGGATGGGCAGAGGGAGAGGGGTAGGTGAAGCCACTGGAATGTCATCTCCTGAGTATCACGGTACCCATGCCGTCGCTGTCCACGAGGGCCAACTCGGCGTCCTGTACCTGGGCCGTCGACGTGCCTCTGAGCTGGCGAACCGCCTCTACGAACTGGTTTACCGCGTGCAGGTAGGCTTCCGATAGATGGCCTCCGGCCGTATTCGTTGGCAGGTCGCCACCTAGCTCGATCCCCCCCTCCTCGACGAAGGGGCCGCCCTCGCCTTTCTTGCAGAAACCCAGGTCCTCCAGCGTGAACACGACCATGGGAGAGAAGTGATCATAGAGCCCGAGCACGTCGATGTCCCTGGGCGTGACCCCCGCCATGTCGAAGACCCGCTTCGCAGAGCGCTCCTTGGCCGATTCCCTCATCGAGCCCCGACCTTCGACCTCCGCTCCCAGACTCTGCACCGCCGCCATGATGTAGGCCGGCGGATTGGGAGCATCCTTGGCCCGGTCGGCGGAGGTTATCACCAGGGCCACTCCTCCATCGGTCTCCAGGCAGCAATCGAACAGCCTGAGCGGATCGTATATGGTCCTCGAGGTCTGGTGGTCCTCTATAGTCAGGGGCCGGCCGTGCATCACGGCTCTGGGGTTCATATTGGCGTGCTTTCGGAATGCCACTGCCACCGCGCCGAACTGCCTGCTGGTCGTCCCGTAGTCGTGCATACGCCTCCGGGTGTACATAGCCACCTGCTGGCCCGGCACCAAGAGGCCGTAGGGTTCGGAAAAAGCCGTCGCCCCAGCCCCACCCCTACCGGTCACCGCACCGGCGCCGTACCTCCGACCCGACCGACCGTTCATCGCCCGATAGAGGAGCACGTTGGTCGCCATCCCCGAAGCTATGGCCGATACTGCGTGGGCCACCAGCCCGGCTCCGGCGCTGCCGGCGTATCCCAGCTCGCCGTAGAAGGTCAACTCCCGGATGCCCAGGCAGGCCATCACCTCGTCTTCGGAGGAGGTATCGACGGCAAAGCGAAGGATGCCGTCTATGTCCTGGGGCTTCAGCCCCGCATCACTAATGGCCTTGGCAGAGGCATCGACGGCCAGGGCCAACTCGCTTCTTCCCGAGTCCCTGGAGTACTCCGTTTCGCCGATGCCGATGATGGCGCACTTGTCTTTGATGCTGTCCATTATGCGTCGTATGAACTCATCGCAAAAGCTCGGACGTTATCGTCCCAACCGCCCGCCCTCGGACGATTTTGTAACTGGGGGAACATCCCCCACGCCCCCTGCCAGAGGGAAACTTCCCTCTGGACTCCCTCAATATAGAGTTCTGAGACGAACTCGTGTACGGTCCTTTTTCCTCTATTCGACATGAACGCAACTTGTTCCTGGCGTCCGCTGGCGTGGCCCTCGTGGGCTTTGTAGCATCGGGGCACTCATCGAAACTCCCGACAGGCCTGGGTAGGCCGTTACGCGTATACCCCGATTCCGTTGAGGACGAAGAGTTACAGCCCAGCGAACGGGGCCTATATTACCCCTTCCGCCCTCAGCTCCTCCAGCTTTTCGTCATCGAAGTTCAGCAGCCCGCCGAGAATCTCCTTCGTATGTTCCCCCGCCGCCGGGACCTTTTCCACCGTGCCCATCGTCTTCGAGAACTTTATGGTCAAGCCGGGCGCCATGATGGTGCCCTTGCCGTCCTCCGTGGGCACCTCCACCATCATCTCCCTCGCTTTGAGGTGAGGGTCCCGGGCCATCTGTGGCACAGTCTGGACCGGTCCCACCGGCACCTCCGCGATGACCAGCTTGTCCGTAATCTCCGCCACCGAGGTATCGGCCACCCACTCCCGCAGGATGTCCAAACGCCTGTCCTTCGCCTCGTTGGAGGACCCGTTGCCCAGAATCTCCGGGTCTTCTGCCAACTCGTGCCTACCCATGGCGATGAATATCCGCGTCCAGATGGTTCTCGAGGCCGCAGGAATGGTCACGTAGCCGTCCTTGGCCTTGTAAACGGACCCGTAGTAGTCCTCGGCATCGGCGCCGGTGCCCATATGATGGGAGATGGGAATCTCCGTGAGGGTGACGCCCGTATCGAGCAGGCTCACGTCGATTACCTGCCCCTCTCCGGTGGCGTTTCGATGAATTATCGCTCCCAGGGTGCCGATGCAGGCGTGCAGCGACGTTATCCTATCGATGATCGGCGAGCCGGTGAGTATCGGGTGGCCTTCGTGGAGGCCGGTGATCTCCATCAATCCCGACATCGCCTGCCCAATGGGGTCGAAGGCGGGCCTGTCGCGATACGGTCCGTACTGCCCGAACCCGGACACCGAGGTCAGTATGATGTCCTCTTTGATGCCCTTCAGCACGTCGTAACCAAACCCCATCTTGGCTATGACCCCTGGCCTGAAGTTTTCCAGCACCACGTCGGCGGTCTTGACCAGGTCGGTAAAGATATCCTTGCCCTCCTGGGAGCGCATGTTCAACGTGATGCTCTTCTTCCCGCGGTTGTACACGGTGAAGTAGACACTGGTGCCGTTGACCAGGGGAGCGTGGGCCCGGGTCTCCTCTCCTCCCACCTTCTCCAGCTTTATTACCTCGGCGCCCATGTCGGACATGAGCATCCCTGCCCTTGGGCCGGCCTGGTAACGGGCCAGCTCCAACACTCGAATACCGCTCAAGCATCCCGCCACGGCGTCACCTCCGGAGGTATTAGTGGTAGATATGAGAGAATGTTATCACACTCGAAGCGGTTGGGCATGTTTCATTCTGCCCAACATTCGCGACTCCTTCAAGGTACGGGCGGCACCAGGGTGTCCAAGGTGCGCGCCATGATCCAGAGGTGGCTGATGACGCGTTGTTACCTGGCGCCAGTAGATCGAAGAAGACTACTGACCCGATCCGTAGGCCTGCAACATCTCGATTACCTCAGAGTTATTCTCCGCTACGGCAAGGTCCAGAGGAGTTTCGCCGTTGGTGTCCCGCGCGTTGACGTCCGCTCCATGCTTGAGCAGAAACTCGACAACTTCAGGGTTGTCGTCATACCGTGCGGCGGCCTCATGCAGGGGTGTTTCACCTTTATCGTCCCGCGACGCTATGTCTGCGCCCTCTTCGAGCAATAGCTCAATAACTTCAGGATGGTCGTTGTATTTGGCGGCCTCATGCAGTGGCGTTTCGCCGTCATAGCTCCTCGATGCTATGACTGCGCCTTCTTCGAGCAATAGACCAATAACTTCAGGGTTGTCGTTGTGTCCAGCGGCGAAGTGCAGAGGCGTTTGGCCTATATGGTCCCGCGACGCTATGACTGCGCCTTCTTCGAGCAATAGCTCAATAACTTCAGGGTTACTGTTGGATGCAGCGGCGAAGTGCAGAGGCGTATGGTCAAAAACGCTTTGCGACGCTACGTCTGCGCCTCTTTCCAGTAGCAACTCGATAACCTCAGGGTTGCTGTTGTATCCAGCGGCGCTGTGCAGAGGCGTTTGGTCGTAAGCGTCTCGCTCTGCTATGTCTGCGCCTCTATCCAGTAGCAACTCGATAACCTCAGGGTTGCCGTTAAGTGCGGCGCTGTGCAGAGGCGTTTGGTCATAAGCGCCCCGCTCTGCTATGTCTGCGCCTCTATCCAGCAGCAACTCGACAACTTCAGGGTTGCTGTTGGACCGTGCGGCCTCATGCAGGGGCGTTCTGTCAAAAGAGCCCTGCGCTTGTATGTCTGCGCCTCTGTCCAGCAACAGTCCAGTTACCTCCGGGTTGGTGTTGTACTGGGCGGCGAAGTGCAAGGGTGTGTAATGAGCGACGACCGACAAGGGCGTTTTGTCATCGGAGAAGGCCCTTGCCTCG
This sequence comes from Dehalococcoidia bacterium, assembly GCA_965197645.1. GTDB lineage: Bacteria > Chloroflexota > Dehalococcoidia > Plut-88900 > Plut-88900. The sequence continues at coordinate 295,594 of OZ240219.1, read as the reverse complement.
ATGTTCGCCCCTCTGCGGAGCAACAGTCCGACCACGGCGGGGTTACTGTTGAACCTTGCGGCGCTATGTAATGGGGTCATACCACTATCGGACTGCGCCTCTATGTCTGCCCCTCGGTAGAGCAACAATCCAACTACTCCTGGATTGGGACTGAGCGCAGCCGCGCAATGTAGCGGTGTTGAGTTGTCTGTGACCCCGGCATCAATCGCCAACCCTGCATCCAACTCGGCTTGAACTTGATCTTCATCTGCTTGGCTCCAGAACTCCCCGTTGCATTCCGGCCACAGATCGGTGACTGAGCTCATGAGGCTATCCGGTGTTGGGGTAGGCGGCTCTCCGCTGCCGCATTCCATTAGTCCCAGGGATGCCAGCATGCCCAGCAGAACGACCAGGGACGCTTCTGCCGTCCTTCTCTTGCCTTCAAGCGATGGGAACCTGCTGAGAAAGCGGTTGTGCAAACGATTGAAGTGCATCATGGGTTCTCCTGTTAACCAAGCTCGTCACGGTATGTGTCCGGCGAACCGGTGCCTCACTCCTGACACTCCGAGAAACGCAGACAGGATCAGCAGTCCGGCTACAAACCCTCCCACGTGGGCCCAGTAGGCTACGCCCCCGGCGAAGTCGCCGCCCAAGGACCCGACGGCATTGAAGAACTGCATGAGTATCCAGATACCTATCAGCAGCCAGGCGGGTAGATGTATCAGGGTAATCAAGAAGAAGAAGATGACGGTCCTGATCTGGGACTTGGGATGTAGAACGAAGTAAGCGCCCAGCACACCGGCGATAGCCCCGCTGGCGCCCACCATCGGAATCCCCGATTCCAGGTCCACCCTGATCAGGTTGGATACAAGCTGGAAGGCGGCCGCGAACAGCCCGCATATCGCGTAGAAGACCAGGTACTTGAACCTGCCCAACCGATCCTCGATGTTGTCGCCGAAGACCCACAGGAAGACCATGTTCCCTATGAGGTGCATCCAACCGCCGTGTAGGAACATCGACGTGAAGAGGGTCAGCCAAACCGTTGGAGGCCCGCCCTCGTAGACGTCCCTAATGTCACGGAAAGGGATCCCGTCCGTAAACCCTGAACCGGTGGCGTGTTGGACCAGCATCCCCGGCACCCCTTCGATTTCCATGATAGGAGTCAAATCTCGGGTGCGCTTCCCTACCTGGATCAGCTCAGAGAGGTCGCCCTTCCCGCTTATTTCGTAGGGGACCAGCCCGTAGTTGTTGAACAGCCTGGTGAGATGGAAATCGTCTAGGGTAAACTCGTACAGGAAAACCAGGATGCAGATGCCGATCAGGGTGACGTTGACGATCGGGAACTGCTTGGTGGGAAGTCCGGGGTCTGATACGGGAAACATTAAATGGCTTCGATCTGGCGATGGCTGCGATCCGGCCTGCGGACCTAAGAATTCAATCGATTTCTACCTTACGTTCTGCCGCGCAGGCCTGTCAACGAACTCAATCGCTAGTTCGTGGCGAGCTGGTGGGACCGCGTTTCGAAGAACTCGCACAACTTTGTCGATTCGGGATCGGGTGCTAGACTTGGCCGGAATTCACCAATGGAAACGTCGAAACCGATACAGGCCGTCATCTTCGATATGGACGGCGTATTGTCCGACAGTGAGCCTATCTACCAGGACTCTCTGAACCAGGTGCTCAGTGAGCATGGCTACGCCCTGACCGATGAGGACAATGCCCAGATCCTCGGCACCACCGTCGAGTACTCCTGGAGATGGATCATCGACCGGTTTGGGCTGGAGGGCAGCCTCGAGGACTGGGTCGCCAGGTACGACTCCATCATAGTCGACAACCTGCGACGACGGGTCGAGGCTTCGCCCGGCGTCTACGAGCTTCTGGATGGCGTCAAAGCCCGGGGGCTGAAGCTGGGGCTGGCTTCGTCCTCCCAGGGCAACTGGGTGGAGGCGCTGCTGACCACCCTGGGCGTCCAGGACAAATTCGAGACAATCGTATCGGGCGAAATGGTAACCAATGGTAAGCCGGACCCGGAGATATTCCTCACCGCGGCGCGAAGATTGGGCGTCGACCCGGCCCGGTGCCTGGTCATCGAGGACTCACCCCACGGCATCAGCGCCGGCAAGAGCGCTGGAATGAAGGTGGTCGCCGTTGTAACTCCTCTGACCAGGGACCTGGACCTATCGGAAGCCGATATCCGCATCGACTCCCTGCTCGCCTTCGACTACTCGCTGCTGGACGGTGGCTAAAGCCTCTCCCACGTTGACTACACCCAGACCCGTTGCTACACTACCCTCGCTTTTCCCCCTCGCCGCGATTGCTGCGAGGGCAAGCTTGGAGCAAGGAGTTTGCGGACGACAGGCGAGGTGGGCGGCAGGGCTGAAACCACCCGGGACTAGGTTCATACGGCGATTGCGACCAAGAACCTCCACCGGCGAATATTCAACATCGAAATCGTAATCTCAGGAACCTCATGACGAGGAGGAAGTCATGCCCCGGCCCTCGACCGACTACATCGAGCCTTCTCCCAAGACCTTACTGGGCCCCGGCCCCAGCAGCGTCCATCCCAGGGTCTACAAGGCCATGGCCAGCCCGACCCTCAGCCACATGGACCCCGACATGTGGCAGATCATGGACGACACCGTCGACCTGCTCAAGCAGATGTTCCAGACCCGCAACGAGCTTACACTGACCCTCTCCGGCACCGGCTCGGCGGGAATGGAGGCGGCGATCTACAACTCCCTGGAGCCCGGTGATACAGTAGTCGTTGGCGTGTCCGGTTTCTTCGGCGCCCGTCTCGCCGAGATCTCCCTGCGTGCCGAGGCCAACGTCGTAACCGTCGAGACCGATTGGGGCCAGGTGGTCCAGCCCGAGCAGGTGGAGGAGGCGTTGAAGCAGCACCCTGAGGCCAAGGTAGTGGCCCTGGTCCACTGCGAGACCTCCACCGGCACCCTTCAGCCCCTGGAGGAGATCGGCCGGGTGGCTCGTGACCACGGAGCCATGTTCCTGGTGGACACTGTCGCTTCCATGGGTGGCCACAACGTTGCCGTCGATGGTTGGGGAATAGACGTATGCTACAGCGGCAGTCAGAAGTGTCTCAGCTGTCCTCCCGGCCTTGCTCCCATAACCCTCAGCGATCAGGCCGCCCAGGCATTGAAATCCCGGCAGCAGAAGCCCCGAAGCTGGTACCTGGACCTGACCATGCTGGACGAGTACTGGGTAAGCGGTCGCAAGTACCACCACACCGTTCCAGCCAACATGGTCTACGCCCTGCGAGAGTCGCTGCGAATCGTTGACGAAGAGGGGCTGGAAAACAGCTTTGCCCGGCATCACCTGAACGGTTCGGCCTTCCGGGCCGGACTGGAGGCCATGGGCCTCGAGTTGATCGCCTCCGAGGACTGCAGATCGGACACCGTACACGGTGTGCTCATGCCCGACGGCATCGACGCCGACCAGGTCCGCAGCGCCCTGATGAACGATTACAAGATCGAGACCGGCGGAGGCTTGGGCCAGTTCAAGGGCAGAGCCATGAGAGTGGGCCTGATGGGCTACTCCTCCCAGGCCAGCAACGTGCTGTTGGCGCTCTCTGCCCTGGAGAAGATTCTCCTCGCTCAGGGCTATGAGGTCCCCGCGTCGGCGGGAGTCGGGGCCGCCAGCCGGACCTACACCGAAGCGTAGTCTTCACCTCTTGGGGTCGTACGGCCGCGCGTGTGAGCCTGAACGACCTGTGGGGCCTCTACTCCGAGCTATTCGTGTCAGCGAGGGCGTAGGCCCAGTCCAGCAGCTCGATGACGTGGAAGGACCTTCCGGGAACACCTCGCTCCCGCAACCCGGAGTCGAGCTGGATCATGCATCCAGGGTTGGCCGTGACCACAAGATCGGCGCGCGTCGACGTTACATCGTCCATCTTGCTCTGCAACAGCCGGTACGACATCTCCCGCTGGGTTATCTGGTACACCCCGGCAGCGCCGCAGCATCTGTCCGAGCCAGGCATCTCGATCAGCTCCAGGCCGGGGATCATGCCCATCAGTTCTCTGGGTTGGTCCTTGATCCGCTGGGCGTGGGCTAGGTGGCACGAGTCCTGGTACGTCGCTCGTTTGTCTATGCGCCCCATGTTGGCGTCGATGGATAGCTCGGAGAGGAACTCGCTGATGTCCTTGACCTTTCCTACGAAGGATTTCGCCCTTTGCGCGTAGTCCGGTTCACCCTCCAGTAACTCGCTGTACTCCTTCAGCATCGCGCCACACCCGGCCGAGTTTACGATCACCGCGTCCACTCCCGCAGCCTCGAAGGCGTCGATGTTCCGTTTGGCCATCTCGCCGGCCGCCTCTTTCTCCCCGCCGTGGTGGTTCAGAGCGGCGCAACACCCCTGTGCCGAGGGGATCACTACGTCACAGCCATTTCTGGACAACACTCGCATCGTGGCGGCGTTTACGTGCCCGAAGGTCAGAGGCATGATACAACCGGAGAAGAAACCAACGACTGCTCTGGCGTTGCCCATTGCCGGGAAGAAATCCATGTTGGACGGTGGGAAGAACCTCTCTGGCAGGGGAGGCATGGCCGATTCCATCTCGGCCAGCTTGGAGGGGACCATGCTCAGTAGCCCCGACTTTCGCACCCATCGCTGCAAACCGGAATCCTGGTAGATGCGGGCCAGCCTGAACGCCAGCGCCAGCCGCCTCTTGTGGGGCAGCAGGTGTTTGAACGCCAGGTCTTGAATCTGGCTGCCCAACCGGGGACCGTCGGTCCTGTTTTGAATATTGGCCCGGGTATCCGCCATCAAGCTCCCAAAGGGCACCTGGGACGGGCACGCCGCTTCACACGCCCGGCACAGGAGGCACAGCTCCATGTGCCCTACCAGCCGGTCCGTATACTCGGCTCGCCCCTCGTTCACCGCCTTCATCAGGGCCAGGCGGCCCCGGGGAGACTCGGTCTCCAGTCCCAGCTCCAGATAGGTGGGACACGAACTCAAGCACAGCCCGCAGTGAACACACTTGTACAGCTCTTTCTCGTTGACGCCGGCGTCCAAGCCCAGGTCTGCCAGGCCCAGCGTAGTTTGTTGTTTAGCCTTTGCCATCGGACTAGATCCCGCCCACGAACCTGCCCGGGTTCAGGGTTCCATGGGGATCGAACTGCTCCTTGATCTTCTTCATCAATGTAAGCTCCGGCCCATCGAAACCCCAGACATCGATCCGCTGCTTCAGCTCGACGGGACACACCTCTACGACGCCGTGCCCGCCGGCTTTATGCGCCAGGCTGCGAATCTCGCCCACGACGTTTTGCAGCGCATCGATGGAGCCGTTATCGCTCCACCAGCAGCTGTGGGTGACACCGTTGGTCACGTTGGACTGCAACGCGTGGTCCAGCTCGGCTTTCTCGCCAATGGACTCGATCCCTTCGATGATACGACCTGTCTGCGTCGGCAGCGACGTAGTCTTGACGATCATAGTCGCCGGCCGAGACTCTTCCCGGCCCAGGTCTCTGATGGCCGTCCACAGATCTGTGGACTCCGCGACGTCGGATATCGACTGTACTTCGATGGACCACTCCCGGCTCAGCGCTCCTATCTCCTTCTCCTGCCTGCCCACCGCCGCCGGTGTTCCCCCCAGCTCGACGGCGAGAACGTATGGAGACCGGGCTTCTGCCAGAGCCGCCAGTTTTGGTGAGGCGGCTCTGGCATCGAGCACCTGTAGGGCCAGGGGCTGGAATCCTCGTTTGGGCGTCTCCAACGCCAAAGCAACGGCTACCTCCGCCGAGGGACAGGGTAGCAGCAGGGTCCGGTACTCTTTGGGGAGGGGAGCCACCTTGAAGGCCGCCTGGACTATTATCCCCAGCGTACCCAGGGAGCCCGTGTACAGCTTGTTCATATCGTAGCCGGTGACGTTCTTCACCACCTTGCCGCCGCCCTTGGTCACTTCCCCGTTGGCGTGGACTACCTTGATGCCGATCAGCCTGTCTCGGGCCGTTCCGAAGAAAGCTCGGCGGGGGCCGCTGGCGTTACCGGCCAGAATGCCTCCGATGGTCGCTTCGGCGGCGCGAGGAGGGTCTAGGGGCAGAAACTGGCCTCGTTCGGCCAGATCGTTTTGAAGCACGTCCAGAAGTGTCCCTCCCTCCACCACAACCGTGAGATCCGCCGGCTCGTGCTCGACGATGCGGTTCAACCGGGAGGCCCCGACCACCACGTCCACCCCCGTTACCAGGTTCCCCAGTCCCATATGCGTCCCCCCACCCCACGGCACCACCGTCTTGCCCTCACTTTCCGCTGCTGCAAGTAGAGTGCTCATCTCCTCGACGGTATTGGGGAAAGCGACCACCTCCGGGGCGCAGCCATCGACAGAGTAATCCGACAGCCCAGAAGATTGGGTTATCTTACGAGCGCCGGGCAGTCCGGCCACCGCCCTATCCAGGCCCTTGGCTCTCGGCATCGGCGGCTCCTAGATCGGCATGTCTGCGCCCACGTTGGCCAGCGAGGGAATGCGCCAGGACTCCTCGGGTCGCGCCTCGTCGGGGAATATCTTGCCCGGATTGAACAGCCCCTCCGATGAAAAGGCGGCACGCAGCCTGCGCATCGCGTCCAGGTCCTGGTCGGTGAACACCCAGGGCATGAACCGTTGCTTCTCCAGACCTATGCCGTGCTCACCCGTGAGCGATCCACCGACCTCCACACAGGCCTTCATCACCTTGCTGCCCGCCTCCATCACCCTTTCCTTTGTACCAGGCTCCCGCTCGTCGTAGATGATAATGGGGTGTAGGTTGCCGTCACCGGCGTGAAATACGTTGGCAATGGTAAGATCGTACTCCCTGCCTATCTCCAGCACCCGCTTCATAACCTCAGGCAGCTTGCTTCGAGGCACCACCCCGTCCTGAATGTAATAGTTGGGGGCGAACCTCCCCAGCGAACCGAAGGCCCCTTTCCGTCCTGCCCACAGCTTCTCTCGCTGCCGGTCGTCCTCAGCAAGCCGAACGTCGGTGGCGCTGTTCTCCCGGCAGATCCGCTGAATCGCCTTTGCATCCTCCTCGACCGCCTCCTCCAGACCTTCCACTTCGATCAGCAGTACGGCCTCGGCATCCAACGGGTACCCTGCCTGGACCACCGGCTCCACGGCCCGGATTATCAGGTTGTCGATCATTTCCAGCGCCGCCGGGACGATACCGGCGCCTATGATGGCCGATACGCTATTGACGGCCTCCTGAACGTCTCCGTAAACGCCCAGCAGCGTCCGGGTCGATTCCGGTTTCCTCATCAGCCGGACCATCACCTTGGTAGCTACGACGAAAGTCCCCTCGGACCCTACGATGATCCCCGGCAGATCGTACCCGGGCATGTCCCTGTTCCTGCCACCTACCCACATTACCGTCCCGTCAGCGAGCACCACTTCGAGACCCAGAACGTGGTTGGTGGTGACACCGTAGGCGAGACAGTGGGGGCCGCCGGCGTTCTCGGCCACGTTCCCCCCGATGGTGCAGGCCTTTTGGCTGGAGGGGTCGGGCGCATAGTATAAGCCGTACTCCTCCACCGCCGTGCTCAGATCGAGATTGAACATACCGGGCTCAACAACCGCGATCATGTTCTCCGTATCCACCTCCAACACCCGGTTCATGCGAGTCATAGCCAGCAGGATGCCCCCCTGGGCGGCAATGGCCCCACCGCTTATGCTGGTCGCTGAGCCCCTGGGCACTACGGGCAGACCCTCCCGGCGTGCCAGCTTGACGATACTGGAGACCTCCTCCGCGGTGGAAGGCACCGCCACAACCTGGGGAAAGCCCGTTTCTGTAGAGCCGTCGTACTCGAAGACGAGCAGGTCCTCGGGAGCGTAGATAACGTACTGCTCCCCGACGATTTCGATCAACTCCTGTATTACATGCCGCTGGTTTGTCATCAGCAAAGGTCCTGAACGGGCATACAAAAGTATACCCGAAAACGGTCTCCCCCATGATGCAGGCATTCGGTTACGGCGCCTCCTTCTATAAGATATAATTCTCCGTGTGAAGATCGTCGTTGCTCCCCAGGCCTTCAAAGGCAGTCTCGGCGCATTCCAGGTTTGCGATGCCATCACCGAGGGCATCAGAAACGTCCTGCCCGAATCCGAGGTCCTCATCTCCCCCATGGCCGATGGCGGGGACGGCACCCTGGAGGTGCTGGTGCAGGGCACCGGCGGCATGACCTTCACAGCTACCGTGACCGGGCCGTTGGGCTCGCCGGTGGAGGCGATCTGGGGGGTGCTGGGGGACGGCCGCACCGCGGCCATCGAGATGGCTCGGGCCTCGGGCCTGGCGCTGGTTCCTCGAAATGACCTCAGTCCCCTGGTGGCCACCACGTACGGCACCGGCGAGTTGATCCGCGACGCACTGGATAGCGGCAAGCGGGATTTCATCCTCGGTGTGGGCGGCAGCGCTACCTGCGATGGCGGTGCCGGTGTCGCCCAAGCCCTGGGAGCGAAACTGCTGGACTCCCGGGGCCACGAGCTGCCCGGTGGGGGTGCAGCCCTGGCGGACCTCGACCGCATAGACCTGACCGAAATCGACCCCCGCGTTGCCGAGTCCCGGTTCCAGGTGGCCACCGACGTTACGAATCCCCTCTGTGGGCAGGAGGGGACAGCGGCCATGTACGGCCCTCAAAAGGGGGCCACTCCGGAGATGATCAATACCCTAGATCAAGCCCTGTTTCACTACGCCGATGTCCTGAAACAAGACCTGGGCAAAGACGTCAAGGACGTTCCCGGCGCCGGCGCTGCGGGAGGCCTCTCCGCAGGCTTGATGGCCTTCCTTGACGCCGTCCTTCGACCCGGAGTGGACCTGGTCGCGGACGCCACCGGATTTTCCTCCCGGCTCCAGAACGCCGACCTTGTGATCACCGGCGAGGGCCAGCTGGACGGCCAATCGTCCTACGGAAAGACTATCATGGGCGTCGGCACCAGGGCCCATGCGCTGGGTATCCCCGTTATAGCGATAACCGGAGGCGTGGCCCCAGGCTACGAAGAGATCTACCGGCACGGCGTCAGCTCGGTCATGAGCATCACTCCCGGTCCGATGGGCCTGGACGCCTCCATCAGCAACGCCCACCAGCTTATCGCGGGCTCCACCGAGCGGGCGCTGCGCCTGATCGTCGCGGGCATAGAGATGGGCAAGAAGGCCCGTGAAAAGGTGGGAGACCGATTTGACTAAAGTGGCCCCTTCCGTTCCCGAGACCGCCGAAAACAAGGTCCGGGTATTGGACAAGGGCTACGTCCAGTTGCTGGACCACATCGGCTCCGACCAGCGAATTCTCGATGCGGCCCGGGTTTCCACCGGCGCAAAAGGCGACCCGGAGCGGGACCGGCGTCTCATCTTCTTCCTCATGGAGAACAAGCACGGCACGCCCTTCGAGCACGCTGTGTTCCAGTTTCTGATAAAGTGCCCCATCTTCGTCGCCCGCCAGTGGTTCCGACACCGGATGGCTTCCTACAACGAACGCTCCGCTCGATACCGGGTCTTCAAGGAGGAGTTCTACGTTCCCGACGGGGAGGGCCTCCCCGATATATTCGACGAGGATGACTTGAAAGAGTACGAAGAGCTGATGCGGCAGGAGCACTCCTTCTACGAGAAGATGGTGGAAAAGGCAAGGCCCCATAAGCACCTTCGCAAGCGCACTCGCGAGGTCTTCCGGGGCGTACTCGGCACCGCCTACTACACCGAGTTCTACTGGACCCTCAACTTCCGGGCCCTCATGAACTTCCTGGAGCTTCGGACAGGCGAGGGCGCCCAACCCGAGATTCGGGCCTACGCCGACGCCATCACCGGCCTGGTCAGGGACATCGTGCCTCTCTCCTACGAGGCCTTCGAGACGTACTACCTCGGCTCACCCGATGCCTAGCGCCGTATCCCAGGCCCGCCTCCACCTGGTAGCCGATCGCACCCTTTGCAAGGACATTTCCATCGAAGATGCCGTGGCCCAAGCCGTCGAGGGGGGTGTGGACGTGGTGCACCTGCGAGAAAAGGACATGCCTTCGGGGGAGCTGTATGATCTGGCCGTCAAGCTGAGGCGAGTCACTAACGGCAAGGCCAGTCTGGTCATCAACGAACGGGTCGATATCGCTACAGCCATTTCGGCGGACGGAGTGCATCTACCGGCCGGCTCGATCCCGGTATATGTGGCCAGGAAGATCGGAGGGCGGAACATGTCCGTGGGGCGCTCGGTGCACAGCGTCGAGGATGCCGTGAAAGCCCAGGACGAAGAGGCCGATTACGTCACCCTGGGCACCATCTACGAGACCGCTTCTCACCCCGGCAAACCGCCCGATGGCCCGGACATTATCAGGCGGGTCAAAGAAGCGGTGGGCATCCCCGTCTTCGCTATCGGAGGCATAGATGCATCCAACGTAGCGGAGGTGCTGGCCGCTGGCGCCGACGGCGTGACCGTAATCCGAGCCATCCTCGCTGCACCGGACATAACGGCTGCGGCCGCGGGGCTGGTCGATGCCCTTGAACCCGACCGGCAAGGGGATGCCGCCTAAGCCAATAGGCAACCGGCCCCAACTCAACTACCATGCCCAACCTCTCCGACTCCCACACCCACCTGGACGACTACCCCTCCGAGCAGCTGGAGGCCGTGGTCCAGCGAGCCAGGGAGGCCGGCGTCGAGCGCATCATCACCGCCGGCACTACCGTCGAGTCTTCACGGGCTTGCATCCGTATCGCCGAGGCCTATCCCGATATCTACGCCGGCGTCGGCATCCATCCCATGTCCGTCGATGAGTCCATCACCGACGAGACCCTGGAACAGCTCAAGGAGATGGCCCTTGCCAGCGACAGGGTGGTCGTCGTGAGCGAACCGGGCCTCGACTATCTCAAGGGCAAGGCGCCCCGCGAGCTACAGCAGCAGGTCTTTCGGGACCACGTGAGGTTGGCCAGAGAGCTGAAGATGCCCATTGTCTTCCACAGCCGGGACGCCTACTGGGACTGCCTTCGCATTCTCAAGGAGGAGCACGTCTACGAGGTGGGCGCCATCATGCACTATTTCGTCGCGGACCAGCGCATAGCCGACGAGTGCGTCGATATGGGGATCTATGTCTCTTTCTCCAAGACCCTGCTGAGCATCCCCCATCTCCCCGACGTAGCGAAACGGCTCCCAATGGAGTACATGATCCTGGAGACCGACTCCTTCCCCCAGCCGTGGAAGAAGCGGAACCCGCTGGAGCCTGCCCAGGTGGCCAGGGTAGCTCAGAAGGTGGCCGAGGTCAGGGGCATCTCGGTCGAGGAAGTGGCCGAGGTGACCACGGCCAACCTGAAGTACGTGGTCGGGCCTAAGCTTCTATAGGCGTATCGTCCCGGTTGCCCCACTCGCCCCAGGAACCATCGTAGTTCTGGACGTTTTCGTAGCCCAGCAGCTTGAGAACAAATACAGCGTGCGCCGCACGTATTCCGGCCTGTCAGTATGTGGCTACCTGTTTCTCCGGCGTCACGCCCGCCGAGGCGTACAGCTCCCTTAGCTCGTCCGGAGGGCGGAAGGTCCGCAGGTCGTCGTCGGTGACCGCCTTGGACCACTCGATGTGCACGGTGTTGGGCATGTGCCCGCCGCGCCGGTTCATGCCCCGAAGGTTGGTCCCGTTGTACTCACCGTCGCCGCGCACGTCCAGGGTAACGAAATCAGAGTCGCTTAATCTCTCCATGATATTCTCGGCCGAGCAGAGCATCGAGTAGTCGGCTCGGGCCTTGAAGGTAGCCGGCGGGTGGGGGTTGAAGTCGCGGGAGTGGTACCCGGTGACGGCTATCTGTGTCCACGCCCTGCCCTCCCTCATCCACTTGTTCCATCCCCCGTTGAGCACCCATACCTTATCGTGGCCGAAGGTCCGCAGCGCCCACCACAGCCGGGCGGCGTACAGTCCCCCGTAATCGTCGTAGGCGACCACGTTGTGCTCGTTGCCGATGCCCACCTTCCCCATCGCCTTTTCGAACTGCTCTGGCTGCATCACGAACAGATCGTTGTCCGGGTCTTTGAGATAGTCCCTGTTGAGGCCGATGGCGCCGGGAATGTGGCACCGCTTGAACCCGTCTACCGGCCCCATGTCCACTATCCGCAGCTGGGGATCATCCATGTACTTCTCCAGCCAGTCCGTCTCGACCAGCATGTCGGGCCGTTCATGTGTCTGAGCGCTCATCTGTCCCTCCTGATTAGGGATAAATCTCCGCCAGCCTCTTGGCATTGAACCCCACCACTAGCTCCTCGCCCACGTCTATCATGGGCCGGCGAACCAGGGCCGGCTCCTTGGTCATCCAGTCCAGCTTCTCCTCGTCGGACAGCCCCTCCGCGTCCAACTCCAGGGCCTTCAACCGTCTGCTCTTCCAGGAGAATACCTCGTCCAGGGGCCGCAGTTCGAGCAGGCCCTCTATCTCCTGTTTGCTGAGGGGTTGCTTGAATATCTCCCGCTCCGTCAGCGACACACCCTTTTGCGAAAGGAACTCCTTCGCCTTTCTGCAGGACGTTCAGCCGTTTTTCAGGTAGATCGTGACCTCGTTGGCCGGCATGACTCACCTCCACTCGGTAACTTCGGGAACCGAGCACTATTCTAATGGCCCCGTTCTTCCCGTGTCCACAACGGTGGCAGGATAGCCCGGAACCTCACCTTTTGCCATGACGAGGTGATAAAATCCCTCTCACCTTCTAGGGATGGCAGGAGGGTCGTGTTTCCGGTCGCCCTCGGCAGTTGGTGCGGCGAAAACGCCGAATCTGTTAAACTCGGCAAAAGCCGGGAGAGTAAGAGATATTCGAGCCAAAGGTCGTCATCGCCGACCTCACCGTGAGCTCGTAAGGTAAGAGAACGTCATTTTACGGATAGCTGAGGTGTTGATGATTTTGGTTCATGCCGTAACCGAACTGGCAGGGTTAGCTGATGCGGGCTTTGCAATGTGGTGGGTCTATGGAAAGGTCGGGTTGTGAGTCATGTTGATGGCGTCGTTTGTCGTGCCCCTGCCCATGCTTGCCGCTGCCGCCGCCACCATGCCGATTACGATGCCGCTCTTGATGTATGTGAAGAGGAGCTCGGCTTCAATTTTCAGCGATGACCAGGAAATAGCGAAGTAGGAGGGAGTCGTCCTTGATCAAACCGCGGTTTTCAGCTGGTTTGTGGGGAGTGGGGTTGTGGTTTGTCATGATCTCCGTGCTCCTGGTGTTCGGGGGCATACCAGCAACATTAATCTTGCTGGTTGACGATTAAGCATGGTGAGGACTGGGTCGGCTTTGGTGAAGGGAAGCATAGTTCTGTTAATGGCCTTTGCGCTGGTGGAGGCTGCCTGTGGCTCTACTGAGATAACGCCTACTCCATCTTCTTCTCCGGCTACCGATATTTTCTATACCAGTGTTGAGAGATACGTTTTTGAACGTATGAATCAATCTGGTAGGGATGGCCTGCTTGGCGTGAGGGGTGATGTCGGCGAGTTTTGGGAGGACTGGTTTAACTTTCTCGAACGGATAGAGCCGCCTGTTGAGCTTAGAGAATTTCATCAGGCCCAAATCGTTTACGCGAAGACCATTGTCAAGGTGGTGAAGGACATGGACTCGGATGTGATCTTGGACACTGGGTCCATAGATGAGTTTTGGTCGGAGCCTGAGTGGGTGGAGGCGTTGGTTGCTGCTCGTGAGGTACGGGATGATCTGCCGGAGGAGGTAAAGGCGATGTTGGATAGTTGTCTCTAGGATAACGAGTAAGAGGGCGTGATGGCAGAATCAGCCCGGAGGGTGTATGCCCATGTACGATATGCGGTCTCAAATTATGATTATGGTGGAGATTCAACGGGCAAGTCCGTCCGTGTCCAGAGATCACGCTCAACCTGTTTGACGCTATCAACCACTGTGTGCAAGCTGTAATCAAAAGCGGTGCCCTCGCCACCGAGTTGTGCCTGGAAGAATGAGAGAGCTTCGTGTTACGGATAGCTGAGATACTGCTGATTTTGTGGGATAGATATGGGGCAAGTTGGAAGCATGGGACAAGGGAAAAGCCAGGGCAAGGAATAAGCATTGAGTGCAGCGAGAGATCACAAGGAAGGACAGAGGACTGTGGCAGGATCAGGGGCTGAGAAATACGGAGGATACTATTGGTGTGTCAAAACGAACCTTAGTCAGGATGGCCAGATATACGTCTATGCTGATGAAGTGCGGGTTGACCAAAGTGGTTGCCTAACGTTTATCCGTCACCACTCTGATAATGGAACCCAATCTCCTAACCTGGCTCTAGCAGCAGGGTCATGGGAAGCCTATTTTGTTGCCAGTATATTAGACGGGAGTGCAGTTGCCGTGGAACATTGGCAAGGAGAAATTGCGGAATAAGCCGGTATCCCCACAGCCGAACTTCACACGAAAGAATGAGAGAGCACAAAGGAGGCCGGTAGGTGACAGAATCAGACCGGGACCGGATTGGGGAGAGACTGGATACGTTGGAGGCCACTATTGCCTCGTTTAAGAAGGAACACGACGACAAGAGCACTAGCTTCGGACCGTTGCATACTGGCGCTACAGGTAGTTATGGCAAGGGAGAGTTCAGCGCTTATCTTTTTGAGGTGCTACGACAACAGCACAACCTACTGGTTCTCTTGTCCCATAGGCTTGATGAGCTAGCCAAGCAGCAATAAGAGGCCACATCCGCAAACGGGGTTTCAAGGCCCGGAGCCAACGGGATAGCTATTTACTGAAATCGGAAACTATCGGAGCGCACGATGCTCTCAGGTGACTCTTTAGCCCTATAAGTCGGGGGAGGTTCGGATCATGACACTACCAAGTCGGATGAGGTTCGGTATATTCATGGCGCCATTTCATTGGGAGCAGGAAAATCCCACGCTGGCCCTGGAACGGGACATGGAGCTTATCGAGTGGCTGGACGACCTGGGGTTCGATGAAGCCTGGATCGGCGAGCATCACAGTGCCGGCTGGGAGACCATCGCTTCCCCGGAGATCTTCATAGGGGCCGCAGCCCAACGCACCAAGCACATCAAGCTGGGCACGGGCGTGCTGAGCCTTCCCTATCATCATCCCTTGATGGTGGCGAACCGGATGATCCAACTTGACCACATGACCCGGGGCCGGGTGATGATGGGAGTCGGTCCGGGCGCCCTGGTCGGGGATGCCTATATGCTGGGCATCGAACCGTCCGTTCAGAGAAGTCGAATGAACGAGGCCCTGGGGATCATTCTCCGTCTCTGGAAGGAGACCGAGCCCATCACCTACGAATCGGAGTGGTTCACCCTGCGAGAGGCACGAGTGCATCTGCGCCCCTTCACCCAGCCTCACATGCCGGTGGCCGTCGCCGCATCCCAATCGCCGGCTGGAATGGTATGCGCCGGTAAGTTCGGGCTGAGCGTGTTGTCTCTGAACACCGTCGCCGTGCCTGGCGCGGCTGCTCCTGACCTGGCGAAGTTCTGGCAGATCGCCGAGGAGACGGCCGCCGAGCATGGCAACACCGTGAGCAGGGACGACTGGGGCATCGTGCTGCACGTTCATCTCGCCGAGACCAAGAAGGAAGCCATAGAGCAGGCTCGACTCGGCTCGGGCCGGTACCAGAGAGAGTACTTCGAGAACACCCTGGGCCTGCCCCGATCCTACGATGGGCCCATGGAAGAGATTGTCGACTACATGGTGGAAACCGAAAACTGGTGTGTCGGGACGCCCGACGACCTGATCGCCCACATCCGCCGGTTGGACGAGGAATCGGGCGGCTTCGGCAGGCTGCTGGTGCAGGCCACCGAGTGGGGTACCCGGGAGCAGGTGCTTCACAGCTACGAGCTGATAGCTCGGTACGTGATGCCCCAGTTCCAGGGGTCCGTCGCCAGCCTGGGGGAGTCCCAGGCCTGGTCGATCGCGAAGAGGACGGAGCTGGTGGAGATGAACACCAGGGCCATGAACAAGGCCCAGGAATCGTACTCCGCAAGTGTCGCCAAACGCAGTTAGCCGGATAGCGGGTCCCCTGGAATGATTAAGCATTTCTCGGTCCTCTACGTGGGACACGTCGAGCTGGACAACGTGGGGTCGGACGGCACCCCAGCCGACGAGCGGCGCTATCCCAATGAAAAGCTGGTCCAGTGCTTCGACATGGCGACCCGCATCGCCCGGCAGATGGAGGAGCAGGGCTACTACGCCCTGTGGATGGCCGAACACCATTTCCAGCGGGAGGGCTACGAATGCGTGCCCAACCTGCTCATGCTCAGCACCTACCTGGCCACCCAGACGCAACGGCTCAAGTTCGGCTGTGCCTTCAGCATTGTGCCGATGTGGCACCCGATCAGACTGGCCGAAGACTACGCCATGGCCGACATTCTGACCAACGGCCGGGTCATCTTTGGCGTCGGCCGCGGCTACCACACACGAGAGGTCGAGACGATGGGCTCGCCGATGGCGGACAACGATGCCAACAAAGAACTGTTCGAAGAGCAGATGGAGGTGTTGTTCAAGGCCTTCAACGAGGAGCAGTTCTCCCATCGCGGCAAGAACTACACCATCCCTGCCCAGGTCGAGTATCGGGGATACCAGCTGGAGGACGTCACCTTGGTCCCCAGGCCCATCAACAGGCCCGTGCAGATATGGCAGCCGATAGTCAGCGGCCGGACCATCGAATACATAGCCCAGAATGGCATCAATGGCGTGGTGCACGGCACCGGAGAGTTGCTGGTTGACCAGGTGTTCCACACCTTTCAAGATGCGTCTGAGCGCTCGGGCCGTCATCTGGAGTTGGGTGAAGATCTGGCGCTAGGGCTTTTCTTCTACATAGACGAGACCCGGGAAGAGGCCATGCGACGCGTCGAGCCGTATCACGACGAACGGTACAAATGGTTCGCGCCCTTTGGTCTAGTCAGGTACGCCGACGAGGAGGGCCGGCCCTGGGGTACGCCCGGCGCACCGGCCCGCACCCCATCGCTGCAGGACGGAGTGGACCAGAAGGTGTGGCTGTGCGGCCCGTCCTCCTATGCCATCGAGGTGCTGAAGGAGTTCGAGGCGCGGTACCCGGGCCTGGAGCACGTGATCCTGCACTGGCCGGAGGGGATGTCTCTGGCGGAGTACTCTGAGCAGCTGACCAGGTTCGCCGACGAGGTCATGCCGGCTTTTCGGACGTAGCACCGCGCTCTGGCGGGCGCTCCGCCCCAGGTGGTTCTACACTCCCACCCACCCTGGGACGATGTTACACTTGGGGGCACATTCCCCCAAACTCCCTGCCAGAGGCAGGGCGAGGCCCTGCACCCATAATGTGAGAGAAGAGAGGGGCGAAGCTCTTTTTTCCGGGACTGCCGTCGGGAGAAAACTCTGGACTCCCATGATGTCAGCCGCAGGGGCTGCCCCCACCTCCCCTTCTGTCATTCCGAGTCCATCGAGGAATCCTCTTTACCGGGAGTCTGAGAGCCTACCCTGAGCCCTCTAAAGGGGTGTATCTCAGAAACATTTTCCCCTTCTCGGCCGGGAAGGAGGCAAGGGGGATGGGCGGAAACGTTTACCCGAAATCGATTACACAACGGGCTACTTCGCCCCCAACCATTGTATCGAAGGCCTCGTTGATACCCTCGATGCCGAACCGTTTGGTGATCAGCTTGTCCAGGTCCAGCTTGCCCGCCATGTACAGGTCCAGGATGCGGGGGATGTCCTTTGCCGGCTGGATAGAGCCGTACCGGGACCCGAGCAGCTTCCGCTCTCCGTAGATCAGGGGGAAACTGAGGGTAACTTCGGCCCAAACGGCATTCATGCCGACGGTCACCACCGTTCCACCGTTACGGATGGCGGTATAGGCCTGGGAGGTGACCTCCGGGATGCCGATGGTATCGAAGGCGTAGTCCGGGCCTCGCCCATCGGTCAGCTCCTTTAGCGCCGTCACCAGGTCCTCCTTGGAAGAGTCGATCACGTGGGTAACGCCGAAGTCCTTGGAAAGCTCCAGCTTGGCGCCGTTAATGTCCACACCGATGATCTTCTCGGCGTCCACCGTGACGGCCCCCATCACCGCGCTCAGTCCCACGCCACCGAGTCCGATGACGGCGACGGTGGAACCCGGCTCCACTCTAGCCGTGTTGACCACCGAGCCCCAACCCGTGGGCACGGCGCACCCGACCAGGGCGGCCTTGTCCAGGGGGACGTCGGTCCGGATGGGTATGACCCCGGTCTCCGGGACAACTGTGTACTCGGAAAAGGAGGAGACGTTGGAGTAGATGTCGATGAACTTGCCGTCCTTACTGAACCGGGAGGTGGCGAAGCCTTTATCGCAGAGCTGGAACTCTCCGCGGTTGCAGTAGAAGCAGTTGTTGCAGTTGGGCACCCACGACAGCACCACGGGGTCGCCGACCTTGACGTTCTTGACCCCGGCCCCCACTTCTACTATGGTGCCGGCGCCCTCGTCGCCCAGGATGGTGGGACACTCCACCATGGGGAAGTGGCCCAGGATGATGTGATAGTTGCTGTAGCACACACCGGAGGCGGCGAGTTTCACCATCACCTCACCTTCCTGTGGGGATGCTACGTCCACCTCCTCGACGACTTGCGGCGTGTTGTATTCGTACAGGACGGCTGCCTTGGCTTTCATTCCTCGTCTCCTTGCTGGATATCCCTGTTAGACGCTCTGCCCCATTTGTACCACTTGTAATGCCCGCATCGCAATAGCCGAGCGGGTCTATTTGCCAGCCCGAAAGGGGATGGCGTACCATCCGGCAATGGCGAATCCGGACCGGACCTGGCAGCTGCACCCAGATTCCTCCCAAGCGTACCATCGGTACATTGGCAAGAGCATCGTTGCGCCATGGACCGAGGACCTGATCGAAGCCGCCGGCATACGGCGTGGTCATCGCGTACTTGACGTAGCCTGTGGCACGGGCCTGGTGACTCGGGAGGCGGATCGAAGGGTGGGAGAGGAGGGCCGGGTGGTCGGGTTGGACGTCAACCGGGGCATGCTCGACGTGGCGCGTTCGATGGGGGGACAGCGGATAGAGTGGCAACGCGTTGATGCCGCCGAAATGCCCTTCGGGAGCTCGGAATTTGACGTTGTGCTCTGCCAGCAGGGGCTCCAGTTTTTCGCCGACAAATCGGCCGCCCTGAAGGAGATGAACCGGGTACTGAGACCGGGAGGCCGGATGGCGCTGAACGTCTTCAGATCGATCGAGCATTGTCCGTGGCACCGGGCGGTGGCGGATGCCCTGGAGCGACACGTCAGCCTCGAAGCGGCGGAGGTAGTCCGCTGGTCCTTCTCGCTGGGCGACCGCGATGAGCTCCTGGGTTTGATCGCAGGCGCAGCGTTTCGGGAGGCGCACATTCGCATCGAGGGCAAATGGATTCGCCATCCGTCCATCGCCGAGTTCCTGCCCGGTTACCTCGCCTCGACGCCGGTCGCGGACCTGTTCACCGATGATGAGGTCTTATCCGTGCTTGTAAAGGGCGTGACCGACTCGCTTTGCCAGTACATGGACGACGACGGGCTGGCCGCGCCAGTTCAGTGCCACGTAATCACGGCCAGGAAATAGCTGTCCCGTCGCCTCCATCCCTGGGTCGGGCTGTATAATCCGGGCAGACAAGCCATCAACAGAGGATGCTGAGATGAAAAACATGTGGTCCGACACCGATGCTCGGGAGATGGTTAAACGGTACGCCGACCAGGGCGTCAATGAGGACCTGGCGCTACGCGTCTACACCACCCGTCTTCTGGGTCGCAACCCTGAGCTGGTGCTGCACGGCGGCGGAAACACCTCGGTAAAGTGCCGGATGCGGGACCTGCTGGGCAAGCAGGTGGACGTTCTCTGCGTCAAGGGAAGTGGCTGGGACATGGCCGATATCGAGCCGCCGGGCCTTCCCGCCGTGCGATTGGACCCGCTGCTGGAGCTGCGCAACGTCGAGAGCCTCACGGACGACGAAATGGTCAACTACCAGCGCACCAACCTGCTGGATGCCAACTCTCCCAACCCCTCGGTGGAGACGTTGCTGCATGCCAATCTTCCTCACAAGTTCGTAGACCACACCCACGCCGTATCCGTCTTGAGCCTTACCGACCAGCAGAACGGGGACGAGCTGTGCAGGGACGTCCTGGGCGATAGGATCGGCATTGTGCCCTACGTGATGCCCGGGTTCCCGCTGTCCAAAATCTCGGAAAAGGTGTTCAAGGAACGCCCGGACGTTCAGGGGCTGGTACTGATCAAGCACGGGATATTCACCTTCGGAGAGACCGCCATCGAGGCCTACGACAGGATGATAGATTTCGTGACTCTGGTGGAGAAGCGGTTGAAAAGGGGCCTCAAGCGGGTCTTTCCAACGATCGAACTACCGGAAAGCATCCTGCCCGCCGCTTCGGTGGGACCGATACTGCGGGGCGCCTGCAAGATAGCCGGCTCTGACGATGGTGCAGGACAAAAGCCGTTCGTGCTGGACTTCAGGACCTCGGACGAGATCCTTTCCTACGTCAATGGCAAAGAGCTGGAACGCTACAGCCAGTCAGGCGTGGCAACGCCCGATCACACCATCAGGACCAAGAACTGGCCCCTGTTAGTTCCGGCGCCCGATGCGGAAGATGCCGGCTCCTTCAAGAAAGCGGTTGAAGACGCCGCTGTCCAGTTTATGCACAGGTACAAGGAGTACTATCGACGGCATAACGCCCGCTACTCCGACTCCCTGGTCGAGCTGGACCCCGTGCCCAGGGTTGTGCTGGTGCCCGGTCTCGGCCTGTACGGCCTGGGCAGGAATGCGAAGGCTGCCCGGGTTGCTGCCGACATAGCCGAGAGCACGGTGCGGACGATAACCGACGCCGAGGCAATCGGCGCCTTCGAATCTATCTCCGAGGCGGAGATGTTCGACGTGGAGTACTGGTCCCTGGAACAGGCCAAGCTGGGCAAGGCAGCCGAAAAGCCGTTGGCCGGCCACGTGGTGGTGGTCACCGGGGGCGGAGGGGCCATCGGGTCGGCCATAGCCTCTGCATTCAGCAAGCAGGGGGCGGAGGTGGCCGTCCTGGACGTCGATGCCGACGCGGCGCAGAATGCGGCTTCGAAAACAAGCTCGACGGCTCTGGGCATCGAGTGTGACGTGACGGATCGAGAATCGGTTCGGTCGGTCTTCAATCGGGTCTGCGAGGTTTTCGGCGGTGTCGATATAGTGGTGTCCAACGCCGGGGCCGCGTGGCAGGGGAAGATCGGTGAGGTGAGCGACGCCTCGCTGCGAGAGAGCTTCGAGCTGAACTTCTTCGCCCATCAGACCGTCGCTCAAAACGCCGTGGAGATAATGAGGGCACAGGGGATGGGTGGAACGCTGGTCTTCAACGTTTCCAAGCAGGCGGTCAACCCGGGCGCCGACTTCGGGCCCTACGGCCTTCCCAAGGCTGCGACGCTGTTCCTCGCTCGCCAGTACGCCCTGGACTACGGGCGGGACGGCATCCGGTCCAACGCCGTGAACGCCGACCACATTCGCAGCGGAATGCTGACGCCGGAGCTGATCTCTGCCAGGGCCAAGGCACGTGGAGTCACCGAGTCGGAATATATGGCCGGCAACCTGCTGGGTATCGAGGTTACGGCGGCCGACGTGGCCCAGGCTTTCGTGCACCAGGCCCTTCAGACCAAGTCCACGGCCAACGTCACCACGGTAGACGGAGGGAACATAGCCGCCGCGTTGCGCTAGCTCCGGCTGCAGGTTAGCGCAGGGCTTTCCGGGCCCACTCGGGGTCTGTGTCGGTCACCAGCTCTGGGATGGAGAACCGGAAGTTGCACACCTTGTCACCTCGGGTCTTGACCTTTTCCCAGGCCACCACGCCGCCGGGGTGGAAGCCTTCGACCAGACCCCGGTGCACCTCCATGTCGTAGATGTACCCGAAGGCCAAGCCTTTGTTACCCTCCTCGGACCAGACCTCGGCGCACGGGCAGTAGGTGCAGGAGGACTGCATGACGCCGGGAGACGTGTGGGCTTCGCCCCTGAACACGAATGTAGTGCCGTAGGGATCCCGCTCCTTGCCCAGCTCGCTCCACGTCTCGAAGTTGATGGGCAGTTCCTCTTTCTTGGCCTGCTCCAGCATTCCCGACGACCGTTCGAACCCGAAGTTGTACAACGACGTTCTGACCAGCTCTTCGCCCGTGGCGTCGAACCGTTCCTTGAGGGCCCAGTAGGTGTACATGCACAGCGCCGAGAACACCCCGAAGGTCCTTCGGGACATTCGGATGGTGGCCGCTACGTCGGCAAAGGTGTCCATGGGCATGGTATCGGATGCGCTGGCGGTGTCTCCCGAGTAGGTCCAGGTAATGGTCAACGGCTGCTGCCCGGTGGCCGATGTATCGGAGTGAGACACGGAAAGCTGGTCGTCGTAGCCTTCGGCGATTCCCGCCAGGGTTTCTCTCCAGTAAGGGGCCAGTACGTCCCCGCCCTCACGGGATGCGAAGTAGGCGCTCCCGGGTGTGTTGGGCAGACTGACGGTTACCCGACCCGACCCGCCTTCGACTTTCAGGTTGGCATCAGGATCGGTGAATGCGAGATCGGCTACATCCCAAGCTCGCATCAGGGCTAGAGCATCGTTGCCCTCGGCCAGGTTCTGGGGGTTCTCCCGCAGTCCCTCGCCCCGGTACCGGCCCGCCGTCCGGTATCCCTGCTCAAGGGCCTTGATGCCCGGCTCCCCCAGGCGCTGCGACACCGAGGTGTGCAGGTGACGCAGGTACATCCAGAAGTATTCCTCGATTATGCGCAAGGAATGGATGCGTTCCACCCGTGTAGTCGTACCTTGAACGCTCATAGCCTTCCCCCTTTCGATCTCTGGTCAAGGAGTCTTCGGAGCACCACCAGACGCCGCTATTGTGAACAACGAGGGTATCTTTTTCAACCGGTAGGCGCGGGAACAGACCCCGACCAACGCTTTCTGCCCTTGAGCGGAGGGCCTTCCTGTTCCCCCAACTCCTGCAACACCCACTGGTTGAAGGACCAGACCCCTGCTTCCTGGGGCATGTATACGTTGTGGTGGTGTCGGCGGCTGAGCAGGCCCTCCTGCTGCCACTCGCAGTTGCTGGTGTCCTGAAGGAAAGTGATGTCCCAGAGCTCGTAGGCCTGTTTGACGTCGAAGTCCTCTCGCTCCATGGTAGAGACCTCGAACAGCCAGTCGTAGGTTACCTCGGTACGGGTGGGCCCCTTGGGCAGCATCCTGATGGTGTTGATGTAGTCAGGGTGCACGTTGAGGTAGAAGTTGGGAAGCATTCCCTCCGCCTGGTAGGGATTGCCCTTCTGGTCATCCGTTAAGTCTCGGAAGAAAGGTCGGTTGGTGGTCCCGTCCATGGTGTAGGTGACCATCTCGGGGCTGGCCAGCTCCAGCCGGAACTCCCTGGTTGGGTCATCGGTGGGAGGGCGTTCCGGGTCCTCTCTGGGGTAGAGCAACCCCCGGGCATGCAGCGGCACTATGCGGCACAGCTCCGGGTGGACGTTGGGGCAATGAAGGCACTCGGCAAAGTTCTCCACCAGTATCTTCCAGTTGGCTTCCACCTCTCTGACCACCCGGTGTCCCACCTTCAGTTCGTCTATGTGGTAGTTCTGAAAACGGACGGGCAGGTCGCCGAGGACGCTCTGCAGCGGGACCACCCCATCGACGGACAGGTTGACGAAGACGAAGCCTCCCCATTGGTCGACAGCCACATCGTACAGAGGGTACGCCGACATATCGAAGTCCCCGACGGGCAGCCGGTGAGGTGTGGAGACCAGGCTCCCCTCTAGGTCATATGTCCAGCCGTGGTATGGGCACACTATGGCGCCGCCCTTGAACCGGCCCTGGGCCTTGGTGCACAAGATCGAGCCCCGGTGTCTGCAGGTGTTGTGAAAGGCCCGGAGCCGACCGCCCCTGTCTCGGGTGACGAACACAGCTTGATCACCGATCTTCGCCACCGCGTAGTCTCCCGGTGCGGCGACCTCATCCGTGCGACAGGCATAGATCCAGCCTCTCAGCCAGAAGATGTCCAGCTCCCGTTGATAGTGGGCGGCGTCGTAGTAATAGCTGAGGGGTATGCTGGTCTCGACTCTATCCAGCCGGGGAGGGCTGTCCGGATACGCCTGCATCTCCGTTCCTTTCCCGTCGCTACAGGTGGGCGTTCTGGTCTAGGCCCCATATTATACGGGCATAGCCCTGTGTTGGAGAAGGATGCCCATTTGACAACGGGAGAGGCGTTGTTTAAATTCGATCCTATTCTAGGTGACAGGCGATCCTGTTCCATTCGACAGGAACTCCCGGACCGGAGACAGCCATGAGAGACCAACCCCCGAACATGCTCAACTACGAGCAGGAGTACCGCGATTTCCGGCTGGAGGTGCCGGAGTACTTCAACTTCGGGTTTGACGTTGTGGACAAGTGGGCGGAAGACCGCACCAAGCTGGCCCTAATCTCGCTGACATCTGAGGGGGACCTGAGGGCGCAGCACTCGTTCTGGGACCTGAAGACCGAGTCCAACAGATTCGCCAACGTTCTCCGCGACCTGGGCATAAAACGAGGCGACCGGGTCTTTCTGATGCTGCCCAGGATACCCCAGTGGTACGTAGCCATGCTGGGGATGATCAAGCTGGGCGTCCTGCCCATGCCGGCCACCACCATGTGCACGCCGAAGGACATCGAGTACCGGATCAACACCGCGGAGGCCAACCTCGTCATCGCAGATGCGGACGGCACAGGGAGAGTGGAGGAGGCCGCCGGGAGCTGTCCTTCGCTAAAGACCCTCATGCTGGTGGGCGATGAAAAGAGGGGCTGGACCTCCTATGACCAGGCGATGGCGGACGCTTCGCCATACCTGGATGAGACGCAGCCGACCCGAAGCGACGACCCGATGCTCATATACTTCACCTCCGGCACGGTGGGCAACCCGAAGATGGTGCTTCATACCCAGGCATCCTACGGGCTGGCCCACCTGGTGACCGCCAAGTACTGGCACGACCTCCGGCATACGGACCTTCAGTGGACCATATCGGATACGGGGTGGGCCAAGGCCGCCTACGGAAAGCTGTTCGGCCAGTGGATGCAGGGCGCCGCCGTACTCCAGCACGATGGCCGGGGCCGGTTCGATCCATCCTTGACGCTGGACGTGCTCCAACGGTACGGCGTCACCTCATTCTGCGCACCCCCGACCGTCTACCGGCTCCTGGTCCTGGAAGACCTGTCTAAGCACGATCTGGGGAACTTGCGCCACTGCACCAGCGCCGGAGAGCCCTTGAACCCGGAGGTGATCAAGCAGTGGGAGGACGGCACAGGCCTTACCATCTATGACGGCTACGGTCAAACGGAGACGGTGCTGTTGGTGGGCAACTACCGGTGCCTTCCGGTAAAGGCCGGCTCCATGGGCAAACCGGTGCCGGGCTTCCAGATCAGCATCCTGGACGACGAGGGCGTGGAGCTGCCGGCCGGAGAGGAGGGGCAGATAGCGGTCAAGGTAGTCCCGGAGAGGCCGGCGGGTATGTTCACCGGATACTGGCGGGACCCGGAGACCACCAGCCAGGTGTTCCAGGGCGATTGGTATCTCACTGGAGACAAGGCGTATGAGGACTCGGACGGCTACTTCTGGTTCGTGGGCCGAGCAGACGACGTGATCATCTCGGCCGGGTATCGAATTGGACCCTTCGAAGTTGAAAGCGCCCTGATAGAGCATCCGGCGGTGGCCGAGTCGGCCGTGGTCGCCAGTCCGGACCCCGTACGAGGCGACGTGGTGAAGGCCTTCGTGGTCCTCACTCCCGAGCACACATCCTCAGACGAGCTGGTACAGAGTCTCCAAGACCACGTGAAGAGGACCACCGCACCGTACAAGTACCCCCGGAAAATCGAGTTCGTGACGGAGCTGCCCAAGACGATCAGCGGCAAGATTCGAAGGGTGGAGCTGAGACAGAGGGAAGTGGAGAAGAGCTCCTAGTCATGCGCTTCGGAGTGTTCTGGCAGACGCCCGGTTACGAGGGCTCGGACGTACCCCGCCGGCACTGGGAAACGATCGAGGAGATCGTGCTGGCCGACAAGCTGGGTTTCGACAGCGCCTGGCTGGCCGAGTCGGTATTCGATCCCACCCGCCCCATGTCGGTCCCTCTAATGATGGCCGCGGCCGCCGCCCAACGGACCAGCAACATCCGGTTCGGCCCGCTGGCGACCCAGACGCCTCTTCACCATCCCCTGCACCTGGCGATGGATGCCGCCACCTGCGACATCCTGACCGAGGGCCGGTTGGACCTGTGCCTGGGAGGCACCTACGGCGGGCCCATCGCCCGGAGCATCGGCAGACCCTTTGGCATAAAGCCGGACACTCCCCTGCCGGAGAGCCGTGAACGGATAGCCGAGTGCATAGAGCTGATGAAACGGGCCTGGACCGAAGAAACCATCACCTTCTGCGGCAAGTACTGGCGTACCGAAGAGATCACCGTGCTCCCGAAACCGGTCCAAGACCCCCACCCCCCACTGCTCCTTGCGTCTAACAGCAGCAGCACTTTCAAATATGCCGCCGGGTTGGGTCTGGGATCTATCTGCTCCACGCTAACCCAGGACGCATCTAACCTGGCGTTAAGGCTCGCTGAGTTCGAGGCTGCGAAGCCGGCGAGAAGGCAAGTCGGTCCTCAACCCGCTAACGTCGCCGTGTCGTTTTTCGTTGCTGAAACCCGCGAGAAGGCGCATCGGATAATGGCGGAGAACTGGCGGGACAGCGATGTCGCCGACGGGATCGAGTACATGGAGTCGATCGGTGTAGACCACACGCAGCCGGAAGGGCTCCCCGGAGCCATCAGGTGGATGATCTGGCCCTTCGAAACGACCGTACAGAAGTGCATCTACGACAGTCCCGAGGGTTGCATCGAGCAGCTGCTGGCCCTTCGGGAACAGCTGCCCACCATCGATACCTTCATCCTGGAATTCAACCGCCGGAGCAGGATACCCAGCGAGTTGGTGAAGGAATCGATGAAGCTCTTCGCTGAGAAGGTGATGCCGGAGCTGGCAGCCCGATAGGGCTACGCATCAAAGCTCCTGGGGTAGCGCCGAGCTTTCGGGAGGCGCTTGGGGCATCGGGGACCAGCGTCTGGCCATTAGCATTCCCGACGTTATCAGAAGCACCAGCGGCGCGAATGAGATGATCATGATGGCTAGCCGTAGGTCGCCAGTCGATTCCTCCACGAATCCGACCACCAACGGGCCGATGGCGCCGCCCCCCCATATGCAGGTCTCCATGAAAGCCAGACCGACTCCCACCTCCCGCGGCTTGATACCCGGCATCTGGTACACCATGGTCATCAGCACAGGGAAGTAGGCCCTCGATAGCCCCTCGGCGAAGCCCAGCGCCAGTACTGTCGGGGTGGAGGTGGCGAAGAGGAGGCCCATGTAGACGCCGGTGACGGCTATCCCGCTTACGGCCAAGACTGCGGGTTGTTTCCGGAGTAGGGTCGGCACGGCGTTCACTACGAAAGCGATGGGAGCGGCGGCAAATGAGCTCAGCCCCAGGGCTATTCCGATGATCTGGAGAGAGATACCGAGCTGTTCCTCCGCGAACCTTGGCCAGAACACTTGAAAGCCGGTATTCCCCATCATGGAACCCGTCATTCCCAGGGCCAACATCCATAGCTCAGGATGCCTGAAAATCGCTGAAAGGGGAGTGGTGTCCTGGGAATCGGCGCGCTTCTTGTATTCTACTGTCTCCCGCTCACGGCCAACGATGATCCATACGGCGGCGAGAACCAACCCGATGCCGCCCAGAAAGTAGTAGGTGCTCTGCCATCCCCACAACTTGATGACCAGGGGGATGAGGAAGAAACCTATACCCATTACCAGGTCTACGCCGCCTATCCATATGCCGTTGGTAACGGGAAGCTGTCTGGGGCTGGACCACTGCTGGATCAGCAAGGCCCGGGGCGCCATGGCGGCCGTAAAGCCCAACCCAGACCCCACACGCCCTATCAGCAAGATCGCCAGGATGGGAGACCAGCCCTGTAGCAGACCGAACAGCCCTACGGCCAGAGACAGGAGCGCAACGACCCTCCATGGGCGGAACCGGGTGAGCAAAGTGCTCAGGGGGATGGCGAAGAAGAGATTGGCCAGGAGCACCGACGAGCCGAGCCAGCCCTGCTCGGAAGGGGACAGGTCCAGATCCTCGGCGATGTCCGGCAGCAGGATGCCGATGGTGTAGATGATGGTCAGGTGCGTCGCCGTCAGCGCGGTAAGCGACGTGATGATGACCCATCGGTAAGGAGGAGCGTTTTCAGTCTGGGCTTCCAATTTCCCTCAGCTGCGCTGGTCAAAGAGCCTAGCCACACGAAACCTAGGGATTATACATCCTCGGCGATACTTTTACTTGATTACCAGGCAATCCAATGTCTGTTAGAATCAGTCAATCATGAATCGGTACAGAGCCGTATGACCCGTCCAAACATCCCGGATAAGACCCCGAAAGAGACGGAAAGCGGCGAAACTATCCGGGTGTTGGACTACCATCCGTTCAGACCGCCCGAAGGCCACACAGGCCAGGCGATGCTTGTGATGACCACGCGGGGAAACATCTACGGGCTTCTTCACCCAGCCGAGAAGCTGGAAGCAGCCATCGTCTGGGTATGGGG
Source organism: Dehalococcoidia bacterium (assembly GCA_965197645.1). Taxonomy (GTDB): domain Bacteria; phylum Chloroflexota; class Dehalococcoidia; order Plut-88900; family Plut-88900. Next base: position 267,123 of record OZ240219.1, on the reverse strand, counting down.
CGCCGGGGGAGGGACCAGCGGGCCGGCGGACGGGATGTTCGCCCGGCTGGCCGATGATCTGTCCCGACAGGGGATAGCCTCGTTGCGGCTGGACTACCGGCAGCCGAACAACCTGTACGAATGCGTTATGGACACTCTGGCCGGAGTCTCCCTGCTATCGGGGGTCGGGTACAAGAGGCTGGCGCTGATAGGCCACTCCTTCGGCGGTGCGGTAGCGATCTCCGCCGCTCCCTATAGCGACAAGGTCAAGGCCGTAGTGGGCCTGTCAAGCCAGAGCGCCGGCGCCCAGAACGTCGGCGCTGTCGCCCCTAGACCTCTGCTGCTGGTCCACGGGGCCGACGATGAGATTATTCCCCTCCGCGCCGCTCGACTCATATACCAGTGGGCCAGTCAGCCCAAAGAGCTGAAGATCTACGAGGGCGCTGACCACAGTCTCGACCAGTGTAAAGAAGAGCTGGACGCCCTGCTGAAGGACTGGCTGATCGAGCACCTGAAAGAGTAGGAACCTCTAACCCCGGCGCCTCTAGGACCACCAAGAAGCTCGGTCTACCCGCCTTCCCTTCGTTGTACATCCGGCTACCGGTCTCGGGGTCGATTATTCTCATGTCTACGACCATAGTCCCTGGGGCAGCAGGCCGTCGGCGCCGTTTTGGTCTTGCCCCGTCCGCATGGTATATTCGCTGCTGGGACTCGTTCATCTTCCCGCGGGACCGGCTCACGATTCAGCATATGCAAAGGAACAGGACGTTACAGGAAATTGAATGGGGCGCGGGCCTTGGCGCCTATATGTCCAAGGTCGAGGAGACCATCTATGGCTTGGAGAAAGCCGACGTGGTCGGCAGGATCTGGGCCCGCGACCACACCGTATGGAAGCCGGACCCAGGAGAGATCGCCTACCGGCTGGGGTGGCTCACCGTCTCCGACCTGATGAGAGAACGGGTTCCGTTCCTTGAGGCCTTTGCTGCTGAGATAATCGAGGCCGGATTTCGCCACGTTGTATTGCTGGGGATGGGCGGCAGCAGCCTGGGGCCCGAGGTGCTTCGGCAAGCTTTCGGCAGTGCTCCCGGTTACCCTGAGATGATCGTTCTGGACTCCACGATACCGGCTTCGGTTAAGGCTACCGCTGACTCCATCGACCCATCGGCTACCCTGTTCCTGGTCTCTTCCAAGTCCGGCTCTACCGCGGAGCCCAACGCTCTGTACGCTTACTTCCGAAGCATCGTTGAACAGTCGATCGGGAGGGAACGAGCAGGTCAGAGCTTCGCTGCAATCACCGATCCGGCAACCCCATTGGAAAAGCTGGCCGTAGAGGAGGGGTTCCGGCGCATCTTCCTCAACCCGCCTGATGTGGGCGGCAGGTACTCGGTGCTGTCTCACTTCGGCCTGGTGCCCGCTGCCCTCTTGGGAATCGATCTGAGATTGCTGCTGGACCGGGCTGATGATATGCGGGCAAGTTGCGGCCCCTGTGTCCCCGTCCGAGAGAACCCGGGTGCTGCCCTTGGAGCAATCATGGCTGCCCTGGCGTTGGAGGGACGGGACAAGCTCACCCTCACCACATCGCAGTCCATAGATGGCATCGGGCTTTGGATCGAGCAGCTCGTTGCAGAGAGCACCGGTAAAGAGGGCAAGGGCATCGTTCCCATTGTTGGCGAAACTCAGCTTTCGCCGGAAAGCTATGGGGACGACCGGTTGTTCGTCGATTTGCATACCGGTAGCAACGGTGAGATCGTCGCAGAGGCCCCTTACTACGGCTTGAAGTTGGGGGACAATTACGACCTTGGCGCCGAGTTCTTTCGGTGGGAGTTCTCCACCGCCGTTGCCGGCTCGATTCTGGGGATCAACCCCTTCGACCAACCCGCCGTTCAGGCTAGCAAGGACATGACCAATGCGCTGCTTCAGGCGCATCGAGATACCGGGAAGCTGCCCGTACCGGCAACTTCGTCATCACTGAGAGAGCTAGTGACGTCTGCGGAGTGCGGAGACTACCTGGCGATTCTGGCGTATGTAAGTCCGGAGCCCCACGTGGACCAAGCACTATCCCATCTGCGACGCGTGGTTACCGAAGGGTCCGGGGTGGCCACCACCGTGGGCTACGGGCCCCGATACCTCCACTCGACGGGACAGCTTCACAAAGGCGGCCCGGACTCCGGGCTGTTTCTCTTGCTGACGTCCAGCCACGAAGACGAGGTCCCCGTTCCCGGCAGGGGCTTCAGTTTCGGTACTCTCTCCGATGCCCAGGCCTTGGGTGACCTCAAGGCTCTACAGAACGCCGGGCGCCGGGTGGCCTGGGTCCACCTTGACGGGGATACGCCGGCAGCAATTGACCAACTCGCCGATGAGATCGGATAGCAACAGGAGATGAGCGACATGGAGCTAGGGATTATCGGTCTGGGAAGAATGGGCGGGAACATGGCCCAACGGCTGTTGGCCGGAGACCACCGAGTCGTGGTCTATGACCCACAGGCGACGGAAGCCATCAGCGTTCTGGTAAGAGCGGGGGCGGGACGCTCTATGCACCTCGAGCATCTTGTGTCCCAGTTGACTCCTCCCAGGGTAGTCTGGGTCATGGTGCCGGCGGGGGATGTCACCGAAAGCGTCATCAAAGCGGTCTCCACCCTTCTCTCCGAGGGAGACGTGGTTATCGATGGGGGGAACTCCAACTACAAGGACAGCATGAGACGCTCGAAGGAGTTGTCTGACAAAGGAGTAAAGTTCCTGGACGTCGGTACCAGCGGTGGAGTTTGGGGACGCACGGAGGGATATAGCCTGATGATCGGCGGCGATGCCGAGACCTACCGTAGATTAGAGCCAATCTTCCAGGCGCTGGCCCCTTCACCCGAAACTGGATATGGCTTCGTGGGCCCCGCCGGGGCTGGCCACTTCGTGAAGATGGTGCACAACGGCATCGAGTACGGGCTGATGCAGGCCTACGCCGAGGGCTTCGAGCTGATGGAGGCGAAGCAGGAGTTCGACCTGGACCTGGCCGCCATCGCCGATATCTGGCGCTACGGCAGCGTGGTCCGCTCCTGGCTGCTGGATCTCACGGCCGCCGCCCTCTATGAAGACCCCCAGCTGGAGGGGATCAGGGCCTACGTCGAAGACTCCGGCGAAGGCAGGTGGACGATCCAGGAATCGGTGGACCTGGGTGTGCCGGTGCCGGTCATCACGGCGGCACTACAGACCCGGTTCCGTTCCCGGCAGGACCAGCCTTTGAGCGCCAAGATTCTGGCTGCGATGCGTAACCAGTTTGGAGGCCACTCCGTCAGAAGGACAGAAGATTAAGGGATCTTAACCAGGGATTCAATCCGTCCCTCTCCCCCGTCGCTCGCAACGACGGCCTCGTCATTGCGAGACCCGACAAAGTCGGGGCGTGGCAATCCAGCCAGGCCGGGTTGGCCTTCGTCCAGGGTGATAAGATTCGTCCCATGGACTTGAGCAGCCTCTTCGGTCGACCGAAGCCGGTCATAGGGATGCTTCACCTGCTCCCCTTGCCAGGAACCCCCGGAGCGGTCGATCTGGAATCTGCGCGTAGCCGGATGCACGCCGATACAGAAGCGCTGGCGGCCAACGGAGTGGACGGGTTCATCGTGGAGAACTTTGGGGATGCGCCCTTCTTCCCTAACCGGGTGCCGCCTCACACCGTCGCTTTGATGACTGCCCTCGCCCTGGAGGTGCGCAACAGGTATACGCAGCCCCTGGGCATAAACGTCCTGCGAAATGATGCCATGGCTTCCTTGGCCGTAGCCCGCGCCGTCGACGCTCAGTTCATCCGGGTCAACATTCTGACCGGAGCTCGCGTGACCGATCAGGGCGTTATCGAGGGTGAGGCGCACCGGGTGCTCAGATACCGAGAACTGCTCGGCGGGAACGCACTGATTTTGGCAGATGTGGCCACCAAGCACTCGGCGCCACTGGGCGACCGCCCCTTGGCTGTCGAGGTAGAGGACACCATCCACAGAGGCAGGGCCGATGCTCTGATCGTTTCGGGGGAGGCCACCGGCCGAGAGACCTCCGTTCAGCATCTGGTCCAGGTCAAGGACGCGGCTGGCGATACCCCGGTCATGGTAGGCAGCGGTGTTGGCCCGGAGAACCTTAGAGAGATGCTGGAGCATTCCGATGGAGTGATAGTGGGCACGGCCTTCAAGAAGGACGGGCTGACCACCAACCCGGTCGATCCTGCCCGGGTTGCGAAGCTGATGAAGCTGGCCAACGAGGTCAGGCAAGAGCTTTGACCGGCCAGTCCTACGTAGAAGTCCAGGTCGCCACGACCCCGATAGGGGACTACGTGGTCATACAGCTCTGCTGACCACTCTCGTTCATACACTCCGGACGATCCCTCCTACTTTTCGTACACCACCTGGCCGCCCAGGATAGTAGCCTCCACGTCGATGTTGTACAGCTCGTCGTCCTTTGCTTCCAGCGGGTCGTTCGACAGGACGGCCAGGTCTCCCAGCTTGCCCACGGCGACGGAACCCTTTTCATGCTCCTCGTAGCCGCCCTTGGCAGCCCACGTGGTGAACATTTTCAGCCCCTCCTCGGCGGTTATCCGCTCCTCGACGTCGTGGATTTCGCCGGATACGTTTCGACGCACCGCAGCGCAGGCGATGTTGAACAGGGGCGCCACCCCATCGGGCACGGTGCCGGTGGCGTCGCTGGCGCCTATGATTTCGATGCCGTGGTCTATCAGAGTGCGGAACCGGGCGCGCTTTGGGCCGCTCCGTCTCCGCTTGCTCCCCCCGCTATAGATGAACTGGGGTGTAGCCACCATTCCGATGCCCAGGCTCTGTATTCGCTTCATGTCCTCCGGGTCCTGGATGTTATCTGCGCCGTGCTCTATCCGGTGCCGGTGAGGCATCGTCGTTTTGCGTAGAGCGGCTTCGACAGCGTCCGCCGCCATCGTTATCGCGGGTATGCTGGCGATGTGCATGAACAGCTGCTGGCCGCCATCGTGGGCCCGGGAAACGAACCGATTGAGTTCCCGCGCGGTCCATTTGAAGTCTTCGACCGGGTTGCCGTAGCCGTCGTTGGCTGTCCCATCGACGAATATCTTGACCCCGCCGTATTTCAGCATGTCGCTGCCGAATCCCGGTCTCATTCCCATCGCCAGCAACGAGTCCAGCGAGACCAGCTTGGGGACGTGGTAGTAGAGCCTAATGCGCAACGGAAACTCGCCCGCCGGCTGCAGCTCCTGGATCGATCGTATATCGTCGGAGGAGAAGGGTATCGTGTAGGCCGAGGTGATCCCCTTGGAGACGAAGAGCTCCACCACCTTCGACCTGAGCGCGTCCCTGGTCTCGGCCGCCGAAAACGAGGGCATCAGGTCCCATATCTCGGTAACGACGCCGGTGGCCTCTCCAGCTTCGTCCTGGTTGATGACCACTCCCCTGGGCGGACTATCGACCTTGTTCCACAGGCCCAGCTTCTTCATGCCCAGGGTGTTGAGCATCCCGACGTGGAACCCGGCGAACACAATGATAGGGTGTTGCTCCGAAATCGAGTCCAGCTCCTGCCGGGTGAACAGCCGGCCCTCCTCCACCTTCGAGTAGAGGGTGAAGGAGCTTCGACCGATTATCCATTGGCCGGGCGTTGTCAGTTCAGCTTTCCGGCGCATTGCCGCCGCAATCTCGGACAGGCTTTTCATCGGGGGAGCGTGGCACGCCACGGTGTAGTCGGCGGCCAGGCAGGTCATCTCCAGGTGACAGTGGGCGTCGATGAAGCCCGGTACTACCGTCCTCCCTTCGCAATCGAAGATCTGTACGGCAGGCGCCACCCTTCGAACCTCCTCCGTGGTGCCGACGTGGACAACGCGCCCGTCGTGTATGAGCACGGCTTCGGCGGACGGTTGGTCCGGTTCCATGGTGATGACGTTGCCGTTCACGACGGCGAGATCTTCGGCGTACATGCAGTTCTCCTCCGATTTCGAGGCATGGAAATACGGTGCTTAATGTGCCCTAGACGTAGGTGTGGGGTCAAGCCCCGTCCGAGCTAGGAGGAGCGGGCGCCGGCAGTCTTTTCTAGGCTCCTGCCTATCACCCGGCCCGCCGAGGGACTTCCCACGCAGAACCCAAAATAGGGACCGAAATCCTGGACGGCGGACAGCCCGGTAAAGTAGAGACCGGGAATACTGGACCGGAAGTCCTCGTCCAGCACGGGGCTTCGCTCGTTTATCCGAAGGTCGTCCAGGATGTTCCCGTTGGCGATGTAGGGAACGCGTTTCAGGTCCAGTCGGTAACCCGTGGCCAGCATCACGTGGTCCACGGTCACGGAGGTTCCGTTGTCCAACTCCACGTCGAGACGGCCGTTGGGCCCGGGACGGGCTGAGCGGATAGCCGTGTTGGCTGATATACGCACTCCACCAGCATCAAGCCGGGGCTTGAGCCAGGGCTCCATCTTAAGCCGCCCCTCTTTGTAGAACCGCTTGTCGATCTGTTTTTGTTGGGCTTCGCGGAGGTTCCTGAACCAGCCGCGGACGTAGGTGGTGTTTTGCACCTCGGGCCATATCCACGAGAAGTCGGAGTTCACGAAAGGAGGAGTCTTGTGGCGGTGGACGATGTGGGCCTGAGCATTGGCCTGCTCGGCCATAAGTACCGCCCACTCGAAAGCGGTCATCCTGCCGCCGACGATCAACACGTCCTTATCTCGCAGAAACTCGAAGTTCACGGAGTCAACGGCGTGGGAAAGCTGGTGCTCGGGAATCATCTTCGCCAGCTCGTCGGGGACGTGCTTGAAGTAGGGCATACCCAGGGTGGCCACTACGTTGCTAGTCCTGATCGTCTCACCGGTCTCCAACACGAGTTCGAACAGCGAGTCCTGTCGGCTGAGGGTCTTGACGAGGCGAGGGTCGGTCCGTAGATCGTTTTCTGCTGTGAACCAGTCGGTGTACTCCAGGAACAGCTCGACGGGTATTGGGAAGACGTCCTCGGGCGTGAGGCCCCTGCTTTCCAGGAAATCGTTAAAGGAGCGACCGCCCACGGAATCGACATGCCAGTCCGTCGGCGAGCGTAGTAGGAGGCCCCGGGGCATATGGTTTCGCCACAGGCCCATGGGCGGCCCCAGCAGAGTGAAGTCCAGGCCCAGGTGCTTTGCGTAGGCGGCGACGGCCAAGCCATAGGGGCCTGAGCCTATGATGACCAGCTGCTTCGTATCCGACACGTCCTATCGCTGTGGAGGGGCAGGAGAGGTGTCTACTCTCAGTCTTGAACCCATGGGTCTTCTCCCCGCAAGGTAAAGCCGCCAACTGTGCGGAGTGCTCAGCCGGCGGCTTCTGCTCGACGGGAAACTTTTCCTTTAGCTATCTTTCTCTCTAACCTTGTTCAGGGCGTCCGAAATCTTGTCGGACTCCAGGGCCACGTCCATGACCCCCACCTGGTCTTCGTACACGCCGGGATCCACCGTGGCCTTCACCTCAGGCTCGATGATGTGGTACACGGGCAGTCCCAAGGGTACTCCGGCCAAGGGACCGGCCCAGGTGGGATCGCCGTGGGTAACCGTCTCGGCGTACAGCTCCGCGCTGTTGGCATCCGGAGAGCCGAGGACGACTACAACGTCATCCCTGCCGGTCTCGTCTATAATCCGCTTAATGCTTTCCTGACCATCCAGGTCCATGGCACCTGCGGCAGTTCAGACGAAGCACTGGGTCTGTTCCAGTATCACCTCGGCGCCGGCGCTCTCGACACACTCTGAAATGGCTGGGCCCTGGACACCGTCTCTTTCCCCTATGGCAATTACTTTCTTACCTTTGAGATCCAAGTGGTTCACCTCCGTGCTCGAGCTTGGCGTCCATTATATCCCATTTACAACTCGTTGCTCTCCATTATGAAGGAGATTCCGTCCGACAGGTTGGTCATCCGCCCCAGAAACAGGCTGCCCTTGGCGTAGAACATGGTCCGCTGGATATCGCCGGACAGGATCATGTCTCTGGCGTGTCCTATGAACGGCACCGCCGAGGCGATATGCCCCTGGGTGGGCGAGAAACCGACCATGCCGTGGTCCTCCACGAACTGGTCCAGTCCGCTGACCTCTATCTCCCCCTCCTTGACGGCCATGCCGCCCAGCATGCGGTAGTTGGTCCGAGGGGTGTTGCCGCTGCCCTGGGGCTCGGTTATCTCGGGGTTGTGCAGCTCCGTGGCGTAACGGTCGATGTCGGTGATCTTGAAGCCGTGCTTCTTGAGGGGATCAACCACCACGGCTTGGGTGATGGCCTGGTTGGACGACCCCGATGAGATATCGTGCTTGCCGATGATGTCCAGGCGGACCTTGGGGTTTTCGCCGTCGTCGGGGCCCATGAATATGGCTACCGAGGCCAGCACGTCTTCCAGGATGGGCATGTCGTTGGTAACGTGACCACGGTACTTCATGCCTAGCTTTGCAAATGAGCCGCCGGCCACTATGGCGATCTCATCGAAGACACCCGATTGGATCAGCGAGCCGCCGATGACTACTGCATGGTTGGGTGCACAGCAGAAGGCCTTGACGTCCGAGCCGGTGGCGTTGACGCATCCGCACATCTCGCCGACGGCCTTGGCGAGATTGCCGCCGCCCCGGTTGTACCGGTCGCCGATGGCCTCCTCGCCGCACCCCAGCAGGTAGTCGATATCCGTGGGCCGGATGGACGGGACCTTGTCGAAGGCGTGGCGCAGGGCCAGCGCCGCCGTTGCCTTGGCGGCCAGGTTTTCGATCAGGGAGTCGGCGGTCAGAGCCTTGTCCTCTTCGTGGGCCCGCTGGAAGCAGCCTACAAGGCGGTCCTTTTCGGTATAGAGGGGCAGGGCTGTGCCTTCGTTCAGCACCTCCCGGATCTTGTCCAGGGGTACGCCTTGCTCCAGTGGCTCGACGTCCTCCTCGGTGAAGAGGGGGTGTGCGGCCAGCAGTGCCCTCGCCTCGGATGTGAACTCCTCCTCCAACATGACCAGGTCGAACTGGTCCGAGACCTTCATCAGGGCGTAGAACTCTTCCTGGGGCATGATCTCGCCGTAGGCGCCGAAGCGACCGCCCTCCATGTGAGGGTTCCGGAACCAGGGCTTGGGCGCCTTGGCCAAGTCATCCGGTCGAAGGTTTCCCAGAAACACCTGGTTGGGCGGGTAGGTCACCGCCTCCTCGAAAGGCCGCCAGTGGTCCAACAGCGTGGCCGAAAGCGCCGGATCCCTGGGGATGTCCCTCGAAGGCTTGGAGCCGTGCCTCACCAGGTCCGGCACGTGGGCCAGGCAGTAAGTGACGCCCTTTACAACTGGGTTTCTTCCGTTGGCGGCAACCATAGGGAGTCTGTGCGTTAGGCTTCCGCGCCCTCGAATACCGTAGGTCCGTCCACCTGGGTTTTCAACGCCTCGAGGGCTTGGTCCAGCACCTTCTTGCGCACCTCTTGCTCCTGCTCAGGAGATCGGGACGGGTCGCCGAGGGGATGGGGGATAGCCTTGCCCTTGACTATCCGGTTGGCGCCCACGTTCTCCGCCAGATTGTGCAGGGCGGTGACGAGAGCGGTGGGAAGTCCCGCCCGCTCCAGCTCCTTGGCCAGCGTAGCGCCGCTACGCGTGCCGGTGCCTCAGGTTGCGGTGAGTATCACCCCGCTTACCCCGGCCGCCGATAGCTCAGCGGCGATCTCCTGTCCGAACTGCTTCATGCTGGTGATGGGCCCCATGTTGCCCGTGGTGCTGTAAAGATAGTCGTGGACCTTCCCTATCTCGCCTTCCTTTTCAGCGTCGCGTACCACGTCCAGGGGCACCAGCCGGTTGGGTTCGGCGCTGATGGCCGTCGTATCGAAGCCGCCGTGGATGCTCTGATAGGTCTCGGTCGACATGGCCGGCTGTTCCGCGATATCGAACTTCAACCATTTGGTGGCCCAAGCCGATTCCAGCTTGTCCGGGTTGCCCCGCTGGACGAGGCCTCCTTCGGTAGCCAGGGCCAGGGTTGCTGCGCTGGGGTCTTGTATGGGCGGGGCGGGGGCGACCCGATCGTACCGGGGCAGCGGCCACTCGGTCCGGGGGTCTTCGCCCCGCAGCTTTCGCAGCAACATCTCGACGCCCCTGTGAGCAGCGGTTTTATCGGAGAACTCGTTTTCCCGACGGCCCGTGGGAAGATAGCCCTCTTCCCCAGCGGGCCCCAGATTTTCGTGCCTGGCCAGCTTGAGAGCCAACCTGGTCAGGACGGGAACGGCATCGTTCATACCGGCGCCGGTGTCTCGGGTGGAGGCCATCAGGACCTTGCCCTTGTAGGCCTCGGCGACCGGACTATCCTTGTGGGCGCCTGTAATCGCCGCCACCTTCAGGCTCTCGATGGCCGCTTGGCAGACCTGGCCACAGGCAAGTCCGTAGCGTCCGGAACCGAAAGCCGGGCCGGCGACCACGATGTCAGGGTTGAACTGGGAGATCAGCTCGATGACTTGGTCGGTGGCCGGCTCGCCCTGTTCGGCGATGTAGTTGTCGCCACAGTAGACGGTGCCGATTACCTCCGCATCGTCACCAAAGGCCTTGTCCAAGGCGATTCCCGGTCCCGTGGGGCCTTCCCTGGAAGCGGGAGGCGTGTCGGCCTTTTCCTCCCCGCCTACGCCGGCGAAGAACTGGTTCAAGTAGTGCACGACTTTTAGTTTGGCCATGATCCCTCCCAATCTCGGAACAGCGGGTCCGTACAGGTTAGATACTATCTCAATGCAAGGGGCAATTCAACAACGTTGCGATGAGGCCCCTATATACCGCTTGCGACGTTGTGGGCTTCTGCGGTCTTGCGAGATCCGAACACGGCGGGCTCGAAGCAGAGGACGGATCCGACGCTTGCCCCGTGCTCCAGTCTAGTACTGTACCCCGGCTATGTTGCTCAGGCCAACGGTGCTCGTAGCGGCGTACATGTGCCGGATGGTTACCTCGCAGCTGCCGGAGGCGTCTTCGCCAGACTCGAATATGTGGGTCCCGCCTATGACTTTGTCCACAGGCGGCAGGCTTATCTTACGCTCGTAGTTCCCGAGACTAACTATGGCGTCCGCCTCGGGAACGAAGTGGACGAACCCGGTGTCCTCCTGGGTAGGGGCCATCTCGGGGTTTAAGAGAGAGACCGCTATGCCGGCCTGCTCGCACTTCTGGGCGAGGAGCATAGAGTCGATGCCCGGGTGGCCGCCGCCTACCCAGGACTCCACTATCCCGTCTGCTCCCACCATCTGGAGGAGCTTGACTGCGTAGCTGGTAATACGCTCCTTTTCGTCCAGCCTCTCACCGCCCATCGGGAAGAGAAGCAAGCCGTAGAAGTTCAGGTCCTTTCCGTGTCGGGCGTACAGCTCCTTGACGACCGGATCGTTCTGGTAGCCATACGTGCCGTCCCTGATGCTGGCGGGTCCATTGAAGCCGTGGTGTAAGGCCCCGTCCAGTAGCTCGTTGGGGTGCATGAAGGTCGGCTGCCATCCGGTGCTAGTCCCGTAGACCATCATTGCGTTCTGCGAGGCGTAGACCACCGTGGGCAACGAAGGGTCCGCGTCGGTTAGCTCGTAGGTGTCGATGCTCTCAGGCTCTAGGGCACTGGTGACCCCTGCCAGGTAGTCGGACACCTTGAAACCCGCGGCCCTGACGGCCTGGTTGTAGTCCCTGGAGTAGGCCGAGCCCCAGACGGTACCGAGATTCTCCACGTAAGCGGATTCAGTCTCTTTGAGGGCAGCCGGGAGCAGCTCCATCACAAGGTTGGCGGTCCGGGAGTAGCAGGAGTAACCGGCCCCGGGCCCGGACATGTCGATGATCGCCTCTCGCCAGTAGGTCGATTCTCCCAGGACCGGTTCACCGACGGTTATCAGCGCCATGCCGGACAACCGGTGAGTGCGCCCCTCGCCGACGGTAGTGGGAGGTCCCAGGGTGCCCGGAAACACTGTACCCGGACCCGATACCTTGTGCCGCGGCTCCACCGTGTCCATGGCGTGAATGATCCGAGTCGAGTCCCCCGGATAGACGGGATGCAGCCTGACCTCGCTGAAGTGACCGTCGGCCAGTACCAGCTGCTTGACCTCGTTCTCGTCAACGTGGAGGACCCCGTCTTCCAGCCCGGTCCCTCCATCGCCAACCGAGAACCGATCTACCGTGAAATTGCCGATCTCAAGCTTCATAGCGGATCCTCAAACCTGGCTAGTACTGGACTCCCATCATCTTGCTTAGGCCCAGGGTACTGGTGGCGGCGTACATGTGCCGGAGGGTCAGAGTGAGGCTGCCGGAGGCGTCTTCGCCGGACTCGAATATGTGAGTGCCGCCTATGACGTTCTCCATGGGCGGTAGGGTTATCTTGCGCTCATAGTTGCCCAAGCTGACTATGGCGTCTGCCTCGGGGACGAAGTGAACGAATCCGGTGTCGTCCTGGGTGCGGGCCATCTCCGGGTTGAGGAGGGTGGTACTTATGCCGGCCTGCTCGCACTTCTGCATCAGAAGCATGGAATCGATGCCCGGGTGGCCGCCGCCTACCCAGGCCTCGATGATCCCGTCTATCCGGGCCATCTTGAGCAGCTTCACTGCATAGCTGGCGATCCGTTCCTTCTCCACCAGCCGTTCGCCGCCCAGGGGACACAGCAGCATACCGAAGAAGTTCAAGTCCTTGCCGTGCCGGTTGTACAGCTCTTCGATGACCGGATCGTTCTGGAAGCCGTAAGTGCCGTCCCTGGTACTGCCTGTGCCGTTGAAGCCCTGGTGTATAGCGCCGTCCAACTGCTCGTTGGGATGCATGAAAGTGGGTTGCCAGCCGGTGTACTCGCCGTATGCGAACATGGCGTACTGGGTGGAGTAGACCACCCTGGGAAGAGACGGGTCCACGTCGTGCAACTCGTAGGTGTCGATGCTTTCAGGCTGAAGGTCTCTTGTGGCGCTCGCCAAATAGTCCGCCAACCGGAATCCCGCCAGCCTCAGGGCCTCATTGTATTGCCGGGAGTATTCGGAGCCTCTTATGACGTCGATGATCTCTAGGTCTTCCGGCCTGGCGCCCCGAGGTGGGGCCGATATGACCTCCATGACCAGGTTGGCCGTCCGGGAGTAGCAGGAGTACTCGGCCCCCGGCCCGGACATGTCGATGAGTGCCTCTCGCCAGTAGGTGGTCTCCCCCTCTACGGGCTCGCCGACGGCGACAAGCGCCATGCCCGTCAATCGATGGGTACGGCCCGTCCCGACGGTTATGGGCGGCCCGAGCTGGCCCGGGAACACGGTCCCCTGACCCGACACCTTGTGCCGCGGCTCCACCACGTCCAGGGCGTGAACGATGCGTATTGGGTCGCCGGGATAGGCAAGGTGAAGCCGGACGTCGCTGAAGTGGTGGTCGGAAAGCACCAGCTCCTTCACTTCGCCTTCGTTGACGTGGAGAACGCCGTTTTCCAGCCTGGTGGCTTCCCGGCCAATGGAGATTTGGTCCACCCTGAAGTTGCCTAGCTCAAGCTTCATCGCAGTAGCTCCAACGGACTGAGATCCGAGTATCGCGGGGCGTCCGACTCCGTGCGCGGCCCACTTTACTATACGGAGGCCCCAATTACCACATTGATGCTGCAGGTGTGGAACGTTCGTCATCGGCCCGGAGCCCCGGTGATAAACTGGACTTCATTAGTTCGTTTATAGGGACTCCGTACATGGACCGAGTCAAGGGAGCCGGGTTGGTCTCCAAGCGGGTACTTCTGGTCACGACCATCGTAGGCGCCGTGATCATGGGAGATTCCATGCTCTACAACGTGCTCCCCGCCCAGGTGTCCGCATTCGGTGTGCCCACCGGGATGGTGGGAGTGCTGCTCAGCGCCAACCGGCTCGTACGCATCGTATCCAATCCCATGGCGGCCTGGGTACTTGATCGATTCGGACTGGATCGACCGCTTCTGTTCGCAGTGGTCCTATCGGTGGGGACAACCGTCGCCTACGGAGCGGGAGAGGGATTCGCTGTTCTGCTGATCGCCCGGATACTGTGGGGACTCTGCTACTCGTTGCTGCGATTGAGCGGGTACCTGGTAGTCCTGGAGTCCAGCGGAGAAGGGGACAGGGGCCGGATGATGGGGTTCTTCAGCGGCGGCCAGCGAGCCGGGAGCGCCGTGGGTGTGTTGCTGGGAGGCCTTCTGTTTGATCTCACGGGCCGGGCCACCAGCTTCTTCATCGTGGCCGGGTTGGGCCTCCTCAGCCTCCCCGTTACCCTGGCGCTGGGTCGAGGCGAGTCCGCCGAAAAGGGACGGCCATCTGCAGCCTACAAGAGCACGGAACGTATGAATCCCATTCCTCACTACTCCGCCGAAGGACGAAACCGGATATGGGACCTGCTGGTATCGCCGGTACCCGAGCTCGAAGCCCGGAGGCTTCGTCAGCTGTTAGCCGCTAACTTCACCTACTTTTCGTTTCACGTCGTCCTCAACGGGGTACTGGTGGCTACACTGGGATTCTACCTCAACCAGGAGCTGGGTGACGGAGTGACCCTCAGTGGGGTGCTCATAGGCGTGGCCACGTTGAACGGGGTGCTTCTGGCCACCGATTGGATAGCAACCATGTTTGCGCCCTTCCTCGGCCATCTCAGCGACAGGTACGGCCGGGTGCGAGTCCTGCTCTTCTCCGCTCCCATTTGTCTCGCCGGGCTGGTACTGCTGGCCTATCCGGCACTGCTCTGGTTGACGCTGCTGTGGTTGCCGTTGGCCTTCGTCGCCACGGCCGCCTCACTAACGTCCCTGGATGCCCTGGTTGGAGGCCTGGCCCCGCTCCACCGGCGGGCCCAGGTGATGAGCAGGTACGCCTCGTGGCAGGACACCGGCTCGGCGCTGGGGCCTCTCCTCGCTTATGCGGTAATCGGATTCGTGTCGCTGACGGTGGTCTATGCCGCGGGAGCCCTGCTCATGGTTGCTGCCTACGCCCTTTTCATAGCCGCATTCCGACGCACCGGCGGCGTGGAGGGTGGCCACGGGAGTTAGAGGAGGATGTTGAGAAAATCCCTTTCGACCATCCCCCTGTTCCCCTTACTAGCAGGAAGAGGGAAGAAAAGGAAACAATTTCTGAGGGACACCCTCAGACTCCCGGCCTCCAGCAGGCAGTCTCAGAAAAATTGCTTCGCCCATCTGCACACCCCATGTCTAATCAGCCTGCTAGTGGCGCAGGTGGGGAGCCGGAGTCTGCAGCCCAAAGAGTCCAAAGGGCTTCCCTCTGGCAGGGGGTTTGGGGGATGTGCCGCCAATGTATAGAACGTCCCAGGGTGGATGGGAGGGTAAACCAATCCGGGGGGTGGGGCGACCACTGAACCTCTCAGGGCACTCCATGGTTCCTCCGCATGGAGGGGGCCGGTGATAAGATCTATTCCGCGTTTGACGGCATCGGGTACGTATGCTAGCCTAGTACCTCGGCTGACGATATACCCGAGCTAGCAGCGCTCCTGTTGTAAATCTAGTTGAGTTTGGAGCGAAAGGGGGGTGGACGCCTATGTCCCAGATACTGGACAGGATAGACGGCCCCAAGGATCTGAAGACCCTCTCCTTCAAGGACCTGGACCGGCTGTCCCAGGAGATCCGCAAGAGGATTATCGATGTCATCACCAAGAACGGTGGCCACATGGCGTCCAACCTGGGCATCGTCGAGTTGACCCTCGCTCTTCACCGCGCCTTGGACTGCCCCAGAGATCGGATAGTGTGGGACACCAGCAACCAGTGCTACACCCACAAGCTGGTAACCGGTCGTAAGGAGGAGTTCGAGGGGATCAGGACCATGGGCGGCATGTCCGGTTTTGCCGAGCCTTCCGAGAGCCCCTACGACACCTTTGGCGCCGGCCATGCCGGGACTGGGCTGGCGGCCGCCCTCGGCGTCGCTACCGCTTTGAAGCTCACCCATGAAGACGGGTACGTGGTGGGCGTATTGGGCGATGGTGCGCTGACCTCGGGCCTCAGCTATGAGGGATTGAACAACATCGCTCACCAGCACCCCAACAACCTGATGGTCATACTCAACGACAACGGAATGTCGATCTCCGAGAACATAGGGTGGCTGACCAACTGGCGTGACAAGATAACCCTGCGGCCCGACTTTCAATCCCTGGTCGAGGGCAGCCGGTCGTTGGCCAAGGCGTTGCCCCAGGGCGAGTTCGTCTGGAGGCTGGCGCAGAAGATAAAGTACGGTATCGAAGGCCTCATACTTCCCAAGATGATGTGGGAGGACATGGGGTTCAGATATATCGGTCCTATCGATGGGCACGATATCTCCGAGCTGGAAAAGGTGATCCGACGTGCCAAGCGATACACCGACAAGCCGCCTCTGGTCCACGTCATCACTCATAAGGGCCGGGGCTACTCCCCCGCCGAAGAGGACCCGATAAAGTACCACCAACCCAGCTCGCCGGCGCCATCGGTAAGCGGCGCCCCAACCTACTCCAAGGTCTTCGCCGATACCCTGGAACGCCAGATGGAGGCCAACCCAGCAGTCGTTGGGTTGAGTGCGGCAATGCTGGAAGGAACGGGCCTCAACCAGGTGCAGGGCCGGTTCCCCGAGCGGATATTCGACGTCGGAGTGGCCGAAGAGCAGGCCGTTACCGAGGCTGCGGGGATGGCTAGCGGTGGCCTCAGGCCGGTGGTGGCCATCTACTCCACCTTCTTCCAGCGGGCCTTCGATCAGATAGTCCACGACGTGTGCGTTCAGAACCTGCCCGTGGTGCTGGGCGTGGACCGGGCCGGGCTGGTTGGAGAGGACGGCAAGACCCATCAGGGCATATTCGATATAGCGTTCTTGCGGTGTCTTCCCAACATGGTGGTCGCTGCTCCCAAGGACGAGAACGAGCTTCAGCATTTGATCCACACCGCCCTGCGACACGACGGGCCCATCGCCGTGCGATATCCCAGGGGAACAGGCTACGGCGTCGAGTTGGACACCGAGCCTCGGACCATCCCCATCGGCACGGGCGAGCAGCTAAGGGAGGGCGACGACCTGACGCTGCTGGCCATCGGATCCATGGTCTATCCGGCTATGGAGGCGGCCGAGACCCTATCCGCCGGCGGGGTTGAATGTTCCGTGATCAACGCTCGCTACGCCAAGCCCCTTGACGAAAAGCTCATCCTGGAGAGCGCCAGCCGCACCGGTCGGGTAATGACTCTCGAAGAGCACGTCCTCATGGGGGGATTCGGGAGCGGGGTGGCGGAGCTGATATCCCGGATCATGCCCAGGGGAGTCAAGATGAGCATGTTGGGCGTGCCGGACCAGTTTATCGAGCATGGGCCCAGAGCCAAGCTCCGGGAGGTGCTGGACCTGGACGGCCCCGGCATAGTCCGCAGAGCAAAGGCGGCATTCCCGGACCTGTTTGGAGCATCCGCACTCGGTGAGATCCCCACCAACCCTTCCTCAAAAAGCTGATTACTAGAGTATCGGTTCGCCCTATGGCACTTCCCAAGAGTTTCGACAAATATGTCCCCGTACTGGATGCCAGGCTCAAGGCCTCGATAGATGGCGACGGCCTACTCCTCTACGACATGCTCCGGTACCACATGGGCTGGGTCGACGATTGCGGTGCTTCCATCTCCGGCTCTTCGGGCAAAGGGTTGAGGCCGATGATGTGCCTGTGGGCTTGCGAGGCCGTGGGCGGAAACTGGGAAGATGCCCTTCCCGCCGCCGTATCCCTGGAGCTGGTACACAACTTCTCGTTGATCCACGACGATATTCAGGACGGCGACGAAGAGCGTCGGCATAAGCCGACGGTGTGGGCGATATGGGGCAAGGCCCAGGGAATAAACGCAGGCGATTCCATGCGGGGCCTGGCGACCCTGACCTTGGTCAACGGAGGTTGCGGCTACCCCAAAGAAAAGCTCGTATCTGCCCTCGCAGGCCTCGAAAAGGCCTGCCTGGAGATGATAGAAGGGCAGTACCTGGACATCAGCTTCGAGGAGCGTACCGAGACCACCACCGATCAGTATCTGGACATGATTTCCAGGAAGACGGGCGCTCTGATCGAGTGCGCCTTCTATCTCGGAGCGCTGATCGGCGTAGATTCACCGGATATCGTACAGTCCTTCAAGCAGTGCGGGCGGGAGCTGGGGTTGGTCTTTCAGATACGGGACGATGTTCTCGGCGTATGGGGCAAGGAAGAGACCACCGGCAAGCCCGTAGCGTCGGATATTCGGCGAAAGAAGATGTGCCTTCCCCTGGTCTACGCCCTCCACGAGTCCTCGGGAGAGAACCGGAAGGTGGTGCAGAGTTTATTCCAGGCTGGAGAGCCCAGCGAGGACAAGGTAAACGAGGTGCTGGCCGTGCTGGGTAGACTGGGCGCCCGGGAGTACTGTCAATCGCTGGCCGCCGAACAGCGAGAAAGGGCGCTGTCCCGTGTTGATTCGATGGGAATCTCATCCTCCACCCGCGGCGAGCTGGAGGGGCTGGCCGCCTTCTTCCTGGAGCGGGAGCACTAGAACTTAGATCTCACTATGTCTGTACCAATATCCCAAATGTTGACCGTCGCCGGCTACGTCCTGAAGCAGAAGCTGCTCAGGAGGAAGCGGTACCCCCTGGTACTGATGCTGGAGCCCCTCTTCAAGTGCAACTTGGCCTGTGCCGGCTGCGGCAAGATCCAGTATCCGCCGCAGATACTCAAGAAGAGCCTAACCGTCGAGCAGTGCCTGGCGGCCGTGGACGAGTGTGGAGCGCCCATCGTCAGCATCCCCGGAGGAGAGCCGCTGCTCTATCCGGAGATCGAGCGGCTGGTCAAGGAGCTGGTGGACCGCAAGAAGTATATCTACCTGTGCACCAACGCCATCCTGCTGAAGAAGAAGCTGGAACAGGGGGTGCTCAAACCCTCCAAGTACCTGAGCTTCAGCGTCCACATGGACGGCCTGAAAGAGGAGCACGATGAGGCGGTGTGCCAGGACGGGACCTATGACAGGGCAGTGGAAGGAATAAGAGAGGCGGTCCAGCGGGGGTTCAGGGTCACCACCAACACCACCCTGTTCGATAATGCTCAACCCCTAAGGGTGAGAGAGTTTTTCGACGAAATGATGGGCCTGGGTGTCGAGGGGATGATGGTGTCCCCGGGCTACAGCTACTCCAAGGCGCCGGACCAGGAGCATTTCCTTCGCAGGACCAGGACCAACCAGCTCTTCGCAGAGATACTAGAAGACAAGAAGCGGGGTTGGCGGTTCAACCAGTCTCCCCTGTTTCTCCAGTTTCTCATGGGCAAGCATGACTACGAATGCACTCCCTGGGGCAACCCCACCTACAACATGTTCGGGTGGCAGCGGCCCTGTTACCTTCTCCAGGAAGGGTATGCCCACAGCTTCAAGGAGCTTCTGGAAGAGACGCTATGGGAGGACTACGGCAAGCGGAGCGGCAACCCGAAGTGCATGGACTGCATGGTCCACTGCGGCTTCGAGCCCACGGCCGTGGACAGCACATTCTCCACCTGGAAGGGACTCAAGAACTCGGCGGTTGCCACGATGACGGGCAAGCTTTGAGGCCGGAGTAAGGGTCTGTTATGCCGGGAGAGAAGAGTCTGGAGGGCTGGATACCGGAACCGGGGGGAGACCTGACCATCTCCCGGATTATCGACATAGCCTACGACTATCGAGGCAACACGACCATCCGTAAGACCGATGGCACAGAGACCGTCGGGTACATTTTCAACCGAAACAGCAGCGGGGACGACTCACTTATCGAGTATTTCGATGAGTCGGGAGCCGGGCCGTTCTCGCTTCCTTACTCCCAGATAGATAACATCCTGTTCACCGGCAAAGACACGGCGGCAGGCAAGTCTTACGAGGCGTGGCAGGAACGCAAGCGGCGAATGAAAGCGAAGTCCAACTTGCGGGACGATCCGGCCTGATCTGAGTGGTGGACCGGGATTGCTAGCCATTGTTGCAGCCATGAGGCGAGAGCTTTCCGGAATCGAAAAGGCGCTGAACCGCAAATCACACATCAAGATGGAGGGACTAGATCTGATCGAAGGGAGCTATAGAGACAAAGAGTTGGCCCTGGCGACGGTTGGTATCGGAGGGCAGAGGTCCCGGGAGATGGTGACCTTGCTCCGAGAGAAGTGCAAGCCGGAGGCCCTGGTGTGCATGGGGTACGCAGGTGGAGCCTCCAGCCAGGCTAGAGCCGGGGACCTGGTCCTGTACACCGAGGCACGCCGCCAGGACAGCTCTCTGACCTGCAGCCAGGGGTTGTTGGAGAAGGCCCGCAAGACCCTCGATGATGCTGGGCTAGCCTACCGAGAGGGGCCTGGCGCAACGGTATCGGAGCCGATCAGCGACCCCGAAGCCAAGCGGCTCATCGGTGAGCAGCTCGGGGTCGAGGCCATCGATATGGAGAGCTACCCGGTGGTCGAGGCCGCGGCTGTGTTCGATCTGCCGGTGCTGGTCGTCCGTGCAATTACAGATACCGTTGACCAGCGCCTTCCCAACTTTGCTTCAATCCTGGATTCCACGGGACAGGTCTCCACCTGTCGAGCCCTCACTTACGCTGCCACCCATCCCCTGAACATCTATCCCATGGTCCGGCTGTCGAGAAGCTCCAAGATCGCAAGCGGTAACCTGGCAATCTTCGCCGCCGGCTTCCTTCATGCGGGGGACCTGTCTTGAGGGCATTGGTCACGGGAGCCACTGGCTTCATAGGAGCCAACGTGGTCAGGGAGCTGGTGAAGGACAACTTCCCAGTCCGAGCATTGGTCAGGCCCCGCAGCGATACCCTTGCCATACGCGACGTAGACTTGGAAACGGTGACCGGCGACCTCCTGGACAAGGCCTCCCTCACTCGCGCCATCGAGGGATGCGACGTGGTGTTTCACGTAGCGGCCCTCTATAGGCTGTGGAGTCGTGATCCCAAGGCCCATGACAGGGTCAACGTTGAGGGGACCCGGAACGTACTGGATGCCGCGGTCGAAGCCAAAGTGGAGCGAGTGGTGTATACCAGCACCGCTTCGGTCTTTGGGCACTGGAGCGGCGGCGCCTATCCGAACGAGACCAGTACTGCCGGTATCGACGATCTGGTGGATGGATATCACCTGACCAAGTACCTGGCTGAGATCGAGTCGCGGAAATACTTGTCCAAGGGGTTGGATCTGGTGACCGTGAACCCGACGGCGCCGGTGGGCCCCTTTGACGTGAAACCCACTCCTACCGGCAGGATCGTACTGGACTTCATCGAAGGTCGGATGCCGGCGTACATGGACACCGGCCTGAACGTGGTGCACGTGAGGGACGTGGCCAGAGGGCACATACAGGCACTGCAGAAGGGGGTGACCGGTGAAAAGTACATCCTCGGCAACCGGAACGCCAGCCTCAAAGAGCTGTTTCAGATGCTGGCCGAGACTGTCGGGAGGGCGGCGCCGGTGTTCCGCATGCCCTACTGGCTGGCCCTGGGAGCAGCTCGCCTGGAGAACTGGTTCTCCGCCGGCCTGTTGAACAGGGAGCCGAGGATCCCTCTTGCCGGAGTCCGAATGGCCCGGAAGCCGATGTACTTCGATCCGTCGAAGGCGGTACGGGAGCTGGGTATGCCTCAGACGCCTATCGAGGAGGGTCTGGAGGAAGCGGTGGACTGGTTTCGACGGCGTCCCCAGATGAGGGCAGCTGCATGACTGGTACCAGGACCGACGCCGAGAACCTGAGCTGGGCCATAAAGCGCTGCCAGGACTATCTCCTCGATCGGCAATATGATGACGGGTACTGGTGGGCGGAACTGGAAGCCAACGCTACCATCACCTCCGAGTACCTCATGCTTACTCACTTCCTGGACGTAGCCGATGGGGAGCGGTGGGACCAGATAGTCAACTACCTCAAGAGGACGCAAGGAGGCGACGGCACGTGGCCGATCTACTTCGGTGGCCCCAGCGACCTCAATGCAACCGTCGAGGCTTACTTTGCATTGAAGCTGGCCGGCGAATCTCCCAACGAGCCTTTTATGGCCAAAGCCCGGGAGTTTATCCTGTCCCGGGGCGGTGTTCCCAAGGTCCGCAATTTCACCAAGATCTGGCTGGCCCTGTTTGGGCAGTGGCCCTGGGACGCCACGCCGGTGATGCCCCCGGAGATCATGTTCCTGCCCACGGCCCTACCCTTCAACCTGTACGAGTTCTCCTCGTGGGCCAGGCCCACCATCATTGCGATGCTGATAATTCTCAACAAGCGTCCCGTGCGGGAGGTACCCGAATACGCTCGAATCGACGAGCTGTTCCCCGCCGATTCCGGCCCACTCAAATACACCGTTCGCGGCAAACCATCCGGAATAGGCTGGCAGTCCTTCTTCATCTGGCTGGACAAGGGCCTACGTGTCTGGGAACGGATCCCGTTGAAGCCGGGCCGGGGGAAGGCCATCAAAAAAGCGGAGCAGTGGATACTTGAGCACCAGAACCCGGACGGGAGCTGGGCAGGCATCCAGCCTCCGTGGGTCTACTCGCTGATGGCGCTTCATTGCCTGGGGTATCCCGTCGATCACCCGGTCATGGCCAAAGGGCTGGAGGGGTTCCGTGGGTTCGCCATCAGTGAGAACGGCACCTTCCGGACCCAGTCCTGCGTCAGCCCGGTGTGGGACACCGCCTGGTCCGTCATCGCTCTCCGGGAATCGGGCATGGAGGCTGACGACCCATTGTTGCTCAAGGCCGGAGAGTGGCTGCTGGACGAGCAGATCACCGTTGCGGGCGATTGGCGTGTCAAGGCGCCCGATCTGGAGCCCGGGGGTTGGGCATTCCAGTTCCATAATGACCTGTATCCCGACATCGACGACGCTGCCGAGGTTCTCATAGCCCTCCGGCTGCTGGACCTGCCCCAGGACGAGAAAGACCAGGCGATGAAACTAGGAGCCGACTGGGTGCTGGGCATGCAGAGCCGGAACGGGGGATGGGGCGCATTCGATAAAGACAACACCAAGAGGTTCGTGACGAAGATACCTTTCTGCGATTTCGGTGAGACCATCGATCCGCCCACTGAGGATGTAACGGCCCACGTGCTCGAGTTCCTGGGTATGGAGGGAAGTAAACCGGAGACCTCTCAGGCCGTGGGCAGGGGCCTCGACTATCTGAAGCGGGAACAGGAATACGACGGCGCGTGGTTCGGACGCTGGGGCGTCAACTACATCTACGGCTTGGGCGCCGTGCTGCCCGCACTGAAGGAGATAGGCGAGGATATGGGCCAGCCTTACATTCAGCGCGCAGTGCAGTGGCTGAGGGACTACCAGCAGCCCGACGGCGGGTGGGGCGAGTCCTGCGCCACCTATGATGACCCTTCCCAGAGGGGCCGAGGGCCCAGCACCGCATCGCAGACGGCGTGGGCATTGCTTGGGCTCATGGCAGCCGGGGAGACCGATTCCGCCGCAGTAGGGTGGGGCATAAACTATCTGCTGGATCACCAGGGCGAGGACGGGACGTGGGAAGAAGATCACTTCACAGGCACGGGATTCCCCAGGGA
This sequence comes from Dehalococcoidia bacterium, assembly GCA_965197645.1. Lineage (GTDB taxonomy): Bacteria > Chloroflexota > Dehalococcoidia > Plut-88900 > Plut-88900. Next base: position 243,809 of record OZ240219.1, on the reverse strand, counting down.
CTTTCTCATCAAGTATCATATGTATCGCACCTACTTTCCGCTGATAGCCCTGGGACGGTACAAGCGGCTGTCGTCGTCCAACGGCAGAGGTGGCTGAATGGCCTTCACAGTCCAGACCGTCGGCTCCACAGTCTCCTTGGAAGAGGGTCTTCGGTACTGCGAACGGCTCGCCAGGACCCATTACGAGAACTTTACCGTCGGTTCATGGCTGTTGCCGAGGAAGTTGCGGCAACACTTCTTCAACGTCTACGCCTACTGCCGCACCGTCGACGATCTGGGCGACGAAGTGGAGGGCGATAGGCTGGCCCAGCTGGACGAGTGGCAGCAGGATTTGGTCAGGTGCTATGAAGGCCGGCCCCTGCATCCGGTGCTGGTGGCTCTTCAGACTACCATCCGGCGGTTCGAGATACCGCGGGAGCCCTTTCTCAAGCTGATCGAGGCCAACCGGATGGACCAGCGCCTGCATAGATTTCCCGCCTATTCCGATCTGCTCTACTACTGCGACCACTCGGCCAACCCGGTGGGCCACATGGTACTCTACCTGTTCGGGTACAGGGATGTGAAGCGCCAGCAGCTGGCCGACGCCACCTGCACGGCTCTCCAGCTGGCCAACTTCTGGCAGGACGTCTCCAGGGACTTCGGCATGGGAAGAATCTACATCCCCCTAGAGGATATGGACCGCTTTGGATACACGGAAGAGGACCTGAGAGCGAAACGCCGCAACGATAGGTTCAGAGATCTGATGGCCTTCGAGGTGGACCGGGCCAGACAGCTTTTCCACCAGGGGATCGAACTGGTAGGCCTGGTATCCGACGGGCTGAAGGTGGACCTGGAGCTGTTCAGCAGGGGAGGGATGAAGGTGCTGGACGCCATCGAGCAGAGCGGCTACGACGTGTTGAGCCGCCGTCCCGCCCTCTCCGGGTTCGATAAAGCCAGGCTGTTCGCTCCTGTGCTGCTCAAGCACCGCCTTCGCACTCTTACGAAAGGGCTACTCCACGGGGGATAAGCGCCTCGTGAGCATATGGAGTACTCACTCCAGCAGGCATACGAGCATTGCCGCCGCGTGACCCGCAAAAGGGCGAAGAACTTCTACTACGCCTTCGTTGCCCTCCCTCGACCCAAACGGCTGGGCATCTACGCCGCCTACGCCTTCTGCCGCCAGTGTGACGACTACAGCGACGAAGAGGCCGCCCTGGAAGAGAAGACCCGTCTGCTCGAGGAGTACCGCAAACAGCTCCATCAAGCGTTTCGGGGGGAACCCAACGGACCCGTTTTCATCGCCCTGATGGATGCCGTTCGCAAGTACGATATACCCCTCGAGTACCTGGAAGACGTCATCAGCGGCGTCGAGATGGACCTGACCACCACCCGCTACGATACGTTCGAGGAGCTTCGCCAGTACTGCTACCGGGTCGCCTCCGTGGTGGGCCTGATCTGCATTCAGATTTTCGGCTACAGGGACGAGCGGGCCCGTGACTACGCCATCGACATGGGCATCGCCATGCAGCTGACCAACATCCTTCGGGATATCGAGGAAGACCGCGGCAGGGATAGGATTTACGTACCTCAGGACGAGTTGGACAGGTTCCGCTACTCAGAGAATGATTTGACCAGCGGGACCGTCAGCGGCGATTTCGTTGAGATGATGAAGTTCCAGGTGGCCCGGGCCAGGGAGTACTTCGCCAGGAGCCGGGACCTTCTGCCTTTGCTGGACGCCAGATCAAGGTTGTGTCCTGCAGTGCTGCAGGGCCTTTATATCAAGCTATTGGACAGGATAGAAGCCCGGGGGTACGATGTTTTCAACTGCAGGGTGCGGCTCACCACGGCTGAAAAGGTTGGCTTGACAGGCAAGATATGGCTGAAAACGCTGTCGGAGAGTCTTCTCGACCCACGGTCCTGGTCATAGGAGGAGGACTGGCGGGCCTCGCCGCTGCTTGTAAACTGGGCAACGGTGGGTTCAGGGTCAAGCTGCTTGAGAGGCGGGGCTTCCTCGGCGGCCGGGCATTCTCCTTCACCGACCGTACCACCGGCTTCGAAGTGGACAATGGCCAGCACGTCTTCATGCGGTGCTGCACCCGATACATCGCCTTCCTGAAGCGGCTGGGCGTCTTCCAAAATACCTACGTGCAGGACCGCATGGCCGTACAGATCATCGATGGTCCCGGCGGTGCGTCCGGGCTGAGCAGCGCTCCTCTCCCCACCCCCTTCCACCTGTTGCCCTCCTTCGCAACGTACCGCCACCTGTCGGCGCGGGAGAAAGCCCTTGCGCTTATGGCGTCCTTGCGGATCATGGCCCTCGGCGAGAAGGGAAGGAAAGAGTTGGACGGCCAGACCTTCTACGACTGGCTGCGACAGCACGGCCAGACCGGTAGAGCCATCGCCAACTTCTGGAACGTCATCACCCTACCCACACTGAACGACGACGTACGGTGGGTAAGCGCCAACCAGGCCATGATGGTGTTCCAGGAGGGGTTCTTCAAGGACTCGAGAGGGGCGGACATCGGCTACTCAAAGGTCGGGCTGACCAGCCTCATAGAGGACGCGGCGAAGCTATACATCACCGACCGGGGTGGAGAGGTGGTCCTGAAATCGGAGGCGGCTGGCCTGCGTGTGGCAGGCGGCCGTATCGAGGGCATTGCACTGACCGGAGGCGGGCTCCTCGCCGCCGACTATTACGTCAGCGCCGTACCTCACCAGGTCTTCGTTCCCATGCTCTCGGCGGAGTTGCAAGAGGACCCCTTCTTTGGACGCGCGTCCGCACTGGAATCGTCCCCGATTGTCAATGTCCACGTCTGGTACGATAGGCCCGTGGCCCGGTTTGAGTTTGCAGCGTTCCTGAACAGTAAGGTCCAGTGGGCCTTCAACAAGAGCCGGATGTACAACCGAAACGGCCAGGATGGCCAGTACATCTGCCTGTCCCAGAGCGGTGCCCGAGACCTGATCGACGTTCCCAAGGAGGAGATCCGGCGGATGTTCCTGGAGGAGCTTGCCGGCTTGCTGCCCAGGGCGGACCAGGCGGGTGTAACCCACGTATCCGTAGTTAAAGAACCGATGGCCACGTTTTCGGCTGCTCCGGGGGCGATGAGGCATCGTCTCCCCGCCAGGACCCCCATTGGCAACCTGTTTCTCGCAGGGGAGTGGACGGACACCGACTGGCCCTCCACCATGGAAGGCGCCGTGCGGAGCGGTGAGACTGCAGCTAAGGAATTGGTGGAAGCCCATCACGCCTCGGCTAACGGGAGTCAATAAGGTGAAGGGATCGGTGCTCAAGTTCCTGGAGGACCATAAAGTTGGGCGGCTCGGCACTGCCGACGCTTCCGGCAAACCCCACGTGGTACCCATCTGCTACGCCGCGACGGAGTCCCGCATATACAGCGTCATCGACGAGAAGCCCAAGTCCGTAGCGCAGGAAAAACTGAAGCGGATAAGAAACATTCGGGGCAATCCCCAGGTCTGCTTGACAGTCGACGAGTACTCCGATGACTGGAGCCGGTTGGGCTTCGTGATGGTCCACGGCGCCGCTTCGATTATCTACGCAGGGTCTGAGCACCAATCGGCGGCGGAGCTGCTGAGAGGCCGGTATCGACAGTACTCAGCCATGGACATGACGAACCGGCCCATCCTGGCCATCACGCCTGAGCGAATAGTAACCTGGGGCAAGGTCTAAGGCCGGGGTTCAGGCCTGCAGGACGGCTGCGCCTCGCGGTCTTCATCTCAGGTTATAGACCCGCTCGGCGTTTCCACCCAGGATCTTTCCCTGGTCCGCCGTAGAGAGTCCTTCGATCGTCGATTTCAACTTGGCGACGGCGTCAAGGTGGCCGTCGGAATGGGGATAGTCGGCGGCCCACATGAAGTTGTCTGCGCCGACGTGGCGAATGGTGGCTATGGCCAGCTCCTCATCCGGTTCCATGGTGACCCAGCACTGTCGCTTGAAGTAGTCGGAGGGTCGTTGCTTGAGTGGTATCGAAAACTTGAGGTTCTCGAAGGTCTCGTCCATGCGTTCCAGCCAGTAGCCGACCCACGCCGAGCCTGTTTCCAGGGCCGCCGTCTTGAGTCCGGGGAAGCGCTCGAAGACGGCCCCGTGAAAGAGGCTGGTCAGACCGATGAATGTGTCGGCGGCGAACATGACGTACACCCACCACGTTCCGGCCCCAAACTTGACGTCGAATAGATCGCTGCCTGCCATCTTCGGGTTGCCGCCGATGTGCAGTGCCACTGGAAGGTTCAGGTCCTGGGCCGCTGTCCAAAACGGATCGTTGTCCGGGTGTCCATACGGCCTATCGCCCGAGGGATAGGCCCGCACCATAGCACCCCGCACGCCGGCCTCCGCCGTTCGTTTCAGCTCCGAGGCTGCCTGGACGGGGTCCTTCAGGGAAGCGTGGGCTACGGGATACAGCCGGTCTGGATATCGGCTGCACCATTCGATGAGCCAGGTGTTGTAGGCCCGGCAACACGCCGCGGCCAGCTCCGGGTCGTCGCAGCCGCCCTCCCAGGTGATGCCCAGCGATGGATACAGGAGTACTTTATCGATGCCTTCTTCGTTCAGCATCTTTACGCGTTCACGGGGATCCCAGCCCCCTGGAGAGAGCCGGCATCCCTCCTCGTAGGTGACCGCACCGGGGGTAAAGTACCGTTTCAGGTCCTTGCCGATGGCCCCCATGTCTCCGAACACGCCGTGACGGTACGAATAGGGCTTTCCATCGATAACCCACTGCTCCCAGCCGTCGGAGTCCACCTCGATGCGCGGGGCTCGGTCCAGGAACCGAGGTTCTATGTAGGTCTGCCACAGGTCCTTGGGTTCCAGGACGTGGCTGTCGGCGTCGACTACGAACTGGCTCATTTTCTCGCTGTGGGGAGCCGGCTCGGTCTTTTCGGAGTCGTTATCCCCTCGTCCGTCTTCTGATGGAACGCCGTCCCTACTGTCTGCTTGGCCCATTGAGACGGTCCGTCGTCAGATAAACTGGATGACGATGAGGACTATGACAGCGATGATGACCAGGTAAATCAGGACCTGGGCCACGCGCCACACCATCTTGGCCGGCACCATGAAGATATTGATCGGCAGCATCAGGAACCACAAAAGGACCTTGAAGACCAGCTTGATGGGCCATAGAAGAAGCTTGAATATCATGGTGGTTATCTTGCTTGGAAAGTAGGCTTACGCTTCTCCAGGAAGGCGGTGACCGCCTCTCGATGGTCGTCGCTCAGGAAGGTGAGTCCCTCCGTGGCCAGGGACGCCTCCAGCACCAAGTTGACCTCGTTGCGAAGCCGTTTGTTAAGAGCGAGCTTGGTCCACCTTATGGCCAGTGTCGGTCCTGAGGCCAGTCGCTGGGCAAGTTCGAGTGCGGAAGTCATCACCTGGTCAGCTGGGACCACCCTGTTGACCAGCCCTATTCGCTCGGCTTCCGATGCGGTGATTAGGTCGCCGGTCATCAGTAGCTCCTTGGCTTTGCACAGGCTGGTGAGCAGAGGCCAAATGGCGGCGCCGCCGTCGCCGGCCACTATACCGACCCTCACGTGAGGGTCGCCGATCCGGGCGTCATCTGAAATGATGATCATGTCGGAGATCAGGGCTAGGGTTGCGCCGAGGCCGATGGCATCTCCGTTGACGGCGGCTATGACCGGCTGACGCACCTCAAGGAGGTTCCTAACCAGCTTCCACGGGCCCTGCATTATGAAATTAGTAACGTACTCCCGCTGCGCCTCGGGGTTGTCTGCTCGCTCCTTCATCGCCCTGATGTCTCCGCCGGCGGAGAAGGTCCTGCCTGCACCTGTTAAGACGACTACACTAACCTCTGGATCCTCGGTGACGTCACCCAGTACCTCCTCGATCTCCAGGTGCATCTGGTGATCGACGGCATTCAGTGCATCGGGTCGATTCAGGGTGACAACGGCAATAGAATCCTTCACCTGTACGTCCAGTGTGTCGAATCGACCGTAGTCAATCATTGGTCACCTTTCGCGGATTCTTTGTACTGCAGGAGGCCCCGGTAGGAGTATCGTTGAGGGGTGATCCTTATCTCTGAGTGGGACATAGTCATCTGGCGCTCGTTTTGGGGTTGAAAGCGGCCCGACGGTCCTGGGCCAGTGTGAGCAGCCATCGCCTTTGCCGACCGAGGCTAGCGTACTAGCCGTACTCGGCTTGGTCAAGCGAGATGGTTGCGGTGAAAGTGCTGGGGCCGCCGGTAATCCGGCGGCCCCAGTGGTCAGTTCAGCGAAGACGATTAGCTGAAGGCGCTGCGGATGTCCCCGCAGGCGGCCTCACCGGAGTCGATTGAATCACCGTTGTAGACCAGTATGATCGACCTGCTGAATGAGAAGTATGCGACCGGCTGGTTGACGACGCTTATCGATTTTCCGTCTTCCACATCGTACAGGACGTAATCCACCTGCTCGCTTCTCTCTTCATCGTCGCATCTGCCTCGGCCGATTACAGCTATCTGGTTTCCATCTCCCGCGGGAGAGAGGGTGATCTCGATTACCGCGGTGCGCTCAACCTGAACGAGCCTGGTGGTGCCGGTCTGCCCCGATCCACCCATGGCCATCATTTCTATGATCTCCTCCGTGCCCTCTACTTCCTCTCCGCCGACGAAGGGCTCCGGCAGCTGTGCGCCCTCGATGGCCACCGATACTGTTCCGGCTTCTCCAGTGGGCATGGAAGTGTCGGCGGCAGTTGTTGTGGACTCCTCCTCGGTCTCCCCAGAAGTAGCGGCAGTTGGCGTAGCAACAGCAGGTGCGGGAGTATCGTCGGCTGGGGCGGTAGTGGCTTCGGGTTCGGTAGTGGCTTCGGGGTCAGTACCGCCTCCACCTCCGCATGCCGCCAGTATCAACAACGCTGCCATTACCGCGGCTGCGAGCCCCAGCACCCGGTAGGATTTGCGAGTCCTAAACATAAACATCTTCCTCTCGGTTGAATGTTGCGTGCCCAAGAAGCGCCACTACTCCTCGAGGATTCCCGCTTTCCGCTTGAGCCTCAACGAGAATGTCAAGGCTACGGACAGGAGTATGACCGTCAAGGCTATGAGCATGGTGGCGATGGCCGCTATGGTTGGGCTGATCTCAGTACGTATGCCGTCGAATATCTCCTTGGGGAGAGTACTTATCTCGGTTGTGGAGAGGAACAGGGCGATCAGCAACTCGTCGAACGAGGTCAGGAAGGAGAAGAAGGCTGCTCCGGCCAGGCCGGGAATCATCGAGGGCAACACTATCTTGCGCAGTGTCGTGAAAGGTCCGGCGCCCAGCGTTGCGGAGGCCTGGTCAAGGGTGACGTCGACGCTCCTGAGGGTCGCGCTGAGGATGATGACCGTGTAAGGCGTGGCCAGCATTACATGAGCCAGAACCAGACCGGGAGACAGGCCCGGCAGAGGTGGAAGAGGGTCTTCCAAAGAGAGGAGATTGCCGTCAAATCTGTCCGTCCAGCCCGTGAATAGCGCCATTAGCATGAAGAACGCTACCAAGCCAAATGAAAAGGGAAGAAATGGTCCTACCCGGTCAAGGACGGCCTGAACCGGCCCGTCCTGGTCTACCGTCATGAACTTGGGTAGGAGCATGCCCACCAGGGATGCTCCTCCTACCCCTATCAAGAAGAGGGCGAAGATCCACTCTCCAAGCAGCATGAACAGACCGAGCAGGAACAGGGGAGTTAGCACGATCATCAGCGGGCCGAACCAGCTCAGGATGAACTGGTGGGCTCGCAACATCCCTCCTTCGGGGTCCCTCCCCAAAAGGTTAGGCAGTAGCCGCAGGGCGAGGGTTGCCGCCACCAGCACGGCCGTCACTATGAGGAGGATCAGCCAACCTATTTCCGGAACAGCCGGGGTTTTGGGCAGGTCGGGCGCCGGCAGCGGATCGAAGAAGGCCCTCAAGTTCTTTGATAGGAAGAAGAACAGCGCTATCGCCGTGATCAGAATCGGCACGATCAGCGGAGATATGATCACGGCATTGAACACAGTCTTCCCAGGGAACCTCCCCCGCGTCATGCCGTAGGCCGCCAGGGAGCCCAGCGGCACAGCTATGGCCACCACAACTAGGGCCAGCTGAAGGCTTATGAGTGTGGCCGGAATCCATCTTCCGGCCGTTCCGAAGTGGCTGGCCCCTTCAACGCCGAAGTAGTCCTGGTACCAGCGCCACGTGAAGCCCTGGGGTGGAAACTCCAGGTAGATGGAATCCGTTACCGATAGAGGTATGACGATGAAGTTGGGCAGGATGAGAAAGGCAAACACCAGGGTTACGAAGCAGTACAGGATTACCCTGCGCAGCGGTGCCTTTTGTCCGCCCCAGACGCTTACGCCTCTAGCCGCTGTACCCTTCATCTTCCCTTTTCTCCTTGTCTATCCGCTTTTGCTCGACTCTTGGTCATCCATTCGAGGGGGAGCTAGCGTTGATCGCCGTACAGCTTTTCGAAGCTCATGAACCGAGCGTACAAGATGTACAGGACGATAGTCACAGCCAGCAACATCAGCGCCAGCGCTGCGGCGAACTCCCAGTTTTGAGACCGGTTGATCTGCTCTTCGATCATGTTGGAGACCATTCTGTCCTTCGGCCCACCCAACAGCGCGGGCGTAATGAAGAATCCGAGGGACAGGATGAAGGTCAGCAACACCCCGGCGCCGAGGCCCGGCAGGGTCAGGGGGAAGTAGATCCTTCTGAACGCCATGTACGGCCCGGCGCCCAGGTTCTCCGCCGCCCGGACGTACTCGTTGGGGATGCCCCGCATCACGGCGAATATCGGGAAGATCATGAAGGGCACCATGATGTGGACCATACCGATAAGGGTGCCGATCCGGTTGAAGACCAACGGCAATGGATCACCACTCTCGAAGTCGCCGGGAAAGGCGATCAGGTCTACGAAGTCTATCTTGTCCAGCCCCTGCATGATGCTGGCGGCTACTCCGCGGAGACTTATCCAGTCCAGCACCTCGTTGATGAAGCCTCGCTGCCCCAGGATGATCCTCCAAGCGAAGGTCCTGACCAGAATGCTGGTCCAGAAGGGCACTATCACCAGAGGAAGGAGGATGGAACGAGTCTTATCCGATACGTTGGAGATAAGATAGGCAACGGGGTAGCCGACCAGTAATGCAATAAAGGTCGTCAGGAACGAGATCATAAAGGTGGTCTTGAATAGGGTGTGGTATACACCGGGCCCGGACTTCTTATCTATCAGATAGGTTGCGAGGACGTGCCGCAAAGAAATCTCACCGTCTTCGGCGTCGAGCTCCCGCACTGGTATCGCTCTGCCATCGATGGTAACTACAACATCGTCGGTGGTTACAGTGTCGTCAATCGGCGCCGCCAAAGTAATCTCTCCGTCTTTGGCGTTGAATTCATCCACGGTCACCGCTTGATTCCCGATGGTGACTATAACGTCGTTGATGGCTACCGAGCCTTCAACCGCCGTCGCCAAAAGAACGTCCCCGCCTTTGGCGTCGATTTCTTGGACGGGCACCGCTCGACCATAGATGGTAACTACAACGTCATCGATAGTTACCGAGCCGTCGCCATTCAGGTCGCCCAAGGGCCGTCGTTCTATATTGAGGACCGTGTTGGCGCCATCGGTTTCAATATCCGGGAACTCGTCGAACACATTGACGTATGTGCCGGTAAAGGCGCGGTCATACTGATCGAGCGTGCTGAACTTGTAGTTGACCTTCGTGGGACGGGTTTCTCCGACGTAGTCGTCGTCGCCGAAACTCAGCTGTACTACGAGGAAAAGGGGGTAGATGAGGAAGATGGTGGTCAGTATGACGGCAGGCAGCACGAGGGCCATGAAGAAGCCCTGCTCCTTGATGCGAAGCCAGGTTAGCCTCCAGTCCCGTTTGATTACCAGCGGTGGCGCTGCTGCCTCGGCTCGTTGCTCTGCTACCTCTGCCATCGTTTGCCCCTAGCCAGTCAGGCTCTTGTGAGCCTGTCTATTCCTCGGTTCCGGTTCGGGCTAAACCTTTAGACCGCCACCATGTCCTCGGCCTCCCAGCCGATCCTTACTCTGTCGCCCCTCTTGAGCAGGCTGATCTCCGCCCGGAGCTGCCACTTGGCGTCCAGAGTGGTGGCATCTCCCAGCCTTATCGTGTACTTGACGAGATCGCCGAGGTATAGGATCTCCGTTATCTCACCTTCGAAGGTGTTGGCGAAGGCCTTGTTGTCGGCAGCGGGGAGGATACTCTCGGGCCGGATGACCATAGTGGCGTTGTCCACGTCTACGTCTGCTCCTCGAGCGATGCCGGTAAACCTCAGGCCGTCCTCAGACTCCATCAGCAAGCGACCGTTCTCCCGTTGCCCGTGCCCGGTAACAAAGTTGGACTCGCCGATGAAGTCGGCCACGAACTTGTTGGCGGGAAGCTTGTACATGTCCTCCGGGCCTCCCACCTGCTGGATGGCGCCGAAGTTCATTACCACTATGCGGTCCGACATAGTAAGGGCCTCGCTCTGGTCGTGGGTCACGTATACGATGGTAACCCCCAGCCTTTCGTGCAGGTGCTTCAGCTCGATCTGGAGCTCCTGCCTCAGCTTCAGGTCCAGTGCGCCCAGGGGCTCGTCGAGAAGGAGGACCTGGGGCTCGTACACGAGAGCTCTGGCCAGTGCGATACGCTGCTGCTGACCACCGCTAAGCTGGTTGGCTCTTCGCTTTTCGAACCCGGGTAGCCTGACCAGCTCCAGGGCCGCCTGCACTCGAGGTTCGATGTCCCTCTTCTTCATGTGCCTCATCTGTAGGGGGAACGCGATGTTCTTGCCCACGTTCATGTGAGGAAAGAGGCTGTAGTTCTGGAACACCATCCCCAGATTACGCTTGTAGGTGGGTATGCTTACGATGGAGTTGCCATCGATGAGGATGTCGCCGCCGGTGGGGATCACGAACCCGGCGATCATCATCAAGGTGGTGGTCTTGCCGGAACCGCTGGGGCCCAGAAGGGTTATGAACTCGCCGGCCTCTATCTCCATGTTGGCGTTGTCCAGGGCCCGCACCTCGCCATAGAGCTTGGTCAGGTTCCGCAGGGATATACTTGCTCCGTGTATGCCCAGTACCGATTCTGCACTTGCCATGACTAACCCAACCTCGTTGTGTTCTGTAAACCTACTCTAGCCCTCTGTTCAGACCTTCCGCGTCTATCGCTTTGAACCTTCCACCGTCGCCTCGTAAGCCAACCGCCAAACGGGCCATAAGCGTCCTGGTCGTGGTTGATACAGTCTTCCCTTGGGCGTTAGGGGATAGGGAGGGATGTACCAAGCCGCTTCGGCAAAAGGATACCGTAGTATAGCATCGTGAAGGTGTTTGTCAACCCTGAGAGGCGGTTACGGAACGTGGCGCATCGGGTTATAATACGGCCTCAAGGCGGAAAGACCGGCCGAAGGCTACCCCCTGTACGCCCGCGGGGATGGCACCGGTGGGTATAACAAGAATCACTTGAGATTTGCTCCCAAGGAGGAGTGCGTAGGCGAGTGAAGGAGGACTAAAGCATGAGGATGTTCATAGGCGGAGACTGGGTGGACAAAGACGAAAAGGTCCCGGTGGTCAATCCCTTCGACGGGACGCAGATAGATACGGTCCCCAAGGGCGATACCAGTGATGTGGACGCCGCCATTACCAGCGCTGTTAGGGGCGCCGAGGTGATGGCCAAAATGTCCGGGTTCGATAGGTATCAGATACTGCTAAAGACGGCCAACCTGCTGGAAGAGCGGCGGGAGGAACACGCCAGGATAATAACCCTGGAAGAGGGCAAGGTGATCGCCGAGGGCCGCGGCGAGGTGGACAGGGCCATTCAGGTGATCACCGGCTCCGCCGAGGAGGCTAAACGGATCCACGGAGTCACCGTGCCCCTGGACGGTGCCCCGGGCTGGACGGGCCAGTTCGGGTTCACTATGAGGGTACCCTGTGGAGTCGTAGCGGCCATCGGCCCCTTCAACTTCCCTCTAAACCTGCTGGCCCACAAGGTAGGTCCGGCGTTGGCCGCAGGCAACTCCGTGGTTATCAAGCCGGCCTCGGATACGCCTCTGTCGGCTCTGAAGCTGGTGAAGGTGCTGCTGGACGCCGGGCTGCCGCCCGAGGCCGTCCAATGCGTTACCGGCCCGGGCAAGGATATAGGGGACGCCATTTGCGAGGACGACCGAGTTAGGAAGATCACTTTCACCGGCAGCAAAGAGATCGGCGAGAGGATCTGCCACAAGGCCGGTATAAAGAAGGTGACCATGGAGCTGGGCTCCAACAGCCCTCTCATCGTCATGCCCGACGCTGACATGGAGAAGGTGGTAAAAGCCACCGTGGCCACTAGCTTCTCCAACGCCGGCCAGGTGTGCATCTCCACTCAACGGGTGCTGGCTGACGATAAGATATACGGGGACTATCTCGAGGCACTGGTAGGCGGCGTGGAGGAGATCAAGGTGGGGAATCCCATTGAAGAAGACATCCAGATGGGGCCCATGATTCGAGAGTCCGACGCCATCCGGGTGGGGGAATGGGTCACCGAGGCGGTGGGGGGAGGCGCCAGGGTGGTCACCGGTGGCGATAGGGAAGGCGCTGTGTTCGCTCCCACGGTCGTCGCTGACGTGGACCCTCGGATGAAGATCTCCTGTGAGGAGCTGTTCGGCCCCGCCATAGCAGTTACCAAGGTCAACGACATCGAGCACGCCGTTGAGATGGCCAACGATACCGAGTTCGGTCTTTCGGCCGCCATCTTCACCCAGAACGTGGACTGGGCGATGAAGTTTGCCAAAGAGGTCCACTCGGGCAGCCTCCACATCAACTACGGGCCCCAGTGGCGGGCCGATCTAATGCCCTATGGCGGCGTCAAGAACTCGGGCATGGGCAAAGAGGGCCCCAGCTATGCCGTCGAGGAGATGACCGAGCTCAAGATGGTGGTGTTCCACCCATCATAGACAATCGAATACCTGCCCCAGTTCGTTAGAACCTATGCAGACATGGCGCCGGCCACATAGACCGATTCACAATGGTAGAGTAGTGGAATGAAGATAGGGGAATTCGAAATACGAGAGCCGTTGCCGGAGCTGGAGAACACGCACGCCATCGCCATGTTGAGGCCCTGGGTGGACGTGGGAAGCGTTGGTACCGTGGTGCTGAGCAGGCTTGAGCGCCACTTCTCGGCCCGAGAGCTGGGCAGACTGGAGGAGCCGGGCCAGTTCTACGACTTCACCCGGTACAGGCCCATCCTTCGATACATCGATGGGGAGCGAACGGTCACCGTGCCCAACACCGTCGTCAACTACGCCCGTCAGGAGGATGGCCCCGACTTCCTGTTCGTTCGCATGTTGGAACCTCACTCCTACGGGGAACGGTTCAACGAATCGGTCATCGAGCTGTTCAAGGCCATGGGGGTCACGAGGTATATCCTGATCGGGGGCATGTACGACGTAGTCCCTCACACTCGGCCGCTTCGGGTCTCGGGCTCCCTGAAAATAGAGGGTAGCGAGGCCGTCACCGAGCAGTATCAGATCCGTCACAGCAAGTACGAAGGCCCCACCAGCATAGCCTACATGGTGTCCCGGCAGATGCAGGACCTGGGGTTTGAAACGGGGAACCTGACAATACATCTTCCCCAATACGTACAGGTGGAAGAGGACTTGACGGGCGCGGCCGTGGTGATGAAGGTGCTTTCCAACATCTACGACCTGCCCGAGGAGCTCCAGGACACCCGGGCGGCGGAGAAGCAGTACCTGGAGTTCAGCGCCAGCGTAGTGCGCAACCCCGAGCTGAAGTCCCTCGTTGACCGGCTGGAGTCGATGTACGATGCCAAGGTGGCCAAGGAGAAGGAGGCCCGGGAAGAGCCTCCCCTGTCCAAGCCTGTCGAGGAGTTTCTCACTGATATGGACAAGCGGTTCGGCCAGAACTAGAAGCCCTCAGGCGCCGGACCTGCCCCAGGCTTCCTCGGCCCCCTTGTTTGCCTACAAGGAGCCGTCGATAGAAAGGATACGACATGACAACCGGCACCGCCGAACCCCAGGGGGCATTCGCCATGTTCACCCGGGGCGAGATGGAGCGTCGCTGGGACCGGGCACAGCAGCTGATGGCCCAGAGGGACATCGATGTCCTGTTCGTGTCGGAAGAAGAGAACTTTCAGTATTACGCCGGCGCCACGGGCACCCTGGCCCTTCACTACTCCAACACCCGTCCCGCCATATTCGTCCTGCCTGTCAGCGGTGAACCCATCGCCATAGTTGGGCAGGGGCTGGTCTCCAGCATGGGCCTGACTACCTACCTGGACGACGTGCGAGGTTACGTCGGGGTCGTTACCTTTCCCCATGATCTGGTGTTGGAGGCGCTCAAAGACGCTTTAGGCGACGGGAAGACGGTCGCTGCCGAGCTGGGCCAGGAGCAGCGCATGGGCATCCCCGTCGGCTCATACCTGGCCCTGATAGATGCTCTCCCCGGCATTGAGTTTGTGGACGGCGCCGGGATCACCGTATATCAACGGATGATCAAGTCCCAGGAAGAGGTGGCCTACATGAAACAGGCCGCCGATATCACCGGACGAGCCCGTCAGCGATTGTTCGACGAGATAGTCCCCGGCATGACGGAGCGGGACGTGGTGAGAAACCTCCGGCGCCTGATACTGGAGGAGGGGGGAGATAGGACCTCCTTCGTGCACCTGGTATCGGATGTCCCTGGGTGTCACAGCCAGTTCCACTTCGATAGGCCGTTGAAGAAGGGCAACAGACTGTACGTCGATGCCGGCGCCTACGTCCGCACCTATACCATCGACTATCCCCGCCACGCAGTCCTCGGCCGCGCCACGGAGGAGCAGTTTAGGGAGCATCAGGTGCTGCTGAACGCCAACCAGGCCATGATCGATGCTCTGCGGCCGGGGATAAAGTGCTCCGAGCTGCATCGCATAGGTGCCCAGGTGCTGGAGAGCAACGGGTTCGAGGTCGCACCCATAGGCAGGATGGGCCACGGCCAAGGCATCCAGCTGACCGAGCCGCCCAGCATCGCACCCGACGACGATACCGTCATCGAGGAAGGGGTAGTCATCAGCACTGAGCCCGTGGCCTCCGAGCAGCTTCTCTGGGAGGACGTGCACGTGGTCACCGCTGACGGCAGCGAGCAGCTCACCCTGGAGACTACCGAACTGAGGGAGATCCCCTTCGATTGACCCGGGCGAAGGTTGATACGTACATGCATGTCCGTTGTATGGGGCACGTCCTTTGTACGAGCGGTTGAGGGCCGGTGAACGGAAGGAGTCGTCATGCAGGCCAAAGTCATAATCGAACGACACACGGCGCCGCACCAGGAGAGCCACGTCCTGGCCATCGCCACCGAGATTCGCGCCGCCGCTATCAGGCAGCCGGGCTATGTTACCGGTGAGACCCTGATAGACATCGATGATCACAAAGCGATAGTGGTCGTATCCACCTGGCGGAGCATGGAGGAATGGCACAAGTGGCGGGATAGTGAGGAGCGGGCGAACCTGGAGGCCAACATGGAGCAGCTCCTCAGCAGGCCGCCTACCATGAGAGAATGCGTAGACGTGGGCGAGGAGTACAACTGATCCCCCGGGATTCCTGGACGTCAGGCTGCATCCTGTCTGGGCTTTGCCAGTGGCTGAACCAAGACTCAGCGGCGCACTTCAGCCATAATCTCCCAACCTCTTACGGTCGCTCTCGCACGAGCAACCGTAAGCAACGGTTCCTTGACCCGCTCTAGGGTGGTTGATAGAATTGGGAACCTCGAGCTTGTGAGAGAGGGGACAATCTACACCTATAGATGTTTGTAATAGGGCTGACTGGGGGAATAGGCAGCGGAAAGTCTACAGTGTCCCAGCTACTGGCAGACCTTGGAGCCTATGTGCTCGATGCCGACAAGGTGGGGCACCAGGCCTACGAACCCAACACCCGGGCCTGGAGACAAGTCCTGGACACCTTCGGCGAGGACCTCGCCCAGGAAAACGGGGAGATAGACAGGCGTAAGCTGGGCGGCATCGTCTTCGGCGACCCTTCCGCCATGAAAAAGCTCACCGACATCGTGTGGCCGAGGATTTATGATATGGTTGGCGAGCGCATCGAAGAGCAGAAAAAGCTGGGCACGACGACCATGGTGGTGGAGGCGGCGGTCCTTCTGGAAGCCAAGTGGACCCCTCTGGTGGACCAGGTCTGGGTGACCGTCTCCTCCGAAGATTCGGTCATCCGGAGGCTTCAGGAACGCAACGGCATGACCGAAGAGCAGACCAGGTCCAGAATGAAGTCCCAGATGAGCTCCGAGGAGCGAGTAAAGCACGCAGACGTAGTAATACATAACGATTCCGGACTCGAGGAGTTGAAGGCGGAGGTCGCAGAGCGGTGGCAGGGTCTGGAAAAGCAGAGAGGCTAGGTAGAAGATGACCACCGGGGTGACCAGGAACGCATACAAAGGCATGCAGATAGAGGAGTATGTTCTCCAAGAGGAGCCTTTCTACCTACCCGTAGGAGATGAGATTGAGATCTTCGAAGCGGCCTACAAAGAGAGGATCCCTCTTCTGTTCAAGGGCCCGACCGGCTGCGGCAAAACCCGGTTCGTGGAGTACATGGCCTACCGGCTGGGACAGCCGTTGACGGTGGTCAAGCCCAAAGGCGGCAAGAAAGCCCCTTCCAACGACAACGCCTCCAGCATCCCCCTGGTTACGGTAGCCTGTCACGAAGACCTGACCGCCAGTGATCTGGTGGGTAGGTACCTGCTGGAGGGAGATGCTACGGTCTGGATAGATGGTCCGCTGACCAGGGCGGTCAAGGCCGGCGGCATATGCTATCTGGACGAGGTGGTTGAAGCCAGGAAGGACACCACCGTTCTCATCCACCCACTCACCGACCATCGCCGAATCCTTCCCGTAGAGAAGCGGGGAGAGTTGCTGGAGGCCAACGACCAGTTCCTCCTCGTCATCTCCTACAACCCGGGCTACCAGAGCGCACTCAAAGACCTGAAGCACAGCACGCGACAACGGTTCGTGGCCATAGATTTCGATTATCCTCCCCGGTCTGTCGAGCAGGAGGTTATAGCCCACGAAAGCGGCTGCGACTCCGAAGTAGCCAAGGAGCTCGCCAAGCTGGGTGAGAAATGCCGCAACCTGAGAGAGCATGGTCTGCAGGAAGGCGCCAGCACCCGATTGCTCATCTACGCCGGCCGGCTCATCAAGATGGGCATACCGCCCAGAAGAGCCTGCCAGGTGGCCGTTGTCTCCGCGCTGACAGACGACACTGAGGTCCAGCGCAGCGTGGAAGAGGTCGTCCTCAGCATCTTCGAATAGCGCCTTTCCACCATCATACGGCTTCTGATTGGAGTGAACCCAGCAACCGATATGACAAGCGTTACCCTGTCCCCTTTCCTGTCCAAGGTCAAACACCTTCTCCGAGACGTCGATAGGAAGCCCCTAGAAAATTCCGGGGGCACCCTAGCCGCAGTAGCCCTGCTCCTGTTCGAAAAGGAGGAGAGCTACAATATCGTCTTCAACAAGCGCTCTCAGCAGGTGGAGCACCACAAAGGAGACATCGCCTTTCCGGGCGGCGTTTTCGACGAGGGCGACCTGAATGCCGAGGCCACCGCGCTGAGGGAGACCTGGGAGGAGATGGGTATCGACCAACAGGACGTGTCCATCCTGGGTCAGCTCAGCGAGATCGAGACCCGGTCCAACTTCAGGGTAGTCCCCTTCGTTGGGACATTCCCCTACCCCTACCGCTACAACACCAACCCGATGGAGGTCGCCGAGGTGATCGAAGTGCCTATCGACCACCTATTGGACCCCGGCAACTATCGAGTGCAGACGGAAATGGTGAACGGTGAGCCGTGGCTGGAGCACTTCTACACCTACCGGGAACACGTTATCTACGGCGCAACGGCCAGAATGCTATATCAGTTCCTGACCCTCATCGGGTAGACTATCGACATGGCCTCTGAAAAGAACCTCGAACAGCTGGAGCAGGAGCTTTCCAGCTTTCCTCCTGCCGTAGCATCCCAGTTCAAGAAGTCCTCCAGGCTGATCGCCGAGATCCTGCGCAACGAAGACTTCCAGTCCTGGGCAGAGGAGGGCGTGCTCATAGCTCGCCACTCCTTCCGTTCCTGGGAGGCCGCCTCCGAGTACTTCAGGGTCACCCCCAACGTGCTGGCCAAGCTGCCCTTCCCCCACTTCCTGGAATGGGCCAAATGGGGTAAGACGCTGGCCAAAGAATCGGCGGTGCTGTCAGCTACCTACTTCCAGGCCAGTCCCGAGGCGCTTGCACACCTCACGCCCCATCAGCTGGGCGATTGGGCCGCTCTGGGGAAGGGGCTGTACAGGGGCACCTGGAAATCGGGCACCCTCTCTTCCCGGTTCTTCGAGGTGAGCCCGTCACTGTTGCGATACATGACCCTGGGCGAGATGAGACGTTTCGTTTCCTTCCTGGACTCCCTGTCCCGCCGCTCCTACGACCTAGCCAACGAGTGCCTCAACTCGGCCGAGACGGTGTTCAAGAACATGGAGAAGCAGGACCGTCGAGGCTTCCTGTCTCTTCTCACCTCCCTGGTCGAGCTCAACTGGCGGGACGCCAAGGCCTGTTTCGAGTCCGGCGCAACTATCCTGGGTCGCATAGACCGGGAGCAGCGGGGCCGGTTCCTCGATCTCACCGAGCGGTTTTCTCGCAAGGACGCCTCTCACATCAACACCTTCATGTCCGATGCCTCCAAGTCCCTCACCGAGCTGGATGGTGAGACTCAAGGACATCTCTTGAAGCTGTCCGGCGCGCTCCTCTCCGAATCGCCCTACGCGGTGCTGGACTTCATAAGGACCAGCCCGGTGGTGATGGAGAAGATCCCCTATTCGGACCTCGATAGGTGGTTCTACGAGGGGCTGCAAATCCTCAAAGAAAATGAAGAGGGCGGCATCGCCTACTTCCGCCTTGAGTCCTCCAAGGGCAAGGAGATGCTTGAGGAGCTGTCCTCGGGCATCGAGCTCGACAAGGTCAGAGACATCCTGTGGATGTACGCCGTGGCCCTCGCCGGCACGGACATACAGATCCAATACAGCGATGAGCTTCGAGAGCGAGGCATCGGCTGGGTGTCGGGCGAAAATCCCACTACCGAAGGCAGGGCTGTCTACCTTCCCGAGTTCGTTCGAAGGTATCCTACCAAGGAGCAGAACTTCGGATGGTACAAGGTGGTAGGCACTCACCAGGTGGCCCACCTGGAGTTCGGCAGCTTCGAATTTGTATATGATAAGGAGGCCACCCTCTTCTCCAATCTCAGGGTGGAGAGGGCCGACCTGGCCACCAACGGCGATGCTGCTACTGTGGACCTGGAGAGGTTCTTCAATATCTTCCCCGAGCGTCGGCTGGCCTATGATCTATTTACCGTATCCGAAGACACCAGGCTGGACTCCCGGGTCAAGTACGAATACAAGGGCATAAAGGGCAGCTATCAGCTTACCCAGACCGATTCCCTTTCGGAGCGCCCGGTCATCGATTCCCTCCCGCTGCAGGAGGCAATAGTCGAGGTCCTGGTCAGGATCAGTCTCGATCAGCGGGCGGGTCTCAAGGTCCCCACCCAGATCAAGGAGCAGGTAACGGAGCTGGTCCGCATCCTGACCGAACTTCAAACGCCCACGGCTACCGTGGAGGATACCGCCGAGGCCACCATCCGGCTGTACGACTATATCTCCCAGCTTGTTAACCAGGAGCTGCCTCCCGAAGAGTGGGAGGACTTCGACCCCGACGATATGCCCGAGAACCCCGACGTCGACATGAGTACACCCCAGGCCTATGGTTCCAGCGATGAGGCCGGTGAGCCGTCCGGTGACACCGAGGAAGGCGAAGGCGGTGACGACGAGGAGTACCAGCAGCCTCAGCAGGTGGGATACAGAGGGGAATTCAAACCGGAGTTGGTCCAGCTGCTGGCCAAAATGAGAGACGCTCAGCAGGGTCAGGCCGATGCCCAGATGGAACCGATCTCACCCGAGGCTCTTCAGGAGCTACTGGAGAAGAGCGTGGAGATCGAGATCGATCAGGCCTCCGAGGGCGACGTGGCCAACACCACCGGCCTCTTCGTCGACAACCTGATGGGGCAGATCAGCCAGGAGCAGCAGCCGCAGGAGCCCGGCCAGGGCCATGACTTCGATACCACCCCGGCCGAAGGCGGGCCCCTATCCAGCGCCGACGCCCTCACCTTCCTCTACGACGAGTGGGACTTCCGGGCCAACGACTACAAGCCCAACTGGTGCATAGTCAAGGAGCGGCGTCTGGAAGAGGGCGAGCTGGACTTCTACGACAAGACCCTCCAGGAGTACGCCATCCTCCTCTCTCAGATCAAGAAGCAGTTCGAGCTGCTGGCCCCCGAGCAGTTCCGCAAGGTGCGGAGGCTCCCCGACGGAGATGACATTGAGTACGACGCTGTGGTCGACGCCATGGTGGAGAAGCGGACCGGGAACTCGCCTTCAGATAAGATCTACTGGCGACGGAACAAGATCCAACGAGACGTGGCTGTCGTCTTCCTTCTCGATATGAGCGCCTCCACCGCTGAGGCCATCGACGACGCCAAGCGTGTGGCCGACGACTGGAGTCCGCCCGACGATCCACGCGAGTACCTGGCCTGGCTCAGGGCACGTAGAGAAGAGGGCAGCAGGCGCTCCTATAAACGGATCATAGACGTCGAGAAGGAGAGCGCGGTCCTCCTCATCCGCGCCCTGGAGACCATAGGCGATTTCTACGGGATATACGGCTTCTCCGGCTACGGGCGGGAAAACGTGGAGTTCTACACCATCAAGGACATCGACGAGGTGTTCAGCGAGAAGGTGAAGCGCCGCATCGACAAGATCAACCCGCTCCACGCCACACGGATGGGCCCGGCGATACGGCACGCCATCTCCAAGCTGGAGAAGCAGGAGGCCCGCACCAAGGTGCTGTTCCTGCTCAGCGATGGGAGACCCCAGGATAGGGGCTACAGCCGGGAGGGTGTCGAGAAGGAGTACGCTGTCCACGACACCAAGAAGGCCTTCCAGGAGGCTCGCCGCAAGGACATCGTCCCCTTCTGCCTCACGGTCGATAGGGGAGGTCACGACTACCTGAAGGCGATGTGCCAGGACATGGGCTATGAGGTCCTGGCCGAGATAGAGTCGCTGCCCCGCCGCCTCCCCTACCTCTACCGCCGCCTGACCGTCTAGCGGCACCGCCCGTTCGTCTCCCTTTTAGCAGGCAGCGAAAGAATCCTTCGAGACCTTCTTTCCGCCTCTTTCTTATCCAGGAAGAGGAGGGATTTTATATCTGAGGGACACCCCTTCGGCAGGCTCTCATACTCCCGGCAAAGGGTCTGCGCTCCTCTGCACGCCCCGCCGGCTGGCCGAGGAGCCAGTCTCAAAATGATAGAGGTGTTTTCCCCAACGGCCCGCCCTCAGAGGTTTTTGTGGTTGGGGGAACATCCCCCATGCCCCCTACCAGAGGGAAGTGTCCCTCTGGACTCCCTCAGACTCCCCCCAAAGGGGGGCTGCGCCCATCTGCACACCCTGTTGTCAGCAGCCCGGCGAGCGCCACTCCTAGAACTGGGTGATGAGACCTCGGCCCACCTCACCCCGGTCCAGGTCCTCATAGGCCTCGTTGATCTGCTCCAGCGAGTACCTGCGGGTCACCAGCTCGTCCAGGTCCAGCTTGCCCGAAAGGTACAGGTCTGCGATCCTCGGCATGTCCAGGTTCATTCTCACCGAGCCGTAGTAGGTGCCCGTCAGGGTCTTTTCCTGCCGCACTATGGTCATGGCATCAATGGGCGCTACCTCGCCAAGGGGAGCAATGCCGATGATCACCGCAGTGCCTCCCGTCCTGGCCATGCTGTAGGCCATTTCCACCGTCTCCCCGGACCCGTACACCTCGAAGGAGTAATCGACGCCCCGTCCTCCCGTCAGCTCCTGAACCTGGGCCACGGCGTCCTGGTGGGACGGATTTACCGAGTGGGTGGCACCGAACTTCATGGCGAACTCCAGCTTCCCCTCGTCGGTATCCACGGCGATGATCTGCTTCGCCTGGGCCAGCCGGGCGCCCATCAGGACGTTCAGACCTACTCCTCCGCAGCCCACCACTGCGACGGTGTCGCCCGGTTGCACGTTGGCCTTGACCAGGACCGCCCCCACGCCCGTGGTGGTAGAGCACCCTATCAGGGCGGCTATCTCGCTGGGAACGCCGTCAGGCATGGGAATGCAGGCCGCTTCGGGCACCACGGCCTTATCGGCGAAGCAGGCCAGCTGGGCGAACTGGCGAATGCCCTGGTCTCCCTTGCGGAGCCTGTTCGTCCCGTCGAACATCGTCGTCGAGTGGGCGGCTCTCTCTAGGCACAGGCTGGGATGGCCCTTGGCGCAGAACTCGCACCTGCCGCAGTTGGAAACGAAGGAGAGGGCCACCTTGTCTCCCTCTTTGACCGATGTCACCCCTTCGCCCACCTTGTCGATGGTGCCGGAGCCTTCGTGGCCCAGGACTATGGGCAAGGGAGCTTGGGCTTCGCCTTTCATGAAGTGGTAGTCGCTACGACATATGCCCGCAGAACCGATATCCACCCGGACCTCGTTGCGTTTCGGTGGGTCCAGCTCCAGCTCCTCTATCACCATGGGCTCGTTGTATTCGTACAGGACTGCGGCTTTGGTGAGCATGGTGTCCTCCCTCGACTGATGTGGCGTAGCCTGTCTTACGGAGTCTCGCTTCGACCGGAGCGTGGGTCGACGGCGGTTACTGTGCCTGGAGCAGCCGTTGAAGCTGGAACAGGACCGCTATCGCCGCTCGCTGTTTCATCAGAGGCCGGTTGCCATAGACCTCTGGGCTGAACGTCTCGGTCTTCTCAGCGCTGGATATGCCCACGTACATCGTGCCGGGAGGGTGGCCTTCGCTGGGGTCGGGGCCTGCTGCTCCGGTTACGCTGACCCCGTAATCGGCCCCGAACCGTTCCCGGCAAGATATGGCCATGGCCTCGGCTGTCGGGGCGCTGATGGCCCCGTGGGCGTCGATTATCTCCCGGTCGACTCCGTTGGCCATTTTGATCTCGTTGGTGTAGGCAACTACCCCGCCCTTGAAATAGTCGGAGCTGCCTGGGACGTCGGTGATGGTGCTGGCTACCAGTCCGCCGGTGCACGATTCCATTGCGGCCACCGTCTTGCCCTTATCGAGCAGCAGTTTCCCCACGTTGGTCTCCAGCGTGTCCTCGTCCGCTCCCCAAACGCTGTCGCCCATGATATCCAGGACCTTGTCTTCCATCCCTTTGAGCAGGCTCTCGGCCTCCTCCTCGTTATCGGCCTTGGAGGTGACGCGGATATGTATGCCGTCGATCTTGGCGTAGACCCCTATGGTCGGGTTGGTGGAAGACAGGAGGGACGATACCATCTCGTCGACGCTGCCTTCGCCAATGCCGAAGGTCTTGATCGTCCGGGAGGAAATCACCCCTTGGCTGACCATCGTCTTCAGCTTGGGCTCCACCTCCTTGTTCCACATCCGCTGCATCTCGCTGGGCGGGCCGGGCATGGCTATGATCATCTTGCCGGTCCGCTCGACCCACCATCCGGGGGCGGTGCCTCGAGGGTTGGGGATGGGCTTGCTGGACTCGATGAGGCAGGCCTGCTTGAGGTTGGTCTCCGGCATCGTGTAGGACCGCTCGGAGAACATGGCCCTCAACTGCTTCTCCAGATCGGGGTCCAGCTTCATCTCCTCACCCATGAGCTGGGCGATGGCTTCCCGTGTCACATCGTCCTGGGTGGGTCCGAGGCCTCCGGTGGTGATGATGATATCGGACCGAGACAG
The DNA here is from genome assembly GCA_965197645.1 of Dehalococcoidia bacterium. Classification (GTDB taxonomy): domain Bacteria; phylum Chloroflexota; class Dehalococcoidia; order Plut-88900; family Plut-88900. The sequence goes on along the minus strand of OZ240219.1, from coordinate 220,100 downwards.
CCCCTGGGCCAGCACCTCGGCCAGCCGGTTCTGGTTGTCGCCTACCTGGTGTATCCAGTACAGGTCAATGCCCAGGAAGGGCAACTGAGAGGCGATGAAGGGGGCGTTGGTATCGGTTATCTCACCCAGGAGTATCTCGGTGCCTATGGAGACGATCTCTGATTTCATAGCCCTCGGTCCCGATACCCGGCCCCTAGTCCGTATACTCCGCCAATTGGCGGAAGTATAGCACAACCGCATTCGACCGCTTGGGCTATAATATGTTTACCAACGCCGTATCACGATGATGGTCATGGCAAGCTCTATCACCCTATTCAGAATGTTCGGAATCCCCTTCAGGATCAACTACACCTGGCTGGTCATATTCGGGCTGGTCATCACCATCCTGGCTATGAACCAGTTCCCGTCCACCCATCCTCGTTGGTCCACGTTCGAATACTGGCTGGTTGCCGCCGTTACTACCCTGTTGTTCTTTGCTTCGGTGGTGCTCCACGAGCTCTCCCACGCGCTGGTGGCCCTGCGACATAAGATTCCTGTGAAGAGCATCACCCTGTTCATCTTCGGTGGCGTGGCGCAGATCGCCAAAGAGGCCGAACGCCCACGAGTGGAGGCGGTAATTGCACTGGCCGGTCCACTCAGCAGCCTGGTTCTCGCCGGCGCCTTCTACCTGGTCTACTATTTCGTCGACCCGCTGAATGAATGGGTGGGCGCCGTAGCGGGCTGGCTGGCCGTGATCAACGTATCGCTAGCGGTCTTCAACATGCTACCGGGGTTCCCCCTGGATGGCGGCCGTGTCTTCCGATCGGTGGTCTGGACCATCACCAGCAACTACCGGAAGGCCACTATAATATCGGCCTGGGTGGGGCGGGGCATCGCCTATCTGATGATCGCCGGGGGTGTGTACCTATCAATATGGGAGGGTGAGTGGGTGAGCGGGGTGTGGCTGATGTTCATCGGCCTGTTCCTGAATGCGGCCGCCATGACCAACGCCCGGCAGACCATGCTCAAAGAGGCTCTTCGCGGACGCGATCTGGCAGACCTAATGACGCCTCTTCCCCTGGCCACTCAGCCCGTCGCCGGGGGATTGACGGTCGACTATACTGAGAACCTCAACCGGGTAGTCGAGGAGATGGACGAAAAGGGCGCTCGAGAGGTGATGGTAATGCGTAACGGATTGTTGGTGGGCGTGTTAAAACGGGAAACTCTTATGGGACTCGCTCGGGGCCGATGAAAGACGTAATCTACCTGGACCACGCAGCCACGACTCCGGTCGACCCCCGGGTAGTCGATGCGATGGTGCCCTACTTCACTGACAACTTCGGCAACCCGTCCGGCGTTTATTCCCTGTCCCAGCGAAGCCAGCAAGGCCTGGAGGACGCCCGGGACACGGTGGCCGAGGCGTTGGGGTGCCAGCCGACCGAGATCATTTTCACCGGCGGCGCTACCGAGTCGGACAATACCGCCATCAAGGGCGGCGCGTTGGCCCTTCGACAGAGCGGCAACCACATTATCACCACCAGCGTCGAGCACCACGCCGTGCTCCACGCCTGCGAGTTCATGGAGGACCTGGGATACGAGATCACCCACCTACCCGTCGACCGGTACGGCGCCGTCGACCCGGATGACCTGGCATCGGCGATCACGGAAAGGACGGTTCTGGTCTCCATCATCCTGGCGAACAACGAGGTCGGCACCATCCAGCCCATGCCGGAGCTGGCTGCGGCGGTCAAAGACCGGGCTCGGGGCCTCAAGCGAGACATCATAGTCCACACCGATGCAACCCAGGCTGGCGGTGTGCTGGACCTGAACGTGGGCCGGCTCGGCGTAGACATGTTGACGCTGGGCGCCCACAAGTTCTACGGACCCAAGGGTGTCGGCGTCCTGTACCTTAGGAAAGGGACGCCCTTCATGCCCCAGCAGCACGGCGGCAGCCAGGAGCGGAACCGTCGGGCTGGCACCGAGAACATACCCCTGGTGGTTGGATGCGCCGAGGCCCTGCGGCTGGCGGAAGAGGAGCGGGACTCCTACAACCAACATTGCCGTAGGCTCAGGGACCGTTTGATTGAAGGCATTCCCCGGCTGATCGGCAGCGCCCACCTGAACGGCCACCCGGTGGAGCGGCTGCCCAACAACGTCAACTTCTGCTTCGACGGGGTGGAGGGCGAATCTGTCCTGCTGGGCCTCGACCTGGAAGGGATCGCCGCCTCCAGCGGCAGCGCCTGCACCTCCGGTTCGGTGGAGCCGTCCCACGTGCTCAGCGCCATGGGCGTACCGGCCGAGCAAGCCGTCGGGAGCCTGCGTCTCACCGTGGGCCGCAGCAACGACAACGAAGATATCGATAAGGTGCTCGACGTTCTTCCCGGACTTGTCCAACGCCTGCGGGCTGTATCCGGAGTGGCCCAAGCAGCTAGCTGAGTCGGAGTTGCCATGCCTAGAGGCTATAGCGAGAAGCTGATAGACCACTTCACCAATCCTCGTAACGTCGGCGTGATCGAAGACGCCGATGCGATAGGCCGGGAGCGCAACGACGCCTGTGGCGATACAACCACCCTCTATCTCAAAATAGACGATGATGTTATAACCGCCGTCAGGTTCCAGACCAAGGGGTGCAGTGCCGCCATCGCTACCAGCAGCGTCGCAACCGAGCTGCTCACCGGCGCCAGCATAGTGCAGGCCGGACAGATCACCCGAAGAGACCTGGCCGACGCTATCGACGGGCTGCCTTCCGGAAAGCTCCACTGCAGCGTCCTAGCCGCCGACGCCGTGAAAAGCGCCCTGGCTGACTACGACGGGAAAAGAGAGAACGGCTCCTCCCGCTCCTCATGACCCTCCGGTCCATCCGTCAAGCAGGCTTGCGTGCTGAAGAAGACCGATAGGCGCCCGGTCGCGAGGCTGGAGCGCCGGGTCTTCCACCTGGTGTCCGCCTCAGTCCTGCCCCTGGGAGCGTTGATAGTCCCGGTCTGGCTGGTTGTTTCGGTAGCCGCCCTGGGCGTCACGGTTGCGGTTGTGCTGGAGCTGGCCAGAAGTCGCAGTGCCGCTCTCAACGATTGGTTCTTAGCTCACTTCTCGGTGCTGTTGAAACGGGAGGAACGCGGCCGGTGGCTTGGCAGCACCTACCTCCTGGCCTCCACCCTGGTGGCGTTTCTGGCCTTCGATAAGTACGTGGCGATTCTGGCCCTTCTTTTCCTGGCCGTCGGCGACCCCTTCGCAGCCGTGATCGGTGAGAGGCTGGGGAGGATCAAGATAGGTAGGAAGTCCCTGGAGGGGACCCTCGGGTTCATGGTGGCCTCTCTGGTGGTTGGTGGCCTGGTGGTGGGGGGCGGTGCCGACATCCCCTTCTCGGCAGTGCTGCTGGGAGCGGCAGTCGGTGCGCTGATCGAGTTGGTTGCCCTGCCTCCCGACGACAACCTGACCGTTCCCCTGGCAGCCGGTGGGGTGATGACCGGTCTGGCCTATTTCACTTAGTCCTTTCCTCGGCGGCCGATCAGCGTTGTTATATTTGAAGGAATAGCTAGATCGCCTTGAAATTCATCGTAGCAATATCGTTGCTGATGGCGGCTCTACTGGTGCTGACGTCCTGTGGGTCAGATCAGAACGCGGACCCCACTGTTACACCCCTTTCCACTCAACCCGCGTCGTCTCCCACTCCGATCCCGACAACGGCAACCCAGCAACAGGAGCCTCACATCCCATTTCCAACAGAAACGCCCACCCCTGTACCGACTCCCACGCCCACCCCGGGCCCGTGGGGTGAAGGCCCTCCGGTGGACCCGGACGCTCGGGTGGAAGCGGAGCTGAAGTTGATAACGGCTCAGGTGTCCGAGTTGCGCGGCCTTGAGGTCCTGGAAGACCCGCTCATCAATCTCGTGACCAGCGAAGAGCTTGCCGACCTGATAGAGGAGATTATCGCCAAGTGGTTCACCGCCGAAGACGCGGCCATCCTCCAGCAGCTGTACCTCGCCCTCGATTTCCTCGATGAAGACGACGACCTATTTCAGATGGTCTCAGATCTCTATTCCGGACAGGTGGTGGGCTTCTACGATGACGGCACGGAGGAGATGTTCGTATCCAACGACGGCCCACAGCTGGACTTCAACTCCAAGTCCACCTTCGCTCACGAGCTGGTCCACGGGCTCCAGGACCAGCACTTCGATCTGGACCTCTTCCTGCCCGAAGACAGTGACAACTACGATATGGACCAAGCCAGGCGCGCCCTAGTCGAGGGAGATGCGTCTCTGTTGACCTGGGATTACATCAGGAAGCACTTGACTTGGGAGGAGCGAGTGCCAACGCAGGCCGACACTGCCTTCGAAGAACCGGCCAGGATCCTGCGGGAGGAATTAGCCTTTCCCTATGTACAAGGATCGGAGTTCGTATACGCCCTGTTCCAAGGCGGTAGCTGGGAAGCTGTAGACGCAGCCTATCAGGACCCTCCCCAGTCTACGGAGCAGATACTCCATCCGGAGAAATACATAGAACGAGACGCCCCCATATCGGTCTCCGTCCCCGAGCTGGCGCCAACACTTGGCGAAACATGGACGCTGCTGGATGCCGGGGTGCTCGGCGAGTTCGTGTTGACCATCTATCTCGAGAACCAGTTGAGCCCTTTCCAGGCCTCCAGGGCGAGCGAGGGCTGGGGAGGTGATCGGTATCGGCTGGTACAGGATGAATCGACCGGCGAGCGGCTGCTGACAATCCTATCGGCGTGGGACACCGAGACCGACGCTATCCAGTTCTTCCAAGCCTACGCCGAGTACATCGATAGTAAGAGCGTCGGCGAATGGACGTTGGGCCTGGGGGATGCTCAGCGTCGGTGGTGGGAGGCGGCGGACAACAACGTCTATCTGAGCAGGCTCGAAGATCGTGTGCTTGTGATCATCGGACAGACCGGCGAAGCCGTCGATACGGTCCTGACTTCCTTCCCAGGGTACTAACGTCCCCTTCCGTCGAGGTGTTATAATTGGTACAGTATTCACCCATTCGAGAGTAGTTACAGGGAGGTCTTCATGGCAGAGCCTTTTGAGGTAGGGGACGACACCTTTCAGGTGGAGGTTGTGGATTCCGCCAAGCCCGCGCTGGTGGACTTTTGGGCGCCCTGGTGCGGTCCTTGCCGCATGGTAGCGCCCATCGTCGAGGAGCTGTCCCAGGAGTATGACGGCCAGATGGTATTCACCAAGCTCAACGTCGACGAGGCGCCGAACATTACTATGCAGTACAGGATCAGAAGCATCCCAACCATCTTGCTGTTCAAAGACGGCGAGATAGCCGATACGGTTGTGGGTGCAGTCCCCAAGAAGGAGCTCAAGAAGCGGGTCGACGCCCTTTTGAGCTAGTCCGACGTAAACCGGAACAGTAAGAAGGCCGGGAACCGAGGAAGCTCTCCTCCTCCCGGCCTTTTTCTGTCGACTTGGACTGATGACCGTCATTCCGGGGTCTCTGTGTTAGAATCTATCGGCGCTTCCCCGGTTTGGGAGCGGATGGGTCCCGGTGGGCTCCGCGGACTTCAAATCCGTCCGGTGGGCTCCCTTCGGCGTCCACGGTGGGTTCGACTCCCTCCCGCTCCCGCCATCAGTCCTGTCCTGCGCTCCTCCACTTCACAACCTTACAACGTCACCTGCCTGGGTGGCCGCCGGTTTCGCTCCGAGTCCAGGATCGACCGTATCTCGGCGACTGTACGTTCCAATTCGCCCTCTAGATTGGTCACCACGTGGTCGAACATACTCCGAGACTCCATCTCCTTGCGGGCCATGATCAGCCGGTGCTCGTTGTCTTCACCAGGTCCGCCATGACGCATCTGGAGTCGCAGCGATAGCTCTTTGATCGAGGCGGGAGCGAGAAAGATGAACAGACCCTCCGGGGCCAGCTGCTTGATGGTAGCCGCTCCCTGGACATCCGTGTGCAAGAGGGCATCGAACCCCTGGTCCAGGATGCTCGACACCTGCTCCCTGGGCACACCGTACCGTTGTCCGTAGACCAGGGCGTGCTCCAGCAGGTCGCCGTCCTGGACCATCCCCTCGAAGCGCTCCATCGAAACGAAGAAGTAGTCCTGGCCTTCCACCTCGCCCGGTCTGACGGTCCGGGTGGTGACCGTCGTGACCCTTCGCAGGCGGGTGTCCGCGTCGAGCAGCATGGACATCACCGTGTCCTTTCCCACCCCGGACGGCCCCGACAGGACTAGGAGCAGAGGAGACTCGGCGCCCTCCTGATCACTCTTCGTCTCATTCCCGGTCATTTGTCGTCCTTTGGGCCGTACGATGGTTGGCCATCCTGCCGGCGATGGTCTCGGTGGCGACGGCTGCCAGCACGACGTGTCCGCTGTCCATCACCAGCACTGTCTTGGTCTTTCTTCCCCTGGTCATATCTACTATCAGCCGCTCGCCCTTGGCCTGCTGGATCATTCGTCTCACAGGTGACGAATCGGGCGACATCACCGCTATTATCCTACCCGTGGGCACGTAGTTCCGAAATCCGATGTGGAGGAGCGGCTCCGGCATCTCACGCCGCCCTCATCTTGTCCAATTCGTCCCAGAAGTCCGGGTAGGAGATGTTCACCGCATCAGGGTTTTCTATGGTGACGGGCTCTTTGGAGATAAGGCCCGCGATCCCGAGGGTCATGGCAAGCCGGTGGTCGCCGTGGCTATCGCACCGGCCTCCTGACAGAGGGGTAGGCCCCTGGATGATCATACCGTCGGGCGTCTCCTCTATGCACGCACCCAGCTTGGAGAGTTCACGGGCCGTGGACTGGATCCTGTCCGACTCTTTGACCCGAAGCTCTTCGGCGTCTCGAATCACAGTCTTCCCCCTGGCCTGGGTTGCGGCGAGGGCCAGCAGGGGAAGCTCGTCGATGATCCTGGGGATCAGGTCGCCTCCTATTTCGACGCCCTCTAGCTCGCTGCTCTCCGCCTGAATGTCGGCCGTCGGTTCCCCTCCCTTGACTGACGGCTGACCGATCAGCAGCCTGGCTCCCATCGCTCGCAGCACATCGATTATGCCGGTCCTGGAGGGATTGACCCCCGAACGGACCACCCTGATTTTAGCATTCGGATGAATGGTGCCCGCCACAAGCCAGTAGGCCGCGGAGCTGATGTCGCCTGGAACCTGAACGTCTACGGACGTCAAGGGGCCGGGATGGACGATAAGGCTGCCGTTGTCGTTGGCAACCCGGACCCCCATGGACCGGACCAATCTGTCGGTATGGTCTCGGGACGGCGCAGGCTGGTGGATGATAGTGTTCCCACGGGCGAACAGACCGGCGATGAGCAGGGCCGATTTGAGCTGAGCACTGGCTACCGGCATCGAGTACTCCACACCGGACAGCTGCCCTCCGCTGATGGAAAGAGGGGCCTTTTCGCCGCGGTTCCTACCCCAAATCTCGGCCCCCATCTGCCGCAACGGTCTTACAAGGCGCTCCATTGGCCGGGAGTTGAGCGATGAATCTCCGGATATGACGGTGAAAAAGGGGCTCGCTGCGAGGAGACCGCTCAGCAGCCGGATCGTCGTGCCGCTGTTTCCGGCGTCCAGCACCCGGTCCGGTTCGTGGAGGCCTTCGATGCCGTTGCCTCGGACCGTTAGAGTTCCGGCTTCGAGATCGATGCCCTCGAACTGCACCCCCAGGGATTGGAGACAGCTGATAGTGGATAGGGTATCGGCGGCGGGAAGGAAGTTGCTTATCCGAGACTCACCGTGGGCGATGGCGTTGAGGATAACGGCCCTGTGAGAGATGCTCTTGTCGCCCGGAGGCTCGACTGTACCGGCGAGGCCCGGAGCGGGTCTCACCAGGCGGGTCATTTCTTCTTGTCTCCGTCCTGCTCGGGATCGAACTTGGGCATCCTCATATTATTCATACGATGCCTCTGGACATCCAGGATCTGCTTGGTGCGCTTGGCCAGCGCCTCTCCGAGGAACATGGCGGTCATCTGGTCCTTGAAGCCGGGAACTTCCGGGCCGGCCTTCTGGGGCCAGACGTCCTCTCCATTGACCCACCTGTCCCTGACGGTCTGGGTGCTGATGAGGTTGTCCTGAAGCTCGGTAGAGCCATCTCCGATCATCTTCTTGTACTGCTCAAGCTCCTGGATGATCCTGTCTATCCAGTGGCCGATAGCCTCGCCGTTGGTCATGCAGATATCGGTGGCCATGATCGGATCGGAGGAAGCCAGCCGGGTGACGTCCCGAAATCCGCTGGAGGCCATGGTGTATAGCTCTCGCCACGAAGCCGACTCGGAGGTAGCCGATATCAACGCCGACGACATCACCAGCGGGACGTGGCTGACCGCGGCGGCCAGGGCATCGTGCTCTTCGGCGCTGGGGTAATACGGGATTGCTCCGACCTTCTCGACAAGACCACTCACTATTTCGACGGCTCTGCCGGAGGTCTTGATCAAAGGGATCAAGCAGTAGGTGGCGTCCACGAACAGGTCCGGGTCGGCCTCCTCTATGCCGGAGTACTCCTTGCCCGCCATCGGATGGCCGCCGACGAAGTCCACGGAAGAGGGTAGGTACTCGTCAGCCCATGCCGCTACCTGGGACTTGGTGCTTCCCGTATCGGTCACCACGCAATCGGCCTTAAGCTGCTGGGAAATGTCCTGCAGGACCTGTTTAACGGCGAGGATCGGGGTAGCGATGATGATCAGGTCGGCGCCCCGCACCGCCACGTGCAGCTCCCGTTCGCCCCGATCTATAGCCTGCAGCTTCTCTGCGCGGGAGAGGGTCCTCCAGTTCTCGTCGTGGCCGACTATCTCGATCTCGGACATGCCCGCACTCTTGAGGGCCATACCCAGAGACCCGCCTATCAGTCCCAGTCCAATGATCGATATCTGCTGCATTTTCTACTCAAGCGACGCTGCGTGTGGATGCAACCGATTATAGCACACCGGTAGCTTGGCACTGTTTGACGGCGGCGGTCAATAGGCATAGGCTTGAAATCATGTCGGAAGGACAGTTGCCACATGGTCTGACGCTTGAGTAAGCCGCTCAGCGTCAAAGAGACCATCGATCCTGACCGATCCACAGCTTCTTCCACCGCCGCAAGAAGCCGCCGTCTCCGTTCCAAGATTCACACATTCGAGTCCCTGAGCGAGCCGAAGTTCAGGTGGTTCTGGCTGGGGATGCTGTTCTCCTTCGCCGGGATGCAGATGCAGTTACTGGCCAGAGGTTGGCTGGTGGTTGATAACCTGAACGGCTCCGCTCTGCACCTGGGCCTGGTCTACTCCTGCCACGGTCTCCCCATCCTGCTGTTCTCCCTGTTCGGCGGCGTCATGTCCGACAGGGTGGATAAACGAAAGGTGCTGGCCGTAACCCAGGGGTTGATAGGCCTGATCAGTCTTGGAATGGCGATCCTGATACTGACCGAGCGGGTCCAAATGTGGCACGTCTTCGTGGCCGCGTTTCTCATCGGGACCATCTTCACCTTCAACATGCCCAGCCGTCAGAGCCTCGTCTCCGAGCTGGTGAGCCCCGAGCACCTGCCCAATGCCATCGCGCTGACTGCAGCGGGAATGAACATGAACCGGGTGGTGGCTCCGGCGGTGGGAGGTGTCCTGGTCGGGATTCTCGGCGTGGAGGGGGTCTACTTCATCATCGTGGGATGCTACGCCTTTGTCGTCCTGTCCATGTTTTTTGTCCAGGTGGAGAAACGGACCGGGGACAGCGGAGGCAGGACCCTGTTCGGGGATCTCAAGGAAGGCCTCAGCTACGTGCGCAACAGTCCCCAGGTATCGGGGCTGCTCACCTTGGCCATCGTACCGGTGGTCTTCGCCATGTCGTATCAACCGCTGTTGCCGGTCTTCGCCAGGGACGTTCTGGACACCGGACCGCGGGGCCTCGGGTTCTTGATGGGCGCCATCGGGGTAGGGGCGCTGGCGGGCACCCTTGGTATCGCCTCCTTCGGCAACTTCCGGCGGAAGGGGCTGCTGATGCTGGTCCTGCTGCTTATCTTCGGCGTGGCGCTCAACCTGTTCGCTCTATCCACCACACTTTATCTTTCCCTGGCGGCCCTGACCGTGGTGGGTATGGGAAGCCAGGGCTACATGGCCCTGAACAACACCCTGATCCTGGCCAACACCCAGGCCCGGATGAGGGGCCGGGTGATGAGCATCTACATGATGAGCTGGGGAATGATGCCCCTTGGCGTGCTGCCCGCAGGCGCCATCGCCGATGCCCTGGGTGCGCCGGGAGCGGTCAGCATGGCGGGCGGCATGCTCATACTAAGCACAGTAGCGGTAGCCCTGTTCCGGCCCCAGGTACGCCGGCTGGCCTAGCCGGGTGTCGGAGAACCCTTACGACATCCCCCTAGCCCGGAAGGAAGAAGGAACAGTTATAGTTTCTGAGGGACACCCTCAGGCTCCCGGCCTCCAGCAGCTAGTTCCAGAATAGAGGCTTCGCCCCTCTGCACACCCCGTTATTTGTCAGCCTTCCGGAGGCGGGCGGCTACTCGTCCTCGTCGGGGATCGGTTCGGAGGGAGGTTGGCTGAGGGTGGTACGAGAGATGATGGTGTTGGGCGCCTCTCTGTCATCGGGCTGGCGGGGAGGCAGCGCGGCGATGGCCTCCTTCAACTTGGACGCCTTCTTTACGTCGGCCGCACTCTGGACCTCCAGCACCAGCCCAGCGATACCCAGATTCTGCAGCGCTTTCAGGTCCGACTCCGACGTGTCCAGAGAGGCCCTAACCAGTACCGTCTTGGTAACGTACGCGATCACCGATCTGTAAGCCATCAGCCCCTTGACGGTGACCTCTGCTTCGGGTTCGGATGTTATGAAGATGGCGTCGGCAGGAGTGTCCTCCAATACCCTCATGTACTGTTCCTCGAGGGTCGTTTCTACGGCCAATACCTTGCCGATCCCCTCCTCGTTGAACACTGCTCCGGGCGTGTCCTCGATGCCGAAGACCAGATAGTCGCAACCGGCCTCCTTGAGGGACTCCATCTCGGCCGGGTCTACTTTGCTGGGCTGCAGTCCCCACACCACCTCGTCCTTGAGTTTGGACAGGCCGTCTGCTTCACCGTTGCCCAGAGAGAACATTGCCGAATCGAAGGCGTCTGATTCGCCTTCGGCCAGTTTTGAGTTGGCCGCGTCGCTCCGGACTATCGTTACCATGGACGGCGCTTTGGTTTCGTCTCGAGAGGCGGCAAAACCCAACGGTCTCGGCGGTGGATTTATCGCCTGTTCCAGCTTTTGTATTAGCTTGCTCATTCCCTCTTATTCCCTAGCTATTGCTATCGATCTGTTTTAGTCCCCAAACAGGGTCAATGGAACATCGATGTGAAGACTTCGGTATCCTAGCCGCCGCCCAGGCTGCCTGTCAATCGGACGATAATCAACTCGAAATGTGGTATCTTGCTCTCGCTCATCAATGCTAACAGCCAATTACGTGGACCGATACTCTTAACCGGGAGACATAGCATGGTCGCAGAGAACGCCTATCGATTACCCACCAACGTTCGACCGAAGAAGTACAACCTCACCCTGAAACCAGACCTGGAGGCATTCACATTCCAGGGGAGCGAGGCCGTGGAGCTCGAGGTCGCAGAGCCCACATCCTCCATCACCCTCAACGCCGAGGCCCTGGATATCTCCTCGGCGAAGGTGACGCTGCCCGACGGGACCGATCTGACGGCCCAGGAGATCCAAATCGACGAGTCCACTGAGCGGGCCACCTTCACCTTCGATACCGAACTTCCGGCAGGGGAAGCCTCTCTTGCCCTGGAGTTCACAGGGACGCTGAATGACGAGCTACGGGGCTTCTACCGCAGCCGCTACGTCGACGTCGATGGGGAAGAGAGGTATCTGGCCACCACCCAGTTCGAGGCGACGGACGCTCGCCGGGCGTTGCCCTGCTGGGATGAACCGGCTTTCAAAGCCTCCTTTGAGGTTACCCTGGTGATACCCGAGGGCACGGTTGCCGTGTCCAACACCGTCATCGTTAGCGAGACGGACCAGGACGACGGCTACAGGGCAGTCCACTTTGCCGAGACGCCCGTCATGTCGACATACCTTCTGGCCTTCATTGTCGGCGATCTGGCCTCGGTGGAGCGGTCCGCACCCGACGGCACCCTGGTGCGGGTCTGGGCCACCAGGGGCAAGGAGGAGCTGGGCCGAAGCGCCCTCGAAGATGCCATCCGCATCCTCACCTACTTCAACGACTACTTCGGCATCCCCTTCCCGCTGAAGAAGCTGGACCATCTGGCAATACCGGACTTTGCCGCCGGCGCCATGGAGAACTGGGGGGCGATAACCTATCGGGAGACCGCCCTCCTGTTCGATCCCGAGAACTCCGCCGCCAACACCCGGCAACGAATCGCCGAAATCATCGCTCATGAGACGGCCCACATGTGGTTCGGCGACCTGGTGACTATGGAGTGGTGGGACGATCTGTGGCTCAACGAGAGTTTCGCCTCCTGGATAGGCAACAAGGCGGTGGACAGCCTGTACCCCGAGTGGAACATGTGGACCCAGTTCCTCTTCCAGGATACCAACTCCGGCATGGAGCTGGACGCCCTCCGAAACTCCCATCCCATCGAGGCTAACGTAAAGGACCCCGCGGAGATCAGAGAGCTCTTCGATGCCATCAGCTACGCCAAGGGCGCTTCCATCCTGTGGATGATCGAGCAGTACCTGGGGGAGGAGACCTTCCGCAGCGGCCTGCGCAGGTATCTCTCCGCGCACGCCTACCAGAACGCCAAGACGAAAGACCTGTGGGACGCTCTGAGCGAGGAATCGGGACAGCCGGTGACGGCCCTTATGGACTCGTGGGTCAAGCAGACCGGTTTCCCCGTGATCGATGTGGAGACCGAACGCTCCGGGTCCCAGGTCGAGCTGAAGTTGACTCAGAACAGGTTCCTGTATGAACACTTGGCCGGCGCCACAGACGACCCCACCCTCTGGCATGCTCCGGTACGGATCAGAGGCGCGGCCGGACCGGAGATAGATTCCCACCTGATGACCGAGCGTACGTCCGCCAGGACCATCGATGCTGGCGCTGCCGGTGAGTGGGTCAAGGTCAATGCCGGACAGGCGGCCTTCTTCCGCGTCAACTATGCCAAGGAAGACTGGCAACGACTTCGAAGAGCCGTCGAGGGCGGGGCCCTGCCCGCCACCGATCGCCTCGGCCTGCAGGGTGACGCCTGGGCCTTGGCGCAGGCCGGATTCCTACCGGCGACCGTCTACCTAGCGCTGGCCGAGGCCTACAGCCAGGAGACGGATGCAACCGTGTGGAGCGATCTTTCCACCAACCTTCGCTCCCTGGGAACCCTGCTGGCCGACGAACCCTCCCTGCCCAAGCTGCACCAGTTCGGGCGGGAGCTGTATCGCCCTGTGGTCGATAGGATGGGATGGGAACCAAAAGCCGGAGAAGGACATCTGGACGCCCTGTTGAGGAGCACGGTGCTGGGCCGCATGGGTTCCTATGAGGACAGCGACACACTGTCGGAAGCCAACTCCCGGTTCGATAGATATCTGGAACATCCTGCGTCGCTGGCCCCGGACCTCAGGGGGATTGTGTTCCGGCTGGTGGCATCCCAGGCCGATCGTACCACCTACGATACTCTCTGGGACCTCCATGACAATGCCACGCTGCACGAGGAGAAGATGCGTTTTCTGGCAGCGTTGACCGGTCCCAAGGACCAGTCGTTGCTGCAGGAAACTCTCGAGCGGTCCATGACCGATGAGGTACGGGCCCAAGACTCCGTGTTGGCGATGGTGGCCACCGCGGCCAACCGGCATGGAAGGGACATGGCCTGGCAGTTCATCAAGGAGCACTGGTCGGAGTTGGACCGGCGTTACGGCAAGGGCGGCTTCATGATTATGCGTCTGGTTTCCACCACTCAGGACTTCACGACCGCGGAACGGGCCACAGAGGTGGAGGAGTTCTTCCGTGAGCATCCGGCCCCGGCCGCTCAGAGAACGGTCCAACAGTCGTTGGAGAAGATAAGGCTAAATGCCAGGTGGCTGGAAGCAAACCGGGACGAGTTGGCCCGGTGGTTCGACGCCAGGGGGTAGCGGGCTTCTCTACAGCACCTTCAGCAGGCCCTGCTCCAGCTCCTCGTAAGATGCGAAGCCCTGGTACCTGGAGGCAATTAGCCCCGAGCTATCGACGATGAAGACCCAGGACTCGTTCAGGTAGCCCTGGATATCCGGAAAACTCCAGGCCTCGATGACCGGATGATACCGGCCCAAGGTCAGGTCCTGCTGGATTTCGATGGGGTTGGAGTAGATCTCGACGTGTATGAAGTTGGCCTGTTCCCTGTACTGGTCCTTCAGCTCTTTGACCGTATCGGCCTGGGGGCCGCAGGTGGGGCTGGTGCAGAATCCAGGGCTGGAGAACACGAATACCGATGGCAGGCCGCTGGCCACGGCTTCGGGGATGGTGAGCTGGTAGAGCTCGGGGTCGGGTCTAGGCCACCCCGTGATCTGCTCGATGCTTTCCACGTCGTCGATAGTCCTGTTCAGCGCTGCCGGCGGCTCGTCTCCCACGGCCGGGACGACGGTCGTCTCGCTTACCTGGATGGGAATGGCAGCCATCATGTCCACGCCATCGAAGTTGGTAAAGGAAACTTCCAGGGTCCAGTCGCCCGGTTTATCGAAGTTGAAATCCGCTACGTAGTTCCCCCGTGTGCCGAAGGGCCAGATGTGAAACCGGGCGGCCTGCGATTCTGAAGCCTCGCTCTCCGAGCCGTAGACTGAGGCAACTTTTACCTGGGGCAGGGTGATCAATCCCTGGTCCGATTGCAGGAGAAAGGCGATCCTGTTGACGCCGAGACCCAGATCGGTCGTTGCCAAGAGCCCCTCTATCTCCGGTACGTGAGCTGCGGGCGCGGGCGTCGGCGAGGGTGTTTCGGTGACCTGGGGTGCGGGGGACGACGGTTCAGCACCGCCGCCTCCACAGGCTTGAAACAGCAGTAGAGCCGCCAGCAACGAGGCGGCTATCGCGGAGACTTTTCCCTTGGAATAAACCACTTCTGTCTATGGCCCTACGGAGTAGGAACCGAAGGTGAATGCAAACACGCTGAAATGCTCCGAGTTGGACAGTAGCTTTAGCTCGTGGCCGCCGTATTCGGGCAGCTGCACCAGATTGTACATCCTCGGTTCGTCGACTCTAATGGCCGTTGTTCCATCCTCGTCCACAATGATATCAGACCCTTGGTAGTGCTGGGGCACCGGTTCGTCCGCGATGGTGATCACCACGTCGAAGGGGTCCGCCCCTTCCGCGTCTATCACCACGTTGACGCTCGTGCCGAAGAATTTCAGGGCTATGTAGTCCTCCAAGTTCTCCGTTGTTCGGGCGTGTTGCAGACTCTCCGGGCCGTTGATCCACTCGCCTTGAAGGTAGAGCAAGTGGTTTATGTGCGCTATCGGGTCCTGGTAGGCTTGGACGGAATTAAGCGGTATGCCGTAGTACTCCTCGTTGCCGATGTAAGGTATATCGGCATATCGGTTTCTCTCCGTACCGGCGTACAGTTCCCGGGTCTGACCCGTAGCCGTGCCCGACCGCGCTTGGGGGTCCACCCGCTGCCCCTCATCGGGGTTGAGCTGGATGTTCGATACGTCGTAGCCCGCGTCTTCCAGCAGCTTTCTGATCTCCTGTTCCGTTTCGTCGTACTTCCCCTCACCGAAGTGGCGATATCTTATGTACCCCTCGCCGTCTATGAGGTACTTGGCGGGCCAGAACCGGTTGTTAAAGGCCCTCCAGGTAAGGAAATCGTTGTCCTGGGCTACCGCCCAACCGAGCTCGTGGGTCTCTATCGCCCGTGCCACGTTTTCCTGCACCTTCTCGAACTCGAACTCGGGAGTGTGAATGCCGAGGATTACGAGGCCGTTATCGCTGTACTTGGCGTGCCAGTCCCTCAGGTAAGGCAAGGTGCGAATGCAGTTGACGCAGGTGTAGGTCCAGAAATCCACCAGTACAACCTGGCCTCTGAGGCCGGCGAGGGTCAGCGGCTCCGAGTTCAGCCAGCTCGTTATTCCCCTAATCTCCGGTGCTACAGTCCCCACCCGTCCTGCTTCATCGGGGCGGGGAGTGGGGAGGACGGCCTGTTCCGTCGGCTCGGCGGTGGGTTCGGCCTCCGGTGTCGAGTCGGCGGTGGGCTCCGACGCCGGGGTGGATTCGGCCATCGAGGTCGGCGTTGGGGTGGCCGTGGGCGTAGAACTCTGTCCACATGCGGCCACCACAAGCAGGACCGTTAGAAGTGCAGCCGCCGGAAGCCACAACCGAAACCGCCCAAAGCGGTGCCAAAATCTATCGTTCAAGTGTTTGATCATTTGCATCTAACCCAATCTGAGTCTACTCGCCGTTTAATTGCTTCCTATCTATAACGTCGGCTGGGCCGCCGAGTTGCTATCTGGTTGGCGCCAGATCACACCCGCTATCGAGACCAGGGACCCACCTTCTGCGTCCGCCGGGCACTGGTCGTATCCAACAACCTCCCCAGAGACCTCCGGCCCCAGCAAGCGAAGGGCCAGATAGATGGGTGTCATTCCACAGACCCGGCGGCTGTCCTGCTCATGCTTTAGCCCCTGGAAGAATCCGTCGGCGTCCCCGTTCCCGATGGATTCCAACGACTCGTGGTCCTGCGTCCGGAGCCGAGCGCTGGCGTCGGCGTCCCACGGCACGGTGTCCCCGAAGGCCGGCCCCACGTGGGCAAGGTCGCCGGCCACGACTATCAGGGCGTCCTTGTCCTTGGTGGCATCCTTCAGCCCATCGATCAATCGACCGTACCTATCGTCATCGGCGGGGTCCTGTTCTCCGTTCAGGAAGGGCCACATATGGCCGGTCAGTATGGGGACTATCTCCGGTAGGTCACTTCCCGATCTCTGCTCCGGGTCCAGCATGTAATGAAGCCATACCAATGCCAACTCTATGGAGTGCTCCTTTACGTGATGCAGCTCCTCGCGTAGAGAGTCCGATTCTCCCAAGCGCTGGATCAGGTCGTCAACTATCCCGAAATGGGTGGGGAGCGCGCCCCACGGCGTGGCGTAGTTTTGCCTTGTCAGTGTGATACTGCCGGATCCGCCCGAGTGATCGGTGCCGAGGACTATGACCAGCTTGCTGTTTCGTACGGCATCAGCAATCGGGCCCCAGGTCTGCGCATAGACGCGGTTGCCACGGTGATAGTCGATGTGGGGACTGATGAGGCCGACGATGGTGCCGCACGGGCCGCTATCCGTACCCCCGGAAGCCTGGGCGAGGTAAACGTCCAGTGTGCTTTCAAGCTCGGCGGGCCGGTCCGGGTAGCTCGGTCCAGCGAGGGCCGGTGTCCGGAATGGGGCGCTCCTGTACTCATCCAGGACCCGCCGCTTCGCCACCTCGAATCTGGGGCCTTCCAGGAGCAATGCATCATCCAATCGCCCAATGATGGCTTCTATCTCCTCCAATGATGGCGCGAACCCATTGGTAATCATGGAGGCCGTACGCAGCGATGGGATGTCGCGGGTGCCGTCGCAGAGACCCAGGAAGGGTACCAGGAGCTCGGGCACCATAAGCTCCTGGCCGTTCAGTCCCAGGGGGTCCCTCAGATGAACGTACCTCTGCCCGCCCTGTACCACCCATCTGAGGTCCAAGGCCCGGAGCTTGGGCGTGTATGCGTCTAGGGTATCGCGTTCAACCATGAGACGATTCCGGATAGCTTACGGTAGCCTTCTAGCCTGCTCTTATCGGTCCCCTCTTGCTCGGCGGTACTCACGATATCGCCCATCTGCTTGACCACTTTGGGGCCTATCTCCATTACCCCTTCGCTCCCTGACGTAGCCCACTTTACCAGAACGTATCTGGCTATGGCTCCGATAGGTATGCCCAGACTGCGATTCATCCCCTCCATTGTCGGCAGCGGATCAATGCGAGTGTAAAATTCCACGTCTCTCTTGAAGTTTGCGTCCAGGTCATCGTCACTGATGCCACTGTTGTACTCCTCGAGCCTTATGACGTGAGAACTCATGCCGTCTCCTGTATTCGCCACGGGATGGTCTTGTCCGGTCTGCCCTTCACTGTCTAGAATGCCGTATGACCTCCGTGAAACGCCCCGTGATGTTGGGGGTGGACATAGGCGGCACGTCGATGCGGCTGGCCCTGGCCCACTCGCCCCAAAGAATTCTGGCCCAAAGAAAGGTCCCCACTCCGTCCGAGGAGAGTCCCCAGGTCGTGGTGGAAACCATATCACGTAATGCCCGCCAGCTTCTAGACGAGGTCGACGGGTCCAGTATAGCAGTCGTAGGGTCTACGGCTCCGGGGCCCGTGGACTTCGAGCAAGGGCGGGTCAGGAACTCACCCCATCTTACCCAATTTATCGACGTACCCTTCCGGGACCTGCTCGAAGAGGAGCTGGCGGTGCCGGCAGTCGTGGACAACGATTGCAACGCCGGAGTGCTGGCGGAGCACCGCTTCGGGTGCGGCCGGGATGCCCGGAACATGCTTTACATAACCGTTAGCACGGGTATAGGCGGGGGGATACTGGCCGATGGGGAGGTCTACCGTGGAGCGGTCGGCGCCGCCGGCGAAGTGGGACACATGACCGTCGATCCCGATGGCCCCGGGTGCGGTTGCGGGTCCTCCGGCTGCTGGGAGGCCCTGGCCTCGGGCACGGCCATCACGTGCGAGGCCAAACGCCGCGTAGAGGCCGGCGAAGATACCTCCCTGCGACAGGTCTATGATCTCGGTCGCTTGGACCCTAAGGCTGTACACGAGGCCGCCCGCCGGGGCGATAAAGTCGGTAGCGAGGTGCTGGAGGGAGCGGCGTTCTACCTGGGTGTCGGCCTGGCAGGCATCGTCAACATCTTCAACCCGGAGCTCATCGTCCTCGGTGGTGGAGTAACCCAGATCGGAGACGACATTCTAAAGCCGGCCTTTCAGGTCTGCAGGGAGAGAGCATTTCCGCTTCACGCCCACGGTCTGCGCCTCGAGGTCACCCGGCTGGGAGACGAGGTCTCCATGCTTGGAGCCCTAGCCATGGCGGAAGAGCTCCTGGAAGCGGGCTAATGCCCGTTCGTCTTGACAAGGCCACAGGCGTCCAATAGAGTCGATCTGTTCGTAGGCTAGCATCTGTGGGGGAAGCCATGAAGTTCGATAAGTCCAGAGAGCTCTTCGAGCGTTCCAAGCAGTCGTTGGCGGGTGGAATAAGCAGCCAGCACCGCTCCCACGAGCTGCCGGTGCCCCTCTTCTTCGAAAAGGGCAAAGGCTCCAGGCTCTGGGACGTCGATGGCAACGAGTTCATCGACTACTTCATGGGCAACGGCGCCACCGTCATGGGTCACGCCCCGGACCTCGTCCTAGAGGCCGTGAACGAGCAGGTGAGCAATGGCCAGGTCTACGCCGGCCAGCACCGGCTGGAAATAGAGGTGGCTGAGCTTCTCACCGAGGTTATCCCCTGCGCCGAGCTGGTGAGGTGGAACAGCTCCGGCTCGGAAGTGGTACTGGCGGCAATTCGAATAGCCAGGGCCCACACGGGCCGCAACAAGTTCATCAAGTTCGAGGGCCACTATCACGGGTGGGACGATAGCGTTCTCTACAGCCTGGGAAGGTCCATCGAGGAGCTGGGCCCGAGAGAAAACCCCATCCCGGTCCCTGCCTCCGCTGGGATGGCCAGTGGCACCAGAGATGAGGTCATTACCCTCCCGTGGAACGACCTCGATCTGTTGACCGAGACCGTGCACCGGCAGGCCGACGAGATCGCCGCCATCATCATGGAGCCCATCGCCTGCAACACGAACGGCTCGATGCCTAAATCCGGCTACCTGGAGGGAGTTCGAAAGCTGTGTGACGAGACGGGTGTAGTGCTGATCTTCGACGAGGTGATAACCGGTTTTCGCGTGGCCTCGGGGGGCGCCCAGGAGCTGTTGGGGGTTACACCGGACGTGGCCACCTTCGCCAAGGGGGTGGCCGGCGGCTTCCCCATGGCCGTCGTGGCGGGCAAGAGAGAGATCATGCAGCACTTCGCCGATGGGACGGCGATGCACGCCGGCACCGCCAGCGGCAACACCACTTCGCTGGCGGCGACCAAGGCGGCCGTTAGCCGGCTGTCTGAAAACGACGGCGAGGCCTTGAAGCAGGCCACCGAGCTAGGCAACAAGCTGATCGAAGGGCTGCGTAACCTGGCCAGGACCCACGAGGAAGACGTGCTTATCCAGGGCGTCGGCACCGTCTTCAACATGATCTTCACCGATCAATCCGAGCTGCCCGATCTTCGCTCCAGCATCAAGCACGCCGATGCGGAACGCTACGAAGTATTCGCCAAGGGCATGATGGAGCGGGGTGTGCGCCTGCCGGGCAGAGGGACCTGGCTGTTTTCCACGGCCCATACCGAGGAGGACGTGGAAGAGACCTTGGCCGCCGCCGACGCCACCTTTTCATCGATGTGATCCTCTCTGTGGTGGAAGGTGAGCAGGCAAATCTGCCCCTTTGGCCCTCCCTGGGCAACCGTCGCAGGCTGGACGTCCTGTGGCTGGAGGAGCTGGAACGACGAGGAGTTTCCTCGTACAGTGATCAGTTTCCCTCGCAACCTCCCTCCGAGCTCCTCGTCGGCGTCGAGCAGTTCAACTCGAGCAGATACTGGGAGTGTCACGAGACGCTGGAACACGTCTGGCGGGCCTCGCCCTACCCGTTGCGCCATTTCTATCACGGCCTGATCAAGCTGGCCGTCGGCTTCCTACAGGTCCGCCGGCATAACCGCAAGGCTTCCAGGATAAAGCTATCGGATGGGACCAGGCTCCTGCGGGTGTTCCGCCCGACGTTTATGGGCCTTGAGCTGGACCGGCTTTGCGACGAAAGCTCGGCCTGGCTGGAGAGAGTCGAACTACCCGAACGCATCGACTGGGCCGAGCTGGACTCTACCCCGGCCCCGCTGATACTCCGTGCCGCCGCAAAATGAGCGAAGAGCCGCTCTGTAGCGGGCGGGATGGGGATCGCCGAAGGCCTGGGCCTAGAAGATGCGGATGCCCACCTTCTGCTTCGGGCCCAACCGTGATCTGATGTAGCCCTGGGCCGCCTTGATGAAGTGACAGATGAACGCCCGTGTCTCCACCGGGTCTATGATCTCCTCCACTCCGAAGGCCTCTGCCGTGCCCCAGGGAGAGGCGTCCTTCAACATCCGCTCCTCTATCTCCCGCCGGTACACATCCGGGTTCGGGGCCGACTGGATCTCCCTTCGGAAGGCGGCGGCCACGCCCCCCTCGATGGGCATGTCGCCCCACTCCGCGGAAGGCCAGGCCACACGCAGGCTCAGCCTGTCCGGGTTGGAGGTGGCGTTACAGGCCATCCCAAACGCCTTTCGGGTGTGGATGGTGATCATCGGGACAGTGGCTTCCATCAGCACCTGCAGGGCCCGCATCCCCTTCCTCAGGGTCCCTTCCCTCTCGGCAGCCGCTCCGATCATGAATCCGGGCACGTCGACCAGGTAGACAATGGGGATGTGGAAGGTGTCGCAGACCTCGGTAAATCTGGCCTGCTTCTGTGCCCCCTGAGCGTCCAGTGCACCGCCGAGGTGCATCGGGTTGTGGGCGAGGATTCCGACGGGGTATCCATCGAACCTGGCCAGGCCCACCACCATCGCCTTGCCCCAGTCCGGGCTGATTTCGAAGAAGCTCCCCTGGTCCACCAGGGCAGTCACGATGTCATGAGAATCGTATGCGCGACGTCTGTCTTCCGGCATCAGGTCCAGGATCACCTCGATGTCTCTGTCCGGTGGGTCGCCCAGGTCTACCCGGTCGGGGGCCTCCCAGACGTTCTGAGGCATATAGCTGAGGAACCGCTTCATCTGCCGGATGGCGTCCTGCTCGTCCTCGGCAACGTTGTCCACCATCCCCGATATCTTGGTGTGTATCTCGGCGCCGCCCAGATCGAATTTGTTTATTGGGTGACCGAGCGCGCGCTCCACCACCGGCGGCCCTCCGGCGAAGACACAGGCGGTCTCCCTAGTCATGCAATTGAAGTGGCTTAGTATTAGCCGCGCCGCCGTGCCACCGGCGCAGGCGCCCATGGCGGCGGTGATCACTGGTACCTCGCCCAGCAGCTGGAAGGGTCGTCCGAAGCTGGCGGAGCTGACCAGCGGAGCGTGTCCTCCCGAGGCCTGTTGGCTCACTCCACCACCCACTCCCTCCATGCACATCATCAACGGGATTCTGTACTCGTGGGCCAGGTCCTCGACGAACCCGCCAATACCACCCTTGCCCCGGTCCAGACCGACGGTGTGGCCTGCGCTGACGGTGAAGTCCTCGCCGCCGACGGCCACTGGCCGGCCGTCCACTTCCCCCAGTCCCATGACGTATCCGGCGGAGGTGGGCTCCAGCTCCTGGCCCTGGGAATCGTACCGACGGTCGATGGCCATGGTGCCTATCTCGCGAAAGGTGTAGGGATCGACCAGGTCGGCGATCCGCTCTCTGACCAGTCCTCGGCCGGCTTTGCGCTGCCGCTCTACGGCGTTCTCGCCTCCGTGCAACAGCGCCCGGTCCCTGCGCTTCTTCAGATCGGCGCGAGCCTCCGCCCACGTGAACTTGTACGGGCCCTCTTTCTCTGCCATGGGACATCTCTCCTTGAACTAGCTGAGATGCCCCTATGATATCAGCCTTTGACCGGAGGTTGGAAGTGGAGGATGTGGGGCGCAGCGCCGAGTTTGAGTGTGCTCTAGCCACAGCGAAACGGAGGTCACCCGCCTCGTCAGTTAGGATGACCTGGCTAGATTGCCACGCCCCGACTTCGTCGGGTCTCGCAATGACGGAGGTACGGATCCAGTCTAGTTAGTGCCGTCGTTGCGAGCGACGGTGGAGTTGGCCTTGAGAGGCGTCAAAGCGAGCGAAGCAATCTGTGGTGGGAGACAGGGAAGAACCGCACGGGTCAGAGAACCCAGTGGGGCCGGCCTTCCGCAGCGGAAGGCCGGCCCCATGACGGTACGTCGTAGAAACTGATTCGACTAGGGAATCTCGTTGCCCGCTATGAGGGTGCTGGCGGCGGAAAAGTAGCCGCCGGGGCCGTGAGCGACGCCGATCTTGGCATCCTTGACCTGGCGTTCGCCGCACTCGCCCCGCAGCTGGCGGGTAAGCTCGATGAGGGTGAACATCCCGTACATCCCCGAGTGGGTGTAGGAGAGACCACCGCCGTTGGTGTTCATGGGGAAATCGCCGCCGGGCGCCGTCCGCTGCCCCTCCACGAAGGGACCGCTCTCTCCCGGCTTTACGAACCCCAGGTCCTCGAGAGCGAACATCGGTGTGTGAGAAAAGGCGTCGTACAGCTCGGCGACATCTATATCCTCGTGTTTCACCCCGGCCATGTCGAAGGCCGCCTTGCCCGATATCCTGGCGCACAGCGAGGTGGTCATGTCCTCCATCATGAAGACCATCTCCTGGGAGACCGCCTCGCCGGTGCCCAGAACGTAGACCGGCTTGTGTTTCAGGTCCTTGGCCCGGTCGGCCCGCGTCAGCACGATAGCGCCACCCGCGTCGGTGACGAGGCAGCACATCAGCAGGGTGAGGGGCCAGCAGATGGGCCTGGAGTTGAGCACGTCTTCGATGGTGATCGGGTCCTTGAACTTGGCCATCGGGTGCATGGCGGCCCATTTGCGGGTGGCCACCGAGACCTCGGCAAGCTGCTCCCGGGTGGTTCCGTACTTGTGCATGTGCCTGGTGGCGGGGATGGAGAACAGGGTGGTGGGCCCAAATGCGCCGAACGGGTCCTCGAACTGGCCGTTGAGCCCCGAGGGGTGGGGGTTGAATGGGGGAGCGCCGACCCCGGACCGGCCGCTCTCGCCGTGGGTAATAACCGCTACGTTGATGATGCCTGCGGCCAGCGCCAGCATCGAGTGCTCTACGTGCATGATGAAGGAGCATCCGCCGACTATGGTGCTGTCGACGTAGCGGGGCACCATACCCAGGTACTCGGCCAGCTCGTTGGCGGTCACTCCCGCCGTGAACAGGCCATCGACGTCCTCCTTCTTCAAGCCGGCATCGTTCAGGGCGTTGATGGCCGATTCAGCGTGAAGCTGTAGGACGGATGTGTCGGGCCGGGTCCCTATCTGGTCGGATTCGGATGCCCCGACGATAGCTATCTTTCCGCGTAGGTCTTTAGGCGCCATCTTTAACTCCTTTGTAGGCTAGGCCGGCTTGAATTTGGGTAGGGTCACCTCTTCGGTCACGTCGTCGTAGTCGATCTCCACCGGCATATCGCAACTGATCTGCTCCGGGTCGGGATCGATGCCGATGAGGTTGCTGAACATCCTGGGCCCCTCGTCCAGCTGTACAACTGCGAGAACGTAGGGCCCGTCGTCCTGGAACCCGGGGGCAGGGCGCTGGTTGATAACGAAGGAGTAGAGGGTGCCCTTGCCGCTGGCCTGGAACCACTCCACGTTCTTGGAAAAGCAGTTGGGACAGAACACCCGGGGGTAGAAGTAGGGCTTGTCGCAATCCAGGCAACGCTGGATCATCAGCTTGTGCTCCTTCAGGCCGTCCCAGTACTGCTGGGTCTCGGGCGTTGCCTGAGGCAACGGTTTACCGTATTCCGCCAAGGTCCACCTCCTTGGAGCTGTCGAGGATGCTTGAGCTTAGAAAGAAAGCGGGATTATAGCCAGGCCCGCTTCTCCGTGGGACGGTGCTAATGGTATGTCAATTGTGTATGGGTGTAAAGAGTCTTTAGCTTGTGACGGTCCTTCAGGCTCATGTAGAATACTGCCCGGCAGCCAGACATCCGGGCGGGTAGGACATGCCGTAGGAATCCACATCCGATCCTCAGCCTGCTGACGATGGGCATCCGGCTCATCGTCTGGGTCATCCTGGCCGCAACGGGCGGCAAGTAACGGTCGATGGTCCAGGTCAATGAGTTTCGTCAACGTGACCCGGTTATAAGGAGAGGTACCGATACAGGAAAAAGGGCCGGTTTGGAAATTGCTGGTGGCAGCCTCCGTCATCATCGGTCTGATAGCCATAGCCGGCGTCTGGGGTTACTTCGATAGCTCCGAAACGGGGTTAATGCCCAACCCGTACTAAGAAATGAAAGGAGACGAGTAATGACGGACAGGATCAAAGGACTGTTGCTTGGAAGCGTGATCACCGCCTTGGTGATGCTGGTCATAGGCCTCGGCGTCTGGGTGGGTCTGCTTTGGAACGAAAAGGGCGATCTCGAGGCCGAGTTGGAGTACGCCGTCGCAATGCAGGACTACCCCCGGGCCGACGACCTGGACATGTCCTACATGGACGCCCGGTTCGCTGAGCTGGCCGACCTGCTGGAGGAATACTTCATCGATTTCGGCATGATGGTCGAAATGGAGAGCGGGGTGGCCGGCACGGAGGGTATGCCCGCGTCGGAGCCGGAGTCCAGTGGAGTGATCGATCCCGCCGCCTACACCAAGGACTACGTGGCCGCTGCCATCGCCATGTACGAAGGGGAAGGGGCGGAAGCGACCTTTGAGTACTACAACTCCAGCGACAGCGTCCATGGCGAATGGTATCTGTTCGTATCAGGGGCTGATGAGCGCATCGTGGTGCACGGGTTGAACAAGGATATGCTGGGAGTGGAGAGCAGGACCATCGTCACATCCGATGGATTTGAGATCGGCATCGAAGGCCTGAAGGCCCCGGAGGAGGGGATGTGGATAGAGGGGCTTCTTTGGCCGCACCCCGTCACGGGTGAGGAGACGCTGAAGAACTGGTGGCTCATCCGGCACGACGGCCTGATCTTCGGCTCCGGCTGGTACGGCGAATAGGGGAAGGAGACGAGGGATGAACCTTGAGATTTTAGAAGGGGATGTGTTCACAACGTTCCCAAAAAACATCAGCATCTGGTGGGACGATGCCAGAGCGTACCCTGACGGTTACGATGTCGGCCTTTCGTTCGATACCGAGGGAGGGAACAGGCTAGTCATTTTCATGAGTGAACCACAGTTCGAGCAACTCAGGGATGCCATCGGACCGACGCATTCATCGGGTGGAGAGGGCAACCGCCTCGAAAATCTCATAGACGAAAGAGGGTGTCACAAGGTACAGGCTAGGAACAGGCAATTGAAGGACATCGAAAAAGGCACATCAAGCAATAGCCGCTCGTACAACTTCAAGAAATGGTTCGCAGGTGAGAGAGACCTACCAGGACTTTGCACCATGTACTACAACGACTACTTACCCGGCCACGAAAGGGGCCATACACTAACGGACGACTGCCAGATAGACCCACCGATCCCATAGCATGAACGGCTCCATCAGACCGCGCTCCCTCGGCTCCTGGGAGCTGACCATAGACTTTGGGCGAGACCCCCTGCGCCTTCGTGGACTTGGTCCCGGATGCCGGGAAGGTCACAGTAGAAGAGATCATAAGGTGGCGCCGCGACAATCTGGCCCACTTCAAGGCCCCCAAGAATGTGGTGTTCGGGCCCCTGCCCAAGACCTCGACGGGTAAAATAAAGAAGTTCGAGCTGAGAGAACGGGCGAAGGCGCTGTAGCCTTGAGTACGGAGGAGAGAGGACATGGTCGATAACCCCCCTAAGAATATGCCCCGGATAACTCCGGCTTTGGCCTACGATGACCCCAAGGCCGCCCTGGAGTGGCTGCAGGAAGCCTTCGGTTTCAAGGTCCGTTTCGCCGTGCCCGGCCCTGACGGGGGAATCGTTCACTCGGAAGTGGAGGTGGCCGATGGCCTCATCATGGTTGGGCCGTCCGGTGGTATGGACAGCTGGGCCAGTCCCAAATCGCTGGACGGTACGACTACCCAAAGCTGCTATGTCTTCGTCGACGACGTGGATGCCCATCACGATCACGCCAAGGAATCGGGCGCCGAGATAGTGGAAGAGCTAAAGGACCAGTTCTACGGCGCCCGCACCTACAGAGCGAGAGATCCAGAGGGCCACTTCTGGGTCTTCGCCCAGCAAGTCAAAGACGTTTCCTTTGATGATTTCCAGTAGTCCGGACCGAGTCTGGGAGGTGACCCATGGCCCTTAAGATAGGCCTGCACGCCGGCCCCCAACACTGCACCTACGAGGAGCTGAGGAAGCTCTGGCAGGTCGCCGACTCATCGGGGTTCTACTGGGTCTCGGTGTGGGACCACTTCTACGAGAGCCCTACTATCGACGGCCGGGGTGACTGCTTCGAGGCCGTCTCCATAATGTCGGCCCTCGCCGCCGAGACGAAGAACGTCCGGGTCGGGTGCTTGGTCTTCTGCGTAGGCACTCGCAATCCGGCCCTACTGGCCAAGTCCGCCGTGACCATCGATCACATCAGCAACGGCCGGCTGGAGCTGGGCATCGGGTTCGGGCCCTGGCAATCGGAGTACACCGCCTACGGTTACACCTACCCGCCGATGAAGACCCGCATGGACCTGATCGAGGAGGCCGCCCAGATCATCTCGTCCATGCTCCGGAACGAAGAGACCACCTTCGAAGGCGAGCACTTTCAGGTTGACAAGGCCTACTGCTTCCCTAGGCCCATCCAGAATCCGCCCAGGCTGTGGATCGCCGGCGTGGGCGAGAAGCGAATACTCAGGATGGTGGCCAAGTATGCCGGCGGCTGGAACGTCACCTACGTCTCTCCCCAGGTCTACAAGCACAAGTCCCAGGTGCTGGACCGGTGGTGTGAGACCGAGGGTCGGGACCCGGCCGAGATCCAGCGCAGCATCGACGTCGGCTTTTACATGGGCGCCGACGAGACTTCGGCCAGGCGTAAGCGACAGGAGTTCGAGGACGTGTGGAAGCTGGGAGAGGCCGGCCACTACGAACGAGCCGACGCCGATGCATCCGAGGAGTTCACCCAGCTAACCGGCGGGATGCTCACCGGCACATCCAGCGAGGTCATAGACCAGATTGGGGCCTACGTGGATGCCGGCGTCCGGCACCTCAACATCTCCATGCGGGCCCCCTTCGACCTGGAGGCTTTCCAGGCCTTCCGGGAAGAGGTCATGCCGGCCTTCAGCTAGGATCGGCTAGCACCGAGGCTTGAACGCTGTCCTTTGATGGTTATGGGACGGGCCGGTTGGCCGGTCGTTCTTAGATGTCGCGAATGGAGCCAGCGAAGGGATTCGAACCCTTGACCTGCGGTTTACAAAACCGCTGCTCTACCCCTGAGCTACGCTGGCCCTGTCTCCCAATTATAGCCGACTACGCGGTGTTGCCAATGCCTGGGACGCGACAGAAAAGATCACGTAAGACGCCTTTACCGAGAATATTGCCGTGACGATTCCTCTTACCCGCATCCTGCCAGCGCGGACCATCCGGAGCACGCTGGCTTAAGCCCTCACATTGTGTCTAAAAGGTCGTGAGCGGTCGTATGTGGTTGTCGGCGGATTTTACGTGCCTGTACCAGCGGGATATAATCAACTGAACTGTTCCGGTGAATCGGCAGGTCACAGGAAAAGAACGACCCAAAGGAGGAGCAACCATGGACCCCGTGCCTATGGTGGTTGTGAGCGAAGTGATTGAGCGAGAAGACGAACAATATACAGCTAGTTGTCCTGAACTGGCTGTCGCAACCTGTGGCGACACTGTGGATGAGGCACGGGCCAACCTGGTAGAAGCAGTAGACCTCTACATCAATACTCATCCCTCTTATACTGGCGTTTATAGGCCTTAGCTAGTTTCCAAGACAACGGCCAGTCTTCCGTCATGGACACCTTGACCAGAACCGCGTCCACGTCCATCTCGCGGGGTGCACACATCAGGATAAGGTGGCCCACGAGAGCCCCCACAATGCCGGGGATGAATAATACAGGACGCAACGGCCAGTATTGGAGCCACAGCCAACTCGTTCCCAACAATAGTCCCCAAACAGGAATCCACAGTAACGAGTATAGGATGGCGTAGAGCCCAAGCGTGAGAGTCCTAAGGATGGCTCCCACGGACCCAATTACCCATGTGAGAGGTACGAAGATTGTCAGCGCGATCGAGCCCGCGCCCGTGATCATCCATGTCGTCTTTGTGAAGCGGTCGGCCTCACGCGCGAAGATTAGGGGGAGGACACTGGTAGGGTGATTTTCAATTGAGGGCATTCTTATGCTCCGTCCATCGATATCCGGGTTGTAATCGGGTTCAAGAGAGCCTCCCCGAGCTGGTTCCTCCGGCATGAAATAACCTGGAGCCAGCGAAGGGATTCGAACCCTTGACCTGCGGTTTACGAAACCGCTGCTCTACCCCTGAGCTACGCTGGCCCTCTTCTGTGGATTATAGCGGATTATCGCCGTACTGACCCCAGGTAAACGCTTCTGGCGAAACGATCCAGGCACGGCGTGCCGCTCTGGACATTTCCAAAGGTCTGGGTATAATTACACATCATCTCGGAATCAGCGGAGTAGAGTGCCAAATGGAAAAGCTTACTTCCATCTTCGGACTCCCAATATTGAGCGGCGTGTTCGTCCTGATAGTCGGCGGTGCGCTGGGAGTGATCTTCACGTTGGCGGGGAACACCGGCACCATCATCATCGGCCTCGCCATAGTCATACTCGCCCCGATAATTGCGGCGGCCTTTCTCAAGAGGAACGAAGCGGGCTGAGGCCACTCCAACTAGATTGAGACCGAAGGCCTGCACCGCCGTCAGTGAGTGCGGGCCCTTTCTTTTGCCTCCAAAACGCCTTGCCATCCACCCAGGCGCTGGTCTAGAGTTGGCGTAATTCCAGCGCACTAACTCTAACAGCCTGATGAAACCTGGGGTGTGCAGAGGGGCGAAGCCCCTTTGCCGGGAGTCTGAGGGTGTCCCTCAGATACCTTTTCCTCCCTCTTCTCGGTCAGGAAGGAGGACAGAGAGATGATCGGAAAAGTTTTCCAGCATCCTGCTAACAAGGGGGAGCTTATCGAAATGATAGACGGCCGAGCTCAGGCGGAAGCAGAGGGTTGGGGGCCGCCCTTTCCTCTGCCGGAGTACAGCCAGCGGGTCGAGAAAGTCCGGCAGGAGATGGCCCGGCGGGAGATCGATCTTCTCTTCGTTTCCTCGCCGCCCAACCTGACATACCTGACCGGCTACGACATGATCTGGTACTACCTGACCAGCCCGGTGAGCCTAGCCCTCCACGCCGACTCAGGCCAGATCCTCTTCTTCGAGGCGTCCTACCACCGGCCGACGGTGGAGTGGCACGCCGTCGCGGACGATGCCGAGTATTTCGATCCCGATAACCCCCCCGTTGAAACGATAGTGAGCGCTCTGAAGGGGCGGGGATGGCTCAAAGACAGGGTAGGAGTGGAGAGGTGGAGCAAGGCGCCCAGTGGCGTCGTCCTGGCCGAGATAGAGCAGAAGTTCGCCGATGCGGGCGCAGACGTGGTAGATGGCTCGTGGGCCGTGGACCGGGTGCGGCTCATCAAGTCGGAGCGAGAGATAGAGGTGATGAAGAAGGCCGCAGCCATCGCCGATACCGCTATGATAGAGGTCGAGAAGGCCATCCGCCCCGGCGTAACCGAGATTGAGCTGGCCGGCGTGGTGCTACAGGCGATGATGAAGGAGGGTGGGGGAGACCCGGCCATTCGGGCCGCCGTGCGGTCCGGGCCCCGTTTCGCTGCCCGGCACTGCGCGCCCAGTCACCGCAAGATCCAGCAGGGGGATCTGGTCTGGATCAACCACTGCGGCTCCTACCATCGATATCACGCCGATTTGGGCCGGCTGTTCTCCCTGGGGGAACCGTCGCCTCCCTGGCGCAGCCTGATGGACAAGACCTACGGCAGCGTCGATCACGTGTTCAAGGCGGTAAGACCGGGTGATCCCACGTCGGTGGCGCAGAAAGCGGCCGATGAGTACATGGACTCGATGGGGCTGCGGCCCTACGTGGCATACGTCAGCGGCTACAACATGGGCATCGCGATACCGCCCGACTGGGTTGGACACACCTTCATCGATTCGGACGTGGGTTTTGAGGCCGCAAGCTACGACCCGGGCATGATCACCAACTACGAAAACCTGTTCACCGTGCTGGACCCGGCCTGGAAGGGCGGCACCGGCGGCGGCTTCATCGAGACCATTCTCATGACCGAGACGGGCCTCGAGGTCCTGTCCAAGCTGGACAGAAACGTGACGGTGATAGAGTGAAGCGTCAGTCCCGGCCGGAAATTGCGCCGATGTTCATTGGGATGGCAAGCCCCTAGACTGGACGTTGGCTCATGCTCGGCCCAGGCCTAGGGCTTGCGCCCAGTGCTGAGCTTGCGATACTACAGCCGCAGAGACTAACATAGGGGCCGAAATCACCGAGACTCCGTAGAAGAGGGAGTATATGAAGACGGCAATCACCAACTTCCACCTCATCGATTCGGTATCCGATGAGCCGATACCCGACGCCAGCGTTCTTATCGAGGACGGGCGCATAGCCCAACTGGCCACCAACGGCAACAAGGTCGATACCGAGGGCGCCCAGGTCATCGATGCCCACGAGGCATGGCTGTTGTCCGGCATCTGGGACGTACACACTCACCTGATGTTTCCCAGCACGCCGCCGGACGGACTGTCGGCCCGGGTCGTTTCGTATGGACAGAACGCAATGGAGGGGTTGCTGGAGGGGGGAGTCACGGGAATACGGTGCGCAGGCACGGAAAACTTCATCGACGTGGCGTGGAAGAGGGCCTTCGAAACGAGCCAGTACGCGGGCCCCCGGACCTACGCCGCCGGCTACTTCCTGACTACTACCGCCGGCCACTGCGCCAAGCAGCCCTTCTCCAAGATGGTCGACGGGCCCGACGAGTTCATCCTCGCCGTCCGAGAGCAGATCAAAAACGGCGTGGACCATATCAAGCTAAACCTCAGTGGCGGGATCATGGGCCCGGACTGGGACCGGCACTGGCACAGCTTCTTCCTCCCCGAGGAGTTGGAGGCCACCTTCCAGATCTGCAAGGACCGGGATATGAAGGTGATGTCCCACGCCGCCAATCCCCAGGCCGTCAAGGATGCCGTACGCTTGGGCACCTGGACGGTGGAGCACGGCTACATCATGGACGACGAGTGCATCCGTATGATGCTGGACAACGATACGATCTACGTCCCAACCCTGGGAATCTCCCACCTCACTCCCAAGCAGGTAACCAACGAGTGGGAGGAGAACTATCTAGCGGACAAGGGCATTACCCAGGACCTGCTGGACCGGGCTGATGCAGCCGTGGAGGAGCACGCCCGCTGGTTCCGAACGGCGATGGACTCCGGTGTGAAGATGGCACTGGGCTCGGACCTGGGACCGGTCAAGGACGCTCCTCACCTGGAGATGGGGCTGTGGGTCCGTGATGGGGCCACGCCTATGTACACCATCAAGGCGGCTACCATCAGCGCCGCGGAGACCTGTGGCGTCGGGGCTGACCTGGGCACCGTCGAGGTGGGCAAGATAGCCGATCTCGTCGTCGTCACCGAGAACCCGCTAGAAGACATCACCAACCTTCGTGGGATACAGATGGTCTTCAAGGACGGGGTGCTGGTCTCCGACAAACGCGGAGACTAGGGTCTGTTTCAAACTCCCAGCCTCCAATGTCATTCCGAAACGGAGCGCAGCGGAGTGAGGAATCTATAGCCCATGTACCCAGCCCACCGTGCACAGGCGGAACTATCGGCTCAGTTACGCAATACCGGGATCATACAAGTCGCCGACGGAATCGGGCCGCTATTCGCGATAACCCCTTAGATTCCCCACTGCGTTCGGAATGACATCCAAGCTGAATCGGTAGCATGGTCTCAATGTGGACAGGCCGTAGTGTCCGGGGTCAGGGCTTGGCCCGCATCACGGCAGTATAGAGCCTCTAACCCTGGGCTAAGCCGGAAATCCGTATAGCTTGGCGGTGTTGTCGCACACTATCTTCTTCAACTTGTCCTCGTCCAAGGTCCCTAGGTTGTCGTTGATGATCGCTCGGGAGTCGGGCCAGACGCCGTCTCCGTGCGGATAGTCGGAGCCCCACATGATGTTGTCCTCGCCCGTCATCTCCACCATCTCGTTGGTCATGTACTCGACCTGGAAGGTGGAGTAGCCCTGGCGCCTCCAGTACTCGGAGGGCTTCAGGGGCAGGCCCCTATCGGGGAAGTTCCACCGCTCGTACTCATCGTCCATCCTGTATAGGATGTAGGGTATCCACCCTATGCCGCACTCGCCCAGAACGAACTTGAAGTCGGGGTATCGATCACACGCCCCGGAGAAGATGATACTGGAGAGCTGCTCTGCACCGGCCAGCTGGCCCATGGTAGAACCCACCCCGAGAGTGACCGACTCGTAGGTCTCCCGGTCTTCCTTTCTAGGATATCTGACCTGAACGCCCCCCGTGTGGAAGGATACCGGCATGTTGTGCTCGGCGGCCAGTTCCCAGAGAGGGTCCCAGCTTCTGTAGTAGATGGGGTCGACCGAGCTGGCGATGTTTATCTCCGCCCCCTGCAGACCGGCTTCGGCGCCCTTGCGGAGCTGGGCCATCGCTATTTGAGGGTCCCGCTCGCTGATGCAGGCCAGAGCAGCGAAACGTCCGGGGCGGCTCTTGCAGAACCCGGCAACCCAGTCGTTGTAGACTTCGTAGACTGCGTTTATGACCTCCGGGTCATGGATGCTGTACTTGGCTCCAGGGGTATCACCGCTGCCCGTTTCGCCGTCGTCATCGAATTCAAACAGCCCGCCTCCGCCGAGGCCCAGGGCGCCGTAAATCACCTCGCCGGCAATGCCATCGATCTCCTGGTCTTTGATTCGAAGGTCCGGATCGGTGGGATGCAACAGACCTTTGGCGCCGTCGGAGAAGAAGCCCTTCGCCTCCATCCGGTCCATTCTCTTGGAAATCCCGGGCACGTATGGGTCCCATGCTCCCGCTTTGGCCCCTACCCCTGCACCGGCCACCCAGCCCACGTAGGCGCCATCCGCGATCCACTGCTTCCCATCGTCCGTGTCCACCACCTGAGGCATCCGGTCCCTCAAATGGGCCGGGCCCTGGGTCACGAACAGATCGGCGGGCAGCCAGGGTATATCGATGTGACAATCGCCCGAGATAACTTTGCCTTCGTATGCCATAACGTACCTCCCCTGTTGATCGGTTATCTCTCCAAGCGCTCCAGAATCCATTGATTGAATTTGTAGGGTAGATGTTCCTGCGGAGAATAGACGCCGGCCTTGAACGCCCGGGACTGCAGTCCCTTCTGCACCTGTTCGCATATGTCCCAGTCCTGGCGAAGCACGATATCCAAGAATCGCACCGTATCGCTGGGATCGAAGGAGGGCGCCTCGATGGTCGCCGGCTCGAATAGCCAATCGACGATGATCCTGGTCTCCTTCGGTCCCGTCGGCCACTTGGAAAGGGCGAACGCGTGATCGGGAAGCAGGCCCAGGAAAAGGTTGGGGTAGATGGTCAGGCTTCTGAACCGGCCATGGTCCACCTCCGTGGTGGTGCTGATGGACGGCCTGCCCGTTCTGGCCTGTGGAGCGAAGGTGTTTCCACCCTCTATGAGGAGAGCGCCGTCCGGATTCTCCTGCCCAATGATTCCTGTGCCGAAGCTAGGGACTATTTCGCACAGCTCGGGGTGGACTCCCGGACAGTGGAAACACTCAACGTTGTTCTCCAGTATGACCTTCCAGTTGGCCCGGACGTCATACACCTCCCGGTGCGCCGCCCGAAGGTTGGTCAGATTGTACCGCTCCAGCTTGCTCCCTATCTCGCCCAGCTCCGGATTGAAGGCCTGGGGTGATTCGGAGAGATTGACCATGATGAACCCGTGCCAGAGCTGGACAGCCACCCGATAGAGAGGGAACTCCCCCTTGTCGAAACCCTCGACGTCCGCCATGTTGGGAGTAGCGAGCAGGTCTCCGTTGAGGGCGTAGGTCCAGCCGTGATACCCGCAGGCGACGGCGCCCCCTTTGAACCTGCCGGACTCCTTGGTGCACAGCCGGTTTCCCCGGTGCCGGCAAACGTTGTAGAAGGCGTGTATCTGGCCGGTCTTGTCCCGTACTACCACGATGCTTTCGTCGGCAACCATCCGGGCCAGGAAATCACCGGCGTTTGGTATCTCATGCTCCCGTCCGATGCAGAACCAGGAATCGTAGAAGACACGCTCCTTCTCCTGCTGGTAGACCTCCTCAGCCCAGTAGTATCGACTGGGGAGGGTGGGCTTCATCCCGTATCTGGGTTTCGTCTGTACAGTGGTCATTTCGCTCCCTGCGCCACTTGTAGTCCTGAGGCTTCGGTTGAATTCGGATTCAGCATCGGCGAATTATAACCCAATGAGGACATTGTCAACCCTATCGGTCCACCCGGCTTTTGCCGGAGCAGCTGCTTGTCCCCCCCTTACCCGCGGCGGGGGAAACGGCTATTGAGCTAAATACCCGCCATCCGAGGTCATGGTGTGACCGGTGACGAAGGAAGCGGCATCGGAGGAGAGCCAGACCACCGCTTCAGCGATATCCTCCGGCTCGCCCAGGCGTCCCAGGGGTGTCCGTGACAACATCATCTGCCCCACCTCGGCGTTAACGTCGGCATCCTCGGGCGTTCTCCCTTCGAAGTCCAGCGGGGTGTCGATGTAGCCGGGGCAGATGGCGTTGACCCTTATGCCGGCGGTGGCGTACTCCAGGGCAGCCACCCTGGTAACACCGACTACGCCATGCTTGGCGGCGTTATAGACGATGCTGTCCAGGGATCCGGCCAAGCCGTAGACGGAAGCGGTGTTCACGATGGACCCGCCGCCCTGCTTCTCCATCTGGGGTATCTCGTACTTCATGCAGAGCCAGACGCTCTTTAGGTCAACGTCTATCACCCTGTCCCAGTTCTCTTCTGTGCAGTCGACGGTGCCTCCAGGCCTCCCCAGTATTCCGGCGTTGTTGAAGGCGCAGTCAAGCCTCCCGTAGTGCTGGACGGTACTGTCGATCAGCGATTTCACCTGGTCCGACTTGCTGACGTCGGTTTCGAATACCGTGGCAGCGCCTCCGGTATTTTCTATTATGCGAGCCGTTTCTTCGGCCCCGGAGAGATCCACGTCGGCAATGGCTACCTTCGCTCCCTCACGGGCGAACGCCACGCTGGCGGCTCGCCCGATGCCCGAGGCTCCACCGGTAACCAGAACGATCTTGTCTTTGAAGGAGGCCTCCATGTCATCGCTCCTTGACCTGGTTAAACCGGACTCTCCATACCCGCGGTCATCAACACGGCTATTGGGCCAAGAACCCGCCATCCGAGGCCATGGTGTGACCGGTAACGAAGGAAGCGGCATCGGAGCTTAGCCAGACCACCGCTTCGGCGATATCCTCCGGTTCACCTAGGCGTCCCACGGGTGTCTGAGACAACATCATCTGCTCGACCTCCGGTTCGGTATCCGGGGGCACTCCCCCCTCGAAGGCCAGCGGTGTCCGGATAAAGCCGGGACATACGGCGTTGATCCGGATGCCGGCGGTGGCGTACTCCAGGGCCGCTACCCTGGTAACGCCAATGACTCCGTGCTTGGCGGCGTTATAGGCGATGCCGTCAGCGGCGCCGACCAGGCCGTATATGGAAGCCGTGTTCACAATGGACCCGCCGCCCTGTTTCTCCATGTGGGGTATCTCGTACTTCATGCAGAGCCAGACGCTCTTCAGGTTGATGGCTATCACCCTGTCCCAGTTCTCTTCCGTGCACTCGACGGTGGTACCGGGCCTCCCCATGATGCCGGCATTGTTGAAGGCGCAGTCCAGCCGCCCGTAGGACTGGACAACTTTGTCGATCAGCGAACTGACCTGGTCCGACTTGCTGACATCGGCCTCGAATGCCGTGGCGACGCCTCCGGTGTCCTCTATCATGCGGGCCGTTTCTTCGGCGCCCGGAAGGTTCAAGTCGGCGATGGCCACCTTCGCTCCTTCACGGGCAAATGCCACGCTGGCGGCCCGCCCGATGCCCGAAGCTCCGCCGGTAACCAAAACGACCTTGTCTTGGAAGGTACCCGCCATGTCATCGCTCCTTGACCTGGCTAAATCGGCCTCACCGTCGGGACCAGCCGTTCAAGAGGCTACGAGACCCGAATGAGTGAGGAATCAGGAGTCTCTTCGAGTCAACCCTGGAACTCTGGCATTACCTTGGTGCCGAACAGCTCCACCTGCTCCAGCACCTCTTCCAAGGGGTACATTCCCTGGTCCACCAGGAACCCGAACCACTCCAGCTCGCCGTCCTCATGACAGCGGTGCACCTCCTCCACCTTCCGCTTGACCTGGTCCACCGTGCCCACCAAACCGTAGCCCTGGTCGACCAGACGTTCGGTGGCCTCCTCCTTCGATGCGAAGCGCAACGGCTTGGGCGAGTCCTCGCCCGGGTATCGGAACCCTTCCGCGAAACCGAACTGGTTGTAATATACGGCGAAGCTCCATCCCAGGGTCTTCACCGCCAGATTGTAAGCATCTTCGTAGGTATCACCGATGTAGGCCACGCGAGAGGCGCCAACGCTCTCTCCCAGCTTCAGGTCCCTGCCGCACTCCGCTGCAATATCCTGGTAGACGTGGCACAGCCGGTTGAAGGACTCGGGAAGGGATACCTGTATGTGGGGGATGGTCCCTTCCTTGGCCGCCCATCGTACGGTGGACTCGCTCACCGAAAAGGCGTTGAAGATAGGCGGGTGGGGTTGCTGGTAGGGCTTGGGCACGACCGATACTTTTCTTATGACTCCCTGATCGTCCAGCTCTCCTGGGGCCCCGTTGGTGCTGGTCCACTTCTGAGCCGCCCAACCCTGGATGCCCTCCTCGTAGGGGTAGGGGACCTTGTAGAACTTGC
Source organism: Dehalococcoidia bacterium (assembly GCA_965197645.1). Lineage (GTDB taxonomy): Bacteria > Chloroflexota > Dehalococcoidia > Plut-88900 > Plut-88900. Next base: position 182,514 of record OZ240219.1, on the reverse strand, counting down.
CGTTGTAATCGAATGCGTCCTGGGTCCATGCGGCCTTGATGATCTGGAACACCTCTTCGAAGATCTCCCGGTTGTGGGTGTCGCCCTGGCTTTCATCGGACTGGGAGGCGATGGACTTGTACTGCTGGCCCATCACGTTGACCCACCTGTCCTGGTAACCTCGGGCAAACCCGGCGATGACCCTCCCCTTGGTCAGGTGGTCCAACATGGCCACCTCTTCGGCGCACCGGATCGGGTCCCAGGACGGCAGCACCAGTCCCAAGGGGCCGAACTTGATCTGCTTGGTGCGGGCCGCGAGGTCCGAGTAGAGCACCAGCGGCGCGACGGAGCATTCGTATCCCTCGGAGTGGAAGTGGTGCTCCGTTGTGGAGAAGCAATCGAACCCAAGCTCGTCTGCCCGAACGGCTATCTGGCGCACCTGGTCCAACATCTCCTGGAACTTCTCGTTGTTGCGGCCGATGGGCCTGAGCCGTTCACCGTCTTCTACGATGCCTGGAATGGTGGGAAGAACGAAAATCTGAAACTTCACGAATCTGCTCCTTCTGCATTCTGCTCCCTTGTTAGAGAGCGCCGTTATTGTCGCCGAGACGAGGTTAAGATGCGAAAGTGTGGGAACCTCCGCAAACGATCAACATGTAAGCCCCCTTTGATCATGCTAACTGCAGGACCGCTACCCGCTCATGGGAAAGCGGTACAGTCGGGCTGCGTTCTCGCACAGTATCTTTTTTCGTACCGATTCGTCCAGGTGTCCTAGGCCGTCCTCTATCACTTTTTTCGAATCGGGAAACACGCCGTCACGGTGTGGGTAGTCCGAGCCCCACATGATGTTGTTCTCGCCTATCCGTTGCACCTGGTCCATCGAGACGTACTCCTTCTGGAAGGTGGAGTGGCCCTGCCGGTACCAGAAGTCGGTGGGTTTGCCGCTGAGGCCTATGGGATGATAACGGTCCTCGTACTCGTCGTCCATCCGCTCGATGACGTAGGGTATCCAGCCGATGCCGCACTCGCCCAGCACGAACTTGAAGTCGGGGAAACGGTCGCAGGCGCCGGAGTAGACCGCACTGGTCAGGAACTCGGCCCCCGATAGCTGGAACAGCACCTCTCTGACCCCATCGCTGACGTGATAGTACCTCTCCGCCCTGTCCGGGTCGGGCTTGCGACTGGGCAGGCCGAGGGTGTGGAAGGAGATGGGCATCTGGGTTTCGTTGGAAGCGGCCCATAGTACGTCCCACTCCTCGTAGTAGAGTGGGACCACCATCTTGGAGACGTTCATCTCCGCGCCCCTTAATCCCCATTCCGCGGCCTTCCTCAGCTGATGTGCTGCGGTCGATGGATCGTGGCTGGTGATGCAGGCCAGCGCCGCGAAGCGCTGTGGGTACTCCCTCACAAAGTTGGCTACCCACTCGTTGTAGATATCGTAGACAGCCGTAGTAACCGTGGGGTCTTTGAAGCCCGGGCCCGAGAACCCTCCCCCGCCGATCCCCAGGATGCCGTAGATGACCTCGGCGTCCACCCCATCGATGTCCTGGTCCTTGATTCGCAGCTCGGCCACGGCGGGGTGATAGATTCCCTCATCCATACCGTCGTAGAAACCTACCTCGGCCATGCGGTCCATGTGGCGGGAGTGGCCGGGGGTGTACTTGACAAAGCCGCCCACCCGGGCCATCTCTTCGTCTTCGACAAACCACATGGACCCCCGATCCGTCTCCTCCACACGGGGCATCCGCTCTTTGAGTCCGGCCGGGGCGTTCTCCACGAACACGTCTCCCGGCAACCACGTCACGTCCAGGTGAGTATCGGCGGAGATCACGTTGTACGCCACCCCGGGTCCCTCCTCTGTTTTCGGGCTAGTTGAACCTGTACAGCGCCGCTGCGTTATCGCAGGTGATCTTCTTGAAGATGTCCGCCGGCAGGTGTCCCAGGCCCTGTTCGATGACCTTCTTGGAGTCGGGGAACACGCCGTCGGGGTGGGGGTAGTCGGAGCCCCACATGATGCTGTCGACGCCTATCCGCTCCACCTCGTCCACCGTGACGTACTCCTGTTGAAAGGTAGAGTGGCCCTGGCGGTGCCAGTAATCGCTGGGCTTCATGTCCAGGCCCAGCTGGAACAGCCGATCGGCGTACTCCACGTCCGTTCGTTCGATGACATAGGGTATCCAGCCGATGCCGCACTCGCCCAGCACGAACTTGAAGTCGGGGAACCTTTCACAAGCGCCGGAAAGGATGACGCTGACCATGAACTCGGCGCCTGCGATCTGGAACATGGCTTCTCCCACGCCCCTGATGACGTAACGGTACTCTTCTCGCTCCTTGTCGTCCGGAACGGCGTAGGGGAGACCAAGGGTGTGGAAGGAGATGGGCACCTGGCGCTCGGCCGAGGTCTGCCACAGGACGTCCCAGTCATCGTGGTAGAGGGGCTTGATCATCTGTGGCACCAGTATCTCGGCGCCGCGCAGGCCCAGGTCCGCGGCCCGACGAAGCTGTCCTGCAGCCGTCTGGGGGTCCTGGTGAGTCAGACAGGCCAGGGCGTTCATCCGGGTGGGATTCTTCCCTACGAAATCGGCGACCCACTGGTTGTAGACATCGTAGGTGGCGTTGAGCACGGCCTGGTCTTCGACCTTGGGGCCCAGGAAACTTCCCGCGCCGATCTCCAGGATGCCGTACATCATCTCGGCGTCCACGCCGTCCATGTCCATATCCTTCACACGCAGCTCCGGGTCGCCGGGGCGATAGACGCCCCTGTCGGCATCATCGAAGAACCCCACCTCTGCCATCCGGTCCATGTGATGGGCCTCACCCTCGGTGTACTCCTTGCTGTTGAGGCCGCCGCTTCCGGAGGGGACAACCTTGTTGCCCTCCAGGAACCAGTATGGCCCCTCTTCCGTATCCTCCACCCTAGGCACCTTGTCCCTGAGCTCCGAGGGGGTATTCTCCACGAACACTTCCGGCGGTATGTACACCAGGTCCATGTGGGTATCGGCGGAAATCAAGCTGTACTTCATGGCCCAAACTCCTGTAGCAACTACCCTGGCGCCTAGTTGAACTGATAGACCTTTACCGCGGTATCGCAGACGATTTTCTGCCGGATCGAACTGTCCAGGTGCCCCATTCCATCTGATATCGCCTTGACGGAGTCGGGGAACACGCCGTCGGGATGAGGGTAGTCGGAGCCCCACATGATGTTGTCGATGCCGATCCGCTCGATCTCATCAGTGGAGACGTACTCCTCCTGGAAAGTGGAGTACCCCTGCCTGCGCCAGTACTCGCTCGGTTTCAGCTCCAGGCCCAGCTTGAAGAGCCGGTCTGCGTACTCTATGTCCGTTCTCTCGATAATATAGGGTATCCAGCCAATGCCGCACTCACCGAGCACGAACTGGAAGTTCGGGTTGCGTTCGCAGGCGCCGGAGAGCACTATGCTCGACAGGAACTCGGCGCCCGAGAGCTGGAACAGGATGTACCCCAGCCCGATGTTTATCCGCTCGTAGGCCTCCTCGTCCGCGGGATCGGGCGTCCGATGAGGAACGCCCAAGGTGTGGAAGGATATGGGGATATTCGTCTCCGACGAGGCCTGCCAGAGCACCTCCCAGTCCTTGTGATAGACGGGCTTGTGCATCTTGCCGACGTTGATCTCCGCGCCTCGCAGTCCCAGCTCAGCGCCTCGGAGCACCTGCCTGGCGGCAACCTCCGGGTCGTGGCTGCTCAAGCATCCCAGGGCGGCGATGCGGTCGGCCTCGGGCCTTACGAAGTCCGCCACCCACTCGTTGTAGGCGTCGTAGATGGCTGTCGTGACCTCGTCGTCTTTGAATCCGGGGCCGGAGAAACCGCCGCCGCCGATTCCGAGGATTCCGTACATCACTTCGGCGTCTACGCCGTCGATGTCCTGGTCCTTGACCCGCAGCCCGGCGTCCGAGGGATGGTAGATCCCGTCCTTGACCCCATCGAAGAACCCCACCTCCGCCATCCTGTCCAGGTGATGAGATTCGCCTGGGACGTAATCGGCGAACTCACCGCTCAGCCCCCCGCCTCCGACGCCGCACATTAACTCACCTTCTATCTCCCATTGCTCCTTGCCGGCTTCTCCCTCTGCCACATAGGGCATCTTGTCCTTGAGGTGAGCGGGGGCGCGACTGGTGAATAGATCGCCCGGAAGCCAGGTCACGTCCAGGTGAGTGTCCGCCGATATCAGCTTGTAATCCATTGGGGTCTCCTCCTACCGCCTAGTCGGACTTTTCGGGCTGCCTACCGTTTCGCCCAATAATGCGTCTGATATAATACACCCAAATTGGGGAAATGGCACAGATTTGTTCCTACCTCCCCACGCATAGGAGGAGAGAAGCATGGACGAAGACGCAAAGAAGACCGCCCTGAGGATGATCCCCTACGGTATGTACATCCTCACCGCAGAGGGAAGCGACGGCGCCGTGGCCGCAGCCACGGTCAACTGGCTAACCCAGTCCTCTTTCGCACCGCCCCAGGTGGCCTTAGGCGTGAAGGCAGACTCAGGGGCCCATTCCATCATCAAGGAGTGCGGGACCTTCGCCGTTAACGTGTTGGGCAAGGGACAGCAGGGGCTCGCCTTCAACTTCTTCAAGTCCCACGAGCGGGACGGCGACTCGATAGGTGGAGAAGCCTTTGAGAAGGGCGCCTCCGGCGCACCTGTCCTGCTGAGCACGCCGGCCTGGTTCGAGTGCAAGCTCACCGATACGGTAGAGAAGGGCGACCACTCCATATTTATCGGCGAAGTGGTCGAAGCGGGCGTGCGCCAGGACCTGGGCGAGGGCCGCGTCGACGAGGCAACCCTTTGGATGCGTGATCTGGGCGAGAAGGTGTTCTACGGGGGTTAGACTCAGGAGGACCGATGACTGAACCTATACCGGTGAAGGTCGCCGACGGGAAGACGATCAAGTCCTTCGAACGAAAAAGCTACGACCGCGTCGCCACAACCTATGGCGCCGGGGACAGCGAGGGCGCCGACGAGGGCAGGAGACGGCTCCTGTCCTCGATCAACGTCTCGACCGGCGGCGCCATACTGGACATCTGCTGCGGGCCCGGATGGCTCACCATCGAGGCCTCCAGGCTGGCCGGCCCGGAGGGTACCACCATCGGGGTGGACCTCTCGCCGGCTATGCGGGGCGAGGCCACATCCAACGCCGGAAAGGTCGGCAGCCCGGCCCGGTTCCAGGTGATGGATGCCGAGCGGCTGGAGTTCGCCGACGCATCCTTCGACGCCGTGCTCTGCTCCTACGGCCTGATGCACATACCCGATCCGGAGCTGGCCGCGTCCGAGATGGCCAGGGTGTTGAAACCCGGCGGCAGGTTGGCGTTGAGGGTCTGGGCTACCCCCGATCGGTCGGTGTTTCTCGGGGTGCTGGCCCGAAGCCTTCGATCCGCCGGCGGAGATTCGCTGCCCATCGATTACGGCTACATCACACGCCTGGGAACTCCCGGGGTGCTGGAGAAGTTGCTGGAGGATGCCGGTTTTTCTGGGGTGAAGGTGGAGCTGGTGGAAAGCTCGATCACTACGGACACAGCCATGGATTTCTGGGAGGGGTTTCAGCGTGGAGCGGGCATGTTTACCATGCTGCTCGAGGCCCTGAATGACGACCAGAGGGCCGCAGCTTTGTCGGAGTACCTGCGGATCTCCGAAGACTACGTTCGAGGAGACAAGTTCGTCCTACCGTCCGACTACCTGATGGCCACTGCCGGTCGATGAACCAAGAAGGGATAGATGGGTATGAAATACATCGATATAGACGGTCACATCCTTGAGCCTCCCAACCTGTGGGTGGACAACATCGCCCCCAGGTACCGGGACCGGGCTATGCGCTTCATCCAGGATGATCAGGGCCTCGAGTGCTGGACCGTCGATGGTCAGATCAACGCCAAGCTTCGGGACCACACCTCAGCCAACCTGGCGACCATCGGCAAAAGCGCCGAGTGGCGTCGGGAGAACCTCTTCGAAAAGCACTCTATAAGCTGGGAGGATGGCCGGTCCATGAGTCCCGCCGGCGGCGATCCCCAAAAACGGGTAGCCCTGATGGACGAGGAGGAGATCGACGCTTCCATCCTGTTCCCCTCTTTGGGCCTCTCCTGGATGGGAGTTACCCGGGATCCCGGACTGGCCACCGCCTACTGCCGCGTCTACAACGATTGGATCATCGACTTTTGCAGCGCCTACCCCGACCGGCTGTATCCCGCCCTCACCTTACCCTGGTCCAGCGTTCCGGAAAGCGTGGCGGAGTTGAAGCGCACCGAGGACATCGGTCCCAGGTCGATAATGACTCCCGCCTCCGCCCCCCACGATATCTCCTACGGAGAACAGTCCTGGGACCCGATATGGCAGGCATACCAAGACCAGGACCTGCCCATCAGTCTCCATCCGGGATCGGGAGGGACGAGTCCGAGCAGCATACTTTATCCCGATCTGAAGACTGTCCACTGGTGGGGGTTCACCAACAGCGCTCTGGATGTCCAGTTGGGCTTCCTCGGCTTCTTTCAGGGCGGCGTTTTCGACCGGTTTCCCGACCTCAAGCTAGTCGTGCTCGAGTCGGGCTGCTTGTGGGTTCCCTACATGCTGGGGCGAATGGACGAGAAGTTCGAGGTGCTGGGCTTCACCACTCCGATGAAGATGAAGCCCAGCGAGTACTTCAAGCGCCAGTGCTGGGTGGACATGGACCCCGACGACGAGTTCGGCCCCATAGCCATAGACCTGCTGGGTGCAGACAAACTGATGTGGGCCTACGACTATCCCCACTCCGACTCCCCTACCGACCCGGTAAAGCATCTGAGGAAGACCCTTTCCGGCCTGCCCGAGGAGGACCAGGGCAAGGTGGCAGGGGAGACGGCCATAGACCTCTTTCATCTCGCCGTCGGTAACGGTTCAGAGTAGGCATCAGGCTGGCAAGGGGGTAACAGATACGTGTCCATCGTAGACCACAGCAACGCACCCGAAGAGACCTGGAGACCCGAGTACAGGAGGTTCCTCCTGGGCGGCGAAGAGTCCGGGTTCACCTGCACCCTGGACCTGCACGTAGTCGAGCCCGGTTCGGGCGCTCCGCCTCACTATCACGAGGCCGATGAGTTCCTGGTCGTTGTCGAAGGCTCGGTAGAGGCCACCCTGGGCGACGCAACACAGGTGATCGGCAGTGACCACACCATCGCCGTTCCCGCCGGGGCCCACCACGGGTTCACCGTCGTCGGGGACAGCCCGGCCAAGATCCTGGTCTTCTTCCCGGTAACCGACCCTTTCTCCGACAAGGTCACCACCTACCTGTAGCTGCGCTACGCGCGGATGAAGGGGTTAATAGCCCTCTGTCATCCCGAACCGATCTCGGGAAGCTAGGAATCTGGGAGTGGCCCCCCTTCTCATTGGTGCTGCCGGCCAGACTTCATTTTTCGCGACAAAGTCAGTTTGAAAACCGTAAGCTACAACGTACAAGGACAGGTGAAACTGTGACCTCGATTGCTGATTTCGTTCATCACCGTTGGGAGGACGCTAAAGAAGCCTTGAGGAAGCTGGATCCAGAGTTCGTTAGTAGACTCGAATCTGAGTATCGATTGCAAGGATTAGGGTTGATCATGCCTCAACAATACAGCACTGGACGTAAGCCAAAGCAACCATTGTCCTCGAAGTGGCACCACTTACTGGAGGCGTGTGTAGAGCTAACTATGCAAGTGGGGATGGTACAGGTGGCAGCCACAGCTTTGACCGCGGAGGAAAATGTTGGACTGGCGAGCTGCGAAGCTGGGATGCGAGATGATTACCACGTTCGCTCCTGGTCCATTCATGCAGTTACATTGGCAGAGCGTACAGATAGTGTGATCAGGCAGACTTCGAATGTGTACATAGCGGAAACTGAAAGGCGTATGGAGGTCGGCAAGCTTCACAGCACAAATGTGTACCAGAAAATTACGAAACGGATCGATAAACAGAGGAATGAGTACGTACACCCCCGCAGATCGTGGGCCAGAGGCATAACGGAGGACCAACTTTGGGAAGGTCAGGTCGTAATTGGCATGACTCCTAGGAGATTGCTCAATGAGTTCTACTATCCTGTTCAGGGAGACAATATGATGCTTGGCAAGCATGACATCTTCGTTGGAGAAACCAACAGAATTCTTGATTGTATTGGCGCAATTCTCCAGGAGTTTGAAGCCGACCTTACGAGTAGGTCGATCACTCCGTGAGAGATGCCACAATTACTAACTCGCTAGCCGAGTCCCACTTACCTGCCGGCGGGTGTCCTAGCGTCAAGCTGATATAATGACCGCGCCCCGAGGGACTTCATGGAGACGAACGACACGTCAGATGAAGGAGCGGTCTATGAACGTTGGATACATTGGTCTCGGTAACATGGGCGAGCCGATGGCCCGCAACCTGCTGACCGACGGGTACACGGTCACCGTGTTCGATCAGCGTCGAGAGGCGGCGACCTCGTTAATCGAAGAGCACGGCGCGGTGTGGGCCGACTCGCCGAGGGAGGTAGCCCAGGCCAGCGAGACCGTGTTCACATCGCTGCCCGGCCCGCCGGAGGTGGAAGAGGTGGCGCTGGGGGAACATGGCATCATTCACGGAACCAGCCCCGGGTCTACCTACGTTGATCTCTCCAGCATCTCTCCCAACACGGCCCGCAAGGTCTACGACGCCTTCAAGGAGAAGGGGGTCGGTGTTCTCGATTCTCCAGTGAGCGGCGGCCAGGTGGGCGCCGCCAGCAGGGTCATGGTCCTCATGGTCGGTGGCGACGATGACGTTTTCGAGCGCGCCAGACCCCTGTTGGAGCACCTGGGAGACAAGATCATCCACACTGGGCCCATCGGCACGGGTTCGGTGTGCAAGCTGGTGCATAATGCCGTCGGCGCCACCACTAGGTTGGCCGTAGTCGAGGGGTTCACGTTGGGTGTGAAGGCCGGCGTAGATCCCATGAAGATGTGGAGAGCGGTCAGGTGGGGAATGTTCGGCCGGCACACCCCGGTCGAGGGGTTCGGGGAGAACCTCTTCGCGGGTAAGTTCGATCCGGCGAGTTTCGCATTGAAGCTCTCTTCGAAGGACCAGTCTCTCGCCGTGCAGCTGGCACGAGAGACCGAAGTGACGATGCCCTTGAACAGCCTGGCGGAGCAGATACTGCTGGAAGCCATGTCCCGAGGCTGGGGCGAACGGGACTCCAGCGCCGCCGAGATACTCCAGGAAGAGAAGGCCGGCGTCCAGGTACGCGTCCCCGACTTCGAATCTGAATAGGCGGAAATGTACAGTAGGGAACCGGGAGGTTGACGATGAAGTTCGGAGTTGTCTTTCCGCAGACTGAGATCGGCGCCGACCCCGGCCCCGTTCGAGATTTCGTCCTCGAGGCGGAGAAGCTGGGCTTTCACGGCGTGATGATCTTCGATCACGTCATAGGAGCCGTTCGAGATCGGTATCCCGAGGTGGACTTCACCTACGATATCGACGACGCCTTCCACGAGATCATGGTGCTCATGGGCTACATGGCCGCTATTACCACGCAGATCAAGCTGGTGACGGGCATCGTGATCCTGCCTCAGCGCCAGACCGTGCTGGTTGCCAAGCAGGCCGCCGAAGTCGATCTGCTCAGCCGCGGCCGGCTGGTTCTGGGTATAGGCGCAGGATGGAATCCCGTTGAGTTCGACGCCCTGGGCGAAATCTTCCGCAACCGGGGGCGCCGGTCCGAGGAGCAGATCAGCTTGATGCGCAAGCTGTGGACCCAGAAGATGGTAGATTATCAGGGACAGTGGAACAAGGTGAGGTCTGCTGGACTAAATCCTCTCCCCGTTCAACGCCCCATACCCATCTGGTTCGGGGGACACTCCGAACCGGTGCTGGAACGGACCGGTCGCATTGGAGATGGCTGGATTCCCACGGCCGCTTCAGGAAGCGTAGGGTCCCGTTGGGCGGTAGACCCGGACGGTCCCGATCTGCCTGCCATCATGCCTCCCGATAACGAGGCGAAACTGAAAATCGAAACAATTCACGAAGCGGCTCGGAACGCCGGTAGAGACCCTGCCGACATCGAGATTGCGGTCCTATCTTCCCCCTACGACGCCGACGTCGAGGACGAGATAGAAGCCTGGCGGGCCGTGGGCGCCACTCAATACTATCTAACCACCATGGGTATCGGACTGGACTCGGTGGAGGGCCATATCGAAACGATAAGGAGCTTCAGGAAGCTCGTGGACCGGCTGGCCGGTTGACGGCCCCATCGAGATAGAGGAATGCTTGCCAAGGCTAGAAGCTGCGCCATAGTCGGCCTGGAGGGAGCCATCGTGGAGGTGGAAGCCGACATATCCCCCGGCCTCCCCTCCTTCTCCGTCGTAGGCCTGCCCGATACTATGGTGCAGGAATCTCGAGAGCGGGTCCGAGCGGCCATCAGAAACTCCGGCTGTGACTTTCCCATGAAGCGGATCACCGTCAACCTGGCGCCCGCGGACCTTCGCAAAGAGGGACCCGCCTACGATCTGCCCATAGCCGTCGGCATACTCTCCAGCTCCCAACAGCTCCGGGTTGACGTGTCCGACCTGGTGTTCCTGGGTGAGCTTTCCCTGGAAGGCTCTGTGCGACACACCCAGGGCATCCTGCCCATGGTGGCCATGGCCAGGGACCAGGGCATCTCGGCGGTCTTCGTGCCCGATGTCGACAAGGCTGAGGCGGCCCTGATCAAGGGAATAGACATCTATCCCGTCGAGTCCCTCGGCCAGGTCGTGGCCCACCTGCGGGGGGACACAGAGCTCCAGCCTTTCGCACTCGATGGCAACCTGTTGAGCGCCGACTCCAAATCGGCGCCTCCGGAATTCGATATGGCCTACATCAAAGGACAGGAGCACGTGAAGCGGGCCATGGAGGTAGCGGCTGCGGGTGGCCATAACATCCTAATGACCGGACCTCCCGGCAGCGGCAAGACCCTACTGGCCCGGTCTCTCCCCGGTATCCTGCCGGGTATGACTCCGGAGGAGGCCCTCACTGTTACCAAGATCTACAGCATCAGCGGCCTTCTTCCGTCGAACAAACCGCTGATGAGCCAGAGGCCTTTCCGGTCTCCCCATTACACCATCTCCCACGCCGGCCTTGTGGGCGGCGGACGGCAGCCCCGTCCGGGCGAGATCACATTGAGTCATCGGGGAGTCCTCTTCCTCGACGAGCTGCCCGAGTTCGGCCGCAACACCCTGGAGGTGCTTCGCCAGCCGCTGGAAGACAAGGTGGTTACCATCAGCCGCGCCCAGGGCACGGTCACCTTTCCCGCCAACTTCATGCTGGTGGCCGCTATGAATCCGTGCCCCTGCGGTTTCTACGGAGACCCGTACAAGGAGTGCTCCTGCGCCCCGAGCCTCGTCGGGCGATATCAGAAGCGGATCAGCGGCCCCCTTCTCGATAGGATCGATATGTTCGTCGAGGTGCCCAGGGTCGACTATGAGAAGCTGATGGCTAGCGAGACGACCGAGTCGTCGGAGAAGGCCAGGGACCGCGTCGAAGCGGCTCGACAGCTCCAGCTGGCCCGCTTCCGCGACTCGGATTCGGCCTCCAACGCCGACATGAGTCCCATGGAGGTGAGGGAGATATGCCGCATGGACGATAGTGTCCAGGGCCTCCTTCAGACGGCCACCCGGCAGCTGCAGCTTTCCGCCAGGGCATTTCATCGGATTCTCAAGCTGTCCCGCACCATAGCCGACCTCTCGGGCGCCGACGCTATCGAGGTACCCCACGTCGCCGAGGCGCTGCAATACCGTCCCCGTGGACTGGCCTAGAAGTGCCGGGCGAAACCCCTCCGCTCCATCGGTTCACCAACTCCGATCACGCAGCTACGGGCGGCCCGGAAACCCGGGCCGCCCGTATGAGTAAACCTTAGACAGAGTCCCAAAATCGGTGACCAATCGTCATCTCCTACGCCGCTACTACCGGCCACCTTAGCCGTTAACGGTCATCAGCAGATCCGTCCAGTGTAGCTGCCTTAGCCGCCAGGCTGGCAAAATCAGCGACTTCCGTAGATTCGTGAAGGAGCCGTTGGACACGACGGGCCTCGTCTGCCACGGCCTGCAGGCTACCCTCCTGGGCCCAGTAACTTCCTCTGAGGACCTCGGCAAACTCTGCCACTACAGCTGAGAGCTGGAACCGTGGAGAGGCTTCTTCGAATGAGGTGGCCAGAGCGGTGCGCTGGAACTCCTGGTTGATCTCGACCACTTCGTTGAGCCCGACGTCCTCGTACCGCATGTAGACAGTACCCAGGCTGCCTTCCGCAGCTTCGCGGAGCTTCAGCTCGTAGAGGGCGGTCACGTTGTGTCCTGCGCCGATCTCGCCCGCGTCGACTGCGTCATTGCGGAAATCTTCATCGGCCACGTCCCGGTTCTCGTAGCCTAGCAGTCGGTACCGGCTGACGGTCTCCGGGTTGAACTCGACCTGTACCTTGGCGTCCTTGGCGATGACCTGGAGGGTCCCGGTGAGGTCGTCGACAAATATACGCCGGGCCTCTGAGACGGTGTCGACGTAGTAGTAGGCGCCGTCCCCGTCGTTAGCCAGCTGTTCCATCAGGATGTCGTTGTAATTCCCCATGCCGAAGCCGACGGTGGTGAGGGTAACGCCTTGATCGACGTATTCCCGGATTTGGCGCAGTATCGAGTCGGAGCCGGTGTTGCCCACGTTGCCAACGCCGTCCGAGAGAACAATGACGCGAGTGATCCGATTCGGCTCGACCTCGTCCACCGCCAACCTGTAGGCAGGTCTCGCCGACCAGAAGCCCCAGCGGTACAGGAGCGAACGCAACGAGTTTATCAAACGGCTCCTAGCGGACGAATGCGAGATGTGCGGCTCAACGGTGGATGTAGAAGTCCATCACATCCGCGCCCTTCGCGACCTGAACGTGAAAGGCCAACGGGACAAGCCCAAGTGGGTACAGATCATGGCGGCGCGGAAACGCAAGACCCTCGTGGTCTGCCGGACGTGTCACCTAAACGCCCACAACGGTAGTTGGAATCCGCGCAAGCAACAGTAGGTAGAGTCAAGTCTCGGACGACCGAGGCCACCGCAAAGTTCTCCCCGCTAGACAACACTTGGTATCCTACCAGTCAGCACACAAAGGGAGGATGGCGCAGTTGAACTTCACAAACTTCACAAACAAGAACGCTCTACTATGGGCCCTCGGGCTCACCGTGGGGACAGCGCTGGCCGAAGTGCTACACGATTCGCTCAACGGCGAACTCGCGGTAGATACCGCAGTAGACGCGGCCATCCGCGGCGGCTAGACCTTTGTCATTGCCTTCGCGGCTCTGTTCGCTCTCGCTTATTGGCGTAATCGCTAGGGCAGGATAGCGCCGACATTCCCTCGACATTACCTACCTAGACACTAGAGAGCCGGATGCGGTGAAAGCCGCACGTCCGGTTCGGAAGGGGGCCGACGGGAAAGTGCTCCGGTAACACAGGGTAACTCGCCGGCGCTCTACCTTACACTTGGACGAAGCCATCTGGAGGTTCACGCAGGTGCTGGCGGTGCAGCCGCGGTCCGCCGACACCTACAGCAGCCGGGGGCTGCCTACCCGGATCTGAGCCCAAACCGGTTAACCGGCCCCATATCTCCAAAGCTGGGCTCACTACCGGTGGTCTGCACGTATGAATAAACCTTACACAGTGCCCCGAAAGCGATGGCTGGTCATCGCGCCCCTGACGTTGGTCCTCTCGGCCACCTTCGCCGTCAACCTGATCCTGGGCCTGCTGCTGCCCGATATCTCCCGTGATCTCGACTTATCTCCCTCGCAGCAAGGCTGGCTGGGGTCCTCCGCCCTTATAACCATCCTGGTGCTGGGAATCCCGGTGAGCTCCTGGTGTTCCAGGTTCAAACCGTGGAGGGTGATCTCCATCGCAGGGCTGGGCGTAGCCGGGTTCGTATTTCTACAGGCCCAGGTACCAACCTACGCCGCTCTACTGGTGGGTCGAGTCGGGCTGGGGTTCGCCTCGACCGTCAGCCAGGCGCCTCGATCCCTTCTCATCCGGCAATGGTCCTCCCAGCAACAGGTTATCGGCACCAATGGCGTCATGGCCGGCATCGCCGATACGTGTCTGGGGCTGGCTCTCCTCCTCACCCCCTTCATTATGAACTGGACGGGCGGCTGGCGGGACACTCTCTACGTCTGGGCGGCGATATGCCTGGCTATAGCCTTTGCCTGGGTAGTTATGGGTAGGGAGCGGGTCACGGCCGACTATCGAGAGTCGCTGTCCGGCCAATCCGGTACGCCGATAAACGTCATTCTGAAGTACCGGGAGCTACAGGTGCTTGGCGTGGGCACCGCCGGGTTCATAACGACGATGTCGGCCTTCTCGGTGTTCTGGCCCACCCTGGCCGAGGTGAATCTGGGGATAGAGGACGTTGTGGTCGGCGTGGCCTTCGGCATGATGTTTTTCGTCGCTGCGCCTTCCGAGATGCTGGTGGCCCTGCTGCCCCGGGTGGCGCGCCGGAGATTCATGGTCTTGGCAGTGTGTGCCGTAACGTCTTCGGCTGCCCATCTCGGCCTCGTTTTCACCAGCTCGGTCCCTGTCGTGCTGGCGCTGTTCGTCGTGATAGGCGCCTCCATCTCATTCTTTCCGGTTATGACGACGATGGTGTTCCATCTACCCAACATCCGGCCGAGGGAGGTGGCGGTGGGGGTGTCTTTCATCTACACCCTCGCCTCTCTGGGATCCGCCATAGGGCCCCTGCTGGTGGGGTTCCTACAGGAGGCCACCGGCGATCTGAGACAGGCCCTGTTTGTAACGGTCTTCTTTCCATTGCTGCTTTTCGCCAGCTCCGTCTACCTGCGCGGTCGCGGGTCGGACGCCGCCGTATCGGAGAGTGCGTAACATATCGTGATACACTCTCCACGGAATGACCAGTCATCATCACATAGACTCCAGCTTTCGTTACTGCCCGCGTTGTGCCGCCGAGCTCAAACTCAGGGAGATCAAGGCCGGTGACCCGGAGCGGCTGGTCTGCGGCCGCTGCGAGTACATCCACTACCTGGACCCCAAGGTTTCCGCCTGCACCATCCTGACCCAGGACGGCAAGCTGGTCCTGTTGAAGCGAGGCATCGAGCCCGGCCTGGGCAAATGGGTCTTTCCCGGCGGGTTCGTCGACCGGGGCGAGACTTTGGAGCAGGCGGCCATCAGGGAGGCCAGGGAGGAGGCGGGAGTAGATGTGTCGGTAAAGGGCCTGATAGGCGCCTACTCCTACGAGGGTTCCGCCGTGGTCATCATCGTCTACGCCGCCACCATCGAGGCCGGGGAACTCGAGCCATTGGACGAGGCGCTGGACATGAAGCTTTACACCCGGGAAGAGGTCCCCTGGGATGATCTCGCCTTTCCCAGCACCGCCGACGCCTTACGGGACTTCTACCGGGGGTCGTGGCCCCAAGTCCTGTCCTCCGCCGATTGACCATAGGCCTTTTCAACGAAGCTGGAGGGTTGATTTGACCGGCCTGACCGAACTGCGGCGCAGCATCTCCGGGAGATACTTCCCATCGCTGCGGTACGCCGATTTCCGGTCCCTTTGGATGGCGGGCATAGCCGGAGAGTCGGCATCCTGGGCGCTGATAACGGCGAGGGCATGGGTGGCCAAGGACCTGGGCGGAGACCACGGCAACACCTGGGTCGGCGTCATCATCTTCGCCTCGATGGTGCCATACATTCTCGTTACTCCCTTTGCCGGTTACCTGGCCGATAGGATGGTGCGCCGCCATCTGCTGGCCCTGGTCTTTATTGCCAACATGGGTCAAAACGCAGTCCTAACCGTTCTGGCCCTGACCGGCACCATAGAGCTGTGGCATATGGTGCTTCTGTCCTTAGTGCACGGCACCGGCCGCGCCATCCAGACTCCAACGGGCTTCTCTCTGGTAGCTAACCTGGTGCCCCGGGAGAACCTGATCAACGCCTACTCCCTGGGCTCGGCGACGTTCCACGCCTCTCGACTTATAGGCCCAGGGCTTATTGCTCCGTTGATGATGCACGTCGACCCCGGATGGGTCTTCTTCTCCTGCAACGGATTCTTTGCCATAGGCCTGTACCAGGTGCTCCGCATTCGCACCATATCCAGCGGCGTGATGGAACCGACGAAGGGCGTTATCTACAATCTGCTTGCCGGATTGCGATACACCTACTCCCACAAGCTGCTGATGTACATAGTGGTACTCATCTTCTTCCACTGTGGCCTGACCATGTCCTTCGAGGCTTTGCTGCCCGTCCTTGCCCAGGATAGGTTCCTTACCGAGGGGAGCGGAATAGCCTACCTGATGATGGGCGTGGGCGGGGGAGCCCTTTTCGCCTCGCTGTTCCTGGCTGGCGTTAGAAGCGAGCAGCTAAGAGGACGACTGCTGCTGATCACCGGTGTCGTAAGCGCCGTTACGCCGTTGGGGCTGGCAGTGGCGCCCAACCTGGTTCTGGGGATGCTGGCCACCGCCGCCATGGGCGCCTTCCAAACCGGCTTCATGGTCATAACCCTGGCCATGATGCAGTCCATGGTGCCCGATGCCATCCGCGGGCGCATCTCCAGCATCTACATTCTGCACGCCGCGGGGGTGATGTCCTTCGCCAACCTGGGCAACGGCACACTGGCTGATACCTTCGATCCGGGGTGGTTGCTCTCCATCGGCGGGGCGGCCTTCTTCGCGGTGATGCTCCTGAGTATCGTCGGCCCGACTCTGCGTAAGGTCTACCTGGCGGGCGTCCCACCTATGATTCAACCCCAGCCGGCACCACAGTACACAACCGCCGGCGGCGGGTCATCGAGTTGATACGGCTAAAGCCTAGTAGGCTAGCTCGACGCCCCCGGCGCCTTTCCTGATCGCCTCCACGGCGTCCCTAGCTCCGGCCGCCATTATCCCGCCGTCCGAGGCGATGGGACACAGCTGGAACCCCTGCCTGAAACGATCGGCGGCTTCCTCGGGGCCTCCGCAGTGGGTGCCGGCAACCAGCCCGTGGGCCTTGGCCACGTCGACCACTTTCTGGGACGCCTTGTTGTGCTCTTCGATATCCCTGTAGTTGGACGGGGTGCCTGTCATGCTGATGGCCAGGTCGGCGGGCCCGATGTAGAAACCGTCGACTCCAGGGGCCTCTGCCATAGCGTCCAGGTGGGGGATAGTATCCTTGTGCTCCACCATTACCAGGCATACCGTCTCATCATTGGCGTGGTCGAAGTAGTCGCCCCCGGCGTACAGGTTGACCCGGTTAGGCCCGATGCTTCGAAATCCTATCGGGGGGTACTTGCTGGACATGCCGGCCTTGGCGGCCTCCTCAGCGTTGTTCACCAGCGGCACGATGACGCCATAGGCCCCGGCGTCCAGCACCCACTGGAAGAAGACCGGTTCGTTCCACGGCACCCGCACCAGGGGCACCGTATCGGTGGTGCTTACCACCTGGAGCCACCGGGCGGCCGTGTCCGGCCCGATGCCCATGCCGTGTTGCATGTCCAGCACCAGCGCATCGAATCCGGAGTGGGCAAGAATCTCGGTCATGTAAGGGTCGGCGCTGCCCAACCAGGCTACGGCCGTCGCTTCGCCCTCTTTCCACATCTGCTTAAGCTTGTTTGGCCTCATTATCCACCCCTTTTCGAGATGCACACCGGAGCGGGCCCTAGAGGGTCTCCAGCACCTTGTCCGCGTGCCCTGCGACCTTCACTTTGTTGAAGACATGCGCGATCTTACCCTCCTCGTCGATCACGAAGGTCGATCGTTCGATGCCCATGTACGTCCTGCCGTAGTTCTTCTTCTCTTTCCAAACCCCGTAGGCCTCCGCCACTTCCTTGCTCTCATCGCTGACCAGGGGAAATGTCAGATCGAACTTCTCCTTGAACCGTTGGTGCGACTTCACACTGTCGGGGCTCACGCCCAACACCACGGCGTCCTTCGCCTGGAACTCCTGCAGCTGGTCCCGGAAATCGCAGGCCTCGCGGGTGCATCCCGGCGTGCTGTCCTTGGGATAGAAGTAGAGGACTACTTTCTTGCCCTGGAACTGGTCCAGACTGACCTTATCACCTGAGTCCAAGGTCGCCTTGAAGTGGGGCGCTGGATCTCCAGTTTGCACCATAATCGCCCCCCAGAGGTGGTCCGAGAATCGACGTACACCATAACTCACGCCAGGCCTGAGCGCAAGATTTGTTTTACCAGCCGGTCAGATGGGCGTTTTGCCAGCCAGTGAGACGGGCGTTTTACCAGCCGGTGAGCCCGTGATATCCTATGCGAAACATCCGCATCAAAGTCGAAGGGGGAAGAGTGATGGCATCGAGGAAACCGAGAGTCTCCGAAGAGGACCAGCTGCTGGCAAAAGCCGCCAAGTACCTTCCGGGCGCTTCCAACGGCAACATGCACCAAGAAGCGGACCGCGCCTTCCTCATCAAGGAGGGCAGAGGAACGAAGGTCTACGATTACAGCGGCAACGAGTACCTGGACTATCTGATCGGGTCTGGCCCGATGCTGATCGGCCACGCGCATCCCGCAGTCGTGGAGGCCGTCCAGGAGGCCGTGACCAGGGGGACCACATTCTTCAACACCAATGGAGCCGCCGTGGAGCTGGCCGAGGAGATAGTTGAAGCCGTTCCCTGCGCCGAGAAGCTCTTGTTCCTGTCCAGCGGATCGGAGGCCACCTTCGCCGCGATGAAAGCCGCCCGGGCATTCCGCAAGCGAGACAAGATCGTCAAGTTTGAGGGTGCGTTCCACGGCACCAACGACTACGCGATGATGACGGTGACCACTACCCAGCTGAAGGACTTCCCCGCGGCCACTCGGGACTCGGCCGGCATACCTGCGGCCCTCGAGGGCGAGGTCCTCATCTGTCCCTACAATGACATCGAGACCACCTCCGCTATCATCGAGGACTACCACGACGAGATAGCCGGCGTAATTGTCGAGCCGGCCCAGCGCATACTCCAACCCAAACCTGGCTTCCTCGAAGGTCTCCGCCAGATAACCAGCCACTACCAGATCCCCCTGATCTTCGATGAGGTCGTGAGCGGCTTCCGATGGTCCTACGGCGGCGCCCAGCAGTACTACGGCGTCACCCCGGACCTCACAACCCTTGGCAAGGCCGCCGCCGGCGGCTTCCCCTTATCGGCGGTTGTGGGCCGAGAGGAGATCATGCGTGGGTTCGATCCGGTGGTGAAGGAGGAAGGATCCTTCATTCCCGCCATCGGTACCCTGAGCGGTAATCCCATCGCCGCGACCGCGGGTCTCGCCACGTTGAAAGAGCTCAAGAAGCCCGGCACCTACGAGGCACTGTTCGCTACCGGTAACCGGATCAAGTCGGAGTTCACCCGGCTTCTCCGTGAGCTGGAGATACCCGGCGTTGTCACCGGTGAAGCGCCCTGCTTCGACGTCTATTTCGGCCTCGAAGAGGTGTCCGACTACCGATCCACCCTCGCCGCCGACGGGCAGATGCTCAAGCGGTTCAACGAAGCCATGCTGGACAACGGGATCCTAAAGGGCGGCCAGAAATTCTACATCTCCACCGCCCACTCCGCGGAGGACGTGGACAAGACCATCGAGGCTTTGGCCGACTCTCTGGAGAAAGCCAAGGGCTAACCCTCCACCGTCCCGCCCGACAAACCTATGTAGCATCGGCCTCCTTGCCAAGGGCGAAGTGGAAGATCGTATTTAGTGAGCCTATCTCATAATCCGCCATCGAGGGAGTCCAGAGGGAAACGTTCCTCTGGCAGGGGGCTAGGGGGATGTTCCCCCCTGCTACAAAACCGTTCTAGGGCGGGCGGCTGGGACAAAAACATCCGTCATTTTGACACAAGCTCTTGGTGGGAGCCTTTGGAGCACACGGAGGTGCGATGAGCGAGCTAACCGGTCAGGCCCAGACCGTTCTTGGGCCCATAGATCCCTCCCGGCTGGGTATAACCCACACCCATGAGCACCTGCTCATAGACCTCTCCGAGATGTCCAGCGAGCCCGAGGAGGCCAGTCACAGGCATTTCTTTCGCCAGCCCGTTTCCCTGGAAAACATCTGGTGGCTCCGGTACAACTGGGGCAGCAATCTCGATAACCTGAGGCTGGTGGACGAAGAGGCTGCCATAGCCGAGGCCCTGAGGTACAAGTGGGCGGGCGGCACAACGATGGTGGACGCTACGAGCATAGGCATCAACCGGGACCCCCTAGGCCTGGCCCGCATCTCTAGGGCGACGGGCCTCAACGTGATCATGGGCTCGGGCTACTACGTAGACGATGCCCACCCGGCCGGCATGGACGATAAGAGCGAGGACGAGATCGTCGAGGAGATCGTCAGGGACGTAACCGAAGGCGTGGCCGATACCGGGGTCAAGGCTGGCGTCATCGGCGAAGTGGGTTGCTCCTGGCCGCTCACCGACAACGAGCGCAAGTCCCTCAGGGCGTCGGCCCGAGCCCACAAGGCCACCGGCGCTCCGCTGCTCATCCATCCGGGCAGGGACCCGTCCTCTCCGCTAGAGCTGATGGAGATCGTCCGCGAGACCGGAGGCGATCCCGAACGGACCATCATGAGCCACATCGATCGGACCATCTTCGATAACGATACTCTGGACCGGCTGGCGGAGACTGGATGCTACATTGAGTACGACCTGTTCGGGCAGGAGACCACCATCTACCCTCTGTCCCCCATAGACCAGCCCAATGACGGCAAACGGCTCGACTACGTGCTCCACCTGCGAGAAACAGGCCGTCTGGACCGGGCGCTAATGGCCCACGATATCTGTTTCAAGACCCGTTTGACGAGGTACGGAGGCCATGGCTACTCTCATATCCTGGACAACGTCGTGCCGGTGATGCGTCGCAAGGGCTTTAGCAGGGATGAGATCGATCAGGTCCTGGTGGAGAACCCTAGGCGCGTCCTCACCTTCGCCTAGTTACCCCAGCTCATCGTCCAGCCACCCCAGGAACCTCTCCACTTCCTCCAGCCCGTCCAGCGTGAAGTCCGATGCCTCTATCAGCTCTGGGGGTGTTTCCGTTCCGGTTACCGCGATGCCCACTCCCGAGAAGCACGACCCGATCGCGGACTGCTTGAGCTGGCGCAGAGCGTCCACGTCGGTCAGGTCGTCTCCCATGTAAATCCCGCCGCCGAGCTTCTGCTCGGCTATCAGGTCCCTGACGGCCAGTCCTTTCGAAAACTCCACGTCGGGTCTGACCTCGATCACCATCTTCCCCCGTCCGATGGTAACGCCTCTGTGCTCCCCAAGAAGGGCCAGTATCTTCGTCTCTGCCCCTGCCGGGTCCTTGGCCTGCCGGTAGTGGACCGCCACCACAGGTCCCTTGTCCTCGATCTCCACCCCCTCGATGCGGTCCAGCTGTCTTTGGACCGAGCCGATGACTTCCTTTACAGAGGCTGTGAGGTCACCGACGTTCTGCCGTGAGACCACCTCTCCGTCTACCATCTTCTCCAGGCCATGGTTCCCGACGTATACCGCGTCGGGCACGTCGCACAGCCTAGCCAGCAACTCGACTGGTCGTCCTGAGACTATCGCCGTCAGGTCCAGCTTCTCACACAGTGATATCAAGTGACGCCTGCACACCGGCGAGATACGGGCATCCCCGGGTGACGAGACGATCTCCGAGACCGTCCCATCGAAATCGGTAAACAGGGCCAGGGGCCACCGTTGCAGCACGCGCCTGACTGCATCCAGGTGTTGGAATAGCGGGGGCATGTCCTGTGAAGCGCCTCTCCTCGACTGGCGCAGTCTGTCATCGCTACTGGTTGAAGTCAATAACAGTAAGAACGATAATCCAGTCTATCCAATGAAGGAGGGATGAAAGTATGGCTGAATACGTTGTGCTGGGAAACTACACGTCCAAGGGAAAAGCGGACCTGAAAAGCTCACCGGGCCGCATCGAGTCCTTGCAGAGTAACATCGCCGCCCTGGGCGGCTCGATAAAGGATGTCTACTTCACCATGGGCCAGTACGACTTCGTCGTCGTTTTCGAGTTTCCCGACGACGAGGCGATGATGAAGTTCCTGATGCAGGTGGGCACCCAGGGCTACGTCGAGACGGTGGCGATGAGGGCCTTTTCCCTGGACCAGGCCAGCGAGATGATCGCCGGACTGAACTGAAGTCCGGGACAGGCCGAGGGGCCGCGGTAGAAATGGAGGAGATACGTGCTGACTATCTTTGGTTCCGTGGCCGTAGCCATCATGTTTCTCTCCTACTGGCTGGAGCCCCGGTCCAAGTGTGATAACCCATCGTACCAATTTGTGTAACAATGGTACTTGATCTCCCAGGCCGATTAATGTATGCTCTGGTTGTGAGATGGATGTACAGTTCGTCGACAAAGACCTTGAGCAAGTCGAAACCGATGTACGTGCAACGGGAGGCTACTCACCAGCAATCGTCAAGGCATTTCGGAAACGAATGCAAATGATCCGAGCGGCTTCCGATGAGAGAGAATTCTATGCGATGAAGTCATTGCATTTTGAAAAGATGAGATCGGCCCCAAACAACCATTCAATGCGGCTCAATGATCAATATAGGTTGATAGTTGAATTGAAAAGCGATTCCCAATTGAGGAAGGTCGTTATCGTAGGCATCAAAGACTATCACTGATGGCCGAGGAAAAGAGCATGGACGCTCAACAATTACCTGCGGAAGTGTTCCCCCCTGGAGAGTTCATCCGGGAAGAGATAGAAGAGCGTGGGTGGACTCAGGAAGACTTGGCTGCGATCCTGGGACGTCCGCTTCGACTCGTAAATGAGATCATTATGGGCAAGCGCGGCATAACCCCAGAAACAGCTAATGGCATTGCTGCGGCTTTCGGTACTAGTGCACAGTTTTGGATGAACTTGGAATCTATGTATCGACTGTCTCTGGCTCGCACACGTGATATCAACACCGTAGAGAGGCGAGCACGCCTTTACTCATTGGGACCGATCAAGGAGATGATCAAAAGGCATTGGCTGGAACCCTCAGAGAACATCGCTATCCTTGAACAGCGATTCATGGAGTTTGTCCATGCTGATACCTTGGATACTCCCCCGAAGTTTTATGCTCATGCGGCCAGGAAATCGACTCCCTACCACACTGACACCCCGGCCCAGACTGCGTGGCTATATCGTGCGCGGCAAATCGCCGAGCTAATGACCGCAAACCGCTACTTCCCGAACTATCACTCTACCGCTGTCGAAGAGCTTCGCACCTTGACTTCTGACCCCGAAGAGATTGGACATGCACCTGGACTCTTAGCGGATGCTGGCATTCGCTTATTGGTTGTAGAACCCTTTCGAGGTTCTCGGATCGACGGAGCGTGCTTCTGGCTTTCCAACGATGCACCTGTGGTTGCCATCTCACTGAGGTATGACCGCATAGATTACTTTTGGCACACTTTGATGCACGAGTTGGAACATGTTAGGAACCAAGATGGCCTAGCCAATTCCAATGCATCGATCGATGTAGACACGGACAAACGAACTCCTGACCAACCAGAACACGAAAAGCAAATCGATAACAGAGCCGCCCAGACCCTGGTTGCTCAACAAGATCTCGAAGATTTTATCGATCGTACGGGCCCTCGGTACTCCTATAACTCGATTAGAGGGTTCTCATCCAGAATGGGGGTACATCCCGGGGTCGTTGTAGGTCAACTACAACACCGAGAAGAAATCGGCTACTCCAATTTTAGAAAACTGCTTGTGCCGGTGCGCAATATCGTAACCGGAGCGGTGGTCACAGACGGCTGGGGGCATTTCGGGCCTCAGCTAAACAATTGAAATCATTGGTCATACGAAATCGACGTATGGCTTTGGTCGCCGAACAACTACAAACGATTATTCGTAGTTAGAGAGAAGATGGGCCGCAGTGGCCCTTCAGCGGTTCAATCGAACTCATCAGACCTCTAAGGCGTCGGCGGCTAGAGGTTGACCGGTTCTTACCCCGAATGGTAGAATTCCTGTGCTTAAAGGCACTGCGGTGGCTATAGCGAGGTGGTCCCACCCGTTCCCATTCCGAACACGGAAGTGAAACACCTCAGCGCTGACGATACTTGGGGGGCAACCCCTTGTGGAAAATAGGTCGCTGCCGGGTGCCTTTTCTCTTTGTACATCGCCTCACAGAGTGCTCAAGACACCCTGCCTGGCGCTCTTCGAGCTCCGGCCCGGGGCCGTGATATACTGGCACGGCGTCCCGCATCAGACGGGACCCCACTCCACTGTCGGTAGATGCTGATGACTAATCCGGTCGATCCCTTAGGTGTTATCTCCACCCTCGAGACCTCTGAGGGCAACCACGACTACTATAGCCTGGAAAAGCTTGGCGCCAACCAGGGCATCCAGCTCTCGGCACTGCCTTACTCCATCCGCGTCCTGTTGGAGAACGCCCTCCGGCACAGCGGCCAGGGCATCGTGTCCGAGGACGACGTAGTGGCCCTCGCTGGCTGGACACCCGACAATCTTGCCCGCGGGGATATCCCCTTCATGCCCGGACGGGTGCTGATGCAAGACTTCACGGGAGTCCCGGCCATCGTGGACCTGGCGGCCATGCGGTCGGCGATGCAGAGGCTGGGCGGCGATCCCGCCACCATAAATCCCCTAGTTGATGCCGACCTCGTTATCGACCATTCCGTCCAGGTCGATTTCTCCGGCATGGCCGATGCCTTCGCCCGCAACGTCGCTATGGAGTATCAACGCAACGGCGAGAGGTACGCTCTACTTCGCTGGGCCCAGGGCGCCTTCGACAACCTGCGGGTGGTCCCACCGGGCGCCGGCATCGTGCACCAGGTGAACCTGGAGTACCTGGGACGGGTTGTTTCCACCAAGCGTGCAGGAGACCGATCCATCGCCTTTCCCGACACCGTAGTGGGCACCGATTCCCACACAACCATGATCAACGGTCTGAGCATCCTGGGCTGGGGCGTGGGCGGCATCGAGGCAGAGGCTGTCCTCCTGGGACAACCCTACTACATGCTCATCCCTGAGGTTGTGGGGTTCCGCCTCACCGGTTCCCTCAAAGAGGGCGCTACTGCCACCGATCTGGTGTTGACCGTGACCCAGATGATCAGGGAGCGAGGAGTTGTCGGCAAGTTCGTGGAGTTCAGTGGATCGGGTCTGTCCAGCCTCTCCCTGCCCGATAGGGCTACCATAGCCAACATGTGCCCCGAGTACGGCGCCACCGTCGGCTTCTTCCCCACGGACGAGGAGACCATAGCCTATCTCCGGGGCACCGGACGCGAGGCCGAGCACGTGGACCTGGTCGAGCGCTACGCCAAGTCTCAGGGCCTCTTCCGCACGGAGGATGCTCCTGAGCCGGGGTTCTCCGACCTGTTGGAGCTTGACATCGGCACAGTGGAGCCCAGCCTTGCCGGCCCCAAGCGACCCCAGGACCGGGTGTTGCTGGCCGATATGAAGAGCTCCTTCCGGATCACCCTCGGTGAGGTCTACGATAAGTCGACAACAAGCGAACCCTCCCGCGTCAAACTGAACGGCCATGAGGCTACATTGGACCACGGCTCGGTGGTCATCGCCGCGATAACCAGCTGCACCAACACCTCCAACCCATCGGTGATGCTGGGCGCCGGCCTCCTGGCTCGAAATGCGACGGAGAAGGGACTGTCCGCCAAGCCTTGGGTCAAGACCAGCCTCGCTCCCGGCTCCAGGGTCGTCTCCGACTACCTGACCGTCTCCGGGCTGCTGCCCTATCTGGAGGAGCTGGGGTTTCACGTAGTGGGATACGGCTGTACCACCTGTATCGGCAACAGCGGCCCGCTGGCGGAGCCTGTTGCCCAGGCCGTCTCCGATAACGATCTCGTCGTCGCTGCAGTCCTAAGCGGCAACCGCAACTTCGAAGGGCGGGTGCACCCCCTAGCCAAGGCCAACTACCTGGCCTCTCCCATGCTGGTGGTCGCCTATGCCCTAGCCGGACGCGTGGACGTCGACCTCACCACCGATCCCCTCGGTCAGGACATCGATGGTCAATCGATCTACCTGCGAGACATCTGGCCCACCCTGGACCAGATCCGCGAGGCTATGAAGCAGTCCCTCACTCCTGAGATATACAAGGACAGATACGCTGGCGTTTTCCAGGGTGACGACGAGTGGCGCGATCTCCCGGTCCCCGAAGGCGGCCTCTATGCCTGGGACGACAGTTCGACCTACATCCGGGAGCTGCCGATCTTCCAGGACCTGCCCCCGGAGCCCCCGGCCTCTTCCGATATCAAGGGCGCTCGTGTCCTGGCCATCCTGGGGGACTCGGTGACCACGGACCACATCTCTCCGGCTGGTAGCATCCCGGCCGATGGCCCCGCTGGACGGTATCTTATCGAGCGGGGGGTCGAAGCCGGAGGGTTCAACTCCTACGGCTCCCGAAGGGGTAACCATGAGCTTATGATGCGAGGCACCTTCGCCAACGTAAGGCTTCGAAACCTTATGGCGCCGGGCACCGAGGGAGGCTGGACCACCCACCAACCGGATGGCGAGGAAATGACCATCTTCGACGCATCGGAGAGGTACAGGGCCGCCGACGTTCCGACCATCGTCATCGCTGGCCGGGAGTACGGCTCGGGCAGCTCACGAGACTGGGCCGCCAAAGGCCCGTATCTCCTGGGCATCAAGGCCACCATCGCCGAAAGCTATGAGCGTATCCACCGCAGCAACCTGGTGGGCATGGGTGTTCTACCCCTTCAGTTCAAGGATGGTGAGAACAGGGAGAGCCTGGGTTTGACCGGCGCCGATACGTTCGATTTCGAGGGGATAGCCGGAGGGTTGGAGGTCGGCAAGGAGGTAACGGTCACGGCTACCAGGCCGGACGGAACCTCGCTGGTCTTCTCCGCCATTGCCCGGATAGACGTACCCATAGAGCTGGAGTACTACCGGCACGGAGGCGTCCTTCAGTACGTCCTACGACGCATTCTCGGTGAAAAGGAGTAGTGGTCATGGGAGAGCTGGCCGGCAAGGTGGCGATAGTTACCGGAGCGGGACGGATGCGTGGCATAGGCCGCGCCTCCGCCGTTTCCCTGGCAAAGCTGGGCGCAGACGTGGTGGTCACCGGCACGGGCCGTGACCCATCCAGGTACCCGGAGGACGAGAAGGCCGTCGGGTGGAAGGATATCGAAAGCGCGGCCGCTCAAGTCCGGGAGTTGGGCAGACGCTCCTTGCCCCTGGTAGTGGACGTGTCCGACGCCGACCAGGTCAACGAGATGGTGGACACCACCGTCAAAGAGCTGGGTCGGGTGGATATTCTGATCAATAACGCCGCCTACGCCAGGGGGCCGGACCGGGTGCCCATACTCGAGCTGGACGACGGCGTGTTTCAAAGGGTTATCGATATCAAGATCGGTGGCACCTACCTGTGCAGCAAAGCCGTAGTCGGGCAGCTGGTCAAACAGGGCGAGGGCGGAAAGATAGTCAACATCGCCTCCGTGGCCGGCAAGGTGGGCGCCGAGGAGACGCTGGCCTATAACGCGGGAAACTTCGCCCAGGTGGGCATGACCCAGTCCATGGCCGCGGAGCTGGGCAAGTACGATATCAACGTGAACTGCGTCTGTCCCGGCTGGGTCGATACGTCCAGGATCGACGGTCTCAAGGTGGGCGATTGGGTAGAGGAGACCGAGGAATCGACTCCCATAGGTCGTCTCGGCACCGACGACGAGGTCGGAGACTTCATCGCTTACCTGTGCACCAAGGCCGCCTCCTGGATCCACGGCCAGTCGATCAACATGGACGGCGGAGCCTTCGTGGCCCACTAACCGACTAATGAAGCATGGGGTGTGCACCGGGGCTCTGTCCCTTTACCGGCCCTGCCCGCAGCCCGTCTCATAACCTCACATCGAGGGAGTCCTTCAGATACACTTTAGTCTACCGCCGGGCCGCCGTTACGTCCCACAGGGACCACCTGGCATAGGAGGAGAGCATTGGAGATCGAAAAGAAGATCGAGGAGATGGGCCTGAGCCTGCCGGAAACGTCGGCGCCCATCGCCAACTACGTACCCACGGTACGCACCGGAAACCTGGTGTTCGTGTCCGGTCACATCGGCGACACCGATAACATCGGCCAGCTTGGCGCCGAGATATCGATTGAGCAGGGCTGCCAGTCAGCCCGGAGGACCATGCTGGCCTGTCTGGGTTCGTTGAAGGCGGAGATCGGCGACCTGGACAAAGTGACCCGCGTGGTCAAGCTGCTGTGCATGGTGAACTCGGCTTCCGGCTTCGGCGATCAACCCGCCGTAGCCAACGGCGGCTCTGACCTGCTGGTGGAGCTCTACGGAGACAGGGGACGGCACGCTCGCTCGGCGGTGGGCATGGCCGGTCTGCCCATCAACGCGTGCATCGAGATCGAGATGATCGTCGAGGTGGAGGGCTAGGCCGTCAGTCCGTAGGTGCGCACTACGTTATCGTAGATGCACGCCTTCTTGACCTCTTCCGGTAGGCCTTCGAAGGTCAGGTCCATGTTCTCCATGGAATCGGGCCAGGTGCTGTCCCGGTGCGGGTAATCGGTGGACCACATGATGTTGTCCAGGTAACCCAGCTCCCACATCGCCTTCGTGCCCCAGTAGTCCTGGATGTAGGTGGCAGAGACCTGCCGCTTGAAGTACTCCGAGGGCATCATGGCCAGGTCGAGCTCTCTCAGCCGGCGATCGTAGGAGTAGTCCAACCGTTCCAGCATGTAGGGTATCCAGCCTATGCCGCTCTCCCCCAGGATCATCTGAGCCCGGGGATATCGCTCCAGCAGCCCCGAGAGGATCAGCACGCACAACACCTCATCCGCCCGACAGGGGGCCAGAACCAGGTGGGCGCCGGCTGCAGCGGGATGCTCAGTCTCGGAGAAGCTGATCGAGATGTTGAAGGCGTGAAACGCTAGAGATAGCTGGGTGTCTTCCATGGCCTCCCATAGGGGGACCCACTCATCGTCCCACAGGGGCTTGGACATCGTAGCCGGAGCGAACTCGGCGCCACGCAACCCTATCTCCTTGGCTCTACGCAGCTCCTCAGCAGCGACCTGTCCATCGTGGTTGGGGATTTCAGCTATGGGCACCAGCCATTCGGGATCGTGCTGCTGCCACTCGGAGGCGAAGGTGTTGTAGGCCTTGTAGGTCGTTTCCAGCACCTTCTTATCGGGGATGCTCCGGTCGACGGCCAGGATTCCATACACTACCTCGGAGTCTATGCCGTCCCGGACCATGTCGGCCTTCCGCTGTTCGAAGTTGGAGCAGCGCAGGTCCCCTTTGGTAAACCCTTCGCGGACCAGCACCTCTGCACGCTTACCTCCGTTGGTCCCGGGACCGTACCATCCCACTCGTCCCCCCTCCATACGTTGGCCATCGACCCACCAGTACTTGACGCCGTTCGAGTCCTCTTGGACGAGGGGCACCCGGCCCTTCATGTCCGCCGGAGACCTGGCGGTAAAGGCGTCCGGGGGCAGCCAGGTGATATCCAGGTGACAGTCTGCGGAGATGGTACGATAGCTCATGCCGTCCTCCCCC
The DNA here is from genome assembly GCA_965197645.1 of Dehalococcoidia bacterium. Lineage (GTDB taxonomy): Bacteria > Chloroflexota > Dehalococcoidia > Plut-88900 > Plut-88900. Next base: position 153,126 of record OZ240219.1, on the reverse strand, counting down.
TGAGTCTACGAACCTCTTGCCATAAAGTGACGGAAGATATTATAGACACGGCCCGATGCCATCGCAACCAATAATAGAACGGGTCAATGGGGACGTGATAGAATACGCCCCGCCGGAGGCGCCAAGCAGTTGGTCAGCAGAACCCACACCGCCGATCGAGTCGGCCACTTTACCGAGTCCATCATCCGGGACATGACCCGGATCAACAACGGCCTCGGCGGAGTAAACATGGCCCAGGGCTTTCCCGACTTCGATCCTCCCCAGGCGTTGGTCCAAGCGGCCAAAGATGCCCTGGACGGGGATTTTAACCAGTACGCGATCACCTGGGGTGCCCCCGCTTTCCGAAAAGCCATCGCAGAGAAGTTCCAGTGGTACAACGGCCTGACCGTCGCACCTGATGCCCATATCACGGTTACCTGTGGCGGCACCGAGGCGATGATGGCCACCATGCTGGGTTGCGTGAACCAGGGCGACGAGATCATCATCTTCGAGCCCTTCTACGAAAACTACAACCCGGACACCCTGATGTCCGGGGGCAAGCCGGTCCACGTTGCGTTGAGACGGGAGGGAGACTCCTTCGTCTTTGATCCCGATGAGCTGAGGAACGCCTTCTCTGCCAATACCAAGGCCGTAGTCGTCAATACTCCCCATAACCCTACCGGCAAGGTCTACTCGCGGGAGGAGCTGCAGACGATAGCAGACCTGGTCATCGAGCACGACGCCCTCGTTTTCTGCGACGAACCCTACGAGCACATCCTGTTCGACGATGCAGAGCACGTCAGCATCGCTTCCCTGCCCGGCATGGAGAGGCGAACGGTCACGATAAACAGCGTGTCCAAGACCTACAGCGTCACCGGCTGGCGCATCGGCTGGGCCATCGCGCTGGATGAAGAGATATCCACTTCCATACGCCGCGCCCACGACTTCCTGACCGTCGGGGCCGCAGCACCCCTTCAGCAGGCGATGGTACACGGCATGGCATTCCCGCCCAGCTACTACGAAGAGCTGGCCAAGGGCTACCAGGCTCGACGGGACATGACCCTGTCCATCATCGGCGAGGCTGGGTTCGATTACGTCACGCCCAAGGGCGCCTACTACGTGATGACCGAGTATCCCGACTGCGGCATCTACGACGATCTGGAGTTCTCCATGTTCATGGCCGAGTCCATAGGCGTCACCCCGGTGCCCGGCCGCGCTTTCTACCTGGAGGCCGAGCGCGGCAAGAAGTTCGTTCGGTTTGCCTTCCCCAAGAAGCTGGAAACCCTGGAGATAGTCCGGGAGCGCATGGGGAAGATGGAACAGTACAGAAAGTAACATCACCGGCATTTTTGGGCCAGAGCCGGCAAACTCAATCGAAGAGGCGATAGATGATCAACCAAGACCGCCTGGTTAAGACCTTCTGCGACCTGGTCCGGATAGACAGTCCCTCCGGCGAGGAAGAGGAGATGGCCCAGGAGCTGGCCAGGCGTCTCGAAAAGCTGGGCTTCACCCCTGAGCGAGACGCCCACGGCAACCTGATCGCCCACGAGGAGGGCGATGCCCCCCTTCTCCTCTCCGCCCACCTGGACACGGTGGAGCCCGGTCGCGGCATAAAGCCTCGCGTCGAGGGAGACAGGGTAGTTTCCGATGGCACCACCATCCTGGGCGGCGATTGCAAGGCCGGTGTCTCCGCCATCATAGAGGCCCTCGAATCGGTCCACGAGGACGACGCGGCTCGGCGGCCCGTCCAACTCGCTTTCACTCGCGGCGAGGAGGTCGGGCTCGAGGGGGCGAAGGCTATGGACTACTCGATGATCAAGGCTGCGGAGGCCGTTGTCTTCGATGGCAATGGGCCCGTCAGCACGGTAACCTCGGCCAGTCCCACCTACATCGCCTTCGATGTGAACATCACCGGCCGCTCCGCTCATGCAGGCGTCGAGCCCGAGAAGGGGCTGTCCGCCATAAAGATCGCCTCCGAAATCATCAACGAGCTTCCCCAAGGACGTCTGGACGAAGAGACCACCATCAACGTCGGTGTCATCTCGGGCGGCAGCGTGCGCAACGCCGTCCCAGAAAACGCCTCCTTCTCCGGCGAGTTCCGCAGCCGTAACCTGGAGACCCTGGACCTGCTCAAGCTCCAGATGAACGAGGTCTTCACCAGGGCCAAGGAGAAGTACGAGGAAGCAACCATCGACGAGGAGTTCGGCGTAGAGTTCCGCATGTACAACCTATCCGCCGATGACGAGATCGTTCGCCTGGCCACCGGCACCATGGAGTCGATGGGACTGACGCCGGTCCTCGCTCCCACGGGCGGCGGCACCGATGGCAACGTGATGATGGAGCACGGCATTCCTTCGGTGGTGGTGGGCATGTCCACCAACGAGATGCATACCACCCGCGAGTACGTATTGATCCCGGACCTGGTGGATACCGCCCGCTTCTGCCAAGCCCTGATTAAAGCGCAATAGGGCCTGTAGCAGGCCTGCGTGTTGGGGTTTGGGGAGCGGCCTAGGCGTGGGCAGGCTGGATCTCTTGCACCGGCTTGTCCCAGGACCGGGGCAGCAACAACCCGCCGAAGGTCAGCGTCAACACGAAGAAGGAGCATACAAACAGCGCCAGCCTTCGATCGTCCGTCACCTCTTCAATTCCACCGGCAAGGAGAGGGCCGATGAACATTCCGATCCAAGTAAGGGTCTCCATGAACCCTATCGCCACCGCTATCTCCCGCGGCTTGATTCTCGAGAGCTCAAAGGGTACGGTCATCGCTACCGGGTAGAAAGCCCACCCCAACCCGGCGATCAGCTGCACGCCAATCAGAATCGGGACTGAACCGGTCCATAGCATAACGATGTGAGGACCTACCAGCAGGAGACCGGTCAACAACAGGACTTGTCTCTTGCGACCTGAGTAGACTACCAGCAGGGCTACCCCTACCCCTGCTACGGAAGAGACCAGGCCGCCGGTTCCAATAATGTACCCGACGGTCGTAAGGGACATGTCGTAGGTGTCCTCCATGTAGCCGGGCCAGAAGGTGGCAAAGGCAGTCCAGGTGATGCTGGTGCCGCCCATCATGAGCCCCACCGTCCACAGGTCTTTGTACTTCATAATGCTGCGTAGGGGATTCCCTATCTGGGACTTCATCTCTTCCTCGAAGGTGACGGTGTGGCGCTCCTTGCCCAACACCTGCCACAGGACGGCAAGACCGAGAGAGAGCGCTCCGTACAAGTAGAATGTGTCTCGCCAGCTGTTGTCCAGCCACTCCAGAATGATCGGCGTAAGGATGAATCCGATGGCGACTATCCCGAATAGGAAACTCATCAGTGCATTTACTATCACCACTTCTTTCGGCGGCACCCACTGTCTCATTAACAGTGCTCTCGCCGGCTCCCGGGCTATGGAGGCGATGCCGAACAGCAGTCTGCCCAGGAACAGGTAGAAGAAGAAAGGCGCCCATCCCTGGAAGAAGATGAGCAGCGCTCCGATGAACAGGCTCAGTGAGGTCAGAAGCTTGGGCCTCATCCGGGACAGCAGCCAGCCAAAGGGTATAGCCAGGATCATGCTGCCGATCCTCGGCGCCGCTCCGATGAGACCTTCCTGGATGGGGCTCAGGCCCAACTCTTCCTTCATGCTGGGGAGTAAGAACCCGATGCTCTCCATGACGACAAAACCCCAGACGTGCGGCAAGATCCAGGCCGCCAGAACTACCCAGCGATACACGGGGTATGAGGTGTCAGCTACGCTTGCTGGTGCTGCAGTCTTCATGGTCTGTGGGATGATACACTACCGAACATCCAACAACCATAGCCGGGGTGATTTCGACTGTAGCCGGGTTGAGCGGAAGGCGGTGGGGCGCCTTCCGGCCCTCAGGCCTTCGGCCCCGTTGAGCCATCTTTCGGTCACCGGGCTGTAGCCGGTCTGGCTATGATTAAGATCGGCGGGATTGGCTAACATCGGGATTCCAGGTCAAATAGACCCTGTGGACTCTAGCCATATCGCATCTTAGCGTGTAAAATCATCCCAGCTTGCTTCACACGCCGTGGAGAGACCCACGGATGGGCAGCGAGTTGGGGAACAATCCAGAAAAGCGCAACTCTCTTCAGGCACAGGCTAACTAAACTTCCTGAACGAGGGGAAAGGAGGGCGGCAATTGAAATGGATTGACTACGAAAATCCACAGACCGTTTCGGAGGCTGTAAGCGTACTTTCAGCGAATGGGGGCCAAGCCCAGGTGCTGGCCGGCGGCACGGATATCCTGATTCAACTCAGGACGAATCGAAAGCTGCCGGATGTACTGGTGAACGTCAAGGACATCCCGGAGCTTAGCGAGCTCAGCTACGACCCGAGTTCGGGGCTTACGCTGGGCGCCGCTGTACCCTGCTACCAGATATACAACGATGCGGCCATAGCGGAAGCCTACCCCGCTCTGATAGATGCGGCCCGAATCATCGGCGGCATCCAGATACAGGGGCGGGCCTCGGTTGGTGGTAACCTATGCAATGCCGCCCCCAGCGGCGATACCATACCCGCTCTGATCGCTCTGAGCGCCACCTGCAACATAGCCGGCAGCAATGGGAGCCGGCAGGTAGGGGTCGAGGACTTTTGCACAGGACCCGGCCGGAACGTTCTCCAGGCGGGCGAGATGCTTGTATCATTAAGCATACCTGCGCCGGCCGCCCGTTCCGGAGGGCGATACATCCGCTTCATTCCCAGAAACGAGATGGACATCGCCGTGGCCGGTGCGGGCGTGTCCGTAAACCTGAGCGATGATGGCAGCACCATCCAGTCGGCCCGGGTTTCCCTGGCATCGGTGGCTCCGACGCCGTTGTTCGTAAGGGAGGCCGGAGACGCGCTGGCAGGCCAGGCCGTCAGCGACGAGGCCATCCGGACGGCTTCCAACCTCGCCAGGGATGCCGCGGTACCGATAACAGATATGCGCGGTACCATCGAGTTCCGCAAGCACCTCTGCGAAGTGCTGACCCGTCGAGCCTTAAACACCGCCATCGAGCGAGCCAGGGGGTAAGTGATGCCAAGAAAATCCTATGTTCAAGCGACGATCAACGGAGAAAACACGGAGTTCCTCTGTGAGCCCAGACAGAGCCTTCTGGAGGTGCTGCGGGACGTAGTGGGGCTGACTGGGGCCAAAGAGGGCTGCAACGACGGGAACTGCGGCGCCTGCACCGTCATGATGGACGGACGGATCGTGACCTCCTGCCTGGTTCTCGGCGTAGAGGCTGAAGGCAGCGAGATCGGGACCATCGAGGGCGTGGCCGAAGGCAGCGAGCTCCATCCCATCCAACAGGCCTTTCTTGACAACGCCGCCCTCCAGTGCGGTGTATGCACGCCGGGCTTCATCGTAGCCGTCAAGGCCCTCCTGGATAATGAACCCGATCCCACGGAAGACCGGATCCGGTGGTGGCTGGCCAACAACCTGTGCCGCTGCACCGGCTACGATAAGATAGTCAGAGCGGTCACGGACGCAGCAGGCAGAATGCGGGGGTAACATTATGACCACCACGAAACCGAAACAAGACTACGAACCCAACATGGTCCTATCCAACGTCGAGTATGACGTGGTGGGGACCCGGCCCATCCGCCACGATGGCGCAGACAAAGTTACGGGCCGCGCCAACTACGGAGCCGACTTTCCCAAGACCGGCTCGCTGCACGGCAAGGTGTTGCGAAGCCCTCACGCCCATGCGCGCATCCGCTCCATCGATACCAGCAAGGCGGATGCGTTGGAGGGCGTACGAGCCGTTGTCACAGGCAAGGACCTGCCCGATCCGGGCGATGACCAGGGACTCAGGTTCCGGCGAAACAACATCCTGGCGGGCGATAAGGCCCTTTACCAGGGCCACGCCGTCGCTGCGGTGGCCGCCATCAGTCCCCACATCGCAGAAGAGGCCATCGATCTGATAGAAGTAGACTACGATGTGCTTCCCGGCGTGTTCTCCGCACTCGATGGAATGGAGGACGACGCATCCATCCTTCATGATGATCTGCGGACCGAGACCATGGGCGGCGGCACCGGAGACAAGGCCACCAACATCGCCAGCGAGTTCCAGGTATCCATGGGTGATATCGAAAAGGGGTTCGCCGACGCCGACGTGGTAGTCGAGGGCGAGTTCACCTGCCCGACAGTGCATCAGGGGTACATAGAGCCCCATCCCTGCACCGTCCTGTGGAACGAAGATGACCGGGTCCTGGTCTACTGCAGCACCCAGGGCGGATTTCTCGTTAGAGACCGCACCGCGGACATCCTTGGCCTGCCCGTGTCCCAGGTAAAGGTGATGACCCAGGAGATCGGTGGCGGTTTCGGAGGCAAGACCGAGATCTACATCGAGCCGGTAGCGGCTCTCCTCTCCAAGAAATCGGGGCATCCCGTCAAGATCGTGATGAATCGGCGGGAGGTCTTTGAAGGCACCGGTCCCACCTGCGCATCCTACGCGTGGGCCAAAATGGGCGCCACCAAGGACGGCAAGATAGTGGCCGCTCAAGCCTACCTGGCTTACGAAGCGGGCGCCTACCCCGGCGCGCTGGTGATCTGCGGCGCAATGACCATGTTCGCCGCTTACGATATTCCCAACCAGCTGGTGGACGGTTACGACGTGGTAACCAACAAGCCCAAAGCGGCCGCCTACAGGGCTCCGGGAGCTCCAAACGCCGCCTATGCCAGCGAGCAGCTCATCGACGAGTTGGCCGAAGGGCTGGGTCACGACCCCATCGATCTCAGACTGGCAAACGCCGCTAAAGAAGGCACCCGCAGGGTGGACGGGCCCGTCTTTCCCCGCATCGGCGCCTACGAGGTGATGGAGGCGATAAAGAACCACCCCCACTACTCGGCGCCGCTGGATGGACCAAATCAGGGCCGCGGAGTAGGGATGGGGTTCTGGTTCAACATTGGCGAGCCCTCGGCTTGCACCATCAGCGTCAGCGATGACGGCACCATCAACCTGCTGGAGGGTTCGGCTGACATTGGCGGCACCAGATCATCGGTGGCTATGCAGGCCGCCGAAGTTCTGGGCATCGCCGCCGAGGACGTCAATCCCACCGTCGTTGACACCGACTCCATCGGCTTCACCGCTCAGTCAGACGGCAGTCGTACCACTTTCGCCACGGGCTGGGCTGCCTATGAGGCCGCTCAGGACGTAAAACGCGAGATGATCCAGCGAGCCGCCCGGATATGGGACGTCGACGTGGACACCATCCAGTACGAAAAGGGAGTCATCAGCTCCAAGTCCGATTCCGAGCTGAAGATGACCTTCAAGGAGCTGGCGGCACAGGCTAGGGACGTAGGCGGCCCGGTGGTGGGACGCGCCTCGGTCAACCCTACCGGCATCGGTGGTTCCTTTGCCGGCGCCATAGCCGACGTGGAGGTGGACCCTGAGACGGGCAAAGTAGATGTCCTGAGGTACACGGCGGTACAGGACGCCGGCAAGGCCGTCCATCCCAGCTACGTCGAAGGCCAACTGCAGGGCGGCGCCGCCCAGGGCATCGGCTGGGCCCTCAACGAGGAGTACTTCTACAACGACAATGGCGAGTTCACCAACAGCAGCTTCCTGGACTACCGGATGCCCACCGGACTGGACCTACCCATGCTCGATACGGTCATCGTGGAGGTTGCCAATCCCGGGCATCCGTACGGGGTAAGAGGGGTCGGAGAGGCGAGCATCGTGCCTCCTCTTGCCGTAATGGCCAACGCCATCAAACATGCCTGTGGGGCCCGCTTGCGTTCTACCCCAATGAATCCCGGCGCCATTATGAAAGCAATTTGGGAACAGAAGAAATAACAGCCCCGGCAACGCTGCCCGGATAGACGGAGGCCAGTAGATGACGACTACGGACTATGAACCTAATGTGGTCCTCGAAGGGGAGAAGTTCAACGTTGTGGGCACCCGGCCCATTCGTCACGATGGGTGGGACAAGGTTACCGGCCGTGCCCAGTACGGCGCCGATATCCACCCCGCCAACCTGCTGCACGGCAAGTTTCTTCGCAGCCCCTACGCCCACGCTCGCATCAAGTCTATAGACACCTCCAAAGCGGAAGCTCTGGAAGGCGTGCGGGCCGTGGCCACCGGCAAGGACTTCCCGTCCGGGGCCACCGGTGGGCTGAAGGATATGAGGGAGCACGTGCTGGCCAGCGAAAAGGTCCTCTACAGAGGACATCCCGTGGCCGCCGTTGCCGCGTTGAATGCGCACATCGCTGAGGAGGCGATAGCGCTGATAGACGTGGAATACGAGGTGTTGCCACCTGTAGTCGACGTGCTGGCCGGGATAAAGGAAGACGCACCCCTGCTGCACGAGGACCTGAAGACCGAACGAGGCGGTGAGCTCAGTAAAGAGTCCAGTAACATCGCCAAGCACCTTCAGATGAAGCTGGGCGACGTCGAGAAGGGTTTCGCCGACTCGGACGTCGTTGTGGAGCGAGAGTTCCGCACCCAGACGGTCCATCAAGGCTATATCGAACCCCACAACTCGACAGTGTTCTGGAACAAGGACGGCAAAGTCACCATCTGGTGCAGCACCCAGGGCCCCTTCGAGGTGAGAGACGCCACCGCCCAGATTCTGGGGCTGGATGAGTCCGATGTAACCCTGGTGCCCATGGAGATAGGTGGTGGATTCGGTGGCAAGTTCGAGCCTTACGGTGATCCGGTTGCCGCCGTTCTCTCGAGGAAGACCGGAAATCCCGTCAAAATCCTGCACAGCCGTGGCGAAGAGTTCGAGAGCACAGGCCCAACCCCGGGCTCCTACATCAAGATCAAGATGGGGGCAAACAAGGAGGGCAAGCTCATGGCGGCCCAGGCCTACCTGGCCTACGAGGCGGGCGCCTATCCGGGCTCGCCCGTAGACGCCGGTGCGCTGTGTGTCCTCGGTTGCTACGACATTCCCAACGTCCTCATCGATGGGCTGGACGTAGTGGTAAACAAGCCCAAGACCTCGGCATACCGGGCGCCGGGCGCCACCAATGCGGGCTTCGCCTCGGAGTCCCTCGTCAACGAGCTAGCCCAGAAGCTGGGGTTCGATCCTCTGGAATTTCGCATGAAGAACGCGGCCAAAGACGGCACCCGCCGGGCGGATGGCGTGCCCTTCCACAAGGTCGGCTGTGAAGAGGTACTCCAGGCCATGCACGATCATCCCCACATGAAGGCGCCCCTGGAGGGCCCCAACCGCGGTCGCGGAGTGGGAGTGGGGTACTGGATGAACTTCGGGGGGCCGGCCAGCTGTACCATCAAAGTGAACACCGATGGCACCGTCAGCCTCCGAGAGGGTTCGCCCGATATAGGAGGCACCAGGGCCACCACCGCTATGCAGGCGGCCGAGGTGCTCGGCATCCCGGCCGAGGACGTCCACCCGGCCGTTGTCGACACCGATTCCGTGGGTTACACCAGCGGGACAGGCGGAAGCAGCGTGACCTTCAAGCAGGGTTGGGCCGCTCATGAGGCCGCCAACAGCGTCAAACGGCAGCTCGTCGAGCGGGCCGCCTCCATCTGGGACGTGGACGCAGAAACGATAGAGATGAACAACGGCGTCATCGCCTCCACGTCTGACCCGGAGCTCAGTATGACCTTCAAAGAGCTGGCCGGTCAGCTGGTCGACACCGGCGGGCCCATAACCGGGGTCGGCGACGTTAACGCAGTGGGAGCCGGCGGAGGCTTTGCAGGGTCTATCGCAGACGTCGAGATCGACGATGAGACCGGCAAGGTCTCCGTCCTTCGATTCACCATGGTCCAGGACGTCGGCAAAGCGATCCACCCGAGCTACGTCGAGGGTCAGATGCAGGGCGGCGCGGCCCAAGGTATCGGCTGGGGCCTCAACGAAGAGTACTACATGAGCGAAGACGGCCAGATGATGAATGCCACGTGGCTGGACTATCGCATGCCCACCAGCCTGGACCTGCCGATGATCGATACCGTTATCGTCGAGGTAACCAACCCGGGTCATCCCTTCGGGGTGCGGGGTGTAGGCGAGGTCAATATCGTACCGCCGCCCGCTGCCTTGGGCGCCGCCATCCACGATGCTGTCGGCGTCCGAATGGAGGTACTTCCCATGAAGCCCAGTGCCATCCTGGATGCGATTAACGAGAAGAAGAACGGCGGGTAGACCCCCATGCCCCAGGTATTCATTCCAGCCCTGATGCGAGACCTGACCGAGGGTCAGGACCGGGTCACTGTACCCGGCTCCACTGTGCGGCAGGTCATCGACAGCCTGGAGGAGTCCTTTCCGGGCATCAAGGAACGGCTGGTCGAAAAGAACAAGATACGGGGCAACATCTCCGTCGCCGTAGACGGCGAAGTGACCCCTCTGGGCATGCTGGAAAAGGTCACCGAGGAGAGCGAGGTCTACTTCCTCCCCGCCATCAGCGGCGGTTAGCTCGTCACACCTGGAAACGCAGAATAGGGGGCGTACCGATGTCATCGGTACGCCCCCTTCGTTTATCTCTTCTTCCCCAGCGCCCTTTCCGCGCATTGACGCCGAGGTCCATCCAGCCACGTCTCCAACACCGGAGTCACCTCCTGCGGACGCTTACGGGCCAGAGTCCTCAGCGCAGATGCAGCCGCCCGCCACACAAAGGGCCGCTCATCCTCCGCCAGCTTGCCCAGCAGATCCAGGGCCAATGTAAGGTGCTTTGCCCCATCGGAGGCCGAGAAGGTCATGGCCACGTTCCACAGCACCGCCTCGTTCTCCGATCTGCTCCACACAGGCAGCCGTTTCAGCGTCTCTTCCTCGTAGTATCGGAGAAACCCGTCTCCGATGGCGAAAGGCCCCAGGTTCTTCCTCACGTACTCCGTCCGGTCCGATAGCAGCGGCTCGATCAGGTCGAGGAGAGGGACGCTCCACTCAGCCTTGCGAGATCGAGCCGTGTACTTGGCCGCCAACACCACGGCCCGACGGATGTTCTCGGAAGGGTCCGTCACCCAGCGCAGGCACACCGGATAGAGATCGTCCCAATGTTCGGTGAGCAGCGTGCCGAGGGTGCCGGCAGCGTACTCGCGCACTTCCCAGTTTTCATGGTCGCAGATCCGGTAGAGGATATCGATCGATTCTTTGGGACTCACCGGATAGGTACAGGCCAGGATTAACGCTGCCAACTCCTGCGCCACCGGCTCGGGCTCCCGCGATAGCGATATCGCTAGCTGGTGCCGGCTCTCGTCCGCGTCCAGTGACTCCATGACCGCCTCGAGGGCCAACTCCTTGTCCGCCTTCTTCGGCGTGCCGGCGTGGTCCGTCGATCGGGTTGCCAGCACGTCTAGGGCGGCCCTCACGTCCTGCCCTCCGATGGCTTTCTTGAAACTCCCAACCCACTCGGTCATGTTACTTTTGAGCTTGTCTCAGAATCCAGCATTGAGGGAGCGCAGAGGGTTTCTTTCCCTTATGGGCAGGACTGGGGCTGGTTAAACAAGTGACTGGGAGCCTCGGGACACTCGTGTCCCAAGGCGGGGGTTTTGGGGGGATGCGCCCCCAAAATCTAAAACTTCTCAGAGTGGGTGGGAGGGCAGATTAACGCGGGGTTGGGGGCTATCCTCAGGCTCCCGGAAAAGGGGCGAAACCCCTCTGCACACCCCAGATGTCATCAGTCTGCTAGTGATCGTGGTCGTCTTGCTGCCCGGAGGCGAACTCCTCGGTCCGCGCGTCCAACTCCTCTTTCGAGACCATACCTCTGGAGATGGCCAGCTTCTCTAACGCCGCCAACCACTGCTCGTAGTATACCTGGGAAGCACGACTCTTCTCGGACTCAGCGATTTCTGCTACCAGGTTGCCGGCGAAGTCGGTCCACTCGTAGCGCCCGTCGTGGTTCATGGCCACCGCCAGCCCGAAGGCCCGACCTTCCCAGGGCGCCTGGAACACCAGCTCCCCGTTACTCCGAGGCGGGGCCGACTTTCCCTTCATGTCGGAGACCTGTCTGTCCGGTGATACGGGCATGGCGAAACTCCTATCCCACCGCCGCCGGTGTCGAGGCTTTCGCAACCCCGATCATCGAATCACGGGTTACCAGGGGCACCAGCCCCTCTTCGCTCAACCCCTCCGTCCCCTCGGGGCGATCGGGCAGCACCATGTACCGGACCTCCGAGTTGCTGTCCCACACCCTCACCTCCACCGAGTCGTCCAGCTCCAGGCCGAACTCCTTGAGGACGGACCGGGGCTCCAGCACCGCCCTGGACCGATATGCCGGCGACTTGTACCAGGTGGGCGGCAGACCGAGTACCGGCCACGGATAGCAGGAGCACAGAGTACATACCACCACGTTGTGTACGTCGGGGGTGTTCTCCAGCACCACAATCTCGGCCCCCTCAGCGCCCTCATACCCCATCTCCGCCACAGCTTGGGTCCCATTTCCGAGGAGCCTCTTTTTGTAGTCGGGGTCTACCCAGGCCCGGGCCACCACCTTGGCGCCGTTCAACGGCCCGATGTCCTGTTCATATGTCCGGACTATCTCGTCCACGACGTCGCTTCTTATCAGGCCCTTCTCCACCAGAAGCGACTCCAAAGCCTTGGTGCGCATGGCTGAGTAGGATTCCGGCTGCGGGTGATGCTCCGATTTATGCTGGCCACTCATATATCTGCTCCTCTAGGCGGGCTCCAGGTAGCTCTCCCACATGTCTATGTAAAGCGCCTGGTTCTGCTCGGCGGTCTCACCCCACAGCTCCGCGCTTTCGAACCGAACGCTATACACCGGCTGGGGGTCTCCGCTGTTTTCCGTGTCCTGCAGCTCGTGGATGCCGTAGTACCCGGCGATTACGCACAGCTTACCCCGGATGTACCTGGGCAGACGGGTATGTCCCGGCGGGTTGACGTTGCGCGCCCTCGCCCGGTCTCCGATGCTGTATCGGGGAACGACGTCCGATTCCACCACCGGGGAGTAATGAAGCCTGAGCCGGCTTATCGACCGCGGCACCCGCTCGGGGTCCTCCAGTCTCGGCACCGGCGTCTCGGGGTTCCGGCGATAGTGCTCGATTTTCGCTTCCAGCTCGTCGGCGGTAACAACGCCCCGTTCCACCAGCGAGTTCTCCATCGCCTGCAGCCACTTCTGGTAGTAGCTGAAACTCAGGTAGTCTGCCGGGTCCAGACTCTCCAGCTCGAAGCGGCCGCCGACCCGCAGCTTCCCTCCGAATCCCACCGACATCCCGAACACCCGGCCTTCCCACTCCTCGTGGAAAACGGGCTCGTTCTCCTCGGGTGCCACAGGCCCGAACCCGTGCATGCCGCCCATATCGTGAACTCCGTTCATATCCGGTCTCCAGTCAAAGCTCGAACCCTATCGGGCTGCTGTAAGACTCCTGCGACCGTCCCCATGGTCCCCTTACTGCCCAGGAAAGGGGGCGGAAATAATATCTGAGGGACACCCCTTCGGCGGGCTCAGGGCAGGCTCTCAGACTCCCTGCAGAGGGGCGCAGCCCCTCTGCACACCCCGTGTTTTTTCAGCACGTATCATCCTGTTCGCTACGCCGAGATGCGTCCCCTATCGTGGACGATCTCCCCACCGACTACAGTCATGTCCGCCCCGAGCTGCCGGACATCGTCGGCTCCCAAGCCCAGGATTGGCCCTGAAAGTATAGCCAAGTCGGCCAACTTGCCAGGCTCCAAAGTGCCCTTTATCGACTCCTCGAACGCGGCGTGGGCGCCGTTGCGGGTGTACATCCGTATCGCCTGCTCGATGGTCACCGTCTCCTCGGAGTAGACAGTCTGTCCGCCGGAAGTAGCTCGCGTCATCGCCTCGTACATGCCCATGTAGGGGTCGTTGGTGGTTACCGGAGAGTCTGAACTGGCGGCCACCGGAATCCCGTGCTCCAGCAACGTCCTGGCGGGAAACATGTACCTGGTCCGTTCGCCGTAGTCCCTCAGGTAGCCGTCTCCGAACTCGTTGAAAAATACGGGCTGGGCTGCCGGGCACAGGCCCAACCTTCTGATCCGTTCGATCAGCTCCAGGTCCAGGAGAGCGCAGTGCTCGATGCGGGGCCGCGGGTCCTGGATTGGCCGGTCGGCGAAGGCCCGCTCCATGGACGTGACCACCATATCTATGGCCCGATCGCCCACGGCGTGGGCCGTAAGCTGGAAGCCGCCCTTATGGGCCTTGTCGTACAGGGCGTCCATCTGCTCCTGTTCGTAGTAGATGATGCCGGTATCGTGGGGGTCGGAATCGTACGGTTTGCGAGTGGCGCAGGTCGGGCCGCTGGTACTGCCGTCGGTGACGAACTTGCAGGCCCCCACCTTTACCCACGGCGTGCCCAGTCCCGTCGACATCCCCGCGGCGACGCAGTTGTCCAGGTAGCCCTCCGGGTCCACCATATCGATGGCGAAGTTGTAGACCCGCAGCTTTACTTGGGTCTCCTGGAGCGAGTTGAGCATGCGGAACTGGTCCCCCGAGTGCCCGCCCGCATCGTGGATGCTGGTGATGCCATAGGAGAGGTAGTGCTTCGACCCCTCGATGAGCGCCTTTCTCAGCTCCTCTTCTTCGGGCTGGGTGATCGCCTGTACGGGCGCCTGCGCCGTCTCGAACAGCACCCCGTTCAACCGGCCGTCGTCGTCTCGACCATAGCGACCTCCGGGCGGGTCGGCCACCTCTTCGTGGAGCCGGGCCAACTCCAGGGCCCTGGAATTGACCGACGATATGTGACCGCAGGCCCTGCCAAGGACCACCGGGTTGTTCGGTGCGACGGCGTCCAGGTCGGCCCGGTTGGGCATTCTCTGCTCTTCCAGTCTCCGCTGGTCCCAGCCCGATCCCGATATCCACTCACCTGCCTTGGCCTGGGACACCGCCTCCCTCACCTTTGCCTGGACGTCCGCGATGGACTGGACCTCGGGATAGCGCACCCTGACGCCCATCAGATCGAAGCCGTGGGATGCCAGGTGGCAGTGAGCGTCGATCAGGCCCGGGAGAAGCGCTCGGCCCTTCAGGTCCAGCACCTGGGTGTTGGGCCCACGGAGCTCCGACACCTCATCCGTGCTGCCCACGGCGAGAATGCGGTTCTCGTCCGTCGCCAAGGCTTCGTGGACTGAGAACCGGTCGTCCACGGTCAAAACTTGTCCATTGATGAAGATGAGATCGGCGGGCATAGGCTCCTCCAAGGGTCGGCTATGGATGGAACGATTATACCCGATGTTCGCCACCATACCCACCGCGGCCGTTTGCGATACAATACGCCGGCAACAACAAATCCACACCCACTCAGGGAGGTCGCAGTGGACCTGGAACTGACCGGTAAAGCAGCCATAGTCACAGGCGGCAGCATGGGAATTGGCAAAGCGGTAGCGAAGGAGCTGGGGATGGAAGGGGTGGACGTGGTCATCTGCGCCCGTCGCATGGAGCCCCTGGAGGAGGCGGCCGCCGAGCTCGCCGAAGCGACCGGTCGCCGTATTCTTCCCGTCCAGACCGACACGACCAGCACCGAGTCCATTGAAAACCTGGTCAGGAGCACCGTCGATGCCTTGGGTAAGGTCGATATACTGGTGAACAACGCGGCCGTTGTGGGCGGCATGGTTCAGGGGCACCTGAATGAGGCCAGCGAGAAGGACCTCTTGGAGGACCTCAACACTAAGACCATGGGCTACTTCAGGTGCTCGAAGGCGGTGGCCCCTCACATGCAGCGCCAGCGCTGGGGGCGGATCATCAACATCGGCGGGTTGTCCGGCAGGTTCTCCGGGGTTATCAGCGGCATGCGCAACGCCGCGGTGGTGCATATGACCAAGACCCTCTCGGACCAACTGGGATCTTACGGTATTACGGTCAACACGGTGCATCCCGGCGCGACCCTCACCGAGCGCTCGGCTCCCGACCATGAAGAGATGGCGAGTCAGCAGGGAATATCCGTCGAGGAAGTGGAGAGGCAAATTGAGGAGAGCATAGCCATACGGCGCATCGTAGACGCCAGCGAGATCGGCTACGTGACAGCCTTCCTCGCCTCGCCAAAAGCCGAGTCCATCACGGGAGAGGTGATCGCCGCCAGCGGCGGCTCGGGCTCCGCCATATTCCAGTAACGGATTCTGTTTACGCAACGCCGGTACTAGATATCTTCAGTAGAAAATCAGTAAGACATCTGTCGCTTTAGGGACTGCCGAGGGAAACTTCCCTCTGGCGGGGGCCTGGGGTATGTTCCCCCAGCCCCAAAACCTCTGAGGGCGGTCGGCTGGGACCAAATTAGTTGCTATGAAGAAGAGTTCGTTAGAGGGAGGGTTTCATGGGAGAGCTGGACGGTAAGGTCGCAATAGTCACGGGTGCAGGCCGGCTGCGGGGCATAGGCCGCGCCTCCGCAGTAGCCCTTGCCCAGTTGGGGGCCGACGTGGTGGTCACAGGCACCGGACGGGACCCTTCCAGGTACCCGCCCGATGAGAAGAAGGCCGGCTGGAAGGACATCGAGAGCACGGCGGAGCAGGTGCGTGACCTGGGCCGTCGGGCACTGCCGGTAGTTGTCGACGTCGCCAACGCCGAGCAGGTGTACGCCATGGTCGAACAGACGGTCGCCGAGCTGGGCCGGGTGGACATACTGGTGAACAACGCCGCGTTCGCCCGGGGCCCGGACCGGGTACCCATCGTCGACCTGGATGACGACATCTTCGAAAGGGTTGTAGACATAAAGATTATGGGCACCTACCTGTGCAGCAAGGCCGTGATCAAGCACCTGATCAGGCAGGGCGAGGGCGGGAAGATAGTCAACGTGTCCTCCGGCGCCGGTAAGGAGGGCGACCCCGAGTGCCTGGCCTACAACGCCGGCTGCTTTGCCCAAGTGGGAATGACCCAATCGATGGCTAAGGAGCTGGGTCCCCACGGCATCAACGTCAACTGTGTCTGCCCTGGCGCCGTAGACACCCATCGCATGGACGATCTGGTGCATAGCGACGCTTGGGAGGAGATGGCCAGCACGACGCCCATCAGGCGTAACGGCACCGACGAGGAGGTCGGAGACTTCATAGCCTATCTTTGCACCAAGGCGGCATCCTGGATACACGGCCAGTCCATTAACCAGGATGGCGGCCTGATCATGGCCCACTGAGGAGGGAGAGTTTCCATACCGGACTACGAATCGATTCTGTACGAGAAGCAGCGCAAGGGCGTGCTTATCACCATCAACCGCCCCGAGGTGCTCAACGCCATCAGCGAGCAGGTTGAAGAGGAGCTGAGCACCGCCTTGAGGGAGGCTGAGCGCGATCCCGAGGTGCGGGCCATCGTCATCACCGGTGCGGGCAGGGCCTTCTCCGCAGGCTACGACATCAAGGGCGGCCGGGAGCTGGCCTGGCCCTACGGTCTCCCCGAGGACTCCAACGTCGCCGAGCAGATCAACATACAGCGCGACCGAGACCGGTACGAAAACGACAACATCATCCAGATTTGGGAGCTGAGTAAGCCGGTCATCGCTGCGGTTAATGGCTACTGCCTCGCCGGGGCCTCCTGGTACGCCCTCGCCTGTCACCTGACCTACGCCTCGGACCAGGCGGTCTTTGGCCAGCCGGAGGTGCGCATGGGAGACGATACCAATTTCTTCTGGGTGCTCAACGCCGGCTACAAAGAAGCGCTGCGCTACGCTCTGACCGGCGACCACATCGATGCCCAGGAAGCCCATCGAATCGGCATCGTAAACGAGGTCGTGCCTCACGATCAGCTTATCGATCGATGCTTCCAGATCGTCGAACGAATCGCCCTCGTCGCACCGGAGACGACGAAGTTGACCCTCCACGTTGCGACCCGGGGCCTTTACGCCATGGGCCTGCGCAACGCTCTCCTGCTGAACAACGAGTTCAAGGCCCTAGCTCACATGTCCCGCAGCCTCGATTTCTTCAAGCCGCTGGACATGGCCCAGCGCAGCGGTGGCCTGAAAGAGTTCCTACAGGCCCGGGACGGCCCCTTCCAACCCGAGCCATTCGGACCCCGGTCCAAGCGAAAGAACAAGTAGAGCCATATCACCCAGGGGCAGGGATCACCGCACTCCTAGGGCTTTGTACCAGGGTGGAGAGCACGCATGCCACGCACAAAGTTCGGCCTGATGTACACTCACCTCGAGGAGATCGTCGGGCCGGTGGAGGTCGCTCAAAAAGCGGAAGCTTGGGGCTTCGATTCCTTCTGGGCGCCGGACTTTGCCCTGGAGCCCAACCTGGAACCCCTGACCGTCCTGTCCGCCGTCGCGCAGGCCACCCAGAGCATTCAGCTGGGCACTGCGGTGCTGGTGCTGCCCTACAAGCACCCCCTGGCACTGGCCAAGACCGCCGCTACCGTGGACATCCTCTCCAACGGGCGCCTGATACTGGGCATGGGTATTGGGGGCAGGAGCTGGGAGTTCGATGCCATGGGCGTGGATATGCGTCACCGGGGCCGCATCTCCGACGAGCGGCTCCAGGTGCTGAAGCGGCTCTTGACGGAGGAGGAGGTCACTCATCGAGGGGCGTTCCATCAGCTCGAGGATGTTACGCTGCGTCCCAGGCCCATCCAGCAGCCCCACCCGCCTCTCTGGATGGGCCCGGTCTACCGGGACGGAGGCTTTGCCGAGGGGGCACTTCGCCGCACAGCCCGCTTCTGCGATGGCTTCTTCCCCACCATAGTCCCGCCCCACGGCTATCGAGAGGCCCAGCAGCTCCTCCGGCGCTACCTCGATGAGTACGGCCGGGACCCCGATGCCCTGGAGTGGGCGCTCTTCATGTGGATATGCATCGATGACAGCATGGAAGAGGCCTGGGAGGTAATGCGCCAAGAGTCCACCCGGCGCGCCGGCACCGACGAAGCCCAGCTGGGCTTCGCCAACGCCGTGGGCACTGCCGCCGACTGTATCGAGACAATCGAGGAGTACTTGGCACTGGGCGTCACACATATTGTCCTGGACGTCGGAGTATCGCCGGACCGCATGCTGGATCAGTACCAACAAATTGCGGAAACAGTAGTGCCGCACTTCGCAGGCTGAGAGATCTCACCATGCCATCAGCTCTCATATTTCTGGCCGCTCCCCTCACTGGCCGAAGTCGCTCCCTCCAGCGCTTCTCCCGCGAGCACTCCGTTTATCTCCTGATGCTCCTTCCCGGAACCGCCCTGTTCGCCTACTTCTTCCTATACCCCCTGGTCAACGTCATCGAGGATAGCTTCGGAAGCTGGTCCAACCTCACCTTTGCCAACTACCATCGAGCTCTAACCAGCGCCGTGTATCGAGGCTTGTGGAGCTCCACCCTGCAGTTCTCCTTCATCACCACCGTTAGCTGCCTCCTACTCGGCTACCCCTTGGCCTACTATCTGGCCAGCAGCTCCGGCTGGCGAAGAGCGTTGCTACTCTTCGTCGTGGCCGTCCCGTTAATCACCCACTTCGTGCCCCAGACCTCCATTTGGCGCATAGTTCTAGGCAGGAACGGTTGGGTTAACGAGGCTCTGCAAGCCGTCGGGATAATCGATGAGCCGTTGGAGATGCTGTTCACCCGCTTCTCGGTGACGGTCTCGATGGTTCAGATACTCCTCCCGCTGATGGTCCTCTGCGTGTACGTCGGCATGCTGAGAATCCCCAAGGGGCTAAACATCGCGGCTCAGAGCCTCGGGGCGCCCCCGATTCGAAGCTTTCTCCGAGTTTACCTGCCTCTGAGTCTGCCGGGCATTTTTGCCGGATGCCTGTTGGTGCTGGCGTTGAGTATGGGGGCCTACGCCGCCCCCGACATCCTGGGCGACGTACAGCATCGGGGCATCGCATCTCTTCTCCGAGTCGAGGGAGGCTTCAATTCATCCCTGTCGATGCTCTTGCTGACCGTAGTGCTCCTGATCTACCTGATGTTCATCAGGTTCATCGGTTTCAAACCGCTGTATCCCAGCGGAGAATCAGCTGTCCAGTACGTTCCCGAAACTGATAGAAAGAGCTCACTGGGACGAATTCTCCTGGGTGCGGTGGCAACATTGATTGGGCTATACATGATGCTTCCCAGCTTAGTCGTAGTGGTGCTCTCCTTCAGCCGCACCACCTTCCTGCAGTTCCCACCCACGGACTTCACCTGGAAATGGTACGTAACCTACTTCAACGGAGATGACCCTCTGGTCGATTGGTTATCCTCGACGCTAAACAGCTTCGAGACCGCCGCCATTGCTTCCCTCGCTGCCGTCTTGCTGGGGCTTCTAGTCTCCTACAGTCTGGTGCGAGGCCGGTACCCCGGCAAGCAGATCGTCGGCTCGCTGATGCTGGCGCCACTGGTCATTCCGACCGTGGTTCTCGCCGGAATCATCTTCAGGCTCTATTACTTCGGCCGGCTAAACTTCCTCATGGGCACAGTCCCCGGCCTGGCTGTTCCCCACATCATGCTCGCACTGCCCTTCGCCATCATCATCCTGACGGCTGCTTTCCGTAACGCCGACGAGACCCAGGAGCTGGCAGCCGAAAGCCTGGGAGCGAATCGACTGAGCAGGTTTCGGCTTATCATCTTTCCCCAGATCTACCCTGGGATTGGAATAGCCTTAGTCGTCTCCTTTTTGATCTCTTTCAACGAGCTGGTCCTGGCTATGACGCTGAAAAGCCCGGGATTCCAGACCATCCCGATGAACATTTGGGACGCCAGAGCAGGTGAGTTCACGCCCATGGCCACCGCCGTTTCCACGATTATGCTGGCCCTGGCAATCATCGTCATCCTGGCTGCCGTTTCTATAGAGAGATACCGAAGAATGCAGGCTCGCTCCGCCGAGAAACCCCGTAGTTAGAGCTCTGGTCTACGACCTGCCCCGACCAAAGCTACTGGGTTAATCGGTGCTCGAACCTAGTTACTAGGAGGAATCTGGTGGAAAACACTAACGAACCCCTGGTATACGTCAACGGCGATCTTGTTCCCGAAAGTCAAGCCACGATCTCCGTCTTCGATAGGGGCTTCAGATGGGGCGATGGCGTCTATGAGATGGCCAGGACCTTTGGGGGAAAGGTGTGGAGACTTCGGGAACATCTGGACCGGCTGCACTGGTCTCTCAACTACACCAGGATAGACCCCCAAATGAGTATCGACGAGCTCGAGAGGGTCACCCTGGACCTGGTAAACGAGAACAAGGAGCGCGCCGGGCCCAATCCCGATGACGTAGGCCTGACCCATATCATAAGCAGGGGACCGTTAGACCCGACCCGCCGGGCGTCGATGGACCCGACTGTGGTCATCTACACCGAGCCCCTGGCCTTCGAGATGTACGCACGGTGGTATTTGAAGGGGATCAAGATGGTCACCCCCGCCACCCGTCGCACCCCGCCCCAGAGCCTCTCGCCCAAGGCTAAGATCTCCAACAAGATGAACCACTTCATCGCAGAGTTCGAGGCCCACGCCGTCGATCCCGAAGCCGTACCCTTGATGCTGGACTACGATGGCAACGTAGCCGAGAGCAGTGGGGCCAACTTCCTGTTCTTCCGACAGGGCCGAATCCACGTGCCCAACCGCCGCCACGTGCTGGGCGGGATCACCATGGACACGGTCCTGGAGATAGCCGAGGGCCTGGGCATCGAGTCCGAGGAGGGCGACTACACCCCCTTCGACGTCTACCAGGCCGACGAGGCCTTTATGACCACAACGCCTAGCCACATCGCCCCGGTGGTCTCCCTGAATGGGGTCAAGATAGGCAACGGTACACCGGGCCCTGCATTTCAGCAGATTGCTCAGGCCTGGAGTGAGAGGGTCGGCCTCGATATCATAGACCAGGCGGTGGCTCACCTTTCTCCGGCGGAGCGGGACGAGTTGATGGCTGGCCCTCGTTAGGCGACAATGTCGGTCGCTGAAGGAGTCCGTCTCGATTAGAAGGAGGTCGTTATGGATAGCTCATCCTACGCTTTTATGGACGCTACCGAGCTTGCCGGGCTGATCAGGGAAAAGAAAGCCTCGCCGGTTGAGGCTATCGACTCTTACCTCGAAAGGATCGAAGCCCTCGACTCCCAGCTAAACGCCTTCCTAACCGTCTGCGGAGACGAGGCTCGCCAGGCGGCGAAAGAAGCGGAAGCGGCGGTGATGCGGGGCGACGACCTACCTCCCCTTCACGGCGTCCCCGTCGCGGTCAAGGACCTGGAGAACACCAAGGGCATCCGGACCACCATGGGCTCCCTTGTCTATGAGGACAATGTGCCCGAAGAGGACTCCATCACCGTGGAACGTTTGAAGAATGCGGGGGCGATAATACTTGGCAAGACCAACACCCCGGAGTTCGGGGCCTCGGGCAGCACCGAAAACAAGCTGGGAGACCACTGCCGCAATCCGTGGGACACCAGCCGGACCACCGGCGGGTCCAGCGGAGGTTCCGGGGCAGCCCTGGCCGCCGGATTATGCCCCCTGGCCACGGGCAGCGACGGCGGAGGCTCTATCCGCATCCCCTCTTCCTTCTGCGGTGTCTACGGCATCAAGGCCACCCACGCCCGGGTGCCGGCGCCCCGAAACAGCTGGGTGCTCTTCGCTGACAGCGGCCCCATGTCCCGCACCGTGCGAGACTCGGCCCTCATGCTCAACGTAATTGCAGGTCCCGACCCCCGAGATTCTCTCAGAATCCGGGAGGAGCCGCCGGACTACTTGGCCGCGTTGGAAGGCGGCGTGAGCGGTCTGAGGGTGGCCTGGAGCCCCGACCTGGGCTACGCTGAGGTAGACGAAGAGGTCCTTTCGGTTACTCGAGCGGCCGCGGGGCTTTTCGAGGAGTTCGGTTGCAGCCTTGAGGATGCGACACCCGAGTCCGGGCCTCCCTTCGACATCTTCGATACCATCATTCCCGCCGAGAACTACGCTGCCGACGGCGAGGCGCTTCTGAGGGACCACGGCGACAAGCTGATGGACTACGTCCGAGAGGGCATCGAGCGGGGGCGGGAGATAACCGGCGCCCAGTACGCCAAGGCCATGGTGGACCTGTGGGAGTTCAGGGCTCGGATGGAGGACTTCTTCGAGACCTACGACCTTCTTATCACGCCCACCACGGCGATACCCGCTTTTCCCGTGGGACAGTACACCACCAGGATCGGCACACGAGGCGTCAATCAGGCCTGGGAATACACCCCCTTCACGCCCACCTTCAATGTTACCGGCAATCCCGCCGCCAGTGTCCCCTGTGGGTTCTCCTCCGACGGCCTTCCCATCGGGCTGCACGTCATAGGCCGGCTAGGCGACGAAGTATCGGTGCTTCGGGCCTCGGCGGCGCTTGAGCAGGCAAGGCCCTGGGCCGACAAGATACCCCCAATGGCCCAGGCTGGTTAGCCACACGGAATAACCACGGCTCTGTGCGCCCGGCGTTACTCCCACGGCCCTTGGCGTTGGGCGACCCGGTTGAGAACGTCGCCGTCCCAATCCAGCGCTACACCTCGTTGCCGAGGTAGTTCTCGTCCAGCTTTTTCACATCGTAGGAGATTTCGGTCACGACGCCTACATCATGCCTGATCATAAGGCGAGAGAGCTCTATGCCATCGACGAGGCGTATGAATTGAGGGCCAGCAGAGATACGGTCCGCTGTCTCCCGCGCCCTGCCGGCAAAGGTTGACGTAGTGATGAACACGCCCTTGCTGGCGCCCTTTGCCTGCAGGCTGCCGGAAAAGTTACGTATCTCAGGTTCACCGACCGACCCTTCCCAACGCTTGACTTGGACGTAGACCTTCTCGAGGCCGAGCAGGTCCTGGTCGATTATGCCGTCAATCCCCCCATCGCCTGGGCCTCCCACTCTCTGACCTTTGCCGTAGCCCATCTTCTCAAGTAGTCTGACCATCAACTGTTCAAAGCGATCAGGCGATAAATTTAGAACAGCATCCAACAGCTCATCGGCTAGTTTGTCGTCTAGCTCTTGATGAAGAGTCGCCAGTTGTTCATCCGGTGTAGCTCCGGAGACATCTTCAACCTCTGGAACGACCCCAGGTTCTGGCGGTATTGTTCGCCCTCCCAACTCAATCAAGCGTTTGAGTTCTCCGGTCCCAATGTCACCGTCGTAAGTCGCAAGAGCCTGGAGTCCTTGATCTGTGATTAGAAAACGAGCCTGTGAAGGTGACCTCAGTAAGCTCGCACGCCTCAAATAGGATACTGCCCAGTAAACCCGATTGGTGAATCTGTTCTGCCCCGACGGTACTCTTTCCTCTAGGTCTGTTTCATTCAATGAAAAGTGCTGGATGAGTGCATACTTTAAGTGTTGAAACGACACCGCATCATTTTTCGCTTCCCTTACCATCTCCAGAATCGGACGATGCAGCTTTTTCTGAGGAGGCACGGTCATAACGACACCTCTATCTACCCTGGACTTGGGTCTCCAATAGCGGAGCACAATATAACACCCCGAGCCCTGGTTTAGTTCTGTTAGGGGCTGC
Organism: Dehalococcoidia bacterium; assembly: GCA_965197645.1. Lineage (GTDB taxonomy): Bacteria > Chloroflexota > Dehalococcoidia > Plut-88900 > Plut-88900. The sequence goes on along the minus strand of OZ240219.1, from coordinate 128,914 downwards.
GGAGCAGCCGGGGTGGCTTGCACCCATTTGACGCACCTGAATCAACAGACCGTGTGGGGGAGTGGCTGGTGGTGGCGGAGATATGGGAGCCAACACCCGCAGCGATGGGAGCGCCGGTGCTAATCCGGTGGCTGATGCTCGGGGCCGGTACGGTCTACGGTGCAAGCGTGGTGAGCCGTGTGGGATTCGAACCCACGACACCCGGATTAAAAGTCCGGTGCTCTACCGCTGAGCTAACGGCTCACGGCTATATTATGGGTAGGCCCGCCGGGTTTGTCTAGCAACTGAAGACCCATGCCGCGTACCCCCTGGGCTAAACCTGGCTCCCGTGTCTCGTCAGCGGCTGTCCTGCTTTACACTGGGGGCATTCCTCCGGCGGATAGGTGAGGATATCCAGTCGGTGGCACGTGTACAGTGGCGCGTTGAACTCAGGCACGTCGCTTGATCTATCGATAAGCAGTCCGATGCCCACGATCTCCCCTCTAGCCTTCGCCACCGCCTCCACCATCTCCCTGACCGAGCCCCCCGTAGTCAGAATGTCGTCCACGATGAGGACCCGCTCATCCGGCGAGATCGATTGCCCTCTACGGAACACCCTCTCGTCGCCTTCTCTCTCGGCGTAGACACCGTTGACCCCCAGCTGCCGGGCCACCTCGTAGGCCAGGATTATGCCACCCAGCGCCGGTCCGGCCACCGTCTCTACGCCTTCGGCTCGGAAGCGGTCCGCAATTTTGGTGCAGAAATACTCGATATGCGAGGGGTCCTGAAGAAGCCGGAACTTCTCCAGGTAGTTGGGGGAGTGGAGGCCGGAGGTGAGGAGAAAATGGCCCTGGAGCAAGGCGTTGGAGCCTTCGAGGATCTCCCGGATTTCGTCATCTCTCACGAGGTGGTCACTCGAAATCGGAGGACAGTTCCAGGTGGTGATCGTCGATGATGCCGAAGCCGTCCAACGGCCAGTAGGACAGCCACGCCTTGCCCACTATGGCGTCCCGATGGATCGGACCGAAGAATCTGGAATCGTTGCTGTGCGCCCGATTATCACCCAACACATAGTAGTGGTCTCGGGGAATGACCACCGGATCAATCACGGGCGCCGAACCCCGGGTGTAGACCTCCTCGACACGCTCACCGTTGATGAACAGCTCGCCGTCTCGTGTCTCCACAGTATCGCCGGGTACCCCCACGATGCGTTTGATAAGCTGTTTCGGTGGAGGGCTTAGGGAGTTGATAATCACCACATCGCCGCGGGCCGGCACGCCGAATATTTCGAGACCCTCCCCCTTCTCGGCCTCATAGAAGGGGACAAACTTGGACATCTTGTGCAGGTCCAGGGAAGCGTAGGCGGCTTTGTTTACTATTATGTGGTCCCCCGTATGGATGGTAGGCTCCATGCTGGCGCCGAACACCTCGTAGTTCTGTACTATCGCCTGCACCATGAAGAACAATGCCGCGGCCAGAGCCAGGGTCTTGACGATGTCCGTTACCGCTGATTTCATCTAATCGCCGCTCAATCGATTATACTTGACTGACGTTTTCGATGTCATGATGGTCGGACGAGGCGGCTCCATACGCCGAGGGACCACAACACACCAAGACTTCCGGCTTTCGGAATGTCCGATGCAACCTTTTGGCAACTTCTTTGTTCTTACTTTTGGAACGATGGCGATCGAGCGGAAAAGAGACTATACAGGAGGCGATACTCAATGATAACGCGTAAAAGACTCTTCCTGGCTATCATGTTAATTGCTGCGCTGGTCACCTTTACAGCCTGCCAGAGCTCTGATGCCAACGATGACGATGCTCAGTCCCCGGCCGTCTCCTCCGCTGAGACCTCCGGCGACGAGAGCGCTATGTCAGGCGGGGTTTCCACCGTACAGCTGGTGTCCGGCAGCCAGGATGGAGGCATCTTCGTTTCGGGCACGGGCAGCGTCAGCGTATCCCCCGATACCGCCATCTTGTCCCTGGGCGTTCAGGCCCGCGGAGACACGGTGGCCGAAGCCCGTAGTGACGCTGCGGAGGCCATGACGGCCATCGTCGACGTTCTGCGGAGCCAGAAAGTTGAGCAGAACGACATAAGGACCCGATCGTTGAGAATCAACCCGGTCTATGACTACCGGGAAGATCGCCCGGAGCTAACCGGCTTCGAGGTTGCCAACAGCGTCAGCGTCATCGTCCGTAATCTGGACTCCGTTGGCGATATCATCGATGGCGTTGCAGGAGCGGGTGGCGACCTCACCCGCATCCACGACATCAACTTCACCATCGATGACTCCAGTCCCTTCCAGGCCGAGCTGCGGGAGAAAGCAGTCGCGGATGCCACGGCTAAGGCGCAGCACCTGGCTACCCTGGCCGGTGTGACCCTGGGGCCCGCCATTGCCATCAGAGAGGGTGGGAGAGTGGCGCCGATACCGCAGGGTGTGTTCACCGACAGCGCCATGACCATGGAGGAAGCGACAGCATTTGATACGCCCATAAGTGCGGGCCAAACGGAGCTCAGGCTTACGGTTAGCATGGCCTTCGCCATCGAGTAGGCAACTGGTCGAGCTTTCCAAAGGGGGCGTCCCGAATTCGGGCCGCCCCCTTTGGTTTGTCCACGGTCGATACTGGCTCTAAATGGTCTTGGATTCGTATTGATACAGCCATGTTCACATTGCTAGAATTGCCGGAACAGAAACCCAATTCACGACCCGGATAGGCAGGTGTCGCGTTGGTCTTAAGCGATAGGTCCATAAGGGAAGAGATCGACAAGGAGCGTATTGTCATCCGGCCCCTGGACGCCGGCGATATCCAACCGGCCAGCGTCGACGTTCACCTGGACCGCCAGATACTGGTCTTTCGCAACTCCCGCCGGCCGTACATCGATGTCAGACAGGACGTGGAGGACCTTACCGAAAGCGTCATGATCGAGGACGACGTGCCCTTTATCCTCCACCCCGGCGAGTTCGTACTGGGCGGTACCCTGGAGCACATCGAAGTACCCGATGATTTGGTCGCCAGGCTGGATGGGAAAAGCTCGCTGGGTAGAATCGGCCTGCTGATTCACTCCACCGCCGGCTACGTTGATCCGGGTTGGAAGGGCAAGCTCACCCTGGAGCTCAGCAACGTGGCTACTCTGCCCCTCACGCTTTACGGCGGCATGAAGATCGGTCAGATATCGTTTCTACGACTCACCACCCGGGCGGACAATCTGTACGGCTCCAAGGCCCTGGGGAGCAAGTACCAGGGACAAGCCTCACCCACCGCCAGCCGCGCCCATCAGGACTTCCGGAAATCGGCAGTAGCCGGGGGAGCCGACTAGCCCTTCGGCGTTCTTTGGTCTTCGTCTATGGACTACATGAACCGCGCCCTCTCGCTGGCCCAGTGCATCCTGGGTCGGACCAGCCCCAATCCGGCCGTGGGCGCCGTGATAGTGAAGGATGGGGTGGTGGTGGGTGAAGGGAGCACCCGGCCCGCGGGCCAGGCGCACGCCGAGGCCGTCGCCCTGGAGCAGGCCGGCGGTGCCGCCAAAGACGCCACCATGTACGTCACCCTGGAACCCTGCTGCTTTCAGGGCCGCACGCCCCCTTGCACCGGAGCTCTTATCGATGCCGAGCTAGCCGAGGTCCGCATAGCGGCCCTGGACCCCAACCTCAGGGTCTCAGGCCGGGGCAGGGACCAGCTGGAGCAAGCCGGACTTGCCGTTCACGTCGGAGAGCTGGAAAAGGAGTCGTTGCAGCTAAACGAGGCGTATGCCAAGTACATCACCACCGGCTGGCCCTTCGTCACCGCCAAGTTCGCAGCCAGCCTGGACGGCAAGATCGCTACCCGGTCCGGCGAGTCGCAGTGGATCACGGGTGAAGAAGCTCGTATGTGTGCCCACCATCTACGCGGCATTGCAGACGCCGTAATGGTAGGTGTCAACACCGTCTTGGAGGACGATCCCAGGCTGACCGTCCGCACCGGCCCTCCAGAAAGCGACTATCCCCAGCCCCTCAGAGTGGTCGTCGATAGCCGTGGGAGGACGCCAACCGAGTCCGCGCTCTTCGTACAACCCGGAGACACGGTAATAGCCGTCTCAGGCATCGACCACGAGACCCGGACCGGCCTGGAGGCTCAGGGTGCCCAGGTAGCCGAGTTCCCTTCGGAAGACGGCCTGGTAGACATAGACACTCTGCTGGTATGGCTGGGCCAGAGAGAGTGCACCCACGTCCTGGTGGAGGGGGGAAGCGCCCTCCTCGGCTCCTTCTTTGACAGGAAGCTGGTGGACAAAGTTGTTACGTTTGTGGCGTCGGCTATAATAGGTGGTGCTGAATCGCCGGCAGCGGTGGGAGGCGCCGGCGCTCAGCGTATGAGCGATGTACTCCGTCTGAAGGACCTGGAGGTGAAGCGGTTGGGTGATGATATTATGATTACCGGGTACCCTTAGGAGTCATTCATTTGTTCACAGGCATAATTGAGGAAGTGGGGTCCATCAGTGAGGTCCGGGAGAACGGGTTCTCTTTCGCCGGCGACGTTGCCTTGGAAGGGGTCGCCATCGGGGACAGCATCGCCGTCAACGGTGCGTGCCTGACAGTCACCTCGCTGAACGAGAGGGAGTTCACTGCGGACGTGATGCCTGAAACCCTTCGCAAGACCAACCTGGCGAGCCTGAAAGAGGGAGACCCGGTCAACCTGGAGCGGCCCCTAGCTCTTGGCTCACGGCTGGGTGGACACATCATGCAGGGACACATAGATGGCCGGGGGACGATGGTGTCCGTCGAGGCGGAAGGCGACGCCATGATCATGGAGGTGGAAGCCCCGCCGGAACTGATGCCCTACATCGTCACCAAAGGGTTCATCGGACTCGATGGCATCAGCCTCACCGTTGTGGAGCGAAAAGCTTCGTCCTTCACCGTCTCACTTGTGAACTTCACCTGGCAGCACACCAATCTGAGCGTGAAGGGGCCCGGCTCTCCCATCAACCTGGAAGTGGACATACTGGCCAAATACGTGGAGCAGCTGGTGAAGGGCGACAATTCTCCCGTCTATCTCGAATCGTTAGCGCTGGAAGGCGGGAAGAGTAAAACGTAGTATGGAGAGAGCTTACGTTGTGCTGGAGGATCCGAATGCCGCTTAGCACCGTCGAAGAAGCCATCGAGGAGATCAAGGCCGGTCACATGGTCGTCATCGTGGATGATGAGGACCGGGAGAACGAGGGCGATCTTGCCATCGCCGCGGAGAAGTGTACCCCAGAGATCATCAACTTCATGACCAAGTATGGTCGAGGTCTCATCTGCGTGCCCATGAGGGGAGACCGGCTGCAGGAACTGCGGATTCCGATGATGGTGCAGGAGAACACGGCGCCACTGGGCACCGCCTTCACCGTCTCCGTCGAGGCTCGATACGGGGTCACCACCGGCATCTCCGCCTTCGATAGGGACAAGACCGTCCAGGCACTTATAGGTCCCAACACCAAGCCGGATGACCTCACCCGTCCCGGCCACATCTTTCCCCTGCGCACCAGGGACGGCGGTGTTTTGGTTAGAGCCGGCCAGACCGAGGCGGCCGTAGACCTTGCCAACCTCGCCGAGCTGTATCCCGCTGGGGTTATCTGTGAAATCATGACCGACGATGGCACAATGGCCCGGTTCCCCGAGCTGGAGGCCCTGGCCGCCGAGCACGGTCTCAAGATAGTCACCGTCGCCGACATCATCTCCTATCGAATGCGTAACGATAAGCTGGTCCAGCGAGTCGCCGAGGCCAAGCTGCCCACCAAGTACGGCGATTTCCAGACCATCGCCTATCAGAGCATGATCGATCCCGACGAGCACGTCGCCCTGGTGAAGGGGGATGTCGGCAGCCCGGATGAACCCGTCCTGGTACGCGTTCACAGCCAATGCGTTACAGGCGATGTCTTCTCCAGCCGCCGGTGCGACTGCGAGGAGCAGAAGAACCTCGCCCTGCAAGCCATTGCCGACGAGGGCCGGGGCGTATTCCTGTATATGCGCCAGGAGGGCCGGGGCATCGGCTTGCACAACAAGCTGAAGGCCTACGCTCTGCAGGACAACGGGCTGGATACCGTCGAAGCCAACGAGGCCCTGGGCTTTCCCGCCGACAGGCGGGACTACGGCATCGGCATGCAGATCCTCGTCGACCTAGGGGTCAAGGAGATGCGCCTCCTGACCAACAATCCCATGAAACGGGCTGGCCTGGAAGGCTACAATCTGAAGGTAGTCGAGCGGGTCCCCATCATGCCCACTGTGAACGAGCATAACAAGCGCTACCTCGACACCAAGAAGAAAAAGCTCGGCCACATCATCTAAGGGAGGCCGCCTTGGGCGAGAGCTACAAGGGCCAGCTTGCGGGCGAGGGGATGCGCATCGGGATTGCCGTGTCCCGTTTCAACGACGATATCACCACCCGCCTGTTGAACGGTGCCATGGAAGGCCTCGGTGACCACGGCGTCGCAGCCACCGATATCGATACGGCCTGGGTACCCGGCGCCATGGAGCTCCCCTTGGCGGCCAAGAAGATGGCGGCCTCCGGTCTATATGCGGCCGTCATCTGCCTGGGAGCTGTCATCCGAGGCGAGACCGCCCACTTCGACTACGTCTCCAGCGGCGCTACTCAGGGCGTGGTCAGGGCCAACCTGGACACCGAGGTTCCCATACTCTTTGGCGTTCTCACAACCGACAACCGGGAGCAGGCCAGGCGGCGGTCCGGTGTCAGGCTGGGCAACAAGGGCTATGAAGCCGCCATCAACGCCATAGAGATGGCCAATCTACTCAAGCAGCTCCCTGATCGGCATCAAGATTAGGGCCTGTTCACATTAAGACCATGCCGCCTAAACAGCTTGGATGTCATTCCGAACGCAGTGAAGAATCTAAGGGGTTTGTTGAGAGTTTCGTGCCGATTCCGTCGTCGGCCCCGGTAATCGCGGGATTGCACATACGAGCCGGATGGGCCCGCCCGTGCAGAGTGGGCTGGGGAGATGGGCTATAGATTCCTCACTAAGCCGTGCTCCGTTTCGGAACGACATTGGAGGGCGGGAGTGTGAACAGACACTAGGCCACACCAGACTCCTGCATACGTCTTAGCTGTTGATATCATCATTCATCTCAAGTAAAGTCTAGCGAGGCCACGCCGATACATAGGTGATCGTAGCAATGTATCGAAACGGACAGGAACACCAGACAGGGACATAGGGTCCAACAGACACATCAGGGGGAGATATGGCACTTGATACCGCTACCAAGCGATTACTAGAACAGTTTTCAGAAGGCGATGACAAGCCTCTACACGAATCCACACCTGAAGAGGTGCGTGCCCTGGAGTCCGGACTCGCGGAGCTCAATGGGCCCGCGCCTGAGATGGCCCGTGTAGAGGAGCACACCATAGAGAGACCGGATGGCGAGATCACCCTTCGCGTCCTCGTTCCCATCGAACCACCTAGGGGCGTTGTAGTCTACTACCACGGAGGCGGATGGGTTGTAGGCTCGATCGACGATTATGACACCGTAGGGCGTAAGCTGGCGGAGCGGACGTCCAGCGCAGTCGTCATGGTGGAGTACCGGCTTGCGCCAGAGCATCGATACCCAACGGCTGTGGATGACTCGTATGCAGCGCTGGAGTGGGTGGGGGAACACCTGAGTGATATCGCCGGCCCGGGGGCGCCACTGGTCGTGGCCGGAGACAGCGCAGGTGGAAACCTCTCTGCGATAATGGCCGTACGCGCTCGGGACCGGGGCGGCCCGCCCGTAGACCTACAGGTGCTCATCTATCCCGTCACCGATGCCGATTTCGACCGGCCCTCCTATACCGATCCCGAAAATGAACTGCTGCTAACCCGCGAGGGGATGGTCTGGTTCTGGGACCACTACCTTCCGGAGGCCTCTCGCCGCACTGAGCCGGACGCGTCTCCGTTGCACACCGAGGACCTATCCGGGCTTCCGCCTGCCGTTATACTGACTGCGGAGCATGACGTTTTGCTCGATGAAGGCGAGGCTTACGCAGCTCGTCTGCAGGAAGCCAACGTAGCGACGGACCTCAAGAGATATCCAGGCCAGATGCACGGGTTCTTCACCATGCTGATGCTGCCCGGTTGCGAGCTCGCTTTCCAACAGGTTGTAAAGGCGGTCAAAGCGTGTATAGTAAAGGCGCGCAAAGCCCATTCGGTAGGATAGAACGTACCCTAACTCCGGCAGGTCTCGATAGCTGAACTGAAACCACCAGGAGGACAAGATGGTCAACTCGGAAAAATCCCCGGATTTCGACGCCGTTGTAATAGGGGCCGGCTTTTCTGGACTGGGCATGCTGTGGCGACTGAGGGAGGAGCTCGGGATGTCCGCCCAGGTGTACGAGGCGGGCACAGGAGTCGGAGGCACCTGGTATTGGAACCGCTACCCGGGCGCACGGTGTGACTCCGAGAGCTACTCGTACTGCTTCTCCTTCTCAAAAGAGCTGCTTCAAGAGTGGAGTTGGAGCGGCAAGTACCCGGAGCAGCCGGAGATCCTATCCTACCTGAACCACGTTGCGGACCGCTTCGATCTTCGTCCTAACATCCAGTTCAAGACTCGAGTCACCTCTGCGAAGTTTATCGAGGACGCCAACCATTGGGAGATCGAAACAGACCAGGGTGACCATGTCACAGCCCAATACCTGATTACTGGTATCGGGTGTATCTCTACGGGCAACATCCCGAAGATAAAAGGCTTGGACACCTTCGAGGGAGACTGGTATCACACGGGAGCCTGGCCCCACGAAAAGGTGGACTTCGAAGGGAAGCGCGTGGCTGTCATCGGCACCGGCTCCAGCGGTGTACAGGCGATCCCGGTAATCGCCGGGGAGGCCGAGCACGTGACCGTGTTCCAGCGGACACCCCAGTTCACCGCTCCCGCTCATCACGCCTCGGTGGACCGCAAGTTCATCGAGGAAGAGGTGAAACCCAACTACGATGAGATCCTGGAAACGATGAAGTGGTCCGAAGCCGGGACTCCTCGCAACCCCGATACGCGATCAGCCCTTGAGGTCAGCCCGGAAGAGCGACTGGAGTTTTTAGAGGCCGGCTGGACGGAGGGCGCTAACCAGTTCCTGTACGAGATGTACCATGACGTAGCCGTCGACAGAAGGGCAAATGACATCGTCGCCGAGTTCGTCCGGAGCAAGATCCGCGAGACAGTGAAGGACTCCGAGACCGCCGAGAAGCTCCTGCCCACCGACCACCCCTACGGAGCGAAGCGCGCTCTGATCGACACAAATTACTACGAGACCTACAACCGCGATAACATCGAGCTGGTCGATATTCGCCACGCTCCGATCCAGGAGATCACTCCGAAGGGGATCCGCACCGAGGACGAGGAGTACGAGTTCGACGTCATCGTTTTCGCCACCGGCTTCGACGCGATGACCGGCACCTACCTGAAGATGGATATCCGGGGCAGGGACGACGTATCGCTGAAAGACAGGTGGGCCGAGGGGCCGAAGGACTACCTCGGCCTGCAGGTAGCCGGATTCCCCAACATGTTCATGATAACGGGACCCGGCAGCCCCAACGTCCTCAGCAACATGCCGGTATCCATCGAGCAGCACATCGAGTGGATTGCCGACTTCATCGCCTACATGACCGAACATGGCATTGAGACGTCTGAGGCGGACGCAGATGCAGAGAAGGAATGGGGAGTCCACCTCCAGGAGGTCGCCGAACCGACCATGTTCATGCTGGCGGATTCCTGGTACCTGGGAGCCAACATCCCCGGAAAGCCCAGGGTGTTCATGCCCTATGCCGGCGGAGTCGGGACATACCGCAAGAAGTGTAACGAGATCGCGGCCAATGGTTACGAGGGCTTCATCCTGGGGTCCAAGAGCAGAGAACAAGCCCCGACCGTCGGTTAGGCCGAATACTACTGTCCGGTACCAGCGAAGGCTTCCGCCACTCGGTGGGCCTCGACACTAGGTTGAGGTCAGGCGAGTGGAGAATGGCTCTACGCTAAGCTCTCCGGCTCGCGGTCGAGGGTTCTAATCCCTCCTACAGTATCTTGTATACCTTGTACCCGATCCCTCTTCCAAGGAACTCGTGGGGATGGAACCCCTTGGCGATAGCAAAGGTCTCATTCATCCACCGGTACCTCTTCGAGGCGGTCTCGAACAGCACGCCGACGTAGAAATAATAGTCGTCAATGGGCACCTTTTCGCCCCGGCCCAGGGCTTTTCGCGTCTCCTCCGGATACTTGGAAATACCCAGGTAGCTCATCCCGATCAGGTCGCCATCATCGGCCTGAATGGTGATCCGAGCATCCACCAGTCCAACGCCATCCTTCCTGAGCAGGTAGGGGTCCCCGCCCCCCTCCAACACCGTGCCGTTGAGCTTGGGGCCGGTCACTGTAGCCCCCTTGTCCGGTGTGGTGATCATCCGATAGCCCATAGGTGTCTCGCCTATGGAGTGATACGGCTTCTGCGGTATCTTGACCTCGAACAAGAACTCGGTCTTGATGTCTATATTGACCATCGATCAGTTCTCCATTCTAGCGGCTGAGCCTGCCCTCAGACTGCGCGTCCAGGGAGTGCAGAGTTTTTGTCCCTTAATGGCAGGTACGCGTCCGGGTACACTAAGGACTGCGAACATCGATACCCTCCATTTCAACTGAGGGGTTTGGGAGATGTGCCCCCCCAAACTATAATATCTCAGGGCGGGCGGCCCATATTCTACACTCGGCTAACCCACCTTGCTAACGACCCGCTTCACGGGTACCATGTCCCCGTTCCCAAAGGAGAGAGTCATGCCCACAGCACTGGTCAACGGCGTGAACATCTACTACGAGGTGACCGGCGAAGGGTCACCCTTGGTCTTCTCCCACGAGTTCGCGGGCAGCTACGAGAGCTGGAGCGGTCAGGTCGAGTTCTTCTCCAAGCGGTACAAGGTGATTACCTACAACGCCCGGGGCTATCCTCCCAGCGACGTTCCCCAGGACCCGGAGTCCTACTCCCAGGACATCGCGATTGAAGACCTGCGCCAGCTCCTGATTCACCTGGAGATGGGACAGGCCCACGTCGCCGGGCTGTCCATGGGCGGCAACGTGGCTCTCAACTTCGGCATTGCGCATCCTGAGATGGCCACGTCACTGGTGGTGGCCGGCACAGGATCGGGCAGCACCGACCCGGAACGGTTCCGCGAAGAGACCGCCATTGAGGCCGACCGGCTGGAGTCCGAAGGGATGCAGGGCCTCGACGAGTACGTTCAGTCACCGACCCGTGTGCAGCTGTTGCGTAAGAGGAAGGATGATTGGGGGGCCTTTGCCCAACAGTTCTCGGACCACTCGGCCTTCGGTTCGGCGATGATACTGCGTAGATGCCTGGCCCGCCGTCCCACCATCTTCGAGCTGGAGCCGAAGCTGCAGGCCCTCAAGGTCCCCACCCTGGTCATTACCGGCGATGAGGACTATCCCTGCATTGAGCCGGCCCTGTTCATGAAGCGGCACATCACCACCTCGGGACTGGTCGTTTTTCCCCAGACCGGCCACACCCTCAATCTGGAGGAGCCGGAGCTGTTCAACGAGACCGTCCAGAGGTTCCTGACCGCGGTCGAGGAGAGCCGTTGGGCGGAACACGGCGGCGAGGAGGTCACCGATTTCCTCATCAGCCCGGAACGATAGCACTAAAGGGAGTAGTGGTTCCTGGCCGCCTTGTGTTTCGGGTCGTTTAGCCGGAAGGTGTCCGGGTTCTGTCCCGCCTCCAACGCCAGCCAATAGGTCAGTAGCTGCAGTGGCGCCAGGTAGACCGTCGGGGTGAGGAACTCGGGCACAGGGGGCAGGGCCAGCGAGAGGTCCGCTACGCCGGTGATTCCCGCATCCCCTTGCTGCACCAACGCTGCCACGTCGGCGCCCGTCTCCTTGACCGCCTTGGCGATGGAGACCGACCGTTCGTAGCCGAAACCGGGAGGCGTTACGAGGGTGACCAGGCATCCGGTCTCCGTAGCCACGAAGGGGCCGTGGAGGAACTGCTCCAACTGGAATGCCGTGGTGACCGAGTAGGCTGCCTCGTTGATCTTCAACGCCACCTCGTAGGCCGTCGATGCGTTGGGTCCCCACCCGGCGAAGGCGTACCATCGCTGGTCCCGGTACCGGCGGGCCATCTCCTGGATCTGGGGCTCCAGCTGCAGCGCCTTCTCGACCGCCTCCGGAAGCGCGGCCAGGGCTGGACCCTCGGCGCCGCCTCCCAGCTCAACCGCAACCATAGCCAGGGCCGTCATAGCTGTCGTGTGGCTGATCGTAAATGCCGACGACAGGTCCTGGTAACTGGTGTACAGCACCGTGTCTGCCAGTCCTACCTCCGCTTCCGAGCCCTGCCCCGTTACCAGTGCGGTAGCGGCGCCGGCCCCCTTGGCCGCGGCCAGCGCCTCTCGAGATGCCTGTTTGGTACCTCGATGGCTCATTACTATGACCACGTCCTCTCCGTCCAACTTCGGAAGCGATGCTGCGAACTCAAAGGAGTTCCACGCCCGGGCATCGCTCCGACGCCCGATCTCCCGAAACAGGTATTCTCCGACCAGCGACGCATGCCACGACGTACCTATCCCGACCACATGTACCCGGCTCCTCGATGCTATCCGCTCGGCCAGCGCTCGGGCGGCCCCGGCCTGGCTATCCAGCACCTGGGCAATGGCCTCCGGCTGGTCGTGAATACAGTCGTGCATGTAGTATGGGTGAGCGCTGCGAAGTGGCGGTGGTGTGAACACTTACTCTCCTTTAACTCCTGATAACTATCGACAACCAGTATGAAATTACATAGATGAGGAGGTTGGACTCATACGACTCCCTGGTCGCGGAACTCGTTGATCTGCTCCCAGCTGTAGCCGCTCTCCAGCAAGACCTCCTCGGTGTGCTGCCCAATCTCCGGCGCCGGCCCTCTGGCCCGCACTTCCGACGTCTTGAATCTGATCGGCGTGTCTATGGTCTCGTACTGGCCCAAAACGGGGTGGTCCAGCGTGGTGAGGTAGCCGTTGGCCTTCACCTGCGGGTCTTTCATCACCTCGTTTAGGTCCTGTACCGGCGCCCATATAACCTGGTGTTCGTCCAGGATGCGACCCCATTCGTCCCTCGGCCTGGTGGCGATGATCTCATCGAAGATGTCCACCAGTTCGTTGGCGTGTTCAGTCATCCCCTCGATGGACTGGAACCGGGGATCGTCGACGAGGTCTGTCCGGCCGAGCGCAGCGCAAACCCTGGGCCAATACACGTCCCGGTTGGGGTTGACCAGCATGAGCCACTTGTCGTCCTTGGCCCGGTAGCTGTTCCACATGGCCATCCGGTCCGTGCGAGGCTTCAGGACGGGTTTGTCCCTCGCTATCAACGCCGTCTGAACGTCGGACCCCAGGACCCAGAGGGCCACGTTCAGCAGTGATCCGGCTATCTCCTGCCCCCTGCCGGTCCTCTCCCGTTCGAACAGGGCTGCCAGGACTCCGGCCGCCATCGCCAGGCAGGAGGTGTGGTCCCCCATACCTCCCCTTTGAAGCATCGGCGGCCCCTCCGGATCGCCAATCAACGACATGATGCCGGACCGGGCCCAGAACGCAGTGTAGTCGAAGCCAAGCCTGTCCTTGTCCGGGCCCTGATCACCATACCCCGAGAGGGATAGGTAGATCAGTCCAGGGTTGCCGGGTGATAGGTCCTCGTACTTGAGACGAAAACGGTCCAGCCGGCCGGGGACCAGGTTGGTGATGAACACGTCCGACGTTTCCAACAGCTTCAGGACCACCTCTCGCGCTTCGTTCTTGGTCAGGTCCAGGGTGAGAGACCTCTTTCCCCGGTTGTCGAGCTCGTAGGCGTAGTTGACGTCGGGTTCGATGGAGTACCCCATCGTGCTGGGTCTGAACTGCCGCCAGGGGTCTCCATCGGGCGGTTCCACCTTGACCACAGTGGCCCCCATATCTGCTAGAAGGGCTGCAGTCGCCGGCGCGGCGAGCCAGTTGGCAATCTCCAGCACCTTGATTCCTTCTAGGGGTCCACCCATATGAGTCCTCCGAAGCGTGTAGGTATCGAGTGAGTATAATAGACGGCAAATCATACTAGCAACAGCTTACGGAGGTTACTAACCATGCCCAGAGTGCCCACACCCGATAGGCAGGAGCTGCCCGAAGCACAGCGAGAGGTCTACGACGAAATCGTAGGAAGCAGGGGATCGATCGTGGGCCCCTTCGGCGTGCTGTTGAACAGCCCGGAGGCGGCTCGAAGGATCGCCCACCTGGGGGCCTACATCCGGTTCGAATCGACCCTCCCACCTGCGACGCGGGAGATCGCCATTCTCGTCGTTGCCCGGGAGTCCGATTGCCAGTTCGAGTGGACCTATCACGAGCCCGAGGCGAGAGGGGCCGGTGTGTCCGACGCCGCCATCACGACCATCCGGGACAAAGGGGACATCGATGGTCTCAGCGACGATGAGGCGATTCCGGCACGGTACTGCCGGGAACTCATGCGAACCAAGCGGGTGTCAGCAGAAACTTTCCAGCAAGCCCACCGACGCTTGGGAGACCAGGGCATAACCGAGCTTACGGCTACGGTGGGCTACTACGCCATGCTAGCCTGCGTACTAAACGCCATGGAGGTGGAGCCGGAACCTGGGGTCAAACCTCTGCTGCCCCTGTAAGGCCGCAGCTTTTTCGCGATTGGCCACGAGCTGGCCTGCTCTCACACCAAAGCTTCCGCTGCGTGGGTCCCAGGATTACCTGAAGTCACTCCCGCGAGTTGCTCTTCCTACAATCACCGATGCCATCACCAGCGCTAACCCGATGATCAGGATGATTGCCGATGGCACTATGAAATCTCCGGCGACTTCCCCCGCCATGGACCGGGTGACGTCCACCGCCAGAGAGCAGAACTCGGGCGAGAAGGAGGACTCGGAGCCGGCCACCGCCATACAGCCCGCTCCCCTCCCCTCCACGAAGGATTCCAGCCTGTTGGGAAGCTGGGACCTAAGCACCGCCGCCATCCCGAGGAACACCCCACCCGCAAGGAACAGCGTGAGGCCCGGCCAGCCCAGGAATGAACCAACCCGGGGCAGGTGGATGGACCCCATCAGGACACTCGCCAGGGCGAAGATCAGCAGCGCCACCCATGATCCCATGGTCTTGGCACGGCCCAGCCAGTCCCGTGCCATGTCCAGCCTGTCCAGCACCCGCTCCTTGGGCTCTCCCCGGTTCTGGGCCAGCCGGTCGATCGGATCGAACCTGTCCTCCTCGTCCAGCTGGTCCTCTCTGAACCTATCGAAGGAGGCGTCTATCAGCGGCTCCACCATGACCTCCATGGCGATGCTCAGCGCCCCTGTCAGCGCTTCGTCCGGATCGGGCTGCTGAAGCTCGGTTTTTATCTCAGCGTCGGCTTCGGCGAGACTCTCCATCACCGGTGCAGGGATACCGGCGGCAGGCAACAGGGCAACGGCGGTGTCGTACACCTCGGCCCGAAACTCGTCGGGCACTGCTTCCAGCGACGGTATCTGAATCGGGAACTCGGGGTCCTGCAGGCTGACCAGGGTCGCGACCAGCTGCCGGGACACCGTCGTTATCCGCTCCTGGGTGGTGCCGCCGACCGCGGGCAGTATTTCCGAGTTGTTACGCAGCTCCGACCTCAAAAAAGCGAAAATCGCCCGTTTGGCCGTTCCCCGGTCCGCTTGGTTGCCAAGAATCGGCCCGAAGCGGATGTAGACGTCCGGTACCTCTATGACGTCACCGCTGACCGGGTCCTCCTGCTTGTCCAGGTAGGACACCGCCCCGTCTATCGCTTCTTCCACCTGGTTCCTGACCTCCGGTGGAGGCAGAATGCCCTTGGCGAGAGGGGCTACGTCCTCCTCGTCGATCCGTAGACCTCCGATGAAGTCGGCGCGTCCCTCTTCCAGCAGATTCTCTTCAATTCGCGGGATAAGGACCGCATCCAACAGACGGTTATAGGCGTCGTTCTCCACGAGGTGAGCCTTGTAGAAATCCTCGGAGAGGAAGTGGGACTTCAGGCTGCCCCCGAGAAGCCATGTCAGTATGGCGGCGAAGACAATGAGACCCAGTAGGATGCTGATCAGAGCACGGAATATGGTGGCGCCGATAATATGGATGCTCCTTAGAGCGCTACAGGTCAGTCCAGGCTCAAGTATACATCAACGACGGGCGCAAACCGCTCGATCAGGGTGTCCAGATTGGGCGAGGTCTAGGTATGGACTTCGTCCCGGAACTCACGCGGCATCACGAAGGTGATGTCTTCTTCGGCACCCTCCACCGTAGAGACCTTGTCAGGCTGAAGGCGTTGTACTACCTGCTCCACTAGGGACTCGGGTGTCGAGGCGCCGGAGATGATCCCTATCCGTTTCACACCGCTCAAATCGATGTCCCGCAGTCCCTCAGGGCCGTTCAGCAGGTAGGCTCCGACCCCATTGTCCTGGGCAACGTCCCGAAGGCGGTTGCAGTTGGAGCTGTTCTTGGCGCCGATCACCAACAGCACATCGCATTTGGAGGCCAACTCAGTTACCGCCGCCTGCCGGTTCGTCGTGGCGTAGCAGATGTCGTTACGTATCATCGCTTTGGGGAATCTGGACTTGATCTGCTGGACGGCCCTATCGGTATCGTGGACGGATAGGGTGGTCTGGGTCAGCACCGTCACCTGCGTAGTGGGGTCCCACTCCGGCAGCCGGACCTCCTCCCTCTCGTCGACCAGCTCCATCGACGCCTGGCCCATGGTCCCGATCACCTCCTGGTGACCACGGTGCCCCACCAGAATTATCTTACGGTCATCCCTGGAATACTTGCGAGCCTCGTTGTGTACCTTGGTCACCAGGGGACAGGTCGCATCGATTACGTGTAGGTCCCTGGCGGAGGCCTTCTGAAAGTCTTCCGGAGGCGACCCGTGAGCCGAGAAGACCACGGTGGAGCCTGGGGGTATCTCCTCGACGTCCTCCACCGTAATCGCTCCCTTCGCCTCCAGCGACTCCACTACATACGGGTTGTGGACTATCTCGTGCTTGACGTAGACGGGACGGCCATACTTCTTCAACGCCACCTCTACTACATCTACGGCCCGCACTACCCCGGCGCAAAATCCCCTTGGCGTGGCTAGGAATACCTCCACGTGACCTTCTCCTTCGGTTACTCTGGACTATTATACAGACGCGGCTTTAGCGGTTAGCTCCGTATCTCCTTGATCACCTCGGCCACCGCCTTCGGGACCAGCTCTTCCCAGTTTCCGTTGTGCCCGAACCTCTCCCGCACGTTCGTCGCCTCTATCCCCTTGGACTCCCCTGGGTCCAGTATCTCCACAGTCCAGCCGTTCTCTTGGAACCTATCCACCTTGGTCTGCTCCCAGTCGGAGAACACCCGGATGAACAGTGTTACATCTTCCCTTCGAGGGAGGTAGAACCGCCACTTTTGCGGATGGTGAATGGGGAATGGAACGAAGCTGAACCTCTCCAATGGCACGTCCTCGTCCACCAATGCGCCTCGGATCATCGACATTCTCTGGAAGAAGGTGTACGGGTTCGATTCGTCCCGATGCCGGTGAGAGCTGGTACCCTCCTCCCGGATCGTTTCGGGGTCCGGGTTGGTTATCCCGATTATCAAGTGCTCGCACCTGGCCAGCGCCTTCTTGGCGTAGTCCAGATGGTCGTTGTGGAACGGTTGAAACCTCCCGTGGACCATCCCGTAGTAGGTGCTCACGCCCTAGACGTTCTTTCCTACCACCCTACCGCCAGGCCGTCCTTGCGAGGTTCCGTGCCCCCGCGTAGGACTCCTGAGTCCGCATCTCTCTCGATGATCTGGCCTCCGCCGAACAGTCCTCTCGTTGGGTCGTCCACCGGGATGATGGCGTGGCCCCGTCTTCGCAGCTCCTCCATCGTAGACGATGGCACTTCGGCCTCTATTGCTACGCCGTCCCCAAGCTGAATGCTGAACCGCAGGGCGTCCAGTGCGGCCTGTGGGTCTAGATCGAAGTCCACCATGTTCGCCAGCACCTGGAGGTGGCCCTGGGGTTGCTGGAAACCGCCCATCACTCCGTAGGATAGCCACAGCTCGTTGCCTCTAGTGGCCATGCCCGGAATTATCGTGTGAAAGGGCCTCTTGTCCGGGGCCAGGGCGTTGGGATGGTCCGGGTCCAACGAGAACAGCGATGCCCGGTTCTGCAGCGCAATCCCCGTCCCCGGTACCACCAGGCCTGTGCCGAAGGACTCGTACAGGCTGTTGATGAAAGAGCAGGCGTTGCCCTTGCCGTCGACGCACGTCAGGTAAGCGGTATCGGCCCGGACCATCACCCTGCCTGCGTCCGACCTGGATAGCACCCGATCGTAGCCGACGGCGCTACGCCTCTCGGCGGAATGTTCCTGGGACAGCAGCCGTCGGATGGGGACCTCGGCTTTGCTCGGGTCGGCTACGTGGTCGAGGGCGTCTTGGAATGCCAGCTGCATAGACTCGATGAGATGGTGGTAGGTATCGACGCTCTGAAATCCCATTCCTCGAATATCGAACCCTTCGGCGATGTTGAGGGCCATCAGGGCAGCGATCCCCTGACCGTTGGGCGGGCACTGCCAGCAGGTGACCCCACGGTAGTCCGTCGAGATCGGTTCGTCCCAGGTGGAAGTGTGCCGAGACAGGTCCGAGGTGTCCAGCCACCCGCCGTGCTCTTGTACGTACCCGGCTATCTTCTTGGCCAGCTTGCCCTGGTAGAACGCCTTGGGCCCGCTGCGGGCTATAGCCTTTAACGTGGCTGCCAGCTCGGGCAGCTTCATCACCTCGCCGGCCCTTGGCGCCCGGCCGTTTAGCAGCAGTTCGGAACCCGATGGATACTGGGCCAGCTTCGCCTCGGTGTTGGCCCAATAGCGGCCTATCTGCTCCGAGACCACGAACCCCTCTTCGGCGTACTTTATTGCCGGTTTCATCAGCTCGGAGAGCCGTTTCGAGCCGTGGCCCTTCAACAGGGTCCGCCAGCCGTCCACTACGCCAGGGACCGATACGGCGTAGGCGCTGTGGCCGGGAATCTGGCTATGCCCTTTGGAGCGCAGCTCCTCCAGAGATGCCCCCTTGGGAGCTCGGCCGCTGCCGTTCAGGGCGTAGACCTTCCGGTCCTTGGCCGACCACACCAGGGCGAAAAGGTCGCCGCCAATCCCCGTCGACATCGGTTCCGTAACGCTGAGCGCGGCCGAGGTGGCTACCGCCGCATCCACGGCATTGCCTCCATCCCTCAGGACCTGGAGTCCGGCCATAGCGGCCTGGGTCTCGCTGGTGGCCACCATCCCGTTCCGACCATATACCGGCGGCCGGCGCTTGAAATACTGCATCTCTCCCCTCCTATATCGTGGGGCGCAGGCCCTCAGGAGACCAGCCCCCGGTCCTTGAACACTCCTCTGGCTACCCTCAGTCCGTTGAGCACGGCCGGCAGACCACAGTAGAACGCCAGGTGGAAGAACAGCTCCGATATCTCCTCTTTGGTCCAGCCGATGTTCAGCCCCCAGTTGAGGTGGGCCTCCAGCTGAGGTTCCTTTCCCAGCGCTGTCAACGCCGACATGGTGGCGATACTCCGGACCTTCTTCGGCAGCACGTCCCGACTCCATACGTCGCCGAAAAGGCTCGATATGATGTGGTCCTCCATGCCGTGTACCATCGCCACGTCGTCGCCCATGGAGAATTCCGTAGCATCCGTAGCCGACATCTCGGCTATCACCTTGATGCCCTTGGCGTATCTCTCCTCGAAGGTCGCCTCGGTACCTTCCGTCGGCTCCATGGGCTGATCGAGGAGTCCCCTGTCTTTGAACACATCCCTGGCCACTCCCAGTGCGTTGAGCGCCGAGGGAAGTCCTCCGTAGAGCACCAGGTGGTAGAACAGCTCCGATATCTCCTCCTTGCTCCAGCCGATGTTCAGCGCGAAGTTCACGTGGCCCTTGAGTTGCGCCTCCTTGCCCGTAACCGTTAGCACGGACATGCTGGCGAAACTTCTGATCTTCTTGGGAAGGTCGGGCCGACCCCATATGTCGCCGAATAGACTGGCGGTGACCCACTGGCCCATGTCGGGCGCCACCTCGTATTGAGGCAACCCCGCCGCCTTTCGAGTGCCGCCACTCAGCTCCTCCATCGTCTCTTCGCCCTTTTGCATCCGCTCGTGGGTAGTAGCCATATCTCCTCCTAGCGTAGTAAAGCTCAAGCAGCCCCATTATAGGACAGCGTGGGGGATAGTAAAACCTGAGGCCCAGGTTCTCCGAAGAGGGCCTGGGCCTTGTTTGTCTCTGGTAGCGCGTGCGGGATTCGAACCCGCGATCTCCGCCTTGAGAGGGCGGTGTCCTGGGCCGCTAGACGAACGCGCCCCTTGTTAATCAGGTAGCCACGGCTCCCAGCCGTGGCCTATCGATTATATCCGTTCCTCTCGGCCCTAGCAAACGGTTCGGTGCCCTCAGACCGGCCGTGTCCAGGCGTCCAGCAACCCAACGGCTTCGACGTCGCCTTCCGCCTCCAATCGACCCGACTCGATGGCCTGTAGAAACCCGAATCTCCCGAAGTGGAGCAACAGGAAGCTGTCCACGTCACATGTAAGGGTGGCCGTGACCTCCGGACTGACCGGCTCCACGCGACTGAAGTCATCTCCCTGGACCAGGATGTCCGATATCGTCTCCGGCCAATCACCAACCCTGAGCCGGTATCTAAGCGCTTCCCCGTTCCTCGCGGCCGGGTGTAGGGTCCGCCGCAGCCAAGCCGAGGCATATCCCATAAGCACGGGCACACTCGGCGGCGTCAACCTAGCCGATGGGTCCAGCGCGTACCGGATATCCCAGCTATGCAGGGTCGTCTCCAGGATGACCAGATCGATATAAGTTCTCACCTTCACCACGCCTCCCGGCCCGATGGCATGGAAGGTCCTCTTGTTCAGCTCCTCATCCGTCAGCGACGAGAACAGATCGAAAATCTCGCGATACCCGTTGGTGAAGGCCGGCAGCAGCTGGTCTGCCAGCTTCTCACTCTGGAGGCGAGCTTCCCGGGCGATGGCCCGGGTCCTCATCTCCTGGGTGACCCCCTCGAAGATGTCCGCCGGTCTCGGCACGCCCTTCACACCGAGCTGCACCATCTTGGCCTGATATTTCAGGGCGTGTACCAGATGAGCGACTACGTCCCGCACCTCCCAGCCTTTGCACATGCTCGTCTTGCTCCAGCGGAGAGGCGGCATCCCATCCAGGAAGCTCCTCAGCTCCTCGTAGGCGGCCCGTGCCGTTTCTATCCGATCCGAAGCAGTCGACATATCAGGATCAAGGGTAAGTATACAATTCCTCAAGACATATACGGGTCGTCCTTCCAGCACCGGAAGGACGACCCGTATTTAAGAGGGTGTTAACAATTCTCGGGAGGTTTCAGGGCGCAAAATACCTTGGCGATAAACGGCGGTCTGACTGCTTCCCCAAGGAGAACGACATCGTTTTGGGTTGATCTTTCGGGGATGACACAATCCTGGACGCTGGCTTTGAAGGCGTATAATCGGTCATATGCAGCCGCCACCGGGCCAAAAACGGGTTCACAGGCAGATTCGCGTAGTCTTCCGGGGCGGATGGTGGCACGTTCTCAAAGGCGAGACTCAAGGCAGGGCGATAGAGCGCGCCCTGAGGGAAATAGACGAAGGTAGCTGGCGTATCGTCTTCATCGTCAACGATCGCTATAGTTTCGTAAAACGGCTTCTCGTCTACCTCGTCGCCGTCGTTACCGGCTTCGCGATACATCTCCCACCTAACCTCCTCATCATCGCCGAGCGCTTCGAGCCGGTCGACTGTGCTTCGGATACTTGATGGCATCGTAGAGCATCTTTCCGACCGCTACGTGCTCGGCGTTGATGCTCCACTCGAACAGGTTTGAATAGAACTCCTGCCCGGCTTTGCCGTCCTTAACTCCCACCTCGAAATGGACTACAGGATTGGTCATAGCTTCCTCCTTGCTGCCTTTCGTTCGAAGATTACAACGTCAACGGTCTGCCCCGGATGCCGTAGTTAATGCGCCCCTTTTGTGCTCTAATACCCGCACTACGCCATGACCGAATTCAGCTACTGTCCGAAATGCGGGAGCGGGCTCGAAAGCCGGCGCAAGGGCGACCGAGACCGGCTGGTCTGTTCCAGTTGCTCCTACGTCCTCTACCGAAATCCCGTCACCGGTGTGGCAGTGATCCTCATCGATGACGGCCGCGTATTGCTCGGTCGAAGGGCACGGGGGCGCTATCGAGGCGCATGGTGCATCCCCTGCGGCTACGTCGAGTGGGGTGAAGACGTGCGCGAAGCCGCCTATCGGGAGCTTCTGGAGGAGACAGGTCTGCAGGTCGAGGTGGGGCCTGTGTACACCGTACACTCCAACTTCCACGATCCCGACTCCCTGACCGTCGGCATCTGGTTCAGTGGGACGGTAGTCGGAGGGACACTTCAGGCCGGCGACGATTTGGACCTGGTGGACTATTTCCGGCCGGATAATCCACCCGAGCCCCTGGCCTTCCCCACCGATCAACTGGTGCTCGACCAGCTCAGCCGGGAGATGACCCCTTCGAAGGGTTGAGAGTAGACCGTCGAGAGAGACTACTCGGAGCCGCCGCCAACGGGCATAGGCACCCCAACCCAGTACAGCCGCCGGATTGTCGTCACTAACACGCTCCCCAGGATTATTGCCATGAAAGCCAGGCCGCCCACGCTCAGAATCCATCCTGGATCGATGGAGTCAGTCAGACGTCCGTAGCCGAGCATGGCAAACGACATGATTCCTCCGGCGTGGATCACGTAGATGCTGGTCACCCGGCCCCGTACAGCATCCGACACCACCGACTGGATCATCGTCGACGAAATCACCATGAACCCGGCCTGGGTGGCGCCCATTACAGTTGTCCCTATCATGGCTAAGGCGAGGTTGGGGGCAACTGCCAGCATCAGGGGGCTGAGGGAGCTGCCCAATGCGAGCAACAGGAAAAGCCGTCCGCGAAGGCCCTCGCCCCGCAGTGGAGCGATCCCCAACGAGATCACGAGCGCCCCAGCACCCACCATCATGCTCATGTAGAATACGCCGCTGTCTCCGGCATCCAATCTGAATTTGGAGATCGCAGGCAACATCGATTCGAATGACATGGTGAGGGCGCAGTGGAACAGCACCAGCAGGATGATGCTGCATATGATCGGGTGCGAATAGGTGTACTTGAACCCGGCGGCCAGGTTGTAGAGGACGCTCTTAGCCTCCTCCACCTCACCGGTCGAGATTGTCTTTATGCTCAACGCCAGAGGCAGCGCTACCATGAAGGCGCCGGCGCACATCAGGAATATCCAGCCCGGTTCCATCCGATCGACCAGCGGCGCGATCGCCCCGGGCCCCATCAGTCTCGTCGAGTGAAACACCGCATTGATCAGGGCGTAGGCGTTGATCAGGTACTTCTTGGGCACCAGGTTCGCCGTAAGGGATTCAGCGGCCGCGTACTGTATGGCTGTGGCGCTTCCGGTGGCGAAGGAGATCAACACCACCTGCCAGATCTGCACCATATCGGTGAGCACCAGGAAGGCAAGAAGCAGGTTGATCAGTATGTTGGCCGCATAGGCCACCGCCAGCAGGTTCTTTCTAACGAACCGGTCCGCCAGCAGTCCGCCCAGCACCGGCACGAACACGTAGGGAATCATCGACGCGAAGATCACGAACCCGGTCCAGGCGTTGGGATTGTTCTCGGCCAGTCCGTGGACCAGCACCGCCTTCGCTGTGATGAGCGCCCACGATGCCGAGTTCGCCGAGATTTCGGCAAACCACATCCGCCGAAAATCGGAGTGGGTCAGGGCGGGGAAAAGCCTTCCCCGGGCTAGCTCTTTCGCTCCTGCTATTGAGGCCATGCCGGTAGGTTGCAGCCGTCTAATTTGCCTTGCCCATAGGTCCCATGGAGGAACAACGCTTCACACTATACGCCTGACCGCAGCGATATTCCAGGATTGTTACCTCGGCGCGGATACCTCCTTCACCCATCTCCCAGGATCTCTTTCCAGGGGTGGGGAGCTGTCGGATGGAATCCGGGGTGGGAGGATAAAACCGCTTGGGGTGGGGGGCCCTTTCTGAGCGGGAGGGTAAAATCGTATCTGAGAGACGCCGCCGGGCTCCGGACGCCGTCCCGAAGTTACCGAGTACGACCGCCTAGCTGGGAACCATGCCCGCCTGTGTGGAAATGCCGGCGTGGTACAGACGCCTCGGGGTGCGTATGAAGGCACTGGCCATGAGTACAACCAAAAAGGCCATGCTCCCCACCAGGAGTACCCAGCTGGGGTCGAAGATATCGGCGAGAACCCCGTTGGCGAAGTAGGAAAAACCCATGATGCCTCCGGCATGAATCAGATAGATGGCTGTGATGCGCCCGCGCATGCTATCGGGAGCTATCACCTGGATCATGATAGTGGCCATAGTCATAAAACCGGTATGGGAGATCCCTATCACCACTGTTCCCAGCATGGCGATGAGAAGAGTGGGCGCCAGCGCAAGAATCACATTGCCGACGATGCTGACTACGGCAGAGATCAAGAAGAGCCGTCCTATCAATGCTTGGCTTCTTATCGGGAGTACTGCGATGGAAAGCAACAGGGCCCCCAGGCCGACCATCATGTTGATGTACGCCACTCCGCCGCCCCCGGCGTCTAGCTGGTTTTCCGAAATCGCTGGCACGAGCGATTCAAATGACATTATCAGTATTCAGTGGAACATCACCACGAGGATGATGCTGCGCAACACCGGGTGCCCGTAGACGTACGCGAAACCGGTAAACACGTTGTGACGCAGTCCCTTCCCGTGTTCAACGACTCCGGTCGATCGGGTGCGGATCATAAGGATCATGGACACGCCTACCCCGTAGAAGGCGGTGCAGCCGAAGAAGATCCACTCAAGGCCGATCTCGTCCACAATCGGCGCAATCAGTCCGGGGCCGATCAGGCGGGTGGCGTAGTAGCCAGCGTTGACCAGGATGTAAGCGTTGGGCAGGGTTTTCTCCGGCACCAGATTGGCGGCCAGCGCTTCCATAGCGCCCATGTGAACGGCCCTGGAGCTGCCGTTGATGAAGGCCAGGAGAAGTATGTGCCACGGCTGGATCGCACCGGTGAGGACCAGAAATGCGAGGGTAAAGCTGTGCAGGAGGCTTACCACGTACGCCCATGCCAGTATGTCCCGCCGGACGAACCGATCGATCAGATAACCGGCGATCACCGGCACCACGAACCAGGGAAGCATAGCCACCAGGAATATGGCCCCCACCCAGGTGCTGCTGCCGGTGAGATTGAAGATGAGCCAGCCTTCGGCGGCGCCCATGGCCCAGGATGCCGATTCTCCGGAGAGGTGCCCATACCACATCACGCGGTAGTCCCGTTGGAACAGGGCCGGGAGGAACCGCTCCAGCCGGTTCCGGGGAGATGTCTCCATGCTGGTCATAGCTCTGATCTAGGTACTTTTCGACTCGGTTGCCTCAAGGCGCCGAAACAGCTTGGTCACCGAGTGCTGACTCCTATTGCTACTGGCTCTTTGTAAGTTGAAAAATCTGAGAAAAAGTTGGCTGGGGAACCTGGATTCGAACCAGGGCTTACGGATCCAGAGTCCGTTGTCCTACCACTAGACGATTCCCCAACTCTACCGACTATTCTGCCAGAACGCGCCCGTCAAGCGCAAGCGAGTCCGAGGTGATCCTCTTCAGCACCCCCAGCGCCCATCCGTGGTGCGCCACCTCCGATCTGGGCGGTAGCCGGTCCAGGGGGAACCACTTACTCTCCCTTACCTTGTCCTTAGGCGGTAGCTCGATTGGCCCGTACAGCTTTGCCGTGTAGTGGAAGGCCAGGTGCCACGTGCCATCGTTTCCCTTGAACGACTCGATATCGCCTAGCTCAGCCGAAGGCTCGGCCAGCCCGAGATCATCCGTCAGCACTCTCCGGGCCGCCTCATCAGGATGCTCCAGGTCCGAGAGCAGAGTGTCCGGCAGGAACCAACCCTGCTGGTTATCGTGCTTTTCGGTGTCGGCGTACCTGACCATCAGCACCTTGCTCTCCGCCAACACCGACACATCCGAGATCAGCTTGTGCACGCCGCACATGGTTGCTGCCGCCATTGACGCTTCTCCGTTTCTAAGCCCCACTGGGAGCGGACCCCTTCAACAGTCGTATGGCCCTCTCTATCCGTTCCATGCATCGCGTCTTTCCGAGTACCTCCATCGTCTCGAAAAGGGGTGGAGCGGCCGTCCGGCCGGTTGTAGCCACCCTTAGCGCGCCGAACAGCTGTCCCGTCTTCACCCCCAGCTCCTCGGCCAACGGCCTCAGCAAATCTTCCAAACTTCCCTGGTCGAAGGACGCCAAACCCCCGAGCCTTTCCTCCGCCGTTAGCAGGGCTTGCAACGCCCCGGCGCCGTCCATCTTCTTCGGCACCAGCAGAGCCGGATCGTACTCCAGCTCAAGGAAGAAGAACTCCATCAGGTCTGCCAGCTCTCCCAGGGTCCTGGCGCGGTCCTGCACCAGCGGCACTATCCTGGCCACGTATTCCCGGTCCAGAAGCCTAGGCACTTTGGGGGACAGGTCTCTTTCGAGAAAAGGAAGCCCCCTTTCCACCAGCTCGTCCACCGACAGCTTTCGAATGTAGACACCGTTCATCCAGTTCAGTTTGTCGGCGTCGAAGATAGCCCCCGTCTTCCCCACCCGCTCTATGGTGAAATGCTCGATCAGCTGGTCCAGGTTGAGCAGCTCCGTCCTATCGTCCAGCGCCCAGCCCAGCAACGATAGAAAGTTGATCATCGCCTCGATCAGATAGCCCTGCTCCTCGTACTCGGGCAGCGCCGTGGAGCCGTGCCTCTTGCTCATCTTGGACCTATCCGGCCCCAGGATCATGGGCAGGTGCGCGAACTCGGGCGGCTGGAACCCCAAAGCGTGGTACAGCAGAAGATGCCTGGGGGTGCTGGAAAGCCACTCCTCGGCCCTCATCACGTGGGATATCTCCATGAAATGGTCGTCCACCACGTTGGCCAGGTGGTAGGTCGGGTACCCGTCCGATTTCATTATCACGAAGTCGTCCAGCACGTCGGTCTCGAAGGTGACCTCCTCTCGGACCAGGTCGGTAAAGGTAACCGACTCTCCCAGGGGCACCTTGAACCTGACCACGGGGGTGCTCACGTCCCCGGCGGCCCGCTTCTCGGCCTCGTTCAGACCCCGGCACTTCCGGTCGTACCGGGGAGGTTCCTTCCTGCGCTGCTGCTCTTTCCGCATCTCTGCCAGCCGCTGTGAAGAGCAATAGCAGGTGTAGGCCAAGCCCTGTCCAGTTAGCTGCTCCGAGTATCTGTGGTACAGGTCCAGCCGCTCCGACTGAAAATACGGGCCGTACTCGCCCCCCACCTCAGGCCCTTCGTCCCAGTCCAGCTTCAGCCATCGAAGACCGTCAAGAGTCGCTTCGACCGCCCCATCCACCTTTCTGGTTGCATCCGTGTCCTCGATCCGGACCACGAACACACCGTCATTGTGGCGAGCAAACAGCCAGTTGAACAGGGCGGTACGAATGTTGCCCACATGGGGCAGCCCTGTCGGACTTGGTGCGTATCTGACTCTTACCGGAGATGTCATAGCGTTAACCGAAGCATTCTAACACGGGGACAGCGCCGGATTCAGGTCGTCCGGGAGCTCTGAAGTCAGCTCTATCCGCTCATCTGTCACCGGATGCTGAAACCCCAGAAACGAGGCGTGAAGGAACTGCCTCTCCAGGGCCGGGTGTCGGGATCCGTAGGTGGTGTCCCCGGCGACCGGGTGGCCTATCGCGGCCAGGTGTACCCTTACCTGGTGCGTCCGTCCCGTCTTGGGCGATACCTCCAGCAGCGTGTGCTCTTCCAGCCTCTTCAACACCTTGTACCGGGTGACCGACTGCCGGCCCTCGGTCACCACGGCCATCCGCTTCCTGTGTTTCGCGCTTCTGCCGATGGGCGCCTCGATCACGCCCTCATCAGACTCCACTCTACCCTTCACTAGGGTGATGTACCTTTTGGTCACGGAGCGGGCCTTGAACTGTCGAGACAGACCTTCCAACGCTGCGTTCGATTTGGCCACTATCAACAACCCCGAGGTGTCTTTGTCCAGCCGGTGGACTATGCCGGGACGTTGCGGGTTGCCTACTCCCCCCAGGTCCGGATAGCGAGCCAGCAGGCCGTTGGCCAGGGTACCGTTTTGGCTTCCCGACCCCGGATGGGTCGATATGCCGGGGGGCTTGTCCACGACGAGGACATCCTCGTCCTCGTAGACGACCGATAGTGGTATCGATGCAGGCTTCAGGCTCTCGACGGAATCGCGTGGAAAGGCAACCTCTATCCGATCGCCCTGCTTGACCTTCGCGTTTGCCCGGCTCAATCCACCGTTCACCCTGACGTATCCATCGATGATCAGCTTTTGGATGTATGATCGGGACCGGTCCGGGTGCAGCTTCGACAGGTATCGGTCGAGACGGCTGCCCGGCTCCTCGGCCACAATACTCCAGCGGGTCGGGCTAGCTTGCCGAAGCATCTTTCGGCTTCACTTTCCTGTCCTTGTGGAACAGCAGGGTCCAGGCCAACAGGATGAATCCTAGAGTGATCGAGGAGTCGGCTACGTTGAAGATAGGCCACACGTTGACGTCTATGAAATCGATGACATAACCGTAAGCTATCCGGTCTATGATATTGCCGATGGCCCCTCCCAGCTGGAGCGACAGGCTGATGCTCAACGGCAAACTGGACCTGCCTCCCCTCAGCAGAAAATAGCCGATGATCCCTACCCCCAGAAAGGCCACTATGGTCAACACGAAGGTCTGGCCCGTAAACAACCCGAACGCACTTCCGCTGTTACGTATGTAAGTGAGTTGGACCGGAGCATCCTCGGGTATCGACTGGCCGACGTACATGTAGGTACGAACCAGGTATTTGGTAAGCTGGTCCAAGCCCAGGACCGATAGGGATAGGAAGAGCAGCAGGAGGTCCCTGGGCCAGTTCGGCGTTGATATTGCGTCCATCTGCATATCGTTTCGGCTCGATAAATCTAGTCTAGCATGGCGCCGATTCGGCGGCCAACGAGGGAGTATCCGGTAGTGCGGCGGTTAGAAACCCTGGAATTGTAAGTGTAACGAGCTATTGTGGGTGTATTCAGCGTCTGCGTATAATGCTCCAACTCACTGGACATTGATCCTTGTGACGCCATCGCTGAGAAACATACGTCAGAAAGACGCGGTGAAAGCCTTAGTTCGGTTGGGCGGCGAAGAGCGTAAAGGCAAAGGTAGCCACCGCGTTGTAAACTTGAACGGATACAATCTCTCGGTGCCTGCCGGCGTTCTAAAGATCGGACTGCTCAAGAGGCTCATTCATTTATCAGGTAGAAATGAGCGCGAATTCTTAGAGAACGTTTAGACACAGCCCGATTAGGAGGAGGACGATGGCCACTACCTTGCGAGATGAATCAGAAACCAGGGTCAACTTGTTGGGATTCACCATTCTGGTACACGAAAGTGGGGAAGGAGAAACTGGCTACTGGGGTGAAGTAGTTGAGATGCCCGGTTGTGTCTCACAGGGCGAGACGCTTGCTGAACTGCGAGCAAATATGCACGAGGCGATGGAGGCAATCCGTGACAACTCCAGAACCAGCATTCCAAATGCTCCCTCCCAAGTCACCATCTGGCCTTCAGCAGGGACCGGCACAGCTTAACGTCCATGAACGTAGAATATGCATTCCTCTGCGACTATGCAGACTCTGGTAACAAGCTCACGGCAGTAGGAATCGGGATTGACTCCATCTATGCCACAGCTGTGCCAGCAGTTCACCCACAGCTCTTTACTGTTCTCGCCTTGAAGTTCGCTCCCAACGAAACTCAAAAGGAAAGAACGCTGGAGCTGCATGTGCAAGATGCTGACGCCAACGATATCATTCCGCCGTTAGCCGATAAGATAAATATCAAGGAACCCGCCGAGGGGATGAACTACCGAACTCATCGAATCATCAACGGTTTGTATGGTATACAGTTAGAGAAATTCGGCGACTACCAGGTAAGCTGGCTCGTTGACGGCACTGAAGTTCACACACTGCATTTCCGGGTCGCTAAGAAACCTTAGTGCCAGCGAAAACGAGGTAACAATCCTTGTCTAAGACAGGCTGCGGTATCCTCCGTCATTCCGAATCTGGCCTGCAGAGCGAAAAAGTCGGGACGGAGCACCCGGTGCCGTTCCCATTGGGCCCATCGAAGTGCGGTTGGTTAGTGGATTCCCCTTCGTCTAGGCCCGCAAATCACCCCAGGTGCTTTGAGAAAAACTCGCCGACCGCCTCGCCCATCTCACCCAGTAGAGGCCCCCAGAAGTGGTCCGCCCCTTCGACGATCCGGCATTCGGCCGGGCCCGTCATGCCGCCGGCCAGCTTCTCCAGCCTCTCGACGGGCGCGAACTGGTCCCTGTTCCCCGCGATCAGCAGGCTGGGCCCCGATAAGTCGGTTGGGGGACTCGGTTCCTCGCCGATCAGCGGTATCGAAATCGCCGCCTGTGCCTTGACCCTCTCATCCGTGGCCGCCGCGTCCATCGCCACCGTAGCTCCGAAGGAGTAGCCGGCCACTCCGATACACTCCGGCGTAATCCCATCGCTGCCGGCGAGAAAGGAGACGGCCGCCCGCAGGTCATCGGTCTCACCGATGCCTTCGTCGTAGTCCCCCTGGCTTCGCCCCACCCCCCGAAAGTTAAACCTCAGACTGGCGATACCCCTCTTCTCGAGCTCGCTGCAGACCGTTGTCACCACCAGGTTGTCCATGTCGCCCCCATAGAGGGGATGGGGATGGCACACCACCACGCCCGGACAGGGGACCTCCCCGTGGGTCACGATTCCCTCCAGAACCAGCTCGTTGCTCTGAAACGTTACCCGGGTTCGTACAAATTTCATCTCATTCCTGCCTTGTCCGGCATATAGATACTCCCATGCCCCAGGGGCCTCGTTAGCTCAGCGGCGCCGCGCATCATAGTGCCTCTTCTAGCCTTTGGCAACGCCCGATGCTAGAATGAACCCACTTTCCGGCAGGAGGCGCTCCTATGCCCGCCAACAGCAGCGACAAAGTCATCGACTTTCGAAGTGATACCGTTACCCTTCCCACTCCCGAGATGCGGGAGGCGATGATGTCGGCCGAGCTGGGCGACGATGTCTTCGGCGAGGACCCCACCGTCAACAAGCTGGAGGCCATGGCTGCCGAGAAGCTGGGCAAAGAGGCTGCCGTAATGGTCTCCAGCGGCACCCAGGGCAACCTGGTGAGCGTCCTTGCCCACTGCCAGCGGGGAGACGAGGTGATACTGGGCAACAAGGCCCACAGCTTTCGGTACGAGGCCGGCTCCGTTTCGGTCTATGGTGGTGTTCACGTATTCACCGTCCCCAACGACGAGCAGGGCCGGCTGGACCCGGCAGACGTGGAGGAGGCGATCCGCCCCGGCAACGTCCACTTCCCCCACACTGCGCTGATCTGCATGGAGAACACCCATAATCTATGCGGCGGCGCTGCGCTGACCCCCGAAGACATCGCCCCCGTTTCCCAGGTGGCCAAGCGACACGACCTACCCATGCATCTGGATGGGGCTCGAATCTTCAACGCCGCCGTAGCTACCAACACCGATGTCAAGGAGATCGCCAGTCACTTCGACTCCGTCACCTTCTGCCTATCCAAAGGCCTGTCCTGCCCCGTCGGATCGGTGGTTTGTGGCAGTGAAGAGTTCATAGAGAAGGCCCGCCGGATCAGAAAGGGGCTGGGTGGAAGCATGCGGCAGGCAGGAGTCATCGCCGCCGCTGGGGTGGTAGCCCTGGAGACGATGATCGATAGGATGGCCGAGGACCACTCCAACGCCCGCAGCCTGGCCGACGGGCTGGCCGAGATACCGGGCCTCAATATCGAGCTGGAGAAGGTGCACTCGAACATGGTCATGGTCGAGGTGGAGAGGCAACCCTCCAACGGAATTGTCGAGGCCCTGGCAGGACACAACGTCAAGACCATGGACAGGGGCGGCGGCAACCTTCGATTGGTGACCCACTACGGCATCGAAGAGGACGACATTCACCGCTCCATCGAGGCCTTCCGAGACGTCATGGAATAGGCCCAGCCGGCAGCGTCCAACCGTTGAGCGCCCGCACTTCTGTCATCCTGCTATTCACACCCTCTTGGTAAGGGAGGAGCAAACCATGGCTAAACTGGGCATCATGATCGAAGGCCAGGAGGACCTCACCTGGGAACGCTGGCATCGCGTGGCCGAGCGCACTGAAGCCCTCGGCTTCGAGTCCATCTGGAGGTCCGATCACCTCATACCGGACGTCAGCGACGACACCTCCGAAGCCTCGGAAGCGTGGATATCCCTGGCCACCCTCGCCGACCGTACCTCCAGGCTTCGTTTCGGCCCCCTGGTAACACCCATCACCTTCCGGCACCCCGCCGTCCTGGCCAAGATGGCCGCCTGTATAGACCAGCTCTCCAACGGCCGTTTGGAGTTTGGTCTGGGCGCAGGCTGGCACGATGGAGAGCACGCCGCCTTCGGCGTTCCCTATCCCAACATGGCCGAACGCTTCGAACGGCTGGAGGAGTCCCTGCAGCTCACCATCGCCACCTGGACCGAGGACAACGTCAACTACAATGGCAAGCATTACCAGTTGGAGGACATAACCTCCTATCCCAAGCCCGCGCAGGACCCCTACCCTCCCATAGTCGTTGGCGGAAATGGCAAGAAACGTACCATACCCCTGGCCGCCAAGTACGGAAATGAATGGAACGGCACATCTCAGACACCGGACGAGTTCAAGGAGAGACGACAGCTGCTGCGCGACCTCTGCCAGAGCTATGGCAGGGACCCGGACTCCGTTCGTTGCTCTCTGATGATCACACTGTTCACCGGCCGTACCGATGGAGAGCTCAAGTCCCGCATCGAGAAGGTGGCTGGGATAATGACAAAGAGTCCCCGCATGGCTGGTGCCACCCCCGAATCTCTAACCGAGCAGGGCAGGCTCGTCGGCACCCCTGCTCAGGTCGTTGAGAAGCTGCAGCAGTACGAGGAGGCCGGCTGCGAGCGGTTCATGCTACAGCTATTCGACTACGACGATATGGACGTGCTGGACATCATAGCCGAGGACATCATGCCTCACGTAGACCGGGGCTAACCCGTTCGGCGCCCAGCTATAGCCCGGGCTTTTCGTCCCCACCCCGCTGCTTCCTTCGCTCCTCTTCCCACCGACGCATCCGCTCCGCGACCTGCGCCTCGTAGCCCTGATCGGTTGGCTGGTAGTATCGCCGGTCCGCCAGCCTATCCGGCAGGTTGACCTGGTCCGCCAGGTGGCCTTCGTAGCTGTGGGCGTACTTGTATCCCTTGCCGTACCCCATCTTCTGCATCAACCCCGTCACAGGGTTTCGCAGGTGCATAGGCACTGGATCATTGCGTGTCTTCTCCACGTCCTCTTTCGCCCTGCCGTAGCTGGTAAGCGCCGAGTTGCTCTTGGGCGCTGTGGCGAGGTAGATAGCCGCTTCGGCCAGAGGTAAGAAACCTTCAGGCATCCCGACGAAGTGGACCGCCTGCTGCGCCGCCACAGCGACCACCAGCGCTTGGGGGTCGGCCATGCCCACGTCCTCGGCGGCCAGTATCACCATGCGGCGGACTATGTACAACGGGTCCTCGCCCGCCTCCAGCATCCTTGCCATCCAATACAACGAGGCATCCGGGTCTGAGGCTCGAAGCGACTTGATGAAGGCCGAGATGATGTCGAAATGTTGGTCTCCGGCCTTGTCGTAGAGGAAGGAGCGTTGTTGCAACGCCTCCTCGACGGTCTGCAGCTCTACGTGACGTTCACCCTGTTCGTTGGGCTTGGTCGCCGAGGACGCCAGCTCCAACCCGTTCAGAGCGATACGGGCGTCCCCGTTGGCGCTGATAACCAGGTGCTCCAGCGCCTCTTCCTCGATGGAGACCTTCCAGCTGCCAATGCCCTGCTCCTCATCGACCATCGCCCTCTCCACAATCGACCTGGTCTGGCCGTCGTCCAGCGGGTCCAACGAGTACACCCGTGACCGGGAAAGCAGGGGAGCGATCACCTCGAAGGATGGGTTCTCCGTAGTCGCCCCTATCAGGGTGATCGTGCCGTCCTCCACCACCGGCAGTATCACGTCCTGCTGCGCCTTGTTGAATCGGTGAATCTCGTCGATGAACAATACCGTCCGCCGCTGGTACATCCCCAGCTGGTCCCGCGCCTTCGCCACCACCTTTCGAAGGTCGGCCACCCCGGAGGTTACAGCACTGACCTGGTGGAAGTCCGACCTGGTGGCGTTGGCGATTATCCGGGCGAGCGTCGTCTTCCCGCTGCCCGGAGGCCCCCACAGGATCATCGAAGGCAGCTGGTCCGACTCGATGCTGGTCCTCAGCACCCGTCCCGGACCGACTATGTGCTCTTGGCCGACGTACTCATCGAAGGTGCGCGGGCGCATCCGCGCCGCTAGCGGCGCGCTCCGCTTGCTCAGCTCCTTCGAGGTGTGTTCAAATAGGTCCGGACTGTCCATCAATACAGTGCCAGCTCGGCCACGGTCACGCCGGCTCCTCCCTCCGCTAATTCCGCCCCTCTATGCGACCTGATCAGGGGGTTGCTCTCCAGCACCTCGACAACGGCGTTCCGTAGGGTCCCGGTCCCCTTTCCGTGCACTATGCGCACCTGGGCCAACCCCGCCAGGAAGGCGGTGTTCAGGTACCGGTCCAGCTTGGGCATCGCTTCATCCACCCTCATCCTCCTCAGGTGCACCTCCACCGAAGGTGGGTCCAGCGGCCCGACAAGGAAGGCCGCTCCCCCGCAACCCTCGCAGCTGAAGCCCTGACCCCTTCCGTCCGCCTCCATCCCACAGGTGAGGCAGAGGTATGTCTTCAGACGGCTCACCTATACCTTTGCACCGAAACGCTGTACGCGAAACCGGAACAGGGCCACCTCGTCGTCCGATGATAGCCCCGCCTTAGACTTGCAGATCGATACCTGCTGTTCGGCAGTTTGCACCTGCTCGATGCCTGGCAGAAGGACCCCTATCTTGCTGCCGTTTTGCACCAGGAGGCCGTAGGTCTTGGGGTCAAGCTGGCCCGGTCCGTCCACCGGCTCGGGAGTGGTCAGCACGTCCACAGAGTACTCCAGCTCGTCCAGCTCTTCGATGGCAACGGGAGGGAACCGGGTGTCCTTGGTGGCGGACTTTATCGCGTTGGCGATAACCTCCTTGGCGACGGTCTCCTTCCGAGGATACGTCGTCCCGATGCAGCCCCGAAGCTCACCCCGACGCATGATGGTCACGAAGGCCCCCGCTGACTTTCGAAGCTCCTTCGGTAGGACCGGTGGCGGCTCTTTAATCGTGTTCAACCGAACGTAACCCTCGACGGCATCTCTGGCCAGCTTCAACAGCACGTGTTCGGCGGTCTGAAAGGAAGCAGTCAAGTATCCCACCCCGAAGGGCCCCTCGTATGCCAGCACTCGGGGCGTTGCTCCCAGTCCCTCCAGCGCTCCCATTAGTATGATGACCGACCTCAATCCGCACTCGCCGGCCCGGGTGATCAGGTCGGGGCCCGTCTCCACGAGGGCGCGGCCGTCCAGGGACTCCACGGCCTCCTTCACGTTGCTGTCGAAGACTCGGCCCATCGGGTCGAACCCAGCAGGCGCCTCCGGCAGAAGCCTGTGCGACAGGTCGCCGCTGGCGATGAAGGCAACCCGCTTTCCCCTCCTTGCCGCCGCCCGGCATATCCCTCTCCCGAAGGCCAGATGGTTCTCCAGCGACAGCATCGAGAACGAGATGACCACCAGCGGAATCCTGGAGAGCACGGAGGAGAGGAAGAAGGCCGGCACCATCACGCCGTGGTCCAGCACGTAGCCATCTTGCCCAATGGGCCTGATGGGAACATCCGCCTCTTCGATGAGCAGATCGACAAGCTCTGGGTCGTTATCGAAGCCGTATTCCAGGCCTTCTGCTCCCCACTGGGCCATGGATCCCCGGCTCCGGGGCGCGGTCACCACGCCCATGGCGTCGGGTTGCACCGTCCCGTGAGGGCTGACGATCACCCCAACCTCCGGCCTGCTCTCCTCCAGGTCCTTTCGTATCCGCTCCATCCCGGCGATGCTATCGGCAACGCGGGCCTCTCTCCCTTTACCGATCTGGGGCAACATGATGGGAGGGTGGGGAGCGATGCAGCCGTATGTTATGCCTGACATACTACCTTAAGCGAGGGCCTGCCCGAGAACCCGCGACAGGGCCTCGTCCTCATCGGGCATGACAGTGCGAGGGTCCAGCAGCAGTAGGTCGTCCTCTATCCGGCCCATGACCGGCGTTTCACCGGTGCGCAGCTTCTTGGCCAGCTCATTCACCGCGTGGCCTCTCTTAGGTGTGACGGCAACCACTTTGGTTGGCAGTGTGTCACCGGGAAGGCTCCCTCCTCCGATGGTAGAGAATCCCTCGACCACCCTTGCTCCTTCGATCCCCTCCGCCCACTTCCCGGCCCTGGCTTCTATCTCCTCCAGCGGCATCGATATCATCATCCAGACCGGCACCTTCTCCAAGGCCTCTTCCCTGACATAATGCAGCAACGTGGCGCTCAACGATGCCAGGGTAAGCTTGTCGCACCTTACGGCTCGGGCTATCGGGTGTTTCCTGATCCTGTCGACCAGCTTCTTCTTGCCCGCGACTATCCCCGCCTGGGGTCCGCCCAGCAGTTTGTCCGTCGAGAACAGCACCAGGTCCACTCCGGCGTCGATCCCTTGCTGAGGCGTGGGTTCCGGCGACAGTCCGAACCGTGTCGTGTCCAGCAGACACCCGCTACCGACGTCGTGCAGCACGGGAACTCCGTGGCGCTCCCCAAGCTCTACGAGTTCGCCCAGGCTCGGACTCTCGGTGAACCCCACGACCTTGAAATTACTGGTGTGGACGCTCAGAAACGCGGCGGTCCTGTCGGAGATGGCGTTTTCATAGTCTGAGACGTAGGTGCGATTGGTGGTGCCCACCTCCACCAGGTCCGCTCCACTGGCCTTCAACACGTCCGGGATGCGGAACCCACCTCCGATCTCCACCGCCTCCCCCCGGCTCACCACAACATCTCTGTTCTGTGCCATCTCGTTAAGGGTTAGAAGCAGCGCCGAGGCGTTGTTGTTGACGGGCAGGGCCGCCTCTGCTCCGGTCAGCTGGCAGACCATCGTCTCTATCGTCCCGGACCGGGAGCCACGCTCCCCGGACCTCATGTCCAGCTCCAGGTCGGAATAGCCTTCCGCCGCTAGCTGCATTGCCCGGCAGGCCTCGACGCTGAGCGGTGCTCGGCCCATGTTGGTGTGGATGATCACCCCGGTGGCGTTGATCACCTTCGAGGGTCTAAGCTGCCACCGTTCAACGGCCTTGTTGTATATGGTGTCCACCACGGTCTCCAGAGAAGGACACGTTCCTCCTGCCCCTATCGCCTTTCGAGCGTCGGTCAACTGGTCGCGGGCCAGGTCTGCCAATGCCTGGTGCGAATAGGTCTTCACCAGCTCCCGGGTGGTTGGGTGGGACAGGACCGCGTCCACGCTAGGTAGGCTGCGGTAATCGCTCTGGGTCATAATTCGGGTCTTTCCCGTCTGGCATTGAGCCGGTCTTTCCTGGCTAAAATTGTAGCATACACCTCCGGCCGCCCGGCCTTTCTTCTGATGGGAAGTTCGCAGGGCCCCTTTTGCTGATCTCGTTCAGAAAGATGAGTGACACCTAGAATGGTGTCATGATGAGGATAGTAAACGGTACAGTAAGCAGAGCGAAAGCATTAGGTAAGTACAGGGAGTTGTCCAGGGAGGGGAAGAGGAGGTTGGCATGGTTCGACCATTACAAAGGGCACGGTCTGAATGCATCGCTGACCTGTCGTTACTATGGGATAAGCCGGCAGACCTTCTACAAGTGGAAGGGCAGGTATGATCCGAGGCGGCTGGAAAGCCTGGAAGAGAGGTCTCACCGGCCCCGGAGAGTGAGACAGCCCACGTGGAGCAGGGAGCTGGCCCAGGCGGTGCTGGAGATGAGGGAGGAAAGGCCGAGGTGGGGTAAGGACAAGCTGGTTGTGCTGTTGAGGGAAAAGGGATGGAGAGTGTCCACTTCCATGGTGGGACGGATACTGAAGGCGTTGAAGGACCGGGGAGAGCTGAGGGAGCTGCCAGTCAATGGAGTATCGGCTCGCAAGAGGATGCGCCGACGCCCCTATGCGGTGCGTAAGCCTAAAGGGTATCAGGTGGCAGAGCCGGGGGACCTGGTAGAAGTGGACACCCTGGACCTGAGGCCTCTGCCTGGGGTGATACTAAAGCACTTCACCGCCAGGGACCTGAGCAGCCGGTGGGATGTGGTAGGGGTGTACACCCGGGCCACCGCCGTGACGGCCACCTCGTTCCTCGATCAGTTGATTGATAGGATGCCCTTCAAGGTCAGCGCCATACAGGTGGATGGAGGGAGTGAGTTCTGTGCTCAGTTCGAAGATGCCTGCAAGGAGCTGGGGATACGTCTCTTCGTACTTCCTCCCCGCTCTCCCAAGCTTAACGGCCATGTGGAAATGGCCCAGCGCACCCACACGGAGGAGTTCTATGAGGTCTACGACGGCGACCTGGATATGGGCCCTCTCAACCAGGCCCTTCGGAACTGGGAGGAGGTCTACAATACCGTACGCCCTCACCAGTCCCTCGGCTACCTCACTCCCCTTCAGTTCCTCCATCATCAATACAAGTCAAACAAAGGCCTCATGTGTCACTGATCTACCGAACAAGTACATTTACTTGTACATCCCCACGTCCGGTGCTAGAGTAACCACCGCGTGCCCCGTTACTCGCACACAGGCAGCTTCCCACCGCCGGATCGGATCGCACAAGCTAGATGGACAGCACTGAAGAGGGCGCCGTTCCCCCAACCTCGGCCGGGTTAAGGGAGAAGCCTCCAGACAACATCGTGCCCGGCAGAATGGTCGTTGCGTCCACCCTGGTGTCGGGCCACGGGCTAAAGCACCTTTACCACTCGGCCCTCACCGTCGTACTGCCGGAGATCAAGGCCGGCCTGGGCCTCAGCAACACCGCCGTTGGGGCCCTCTTCACCGTTGAAAGCATTCTCGGCGGGGCCGTCAACATTCCGGCCGGTTTCGTCGCCGATAGATACAGTAACTACCGGGCCCAGATCCTCACCGTAGCGCTGATACTGATCGGAGCCGGGTATCTCCTAGCCGGCAGCTTCCCCAACTACTGGATCATAATGATAACCCTGGTCCTGGCGGGAATCGGCACCTCCATGTGGCATCCATCGGCCATCGCCTCCATGTCCAGCCTGTTCCCGAGCCGCAGAGGGTTCGCCCTATCGATGCATGGTTCGGGCGGCAACGTCGGCGAAGTTACGGGGCCGTTGATTGCCGGCGCTCTGCTGCTGGTCCTCTCCTGGGAGCGTCTGTTCCAGCTAAGCATGATTCCCATCGTCGTGGCTGCCGTGCTGACCTGGATCATGATCAGGGGCATGAAGGTGGAACGGGCCGTCTCCAATGTCGGCAACTACATTGCCGCTACCAAGCAACTCTTCCGAAACAGGACCCTGCTGGCGGTTCTCACGTTGTCCGGGACCCGGAGCCTCAGCCACCACACCGTCGCCATATTCATACCCATCTACCTCCGAGAAGACCTGGAGTACACCACCTTCATCGTCGGACTGTACGCGTCCCTCTTGCAGCTGGCGGGCATATTTACGCAGCCGTTGATGGGACTCCTGTCGGATAGGTTCAGCCGCAAGACGATACTGGTCCCGAGCATGGTGGCCTTCGGCCTTCTGTGTACAGCGCTGGTCTTCGCCGATCCCGGATGGCAGCTGACCCTGGTCGTCGCCGCCATAGGTGCATTCATTTTCTCCCTCCACTCCATATTCGTGGCCACGTCCATGGACCTTACCACCCACACGGTACACGGGACGACGATAGCCCTCACCTACTCCAGCTCCTTCGCCGTGGGCGCCATAGGGCCCGTGATAGGTGGCATCTTGGCGGATGCCTACGGTGTCAAGGCCACCTTCCTGTTCGCCGGAGCTGTGGTGGTGGCTACCGCCCTACTCCTTGCGGCCCTGCGGGTGCCCAAACCCCAGACGGCGCCGGCCGCCTGACGATGTCGACCCCGGTCTTGCCGCCCTCCTTTACTCGTATTAACATGACCTGGTAACAGAGGCGCTATTTCGGATATCACGGAGGTGGATAGACGATGGAACAGAACGGCTTTTGGGACGATCTTCGGGAAGAGATTCAAAGCCAGTCGGTGGTCAACCATCCCCTCTATCGGGGCCTCATCGCCGGCCAGGTTAACCGCAATACCATTGCGGAGCTATGTGCCCAGCTTAAATTCACCGTTCTCGAAGGGATCTCCTGTCTATCCCTCATCATCCCCCAGGCCCCCCGGGACATAAAGAAGGAGCTTGCCGAGAACCTCTTTGGCGAGCTCTCCGGCACCCCGGAGGTGCCCTCTCACTGGGAGCTGGCGCTGAAGTCCGGAGCGGCGGCTGGCTACTCCGAGGATGAAATCGATTCCCGTCCCATGCTACCCGAGACCAAAGTCTACCCCGACACCGTTTCCGCGTACGCCGTACGCGGCAAGTGGCAGGAGGCCCTGAGCTTCGTATCCTTGGGTATCGAGGATATGTTCACCGAGTTCTGCGATGGCGTGACCGAGGGTCTCAAGCGTCACTACGGTTACGACGCCGCCGAGGCGGCCTATTTCTCGGTACACGTCGGCGCGGACGAGGCCCACGCCGAGACCGGATGGAACACCGTGAAGCAACACTCCACCTCCGAAGACCAGCGCCGGAGCATACGCCGCGCCGCCCTCGAGGGCAGGAACATGTGGTGGAACATGTACTCGGCGGTCTACCAGCTCGGTGAAGGGAAGGAAGCCCCGGTCCTCCGCGTGGAGTAGCGACCTGTCCCGCCCAGGACCGCTTCGCTCCCTTCGACCCCTCTCGGGACCAACTCCCCGGTCGCTTGCAACGACGGCCTCGTCACGGCGATACCCGAAGAAGTCAGGTCGAGGCAATCCTGCCAGGGCCTAGCGGGACCGAGCGACCGCCGCGGGGCCTCGTTTCAGAAACCGGAGCGACTCCCTGGCGGTCTCATCCAGGGCGGACCGCTCCACCAGCTCGCCACCCTCCATCGAGCAGATAGGTACCCCGTCCCGGTACACTATCGAGTTTCCCACCACCGCCGGCACCCTGCTTCCGGGCGTTAGAATCCCGACCACGTTCAACGGGTCGCAGGCGGAGATGGTGATCAGCTCGCCCTTGGGATCGGTCTTCCTCATGGCCCGCAGAGTCTCCACAGCCTCGGGCAGGGCGAACTGCTCCCCTACGAATCCCGCCACGAACCGTCCACCTCTTATCTCGCCTCTAGCCTCGGCTCGGCGGTATATGCGCACCAGCTCTCGCCACGGCGGCGCCATCGATTCCCTGGCAAGCAGCTCCGGCATGACCACGCCGTACCTGTGGAGGAACTGGAAGGCCCTTTTCTCCATCATGTCCTCGGCCCGGCCTTCAACATGCAGCAGGGACCACCGGGTGGTGGACCTCCGGTTGCGGGCCCGTCTTCTCATGCGGCCGTTCCTCTTTATGGCGGCCGGCGTACCGGTGGCCAGTCTCCTCAGCGGCGTGAACCCGTCCGCGGTCGCTCTGCCCACGGCCACCAGCTGCCACAGCGCGTCCTCCACCTCCGACGGCAGCCTTTTCGACTCTCTCACTATGTCCGGAACGAAGGATGCGCCGCGGTTGGCCAGGACCTTAAGCACGTCCCGGGCGGTCCCCGATAGCTTCTCGTCCTCTATGGCGTCGCCGTCCAGGAGCCAGTCCAAGTCCTTTCGAAGCCCCAGGGTCACCGGCCCGCTCTTCGACAGGCTTGATTTGCTGACCGCAGGCTCCGGCGATGGCTTTCGATGGGCCATCCTCCCCCACACGACCTCTCCGCCAAAGCAAAGGTTGTCCATGTAGGCGGGATTGTAGTCCGTCAGCCGGGCCCTCAGCAGGTGCTGTTCCCATGCCCCGGCCGCTGCCTCGAACCCCTGAAGGCCCTCTATCGCCTCCAGCAGGCCCGCCTCTCCGCGCAGCTTGGAAGAAGGTTCGACGTGCTGCCATCGTATCAGGAACCGTGTGAATGCGGCCGCCGACACCGGCTCTATCTCACGTCTCAGTCGAGATATAGTCGCCCGGTGAATCCTAGCGAGAATCCGTCGGTCGCAGTACTCTTCCGTCTCCGCTCCCGGTCTGAATGAGCCCCTGAGCAAGAGACCATCGTTTTCCAGATTGGCTAGTGCTATCGTCACCGCGCCCATGGGGAGGCCCAGGGCATGCGCCATCTCTCCGTCGGTGAACGGCCCCGAGCACTCGACCCGTCCCCTCACGAGGCCCAGCACAGCGTCCTCTTGGGCCGCTTCCAGGCCATCGAGGAACCGTCGAGGTGGCTCCGGCTCCAGCCGGGCATTGGGAAACGCCGATACGATGGTGGCCGCGGACTCGGTGGCGGTCCAGGCGTTGTCCCGGCCCTCTCTGATTACGCTGGACACCCTACCTTGCTTCATCAGCTCCTCGAACCAGCCGGACAGCATTTCGCCGGTCGCATCCCCCCTGGGAGTTTGGATATCCTGAGCGTTCATCAGGCCCAGCGTCAGCAGGGCATCGTGAAGTTCGTCCGCGTTCCTGATCGTCGGCCAGGCGTCGTTTGCCGCCGCATCGATAGCCTCCACGTCCAGAGAGCCCAGGTCTTGCGAGTTCTCGGGCAGTGCTCGTCGTAGGGTCACCGCCCGGGAGCGCCGTTCCTCCAGCGGTGCATCGTCCAGAAAGGCGTAGGGCATGGCGTTGAGCAGCTGATGGCTGAACACTGAGGGCTGGGGCGTGTCCCGGGCGTACACCTCGATCTCGCCGTTCTCTATCCCCTGCAGCACCTCCTTCAAACCCTCCAAGTCCATTGCCTCGGTCAGGCAGTCTCGCACGGTCTCGAAGACCAGGGGGTGGTCCGGTATCTCGATGTCCCCGCGAGGCATGTTGTCCTGGCAGGCGACCTGGGCGGGAAACACCGCCGCCAGCAGGTCATCCGCGCGCATCCGCTGCAGCGGGGGCGGCACCTTGCGCCCGCCATTGTGCCTGAGTATCGCCAGCGCCCTGGTCGAGTTCCAGCGCCACCTGGTCTGGAAAAGAGGCGCAGGCAGAGCCGCCTGGGTCAGTGTACGCTCCGCCGTTTTCGAGGATAGAAGCCGAAACACCTCGTTCAATGGGAATGACAGTGTTGGGCCCAGGGAGAAGTTTATCCCGTCGTCGGTGGCCGCAGCCTGAAGCTCGAAGTCCGTGCTACGGCAGATCTGCTTCCGCAGCGCCATGCCCCAGGCCCGGTTTACACGGGCACCAAGGGGCGAGTGAATCACCACCTGCGTGCCGCCGCTCTCGTCGAAGAACCGCTCCGCTATGATCTTGCGCGCCGTGGGCACAGTTCCCAGCACCCGCTTCCCTTCGATCAAATAGTCGACCACCTGCCGGGCTGCCAGCTCCACTACGCCCGTGGCCTCCACGAGCCACTCCTTGGCCTCCTCGGGCCGGTCCAACCTCTGGTCCAGCTCGAA
This sequence comes from Dehalococcoidia bacterium, assembly GCA_965197645.1. GTDB lineage: Bacteria > Chloroflexota > Dehalococcoidia > Plut-88900 > Plut-88900. The sequence goes on along the minus strand of OZ240219.1, from coordinate 85,372 downwards.
CCGCAGGTCCGATATCTCATCAGCCAGCTCCCGAGTCCTGCCCGGCGCTTCACCAAGCCAGAAGGGTATGGTGGGCGCATTCCCGGAGGCGTCCTCGACCCGCACCCGGCCGCTCTCCACCCGCCGAATCTTCCACGGAGTGTTGCCCAGCAAGAACACGTCTCCGGCCATGCTCTCGATGGCGAAGTCCTCGTTGACCGTTCCCACGAACACCGCCTCCGGGTCGGCGATGACATCGTAGTCGGTGTTGTCCGGTATCGCTCCACCGCTGGTTAGGGCTGCGAGACGGGCGCCTCGCCGTCCCCGGAGCTTGCCGTTCACCCCGTCTCGATGCAGGTACGCGCCGGACCGCCCTCCCCTTGGCGCGACTCCCTTGGAGAGCATCTCGACCACCTGGTCGAACTTCTGCCGGGTCAGCTCTCGATACGGATAGGCTCCTCGTACTAGGCAGAACAGATCGTCTTCATCCCACTCCTCGCTGGAGCATGCCGCCACTATCTGCTGGGCCAGCACGTCCAGCGGCCACGAGGGGATGCCCAGCGTGTCCAGGTTGTTCCGGCGCACGGCCCGCATCAGCGACGTGCATTCCACCAGCTCGTCCCGGGTCAGCGGGAAAAGCCGGCCCTTGGGAGTCCTGCCCAGCGAGTGTCCCGATCTGCCCACCCTCTGCAGCAGCAGCCCAATGGACCTGGGCGACCCGATCTGGCACACCAGGTCCACGTTTCCTACGTCGATCCCCAGCTCCAGCGATGCCGTGGCCACGCACACCTTGACGCGCCCGGCTTTCAGGTTCTGCTCCGCCTTGAGCCGGGTCTCTCGGGAAAGGCTTCCGTGATGAGCGGCCACCGCCTCCTCGCCCATTCTCTCCGATAGCTGGTGCGCCACCCTCTCCGCCAACCGGCGGGTGTTCACGAACAGCAGGGTGGTGCGGTGGGCCTTCACCAGCTCCGCTATCCTGTCCAAGGTCTCCGCCCACAGCTCGTGGGTTGCGATGGGCCCCAGCTCGTCCTGTTGCGGCATCTCGATGGCGAGGTCGATGTTTCGAGCGTGGCCCGCGTCCACTATCGAGCAGTCAGGGTTCCCGCTTTTATCGATGTTCGATGTCCCCACCAGGAACCGGGCCACCTCCTCGATGGGACGCTGTGTTGCCGACAGACCGATCCTGGTTATCGGTCCCTCCGCCAGCGAGCACAGCCGCTCCGCCGATATGCTGAGGTGGGAGCCTCGCTTATCGTCGGCGATGGCGTGGATTTCGTCCAGGATCAGTCTCCTGGCGCCCCGCAATCCGTTCCGACCGCTCTTGGAGGTCAACAGCAGGTACAGCGACTCGGGAGTGGTTATGAGAATGTGGGGAGGTCGTTTGGCCATGGCCTGACGGTCCTTGGCCGGCGTGTCTCCCGTTCGGACGGCTACCCGTATCTCCGGCAGCTCCACGCCCATCTCTCCGGCCAGCTCCGCTATCTCCGCCAGCGGCTGCGCCAGGTTCCGCTCGATGTCGTTGGAGAGGGCCTTCAGCGGCGATACGTAGACCACCTGGGTGGAGTCGGGCAGCCCGTCTTCCCGCAGTCCCTTCTGAAACAGATCGTCGATGCACTTCAAAAAAGCGGCGAGGGTCTTACCCGACCCGGTTGGGGCGGAGATCAGGGTGTGCCTGCCCTTTGCGATGGAGGGCCAACCTTGGGCTTGTGCCTCGGTTGGACGCCGGAACTTCTTCCTAAACCAGGCCTGCACCACCGGATGAAAAAGCTCTAGAGACATGGGGCTATTCTAGCATAATCGAGACCGATGTAGAACACCTGACCGAAAAAATACGAAGCGTCTCTTACTCCCGGTTCTTCTATCCGGTACCGGTTACTTTCTAACCTGCTGCTCCACTATAATCTCTTCTCAACCATGAGCTCCAAACAAGAGATTCGAGACCGCATCTGGCAGGCCATGATCGATGCTAAGGTAGCCGCCTTCCCCGGCGCCAGGGGCCGCATTCCCAACTTCGTGGGCGCCGGCCTAGCCGCCGAAAAGGTCTTCGAGACCGACGTCTGGAAACAGGCCGAGACGATCAAGAGCAATCCAGACCTCCCACAAAGACCCCTGCGCAAACGGGCCCTGCAAGAGGGCAAGACCGTCTACATGGCCGTTCCCCGGCTCACGTCAGAAAAGTGCTTCCTGGAGCTGGACCCTGACCGGATAGAAGATCACAACGCGGCCAGCTCCATCAAAGGGGCCTTCAAGGTGGGCAGGCCTGTCCGTCCCGACGAGATGCGTGCTATAGATCTGATCGTGTGCGGTTCAGTCGCCGTCCAGGCCGATGGGGCTCGGCTGGGCAAGGGCGGTGGCTACTCCGATCTTGAGTACGCACTGGTTGCAAGCTTGGGCCTGATCTCCGTCGAAACACCGGTGGTGACCACCGTTCATCCCATCCAGATAGTGGATAATGAGATCGCGATGACCTCCCATGACGTCGTGCTGGACTACATCGCCACCCCCGATCTGCTGATAGCCAGCGACGCCGCCTACCCGCGACCCGAGGGCATCTACTGGGACCAGATCGGCGACAAGCTGGAGGAGATACCCATCCTCCGAGAGCTGAGCAGGAAGGCATAAGGCGGCTACGAAATCTGGAACGCGAAGGGGTTGGGAGGGGGAACGTTAGTTACAGGGAAGGGCTGGCTTTATTGGGTGGGACCAGTGAAGGCCGTGCCTACTTTCCCTTCCCCATATCGTCAAGCTGCTTGGTGATCACCCGGTCCATCTGCTCGCCGATCTTCTCGTTGATCCTGAACGCTTTCGCTTCATCCGATTCCCGCGGGTTCTTGTTGAATTCGCCCTTGAGCTCTTTCCGGCTCTTCAGGAACGGCAACGACTTTTCCATGAAGTCCTCGCTGTACTTGGACTTGAAGGCCACCTTGTGGTTGGTCAGCGATACGGCTTTTACCGTATCGTTGCTGCCGCAGTGCTCGCACTGGGCACTGTCCGGCACCACGTATTCCCTCTTGAATACGCCGGTAATGTTGGAGCAGTTGAGACAGCGAAACTCGTAGATCGGCATCCTTTACCCTCCGAGCCAGCACCCTTCGGCGCGATTGAATCAACCCGTGGTGAAATTGTATCACAGCTACCACAGACCTAACCCAAGTCCGTCGTAAGAAGGGCCATGTGGTAGACTCCCCGTAGCTGGCCGAGCTAGTACTCATGATAATCACCGTAGAGGTCGAGGCATCCGATAACTGCCCATACTCCCTCATGCGGGGGTTCGATGCCCGAGAGGAACCGAGACCCGTGTCCCGCGTCAAGGCCCTCGGTCCTGACGGGGCCGAGAACATCTACGAGGTCACCGGCTGGTCCCAAGACAGGCCCGTTCCGGCCTACGCCGCAATAGTCGAAGACTCCGGCGATGGGACCGCCCTCCTGGTCTACGGCGGTAGCGAGGGTGTTCGGCTTCGACCGGATAATTCCTCCGAGGAATGGAGTCTCGACGATCCAAACCAGTGGGGCGATGCAGTGTTGCTGCTGGAAGTGGAGACCTTCGTAGAATGAAAGTCGTTTCCGTAGAGGCCGCCACCTGTGTCGTTCCGCTGGACGTAGGCATAGCTTTTTCCACCAGGGCCGTCGCCGAGCGGCATTTCACCCTGGTCCGCATCCGCACCGATACCGGCGCAGAAGGCATCGGCTTCTGCTACTGCGGCCACAAGGCCGGCGTGCTGGTGACCCTCGCGGTACGAGAGCTTCTCGCCGACGTGGTGGTGGGACGAGATCCCCACCAGACCGAGGCTATCTGGGACGCTATGTATCGCGAGACCCTGCTCCACGGCCGCCAGCGAAAATCCCCTGCTCATACTGGATGAGGCGTGGATTCTTGACGTCGCTGTTGAACTCGTCACACTCAACGCCTCGGCGGACAGGATCGATGAGATTAGTGCACCTACTAGTAAGACCGCGGCGATCCATGTCGACATGCGAGCTGTAGCGCGACTATTGCGTCAAACCGTGTCGGCTATCACCGACGGGGTGGACAACCTGGATGAAGCACGCCTAGGGGAGGGCGCCAACTTGATGCTGCAGCTGGGCGCCCGCGCGGTTGACGCCACCGATAAAGTCTACGCGTTCTGCCCGTGACCCCAGGTAAGGAGAAAGAGATCAGAATCAGAGTCTGAGTCCAGTACCTCCAGACAACCATTATAGGGGACGATAACGCCTCCGTCAGGCACTTCAAGGTACGGCTTGACCTTCCCGAGGCTCCCGGCCTCGGAGTAGAGTTGGACGAGGCCGCGGTGAGTAGGTTCTCGCTGGACGCCTGGGCTTGAATGGGGAGCGTCAAGGAGGACAGACCTTTCGCCAGGACGGCGGGAATACCTCAGTTGACATACCGGTAAAATTAGGCTCTGGCAGGCCACCGCAAAAAGCTAATAGGAGGACACCATGCCCGACTATCAGGTATCCATAGGCAGCGCCCAGCTCATCTCGCTATCCGACGAAGCTGCCGAGGTGCCCCACGGCGACGTTTTCCCCCAGGTTACCAGGGCCCAGTGGGACCAGTATCCGGGCTCTCTCACCGCCGAGGGGAACCTGAACGTCAACTTCGGCTGCTTCGCCGTCCGCTCCGAAGGCCAGACCATACTGATCGATACCGGCCTGGGCCCAGGATATCCGGGTAAGCTCCTCGAAGAGCTCAAGTCAAAGGGCGTACCGGTCGACGACGTCACCCACGTGGCCATCACCCACCTGCACCCCGACCACATCGGGTGGAACATAACCGACGATAACGGCCAACCGAGGCTCACCTTTCCCAACGCCCGCTACTGGCTCCCCAAGGGCGACATGGACTACTACAAGAAGGACATCGCCAGCAACCCCCACGTCTCCGAGCAGGCCGTCCCCCTGGAGGACCTGGGAGCGCTGGAGTTGGCCGAAGGCGAGACCAACCTCACCGGCGAGGTCACCATGGTCCCCACGCCCGGCCACACCCCGGGCCACATGAGCATCGCCATCCAGTCACAGGGCGAGAAAGGCTTCGTGCTGGGCGATGTCATCAACTTCCCGGCCCAGGCCGAGGAGACCGCCTGGCAGATCGTCTACGACACCTTCCACGACCAGGCCCGCGAGACCCGGGAAGCGGTACTCGAACGTTTGGAGAAGGATGGCTCTCTGGTGGGCATGGGCCACGCCGTCTCACCCAGCTTCGGTCACTTCATCCGCACCGAGGGCAAGCGCTACTGGAAAGCCCTGTAGACCAGAGCCTGCAGACGAACTTCGGGGAGTCCAGAGGGCTTCCCTCTGGCAGGGGATATGGGGGATGTGCCCCCCAAAATACAGAATAACGTCCCAGGGCGGGTGGTTGGGAAAACCTACCTGGGGCGGGCCAAACCGGTCCACACCTACGTGCTAGAATGCGAGAATCCGGCGAGGGTTCTCCACCGTTATCTGATGGATGGTCTCCTCGCTGATGCCTGCCTGCAGCAGGGCGGGCACCGCCTCCTCGAAGAGCTTGCACAGGTTCTTGCCCTCCAGGGAGGGATCATCTTCGGTGCCGGGTCGCCTCAATTCGTGGAGGACCACATCGTGGGACAGCACCATCTGCGATGCGTACCCCATGCCCACCAGCGCACTCACCAGCCCTATCCTGCCAATGTCGCCCGGCGGGCCCCAGGGATAGGCGAAGGTATCGAGACCTACGTTGGCGCCCCGTTCCATTATCTCGGCCAGATATCTGATGTTTGAGCACCAGTCGGCGTGGCCGATGATGCACTTCGACGGTCCCGCCCCTTCATCCAGCAGTATGTCCAGCTGGCGCAGCCCGATGTTGCAGACCGCCCAATCGTTCTCGTCGGTGTGGGTGGTGATGGCTACTCCCAGCTTCTTCTGGACCCGGGCCGCCGCCCGGAACCCCTTTTCCTCCACGGCTGTGGGTCCGAGGGCATATGGCGCCAGCTCCGAGCCCCACTCCGGTACGGGCGCCGGGAATGCCGGGCCGCTGGCCAGCTTTATGATTCCGCATCGGACATTGGTGTTGACGACTCCCTCGGTGATTTCCCTAGTAAAGTAGTCCTCGATGACGTCGGTGGACTTGGTGGCCCAGTAGAAAGGTATGCCCATGCTTTCAGTGTAAAAACCGCTGGCCGCCACGACGTGGACTCCGCTTCGCCGGGAAGCTTCCGCCAGGAAATCCGTGTTGCGCCCGTTGTTCGACGTGGTCACGTCGACGAAGCAGGACAGCCCGTGACGCTCCTTGGCCGTGGTCAGCTCCTTCACGACCTTGTCCAGCGTTTCCTCCTCGTCGTACCGACTGAGGGGGTCGGCTTCCGCTCCCTGCCAGCCCATGAAGGCGTGTTCATGGGGCAGGACGACGCCGATGTCGTCGGGTGATACGTCACCCAGAACCGTCCTTACTATCGCCATATCCGGTTCCCTCCTCTAGCTATGATATCGGCACGAAGTGAGCATACTACATCCAACCTGGATGTCTACGCAGCTTAGTTGTCATTCCGAACGCAGTGAGGAATCTAAAAGGGTTGTCGGGAGTAGCGACCCGATTCCCCCACCGGTCTCCATTATCGCGGGATTGCGCATATGAGCCGATAGGCCCACTTGCGCAAGATGGTCTGGGAACATGGGCCATAGATTCCTCACTACGCTGCGCTCCGTTTCGGAATGACGTTGCAAGCGAGGGTGTGAACAGACCCTAAACCATCTCCCAAAATCACTCGCGGGGCAGCAGCCGCCACAGTGTGTGCCGGCGGTTCCTAGTGTGGGGCCTGGCGTGTTCCGGCCAACGGCCCCGCTCCACAGCCGACCCCCAGGCCTCGCTTGTCAGGACGTCCGGCGACTCGATTTCGTACAGGGCCGCGTACTTCGGGGCATCTTCTATGCGGATGGTCCGCCTCTCGCCGCCGATGAGCATCGTCAGCTCCTGCCTCTCGTATCGGGCCGCCGAAATTACCCCGGGGACCTCGCTTACAAAGGGTACGTGCTCGGTGTCATATATCTCGTTGAATAGAGGCTCCTTGTCCGGGTTCACGTCCATCGCCGCTACGAAAAGGTAACTTCCCTTCGTATCCATCGTCTAAGCTCCCTTCTCCACGTTTCAAAATCCTGGATCAGCCGGGGCCGCTCCGGTACCCAATCTTCCAACCTCGCTCACGGGAGAGCTCTGATCAAGAGGTGAGTGGCGGAGGGGCAGCCGGATTGTAGCACACCCCCATCGTTCCCCTTACCACTGTTCGTTCATCTGCCCTATACTAGGGCCACCACGTACATCCGCTTCAGACTTGAAGCGCTCATACTGGACTAGAGGCCACCATGGAACGCTATCGACCTGCAATGGGAACTCCGGTAGAAGACCTGGACACCCCCGTACTACTCATCGATCTCGATGACCTGGAGCACAACCTGTCCATCATCGCCGATACCTACGCCGATACCCAGGTCAAGATGCGCCACCACACCAAGAACACCAAGAGCCCCCTGCTGGCCCACATGCAGATCAGGGCCGGCGGCACCCACGGCGGCGTGTGTACTGCCAAGGTCGCCGAGGCTGAGGTCATGGTGGAGGGCGGTATCCACGATATCCTCATCCCGAACCAGGTGGTAACCGAGGACAAGATCGATCGGATATGCTCTCTTGCACAACAGGCGGACGTCAAGGTAGCCATCGATGACCCCCGAAACCTGGCCAAGCTCTCCGAGATCGCCTCACGGCGCGGCGCTACAATTGGCGTGCTCATCGAGGTCGACACCTCCATGGGCAGGGCCGGCACCCGGGAGTTCCATCAGGGCGTCGAGCTTGCCAAGCTGGCCACCGAGCTTCCGGGCATCGCCTTCCGTGGGGTGATGAGCCACCAGACGCTACCCGGCAAACCGGACAAGGAGACCCGACTGATTGGCGCTCGCAAGTACTTCCAGATCTGCCTGGACGCCAAAAGCGCCATCGAGGCCGCCGACATCCCTGTGGAGATCGTCTCCACGGGGGAGAGTTGGAGCTATGACATCGCCGCTGACATTGCCGGCGTCACAGAGGTCGAGGGCGGTACCTACATGCTCATGTCCCACACCTACGACTACATGGACGAGTTCCGCATCGCCGGCAAGGTCCTGGGCACCGTAATCAGCACGCCCAGGCCTGGTGTGGCCATAGGTGACGTCGGGAGCAGGGCCATGGCGTCGCCGGGCGGCGTTCTTCCAGAAGTCGAAGGTATTGACGGTGCGACCGTAACGGCCCTCCACGAGGAGCAGATCGTCTTCCAGCTACCCGAATCCTCGGGTGTTTCGATTGGGGACAAGTTCCAACTGGTCAACGGTCAGCAGGACATGCTGATGAATCGCTGGGACCAGTACGTCGCCGTCAGGAACGGGATGGTCGAGTACGTCGGTGACATCCCCGCCCGGGGCTGCCACAACTAGCCGGGCGGCAACTCCCCGGTTAGCCGTCGGAGAGTTGGTCCGAGTTACAGAAACGTTTTTCTGTCAGCCTCTGCGAACCGGGTGTGGCGCTTTCTTGTCATCCGGCTCTCTGGTGTAAGCACAAGGGCAGAGACCTAGAACTTCCAGCCGCCAGCCCTGGGCTATCCAGTTGGCCACCGTCTCCTTGAGTATCTCTCGGCGCTCATCCGCCGATAGTGCGCTATCTGTGGTCATCTCTGCCCTCCTATCTGGGGATTGGCAGATTATTTGGCTCACCGTGGCCGGAGACTACGGCCAGGACGCTGCCCGTCTTGACCGGTTCGCCCTCGATCTTGGGGAACACCACCGAGTAGACCACCTTCACTATGTACCCTTCCTCGTTGATCCAGATCCCCCAGTCTCGTACCTCGGAAAACGCGTCAGGACCCACCGGCGCTTCCCCGTAGGGTTCCCCATCGACTGTGGGAGACGTGAAGTACCTGGTGTTCTCGTCCTCCACCTTGGACCTGCCCTCGTAGGTGAAGTGAGCGAGGTTAGGGCAGATGGAGTCCGCGTTGAAGGGCCAGCCCAAGCCCTGGGTGTTGGAAAACTTCTTGTCCCATTTGCCCTCTTGGTTGAGGTCCATGAAGTACAGGTCCCCGTCATAGTACAGACGCTCGATCTTGATTCCCCCTATCGCCGACGTGGCCACCAGGTGATAGGACTCCCCGGAGACGTAGAAGTTGGAGTACCCGCTGGCCTCTTCGATCCTTTTGCCGTCTTCATGGAACTCGCCGTACCAGAGTATGTCGAAGTCCTGGATCGTCTGCGATGCACGACAGGCCTGCTCCAGCGCTCCACTGACCTCCGTGTAGTCGTCCTGGCCAGTGAGCGACCACCATGTCAGCCCGCCGCCGACAGCCATGGCGACGACGGCCAGACTCAGTGCCCAACGGCGGTAATGTGAAAAAAGCGGTTCGTCTCCGCCTCCTATTCCTCTCGTAACCAACTATCACCTAAGAGTGCCTCTGCCCATGAGGTAATACGATCAATCACACGATCCGGGAGATCGGAAGCCACGGGCCCACAATCTCATCAATTTTCAGTCTTACCCCGGCCGTGAATGAGGGGGGCAAATGTGTTCCACCTGCCAGCGGATGGTTTTGTTAATGGGGGAACATCCCCCAGGCCCCCTGCCAGAGGGAAGTTTCCCTCTGGACTTCCTCGGTGCCAAGTCTTGAGACAGGTTCGTTGGCACGCCCCTTGCTTGTCGCTGCGGCTTAGCCGCTGCTTTCCTTTGCAGACTGCCTAGCCTCTTTGCGCTTCGCCCACCGAGGCTGATCGCAGATGCGCGAGAGGAACTCGATAATCGTGTGGGCCGCCAGGTAGGAGGTTACCCCGGTCCGTACGTCCAGCTGCGGGTTCACCTCGCACAGATCGAACCCGATGATCTCCGTGTGCTCCGCCAGTGCGAAAAGGGTGTCCCGGAGCTCGTTGTACATCATCCCATCCGGCTCGGCCGAGACGCAGCCCGGCACCAGGGTATTGTCGAGCACATCCACGTCTATGCTTACGTAGATCTTGGAGTCCCGGGGTATCCCACCCACTATCCCGCTGGGCTTCTCGTCCCGGAACTGCTGCATGTTGATGACCCGGTTGCCGTCCGCCAGCGCGTCCTCTATCCAGGACTTCGCATTCCGAAGGCTCCGGATTCCCACCTGGGTCATGCTCCGGCAGTTGTCCAGGGTGCGAATCAGCCGGAAGGCGTGGCCGTTGGTGTACTGAAACCCGTGCCAGAAGGGCACGTAATCGATGTGGGCGTCGAAGTGGACGACGTGAAACGGCTCGTTGAAGGCCCTGGCGATGGGGAAGCTGATGGCGTGGTCCCCGCCGATGACCACCGGCATGGCGCCCCTGTCCACCACGGCCTTGGTTAGAGCAGTGATGTTGTCGAAGGTGACGTCCGGCTGGGTAACCTGAACATTGGCATCGCCCACGTCCACTATCCGCCGTCCCTGCAACTCGTCGGCCAGAAACTCCTTCTGCACGTTGTGGTCGTAGTAGCCGGCGTTGCCGAACCGCATTGAGTGCTCGCGGATGGACCGTGTCCCGAGTCGAGCGCCGGGCAGGAAGGGTGAACCCTCGTCCGTTGGCGCTCCCATGATGGCGATGTCCGCATCCAGCTTGTCGAGGTCCGTGCATATGGGGACGCTCATGAAGCTGGGGATTCCCACGAAGGGGTAGCCCCCGGCGCCTCCCGGCACGACGTTGAACTGGGAGCCGAACATTCTTCCTTCGTTCGGGTCGTCGGTTGCCATTGTCTTCCCCCTTTGCTCTATGCCTGTCTCGACCGCAGGATGGCCGCCATTCTACGCTAGTCTATTCCCCGCCGTAACCCCCGGCCGGGCAGTGCTCCCGTGTGCTGCCCTCTCTCCACCACGGTCCTGCCGTTCACTATCACGTACTCGATTCCCTTGGGATACTGCTTCGGATCGTCCCTCGTTCCCGGAGCGTCGATGGTCTCGTTGTTGAAGACCACTATATCGGCGTGCATCCCGTCCCGCAGGATGCCCCGGTCCTTGAGTCCCAGCCGCTGCGCCGGGAAAGAGGTCATCTTCCGTATTGCCTGGGGCAACGGCAGAAACTGTTCGTCGCGAACAAACTCCGAAAGGAGCTTGGGGAACGCCCCATAGGACCTGGGACTGGGATAGTCGCCCAGCAGCAGGGCATCGGTCCCGACCATCGACATCGGGTGGGCCACGAACTTGGCTAGGGTGTTGGCGTTGACTCCCGGGCTCACAAAGGAGGTCTGCAGGTCCTCATCCAGCAGCAGGTCACACATGGCGTCTACGGGGTCCATGCCCATCGAGTCTGCCACTTGGGCCAGCGTTCGGCCCTCGTAACGTTGGTTGTGGGGCTTTTTGAAGTAGGTCAGGTAGACGTCGTCGTAACCGCCGGACTCGGATATCTCTTTCTTGATTCGCTCCCGGCCTTCCGCCGATGCCAGCACTCGTTTCATCTTGTCGACGCCCCCATCGTGGGCCCACTGGGGAATGAAGATCAGCAGCCGGGTGCTGCTGTAGACATAGGGGTAGCAATCGAATGTAACGTCCAGCCCCTCGTTTCGAGAGGCCTCTACCAGCCCTATCAGGTCGGAAGCCGGACCCTGTTTGGCGATGCCCTGATAGAAGTGGGTCAGGTGGCAGGGCAGCTCCGCCTTGCGACCTATCTCCAGCGCCTCTCGGAAGGGGTCCAGAAACCGGTCGCCCAGGCCGTAGCGGACGTGGGTGTGGTAGATCCCTCCCCACCTCGCCGCCTCCTTGCTCAGCTCGATGAGCTCCTCGGTGTTGGCGTAGCTTCCCGGCGGATAGTCCAGGCCCGTCGACAGTCCGAAGGCGCCCTCCTCCATCCCCTCCCTCAGCAGCGATTTCATCCTCTCCAGCTCCGCGCCGGTGGCCTCGCGGTCGTCCCAGCCCACGCCCATGACCCTCAACGGCGAGTTGCCGATGATGTAGGCCACATTAATGGCCACCTTGCGATCGAACATCGAGAGGTACTCCGCCACCGAGTCCCAGCTCTCCGGCAGCTCCGGGGCGCCATCGAGCCCCGAGTTCATCTCCACCAGATCGTCGAAGTCCTTCCGGTGCTGGACCGGAGCGTAGGAGAGTCCGTCGATGCCGATGAGCTCGGTGGTGACGCCCTGCCGCACTTTAGGCTCGTGCCGGGGCTCCGCCAGCATAACCAGGCCGGCGTGTGAGTGGAGATCGATGAACCCGGGACAGACTATGCAGCCGGTGGCGTCTATGACCTTGCCGGCCTGTATTGCGGATACATCGCCTCGGATTATCCTGACCTTTTCGCCCTCAACGCCCACCGAGCCGTAATAGCCCGCGCTTCCCGTGCCATCGATGATGACGCCGCCAGTAATCAATAGGTCCAGCATGACGCTCCCCCTTGTATTCGTGGACACCGGGGCTATCATATGACGGCGCGAGACGGCTGTACAGGCAAAACAGGTCCCGAGGAAGGTAACCGATGTCAGGCCCCCTCGAAGGTATCAGGGTACTCGAAATAGCAAACTTTCTCGCCGTGCCCTCCGCGGCGGCGATGATGGCCGATATGGGCGCCAGTGTCGTCAAGGTGGAGCCGTTGCAGGGAGACCCATGGCGGCAAACGGGCGCCGACGATATGTTCGACTTTGAGTTCCCCGTCAGCTATCCCTTCGAGATGGACAACAGGGGCAAGCGGGGCATCGCCCTCGACCTGTCCAAAGATGAGGCGACCCGGGTGGTGTGGAAGCTGACCGAAGAAGCCGATGTTTTCCTGACCAATCTCGTCCCCGCCAGGCTGGAGCGGTTTCACCTGACCTACGAGGAGCTATCGAAGGTCAATCCGCAGATCATCTACCTGGCGTTTAATGCCTACGGCCAGCGCGGCCCCGATAAGGACCGCACCGGCTTCGACCTGAACGCCTTCTGGGCCCGCTCGGGCATGTGTTCGATTATGAGGGAGCCGGGAGCGCCGCCCGTGGAGCTGCGGTCCGGCTTCGGGGATCACGTCTCATCGCCCGTGGTCCTGTCGGGCATACTGGCGGCGCTGATCGAAAAGGAGCGCACCGGCAGAGGACAACAGCTGTCGGCGTCCCTTTTCAACGTGGGTCTCTGGGTCATCGGCACCGATGTGGCCGAGGCCGTCCAAGCCAACGCAGACCCCAAGCTGTGGACTCGGACTAACAAGCTCGTGCCCGAGATGAACTACTACCGCACCAAAGACGGAAAATGGTTCAATATCATCCTCAGTGAGGCCTCGGACGACAACGAAGCATGGGCGGGCTTCTGTACGGCCCTCGGACGGGCCGACCTGGCAACCGATCCCGCCTACGACACCTTCGAAAAGCGGAAAAACCACTCGGAACTGCTCATCCGAGAGTTGGACAGGTCAATAGGGGCGTTGACCATGGAAGAGATCGTTCCCATCCTCGATGCCAACGCTCGTCACTGGGCCCCGGTGCAGACGGTTACCGAAGCTATAAACGATCCCCAGACCGGCGCCAACGAGCTCTTCGCCACGCTGGAACACCCCACGCATGGCCCATACGAGACGCTGAAAATGCCAGTGGTGTTCGGTCAAAGCCAGGTCCAACCCCGGGGCCCTGCACCCGAGACCGGCCAGCACACCGAGGAGGTGCTGTTGGAGCTGGGCTACGACTGGAATGACATCGGCAAGCTGAAAGACGCGGGCGCCATCCTGTAACCCTGGCGTTGGGACCCCGGTTTCGCGCGCATTGATGTGTAGCGCCGTTCGCATGATTCGTTATTCCCTCATAAGCTGGATCATCTGACGGCTATGTTCCTCACTGCTCACCACTCGTCAGCTCTGTTTCACACTCCTGCAGAATCGCTCCGATACGGGCGAGTTTCTCCTCGGTTTCGGTGGCGAAGACCTCGTATCTACCCTCCATCACCCTGTCTTGCGATCTTGGGTAATAGAATTCCTCGAGGAATTTCGCAGCAGTCATGCCAGTGGCGACCATACCCTCCCAGGATTCATCGTTTGTGATAGCCCTGGCCCAAGACCTTCTCGGGTGAACGAACGTGTGTCGATTTTCTTCGAGCGGCTTGCTGACGCACTCCTGCACACGTTCTTGATAGCGTTTTCCAATCTCATTACCGGCCTTACCAGGCAAATACACGTTTGTGGTCTTCCTGATTGCATCGTTCGTACGCTCAGCCAATGCAACTCCGTGAATGAACCATGAGCGAATGTGATAGTCAATCCGTGGTCCGGCTTCGTAGCTCTGCAATCCTGCGCTAGCTTCAGCAGTTAGGCTGGCCGCCGCAACGTGTAAGTACGTCGCCTGTGTTAACAACTCAACACAGGCTTCTAACAGGCGGTGCCACCCTGCGGGGAGCGATCTCCGAGATTTGCGCTTGCTGTCAATTATCCACGGGGGCTCTAGCCCGATGTTCTGCAGACGGACTGCGTTTTCCAACTTGCTAACGAAGTCTGGGTCTACCTTCCTCAATTCTTCCTTGGCATCCGCCCAACGGTGGTCAACGAAATCTTGAATCGAGGTCATAGTACTCCTCCTCATCCCTCCTGCCCCATACGGCACTTGGTTTGTAGGCTAGCGGGAGATAGCTGCCTTTTTCCGGTAACCTCGGATCTGGGCCTCAGCGCCCCACCAACCGCTCCATCCAGGAAGACAATTCATTCTGCTGCAGCACCTCTATGCCTTCGGCCTTTGCTTCCCGCCGCTGCTGCGGGGTGTTGTACCCCCACGAGGCCAGGTAGCACCTAACGCCCAACGCCGAGGCCGCCTTCAGATGGGATACCTGGTCGTCCACCAGGTGTATCCTCTCCCAGGCGACCGACGTAAGCTCATGCACAAGGGCCATGTGCCCGTTCTTGCCGGTGGTCCTGGTCACTTTGTCCTTGCCCAGGACCCGTTCCTCCGGGATGCCGGCCCCATTGTGTTTCAAGATCATAGAGGCGGGACCCGTTGGCTTTGACGTGGTCACGTAGACCGAGTCCAGATCGCCCCGTCGTACGGCTAGCGCATCCGCCATACCTCTGTACAACGGGTTCATGTCCATCCATGCGCCTTCGTCCCTCTCCCTCACCAGGGCTCGGCTGCGCTGGAAGTGGGCCTCCAGCCCCCAGTCTCCCTCCACCCCGTAGAACGCCGATATCTCCGCCAGCAACTCCGAGGCTCCTCCATCGAAGTCCTCCTGAGACTGTACAGACACTCCCTTATCGATGAGGTACAGGGACTTGAGGTAGTCCTCGCCGTCCCGCACGAACGGCCTGATGCGGAAGAACTCCAGGCGGAAATGCTCGGGGACATGGGCCAGCTCCGGAACGAACTCCAGCCCCTTGGCAGCGGCGAAAGCGGCGTAGGACGACACCAGGCACTCCCCGGCGCTATCGCAGATTACACCGTCGAAGTCCAGGGCCAGTATATTGTCGGGCATGTGGTATCGAAGAGCAGCTACCGAGAGCTGTGATACTTGAAGTAGGGGACCTGCTCGCCGATGTCCCAGCTCTCGTAGAACCGCTTCACGTAGGGCATCATGTCACGGACAGTCCGAGCAGTGGCAACTTCATTCTCCGTTGGAGGCCGTTCGAGGCCCTCCTTCAGACGGGCCTTCACGTCCTCTTCGTCTATGTTGACGAATCGGCCATCGCGCAGCACCACCTCACCGTCGATGACCACCGTATCCACGTCCTGCGCCCTGCCCCGGTACACCAGCGCGTCCACGATGCTTGCGTCTGGGTCCAGGTAGGGCTCCGTCAGTCTGTCCAGCCGGACAAGCACGGCGTCGGCCCTCATGCCCTTTTCCAACGCCCCGACGTCAGGGAACGAGGTCGTCTTGGCGCCGTTCACCGTAGTCATCTTCAGCATCTGGTGGGAAGTGAGAGACGGCGAGGCGGCGCCCGGAGGATTGTGAAGCATATGGGCCAGCCGCATCTCCTGCAGGATGTCCTCGTCGTCGTTTATCGAGTAGCCGTCGGTGCCGATGCCCACGTTCACGCCCTTGGCCAGCATCACCGGCACCGGAGCGATTCCCGACTTCAGGCGCAGATTGGAGCTGGGGTTATGGCATACGGAGACACCGTGCTCCGCTGCCAACTCCATGTCTCTGTCGGTGAGCCACACGCCATGGGCAAGGGACACCTCGTTTCCCAGGAAGCCCAACCTATCCAGGTGCTCCATGGGAGTCTCTCCGAACCTCTTGATACCGATCAGCTTCTCGTAGACGTTCTCCACCAGATGAATATGGATACCGGTATCCAACCGGCCGGCATACTCCTTCATCCTCTGGAGCATTTCGTCCGAAACCCAGTGGGCATTGGCCGGCGCTAGAAAGATACGCAGCTTGGCGCCGTCGTCCCACTCCTCATGCATGCTACTAAAGGAGTCCAGGTACTGATCGTCGGAGACGTACGTGCTGGAGAGGTGCTTCTTCACCCGGCCCGCGAGTTCTGAAGGCAATTGGGAGAGGAACGATTGGTCTTCTTCGGCCACTATCCGGTACTGGTTCTCAAGGTAGGTGGAGTATGCAGCCCTAACACCAACGCTTCTTATCCCTTCGAGGATCCGCCGGCAGTCTTCGTCCAACGTCTCCGCGACGCCGGGCGTGTGGTTGAACATTACGGTAGTCGTACCCGAGCGCACCAGGTTCATGCACGAGTAGACCGTGTCCAGGTAATGGTCTCTGCCTTTGTGGGCCCAGGCATCGATTATCCAGTACTCCAGCTGGTCGTCCAGGCTCCCCAGCTGGAATCCGGTGACCCCCTTTCCGTGGTGATGGGAGTTCACGAGGCCGGGAATAACCAGGAATTTGTCACCGCCGATCTCGACGTCCGCCTGATGCCTGTCCTTGATCCCATTGTAGTCGCCGACGTCCTCTATCACCCCGTCCCGCTGGTACAGAGCGCCGTCCGAAATGACCTGGGAAGAATCGTCGCCTGCCCGGGTGACCAGGTATCTGCCGCGAATGATTGAAGTTGCCATAGAGGACCGGCTCCGATGGTGGGGTTAGGCCAACATGTTACCGACGCGGTCTGACGGTGTCAAAGAGAATAATGACTCGCCCTAACTCACCTGGCCCTGTAATGCCCACCTTGGTCCGGCGGGCGCTAGGACAGGATGGTCCCAAAAGCTACGATGGCCAGCGCCAGCAGCAGGTTCAGCCGCGCCAGCCAGGAGACTGCCATCCTTTGTCGCTGGACCGCGGCAGCCGTTTCGATTGATAGGTTTGTCCCCTCCATCTTGCGCGCCAGCCTCGGCCCCAGGATGAAATCGTGCAGTATGCTGAGAACAATCAGCACCAGCACCAGGATCACCTTGATGCGCAAGGCATCGAAGAAGGGGCCGTCACCGGTGAACACGTCGGGAAAGCTGATGCCTCGCTCCTCCAGCACCCAGATCCCTGAGACGATGAGGATCAGCAGGGAGACCCACGCCACCAGCCTGAACCGGCGTGCCGTAGATTGGAGGATGCGTATGCCGATACCTGGCGGGTCCTGAAGCTGCCTGGAGAGCGGTACCATCACCACCGCTAGGAAGATGACTCCGCCTGCCCAAACTATGGCCGACAGCGTGTGTATGAAGATCGAAGCTTCGAAATTCATGATGCGGATGGTCTAAGGTCTAGTTGAAAAACCCGTACAGCTTGCCGGCGTTGTCCCGTGTGATCTTGCGCTTCGTCCCTTCGTCCAGGCCTCCCAGGTTGTCCTCGATCACCTTGAGGGAGTCGGGCCACACACCGTCGGGGTGGGGATAGTCGGACCCCCACAGGACGTTGTCCTCGCCGATGAGCGACACTATCTCGCCGGCTATCCCTTCCTTCTGGTACGTGGAATAGCCCTGGCGGGCCCAGAACTCACTGGGCCTCATGCTCAGGTTGAGCTGGTAGTAGCGGTCGTCGTACTCGTGGTCCATCCGGTCCAGCACGTAGGGTATCCAGCTTATCCCGGCTTCGCCCAGCACGAACTTGAGGTCGGGATGCCGGTCGCAGGCGCCGGAGAATATGACGCTTGCCATGTACTCGATGCCCGATAGCTGGAACATGGTGATGCGGATAGCCCTGTAGGTGAGGTCATAGGTCTGGGCCTCGGCCTGGTCCGGCTCCCGGGGAGACAGGCCGAGGGTGTGGAAGGAGATGGGCATGTGGCTTTCCGCCGCGGCGGCCCACAGGGGGTCCCAGTCTCGATAGTAGACCGGCTTCAGGGTTGAGGCGACCCAGAAGTCCGCTCCCCTGAGCCCCAGACCGGCGGCCCGTTTCAGCTCCTCTGCCGCTATCTCGGGCGAGTGATTGGGAATGCATGCCAGCGCGGCGAACCGGTCCGGGTTGGACTTGGCGAAATCCGCCACCCAAGTGTTGTAGGTCTTGAACACGTAGTTTGTCAGATCCGGCTCTCCCAGGCGCTGTCCCACTCCCAGTATTCCGTAGATGACCTCGGCATGGATGCCGTCCATCTCCTGGTCCTTAATCCGAAGCTCGGGAGTGGTGGGCCGAAATATCCCTTTTGCTCCGTCCGAGTAGAACCCCGTTTCGATCATCCGGTCTTCGTGCTTGGAGTAACCGGCCTTCACCTTGTTGCCGGTGAAGCCCGATCCTCCCACACCGCCGAGGTCGGCGCCGTCCGCTAGCCAGGACTTGCCGGCATCGGTCTCCACCACGTGCGGCACCTTCTCCTTCCACTCTTGCGGCGCGTCGGAAACGAATAGGTCTGCGGGAAGCCAGGTCAAGTCTATGTGGGAATCGCTGGAGATGATCTCGTATTTCATCGGCTTTTCTCCTCCCGGCCGTTCTAGCAAACGAGATGCATTGAAGACGACGGGATGATACTAGATAGCGGCCCTCGGATTTGTCAACTCGAACCTGCGCCGCTCGTTCTTTTTCCGCGGCCTACGGAGTATGATGCCACAGGCTATGACAACCGGTCCTACTACTGAAGCGCCTACGGGATACCGATGGGCGGTCATGTTGATGTGGATGACCGCTCACGTCTGGGGTTTCGTCATCCTGGAGAGCCTGGGATTCCTGCTTCCCAGCATTACAGAGGAGTTTGGCCTCTCACCCCTCAAGGCGGGATTCCTCGGCTCCGCGCCCCGCATCGGCAATATCCTCCTGGCGATTCCGGCTGGATGGCTCCTGTCCAGATTCCGGCCCAAGCTGCTGACCTCCGTATGTCTTTTCATCGCTGCCGGCCTGGTCTTCTTCCAGGGATGGTCCCCCGTCTTTGCGGTGCTGGTGTTCGGGAGGTTTGCCTACGGCGTCGCCTCCATCGCCAGGGAGCCGGCGAGGGTCCTCTTGATCCGGCAGTGGGTGCAGACCAGAGAGATAGTGGTGGTAAACGCCCTCAGCAACCTGATGTTCGGCATAGTGGCCCTGGGGTACGTCCTTACACCCCTGGTCCTGGATCTGATGGATGGCAACTGGCGAAACACCTACTTCATATTCGGCGGGGTGTCTCTGACCTTGGCCATCCTGTGGCAGATAATGGGTCGAGAGCGAAGAACGCCGGAGTACGAAGCGGAGCTACAGTCCCAAGGCCCCAATCCTCTGAAGACCATCTTGAGGTACCGAGAGCTGTGGCTCCTAGGCCTCGGGATGTTCGGGATCGGCATCAACTTCTCGGCCATCGGGACATTCTGGCCCACCTACATGCTGGAAGAGTATGGAATGTCCCTAAAGACAACCGCTACACTGTCGGCGCTGGGGGGTGGCGTCTCAGCCGTCGCCGGGATAGGCATGGGTCTGCTCGTGAGGAAGATAGGCCGGAAACGGCAGGTTCTGGCCATTACCGGGGTCCTCCTGGCGGCGTCCTCCGTCGGGTTGCTGCTGACAGGGTCTTATCCATTGCTGGCGCTGATTGAGCTGGCCAACGCCCTGGGGTGGACCTTTTTCCCCATCACCATGACCATCCCCTTCGAGCTGAAGGGCATCAAAGCCAGAGAGGTGGTGGTGGCCGTCACTTTTCAACAGACCCTGGTCTGGCTGGGAGCTTTTCTGGGACCGATCATCGCCGGTGGTCTGCACCAGTCCACCGGCGATCTGAGGACCGCCCTTACGGTCACCAGCCTCGCAACCGTTGCCATGACCGTCGGAGCCCTCCTGCTGCCGAGGCGATGGGACCTGGTAGTGACCGGACCATCGCCTGCTAAAGCTTGACCGTCGAGTCCGGCTGCCGTTGTGCTATCATGGCCGCGTTTCCCGCGGGACTTCAACCCACCAGAGGAGGCGGAGAAAGTGTCCGAATCAAAGAGCAAGAACCCTTCCATAGAGTGTTCAGAGAACGGCCCATACATCGTCCGGTATCTGGAAACGCTGCACAACTCCAGAGGCGAGAGCATGGAATGCCAGCGCACCATAGCTCTTTGTCGCTGCGGCGGGTCCGCCAACAAGCCCTATTGCGATGGGACCCACGCCAGCATCGGCTTTTCGGGCGAGAATCTCAGCGCCAAGAGCCGGGACCGCCTGGACACCTTTGCCGGCAAGAAGATAACGATCCACGACAATCGGGGGCTGTGCTCCCACGCCGGTCATTGCCTTGCATTCAGGTTCAAGGAGGGTGTCGATGCCGACCGGGCGGACTTCGATGCCATAGTCAAGGCTGTGCAGGACTGTCCATCGGGCGCCATCAGCTACTCCATAGACGATGTGAGATACAACGAGGAGCAACGAGGCCCCGCCATCGACGTATCCAGCAACGGCCCTTACCACGTTACCGGCGGCGTCGAGCTGAGGGACGTTCCGAAGATGGAGGGCGCCTCAGCCGAGCATTACACCCTGTGCCGTTGCGGCCAGTCCAAGAACAAGCCCTTCTGCGACGGGACCCACGCCAAGGCGGGATTCACGGACGAGGAGAACTAGGGAATCACCGAGGAGCCTGCTATGGAAATTTACGAATGCGTTCGTTCCCGCCTCACCGTAAGGCGGTTCAAGCCGGACCCGGTGCCCGATCACCTTGTAACCAAACTGCTGAACGCCGCACGCTGGACGCCCAGCTCGCGGAACCAGCAGCCCTGGAAATTCATCGTCATACGAGACCGTGAGACCCTGCGCAAGCTGGGGGAAGCGGCGAACACCGGGTCCTTTCTTGCCGATGCTCCCCTGGCAATCGCCATCGTCATGGTGAACGCCGACAGCCCCGGACTGGACGCGGGAAGAGCTCTGCAGCAGATGGAGCTGGTCGCCTGGGCGGAAGGCATGGGCACCTGTTTCGTCACCCTGTTCACCGACGAGGAGATGCGCAAGGTGAAGGAGATTCTCAATGTACCAGCCGAGGCGGAGCTGATTACCGTCGTGCCCTTCGGTTACAGGCTGGATGAGGGGGACGGCCGAGGAAAACGTCGCAAGGAGCTATCAGACATTACCTTCTCGGAGACCTATGGGACACCCCTGTAACCACCGGGACTAATCTGTTTCGGGACATAAGGAGAGGGTCGAACCATGAGCCATGAACAGATAATCGTCGAGACCAGAGGTCGAGCTGGAATCATCAAGCTGAACCAGCCCGATAGGCTGAACGCCATAGGCTCTACCATGCGGGACGAGCTTTTTGGGCAGCTGAGGGAGTGGAACTCGGACGATAGCGTGGGAGCCATCGTGCTCACCGGCGAGGGTAGGGCCTACAGCGCCGGCGCCGACATCGCCAACTTCGAACAGAGGATAAGCGGCCACACGGCATCCGACGGCGAGGCCGAGGGTTGGGCCCAGACGTTCCGCAGTATCTCCAAACCGATCATCTGCGCCATCAATGGCGTGGCCGTGGGAATAGGCCTTACTCATACCCTCCTGTGCGATATTCGTCTCGCCGACCCCGATGCCAGGATGTCCTTCCGGTTCGTTCGTCTCGGCATCACGCCCGAGCTGGGGAGCACCCATATGCTCCCCAAGCTGGTCGGCCTGGGCAGAGCCACCGAGCTGATGCTTACGGCCCGCTTCTTCACCGGGCAGGAGGCCAAGGAGATGGGGCTGGTGCTGCAGGTCTATCCCAAGGAGGAGCTTGTGGACCGGGCAGTAGAGCTGGCCCAGACCATTGCGGAGGCGCCCGTTTGGCATCTGGCCGAAACGAAACGGTTGCTTCGCGAGAATGCTGTCTCCAGAGACTTCGATGCCATAGACGCCGAAGAGTCGGTCACCTTTAACAAGGGCATGGACACAGCCGAGTTCCGCGAGGCTGTAACCGCCTTCCGAGAGAAACGAGACCCCAAGTTCCACTAGGGGGGTTCTGAAGAACCTTCGCGACCATCCCCCGGGGCCCCTTCCTGGCTAGGAAGGGGGTGTTGATTAAAATCTGAGGGACACCCCTTCGGTGGGCTCAGGGCAGGCCCTCAGACTCCCGGCCCCAAGCACTCTGTCCTGGACAAAGAGCTTCGCCCCTCTGCACACCCCTTATGTCGTTGACCCGTTAAAACCCTTTAATCGCCGGCAAAAGGTCTTCGGCCATCTGCTCCAGCTTGGAGGCTACGTTTTCTCCTTGGTGAGTCATCGGCGCCAGCACGAACTCTCGGGCACCGGCTTCGTAGAACTGGTGCAACCGCTCCAGGCACTGGTCCGCCGTGCCCAGGGCCGCATACCTGGGAGCGATGGAAGTGAAATCCTGGTTATAGTTCCCTCCCAGATTTTCGATTCCTATCTCCAGTGCCCTCTCGTAGGTGTCCTCAATGGCGATGAACTGGTAGAGGGCCCAACCGAAGTTCGATAGGTCCCTGTCCTTCTCCGCTGCAACCTCCCGTATCCTGTCCACGCTTTGCCTGTATCTATCGGGGTCGTAGAGATAGGGGAACCAGCCGTCGCCGTGCATCACGGCCCTGCGCATGGCGCCGTCCCGGCGGCCCGCCACGTATATCGGAGGGCCGGGCTTCTGTACTGGAGTCGGTTCCATCACGATGTCTTCCATCTCGAAAAAGCGTCCCTTGTGGGTCACCGGCTCGCCTGTCCACAGCTTACGTACCAGCTCGAGACCTTCGTCGGTCCTCGGCCCCCGCTCCCGGACGTCAATGCCGCAGGCCTCGAACTCTTTCGGGTTCTCTCCGCCTATCCCTATGCCGAATATGATCCTTCCGCCCGATATGATGTCAAGCGTCGAGATCTCCTTGGCTACCACCGTCGGGTGCCGCAGGGGAAACAGAGTGATGGCGGCGCCCACCTTCATGGTCTTGGTACAGCTGGCGAAGGTCGCCATCACCGGAATGCCGGACAGGTTTGGCCCGAAGTTGGTCATGTGCTCACCGGTCCAGATGGACTCGAATCCCAGCTGCTCTGCGTGTGCAGCCAGGCCCCCCAGCTGTGTGAACTCGTCCCCCGCGCTCACTCCTACGTGGATATCACTCATGGCGTCCCCTCGTATCTAGCCTCGTGTTTCGTCTGGTAGTATTCTCTCCAACCGGGCTTTGGAACTATATCACGAGAAGAACCCCCCGGATGATTCGGGAGATGGAGTGTGACATGGCCTTGCTTCTAAGTGGTGAGGATGTCAAGCGACTGTTGAGCATGGACCAGGCGATACTCCTGATGGAAGAGGCCTTCTCCGAGCTCGCCGGCGGCACCGCCTTGATGCCCCAGCGCATCGCCGTAACCGACCCGGACCACAACGGCTGGTTTGCTTTCATGCCGGCCCAGCTCAAGAGCGCGGGAGCATTGGGAATCAAGGCGGTCACCGTCTACAAAGACAACCCCTCCAGGCACAACCTCCCCGCCACGCTGGCGACGATAGTCCTCTTGGATGAGACCACTGGACAGACCATCTGCATCATGGACGCCTCATATCTCACCGCCGTGAGGACCGGGGCTATCTCCGGCCTCGCCACCAAGATTCTGGCAAGAGAGGGTTCCCGGGTGGCCGGGGTGCTGGGTACGGGGGTCCAGGCCAGGACTCAGCTGTGGGCCATGGCCACCGTCTGCAACCTCGACAAGGCCCTCTGCTTCTCCACCAGCTCCCCGGACGAGCAGGAGCAGTTCGCCCGGGAGGCTAGCGACATGCTGGGTATCCCCGTTGAGGTAACAATGAGTTCCCGTCAGCTGGTCGAGAGTTCCGACGTACTCGCCCTGGCGACCACCGCGGCAACCCCGATAGTCGACTGGGACTGGGTCAAGCCCGGCACCCATATCAACGGCGTCGGCGCCCACACCCCGGATGTCAGAGAGCTGGACACCAGGACAGCCGTGCGGTCGAAAATCGTGTGTGACCATACCCCTGCTTCGCTGGCGGAAGCGGGAGACCTGAAGATCCCCATCGCCGAGGGCGCTCTCAGCCCGGAGGACGTTTACTGTGGGCTTGGAGAACTCATTACTGGTGCAAAGAAAGGTCGGGAGTCGGACCAGGAGGTCACCTTCTTCAAGAGCGTGGGGCTCTCGATCCAGGACATCTCGACCGCTCAATACGTGTACAAGCTGGCAGTCCGCAACGGCGTGGGCACCCGCTTCGATTTCTAGCCCACCGAAGAGGTGCAAAAGATGAAACGAATCTCCTGGCGAGATGCTCCCGGGCCTTGTTACGTGATCGGTCCTTATCGGGAACCCCTGGAGTCGGTCGTCCCCGGCGAGAAATTTCAGGTGGAAACCGCTGACGCATTCGGTAACCGTATTGGTCCGGGAGATACCTCTATCACGTCTAAAGCCAGGTTTCCCTACGTAAACGATCTTACTGGCCCCATCTACGTCGAAGGCGCCGAGAAAGGCGACAGGCTCTCGGTTACCATCTACGATATTCAACCCGCGCGAGACTATGGAGTCAGCGCCATCATCCCCTATTGGGGTGGACTGTGTGGCACCGCCTTTACTCGGACCCTCAACGAACCTCTCCCGGAACGGGTCACTATCCACCCGATCCAAGCTGATGGGGTGGTCTTCGACCCCAACCTGGACATCCCTCTTCTTCCTCTGCGACCCTTCTTCGGCACCATAGGGACCTCCCCGGAGATGGAGGCGGTCTCCAGCCTCTCGGCTGGGCCCCATGGCGGCGATATGGACGCCTCCGACGTCTGTGCCGGCAGCACGGTCCACCTGCCCGTCAACGTGCCAGGCGCTCATCTCTACGCCGGAGATGTGCACGCGGCCCAGGGCGATGGCGAGATCACGGGGGTGGCCGTCGAGATTCCCGCGTTGGCCACGGTTTCGGTTGACCTGATAAAGAACAGCGCCGTTGGCGGCCCTCGGATCGAGAATAGCGACCACATAATGACGACCGGCAGCGCCCGTCCCCTGGAGGATGCGGCTCGCATAGCTTTCTACGAGCTGGTGGTCTGGTTGGAGCAGGACTATGGCTTCGATCGATTTACCGCCTACCAGCTGTGCTCCCATATAGCTGAGGCCAGGCTGGCCAACTTCGTCGATCTTATGTACACGGTGGTGGCCAAATTCCCTCGAAAATACCTTCCTCCCGGTCGCAGTAATCGTCTCTGAGACGTAAGTTAGACACCGGTCTGCATCAATAGCAGAGCCCGCCTCAGAACCCCGCATCGAGGGAGCCCACCGGGTTCCTTTCCCTTAATGTCAGGTCTGGGTTAGGTTGCACAACCGACCGCGAACGTCGGTATCTCCGTTTCCGACTGCGGGGCTACGGGCCTCCTTGTCCGAAGACTCAGACAGTAACATCACCCCAAGCTACCAGACCGTCCGAGGGCGAGCGGTTGGGACCAGGACATCCGTTATGGCCTGGGACGCGGAGCAAGTGTTCTGCGCCACCACCTTCGAGGGTAGCTCTGTGCCGGTTTCCGTCACCGCACTGGTCATGTGTAGGCCGGATGGTATATTGTCATAGGTGATAGTCAAACAGTGCTGGAGGAGAATATGCCTGCGTACATCGTAGTGAACGAGACCGTCAACGACATCGATACCTTCACCAAATACGCGCAAGCAGCCGGCCCCACCGTGAGTCAGTACGGTGGAAAGGTGCTGGCAGCCGGCCCGGACTCGGATACCCTGGAGGGCGAACCGGCTCCGGTTGTAGTGGTGATCGAGTTTTCGTCCGTCGACCAAGCCAAGAGCTGGTACAACTCCCCCGAGTACCAGGCGATCATCGGACTACGCCACGCCTCCAGCTCGGGGTGGATGGTTCTTGCCCCGGAGTTCGTTCCGCCCGGAGGATAGCGACATCGGTCCGAACCGGCGGCTCCCCATCTCGGTTGGAGGCAGACCGGACGGGCGACAATACGCGAGAGGAAGTCTCTCCTTTAGGTAGTCAACACCATGGCCAGACCCAACTGGTACAAAGACCACCCGGAAGCCTGTACCTGTGCTCTATGCAACGAGAAGCGGAACATCGCCAGGGAGCACGGGACCAAGATAGGCCGGAACGAGAAGTGCCCTTGTGGAAGCGGCAAGAAGTACAAGAAGTGCCACGGCGGGTGACACTGGGTTCGAAAAGGCGCCCGTAAGGCGCGCCTTCAGCCTAGATATCGATTATAGGCAGCGGACGGGGCTTAGGGTGTTCGCCGGGCAGGCGCGGTCCCGACGAGTCCGCTCACCACTGAACGAACATCGGCATGACCACGTGTACGTAGCTGGTGCCTTCAGGGGACTTCACCGGCCGCAGGACTCCTGGGCTGGAGGGGCTGGTGGTCTCCAGGCTCACTCCACCCTTGCTCAGGACGTTGAGGACGTCGGTCAGGTACTTGCTGTTGAATGCGATCTTTGCTTCGTCGCCTTCGAGGTCCGCATCGATTTTCCCGGTGTCGTCTCCCACCTCCTCCGAACGGGCGGAAACCGACATCTCGCCGGATGAGTCGCCCTCTGCCGCGGACATCTGCACACGGACGATCCCACTGCCGTCTCGAGCGAATATGGAAGCCGCCTTGGTGGCCCGGGCGAACTCCGAAACATCGACGGTCGCTTTGGACACGGACTCCTTCGGTATCAGCTGTCCGTAGTTGGGGAAGGTGCCCTGAATCAGCTGAGACACAATCTCGGCGTGCTTCAGTTTGAACAGGACCTGGCTTTTGGCTGAGTTGACCATCACCGAAACGGGGTCTTCCTGATCACCTATCAGCCGGCTCACCTCCGAGAGGGTCCTGGCCGGGATGATCACCGAGGTCTCTTCAGGCACCTGGGCTCCCAGCGATGCTTCATGGACGGCCAGCCGGAAACCGTCGGCGGCGGCCAGTACCATGGATTCCCCTTTGAGCTCCATCTGCACCCCGGTAAGCACGGGCCGGGAATCCTCTGTGGCGGCGGCAAAGGCCACCTTCTGGACGGCGTTTTGAAGCAGTTCCGGGTTCATCTCTATCGCAGTGCCTTCGTCGACGGTAGGTATGGGAGGGAACTCCTCGGCGCTGCTGCCCGTAATCCTCGCCTCGAACCGGGCGCAGTTCAGGTTCATGTTGTTGGAGTTGGCCGGGACTTCCAGGTTTATCTGCTCGTTGGGCAGCGAGCTCACGAACTCGCCAAGCAGCCTGGCGGGGACCGTGGTTACCCCCTCCTCCTCCACTTTGGCCCCGATCCACGCCGTAATCGCAATCTCCAGGTTGGTCGCGGAGAGCTTGAGTTGGCCTTCATCGGTAGCGATGAGAACGTTGTTGGTTATAGGCAGTGTAGTCCTGGCGGCGACGGCCCGGCCGATCACGCCCAAGCCTTCATTAAGGTTCTCCTGGAGACACGAAACCTTCATCCTAACCTCCGAGGGGAAATTACGGGCCAGTATAACATCGGGCTCTCTACCCTCTCAATAGAATCTGGGGCTCAAAAAACCGCCCCCTCACCTGTACAGGTGAGGGGGCGAAGGTCTAACGAAACTCGGTCTAGGCCGGGTAGACCAGCTCTCCGCCCACGATCTGCCTGGACGGCTGGCGGCTAACCTCGGCGCCCTTGCTCTTCCAGAAGATCTCGGCGATGTTCTGGGTGGCGGCCAGCAGATCTTCGGCGGCCTGCAGGCTGTTGCTCTGCTTCACCGCGGAGGCTGCCTTCATCGCCTTGTGAACGTTATCGTGGAGATCGGGGTAGGCTTCCAGGTGCTCAGGCTTGAAGTAGTCGCCCCACAGAATTCTTAGCTCGTGCTTGCACAGCTCGGCATGCCTCTCCTTCTCGGCGATGTACCGGCTTAGGGAAGCCGCTGCGGCTCCTTCCTCCATGGCATCGATCAGTTGGTTCATCCTGACCGCGGTGAGGGCTGCAATTTGAGCTGCGTGGGGATCGTATATCCCGCACGGGATGTCGCAGTGAGCGTGCCCCTCCTCTGCTGGTAGAATGCGGTTAAGCAGTCCGAAGGCGCTCGTGAAGAATGACATAATTACTCCTCCTCTTAGCTGTTTGGTGGCCGGAAGTGTACCATACGCCGGTCTGCCGGGGCAACGGGAATGGGGAGATCCCAGTTACCAATGAACAAGACCCTCAGCCTGCCCTTGCGCCTTCTCCTTGCCCGGAGGGTAGTTGTTCGGGGCACGAGCATGTCGCCGACCCTCGAACCGAAGGAACGATTGCTCTTCGACCGCCTGGCCTACAAGCACTCTCCCCCTGTCCGAGACCACATCGTTCTCGCCGACCACCCGTTGAGGCGGGACTTTCCACTCATCAAACGGGTTGTTGCCGTGCCCGGCGATACGGTGGACGTCAAAGATGGGTTGGTCCTAGTTAACGGAGGACCCGTTCCCGGACCTCTTGCCCTTGCTAACCCTTCATCCGAAGATAATCATTGGGACCTGCGAGAGGGATACGTTTTCCTGCTGGGAGATGACCCGGAACGCAGCACCGATAGCCGGCAGCTTGGCCCCTTCCCCATCGATCTGGTCAAGGCCAGGGCCTGGATGGTCTACTGGCCCCTATCCCGCTGGCGAGTCTTATACTAGCCGTCCGCTGGCGGGTCTTGGACTAGCTGTATGAAGTCCTCACGGGGCGGGCTGAATATGTCCAACGCCCGGGCATCCCCCCGGTTTGCGATGGCGGTATGCTCCTGGTTAGACGGCACCAGGTAGGCCTCTCCCTCTCTGACCACTTTTGATTCGCCTTCGATGACCAGCTCGAACTCTCCCTCAAGGACCATGCCCATCTGCTCGTGGGGATGGGTGTGGAGGGGCACCACAGCCCCATCTTTCAGATCGATGTAGACCATCATCACCTTATCGCCCCACACGGGCCGGATAGAGGCGCCTTCCGCTATCTCTCTTCTCTGTACGGTTGTCGGATCGAAGAACGGCATGATTCTCCTCCTATAGCACTGGACTGAACGGGGATAATCATATCATCGCCCCAGGGTGTATAATGCCGTGCTGAAACCGAACGGCAAGCTGGGTCATCATATGAAAGCACGACGGTTCATATCCACTATCGACTCTCACACGGCAGGGGAAGCAACTCGCGTCGTGACTGGCGGACTGCCTCGCATCCTCGGCGATACGATGGCCGCAAAACAGGCCTACTTTCACGATCACCTTGACGATGTTCGAAGAGCCATAATTAGGGAACCGAGAGGGCACAGCGATCTAGTCGGCGCCGTTCTCACCGAGCCGGTGTCGGATGAGGGAGACGTCGGTGTGATCTTCATCGACGCCATGGGCTTCGAAGCCATGTGCGGCCACGGGACGATCGGGCTGATCACCACCCTCATAGAGACCGGGCAGATCGAGGCCGTACACCCCTACACCGATGTTCACGTGGACACCGTTTCCGGCACTGTTACAGGCAGGGCAAGAGTGGATGATGAGGGAGGCGTGATAGAGGTAAGTATCCGCAACGTGCCCTCCTTCGTCTATATGCCTGATGCCAGGGTAGATTTCGAAGGCAGCACTCTGTCCACCGACATAGTCTTCGGAGGCAATTTCTTCGCCCTGATTCCGGCAGAGCGGCTGGGGTTGGAGCTGTCGCCAGGCGCCGTCCGGACTCTCATCGACCGGGGAATCGCTTTTCGAAACGCTGCCAAGGAGCAGCTTGAGCTGAAGCATCCCACCGAAGCCGGTATCACGAACCTCCATGGCGTCGAAATGTACGCCCCGAGCCCGACCCCGGGAGTGGATGCACAAAATATCATGGTGTTCGCCCAACACGCCTACGATCGCTCGCCCTGCGGTACCGGCACCTCCGCCAAACTGGCACTGATGCACCATCGCGGCGAAATAGGCGTAGACGAGGAGTTCGTCTACCAGAGCATCGTCGGCACCACCTTCAAGTCCAGAATCATCGAGGAGACCAGCGTCGATGGCTATCCAGCCATCGTGCCGGAGATCACCGGCTCGGCATACATCACCGGCACCCACCAGTTCTTCATCGACGCCAGAGACCCCCTGAAGGAGGGCTTCCTCGTTGGTTGAAGGCTACCCTTCCAATCACCAGCCCTTTAGATTCTTCGACAACCGCGAGAAGTACCTCCTCTTCGTCACCACCTGCAGCGAGAAGCGGGTGATAGCAGAGCGGGTCGCCATGGAGTTTCGGCACATCCATCCCACTTCACCGGCGCTCAAGGTGTTCGATGCCGGTATGGGCGACGGCACCGTCCTCAACCGGGTTATGAGGCGTCTGCATCGCCGGTTTCCCACCGTCCCCTTTCTGATAGTGGGCAAAGAGATTAGCCAAGAGGATGTGCGTATCAGCCTGGAGAAGATGCCCGATCGTTTTTTCGAGCACCCCCAGACGGTGCTGGTCATAACCAATCTGCTGTACCGGGAGGCCCCGTGGCTTTACCCCATATCAAAGGACGCGCAGGAGCGGCTCAACTGGTTGGAGGTCCCTCTGAAAGGTGACTCCGCCTTCGAGTTCGATGAGCAGATCAAGGCCCTGGAACCCCATATCCAGCAGCAATGGCAGACCGCCCCGAGCCCCAAGACCGGCAATCCCTTGTACGTTCACCCTTCGGTTATGGTCATCTACCGGGAGGACCAGAAATGGCCCCTGGACCCCATCATCCCTCAAAAGGGCAACAGGAACCACGACTACGATCTGGTGATAGCCTCGCAGCCCTATAGGGCCCGCCTACCAGCGCAGGTGAAGGTGAGGAACGTGCTGAAGCCGCTGGTGCAGTGTCTGGCCCTCGGCGGGCGGATGATCGGCATTCAGTCCACCGGTAAGGACCCGGGCATGGAGATCATCCGCCACATCTGGCCCAATGAAGACCCCTTCCAGACGCCAAGAAGAGAGCTTCTACACGTGTTGAAGGAGCAGTTTGAGGAAGAGCGCTCAGACCTGCGCTACCTCAGCTACGACGACAGGCGGTCCCAGTTCCGGTACAAGCTCCATATGCGCGCTTCGGAGTTGGAGGACAACATCGGAATATCCACCCTACTGGCCGGCTGGAACGCCGCTATCTACGTGGCGCAGATAGAGGATGAAAGGCTGGAGGAGGCGATAAGCCAGGGAGCCTACCTGGACGCTACTCGAACAGTGCTGCAGAAATACGAGGGGCTCTGGTTCGCCGACGAGTCCTTCGTAGTGGCCCGAAACTCCAGATAGCCGGCTCCCGGCGAGGTTTCTATTCGGAGAGCGCGTCCCACGGGTTGACGCAGATTCTAACGTTAGCCGGGGTCTCCAGCAACGGATTGATCCTGGAGATCAGGTCCTGGTGCTTCTCGCTGGACTCCCACCTCTGCCAGTCTTCCGTGGCGTGCCATGTACTGATGATCACCACGCATCTCGGATCGTTGATGTCCTCTAGGGTTTCCCCGGAAACGTAGCCGGACTGCGGAATGGCCGATTCCCTCATCTCCACTACCAACTCTCGGGCCTCGTCCTCTTTGCCCGGCTTGATCTGCCTTTCGATTAATACTCTAACAAGCATGCCCCATCCCTCTAGCTAACGGGTTGGTCTCCCCTACGTCACCCGAGGAGGAGCAACCTAGAACCATTTCCGCTTCCCTTTGCTGAGCTTGTTGAGGAAGCCGAACCACTCGGCCTCCGCTTTCTTGGAGCGGTCCAGGTCCTTGATGCGTTTCTTCATCAGTTCCTGGACTTGCCTCTCCTCCCCTTTGTCGAGCCAGAACCCGTGGTCCAGGTCGCACGAATCTATCGGTAGGTTATAGGCCCGGTAGTTGAAGATCGTCATGCGTCCGTCGCATCTGGGACACTGGATGTCGCTGCGCCTTTGGCTGTACTCCATCATCCCCTTGAGCTCGTCCTTGTCGAAAACCGTGTCCTCGAGTTGGTCCAGCTCGGGATGATCTAGCCATATGCCTTCGCACCTGGGGCACTTGTCGATCTCTATGCCCTGGTATCTCTCCACTTGGAGCTCTGTACTATCCCGTGGGCACTCCACGGCGTACCTCTTTCCCTAGCATCCAGTCCTCCATGAGCTTGGATGCTGTTGGCGACAACAGTGACCGTTACTCGAGTATCCTGGTCTCACCAGGCAGGTTTACTGCGACGTGAGTGAAGGACGAGTCTTTGGTTGCCCCGTGCCAGTGCTTCTCACCGGTTGGGACGTGGACCAGCACTCCGGGTGTGACCACGTGCTCCTCGGTCTCCGTGGCCAGTATCCCCTTGCCGGCGGTCCCCAGCAACACCTGATCGTAATCGTGGGTGTGTAGTTTGGTCCTGGCGCCTGGGCTGAAGTTGACGGCCGCCATGCCCAGGATTTTCGACATCTCTTCAGTCACAAGCGGCTGCATAGTTACCCTGCCATCGAATATTGGACGTGGGGTGTCGTCTTCCGGTACCTCGCTGATGGTGATTACGTCCATCTGGCCTCCCCAATGAATTGGATGGTGGGCTCTCTAATCGATGACGATGATACCATAATCCCTCGTCGAATCGCCACTTGAGGGGCGATTGACTTGAGGGTGCGTTGAGGACACAATGATGCTGCGATGGGGGGTGCAGGAATGCCGTCAAACCGTCATGTCTTGAAGTTCGAGCAACCCGAGATCGATCGCCTCCTCAAGGCGGCTGGGTTCAACCTCAGCAAGCCCGATAGGGAAGAGGTCCGGTTCAGGCTGAACGCCCTCTCCGAAGGGCTTTCTCAGCTGGACGACGATGAACTACGGGGAGTCGATCCCCTGCCCCTGATGACCGGCGATGAGGCGAACCGCGATGACTGATCTCGCCTTTGAGCCCCTGTCTCGTCAGACCGACCTCCTCAAGTCGAAGCAGGTGTCTCCGGTAGAGTTGACCCGAACCTATCTCGACCGCATCGAGCGCCTGAACGATAAGCTCAAGTCCTTTATCACCGTGACCGGCGACCAGGCCCTGGAATCGGCGGAGAGGGCCGAAAAGGAGATAGCCCAGGGCAGGTATCTAGGTCCCCTACACGGCATTCCCATCGGGATAAAGGACCAGTTTGACACCGAAGGCGTCCGCACCACCCACGGCTCCTCCATCTACTCGGAAAACGTCCCCCAGAGAGACTGCACAGTAGTGGCTCGACTGAAGACTGCCGGCGCCCTAATCCTGGGCAAGCTGAACATGACAGAGTTCGCCTTCGGAGATACCCGAAACTATCCCCACGGCACACCAAGGAACCCCTGGGACCTGGACCGGTACCCCGGCGGGTCCAGCGCCGGGTCCGGTTCCTCCGTCGCCGCGGGGCTCTGCTCCGCCAGCATTGGCGAGGACACCGGCGGGTCCGTGCGATTACCGGCATCGATGTGCGGCATCGTGGGAATCAGGCCCACCTTCGGAAGGATCAGCAGGTACGGGGTGTTCCCCATGTGCTGGTCCATGGACATTGCCGGCCCCATGACCAGGACCGTCAAAGACTGTGCTCTGCTTCTCGGGGCGCTGGCCGGCTACGACCCCAACGACCGCCTCTCCAGCAGGCAGCCCGTCCCCGACTACACGCGGGACATCGACAAAGGCATCGATGGTCTGCGCATCGGGTATCTCAAGGAGCAGATTGCCAACGAGGAGGTGGACGCAGAGGTGCGGCGGGCCACCGAGAAGGCCCTCGAGGTGATGGATAGCCTGGGTGCCCAGGTGACCGAAGTCTCGATACCCCTCCTATCGCTGGCCGGGCCAATTTACGTCGCAACGTGCGATTCCGACGCTGCCGACGTCCACGGAGCGCTGCTTCGCGAGCGCGGTGATGAGTACGACCCCGGCGCCCGGACCCGCCTTGCGGCCGCCAGCCTGATACCGGCGGTGCTCTACCACAAGGCTCAGCGGGCCAGGGAGCTCCTCCGCAGACGGATGTCCGAGGCCTTGGATACGGTGGATGCCCTGGTATCTCCGACTATGGCCAATCCACCCCCGACGATCGAAGAGGCCACCAGGCGATTCAGCAGCGAAGATGAGGTGCGCGAGCGAGTCTTCGGGGCCCGGGCCAACACCACACCTTACAACCTCGCCGGTTTCCCAGCGATGTCCATCCCCTGCGGTTTCACGGAGTCGGGCCTCCCCATAGGACTACAAGTGGGTGGCCGGCCCTTCGATGAGACGATGCTCTTTAGGGTTGCCGCCGCCTACGAACGCGCCACCGACTGGCACACCCGCCGCCCTGCCCTCTGAACCTAGTTGAACTTGTACAGGTTCACTGCGGTGTCGCAGATGATCTTCTGCAGCTTGTTCTTGTCCCGCAGGTTCCTGAAGTTGTTCGTGATGGCCTCTTGGGAATCGGGCCATACCCCGTCGGGGTGAGGATAGTCGGAGCCCCACATCACATTATCAGGCCCTATGAAGTCGATCATGTCTCCGGCGAACCCCTCCTTCTGGAAGGTGGAGTAGCCCTGTCTCTTCCAGTAGTCGCTGGGCTTCAACACCAGTCCCGGGGCCCCTTCACCTTCGTGGTCCATCCTGTCGATGACGTAGGGGATCCAGGTGACGCCGCTCTCGCCCAGCACAAATCGCACGTTGGGGAACCGCTCGCAGGCGCCGGAGAAGATGATGCTGGATAGCACCTCCGCCCCCGAGAGTTGGAACAGGGTGATGGTGATAGTCAAGTGCATTTCAGCGTATCTCTTCTGGTCCGCTTCGTTGGGCCCGCGGGGTCTGAACCCCGTGGTATGGAAGGAGATTGGAATGTCGCACTCGTCGGCAGCGGCCCAGAGCACGTCCCAGTCCCGGTCGTAGATAGGCTTCACGGCGGTGGAAGGCCCGAACTCGATGCCCCGCATCCCCATCGCCGCCACCCGGCGCACCTCGTCGGCTGCCGCTTGAGGATCGTGGTTGGGAATGCAGGCCAGACCCGCCAGCCTACTCGGGTTCTTGCTGGTGAAATCGGCCATCCAGTCGTTGTAGACACGGTAGATAGCGGCAACCTGCTCTTGGTCTTTGAGCTTGGTCGCGACGGCAAACAGACCGTAGATCACCTCCGCTTGCACGCCGTCCAGGTCCTGGTCCTTTAGTCGCAGGTCCAGGTTGGTGGGATGATAGTCGCCCTTTGCGCTGTCCTCCAGGAATCCCACCTGGGACATCTTGGCCACCCTGTCCTTCATCCCGGGGTTGTAGATCTCGGTATCGCCGTAGTGCCCCACGTCCTCGATGTAAACGTCCTCTATCCACCACTGGTTCCTGCCGTCCTTCTGCACCACACGAGGCATCTTGTCTTTCCACTCGGCCGGAGCCTCGTGGGCGAACAGGTCCCAGGGCAGAAATCCTAGGTCTACATGGGAGTCCGCCGAAACTATCTTGTAGTCCATTGCCAGCCTCCTACTCCGAGTTCCGATAGCGCAAAATCGAGGATGTGACCCAGAATAGCACCGCTTCAGATATTGTCAACTAACTCAGGTCTGACCGGCCCGCATCTTCCCGAGACCTCTGCACGAACGTAACCCCGTCCTGGCCTATATATCTGTCCCTGAACCGGTAAAAGGCTGCCAGCTTTTCCGGCTGAAAATCGGCGGGGCGTTCATCATCGCTCAGGTAGGGATTGGGAAAGTAGGCCCGGAACAGAGTCTCCCCCTCGGCGCTTGAGAACCGGACGTAGTACAGGGTAGGCACCGTGCCGTGGTCCTCCTGCTCGACGAACTGCACCGCCGATATCCGGCTCATGTCTAAGTGCGCGTGCCAGCCGTCGCCCTTTAGCTCGGCCCACCCACCGTGGAGAGCCACAGGATGTTCGGAGCTAGCTCTTACCTCGAAGGCCACGCCCGGCGTGGTGACGACGAAAAGGACGCCTTCGGTGGCGCTCAGTTCGTCAAGCAGCTTCGTGAGCTCCAAACTGATGACCCCGCCTCAAGGCAGCTCGAAAGGAATCAGAGTAAGGGACAAGCTCAGTATACCGATGAGGCCGACGATCCATTCTATAGGCGAGAATCCAGCCTCCCGGACAGCTTCTCCCCTCGATTTAGACCAGTAGGCGTTCAACTCGTTCTGCGCCCATACAATAATCGTAACCGTCAAGATCAAGCTGATCACACTTAACCCTATCGCCAAGCCGCGCGACACT
The DNA here is from genome assembly GCA_965197645.1 of Dehalococcoidia bacterium. Taxonomy (GTDB): domain Bacteria; phylum Chloroflexota; class Dehalococcoidia; order Plut-88900; family Plut-88900. The sequence continues at coordinate 49,243 of OZ240219.1, read as the reverse complement.
GCCAATAGCACTATGAAATCCAGTATCCCGCTGAGCAGCAACATTACGATAACCAGGGGTGGGGACAGGTTGGTCTGGACACCGCCGCTTTCGCAAAGCTCCTTGATAACCCGGACGTGGTGATGCATGCGGAACAGGTTATAGATGGGTACCAGAAGCTATAGTGCGTGCCACGGCGGGGAAAAGTTGCCGCCGGTCTCCCGTTTCAGCTGGTCCCACGTGAAGTACGCCCAGTAAAACAGGTACAGCCCCAGGGATACGACCCCAAATACGATGATCCTGCCAATGCCCAACTTCAGGCCGTACTGATCCACCTCCGGAACCGGCAGGCGAGATGGCAGCCAAGGGTCCACCCTGAACTCTCGGGCGCCGCACCACGGACAGAAGTTAGTGTCGAGCTGGGTCGGTCTGTTGCACCTGGAGCAGCTCTTTTCCGGGGGAGTTGTCATGGCGAGTCAGGAGGTCTCCAACACCTCTTCCCGGACCAGCTCGGCTATCTCTTCATCCGATAGATTTATGAATTCCTTGAGTATCAGCTCGTTGTGCTGTCCGATGGTGGCTTGGGGCATTCGCAGTCTACCCGGAGTTTCGGAGAGCTTGAACTGTAGTCCATCGTAGGGCATGGGGCCGCACTCGCTATGCTCCAGCCACTGGAAGAAGTCCTGGTGTTTCAGGTGAGGGTCTTCCCACAGGTCCAACTGGCTTTGAACGACACCGGCCGCCACTCCCGCATCCTGAAGCAGATCCATGACCTGTTGGGCCTCGTGCTGGGCGGTCCACTTTCCGATCAGCCCATCCAGCTCCTCTCGATTCTTCTTGCGGGCGGCGAATGTAGCGAACTGGGGGTCGCTGCTCAAGGAGAGGACTCCCATGGCGCCGCAAAGGGATACCCACTCCTCGTCCGATGTAACCGCGATGGAGCACCACGAGCCGCCGGTAGCCTGCACGCCGTCGTCGGATGGCTCCCGGTCTTTGCACGGATACACCCCGTGAGGTGCGAAGGTGTCATCCTCGTTTCCTCTCCGCCCCATGACTCTATCGTTCGCTTCGTAGTCCAGGACCAACGGGGCCAGATACTGGGTGGAACACTCGAACTGGGACAGGTCCAGGTGTTGTCCCTTACCCGTTCTCCTCCTGTACTCCAGCGCAGCGATGATAGCCGTTGCCGCATTGGGCGGATTGATGAAGTCCGAGTAAGCGCCATACGGCCCGGCCGGGTCCCTGTCGGGCCACCCGGTTATCTGGTAGAAACCGGCTAGCGCCGCGGCCAGCTGCCCGTAACCGGCGTACAATGCGTGGGGTCCGGTAGCCCCCTGCTGGCAGCCGCTGAAGTAGACGATGTCCGGCTTGAGCTTTCGGACGCTGTGGTAGTCCAGTCCCCAGTTGCGCATCGCCTTTGGGGTAAAGCTCTCGGCGATGATATCGGGCTGCCAGTCGGTGATGATGCGCCGGATAAGCTCTCGGGCCCGGGGCTTGGCCATGTTGAGCCCCAGGCCGTATTTGCTTGTGTTGTAGTTGGCCGGGAACTGGCTCCGGTTGATCCCGGGCTTGCCCTCTTTGAAGGGCGGCGTCAGTCTCAGGATGTCGGGACGGCTCACCGACTCTACGTGGACCACTTCGGCGCCGTGGTCGGCCAGATACTTGATCGTTATCGGGCCCACGCCCACCCAGGTGAAGTCCAGTACCTTGACGCCGGTCAAAACCATGTTGTCCGCCATGATCAGTTCCTGCTTCACACTACTGCCCGGCCTTTGAGCTGGGCCAGTTCTTCCTCGCTCAGGCCCAGCTCGGTGATATAAACCGCTTCGTTGTGCTCACCGATCAACGGTGCGCGTCGGTAAGTCTGCATCGGGGTCTCGCTGAGCTTGATGAACGGACCGGGATGCGATAGCGCGGCCTCGAAATCCGGGTGGTACACCTCCAGCCAGAAGTCTCGAGCCTGTAGCTGGGGGTTTTCCACCACGTCCCGTACCGTGTTGCAGGGAGCCAGGAGTATCCGGTCTGCTATAGCTCGTTCATACAGCTCGGCCTTGGTCTTGGTCATGAGGAACTCGGTAACGTGCTTCTCTATCGCCCTGACGTCCTTGAGTCCCTCTTTGCCCTGGCCTGCTATGGCAGCGAAGTCCCAGGCTGCCCAGTCCCGCTCTTTCATGAAGTCGGGCGCCATCCCATCCTCGTCCATCCAGCGCACGAGTGCCGAGGTTGACCGGGTGCCGAGCGCCCCACCAACTACGAGGGCGCTGATGTACCCGTCTTTGCAGGGGTAGACGTTTCTGATTGCCAGGAACCCCATCTTTCTCAGAGAGCCGGCCCTTTCCACGCTCTCCTTGTGCAGGAGAGGGAAGGACGTGGAGTTCATCAGGGTCCAGATTACGGCCACCTGCATCGAAACGTCGACCTGCTGGCCCTGGCCCGTCCGCTGTCGACTCCACAACGCCATCATCGATCCCGCGGCCCCCTGGGCGCCTCCGTGCAGCTCCGCCTGGGGGAAGCTGATCCGCACCGGCGGACGGTCGCCGTCGCCGCTGATGTACTGCATGCCGCCCATCGACCAGGTGATCAGGTCCGTCGCCTTGAACTTGGCATGAGGGCCCGACTGGCCGAAGGGCGTCATCGAGGTCAGAATCACTCCCGGATTGATCTCCCTGAGGTGATCGTAGCCCAGGCCCAGCCCATCCAAGTACCCGGGGGTGAAGGACTCCAGAACGAAATCCGATTTTGCCACCAGTCGTTTGAACAGATCCTGCCCATCTCGGGTTTCAAGGGCGAGGGTGATTCCCCGTTTGTTCATGCAGTACGAGGACCACAACAGGCTGCGTTCCGGGTGGGGGTCGTCGTTGTAGAAGGGGCCCCGGGACCTGGTGAGGCTGCCGCCGGGAGGCTCCACCTTGATCACGTCCGCTCCCAGGTCGGCCAGCACCTTGCCGCACCAGTTTACGCCCCCTTCGGTCAGGTCGAGTGCTCGGTAGGGACTGAGGGGCATGTCCGGGCCACTGATTGCCACCTAGTACGACCTCTCTTGTCGTACGGTGCTGCTGGTGATCAGGTGGACGATGGCAGTCTCCATCTGGGACTCCTCTTTATTCGATGCCCCCATTTTACAGCTTGCCCGGGACGTTGACGTGGCTCCCTTACAGGGCTTTCAACTCCGAGATCACTCCTTCGAGGCGACTGACCAATAGGTCTATGTGCTGCGCCGCTTCGTCATACGGAACCGACCACGCAACTACTCCTTTGCTTGAAGCATCTTTGGTGAAAATGTCGTTGCTGAAGCTGTCCACGTACTTTTGAAGTATGGCACGCAACTCTTCGTCCGGCGCTGGGTCGTAGTCGAATATGGCGCAGCCGAAGGAAAATTCGGTGGTTCGCAACCAGATCGCTCCCTCCTTTGACGGAGGGTAGAGCCAGGCGACAGTGATCAGATATTGGTAGCGAGAACAGCGCACGCGGACGCTGACGCCGCTCGGCCCCCATGACAAGAAAATGTCAGACTGCCGGGCGACCTCGAGCAGTCGCTTCGCCGCGTTTCTCTGCGCATCGTTAGTGAATTCCGATAAGAATGATCCTTGATTGAGCTTCGGATTGCGACTGGTGGTGCCTTGAGCTGGCGAGCCAGCGATTCTACCTATCACCCTTGGCACCAACGTCTGTCTATGCTCGCCTCGGAACCGTTTGATCTCGACTGCAAGCACCTCGATGTTGGGCATCTGCGCGTTGAGGAACTCAACGATTCGTTCAAGCTCATCAGGAATATGGTCTGCGACGAACAGCAGGCGGAGACGTCTGGCATCGAGGTTGGTGGCAACGCTTTCCCAGAAGCCGTCGGCGTCCGGTTCTCCGCCCGACTGCACCAGCTTCTCAAGCTCCTCGTTGGGATCAAGGTCTTGACGGGTGGCCGTCTCCTCGAAGGTCTCCCGAAGCTCGGCCGCAGTCCAGGTCTGTGCTGCATGGGCCGCATACTCCAGCATCTGTCCTACAACGGTCCGGCGGATTTCGGGATTCGAGCCTCGCTTCACCTCGACCAGTGTGGGAACGGCGTCTTGATCGACGATCAGGTGGTCGAGGGACCAGCGAGCGCCGGAATCAGAGGTCTCAGAGATATCCTTCTCGCGAGTGATCAGCAGCCACCGCGTGGGGTTCCCCGGCCGTATCTGCTCGCCATCGAGAAGCTCCGGGTGCGCGGCAATCAGTTCCTGGAGCTCGTCCTCGGTCGAGAAACGCTCCTCCTCGAGGGGCTCAAGCCCTCCGCTTTCACCTTGGATGTATATGCGTTCAGCCATATAGCGACCTCCAGCTGAATTGGCCGGTAGCCATGAGCGTAAAGCCCAAAGGAATCCTGGGGGTGGACGATAGAAGCACCACAGGCCAATCCGGCCCAGGCATTGTACCATTCCGGCCATTAGTCTAGAGGCGCCAGGACCGGCTTCGCGACCGGCACAAAGTTTGGGGCCCGCGGCACTTGTCGGAAGGCCGCAACTGATGTGCAACTATCGGTGTCAAGGCGGTGTAGCTCTCGAGCCTACAAGTTCTCCAGCATGGATAACCTGACTTCCGGCAGAACCCGACACCATGCTTTTCCAACCTGCTTGAACGATGGTTCAACGACCGGGCGATAGCCCCTTCAGAGATGGTCTTTTGAGATGAATTTCCTAAGAAACAGGTGGCGACGCATCGGAGTCCGGCTGTACCTGGCCTTGGGTTTCGCAGTAGCCCTAACTCTGATATCCGGTGCCGTGGGAGTCTACTACTTCGAGCAAAGTGGAGACCATAACTATAAAGTCAAGTCTGAATCAGTGCCGACCCTGGAGCAGGCTTGGACCGCCGCTCGCGAGACACAACGCTTGCAGAACTTCGGACTGGGAGTGGTAGCCCAATCCGAGTCCGGGTTCCAAGGTTATGATGCAGAAGCCATCGACCAGTCTCTGGTGCGGATGACCACCGCTTTGGAGGGGGTCAATGCCGTACCGGAGTTGAGACCGGACGCGCAGACCGTCAGCAACAGAGCGCACGACCTAGTCTCGGTCATCGATAACCTCGCTGTGTACCAGGTTGAGCTGCAGAGTGTGAACCAGGTTGCCGCCGACTTTCGGTTGCGCCTGGCAACTACTACATCCGAAATAGGAGAATCGGAAGCTGCGTTGTCGGTGTTGCGGCAGGTTTTGCAAGCCGAAGATGAAGAGGCGCTCCGGAGATTTTGGGACCAGTTTTCAGGTCTCTATGCGATGGGGATTGATCCGGCGGTGGCATCTCTAGGGGAAGGTGACTGGGTATTCTTCGTCCGCCGTAGGCAACTGGTCTTGAATGCCAACATCAGGGAGCTGGCATCGTCGTTCGAAACGGCGAGCGATGACGTGGGTCATCAGTCTTCCTCGAGCCTTTTGCCCATGCTCACTACATCGTCCACCGAGTACCCGATGCTCTTGTAGAAGGTAACCACGTCAACGTTGGAGGTCCTGACTTGTAGATTGATCTTGACACAGCCAATGTTTCTCAGATGCGCTTCGGCCTCGTCCATCAAGCGGCGCCCGAATCCTCCTGTCCGGCATTCGGTAGCTACTGCCAAATAGTAAATCCAGCCACGATGACCATCGTAGCCGGCCATCACAGTCCCCACCAACCTGGAACCGAGCGATCCGACGAGAAACATCTCCCGCTGGATGCAGAGCTTACGGCGGATGTCCTTTCCGGGATCGTTCCAGGGCACTACCAGCCCACACTCTTGCCATAAAGCTACTACGTCGCCACGGTCCGATTCTCGGTAAGCCCGAATCTCCAGCTCCGTCTCGTCCTCTTTCCTCATGCGGCCTTGCCCTGTTTTAGGATGAGTAGTTCTTTGTCAGCCGGTGTCCACCGGGTGCCGGCTTGGAAGAAGGTGAGCGCATCTTTCGTCGTAGTTGGGTCAAGCTCCTACGTGTCATGAGCTGAGTCCACCTAGCACACAGTTGAGAAGGAGTCCCCTTCGAAGATATCGGCAGCCCGCTGCACCTCCCGGATGTAGCAGATGATCATGTCCACTTCTTCTGGGGAGACGCCGGCTACGGGGGCCATATCGCCGAAGCGCCAGTGGTGCGCCTTCACTCCGTTGCGCACGGCGATTCGAATGCTGAAGTCAGCGTGATGGCCGGGATGGTAGGTGTCGTCGATTAAAGGAGGCCCCAGGTTGGTACCGGTCGCCCCCACACCGTGACAGACCGAGCAGTTGGCGTTGAACAGTTCCTCGCCAGCACGGGCAGTATCCGACAACTCGACTTCTGCTACCGAAACCGGATCAGCACTCATGGACTCCATATCCGAGTGCTCTGGACTACTCTCTCCTCTACATGCCGCGATCGTGAGCACAACAAGGGTCAAGGCTATGGTGAAGACACATAGCCTACCTGCACAGGCTCTTCCTCGTACCATGGTTGGCATTCTCCTCTCTGGATTCTCACGGATCTCGGGCCCAAGCGGGTGCTCAGTGGCTTATCGCTATCGCAGTCTCCAGTGTCCCCCAATAGGCGTAGGGCCCGAACAAGGGCACGCCCTTACCCGGTGGCTCTCTTCGACTGGAATAGAAGGTCCAGGACTATGAGTCGGCGCTGCGCCACATTCGGCAGCCGGTAACGCCCATTACGATGGGCATCAGGGTATCGATGACGGTCCAAAACTGTCCGTCGGGCTGGTTGTTGGGAGACAGGAGGCTGAACCAGTTCCAGAAGAACAAGAGGAGCACGACGACGGTCCCGTAGAAAGTGGCGTTCACGGCCAAGTAGCTTTTCAGGTCCGACGAATCGTCGCCGTCCACGCGCCGCTTTTCCACGTAGCCGGCTCCCAGGGTGAGTACTATCCCCACCGCCATGAACCAGTTGAGCATCTCCCACTCCGGGAAGTCGGCGTCACCGCCGGGGTGGTACAGCGGAGTGACAATGAAGAGCACGGCCACTGCTACCGACACCAGCACCAGATAAGCTGCTACCGCACGAATCAAGATGGACATTCGCCCCCCCTTTTCAAGAGGCCGGAGTCGGCCCTGCTAAGTTACGAGTTAAATGTATCATCCGCTGTTGCCATTTCGCCACAACCCTGGTGTGGAAACTCATCAATTCCAAGCTTGCAAAGGGGCGTTGTACCGGGCTCCAGGCCTGCCAGTAACAGGCTGATTAGCTGTGGGGTGCGCAGAGGGAGGAGTCACCCTTGTCGGTAGTCTGAGGGACTTCCCCAGGCATCATGCCCTCTGCCCCACGTTTCTCCTAGGGCAGATGCCTTGAGCACCGGGCTACGTACACGTATACTCAAGACCGTATAAGTGTACTTGGAAAGGAGGGTCCGGATCACGATGAAGCAGAAGCTGACAATCACCGTCGACGCTGAGCTACTCCCTTTAGCCAAGCGGTACGCCCGTTCCCGAGGAGTGTCGCTGTCTTCGCTCATCGAGCAGTCTCTCAGGGAAATGGCAGGTGACCATACACGATCCTTCGCCTCGCGATGGCGAGGCAAGTTGCGGGCAGCGGAGCGCGAGGGCGACCCGCGTTACGACGCGCTGGCCAAGAAGTACTTCCAATGATACTTCTTGACACTGACGTGCTCATAGATGTCGCCCTTGACAGGCGCCCGCACTCCGACTCAGCATTGGAATTACTGGACCGGATCGAGCATGGCGCAGAGGCCGCATACATTGCATGGCATTCGGTGTCCAACTTCTACTACATCGTAACTCCAACTCTTGGGGATGTCAGCGCTCGCGAATTCATTATCGAGCTAACCCGTTTCGTGGAAGTGGCTGTGACCGACACCGAATCCCTCCGTTATGCGGCTGAGCTTCCGATGAAGGACTTCGAGGACGCCATGCAGGTTGCCGCCGCCCGCGCCTGCGGCGCTCGTCACATCGTCACTAGGAACATAAGGGACTATGAACGTTCACCAATCCCTGCCGTGAACCCGCAGGAAGCGCTGGGCGGATGATTCTGAGGTCAAGAAACCCGCGATCGTCCGTCGAGCTACCTCCGGGCGTGGTTGCGGCCGGAGCCCAGCCCCTCCGCCAGGTTACCGACGGCGTCTCGGAAGCGGAGTGGAACCTTCCCATCCCCCCATCACTGGATCACGGTCAACGCGCCCGCAAGGGTCTCGCCGCGATGCTCCGGCCGGTAGTAGGAGTACACCTCGGACACCACCTCTTTCGCCCGGACCGGGTACTTCGCCCGTGCCTGGAACTCGAAGGAGACCGTCTCGCTAGGTAGCATGTCCTCGATGTAGAGGATCACCTTCCGACCGGCGATCTCGAACCGCTTGACGTTGGCGTTGTCCTCGACTATGTCGCTAACGGTCTGTCGAACGGGCTCAAACCCCGTGGGCACGGCAACGTCGACCACCACCATGCCCGCCTCGATGGGAGCTGGCGGCGTGAAAGTAACCGACGTAGAGATCGTAATGAGATCATCGACCTTGACGTGGTCCGTGCCGTAGTCGACGGTGATGTCGAACACCTCCTGGACCTCGGGCCGGCTCTCCGGGACGTTGTACCTCAGCACCGACTGTACGACAGCGTCCCCGTCGCCTTCGGCCGTCACGACCAACGTTTCGCCGAGAGGGACCTGCACTATCTGCATCACGTCGGAGTTCTCGGGAGTAATGTCTACCTCCTGGCGCCAGCCGCCGCTTTCCAGCACCACAGTCATATCGACGTTTGAGCGCACCTTCGTTGAGAAAGACGTGAGACCCTGCAAACTGACGATAGTGTCCTGGGTGGAGCCGAAGCCGCCCAGTGCGTTCCGCTGTCCCACCAGCCACTTGGCCGTCTGAGATGCGCTGACCAGGTCCTGACGCTCCAGCAGGGCGAGAAGGGCGTATCCGGTCGTCTCGATGGCAGCGCTACGATTCCCATAGTCCAGACCGTAGTGGTCTTCAGCATCCGGTTCGATGGATGGTCCACCTTCGCCCCAGTACAACGCACCGTTGTCGTCGACCTGGGCCATCGACATCAGCTTATCGTAGGCCGTATCGGTGTGCCGGCTGCCCGCCAGCTCCAGGGCATAGGCCGTGATTGCCATCGTGTAGGGGTCCTCGATCTCGTTCAACCGGCCTTCCAGGTAGCCGATGGCGTGTCCGGCTGAGAAGCTGTTGCCCGTCTCGAGCAGTGCGATAGACACGTAGGCCGTCAGAGCGTCCCTCCCTTGCAGTCCGCCCAGCAGTTCCTGGTGGTGCAGGAAACCGACGTTCTCGAACGACCCGTCGCTCTTCTGGTGAGACTCTATCCACGCCGCGGCGCTGTCGATCACCGAAGGGTCGATGTACATCAGTGCCCTCGCCTCGGCGAAGGTCTTCATAACGAAGGCCGTGAGCCACAGGCTGCCCGATTGGTCCGACTCTCCGAAGGCGGAGAAGCTGCCGTCGCTCCGCCGGTAGGTGAGCTCCCTCTGGTATCCAACGGTCATCAGGTGCTCGGCCTTGGCCATGATTTCGGGCTTCAGTTGCCCCGTTTCCTTCAGGTAGCGCGCTATGTACACGTTGGGAGCGAACAGGATCATGTTCTGCTCCCCGCACCCGAATGGCATCCTAAGAAGCTGGTCCAGTCCCTCGATGCTCTGGGTCAGGAAGCTGCCCGTCAGCGCAACGTAGGCCCTGCCGGACCCCTCGACAGCGTCGAAGGGCAGTGAGGTATCAAACTCGCTGTGATGGCCATCGGAGACCACGTAATTTTCAACGGTCTCCACGCCTACTCCCTCGGGCTGCACCAGAAGCTCCTTGATGACGGCGTCGGCGGCCTCGGTGCTACGCGCAGTGATCTTGATTGAGTTGCTGCCGAGACCCCTGGGACGAATCATGAACTCGGCCCCGCCGATGTCGTTGGCGTCTATGGTGATCGATTTCAACGGGTCGTCGAGAAGGTCGAACCAGCCGGCCTCCTCGATCTTGACGAACATCTCCTGCGGCGTCTCCAGATAGTTGAACAGGGCGACCTTTACGGGCAACTCCTCGCCTCGAATCGCGGAGAAGGGCAGGTCCACCGTCAGGAAGAAGGGTTGGAACACCCGCAGGGCGCTCTCTCCTATGCCGAGGCCGTGCTCTTTGGACATACCCACGGCGCGGAGCACCCACGTCGTGATGCTGTCAGGCGCTTCTACGGGCAGGACTGCGGCGCCGTCGGCGCCGGTGTAGACGTCCTGCCATATCCACGTCTCGGGGAAGAACTGGCGGACCCGCTGCACCTCGGCCAGCCCCTCGTGTGCGCTCAAGTCGGCGACTCCAAGACTATAGGCGATGGACACCGAGTCCGCAGCCTCCTCCATGACCTCCTCCATAGCCATGATCTCCAAGACCTCCCGCACAATCCTCTCGCCCGAGGGGACGTCCTTGTTCGTCAACACGATGGCGCCGGCGTCCCTGAAGGTCTCCTCCGCCCCACGGGTGTTGATGACATCGGTGAACCGGGCCTCGTGGAGCTCCACTTGTGGCTCCAGGTAGAGCCTCTCCAACTCGTTGAACACCTGCTGCAGGTTCAGCCGGTTCTCAGCCAGGATGAACACCGACCGGTCCACGGCTACGAGACCGACCCGCGACTCACCCTGGGTCTGGAGGTTGATGTCGACTGCAGTGCCCGGTCTCACCTCTTCCTCGCTGAAGCCGATCTGGACGTCGTGGGGATAGGATGCCTGGACGTCGAAGGGAAGGTAGTCGGCGGCAATCTCGTTGTTGGGCAGGATCTGGTAGACCAGGATGCGGGAAGACGGCGCCATCAGCTGGGTGGAGACGAACTCGATATCCGGGCCCGACGATACGTCGGTGAAGATGACGGTGCCCCTGGAGAGCACCTCGTAGTAGAAGTTGCGCGCCTCGCGCGTCGAGTGGGCCCGGAACCGCACCCTATCTCCGACATTTACGTCGCCCTGGGTCACCTGCTCGAGGTGGATGAAGTTGCCCGACGGCGAATGGCCTGACTGCAGGGACAGGGAGGTGTACGCATCGCCGGCTTCCGCCCATAGGGTCAGACCTATGGCTTCCGACGGCGGGGCAGCCTTCACGATGGCCTTGCCTCTGGACGTCGTAACCTCGATCGTCTCCTCGTCAATCTGCTCGAACTCCCTGTCCAAGTAGGCGAGGGTGAGGGTCACAACGGTATCGACGGCTGGTGAGCCGTCGGGTTCCTGGGTGACGACCAAATAAGACATCTCCAGGCCAGGCTTGAATACAAGGCTATCCGGTATCACTTTCAGCGTTATCGGCGCGGCTGCTACGGTGATGAGCTTGCTGGTCTTCTCCTCGTACCCGGTGCCCTTCTCGCGGATGGTCACGTCCAGCGTGAGGTTCCCCTGACCGCCGGCCTGGGGAACACCGGCGACGAAGCCCACTGGCGGCAGCTTGAACGTCGTCTCGCCGTCTATGGGGCCCTGGAACCGAGCGTACTCCTCCCACTGGCCGACGTACCGCGAGGCTACGATCTCCATCTCGCCCACCACCGGTTTGCCGAAGGAGTACTCTCCCGATACGGTACCGATGACCGGATCGCCGGCGAGGAGCCAGTCGCGGTCGGTGTTGATGTTAACCTCGTACTTGGGCAGAACGTACTCCTCCACCCTCACGTCCAGCTGCGTCTTCTGGGCCCCAGCAAGGGCCGTGAGTTTCCAGACGCCCAGGTTCGGCTCAGTGGACAGCGGCAGGTCGACTGTTGCCATGCCGTATTCGTCTGTAGTCACCTCCTTCTTGAACACCTTGATGCCCTTGGCGTCCTGCACCTCGATGGTAGCGGCGAACTGCCACGGCTTGAGCAGAGCGTCCAGCGTCATCAGACGGATATGGACGGTCTGGCCCGGCTTGTAGATCGGCTTGTCCGTCTCGACGAACAGCAGCACTCCATCCTCCACCTCGACGAGGGCGCTCCGGGTCTCATCGACCTCCTCCACCTCAACTTCGATCCTGTACCGGCCCGGTTCCAGCTGCGGTATCAGGAGCTCCACGCTGTCGGTGCCTTCCACCCTCGCGGCTAGGACGGTACCCACCGTGCCCCCCCTGTCGCTCAGGGTCAGCAGCACGTTGCCCGCCACCAGCCGGTCCCCGTTGAACAGCGAGATCGAGACCCGCTCCGCGTAGCCTGCTCGGAGGGTGCTCGGAACCACGGCGACGAAGCTGTCCGGCGCAAGGCCCGGAACCACCTCCACCGTCGTAACCGGCGCTGTCGTGGGTGTAGAGGTTTGGGAAACCGGCGTTTCGTCGGGCCGAGCCGGCTCGGTGGTCGGGCTGGACCTATCGCAGCTCGCCAGGACCACCAGGATGATCGCCACCGTTGCCAATGCCAAGAGCTTCGTCATTGTACCCAGGCTCCTTGCTAACGATTCCTTCGGTCACACCGTTAATGATAATAGAGTAAACGTATGTGGGCCGGTAACGGTTCCTTGGGCGCCGCTTCTTGAGTAGACCCTTCGGCGGGGATGCATTCCTGGGCTTGCCGGTCGGCTCGGCGCAGCCTCCTTGTCTCGTATCTTTAATGAACGAGTTCACAACCACAACGAATTGGCGTCGGGAATCTGTTGACAGGCGTTATCTTGAATGATAGAGTGCTGCGGAACTATACAAGCCGGGAATTGGAGAATCGAGCCAAGCTACAAGGGCGAAGTGAGGAATTTCATGCCAAATCGGTCACATAATGCAGCAGTATGGGTGGTAGTGGTCGTCGGTGTCCTGCTGGCGACTATGATACTGTCCCTTTCTGTACCTTCACATAATGATGTAGCCTTCGCGCAGGAAGGGCCAATACAGTACGCTGAGAAAGGCGACGGCCCGGTGCGTACCTTCACTTCGACTGACCCTGAGGGCGCGAGGATTAAATGGGACGTGACAGGGACCGACGCCGACGACTTCGAGATCAGCAGAGACGGCGGCGTGCTCACCTTCCTCAGCTCGCCCGACTACGAGAGTCCGACGGACAGAGCGCACGCCAAAGATCTCAACGGTGATGACGATACCGATGACGATGGCGAAACGGACGATGCCACCAATAACATGTACCAGATAACGGTGCGGGCCACTGAGGTGAGAGGCTCCGGCGAAACCGGCCGCGCCCTCTCGACCGAGACGGATGTTACCGTCCAGGTCACCAACGTGAATGAGACTGGTAGCGTGACGTTCAACCTGCTCCAGCCCGAGGTTGGTACCCCGATAACGGCCGAACTGAGCGACCCTGACGGCGTCGACGGCACCGTTACATGGACGTGGTCCGTGTCCAAGGTTACGAAACCTGTCGCTGACGTTGAGGGCCATTGGGTCAGTGCTACCGGGCTTATTGACAATGCAACCTATACTCCGGCTGGGGACCGTGTGGACGACATCACGAGTCCGGACCCCCCTGATTCCGACTCTGCAGTAGACGAAACCAGGGTTCTGAGGGCCGTGGCGACCTATGCCGACGACCATGGCGTGGGAAAGACCGCGATTGGGGTATCGGTCAATCCGGTGCGGGCGGAGGTTTCCTCCGACTTGGATGGAGTTACAAATCCTGCCAACGGTTCCCCTGGCTTTACCGCTGGGTTGGACTACACCAGGAGCGTGCCGGAGAGCACGGCCGTGGATGACCCCGTGGGCGACCCGGTTGAGGCCACGGACCCGCAAAACGACACGCTGACCTACGAGTTGGTGGCGTCCGAGAGCCCCAACGACGCCGACGATGACTCCTTCAGTATAGACAAGGCGACGGGCCAGATCAGCGTGAAGTCCAAGCTGGACGCCGACGCTGCCCGAGCAACCGACACTGCCGCAGGAGTGTACAAGGTAATCGTCAGGGCCACCGACCCCAGCGGCGAAACGGCTGAAGTCGAAGTGACCATTACCGCCACCGCCGCAAACGACGCCCCTGTGATAATGGGCAGCGTCGCCTCCACTAACTCTGTATTCGGAGACCGCCCCGATGCGCCGTCCGAGCTCCGCGTCGACGAGAAGTCCGGCGATTCATACGACGGCACACCAGACATGGAGAGGCCCAGTGTTCCCGGCCGTTTGAACGTCTTCACCGCGAGTGACGAAGATGCCCGCGGGCAGATCTTCTGGTCGTGGAAGGGGGAGGACGAGGATGACTTCGAGCTCAGCTCGAGCTCGGTTGATATTGCTAGCGGCCTGAAGGGACCTGGTGAGCCCATCGCGCTCAGGTTCAAAGAGGCGCCCGACTACGAGAATCCGACGGATGAAAACTACGACAGCGTTTACAAGGTGACGCTGGTGGCCACCGACAGCGCAGGTGGTACGGATGAGAGGCCCCTGACTATTTTCGTTGACAACATCCAGGAGACAGGGAAGGCAACGTTGTCGGCGGCGGGAGATGACCCGGACCAGCCCCTTATTGGAAACATGATAACCGCCGCCGTGGAGGACCCGGACGAAGGCGTGGCCATTGTCACGTGGCAGTGGCATAAATCCAAATCCATCGGTCTGGAGGCGAACTTCGAAGTTATACTCGGTGCCACGACGGCCACCTACACGCCAACGGACGATGATGACAGCTACTTCCTGCGGGCGACGGCGACCTACACGGACACCATGAGTGACGAAGACGATCCGAGCACGGTAGAGGTCGACGAACGTACCCAGAAGGAGGTTGCCGGCAGCCCGGAGGCCAAAGAATCGAATGTTGACAATCTGTACCGGGTGATGGCGATCTCGAAGAATGCAGTGCGCGTGGACCCGGACGACCCCAGTCAAATTTCCGTCCTCGAGTTCTCCGATGCGCCTTACGACAGGAGCGTGGTTGAGAACGCCGAGGTCGGGAGCATCGTTGGCGCCCCCGTCCGGGTGATGACAGAAGAAGGCAAGACCTTCATCTATGACCTGAACGCCACCGAGACCAACGATAACGCCTACTTCACCATAGACGAGGCGACGGGCCAGATCAGGGTGGGTGAGGTTGACTTCCCCAATCCTCTTCCTGACGGGGTCAGTGCTGTTCCGTCAGATGCGGCTGCTCCTGGCAAGGACGACCCAACACTGGACGACGAGGGCGTCAATACCTTCGTCGTCATAGTTACAGCTACCGACGCGGCTGACGACACTCGTAAAGCCACCGCCAGGGTGACAATCAGTCTCACGAACCTGAACGAGTCCCCGTACTTTGACAGGCAGTCACGGGATAGCGTTAGCGGCACAATTACGTACGCCGAAACGCGGACGAATATGGTGGTCCCATTGGCGGCGAGGGAGCCTGACGGCCACAGGATCCGCTGGGAAGTCACGGGGACTGACGCATCCGACTTTATGATCGTTGACGTCGCCGACATCAATGACGGCAAGGACCGCGTCGAGCTCCGGTTCAAGAACCAGCCGAACTTCGAGAGCCCGACGGACCGGGGCCTCAACCTGAACCCTGCTGACACTGACACTGGTGCCCCTGAGGAGTTCACCGATGAAGGCGAATTCGCACCCAACGACAACACTTACCAGATAACGGTGCGGGCCACCGAGATGCGTTCCGTCCACGACGGCCCGCGCAAAGCGGACGAATTGGCCGTCACTGTAGAGGTCACCGATGTGGACGAAAAGGGGAAGGTAGAGCTGAACTGGCTGCAGCCCGAGGTTGGTACCGAGATAACCGCCGAACTGTCTGACCTTGATGGCGATGTTACCGGCGGGACCTGGAGCTGGTATAGGGCCAAGGTCAACAATCCTAACCGTGACCCTGGCACTGACACGACCGATCTTGCCGGAGAATGGGAACTCATTACCGGGGCTGCTTCCGAGGACTACACCCCGGATGCAGACGATGATGAGGGCTGGCACCTGCTGGCAAGAATGGCAGACTACGACGACACACAAAGCACCGGCGACAACACCGCAATTGGAATATCGGCCAACCGGGTGCGAGCGGACGTGTCCGACGAGGCCAACAATTCCCCCGACTTTACAGAGAATATGGACACCAGATCGGTGCTGGAGTCCGCCGCCGTGGGTGACCCCGTGGGCGCTCCGGTTGTGGTGGACGTGAATGAGGACCCCGACATACTAACCTACGAGTTGGTGATGGAAGTCGACGGCGACGATGGCAACACCTCCGTTGACATCGAAGACGTGGCATTCTTCTCCATCAACAAGGCCACCGGCCAGATCATGGTGGCGAAAGCGCTGTCCGCCGAAGAAACGGATGGCCGAGATTACGGCACGGTCAACGCGCCTACTCTTGATCTCACTGCTGGAGAGTACGTGGTCGTCGTCAGGGCCACCGATCCATCGGGAGAGGGAGCGACGAACGCCAACGAGGACCGTGACGACATCGTGGTGACCATCACCGCCACCGACGTAAACGAGGCCCCGAGGGTGACGGCAGGAAACGCAGAGCTATCAGTCGACGAGGCGGATAGCAGTAACGACGACTCTTACACGGGCCTCCCCACCGATGACGACGGCACCAATGACGACAGCAACCTCTACATCCGGTCCGAGGATGACGTAGTTGATCGTGCGTCGTGGCCCGATAATCCCATCCCCGGTCCCGACGGTGCTCTCTTCGAGTACAGCACCCCCGGCGACGGCATCGGACGAAGACTCCACTTCAAAAATGCACCGGACTACGAGAACCCCATGGACGCCAACCGCGACAACGTGTACGAGGTCACGGTAAGGGTCGTCGACGGCGACGGCCTCGACGGTGAGAAGAGCGTCAGAGTAACGGTCATGAACGTGAACGAGGCGGGGAAGCTGGTGCTCTCGCCGGAGCAGCCTCACGATGGGGCACCGGTAATGGCTACCCTGACCGACCCCGACGGCATAGTGAGCATCACCGATTGGAAATGGCTTGCGACCCCCGATAGGCTCACCGATGAAGCCGCAGAACTCGCGTTCGCAGATCCCACCCAATTAGTCCCGGGCGCCACGACAGACAGCCATACGGGCGAGGTAGGCCAGTTCCTGTGGGCCATGGTGGACTACCGGGACGGCGCGAGTGTGGAGAACGACCCGGTCACCGCGCTCGACGAAAGGAACGATGACCCAGAGACCACCCCCACCCCGGTCGAGCAGCACAAGTTCCAGGATCGAAATGACGACGGGAGCGTGAACGAGGGCGATGACTTGCACCATAACTCCGACACGATGCTGTCAACGGTAACGGACAACGCGGTGCAGGCGGACCCCGACCCAACGGACGGTACCGACCTGCCTTCTACGGAAGTTATAATCGTCGATATAGAGGTTGCAGAGAATACGCCCTCAACCGGGTACGTGGGAATGCCGCTGCTAGACTTGGGCCCGCGCGATACCATAGGCGGCCCGGACGGAGCTTCCTTCGTGTTCGCTGAGAACTACGACGAGGCGGACGACAACTACTACGACGCCGTCATGACCGATTCCGACAGTATCGCCGATGACCCGGTTACTACTACAGTGGACGAAATGACGGAAGACGCCGACGACAAAATGGGCCAGTTGGCGGCGGCGGTGGTGACACACTTCGACTCCGAGTCCGCCAAGAAGACCTACACCATTGAGGTTACGGACCCGGACGCGGAGGTCGAGATTGGCCCCGTCAGGGTGACCATCACGGTCATCGGCGTGAACGAGGCGCCGTCTGCGCCGTCTATAAGTCGCGGCGCGGTCACGCCGCAGCCAGGAAACAACGCGCCTGAGTTCGCTGCGGCAACAGACACGAGGAGAGTGGTGGAAGGTACGGCGGCGGGTGTGGACATCAGAGGCCCGGTTACGGCTACGGATGCTGACACCGGCGACACGCTGACCTACACGCTGGGCGGCGTCGATAGGAACAGCTTCAGCATAGACAACACCGGTCAGATGTCGACGGCGATCGTAATCCCGGACGCCGCCACGAAGGCGAGCTACGTCGTAGACGTTATCGCCAACGACGGGACGGAGACCGACAGTGTGAGGGTCACCATAACGGTGACGGCTGCCGGTGGCTTGGGTGAAGCGGCGCACGGCTACGACAATAACCCCGCAGACGGGGAGATTGACGGTGACGAGGTCCTTGATGCCGTAGATGATTACTTTGATGTCCCTCCCAAACTTACCGGGGATCAGATCCTAGACATTGTTGACCTCTACTTTGACCAGTTTTAGGTCAATCGGTTGGCGATGTTGGTGAAGGAAGGTTCCGTGTCTGCTTGGATGGCTAACGAGGGGGGGCACCTCCCCTCCGAAAGCCATTCAAGCAGACGAAATCAATAAGGGGAAAAGCTTGATCAAGAGAACGTCGTTGCTGTTTGTCATGGTTGCAGGGCTGATGGCCCTGTTGAGCTTGAGTCTCGTGGTCGCGCAGGAGGCCAGCGCCACTAGGTCCTTCTCCCCAGAACCAGTGTCCGCCGGGACTGAGTTGACGGTAACGATCACGGGTACAGGATACGGCGAGCAAGGTGAAATAGGGCGGCTCATGGAAACACTGCCCGATGGGTTCAGCTATAAAGAGGGGTCTGCGACCAGAATCAGTGGCGATCCCAATGGGGTTGTTAGAGGTAAAGTCGACCCGGCCGACAGCAGAAATGTCACTTTCACGATTGTGTCGGTAGAGTCCTTCACGTACGAGGTTATGGTCGGCCTCAACGTGCGGGATGGTGATCATACTTTCTCCGGTGATGTGGACGATTCCAGTGTAACGGTAGGGCCGTCCGATACGGCGCCACCCGCCCCGACGCCTACGATGCCCTCACCTGAATCGGCCAGCGGCGCTAGGTCCTTCTCCCCAGAGCCAGTGTCCGCCGGGACTGAGTTGACGGTAACGATCACGGGTACAGGATACGGCGAGCAAGGTGAAATAGGGCGGCTCATGGAAATACTGCCCGATGGGTTCAGCTATGAAGAAGGGTCTGCGACCAGAGTCAGTGGCGATCCCAATGGGGTTGTTAGAGGTAAAGTAGACCCGGCCGACAGCAGAAATGTTACTTTCACGATTGTGTCGGTAGAGTCCTTCACGTACGAGGTTATGGTCGGCCTCAACGTGCGGGATGGTGATCATAGTTTCTCCGGTGATGTGGACGATTCCAGTGTAACGGTAGGGGGTTCTGTGCCGTCGCCGGGCGGTCCTAGCAGGGAGTTGCCTATGGGCTTGGTGGCCCAGGGTAAGACGTTGACGGTAACGATCACGGGTACAGGATACGGCGAGCAAGGTGAAATAGGGCGGGTTATGGAAATACTGCCCGATGGGTTCAGCTATGAAGAAGGGTCTGCGACCAGAGTCAGTGGCGATCCCAATGGGGTTGTTAGAGGTAAAGTCGACCCGGCCGACAGCAGAAATGTTACTTTCACGATTGTGTCGGTAGAGTCCTTCACGTACGAGGTTATGGTCGGCCTCAACGTGCGGGATGGTGATCATAGTTTCTCCGGTGATGCAGGCGATTCTACCGTAACGGTCCGGGCGCCAACGAGCACCACGCCTACCGGTGGTAGTGGTACCGGGAGCACTGGTGGCACCGGCACGACCCCAGCAGGACCAACTCAAGCATCTGTCGCACCCTCGTTTGGTGAAGGCATTAGCACCACCAGGGAAGTGGCGGAGAACAGCCCAGCGGGTAGCAGCGTAGGCGATCCCGTAGTTGCTACACATGGGCACGGACGTGGGATCACCTACTCTATGTCGGGAGAGGATGCAGATCAGTTCGAAGTCGACTCGCAGACGGGACAGATCTCCGTAGGGCAGGGCACGGTACTTGACTATGAGTCCCCCGACAAGGCTTACTCGGTGACAGTGAATGCGGCGACCCGTCAGGCCGGAGAAAGCTCCTCCATAGCGCTCACTATCAATGTTACCAATGTGGACGAGGACGGCGTTATCACGCTGTCCCCGGGCGGTGTGCCGGAGGTGGGGACGACTATCACCGCCGCGCTGACCGATCCGGACGGAGGCGTCACCGACGTCAGCTGGCAGTGGCAGCGCTCTTCCGATGGGACTACGTGGGCTGACATTCCCGGCGCAATGTCCGCCGAGTACACTCCGTCAGAGGATGACCTCGGCATGATGCTACGGGCCACTGCAACCTATACCGACGCGGCTGGAACGGGAGTGACCCTGGGAGGAGAGCCTTCACAGGCCCTGCCCAGTCCACCGGAAGTCACCCCGACTCCAACTGCTACACCTGTGGTGACGCCAACTGCTACGCCAACACCCACCGCTACGCCAACTGCGACACCCACACCAACAGCGATGCCAACTACGACACCCACACCAACAACGACGCCGACTGCTACGCTTGGGCCGGTCGCTACACCAACATCGACAGTCGCCCCTACGGATGAACCGACGGCTACACCAACGTCGACGCCGGTCATTCCGGTCACACCTGACGAAGGAGGCGGATTCCCGGTATGGCTGGTCATAGTGATCATCATCGCCGTGGTAGTCATAGTCGTAGGTGGTGTCCTCTTCTTCAGGATCAGGGCACAACAGCAGTAACTTCGTTCAGCGACTAGAGAATAAGAAGACACTTCGGAGCGGGGCCCTCTAGAGGGGCCCGCTCTCCTTTTTGTGGGACCGCACCGGGGTGGTTGTACTATGGGATTGATCGAGGAAGCGTGCTATAGATACTAAGGGTCGCTGGGCCCCAGTTCCCGGTTACAGATGGGCGAGTTGGTGTTCACCGACGAGCTGCCAGGTACCGGGGAGCCCGTCAGCTTCTTCGTTAAGTGGATTCACCCTTTAACCCTCCCGAGATGCAGATCCTAGGGAAAGGCTTCAGCTATCCCGGGCTTCTGTAGCGTAGGCGTCAAAAGGGCCTTCTCATACACTGACACGGCCTAATCCTAATGGACGAAGCGGGCCGACGTTGGCGACCAATGATCGATCAGGCTAGGGGAGGCGCAACGTTTCGCCTGTCTTATATCGTTTCATGCTTTTGCTGAGCGGGCCAATTGGCGATTAGCGGTGCCACTCGGCGATGTTCCACATCTCACTGTCCCACCCGTTGATTCGTATGCCTTGAAGGCTGTTCAGGTGTGCGGAAACGGCGCCTCGGTTCACGAGGGGAAGTTCATAGTAGCTCTGTACCAGTATGTCGTTTAGCTGTTTGATCTGGGTAATGCGCTCCGGTCCGATTCGGGTATGGGCTAGTTGTTCAAATAGTTCATCGTACTCCGGGTTGCAGGAGCGGAAGATGTTGCTGCCGGCCCAGTTGTTGTTACGGGTTGGGATCTGATCGCAGAGCAGACCTGATAGAGACTGCTGCGGATCTATGTCGGAACCGCTGGCGTACATCTGTACGTCGGCAAAGAACCTTCGATACGACTCATCCTTGTTGTCCACGGGGTCTCCACCGAAGAAGACACTGGCGTCGTGGTGCACCAGCTCGGTCTCGATTCCTATCTGACGCCACCAGTCACGTACGAGCGTCTGGGTCTCTTGCCGGATAGCATTGGTCGAAGTCTGGTAAGTAACACGGAGAGGAACGCCATTGTACTCGCGGATGCCGTCTTCGTCGGTATCGAGCACGTCGTTTTCGTCCAGCAGTCTGTTGGCGCCTTCGATGTCCTGGGTCAGGCAGCCGTCGTTGGCGGTCGAAACATAGCTCGGAGGGCCGACGATCAGATTGCAAGTGGGCTCTCCGGCGAAACCGTAGAGCTGCTCCGATATGACGTTGCGATCTATCGCCATCGACATGGCTTGGGGAATCGGGGTGAAGGTGAGGAATGGGTGGGAGTTTTCTCCATCCAGGTACTCCGAGCGATTGTCTCCCAACCCGGGGTCCGGATTCGTATGATTGATTACGATACGTTCCACTAGGCTGGAGAACGCGACGACCACTTTGCCCAGTCCCACCGTTTCCATCTTAGCGAGACTCTCCGGCTCCAATTGCAAGTTCCAAACGTAGTCGGCTTCGCCCGTTTCCAAAACGGCCCGGGCCGCAGACTCCGCATCTCCACCGCCTTTGATGATTACCCGGTCGAAGTAGGGCCTCTTGTCTCGGTAGAACGGGTTGCGCTCATATACGGCCTCATCGTTGGCCTTGAAATCGATGATGCGATAGGGACCGGTCCCCAGCGGTGAGAAATTCTCCGCCTCACAGGTCGTCGCGGCGGCGCCGATACAGTCGGCGAATTGCGCCCGGCTGATGATGGGGGTCCCGGTGCCTACGAACGCGCTGTATGGATACGGTATCGGCGCGTGGAAGGTGATCTTGACGGAGAGATTGTCAATGGCTTCCACTGCGGCGATGCCGGTAAATGCGCCGCTGGCCGTGCACCCAGTATCTTCGTTCACGCAATAGCGCCACGTGAAGACCACGTCGTCCGCTGTCACGTCGCTGCCATCCGACCACTTTAGGCCCTCTCGCAGCTTCCACGTTATAGACGTCAGGTCCGGGGAGAAGCCGCCGTTTTCGAGGGTTGGGATTTGGGCGGCCAACGCCGGAACCAGTTCGCCATCCGGGTCGTACTTAGCCAGAGGTTCCAGGGTGATCGCGCCGGCATCCCGGTCCTTGAAGCCACCGGACAGATATGGATTAGGCAGAGAAGGGGCCTGCCAATACAGGATGGTCAGCACTTTCTCTTCACTCGTGGACTCCGTTGCTACAGGCTCCGGCGTCGGTGTCGCCGTCGGATCTTGGCCGCATGCCGATAGCAGAGCTGCGGCCAGCAAGCATGCCAGCCCAGCCCATGACGTCCATCGAACGGACCCTCTCAAGACGCCCCCAAGACGTGAAGTGAACGCCAACTGCTTGTCTCCTTCTCGGTTTGCCGCGAAGCTTACCAAATGCCTCGGAGATACGGTAGAGTATGCTTCCGTGGGGTAGACTTGGTCACGGCGACCACCGCGAAAGCTACAGTGGCGATCAGGGCCATAGAGGGACCGGAGGGCATGTCGGCGTAGTAGGAAAGATAAAGTCCCGCCACAGCCGAGGCAGCGCCGATAAACGCCCCGGTCACCATTACCCCTACGAACCGTTTGGCAAGCAGGTATGCAGTCGCTGCTGGAGTTATGAGCATTGCCATTACAAGGACGATTCCGGCGGCCTGGATGCCTATGACGATGACCAGGGCAAGAAGGGCGAGAAGCACGTATTCCACCAACCCCGTCTTTATTCCGACCACGGAGGCGCCAACGGGATCGAAGGTTGTGTATACCAGCTGACGGTGAAAGGCATAGAGCCCAACCAACACCACTGCAACCAGTGCCAGTGAGACGTATACATCGGTTTGCGATACACCCAACACCTGGCCCAACAACAGATCTTCAATGTTCACGTTGACGTGCGTGGCTTTAGAAAGCATTACCAAGCCAAGAGCGAACATGCCGGCGAACACTATGCCGATAGAGGTGTCCTCGCTGATGCCGGTGCGCCGGGCGACGGAGCCCATCAGCAGCGCTATGATGATTCCGGCAGGTACGGCCGCGAAGAAGGGACTGATTCCCAGCAGAAAAGCTACCACCATTCCAGGCAGCACCGAGTGGGCGAGGGCGTCTCCCATGAACGCTCGTCCCCGGGTAACGACGTACGCTCCGAGGACCGGGCACATCACCCCGACCAGTACCGATACGATCAGCGCTCGCACCATGAAGGGATACTCAAAGGGCCCGATGATGTAGTCGATCATGGCGCACTTCCCACGGCTCGGTAATGATTGGGGTCGAGCTCGATTCCGTGGGATCCGTATAGCTCTTCGAGCACCTCGTTGGTGAACGCCTCCTCAGGGGGCCCGCAGGCACATACGTGATGATTGATGCACAGGACCTGGTCGAAACGTTCGGCCAGGTTGGTAAGGTCGTGGGTGGCTAGCAGCACGACTCTGCCCTCATCGCGCAAAGTCTGAAGCACCTGCACGATCTCTTCCTGGGCGCCCACGTCGACGCCGCTGAAGGCCTCGTCGAGTAGAATGATGCTTGCCTCCTGGGCCAACGCTCGGGCTATAAAGACTCGCTGGCGCTGCCCCCCGGACAGCTCAGTCATCAGCTTCGAGCGTTGCTCCCATAACCCGACGCGCCCCAGGCAGACCCGGACCATCTCCCGGTCCCGCTTGCCCGGCCGCCGAAACAGCCCGACGTTACAGCACCCCATGGTGACCACGTCCTGCACGGTGGCCGGGAAGACCCAGTTTATGCTGTCCCGTTGTGGAACATACGCCAGTGCACCCTTTTCGTTTGAGACTCCCTGCAGGGTCACAGTGCCTTGGGTGATCGGCAATACCCCTGCAATGGCATCGAGTAGCGTGCTTTTCCCGGCGCCGTTGGGCCCCAAAACGCCCATCAGGGTCCCTGGGCCCACCTCGAAAGTCACTTCCGTGAGCGCCTTGTGACCTCCACGCACTACACTCACGTCTTCAACGCTTATACCGGGTTTGAAAGTCGTGCTTGTCAACCCATCACCTCCAGAGTAGGGCCTCATTTCAAGGCTTCTACTATACGCTCGACGTTTGTCCTTATCATGCCTATGTAAGTCCCGGCGCTGGTGTCTGCGCCGTCCAGGGACCCGGAATAGAGCCTGACTAGCTGAGCTCCGGACTCACTGGCAACGGTGCTGGCCAAACGCTCACTGACCGTTGTCTCTCCGAACACCGCCGGTACTTCGTACTCTCTGGCCTCTTCAATCAGGTCGACCAGGTCCTCCGGAGACGGCTCCACTTCGGTGGTGATGGACAATACCACCCCTACGACCTCGAACCCGTAGAGGTTGGCGAAGTATCCCAGGCTATCGTGAGATGTTGTTAGCAGCCTGTTGGCCTGCGGCACAACGCTGACCTGCTCCTCCGTCCAGGCGTGAAGGTCGTCCAGCTGAGTGTTGTAGGCCGACGCATTGGAGCGATAGAGATCGTCGCGACTAGGATCGAGGGCGGACAAGCGGGAGGCTATCTCGTTGACCGCGACCTTTACGCGGAGGGGGTCGAACCAGAAGTGGGGGTCGTCGGTGCCGTGACCGTGGCCTTCGTGTGCTTCCTCGCCTTCGGAGGCAAGGCCTTCGATGGTCTCGACGGCGTCGCTTGCTTCCATGTGCCCTTCTTCCACGTCTTCGACAATAGCGAGGACCATAGTAACCAGCTCGTCTTCCTCGCCGTGACCTTCATCCTCGTCTACGCTCGCTTCGTCCCTATGGTCCTCGTCCTCGTCTGGATCTTCTTCGTCGCCGTGGTCCTCACCCTCGTGAGCATCCTCCTCCTCGCCATGGTCTTCTTCCCCGATTCCCTCGAGCGCCTCCTTGATCTCGTCGATGCCTTCTTCCGGACTGATTTCACCCTCTTCCACCTCGTGGACTATATGCATGAAGGTCTCGATGGCCTCCACTTCCTCGGCGTGACCCTCAGCGAACTCTATAGGATCGACCAGCTCGGCCAGCTCAATGATGGTCGAGGAGTCCCGAGCAGCGTTTTGCACCAGCTCTCTGAGCCAGGACTCCTCCAGGCCCAGGCCGATACTGAACACAAGGTCTGCGTCAGCGATTTTGGCCACGTCTTGCGCGCCCGGTTGATACGCATGCGGGTCGGCCCCAATCGGGACCATGCTGAAGACCTCCACGTGTTCGCCGCCGATGTTCTCCACCCAGTCAGCCACTATGTTGGTCGTCGTCACCACCATAACGGTTCGGGGTGCGGCGGTAGGTTCCGGTGTGGGATCCGTCTGCGCCGCGACTGTGGCCGGCGAGCTGGTCGGTGTGGGGCTAGCGCTCTCGGAGCACGCCGCCAACGCCATTAGTAACACAAGCGCCAGGAGCGTAACCTTTCCCAGGTTGCGTATGAACTTGTTAGTACTGAGTATCATCTTGTAGTAACCTACTCTGCTCTAAGGTCTGTCGATCATGGCTGCAACTCTATTGGTCCGTAGGGCAGTATATGATACTAAATCTCAGTATGCAACACGGTCCTACTTACTACTGAGGTTTGGCGGGTTTCCTAAGCTCCCTGGTCCCTACGGCATTTGTCACAAATGACGTAGAGCTCGATGCGGTGCCCAACGATTTCGTCGGGGATGCTGTTGCCCAAGCCTCTCATCAACCGCTCGACTGTAGCGGCGCGGAACTCTCCTACGTTCCCACACCTGACGCAGACGGTGTGGTGATGGTGTCCAACACGAGAGAGGCTGTACCTGGGAGCTCCGTCCATCAGGTTCAGCCGACATACCAGCCCAACTTCCATGAGAAGCTTGATTGTTCGGAAGATGGTGGCCCTGCCCACGGCTGGAAGCTCACTGCCGATCTCCTCTGCGGTGAAGCCCTCGTGCTTTCCTTCGAGGATTCGGATGATGGCACGCCTGGGGGCCGTGTTCCGGTAACCCCTGTCTTCCAGGACGGAGGTGATATCCGGGTGTGATGTGAGCGGAGTCGTCATGGGACTCTGTACGCGCTCCCTTTGGGTCTTCTTTCTAGGAGGTCCAGCATTGACAAATGTGACAGCCTTGTCCGTACTTGTCAACCCAACCTCATTCTCTCAGGACTTCGGGAACCCGTTGACGGCCTCCATTGAAGTCGGCTTGAGGGGAGATGTCCATCCGGTCCATGTCCGGCAGAAAGGCGGGATTTGTTGCAGAGGCCGGGTGGTGAGCTCGGCTATATCTCGGGGGCGGGGGAGCCGTCCCCGTCGGGAGCTGGGCTTTCGGTGAGGGTGGATAGAATGTCGTCTTCGGACGTTCCCGCCAGCAGACCGACAGAGATGGCCTGAAGGGTCTCGACGTGGACCCCAGCTCTTGCGCCGAATTCGAGGGAGAGGCGGGCGACGGACTCGGAGTCGTCGGCTTCGGCTATGATGACGACGTCGTACCTGCCCAGCACCATGTAGCGGGCGAGTAGATGGGCGCCTGGAACGTCAACCTGCTGGGCGACGTCGTTGATCAGGTCCGGATTGTCGATAAGGTTCCGCTGGCCTTCGCCAGTGAACCTGGCCAGAAGTATGTAGAGCATAGCGTCTGTTGCCGGGTAAAGTTCCGGCCCATTCTACCACAGGACGACCGGGTGTAAGATTCCAGATTCCCTAAGCTGCGCCGGGCTCATTCGATGTCGTCCCCTCGTTCGAAAAAGCTCGGAATGCAGCAACCGTCTCTCAGCGTGGACCAACGGATGCCTTGGGCCAAAAGTGCGCTTGCACCGAGCCGGTCCTCATCGGGATGGCCGCGTCGGATCGGGTCCGAGTCTTCTGCGCTCTGACCGTCCGGTCTCTGCAAGGACGGATGTCTTGAGAGCATATCTTGTTGACAGACAGGGCATATGTTGCCCATCATATCAGAGCAGATAACTGGACCGGGACTACCTATCCTATCTCCCGAGAGACGATCCAGGATGAAATACGCCCTGACCCTTGTTCTGATCCCGATCCTACTGGTGGTGGCCATGGCATGTGGCGGGGACGCTACGCCGACACCCGCTCCACCGACGCCCACCTCCACCCCCACCACCACGCCCACACCCACCCCCGAGCCGACCCCGACTCCTGTCCCCGCGACCGCCACGCCAGCGCCGACACCGTCGCCTATTCCGCTTCCCACTGCCACGCCTGCTCCAACAGCGGAGCCGGAGCCGCCCCCAGAGGAGTTTGCCATCTATGAAGACCTGGAGGTCGGAGTACGTCTCTCCTACCCCGAGTCTTGGACGGCCACCAAGCAGGACAGCTCCTTCGTGTGGGTGCGAATAGAAGACGAACAAAGCGATTCCCGTCTGTCAATGTTCACACTGTTCCACGACATCGGAACGCCGCTCAGCGATAGGCTGGCCGACGCTGTCTCCCAGTTTACTGAGGAGGAGATTGCGGAGGGGCTCGAACCGGAGGTGGAACAGCTGGGCGCAGTGACCCTGGCCGACGGCTCTAAAGCCGAGCGGGCGGATATCACCCATCCAGAGCAGGACGGGGAAGGGACCATCCTGCACCGCTTGCAAGTTACCGAGCGCACGACATTCACCTACACCATAGTCCTTACCTCCCTTTTGGAAGAGGCCGATCTTCGGGCGGAGACCTTCGAGACCATGCTGTCCAGCATCACTAGCTTTCCCCCGGCCATCTACGGAATAAGCCGCGATCGAGCCTTCATAATGCTCCTGGGCGAGCCAAGAACCATGGACCCCGCCCCGGCCAGGGAGACCACCTCCCACTTCTTTGTGAGCAACGTGTTCAGCGGCCTCGTCCGATTCGATGCCAATCTCTCCGTGGCGCCCGATCTGGCCGAGTCGTGGGAGATCGACGATACTGGCACCATCTACACATTTACCTTGCGGGAGGGAATAACCTTCCAGGACGGTCACCCAATCACCGCCGATGACTTCAAGTACTCCATAGAGCGAGCCTCTGACGCGGAGCTGCACAGCGACACAGCGGCCCTCTACCTCGGCGACATCGTGGGCGTAGACGAAAAGCTGGCAGCCGAAGTCAACGAGGTTGTCGGCGTGCACGTGGTGGATGAGCGCACCCTGCGCATCACTATCGACGCTCCCAAGCGATACTTCCTGCCCAAGCTGACCTACCCCACTAGCGCTGTAATCGACCGGCGCTACGTGGAACAGCTGGGCGAGGAGTGGTGGATGGCCGAGGTAATCAACGGTTCCGGTCCTTACCACCTGGAGCGTTGGGAACCCGGCTACGTCACTGTTCTCCGGCGGTACGACGGCTATCACACGCCGGCCAAGCTGGAGTACGTCGTCTCGCCGCAAGGTGTCCTGCCGGGAGCGACCAGACTGGACATGTACTTGGGCGAGGCTTGGGACGCAGTGAACGTCGGCCCCTCCTATCTCGATCGGGTACGTGAACATCCGGACCTGACTGGGCAGCTGCATGAGTTCGATCAGCTCGTCAGCTACTTCGTGGAGATGGACGGGACCCGCGCCCCCTTCGACGACCCCAAGGTGCGGCGCGCCTTTGCCATGGCCCTGACCGACAGGCGTTGATTGAAGAGGCGTGGGAGGGGAACGTGAACCTTGCCAACGGGCTGCTGCCTCCCGGCATGCCCGGCTACAACCCGGCGCTGCGGGGCATTCCCTACGATCCGGAGATGGCCCGGCAGCTCTTAGCCGAGTTCCAGTATGCCGACGACCTCCCGGATATCATCTTCACGGCTGCCGGCACCGGTGGCGAATCTTCTCCCTTGACACAGTTCATGATCGAGTCCTGGAAGGAGAACCTGGGGGTGGAGGTCAAAGTAGACCTCGTCGAGCGGGACGCCTACTACTACGATCTGGAAAACCTGGGAGAACACCTCTACACCTACGGATGGGTGGCCGACTACCCCGATCCCGAGAACTTCCTGGACCTCTTGCTGCACTCCGAGGCCCACGACTCACGGTACAGTAACCCGGAGTTCGACGATCTTGTGGAGGCGGCCAGGGTGGAGGCCAACGTCGATGTCCGCCTGGGCCTCTACCAGCAGGCGGAGCAGCTGTTGATGGACGATGCGGGCATCATTCCCCTCTTCCACGTTCGGGACTACGTCCTGGTACGCCCCCACGTGGAGGGGTTCCGCGTGTTGCCTTTGGGTCAGCCCGATTTAACGAGCATCAAGCTGAACCCCTTCGAACAATAGAGGCGCCGATGGAAGTGTGGATGGGACTGTCTCTCCGGCAACACCATGGCGTTGTCGACTGGTAGTAGAGTGATGAGGTCAATCGGCTGATGCGTCGCCACATCGAGCGCGGGCTCAGATCCGCGGACGGCTACACGGAAAAGGAACTGCCTGAGTTGGCGAACCTGAGCTCGGAGATAGCCAGCCGTAGGAGTAGTAGGTGAGCGAGCGGGGCAGCGTCCGCTTCGGGGACACGACCATCGAGTACGAGGTGCGCCGCAGTAAGCGACGCAGGAAGACGGTCCAGATTACCGTTGACCGAGGCAGCGTGCAGGTTGCCGCACCCACCGCAACGCCCGATAGCGAGCTGCGGGACTTCGTTCGGAAGCGGGCGTCCTGGATCCTCAGCCATACGTCGAGCGAGGTGCTGGAGGCCGCGCCCAAGCGCTTCGTCAGCGGCGAGACGCTGCCGTACCTGGATCGGGATGTCCCTTTGACCGTCGAGTTCACCACGGTCTCCTCGCCCGAGGTTCGATTCGATCACTCGGGCTTCCGCATCGCCGTGACACCGAGCCTAGTCGGCGATGAACGCTACGAGTCGATTCGCCAAGCCGTCGTCGGGTGGTATCGAGCCCGCGCCGCCGAACGGTTGGCAGGCTTAGTAGAACGGTGGTGGCCCAGGCTCGGTCGAGGGGAGAAGTCGCGGGTACTCGTTCGCGACCAACGCCGCCGCTGGGGAAGCTGTGCCTCCGACGGCACGCTTCGCTTCAACTGGCGCATGATGATGCTCGCGCCTCCACTTATCGAGTACATCGTCGTCCACGAGCTTGCTCACCTCACTCATCCGAACCACTCGGCGGACTTCTGGGGGCTGGTGTCCGAAGTGATGCCGGACTCCCAGCAACGGCGGAAGCGTTTGCGGGAGGCCGGGACTAGCCTGCCGCTATGAGGCCCGCGTGCTTTCGAGTTCCAAAGGTTCGGCAGCGTTCGTGCGTTAATCGGGATCGACTGGCTCACCGGTGTAGAACGCGGTCGTTCGCCTGGCCGCCGCCCGTGCGTCTGCTGCGTCCGTTCCGGCCTTTACCCACGCTTGCTCCCACGCAGCGCTGCTGCTCTTGATGAACGCCCTGCCGTCCGGTGAGGTGGCAAAGTCGGCATCGTCCGGCTTGGGCTCGTCGGGTTGCGATAGGTGCATATCAAGTCCCAGGAGGCCCATCTCCCAACCAACGCCCACCGCTCCAGGCCCGTAGGTTTCCCAGTGTTCTGAATGGTACACTGTGTGGGTTAGTGTGGCCCGCACGCGGCTGCTTCCTTCATCGGAGAGATGGACTTCTACCCAGTTAACGTCCTCGCCGAACTCCCAGGTGAGCGCCAAATGTGAGAGCGGCTCGCACGCTGAAATCACGCCGCTCGCGTTGCCTTCCAAGTGATAGCGACCACCCTGTTCGAGATCACCGCTGATCGGCAGAAACCAGTGCGGAATTCGTTCTGTGTTCGTGATGGCGTCCCACAAGTTTGCAACCGGCGTCGCGTAGCTGCGAGAAAGCATGACCGCGCTGGCGGGTCGTCCATCGCGCTCCAGCGGGGATACGGAGCGCTCCACTGCGCCAAGATAGCTTTCGGCATCGAATCTCATGGGTTCTCCTTACCGGGCTGTACCACGTTCGAAATGTCGACTGGCCAGCAGCCGTGGGCCAACCGGTCCGACAAGCTCTGTCTGGCGACCTACAACCCGGTCAGCCCGATAGATGAACGGAAGATAGTAAAGAGGAGGTGGTTCCAGCACTACCGTTGCCGCCAGCGCAGCGACGATGTAGACCGCAGGCATCCGGGTGACCGACCTGCCCAGCAGCGCCATAGTGCCTAATACCGAGATGAGCACAAGCACTATCGGCCCCACTGCTATGAACGCCAGCGCCGGTTGCCGTACCGTTACCCAGAAGAAGACGGCGAGGACGCCAAGAGCCGCGGCGATGGTCGTGCTGATAGCCTCGGTCTGCCGGTCTGTGATCGAGTCTGTGACCGTAACCGAGATGATGCTCTCCCCCATCCAGGTCTTCCGGATGAGCTTGGCCTTCCGTACAGCCTGACGGCTCGCCACGAAGTACCAGCCTCGGGAAAGGGGGAAGGCAGCGGTGCGTTGGCGGGCTCCCTACGTCGGGTTGGCGTCGATCGACATTCCTCAGCCGGATTCTCGGGTCTAGCGCTTGCTTCCGGGCTGGGGTGCCCATCCAGAATACGAGGGCCGCTTGTCCATACGTCAGCTTCTACCCGCGAGCTGCCATCCTTCAGGGTCGGCGGGGACGGCATCAGGCGATTTGGAGACGTCTTTCACTTTCATCAGTAGGGCGGGCAGAATGGCTACCAGAGACAGGATACCGGCGATCATGAAGAGGTTCTGGAACACGATCACGCCAGCTTCAATCAAGGGAGCCTCGGTCTCCTCGTATGTCGATCCAACCGTTACGTGGGCGGTCAGGCTGTAGAAGCGCTCTATCCCCCAGGCGGACAGGGCGGCCAGCCCCAACGCCATACCCACCATCCGCGATGCCGTGACCAGCGAGGCCGCGGCGCCCCAGTAGTTGCTGGGCGCCGCGCTCAGAGCGCTTACGCCTATAGGAGGGATGACCAGCCCGAATCCCAAACCTGCCATGGCCAACGGCACCGTCAGCCTGAGCTCCGCTACCTGCGTCTCCCAACCACTCATGAACAGCAGGCCTGTTCCCATGAGCGCAAGCCCGGTTATGCACACCGCTCGCACTCCCGTCCAACGCAGGATGTAGCCTCCGACCAGCGCCCCGACCGGAATAGCGGTCATAAGACGAGCCAGGTGGAGGGCGCTCTCCCAGGCCTCCTTCTCCATGACGGTGCCAGCCATGAGGGGCACGGCTACCAGGGCAATGATCAGTGCGACACCCACCAGGAACTGGGTAACGTTGGAGGACAAGAACGCCCTGGAGGTGTACAGGAAAGATGCCAGCAGAGGCTGGACGGCGCGTCTCTCCACCATTATCAGTCCACCGACCATGAGGACTCCCAGGACTGCCAGGAGATACGGGACGACGGACTCTCCTGAAAAGATGCTTCTTTGGGACAGCGCAATGGTTAGAACAGTGAGGGCCCCACCCAGCGCGAGCGCTCCAAAGTAGTCCATTTTCGCTCCAGGACTGGCGTGGTTCGTCAAAATGGCCAGAAGCGCTATCAGGACGAAGCTCTGGGGTATGTCCAGCCAGAATATCCACCGCCAGCCAATCCACTCGATGATGCCGCCTCCGTAGAGGGGACCCAGTACGGACCCCGCTTCGGCTGCGGCGGCCACCAGTCCTATGGCTACTCCCCTTTTCTCCGGCGCTACGGCTCCCGCCGCCATGGCCAGACCTATGGGGACCGTGGCGCCGCCTCCAACGGCTTGGAGGGCCCTGGCGGACACTATCCAAGGGAAGTTCGGCGCAATAGCCACCAACGCCGAGCCGATGGAGAACAGTACCAGCGCCGCCTGGAACATCCTGACGCGTCCGTGGACGTCGGACAGGCGGCCCGCCAGCGGCATGGCCACGGTATAGCTGACCAGGTACCCGGTTACGATCCAGGACGCCTTATCCAGGTCCGTGAGGGGGATCTCCAGGTCCACCATTACGCCCGGCAAGGCGGCGACCACCACAGTCTGGTCCAGTGCGGTCGACATTACCCCCAGACAGACGATTCCCAAGACAACCGGTTGGGAGGAACCGAGGGAAGCGAGACGGGACCTAGCTGCGTTCACGACCCCGAGGCTACATCCGGCAGTTGGATATCGACAGGAGCGTTGTAGTTGGAAAAATTAAGCAGACGCTTGGTTTCCGGCGCATCGTCGGCAAAGACTTGGCCGGCTATTCTGAACTGCTGCAGAATATGGTCTTCCTCGTCAAACCAGAAGGTCAACGTGACCGGATAGCCCGGATCCACCGACGTAATGAGGTCCGAAAGCTCCTCGGACACCACGATTCCTTCTACACGGACCGTCTGTATGCCCTCTACCGACTCCCGCCCGGTGATGGCTGCGTCCTTCATGGTCGATAGCAGTTCGCTGACGGTAACGCCTATCCCCCCGAAGTTGAATGGGACCTGCTCCAGGGGCAGAGGGGTCCACGGCGCGTCCGCGGAGAACTTCATATACGCCTCTTCCCCGATCGCCATCATTTCGATTTCCAGAAATCCGAGGGCCGGAGCCACCACGTCTACCGTCATCCTGAAGCTATCGGGAGACTTTATCTCTCCCTCCACGGTCTTGAGAGTCGTCCCAAAGAATTTGGTGCCCGATTCCAACTCGTCAATCATCCGGAATGTGACCGTCGACATGGCCACCAGAGCTTCACCCGCGCTTGAAATCAGATCATTCACCGGGGAGTCAGTTGTTGCCATGGGGGTAGATAAAGCGGTTGCTGTAGGAGTCGGGGCGACGGTGGGGGTAGGAGTTGGTGCAATGGTTGCCGTAGGAGTCGGCGCGACGGTCGCTGTGGGAGTCGGTACAGCAGTAGGCGTGGAGGTCGGCGCAGCAGTCGGCGTAGAAGGCGGAACAGCGGTGAGCGTAGGGTCCGATCCACACGCAGCCGCTGAGAGCAGGAGCACCATGGCAAACCCGGTGACCAACCACCTGCGATCTAACTTCTTGTATGAGTTCATATGCCTATCGCCATGGGCACGATGCCGGACGGCGGGGGGCGGAGATCTCACGAGGGGCCTATCTTCTTCCCCGCTAAATCTCAAAACGTGGCTTGCATCGGAGGGAGACCTGTTCCAACGCACTTATCCGGGTTATGAAGGCAATGCTACCCGCTCCCATCTCTGCGAGGAGCACGGATACCCCGTATCAATTCCGAAACACTACCCGACAATCCGGCTTTTTGTCAATGAGACCCGCCCGAGCAGGTACAGCCAGAACCCGACTGCCCATCTGGGGAGAAAGGATGATGGACCACCTTGCTGCTGTCCTTTCATTCATACCGACTTTCCATCGCACCGTGCCCGGGGTGTTCGACCTCGTGGCAGAGACGACTCTACGCCGGTATCGAACATCTCTCCTCCGGCTCCTAGCGGATACGTTCGTTTTCCTGGGCTGTGGCCATGAATCAGTACTCTGTCAGAGGACCGGCGCGCCGCTTGAGGATAAGTGAGAGAAAGGTGTATTCAAAGGGGGCCAGGTGTGGCCGGTAGTTCACGAGTTCACTGGCCAGTCAGAGTGAGGAAATGGCAATCGGCCCCATTAGTTAAAGAAAAAAAATTCGGGTGCCCGGAACGAAGCCACGGCTTCCATGAGGACGTTTTGCCTGGATTGTGCCTCTCTTTTCCATGGGTGTTAGTGTCTTGAGTTTGAGATGGCCGGAGTGGAAATCCGTAGCGTCCGATTTCACGAAGTTGTCAACATCTTCTATCTTCTGCCAGCTTTTCCCTCGGAACTGGTCCTGCAGGACGTTCTCAAGCAAGCTGAAGTCCACAAAGTCCTCGCCAAGGGTAAGCTGACCGAGTCGGCTGCCTCTGAATTTGAAGTCTCCGAATGGAGCGACTTTCCAAATCGCTTGCTTCATCTTGTTGCACCCATCCAAGTTCTTGGTTCCAAAGAAGATTGCATAGACCATTTCCTGTTTCTCATAGAGTTCGAACCGTACTACGTATTCTGCTCCACTCACTTTCAACTGGTCTCTGTATAGGTCGAATAGGAACTTCTTTCTAAACTCGGAATCAGACATGCCTACCGCCTCACGCCAAGCAGTGCTACCAAACAAGTTATCAAGATGTTGTGAAAAACTGGGATGTCCAAGGAATCGGTTCATCTCCCGATACAACAGAGAGATGAAAACTTCTGACTTTGGATTATCTAATATTCGGCTGATTGTACTCATGGGCGTCCCCGAGACCCCGAAAGGGTCAATCATGACAAATGACGGATCTAGGAGTGTCCGTTGCTCCTCAACATTGTCGAGAACTTCAGTGAGTGTCTTGTCAAAAGTGGAGTTGATGACTTTGTAGCTGCAGTTGGGGGGTAACTGTCCTTTCAAACTGTCAAGTACTCGTGTCAGGTGTTGGCAGCGATCACGGTCCACTTCTATGAACAGATAGTTAATATCACTTTGCATTCGGTTCTTGGCGCGATGCTCAATTAACGCCTGCAGAGCTATCACAGGCGACCCTGGCTCACCGCCTGAGTATTCGCCTGGCCCCGCGAATGCGTCGATGAACAGGACTCGCTCATTCCACTTCGTCATGATAGGTAGCCAAGCTTGCATGTAACGCTCAAGCACCAAATGTTTGCCGCGAGTGTGCGGTTCGAGGGGCCACGTGGTGGTTCTAGGAGGCATACGCATGTCCTTCCAGCGGCTCCGGATATTCTCTGCACGTGCGCCCGTCTATCACGGCCTCATTTCCTGACCGTTTGCCTCGCCTTCCCCCTAATTGCTTCAGGAAGAACGCCACTCCAGCCTCGGCCGATTGGTCACGTAAATCTCTGACCCAGTCAACATTCATAGGCCTGGCGGCCATCCCGCTTTCTCCTCCGGCGATGACCCACTGCACATCGCCCGAATCAAGCCATCGCCTGAGGTCCACCGCCTCAAGCAAGGGCTCCGCTGACACGAATCTAACGGGTGCGGGGAGACGCGCAAGCACGCTGATCCGGGGTGCGTACTTCTGGGTCTCGACAGACGTGCCGATCCAAACATTTGGTGGCCACGCGTCATCGAAAATGTGTCTGAATTTTCTCCACCACGCGACCGCCCTCCCCGGCCTTTTTGTCAATACTTGGAATATGTGCCCCCGCTGGTCGCCTGCTTTCCGCATCACGTCGAAGATCCGGTACACGAAGTCAAAGGATACCTGCGGGTGAAACACGTCCGACATGCTGTTGACGAACACACGCCGGGGTTTTCCCCAGCGCATCGGGACGTCCAGCCGATCCGGCAGTAGTTTGACCTGGCTCGGATCCCCCCCGTAGCCGGGTACGCCCATTGCTCTGAGCCGTGGGTACAGGGCAAACATATAGCAGTTATCGCAGCCGGGAGACACCCGGGTGCAACCCGTCACCGGGTTCCAAGTCTCGTCCGTCCATTCGATGGTCGATGGCATAATGATTTCCCCTGATGTATAGAGTACATATGTTCTTATACGACGGTGTTTTTGTCAAACCCACCCTATTCCTCCACGGGCTTTCGGATTTCTCACGTACTAATCGCCGGTAGCGTGGAGTAACTGCGCCCTGGGGTGAACATGGTGAAGATGAGGTGGAACTGGTCCGGGATGAGACCGTAAACGCCGGCTACCGGATGGCGAAAGTAGTGTCAAAGTGGAATACGTCGCAGAACCAGCCGCGTGCCCTAACTCTCTACCGTCGATACATCGCCCGCCAGCGAAGAAGATGGGAGGGCTGTACTCAGATTGGTTGGCAGCGAGACTGCGAGTGCGAGGATCCCCTGATCAGCACGCCGGACAAGCCGGCTGCCATCCAGCGCCGCACCAGACACCGGTGGGCTACTCGTCGATTCTGCTATCATCTTCAATGTAACGGTTTGGCCTTAGGGTCATGCGCGTTCACATTGACCTAAACCGTTCCGGCACACTGGTATGTCTCTGCTCCCGACGACGGCAATGAAACCAACCGAGGAAACCGAATCCAATTGAACGTCTTAGTCACGGGCTGTGCAGGTTTCATAGGGTCCAACGTTGTCCAACTTCTTCTTGAACAAGGCCACTCGGTACTGGGTCTCGATCTCTTCCTCGATGCGGAAAGCTCCCCTCTGCGCCAGTGGCGTCTAAATGCCCTTGACCGGAGTCCAAAGTTCAAATTCCACCAAGCAGATATCCGAGACCTGGATTCGCTATGGTCCTGCATAGAGCAATGGCGCAGGGCTGAGTCCATATCAGCGATCATCAATCTCGCCGCTCGGGCTGGAGTCAGGGGGAGTGTGGAGCAGCCCAGGGCCTACTATGAGGCAAATACCTTGGGTTGCCTTAATCTTCTGGAACTGTGCAGGGAATTCGATATCCAGAGGTTCGTCCTTGCATCGACTTCCAGCGTCTATGGCGCCGGCGTAAAAGGCCCGGTAAGTGAAGACTCCCCGTCCAGCAGACCTTTGTCACCTTACGCAGCGTCAAAAAAGGCCGCCGAGACACTCCTTTATTCGTACCACCATCTGTACGATATCAATGCCTCGGTCTTGCGCTACTTCACGGTTTATGGGCCAGGGGGTCGGCCGGACATGAGCATCTTCAGGTTCATTAGGAGCATTGCCGAGGATCAACCCATCACGGTCTACGGAGATGGAACCCAGCGCAGGGATTTCACCTATGTGACTGATGTGGCTCGTGGGACGGTGGCCGCGCTGGATCTCCAAGGATACGAGATTCTGAATTTGGGCAATGAGAGCCCCGTATGCATCAATGAGGTCATCGCCATCATAGAGAAGTTGGTGGGGAAGGAGGCTCTCATTGAGTACGAAGAGAGACATCCCACCGACCCATTGGTTACGTGGGCGGATAGTAGCAGGGCCAAAAGACTCTTGAACTGGGGCCCTACGGTGAACATGGAAGACGGGATTCAGCGCACAGTCGAATGGTACATGGAGAATCGGGACTGGACTAGAACCCTCGGATGAGCCGTAACTCTTTCTCTATTTGCCCATAGCCTGCTTCTGCTACACCACTTGCGTAGCACTCTTCCGGCAAGCCTCCAGTATCACTCGTGGTCGTTGTTGGAGGTCGGGTGCTTGCGTACATGTCTCTCACTATTAGTAGAGCGGTGGCTCCGCCAATCATCAGCCACACGATCGTGAGCGTCCACGTCTCCCAGTTCCAGTAAGTGTACTGAGGGAAGGCCCACGAGAGCCCTTTGAACAGGGGAAACCCCATATCGAAGGGGTCTACAGCTATAGTGATTTCCCCGGTATGGCCAGCGTAGGCGAGCCCCCCGGTTACGGCTATGCCGTATAACGCCAGAACGGTCATTCCCCAGCGAACGGGTCCGTCAGCCCTCGCAATCAAGAGGGCCAG
Source organism: Dehalococcoidia bacterium (assembly GCA_965197645.1). Lineage (GTDB taxonomy): Bacteria > Chloroflexota > Dehalococcoidia > Plut-88900 > Plut-88900. The sequence continues at coordinate 10,872 of OZ240219.1, read as the reverse complement.
GGGCGCAACAAACAGGGGCAACACCGTTAGAAGCGTCCTGCCGGGGAACCACCAACCCATCATGGTTATGGCCACGAAGGTGGCGATAAGCACCTGGACGATTACCAGACCGAGCAAGAGCCGGCGCTTGCCGTTTCCCGGGACCAGCAGGACCAGGGCCGGGACCACCGCCAGCAAGAGGGGAGCCCATCGACCTATTCCGAATCGGCGGTCGACGAAGAGGCCCCAGAGCCTGTAGATACGGTCGGTGATGGCCACGTGGCTATCGACCAGCTCCACGGCCGAGAAACCTGCGTAGACGACGTTGACGTTGTAAGGGGTTAGCCCCTCGAAGGTAACCAGGTGGAACCAGATGAAATAGGCGGTCGAGCCGGCCCCCAACGCCAACAAGGTCCCTCGGCCCCGGATGTCGGCCTTGTATAGGAAGTAGGCGGCGAGCAGTGCGGCTATGGGGGCATACTTGACCCCGAGCCAGCACATCGCTGTTAGGCCAATCATCAAGAAAAATCCATCGCGCACAGATAGTCTGTTCCTCCGGGTCACTATCAAGAGGCAAACCAGGAGCGCCAAGGCGGCAGGAAACTCGGGATAGATCTCAGAGGAATAGACGAATGCCGTGGCGGAAAGCCCGACGGCGAGGGCGACTGCCCAGCAAATCTCGGGCCTACCGGAAAGGCGGACTGCGAGCAGGTAGGCCAACGTCATGGCTGCGGCTCCCAGTACGACCAGTTGCACCTGAGCGCCCAGCAACCCACCGAGGGCAAATCCCGGTATCAATAGAAGGGAGAGACCGGGATTATGGGGACTCAGGAGGCGTCCGTCGTGGGAAGGGATGGATTGTCGCCAGAGACCGTCGGGGTGATCGAAAAAGCTCTCGTAGGACCTGGCGTCGTACTGGTTGGTCAGGTCCAGGTCACCGTCCTGGATGAGGCTCTGGGTGGTGAGCAGGTAGAAAGGCTCGTCACCCGTTATGGACGCGCCCAGGCTGGCTCGTATGTCGATGGAGAACAGGTAGGCAACGAGCAGCAAGAAGAAGAGGGCTGCCGCTCAGCGCGGCAGCCCTCGCCGGCGAATGAAGCCTTCTGTACGGGTCACGGGATGACGCCCACCTCCCGAAGCAGCTCCAACGTGCCCTGCAGGTCGCTAAGGGACCCTAGGTCGATCTGGACCGGGTCCAGGGACTCGAGGGGAGGAAGCCCGGCATCGGGAGGAACCCCGGCAGCCAGCGGGTACTCCTTGGTGCTCTCCGAAAAGTAGTTCTGGGCTATGTCGGAGAGCAGGAAGTCGATGAACAGTTCCGCGCCCTCTTTGTTGCCGGACTCTTCCATGATCCCCGCGCCGGCCACCAGGATCAGGCTGCCCGGGTCTCCGTCACCGAGGAAGTGGTTGCGAGCCTGGAAGCCCGGACCCTCCTCCTCCAGGAACCTCTGCAGATAGTAGTGGTTCACAAAACCCACGTCCACCTCGCCCCTGGCCGTTCCGGCTACGGTGGTGATGTTGTTGGGATAGTAGCGGGGGTCGTTTGCCTTGATGCCCTCGAGCCATTCCCGGGCGGCCTCCTCTCCCCACTTCACCCGGAACGCTGTGACGAAGGTCTGGAAAGATGCATTCCGGGGCGCCCAGCCGATCCGGCCCCGCCATTCAGGTTTAGTGAAGTCTCTGATGGATGCGGGAAGGTCAACGTCGGGATCGATAGCCGCGGTGTTGTAGACGATGGTCCGCGCCCGGCCTGAGGTCCCTATCCACAATCCATCGGGCGACCGGAAGTTCGAGTCCACTCTGTCGAGGAGGTCCTCGGGGAGCTCGACGAGCATCCCGGCATCGGCGAGAACACCCAGGGAGCCGGGGTCTTGCATGAACACCACATCTGCAGGTGTGTTCTCGCCCTCCTCCAGTATCGTCGCGGCGATAGCGGAGCTGCCGGCGTACTTGACGCGCACGTTCAAACCGCTTTGCTCGGTGAACTCTTCCAGCAGCGGATGCACCAGGTCTGGAGACCGCCCGGAATAGATGGTGAGGGTGTCGTCACCGTCCCCGCAGGCGAGGGAGGCGCTGATTGCCGCCACCACTAGGATGGCGGCAATCAGCATTTTCGCAAGCGGGTTACGTCTAAGCTTTTCTTTCATCGTTTACCCCTGGCATTGGTGTAGATCGACATGCGAGGCAACATCGAGTTCGGCTTTCCAGTTGTCAATGGAGTTTATCACTCGTAGCTGGTTACGAGGTCATCGTCGGTCAGCAGGAGCTCCGACGCAGTCCCGTTAAGCGTGGCCAAAGCCTCGTCCCGCGATGCGGTAGTGATCTGGTCCGGTTCGGCCACGAGGTATGCGACGATGATCTCATCAGCGGTCGGATCGGCCTTCGCGACTTCGGGCTGGAGGGACCGATAGAAGGACAGGGCCTCGACCTGATGGGTCCCCAGGCTGTCGTGGTCACCGGCTTCCGCATCGCTATGTACGCTGCCAATGTACCTGACGGTGCTGAGGTAGAAGATGGCGTTGAAGCGTGAGTAGACTTCCTGGGCGGCGGCCTCGTATGCGTCGGCGTCCATGTCGTCTGCGGCCTGTCTCGCCCTGTCCATGGCCTGCCTGAGGGGGATGTCGATCGTCCCTTCTCTGCCAAAGTTGCCCTCGCGGCTTTGGGCGGTAGCCGCCAGAGAGTTCGGGTATGCCCCATCGACTTCCTCGCCCACGTAGACGGCCCAAGCTTCATCGACGAGACCAGACCTCATTCGTTCGCCGCCAATGATCATGTAGAACTTGGCCCAGTGATAGAGGATTCTGAGGGCAGACTTGTTTATCGCCTGGCGCTTCTGGGCATCAGAGTAATTTTCGGCTTCGCCACGCCCGCGTATGGCGTTCGATATCGGAGAGTCAAGGAACGAACCGGAGCCGTAGAATGCCGCCGAGTCCGGGAAATATGTACCGGGTGTAGTCCCAGCGGCGAAGGACCGAAGCGTACGACTCTGTGCGCCCAAACGGGTGTGGATACCCGCTTCGTAGAGGAGCCAAATCTCTGCTGCAGGCAGCGGTTCGCCTTCCTTTATTACGTTGGTGAGTTTGACGATCTCCTGGTAATCGGAGGATATCTTTTGGTAAATCTCCCGATTTGTGGTGGCAGTGTAGTAGCCGTCGGACTTGGTGGGGCCTTCGGTCTCGGGTTCCTGGCCAACAGGGATCCACAGGCCACGTCCCTCTTCCGAGCTGGGGGCCATTCCAGTCCCAGTAGCCGTAACTGTCCCCGTTCCAGTCCCCGTACCGGTGCCAGTCATAGTCTCTGTGCCCGTCCCGGTACCCGTTCCTGTGCTGGTCATAGTCCCGGTACCGGCACTAGTGCCAGTCTCCGTCTCCGTGCCGGTCATGGCGCCTGTAGCGGTCATAGTGCCCGTACCGCTGGCAGATACGCTCACAGACCCCGTCTCCGAGTCTATTACTTCTATCCCCGGGCGGTCTTCCCCGGGATCGTCGCCACATGCGGCGATGAGTAACAGAGCCACGAGAACGGCGAGCCCGCCGAGCACGAAGTAGCTCTTGAAGCTCATCGTCCTGAACCTATCCTTGATAGCCATATAGATCTTCCTCCTACTATTGGACCTTTGGGTATCGTTTCTTCCTGCCGCAGTGATGCTTCACGTTGCAATCAATTGCCTGAACATGCCTAGGGGCACCCGCCAGAGGTAGTTGAGGTTGATGAAAGACTTGCCCTTGGTCCTCGGGCGGTATGAAATGGAGACCTCCTTCATCCTCATCCCCTTCTTTAGGAGGTCCAAGGTCAGGACCTGGGCGTAGTTGTAGTCGTGGATGATCTCTGCACAACCCAGGGCCCGGCGGGAAAAGGCGCGAAATCCCGTCTGCCCGTCGGTCATCCGGCGTCCTGCCGCAAAGGAAAGAAGTGAGGTGAAGAACAAGTTGCCAAGCCTTCGGAACCGACCCTGGCCCTTGATGCCTCCCATATAGCGCGACCCAAGTACGTAGTCCGCCTCTTCAGCCTGGATGGGGCCCAACAAGTACGGTATCTGAGAAGGCGGGTACTCTCCGTCGGCGTCTATATAGACGGCGGCTCTAGCGTCCATGTCCCTGGCCGCCTCCAGGCCGGTCCTGAGGGCGGCGCCCAGGCCGCGGTTCTTTTCGTGGGTGATGACTAGATCTGCCCCCTGCCTCCGTGCAATGTCGCCCGTACCGTCGGTTGAGCCGTCATCGACCACTATGACCTGCAGATTGGAGATTTGTTGCCGCGGAATGCGGGCGAGGGTGTCGGGGAGGCTTTCCGCTTCGTTATGGGCGGGAATGATCACTGCCAGGGGCTTGGTGTCTTCCGCAGGTTCGTTCACTCCGGGCACCGTCATCTCCACCTCCCGCTTCCACTTGGGGACCAGGTGGGGCGGGCAGATGATGAGAATCCTCTCGAAGCCTGCCATGTATGCCGCCGCCGCGCCGATGAAGGTCTTGCCGGTTCCCATCTCCCCGACTACCGTCGTGCCCCGGTGGGCCTTCAGGGAGAGGGCCGCGCCCCTGATGGCGTCGGCCTGCGCTCCCAGGGGCTTTCGAAGCAGCCTGGGGAGCGTGCCGCCGTTCTCCGAGGGGCGGTAGAGCGGCGGGTAGGACTCGACCACCCTCTTGGCTATCGCGTCCTTGAACGTGTCTATGAAACCTCCGAGGTTCATGTGAGTCGTCCTCCTATTCCGTGGTGGGCCGGAGGACGACGCCGGGACCCTAGACGCACCACGCCCCCGGTGGGGACGTTTGCGTGTCGCGGGTCCCCGGAAACGTCCCCAGGCGGTTGCTTGAACGTGCGAACCCGCGCAGTCGGCGGGCCTCGTGAGTGCGGCTCGGTGCGAGCCATCTATGCGGCTTTCAGGGTCTCCCTGCGGGCGGTCTCGGCAGCTTTTGCGTCGTCGTAGCAGCGTCCCGTCAGGTGGTATGCCTTCACCGGCGAGGACACGGCCCTCCCGTAGTCGTCGATGTCCACCGAGGCGGTCTGCATGGCCGGTTCGCCGGGGGCGATGGGCTGCCCGCACCGGCAGCAGGCTTCGAGGGTCATGGTTGTCTGCATCGTTCGACCTTCCTTTCCTTGGTAAGAGGGGTCTTCTGAGTCGTTCCGATAGAGCGAAGGCCCCGCAGGTCGAATGGACCAACGGGGCCTCGTTGCGCGGCTCAGGATGAGCCGTCCGAGCTAGGCGGCGATGTCCTCGATCCGTCCGTCGTCAAGGTCGAGGGCCACCACGGTCGTCGTCAGCTTCTCGCGGTGGACCTCCTTCTCCGGGGCGTCCTCGACCAGCACCATGTCCTTCGAGGTGCGGCCCTTGACCAGGATGCGCCTGTCGTCGGCTTCGAGCACCAGGTTGTCGAGGAAGCCCGCCGCCACCAGCATCGCCATGTGCCCCCGTCTGAGGGGCATGAGCGGCCGGGTGCGGCTGTCCTTCGCGGGCCACAGGGAGTCGGTTATCTCCGTGCTGGCCCAGAGCCCGGAACGGCGAGCCTCAGCCGCCGCCGCGACCGGATCGACGGTGCGGGTGGTGAACAGGACGTCACCGCTCGGCGTCGTGGCGGGGGTGTACTCCGCGTAGGAGTAGGAGTGTCGCTGGGAGCGCAGGGGCTCCGGCTCCCCCACCGCCCACTCCAGAACCATGCTCTCGGCGAGGGCGTCGGGAACGGGGTCGGCCTTCCGGAAGCCGAACAGCACCACCTGGTCGAAGACCTGGCGCTCCGGGTCGGGAAAGGCCCAGCACTGTATTCGCCCGTAGTGGGTGGAGAGGTACCGGGCCGAGACCGCGAGGCGCTGGCGGGGAACGATGAAGACCAGCAGGCCGTCCTCGGCCAGGTAGCGCGTGGTCTGCGTCAGGAAGGCGTGTTCCGTCCGCTTGTCCTCCGAGTCGTAGTCGTAGGGCGGGTTCAGGTACAGCAGGCCGAAGGCCCCGTTCGCTATGGAGGTGGCGAACAGGTCTGCGGCCAGTACGTGGTCGAGCCGCGCCTCGGCCTCCTCCGCCCGGTCCCGGTGCAGCTCGATGCCGTAGGTCTCCATGGACAGGGCGTTGGGCCGGCTGAGGCCCTCGGCCAGCCGCTCAAGGGCGTCCCCGGCCCCGCAGCAGGGGTCGAGGATGCGCAGGGATTCCCGCTCCCGGTAGTAGTAGCCGGAGGGGGTGTGAATCAGGTCGGCGATCAGGTCCACCACCCGCTCGGGAGTGGGGTAGTAGCCGCCCTTCGCCTGTGCAGCTAGTCTCATGTCGTGTCTCCTTTCGTGTCTGGTGTCGTGCGCCGCGTCAGGCGGCGATTGCCAGGTCCTTGTGGCGAGTGTCGATGCCGACCACCTCTCCGACGCCCACGTTGCGCTGGTAACAGAGCACCTGTGGAGTCTTCATGGCTTCGGCACAGGCGGTGCAGAAGGCGGTGATGAGCTCGGCGTGGGCAGCGACGGTCATCCGCCGCACCAGCAGCGAGCCGCCGTCCGGCAGTGTGTGGCGGTAGAGCTGGACCGAGGGGTCCCGCCGCTCCGCCTCCGTCGCGGGCCGGAAGAAATGGGGCTGCCCCGACCGGCAGAGGTGCTGCGAGCCGTCGTGCGCGCAGTAGCGGCAGGTCGTCCCGTCGGGGGAGAACCGCTGCCAGGCCCCGTGGTTGCGCTGTCCGCGCCGCTTGTTGTTGCGCTTGGCCCGCTTCAGCGTCCTATCCATCGGACGCCTCCCTGGACAGCGTCAGCCTGCCCGACGCAACGGCGTCGGACAGGTCGTCCCGCAGCTTCTTGGCCTTGGGAGAGCACCGGTAGGCGGAGACGCCCACCGATTGCAGGGGGACTATCTCCTCCTGTTCGATGCCCCGCTGCCAGAGCCAACCGGCCCAGGAGCCGTGAAGGGGCAGCGGGCTGCGCTTGTCGAGGAATCGGTGGTGCAGCGCCGGGGCTTCCTCCTCCGACTGCGCCAGCAGCAGGAAGGAGTCCTTCTCGTAGCCGTACTCCGCGGTCTTGGTGTAGACGAGTGCGTGCCAGCCCCCGGTCGCCGGCAGACGGGCGATCTTGGTCGTCCACGTTCCTATGGTCTCGTACGGGATGATGCACCGCTCGTAGCCACCGTGGAGCGCCATGCCGTCGGCGCCCCGGATGATGTGGGCAACGTCCGGGGGCTGCTTGAGGAGCGACGCCCAGATCGCCTTGAGCGCCGTCTGGGAGCCGACCATCGAGACGAACCAGAGGCCGTCCGTCCGGTCGTCGCGGGCGAAGGCGTCGGCGGTGGCGTTGAAGCCGCCCGCGCTTATCGTGAACAGGTCTTCGGGGTCTATGGTGTGAGTCGCGAGCATTTGCGACCTCCTTGCGTGTGGGTTGAGAGCGAAGCGCTGGGGAGCATGTCCCCCGCGTGAGAGCCGGACGGCGTGGACCGTCAGGACATGAGGCCCCGTTCCTTGAGGCTGACGAACCGCTCGCCGCCGATGACCACGTGGTCCAGCAGTTCGATGTCCAGCAGCTTGCCCGCCTGGACCAGCTCACGGGTGAGGGCCGCGTCCTCGGGGCTGGGCGTCGGGTCCTGGCTGGGGTGGTTGTGGCTGACGATGATGCTGGGGACGGCCTCGATGACCGCCGGGCGGAAGACCTCGGCGTTCCTCACGATGGCCGAGGACACGTTGCCCTGGTAGATGATCCGCTGGCCCACCACCTGGTTCCTGGTGTTGAGCAGCAGCACCCGGAGCTGCTCCTGGGCCAGGCCGGACATCTCCGGCCCCAGCAGCTTCCGCACGTCGTCGGGGCAGTTGATGGAGGGCGGGTCCTCCGGGCCTTCCGGCCTGGTCTCCACGTCGTAGCGGACCGCCAGCTCCCCCAGCAGGCTCAGGTTGATGCGGAGCGCGTTCAGCAGAACAGCGTCCTTGGTGTAGGTCTTCTTCCTGGTCATGTCGGCCTCCTTGCGTATCGGTTAGAACAAGAGCGGGGCCGCCCCCTGTAGATGGAAGCGGCCCCGTGACGCGCCTTCGAGAAGGCGTCGCTATGCGGTTGTGGAGCGGGCTAGTCGAAGGGCGAGGCGTCAGGTGCCTGCCCGGCGTCGCCGTTCCCGTTGCGGGAGGAGTCGAGGAACACGACCTCGGAGGCGTGGACCTCGGTGCGGTGGCGGCGCTGGCCGTCGTCGCCTTCCCAGGAGTTCTGGACGAGGCGGCCCGCGACGTAGACGCGCTGGCCCGTCCCGACGTACTGGTTCACGGCCTCCGCAGTGGCGCCCCAGACCACGATGTTGTGCCAATCCGTCTCGTTCTCGGCGTCCTTCCGGTAGCGGTCGGTCGCCAGCCGCAGCTTGGTGACGGCCGTGCCGCCGGGGGTGTACTGCATCTCCGGGTCCGTTCCGACCCTGCCCAAGAGCTCTACCTTGTTGATGGTGCGTGACATGTGATTCTCCTTGTGTGTGTAGTGGCGCGGTGTTGCCGCGCCCGGTTGAATGAGAGCGGGGCCGACTCCCCATTAGAGGGAAGACGGCCCCGTCCAGCGCTCCCAACAGGGGAAGCGCCTAGGTGTTCACCCGCACGTACTCCGACTCGCTCTCGGTGACGATCTCAGCCCGGACCTCCGGGTCGAGCGCTTCGTTGAGCCTGCGGTGGTTCACGGAGTACCTGGTGGAGCTGACGAGGGTGACCGTCCGGCCCCCCACCGTCGCCTTGGAGTCCCCCTGCCGGCGCATCCACGCCTTCAGGGTGTCCAGCGCGGCGCGCTTGGCCTTCTCGGGCTCCTTGATGGACTCCTGAGCCTCTGCGTAGGCCGCCACCGCGTCCCGTGCCGCTTCGTCTGTCACCTCCTCTGTCTCTGTCTCGTTCTCCGTCTCTTCGCTCGCTTCCGCCGTTCCCGGCAGGCAGACCGCCAGGAAGGGGCAGCTTCGGCACTGCCAGCTGGTCGCGGAGAAGTCCCGCTCCGGCAGCGTGTCGGGGTCAGGCCCGCTACGGACGTGGTGAGCGGCAAGCTCACCGAGCCACTCGCTGGCGTACTGCAAGGCCCGCTCCAGCCGGTGGGCGGGTATCCGCTCCCAGTCCCAGGTGCGAGCCCCCGTGTCCATCGTGGCGATCACGGCGTCCCGCAGGTCGCCGAACTCGCCGAGGGAGTAGAGGGCGGCTTGGGCCACTGCCGCCGGGTGGCTGCGCTCGGCCCCGAGCGTCTGCCAGCGACGGAAGGCATCCGGTCCCCGCGTCTTGATTTCGACGACCATCGGGTCGCCGAAGACAGGAGCATCCGGCTCTCCCTCGAATAGGAAGAGTTGAGGGGGCGCTTCGCCCGGTTCCACCGGCATCCGCACCGTGCCGTCGGGGTGGCCGGTCACGATCATGTTGGGGCCTACCCTGACCGCCACCTGCTTCGGGTCCTGCGGGTCGGGAGCGTCCACCTTCCAGCCAGCCCGCTCCATCGCCCGCACCACCACCGGCTCCAGGGCGTTGCCCGCCTCCATCGCCGTCAGCGAGTCGTCGCTGGGGGGATTCGTGGGCTCGTATCCCGTTGCGGCGTACCAGAGGGAGCGGCGGCAGCCCAGGGCTGACGAGGCCCGCACCTCCATGTTGCCGTCGTCGTCGAACCGCGCCGCAGGGCGGGAGAAGACCTCCGCCCTGTCAGTAGTCGTCGTTACCATCGTCGTCGCCTCCTTCCTATAAGTGAGAAGCGGGGCCGCCCGTGAAGGAGACAGCCCCGCCTCGATGCCGTTGTCCTGGCCGTTCATGCGGCCGCTTTCATCTCAATCGCCGCCTCTTGCGCCGTCTCCCCCTCTCTCTCCTCCCTGGCCTTCAGGTGCGCCTTGAGGATGTGGGCGATGCCGTCGCCGAGTCCGAGCACCGCAACGCTCTTGCCGTCGGGCATCGTGTTGAAGAAGGGCTGCATCTCCTGAATCCCCCGGCACTGATCGATGATTTCCTCGACCGGCGTCCCTCTCCGCAGGTGCAGGGAGATCAGCCGGCAGGCCAGCTCGGTGACGCCGTGCTGGAAGCTGCCTCCCTTGCCCAGCCAGCCGAACACCTCGAAGGGCTCTCCGTCCTCGTCCGTCGAGACGGTTACGTAGAGGTTCCCCATCTCCGTCTGGAGCTTGGTCGTCGTGCTGGGAAGGCTGCGGGGCCTGGGCCGTGTCGTCGCGGTCATGGCCTGCCCCCTTCCGCACGGCAGAGCGGGAGCGTCCGGCTGCACTCGACGGCCTTCAGCTTCCCGTAGGCCCGCACCATCTCGGCGTCGCCCACGAAGGACTCGGCCTCGATGCGGGTGTCGAACCGCCCGAACGAGTCCGTCCCGAAGCCGCCCCGGTAGACGACGGCGTGGTAGTGGATGCCCGGCGGGCAGTCACGGAGGTGCGGGAGCGCCGGAGCGTAGCGGTCGAAGTAGCCCGCGACCTTCAGGGCCATCTCCCTCTCGCGGGCGTCGCCGATTCCCAGGAGCGTCCTGACGATGGGCTCCTCGCAGTCCTCCTCGGCGAAGGTGGGCGTGAACATGGCGGCCCGCACGCAGTCCGGGATTTCGGCCCACCGCTCGCGGCTGAGCTTCAGCCCGCCGTGGCTGGGCGTAGTGACCCGCCAGACACCCTCGGCCAACTCCTCGATGTCGTGTGTCCAGCCCCAGGGTGTGCTTACCAAGGTCTCAGTCGTTGTCATGGCTCGTTGCCTCCTTGTCCTGTAATGAAGGAGCGGGACAGCCCCCCGAAGGAGACGGCCCCGCTCTCGATTCCGAACCCGAATCGACCGGCAGGCTAGGCGGCCTGGGCCTGCTGCATCTGCCGGAGCTTGTTGGCGGCGGCCTCCACCAGCGGGCCAAGCTCGGTGCCGTCCAGGTCGTCGAGGCTCTTGCCCGTCCGGTCCGTGACGGCCGTCCGCACCTGGTCCTCGTCGAGGCCCTGCTCGGCGGCGATCTCGATGAGCCGCTTCCGCAGCTTTTCGAGCTGGG